>NZ_CP034413.3:0-2400000 GCF_005121165.3 Dysosmobacter welbionis | reverse complement strand
GGCAGATAATTTCGTGCGCTATTTTAAGGTTTGAACTCAATCGGCGGTTTTGAAGGACAATTTCAGAGCCGCCGTTTCTTTGCGTTTACACAAACTAATGACGACTTGCAGGGACACGGTAGCCGCTTGGAGGTTAATTTGCCGTGTCTCTTTTGCTTTTTCAAAGCTCCCATGATCTACATCAATTAAAAAAAGCATTGCCCCTCCTCCGGGCAAGTATAGCATTGCATCGGCATTATCGTTCCATGTGATTCAGCATAATAATGACTGTTCTTGGTGCGCCAGTTTCCCATTGCGGAAATCTGGCGTTTTTTGTTGCCTTTTTTTCGGAGATGATCCGGTTGTCTGCCGGTGTCGGTCCCCGCCTCCATTCGATTCACCCGTCAATCACCCGTGAATCGAAATGGAGGTACATAATGAAGAAAATTAACCTTCGGGAACTTTATCCTGATGTTTATCCAACAGACTTTTTTGTAGATGTGACAGAGGAAGTAATGGAGACTATTCGAGCAGCTGAACGTGCGGAAGCTGCTTATGACCGGAGGATGTATCGCTATAAGGCGTACTACTCCCTGGACTGCGACAACGGCATTGAAAATGCGATTCTGATGAAGCCCCAGACACCGGAGATGCTTCTGGAGGAAAAACAGTTTCAGGAGCAGGTCTATGCCGCTGTGATGAAGCTGCCGGAGAAACAGGCAAAGCGAATTTATGCCCGATACTATCTGGGAATGACGGTAAATGAAATTGCCGAAGTAGAAGGTGTAGACCCAAGCCGTGTTCGAGACAGTATCCGCCGTGGCTTAAAGCAGCTCGGAAAATATTTTTGATAAAGTTTCATTTGATGCGCCTGTTTTTTGCCTTTTTTGTCAGTGTTAATAAGAAGGACAAGTTTTCCTCCTTCATCTGCACATTGACAATCGAATAGACAGCACAACAGGTACATAAACCCATGTATGAGCGAATATGAAACGCCGCGAGGATGGAGCAGTCAGGGAGGTGATGAAAGCACTGCTTCGGAGCGATCTACGATTTCATAAAAGAATGGTGGCAGATTTGGCGCGATGACTACATGGGGGCTTAAAGATACTTCCTCACGGCCCGCCAAAGACTTGGGGGGAACCCTGCGGCACACGTTACGAACGATGCTGCGGAGTTATGACATCCGCGCCAGCGGAGACCTATTGTGTTCCCATCGTCAGGGGGCGTGGCAAATGTGACGAAAGCTGAGAAATATAAATAGGAAGCGTTTGCCGCTTTCTGTTCAAAATCAGATACCATGCGCTGGTGGTTTCGGCTGCCAGCGTATTCATGTGATTTTGAACAAACACGATGACAAACTTGACGGATTGGAGGAAATATGCTTTATGGAAAAACTTATTACGCGAAAAGAAGCAGCAGAAATTTTGGGTATCAGCATTGCAACGCTGGACGCGGCCCGTAACAATGGCCTTATTTCTTATGTGCAATATGTGCAGAATGGCTGTGTGTACTTTACCTCGGCGGGCCTTCAGGAGTATATCGCAAAATGCACCCACAGAGCAAAGCCAGCAGAAAAGAACGCAACATATCGTAAACCTCGCAGAGCTGGAGTGTGAGCCGGTCCGTATCCTTGTCGAAATCATAATGGTCTGATAAAACATAGATACAGCGCTGGAGTATATTCTTAGGAGGTGGAGGAATTGGCAAATAGGAAAATAATGCTTCCTCAATATGGCACAGTTATGAAAAGAGGTGTCCTATATTATAGGACCAGAATCAAAGACACGAATGGTAAGCTCGTAGCTATCTACGCAAAAACACCTGAAGAACTATACAACAAAGAAACGCTTGCGTTGGAACAGATTGAGAATGCCACTTTTCATCGGAAAACGCCCACAGTTGCAGAGTATTGTGAAAAGTGGCTGCTGATGCAGTCGGTTCATGTACGAGCTACTACTTTGACGGATTACACCTCAAAGGTCAGGCGGCATATTATAGCGGAATTGGGAGATAAACGGATGGGTGAGGTTAGCCTGGATGATATTCAGCTTGCCCTTGTTCCGGTTTCCAAGAAATCTGCATCGGTTTATAAATCTGTGGTAATCCTTTACAAATCTATCTTTCGCGCAGCGATGGAAAGCAGGATCATTGACCATAACCCGACGATTTATCTCACGACAAAAGGTGGCGGTGTTCCACAAGAGGATCGTCAGGCTTTGACAGATGAACAGGCAGCACGCCTTTTGGATGCTATCCGAGATTTGCCGCCTTATGTCTTTGTCATGATTGGTTTATATGCAGGGCTGCGCCGGGAAGAAATTCTTGCTCTGCAATGGGATTCAGTATATCTGGATACGGATACTCCATATCTGACGGTAAGGCGGGCATGGCACACAGAACACAACAGACCGGTAATCTCAGACGAATTGAAAACCAAGGCTGCGGAGAGAAATATCCCTCTTCCTGTTTGCTTGGCTGAGTGTTTGAAAGCAGCAAAGGAAACATCGACTTCGGAGTATGTGGTTTCAAACCGGGACGGCGAACCGCTGTCCTACACGCAGTTTAAGCGACTTTGGCAGTATATTGTTACGAGGACGGTCAAGGAGCGGAGCTATTATCGGTATGAAGATGGAAAAAGAGTAAAGCATACTGTCACACCTGTCTTGGGGGAAAAGGCTGCTCATAACGGAAAAGTGGTTTACAGTCTGGACTTTGAAGTAACACCCCATCAGCTGCGGCATACTTACATTACCAATCTCATTCATGCATCGGTAGATCCCAAAACGGTTCAATACCTGGCAGGCCATGAAAGCAGCAAGATTACCATGGACATTTATGCAAAGGTTAAGTACAACAGACCAGATGAGCTGGTCAGATCAATGAGTTGCGCGTTTGCAAGCTGGGACGCAGCACAGTAATAATAAAATAGGAAGTAAAGCAGGAGCGAGGCAAGGATGTCTCGCTCTTTGTTTTACATCAGCCGTATCTTTGATTAAATCGAGGCTTTCTGATAAAAAGAGAGTGTAGATACGGAGACTACACATTATCAAGAAAGGACGATCAAAGATGGCAAAAAAGAAAACACAGATCCCGAAGTATGGGACCATTACATTGAAAGGAATTCAGTATTACAGAACCAGGATTACGGATGCAGATGGCAAAGAGTTGAGTTTGTATGCCGCTACTTGTGAAGAATTGTATGAGAAGCAGTTAGAGGCCCGGAAGAAGGTGGAAGAAATTATCTTTCACCGGCAGCACCCGACAGTAGCTGAGTATGGAGAGAAGTGGCTGCTGATGCAGTCGGCAAAGGTGTCTGCGTCTACACTCAGAGGTTATACGAGGGATATGACAAACTATATCATCAAACCTCTGGGAGAGATGTATATGGAAGAAGTGACTGCTGACGATATTCGGCTGGCTCTTGTTCCATTGTCAAAGAAATCGGAAGGCTTATACAATAAGGTCAATATGCTGCTCAAGTGCATTTTTTATGCGGCAGAGAGAAACCAAATTCTTGAACACAATCCCTGTGCGGGAATATCCGGTAAAGGCGGAAAACCGACAAAAAAGAAGGAGGCATTGACAGATCAGCAGGTAGCCGTGCTTCTGGATACAGTCAAGGGGCTTCCTCCATATTTGTTTATTATGCTCGGTTTGTATTCCGGTCTGCGTCGGGAAGAAATTCTTGCACTGCAATGGGATTGTGTGTTTCTGGACGAGGATACACCTTATCTATCGGTGAGGCGGGCATGGCGTACAGAGCATAACAGACCCGTGGTTTCTACGGTGCTAAAGACTCCGGCAGCAAAAAGGGATATTCCGATACCGAAGTGTTTGGTGGACTGTCTGAGAGAAACGAAAGAAAATTCCATATCAGATTATGTGATCGCTGACAGCAAAGGAGAGCCACTGGCTGCCTCGCAGTTCCAAAGAGTGTGGCAGTATGTCGTTGTCCGCTCCACTAAGCCCCGGAACTATTATAAGTATGTAAATGGGGAGAGTATCAAATATACGGTTACTCCAACGCTGGGTATGACCCAGAAGAATCAACCCCAAATCAAATATACGCTGGACTTTGATGTGACACCTCATCAGCTGCGGCACACTTACATCACCAATCTTCTCTATGCGGGCGTTGATCCAAAGACAGTACAATACCTTGCCGGACACGAAAACAGCAAAACAACTATGGACATCTATGCAAAAGTGAAGTATAATAAACCAGAGGAGTTGTTTGGGGTAGTAAATGGTGCGTTTCATCAGGCTATCGCTGAATGAAAAAAGGCCGTTTTTTATGGTCCGCACACCGGATAACTGAGAAGCAGAAAGCCGGAAAAGCCCGGAATATCAAGGAAAAACAGCTCAAAAACTCGCGCAATACGGCCTCAAGGCCGCCCGTCGGGCTCCCCAGTTCTCCAAGCGCTGATTCTTCGATTGCACTTTCAAAAATCCCGCCACAGCAATGTGGCGGGATTTTTTCTTGTACTCCTGCAGCCCCTGCACAACGGAGCGGCACTTGCCTTCACGCCCTCCGTGTGCTACTATATCCCACAACGGCAAATTTCGACAGGAGGTTTTTATGCAGACAAAGGATCTATTGGATTGCAGTCAGGACGTCCTGCGTGCGGAAAAGGCGCTGGAAGTTCAGTATGAGGAGTATTACGAACAGCTGGCCGACCAGCAAAGCCTCTCTCCGGAGGAGCAAGCCGCCCTGCGAAGCGACGTGACCCGGGAGGTGGAGATGCTGGAGGATGCCTCCTCCTGCCTGCGTCAGGCCCATCAGTGGGCCTCCGACAAGGCCGACGAGCTCACCACCCGCCTGCGGGAGGGGCAGGAGAGCTCCCAGCGCAAGGGCCTCTTCCGCCGTGCCCCCGCCAACTCCGTTATCGACCTGGAGGAGGAGCAGGCAGATAGCTTTGCCTCCGGCGTCAACTTTTACAAGGTCGCTTTGATCTGCATCGCCGGCAGCTTTGCGGGCGTGGTGGTGGAGATCCTGTGGTGCCTCTTCCGCAACGGGTATATCGAAAGCCGCTCCGGCCTGGTTTACGGTCCCTTCAACCCTGTCTACGGTATCGGCGCAGTGGTGATGACCCTGGCCCTGTACCGCTATCGCAACCGCAGCTCCTCCATCTCCTTTTTCGGCGGAGCTGTGGTGGGCAGTGTCATTGAGTACCTGCTCTCCTGGGGGCAGGAGACTCTCTTCGGCTCCACTTCCTGGGATTACAGTCGGATGCCCTTCAACCTCGACGGCCGGATCTGCCTGCTCTACTCTTTGTTCTGGGGCATTCTGGGCGTCCTGTGGATCAAAAGCCTCTATCCCCGGGTCGCTCAGGTGATTTTGAAGATCCCCAACCGGTTCGGCAAGGTCCTCACCTGGGTCCTCACCATTTTCATGGTCTTCGACTGCGCCATGAGCCTGCTGGCAGTGGACCGCTGGTCCGAGCGGGTCCGCGGAGAGACCCCCGTCTCCGCCGTGGATGTGTTTTTTGACGAGCATTTCCCAGACAGCCGCATGGAGCGCATTTACGCCAATATGGAATTCGGCACGAATCCAGCCTGATCGGCGCAGCAGAGCGGCGGGCGCTATGCGCCCGCCGCTCTGCTTTCTCTTACGTATAGGACCGCTCCACGTTCACCACGGCGTAGTAATTGCCGTCCAGCGCCCGCACGGCGCTGCGGATTTTCTGCTCCACCTCCTGGTCCGTGAGGCGGAAGCCGAAGGGCACCACCGCGTCGAAGATCAGGTTCGTATGGGTGGGTCCCGCTACCATGCGGAAATCGTGGATGTCGATGGCGTCGTCGATGCAGTGGATCAGGGTCTGGACCCGCCGCCGGGTCTCCTCGGTGACGCCGTCGTCCGTCACCACCGGGTCCATGTGGATCACTGCGTCGCAACCCAGCTTCTCCCGCAGCTCCTTCTCCACGTTGTCGATCTCATCGTGGAGGGCCAGCACGTCCTCGTTGGCGGGCACCTCCGCGTGGAGGGAGATCATCACCCGGCCGGGGCCGTAGTCGTGGACGATCAGATCGTGGATGCCTAGAATGGTGCTGTGGGCCATCACCAGATCCCGGATGCGCTGGACGAACTCATGGGTGGGCGGCGTGCCCAGCAGGGGGTCCAGCGTGTCCCGCACCGCATTGATGCCGGACCAGAGAATAAAGGCCGCCACCAGCACGCCGCACCAGCCGTCGATCTCCAGGCCCGTGAAACGGCCCACCAGCGTGGCGATCAGCACCGCGGCGGTGGCCACACTGTCGCTGAGGGAGTCCATGGCGGTGGCCTCCATGGCGGGAGAGGCCAGCTTCTTCCCCAGCCGCCGGTTGTAGAGGAACATATACAGCTTCACCAGAATGGACGCGCAGAGGATCGCAAAGATCAGCGGGCTGGAGTCCACCGGTTCCGGATGCAGGATCTTCTCAATGGACGTCTTCCCCAGCTCCAGGCCCATCAGCAGGATCAGGACCGATACCGCCAGGCCGGAGACGTACTCCATCCTCCCGTGGCCGAAGGGGTGTTCGGAGTCCGGCTTCTGCCCCGCCAGCTGAAACCCCACCAGTGTCACGAAGGAGGACCCGGCGTCCGACAGGTTGTTGAAGGCGTCCGCCGTGATGGCGATGGACCCGGAGAGGGTGCCCGCCAGAAACTTTCCGGCGAACAGCAGCACGTTCAGGCAGATGCCCACAATCCCGCAGAGGACGCCGTAGGCCCTGCGGGTCTCCGGCTCTTCCCGGGCCGGGTCCGGTTTGATAAACAGCCGCGCCAGCAGTGAGATCAAAGCAGGTTCCTTCCTTTCCATGGGGCCGCGGCCCCGGTGTCTATATCCAGCCGGGCATCTCCGGCCAGGAAAAAGCCGCCCTGCGGCGGCGTGGTTTTGGGCCAGGGTGCGCTTTTCCGTCCCATGGCCGGACCGGTGGAGCGGATCAGTTCCGCTTTCCGGGGATCACCAGCTTCATGTGGCAGCAGAGATCGTCCAAGTCCCGGTCCGTGGCGGCCGGGATCCGAAGCTTGGCCCCGCAGTCCCGGCAGATGAGATCCACGGCGCTGCGGCGGATCTCCATACCGTACCGTCCGCTGCCGCAGGCGCAGGTGATTCCATCCGGCCGGGCGGCGATATCCTTCAGCTCAGACAGGATCTCGTACATGATGACGTTGTCCACAAATGCCTCTTCGCCGTCCTCCTGCTGCTGGTGCTCCTTCTCCGCCAGCACCGCCAGATCCCGCAGGTTTTTCTCCACCGTCCCCTCCGGGCCGATAAAGCAGCAGAATTGCCGCGTCTTGGCGCAGCCCAGGGCGGTGGCGCCCCGGAGCACCCGCTCCGGCGGGCAGTGGGCCTCATGGGTCTCCCCGCAGATGCCGCAGGGGACGTAGATGTGGTACTCTGTCCCGTCGAACTCCACCTTCAGGGCAGACTTGCCGCAGGCGCACTCCACCTCGGCGTTGGATGCCTCCAGCGCAAAGACAGATCGGGTCCCCATGACGGTTTTGCCGCACTGGGGGCAGAGGTATCCAAATGTCCGCATCTCTTCTTTCATGGTATGCGCCTCCTGACCGGGATGTTTCCATTAGATGAAGATTATACCACCACGCGGAACAGTTGTACAGAGTTTTTTGAACATTAGCAGAGGCTAACTGCCCGTTTTCTCTGAAAACAGGTCTGTTCAAGTCGTTTTTTCTGTGCTATGATGGGGCAAAAGGAGGGAGCTGTATGTATCATCTGCTGTCCGTGTCCTCTGCAATGCTCATCTCCTTTTTGATCGGCCTGCTGTTTGCCGCTATGTGTGCCATTGTGGGCCGCCAAAAAGGGTATTCCACTGCATTGTGTATCCTGCTGGGCTTTTTTGGCAGGCTCATTTGCTTGCTTATTCTGATTCTTCTACCAGATCGGATGCAGGAGCAGTACGAGTCCGACCATCTGAAGCAGGAGCTGTCCTCTCTACGCCAACGGATGGCCGAACTGGAGCAGGCTTTGGAACCAACGCCCGCCCCGGAGCCTGCCGCCCCGGCAGCGGATGCTCAAGCAGCGCCCCCCAAGCGTCCGCCGGACGCCCCTGCCGTCTTTCCCGCCCGGACGGAGGAGGTCATCGCCTGCCCCCGGTGTGGCCGCCACCAGAAGGGCAATCGGGATTCCTGCTACGCCTGTGGCCTGCCGTTTCAATATGAACATGAATAAGTACAGGAGGTGCCGCTATGTTTGCTGCGCTGAACCTTGATGCGAACGACGCCTCGATCTCTCCCTCCTGATCGTCATGGCCTGGGCAGTCATCAGCTTCTTCTGTGGCCGTTATGGCCGGGAAAAGGGCTACTCCTTCTGGTTCAGCTTCCTGTTGTGCCTGTTGGGGCAGCTGATCGGTCTGCTGGCAGTGCTCCTGCTGCCGGACATCGCCCGTATCCGTGCGGACGCCGTAGGACGTGACCGCGCCCAGGATCAGGAGATCGCCACATTAAAGGCGCGCCTGGCTGTTTTGGAGAGCGGATCTGGCACACCTGCTGGCACCCGAGTTGAAAGCCCGCCTGCCGCCCCCGCCGTCTTTCCCGCCCGGACAGATGAGGTCATCGCCTGTCCCCGCTGCGGCCGCCGCCAGAAGGGCAATCGGCATTCCTGCTACGCCTGTGGCCTGCCGTTTCGATATGAACAGGAATGACCTTTCAGAGGTCCGGCTTCCGCCGGGCCTCATATTTTTGCCTCTTTGGGACAATCTAGCTACGAAAACTTTCTTCAATTGCGAGGTGGCGCATCATGAATGACAAGCGTCTGGGCCGCCAGACCGTGGCCCTGGCCCATCCCCCCTCCGTCCTCTCCTTTTCCAATATTGGGGGGAAATTCGAGGGCCAGGGCCCCCTGGCGGACTTTTTTGACGAGATCAGCAACGACTCCTTCTTCGGGGAAAAGACCTGGGAGAAAGCAGAGTCCGCCATGCAGAAGACGGTCCTTCAGCGAGCGCTGGAGAAGGCGGAGCTGACGCCGGAGGACCTGGACTATATCCTGGCCGGAGATCTGTTGAACCAGTGTATCGGCTCCTCCTTCGGCCTGCGGGACTTCCGGGTGCCCTTCTACGGGCTCTACGGTGCCTGCTCCACCATGGGAGAGAGCCTGAGCCTGGCGTCCCTGCTGATCGATGGCGGCTACGCCGACCGGGCCGCCGCCCTGACCTCCTCCCACTTCTGCACCGCCGAGCGGCAGTACCGGATGCCGGTGCCCTACGGCAGCCAGCGGACGCCCACCGCCCAGTGGACGACCACTGCGGCTGGCTGCACCATCCTGGGCAGCGACGGCCCCGGCCCCTACGTCACCCACGTCACCTGCGGCCGGATCGTGGACAAGGGCATTACGGACGCCAACAACATGGGCGCCGCCATGGCCCCCGCAGCCTACGACACCCTTTCCGCCTTCTTCCGGGACACCGGGTACAAGCCCGCGGACTTCGACCTGATCCTCACCGGTGACCTGGGAGAGCTGGGCCACGCCATCGTCCGGGACTTCTTCCAGCGGGACGGTGTGGACATGGGCCCCCAGTTCCAGGACTGCGGCCTGCTGCTGTATGACCGGAAGCACCAGGATATGCACGCCGGAGCCTCCGGCTGCGGCTGCTCTGCCTCCGTGCTCAACGGCTATCTCCTGCGCAAGATGCGGGAGGGCAAGTGGAAGACCATTCTCTTCGCCCCCACCGGGGCGCTGCTCTCCCCCACCTCTTCTGGCCAGGGGGAGTCCATCCCCTCCATCTGCCACGCCGTGCGCCTGAGCGCCGTCCGGGAGTAATTGGTCAACCTATATAAATTTCGGATAAATTTTTGGCGGATTCAGCAGATTTCTTGTGAAGAACGTGTCTTGACGCTGTCCGTCTACCGTGGTAAAGTGTTCTCCATCAAAGGCAAGGGCGCCTGTGAGACCATCTCACAGACGCCCTTGCCTGTATTTGTTCCAAGGCGCGGCGTGACGCGCGGCCGCCGCCCGTGGTGATTTAGGAGGGAACACGATGTATTCATCAGTCAACACCATCTGGGTCCTGCTAGGCGCGGCGCTGGTCTTTTTGATGCAGGCGGGCTTCGCCATGTGCGAGGCCGGCTTCACCCGGGCCAAGAACACAGGCAACATCCTCATGAAAAATCTCATGGACTTCTGCATCGGCACGCCGGTCTACTGGCTGCTGGGCTTCGGCCTGATGTTCGCCAGCGGCGGGGCCCTGATCGGCGGCCTGGACCCTATGGTCCAGGGGACTACTCCGCCATCCTGCCGGAGGGCGTGCCCCTGTTCGCCTATCTGATCTTCCAAACCGTTTTCTGCGCCACATCCGCCACCATCGTCTCCGGCGCCATGGCGGAGCGAACAAAATTCCTCTCCTACTGTATCTATTCCTTCTGCATTTCTGCCTTCATCTATCCCATCTCCGGCCACTGGATCTGGGGCGGCGGCTGGCTCAGTGATCTGGGCTTCCACGACTTTGCCGGCTCCACGGCGGTCCACATGGTGGGTGGCATCTGTGCCTGTATCGGCGCCGCCATCCTCGGCCCCCGACTGGGCAAATACGACAAGGACGGCAAACCCCGGGCCATCCTGGGCCACAGCCTCTCTCTCGGTGCCCTCGGTGTGTTCATCCTGTGGTTCTGCTGGTTTGGGTTCAATGGGGCCTCTACCGTCTCCATGACCGGAGACAACACCCTGGTCTCCGCGGGGCTGATCTTCGTCAACACCAATATGTCTGCTGCCGTCGCCTGCTGCGTCACCATGCTGTACACCTGGCTCCGCTATAAAAAGCCAGATGTGGGCATGACGATGAATGCCGCCCTGGCGGGACTGGTGGCCGTCACCGCCGGATGTGATGCGGTTTCCATCGGCGGCGCCGCCATCATCGGCATCGCAGCCGGCCTGCTGCTGCCTATCT
The DNA here is from genome assembly GCF_005121165.3 of Dysosmobacter welbionis. Taxonomy (NCBI): domain Bacteria; kingdom Bacillati; phylum Bacillota; class Clostridia; order Eubacteriales; family Oscillospiraceae; genus Dysosmobacter; species Dysosmobacter welbionis. Next base: position 2,389,137 of record NZ_CP034413.3, on the reverse strand, counting down.
CCGTGAACTTCTTTGACTCTGTGCTGAAGATTGACGACCCGGTGGGCGCCATCTCTGTCCATGGCGTCTGTGGGGCCGCAGGTACCTTGCTCACCGGACTGCTGGCAGTGGACGGCGGTGTGTTCTACGGCGGCGGCTTCCATTTCTTCGGCGTTCAGTGCCTGGGTGTAGCGGCCACGGCGGTCTGGACCATTGTCACCATTACCATTGTGTTCCAGGTGCTCAAGCATACCATCGGTCTGCGGGTTTCACCCGAGGAGGAGGTCAAGGGACTGGACATCACCGAGCACGGCCTGCCCACCGCCTATGGCGGCTTTGCCTTTGCCTATGACGATACCCCAGACGGCGCTGCTGTACTGAATCCTGCCGCCCCGGCCGCCGCGCCGGTCCCGGTGCAGGAGGCGGTGCCGGTGGAGGTGGTCACTGCCCCGGCAGATGCGGTATCCGCTTCCCCCGGCGTCAAGATGACCAAGGTAGACATTCTCTGCAAGATGGAGCGGTTCGATGCCCTGAAGCGGGCCATGTTCGACATCGGCATCACCGGCATGACTGCCATCAACGTCATGGGCTGCGGCGAACAGCGGGGCAAGACCGAGGGCTACTTCCGGGGGGCCAGGGTGGAGGCCACTATGCTGCCCAGCATTCAAGTGTCCATTGTGGTGTGCAGGCTGCCTGTGCGCCTGGTGGTAGAGACCGCCAAAAAAGTTCTGTACACCGGCCATATCGGCGACGGCAAGATCTTTATCTACGACGTGGAGAACGTCATCAAAGTCCGAACCGGAGAAGAGGGATACGGCGCACTCCAGGATGCGGAATAAACATCTCTTTTCGCCCCATGGTTTCATCACGGCCCGGAGATCTGTGTCTCCGGGCCGCACTGCATAATCCCGCCGGAACCGGGCACACTGCTCTTATGAAAAGAGGGGGAGACATCTCATGGAATATCTCAACGCGTTTCTCTGCGGCGGTATCCTGTGCGCCGTGGGACAGATCATCATCGACAAGACTCAGCTGACCCCCGCCCGCATTCTCACCGGATACGTGGTAGTGGGCGTGCTGCTCAGTGCCCTGGGGCTGTATGAGCCCCTGGCCCAGTGGGGCGGCGCCGGGGCCACGGTCCCCCTGACAGGCTTCGGCCACACGCTGGCCAAGGGCGTCCGGGAGGCGGTGGCCTCCGATGGCTGGATCGGCATCTTCACCGGCGGGCTCACCGCTGCGGCGGGGGGCGTCACGGCCGCCGTGGTGGCGGGCGTGCTCATGGCGGCCATCTTCCGGCCGGGGGACAAGCGGTAAGGGAACCGGGGCCGCCGCGGCATTCGTGCCCGCAGGCGCATCAAATTCTGGGTTCAGCCGCCTCCTGCGCACGGCCGAAACCACTTCCCGCCCCATCTGTGCAAGACCTGTCCGTCTCCTATGGCGGGCAGGTTTTGCGCGCTGGGTCTGCAGCTCTAAAAGAGTGGCTGCAGCCACTTTTTTGCGGTCTCAGGGCAACCGTTGCCGCCCTGTTCTTATTTTGTCATTTTTTTGTTGTTCTTTCCTGTCCGGTTTCCTGCTATACTATGGTCACCGACAAAAATCGACAGAAAGGAACATCCGATCATGCGCCGTTTTACCGCACTGCTGCTTGCCGCGCTGATGCTGCTCTCCCTGGCTGCCTGCGGGCAGGGAGCCTCCGCTGGCGGCTCCGCTCAAAATGCCGCCGGAGACCCGACTCCGGAAGAGGAGGCCCCGGAGTTGCCGGAGCCGGAACCCTATGAGATTTCAGACCCCACGGTCATGCCGGAGGGCGGCGTTCGGGACGGTGTCACCTACGCGGCCTATGACGGCATCGTGGAGCACCTGTTCTTCCATCCAGTGGTGGCCTATCCGGAGCTGGCCTTTGACGGAGACGCCCAGGCCAACGGCATTGACGATTACATGGTGACGGTGGATGAGTACAACAAAATCCTCCAGAGTGTCTATGACAAGGGCTACGTGCTGGTGGACATCGGCGATGTGTGGAGCGAGACCACCGGCGAGGACGGTCAGCCTAAGATGGTTCGGAACACCCTCTACCTGCCGGAGGGCAAAAAGCCCCTGATCCTCTCCTACGACGACACCAACTACTATGAATATATGCTTGCCAATGGCTTCACCTACAAGCTGGTGATCGGGGAGGATGGCAAGATCGCCTCCTGGGGCAAGGACCCCCAGGGCAATGAGGTGACCTCCCGGGACCTGGACGCCATCCCCATCCTGGACAAGTTTGTGGAAGAGCACCTGGACTTCTCCCCCTTCGGCGCCAAGGGCTGCCTGAGCCTGACGGGATATCAGGGCATCCTGGGCTACCGCACCCAGACGGATCAGGATGTGGAGTGGACCGCGGAGCGGGAGGCCAACCGCCAGAAGGAGATCGAGGCGGTGAAGCCTATTATCGCAGAGCTCAAGCGCACCGGCTGGACCTTCGGCAGTCACACCTGGGGGCACATCCGCCTGGGCACCAAGAGCCTGGAATCCATCCAGGCGGACACCCAGCGATGGTTTGACGAGGTGGGCAGCCTGGTGGGTCCCACTACCATCCTGTTTTACCCTCACGGGGAGCGGCCCGACGGCAACGACTGGCAGAACACCGGCCCGGTGTTCCAATACCTCCAGAGCCAGGGCTTCCGAGTCTTTGCCTCCGTGGGCATTGAGAGCTTCAGCTATATCAAGAAGGATCTCTGCGCCGTCATCTGCGACCGGCTCCACCCGGACGGCACCACCCTGCGCCATTCCAGAGACCGGTACTTGCAATTTTACGACGCAAAGGATATCATGGATGTAACGGTTCGTCCCCAGCGGGAGATCGACTGGGCGTAAGGGGGGAGAGCCACCGTGAAAAGGTGTGTCTATTTGTTTCTGCTGTCCATCCTTCTGGTGGCCGGGCTGACGGCCTGCGGCTCCGGGAAAGCAGAACAGGAGGTTCCCTCCCTGACTGAGATCGAGGGCATGACGAATGATGAAGCCGCTGAGGCCCTGTCCGGTTTTTGCCGCCAGGACATTCTGGACGCCTGGGGAAAGCCGGGCGGCGGCCTGTCCGGCCTGTTCGGGGACATTTATGATGCCCCCACCCTGGGCGGCTGGGTGATCGTCCAGTATGATATCCCGGCCACCACCAGCACGGACACCGACCTGAATGCTCTGCCGGTGAGCTGGGTGTCGCTTCCGGCCGTCAGTTGAGCGCATCTTGCAAAGGAGTGTATTTCCATGACCCGTGAAGAACTGAAGGCCGCGGCCGTCGCCATGCTGGACCGGGCCTACATCCCCTATTCCCACTTCCCCGTGGGCGCCGCCCTGGAGTGCAGCGACGGTACGGTGTTCACCGGCTGCAACATCGAGAACGCCTCCTTCGGTCCCACCATCTGCGCCGAGCGGACCGCGGTGGCCAAAGCCGTCAGCGAGGGGCACCGGGACTTTGTCCGCATCGTGATCGCCGGGCGGAGCCGTGAGCTCTGCGTCCCCTGCGGCGTGTGCCGCCAGGTGCTGCGGGAGTTTGCCCCCAACATCGAGATCATCTGTCTCAACGGCGCCGGAGAGGAGCGGACCTTCACCCTGGAAGAACTGCTGCCCCACAGCTTTGGCCCGGAGTACCTGCAGTGACGGCTCCCGCCGAAGGGGCGCTGCGCATCCTGAAACTGGAGCCGGTGGACTTTTGCTGCGGGGAGGTCCTGGCCGAGTCCCAGATGTGGGTGCTGGCAGAGGACCGGACCGGAAAGCGCCTCTCCCGCCGGATCCCAGCCACCAAGGCCGCGGAGCTGGGCCTTCTCCCAGGCGGTTTCTGCCGCCGGTCGGATCTGCACATCTGAATCAAAACATGCCGCCGGTGCTGAGGCACCGGCGGCATGGGCTTTATACCAGCTTTTCAAAGTAGAAGAAGGTGTCGTCCTCCCCCTTCTTCCGCATACAGGCCGACAACATCTTGTAGGACGCCTGGTTCTCCTTGTAACACTTGGCCACCACCCGGCTCAGATGGATTTTGTACAGGCCCCACTCCGCCACAGCAGCGAAGGCCTCGGTGCCGTATCCGTTTCCGGCGTATGCCTTGTCAATCCGGCAGCCCAGCTCCGCGCCGCCCCGGCAGTCGAACCGGTACAGCACCGCCTCGCCGATGAGCTTCCCATCCAGCCGGACGGCAAAGTTCACCGCCTGCCGGTTTTCAAAATCCCGTTTCGCCACGTCGAAGAAGCTCCGCTCCTCCACCCGGCCGCCCAGGCCGCCCACATCGTCATAGCCCCACCAGCGGTTCCGGTCGGCGTCCAGCACCAGGGCGTTGTAGGCGGGGATATCCGCCTCTGTCAGGGCGGAGAGGGTCAGCCGCTCCGTCTTCAGCTCCGGAATGGCCTGCACGTGGTTCAGCAGCTCATTCTGGGGATCGAACCGGTACTTGGGCGCCAGCCTGGCCGGGCCGTACTGGAGCTTGGAAGTCCTGAGGCCCTTGTCCGCCGCGTCATCCTCCCGGTTGATCCACTGGCAGCCATCGCCAAAGGCGTCGGCGAATGCCTGGACCAGCGCAGGATATACACCGGTATAGGAGTAGAGGGCCTTTTCAATGTGGATGATCAGGGTGTCCCCACACTTTTCCGCCAGGGACAGGGCGATCAGCTTCTCCCCGTCAAACATGCCGCCGGTGAAAAAGTAGGGCTTGCCGGTCATCTTCAGCATCTTTTTGGCCAGCTCCAGCTCATTTTTGGCCTTGGCGTTGCTGTCCTTGGGGAACTCCGCCTCATAGTCCTGCCAGAACTGCTCGATCACCGGTGCGTCCGCCGCCGTCAGGGGGCGGAACTGCGCATCCGGCCACTTGGACCGGAACTTGTTGATGTGGTTCCGCTGGCCGGAGTACCGCCGCCCGGCGAAGAACTGCAAATCCTCCCGGTAATAGACGTAGTCCCGCCAGGTCCGCACATCGCTGACCCGCACATAGGGATACCGGCCCAGCAGCTTGGCGGCCCTGCACTCCGGCACCACAGAGATCACCGGGGGGATACCCCGCTCCAGACAGTCGTTCTCAATGGCCTCCAGGGCCGCATCCTCGTCCCCCTCCGGGCCGGGAACCGGGTAGTCGAAGACTACCTGGCCGTCGATCTCATTGCGGACCACCAGGCATCCGGCAATCTCCGCCCAGGCCGGGTGGAGCGCGGCCTTCCACATGAGCTTGGTGCCCACGGAATACTCACACAGGCCGAACTCACAGGTCTGGTAATACCGCCGGAGGCGGGGGGCCTCCTGCTTTGTCACTGGTTTGAACTCTAGCATACTTTCATTCCTTGTCCTTGATCGTAAAGCACGGGATATGCCTGTGCCGTTTCCTACTCTTCCCGCAAAGTATATGCCCCGCTCCGCAGGGGTGCAGTCGTTTTCGCAACAGCTCTCCGGGCTGTCAGCGGAGAAAACGGCCGCGGGTGCCAGCCCGCGGCCGCTGCGTCACACATCAGTTCATCTGCTTGCGGCGGCTGAGATTCATCGTGCCGTCCTGCATGGCGTTCAGGGAGTCCAGACTCTTGCCGGTGCCCAGCGCCACACAGCTGATAGCGTCGTCGGCAATCACTGTGTGAATGCCGGTCCGGGCCGTCACCAGCTTATCAAAGCCGGAGACCAGGCTGCCGCCGCCCGTCATGACGATGCCGTTGGTGGAGATGTCCGCCACCAGCTCCGGCGGCGTCCGCTCCAGTACGGAGTGGATGGCCTCCATGATCCGCTCCACCGGCTCCTCAAAGGCATCCATCATCTCCGTGGAGCTGACGGTGACCACCTTGGGCAGGCCGGTCAGCAGGCAGCGGCCCTTCACGTCCATGGTCTCCTCCTCGTCCTTGGGGAAGACACAGCCGATCTGCTTCTTCATCTCCTCAGCGGTGCGCTCGCCCACCAGCAGGTTGTGCTTGCGGCGCATGTACTTGACCACGGCCTCGTTCAGCTGGTCGCCGGCGATCTTGATGGAGGCGCTCTCCACCACGCCGGACAGGGAGATGACAGCGATGTCCGCGGTGCCGCCGCCGATGTCCACCACCATGTGACCGTCGGGCTGGGTGATGTCGATGCCAGCGCCGATGGCTGCGGCCACCGGTTCTTCAATGAGGTAGACCTTCCGGGCGCCAGCTTGGATGCCCGCGTCGATGACGGCGCGCTCCTCGACCTCCGTAATGCCGGAGGGCACGCAGATGATGACCCGGGGCTTGAAGAAGGACACGCCCGCCACCTTGTGGATAAACTCCCGCAGCATCCGCTCCGTCATGTCGTAGTCGGAGATGACGCCCTCCCGCAGGGGGCGGATGGCGATGATGTTGCCGGGGGTCCGGCCCAGCATGGCCTGAGCCTCTGCGCCCACCTTCAGCAGCTTGCCGGTTGTCTTGTCCATGGCCACCACGGACGGCTCGTTCAGGACGATTCCCTTCCCCTTTACATATACCAAAACCGACGCGGTACCCAGATCGATACCGATATCCTTCGTCATGGACATACTGACTCCACCTCATTTGATCTTTCTGTCTTATAGTATAAGCGGTTTTCCCGCGAACAATCATACAGTCTTTATTATACTGGCAGTTTCCTGGGAATGCAACACTAATTTGTGAACAATTTCCACCGATTCAGGCCTTTTTCCCGCTGTCCCTCTCCAGCGGCGTCAAGGCCGCTGCGGCGCAGACCACGTCTGCCGCTCCGGCCTCCCGCAGCACCCGGGCGCACTCTGCCAAGGTGGCGCCGGTGGTGCAGATGTCGTCCACCAGCAGGATACGATGCCCCGAGATCCGCTCCGGGTCCACCGCCTCATAGACCCCCAGCACATTGGCCCGGCGGGCGGCAGCTTCCTTCAGTCCCGACTGGGCGGGGTTGTGGACGGTCTTGCGCAGCAGCGGCAGCGGCTTCGTCTCCCACAGGCGGCAGGCGCTCTCCGCCAGCAGGCGGGCCTGGTCATACCCCCGCTGACGCAGGCGCCTGGGGCTGACAGGTACCCAGGTCACCGTGTCGAACGCTCCGGAGAAGTGCTCCGCCGCGCACCCGGCGATCAGCTCTCCCAGGGGCGCCGCAGCAGAGGACATCCCCCGGAACTTGAAGCGGTGGAGCCCCTCTCGGGCCAGGCCCTGGTACCACAGAGGCGCCGCGCAGAGAAAGCCGCCGGGCCCCCGGCGCAGGGCGTCGGCTCCCTCCGTCCAGGGAAGCTCCCCGCGACAGGTGTCACAGATGCCCGGTCTGTCCAAAACACGGCCGCAGAAGGGGCACTTGGCTGGGAAGATGAGGTCCAGGAGGGCGGACAGCAGGCTCATCGTTTCTCTGCCTCCGCCAGCAGTTCGTCATACGTGGTATGCAAAGCGTCACGGATACCCCGGAGCTGGGAAGCCTTGATATGCTGAGCCCCTCGTTCAATCTTCACCAGCGATTCCCGGGTGATTTCCACGCCCTCCAGCTGGAGCAGGCGGACCAGTGCCATGGGCTTGATGCCTCGATTTTTTCGGATCCGCCGAATATTGGCTCCAATCCGGATGTCCTGCTTGATCTTCTGCTCCTCCATAGACGCCTCCGCAACAGGACCTGTTTCGGTCCGATTTTGCTTTATTCTATGGAGGAAAGGTAAAAAAATGGGACCCATATGGGTCCGTGTTGCACGCCTGTTCTATGAAACCGTTGGCGTCAGTTTCCATCTGCAAAACTCAGCCATGACGGCTGGGCGGATACGCAGGGGACGCCGGATGGCGGCCTCGGGGTGTCTGCTCCCGCAGGGGCTGGTCCAGCAGGGATACAGCCCCCGTTTCTCTTTTGTCTTTCCAAAAGGGAAACGGGGGTGTATCTGCCCAGCCAGCAGCATAACTGCCCGTCCCGCGTCCAATGGGACGCACCCCATCCTCCACCGGCAGCAAACCTGGCGGCCTTTATCTCTCCGCCGGATCCGCAAAATGTGCCAGCCTCCACCGGAGGCCGGAATACCGCCGCTGCTGACGGTCGTTGGCCGCCATGGCCCGGATGGCCGCGTCGTCCCCCACCACGATCAGAAGCTCTCTTGCACGGGTCAGGGCCGTGTACAGCACTCCCCGCACCATCAGGGACGGCGCTGCCGGCATGGCCGCCAGCACCACGCACTGGTACTCGCTGCCCTGGGCCTTGTGGACCGTCATGGCATAGGCCAGATCGATCTCATTGAGCATATCCAGCGTGTACGTGGCGATCCGGTCATCAAAGTTCACCACCAGCAGCTCTCCGGACGGGTCGATCTCCACGATCCTTCCCACGTCTCCGTTGAACATGCCGGTGCCCACGGTGCCGTCCGCCTTTTCCCATACCACGTTGTAGTTGTTTTTCGTCTGCATGATCCGGTCTCCGGTGCGGAACAGCCGCTCTCCCCACTGGATCTCCCGTTTGTCCGCCGCCGGCGGGTTCAGCGCCGCCTGAAGACAGCGGTTCAGATTCTCCGTGCCGCTGGGCCCCTTCCGGGTGGGCGTCAGCACCTGGATCTGGTCCGCCGGGATGCCCATGTGGTCCGGCAGCCGGGTTTTGCACAGCTCCACCACCGTGGAGAGGGTCCGCTCCCCATCCCGGCGGCAGAGGAAGAAGAAGTCTCCCTGGTTGTTGGCCAGCTGGGGCGGCTGGCCCAGGTTCACCGCGTGGGCGTTGCGGATGATGGCCGACTGCTCCGCCTGGCGGAACACCTCCCGGAGGAACACCGTCTCCACCCTGCCGCTGCGGATCAGGTCGGAGAACACGTTTCCCGCCCCCACGGAGGGCAGCTGGTCCGCATCCCCCACCAGCACCAGCCGGGTGCCGGGCCGCAGGGCCCGCAGCAGAGCGGAAAACAGCGCCAGGTCCACCATGGACATCTCATCCACGATCACCGCGTCCGCCTCCAGCGGCTCCTTTTCCGTCTTTTGGAACGTCACCTGATGGGTGACGTCGTTCCAGCTCATCCCCAGCATCCGGTGGACCGTCTGGGCCTCCATGCCGGTCAGCTCGCTCATGCGCTTGGCCGCCCGCCCGGTGGGGGCCGCCAGGACGATCTCCAGGCCCATCCGCCGGAACAGGGCCACGATGCCCCGGACTGTGGTGGTCTTGCCGGTGCCGGGGCCTCCCGTGAGGACCAGCACCCCCGTCCGGGCGGCCAGCTCCACCGCCTGCCGCTGCAGGGGCGCATAGGTGATGCCCTGCTGGGCCTCCAGCTCGTCCACCGCCCGGCCCGCCTGGGCACTGCGGTCTGTATCCGCAGCCAGCAGCCCCGCCAGGCGGATGCAGGCGGAACACTCCGCCTCCCACAGCCGCCGGAGGTAGCAGGCCTCCACATGGGCCACCTGTTCCTGGACCACCGCGCCCCGTTCAATGAGGCTGTCCAGAGCCTGCTCCACCAGCTCCGCCCCGCTGTCCAGCAGCTGGGTCGTGGCGGAGATCAGCTTGTTCCGGGGCAGGAACACGTGGCCGTTGTTTTCATTGTGGCTCAGCTCAAAGGTCACCGCCGCCTGGAGCCGCTGGTCGCTGTCCGCAGCCAGCCCCATGCCCATGGCGATCCCGTCGGTGACGGAGAACTCCACCCCGCACGCCTCGCCGGAGAGGAGGTAGGGATTCTCCCGCACCTTCTCCAGCGCCGCGTCGCCGTACTGCCGCCGCAGCTCCATAGCCAGGACAGGAGGCAGCTGGTACTGGGCCAGAAAGGCCATCAGCCGCCGCAGGCCCATGTGCTGGCGGAAGCTCTCCGCGATCTCCTGGGCCTTGCGGGCGGTGACGCCTTTGAGCGTGGTCAGGCGCTCCGGCTCCCGCTCCAGAACGTCCAGGGTCTCCGCCCCGAACCGCTCCACAATCCGCCGCGCGGTGGCGGGGCCCACCCCCTTGCAGATGCCTGAGGAGAGATAGCTGAAGATCTCCTCCTCGTCCTCCGGCAGGCTCCGCTCCAGCTCCACCGCCCGGAGCTGTTCCCCGTGCTGGGGGTGGGTCTCCGGCACGCCGGAGACCGCCAGGTGCTCTCCCGGCGCCACGCAGGGGATACAGCCCACCACCGTAATCACCTCACCCTCCTCCGTCAGGAGGCGCAGGACCGTATAGCCGTTCTCGGCATTTTGAAAAATGATGCTATGTACCGTTCCCTCACAGGTGACCAGCTCTTCCATGCTCTTCCTCTTTCGTATGCTCGTTTTCGTCCAGACGGATCACAGCGCCGTCCGTCAGCGCCACCCCCGGATCCCGGTCCGCCAGATAGGCCGCCAGCGCCCGGGCGTCCCGGGTTAGCCCACAGTCCGCCAGCACGATTCTGGCCCCGGGCAGGCGCCCCCGCAGGCGCCGCAGCTCCCGCACGTCCGCCTCCATGGCCAGGGCCTCTCCCCGCAGGGGCAGCACCAGCAGCAGCCCCGGCACCGCCGGCCGCCCCGCCCGGAAAAAGGCCCCTGCCACGATCCACACCAGGGTGGTCACGCCCACCGCGGAGAAGAACGCGATCAAACCGTCTTGCAGCAATGTCATCCCAAATCACCTCGGGATAGTGTATGCAACGGGGCAGATTCGGTGTTCCGGGGCGGGAGTGTTTGGGGTGCGTCCCATTGGACGCGGAATGGCAGCTATGATGATAGCTGGGCAATGCACCCCCATTTTCTTTTCGGTCTTGCCGAAAAGAAAACGGGCCGTGCACGGTCCAAAAGAAAAGGCCGCTTGGACGCGCTCCGGTGCAGTGGCCCTCCGCGCTGACGGGGGTCGGCGTACCGGTGCCTGCTCCGATTTTGCCTAGCCTTCGGGCACGCTTAGGTCTTCTGCGGTTCCCCCAACTGCCGACCCGTGGCGGATGGTGCGGAGGTCGTCGGGGTGCAAGATCGCATTTGACCAGCTTCTCTTTTCGCGCGTTCCGCGTCGCTACGCGCTGGCTGGTTCTCCGCGGAAGCGTGAGCGGCAGCGGAAAGCGAAGCAGGGGTATCCCTGAACCTCCCCGGGCCTAAGGATTCCCCAAGGGCGGTGCGTTTCCGTCCCTGACTTCTGCAAGGGAGTGCCAACCATCCCCCGCCGGCGGCAGGAGGTCTGCGCTGGCGCAGACCGCCCCGCCGAAGCGCTTTTTCTCTTCCACCGGGCGCGGCGCATTCTCTTTTTGGCGCAACCAAAAAGAGAATGGGGGGCGCATCCCGCCGGACAAGCCCCCTGCGGGAGCAGAGATCCCCGAGGCCGCCGCGACGGCGGCCCATCTCATGTTACCCCCGCTTGTCGCTTCGCCCCACCAGATAGTCGATGGTGACGCCGAAGTGGTCCGCCAGCTTCCAGGCGTTTTCCAGGTTGGGGAGGTTAACACCACCCTCAAATTTCTGGTAGTGCTGCTCAACAATCCCAATCGCCTCAGCTACCTGAACCTGTGTCTCTTTTTTCTCCTTGCGCAATTCTCGCAGTCTTTCTTTCAAAAGCATTTTGTTCCTCTTGACACCGCGAATTAACTGTGTTATCTTTTCATCATAGCACAGTGAAAATGGTGTTTTTTGAAAGGTGGTTTCTATGTCAGACTTTATGATATGGCTTTATCTCCACTACATCAAGCCCTACCTGGACACTGTCCCAGCGGACGACTATAACTTCCACATGGATATGATTCATAACGAGTTGGGTTATCACGCCTTGGAAAGCTATGAAAAAAACCTGGAGTTCACCGCCATCCACGCTTTCCTGCTGGGCCTGCGCACCGGCCGGGGCCTGCCCCGGGAGTGATTCACCGCCCGATGCCCAGCTCCCCCAGGATGGCTTCCTCTCTCGCCCGCATCTGGGCCTTCTGGGGCCCCTCGTCCAGATGGTCGTACCCCAGCAGGTGCAGAACAGAGTGCACCACCAGATAGCTCAGCTCCCGCCGTTTGGCGTGGCCGTACTCCCTGGCCTGGGCCGCCACATGCTCCATGGAGATCACCATGTCCCCCAGGGGCACCAGGCCGGTGCCCGGGTCTGCGTCCTCCGGTGCGGGCAGCTCCCCGGGCCGAAGGTCGAACTCCGGAAAGCTCAGCACGTCCGTAGAGGCGTCCACCTGCCGCATCTCCCGGTTGATTTCGTGAATGCCGCTGTCGTTCGTCAGCAGCACGTCCACCTCACAGGGAACGTCCACCCCCTCCGCCGCCAGGGCGGTGCGGATCACCTTGCGGATCAGGGCGCAGTTGCCCTCACTGGCGGCGCCGGGCACGTCGGCGGTGACGGGGATATAATGCCGCTTCGCCATCACTTCCGCCCCTTTCCGCCGTTTTTCGCGGTCTCGTACCGCTCATAGGCCTCCACGATCCGCTGGACCATCACATGGCGGACCACGTCGGCGTTGGTCAGCTCGCAGATGCCGATGCCCTCCACGTCCCGCAGGACCCGCATGGCCTCCTTCAAACCGGACGCCTTGCCGTCCGGCAGGTCGATCTGGGTCACGTCGCCGGTGATGACGATCTTGGACCCGAAGCCCAGCCGGGTCAGGAACATCTTCATCTGCTCCCGGGAGGTGTTCTGGGCCTCGTCCAGGATGATGAAGCTGTCGTCCAGCGTCCGGCCCCGCATATAGGCCAGAGGGGCCACCTCAATGTTGCCCCGCTCCAAATACTTCTGATAGGTCTCCGCCCCCAGCATGTCGAAGAGGGCGTCGTACAGCGGCCGCAGGTAGGGATCCACCTTTGATTGCAGGTCCCCGGGCAGGAAGCCCAGCCGCTCGCCGGCCTCCACCGCCGGACGGGTCAGGATGATGCGGTTCACCTGCTTGTCCCGAAACGCCTGCACGGCGGCGGCCACGGCCAGATACGTCTTGCCGGTGCCCGCCGGGCCCACGCCGATGGTGACGGTGTTCTTCAGGACGGACTTGATATACTCCTTCTGACCGATGGTCTTGGGCTTGATGGGCCGGCCCTTGGCGCTGATGCACAGTACGTCGCCGGTGAGCTCGGTGATCTGGGACTCCTTGCCGCTGCGCACCAGGCCGATGACGTAGCGGACGTTCTGCTCCCCGATGGCCTCCCCCCGCGAAGAGAGGGTCAGCAGGGCCTGGATGGCCTTGCAGGCCAGCATGGTGTCCTCCGGCTCGCCCTCCACCCGGAGCTCCCCGTCCCGGTTCACCACCGTGACGGAGAACTCCTGCTCCAGCAGGCGGATGTTCTCGTCAAAGGAGCCAAAAATATTCACGGCCTGCTCCAGCCGCTCAATGCTGATTCGCTGTTCCAAGGTATCACTCCTGTATCTCCCGGGCATCAGCCGCCCGATTCTTCTGTGGGGTCTGTGTAGATGGGCACGGCCCGGCCGATCTCCTCCACACACTCCGCCGTCAGTGTCACCAGCAGTCCGTCCCCCTCCCGGCGAGAAGTGCACAGGGTAGAGCTGACGGTGCCGTAGGGGTCCACCAGAGTGTGGAGGTAGTCCGTGAGGATCGCCTCACCCCGGCTCTCCGCCTGGGCGGCGGAGACCTCGGCGGGGACCGTCTCGTAAAAACGAAAGGTCTCCTTCACAAAGGTGACCGGCAGCGGCAGCCCGAACAGGGACCACTGGGTCCTTTCGGTTATTTTATCATAGTTTCCCGTCCCGATGCTACTGTTTAAAAAGAATTTTACCCGATTTGTCCCAAAGACCAGGGAGTAGCCCTGTTTCTCCTCTCCGGTGTACTGCTTTTCCGCCACCGTCAGAGGCATTACTGTGGAGAGGGTGTACCAGGTCCGGGCCTCCGCCTTTCCCATGCCGGTCAGGACCCGGGCGCCCACGGTCTCCGTGTCCTCCACGCCGGAGATCAGCAGCTCGCCCGCCTCCACCGACGTCCCCGGCAGCACGCACCGGACCCCATCCATCGCCTGGATGTCCAGGATCAGCCCGTCCCGGCGGGCCACCACGTTGGTGGGCTCCCGCTCGTCCACCGGCTCCGGCGCCTCCACCCGCTCCCGCACCTCTACATAGGCCCGGCAGCCGGAGACGTTCACTGTGATCCACAGCAGCTCCGGAATCTCCAGCAGCACATGGTTGCGGATGTCCTCCGTGTCCAGGGAGATGCCGAAGGTCCCGATCCCCACCCCCTGCCGCTGCAGCGCCCGCAGGATCTCCTCGTCTGTGACCCGCTGGTTCCCCTCCACCGTGAAGTCCCAGATGAAGAAGGAGCCGAAGAACAGCAGTGCGCTGCACAGGGTCAGTCCCGCCAACAGCGCGTGCCGCCGCCGGAACCGGCCCAGGAAGAAGGGTACCCCCTCCTTCCGCACCACGGTCAGCCGGCAGTCCAGCTGTTTCACCGCCCGGCGCAGGGCGTAGTAATCCCGCCGGTTCAGCCGGCAGGTGAAGGCAGTCTCGGACTCCCACTCCATATCCCAGAAGGCCAGGTTCCGGGCGCCGCACAGATTCAGCACCCGCTCCGGAAAGGGGGTCTCCACCCGGATCCGGACCTGGCCCTGGAGCCGGTTGACGATCTGATTCAGCATGGTGTCACCTCACCCACTCCACGGCGGCAATGTCCCCGCCGATCCGCAGCTCCTCCGCCGTCATGGCCATCAGGGCCAGGCGGGCGCCCCGGACCCGCAGCACGCCGCCGGTGGTGTTTACGTCGATCTGCTCGTCGCTGTACGCCAGGATGCCTGTGTGGTGCTCCAGATACAGCTGGCGGCTGCCCATCATCTCCAGGTGGGGCAGGCCCGCCACCAGATCTGCCGGCAGGTCGAACAGCTCCGCCACCGTGTCCAGCACGCCACCGTTTCGGTCCTTTCGATTCCGCTCCATACGTTCACCTCTTCCCGACTGTATGCACAAACGTCCCGCAACATGCCGGGGGCATAGTGTCCCCCGCTCCGGCATAGGGTGTGGAGAGGTGATGCGGGATGCGGATTCGATGGCGGATACTGGCCTGCCTGTGCCTCGGCGGCCTGCTGGTGTGGTTTCTGGCGGACGCCGGGGCCGTGCGGGACAGTGTGGCGGAAGCTTTGGCCCTCTGTGCCCGTTCCGTGGTCCCCTCCCTGTTCCCCTTCCTGGTGGCCTCCTCAGCGCTGCTGGCTCTGGGGTTCGGGGAGCTGGCCGCCCCCTGGCTGGCGGGGCTGATGGAGCCGCTGTTCCGGGTCCCCGGTGCTGGCAGTGCTGCGCTGGTGCTGGGGTTGGTGGGGGGCTACCCCATCGGCGCCAAGACGGCAGCAGACCTCTACCGGGAAAATCTGGTCTCCCGGGAGGAGGCGGAGCGGCTGCTGGCCTTCTGCAACAACTCCAATCCGGTGTTCCTCATCAGTGTGCTGGGCGTGGGGGTGTTCGGCAGTGTGCGGGCCGGGGTGTGGCTGTGGCTGATCCATGTGCTCTCCGCCCTTCTGACGGGACTGGTGTTTCGGGGCAGCGGAAAATCCGCTTCCCGGCAGGAGCTGACAAGGCGTCCTCCTTTCCGGGCTGTCAGCTTTGCGGAGGCCTTCACCGGGGCTGTCCGGTCCTCGCTTGCCGGGATTCTGTCTGTGTGCGCCTTCGTGGTGTTCTTCTATGTGCTGGCGCAGCCTCTCACCGCCGTGGGCGGCCGCCTGGGGGCGGTCCTGGTGGCGGCGCTGGAGCTCTTCTCCCTGACGCCACTGCTGACAGCTGATGCCTTCGGCTTTCTTCTGGCGGCGGCAGCAGCGGGCTGGGGCGGCCTCTCGGTCCTGTGTCAGACGCTGGCGGTGCTGGAGGGCAGCGGCCTGCGGCTGCGGAACTGCTTCCTGGGCAAGGTGGTGCAGAGTGCCTTCTCCCTGCTGCTGGCCGCTTTGCTGGTGGGCTACGTGCTGGGATAAAAACAGCCTCCCTGTTGTCGAAGCCGATAACAGGGAGGCATATTTTGTCGTGAAATTCCGTTTTGTGATGGAATTACCGCTGGCCCTTGTCGTAGGGAATGCCCTCCGCCTTGGGGGCGCGGGACTTCTGAGATGTGAAGGCCAGCACCACCAGGGAGATGACATAGGGCAGCATGTTATACACGGAGCTGGGCAGGTTCAGATTGCTCAGCAGGTCGAAGCCGCTGTACACATTGCCCAGGGCCCGGAAGAAGCCGAACAGCAGCGCCGCCAGGGCGATGCGGGTGGGCTTCCACTGGCCGAAGATCATCACCGCCAGGGCCAGGAAGCCGAAACCGGCCACGCCGTTTTCAAACTTCCACTCGCTGACGCCCGCGATGATATACACAATGCCGCCCAGGCCGCCCAGCACGCCGGAGATCAGTACGCCGGCGTAGCGCATCCGGTAGACGTTGATGCCCACGGAATCCGCTGCCTGGGGATGCTCGCCGCAGGCGCACAGCCGCAGGCCGAAGCGGGTCTTGTACAGCACCACATAGGCGATTACCAGGGCGATCACCGCCAGCAGCATGCACCAGTTGAACTCAAAGCCGCCGATGTTCACCAGGAATGCCTTGCGGCCGTCCAGGTACTGGATGGTGGAGGACACGTTGTCCGGATCGGCGGCGGTGTTCATGGCCTTCACGAACACGGTGGCCGCGGCGGTGCCCAGCAGGTTCATGGCCGTGCCCACCAGTGTCTGGTCCGCCTTGAAGTTCACGGCCGCCACCGCCAGCAGCAGGGAGTAGATCATGCCCAGCAGGATACTGGCCAGCACCGTCAACAGCACCACCACAAAGGCGGAGGTGCCTGCAGGCAGGAACTTCATCATCAGCGCACCGCCCAGGGCGCCCATGACCATGATGCCCTCCAGGCCGATGTTGATGACGCCGGAGTGTTCAGAGAAGCAGCCGCCCAGCGCCACCAGCAGCAGGACGGAGGCGAAAATCAGCGTGTATTGCAGCAGCAGTAACATTACGCCTTCCCTCCTTCCTCAGAGCCGGGCCGGTCTTCCTTTGCCCGCCGCTTTTCATCCCGCCGGTCCAGCCGGCTGTTCATAAAGACCTTGAAGAACAGTACGAAGCCGCACAGGTAGATAATCAGGGCGGAGATCAGATCAGAGATCTGGGCGGAGTACATGGTCTTGTCCACATACGCGCCGCCGTTGGTGATGTGCTGAATGAAATACGAGGAGAAGATAGCGCCGATGGGATTCAGTCCGCCCAGGAAGGCGGCGGCGATGCCGTTGAAGCCCATGGCCGGCACCGCGGACTGTGTGACCTGCCACTGCTCGAATCCGGTGAGGAACAGCGTGGCCGCGCCCATACCGGCAAGGCCGCCGGCGATGGCCATGGTGAGGATGATGTTTCGCTTCTCCTTCATGCCGCAGTACTTGGCCGCAAACTTGTTGCAGCCGGTGGCCCGCAGCTCATAGCCCAGCTTGGTCTTCTCCAGCAGGACCCAGATGCCCACGGCCACGATCACCGTCAGGGGGATGGCGATGGTCACATACTGGTTGTCGGAGAACAGGGCGCCCAGGCCCAGAGAGGGCAGGATGGCGTCGGGATTCGTGCTGCTCAGGGTGAAGGTGTAGGGACTGGCTGTCTCCTTCACCTGGGACAGCAGGGCGTTCACCAGATACAGGCTGATCCAGTTGAGCATGATGCAGGAGATGACCTCATTCACATTGCGGTACGCCTTCAGGAGCCCGGAGATGGCGCCCAGCACCGCACCGGCAGCAATAGCCGCCAACAGGCACACGTACCAGGGCAGCCCGAAGCCCAAGGCGCAGTACAGGCTGGCGCCGGCGCCGATGACGTACTGGCCGGCGGCGCCGATGTTGAACAGGCCCACCTTATAGGCGAACAGCACCGACAGGCTGCACATCAGCAGCGGCGCGGTCTTCACCAGCGTGTTGCCCAGATACCGCAGCCGGGCCGCGGCGCTGGGATAGTACAGGAAGTTCTCCACAATGGTGCGGATGGCCTCTCCCGCGCCGGCGGGGTTGATAATCAGCAGCACGATATAGCCGATCAGCAGGCCCAGCACGATGCACAGCAGGGATGCCAGCAGGGACTGGAATCCCTTGTTCCGCAGGAGGGATGATTTTTCTTGTCTCATGGTTTCTCAAGCCCCCTTCCGCTTGGCGCCGGCCATGTACAGGCCCATCTCTTCCGCCGTGGTGGTCTTGGGGTCCAGCTCGCCCACGATCTCGCCCTCATAGATCACCAGGATACGGTCGGACAGGGACATGACCTCGTCCAGCTCCAAGCTCACCAGCAGCACCGCCTTGCCGGCGTCCCGCTGGGCCACGATCTGCTTGTGATATCGATGGCGCCCACGTCCAGGCCGCGGGTGGGCTGCACGGCGATCAGCAGCTCCGGGTCCTTGTCGATCTCCCGGGCGATGATGGCCTTCTGCTGGTTGCCGCCGGACATGCTGCGGGCCACTGTGACAGGCCCCTGGCCGGAGCGGACGTCGTACTGCTCGATCAGGCGGTTGGCGTACTCGCGGATGGCCTTGCGCTTCAGGAAGCCCGCCTTGCTGACGAACTGAGGCTCAAAGTACCGCTGGAGCACCATGTTGTCCTCCAGGGTGTAGTCCAGCACCAGGCCGTGCTTGTGGCGGTCCTCCGGAATGTGGCTCATGCCCAGCAGAGACCGCTGCCGGATGGGGGCGCGGGTGATGTCCTGGCCGCAGAGCGTGATCTTGCCGGACTCCAGGGGCTCCAGGCCCGTCAGGCCGTAGATCAGCTCCGTCTGGCCGTTGCCGTCAATACCGGCAATGCAGACAATCTCTCCCGCCCGGACCGTAAAGGAGATATTCTTCACAGCATTGTTGTTATGGAGCTTGGAGGCCACGGTCATACCCTCCACCACCAGGATGGGATCCTTGGGCTTGGAGGGCTCCTTGTGGACTGCGAACTCCACGTCCCGGCCCACCATCATGCGGGACAGCTCTTCACGGCTGGTCTCGGCGATGTTCACCGTGCCGATGTATTTGCCCTTCCGCAGGACCGTGCAGCGGTCCGCCACGGACATGATCTCATTCAGCTTGTGGGAGATGAACAGGATGGATTTGCCCTCTGCCGCCAGGTTCTTCATGATCTGCATCAGCTCGTCGATCTCCTGCGGCGTCAGCACAGCGGTGGGCTCGTCGAAGATCAGGATCTCATTGTCCCGGTAGAGCATCTTCAGGATCTCCGTGCGCTGCTGCATGCCCACGGTGACATCCTCCACCAGTGCGTCCGGGTCCACCTGCAGGCCGTACTTCTCCGACAGGGCCAGGACCTTCTCCCGGGCCTCCTGCTTCTGCAGGAAGCCGTTCTTGCAGGGTTCCACGCCCAGGATGATGTTGTCTAAAATGGAAAAGCATTCCACCAGCTTGAAGTGCTGGTGGACCATGCCGATCCCCAGTGCGTTTGCATCGTTCGGGTCCTTGATCTGCACCACCTGGCCGTCTTTTTTGATGACGCCCTCCTCCGGCTGGTACAGGCCGAACAGCACGCTCATCAGCGTGGACTTTCCGGCGCCGTTTTCTCCCAACAGCGCGTGGATCTCGCCCCGCTTCAGTTGGAGCGTGATGTTGTCGTTTGCGACAATTCCCGGAAAGCGCTTGGTGATATTCAGCATTTCAATGGCATATGGCTGTTCCAAGCTTACCGCCCTCCTCCTCTTGTATAGTGTATTTATTGTACTATATCTTCCGGAATATTTCAAAGAAAAAATGCAGGAATATCAGGTTTGTTTTGTAAAATTTGTCCAGAGGCAAAAAAAGAGGACGGGATTGCTCCCGTCCTCTTCCTGCAAAGACTCTGATCCTTACTTGATGTTGCCGGCAAAGTTCACCGTGATGGTGGTTGCGGGCATGGCGGAGATGTCGTTGGAAACGGTGACATCGCCGTCGTACATGGCCTTCACCAGGGCCTTATAGTCGTCCTGGGTGAAGCCGTCGCCCCACTGGGTGGTCTCCATGGGCAGCTGGACATAGTTGGCGGTGGGATCATCGCCGTTCACCAGGCCCAGGGTCTCCACCTGGCCGCCGTAGTTGGCAAAGTTGCCTGCCACGACCTCGCCCAGCATGTGCTTGACGGTCTCGGCCAGACCCTTCATGGCGGAGGTCACGCACATGCCCTCGCCATAGGTGTCGATGTTGGCGGACTGGTCCACGTCCACGCCGATCAGCTTGCCGCCGACCTTGGCAGCAGCCTCAGCCGCGGAGGTGTAGATGCCGCCGCCGCTGGCGAAGACGACCTCCACGCCCAGGGTCTGATACCAGTTGTCCATGTAGGCGGTGATATCGCTGTCGCCATAGAACTGGTTGCCATAGGCATACTCCATCACGACCTGGTCGGCGATGCCCATCTCCACGGCAGCGGCGTCAGCGCCCTGCACGAAGCCATAGCCGAACCGCTGCACGGCGGGAACGGCCATGCCGCCCAGCACGCCCAGGTGGGTGTAGCCCAGCTTCACGGCGGCGTAGCCGGCCATGTAGCCGCACAGCTCTTCCTGATACACAGCGCAGTACACGTTGGAGGGCACGGTGTAGTCCTCGCCCAGATCGCCCTGCGCCACGTCCAGCGCGATGAAGGTCACGTCGGGATACAGCTCCGCGGTCTCCTTGATGGTCTCGGCAAAGGCGTAGCCGGGCATCACGATGACGTTGTAGCCGTCAGCCACAGCGGCGTCCACCATGGCCACACGCTCGGCGGTGGAGTCACCGGCGGGCTTGTAGTACTCGAACTGCAGGCCCTCGGCGTCACAGAACTCCTGGCAGGCCTCATAGGTGGTCTGGTTGAAGGACTGGTCGGTGATATCGCCGTAGTCAGTAATCATAGCCACCTGATAAGCGGCGGTCTCGGCGTTGCCGCCATCCTCCGCATCGGCGCCCCCGTCAGCGGCGGTGTCGTCCCCGCCGCCGCAGGCGACCAGGGACAGGGACATCACCAATGCCAGGAGCAATGCAAGAAACTTCTTCATTGGAATCTACCTTCCTTCGTTTTGTTATCCGCGCGAAAATCTCTCCGCGCAGGATGACCTCAACGGGTCAGGCCCATTATAACAACTCTTCCTGAGGATTGCAACCGCATTTCCAAATTGTTTTCTTTTTCGCCACATTTTGTTGAAATTTTTATGAATTTCGGATATCTTTTTTACGGTTTTGTAAAAAGCAGAACCAATTCTGCAAAATTTTTGCTGTGGTTTGTCACGGCTCTGTTTCCATTGTCACCGGTCATTTCCCGGAGAGGCTCGGCCTGTGCCGGACCGGGAAAATATGGAAAAGATGCTCCGCGTCCCGGCCCGGCGGCTTTGCCGGCGGGCCTCCCGCTTTCACCTTTGCCGAAAGTCGCCGCTGCGGCGGGCCGATCAACTATGAAGGGGGACTCAACGTCCCCCTTCATGCTTCCCCCGCGTGGCCGCGGGGACTGATTCTTCTTTTTTGAACTCGCCTTACTTCTTCGCCATTTCCACGGCAACGCCCAGGGCGATCTCCATCATCTGGGTGAAGGTGGTCTGGCGGTCGGCGGCAGGCAGCTCCTCGCCGGTAATCAAGCTGTCGGAGATGGTACAGATGGCCAAGGCCCGCTTGCCCGCCTCGGCGGCGTTGCAGTACAGGGCCGCGCTCTCCATCTCTACGGCCAGCACGCCCATCTTGCCCCAGTCCAGAGTGTTGCCCGCCTTGTTGTAGAACACGTCGGAGCTGAGCAGGCTGCCCACATGGGGCTCGATGCCGAGCTTCCGGGCTACCGTCACGGCGGTCTCCAGCAGGGTGAAGTCCGCGATGGGGGCGAAGGTGCCGCCCAGGCCGAACTGGTGGGCGTAGTTGGAGTCCGTGCAGGAGCCCTGGCCGAACACCACGTCCCGCACCTTCAGCTGGGGGGAGATAGCGCCGGCGCTGCCCACCCGGATGATGTTGTCCACATCATAGAAGTGGAACAGCTCATGGGAGTAAATGCCGATGGAGGGCATCCCCATGCCGGAGGCCATGACGGACACAGGCGTGCCCTGATAGGTGCCGGTGTAGCCCTGGACGCCCCGGACGTTGTTCACCAGCTTCGCGTCCTGCAGAAAGGTCTCCGCGATGAATTTGGCCCGCAGCGGATCGCCGGGCATCAGAACGGTCTTGGCAAAGGCCCCCTGGGCCGCCTCGTTATGGGGAGTTCCCATGCTTTCATTTCCTCCTTATTTCTCTTCCATGGCCTTCACGGCCTTGACGATGCGGCTGGTGCCCAGGCGGGAGGCACCCAGGTTGATGAAGTCCTCCGCGTCCTTCAGGTCGGCGATACCGCCGGCGGCCTTGATCTTCACGTTGGGGCCCACGTGCTTGGCGAAAAGGGCCACGTCCTCCCGGGTGGCGCCGCCGGTGCCGAAGCCTGTGGAGGTCTTGATATACTCCGCGCCGGAGGCGGTGACGATCTCGCACATCTTGATCTTCTCCTCGTCTGTGAGGAAGCAGCACTCGATGATGACCTTCAGCAGCCTGCCCTTGCAGGCGGCCTTCACGGCCTTGATCTCGGCGAGCAGGTCATCCCACTTCTGATCCTTCACCCAGCCCAGGTTGATGACCATGTCCACCTCCTCGGCGCCGTTCTCCACGGCGTCCGTGGCCATGAAGCACTTGGCGGCGGTGGTGTCATACCCGTTGGGGAAGCCGATCACCGTGCAGATGGGCAGCTTTCCCGCCACATACTCCGCCGCCTGCTTGACATAGCTGGCAGGGATGCAGACGCTGGCGCAGCCGTACTTCATACCATCGTCGCAGATGGCCTGGATCTCCTTCCAGGTGGCCGTTTGGGCCAGCAGAGTGTGGTCGCACTTGCTCAGAATCTCTTTCACTTCCATTTGAAGCATCTCCTTTATCATTCATATTTTGTCGCCCACGCCGGCGAAATATACCCGTTTTCCATGTATCTCCTGGCGGAAGACCCGCCTTTGGGCCTCCAGATGGTCCAGATGGGCCAGGGCCTCTCCCACGGCAAAGAACTTCTGCGCCAGGGGAAAATCCGCCCAGTTCCGGCAGCGGATGCTCCAACGCATCCGGCCTGCGATCTGATAGGCGGTGAGGCCCGGCGCCTTCTCCACGGTCCGCAGGGTGTCCTCCAGCCGGCGGGCGTGGTGGGCCTTCAGCTCCGCCGTCCGCTGCCGCAGGTCCCCGGTCTCCGCCCGGTGGGCGGGATACAGCTCCGCTGTGTCCAGAGCGGCCGTCCTGTCCAGACTGCTGAGATAGTCCCCCAAAGAGTCCTCCACTCCCTGCCAGCGGCAGATGTTGGGCGTGATGTGAAACAGCACATGGTCGCCGCAGAACAGCCGCCGGCGGGCCGGGTCATACAGGCACAGGTGCCCCGGCGTGTGGCCCGGCGTCAGCACGCACCGCAGCATACGGCCGCCGTAATGGAGCGCCGCGCCGTCCTGCAGCTCCGTATAGAGCCCTTCCCGCCAGGGCGGGGCCGCCGTCTGGGCCGGATTGTCTCCCCACAGGGCCTCCATCTCCGCCTGGGTGAAGCCGTCCCGCACATATTCCCCGTAAAGCCGCTTCCAACAGGACGGATCCGAGGCGTTTTTCACGCCGGGGCTGTCGATCTCCCCGATATAGATCCGGCAGCCGGGGCGGATCAGCTCCGGCGCCAGCCCTGTGTGGTCGCTGTGGAGGTGGGTGCAGAAAATGTCCAGCCGGTCCCGGTCCACGTGCGTCTCCGCCAGCTGGCGCTCCATGGCCTCGCGGCAGGACTGCTGGCGGAAGCCCGTGTCGATCAGCAGGCTCCGCTCTCCGGTCAGCAAATAGCTGTTCAAGTTTTTCAGCGGGTTCCCCACCAAGGGGATGTCCAGCCGCCAGAGGTCCTCCGCCAATCGCTCCGCCATGGGCCGCTTCCTTTCCAAAAGGTAGATTCAGTATAGCAGACTTTGGCCCGCCTGTCCAGTGAGACGGGCCTTGCTCCCCCGCCTCCTCCGGACGGATGGGCAGCTCCGGCGCTTTCGCTGAAGGGGCCCGCTTCCAAACCTTGAAGCAGCCAGACGTATATGATATCATATAGAAAAGCAACCATTTCCGTATAAAAGGGAGGCCATCCACATGAAGCCATTGATCTTCTGGTCTATATTGGCAATGCTGTTGATGATAGGCTGTCCGTGGTTGGCAGCAACATTTGCAGGCAGCGCGGGAATGGCCGTCTGCCTTCTGCTGTTCTTTGGGGTCAATCCCATATTTTCTGCTGTATGCGGCGTATTTGCAGGAAAGGACATCAAGCGGCTGTGGCCCCTTCCAATTGTTGTCGCGGGATTATTTCTGGCAGGGGCGTGGCTATTCTTTGCGATGGGTGAAACAGCGTTTTTGTTGTATTGCGTCTGCTATCTCATGATTGGCATGATCGCGATGCTGATGCGTTCTTTTCTGAAGGGCAGAAGAGCGTGATCCCAATATACAGAATAGTGGAACCAAGGCCCTCATGTGCGGCAGCGGGGCCTTTTATATACCGTTCTGTTCCGTCTTTTCCGCCAAGAGAGTCTTGGGAACGCCCAAATCGGCCCGGGCAGTAAAGGGACCGGGCCTTGCCAAGCGCTCTGCCCGGTGCTAAAATGGAGCCATTCTCAAGATTTGGAGGCTACCCCATGAAAAAACGACTTCTTTCGCTCCTCTGTGTCCTTGTCCTGACGGTGAGCGTGATCCCCGCCGCCTCCGCTCTGGAGGGGGAGGCGGCCCGGGCCGCGGACACCCTCTCCACCCTGGGACTGATCGACTCTACATATAATCTGGACGCCCCCGCCACCCGGGCACAGGCGGCCGTGCTGCTGGTGCATCTGGCCGGGGCAGAACAGGCCGCCGCGGCAGACAACTGGCTGGCCGGCTTCCGGGATGTTCCCGCCTCCATCGCCCAGGAGGTGAACTACGCCGCCCGGCAGGGCTGGATCACCGGCGTCACGGCGACAGCCTTCCGGCCGGACGCGGCCCTCACCGCCAACGCCTGGAGCGCCTTCCTGCTGCGGATGCTGGGGTATTCCGACAAGGCGGGCGACTTTACCATTGCCGACGCCGCGGGTTTCGCCCAGCGGATCGGCCTCTTCCCCATCGCCTATACCGGCACCCTGACCCAGGGGACCTGTTTGAGATGGCGGCGGATGCCCTGTCCTTCTCCTACCGGGACGGCAGCGCCACAGTGATCGGGCGCCTGGTGAGCCAGGGGACCGTCTCCCGGGCCGCGGCCAACGCCCTGGGCCTGCTGACCCCCGCCCTCACCGCCCGGCAGGTGGCGGACCGCTGCGCGGCCGCCGTGTTCCGTCTGGACACCTATGAGACGGAGGCGTACCGGGACGAAGGCCTTGTCACCGGCGAGGCCAGCGGCTTCTTCATCACGGAGGACGGGCTGGCCATCACCAACTACCACTCCATCGCGGACGCGGTCTCCGCCACCGCCACGCTCTCCACCGGGGATGTATATGAGGTGGAGCGGGTCATCTACTACGATCCGGACATCGATATCGCGGTGATCCGCGTCTCCCACGCCGCCCTAAAGGGACACGACACCTCTGCTTTTGCCACGCTGGACATCGCGGATTCCGGCACCGGAGACCTGCGGGCGGGCGACACGGTCTACGCCATCGGCAATCCCCTGGGCCTGGGGCTGGCAGTCAGCTCCGGCATCGTCAGCGCCACGCAGCGGGATGTGGAGCGGTACGCCCTGCCCTGCGTCATGAGCACCGCCGACATCTCCGAGGGCAGCAGCGGCGGCGCCCTGCTGAACGTCTACGGTCAGGCGGTAGCCGTTACCTCCGGCGCCTATGTCTACGGCAATAGTATGTATCTGGCGGTGCCCATCGACCCCATCCTCACCGCCGATCTCACTGGTGAGGGCCTGACCCTGCCGGAAGTCCTCGAGGCGGAAACCGTCGGCTGAATACCGAAGCGCCTGAAAGAGGCGGCGCCCCATGGGCGCCGCCTCTTTTTTCGCATTCAATGGGTCAGGATGAACTGCTCCAGCTCCTCCGGTGTCCGGACCACGGCCACAGCGCCGCTCTCCGCCAGCTCGCCGGGGGCGGCGTAGCCGAAGAACTCCACGCCCGCGCAGGCGATGCCGCACGCCTTGGCGCCCAGCACGTCGAACTTCCGGTCCCCCACCATCAGGATCTCCGGCTTGTGGGCCTCCGTCAGCTCCAGGCGGCGCATAGTCTCCCGGATCACGTCCGCCTTGCTCCAGTCCCCCACGGGCGGGCTGCCCGTCACAACAGCCAAAGACGGCGTGAAGCCGAACTTCTCGCAGATGGGCACACACAGGCTCTCCGGCTTGGAGGAGGCCAGAGCCAGCACATAGCCCCGGGCCTTCAGCCGGGCGCACAGGTCCGCCATGCCGGGGGCGGCCATGTTCTCAAACTTGCCGACAGGCTCGTACCGCTCCCGGAAGGCGGCGATGGCCTCCGCGGCCCGCTCCGCCGAAAAGCCGCAGAATTCCGCGAAGGAGTCCTGCAGGGGCGGGCCGATGAATTTGATGAGGGTGCTCTCCGGCGGCACCGGCTCCCCCAGCTTGTCAAAGGCATACCGCAGGCTGTTGAGGATGCCCTCCTTGGAGTCTGTCAGCGTGCCGTCCAAATCAAAGAAAATATAGTGATACATACACTTCTCCCCTTATTCTTCGCCGGAGAGATTCTATCATGTTTCGCCCTCCTCCGCAAGAGGGGGGCGGCGCTTTTTCCAATGTAGCAGCGTCCAAACCAGCACGCCAGCCCCGGAGACGGCGCCGGCGATCAGCACCCCCTGCCGCAGCCGGAGCCAGAGTGCCACATCCGCCTCCAGCCGCCCCCGCAGGATGGTCCAGCTCTCCGGGAAACCGCTTTGGACCAGCTCTTCCCCATATCGGGCGATCCAGGGCGCCAACACCCGGTCCAGCTGGCCGTCCGCCAGGAACCACAGCCCCGCCAGAAGTACCGCCCACGCCAGCCACACCAGCCAGAGCCGCCGGGTCCGCCGCAGGAAGCCGCCGCTCCGGTGGAGCATTGGCCGCAGCCGCTCCGGTATCCACAGCAAAGAGGCATCCGCCCCCGCCCGGCGGCGCAGGGCCCGCTCCAGCACGGCGCACAGCAGCGCCAGCCCCACGGCGAAGAGCAGCGGCTTCCAGGCTTGCATGGTGTCGTAGTACCGCATCTCCGCAAAGTCCACCTCCAGCCTGCCCAGCCGCACCAGCCGCAGCAGGGCCCACCACTGGACGGCGGAGGCGGCCAGCAGCTTGCGGTACAGGTTTTCCCAAATTTTAGCATCCAACGATATATCACCGTACCGGGCCGGATGGACAGCCAGCACATAGCCGATCCATAAGAGGCCCACCGACAGCGGCCAGGCCGCCAGACTGACATAGGCCACCCGGAATGCCGCCAGCACACCCAGCGCCAGGCTGCCGATGAAACAGAGGTCGAACCGGGTCCGCAGCCGCAGCAGCAGGAGGCGCCGCCGTGCCGGTCCCTGGGCCTCCGCTGGCCGGCCCCGCAAGGTCTCTCCCGCCAGGATATCATCGGCGGTGACGCCGTACAGCTCCGCCAAGGCAGGCAGCACGGTGATATCCGGCAGCCCCGCGCCGTTTTCCCACTTGCTCACGGTCTTGTTGGAGACACCCAGCTGATCCGCCGCCTCCTGCTGGGTCATGCCCCGGGCTTTCCGCAGCGCCGCCAGATAGGCGCCTGTCTTTCCGGCATCCATGGGCCTCCCTCCTCTCTGGCCTCAGCATACCGCAAATCAGGCTGTTTGACCATCCCCCGCCCTTGAATTTTGTCTGCGGAGCGTAGAATCGGGCCGGGGACGGCAAAAAACGGCAGAGCGGGCGGCCTGCTCTGCCGTTACGCTTTCCCGTCCGGAATATGCCGCATAATGTCCCCCACCTCACACTTCAGGATCTTGCAGAACATCTCAATGGTGTGGGGGCTGACGCTCTCATTCCGCTTCAGGCGGGTGATCTGGGCTGGATTGATGTGCCAGCGCCTAATCAGGGCGTATTGAGAGATGCCTTTTTCCTTCATTTTGTCCCGCAGGCTGTCATAGGAGATCATCACACGCAAGCCTCTCTTTCTGCCTGCATGTTAACCGAAATTGATGTATGACCAGATCAACCAACATCAGTTCATGTATATGGGAGCAGAAAAGCAAGCGCCCCTCAGGGCCTTGAAAGATGTTACAGATTCTGATTAGTTTCGTGCGGCGCGAACGGTCTTACCTCTCTTTTTATAAAAATCCCCCGGCCGGCGGCCGGGGGATTTGCCGTATGGACTTTTCGAATCAGCCGAAGTACCGCTTCAGCAGGCCCTCGAAAGCCTTGCCGTGACGGGCCTCGTCGCGGGCCATCTCATGCACGGTGTCGTGGATGGCGTCCAGGTTGTACTGCTTGGCCAGCTTGGCCAGCTCGAACTTGCCCAGGGTGGCGCCGTTCTCGGCCTCGACCCGCATCTCCAGGTTCTTCTTGGTGGAGTCGGTCACCACATCGCCCAGCAGCTCCGCAAACTTGGCAGCGTGCTCGGCCTCTTCCAGAGCGGCCCGGCGCCAATACTCACCAATCTCGGCATAGCCCTCACGATATGCCACGCGGGACATGGCCAGATACATGCCGACCTCAGTGCACTCGCCGGTGAAGTTGGCGTTCAGACCGTCGATGATCTCCTTCTGGACCTCGGCGGGAACAGACTCGCCGAAGGACTTGCCCACGCCGACCACATGCTCGGCAGCCCAGCTCAGCTCACCCTTCTGCTCGGTGAACTTGGAGGCGGGAACACCGCACTGGGGGCACTTCTCGGGGGGATTCTCGCCCTCATAAACATAACCGCAGACAGAGCAGACCCACTTCTTCATAGTAAATGTCCTCCTTTTATACTTATCTTTTTTGAAAGCCTTTTTTCCTCAGTCCCCTTGGGACAGTTTGAGTATAACAGGATATTCTAATATTTTGAAGTTGCTTTTGCAACTAATAGAAAACTTTTCCTGGATTTTAAGTCGGCAATTTACGACTCCGTTCAAAGATCAGGTCCACCCGGCTAATCCCTCCATGACTCGTGAAGCTCACCGGGAAAAATCCCACATACCGCCAGCCTTCTGCGGCGTATGCGTCGATAAGCTCCCGGTGTTCCCGGGTGTCTGACAGGAAGCCGCCGCCGGTATCCACCGGAATGTATTTATATTGATACATGTGCCCGCTCCTTTCATACAAATTAACAGCTTGTGGCATTTCTGCTTACAGAAACGGCGGGGAGTTTGCTCCCCGCCGTTTTGGTTTTTGCAAATGTGCGTTATCTTTCCTCCGCCGCCTGGAGCGCCTTCGCCTCCGCGATGGCCTTCTCCTGGGCCGCAGGCGGGCAGTCGCCCCGCAAGCCGCTTTGCGCCCTGCGGGGACCCCGCATTGGATGCAAATCGCCCGAAGTGAATTCGGCCGATTTCAAGATTTTGCCTCCGGCAAAATACTTGTACGCCGGACTCCCGGCGGAGAGACGCGGACTGCCTCTTCCTTACTTCTCCTCCGCCGCCTGGAGCGCCTTCGCCTCCGCGATGGCCTTCTCCTGGGCTGCCGGCGGGCAGTCGCCCCGCAAGCCGCTTTGCGCCCCGCGGGGACCCCGCATTGGATGCAAATCGCCCGAAGTGAATTCGGCCGATTTCAAGATTTTGCCTCCGGCAAAATACTTGTACGCCGGACTCCCGGCGGAGAGACGCGGACTGCCTCTTCCTTACTTCTCCTCCGCCGCCTGGAGCGCCTTCGCCTCCGCGATGGCCTTCTCCTGGGCTGCCGGCGGGCAGTCCTCGTAGCGGACGAAGTGGAAGGTGAAGCTGCCGCGGCTCTGCGTCATAGACCGCAGATCGATGGCGTAGCTGCCCATCTCAGCCATGGGCACCTCCGCAGAGATCACCTGGTTGCCGTCGCCGGTGGGATCCATGCCCATGACGCGGCCCCGGCGCTTGTTCAGATCGCCGATGACGTCGCCCATGTAGCTGTCGGGCACAGTGACCTTCAGCTCGCCCACCGGCTCCAGCAGGACCGGGTTGGCCTCCGGCAGGGCGGCCTTGTAGGCCAGCTGCGCCGCGGTCTTAAAGGCGATTTCGGAGGAGTCCACCGGATGGTAGGAGCCGTCGTACAGCACGGCCTTCAGGTTCACCACGGGATAGCCCGCCAGGGGACCGTGGGCGCAGGCCTCCCGCAGGCCCTTCTCCACCGCAGGGAAGAAGTTCTTGGGCACGCTGCCGCCGAAGACCTCCTCGGCGAAGATCATGTCGTCCTGCTCCGTCTGGGGTTCAAACCGGATCCACACGTCGCCGAACTGGCCGCTGCCGCCGGTCTGCTTCTTGTGGCGGCCCTGCTTCTGGACAGTCTTGCGGATCTTCTCCCGATAGGGCACCCGCACGGGCTTCAGATCCGCCTCCACATTGAAGCGGCTCTTCAGCTTGCTGACCAGCACATCCACCTGCATGTCGCCGGAGCCGTTGAGCACCATCTGGTGGGTCTCGGCGTTGTTGGTGACGGAGAAGGTGGGATCCTCCTCGTTCATACGGGCCAGGCCCTGGGCGATCTTGTCCTCCTGGCCCCGGGTCTTGGGCACGATGGCCACGGAATAGCAGGGCTCTGCGAAGGGCAGTTCCTTCAGGGCGACGACCTTCCGGGCGTCGCACAGGGTATCGCCGGTCTTGACCTTCTCCATCTTGCCGATGGCGCCGATGTCGCCGCAGCCCAGCTCCTTCACCTCGGTGGCCTTCTTGCCCCGCATGGTGTACAGGCGGCCCAGTTTTTCAGAGACGCCGGTGCGGGCGTTGACCATGGGCAGATCCGGCGTCAGGGTGCCGGAGAGCACCTTGACGAAGCTGTACTTGCCGTACTGGTCAGAGACGGTCTTGAACACGAAGGCCGTAGGCACGCCGCCGGGGGAGACCACAAAGGGCTCCGTCTCGCCGTCCTGGCGGGTGGCCTTGTGATAGTTGCCCTCCATGGGGTTGGGCAGCAGGTCCACGATGTCGTCCAGCAGCATCAGGCTGCCCATGCAGTTGACAGCGGAGCCGCACAGCACGGGGAACAGGCTCAACTCCCGCACGCCCTGGCGCAGGCCCTGAATCATCTCGGCGTAGGTGAAGTCCTCGCCGCCGAAGAACTTGTCCATGAACTCCTCGCTGGTTTCGGCCACGGACTCCTTCAGGGCGTTGTTGAACTCCTCGATGACGGCGTCCTTGCCCTCGGGGATCTCGATCTCCACCCGCTTTTGGTCCTGCATCTCATAGGCGCGCTTGTTCAGCACGTCGATGATGCCGGTGACCTTCTTGCCCTCGTCCCAGATGGGCACCACCAGAGGCGCGATCTTGTTGCCGAACCGGGCCCGCAGAGCCTCGAAGGTGGCGTTGTAGTCGCTGTTGTCCTCGTCGGTCTTGGAGATATAGATAAAGCGGGGCATATTCCGCTCCTCGCAGTATTTCCACGCCTTCTCCAGGCCCACGGACACGCCGTCCTTGGCGGAGCAGACGATGATGGCGGCGTCGGCGGCCCGTAGAGCCTCGATCACCTCGCCGGCGAAGTCGAACGCGCCCGGCGTGTCCAGCACGTTGATCCGGCACCCCTTGTACTCCAGCGGCGCCACAGCGGTGGAGATGGAGATCTGCCGCTTGGTCTCCTCCGGATCATAGTCGCAGACCGTATTCCCGTCCGCGCCCCGGCCCATCCGGTCGATGGCCCCGGTCATATACAGCAGGCTCTCTGCCAGGGCGGTCTTGCCGTTTCCGCTGTGGCCCAGCAGACAGACGTTGCGGATGTTTTGTACAGAATAGCTCATGTTTGTTCCACTCCTTATGTTGTGCTGTTGCCGCGGCCAGTCCCACCGGCCGCCGGGGATGCCTAATGTAGAAATTATACAACCTTTGCCGGTGCAATACAACAAAAATTTTGGCACATTCCCCGTTTTGGGCAGGAGAGCGAAAAAACAGCCGGAAATTTCGTCAAGTCGGCGAAAAACAGTTTCCCCCCGCCGGGCGGCGCCATGCAGGCACGCACGGCCGTCTCCAGCGCGGCTGCAAAGACGGCAGCCGGGCCGTCCGGCCACCGGAGCAGCTGTGGCGGCCCCTCATTTCTCTCCGCCGGCTGCATCTCTCCCGCCTGTTCAAATTTCCCCTCCATCCAAAGCTGAAGGGGTGTAGAAGTTCATGATGATCCGTGATATGAGTCCCTTCTCTCCTCGTCAAACGCACCAGGGTGGGCTTTTGTCCCCGCAGTCCGTTTCATCAGAGCGCCCATTTTTTCCAAAAGGGGTTGGAAATGCCACAGTTTGAAAAATTTTCTGCTTTCGGGGAAAAAACGCGCCGGACAGAATCCTGTCCGGCGCGTGCTGGAAGGAGCGGGTCTCTCAGGTGTTGTCCCGATTGATGGGTTCCCGCACCAGCAGCCGGCGAAGCGCCTTGCCGTTGAAGGGGATCAGGGGATAGAGATACCCGTGGCCCACCAGGGGTTTTGTGGTGGCCAGCAGGACTAGGATGCCCACGAACCCCAGGCAGAATCCCCAGACGTCGAAGGCCGCTGTCAGCAGCAGCAGCGCCACCCGCAGCAGCTTGAAGGCGTACCCCAGCTCATAGCTGGGCTGGGCGAAGCCCGCCACGGAGACGAATGCCATATACACCAGTACTTCCGGCCCCAGCCATCCGGCCTGCACGGCAAAATCACCCAGGATCAAGGCCCCCAGCATGGAGAAGGAGTTGGACAGCGTATCCGGCGTGTTCAGGGACGCCAGCTTCAGCACGTCGATCAGGAATTCCACCACCAGCAGCTGGGACAGCAGAGACAGCGCCGCCGGCTCCGGGGAGGAGAGGAAATCCAGCCAGGACGGCAGGCGCCCCGGCGAGCTGACCATCAGGTACCAGGCAGGGGTAATCAGCAGGGAGATCAGGAACACCGTCACCCGCAGGACCCGCAGATACGTGCCCACCAGCGGGGGAAAATAGAAGTCATTGGCCTCCTGGGTAAAGTCAAAAAAGGTGGTGGGCAGGATCATCACCGCCGCAGAGTTGTCCACCATCAGGATGATGCTGCCCTCCATGACGCAGGCGGCGGCGGTGTCCGGCCGCTCAGTGTACCGCACCTTTGGGAAGGGGTTGTACCACTGCTTGGGGCGGATGGCCTCCGCCACGCTCTCCTGCGCCATGGTGAGGGAGTTGGCCTGGATGTTCTGGAGCTTGTGGCGCAGCTCGTCCAGCAGGGCGTGGTCCACCCGGTCATCCAGGTAGCACAGCGCCACGTCGCTGTGGGTCCGCTGGCCGACCTTCAGCCCCTCCATGGTCAGGTGGGGATCCCGGATGCGGCGGCGCAGCATGGCCATGTTGGGCACCACCGCCTCAATGAATCCGTCATGAGAGCCCCGGAGGACCTTGCCGTCCGGCGGCTCTCCCACGCTGCGGCTGGGATACTCCTTGGCGTCGATCAGCGCCGCGCCGGACAGCCCCTCCATCACCAGCAGGCTTTTGCCCATCAGCACGGAGGTGACGATGTCATCCCGGTCATAGCTGACGTTCACCTCCATAAAGGTCACATAGCGGTCCGCGAACTGCTGCATCTCCGTCAGGCCCTGCACCGCCTCCGGCTGGAGCGACAGCCAGAAGGCCCCCATCCGCTCCAGGATGGCGTCCCCGCCGAAGCCGTCGATGACCCAGAACCGGGCCCGCCGGCCGCCCACATACAGGTCCCGACATACCATGTCGCAGCTGCGGCCTGCCCCTAGCACGTCGTTGAACCATTGCACATTTTCCTCATAATTGGATGAAATCCGATTCATGCTCCACCTCCGTGATCCCCGCTAGTATGTGCCGCGGCGGCGCGGTGTATGCCCGACAGCGAACACAAAACGGAATATCATCCGTCAAAAATCCACATCATTTTCAAAAATCCGGCAGGAAAACAGCGCATCCAACGCCGGATGCGCTGTTTGTTCCGTTCTGTCTTACGGCTTGTTCTCCGACTCCTTGGAGGCGGCCTGCCGCTCCCTGCGCCTCCTCTTCCAGAGAAGGCGGCCCGCCACGGTGCCAACCGCCGCCAGAAGCAGCAGCCACACCCAGCCGTAGGCCAGGGCCACGGCCAGACTCTCCAGTGCGCCCACAAACCCCCGCCAGCCAGAAGCAAAGGCCGCGCCCATGCGGCTTGCAAAACTGGTAGCCGGCTCCTCCACATTGGAGAGCTGGTACACCTCCTGGAGGGAGAGATGGACAGTGGCGTAGTCCACCAGGGCGTCATACTGCCGCAGGGTGCCGGTGAGCCGCTCGATCTCCAGCTCCGTGTCGGAGATGGCGGATTCGATGGTGATAATGTCCTCCATATTCTCCGCCTGGGCCAGCAGGTTCTGCAGCCGCTCCAGCTTGGTCCTCTGAGTGGCCAGGCGGCTCTCCGCGTCGTAGTACGCCTCGCTGACGTTCTCGCTGGTCTGCTCCTGATAGGTGACGTGGCACAGTGTCCCCACCCGGTCCAGGAAAGGCTGGAACTGATCCGCGGGGATGCGCACTTTGTAGTCGCCGGAGCGATAGCCGCTGCCGTAGTCATGGACCGCCGCCTGCTCAAAATAGCCCCCAGGACCTCCACCAGCGTCCGCAGGTCCGCGTCGGCGGTGTCGAAGGCGGTGGTCTCCACCTCCATCCGGGCGGTGTAGATCATCTTGGCGTTTTCCAGACGGTCGGAGGCACCGTCCTCCGCCGTACCGCCGGAGTCCTCAGCCACTTCCGCCTCCGCCCAGGCGCCGTAGGAGCCGCCCGGGTCGTCCGCCCCATCCGTGGCGGCGCTGTTGGAGGCGGTGTCCGACACAGTCGTATCACCACCACCGCCGCAGCCGGACAGCAGACCCAGCAGCGCCAGCAGCGTCAGCAGCCACGCAAAGCCTCTTTTCATTCCAATACCCTCCTTTTCACGCCCCGCTTCCAAACCGGGGCCTCTGCCTATTCAGACGGAAAGGCGGGCCGTATGTTGCAGGAAAACAAAAAATTTTTCCAGCCTCTTTTTGCGCCCGGGAACTTCTCTGCCAAAGGTTGCCTTTTTCTTTTAAAGGGAGTACAATCAAGGCAGCCTTCCGCGGCGTGCCGCGGTTTTCGGAAAACAATTCGGAGGGGAAAATCTATGACATATCAGGAAGTTCTGGAACAAGCGCGGGGCGCTATGGGCCCCTACTGCAAGGCCTGTCCCGTGTGCAACGGCTTGGCCTGCAGGAACACCGTCCCCGGCCCCGGCGCCAAGGGCATCGGGACCGGCTTCATCCGTAACTATCAGAAGTGGCAGGAGCTGTGCGTCAACATGGACACCATCTGCGAGAACAAGCCGGTGGACACCTCCTTCACCTTGTTCGGCCGCACGGTGGACCTGCCGGTCTTCGCTGCCCCGGTGGGCGCCATGACGCTCCACTACGGGGACAAGTACAACGATCTGGCCTATAACGACATCCTGGTGGCCGCCTGTGCTGAAGCGGGCATCGCCGCCTTCACCGGCGACGGCACGGACCCTGCGGTCATGGAGGGCGCTGCGGCGGCCATCGCCAAGAACGGCGGCTGCGGCGTGCCCACCGTCAAGCCCTGGAACCTGGAGACCATCCGGCAGAAGATGGACCTGGTGAAGGCCGCAGATCCCTTTGCCATCGCCATGGACATCGACGCGGCGGGCCTGCCCTTCCTGAAGAACATGACGCCCCCCGCCGGCAGCAAGACTGTGGAGGAGCTGCGCGAGATCGTTGCCATGGCGGAGAAGCCCTTCATCGTCAAGGGCATCATGACCGTGGCCGGGGCCAAGAAAGCTCTGGAGGCCGGGGCCAAGGGCATCGTGGTGTCCAACCACGGCGGCCGGGTGCTGGATCAGTGCCCCTCTACCGCAGAGGTGCTGCCCGCCATCGTGGACGCTGTGGGCGGCCGGATGACCATTCTGGTGGACGGCGGCATCCGCACCGGCATGGACGTGTTCAAGGCCCTGGCCCTGGGCGCGGACGCGGTGCTGATCGGCCGGCCCTTCGTCACCATGGTGTACGGTGCCGGTGCCGAGGGCGTCAAGACCTATGTGGAAAAGCTGAAGGCCGAGCTGGCCGACACCATGGCTATGTGCGGCGCCCACTCCCTGGCGGACATCAGCCGCTCCATGCTGTACGGGTTCTGAGCTCTGCTCCCGCTTCAAATCACAGCGCCGCCCCGCGGATGCGGGGCGGCGCTTCGCTGTTCTCTTATTCCAGGTCCGCCAGGCAGGCACGCTGCCAGCGGTCCACCACCGCCAGCTGCTCCGGCGTGTGGAACCAGTGCTCTCCGGCCTCCTCCACAGTCAGGCGGCAGCCATTCCGGGCGGCAAAGGCCTCCACGGTCTCCCGGTCCGTCAGATGGTCCCGGGCGCCGTACAGGATGGCCGTGGGCGTCCGCCACCGGCGGGCAGGGTGGGTCCGGACGTATCGCAGATATTCCCAGGAGAGGGTCTGGCCGAACGTTGTGGGGATGCGCCCCTCCCGGGCCAGCCGCTCCTCACTGACACCGGCCCAGCCCATCATTTTGCGGATCAGGGCCTCCATGTCCACCACCGGAGAGAGGAACAGCGCCCCCGCCAGGGGCGCGTCCGGATATGCCAGCAGGCCGAACCAGGCCCCCAGGCTGGAGCCGAAGAGCCCCACCCGGTCCCATCTGCCCCGCAGCTCCGCCAGGGCGCACCGCAGCTCCGGCACCACCTGCCAGGGGACCAGAGCCGCGGCCTCTGACTCCCGGTCCCCGTGGCCGGGCAGATCCACGCTGACGGTCTGCCACCCGGCGTCCGCCGCCGCGGCGGCAAAGAACGCAGCCTCCGCCTTGCTTCCGCCCTGGCCGTGGAGGTAGAGGATCCCCCGCCGGCTGGGCCGCCCCCAGCGGAGGGCCGGCATCCCGCCCAGGGAAAACGGCTCCGCCCGCATCTTAAAACACGCACTGGGCGGAGAAGCAGACGCCCTCCGGGCCCAGGCCCTCCATCAGATACTCGCCGCCCTTGCGGCAGCCCACCATCCGCAGCTCCTGGCCCAGGGTGGCTTCCTTGCTGTAATTGATGAAGAACTCCCGGGGCACCTTTTCCTGCAGGTCGGCGGGCAGGTAGTCCCAGACGAAGTCACCGTAGTTGCCGCTGTACACATGGCCGTTACCGTCCAGGTCGGACCAGACCACCTTCCGGGCGCCCAGATCCTCAACCCCCTCCCGGGGCAGCAGGATCTTCCGGGGCTCCGGAGCGTCGATGGCCTTGGGGCAGGTGCCCAGCTTCTTGGCTGTGAAGGTGCCGGGCCGCATGATGCGCCGGGTCTGCGGGTCCACCAGAATCCAGTCGCTGCGGATGGACACCAGAAGTCCCTCCCTGTCCGTGATCTCATACACCCGCTGCATGTGGGCGGCCTTGACGCCGTCCTCCCAGGTGGTGACGTCCACCACCTGCAGCGCCCTGGGGCAGCGATGGATCCGCAGGGCGATGCGGGAGAGCAGGAACACCTCCCGCATCTCATAGAGCTTCTCATAGGTCAGACCCCGGGCGTCGTAGTCCGCCCCGGCCACGGCGGCGGCGATGCTCAACAGCGTGCTCACCCGGGCCCGCTGGTACCGGTCGCAGTCCGCGAAGATCAGCTGCTTCTGGCGCAGATAGCTGTTCTCCTGAAGGACTTCCCTCAAATCGCTCATACTTGCTCTTCTCCTTCCGGCGGGCCGTCCGCCCTTCCTGTAAGACATTCCAAAAAAGTATACCACGATTTTCCCTTTTTCACAAGCGCCGGTAGTTGACTTTTCTGCGGCGGATGTTATGATGAAGGTATCCAAATCGATCAAAGGAGGGTTTTCCCATGAAAACCGTGATTTCCACCCCCAACGCTCCGGGCGCCATCGGCCCTTACTCCCAGGGCTACGCCTTCGGCGACCTGGTCATCACCTCCGGCCAGATTCCCGTGGACCCCGCCACCGGCGCTATCCCCGAGGGCATCGCCGCACAGGCGGAGCAGAGCTGCAAGAACGTGGGCGCCATTCTGGAGGCCGCCGGCGTCACTCTAGAGAGCGTGGTGAAGACCACCTGTTTCCTGGCGGACATGGGCGACTTCGCCGCCTTCAACGAGGTGTACGCCAAGTATTTCACCTCCAAGCCCGCCCGCAGCTGCGTGGCCGTGCGAGAGCTGCCCAAGGGCGTGCTCTGCGAGATCGAGGCCATCGCCGTCAAGTAAATCTGATTTCCAGCAAAGAGAGCCGGTCCCCAGAGGGGCCGGCTCTTCTGTTTGATGCCAGGGCGCGGGAAGCGGGCCGCCGGGCCTGCCGCCCGCAGCGCGCACGGTCTCACGCCTTCCGCAGGAAGATCACGCCCAGGGTGCCGGGGCCGCAGTGACAGAAGATGGTGCACCCCGCCTTGGCCTCGATGATCTCCTGGAACCGCCCGTCCTGACGCAGGACCTCCCGGGCGATGGAGGCCAGGTGGTCGTCCGGGCAGGTGTCCACCAGAAAGGCCCGGTGGGTGTCCAGGTCCGCGCGGTCCCGCAGCCGGTCCCGGACGTACTCCTCCACCACCTTCTCGATGGAGCCCCGGTACTTCTTCGTCACCGGCAGCTTGCCGTCCACTACGTCCAGGCAGGGGTGGAGCTTCAGCAGGCTGGCACCCAGGGCCGTGGCGGTGGAGCAGCGACCGCCCTTTTTCATGTAATCCAGCCGGTCCAGCACAAAGCTGGTCTCCACCCGGGGAATCATCTCCTCCAGCATCGCCAGGATCTCCGTCACAGACTTCCCGGCCTCCGCGGCCTCTGCGGCGGCCAGCACCAGCATCCCATGGCCCACCGTCAGGTTGGCGGAGTCCACCACATACACGCCGTCCACCTCCTCCGCCGCCAGGCGGGCGTTCTGGTGGCAGCTGGAAAAGCCCATGCCGATGTTCAGGTGGATGACCGCGTCATACTCCTCCATCAGACGGCGGAACAGCTCCTCATAGTCCGCCACATTGACGGCGTTGGTGGTGGTGATCTCGCCGCCGGCGTCCACATGGGCGGCGATGTCCCCGGTGCGGATGTCCACCCCGTCCTGGTACAGCTTCCCCGCCTTGATGATCCCCAGCGGGGTCACGGTGATATTGTATCGCTCCAGCAGCTCCCGCGGCAGGTCGCAGGTGGAGTCGGTGGTGATCTTAATCATACAGACAGCTCCTTTTGGTCGCATCCCCGGACGGCCGTCCGGGGTTGAGGTTGTTGGATGGTCGGCCCCCCCACGGGAGCGGTGCGCTGACGCTGCGGCTGCTGCGCCACCCCCCGCGGGGATCTGGTGCTCCGGGCGGCTGTCCCGCAGGAGGCCGGGCGTGGTCCCAGCCATGGCAGGCGCCCTCCCGCCGCTTTGCGGCCATTGTACCATAGTCTCTCCCAAAAAGCTAGTCCTATGGCGCACCGCGGCGCCGCCCGGAGGCGGCGCCGCGCTCTGTTCTTCCTTACAGCGTGACGACCGGCGATCCCGCCGCGTCGGCGGCATCGTGGGTCACCAGCAGTACCGGCCGATCCCCCGCCGTCTCCCGGATGCAGGCCAGGGCCAGGTCCCGGTTCTCCCGGTCCAGGCCGGTGAAGGGCTCGTCCAGCGCCAGCGCGTCAAAGGGCGCCAGCAGCGCCCGTGCCAGGGCCAGCCGCCGCTTCATGCCGCCGGAGAACTCCCGCACCGGCTGCGCGCCCGTGTCCGGCAGGCCCAGCCGGTCCAGCAGGGCCCGGGCCGCGGCGGGGTCATAAACCCGGCCCAGCACAAACCGGAGATTGCCCTCAGCGGAGAGGTGCTCCAGCAGCCGGTCCTCCTGGAACACGGCGGTGAGCCGCTTTCCCGCAAGCCCCTCCACCGTGCCGCTGTCCGGCCGCTCCAGCCCCAGCAGGATGCGCAGCAGGGTGGTCTTGCCGGTCCCGGAGGGCGCCATGACGGCCGTAATGCCGGGTCCCGCAGTAAAGGTCAAGTCCCGCAGCACCGTCCGGCCCCGAAGGATTTGCACAGGTGCTTCACCGCAATCTCCATCAGCTGCCCGCCTTTCTCACTGCGGCGTCCACCAGGCGGAGGAACAGCCGCTCGAATATCACCGATACCGTCACGATCACCGCCGTCCAGGCGAAGAGGTCTCCGGTCTGGAAGTACACCTTGGCGGTGTACAGCGCCTCGCCGATAGACCCGGCAGGCAGGCCGATGACCTCCGCCGCCG
Organism: Dysosmobacter welbionis; assembly: GCF_005121165.3. Taxonomy (NCBI): domain Bacteria; kingdom Bacillati; phylum Bacillota; class Clostridia; order Eubacteriales; family Oscillospiraceae; genus Dysosmobacter; species Dysosmobacter welbionis. The sequence continues at coordinate 2,349,291 of NZ_CP034413.3, read as the reverse complement.
CGCCGGACTTCCAGCACAGGCCCAGCCCCAATGACACGGCGGAGCGGAAATAGGGCAGCACCGCCGGCAGGTAGATGCCCCGCAGCTGCCGGGAGACCGGCACCCGGAACACCCGGGCCATCTCCAGCAGCTGCCGGTCCGTGTGCCCGATGCCCTCCAGCACGTTCAGATACACCGGCGGGAACACCATCAGGGCGGAGATCAGCAAAGACAGGTTCTCCGACGAGAAGAAGATCAGCGCCAGGATGATGAAGGACACCACCGGCACCGCTTTCACCACCGCCACCAGGGGGCTCAACAGGTCCCGGACCCACTGGAAACGGGCCGCCAGCGGTGCCAGCACCGCCGCCAGCGCGCAGGCCAGGAGAAAGCCCCCCAGGATGCGGAGGGAGGAGAAGGCCACCGCCTGCCAGAAGGCCGCCGTGCCCGCCAGGGCCAGCAGCCGCCCCAGCGCCTGCACCGGAGAGGCCAGCAGCAGCATCCGCCCGCCGGTGGTAGCCGCCAGGGCCAGACTGGCCCCCTCCCACACCAGCAGCCAGAAGGCCGCCGCCCACAGCCGGACAGAGCCTGTTCGCCGCTTCATCTGCCTCCCCTTTCTCCTGGAAACCACCGCGCCCCGGGTGTTCCCGGGGCGCGGAAAATTTGTCAGCCGTTACGCGCCGTAATAGAAGTCGTCGTTGGGCATACCGCCGCCCACGGATTCTGCGTCCTGCTCCCACAGCACGCTCAGATAGCCGGACAGCATATCCATCATCTCCGTGCCGGTGACGCACACGATATTGCAGTAAGGCAGGGCCTTCTCCGCCACAGTAGCGTCCACGATGTCATAGCCGCCGATGAGCTCCGCCGCCTCGGCGGTGTTGGCGTTCACCCAGTCCACGCTGGCGCTGTACTGCTCCAGGAAGTTGCTGACCGCCGCCGGGTGCTCTTTCACGAAGTCTGCCCGGGCCACCACCACGCCGGTGAGCAGGGCGGAGCCGTTGTCCAGGGCGTCCCACTCCTCTGTCAGGTCCAGGGCCACCCGCAGGTCCGGCAGCTGGGTCTGGGCCACGGTGACGAAAGGCTGGGGCAGCATGGCGATGGTAGCCGCGCCGGATGCCAGGGATGCCACGCATTCGCTGTGCTCGCTCTTCCAGTCGATGGTGACGCCGGTGTCCGGGTCGATGCCGTTCTCCGTCAGCAGATACCGCAGGGCGTACTCCGGCGTGGAGCCCTTGCCGGAGGCCACGATAGTCCGGCCCGCCAGATCCCCCATGGACTGGACGGAATTGCCATTCTCCACAATATACAGCACGCCCAGGGTATTCACCGCCAGGGTGACGATGCCGCCGTCCGTCCGGTTATACAGCACGGAGGCCAGGTTGGCCGGCACGCAGGCGATGTCCAGCTCCCCCTGCATCAGCTTGGGGGACACCTCGTCGGCGGAGGCGGCCAGGGTGAACTCATAGGTGTTTCCGCCGCCAGCGGTCACCACATTCTCCTTATCCTCCAACGCTTCCTCCACAGGAGCATAATCGCTCATCAGCTTCACCATGCCCATGGCGGTGGGTCCCTTCAGGGCCGCCACCCGGACGTTGACGGACTCCTCCGCGGGCGTCTCGCCCTCCTTCCCGCCACAGGCGGCCAGGGTCAGGCACATAACCAGGGCCAGGCAGGCCGCCAGACTCTTCTTCATCCACTGTTTCATCTTCTGTTTCCTCACTTTCCTTGTTGCAGCGCATCCTCCGGCGCGTAAACGGTCTTGGCCGTGATCCCCGCCAGCCGGCCGATCTTGCCGGACAGGGCGGAGATGGCGTCCGCCGGTGCGTCCACCGCCACGCTGATGATGTTCACGCCCCGGGCGTGGTAGGGCACCCCCATCCGCCCGATGATATAGGGGGCGTACTGGTGCAGCAGCTCGTTCAGCGCCGGGACAGAGGCCGTGTCCCGGACGATGATCGCCAGCACGGCCACACGGGTCTCCACAGAGGATTCCTCCTTTTTCCAAAAAGTAAACCCCTCCGCCGCGCTGGCAGAGGGGGATTTTGACATGCGCCGTCCGCCCGGCACCGCCGGGCGCTTCCCCGTCTTGCGGCCGGGGCTGGCCCGTGCCGGTCAGAGCGACAGAATCCAAAATTGTCCGGTCCGCCGGTCAGAGCTTCTTCCCAGGGACAGGGAAATGATACCATGGAACGCTCCGCCCGTCAAGGGGCGGCTGTCTCCCGCCGCATGTAGAGAATCGGATAGGGATTTCCCTGTTCGTCCAGCTCCGACCGCTCAAAGACCTGGAACCCCATGTGCTCATAAAAGTCCCGGGCCTGGGGGTTCTGCTCGTTGACCGCCAGGGATTCGACCGCATACCGCTGGATTCCATGCTCCAGGAGCTGCCTTCCCAGCCCCTTCCCCCGCTCTTCCGGCGCCAGGAACAGCATTTCCAGCTTTCCGTCCTGGACTCCCATAAAGGCGGCGGGCGCGCCGTCGTCCCGTTCCGCTACCACCAGATGCGCCACTCCCATCAAAGCCTGGGGGACATACCGCTTGATCTCCGCGATCTCGTTCGCGGAGAGGAACAGATGCGTGGCCCGCACGGACGCCTCCCACACGTCCACCAGCTGTTCCACCAGCCGGGGCGTTCTCTCCTCTACTTCCCGAATCTTCATCGCGCTTTCCCTCCGTCAAAATTTCTCAGGCGCTTCTCCGGTCCTCAGCAGCGGCCGTAGACCTCCGTCAGCCGCCGGATGTCCACCGCCAGCCCGGCCGCGGCCGCGCCGGGGGCCATCCGCCAGCGCCAGTTGCCCTCCGCCACGCCGGGGACGTTGATCCGCCCCTCGCTGCCCAGGGCCAGGTAGTCCTGCATCTGGGCCACGAACAGCTCCGCCGTGCTGCCCATGCCGCACCGCAGCAGCGCCCGCCGGACATTCTCCCGGCCGGAGGCGCCCAGATACCGCTCCGCAAAGGCCCGCTCCGCTTCCCCCGCGTGGTCGTACCAGCCCAGGGCGGTGTCGTTGTCGTGGGTGCCGGTGTAGCAGACGCACCGGCGGCTGCCGTAGTTGTGGGGTAGATAGTCGTTGCCGGGGTCTGAAAAGGCGAATTCCAGCACCTTCATGCCCGGCAGGCCCGCCGCCTCCCGGAGCTGGTGGACCTCCGGCGTGAGAAGCCCCAGGTCCTCGGCAATGTAGGTGATGTGGGGGAACCAGCCGGTCAGGACCCGCAGCAGGTCCATGCCGGGGCCGGGTTCCCAGCGGCCCTCTCTGGCGGTCTCCGCCCCGGCGGGGACGGACCAGTACCGCTCAAAGGCCCGGAAGTGGTCGATGCGGATGGCGTCGAACAGGCGGGAGGCGCCCTCCACCCTTCTGATCCACCAGCCGAAGCCGTCCCGCTTCTGGGCCGCCCAGTCGTACAGGGGATTGCCCCACAGCTGGCCCTCCTCCGAGAAGTAGTCCGGCGGCACGCCCGCCACCCGGCTGGGCCGCCCCGTCTCGTCCAGCAGGAACTCCCTCCGCTCGCTCCACACGTCGGCGCTGTCCAGGGACACGTAGATGGGCAGATCCCCGATGATCCGCACCCCCAGGCCGTTGGCGTGGTCCTTCAGGGCCTTCCACTGGGAGAAGAACCAGAACTGCACCGCCTGGTGAAAAGCGATATCCTCCGCCAGCTCCTGCCGGGCGGCCGCCAGCGCCGCCGGGTCGCGGTTCAGGAGGTCCTTGTCCGGCCAGTCGAACCAGGCCGTCTGGCCGAAGCGGGCCTTGAGCGCCCGGTACAGGGCGTACTCCCCCAGCCAGGGATTGGCTGCGGCAAAGTCCCGCACGGACTGGGCCTCCGCTCCGCCCAGCCGGGAGAAGGCCCGCCGCAGCAGTGCCTCCCGGCTCTCATAGAGGGCGGCGTAGTCGATGGGCGCTCCCTCCGGCACCCGGGCGGCGGACAACTCCGCCTCCGTCAGCAGGCCCCGGTCCCGCAGGTCCTCCAGGTCGATGAGCAGCGGGTTCCCGGCGAAGGTGGACTCGCTGGTGTAGGGGGAGTTCCCCGCTCCGGTGGGCCCCACCGGCAGCACCTGCCACCACCTCTGCCCGGCGTTGTGGAGAAATTCGGCAAAGGCCCGGGCCTCCCGGCCCAGGGAGCCGATGCCGTAAGGCCCCGGCAGGGAGAACACCGGCAGCAGGATGCCAGCGGAACGCTCCATATCAGCCCCTCCTTTTTGTCAGATTCCGTTCTATTGTATGCAGCCGGGCGGCGGGTGTCAAGGGCGGCTGTCCCCCCGCTCCACTGGGAAGGGAATCTCCCGGAAGGCCGTCCGCCCCGGGTTGCCCTCCGCCAGCAGGCAGCGCCGCCGGGTCAGGTCGCAGGCCGCGGACCAGACGGTGTCCCGCCCCGCAGCCCGGTCATACTGGCAGAGAAAGCCCTTTCGCCCCGCCAGCAGGGCCTGGACGCCGGAAAGAGCCAGCGTCTCCCCCTCCCGCTCCAGCACCCGGCGCATCGTGTCGTACCGCTCCGCCGCCCGCCAGGAGTCCAGCCCCGGCGGCAGCGGGACCGCCAGATCCGAGTGAAAGAGATTCGCGGCGCAGACGAAGGGTCCCGCCGGGCCGGGACGCTCCACCCGCATCCCCTCCGGGCTGCACTCCGCCACAGCAATGTCCCCGGCGGCATCCGCCAGCGTCAGCGTCTGGCAGGAGGCCAGGGGCAGCGCCCGCAGGCGGTCCAGGGCCTCCGGCACGGCGGCGCAGGTCTCTGCCAGCAGCCGCAGAACCATGCCGGCGTTCAGACCCGGCCGGGGCCTGGGCGTGTAGACAGAGGTGAGCCCGATGGCCAGTCCCCGGGCGTTGACGGCGTCCTCCATCTGCACAAACGAGGTGGTGTTCCCTGTAAAGGGGATCGCCCTGTCGGAAAATCCGTATGTCACATGGGTGTAGTCCGGCTCCAGCGCCGTCAGAAAGTCGCTGTTCCGTCCGAAGAACACCCCGTTCCCGTTGGACACCGCCAGGCAGGAACAGCCGCAGGCGGGCGGCAGGGCGTAGGTGGTGAAGAGGACCGTCTCCAAGTCCTCCTGCCGGCAGTTCTGCCCCGCCGCCAGCCCCTCCAGCTCCTCCAGGGCGGCGGGGAAATGGCGCGCATACGCCGGGTGGCAGGCAGCCGCAAAGGCCCGCCGCTCCGCCTCCAGGGGAAAGGGCACATGGTCCAGCAGGCGCAGGCCGCGCTCCGCCAGCCGGGCGCCCCACTGAAAGCCCATCTCCCGGTGGGTGCCCCGCAAGGTCAAATGATTCATGTGTATTCGCTCCTTCCAGTTCTGTCAGGAGCCGCCGGCAGCTCTGCCCTTACCATAGAACAATAAAAAATTGTTGTCAAGCAGAGATTTTTTATTTGTTTTTTCAGGAGATTCAGGGGAAATTATTTTCTTTTTCCCATCCGCAACCCGTGGTTGACATCCGGGAAACCCGCCGGTGGTTGCGCTTTTTCCCGCTCTCTGGTATGGTGAGGGCAAAGGAGTTGATACCATGCGGGAGCAGCAGACCCTGGGCCGCCGCATCCAGGAGGCCCGAAAGGCCGCCGGCCTCTCTCAGGAATCCCTGGGGGAGCGGCTGGGCGTCAGCCGCCAGGCGGTGAGCAAGTGGGAGGCGGACGCCGCCGTGCCGGAACTGGAGAACCTGATCGCCATGAGCCGGATCTTTGGCGTCACCATCGGCGCCCTGCTGGGAGTAGAGCCGGAAGCGGCGGAGGACCGTTCCGAAAAAGATGCCCCGGAAGCCCCCGGTGAAGGCGTGGAGGGCACCGCCCCGGCGGGGGAGCTGACCGACCGGGAGCTGGCGGCAGTGGAGGCCATCGCAAAAAAATATCTTGACGCGGCCCAGGTCGTCCAGAACCCCAGGTGGAGCCGGAAGAAAAAAATCGCCGTAAGCGCCGGGATTTGCGGCGCGGCTTTGACGGCGGCGCTGGCTTTGGGCAGCGGCCTTTCCGCCCTTGGCAGCCGCCTGGATCAAGTCCAGTCTCAGGTGTACGGTATCGAGAGCAGCGTCAGCGGCCAGATTGGGGCACTTGCCGGGCAGATCCGGGATCTCCTGGATGAGGATTCCAATCTTTTTGCGGTTTCCCAGGCGCGGGTTACGGACTACGACCTGGCAGCGGGGACTGTGACCCTTCAGGTGTCGGCCCAGGCCAAAAGCTGGCAGGACAACACCACCGCCCTCTTCACCGCCCTTCTCTCGGACGGCCGGCAGTTTTCTGCGGAGGCCTCTGGGAAAAACGGAACCTTCACCGCTCAGAATTGGACCCTTCCCATGGATCAGGAAATCCTTCTCTCCGCATCCCTCACCACGGATGGCGTCACTGCCGCCGACCAGATGGAAACCTTGTACGACTGTCTGCCCGGAAATTTCCGGCTGGATGTGTGGGGTGGGTTCAGCCAAACCGACTGGGCCAACCAGTGGAGAGATTTCCAGAGCGATTCCTGGCCGCAGACCAGCAAGAAACTCACGCTGGGCGGGTTGTCCCTTTCCATCTCTCATGGAGGCAACACCCATTTCAGCCCCTCCCCGTCTCAGGTGGAGATCTGCTTCTACCGAAATCAGGAGACAGTCCCGGAATCGTCCGTCCCCGTTCCGGAGGCCTTGGAGCTGTGGGCAGAGGCCGGGTTTGTGGAAATGTATAACTGGACGGATTACACCTTCACCTGTGAACTCCTGCCCGGGGAAACCCTGACAGCCGCCGTCTGCATCACCGATGACCACGGCCAGACCACATGGACCATTCTGTGCGCTTACAGGCTCGACCAGAGCGGGAACGTCCAAACCCCGCAGGATCTGCCCGCCGACTGGCAGCCGGGGGATCTGCTTTGACGACGCATAACAGCGCCCCGGAGTTTTGATACTCCGGGGCACTGTTTCGTTCTCTCACTTCATCAGCTCATACATGACGGCCTTGATGGTGTGCATCCGGTTCTCCGCCTCGTCAAAGACGATGGAGGCCGGGGACTCGAACACCTCGTCGGTGACCTCCATGGTCTCCCGTCCGAACTTCTCGCCCATCTCTTTCCCCACCTTGGTCTTGTGGTCATGGTAGGCGGGCAGGCAGTGCATGAACCTGCACTGGGGCCCGGCGTTGTCCATCAGGGCCTTTGTCACCTGATAGGGCGCCAGGGCGGCAATGCGCTCCTGCCAGACCTCCATCGGCTCCCCCATGGAGACCCAAACGTCCGTGTACAGCACGTCGGCGTTCTTGACAGCTTCCATGGGGTCTTCAATGAACTCCAGCACCGCGCCGGTCTCGGCGGCGAGACGTAAGCAGGTATCGATCAGCTTCTGGTCCGGCATGTACGCCTTTGGGGCGCAGGCCACAAAGTGCATCCCCATCTTGGCGCAGCCCACCATCAGACTATTGCCCATATTGAACCGGGCGTCCCCCAGATACACCAGCTTGATGCCCTTGAGTCTCCCGAAGTGCTCCTGGATGGTCAGGAAGTCTGCCAGGATCTGGGTGGGGTGGAACTCATTGGTGAGGCCGTTGAACACCGGCACCTCAGCGTAGTTTGCCAGCTCCTCCACAATTTCCTGTCCGAAGCCCCGGTACTCGATGCCGTCGTACATCCGGCCCAGCACCCGGGCGGTGTCGGCGATGGACTCCTTCACACCGATTTGGCTGCCAGTGGGACCCAGGTAGGTGGAACCCATGCCTAAGTCCTGGCAGGCCACCTCAAAGGCACACCGGGTCCGGGTGGAGGTTTTTTCGAAGATCAGAGCCACGTTCTTCCCCTCCAGATACCGGTGGGGAATGCCGGCCTTCTTTTTGGCCTTCAGATCTGCTGCGGTGTCCAGGAACTGCTGGATCTCCGCCGGGGTAAAGTCCAGGAGCTTTAAAAAATGGGTGTGGTTTTCCATGGGTGTCTCCTCTCTGTCCCGCCATGGGCGCTTTTATCATTTAGTCCGGGAAAATTGTGTAAAATTCTCCGGTTATAGTTAGGGTTATAGTTAGGGTTATAGTTAGTGTTAGTGTTAGAGTTATAGCGGGTGTTCGTGTAAGTGCCGGAGTCACGGCGGGGCGCAGCAGGTCCCCGGCCGGAGCGAAAAAGACAGATTCAGGAGAGCGTCTTTTTCAGGATCTCCAGCCCCTGGTCCATCTCCTCTTGGGAGATCACAAGAGGCGGCAGCAGCCGCATACTCGGTCCGGCGGTCAGCACCAGCAGGCCGTTTTCGATCAGCTTGCTTGCGATCTCCTTATTGGTCCAGCCGTCCTTCACCTGGATGCCGATCATCAGCCCCATGCCCCGGGTGGCGCCGAAGCAGGGCAGGTCCAGCGCCTCGATCTGGTTACGCAGATACGTGCCCTTGGCCCGGACGTCCTCCAGAAACGCGTCCGTCAGCGTCTCCTGCACCACCAGACCGGCGGCAGCGCACACCGGATTGGCGCCGAAGGTGGTGGCGTGAGTGCCGGGGCCCAGCACGTCCCGGCATTTCTCATTGGCCAGAATGCCGCTCATGGGCAGTCCCCCGGCAATGCCCTTGGCGAAGGACGCCACGTCCGGCAAAATGCCGTACTGCTGGAAGGCGAAGAGGCTGCCCGTCCGCCCTACGCCGGTCTGGACCTCGTCCACCAGCAGCAGCCAGTCCTTCTCCGCGCACAGTCTGGCAACGGCCTTCACATAGTCACGGTCCAGGGGCAGCACGCCGCCCTCGCCCTGGACCAGCTCCATCATGACGGCACACACGTCGTCCCCCGCTGCGGCCTCCAGGGAGGCAAGGTCGTTGGCGTCGGCATACCGGAACCCCTCGGTGAAGGGGAAGAAATAGTTGTGGAACACGTCCTGGCCGGTGGCCGTCAGGGTGGTGATGGTGCGGCCGTGGAAGGAGTTGTTCAGAGTGACGATGGCGGCACGGCCCCTGCCGTACTTGTCGAAGCTGTACTTTCTCGCCAGCTTAATCATGCCCTCGTTGGCCTCGCCGCCGCCGTTGGCGAAGAATACGCTGCTCATGCCGGTCCGCTTGCAGAGGATCTCCGCCAGCCGGGCCGGTGGCTCAGTGTAGAACAGGTTGGAGGTGTGGCCGATCTTCCCCGCCTGCTTGGCGATGGCGTCCACCCAGGGCTGACAACCATAGCCCAGATCGCTGACGCCGATGCCGCTGGTGAAGTCGATGTAGGCGTTGCCCTCGGGGTCGTAGAGCGTGGCGCCCTGTCCATGGTCGATGGCCACCGGGAAGCGGCCGTAAGTGTTCATGATGTACTGCCCGGTCAGGGCCTTGATCTCTTGGCTGGTCATGGGATCAGTCCTCCTTTTTCAACATGGTGCCGATGCCCTCATCACTGAGGAGCTCAATGAGAATGGAATGGGGAATGCGTCCGTCCAGGATGTGGACCCGCTCCACGCCGCCGGCGATGGCGTCCACACAGCACTCCATCTTGGGGATCATGCCCCCGGAGATGATGCCCTGGGCCACCAGGCCCGGCACATCGTAGGTGTGGACCACGTGGATCAGCGTCTCCTCGTCCCTGGGATTGCGCAGCAGGCCCCGCACGTCCGTCAGCAGGATCAGCTTCTCCGCCCCCATGGCGGCTGCCAGCTTGGAGGCGGCGGTATCCGCGTTGATGTTGTAGGCGGTGTCCGCGTCCACGCCCTGGGCCACGGTGGACACCACGGGGATATAGCCGCTGAGCAGGGCGTTTTCCACCGGCTCCGGATTCACACCCGTGATCTTTCCCACCAGGCCGTACTTCTCGTCCAGCTGCTCCGCCTGGAACAGCTGCCCATCCATGCCGCACAGGCCGATGGCCTGGCCCCCCAGACGGTTCAGCTGGGCCACCAGATTCTTGTTGACCTTGCCGCAGAGGACGGACTGGACCACGTCCATGGTCTCGGCGTCGGTATAGCGCAGGCCGTCCACAAACCGGCTTTCGTGGCCGAGCTTCTTCAGCATCTCGCTGATCTCCGGCCCGCCGCCGTGGACCACCACCACCCGAATGCCAACCAGGGACAGCAGGATGATGTCGCACATGACAGCCCGGCGGAGTTCGTCGGACACCATGGCGTTGCCGCCGTACTTGACCACGATGGTCTTGCCGGTGAATTTCTGGATATAGGGCAGGGCTTCCACAAGCGTCCGCGCTTGCTGTGCGTGGGAGGACATCGTAACATCAACTCTTTTCTTGAAAATCGGCGGGATTCCGCCGGAGGGGGAGGAGGTGTCCCATGGGACGCGGGAATGGCAGCTATGATGACTGGACAGATGCACCCGCTACGGGGTGCGGATAGGCCGCCGGACAGCGGCCCATCTCCGCTCCCCGCAAGGGCACTATCGGGCATCCCGGTTTACGTCCGGTAATCCCCGTTGATCTTCACATACTCATAGGTGAGGTCGCACCCCCAGCAGGTGCAGCTGCTATCTCCCTCGCCCATGGTGATGGCAATGGTGACATCGTGCTCCGTCAGGACCCTCTTGGCCAGATCTTCATCAAAATCCAGCCCCCGGCCCTTAGCGCACACCTGGACGCTGCCCGCCTGACTCTGGAAGGCCACATCCACCTTGTCCGGATTGAAGTCCTCCCCGGAATAGCCCATGGCGCACAGCACCCGGCCCCAGTTGGCGTCCGCACCGAAGATGGCCGCCTTGGTGAGGGCGGAGCCGATCACGGATTTGGCGACGGTCTCAGCACTCTGCTCGCTCCCGGCTCCGGTGACGGTGCAGGTGATGAGGTGGGTAGCGCCCTCCCCGTCGGAGGCCATCTTTTTCGCCAGCTCCACACACAGGGCGCGCAGGGCCTCCACAAAGGCGTCGTAATCCGGCCCCTTCTCCGTGATGACAGGGTTCCCCGCCAAGCCGTTGGCCAGGACGCAGCACGTGTCGTTGGTGGAGGTGTCTCCGTCCACGCTGATGCGGTTGAAGCTGGCCTGAACGGTCTCCAGCAGGGCGGACTTGATCATCTCCGAGGAGATGGCGCAGTCGGTGGTCAGGAAGCACAGCATGGTGCCCATGTTGGGGTGGATCATGCCGGAACCCTTGGCGATGCCGCCCATCCGGACGGTCTTGCCGCCGATAACGGTCTCCACTGCCAGCTCCTTCTTGACGGTGTCCGTGGTCATGATGGCGTGGGCGGCCGCGTCGCTGCCCGCCGCCGTGTGGGCCGCCGCCGCGCACAGCTCCGGCATCCCCTGCTCGATGACCGCCACGTTCAGCGTCTGACCGATGACGCCGGTGGCGGCTACCACCACATCCTCCGGCCGGCAGCCCAGGGCCTTGCCTGCCGCCGCGCAGACCCGCTCCGCGTTTTCCTCTCCCATGGGGGCGCAGGCGTTGGCGTTGCCGCTGTTGATAACGGCAGCCCGGGCCTTTCCGTCCGCCAGATGGCGCTTGTCCACATGGATGTGGGCGGCCTTCACGGCGTTTTTCGTATACACGGCGGCGCAGGCGCAGTCCTCGTCGGACACGATCAGCGCCACGTCCTTTTTCCAGGCCGCGTGGGTCTTGACCCCCACGTGGATGCCCCCGGCCCGGAAGCCCTGGGCGGCGCACACGCCGCCGGTGATGAAGTTCAGCATCGTATCATCCTCTCTTCAACAGATAAGGGACATCTCTCCCCCGCCAAAATCAGGGCGCGCCTATCCCTTATCTCTTTTCTTCACTTTTGCCTCACAGCAGTCCAGCGGTCTCCTCAAATCCCAGCATAATGTTCATGTTCTGCACCGCCGCGCCGGAGGCCCCTTTCCCCAGGTTATCGAACAGGGCGGTGATGGTGAATCGCTCGTCATTTCCCGCCGCCACCAGGGTCAGGCCGTTGTCCCCGGCTCTGGCGTTGCCGTACAGCTTGGATCCTGCGTCCGCGCTCCCCTCCGGGGCCACATGGACCAGCTTTTCCCCGGCGTAGTGGTCCGCCAGCGCCTGCCACACCTGATGGAGGGTGGCCTCCCCCGTCAGCTGACTCCTGTGCAGGGGCACTGTGGCAGCCATGCCCTTGTAGTAGTCATCCACGATGGGCGTGAACACCGGGGGCTTTTTCAGGCCGCAGAGCTTCTGCATCTCCGGCAGGTGCTTGTGGGCCTGGGTCAGGCCGTAGAGGCCGGGGCTGTAAAGGCTCTCTGCCTTCTCCGCCGCCTCGTACTGGGCGATCATTTTCTTCCCGCCGCCGGAGTAGCCGGTGAGGGAGAAGCAGCACAGGTCCGCGTCCGCGGACAGTAGCCCCGCCTGAACCAGCGGCGCGACAATGGAGATGAACCCCGTGGCGTGGCAGCCGGGGTTGGCCACATATCGGGCCCCCGCGATGGCCTCCCGCTGGCCGGGCCGCAGCTCCGGGAAGCCGTAGACCCAGCCCGGCGCCGTCCGGTGGGCGGTGGATGCGTCGATCATCCGGGCGCCGGAGCCCTCCGCCAGGGCCACGGCCTCCACAGCCGCCGCGTCCGGCAGGCACAAAAACACGATGTCCGCTTCCGCCATCAGCCGTTTCCGTTCGCCCGGGTCCTTCCGCTTCGCCTCGTCGATCAGCAGCAGGCCGATGTCATCCCGCGCCGCCAGCCGGTCATAGATTTGCAGGCCGGTGGTGCCGTCCTTTCCGTCGATGTAGACCTTTGGTTTCATATCATCACCCCAGTGAAGATAAGGGATAAGAGATATTACCGGATCTGCCTATCTTTTATCCTTTTATCTGTTCTCTTTGATCTTCTGAATGAACTGTTCGATCTCCCCGATCTGCCTTGCGGTCTCCGCCACCGCCGGGCCGCCGTAGCTGCTCCGCAGGGCCATACAGTTCTCCAGGTTCAGCGCGTCATACACGTCCGCCTCGAAGAGCTCGGAGACAGCCTTCAGCTCCTCCAGCGTCAGTTCCTCCAATGTCTTGCCCCGGGCCGTGCACTGGGCCACCAGATGGCCGGTGACGGTGTAGGCGTCCCGGAAGGGCATCCCCTTTTTCGTCAGGTAGTCGGCGCAGTCGGTGGCGTTGATGAAGCCGTGGCCGGCGGCCTTCCGCATATTGTCCGTCCGGACGGTCATGGTGTCCAGCATGGCGGCGAACACCGGCAGGCACATCTCCACCGTGTCCACGGCGTCGAACACCGGCTCCTTGTCCTCCTGCATGTCCTTGTTGTATGCCAGAGGCAGGCCCTTCATGACGGTCAGCAGGCTCATCAGGTCGCCGTAGACCCGGCCCGTCTTGCCCCGGACCAGCTCCGCCACGTCCGGGTTCTTCTTCTGGGGCATGATGGAGGAGCCAGTGGCATAGGCGTCGTCCAGCTCGATGAACTTGAACTCCCAGCTGCACCAGAGGATGACCTCCTCGGCGAAGCGGCTCAGGTGCATCATCAAAATGGACAGGCCGCTCAAAAGCTCCAGCGCGTAGTCCCGGTCGCTGACGCCGTCCAGGGAGTTGCCCATGGGTGCGGCGAAGCCCAGGGCCTTTGCCGTCTCCCACCGGTCGATGGGATAGGTTGTGCCCGCCAGGGCGCCGGATCCCAGGGGACACTCGTCCAGCCGGGCCCCGCAGTCCTCCAGCCGGGTCACGTCCCGGCGGAACATGGCGGCATAGGCCATCAGATGCTGGGCAAAGGAGATGGGCTGCGCCCGCTGGAGATGGGTGTAGCCGGGCATCACGGCGGTCTGGTGCTTCTTCGCCTGACGGCAGAGGACCGTCTCCAGCTCCAGCAGCTGCCCCACGATGACGGGGATCTGCTCCCGGACATACATCCGGAAGTCCAGGGCCACCTGGTCATTGCGGCTGCGGGCAGTGTGGAGCCGCTTCCCCGCGTCGCCGATCCGGGCGGTGAGCAGGGCCTCCACGTTCATGTGGATGTCCTCGTTGTCGGCGGTGAATGCCGCCTTCCCCGCCTCGATGTCTGCCAGAATGTCCTCCAGACCGCTGGTGATGGCGGCGGCGTCCTCTTTGGAGATGATGCCGCAGTCCGCCAGCATGGCGGCGTGGGCCATGGAGCCGGTAATGTCCTCCCTGTACAGCCGCTGGTCAAAGCTGATGGAGGCGTTGAGTTCATTCACCAGCAGGTCGGTGTCTTTTTGAAAGCGTCCGCCCCAGAGTTTCATAAGCTGTTGTTCCTTTCATGGCAGACGCAGGGCGAAGAAGCCTCTCCGCCCCGCCCCTGTGGTCTTGTAATGGTCTTGCCTCTCCCCGCCGGGCATATTGAAAACATTTTCGGCAGGGCGTGTACCTGCCGAAAATACTTTGCCCCAGCCGCCCTGGGCAGCGTTCACCAGTCTGAGGACTGGTGGTGGGGCGGCTCGGAGGGGAGCCCGCTCCCCTCCGAAATCTCTCAGAGCTTCCCCTGCTCCCGCAGTGCCAGCACTGTGTCGGGCAGGCCCCACAGGTTGATGAAGCCGGTGGCGTTGGTCTGGTCATAGCTGCTCTCGTTGAAGGTCACCAGTTCCTCGGAGTACAGAGACTCGGGCGAGGTGATAGAGGCCGTTATCATGTTGCCCTTATACAGCTTCAGCTTCACGCTGCCGGTGACGTGCTCCTGGGTCTTGTCAGCGAAGGCGCTGAGGGCCTCCCGCAGGGGGGTGAACCACTTGCCGTTGTACACCAGGTCCGCGAAGTCCACCGCCAGCTTGCTCTTCATGTGGGCGGTATCCTTGTCGATGGTAATCATCTCCAGGCACTGGTGGGCCTTGTAGAGGATGGTGCCGCCGGGGGTCTCGTACACGCCCCGGTCCTTCATGCCCACCAGCCGGTTCTCCACGATGTCCAGCAGGCCGATGCCGTTCTCGCCGCCCAGCTTGTTCAGCTTGCGGATCACGTCGCTGGCCTTCATCTTCTCCCCGTCCACCGCCACGGGCACGCCCTTTTCAAAGTCGATGGTCACGTAGGTGGGCTTGTCGGGGGCAGCGATGGGGCTGACGCTCATCTCCAGGAAGCCGGGCTTCTCATACTGGGGCTCGTTGGCCGGGTCCTCCAGGTCCAGGCCCTCGTGGCTCAGGTGCCATAGGTTCTTGTCCTTGGAGTAGTTGGTCTCCCGGCTGATCTTCAGGGGTACGTTGTGGGCCTCGGCGTAGTCGATCTCCTCGTCACGGCCCTTGATGTCCCACTCCCGCCAGGGGGCGATGATGGGCATATCCGGGGCGAACCGCTTGATGGCCAGCTCAAACCGCACCTGGTCGTTGCCCTTGCCGGTGCAGCCGTGGGCGATGGCGTCGGCGCCCTCCGCCTTGGCGATCTCCACCAGCTTCTTGGCAATGATGGGTCTTGCAAAGGCCGTGCCCAGCAGATACTGCTCATAGCTGGCGCCCATCTTCAGGGAGGGGATGATGACCTCGTCCACCATCTCGTCGGTGAGGTCCGCGATGTACAGCTTGCTGGCGCCGGTCTTGATGGCCTTCTCCTCCAGCCCCTCCAGCTCGTCGTTCTGGCCTACGTCACCGGATACGGCGATGATCTCGGGGTTGTTGTAGTGTTCCTTCAGCCAGGGGATGATGATGGATGTATCCAGTCCGCCGGAATAGGCCAGCACGATCTTCTTGATGTTTTTCTGATCCATAATGAATTCCCTCCGTGGAGTTTTGATTGATGATGTTTGGATTATACATCTTTCACGCATATTTATTCAAGCATCATTTTGCACAACATTTCCAGCTTCTTCCGCGCATTTTTGCATAAAATTTCGATGAACGTCTTAGAAAACCGTATATTTATTTCGATATTCAAAAAAATATGAATATATACACTCGCTCACACAATCTCCGCACCCAGCGCATAGGCTGGACTGCGGGGCGGTCGCCCCGCCGGGCGGACCTGCGCGTTTTGATAGAAAGGCTGGTCCTATGAAACGCTGCTTCTGTTATCTTCTGACCCTGGTGCTGGGGTCCCTGGCTGTGGGCGGCCTGGTGTTCGCCCTGCTGCGCACGGACGTGCTGACCCTGACGGCCGCCACGCCCACGGCTCTGTTCTTTTTCGCGGCCACCGCTGCCGCCGGTCTTGGCGGCCTGCTGGCCTATCTGCTGGGCGGCCTGCTGGCAGACCGCACGCCGGCCCTGGCGGACGCCTGGCTCTGCTGCGGGGAGGCCTCCGCTGTGGGCGCCCTGGGGGCGCTGCTGACGGCGCTGATTACCGCCCTCTCCACCGCCTCCGGCGTGGGGCTCCACATCGGCGCGGCGCTTTGCTGCGCCTTCCTGGCCCTGATGGCAGGCGGCATCCTCTGCTTTTTGCGGCGGTATGTCACGACCCGCTTCACCTGTAGCTGCGGCCAGAGCTGCTGACAGAAAAGCCCCGGCGTGCTTTGCACGCCGGGGCTGCTTTTATGAGTGCCGTCCGATCTTCACTTGATCCGCAGGCTCTCCGCCACATGGAGCAGATTCTCCTGATCCACAGTGCCGTGGAGGCGGAAGTTCAGGCCGCCGTCCGTCCAGGCCAGGGTGGCCACATCCGCTGCCTGGGGGCCGGAGATGGTGCCAGACGAGATAATCACGCCGCCCACCGTCTCAGGCTCCCACGCATCCGTCTCCGCCTCGTGAGGCTTCTCCGCCTCCCAGAACCTGGCGGTCACACCGCCGAAGCGCACGGTCTCTCCATCTCCCTCCGGCATCAGCAAGGGGGTGGCAGAGCAGGTCAGGGTGATATTGCCGCCCTGGCCGACCCAGGTAGTCTCCGCCGCGCCGCCGGAGGCGTTGGTTTCAAACCAGCTGTAGCCGCCGGGCAGCCAGTCAGCCTCACAAGCGGGCGCAGTCTTTGATGTGGGCTCCACGGAGGAGGCGGCCTCCACCAGCGTGTCCGGGTCCACGTCCGACCCGGTGAACCAGAACAGCACCCCCGCTTCGTCCTCCCACACCAGCAGGCAGCTGTCGCCGTATTCGCTGCTGTAGGTGTAGAGCGCCGCGTCATGGCCGTTCACGGTGACGGTGCGGCAGGGGATCTCCCCGCTGCCGGGGCTCCAGCCATAGCTCCCGCCGTCGGGATAGGCACAGGAGAAGGAGATGCGCCCGCCGCCATTCCAGTAGCTCAGATTCCCTCTGCCGCCCATTCCGGCCCGCACGGACTCCAGCTCCCAGCCCTCCGGCAGCTTTGTCAGCGCGTAGCCAGGGGCTTCGGTGTAGTCGATCCCAGGGTCCTCGCTGGCGTATGTGACGCCGTCCTCATCGGTCTCCCTGTGCCAGTAGAGCCCTGAAGCGACGGCTGCGGAGGCCGGCTCGGTCTGCTCCCCCAGCAGCACCGTGCGGGTGGCGGAGTCGTAGCCCACCTTCACCCCCAGCAGCTCGCTGATGGTCCGGATGGGCAGGTAGTTGGTCTTGCCGCCAGCCTCATCCACATAGAGGATGGAGCCGGGGACCCGCTGGCCGTTGGGGGCGGTGATGTCGCTGCCGGCGGCGATCTTTGTCTCGCCGTTCAGAGCCACCCCAGCGAAGTTGAACTGCACCTGCCCGGAGGCCGCCAGAGCGGTGGCGGTCAGGGCCGTCAGCGCCAACGCCGCGGCCGCGCCGGCCAGGAATGATAGGACTCGTCTTTTCATGGAACTCCTTCCTTTCTGTCTCCGTGTGTTTCCGGGGGACAGGCCCCCGGCCGTTCTATTAGTTGAACGTGCCGTGGGCAGGACGTATCCACGGACTTTTCTATCTTTGTCAAAAATCACAAAGATCTCGTCTCTTTCTGTGGAGTCTGACTGTTTCACTTCCCACCGCCGGCAGTGCCGGTGATCGACTGCGCTCTCTTCGTGGGAGGTGAGAGCTGCGGCTCCGTCTCCTCCGTACGGACAGCCATGTCCCGCAGGTCAAAGCGGTCCAGGGCCCCCTCCAGGAAGAAGGTCGTGTTGGTGTCCGGGTCCGTCCAGATCAGAGTGCCGGTCTCCTCTGTGTCCGGGGAGCCGCCGGTGATGATGGTGACGCCGCCTACGGTGACGGAGGAGCCCTCCGCCTGAATCTCCTCCCCATTCACAGTAATGGTGGGGCCATCGCTCTCCTCCGGCTCCTCCTCCGCCGTCCAGTACCAGCCGGTGACGCCCCGCAGGTCGATCTCCTCCGGCTCCCCCTCCGGGGTCTCGAAGGGGCAGATGGGGTCAGTGACATACTGCCAGGTCAGTGTTGTCCCGTCCCTGACCCACACCTGCTGGACGGCTCCAGCGCCTTCATCCCGGTACATGGGTTCATAGCCCTCCGGCACCCAGCCCATCTCCCAGGCCACACCGGGTCCCTCGTAAGGCACCACGCCTTCCGCCATGGACAGCAGGGTCTCGGTGTCGCCAAAATCCGTGGCCCGCAGCATAAAGAGGTATCCCGCCTCGTTCTGCCAGGTCAGCAGGATTGTCCCCTCCGACTGGAAGAGGTCTGCCTGGTACCCCTGCACAGTGACGGTGGTGTGGTTTTCCCCCGCGTCCGAGGCTCCGTCCACATTGGTAGCTACCTCTCCCGCCTCCGGCGTGTAGACGGCAAACCACAGCCATGCGCCGGTCCCCGGCTCATAGTACCTCCAATAGCCCGAGCTCTCCTTGGGACTCACGTCCGTCAGCACAAAGCCCTCCGGGATCTCCGACAGCCGCCAGCCGCCGGGCGGATCCTCTGCCACGGTCCGCTTCGGGTTGATAAAGGTCACCAGATCCTCCTGCACCTGATGGAACCACCCCAACACCGCCGCCCGGACGGCGGGGCTCACCGCCATCAGGCCCCCCAGGGTCACCAGGCATGCCAATAGCACGCAGGCCGCTGTCCGGGCCGCCCGCTTCCACACCGGCCGGGCCATCCGCTTCGCCCAGCCGAAGGGATCCGCCAGCAGCCGCGTCCGGTTTCTCAAATACCGGTGGGACCAGTCCGGTTCCTCCGCCGCGTCCAGCACGTCCCGGAACCGCTCCAGGTTGGCCTCCATCAGGGCATGGCGCAGCATCCGCTCATCCATGGACGTACCCCTCCTTCTCCAGCGCCGCCGCCAGCATGGTCCGCCCCCGCAGGACGCGGGTGGCCACGGTGGACTCCTTCAGCCCCAGCCGCCGGGCGATCTCCCGGTTGCTCTCCTCCTCCACGCACTTCAGCTCCAGCACCCGCCGGTAGCTCTCCGGCAGCGCCCGGATCAGGCTCACCAGATAGCGGTAGTCCGTCTCCCCCGTCTCCGGAGCGGGCGGATCCCAGTCCTCCGGCAGAGCTTCCTCCCACCGCTCCTTCCGCAGCATGTCCACCGCCGCGTTCTTCACAGCGGTCACTAGATATCCCTCCGTCTCGCTCCAGGCCAGGCCGCTCACCCGGTCCCACCGCCGGATGAGCTGCAGCCAAGTCTGCTGCACCGCGTCCTCCGCCGCGGTCCGGTCCCCCAGAACACGGACCGCCACGGCGTATAGCTTCTTCTCATAGGTCCCATGGAGCTTCAAAAACCTTTCCCGGTCCTCCTCCGTCTCCAGCATAGCCAGCAGCATGGAAAGCAACGCGCTCGCCTCCTCTTCTCTCTTGGGGGCGCATCCCCCCCGTCCGGTAAACGTCCCGGAAACGCAGAGTATCCCACCGGGAGCGAATCTTTTCGTCCCCGGCGGGATACTCTTCTCTTATACCATTTTCTCCGGCCGTACCGTCTCGTCGAATTCCGGCCCCGTCAGATACCCCAGGGCCAGCACCGCCTCTTTCAGGGTAGTGCCGTCGTGAAGGGCCTTCTTGGCGCACGCCGCCGCTGCCTCGTAGCCGATCCTCGGCGTCAGGCAGGTCACCAGCATCAGGGAGTTGTGCAGGTTGGCCGTCATCCGCTCCACATTAGGGGTGATGCCCTCCACGCAGTGGACCCGGAAGGAATCGCACACATCCCCCAGCAGCCGGGCGGAGAGCAGAAAGTTATAGGCGCTCACCGGCAGAAACACATTCAGCTGGAAGTTTCCCTGGCTGGCGGCAAAGCCGATGGCCGCGTCGTTCCCCATCACCTGCACGGCCGCCATGGTGACGGCCTCGCACTGGGTTGGGTTCACCTTGCCGGGCATGATGGAGCTGCCGGGCTCATTCTCCGGGATGTTCAGCTCTCCCATGCCGCACCGGGGACCGCTGGCCTCGAACCGGATGTCGTTGGCGATCTTCATGAGGTTGGCGGCCAGGGCCTTCAGCGCCCCGTGGGCGAACACCAGGGCATCCTTGCTGGTCAGTGCGTGGAATTTGTTGGCATCCGGGGTGAAGTCCACCCCGGTCATGGCCCGAAGCCGCCCGCACACCATCTCGTCGTACCCCTTGGGGGCGTTGAGGCCGGTGCCCACGGCGGTGCCGCCGATGGCCAGTTTGGTCAGCTCCGGCAGGGCGGTGCGCAGCATCCGGCAGGGGGCCTCCACCAGCTCCCGCCAGCCGGAGACCTCCTGGGCGAATTTCAGGGGCGTGGCGTCCTGCAGGTGGGTCCGGCCAATGCGGATCAGGTCCGGATAGGCCTCCTCCAGCCTCCGGAAGGCCCCTGCCAGCCGCTCCGCCGCTGGCAGCACCTGCTCCGTGACGCTCAGGGCCGCCGCGATGTGGAGAGCGGAGGGGAACGTGTCGTTGCTGGACTGGGAGGCATTCACGTGGTCATTGGGGTGAAGCCGCATCCCCCGGTCCGCAGCTAGGTGGGCAATGACCTCGTTGACGTTCATGTTGGTCTGGGTGCCGCTGCCGGTCTGCCACACCACCAGGGGGAACTCGTCATTCCACCTCCCCGCCCGGATCTCGGCGCACACGGCGGCGATGGCCCCGGCCTGCTCCGCCGTCAGCTTGCCGCAGTCCGCGTTGGCCTGGGCACAGGCCTCCTTCAAATAGGCAAAGGCGGTGATGATCTCCTGCGGCTGGCGCTGGCCGCCGATCTTGAAGTTTTCCAGGCTCCGCTGGGTCTGGGCGCCCCAGTGATGCTCCGCCGGGACAGCAATCTCGCCCATGGTGTCGTGTTCGATGCGGGTGTTCATGGTCCAATTCCCCCTGATCGAAAAATCGTTGCCTCCATTATAACGGGAAACAGCGGCGTGGACAAGCCCCGCCGCCATTCTGCTCCCGCAAGTTTTTCTCACCCCGCCGGGTCCAGTAGTCCCATCTCCCGGACGGAGTAAGTGACTTCTCCATCCCGGTAGCGGACAATAAAGACGATATCAAAGTCCTCTGGGATCGGCCCCGCCTCATTGGGATAGCCATAGCCGGCGGTGATCGAGCCCGAGCCACTGGGAGCCCGGTCCGGCACCTCCCACATGTCTATGACATAGCCCGCCCGAACGATGACTCCATTTTCGTCTGTCTCTGAAAAAGGCTCTATTCTGGACCGCAGGTTCTTCTCATGCGATGAGCAGACATGTATCACGCCGCTCCAGTTCCCCTGTTCCAGCTCTCCCCGGCTCCCGTCTCCTCCGGAATCCTCCCCGGAAGTGAGGCCTGACCATTGCAGTTCCAGAGAGACCTCCACATCCCCCGCCGCCACGCGGCGGCCCCAGAAGCAGGTCAGGAAGATCCCCCCCGCCACCGCCGCCGTCACCACTGCCGCCGTCACGGCGATGAGGACCTGCCTCCGCCGCCACCGCCGCTTGAAGCGCCGCAGGGGCTCCACCCCCTCCGGCTCCGCCGGCAGGGCTGTCCCCAAGCGCCCCAGCTCCTCCCGGCAGGCGGGACAGGACGCCAGGTGCTCCTCCACCAGGGCGACCGTGTCGGCACTGGCCGCCTGGTCAGTATACAGGGGCAGCAGGTCCCGGATCACGTCACAGCTCACTTTCATCTCGCTCCGCCTCCCATTGTCTCAAGATCCGGCTTTTGGCCCGGTAGTAGGTCACACGGGCCCAGCCCTCCGTCTTTCCGAAGACCTGTCCGATGGCCCGGAAGGGCAGCTCCCCGAACACCCGCAGGCCGAACACCTCTTTATAGGGCTCCGGCAGGGTGTGGAGAATTCTGTGGAGGGCCAAGACCTCCTCCCGGTCCTCCAGCGCCCCGGCAAAGTCTCCGCCGCCGGGCAGATCCTCCCCCGGCAGCTCCGTCTCCCGCCGGTGCCGGCGGCAATGGTCCACCCAGACATTTCTGGCGATGGTGAACAGCCACGCCCGGACGTCTCCCCGGCCGTCGAACCGGTCCACCGCTCCCAGGGCCCGGGCAAAGGTCTCCTGGGCGATCTCCTCCGCCAGATGTTCGTCCCGAGAGAGTCCCCGGACATAACGGTAGACATCCCGGAAATACAGGCGATAGAGAATCTCAAAGTCCACGGTCCTCCCTCCCTTCACCAAATTAACGCACAGCGCCCCCGAAACGTTACAGATCCCCGGTGGAAATTTCCTCCGGGGATCTGATACGCGGTTTTTCTGTTGTGCCGGACTCAGTCCGCCAGATACAGGTCCAGCGCCTGGGCCAGCGCGGAGCGGGAGACATAGGTGACACCGGCCTCCTTCACGCAGGTGCCGTAGACCTCCTCCGTGGTGCCGTCGCTGTTCACCGCGGCGATGGCGCCGCCGGGCATGGCGGTCATCAGCGTCTCCGTGGTCAGGGGGGCAGGCTTCACCATGTCATCGCCATAGGAGACCACGGCGCCCTGCTTCGCGTCCCAGCGGACGCTCATGCCCAGGGCCTCCGCCACCGCCCGGATGGGCAGCAGGGTGTCGCCGTCAGCGGTGGTCTTGGCCTTCTGAGTCGTGGACTGGCCGTTGACGGACACGACGCCGTCCTCCGCCACGCTGATATAGCCCCGATAGCCGTAGGCGAACACCAGCACCTTCTCCGGCGTGCCCTTGGAATCGGACCACACCAGGATGCGGGCGCCGGGACGCAGATCGGCCAGGGTGACAATGTTCTTCGTCAGGTAGGGCGTCAGCTTTGCAGAGGCGGGCACGGTGATCGTGTCATTGCTGCCCGCCACATGCAGCACCGCGGACTCCTCCGTAACGGTGGAGCTGGTGATCTCATAGTACTGGGGCACGGCGTAGTCGGCGGGGATGTTGCCCACGATCAGGCTGGCCGTGGACTGGGGCGGCAGGCTCAGCGCCATGGCGGGGCCAACCCAGGCATAGACGGCGTCCCCGTCCTCCAGCGTCTCCAGGTTCAGGGTGTTGCCGGTGACGGCGTCCAGGTAGGGGGCATCCCCCACGTGGACCACCACCGCGTCGCCCAGGCCGTCCTCCTTCCCGCTGTCCAGCAGGAAGGTGTCCTCATCCATCCAGGTGACAGTGCCCCAATAGGCCGCGGGGCCCAGGCGGGCGGGCGCTTCTTCGTCAGCGGTCTCCGCGGCCGCGGCGGGGATCGCCAGCATGGCGGCGCAGAGGATCAGGGACAGGCATTGCAGAATCCGTTTTTTCATTCTCGTTCATCCTTTCCAATGCTTTCGGGGGAGCATCTGCTCCGTTTGCCTGTACTGACGCAGGGCAGCGGGAAAAAGTTCCCGTCCAAGGCAGAATTTTTAACAAATATTTTTGAGGCGCCGCGGAGGGCGCTGTACCCGAGCCTGCGGGGCCCGGCATCCCGGAGCGGCTGGTTTCCCCCGCGGGGCAGTCCACCTCCGGGCCGCCGGGATCATCGCCCCCCTGCGGATGCGGCGCGGTCTTTCCCAACAGCCCCCGCCTCCTGCCCGGGCGGCAAACGAACAGGCCCCGGCCCCCTCCCGGGGGCCAGGGCCCATGCAATGGCCGGTTTACTTCTTGCCATGCAGCGCCTTCATGCGCTTCTCGTGGTCCAGAATGGCCTTGCGCATCCGCAGGCTCTTGGGGGTGACCTCCAGCAGCTCGTCGTCCGCCAGGAACTCCAGACACTGCTCCAGGCTCATCTGCTTGGGGGGCACCAGCCGCAGCGCCTCGTCGGAGCCGCTGGCCCGCATGTTGGTCAGCTGCTTCTTCTTGCAGATGTTGACGGTGATGTCCTCGCTCCGGGGGCTGACGCCGATCACCATGCCGCCGTACACCGGCACGCCGGGCCCGATGAACAGGGTGCCCCGCTCCTGGGCGTTGAACAGGCCGTAGGTGACGGACTCGCCGGTCTCAAAGGAGATCATGGAGCCGGTGCCCCGGCGGGAGATGTCGCCCTTGTAGGGGGCGTAGGAGTCGAACACGCTGGCCATGATGCCCTCGCCCTTGGTGTCCGTCAGGAAATCGCTGCGGTAGCCGAAGAGGCCCCGGGCGGGAATCAGGAACTCGATCTTCATCCGCTCGCCCACGGGAGTCATCTCCACCAGATCCGCCTTGCGGGCACCCAGCTTCTCGATGACCGCGCCCACACAGTCGCCGGGCACGTCCACCACCAGCCGCTCGATGGGTTCGCACTTGACGCCGTCGATCTCCTGGTACAGCACGCGGGCGGGGGAAACCTGGAACTCATACCCCTCCCGGCGCATGGTCTCAATGAGGATGGAGAGGGACATCTCGCCCCGGCCCGCCACGTTGAAGGCAGTCTCCTTGTCCGTGTCGGTCACACGCAGGGACACGTCCTTCAACGTCTCCCGGTACAGCCGGTCCCGCAGCTGGCGGGAGGTGACGAACTTGCCCTCCTTGCCGGCAAAGGGGGAGTCGTTGACGGAGAAGGTCATCTCCAGGGTGGGGGCGCTGATCTTCACGAAGGGCAACGCCTCCACGCAGTCCGGGACGCAGATGGTGTCGCCGATGGTGATGTCGGGAATGCCGCTCATGGCGATGATGTTGCCGGCGGTGGACTCGGTCACCGGATTCCGGGCAAGGCCCTCGAACTCGTAGATGGCGGTGGCTCTCGCCTTACGGAGCACAGCCTCCGGGTCGTGGTAGTTGCACACGACGATGTCCTGGTTCTGCTTCAAGGTGCCCCGCTCGATGCGGCCGATGGCGATCCGGCCCACGAAGTCGTTGTAGTCGATGGAGCTGACCAGCATCTGGAAGGGCTGGTCCACATCTGCCTCCGGGGCGGGGATATACTCCAGAATGGTCTCAAACAGGGGCTTGAGGTCCGTGCCCGGCACGTCGGGGGAGTAGGAGGCGGTGCCGTTGCGGCCGGAGCAGAACAGCATGGGGGAATCCAACTGTTCCGGGGTGGCATCCAGGTCCATCAGCAGCTCCAGCACCTCATCCACCACCTCGTGGATCCGCTGGTCGGGCCGGTCGATCTTGTTGACCACCACAATGACCCGGTGGCCCAGCTCCAGGGCCTTGGAGAGCACGAAGCGGGTCTGGGGCATGGGGCCCTCGGCGGCGTCCACCAGCAGGATGACGCCGTTGACCATCTTCAGGATGCGCTCCACCTCGCCGCCGAAGTCGGCGTGGCCCGGGGTATCCACGATGTTGATCTTGGTGTCCTTGTACCGGATGGCGGTGTTCTTGGCCAGGATGGTGATGCCCCGCTCCCGCTCCAGGTCGCCGGAGTCCATGACCCGGTCCACCACCTCCTGATTCTCCCGGTAGACGCCGCCCTGCTTCAGCATCTCGTCCACCAGCGTGGTTTTGCCGTGGTCGACGTGGGCGATGATGGCGACATTTCTCAAATGTTCGTTCTGCATAATTCTCTTCTCCTTCTTCTCTGGCAAGGCCGCGCCGGGCGGCGCGTACAAGTGTTTTGCCTGCGGCAAAACCTTGGCGGAGGCGGAATTCACTGCACAGCCGTTGGCGGCTTTCCCGCCTTACGGATGTGGCGTACCCCTTGCGGGTGCTTCCGCCGGGCATTTCTATCAAACGATCCCCGCAGGGTGTCAGCCCTGTGGGGCAGTCTTGCCGTGGTCGATGTGGGCGTTGATGGCGATGTTCCTCAAATGTTCGTTCTGCACATCTTCCATCTCCTTTTCTCTATGAAGGGGCCACGTGGGGTACGCCGGGCGGCGGATCAACACACGCGGCCTCCCTGCCGGCCGTCCGATTCCGGCCGCCGGTCGAGATTTGCACACAGTTTTGCATTATATGCCGTTCTCTCGATTTTTGCAAGCTGCTTTCAGGGGCTTTTTCAAAAAAACAGGACGATTCCGCAGTTTTCATAGGAAAGCGGCAGTTCCGGAGGCGCAGAACTGCCTTTTGGGGTATTTTCCCAGGCCGTTCCAAAAGTAATACCTCTCCAAAAACTTTCGGCCCAACCGGCCGTGGATTTGGCGGTTCGGCACATTGACTGGGACGGCGGCCTCTACCTATAATAGAAGATGCTGCGGCGGAAGCGGTGCCAGCACCGCACGTTCCCCCGCAAGTACCGCGACCCGCTGGGGCCGCCCAATGGAGGCATTCTGCCATGTACCGTATCAGAACATTCAACAAGATCTCTCCCGTCGGCCTGAACCGCCTGGATCCGGCGCTGTACGCCGTCTCCGATTCGGAGACGGACGAGGACGCCATCCTGGTCCGCTCCGCCAAGCTGCTGGACTATGATTTTCCGAAAAACCTTCTGGCCATCTCCCGGGCCGGGGCCGGCGTCAACAATATCCCCCTGGACCGCTGCTCCGAGGCGGGCATCGTGGTATTCAACACCCCCGGTGCCAACGCCAACGCCGTAAAGGAGCTGGTGCTGTGCGCCATGCTGATGGGCTCCCGGGACGTGGACGGGGGCATCCAGTGGGTCCGGCAGCAGGTGGCCTCCGGCGTGGACGTGACCACCGTAGTGGAGAAGGGCAAGGCCGCCTTCATCGGCCCGGAGCTGTACAAGAAGACGCTGGGCGTCATCGGCCTGGGGGCCATCGGGTCATTGGTCGCCAACATCGCATTGTCCCTGGGCATGGATGTGTACGGCTACGACCCCTTCCTGTCTGTGGATGCCGCCCTGCGGCTGGACCGCCACATCCATGTGGTGAAGGACATCAACGAGCTCTACAAGCGGGCGGACTATATCACCATCCACATCCACTACACCAAGGACACAGAGCGCATGATCGACGCCAAGGCCATCGGCGCCATGAAACGGGGCGTCCGGTTCATCAACCTGGCCCGGGGCGAGATCGTGGACGACGATGCCATGCTGGCGGCGCTGGACACCGGCTGGGTAGCGGCCTATGTCACAGACTTCCCCAATAACCGCCTGGTGGGTGCGCCCCACGTGCTGGCCATGCCTCACCTGGGAGCCTCCACACCGGAGAGTGAGCAGAACTGCGCGGTCATGGCGGTGGACCAGCTGCGGGATTACTTGGAAAACGGCAACATCCGCAACAGCGTAAACCTGCCCGCCGTCAGCCAGGAGCGCAGCGGCGTGTGCCGGCTGTGCCTGATCCACAAAAACGTGCCTGCCATGCTGGCCAGCATCACCACCCTGCTGTCCCGGGACGGCATCAATGTGGAGAACCTGAGCAACAAGTCCCGGGGGGACTACGCCTACACCATCGTGGACCTGAGCGCCCCGGCGGACCAGTGCGTCATCGACGAGGTGACGGCGCTGGAGAATGTGATCCGGGTACGGGTCATCCAGTGAGCGCCGAAGGGCTGCCGCCTGCGCGGCAGCCCTTTCCCATTGACAGCAGGGCGGAAAACAGGTACAATGGTTTCTGCCTATTTGATATGCCCCTGTAGCTCAGTCGTATAGAGCGACCGCCTCCTAAAAATCGAATCGTTCGAATCCTGGAGCCCTGTAAAATTGAATATTTTCTGTATAAGCCCCCGTAGCTCAGTTGGATAGAGCGGTCGCCTCCTAAGCGACAGGCCACTGGTTCGAACCCAGCCGGGGGTGCCAAAAATGACCGCTGTAAGCCGTTTTTCGGTGGTTTACAGCGGTTTTTTGTTATCGTTTCTTCGGAGTATTCTTGCCGCTCCGCCGGAACGATTTTATACATTTTCCGCTGTATGCCTGCTAATTGGCTTCGA
The DNA here is from genome assembly GCF_005121165.3 of Dysosmobacter welbionis. Classification (NCBI taxonomy): domain Bacteria; kingdom Bacillati; phylum Bacillota; class Clostridia; order Eubacteriales; family Oscillospiraceae; genus Dysosmobacter; species Dysosmobacter welbionis. The sequence continues at coordinate 2,321,747 of NZ_CP034413.3, read as the reverse complement.
ACTATTTTTCCGGCCTTGCTAATAAAAAACGCCGATTTGCTAATACGATTTTCCCGCCCTATTTTTCGGATGGGGCCGACACCAGCAATGCAGCCAGTGTGTTGGCCAGTTCCGGCGACTTGCGAAGCTGTTCCACCAGGGACTCCAAATCCAATGTGGCGGGTGCCGGTTCCTTTGGTTCCTCCGGGGGACGAACCGAACGCAGGTCGGGATTGGCATAGAAGGCGCTCTCAAACTTCTGGGCATTGATCTTGCGATCCTCGTCCAGAATGTGGGCATACACGCTGGTGATCATGTCGATCTGGGCGTGTCCGGTATCGCCCTGAGTGGCCTTCAGGTCGCCGTGGTTCAGCTTCAGCTTATAGGTGGTGCTGGAATGGCGGAGGGAGTGAAAGACCACTTTGGGCAACCCTGCTTTCTCCCGTAGCTTTGCAAACTCTTTGAGGATGATCCGATCCTCGCAGGGCCGTCCATTGGGAAGTGCCACCACCAGATCGAAGTCCTGATACTCGTCACGGAGCAGCGACCGCAACTCGTCTTGCGCGGATTTCCATTCCCGCAGGATGTAAGCTAGGGTCTTGGGCAGCCACACCTTACGGATGCTGGAATCGGTCTTGGGCTTCTTCAGGATGATCCTGGTGCTGGTATTGGGAAACAGAGGCGTGAACACATGGTAGATGTCCTTTTGTCCCAGCATCTCAATGGCCCGCTTGGAGGCCCGCGCCAGCTCCTTGTCGATGTAGACATAGGCATTGTCATCAGCGATTTCTTCATCGGAGATGTGGACATTGCTCCAGGTCAGTCCCAGAATCTCGCCCATACGCAACGAGCAGGCAAAAGAGAGGTTCATAGCCACATAGAGCTTGCTGTCCGTACACTGATCCAGGGCGGCGCGGATCATATCGGCGGTCCAGATGTCCCGCTTCTTGTATTCCACTTTGGGCAGCACCACATTGTCAAAGGGATTCTTGGCAACCAGTTCCCACCGAACCGCCTGCTTGAAGGCACAGCGGAGGAGCTTAATAATCTTCTCAATAGTGGCGTTGGTGACAAACTCCGTTTTGGCGTGGTGCGTCCTGGTGTTCACCGCAGGGGTTTTCTGCAAAGTCTGGATGTACTTATCCACCACCCGCGTGGTGATGTCCTGCACCTTCATATCCCCGATGATGGGGTTGATGTAGTTGGCAATCAGCGAGTTTTGGCTGTCATACATGGACACGCCCCACCGCTTTTCGCCATAGAGGGAGACGAAGTCGGACAGGAACTCCGCAATATTCTGATTGGTGGGCGGCAGGAAAGAGTTGGAGCTTTTCTGGCTCTCAATCTCCGCCTTACGCTTCAATGCCTCCTGATAGGAAGTGCGGGTTTCCCACTTCTGCTTGGTCTCACCGTTCTCGTCCACATAAGTGTAGACGATGGAATAGTTTTTCTTTCTTTTGATAATGGATGCCATAACGAACCTTCCTTTCTTGTGTCACAGGTCAAGTGACTCCAGCCAGTGGTCGAACGACCGCTTGGAAATTCGTATGGCGTTGCCAATTCGTACGCTTTTGAAAAGGCCCTCCTGCACAAGTCTATATGCCCGTGCCTGGCTGACGCCTAATATACGGGCAATCTCGTTGACCGTATAGGTCCGGCACTCCAAAGGCCTTCTCTCCGTACCGTTCTGAATTTCTGACACAGCAGCCTCCTTTCCAGTCAGAAACGGCACGCAAAAGGGTGTTCATTCATAACTTCCACCCTCATTGTACCGCGCCGCTTCGGGTTTGTCTGCTGCTAATGGAAAGTTTACGAATTATCCGTAAACAGAAAAGCAGAAGATTTATCTGAAAATAAAAGAGGCAAAAAAACGGATGGCTGCTGGCCGCAGCTCCACGGGAATCTCACCCCGGCCCATGCTGATGGGTGCGCCGCGCAATGCTTTGAGGGCGTTCAACGCGGGAGTCTCATTATCCTGTCTGTGTATCCTCGCCCACAGACTGCCACGCCTGTTTCGCGGCCTGGTTTTGTCGCTCACCTGTTTGGTAGGGGTCCCGTCCTGCGGACTTGCAACAGGGTCATGGCGCACCGGCCGACCGGCTCCACACAGACAGATCGTATCCGTCTGCCTTATGCTGCCCGAAGGCTTTCTTTGTCAAGGTGGGGTCAGTCCCCGGCATCGGCAAAGGAGGAAAGGGTAAGCCGCTTGCCTTCTGCCAGGGCTGAAAGGATCAGGCGCGCATCACGGCCCGGATCAGTCGGATTTCCAGACAGCGCTTCATGTGGGTATCCACGCACACATGAGGGGTTCCGTCCTTGTCATAGAGAGTACGGGTACACAGGCGGCTCATATAGTCGTCGTAGTACCGCAGCACTTGCTCCATGGCCTCGCTGTCACCGCCGGAGGCCGCGTGGATCACCCAAACGGACGGCAGGTCCTTTCCCTTGTGGATGGGCTCTGTCATCTTCCTCAGCCTCCTTTCGGCATCAGCGCCGACAATGTTTCACGCAGCTCCTGCAGCGCCCTCGTCCGGTGCCGCTGAACGGCGCTCCGGGACATCCCAACGAGATTGCCGATCTCACCGTCTGCCAGGTCCAGGGTGCAGTGCAAAATCAAAATGCTCTGCTCCATCTGCGGCAAAGCGGCAAAAGCCTCGGCTACAAGCTCGTTGTCGATATGTAGATCGTAGCCGTGCGACGAGAACACAATGCTGTCGCTGGGGTAACGATCCATGACACAGAGCTTGTCCAGTTCCGCCTGGGACAAGTCGCTAAAGAAGGCTTCACGCTCTCTTTGGCGTTTCATGTTCCGCAGGTAGGCTCTGGCCTCGTTTCGCAATACCTTCTTGCAAAAAGCATCGAACCGGCATTGCTCGCCATAGTCGCGGGGGTTAGATTCCATCAGTTTCACCCCCTTTCCATGGGGGATCAGGTGGTTCTCTCCCTTTCCGCTACTACCAATCCTGCGAGAGCGTGTTCTGCCCGCTAAACGCCTCCTTTTTGAAGAAAATTTGAGAAAAGCAATGGCCAGCCAGCCCGACCGCAGGAAACGACAAAAAGCGCCCGGCAGGTCACAGACCCACCGGGCACAATAGCAAGTGATATGCAGATTATTTACATGGTATAGTTCATACTCATGGCCGAACATCTCCGCCGACTGGAACGAGCTTTTTTTGAGCGGCTAACCTTTGTCAGATCAGGCGGTGACAGCATCCGGCGCAGCATGGCGGCATCCCCCTTTTATGCCGCCGTGTGAGCTGTCTGGACAAAGAAAAACGGCGGCTCGAATCGAACCGCCGTGAATCAAGTGCTCTTTTGCGCATAGAAAGCCGTCTGCCCCGCGGCGGTTTTTTTCTTTTCTGCCGCCGGGCAGATCATAGAGGATATAAAAACAGAGCCGATAACCTATGAGGTTTTTCCTCAGTGTTATCGGCTCTGCGTCTTAGCGTCTGGCTCTTGGATGATGGATAGATTCAGTTGTCTTACCGCGATCAAGGTTTCATGTTTGCATTTTGGGCAATACAGCGGAAAGTTTTCCAGAACTGTATCATCGCGGATTTTCAATCGCGTTTTGCTGCCGCAAAAGGGGCATAAAATCCATTCTATCTTCATGTTATCTTCCTCTGTGCTTGGCTTTCTTCTTTTCCTGCCGTATGGCAAACTGGCGGTCTTTCTCCGTCTCTTTCTGCTCACGGCTCTTGGCTTTCCGTTCCAGCTTACATTGCTCATGCTGGAGTTTCAACGCCTGCTGCGCCTTTGTTCCAATGCCTTTATCCTGCAGTTGGCTTTGAATTTCGCGCTGCATACGTTTGGGATTGATTTTTCGCTCTATGGCTATCTCGGCCTGGATTGGAGGACTGAATTTCAGCTTGTGCCAATTCTTCAACAGAAACTCATAGACCTCGTAATCTTTGGGCTCTGAGCCGAAAGTAATTTTGCATACCTCGTACTTACCGTTATCCGTTCTTTCGTATAGACCGATCCAAAATGGAGCTTCAAACAGGATGGTCAAACTGCTTTGGGAGCTTGTACTCATTCTTCCAAGAACTGCCCTTCAAAGTGATCCAGCCATTCCAAAAGAGCACGATAGAGAAGCTGCTGCTGTTCAAAAATCGTTCTCCCATCCAAGGGAATGTCTGCAAATTCCCGCGCATAGCCCTCGTTCAATTCAGCCGAGGACTGTATGCTCTGGCGCAATGCCGAAACCAGCTCCACTGCTTCGGCTTTGTCCATCTTGTTCAAATTGGTAATGACTACATTGAAATCGAATAATAGGGGCACCGGGCCAGCGGCGCAAGAGGCCATCAGCTCCTTGAAATACGCTCTGCCCCGATCGGTAATAGAATAGATGGCCTTGTCCGCAAACTTATCACCTTTGACAATATCGCTTTGGAGATACCCCTTCTCGCTCAACTGAAGGACCTTACGATAAATAGAAGGTACGCTTATTTTTGTCCAGCGGGAAAAATGGTGGTACTCCACATCCTTCTGAATGTCATAGGCGCTTTGCGGTTTCTCCAGTACAATACCAAGTATGACTAAATCAATCGACGACATAACGACACCTCCAACTTTTACTATTAACAATAGTACTATCAATAATAGCAAAAGTCAAGGCGCATACACTGAATGTAGCCAAATCAAAATAAAACTCTCAAAGTCAAGAGAACAGTTTTCTTAAATCCGCAATTCTCCCTGATTGAATTTCAGTAATATGACTCTGGATTTGTTCAACCGGCCAGTCCCACCATTTCATTTTTAATAATGTATCTATATCATTATCTGAAAAGCGTTTTCGGATTGTCTTAGCGGGAACGCCACCGACAATCGTATAAGGGGGAACATCTTTTGTAACGACAGCGCGGGTACCAATAATTGCTCCATCCCCAATGGTAACACCAGACAAAATCACTGCCTCATATCCAATCCAAACATCGTTGCCGATAATAATATCGCCTTTATTGTCCCATGCACTCGTTATGTTTTGGACATCCAATCCCCATTCCTCAAAAAGATAGGAAATGGAAAGGTAGATAGCGACATTTGCGTATGATTGGCACTAGTAAACAAAAACTTTGCTCCGCAGGCGATGGAACAAAATTTTCCGATGATAAGTTTGTCATGGTTGATCGGATAGTGATACAGTACATTGTTCTTCTCAAACTGCCGCGGATCATAGACGAAGTCGTTATACATGGTAAAGTCCCCGACAAGGATGTTGGAATTTTTGATGACATTTTTCAGATAAACGGTTTCGTGGTCGTTGGTGCGAGGATAAATGTTCTCTGGATTCATGACTTTCCCTCCTCTCGAAGTTATGAGAACTCATATCTCTTAATCAGTGAAAAATGGTTGTTCTCCACATAGTAAACAGCGTGTTCCTTGGCCGAATAAACAAAAGAAACTCTAGTGGCCCAGATTCCTTCCTGCCGGACGGCTTGAAGTACAGAAAACGCATCGCTGACAGTAAACTGCTTTCCGTAAGTGTTTAGAAGTTGAGCAGTCCTTTCGTATCGATCATCTCCCGGCACAAGAAAGGGCATTGTGCTTTCGGGTGCAAGGATAGAGTAATTGGTAATCAGCGAGTAGCGTCCATCGCCTTCCCGCCAGCCAATACCCGGTTCAACGATCAGGGTACGCCCCTGCTGGTCGGACAACATGGCCTGCATGGTGGCATCCGGGGCATAGACGATCTTCTGTTCCTGCACGATCTGCAGTGCATCGTCAAAACTGATTTTTGCCTGCACAAACTGTTCTGTCAGGTCTGCGATTGTCATGCAACCTTTGAAATCCTGATAGGCCCCCTCCGGGTTTCCGTGAACATACAACAAGGTTCCGACATTTCCGTTGCGGTTCACGCCATGATAGGAATGACGCATCCCATCGGGCCGCAGGATGCCGATATAAAAGCGGTCTTTTTCTGTTATGATTTTGTGATTCCACACGGCAAGGTCAATCTCAAAATTGAAGCCGGTGATTATATCATCACCTCGGTAGACAAATCGAGTACACATAGTTTTTTCCTTTCTTGTGATGTATTTGTTATTTTATCGTACTGCCGATGCAAACACTTTTCTATCCACTAGACAATACCGAATCAATCTGTATCAAACAAAAAGCGGGGTTGCATTTCTGCAACCCCCGCCGGTTCATTTCTGATAAATGATTTTACGAATGGCCGATACGGACAAGAAGTATTTTTCCGCTAACGCCTCCATAGAGGTTCCGTTCTGAAACTCCTCTACGATTTGGCGGTTGCGTTGTTGCAATTCCTGCCGGTAGCCCGAAGCTTCTCCCCATCGTTTTTGCTGCGCTTGATCAGACGGGACATAAAGATAGCCCCCTTGCACATAGCTTTGCAACTCCTTGACTAGCGCATCGGGAAGAAGATCTTTTGCATTGATGTATTTCATGCAGGCTTCCTCCTTGAGATGATTGTCAAGTAGCAAAGCCAGCATATTCATTTTGCGACAATTTTTACTCCATGCAAATGTCGCAATCTACTGGCTTTGCATGGAGCCATTCTTCGTTGAGCTTTGTCATTAATACCACTTCTTTCCGCTCTTAAACATTGTAATTATATCATAGCGCTTGCCCATGTGCAAGAAATGAGTATGAAAAATAAAATGTAGTAATAAAGCATATAGCAACATTCCACAGACAAAATATGAAATATACAATGTAAGTGGGTGATGCTATATGGCGAATATTGAAGATTGCCCCGGTTTTGAAACTTTCGGTGCCGATGTAAAAGCCGCTCGGAGCGCAAAGCATCTATCGCGCAAGACATTGGCAGAGATCGTTAACATCGACTCCCGGTATCTCGCAAATATCGAGAACGAAGGTACGATTCCTAGCTTGCCGGTTATCATACAGCTTATCAAAGTGTGCGGACTTCCCGTGGAACGGTACTTCAATCCAGAGGTCATGCGGGAGGAAAGCGCACAGAGACAGCGTATCAGCCACAAACTGAAACTTTGTCCAGAGCAGTATTTGACCATCATCGAGGGTGCGCTTGACGGGGCGCTTAAAACTAAAGAATCAGCAAACGAAACGGAGGGTGTGTGAAAGTATCCTCCGTTTTCGTTTCCTCTGGGCGGCTCTGCCGCCCTTTTCTTTTGAAAAAATCCGGGATTTTGTGGGCAGACGAAGGTGGTTCCGGCATTGTATTTACGGGGGAAGGAGCGTAGAGCAAGCACAGCAAGTGTGGCCACACTTGCGAATTTTGCTTTAGGGAACCCCTTCCCCCTAAATACAAAATTGCTTGTTGGGATAGCCCCAAACCCTTATGCAGAAAGGACGGTGCCACCCTATGGTAAATCGAAAACGCCCCATCATCCTGCGCTGTCCGGTGACGGCAGAAGAACGGAGCCTGATTGAGCAGAAAATGGCCCAGCTCCAGACAAAGCGGATCGGTGCCTACTTGCGGAAGATGGCAATCGACGGATATATCATCTATGTGGACACCAGGGACATCAAGGAGATAAACAAACTCCTGTCCGCCATTGGCCGGAACATCAATCAGATCGCCAAACGGGTCAACGCCGGAGGACCTACCTATCAGGCCGACATGGAAGAAATCCGGGAAAGGCTGGATCAGATATGGCAGTTACAAAGACGCATCCTATTAAGTCAACGCTGAAAGCGGCCATTGACTATATCTGCAATCCCGACAAGACGGACGGGAAGCTGCTGGTGTCCTCCTTTGGCTGCGCCGCCGAGACCGCCGACATTGAATTTGAATGGACACGCCGCCATGCCATTGACAAAGGCACGCACCTGGGCCGCCACCTGATTCAAGCCTTTGAGCCTGGGGAGGTATCGCCAGAGGAAGCCCATGAAATAGGGTTGCAGTTGGCAAAAAAAATATTGGATGGTAAGTACGAGTTTGTACTTACCACCCATATTGACAAGGGACATATTCACAATCATCTGATTTTCAATGCGGTCAGCTTCACCGACCACAAGCACTATCATTCCAACAAGCGTAGCTATCACGAAATACGCCGGGCCAGCGACCGTTTGTGCCGAGAACACGGCCTATCCGTCATCGTCCCTGGCCGGGACAAGGGCAAGAGCTATATTGAGCATCAGGCCGTACAGAACGGCACTAGCTATAAGGCAAAGCTGAAAGCCGTCATTGACCGGCTGATTCCCGTGTCCACCAGCATAGACGATTTGCTTGCCCGGTTGCAGCGGGAAGGATACGAGATCAAGCGGGGAAAGTATATCTCCGCCAGGGCACCGGCTCAGGAGAGGTTTACCCGGCTCAAAACCCTGGGTGCCGATTACACGGAAGAAGCCGTTGTCTCCCGCATTGCCGGAGGCATCCGCCCCTCCAGACAGCCCCAGCAGCGCAGCGGGAAGGTCAGCCTGCTCATTGACATTCAGAATAATATCAAGGCCCAGCAGAGCGCCGGATACCAACGGTGGGCGACCATTGAGAATCTGAAACGTGCGGCCGCCACCATGAACTTTCTTACCGAACACGGCATCGACAGTTATGAGGAATTGAAGGAACGGTGCGACGCCATTGCCGCCGCCACCATCCGCACAAGGGAAAGCCTGCGGGATGTGGAACAGCAGCTCACCGACCTTGCCCTCCTGGGCAAACAGATTGACACCTACCGCAAACTGAAGCCTATCTATGACCGTTACAAAATGTCAAAGGACAAGGAAAAATTCCTGCGTGGGTTTGAGAGTGAGATCATCTTATTTGAGGCGGCGGCCAGGGACATCAAGGAGGCCGGGATCACCAAACTTCCTTCCGCCAAGAAGCTGAAAGCAGAACTGGATGAACTCTCCTCCTGCAAGACCGCCCTGCAAGCGGAACTTCGTAAAATACAGCAGGAAGAAAAGGAATATGATATGCTCCATAGAAATGTAGATTTATTACTACCCTCACACAAAAATCTTCAAAAAAGCAAGGAGTATATGTTGTAAATATTTACGTTGATACTTGTCGTCTGCTATAGCACATGCTATAATTTACAGTAACGGAGGTGTACTCACATGCCCTTTTCTGAAATTTTAAAATCTATCCGAAAGCAAAAAAAATATACTCAAGAGCAGTTTGCTAGAGAACTAAATGTGAGTTTCTCCACAATAAATCGATGGGAAAATGGACGTACTGAGCCTAGTGTACTGGCAAAAATGCGACTTCTCGAATATTGCAAAAAGAATGGTATCGAGGAAATGATCATAATGGAACTCAGTAAATACTAACTGCTTTATTCGATTCTGATTGCAATTTGGAAAGGAGACGCTACCATGGCGAGGGCAGATTTGTTGAAAAAGCTATTTAGTAGCTTTAATAATAATGATAGAGAATCATTTTTGAAAACCGCTCATGAGATTATTGCAGATGAGCGAAAAAAGAACCATGCAATTTTAGCAGATGACTTGGAAATGGTTCTTAACGGTGCACAGAAGAGTTTTGGACACTCGATGTCCACAATGAAACCCACATATTTGTCCAAATCAGGCAAAGAAGAACGGCTAGTTGAGATTATATATCCCGATAAATATTTTGATGATGTTATTCTTCCACAAGAGAAAATGCTTCAACTGTCGGAAGTAATAAAAGAATTTCAGAATTGGGATATCTTAATTAGCAACGGAGTTGCACCAATAAATAAACTACTTTTTTATGGCCCTCCTGGCTGTGGAAAGACATTGTGCGCAAATGTGCTTGCGGCTGAAATTGGAATTCCATTAATGTATGTAAGATTTGACGCATTAGTATCGTCGTATTTGGGAGAAACCGCTAGTAATATTAGAAAAGTTTTTGATCTGGCAAAAAGCGATAGTTTCGTGATATTGTTTGATGAGTTTGATGCGATAGGCAGAAGTAGGAGCGACACAAGTGAGCACGGCGAAATCAAACGAGTGGTCAATACTTTTTTACAGCAAATTGATTGCTTTAGGGGACGCTCAATTATTATTGCTGCAACAAACTTTGAACAGTCCTTGGATTATGCAATATGGCGCAGATTTGATGATACGATTAAATTTGATTTGCCGTCAAACGAAGAAAAGCTAAACCTTTTTATTTTGCGGCTAAAACAATTTAATGGGCCAGCGCATGTATTCGAGTCCTTTTTGAATGAAACCAATTCGTTTTCTTATGCGGATGTCGAAAATATATGTAAAACAATAATGCGAGGGTGCATCCTTAATGGGAAACGAACATATAGCAAAAAAGACATTGAATTTGCAGTCGAAAAACAAAAGAAATTAGTTTCTTTGAGAAGAAGCCAATATTAACTAAGGGGGGTTATGAGATGGCAAATTATGATCATATTCAAATTGAGCGTCAAGAGACCGTCTCTACCTACCGCGGTCGGCCTAACCCTGCAGCCCCAAAACCTCCAGTTCGTGATAGAAAGCGGCATGGGCAAAAACTATCAGAAGAAATCTCTCAAGCATCAAAAAATGTTCTTGATTCCAGAAAGAACATTGGAATTCAAACAGATAAACTGATGGTGTTGGAACTATCTGGAGAAGCTTTATCGGGTGACCTTCTGGAACTGCTAATTAATAAATTTAGGTTGTCTCTAGTTGAAGAAACGGCAGAACCTGGATCAAATCAATCGAAATTGATAGTGCAATTTGAGGATCAAGAGGCAATAGCCCAATTTAATGCCGAACGCGCTCTTTGGGAAGATGATTTACCCGATGAAGTTCTTTTAACGCATGCACAACGCCGTAATTTGTTTTCCTGTATAGATGCTGTCCGAAGTTTAACTCCCGAGGACAGAATGGGACCGCATCTTAAAGATTTTATAAAGGCAATCCCAAAAGACATGGGGTTTTTTATAGTTAATATTGATGTCTGGTATAATAACAATCCTTCGGAAATATTGTCGACTGAGAGGCAAATCCGAAGCGTTTTAGGCACTCAAGGCAGTCAATTGCTAGGTGATCTGTTTGCGATTTCTGGTTTGCTACTGGGGCGCGCCAAGGTTAATGAGTTTTCCTTAAATGCACTGCTTAGCATGGATATTATATCCTCAATTGAATTACCTGCGGAGATAGTTACCCAGGAGCCCCACGAACTTTATCAATATGATTATGTCCCTATTGTAAATGATACACTTGACGAAACGGCGCCGCTTGCTACTGTACTGGATTCTGGTATTTTTACAGGAAATCCTTTGCTTAAATCTGTAGTCGTTGCAGAAGAAGATTTTGATACTACGGAACACACAACAGCAGATATGAACGGTCATGGAACTGGTGTTGCTGGCATAGTAGTGTATGGTGACTTTTCCACCCCCGACGAAAGCAGAATTTTTACACCCTTAGTACGAATCTGTAGTGCTAAAATCATGCATGATGAAGATGGCGATCCCTATTTCCGAGAAGATGTTCGTCCTGAAAGACTTGTTAGAGATGCTATTGTATATTTCTATGAAACGTATGGATGCCGCATCTTTAATCTTTCGGCGGGCGATGCAGGTAGCATGTATAATGGCGGACGCCAATTGAGTTGGGCGAGCATGTTGGATGATCTAGCACGGGAATTAGATATTGTAATTATTGTGAGCGCCGGAAATGTTTCCGATCCTGAAATACCAGAATTTGAATCCCGAGAAGAAGCGATGGAAAAAGTTCGCGATCAGCTATTTGCTCAAGACCATCGTCTGATTGATCCTGCTACTTCTGCTCTTAGCGTTACCGTTGGATCAATATCACGTTCTTCTGAGCCAGCAGTTTTACGAGGTACTGGAATTAATCCCATCTCTGTAGGTTTAAAAGACCATCCCTCGGTATTTACAAGGATCGGAAAAGGTGTCAACAAATCTATCAAGCCTGATTTTGTTGATTACGGAGGTAATTTTTCACTTCGACAAATATCGAGAGGGGCCAGCCGGTGGCTAAAGACAGATCAGAATCTTATGGAACCTACTTTGAACCATACTAATGATCGAGTCTTTAAAGGATATTGTGGAACAAGCTTTGCTGCTCCACATGTTACTCATATTGCGGCCCGGCTAGAACGCATTTTGGAAGCTCAAATTGATGGAAGGCCTTCAGCAAATTTAATTCGAGCGCTGCTTGCAAATTCAGCTAAGTGCTCTAATGATATGCAAACCTGGGGCGAAATGTCGAAAGACGCAGATTATACTGGAAAAGATAATCCAAAACATGATCGATTTATGCGTTTATACGGGTATGGGAAAATTTCAGAACAGATACTTACTTCGACGGATAACCATGTTACACTTTTTGCAGAAGATAGACTTCCGTTACGAGATTTTCATCTTTATAAGATACCTGTACCCAAACAGTTTCTCAAAGTTCGAGCGGCAAAATCGATTACTGTTAGTTTGGCATATAACCCTGTAACAAGAATAAGCAGGAAAGAATACTTAGCCAATAATTTGTGGATTGAGATTTTTCGTAGGATTGATGAGGATACGCTAATCAAATATAAGGCCAAAAGAGAAGCTGGTACAGATACAGAAGATGATTTTAAGAAGCTTCCTGATGAATACAAAATTAAAGACTTTATCCCTGGTTATGATACTGTACAGAAATCAACCCTGCAACAGAGACGTTGGCAAAAGAGTCCTACGGGCGGTGCTGACCTCCTATGGCCTGGTAATGATGAACCATATATATACATATTAATATCGGGCAAAGAGCGGTTTAAATATGCTCAACAAGAGCAGCCTCAATCTTATGCATTATGCGTAACTTTTGCATATGAGTCTGAAGAAAACATCGATTTGTACAACCAATTACGTAATAATGTAAAATTGAAAGCTGTGGAAAGAGAACGGGACAAAGTTCAGCCAAGAATCAAAATATAAAAAAGGGCTCGCCGCCACCGGACAACATCCGATGGCAGCGAGCCTTTCTGTTTGAAAAAGGTGAAATACGAACGTTTTCCCTGTGCAGAAATGCCTTACCGCCCCACATGGGAAATCATACTGCCCCTACACAGAAAAGCCGCCACAGGCGGTTTCTTCGCCTATTTTGAACCCTAATTCCTGCGTTTTTTGGAACGGCGGGAAAGATAGTACGGGCAGGACACTACTACTGTCCGGAAACTCTGCTTGCAGGGATGGGCGCAGCCTTTGCAGAGCTTGTTATACTGACGCCTGCCGTTCTCGCCCAGGAAGAACGCCCATTCCAGACGCCATTTCTTGCTCCGGCTCATAAGTCGCCCAGCTCCGGGGGCTCCTTCTGCGGGGTGGGCTTGTCCGGGCCTTTTCGCGACCCACACTCCCGCTTTGCGTCCTCCAGCCGCTCCCGGATGGAAGGCTTTTTCTCCGGCGTGGTCCTGCGCGCCTCGGCCTGGGCTTTCTCCAATTCCTCCCCACGGCGGCCGTTGTTGATGATCCCGTCGATCATGCCGTAGTCATCCTCTAGGGTCATTTCCGCCGTGCGCAGCGGGTTTTCCGGCTCCACGGGAACGGATACGATCTGCCCGTTGATGCTGGCGAACAGCTCCGGCCGCTTGAATTGCTCAGTGTACTTCTGGATCATGTCCGGGGGCAGGGACGCGAAACTCTCCGGCCCCAGGCCCACCACCAGGAAGGTGCCCGCCACAATGTCGTAAATCTCGCCATGCTCGTCCCGGAGGGAACGGTTCAGGTCCAGACCGATGAGCTTGCCTTCATCATTCAGCACCAGCCCCACCGGATCGTCAAAGGGATAGGAGGCGGCAATATCGCCGCCCACCTCCGCTTGCAGCGCATGAAGGCCGGGATCGATCTCCTTCACATAGGGTTCCTTCATAGGCTCCACCACCAGAACAGTCAGCTTCTCCGGCGCGGTATGTTCGGGGGCGGCTCCGCTGGGGATGGCAAAGGCACGGCTGCCATTGGCCATGATGAGATACTTCCCGTCCTCGGACTCATGGTGAAAACCGTATCCGGCCGCCTCCATCTGTTCCCGGCTCATATCCGTCACATGGAAGATTCCCCTGGGAGTCCGCACCGTTTCGCCGGTCTCCCGGTCATCCGGGGTGGGCGCCGCTTGCTGCCCGTACAACTCCGCCTCATACTCCCGATTTGCCTGCTCCGCAAAGGACAGCATCTCGTCCACATGGGACTGGTCCGGGTTTTCAATAGCTTCCCGAATCGCCTGCGGGTCCACATCCAGAAATTCCTCATAGCCGGTGGCGTCCTTGAACTTCTCAATCTCCGAAGGCAGATAGTCCTCCTGGGTCTGCCCCAGAGCGGCCAGCTTCTCGTCCAGAGTGGAGATGCGCCCGGCCATCAGATTTTCGTAGATTTCTTCCTTCGCCGCGTGTTCCTCCGGGTGCTCGGCGGCATACTGCGGGTCGTGCTGCCGGAAAAACTCGTCCATATCGTAGGCAAGGTCCATGGCCCATTCCGAAATTTCTTCTTCAGGGATGTCGTCCTGGAAGGTCATCACCTGGTATTCCTCCGGGATGCTGCCGCGCTCGCCATCGTAATACTCATGGAAGCTGTCCCCGGTGTCCCGCACATAGCCCAGGTCGGTGAACTGGCCGCTTTCCTCCAGGGCAATGTCCCGTCCGTAGGCCTCATAGTCGATGTAGTTGCGCAGATGCTCCGGCACCTGCATGGCGTCCAGTTCCTCGATGTAATACCGGCCCAGATCGTCGTGGTCGTGGATGTCAGGGTAGATGTCGTAACAGTCCAGGTTCTCCGTCAGATTGATAAGCTCCTGGATGCTGCCCGTGTGGTCGCCGATCTCCATGGCCGCCTGGAACCGCTCGTATTCATCCTGGCTCATATCATCCAGTTTGGAAGCCAGGTAGTTCAGCTCGTCCAGGTTTGCATACTCACCCAGCAGGTCATAGAGGCCGTCCACATAGCAGTCGTAGTCCGTAATGAACCATTCCTCATAGGTCTGCCCGAAGTCGTCCTTCGCGCCGATCCCGATGCGCTCAAAGACCTTTTTCAGTTCCTCCGCCGTGGTGGGAAATTTCACCCATTCACCCACAAGGGCGCCCTCGTTGTATTTGCCCAGGTTAGTGATGAAAGCGGCAAAGGGATACTCTTTGTCATAATCATAATGGGGCATAGCGACACCTCCTTACAGTTCCGGCGCAGGCTTTTCCCGATGGGGCTGCGCCTTGCTCTGATTGGCACATTCCTTCCGGCCCTGCTCCAGCCGCTCCTTGATGGAGGGCTTTTTCTCCGTCTGCTTCTCCCTGGGGCGCTCGTGCTCCCACTCGTCGCCGGAGAGGGTGAGATACCCCTTACTGGTGAAACACCCCTGTTCCTCCTGCATGGCGTGGTTGCCGAAGGGAACGGGATCAATGGCGTCCAGCAGCTCCGGGGGCAGAAGGACATCCAAATGCTGCGCCAGATAGCGCCAGCCCACATCCTCCACCTTGCTGATGTTGGGCTCCAGGACAAAATACTCGGCGTTGGCGGGAAACTCCCGGAACTGCTCCAGGGTGGTCAGACGATAGGGCGACTCCTGGACAGCGGCCAGGAGGTCACGATCCTCCAGGGAAAGTCCGGCAAGCGCCTGGGCCGCTGCCTCCAGCTCGCTTGCGTCACCGCTTGCGGGGAGCAGCGGTTTCAAATGCTCCATGAAATTAGGTTCGGTTTTGCTCAAAGACATCATCCTTTCTGAAAATGGGTAAAAGAAAAGCAGGAAACCCGGAAAGGTTTCCTGCTTGATGCCGTCACTGGCGGCTTCTATTTTGTTGTGGTATGTAGTCTATCCCTTCAGGTTGTCCAGCGCAGCGGGGTTGTTGGAAAGAATTGCGCCGACTGTCTGGCAACTTTCCAATTCAGGACAGTCACCGCAGGTCGTCACGCCTTTTTGTCGGGCGCATTGACGAATACCGCAAAGGCTTTCACAATACACCGTTTTCACTCCATCCACGCGGCAGCCTTGACAGTTGATATGCTCCGGCAGAATGGGCGCATGATTTAATTCAGACCATAGTTTTGCAGTTTTCTCGCGCAATGCCTGATCGTCGTTGATCGTTGCAAGATAAGCGTCGCACTTCTCACAGTCCAGCCCACAGTATGCGATCATATCCCTCACGGCTATTTACCTCCTGAAAGATTTTGGCCTTATTATACAGCAAATCGTTACTCTTGGATAGAGCCGTGAAGGAAGAACGACACGATACTTATTTCTCAATGCGGTAATTCACATACTTCCCGCCGGTGTCGGCCAGAACGATTGTCCCGTCATAGGTTTTCCCAGTACGCAGGGAGCGCAGTCCCTTGACCTTTGTCTTTCCGTCTTTGAGCAATGCAGTGGCAATTTTGGAAGTAAAGACCTTTCCGCGCTGCTCGAAAAAGCGGTCATTCTTCCACATGACAAACTGACAGGCACGGTCCGAACAGGCGAAGTTCTTCTTACCCTCATAAACCGGCTTACCGCAGCGGGGGCAGAGCCCCACCGTCTCCTTCTCCGGCTGGAACAGCTTTTGCCCATCCTCGGAAATGTGGGAGTATTTCCGCACCAGCTCCGCCGTCATCGCCTCGATCCCGTCCATGAAAGCCTCCGACGCCGCCTGACCCTTTGCCACCTCGTTCAACCGCTGCTCCCAATCCGCTGTGAGTTTGGGAGAGGTCAGCAGTTCCGGCAGCACCGTGACCAGGTTGACGCCTGCCTTTGTGGGGATTAGGTTCTTGCCCTTGCGCTCGACAAATCCGCCGGACACCAGCTTTTCGATGATGGCCGCCCTGGTCGCCGGGGTGCCCAGGCCCTTGCGTTCTGCCTCGTCCGGCATATCTTCCTTGCCTGCGTTCTCCATGGCCGACAGAAGGGTATCCTCGGTGTAGGGCTTGGGGGGCGAAGTGAAGTGCTCAGTGACGGAGGCGGCGACCGGCTCAAAAACCTGCCCCTCGGTCAAGGCGGGAAGAACACCCTCGGCATCTTCATCCTCCGGCTTCTCCTTCAGGGAGGAACGGAACACCTCCTGGATAGCCCGCCAGCCCTGGGAAAGCACCTGTTTTCCTTTGGTCGTGAAGGTATGTCCGCCGCAGTCAAAGATAGCCGTGACCGCCTCATACACGAAAGGCTCCGCTGCGGCACACAGCAGCTTGCAGCAGACCAGCAGAAGGATATTGCGCTCGCCCACAGGCAGCGCAGGGACATCCTCCTTTTCCAGCTCCAGGGTGGGAATCAGGGCGTGGTGGTCGGATACCTCCTTGTCGTTCAGCAGCGCCAGAACATCGGGGAAAAACTCTGGGCAGGCGTCGAAGGGAGGCACCCGCGCCGCCAGATGCAGGACCACGGAGGCGGTCTCCGCCATGTCGCCGGTCAGATACCGGCTGTCCGTGCGGGGATAGGTCAGCAGTTTCTTTTCATAGAGGGATTGGGCGTAGTCCAGGGTTTGCTTGGCCGTGTAGCCAAACACCCGGTTGGCCTCCCGCTGCAAGGTGGTCAGGTCGTACAGTTTGGGCGGTTTCTCCGTCTTTTTCTCCTGCGCCACGGATACACAGGTTGCTTTTTTACCATCGCAGGCATCCCGGATGGTCTGGGCGTCCTCCGGGGAAACAATGCGGTCGCTGACCGCCTCGGCGCTCTCCAGCGCCAGCCGCACATGGTGGTATTTCTCCTTGCGGAACAGGACAATCTTGCTGTCCCGGTCGGCCAGCATCGCCAGGGTGGGCGTCTGCACCCGCCCAATATTTAACGTTCGATGATACAACACCGAAAAGAGCCGTGAGGCATTGATACCAACAAGCCAGTCCGCCTTTTGGCGGCAAAGTGCCGATTGATACAGCGGGTCATAGTCCTTGCCGGGGCGCAGGTCGGCAAAGCCCTCCCGAATCGCCACGTCCTCCATCGAAGAAATCCAGAGGCGGGAGAAAGGCTTGGAACATCCGGTAGCCTCATAGACCAGCCGGAAAATCAGCTCACCTTCGCGCCCCGCGTCGCAGGCGTTGACCAGTTCCGTCACATCAGGGCGTTCCATCAGGGAACGGAGAATGTGGAACTGGTCAGCCTTTTCCTCGGACACCACATAGCGGAAGGGGGCGGGCAGGATGGGAAGGTCCTCATACCGCCACTTCTTATAGCGGTCATCGTAGGCGGCCGCGTCCGCCAGTCCCACCAGATGACCAATGCACCAAGAAATCAGCCAGCCGCCGCCTTCAAAATAGCCATCGGCCCTGGATGTGACACCCAGGGCCGATGCGATACTCTTTGCTACACTCGGTTTTTCACAGATCACCAATTTGCTCAATTCTGGTCCTCCTGTTCTTCCTGTTCAGGAACGTCCTCGTTTTCATATTCCTCGTCCTCGAACTCATAATCGTCCGGGTCGGCGCTGACCTTTGCGCCCTGTTTGGGCTTGATGAACTTGATGTAGGCGAAGGCTCCGCCGCCGCCCAGGACCGCCAGCAGCAGGATCAGTACCAGGGCGCCGCCGCTGCCGGACTCCTTCTCCGGTTCCGGTTCAGGCTCCGGCTCCACCTCCGGCGCTTTTCCGGCGCACTCGCTCATATTCACCGCGCAGACCGGACAGGCGGTATTCACCGCACCGGCCTGGCATTTCTCGACGCAGGTGCAGACTGCGGGTTGTTCCTCCGTCTGCCCATCTTCCATCAGCGCCATCAGGTCGGCTTCGTCCACCTGGTTCAAGAAGTGAACGGCGATCTCCTTGTCCTTGTTTGCCCGGTCGATTAAGATGTAAAAATAGTTGCCCGCTTTCGTGGTCACGGTGATAAGCTGCTTATCGCCGTAATAATCGTCCACCAGCGTGGCGTTGCCCTCCGGGGTAAGGGGCTGGTCCTCCGGCTCCATGCCTCCGGTGGCGGGTTCCTCGGTGGGTTCCGGGGTCGTCTCGGCGGGTTCCCCGGTGTAATAGTCGCCATCCCCACCGCCCGCAAAGGCGGTGACGGAGAAGGCGGTCATGCACAGGACCACCGCCGTCAGGGACGCCAAAAGGCGGAAAACTCTGTTACGCTTCATCTTCGCCGTCCTCCATTCCTTCCATATCCTCGTCGTCGGGGTCCGGCGCCGCCTCCGCCTCCATCATCCCGTCGGGCAGGGTGATAAGGCCGCTGGCGTAGGCTTTCAGAAAGGCGGTCAGCTCCTTGTTGTCCATGCGCACCGCCTTGACCATGCGGACGATCTCCAGGTTTTCTTCCTCGGTGAGCTGCGCCTCCAGCTCCCGAAGGCGCTTCTGCTGGGCGGAGATCTTCTCCTTCGTCTTTTCGATGTCCTTGCGGATCTTCTCAACCGTTGCCATGTGTGCAAAACTCCTTTCCAAATCGTTCTCTCCAGGAATAGTTCCGCCCCAGGCCCTTGACCGTTTTCAGATTTTGCCGGGCGTTGTCCTCCAGCGCCAGGGCGCGGCGGAATAAATCGTGATACTGCTCCCGCAGGGCGGTGATCTCGTCGGGTTTCATGCTGGGGCAGAAAAAACAGGACGATTTTCCCGGCTGGGGCAGCCCTGCCGCCTCGATCTGCCGGATGCAATCGTCCCGCGTCCATCCCCATTCCATCAGGGGATACCACTTGCTGTATTTTCGGTCGGCCAAGTCCCCCAGCAGCACCTTATTGCTGCGGTAGCCCTCGCCCGCGTCGTAGCCAATAAATTTGACCACCCGCTTGCCCGCCTCCCATATTCGGCGGCATGGCGGGTAATGGTTGCAGAACTTTTCCTGCGGCCCGATCTTGTGTTTCAGGGAACACCGCTTGAAGCCGTAGGCGATAGACGGAAGGCTGCAACTTTGCAAACATTCATCTTCCAGCGTCAGCCGTTTACCCTCACGGGTGGTCTTATATACTCTGGTAATGGACGGCATCCCGTGATCCTTCAGCCAGGAATCCATCACCTCCAGATAGGCGTAGGTGTGGGGATGCTCTGCCCCCGTATCCGCAAAGAGGATCAGGTCCACCGGGATACGGTGCTGGTGCAGCCCGATCAGAAGGGCGGTGCTGTTGGCGCCGCCCCCATAGGAAACCATATTGATACTTCATCACCTCCATCAGTTGTACGGCGGTCTGCCGTATGCGTAGAAATGGGACTGCCAGTAACTTGTATTCAGGTTGGAATACTGGATGGGGGCGCCGCAGTGCAGCATCATCCCGTCGCCCACATAGATGCCTACATGAGATACGCCGGTTGTATCGTAGGTCCCCACGAAGAACACCAGATCGCCGGGCTGGGGGTCGGATACCGGAGTGGAAATATTGTAGAGCCCCTGTGCGCCCAGCCGCCCGGTATTGCACAGGCCGCTGTTGGTCAGCACATAACTGACGAAGCCGCTGCAATCGAAAGAAGCGCTGGGACTGCTGCCGCCCCACACATAGGGATAGCCCAAATACTTTTCTGCCTCGGTGATAAGGGTATTGAACCGCTCGTCCGTCAGGTATTCAGCGGGAATCTCCCAGGCGGTAGGTGGGTTGTCGATGTACTTGTTCACATACCCGGAGGACGGGAACAGGTCGGGGCGGTTGCCCAGGGTGGACATATAGGTGGCGTACAAGGAAAGCTGTTCCTCGCCCATCATGTAGACCGGCACATGGGAGAGGTCGAAGTTTTCCAGCGTGACGGTGCAGATGGTCCAGGTGTACGGCACCTGGACCGTATAAGGATTGCCCTCGCTGTCCGTCCTTGTTTCCGTCCGATAGCGGGTCTCCGTTGTCACGGTTTCGGTGAGGATATATTGCTTGTCAAAGAGGTTTTGAAGGTCGTCCTGTACCTGGTCGATGGTGAACACCCCTTCATGGATTGCCGACAGAATGGAGATCAGCACATAGGGGTCGTGCTCAATTTCATCCAGGTCGAAGTGATACTCGTCATAGTCGTGGGTGGCCTCGTAGGTATCCAGGTACTCCCGCAATTCATCCTCTTTGGCGCAGTAGGCTTCTTCCGCCGCCAGCATATCGGAATCCTCGGAGAGATAGGAGGACGCCATGATGTTGGACACTCCGCCGCCGAACATGGAGGAACAGGATTGCAGGGAGCCCAGCAGCATCACCAGCAGAAGGCCGATGCCGCCCACGATCAGCGCGCCCTTCCAATGCCGTTTCAGGAAAAGGGCGGTGCGCTTGGACTCCTGGGCGGTTTTCTTGGCCGCCTTTGCCGTGGCCTCCGCTGTTTTCCCGGCCTGGGCAGTCTTGCCCGCTGCCCGATATGCCGCCGCATATTGCTTTTGCAGCTTCCTTTTCTGCCACAGGCGGGAGATGGGATTGGATGCAAGCTGGGGGTTCTCCGCCACGGCTTTCCGATAGCAGAAATCCGCATTGGCCTTGACCGCCGCCTGCTCCGCCTTTGCTACGTCTCGCCAGGGTTTCAGCTTGCGTTCCGCCCGCCAGTTCTGGACACGGCGGTTTCCGTAGCCCACAGCCTTCTCAAAGCTGCGTTCCCCCAGGTGGCCCGACTGGACGCCGGAATTTTCTTGCTCCACCTCCCGGACCTTGCCGTGGATCGCCGCGCCTGCCTCCTGAATAGGGCGGGACAGCGGATTGGTGTGGGGCTTTCCCGGACTCTTATTGGGGATCGCGTCTCTGGCGGCATCCAGCCGGTCCGCCGCCTTGTCCGACTTGCGGATAGCACCTTGCAGCTCCGGCTTGGCCTGGTCCGCCTCGGAAAACTGCAATCGGGAGGATGGACGGCCCGCTGCCGCCTCGCCCTCCCGATAGGCTCTGCGCTGTTTCCGGCGCTTCTTTTTGGCTGCTGCCTGTTCCCGGTGCAGTTCCGCACGGTCCACCGCTTTTCCAGCGGCGCCCGCCGCGTCGCCGGATGTGGAATAGTCCTGCTCCGGCGTCCGATCAGAGGGATAGGTAGTCTCGCCCGTGACCAGATTGACGGACACCGACCCGTCACGGGTCATCTTCTGCGCCTCCTTTTCGGGGGCTTTCCATTCTTTCAAGGTGCGTCACCTCCTGTTCCATAGGGGCAGATGTTGACACAGGCCCCGGTTTCGATCATGGCGATGTACTGGAAAATGGGATAGGCCTGGGGAGGGCAGACCGCATTCCCCAGGGTTTTCAGCCGCAACGCCCGGTTGTCCGTGTCCTCGGTCATGCGGGGGACTCCTTCGGGCTCGGCACGCCATAGGATGCGTCCGTCCATTTCGGGGGGAATCCCATGAGCCATTCCACCCAGTCCGGGTTCAGCGCCGCCTTTTCGGAAAAGGGCTGCTCCTGCCGGATCACCTGGGCCGACAGGTTGGAGGTCGGGGATTTGTCCCGGAAGGCCGCCGGTTTCAGGGTGGAACGGTAGTCCTCCGACGCTGCCGGGGTCAGGTAGAACACCGCCGCCGACAGGGACAGGCTCCAGATGGACCCGTCCTTGTTCCGTTTGCGGAATATCCCATTGTCCGACAGGAACACATCCAGGTTGGCAGCGTCTCGCCCCGTGGATTTGTCGGAGGCAAGGGGTGTGGGAAACATCAGCCGCGACGATAAAAGTTCGCTGGCGCTCATGCCATGCGCCGACGCCGCAAGCCGGAAATACGAA
This sequence comes from Dysosmobacter welbionis, assembly GCF_005121165.3. NCBI lineage: Bacteria > Bacillati > Bacillota > Clostridia > Eubacteriales > Oscillospiraceae > Dysosmobacter > Dysosmobacter welbionis. The sequence continues at coordinate 2,299,375 of NZ_CP034413.3, read as the reverse complement.
TGGGAGAACAGCGTATCCCGCTTTTGCCAGGTCAAAAATCGTTTTGTCGAGCCCCATATTGATGAAGCCAGCAACATTTTCCCCAAGCACCCAATGGGGTCGCAGTTCGGCAATAACGCGGCACATCTCCGGCCACAGGTAGCGTTCATCCGCAAAGCCACGCCGTTTTCCGGCGGTGGAGAAGGGCTGGCACGGGAAGCCACCGGAGAGGATGGTGACGGTTTCAAGTCCTGTTCTTTCAAAAAACGCCTCCTTCGTGAATGTGGTGATGTCCCGGAATTTCGGCACATCCGGCCAATGCTTTTGCAGGATGGAATAGGGATAGTCCGCCCACTCGCATTGGCAGACCGTTTCAAAGCCTGCCGCCTCCGCCGCCAGGTCCAGCCCGCCGATACCGGAAAAGAGGCTCACATGGGTGAGGCGGTCAGGCATGGAGCTGGTCCTCGTCGTCCTCGCAGTCCACATAGAAGGCGTCCAGCTCGCACAGCTCCAGGGCCTTCAGCCGGGCAAGGTCGTCCTTGTCGCCGAACACCAAATAGCGGCCGGGGATGCTCCAGCGGTCAAACATCTGGTCGGCAATGTCCCCATAGTGCCGGGCGGTGTCGATCAGGTTCTCCATGTCCCGGCGGTCCTTGATCTTCCCGGCAAGAAAGGCCAGTTGGTGGAGCAACCCGTAGAGGTGGACCTCCTCGTCGATGTGCGCCTCGTAGGTCTTTTCCTCAATGACATACAGCTTTTCCTGTTCCATATCCTTATCCCATCCTTTCCTCATGTTCCACCTCGCTGGGCTTGGTGGTGAGCAGCTTATAAAGTTCGGTATCCTTCGGGAAGTCATCCGCAAAGGGCAGGATGACATTGTTGAAGAACAGCAGCCCGTGGCCCGGCTCGGAGTTGGTCACATAGGCAAGCTGTTCAGAAGAAATGTTCAGCCGCTCCGCCAGTATCTTCCGGTCGCCCGCCGCCTGGTTGAGCATATAGATGAAATCGCTGTTTTCCAGGATGTTTTCAATCTCCGGAGAGGAAAGCAGGTCTTTGGGGTTCTGGGTCGCCCCGGTGGGGATACCGCCCCACTTTCTGAACCGCTTCCAAATCTCGGCGCTGTACGCCGCAGTCTGTTCCTCTTTCAGCAGAAGGTGGAACTCGTCCACGAAATACCAGGTAGACCGGCCAATGGCCCGGTTGATGGTGACGGTGTTCCACACCGCATCCTGGACAATCAGCATGCCGGGCTTTTTCAGGTTCTTGCCCAGGCCCTTGATGTCAAAGCAGATAAGGCGGTTGGAGATGTCCACGGTGGTGCGGTGGTTGAAGAAGTTCAGCGAACCGTTCACATAGAGGTCCAGTGCCTGGGCAACCCGGTCGGCCTCCGGGATGTGCTGGGACAGCAGGGCGTTCATCAGGTCGCCCAAAATCGGCATATTCTCCGCCCGGGGATCGGCAAAGTAGGGCTGGTAGATCATCTGCACCGCCCGGTCGATGACCGTCTTTTCGATGGCCTCCAGCCCCGTCTTGCTGCCCATGATGAGCTCGCAGAAGGACAGCACGAAGTCGGATTTCAGCGCCAGCGGGTTTTCTTCCTCGGAATAGTTGAGGTTGATGTCCAGGGGATTTACATAGTCGGTGCTGGACGGGGACAGCCGGATTACCTGGCCGCCCAGCCGCTTCACCAGGGGCGAATACTCGTCCTCCGGGTCGCAGATGATGACATTGTCCTGGGTCATCAGCATGATAAAGGTGATCTCCCGTTTGCAGCTCATGGATTTGCCGCTGCCAGGCGTGCCGAACACAAGGCCGTTGGGACAGCGGGATTGCTTGCGGTCCAGCAGGATCATGTTGTTGGAGAGGGCATTGAGGCCATAGTACATGGCGTCGCCGCCCATGAACACCTCCTGGGTGACGAAGGGGACGAACACCGCCAGGGCCGAAGTGGTCAGGCTCCGTTCAATCTTGATGCAGTTGAGGCCCAGAGGCAAAGAAGACATCAGCCCGTCCTCCTGCTGGAAGTCCAACCGGGTCAGAAGACAGTTGTAGGTCTGGGCGACGCTGGCCGCCTGGGACACGGCGATCTCCAGCTTTTGCCGGGTCTCCGCCGTGTGCAGAACCAGAAAGGTCATGTTGAACATTCTCTCGTTGCGGGATTGCAGGTCGGTGAGAAGGTCCTTTGCCGCGCCGCCGTAGGTGGAAAGGTCGGAGGGAAGAATGTCCATATCGTAACCGCTGCGTACCGCCCGCTTCTGCTCCTGTATCTTCATGGCGTCCAGGTCGGTGATCTTTCGCTTGACCATTTTGATGGCCTCGTTCTGGTTGATGCCCCGGATGTGCATGGTCACCATGATATTCCCGTCCGCCTCCATGAAGTCGGTGAGGATGCGGTCGTGCATCTCCGGCGCCAGGATTTGCAGAAAGGACACCGCCCCGTACCGCCTGCCGATGCGGAAGGTGCGGGTCTCCCCGAAGTGGAAGGAGGACGGCGAAATGAAGTCCTTCACCGAAAGGCCGCTGGCCGGGAGCCAGTCCCATTCAAAGGCGAACTGCCCACCCTCCGGGTGGAGGATGTTGTAAAGCAGCTCCAGCCGTTCCTTTCCGTCCAGCACATGAGCCGCCGCCCCCATGACCTTAAAGCGGTTGAGGGTGTCGGTCTCGATGCGGGCAAACCGCGCCCGTGCTGCGGGAAGGTTCTCCGCCTCGATGGTCAGGGTCACATACTTGGTTTTCACATAGCCGTTGTTGCCCCGTTTGTACTGCATCCGCAGGATGTCCACCGCCTCGTCCCGGATGGGGTCCAGGTCGTTGCCCTGCCGGGTAATGCCGAACATTTCATCGGCGGCGCTGCCTCCGCTGCGGCTGTCCAAAGTGACCTGGACGCCGATGGAGGGATCGTAGCCGTTGTAGAAGTCACAGAGGCTTTCAAAGATGCTCCGCTGGTCCTCCGGCCCAGCCAGGCGGTAATTCACATCCTCAAAGGCAATGGTCTTGGAAAAGGTCCCGCCCTCCAGTCTGCACAGACCGTCGGGGAACATATTCTGAAACGGGATGCTGTCCTGCACCGTATGGGCTTTTCCGTCGCCCTTAGCCTGCCGGATCACCGCCTCGATCTGCTTGCGCTGGTTACGGGTGAGCTTACGCTTCGCCGGTCTTTCTGCCTTTTCTCGCAATCCGCTTCACCTCCTGTTCCAGTTGGGATTGCCGCACCAGGGCGGAATAGAGATTGTTGGTCTGGTAGATACGCACCTTCGGCCGGATGAATTTGTTCTGGATCAGATGGCCCAGAAATACTTCCAGCGGCTGCCCGTTCTTCTCGTACATGGCGAACAGGAAAAAGGGCAGCATCACCAGGATCATGCACAGCGCCGCCGTGGTGGTCCCCAGGCTCGCTTTTGCCAAAAAGAAAAGCGGCACACCTACCAGCGCCGCCGCTCCGAAACAGATCACTTGTCGTTTGGTCAGCCCGAACAGAACCTTGCTCTGTATCCGGCTCAGGTCCTTCGGGATCGTTACATAAGCCAATGTTTTACACCTCCTTTAGTGGGCGCCGAACAGGGATTTTGCAAGGCTGCCGGTCTTGAACAGGGTGTAGCACAGTAGAACCGTATAGCCCATGCAGCCCCAGATGGCCGCGGATATGTTGTCGCCGGATGTGGAGATGCCCTCCACCAGCACTGCGTAGATGCCCACGCAAATCATAATGAGGAAGGCCTGGAAGCCCAGGGCCAGCAGGGAGCGAAGGTAGTTCTGCCCCGTGGAGCCCCATTCCCGGTTGACCATCGTGGCAAAGGGGATGGGGCCTATGGAGGTCACCAAATACACCTCAATCATTCTGCCGTAGATCACCAGGAAGATGCAGATGGAAAGTATCTGCGTACACAGCCCCACAAACACGCTCTGGAACCACAGCCCCAGCAGGGCGCCCACGCTCCAGTCGGCAAGCTGGGTTTCCAGATCGCCCACCACGCCAGAGATGTCGATGCCCGCATCCGAGATGATGACCCCCGCCGACTGACTGACCACATTCTGCGCCACATCGAACACCGCCATGACGATGTTCCAGATGTTGGTGACGATCAACACCGCGCAGAAGGTCTTGAAAATCCACTTGAAGAAAATCCAGGTGTCGAAGTCGTGGAGGTTGTTCTTCTCGATGATGAGCTGGATCAGCTCGTAGCACATGACGAAGGTGAGGATGATGCCCGCGATGGGGACGATCACCGTCTCCGAGAGGTTGCGGATCATGTTGAAGATGCTGCTGTTCCAGGCGGCGGGTGTCATGCCGACCTCCCCGGCGATCTCGCCCACCTTTGTGTTCAGGGTATCAAACATCCCGGTCAGGTTTGAAATGATACCGTCAATGAGCAGTTCCTTGAACCACTCCTGGATCATATCCAATATCAAGGGAGATCACCTCCTTTGCGGGGGCTCCCGCTATCAAGCGAAAGCCCCCACCGGTTTTGGAGAAACATTAGGTGGTGGACAGCAGACCGGACAGCAGAGGGATCAGGGTGATGCCGATGAGGGCAACGCCGCCGCCCGCCATGAGCTGCTTGATGCCCTGGCTCTTTACTGATGTGTGATAAAGAAGTAATAGAAGTGTAAAAAATTTTGCCGTTCCTATCCGGCACATGAGGTATGTCGGATAGGTCGGGCGGTTATTCGGGCAAGTCCACCTTGCCAACAAAAGAATAATAAATCTCAATGTCCTGCCTACGGGTCTTGTTCTCGTCATAGCTGCACTCATGCACAACGATTTTCTCTACAAACTCCCGCAACAGAGTAGGGGTAAGTTCTTCAAAGCTGGTATGCCGCCGGACAACATTCATAAACTTTTCTGCGTTCACGGTGGCTTCCTGTGCTTTGGAAAGCTCCGCTTGGATAGCAGCGGCTCTTTCTTTCAGCTCCCGTTGTTCTGCTTCATAGTCTGCCGACAGCTCTGTGAAACGCTCGTCTGATATGCGCCCGGTCACGCTGTCCTCATACAGCCGCTTGAAGATAGCGGATAACTCGGCTATGCGTTTCTCGGCGGCTTCCAGTTCCTTTTTCTTAGCGGCGTTCCTGCGCTTGCCCCCGTCCTCGTTCTGCTCAATCAAGAGCTTCATAAACCGAGCTTCATGCTTTGCCGCATAGCTTGTCACTTTCCGCAGATTGGAGAGTACGCCAGCGGTCAAGAGGTCGGTGCGGATAAAGTGCGCCGTACAGTCATGGGTGCGTTTCTTGTAGTTGCCGCAGATATAACAGTCCTGCTTGCGCTTGTCCGTCTGGTATCGCTGCTGATACATGACACTGCCGCAGTCCGCACAGAACAGTATGCCGGAGAACAAGCCCACTTCATCATAGCGGTTCGGACGCTTGCGCTGTTTGCGTAATTCCTGCACACGCTCCCATGTCTGGGTGTCAATGATAGGCTCATGGTGGTTCTCGAAAATTGCCTGTTTCTCAATGGGATTTTCTACGCTGTGTTTGGTCTTGTAGGACGGTTTCTCCGTCTTGAAGTTCACCAGACAGCCCATGTACTCCCGATTTTCAAGGATATGCACCACAGTATTTGTCGCCCATTTGCATTCATAGCCGGGGTGATAGCGGCGTGTGCTGCCCGTCCTGCGGTATTCCAGCGTCCCCGGCGTGGGGATTTGCTGCTCTGTGAGCATACGGGCTATCTTGGTCGGACCATTCCCGGCAAGGCAGAGGTTGTATATCTGCTTGACTACGGGTGCGGCTTCCTCGTCAATAATGAAATTTTCGTCCTCGTCCATGAGGTAGCCATACACAGGCTTGCTTGTGATGGGCTTGCCACTCATGCCTTTTGAGCGTTTTACTGCTTTGATTTTCTTGCTCGTATCTCTCACCAGCCATTCGTTAAAGATATTCCGCAGCGGGGCAAAGTCATTGTCGCCCTGTGCGCTGTCCACTCCGTCATTGATAGCGATGAAGCGGACACCTTTCTGTGGGAAAATCATTTCCGTGTACATTCCCACTTGCAGGTAGTTTCGCCCTAACCTCGACATATCCTTTACGATAACGGTAGCCACTTTCCCGGCTTCAATGTCCGCAAGCATGGATTGAAAACCCGGTCTTTGGAAGTTCGCACCAGAATAGCCATCGTCCGTGTACCAGCGCAGATTGGAAAAACCGTTCTGCTTTGCGTAGGTTTCAAGAATACGCTTCTGGTTGGAAATGGAATTGCTTTCGCCTTGCAGCTCGTCCTCATGGGATAGTCTTGGATAAAGGGCAGTGATTTTCTGGGTGGTCTGTCTTAACATAAAATCCTCCGTTTCCGACAGCCAGCCCCACTATTCCGTACCTTGATTGTACCACATGGGGCGGCTGTCTGTATAGCGGCAAAAGCGTCAAATCTGCTTCTTTATGGTCGGTCAAATCGCCGTTTTTTGTGTAGCAGCTTCCGCTTCCAGCACTTTCATCATCTTGTCGGCTGCGGTGTCGGTTGCACCCTGCTTGAAGAAGCCGGAAACGGTAAGGACGGAGTTGCCCATGCGGATTTCCGTCACACAGTCCGGGCGGCGGTCTGTTTTGGTGGTGCTTGTCTGTTTGGTTTCTGTCATAGGCTCTCCTTTCGCTGCTTCATCAGTTGCTTTAATCGTTCCAGCTTTTCCTGTGCGGTTTCCTTTCGGAAGTTGCTGCCCGTGAAGCGGACGGGGGCGCACATGGAAGTCAGCCTGTCATAGATACGGGCGTGGGGCGTGTCCTGCGGGTGCTGCAATTCCTCCAGCGTGAGGTTGGTCGTAGCGATCAGCGGCTTGCCGCTTCGGTAACGGCTGTCAATCACGCTGTAAACCTGTTCCAGCCCGTATTCCGTCCCTCGCTCCATACCGAAATCATCAAGTATCAGCAGAGGGTAGCTGCAAAGGCGGGAAATATATTCGTTCCTGCCCTCAAAGCTGGCGGCAAGGTCATTGAGTATGGTTGCAAAGTTTGTCATGCAGACGGCAACCTCTTTTTCCATAAGGGCGTTGGCGATACAGGCGGCAAGGTAGCTTTTTCCTGTCCCCACGCCGCCCCAGAACAGGTAGCCGATATTTTCAGCCTGCATGGTTTCCCAGCTATCCACATAAAAGCGGGCGGTTTCGGTCTGCGGGTTTCTGCCGTTGTCATGCTCAAATGTCCAGTTCCGCATAGCAGGGTCGGTAAAGCCCCGGCGTTTCAAGTCCTCCACTTTTTCAAGGTGCTTCTGTCGGCTTTCGGCGGCTTGCTGCTTTTCACGGGCTGCTCGCTGGCAGTCGCAGTCTGTTGGGTGGCGGTCACGCCCGAAACAGGTCTTTCCCTCTGCAAAGTAGGCTTCTTTGGGCGTATGGCACTTGCCGCAGTATAAAAGCCCGTCCTCGCCTGTGTAGTCCTCCGCTTCGGCGGTAGTGGCTGTAATGTCCGTAATCATAGCTTCCATCTCGTTTTTCATAAGCTCTCGCCCTCCTTGCATGAATAATCGGGTATGCCCTGTTTCGGGGCAGCCTTGCCTTTGGCAGTGTCCTCCTGCGCCCACTTGTAAATGGTGGCTGCATGGCTGTGGTACTGCTTCCCGGTGGAAGCGATATGGCAGGAAAGCCGGTCAATATAATACTCCCACTTGTCGGGCAGCTCTGTTTTCAGCCCGGAAAGCTCTGTATCGGTCAGTATCACATTGTTGTATCTGCCATAAGCGGCGGGGGCGGGGTGTCCCGTTTCTCCCTCTCTCTCTTTTTCTATCTCTATCTCTTTCTCTAACTCTATCTCTTTCTCTGGTGGACGAATGTCGGACAAATGTCCGCCTTTTGTCCGGGGCGGTAAAAGTGCCTTGTTTTCCAGCCTTGCAGCCCGTTTTCGCTCGGCTTCGGTAGAGGACTGTCCTATCATCAGCTCAATGTCGGTCATATAGAAAGCCCCGCTGTCAAGCTGCTCCACAAGCCCCAACTGCCGGAAAATCTCTAAAGCCCTCTCAACTGTCCCTATCTGGTGGCGGGTCAGTGTCGCTATCATCTGCGCTGTGTAGGGGATATGCTCGTCAAGCTGCAACTTCCCGCCGTTTTTCAGCGATTTTAAGTACAGCTTCAAGAGAATATTGGAATATAAAATCCCGTCTTTCATATCTTCCAGCAGTACAATGGAGTCGCTGTCAAAAAAGTTCTCTTTCAGCTTGAGGTAGTAATACTTGCGGTTATCTGCCATTGTCCCTGTCCTCCTTTTTCCGGCGTTTGGAGTAGTAGCGGGGGCAGAGTATGATAACCGCCCGGAAGCTCTGCTTGCAGCTATGGGTACAGCTCCGGCAGAGGTCGTTGTATGTGATACGGTCGCAGGTGGTATTCCCGATTTTTACTTGCCGCAGGAAAAAAGACCATTCCAGCCGCCGTTTCTTGCTCATTCTTGGCATGGGTGCGCTCCTTTCTGCCGTTTCCGCTGGTGTGGCGGTATCGGCGGTAATTCTGTATTATCTCGGTATCATTTTCGGGGTTTTTCTGCCCTGTAAGCCCGTTAAAAAATCCTTTGGTATTGCGGATAGGGTACGGGGCAGCCCCCTTGTTCTGTATGGGTTCGGGTACATTTTGGGGTGGTTTTTATCGCTCCTGTTCCTGCCTTTTCACAGGCTTGCGTTCCCGGCGTAAAATCTGGTCGATATTGCCCTTGACGGTCTGTAAGCGGCGGTATTCCTCCCGTTTTGCCCGGTAATCGTTGTAGCCGCTGTTTTTCTCTTTGATAAGGCTTTCAATCTCTGCTTGCAGGGCTTTATAGCTCGGCAGCTTGGAAATGCCGTTCTCCCTGAAATAACGGGCGGCTGCGTCTGCTATGATAAAGTCGCTTTCGTGCTTCTGACGGTAGGCTGCTTTTGCTTTGGCGTTTTTCTGCTGTTTCAGCCCGTCCCGGACAGGGCGGGTCTTGGAATAGGCAAGCACCTGCCGTTGCAGCTCCTTTTTCCCGTTCAGCGTCTTTTCCACCTGCTTCAGCTCTGTAAGGCTTTCCCGCATGGCGGCATAGGCGGCAGAACAGGCTTCGTCCAGTTCCTCCGGGGAAGAAAAGCCGTACTGCTGGTAGGCGGTAACGGTAGTTGCCATTTGCTTTAGATTGTGCTTTGCCGCCCAGCGGTCATAGCCCACGCCCTTGCCCTCGGCTCGCTTGGCTTCCCGGTCAACCATGCGCTGCAAGGTGTTGTCTGCCGGGGTAGTTTTTGTGGGTTTTTCCCCTTGTGACGGCTTTTTAACTGCGACAAGGTATTCGGGTATGGCTTTGGTCTGCTCGGTGGCTTTGTGGGCGTTCTGCGTGAGCAGGGCAAGGACAGCAGCCTTGTCAAAATTGTCCCCCAGCTTCCGGGCTGTGATAGGCTTTGTCCTGTCCGGCGTGAGGTAGGAAAACCGCCCCCGGCTCTCCTTGACGGTCACGCCCTCCCGCAGCAAAAGGGAAGAAAACTCATCAAAGCTGCCAGCTTGGGAAAGTGCCTGCCGTATCGTCCGGCGCAGCTTCGCCTTGTCCGTTTCAAACTTGGTGGGCTTGGTCGGCTGTCCTGCGGCTTCTCTGACAGCGTTCTCTTTATCAAGGGCAAGCTGCCCTTTCTTTGCCGCCCAGTATTCCCGTTCCGTTATCCGTTCCTTGCTGCCGTTTAGGAGGTCGATTTGGTAAAGCCCTTCCCGGTGGCACATCTCCATGACTTCACTCTTGAAATATTCCATAGCGGCATTGGTACAGCGGTGCTTGCAGCCCTCCCTTGTGTCGGCTGGTCTGTCCATGTAGGGCAGAAGCGGGACTTCGTAAATCCGCAGGGAGTTGATGACGATATGCACATGGATATTCCCGCTGTGGTTATGCCCGTCCGGGTGGGTGCAGATTAGGGCTTGGTGTCCGGGGAAATGTGCCTTGCAGAACTGTTCCCCCAGTTCCTGCGCCCGGTCTGTGGTCAAGCCGTTGTCTGTCCCGTCCCGTGGGTCAAAGCTGATGATATAGTGGTGGCTTTTCACATCTTCCCGTTTTTGGTTTTTCTCATAGCGGAGATTAGCCCGCATACAGGCAACAGCGAAATCCTCGCCCCCGCAGTTAAGGGAAGAAATGCGGTAATCCTCCCTCGGTATCAGCCGCCCGTTTTCATCAAGGGTGGGCTTCATGGTAAACTCGTCATGCTCAAATGTGAGGTAGGCTTCCGCTGCGCCATAGTCCGCATTTTTAGAGCTGATATGTTTGAATGTTGCCAACAGCGTCACCCACTTTCTGCAAGACTTCAAACTTTAGGGCAGCAAGGTCGGAAACCGCCGCCCGTACCTCCCCGGCAAGCTGCGGGTAGGGGCTGTGCCACTCGTTCAGCGTCCGGGCTATCTGGTTTAAGTTGCCGCCGATCCTGCCGTATTCGGCGGTCAGCTTCCCAACAGCGGCAAGCAGCTCATCATTGACGGGAGAAACGGTTATGATGGGGCGTATGGCTGCCCCGGTTATGGCTTGCCGGATAAACTCGGCTTGGCTCATGTTGTAGGCAGAAAGCCTTTCTGCAAACTCGGCGTATTCTTCCTCGGTCATGCGTGTTTTGACTACCCGGCTGCGGTGCGGTGTGTTGTATCGTTTTCGCATGGTAAAACCTCCTTTCGACTGCCGCATGGCTGCGGCGGGATAAGCGGCGTAAGCCGCATGGCAGGGTTTGGGGAAGGCACTCCCCAACAAGATTCCCGCAGGGGCAAAATGAGCGATAAGCGAATTTTGGTACTGCGGTAGAATCTTGCTCTAAAAAACTACCGCTTTCCTCGGCGGCTCTGGCTCTAAAAAACTACCGCTTTCCTCGGCGGCTCTGGTTTGCGGATATACTGGCTTGCTCCACCAATATAGCGATTGCGGCGGCGTGTTCTGCCCGCTGTTCACCACTACAACGGTGAAAAGGGGGCGTTTTGGCAAACGCAGCGGAAATTTTTTGTTTTCCCTGTCTGCTCCCTACAACAATCCGGCGGTGTGGTTTGCCAAAGATTTTTGAAAATGGGCGCAAAAAAAGCAGTAAACCTTTTCAAGATTTACTGCTTATCTGCCGCTGTGATGGGCGGCGGTATTAAATTGTCAGCCGTTTTTCAAATGGAATTTATCTGCAATCGCTTTCTTTCTGCTTTCCAATTCCTTTTCTGTAATCTTCCATAATCCTAACGCAATGATCTGCTATCTTTTGCATTCCGAGTTCTTCAAAAAAGGCAATTTGTATTTTCATCAGTTCTTCACAAACAGTCAACTTCTGCTCATCCATATTGCTAATAGCAAGCCATGGGAACGCTTTATATTTCTTAGTGTCCCCAATGAGAAAATTGTACCCTATCAACTCATTTTCACGGAAAACGAAATAAAATTGTGGGCCTGAACCTGGAACTGACTTTTCCATAATTTGCTGCATTGTTTTCACGCCGCCGTATGCCGGAAAAAAACCTATTCGCTCAAGAGCATTTAATATGTCAATCCTTTTATTTGTGGGTATGTCTCTATAATTGATAATCTGTTCCATTTGCTCTACCCTCATTGAAGTTTAATTTGTCAGGCTCTAATTATACAACTTTTCTGTTTAGCGGTCAAAGCGGAACTTCAACAGGCTTTCTATCAGTTGCCTGACGATATGCTCCTGCATATCCGTGTTAATCTGTCCGTCCATTTTCGCACAAGAGCGGATATATCCCGCATAATGGGATAGGACGGCGGCAACAGCTTCCGGGTCGCCCTCGCTTGCCTTAACGATTGTCTCATAGGGAAGTAGCTGGTTCATAGGACAAGCCCTCCAACTCTGCCCGTAGCCGCCGTAAAATCATCTGAATACGCCGCCCGGTTGTGTTGCCAGCCCGTCCATATCTCCGTCCAATCTCCCTATGCGTCAATCGTTGGAAGTAGTACAGGAAAATGATTTCCTGTTCCATCTGTGATAGTGCGGACAGCGCTGCGGCAAGCTCTGGACTTTCCAAAAGCACCATCTGACCACAGACGAAAAGCGGATAGCTGGTCATGCCGGATTGCTCCGCAAAGTATTTATCTGTGGTACTGAATGGATAGTGTTTTTCTTCTATCAGATATTCAAGCGAGATTTCCCGCTTGCGGCGGCTGCGTATGCTCCGGGCTGCGTCTATGGCAGCGTGGCGAATAACGGTCTTGCAAAAGGCATCGTGTGTATGCCGGATATGTTCTTGATACTTTTCGTGTTCGGTCATGGAAAATCCCCCCTTTCTGAATAATGGCAGAGGGCGGCAGCATTTTATGCTGTCGCCCTCTTGATTACCGAACAGCAAAGACGGGCGGGGCTGTCAACGGCGGCGCATTTGCGCCGTTCATCTTGACCGTTGACAGGCTCGGCTGGGTTTGCTATCTGCTCACGGCAATTCACTCTCATTGATAGGAATTGCTTCAAGTTCCGTATTCAAATTGTTCCAATAAGAGCCAATATCCGCACTTGTAAAATACTTAAAACCGCCTGCTTCTGACTTTAATTCGCCGTTTTTAACTCCATAGCAGGCGTAAATCAAATCGTAGCTTGTTCCATCTGAGAGGTTAAATCTAAAACTGGTCACATCTGCTCCGGCAGTTTCCTCAGTCGTTTTGTCTTTTAGGGATAAGCCCTTGAACTTATCATACAGGGTCTTTATATCATTTTCAGCAACAACTACTTTCTTTTCTGCTGATGCAGGCACTCCGTCATAGTGGTACATTTCAACGTTTTCGACATCTTCAACCTCAAATGGGAAGTCGATTTTGACAGGCTCATAAGCAATGTTTATAGGTAACAGAAAGAGAGCTGTAAAAATTGCAATGATACAAAGAGCGATGGAAACGAGAACAGCAATCGTTATCTTTTTTCTGCCTCTCTGCTTTTCTTTTGCCTCATGGCGCATAATAACGCTTTCGCTTTCTTCGTGAAGAACATCTTCGCTCGTGTGAGAAAGCAATTTCTGATAAATTGCGTTACAGTCAGCACAGGCGTTCAAATGCTCTTTTACCATCTCTGCGCTTGCTTCGCTGCAAGCACCGTCAACATACAGCGGAAGAATATCTCGAACAATATCGCATTGTTTACTCATGCTTTTCATCCATCCTTTCTTGAATTTTTAGCTTTGCACGATGATAAGTAACTCTCGCCCATGATTCTGTTTTTCCAAAAATTGCAGCGATTTGTGAAAAAGATAGTTCCCCGAATACGCGAAGTTGAAAGACTTCTTTGTATGGTTCTTCCAAACGGTGAAGAACGAGGTGTATGCGGAACGCCATGTCAGAATCTGCAACTGAGTTCTCAACATTTTCATTTGATGGCAAGTCATTGATTTCACTCACATTAGCTACTCGCTGACGGCTTCGCATTTCATCATGGTAAAGGTTTTTTGCTATGGAGCAGAGCCATGTCAATTCATCTGACTTACCTTTGAATTGTGATGTTGTAGAAACAGCCTTATAGAATGTGTTCTGCGTGATTTCCTCTGCTATCTCACGATTTTTGGCAAGAGAAATAGTATACGAGTATACCTGTAAATAGTAGGCTTTATAGAGCTTTTCATAGTCCATACTTGTCATCACCTCCTTCAGCTTCATAGGTTAGACGGAGAAATCGGAATTTCGTTACAAAGAAGTTTGAAATTTTTATACCTTTACGCTACTCTTGCTTTGTGCGGACTATTGGTAGACGCGCATTAACGGCAAGTAAAGAGATTGCTGTGTCAGCTTGATATGTTCAAATGCTAATTAAGTATAGCATACAGCTATAAATTTTTCTATTGCGTTCCCCTGACTTCGGAATAGTGGCAGGGCTGGCTATCCTTGTTTTGCTTTGTGCTTCTCTACCGTACATGAGCATTGGAGGCAGGGTTGTCCTGGCCGTAACCTTCCAGAAGGTTGATGCCGCCCCACACGCACAGACCGCCGCCCAGGGCGATGACCAGAGTCTGCAAAACGTCGATAGCGTTAGTAAAAAAGCTCATATTCACATTTCCTTTCGTTCAGTTGAATTGTTGGGTTGAAGGTCGGTCGCTTTCAATTCGTACAGATCGAAAGGCTCGTCCGGCTTCACGATGGCCGGTCTGCGTTTCATGTACCGTTCAATGTCAAAGGTGTTTTTCTTGTCGGCGTCGGCAAGGTACTTGTAGCGGGGATGCTTCGTTATATCAAACTTGTCGCTGAAAAATGGCCGCACCCCTCGAAGCTGCAAGATGCACTTGCCTCCGTCCATCACCGCAATTTCGTCCTGAGTCATCAGCTCCTTTCCTAATTTCTGATAATTGAGGCCGTGGGAAACCTGGCTGCCCCGGTTCTCGGATTGATTGAAGCTGTCGATGGTCTCCTTGCCCAGCAGCTCCGAGATTTCTTTCAGGGTGGATTTCTCCTTGCCTCCCAAAAACAAGGTGGTGTCGCAGTTGCCCACAATGGTATCTGCGGCGTCCTTGTAGATGGTCTTTAACTGGCTTTGGGACTGCAAAATAATAGAAGCCGAGATTTCCCGGCTCCGGATGGTGGCGATCAGTTTGTCGAAGTTGGGTATCTGCCCGATGTTGGCAAACTCGTCCAGGAGGCACCGCACATGGACGGGCAGCCTGCCGCCGTACACATCGTCCGCCTTGTCGCAAAGGAGATTGAATAGCTGGCTTTGCAGCATGGCGATGACGAAGTTGAAGGTGGTATCCGTGTCGCTCATAATGAGGAACAGCGCCGTTTTCCGGTCGCCCAGGGTATCCAGCTCCAGTTCGTCGTCGGACATGATCTCCCGCAGCTCCGCAATATCGAAGGGAGCAAGGCGGGCGCCGCAGCTAATGAGGATGGATTTCAGGGTCTTGCCAGAGACGAAAAGTCAAGGACTTTTTCATCAAATTCAAAAAGAAGTCACATTTTGCGGACTTCTTCACGGAGCATACGCTTGATTTTGTCCTCCATCGTCTCCTTGGCGGTCTCGCTGAAATGGACACGGACGATATAGGTGGTCTTGCCAATCTGCTTTCTGACAGTCGGGCAAGTGGCGGTGTTGGTTGCAGTATTGTTCATTCAAAATCCTCCTGTAAATGAAAAAGTGCCCGGTAACTGTTCATCATCGGGCGGTGTCAGTATGAGGGAACAAGGCAAGGCGGCAACATTAAGGTATCTATAAAACCCTTGCCGTCTTTGCCACGCTTGCCGTGTTCCTGTTGTCAGTCTCGGAGATAGCAGACCCATGCTGTGCCGTCTTTCTCGGTCACAAGTCTGTCCCCGATACGGCTCTTTGCCGTTCTCATGGTGCGTGAGGAAATCCCACGCTCATTGACTGCCTTTTCCAGCTCTGCGCTCGGCATACGCTTTCCGTCCGCAAGCAGTTCCAGAATGAGCATTTGCGCTTGTGCGGTCTTGCTCTCGGTCTTGGTGTTGTCTGCCCCGGCAAGAAGCTCGTCAGCGGTAATGTCATAAGCTCCTATCCATTCAAAGCCTTTCTCGTCTCCCAGAGAAAAGGCAAGGGACTGTCCGGGCGGCGCAAGGGAGCTTTTCTCATGGATAAGCACCCTCGTTGTGGGGCTGTCCTTCAGCTTGCCGATAAAGAGCAGACTGCGGACTGCCGCCGTAATGTCGATAGACCCTAAGCCCCTGTAAGTGCTTTGTGTTCCTGCGGCTTTGTTCAGGTGTCCTATCAGCACGATAGCGCACCCAGTAGCCTGTGCAATATCTCCCAGACTGCGGAAAATGGGACGGACTTCATTTGCCCGGTTCATGTCCACATCTGCGCCCAGAAACGCCTGCACCGGGTCAATGATAACCAGCCTTGCGTTGTTTTCCCGGATTGCCCTTGCTATGCGCTCATCGGCAAGGGTCAGCGGTGTGTCCCTATCGTCAATGACAAGCACTCTTTCAAGGTCTGCTTCCGCTTCCATCAGTCGGGGCTTGACGGTATCGCCCAGACCGTCCTCTGCGGTCTGGTAGATGATGTTGAAAGGCTCAAGGGTCTCCATACCGGGTAAAGGCTTTCGGTTGGTACAAGCCGCCGCAAGACGCATGGCAAAGTAGGTCTTGCCCTCGCCGGGGTTGCCCTGTATAATCGTCAGCTTTCCAAAGGGGATATAGGGAAACCATAGCCAATCCACGCTCGTCAGCTCCACATCTGCCATGCGGAGCATGGGAACAGGCTGGGCGGTGGGCAGCTCTCGCAGCGTGATTGTCTCGGCTATGAATTTGCGGCTGGGAATGTCCCCTTGCTGACGGAGAACATCGTTCCAGTCTTTCCTTGCCGGGACAAGGCGAATGACGGCGATCTCGCCGGGAATGGACTGTGCCAGCCGGGTGCAGGCTTCACTTCCTGCGGTGTCGCTGTCAAGGCAGAGGAACACTTTTCGGGTGTCCTTGCGTTCAGAAAGAAAACGGTCAAGGGCTTTGCCTGAAACGCCGCCCAGGGCAAGGTAGCTCCTTGTCTGCCAGTCCTGCGGATAAAGGCAGATGAATGATAACAGGTCAATCGGTGCTTCAAAGACAAAGAGCTGATTGCCGTTTCCCTCATAGCGGAACGGATAGGACTTGTCAGCCCCGGCAATGTCCTGTCTGAATGGGTCTGCCGTTCCTCGCACATGGGCGTATCTCGGCGTACCACTTCGGTCTCTGCCGACAAACACAACATTGTGCCGCTTTGCGTCCTCGTAAATATCCCCGGAAAGAAGAAAAGTCTCAACAAGCGTTTTGTTGAGACCTCGGCTTTCGCAAAGATATTGAATTGCTCTGTCGGCTGTTCTGTTGTGCAAGGGCAAGTGGAACGCTGTGGGCGGTGCTGTGGTGGCTTCGGTCTGTCCCTCGCCGTTTTCGCCTGTCAACATCTGGACAGCTTCGGGAAAGGACTTGCCGTAAAACTCCATGACGAAATCAATGGGATAGCCGCCCTTGCTCTGGCTGTGGCGAAACCACTTGTTTCCCCGGACGGTCAGGCTGTCATGTTCTTTCCAGCGGTATTCTCGTCCGCTTTTGATAAGTGTCTCTCCCTGTGTGCGGAGAAAATCTTCCAGACTGACGGCGTTCGCCCGGTCAATCTGTGCTTGGGTGTAATTCATCGGGATATATCCTCCTTTTTGTGTCGTGTTTGGGGTCGATTTTGGTGCATTTGTTCCTCTGTACGCTCGTTAAATCGGGCGGCAGTATCTACACATGACTTGACCTTCCAAAGACGGTGTAAATCGTCTCTGACGGTCTTAAACTCGCCATAGGTGGTGTTGTGCGCCTGTTCCAGCTCGTCATACTCTTCGGTCAGCTTTTTCATATCCACCTTGCCGTCCGGGAACTCTCCGGTCAGCTTGCGTCTGGCGGCGTAGAACTGTTTCAGTTCCGCTTCATGCTCTGCCTTGTACTTGGCTCTGGGCTTCTCAAACTTGATTTTCTGCAAGCCGTCATAGACAGGCTTCAAGCTCTGGAAAGCAGCGGAGCTGTCATAGAGCTGCTTAATTGCTTTCATTCGGGCGGTCTGTTCGTCCAGCGTTTTCTTCAAGCTCTCTGTGGCAGCACTGTGTTCGCTGACACGGCTTTCCAAATCTTCAAGGGAGTAAATGCCGTTTGCCCGGAGATAATTGAAAGTCTCGTTCATCTCCTTTAGATTGCTGACCTTGCCTTTCTGCGAATATGCCCCGGCTCTGCGCTGGGTGTAATAGGCGCTCAGCAGCGAAACAAGGTCGGGTGCCTGCGGCTTGGCAAGCTCCGCTTTTGCTTCGGCAATCCAATCGAACAGGAGAGCGATTTTCTTCTTGATGTCACGGATAACGGCATTGGTGGCTTTGATCCAGCGGTTGAACTCGCCTTTCTCGGTGCGTATGCCTTTCTTCTCCATTGCCCGGACGGTTGCGCCCTCGTGGACGGTGGGAAGAAGCTCCACGCCCTGACGCTCATAGCTCCGGTGGTCGATACGAACATCAATACCTTTTTCCGCAAACTTGGCATTGCATAGCTCCGCCCATGTCTGCCGCCAGTATTCCAGCGTTTCGGGACTGCCCCAGTCGGTAGTGGGAACGGCGTTGAACACAAACTTTCCGTCTGCGTCTCGGATACGGTTGCCGTCCTCGTCCAGCTCATACACCCGGCGTTGCTTTAGTCCCCATTTGCCGTTCTGCTCGATGGGGCGGATAGGGCAAAGCACATGAAAATGTGGGTTTGGTATGCCGCCGTCCTCCCGGTCTGGCTGGTGTACGGCGAAGTCAACCACCATGCCACGGCTCACAAAGTTCTCCAATAAAAATTGCCTTGCAAGAGCGATGTTTTCCTCAAGGGAAAATTCATTCTGCAAGGCAATGTCAAAGCTGTATGCAAGCTGGGCGTTCTTACCACGCTCGGCTTTTTCCACGGCGTTCCACAAGGTCTGACGGTCTGCAAATTCCGGGGGAGCATGGGACGGCAAGAGAATGTCAGAGCAGATCACGCCGCCCTTGCGGGTGTAGTCGCTGTATTCGCCGTAATACTCGCTATACAATCGCTCCCCGGCTCGGTAGGCAGCAGAAGCGATAGCGGACTGTCCTGCGCTTCGCTTAGTCTGCGTGACACTCAGATGAAATAGTGCCATCGGCTTTCAACTCCTTTCCTCCGTTCGCTTTGTTGATGTGGGTAATCGCCATGTGACGGACGGCTCGCTGGACTTCGGACAGAGAAAAGATGTGTTCCATCAGCTCTGTCATTTCGGTGCGTGTCAAGTCCTTAACCTCCGGGGCAACGCTTTCCACCATGCCGCCCAGATTGCAAAGGCGGTGGGTGCGTTTCTTGCGTTCGCCTTTCTCATAGTGTTTCTTCCTCTGTTCCAGCCTTTGGAGCTTGTGCTGTTCCTGAAGAAGCTGAGCTTCAGCTTGTTCTTTTTCGGCTCTAAGCTGGTCGAGGGTTTTCGTTTTTGCCATGTTTCATGACCTCCTTTTTTGAAAATGGGTATAAAAAAAGACCGCTGATTTTTTCACACGGTCATGTGTATCAACGGTCTGTTTTTTAGTATTCAGTTGCAATGATTATCTCACTTTAGTTTACGATACCAGCTATATAATCATAATCAATTTTTTCTGAAACCACCTTGTAAAAGAAAGGGTCTTTCCGAATAGTATCATCGGAATTGATGATAAAGTTATTCCAATCATCGGCTTCATTACCATCGGATAAATAAATGGTCATCTTAAAGCTATATCCAGAATAACCAACAGACGGCTTCGACCTTTTTAACTTGATTTCATTTAGATTTTCAATAATATGTTCGATTTGTGTCTCATCTGTGATGTGAGTTGCATTTCCAGTATTTCCATTGAATACGACAATTTCTATAACTTCATCATGTTCCAAATCCATCAAGTTAATAGGAACATTGTACCAGATACCAATCCCTACTGCGAGAACCGCTACAATAGTTAGTAACATTACCAATTTCCGTTTCATAATTATGCTTCTCCTTTTAGTTGGATTTTCAAAATCAAACTTGCTGGCGGCGAACAGCATTTCATGCTGTTTGCGGACGGCAAGTCCACAGGGGATAGCCGCATAAGCGGCGCAAGGGGGTGTAGCCACCTTGTCGAAACGAAGTGACGGAAACATTCGAGGTCAGGCAGTTTTCTTCTGCTGACAGAGAATGAAGCTCCGCAGGACGCACTACTCTCGACAGAGAGTATAGAAGTGCGCCCTATCCGAGTTCTGGGATAGGGCGCATTATCCCAGATATTCAATTATCCGAGGTAAACTTCAAATGTCGTTTGGTATTCTGGGTTTTGAACAGAAAATCTCGGATAACGTTTTTCATGTATGGTACAGTTAAAGCCACTAAAATAACGAGGAGGTTTTAACCATGTGTCAACAGACAAACGAAAACGACATTGCATCATGCAGGTATCAGGAACTGAATCCCGAGATGGATGCTTTTTTGTCGGAATATCTTGAAGACGGACGACGTAAGGGGCTACAGGAAAGTACAATTCATCTTCATGATAAGATTGGACATTACTTTTTATCCGCCCTAACCAGAATCGGTTGTGTGAAACCGCAGGAAATGAATCCCCAAAATATAGGAACCGTATGCTTATCAGTCAGCAGCAAGTGGTATCTTTCCCACATCCGGACATTTCTCCGGTATGCTTATCAGTCCGGTCATACCGACAGGGATTACAGTGGTATTGTCCCTCTTTTTAAAAGACCGCAGCCATACCCTTCTGTATACACAACAGATGAAATTCTAAAAATCGAAAGCAGCATAGACCAGACTTCCCCACACGGAAAGCGTGATTATGCAGCCCTGCTCCTTGCGACGCGGCTCGGAATCAGAAGCGGGGACATTTCATCCATGACATTCAAAGAGCTGGATTTTGACAGGGACCTGATCCTGCTTACCCAGCATAAAACCAGTGTCACTATTGAACTTCCCATGGTTCCCGATGTAAAAACTGCTTTGGAGAGATATTTACAGGAAGAGCGTGCCGACAATGAAAGTCCATATGTGTTTCTCCGAATTATTCCGCCTTACAGCCATATCTCAGTACAGGCAATCACTAAGATTGTAAGGACTGCCATTGAAACAGCAGGAATCGATCCAGGTAAACGCAAGCAGGGAGCACATGCCTTCCGGGCATCCCTTGCAAGTTCCATGGTCAATGACAACATCCCTTATGAAGTCGTAAGAAAAACTCTTGGACATACAGACCAAAATGCCATCCGTTCTTATGCCAGTCTGGACATTGAGCAGCTTCGGGGCTACGCACTCCCTGTACCGGAAGCAGCAGGTACATTTGCCGGTTTTCTGGAAGGAAGGTGGTCTTTGTCATGAATGAATTTAAAAGCATTTTCAAAAACGAGCTGGCGGAATACCTTGCAATCAGCCAGGGCACAATCAGTGACGGTACTTTACAGAATACACGCAGAATCCTGCTTTCGTTCGACTCACTGCTGGCAGAAGAAAATACCGGCGAAATCTCAGAAAGGACAGTGAATCGTTGGATTGGCAGACTTCTCCAGACTAACGCACCTAAAACAGTCAGCGACAAGGTGAGCTATCTCCGGAAATTTTTAAGGTATCTCCAGTATGAAGGCTACAGTGTTTTTATGCCTGACTGCCCTAAAACATCAGACAGCTATGTCCCATATATTTTTTCGGATGAGGAAATACAAATGCTTCTGGCCAGTGCCGATAGCTGGGGCAGTAGGCACACAGACCCGCAAACGCGACAGATGGACATGGAGTTCTGTATGTTACTGCGGATGCTTTTGGGCTGCGGATTCCGGTTGGGGGAACCACTTGCTGCCAGGGTGAAGGATATAAACTTTTCCCGCGGAACTATCCTGATCCGCCATGCCAAGAATAACAAGCAGCGTGTCGTTCCGATGGATGTAACATTAACCAGAATGCTGGAAAAGTACTGCATTGCGATGGCAATCAAAACAGAGCCGGAAAGCCACCTGTTTCCATCGGTCAGGAAAAAAGGGGCAGCTGTTACAAAAGGAACTTTCGGATTACGGTTCAGGAAGCTGTTACAGCAAACCAACCTGTGTGTACCTGGAAAGGCTCATTCCAGAGGTCAATGTCTTCATTGTTTCCGTCATTACTTTGCCATCCATTCTTTTGTACAGGCAGAGAAAAAAGGACGTCCGGTAAATGATTCTGTACCGTTCCTGTCCGTTTATCTTGGACACCATGACATGAACGAGACTGAGAAGTACCTGAAATTCAGCAGCGACATGTTCCCCGAATACACGGAATTGTTTGAAGACTATGCTGTCAGCGTATTCATGGAGGTGGGCGATGAGGAAAAATAAACTTCCCGACTTCATGCTTCTGCTGGAACAGTTTTTTACGGAATATATGCCGCTCTCATCAGGTCTTTCTCCTAACACCGTCCGATCGTATAAGCATTCTTTTCGGCTTCTGTTCCAGTATGTTTATCAAGTGAAAAAGAAAGATGCCGGAGAAATCGTGTTTCAGGATCTCGATTTTGAAACAATCGACAGTTTCCTGAAATGGATCGAAACAGAACGGGGCTGCTCGGTATCCACAAGGAACCTCCGGCTTTCGGCACTCACATCCTTTGCCGCTTACGCACAGAACAGAAATTTTGAAGCGGCGACTGTGTTTGCGAATGCTGTAAGGAGGATTCCTGTAAAAAAGGCATCCAGCCAGCCAAGGATTATTTTTTCGCTTGATGAAGTGTCAGCCCTGCTCCGGCTTCCTGACACTGAAAAACGCTTGGGCTTCCGTGACCAGGTTCTTTTAAACCTGATGTATGCAAGCGGAGCCAGGGCACAGGAAATCTGTGATCTTAAAGTCAGAGATTTCCTTGTTGAAAAAAATCTGTACAAGCTGACAATCACAGGAAAAGGGAATAAGACCCGCAGGATTGTAATCGCTAAACCTAGCGGAATCCTCCTGAAACGGTATCTGGAAGAAACAGGCAGAACTGGACGGTTAGATGCCTATATCTTTTCCAGCCAGACACATCCGCAGATGACTATCTCCTGCATTGAGGAAATTTATAAAAAATATGTTGCCCTTGCCAAGGCGGAGTATCCGAAGATGTTTCTTGAAAAGTGTTATACCCCGCATACCATGAGACATACAACCGCCACACATATGTTAGAAGCCGGAGTCCCGATCATAGCAATCAAAAACTTTCTCGGACATTCCTCGATTTCTACGACTGAACGGTACGCAGAGCTTTCCCAGAGTACCGTGAACAGGTATATCCGAGATTGGAACGAGAAATGGTTTTCACATCAAAAGGAAACCCCTGCTAATCAGAAGGAAAATCAGTTGCCTGATTTTCTGAAATAGCCATTACATTATCCGAGGATATTTCTTTGAAAGCCTTTAATATCAGCAATATTTAAGAATTTCCTCGGATAATTGAATATCTGGGATAATGCGCCCTTTAGTTCCTAAAGGGATTTTCTTCTGACCCAAATTACATAAAATGTAGATCAAGACATTTCTAAGAGGTACTCTCAGATTTTCACAACATAAGGTTCATCTTCAATAATACCCTGATCGTGGGTAACAATGATAACCGTTTTACCTTCTTCATTGAGTTCGTGCAATAACCTCATAACAATATCTCTATTTTTCTTGTCAAGTGAGCCAGTAGGTTCATCTGCCAAAACAACAGAACATTTTTTCATCATAAGACGAGCTAAAGCAACTCTCTGTTGTTCACCACCGGAAAGCTGATAAACTTTTTTGTTAACTTCCTTTGATAACCCCACACGATTAAGAGCTTCTTTAAGTGATACTTTAGTTCGGCTTGATTTTTTAATCAAACTTAAATTTTCTTTAACTGTCTTATTTTCAAGCAGTGCAAAATTCTGAAAAAGAAACCCCACTGTATCCGCAAAAAAACTGTTTTTATTTTTAAGCCGGGTAATATTCAGCCCTTCGATTATGATACTGCCGCTATCCGGCTTTTCGATACCACCAATCATATTGAGCAAAGTGCTTTTTCCACTGCCGCTATCCCCGCTGATTACTACAAAACTTCCATCCGGAATTTCCAAATTAAAGTTGGAGAAAATTATTTTCTCTCCAAATGCTTTATTTAAGCCACGAATTATAATCATAAACATCCACCTTTCAAGGACTTTGAGATATTTGTTTTTTCAACCCACATAACATTTGTGAAAATGATTGCCATTTCAATAATGGTGAGCAATGCTCCAACCAGTAAAGCAATCCCGACACTTGCGTTAGATATAAAAAGCGAAACAATGCAAATCAATATCACAACGGCTATATTTTCTAAGAGATTAACGGAAATAAATCTTTTGTGCCTTTCATAAAAGCGATAGCCCAAAACCTTTTTGAGGGAGATTTCCATCGCATTAAGTCTAAATTCCATTTTCACTTCAGATATGATGATAGCGATATCTAACAGCAATACTAATACGCAAAGAGAGCTTATAAAGCCAATCAGTTTCACGAGGAAACTATGACTATAAGTATAATCCTCCCCGACATTCGTCAGCATAAAATAGTGTGGACCAAGCTGTTCTGCATATTTTTTCGCAGCATTACGAATTGTGCTTTCATCGCATCCGTAGATCACCTCACCATTATATGTTCCTGTTTCGATATAACTTCCATTCAAAGCAACAGCCTCATTTGCCTGATAAATAACAATCGGATTTGTTGCTCTTGACAATCCGTCAATAGCCTCTTCTCTGTTCGAATTGAGATAATAAAATTGCTCTCTGCCAGAATATTCTTTATAAACAACACGCAGTTCTTCTGCATTTTGGGTAAGAGAGTCAATTTCCTCTTTTGCGATATCTTTGTATGATTCCGCATTTTTTCCCTTTGGCACGAAGACCACGATATCCTCTTTTTCATCATCTTCAGTAAGCATATCAGAAAACCCTTGCAGCATATCTCTGGCATTATGATTTACAAAAATATAATTATCCGTATCGCTTATCCGGCTGCCTATGCAGACCACCGGATTTATAGTGTTGTATTCATTTTCGTAAAGGTCATTCCAAAATTCGCTCTCTTTGGATTCCTCCTCATTTTCTTCAAAAGGAGGTTCAATCTGCATAACTCCAAAATAGTAATCATTATAATGATTTTCTAAAAGAGTAGTGTTTGTAAGTAAATTACCTTGAATGCTACTGAGATTTGTAGTTATTGTAAAAATCGTCATAGCAGTAGCAAATACTTTAAGACCGTTCAGAAGATAAAACATACCTTTTTTATCTGAAGCATTGGCAAAGGCTTTTTTTACATCAAAGCGGACAAAAGCAGCATAAGGAATTACGGAAAGAACTGCTCCGGCACAATACACTGCCAAAATGAGATGATCTTCATACGCTCCCGATATAAATTGAGAAACAAGCAACTTTGCTAAGACGAATAATGCAGCATATGAAATCATATCAGCCACTACAGCTTTTAGAGCAATCACAGCAGCATTTTCGCCCAGAGAAGCTCGTACAACTACTTCCTTTTGTCTGCGTATCACCTCAATCATATTAAGTACAATCATCAATATGGCAACCAGGCCCCAAACAATGAACATCATATCAGTTTCGGTTGATTGCCAAAACTCTGGCTGCGATATAGAATATTCTTTTGCCAAATCTTGATATGTGGCAATAATGTCATCATCGTCACCGATATAGCTGACCATTATTTCCTGTCCATTGCCTGTGTTTTTTGCTTCTCTA
This sequence comes from Dysosmobacter welbionis, assembly GCF_005121165.3. NCBI lineage: Bacteria > Bacillati > Bacillota > Clostridia > Eubacteriales > Oscillospiraceae > Dysosmobacter > Dysosmobacter welbionis. The sequence goes on along the minus strand of NZ_CP034413.3, from coordinate 2,274,331 downwards.
AAATCTTCAAATTCTATTACGGTGATTCCGCCTATCAAAGCCGTATATGTTTTTTCCTCAATATCCATTGTGCTTTTAAGACTATCCCGAACAACGGTATCATCACCATAAATATAAAGTCTTGTCTGATAATTAGAAACTCTCTGATTAAAAGTCGAAAAAATATGAACACCATGCTTCTCAGCTGTATCTTCTGCATTGGCTAAAAATGAATCCATATCGTCATTAGTAGTTGTGTATCTGGACGATAAATAATAAGCACCATTAAAGTTCCAGAGCATATTTTGATATACTTCAGCTTGCATAACAAAAGCAAAAATAATCGTAATCAACAGCAATATATTTCTTATATGTTTCATTTAAAATTCTTAAACCTCCTTTGAATAGGTAACAGACACACGATTGCCCAAAATACTAATATGGATTTTTTCATACAACCACATTCTCTTGTTAGATTCTAATTTTCCGTTTTCTTTATTCGCATAAATTGTACCATAAAACTCGTGAACAATTCTACCGCAACTTTGGACTACATGAGAAAAGTCCGAACAGTTTTCTGCCCGGACTTCCTCGCTCAATCATAAATCAATTCCACTTTCACAATCTCCTCTGCCTGTGCCTTGCAAGCGTTCATCTGCCGCACCCATTCCATTTGGTTTTCGGCTTTCAGTTGCTCGGTCACGCCGTTTTGCTCTGCCAGTGACCGCACGATCAGCTCCATGCGGTTTCGTGCTGTTTCGTCAATCTCGGCGCAATGCTCAAAGAGCTTGTCGGATAGCACCAGCTCATTGAACAGTATCGGATGGTGCATTTCCAGATACGCCTTGCGAAGTCTGCCGTAGTGTCCGAGGGGCTTGGTCTTGCGGATAATGATGTTTGGGATAAGATAATCGCCGTTCTGTGTGTAAGTGATATTCATGCTGTTTGTACTCCTTTCATCGGCTCTCTCTGCGGTAAACTGCTGACAGGGACGAACACGCCCTTTGCAATGTCCTCCGCACGAATGGCGGCTTTCTTGGCTTCGATTTCTGCCTTTTTCCGCTTTTTGATTTTGTCCTCGTATCGCTTCTGTGCTCCGCTGGCTTTCCGCTTCAAGTAGTTCTGGTGGAGCCTGTCCTTGCGTTCCTCACGCTTGCGGATTTCCTCTAATTCCTCCGGGGTAAGCTCCACTTCGCCAAACGCAGGGGGAACGAAACGACCCACGAAATTGAAGTAAATCTCGACCTCCTGTGTGGTCTGAATACTGCCCTTGCGGTCACGCTCATGCACAAGGATTTTCTCAATAAACTCATTGAGCATGGCAATCGTCAGCTTGTCGAAGTTCTCATACTTGTCAATCAGAGCGATAAAACGGTCAGCGTCCTTTTCGTGCTTCTCGTAGCTCTTGATAGCCTTTTCCAGAACAGAGATTTCAGCGGTAAGCTCGGTCTGCTCCTTTTCATATTGAGCGTCCAGAGTGGCATATCTGCTGTCAGACAGCTTTCCTAAAATGTTGTCCTCATAGATTTTGCAGAGCAGGACTTCCAGCTCGGAAACTCTCTGCTTTGCGGTGGCAAGGCGTATCCGCTGTTTCTTGACCTCTGCCGTCTGCTGGCTGGACTGCGCTTCCTGCACCACTCGGACAAACTCGGCTCTGTCATGCTTCGCATACTCGGCAATAGCTTTGAGCATTTCGGAAACAAGGGACAGTACCACATCTTCATTGATACGGTGCTGTGTCGTGCAGAGCTTTCCAACTGGGACTTTGCTGTATTGGGAACAGGTATATTGAGAAATACGCTTGCCGTTGTTGGTACGGTGGACATACATCTTGCCGCCGCAATCGGCACAATAAAGCAAGCCTGTGAGGGGAGCTGCTTCGCCCCAGCCGTCCGGGTAGCGTCTGACATTCCCACGGATTTTCTGCACAAGGTCAAAGGTCTGCTGGTCAATGATAGCTTCATGGGTATTCTCGAAAATTGTCCATTCGTCCTCCGGGACATAATGGCTTTTCTTGTCCTTGAAGTGCTTTCGGGTCTTGAAGTTGATGGTGTGTCCCAGATATTCACGCTTTTCAAGAATGTTGCAGATGGTGGAAGAACCCCAGCCGTACACATCTTTGAAGGTCTTATTTTTGTTCACGCCCTCGCCGTGCCGGGCAAGGTAAGCGGACGGAATGAGGACTTTTTCTTCTTTCAGCTTGCTGGCGATCTGATACGGACCGTAGCCGTCAATCGTCATGGCAAAGATGCGCTTGACCACCTCGGCGGCTTCGGGGTCAACCAACCATTGGTCTCTGGCTTCGTTCCAAAGATAGCCGTAAATGACCGTGCCTGTGAGGTGCTTGCCGGACTTGCCTTTGGACTGGAAAGTGGAACGGATTTTACGGCTGGTGTCTCTGGCGTAGTATTCGTTCATAATGTTGCGGAAAGGGGTAAAATCATCGTCCCCTCTGGCACTGTCCACGCCGTCATTGATGGCGATAAGGCGAACGCCACGCTGACGCAGGATTTCCATAATCTGACCGACTTTCAGATAGTCACGACCCATGCGGCTCATGTCCTTGATACACAGGTACTCCACATTCCCGGCTTCCACTTCTTTCATCATTGCTAAAAATCCGGGACGGTCAAAGCAAGTACCACTAATACCATCGTCCGTGAAATGGACAATGTTTGTAAAGCCCTGCCGTGCGGCGAACTCCTCCAACATAGCCTTTTGATTGGAAATGGAATTGCTCTCACGCTGTTGGTCATCATCTTTGCCAAAGTCATCACGGCTCAGTCGTTCGTACAGAGCTGTGATTTTCTCATTTTTTCTCATAACTTGCGCTCCTTTCTTCGATTTTGGGTTGTGTGTTCTAAGAGACTTCCCAACTGCTTGATTAAGAAGTCTTTTAGAGCATACAACACCGGCGGCCAATTTGAATTTGCGGTACTGCTTCACGGCGAAGTGGTCCGGGTGCTCTTTCTCCAACTTGGCAAAGAGCAGGTCAACCGGGCTCTGAAATTCCTCGTCATCCTCTCTGGCCTCGGATGCGTTGATGAGCTCCAGCAGCGTGAGGAAGTTCTTTTCCTCCGGCTCCGCCTCGTACCAGATGTACCCAATCAGGGCACAGTACAAAAGGCGCTCGGCCTTCACCCAAAAATCTTCGGAGGATTTTTCCCCGTCGCCTTTGGTGTTGGCGATGATGACATTGACCAATTTGAGGACGTCTTTCTCTGACCGAATGTAGGCGAAGGGGTTGTATTTCATGCTCTTTTTGAAGTTGATGGTGTTGAGGACCTTGATGTGGTACGGCTCATAGATGACCTTCCCGCGGGCGTCCCGCATGGGCTTTCCGTTCTCGTCCAGCTTGGGGGCGCCCCGGCGCAGCATGGTTCCCACCTCGGACAAAAGCTGTCCTTTGGGATCGGTGACCACATAGCTGCTGTGCATCTGCATCAGGGAGGGCTTGACGAAGAAACGGGTCTTACCGCTGCCGCTGCCTCCGATGACCAGGATGTTTTTGTTCCGGGCGTACTTGGGATTTTTCGGGCGGCTGGACATGGTGAGCTTTTCCGTCTGGGTCAGAGGGATGTTCCAGTCGGGGACCGGATCGACATAGGGGGCAATATCCGCCGCCGTGCCCCATCGGGCGCTGCCGTACTCAATGCCCTTGCGGTATTTGCGGACGTTTTTCCCTTTGGCGTATACCGCCAGCCGAACGATGACCGCCCCGACGATACCCGCCAGCAGGTCCAGCGGATGCAGGCTGGGCAGCCCAGAAGAAAACGCCTCCGTAAAGCTCTGGCTCAAATGCAGGAACTTTTCAGAGGCGTCAAGGCCGGGTGCAAAGCGCACCGCCTGGCAGAGCTTATCAAAGAGATAGACAAACAGCAGATACGGGAGATTGAGGAAGAGAGCCTTTTTCCAGGTGTCGGTCATAATTCCACACCCCGGTCTTTGGTTTTGACTTTCTCCCGCTGGCGGTGTTGGGCTTTGGCCTGTTGCTTTGCCTGGTCCAGCTCCTTGCGGATGGAGGGCTTTTTCTCTTTCTCCAGGTTCTTTGCAGAAAACTCCCGAAAAGCCGCCGTGATAACGTCGGCATCCCGGCCCTTGAAGAACACTAGGTAGCGGGGTATCTCGCCGCTGGTGTCCTTTTTCAGCGCGAAGTCAATGCCGTACTTCTTGGCGGTGGCGGAAAAGGCCCGGATGTTCTGGTCAGTGATCTCGATGTTTGAAACGCCGGTATTGTGCTTCATCAACTGCCGGAGGGTCTGCTTGCCGTGGTGCAGCTTGGTCTTGTGGCCGGTCACTCCTTTCTGCATCTCGTCCAGCACTTTTTTCATGGCCTGTTGCAGCATCCCGGCGGAGAGCTTTGTAGCCTCCACACAGAGGGCAACGGTGCGCTGGGTGACTTCTTCCTGCATGACCTATCATCTCCTTTCTCCGCTGCCGTAGAGGTCGTGGTTCACCAGGGACGCATAGTAGCTGTCGATGGTGGCCGGAGCGTTATACAGAGCAGCCAGCAGATATTTCTTGATATTGCGGACATAGGTGGTGTTGTCCCGCATCCGGTCCAGCACATACTCGATGTGGGAACTGTTCAGCTTCAGAAATCGGGATTTGACCACCTCCGCCGGGTAGTCGTCCCCGGCAATGCGGATCGTCTCCCTGCGGGAACAGACGGTATCCACCATGAGCTCCACCAGCTCATTCAGCATATCCCGATCCAGCCGGTCATCCCGGCATAGATAGTCATACTCGATGTTCTCCAGAATCAGTTCCCGATAGCTCTCTCGCTCCCGCATCCAGTCCCGTCCGGTCCGGTTGGCCCCTGCGGGGGTTTGGGGGCTTGATTGGATTGGATTTGATCCTTCCGTACTTGATGAATCAGTATTTTGTTCTTCAGGATTTCTTTTCTCTTTATTTAATTGCGGCCGGTTTTCCAGACATGGGTTATCCATATCCGGGTTTTCCGTATTTGGACAAGCCGTATCCGGCTCATCCTCACACGGCTGGCCCGTGTCCGGGGGATGGGGTGTCTCGTAGATGACATACTCCACATCCACGATCTTGCCCTTGCTGTCCCGGAGCCGATTGCGGACTATGTACCCGGCCCGCTCCAGCTCCTTCAGGGCGGAACCGATGCTGTCCGTACCCTCCTTGCAGATTTTGGCCAAGCCTCTGGTGGTGTAGTTCCAGTCCTCTGGCAAGGACAGCATCATGGAGAGCAGCCCTTTGGATTTCAGCGACAGCCCCGCATTCCGCAGGTGGTGGTTGGACATCACCGTGTAGTCTCGGGTTTTTTCAATGCGAAATACCGCCATGTTATCACCTCCTTTCAGCGGTTTGGAAAAGTGTTCGTTTTTGGGAGAAAGGCGGTATCTATGCCGCCCGGATACCCCGGAGAGGAAAACCTATGGGCGGGGACTTCCGGCTGACTGTGGGAGAAAAAACATGGGATTTTCGACTCCTTTCGTGTCAGTTTTGACTTGGTAATCAGAATATCGTTGTGGTAATCTCAGAGCCAGAATAAATGATACAAAGATACAAATGGATATGAAAAAAGGCCATAGGACTAAACCTATGACCTTTAAACTGCTCTGTTCTTGAGATTTACAAGGAAAGTCGATTTATGTCAGAAATCAATACTCATAGAATTGAAATTTACCTGAATTGGATTTATACTTTAAAATGAAATTTACCCCAAAATAGATACAGAGAGGTAACAGCCATGAGCTCATTTTCGACAATAGCCTGCTATGCTGCTCTAAGTTCCTGTTCTAGAGAAGATATACTCCACGCTTATGCCAGAATGATTGCGGCTCTCATACAGAGAAATAGATACAAAACATGCGATATAGACACTCTATGTAAAGATTTCAAAGCCTATTATGGCTTTTCAGTTCCCTATCATCCAATGCAAACAATTCTTTCTACATGTATTAACTTTGGGTTTCTAACATATAATTCCTCTATACATCAGTTTGTCCCTGACTATGCCCATATTGATGAAGAGGACTTTATGGATATTGTTGAAAAAACAGACCAAAAATATCGAGAAATCCTTGCTCGATTCAAAGTTTTTTTGCAACAAGAGTATAACATCTATTCTTCTGATGAAGATATGGGTGACAAAATACTTGCATTTATTGAGCGATATGGCATTAAAACTAAAGTAGATAGAAGGGTGTTAAGAGAAGTCAAAGACGATTATTTGTTTGCAGCTTTTTTGGTCCATTGTGAAGAAACAGGTCAGGCCGACATTTTGGACTATTTGAACGATTATACCATTGGCCTAGCATTGTCGGAAGTCTTTGCATATTGTGAATCTCCTCAATCTTATACAGCTAAGGACGCATGTGTGTATTTGGATACTGGCTTACTGTTTAAGCTATTTGGTATTGATAGCTCTGACCGTGCTGATAGCTATGAACTATTTGTCAGAAATATCCAAAAACTAGGCATGCATGTCAAGGTATATGATCATACCGTTAGCGAAATGATCGGCATCATCGAAGGTTCAAAGTCGTGGATTAACAATCCCAATTATGATGCAACGCTTTCTTCTGAAGCAACTTATTTCTTTGTACGCAATCAGTGGAGCATAGATGAAATTGATGAGTTCTCTTGTAATGTACGAACTCGCTTAAAAGAAGATTTTAATATCGTTATAGACAATATGCCATATCCCAAAGTGGAAGATATACAGACTCCGACAGAAGCAATTATTAAAGAAATGATTGTCTCGGAATACAAAGAATCGAACCCTGATGTCCAAATTGATGATAAGGATTATAGTATTAACCAAGATGCTAAATCCATTTTCTTTACTCAACATAAAAACAATACAGTTGTTCCGTATCATCTAAATGAGGTCAAAAACATTTTTATCACCGGAAATAGATCATTGGCACGGGTTGGATATAAGATTTCTCTAGAATTTGCTGGATCAAAGGATTTCTTTATACCAACCGTTATGACCGACATTAAATGGGGAACTCTTGTCTGGTTTAATAGCCCGTCTACACTATCTTCGATTAATAGGCCCCGGCTGGTTTCTGCTGCATATGCTGCATTTCGACCTTCTAATGATGTTACAAAAAAATTAAATGATGCGCTAATAAAGTTGGAGAAAAAAGGTGATATTACTCCGGAGCAATGCTATTTCTTGAAAGTTAGCCCTGTTGCTCAAAGAATTCTCGGAAAACTAACGGCAAATGCTTCTGATAAGATTATAGACTCCACACCGCTAGAAATTCTAAAGGAAATTCGTCAGAGTGCATATACGGAAGGAAGCATATCGCGCCAAGAAGAAATTGATAATTTAACAAGGAAAAACGAAACGGCAGAGTTTGAACTTGCAAAAGCTAAACAACAAAGGATTATTTTTGAGTGCCAGCGGAATGTTGAGGTATTAGAGAAAGATAGAACGGACGTAAAGAAAGAGATAGAAGATGTTTCTGAATTTCTGAGTGAACAAGATCAGGTAAAAGATGCAATTGATAAGTCTGTCAACAAACAAATTTTAGGGTTAAAAATAATAATAACAATAGCATCGTTAATAGCAATAGGACTTGCAGTTTACATTGGCACAAATTATTCTGAAGTATTAGGCATTATTACGGCTGTAATTTCAATATTCATAATAATTTTGACGATTTGGAATAAAGACGAAATCAAAATTCTTTCTCTAATATCAAAAGCGAGAAAAGCACTGTTTAACCGCCAAGCGAATTTGCGGCGCTATTCAGCGGAAAAGGTGGAATATGCTGTGCGCCAAAAAGAGAGTGCCGAAGAAAAACTTGCACTCATAGAAGAAAAATTAAGAGCGGCTCGCAGAGAGTTACATCAAGAAAGCGCAAAACTTGATAGATTTTCTGCAGATATTTCAATACTGCAAAGCTAAAAAACCAGGTCCTTTTAAATTGTCTACTATATTAAATTGCCGCAGACTAACAGCCTGCGGCAGTTTAAGCACTTATTCCGTTTCGTCGTCCAGCCCCTCTGCCTTTAGCCAATCCTCAAAGGACTTTCTGGAGATGCGAATCATGTTGCCGATGCGGATTGTCTTGAACGCTCCGGAGTTGGCTAGTTTATAGGCCGAGGCGCGGCCGATACCGAGAATGGCTGCGATGTCATTCACGGTGTATGTTCTGCTTTGGGGCATCCCTTTTTCGTTGGTGCTCATAAAATGATCCTCCCTTGCTAATAGCATTTTCAAACGGCCCCTGGAAGCCCTCTGTCACAAGGGGTTCCTGCTAATACCTTGCTAATACGACATTTGAAAAGCCGTTGTAAGGCAGCATATTTCAGGGGAATTTGTGCAAATTGACCTGCCTCCAGGCAGCACAATTTGCGAAGAAACAACACGGGAAGATATGATATGAACAATTTACGAAATGGTACGCCGTACTCCTAAGCGGTAGGCCACCAGTTAGAGTCTGGTCAGGGGTGCCAAGTCAGCCGCTGTAAGCCAGTTTTCGGCTTACAGCGGCCTTCTTATCCGTTCCACCGCATTCCAGCGGCTGCCAGGTGCCTTTCATAGCGCGGTCCCTGCAAAAACTCCGGCTGATGTGCGATCCGCAAACTGCTGGGGCATCCTCTCAGGCCGCCTCCAGGCGCTTTTATACCCTCGTCCTCCTGCCGTTCTGCTGGATGGCGGCCCTGCGGCACGCCGCTTCCCGGCACAAAAAAAGAGGCGCCCCCGGCTAATGGCCGGGGACGCCTTTTCACATCCAGCGGAGACGGTGCTCTGCCGGAAGATCAATTCAGCACTTCTCGAACACGGTGGCAACGCCCATGCCGCCGCCGATGCACAGAGTAGCCAGGCCCTTCTTGGCCTCGGGCCGCTTCTGCATCTCGTGCAGCAGGGTCACGATGATCCGGGCACCGGACGCGCCGACGGGGTGGCCCAGGGAGATGGCGCCGCCGTTGACGTTGACCTTGCTCATGTCAAAGCCCAGCTCACGGGCCACGGCGATGGACTGGGCGGCGAACGCCTCGTTGGCCTCCACCAGGTCGATATCGTCGATGGTCACGCCGGCCTTGGTCATGGCCTGACGGGAGGCGGGCACGGGGCCGACGCCCATGATCTTGGGATCCACGCCGCCCTGGCCCCAGCCGATCAGCTTGGCCATGGGCTTCAGGCCGTACTTCTCCACAGCCTCACCGGAGGCCAGCACCAGTGCGGCGGCGCCGTCGTTGATGCCGGAGGCGTTGGCGGCAGTCACGCGCTGCTGACCCTTGTCGTCGGTCTCCTGGATGCCGGTGGGCTCAAAGGTGTGGACCACCTGGGGATTGGGGGACTCGGGGCCCACGGGGAAGGCGCCCTTCAGCTTGGAGATGCCCTCGGCGGTCACGCCGGCACGGGGGAACTCGTCCACCTTGAACTCCACGATGTCCTTCTTGACCTTCACGGGCACGGGGACGATCTCAGCCTCGAACTTGCCAGCCTTCTGGGCGGCCTCGGTCTTCTGCTGGGAGGAGGCGGCGAACTCGTCCATCTCCTTGCGGGTGATGCCCCAGATGTCCGCGATGTTCTCAGCGGTGGTGCCCATGTGATAGTTGTTGTAGGCGTCCCACAGGCCGTCCTTGATCATGGTGTCGATCATCTGGGTGTGACCCATCCGGGCGCCGTAGCGGCCGGTGGGAACGGCGTAGGGAGCGGCGCTCATGTTCTCAGTGCCGCCGCAGACAACCACGTCGGCGTCGCCGGCCAGGATGGAGCGGGCGCCCTCGATCATGGACTTCATGCCGGAGCCGCAGACCATGCCCACGGTGTAAGCGGGGACGGAATAGGGGATGCCGGCCTTGATGGAGGCCTGGCGGGCCACGTTCTGGCCCTGGGCGGCGGTCAGGATGCAGCCAAACATGACCTCATCCACCTGCTCGGGCTTCACGCCGGCACGGTTCAGAGCCTCTTTGATGACGATGGCACCCAGATCGACGGCAGGGGTGTTCTTCAGCGCGCCGCCGAAGGAACCAATCGCGGTTCTGCAGCAATTCACAACATAGAGCTCTTTCATGATCTTCCTCCGTTTTTATAAAAATATGGGATTGGCAGCTCCGACGGCTCTTCGTCAGGCGCTGCCGCAGACGCCAATCACAAGTTGAGGGTGGCGGCGAGAGTTTGTCAAAAGAAAAACATGATTGCCAAATTTTTGACAAATGCTCATACACCAACCGCTTGCTGATTTGATTATACTGGGTTTTTCCTGCCCCGTCAATGCAAATTTCTGTGAAATTCGAAAATTTGTTAAAACTTTATCAAAACCTCTGCGAATTTCGTCATTTTGCCAAAATTGGCACAAACACCCATCAGGCAACCTCTCCGCCGGAGGCATCCAGCTCCGCCCGGGCGGCGATGAGCTCGTCGTAAAACCGGCTCACATCCAGGTCCGCATAGGTGCGGGTGGTGGAGATGTCCGCGCTGTCCGCCGCAGCCTGGAGCAGGGCGTCGAAGTAGTCCGGGGCCACGGCCTCCAGGTCCACGTGCTTGCGCAGAATCAGGTAGAAGCCGTCATCCGCCTCCACCACGCCGCTGAACTGGCCCTCCTCCAGGGCCTGGGCCGCCTCCTCGCAGGCGGCGGGCAGCGTGCCGTCCCCCACAGTGAAGGTGTATCCGGACGGATGCTGGTCCCGGTCCGTCTCATCGCTGTAAGTGGCGGCCAGGACAGCAAAGTCATGGGCAGGGTCCGCGCTGCCGTTCAGCTTGGAAAAGGCCTCCTCCGCCCTGGCCCGGCAGGCGGCCACGGCCTCCGCGTCCGCCGGGTCCGCGGCGGCGGTGGAGAGCCAGATGTGGTCCACGGTGAGGTAGCCCTGCTCCTGGGCAAAGGTCTCCAGGTCATGCTCCGCGGGGGCCAGCTCGCTGCCCTCCGTGCAGTAGAGGTCGTACAGGTGCTCGTAGAGATAGTAGTCCCCGGAGATGGCCTCCGCTTCCGCCCGGTCCAGCCCCATGCGGGCCAGCACGGCCAGATAGGCCTCCTCCCCGCCGTACTGGGCCGCCCGGGCCGCCCACTCCCGGTCCATGGCAGTCCGGTCCTCGTCGGTGAGGGTGCAGCCGTAATCCTCCGCCCAGGTCTCCACTGTGGCGTACAGGGCGGCGTTCTGCAGCGCCTGGTCCTTGGCGTAATCCTCCAGGCTCTGGCCGGAGACAGTGTCCCCCCACTGGATCCCCTCCCCGCTGTCGTAGTAGTCGGCAATGTAGTCGCAGGCGTAGGCCAGCCAGTAGAGGTATCGCTGGGCGGACACGTCCCGCCCGTCCACGGACAGCAGCACAGTGTCCGGACGGATGCCGGACGCCTCGCAGAGAAGTCCCCCCTCTGTGTCTCCGCCCCCGCAGGCGGTGAGAGAGATGGCGGCCCCCAGGGCCAGGCAAAAAGCGATGCATCGTTTCATCACGGTTCTCCTTTGTCATTCCTCGCAGATTCCGTGGAAACGCCCCGCACAGGACAGGCGGGGGACGTCCCACCGCCACCATCCTATGCGGGGCATGGCAAAAACATGATGAAACTTACGGGGTCCCGCCCGCGGCCTCCTCCGCGGCCAGCTTCAGGTCCTCCACCAGGTCCCGGGCGGCCTCCAGCACATCCTCCCCGGGCTTGAGCTTCAGGGTGAGGGCAGGGATCTCCCCCGCCGCCAGCGTCAGCCGCTGGCGGTACTTGGCGTGGCCGCACACCGCCACCAGGGCCTGTGGGTGGAACACTCCCAGCTGCAGCCGCAGGAGGCTGCCCTTCTGGGAGATATCGGACACGCCGGCCTTGGCCGCGGCAGAACGCAGCAGGGCCACGTCCAGCAGGGCCAGAACGGACTTGGGCGCCTCGCCGTAGCGGTCCAGCATCTCGTCCAGCAGATCCGAGGCGTCCTCGTCCGTGCGGATGGCGGCGATGCGGCGGTACAGGTCCATCCGCTGTTCCGCCGAGGGGACGTACCGGTCCGGGATATGGGCGTTCACCGTCAGGTCGGCGGCACACTCCGTCTCGATCCGCTTCTCCTCGCCACGCTCCTCCAGGACGGCCTCCTCCAGCAGCTTCAGGTACAGGTCGTAGCCTACGCTCATGAGATACCCAGACTGCTCCGGCCCCAGCAGGTTCCCCGCGCCCCGGATCTCCAGGTCCCGCATGGCGATCTTGAAGCCAGAGCCGAACTCCACATACTCCCGGATGGCCGCCAACCGCTTGGCGGCGGTCTCCTGCAGCACCTTGCCCCGGCGGTAGGTGAGATAGGCGTAGGCCCGCCGGGCGCTGCGGCCGATGCGGCCCCGGATCTGGTGGAGCTGGGCCAGCCCCATCTTGTCCGCGTCCTCGATGATGAGCGTGTTCACGTTGGGGATGTCGATGCCGGTCTCGATGATGGTGGTGCAGACCAGGATGTCCGCCTCCCCGTCCACCATGGCCTGCATGACGGAGGACAGCTCCTGCTCCGTCATCTTCCCGTGGCCGGTGACGATACGGACCTCCGGCCCCAGCATCTTCTGGAGCCGGGCGGCGGTGGCGTCGATGCTCTCCACCCGGTTGTGGAGGTAGTATACCTGGCCGCCCCGGCCCAGCTCCCGGCGGACGGCATCCTCAATGATGGCCCAGTCGTGCTCCAGCACATAGGTCTGCACCGGCTGCCGGTCCGCCGGGGGCTCCTCCAGGGTGGACATGTCCCGCAGGCCCGAAAGTGCCATGTTCAGCGTCCGGGGGATCGGAGTGGCGGAGAGGGTCAGCACGTCCACCTGGCGGCTCATCTCCTTCAGCCGCTCCTTGTGGGTGACGCCGAACCGCTGTTCCTCGTCGATCACCAGCAGGCCCAGGTCTTTGAACGCCATGCTCTTCTGCAGCAGCTTGTGCGTGCCGATCAGCAGGTCCACGCCGCCGTTTTTGGCGGCCTCCAGGATCCGCTTCTGCTCCCTGGCGGGGGTGAAGCGGGACAGCACCTCGATCTTCACCGGAAAGTCCCGGAACCGGCTGACAGCGGTGGCGTAATGCTGCTGGGCCAGGACGGTGGTAGGCACCAGGATGGCGGCCTGTTTCCCGTCCAGGATGCACTTCATCACGGCCCGGAGTGCCACCTCCGTCTTGCCGTAGCCCACGTCGCCGCATAGCAGCCGGTCCATAGGCCGTGGCTTCTCCATGTCCGCCTTGATCTCCGCGATGCACCGCAGCTGGTCGTCGGTTTCGGTGTAGTCAAAGGACTCCTCAAATTCCCGCTGCCAGGGGGAGTCCGGGGAGAAGGCGAAGCCCGGCCGCTTCTGCCGCTCGGCATACAGCGCGATGAGGCCCCTGGCCAGATCCTTGGCGGCCTTCTTGGCCTTGGTTTTCTGCCGGGTCCACTCGGCGCCCCCCAGCTTATTGAGCTTGGTGCGCTCGGTGTCCTCGCCTCCGCCGATGTACTTGCTCACCAGATCCAGCTGGGTCACGGGGACGTACAGGCAGTCCCCGCCGGCGTAGTCGATCTTGATGTAGTCCTTCTCCACGCCGTCCACCGGCATCCGCTGGATGCCCACGAACCGGCCCACGCCGTGGTGCTCATGGACCACCAGGTCTCCGGGGGACAGGTCGGTGTAGGACTGGAGCTTCTGCCGGTTGGAGTCCTTCTTCACCCGCTGGCGCTTGCGCATGGCCGGGGCCGTCAGCTGGCCCTCTGTCAGCACCGCCAGCTTCAGCGCCGGCCACTCGCTGCCAGCGGACAGGGCCCCCAGGGAGAGGCGCACCTCCCCCGCCGCAGGCATGGCGGCGCCGCTTAGATCCAGGGTGGCCGGGATGCCCTTCTCCTCCAGCAGCCGGTGGAGATTCTTCGCCCGGGTCTCCCCACCGCAGAGCACCAGCACCGCGCTGCCGGAGGAGCGGTAGTGCTCCAGATCCGTGACGGCGGTCTCCAGGCTGCCGCCGTAGGAGCTGAGCTGTTTGGCATTCATGGTCAGGAGGCCCCGGGGCCGCAGGGGGTGCCGGGAGGTGGGCAGAGAGTCCTCCAGGATCACGGGGAAGTCCTCCAGCGCGGCGTACAGTTCCTCGGCGGTGAGGGTCAGATGGGCGTACTCCCCCGCCAGCACCCCGGCGGACAGCAGCGCCTCCACGTCCTGCTTCTGCTGGAGGACCGTGTTCTTCACCCGCTCGTCCACCCGGCCGCTCTCACTGAGGAACACCACCGCGTCCGGAGGCAGGTAGTGGACCCCGGCGGTGACAGTCGGATAGATGGCTGCCAGATACCGGTCCGCCGCCCCCGGGGCCGCGCCGCTGCGCAGCCGCTCCGCGTCCTCCCGCAACGTCTGGACGATGGCCTCCGTCTTCTGCTTTTTCGCCAGCTTCTCCGCCAGGGCGGTCAGCTGGTCCGCAAGACCGGGCAGGCCTCCGGGGGCGCAGTGGGGCAGCACCTCCGCCGCCGGCAGGATCCGGGCGGAGGACACGTTCCGGGTCCGCCGCTGGGTGCCGGGGTCGAAGGCGCCCATGGAGTCGATCTCATCGTCAAAAAACTCGCACCGCACCGGCTGGTCCATCAGGGGAGAGAACACGTCCAGAATGCCGCCCCGCAGGGCGAACTGGCCCACGCCCTCCACCTGCTCGCACCGGGTATACCCGGCGGAGAGCAGTTGCTCCGCCAGCGCGCCCAGCTCTGCCTGCCCCCCCACCTCCAGGGTGATGGCCAGGGACCGCAGGGTCTCCGGCGGCAGGGTCCGGGCCATGAGGCCGTCCGCGGTGGCCACCACCACCGGCGCGTCCCCCTGGGCCAGGGCGTACAGCGCCGCCAGACGGCTCCGCTCCCAGTCCCGAGAACCCACGGCCCCGGGGCGGAACTGCCACTCCCGGCCAAGCAGGGTCACGGGGCGGCGGCCCGTCAGGGTCTCCAGATCAGCGGAGAGGACCTGGACCTCCCGCTCGTCCCCGCAGAGGAACACCGCCGGACGGCCGCAGGCTGCCGCCACCGCCGCGCCCACGCAGGCCCGCTGCACCGGCTGGAGGCCGCTGACCGCCGCGGGACAGCCGCCCTCCTCCACCCGGCGGATCAGCTCCGCCGCCTCGGGGATAGTCTGCAATTGTCTCAGAAACTGTTCCATAGGATGTGGTCCTTGTCAACATGAAAAATTGGGAAGACTCTCTGGGCGCCGGGCCGCTTCCGGGCGCATGGCCCGGTGGGCGTTCTCCGCCCGGCGCCTGTTTGGAGGCAGGGGCTGTAAAGCGGATGGACATGATTCTCCCACCCAGGTCATATCCACCGGCACGATCCGGGAAAATGGATCCGTCCTTAGTGTATTCCCCTTTACCGGGCGCCATGCCCGGCGGCAAAAAGAGGCGCGGCGAGCCGCCCTATTGGACGGCCCTCATTCAATTGAAGTCATTCATGGCCTTCTGACAGCCATGTTCAATGATACATTCCGCCGCGTCGATGGCCCGGCGGAAGCTCTCCACCAACACCTTCCGCTCCGCCTGGGAGGGCACGCCGATGACCCAGTCGATCATGTCGCCCCCTTCGCCCGGCGCGCCGGTGCCGATCTTGATCCGGGGGAAGTCCTGGGTCCCCAGGTGGGCAATGATGTTCTTGATGCCGTTGTGCCCCCCAGCGGAGCCGGTGGGCCGCACCCGCAGCTTCCCCACCGGCAATGACACATCGTCATAGATCACCAGCACGTGGTCGGCAGGGATCTTGTAGAACTGCACTGCCTCCCGCACCGCCTCGCCGGAGAGGTTCATATACGTCTGGGGCTTCATCACCAGGCACTTGGACCCGGCGAAGGGGATGATGTTATAGGCGGATTTGAACTTGACCTTGTTCAGCTTCACCCCCGCCTGCTCCGCCAGCAGGTCCACGGTGAGAAAGCCCATGTTGTGGCGGGTGTGCTCATACTTGGCCCCGGGATTTCCCAGGCCCACCACCAGCCAGTCCACGGCGGCGGATTTGGCGCCTAACAGCATGAAAAAAACTCCTTTGCAACGTCAGCCAAGGCGGGAAAGTTCCCTTCCCCGCCTTGACCAGTCCATTATTGATACGCAGAAATGCCGGAGCTCCGCCGCTTCTCAGCGGAACAGCTTGGAGATGGAGATCTCCTGGTAGATACGCTCGATGGCCTCTGCAAACATGGGGGCCACCTGCAGGTATTTGATCTTGCTGCTCTTTTTGGGATCAATGGCGGGGATGGTGTCCAGCAGGGCCAGCTCGGTGATGACGCTGTCGTTGATCCGGTCAATGGCCGGGCCGGAGAGCACGCCGTGGGAGGCGCAGGCCTGGACGCTCTTGGCGCCGCCCACCTCGATCAGGGCCTTGGCGGCGTTGCACAGGCTGCCGCCGGTGTCCACCATGTCGTCGAAGAGGATGCAGTCCTTGTCCCGCACGTCGCCGATGACGTTCATGACCTCGCAGCTGTTGGCCTTCTGCCGGCGCTTGTCCACGATGGCCAGATTCATGTGCAGCTTCTGGGCAAAGGCCCGGGCCCGGGACACAGAGCCCACGTCGGGAGAGACCACCATCATGTTCTCGCACTCGGAGCCGTACTTCTTGGCGTAGTAGTCCACAAAGATGGGGTTGCCCGCCAGATTGTCCACAGGAATGTCGAAGAAGCCCTGGATCTGGGAGGCGTGCAGGTCCATGGTCAGCACCCGGTCCGCGCCCGCGGCGGTGAGCATGTTGGCCACCAGCTTGGCGGTGATGGGGTCACGGGCCTTGGCCTTGCGGTCCTGCCGGGCATAGCCGTAGTAGGGGATGACCGCGGTGATGCGGCCGGCGGAGGCGCGCTTCAGTGCGTCGATCATGATGAGCAGCTCCATGAGATTGTTGTTCACCGGGGTGCAGGTGGACTGGACCACGAACACGTCGCTGCCGCGGACCGTCTCGTACAGGGAGACGAAGATCTCCCCGTCGGAGAAGGTACCGACCTCCGCCTCGCCCAGTTTGGTTCCCATCAACTTGCAGATCTCCTCCGCCAGCTTCGGATTCGCGTTGCCGGAAAACACCTTGATGTCCTTGCCGTGAGAAATCATTGTTTGAACGCCCTCTTTCTATGTTCTGAATGTTCTTGGTTTCTGTCAGTAGGATCGATCAGCCGAAGGAGCATCAGTGCTCCTGCCCGTACAGCTTCCGCCGCCGTTTGGCCCACCCCTCCTTGTTCTCCTGCTTGGCCCTGGCCACGGCCAGCGCGTCCGCGGGCACATCCTTGGTGATGGTGGCACCCGCCGCGATATAGGAACCCGCGCCCACAGTCACCGGCGCCACCAGATTGGTGTTGCAGCCGATGAAGGCGCCGTCCTCAATGGTGCAGCGGTACTTCTTCACGCCGTCATAGTTGGTGGTGACGGTGCCGCAGCCGAAGTTGACCTTGCGGCCCACGTCGCTGTCCCCCACATAGGTCAGGTGGGAGATTTTGGTGCCGTCACCGATGGCGGAGTTCTTCACCTCCACAAAGTCGCCCACCTTGATGTCATCCCCGATGGCGCAGCCGGGGCGCACGTAGGCAAAGGGCCCCACGTGGGTGCGGCTGCCGATGGTGCTCTCGTTCACCTGGGAGGCATTGATCTCTGTCTCATCGCCGATGACGCAATCCCGCACCACGGCATTGGGACCGATGGTGCAGCCGCAGCCGACGGCGGTCTCCCCCCGCAGGATGGTGCCGGGCAGGAGCATGGTCCCCCGGCCGATGGTGACCCGGGGGTCGATATACACCGCGTTCGGGTCCAGCACCCGGACGCCGGCGCGGATGTGCCGCCGGACGATCCGCTCCCGGAGCAGGGGCTCCAGCTCGGCCACGGTCTCCAGACTGAAAACCGGCACCCAGCCGGGGATCAGCTCCGCCGCGGAGACGGCATTGGTCATCTTCTCCTGCCAGACCGCCTGGAGCTCGTAGCCGGCGGCGCCGTAGACAAAGCCGGGGCCCGCCTCCTCCATGGGAAGGGCGGCCCGGACAAACACGGCCACCGGGTCCGGCGTGTTCAAAAAGTCCAGCAGCTCGCTGTGCTGCTCAGAGATGGTCACGTCTGCGTCCTCCGGGAAGCAGGCGCGGACCTCCTGGGCAAAGCGGGGGCTGGAGACAGCAAAAAACCGCTGCACGCCGTCGGCCAACAGCTTGTCACTCATCCATTTTAGGATCGGGCAAAATAACACGGCTTCCAGCATCAGCGGTTTGGAGTGCGCCGGGAGGGAGGAGTCCTCTTCCAGAAAAAACACGGCGCGCTGCGGAAAATCCATGGGTTTTCTCCTCCTTGTTCGTTCGTATTTTTTATTATAACAAATATCTTGGGAAAATCCAGTATTTCCGGCGAATTTATAAAAGAAATTTCCTCCAGATTTTTCTTGTACAGGGACGTTTTTTTGTGGGAGACAACAGATCCGCTCCTGCGGCGCCCCCTCCTTCTGTCATTTCCGGCATTTTGCAGAAATCCAGCCGGATTTGTCGTGATTTTTTCTAAAAATCCGGTTTTCTTCACACATTACAGTTGAATTTGCCGGGGCGACGCGGTACAATGTGTTTTGACTGCATGAAAAGAGGGGGACAGCTGTCTATGCTTCATATCGTACTGGTGGAGCCGGAGATCCCACAGAACTGCGGCAATGTCGCCCGCACCTGCGCCGCCACCGGCAGCCAGCTGCACCTGATCCGCCCCCTGGGCTTCGACATCTCGGAGAAGGCCGTCCGCCGCGCTGGCCTGGACTACTGGAACCTGGTGGAGGTTTTTGATTACGAGAATCTGGAGGACTTTTTCCGCCGCCGCCCCGAGGCGGAGCGGGACCTGTGGCTCACCACCACCAAGGCGCCCCGGTCCTATCAGGAGGCCCGGTTCACCGCCGACAGCTGGCTGTTCTTCGGCAAGGAGACCGCCGGACTGCCTCTGGCTCTCCGGGAGCGGTACCGGGACCGCTGCGTCCGCCTGCCCATGGTCAGCGAGGCCCGCAGCCTGAACCTGAGCAACACCGTGGCCGTCTGCGTCTACGAGGCGCTGCGGCAGAACGGGTTTCCGGGCCTGCTGGGAACCGGCGAGATGGCCTGGGGCTGAGCCCCGCCGGGCGGCGCCGATTCCGCTGGGGAGGCCCGGCTGCTTTTGCAGGGCGCGGAGCGGCCTTGCATTGCAGGGGGGGCGGCCGGGGGTGAATTTCCATCCTTCGGTCCATACTAGTCCCTGAACGCGCTGACACCGCCGCCGAACGCCTCTGCGGCTTCGGCTGCGTTGGAATGAATCATGAGGAATCCAATGGAACGAGATCAGATAGGAGGACATCTCAGATGAATACCCATAAAAAGACGGTCCGGGATGTGGAGGTACGGGGCAAAAAGGTCCTGCTCCGCTGCGACTTCAACGTCCCCCAGGACAAAGAGACCGGCGCCATCACCAGCGACAAGCGCATCGTGGCGGCGCTGCCCACCATCCAGTATCTGCTGGAGAATGGGGCGGCGGTCATCGCCTGCTCCCACCTGGGCAAGCCCAAGAACGGCCCCGACCCCAAGCTGAGCCTAGCCCCGGTGGCGAAGCGCCTCAGCGAGCTGCTGGGCCGGGAAGTGATCTTCGCCCATGACGTAGTGGGCCCCGACGCCCAAACCAAGGCGGCCGCCCTGCAGCCGGGACAGATCCTGCTGCTGGAGAACACCCGCTTCGAGCCCGGCGAGACCAAGAACGACCCGGAGTTGGCCAGGAAGCTGGCCGACATGGCGGATCTGTATGTGTCCGACGCCTTCGGTGCCGTGCACCGGGCCCACGCCTCCACCGCCGGCGTGGCGGCGTACCTGCCCGCCGTCTCCGGCTTCCTGATCCAGAAGGAGCTGGAGTTCCTGGGCGGTGCCATCGCCGATCCCAAGCGGCCCCTGGTGGCCATCTTAGGCGGCAGCAAGGTCTCCTCCAAGATCGGCGTCATCAACAACCTGCTGAACATCGCCGATACCATCATCATCGGCGGCGGCATGGCCTATACGTTCTCCGCCGCCCAGGGCGGCAAGGTGGGCGACAGCCTGCTGGAGGCCGACTGGGAGAGCTACGCCAATGAGATGGTGGAGAAGGCAAAGGAGAAGGGCGTAAAGCTGCTGCTGCCGGTGGACACCGTCTGCGCGGACGCCTTCGCCCCCGACGCCAAGAGTCAGGTGGTGAAGGCCGGGGAGATCCCCGACGGCTGGCAGGGCCTGGATATCGGTCCGGAGACGGTGAAGCTGTACTGCGGCGCCGTGGCGGACGCGGGCACCGTCATCTGGAACGGCCCCATGGGCGTCTTTGAGTTCCCGGCCTTCGCCAAGGGCACTGAGGCTGTGGCCGAGGCCCTGAGCCGTACGGACGCCATCACCATCATCGGCGGCGGCGACAGCGCGGCGGCTGTGGAGCAGCTGGGCTACGCCGACAAGATGACCCACATCTCCACCGGCGGCGGGGCCTCCCTGGAATTCCTGGAGGGTAAGGAACTGCCCGGCGTGGCCTGCCTCCTTGATCAGTAAGCTGCTGTGCCGCCGATCCACCGTTGCGGCATTGCGTTTCCCGGTTCCTCCCGGAGCCGTCAATCGCGCCGCTGGAATTTTTGGAGGGCAAAGAGCTGCCCCGCGTGGCCTGCCTCCCGGATGCTTAAAGAGGGGGACTGTGTCCCCCCTTTACATTCCTCCTCACCAATCTGCGGACTGGTGACACCGCCCAGGGCGGCTGAGGCAAAGTATTTTCGCCACGCACGCCCTGAGGCGAAAATGAATTTGAATGTTGCGGCCGCTTGCGGCGGCCGCGCCGAATCCGTCCCCAAACGCGCTTCATTTGACTTGACAAACGGGCTGGAATTCTGTATAAAAAAAAGGGCCTTTCGGGGAAAATGCCCTGGAAACGGCCAAAACCTGCGCATCAGATCGCGGAGAACGCGATTGCGGATAGATGAAGACATAAAGGAGAAGAGATCACCATGAATCGCAGATATCGCAAAACGGTTATCGCCGGAAACTGGAAAATGAACATGACCGCCACTGAGACGAAGAAATTCGCCGAGGAACTGAAGAAGATCATGCCCCGGGCCAAGTGGTGCGACACCCTGATCTGTGTCCCTGCCTGCAACATTCAGACCGCCGCCAAGGCGTTCAAGGACCTGCGGATCTCCGTGGGCGCCGAGAACGTGTACTTTGAGGAGAAGGGCGCTTACACCGGCGAGATCTCCGCCGACATGCTGAAGGATCTGGGCGTGAAGTACGTCATCGTGGGCCACAGCGAGCGGCGGCAGTATTTCTGCGAGACCGATACCACCGTCAACAAGAAGGTCCACGCCGTGCTGAACGCCGGCATGAACCCCATCATCTGCGTGGGCGAGAGCCTGGAGCAGCGGGAGACCGGCATCACCGACGAGTGGATTGCCCTTCAGGTGAAGAGCGCCCTGTACGGCGTGCCCGCCGACAAGCTGCGCCGCTGCATCATCGCCTATGAGCCCATCTGGGCCATCGGTACCGGCAAGACCGCAACTGCCGAGCAGGCCGGCGAGGTCTGCACCAACATCCGTGCCACCATCCGCAGCCTGTACGGCGCCCGGGTGGCCCGCAGCGTCACCATCCAGTACGGCGGCTCCATGAACCCCAAGAACGCGGCGGAGCTGCTGGCCCAGCCGGACATCGACGGCGGCCTGATCGGCGGTGCCGCCCTGAAGCCCGACCAGTTCGTGGACATCATCAACGCAGCCAACCAGGAGTGAGCTCCGGCAGAGCGGTTTTGTGAGAAAGCGAGCGAGACGAGATTTCAATGAACAAAACACCAACAACCCTCATCATCATGGACGGCTTCGGCCTGCGGCAGGAGACGGAGGGCAACGCCATCCGCGCCGCCGCCACGCCCCGGCTGGACCAGTTTTTCCGGGAGTATGCCCACACCACGCTCCGGGCCTCCGGCCTGGACGTGGGCCTGCCGGACGGGCAGATGGGCAACAGCGAGGTGGGCCACACCAACATCGGCGCCGGCCGGGTGGTGTTCCAGGACCTGCCCCGGATCACCAAAGCCATTGCCGACGGGAGCTTTGATGAAAATCCCGCCTACCGGCACGCCATGGACGCCTGCCTGGAGAAGGGCACGTCCCTGCACCTGATGGGCCTGCTGTCCGACGGCGGCGTCCACTCCCACCTGGAGCACCTGTTCGCCCTGCTGCGGCTGGCGAAGCGAAGGGGCCTGGAGCATGTGTATCTCCACGCCTTTCTGGATGGGCGGGACGTATCCCCCACCTCCGGCGCAGACTTTGTGGCGCAGACCGTGGCACAGTGCCGGGAGATCGGCGTGGGCAAGATCGCCACGGTCATGGGCCGGTACTATGCCATGGACCGGGACAAGCGCTGGGACCGGGTGGAGGCGGCTTACGACGCCATGGTGTACGGCGAGGGCGCCGTGCAGAATCCAGACCCGGTGGCCGCGGTACGGGAGTCCTATGACCGGGGCGTCACCGACGAATTCGTGGAACCCGTGGTCTGTGATGCCGAGGGCACCATCTCCGACAATGACAGCGTGATCTTCTTCAACTTCCGGCCCGACCGGGCCCGGGAGATCACCCGGACCCTGGTGGACCCGGAGTTCGACGGCTTCACCCGCCAGTTTTTCCCCGTGACCTTCGTGTGCAACACAGAGTACGACGCCTCCATGCCCAATGTGGAGGTGGCCTTCCCCGGGTGACGGTGCGCAATGGCCTGGGGGAGTATCTCAGCCAGATGGGCATGACCCAGCTGCGGATCGCGGAGACGGAGAAGTACGCCCATGTGACCTTCTTCTTCAACGGCGGGTCCGAGACTGTCTTTCCCGGTGAGGACCGGGTACTGGTGCCCTCCCCCAAGGTGGCCACCTACGACAAGCAGCCGGAGATGAGCGCGGCGGAGGTGACGGACAAGTGCGTGGAGCGCATTGAGTCCGGCGCCTATGACGTGATCATTCTGAACTTTGCCAACTGCGACATGGTGGGCCACACCGGCGTCTATGACGCGGCGGTGAAGGCCGTGGAGACCGTAGACAGCTGCGTGGGCCGGGTGGTGGACGCCACACTGAAGATGGGCGGCATCGCCATGATCACCGCCGACCACGGCAACGCCGAGCAGATGGCGGAGCCGGATGGCAGCCCTATGACCGCCCATACCACCAATCCCGTACCTTTCATTCTCTGCGGCGCGGGGACCGAGCTGCGCCCCAACGGCCGCTTGGCGGACATTGCCCCCACCATGCTGGACGTGATGGGCCTGGCCTGTCCAGAGGAGATGGACGGCAAGACGCTGATCGTGAAGTGACCAATTTCTGAGAGAAAAGAGACCGCTTTCCAGCGGTCTCTTTTTGTATAATTCCTGGAAATCCTGCCCATACTTCCCTCAGACCCAAGATCGAGGGAGGTATGATACATGGCAAATAAAGTCAAATCCCTGCTGGGCGGGCCAGGCTTTTACGCGGTCCTGGCCCTGTGCGTCCTGGCGGTGGGCGTGGGCGGCTACTTTCTGCTGTTTGGGGAACCGGCCCAGACGGAAGCGCCCACCGGCCCGGACACGGCAGCCTCCGCACCGGTGGAGGACCTGCCGGAGCACGAACCGGTGGTGGAGACCGTGCCTCCGGAGGAACCGGAGGAGGAGACGGAGCCCGTCGTCATGCCGGAGGTGACCATCCCGGTGGATGACACGCCCGTGGTGGCAGAGGAGCCCCATGTGGTGGTCCTGCCCATCCAGGGAGAGGTGCTGACGGCATTCTCCGTGGACCAGCTGCTGTACAATGAGACGCTGGACGACTGGCGGACCCACGACGGGGTGGATATCGCCGCGGCGGAAGGCGATGCCGTCCTGGCCGCCTGCGCCGGGACGGTCTCCTCCATCACCGACGATCCCCTGATGGGCACCACCGTGGTGATCCAGCACAGCGGCGGCTATGAGACCACCTATGCCAATCTCCAGGCGGAGCCCGCCGTGGAGACGGGCGACACGGTGTCCGCCGGGCAGACCATCGGCGCAGTGGGAACCACCGCCGCGGCGGAGGCCGCCCAGGGCGCCCACCTGCACTTCTCCGTTGCAAAGGATGGGGAAGCTGTGGACCCGGACGCATTTCTCAACAGCTGACGCAGCAGCGGCGGAACGGCAAAGGCCGTTCCGCCGCTGCTTTTCTCTGGAGTCAGGCCGCCCGGCTGCCGATCCGCTCGGCAACGGCCCGCATGGTCCGGCGCAGGAAGATAGCGCTCAGTACCAGGGACACCAGTTCGGAGATGGGGAAGGCCAGCCACACCAGCGTCAGGACGCCGGTGTGGGACAACAGCCATGCCACCGGCAGCAGCACCACCAGCTGGCGGCACACAGAGGTAATCAGACTGTACAGCGGGTTGCCGATAGCCTGACACACGGAACCGGCAATGATGTCGAAGCCCGCCAGCACGAAGGACACGGAGATGATCCGCAGAGCCACGGAGCCGATGGAGAGCATCTCCTCCGAGGCGTTGAAGAACATCAGCAGCTGCTGGGGGAAGAGCTGGAAAATCAGGCATCCCACAGCCATGATGGCCATGGCGGTGCAGATGGTCAGCTTGATGGTCCGCTTCACCCGGGGCAGGCTGGCGGCGCCGTAGTTATAGCTGACGATGGGCACCATGCCGTTGTTCAGGCCGAACACCGGCATGAAGACGAAGCTCTGAAGCTTGAAGTATGCGCCGAACACGGCGGTGGCCGTCTTGGTGAAGGAGAAGAGGATCTTGTTCATGCCGAACACCATGGCGGAGCCGATGGACTGCATGACGATGGAGGGGAAGCCCACCCGGTAGATCTCCGCCGCCACCTTGCCGTGCCAGCGGATCTCCCGGGGCAGGATGTGGATGTCCGGATTGCATTTGAGGTTCAGCACCAGGGCAGCGGCGGCAGCCACAATCTGCCCTGCCACCGTGGCAATGGCGGCGCCGGCCACCTCCATCCGGGGCAGGCCGAACCAGCCGAAGATCAGGATGGGGTCCAGCACGATGTTGATGAGGGCGCCGGTAAGCTGGGTGCACATGGCCAGGAACGTGCGGCCGGTGGACTGCAGCAACCGCTCAAAGCAGAACTGGCTGAAAATACCGATGGAGCAGCCCAGGCAGATGGAGGCGTAATCCACGCCGTAGTCGATAATCACCTGTTCTCCCCCGGCCTGCAGCTCAAAGAAGGTCCGGGAGAAGAAGATGCCGATCAGGGCGAATAGCGCGAAATTGCACAGGGCCAGAAAGATGCCCGTGTTGGCAGCCCGGTCCGCCATGGCCTGATTCTTCTCTCCCAGGGACCGGGAGAGGAGCGCGTTGATGCCCACAGCGGTGCCTGCGCCGAAGGCGATCATCAGGTTCTGCAGGGGGAAGGCCAGGGACACGGCATTCAGGGCATCCTCGCTGATCTGTGCCACGAACACGCTGTCCACCACATTGTAGCAGGCCTGGACCAGCATGGAGATCATCATGGGGACCGCCATGTTGGTCAGCAGCCGTCCGATGGGCAGCACGCCCATCTTGTTCTCCTGGGGCGCCGCGCCCTGGGGGAATTTTTCTGCCATGGAAATTCCAACATCCTTTCTCATTCAGAGAGACGTGACACGGAGACCACCCCGCGCCACGTCTCATATTTTGATTTCTCTATTAGGTTGCGGCTCCGGAAAGCCGGGCATCCGGAAGGATGCGTGGACGATTTATTTTTTCAGCTCACCGGTGGCCAGCTGAGTGAGATACGCGTTGATGAAGCCGTCCAGATCGCCGTCCATGACGTTGTCGATGTTGCCGGTCTCATAGCCGGTGCGGGTGTCCTTCACCATCTGGTAGGGCATGAACACGTAGGAGCGGATCTGGCTGCCCCACTCGATCTTCATCTGCACGCCCTTGATATCGGAGATCTTCTCCGCGTGCTGCTGCTGCTTCAGCTCCACCAGCTTGGCCCGCAGCATCTTCATGCAGTTGTCCTTGTTCTGAAACTGGCTGCGCTCCTGCTGGCTGGCCACCACGATGCCCGTGGGCTTGTGAATGAGGCGCACGGCGGATGAGGTCTTGTTCACGTGCTGGCCGCCGGCGCCGCTGGCCCGGTAGACCTGCATCTCAATGTCCTCCTCCCGGATCTCCACCTCGTCGTCATCCTCGATCTCGGGCATGACCTCCACCGCGGCAAAGCTGGTCTGCCGGCGGGCGTTGGCATCAAAGGGAGACACCCGGACCAGCCGGTGGACGCCGTTCTCACTCTTCAAAAGGCCGTAGGCGTTGTCCCCCTGGATGGCGATGGACGCGGATTTGATGCCCGCCTCGTCGCCGTCCTCATAGTCCAGGATCTGATAGGTGAAGTCGTGGCGCTCCGTCCAGCGGGTGTACATCCGATAGAGCATCTGGGCCCAGTCCTGGGCCTCGGTGCCGCCGGCGCCGGCATGGAAGGTCAGGATGGCGCTGTGGCCGTCGTACTCCCCAGAGAGGAGCGTGGCCATCCGGGACTCCTCGATCTTCTCCTCCAGGGTCTGGAAACCGGACTTCAGCTCTTCCAGCAGCTCCTCATCCTCCGCCTCCTGGCCCATCTCGCACAGGGCCGTCAGATCCTGCCACTCGGTCACCAGCTTGTCCTGGCGGGCGATCTTGTTCTGCAGCTGCTTGAGGCGCTGCTGCACCTTCTGGGATCGCTCCAGGTCGTTCCAGAAGCCGTCCTGGGCAGTCTCGTCCTCCAGCTTTCGGGCCTCCGCGCGGGCGCTGTCCATGTCCAGCGCGGCGGAGAGCTTCTCCAGCTCGGGCCCCAGGTCCCGGAGCCTCTGCTTATATTCGTCGTATTCGATCAAAGCCATGTGCTCTCTCCACTTCCTCAAATTTCATTAGCCATAGTATTATATCGGAGGAACGTTTGTTTGTAAAGAAAAACCCGTAAAAAAACGGAAAATCCCGGGCCGTCTGTGTATTTCAGGGGACAATTTCGTTTTCCAGGATGCGGCCGGACCGGAATCTTTTTTCCCGAATGGCGAAAAGTTCATAATTTGTTCATGATTGCCGGGCACTTTCCCGGTATGTTACATGTAGAGAGATAGAAGCTGGAAGCAAGCCTTTTGGAATATGATGGAGGAAAGAGGACTATGAAAACATTTTGGAAGAAAAAGCTCCCGGCGTGTCTGCTGGCGCTGGCGCTGCTGGCCGGAACCGTTCCCATGGCGTCTGCGGCCTCGGCGGATCTGACGTACGATGTGGACGAGGACAGCGGCGTCTGGCTGGATGCGGATGACTTTCAGGAAATCTATGAGGACGACAACGGCGGATACCTTGAATACGTGGAATTCACCGATTATGATGACTTTGACGATTACGGCTATTTCACCTTCGAGGACTTTGACCGTTACGGGTTCGACGACGTGGATTCCAAGGCGCTGGAGAACTACGAATTCTACTATGACCGTGCTGATGCGGACGATTACGACATCGACCTGGACACGCTGCGGTTTGAGACCTATGACAACATCGACAGCGACACACTGGATTTTGATGTCAGGCTGTACGGCGACGAAGGGTCATTCTATGCAACGGTCCGCATTGATGTGGAGGGTGGCTCCCGCTCCGGCTCCGGCGACGTGGAGCTGACCTACAAGGTGGACCCCGGCGACGATGTGACGGTGGACGCCGAGGACTTCTGGGATCTCTTTGACGAGGAAGACGGCCGCTATGACGAGCTGGAGTATGTGGAGTTCACCAGCTACGATGATTTCGATGACTTCGGATATTTCGGCGCAGACGGATACGACAGCGATGACTATATCCTGGACTATGAGCTCAATGACAGCGATCTGGACGATGCCATGTTCTATTACGACGAGAACGACGTCTGGTACGACTATGACTT
Organism: Dysosmobacter welbionis; assembly: GCF_005121165.3. Taxonomy (NCBI): domain Bacteria; kingdom Bacillati; phylum Bacillota; class Clostridia; order Eubacteriales; family Oscillospiraceae; genus Dysosmobacter; species Dysosmobacter welbionis. The sequence continues at coordinate 2,246,646 of NZ_CP034413.3, read as the reverse complement.
TGAACTGGACACGCTGACGTTCTACGCCGACCGGAACGCCGACGCGGACACCCTGGCCTTTGACTTCACCATGCACGGCGTGGACGGTGACAAGGTATATGGCACTCTGTACATCGAGGTCGGCAAGGGCAGCGGCACCAGTAGCAAGGGCGACCTGACCTATCAGGTGGACCCGGACGACGATGTGACGCTGGACGCGGAGGATTTCTACGATTTCTTCTACGACGAGTCGGATTACGACGAACTGGAATACGTGGAGTTCACCGACTATGACGACTTTGACGATTACGGCTGTTTCTACGCCGACGGATACGATTCCGACGACTACACCCGGGATTACGAGCTGAACGACAGTGACCTGGACGACGCCGTGTTTTACTATGATGAGGACGATATCTGGGACGACTATGACTTCGAGCTGGACACGCTGACCTTTGCGGCGGACCGGAATGCCGATGAAGACACCCTGACCTTTGACGTCACCATGCGCGGCGTGAAAGGCGACAAGATCTCCGCTACCCTCACCATTGAGATCGGCAAGGGCAGCAGCACCGGCACCAAGGTGAAGGGCGACATCATTTACGAGGTGGATCCCGACGACAGCGTGACCTTTGACCGGGACGACTTCTGGGATTTCCTGGATGACGAGACCGGGGACGATCTGGAGTATGTACGGTTCACCGACGCCGACGGACTGGACGACTGGGGCGAGCTGTACAGCTACGACTACGATGATGACCGGACGTACTTTGACGAGAGCGACCTGGACGACGGTTATTTCTACTATGACAGCAAGGACCTGTTCTACGACGAGGACTTCACCCTGGATGACCTGACCTTTGTGGCGGACAGGGACGCCGACGGCAAGGTGGTGGAGCTGGACTTCACTGCCTACGGTGAGGACGGCGACAAGGCCTACGGCACCGTGGCCATCGCCATCGGCGATGTGGGGGGAACCGGCGTGGCCGCAGAGGGCGGCGATATCCGCTATTATACGGATTACAGCGGCCGAGTGCAGATCAACGCCAACGACATCGCCCGGTTCTTTGAGGAGAGCTACCCCGGCTATACCCTGCAGTATGTCACCTTTAAAGATGCGCCCACTTACGGCAGCCTGTACTACAACTACTACGGTACCAGCAGCTACGGCAGCTCCAGCAGCCTGCGCATCACCGACGACAACTGCGACGACATAGATTTCTACTTCAGTCCCTCCAGCAGCCAGCACGCCCTCAGCGAGCTGACATACATACCCAGCGGCGTCAACTACTGCGCCCAGATCCCCTTCACCGCTTACGGCTCCGGCAGCCGTTCTGTGTCCGGCACCATCCTCATCAGCGTGAACCTCAGCGAGGTGCCCGACGTTTACGGCCCCACGCCCAGAAACACGGCCGTCACCTTCCCCGCCGCCTCCATCTACACGGCGGTGGCCCAGTCCAGCGGCCTGGGTCTGGCCAGCATCCAGCTGCTGGAACTGCCCGCCACCAACGAGGGTGTCATCTACGTGGGCAGCGGCACCTCCAAGCGGGCGGACACCGAGACCCTGTACGGCTACTCCAGCGGCAGCGAGCGGATCAGCCAGCTGCGGTTCGTGCCGGCCAGCGGCTTCACCGGATCTGTGGAAATCCCCTATGTGGCCTGCAACAGCAGCGGCGATCCCATTGCCAGCGGCAAGCTTTGCCTGGGCATTGTCAGCGCTATGGAGGACTTCTCTGATATCACCTCCTCCACCTGGTGCTATAAATATGTACTGGAGCTCAGCGACGCCGACGTGATCGACGGATACAGCGACGGCACCTTCAAGCCCGACAACCAGGTGACCTACGGCGCGGCGCTGAAGCTCATCATGCTGGCCGCTGGCTATGACGAGCAGAAGCCGGTGAACTCCAACGTGTTCAGCGGCTATCTGGCCCGGGCGCAGGCGGACGGGCTGGTGTCCGGCAGCGTGAACCTGAACGCCCCCATCACCCGGCTGGCGGTCAGCCAGATCGCGGCCAAGGCCATGGGCCTCAGCATCAGCAACCTGTCCAGCGTCCGTCCCTTCACCGACACCACGGACCCCTATGTCCAGGCGCTGAATGCCGCAGGCATCGTGGAGGGCTACTTCAGCAACGGCACCAGCACCTTCAAGCCCTACAACACTCTGACCCGGGGCCAGATCTCCGCCATCGTCTGGCGGATGGAGCAAGCCCAGTAAACCGGGAAAACAACAGCGGACCGCTGAAGCGGTCCGCTGTTCTCTGTTATATAAAAGCACCGCAGAAAACTGAATGCATCTTTCCCCGCTCCTTTGGGGCAACTGGAAACGATGCGCCAAACCTTTCACCACAGCATTTGCCCTTATCTACGATGCGCCCAATGCGTATAAAGGTTTATGGGGGAGCGCGGTCACTTCAGCAGGGCGCTGTACACATCCTGAGGGATGGTGAACTCCACCATGCCCATGTAGCCTGCAGCCACCGCGTACTCGTCGAACACCAGAACCAGATCGCCGTCGGCGTTCCAGTAAAAGCTCTGCTCCGGGTCAATAGCGGTGAATTCGTCCGTCAGATAGCTCAGGGATACGTCCGCGGCCATCTGCTCCTCCATCTGCCGCAGGACTTCCGCGGACAGGACAGAGACGTAGTCCGCATCAGGCCGGAACAGATCGCTGAGGGTGACGGCTTCACCCGTAGCTTTGTTGATGTGGTAGAATCGGGTGAAATTGTAGCCGCTGGCCTCGGTCCTCGTGGCATCGATCCGCAGAGTGAACCAAGTATCGCTGTCCGTCACCACAGAGGAGGTCACATCCAGGCCCTGGTAGCTCTCGCCCGCAGCCTCGCAGTCCGTCTGGAACTGGGCGATCAGCTGATCGGTATAGGCCTGCACCTGGTCGTTGATCTCGTCTGCAGCGCCGCTACCGCCCAGCTCCGGGACGTGGACGTCGGCAGTGCTGTGACCATCGTCATACTGGTAATCCCGGAAGGTGATGACCCGCACCACGGCGCCCAGCACCGGGATTTCTTCCATGGCGGCAGCCGCCGCGGGAGATACATTGGGAATGGCCACGAATACGGCCAGGGCCGCGGCTACGCCGACCAGCCAGCGATAGGAACGTTTTTGCTTGTTTTCTTTCATGTTCGTCTCCTTTAAAGCGGCGCAGGTGTCCCGCACCTTTCCGGCATACGTCTCCGGCAGGGGGAAGGGTTCCTGCTTCGCCCGCTCTTTCAGTCGCTTGTCGAATGGCTCCACCTTGCGCACCTCATTCCTCGTGTAATAGTTGTTTTAGCCGGGACCGCCCTCGGGAGAGACGGGTCTTCACCGCCGCCTCGCTGATGCCCAGAACGGCGCTGATCTCCCGGATGGAGAGGTCCTCATAATAAAACAGGGTCACGACCGCCCGCAGGTCGCTGTTCAGCGCCATGACCGCCTGCCATAGAGACAGGCGCTCCGCCTGGTCTGCCGCCGGAGCCGGCAGGAAGTCCTGGATATCCGCCAGGTCCACCGTGGTCCTCCGCTTCCGGCAGAACTCATAGCACTTGTTGACCAGAATTTTCAGGATCCAGGGTCGGAACCGCGCCGGGTCCCGCAGGCTGCCGCGGCCGGCATAGGCGGCGCAGATGGCCTCCTGCACGGCGTCCTCCGCATCTTCGTCCTGGTGAAGGATAGCCTTGGCAGTGCGGAACATGGTCTCCTGGTTTCGGATTACCTGGTCGCAGAATATTTCTTTGTCCAACAAAAAATTTGTCATGGCGGGACTGAGCGCTCCTTTGGGTTCGTTTGACCGGTCACTTATTAGGATGCGGTTTCCGCCGAAAAGGTGACAGCCGGAAGAAAGAAAAGCAAAAAACCGTCCGCCTCTTTCCGGCGGACGGTTTCAGGCTCAGACAGACAGGGACTCGGCCAGCTCCAGGCCGGGGTTGTGCTTGGTGAGAAAGCCCACGGACCACTCCCCGCCGAATGCCACCAGCAGGCGGCCCTTGAAGTCCTCCAGCAGGGCGGCGCCGGTGCACAGCACCAGATCCTCCGGCTTGCAGGGGCAGGCGGTGATGACCCGCAGGTGCTCGTAGGGCAGTCCCTCCATGTAGAGCTCTACGCCGTACTCGCTCCTCATCCGGTACTGGAACACGTCGAACTGCAGGGTGCCCACGACGCCCACGATGACCTCCTCCAGGCCGGCGCCGGGCAGCTTGAAAATCTGGATGGCGCCCTCCTGGGCGATCTGCTCCGTGCCCTTGATGAACTGCTTGCGCTTCATGGTGTCCTTGGGAGACACCCGCATGAAGTGCTCCGGCTCGAAGGTGGGGATGCCGGAGAACTTGAATTTCTTTCCAGGCACCGTCACCGTGTCGCCGATGGAGAAGATGCCGGGGTCAAACACACCGATGATGTCCCCGGCGTAGGCCTCGTCGATGATCTCCCGCTCCGCGGCCATCATCTGCTGGGGCTGTGAGAGGCGCAGCTTTTTGTTGCCCTGGACATGAAAATACTCCGTGTCCCGCTCAAACTTGCCGGAGCAGATGCGCATGAAGGCCAGCCGGTCCCGGTGGGCCTTGTTCATATTGGCCTGGATCTTGAACACGAAGGCGGAGAAGTCCTCGCTGAACACATCCACCTCCCCCTGGTCGCTGACACGGGGCAGGGGCGGCGTGGTCATGCGGAGGAACTCCTCCAGGAACGGCTCCACGCCGAAGGTGGTGAGGGCGGAGCCGAAGAACACAGGGGACAGGGTGCCGTTCCGCACAGCCTCCATGTCAAACTCCCGTCCGGCCCCCAGCAGCTCCACCTCCTCCCGGAGGGCGGCGGCCTTTTGTGCGCCGATCATGTCCTCCAGCGCCGGGTCGTCCAGGGCCACCTCGGCGGAGCCGACCTTCTTGCCCCGCTCCTCCGCCTGGAAGAACAGGATGCGCTGCTTCTCCCGGTCGTAGACGCCCTGGAACTCCTTGCCGGAGCCGATGGGCCAGTTGACGGCATAGGTGTCGATGCCCAGCTCCCGCTCCACCTCCTCGCACAGTTCCAGGGGGTCTTTGGTCTCCCGGTCCATCTTGTTGATGAAGGTGAAGATGGGGATGTGGCGGATGGCGCAGACCCTAAACAGCTTCCGGGTCTGGGGCTCCACACCCTTGGCGCCGTCAATGACCATGACGGCGGAGTCCGCGGCCATCAGGGTCCGGTAGGTGTCCTCGGAGAAATCCTGGTGGCCAGGGGTGTCCAGGATGTTGATGCAGAAGCCGCTGTGCTGGAACTGCAGCACGGAGGACGTGACGGAGATGCCCCGCTGCTTCTCGATCTCCATCCAGTCAGAGGTGGCGGCGCGGGCCCGCTTTCCCTTAACCTCGCCCGCCTGGGCGATGGCCCCGCCGTACAGCAGGAACTTCTCTGTCAGCGTGGTCTTGCCGGCGTCCGGATGGGAGATGATGGCGAAGGTCCTCCGCCGGGAAATTTCAGTGCGTAGTTCAGACATGGAATATCCTCCAGAAAAATATCAGAGTATGGGCCATCTTCGACCCACGGCGCTTTTGCGCCGTCCAAGCGTTTTGCCAAGGCAAAACCTTGGCGAAGGGCGGATTCACTCCGCCCGGAGCAAACGCAAATCAGGGCTCCCGCAAAAGCGCCAGCTTTTGTGGGACGATGATGGCGAGGGTCCTCCGCCGGGAAATTTCAGTGCGTAGTTCAGACATGGAATATCCTCCAGAAAAATATCAGAGTATGGGCCATCTTCGACCCACGGCGCACAGCTGCATGCGGAATCCGGGGCGGTCAGACCGCGAAAAACGGACGGGAGGAGTCTCCCGCCGTGTGTATTCTCGAACAATGTACCATATTTTGTGCCGCTTTGCAAGATTTCCCGCAGCTATCCCGCAAAAAATCCGATGATTCTGTACCACAGGGAAAACCAGCGGGGACCGGCTGATGCCGGTCCCCGCAGATTGCCTGTTCCTTGGCGGGAGATCACTTGATTTCCACGCCCATGGCGTCCTCGTAGTATTTGGCCAGTGCGCACTGGTCCTCGTCGATCATGCCGCGGGCGTCCATCCAGTCCATCTGCTCCTTGACGATCTCCGTCATGGGCAGCTCCACCCCCAGGTGGGCGGCCACGTCCATGGCGTTGTTGATGTCCTTCAGGTGGACGGCGATCCGGGCACTGGCGGAGAAGTCTCGGCTCAGGAGCTTGGGGACCTTTCCGTCCATCACTGCGCTCTGGGCAAAGCCGCCCTTGATGGCGTCAAAAAGGGTCTGAGGATCCAGCCCGGCCTTTTTCGCAAAGGCGAATGCCTCTCCCATGGCGCACAGATGGATGCCCACCATCATGTTGTTGGCCACCTTGGCGGTGCTGCCGCAGCCGGAGGGCCCCATGTAGGTGGCGGTCTTACCCATCATCAGCAGGTAGGGCCGGACCTCGTCAAAGACCTCTTTCTCGCCGCCGCACATGATGACCAGGGTGCCGCCGTTGGCGCCGGTCTCGCCGCCGCTGACCGGGGAGTCCAGCAGATAGAAGCCCTTCTCCACCGCCGCGGCGTGGAGCTCCTGAATCACATAGGGAGAGGTGGAGCCCATGTCCACAATGGTGGTGCCGGGCCGGGCAGTCTCCATGATCTCCGTGATGGTGGCCTTCACGATGGCGTTGGTGGGCAGGCACATGAAGATGATGTCGCAGGTTTTGTACAGCGTTTTAGCGTCGTCCAGGACCTTACCGCCCCGGGCGGCAAACCGCTCCCGCAAAGCGGGCACGGGGTCGTAGCCATAGATGTCGCAGCCGCTCTTGTCGATCAGATTGCCTGTCATGCCGTAGCCCATCACGCCAAGGCCCAGATATCCAAGTGTTTTCATGCCCATTGACCTCCTGTTCTAAATTCCGGAAAGGACTGCCCTGTTATTTCCTGCGGGGCGGGATGTGGACCGCGCGGCCCAGTGCGTCCAGCGCACACTCCCGCATGGTCTCGGTGACGGTGGGGTGGGAATGGATGGTGGCTGCCAGCTCATCCAGCGTCAGCTCGCTGCCGATGGCAAGCGCCCCTTCGCAGATCAGATCCGTGGCGCGGGGCCCAATGATGTGCATACCCAGCACCTCGCCGTATTCCCTCCCGGCGATGATCTTCACCAGGCCCTCGCCCCCGTTCAGGATCAGAGCCTTGCCGTTGGCGCTCATGGGGAACTTGCCCACCATGTAGTCGATCCCCTGCGCCTTGGCCTGCTCCTCTGTGAGACCCACAGAGGCAGCCTCCGGCTCGATGTACACGCAGGTGGGATTGGTGGATTCGTCGTAGTGGGCCTCCATGCCGCAGATATTCTCCGCAGCCACCTCGCCCATGGCGCTGGCGGTGTGGGCCAGCTGGGCATAGCCCTTGACACAGTCGCCGATGGCGTACACGCCGGGCACGCTGGTCTCCATCTTGTCGTTGACGATGATCCGGCCCCGGTCGTTGGCAAGGCCGGCAGCCTCCAGGTTCAGGCTGGCGGTGTTGGCCTTCCGGCCGATGGCCACCAGGACCTTCTCCGCCTCAAAGCTGACAGTCTCGCCAGCCTTGTTCCGGCAAGTGACCTTGGCGCCCACGGGAGAGGCCTCCACGGCCTGCACCGGGCACTCCAGGTTGAACGCCATGCCCATCTTCTTCATGTGGGCCACGCCGATCTTGGTCAGGTCGCCGTCCAGCATAGGCAGCATGTGGTCCAGCGCCTCCACCACGGTGATCTTGGTGCCGAAGGCCGCGTAGGCGCAGGCCAGCTCCAGGCCGATGACGCCGCCACCGATGACCACCATGCTCTTGGGCAACTGTTCCAAGCTCAGGGCGCCGGTGGAGTCGATGCAGTTGGGATTCTCCTTCAGACCGGGGATGGGCGGCTGGGCGTTGACGGAGCCGGTGGCCACGATGATGGCGTCGGCGGTCATCTCCTCCACGGAGCCGTCGGACTTCTTCACAGAGAGGGTCTTGGGGCCGGTGAAGCTGGCCTCGCCGTCGATCTTCACCACCTTGTTGGCCTTCAGCAGTCCCGCTACGCCACTGGTCAGCTGTTTGGAGACGGCGTTCTTGTGGGCGATCACCTGGGGGAAGTTCACCCGGACGCCGTCCGCCTCCACGCCGATCTCCGCGCCCTGGTCCTTGATCTGGGACACCAGCTCTGCGCTGTGCAGCAGGCACTTGGTAGGGATGCAGCCAATGTTCAGGCAGGTGCCGCCCAGGTGCTCCCGCTCCACCAGGGTCACCCTGGCGCCCAGCTGGGCCGCCCGGATGGCGGCCACATAGCCGCCGGGGCCGCCGCCGATGACCAGCACCGTCCCAGGCCCGTTGGGGGCAGCCGCGGCCTCCACAGCCGGGGCGGCAGGTGCCGCGGCTGCGGTGGGGGCCCCCACCTGCTCGCCGGGCCGGCCGATGTAGCCCAGCAGGCCCTTTACCGGCACGTCGGCGCCCTCCTGGGCCACGATCTTCAGCAGGACGCCGTCGGTTTCCGCCGCCACCTCGTTGGTCAGCTTGTCGGTGGTAATCTCCAGCAGGGGCTCACCGGCCTTGACGGGATCGCCCTCCGCCTTCAGCCACCGCTCCACGGTGCCCTCCTCCATGGTCAGCCCCAGCTGGGGCATTTTGATTTCCGTTGCCATTGTTTACGCTCCTCACAGCAGGATGTCCATGGGATGCTCCAGCAGATCCCGGACTGTCATCTCGAATTTGGCCGCCACCGCGCCGTCCAGCAGTCGGTGGTCGAAGGTCAGGGAGATCCGCAGCACCTGATGCTTGGCGATGGTGCCGTCGTCCTCCATCACCAGCTCATCCTCCGTGCAGTTGACGCCCAGAATGGCCGCGTCCGGCTGGTTGATGATGGGGGTGAAGCTCTCCACGCCGAACATGCCCAGATTGGACACAGTGAAGGTGGAGCCCTTGTACTCGTCAGCGCCCAGCTGGTTGGCACGGGCCCGCTCCGCCAAATCCTTGGCCTTGGCGGACAGGGCTTCCAGGCTCAGCAGGTCCGCGTCCCGGATCACAGGGACGATGAGCCCCGCGTCCAGAGCCACCGCCATGCCCAGATTCACATGGGCCCGGCGGATGATCTGCTCCCCGTCCAAGCTCACCAGGATCTCCGGATGACGGCGCAGGGCCTTGGCCACGGCCTTCAGCACAAAGTCATTGACAGAGAAGGCATGGCCCTCCTCCTTCAGCTTTTTGCGGAAGGCCAGCAGGGCGGTGACGTCCACCTTCACCGTCTGGGTGACGGTGGGGATCTCCACAGCAGAGGTGTACATCCGCTGGGCCACCACCTTCCTCATGCCGGTGAGCTTCTCCACCGTGTCACCCTCCATCAGCTCCAGATTCTTCACCGGGAAGGCGGTGGCGGAGACAGCCGCAGGCGCGGCGATCTTCCGATCAGCAGGGGCGGGAGCAGCTGCCTTGGGCGCGGCCTCCGCCGCGGCCAGGATGTCCCGCTTGACGATCCGGCCACTGGGGCCGGTGCCGGTGAGGACGGTGTAGTCCACGCCCATCTGTCCGGCGATCTTCCGGGCCAGGGGAGAGATTCGGATCCGCTTGCCCCCGGCCGCCGGGGATGCCGCAGGGGCAGAAGCCAGCGCAGCCGCAGGCTCCGCAGACGGGGCAGCAGAAGCCGCGGATACAGCGGGGGCAGTAGTCTCCCCCACCTGTTCGCCGGGCTGGCCGATGTAGGCCAGCAGTCCCTTCACCGGCACATCCTCGCCCTCCTGGGCCACGATCTTCAGCAGGACGCCGTCCTGCTCGCTGGTGATCTCATTGGTGAGCTTATCAGTGGTGATCTCCACCACCACGTCCCCGGCCTTTACAGCGTCTCCCTCGTGCTTGATCCACTGGGAGACGGTTCCCTCCTCCATGGTCAGGCCCAGCTGGGGCATCAGTACTTCATAAGCCATCTCACACGCCTCCTCACTTGTTCAGCACGCGCTTGACAGCCCGCACGATATCCTCCGGATGGGGGAAGTTCTTGTCCTCCAGCACCGGGCTGAAGGGGGAGCAGATGTTCAGGCCGCAGACCCGTTCCACCGGGGCGTCCAGCTCATCAAACAGCTCCTCTGCGATCTGGGCAGAGAGCTCACCGGCGTAGCTGCCCCGCTTGACCTCCTCGGAGACGATGATGACGTTGTGGGTCTTGGAGACGGACTTCACGATGGCATCCCAGTCCAGGGGCACCAGAGTCCGCAGATCCAGGACCTCCACGTCGATGCCCTCCGCCTCCAGGGTCTGGGCGGCCTCCAGGGCGAAGTAGACCTCACGGCTCCAGGTGATGATGGTCAGGTCCCTGCCCGCCCGCTTCACGTCCGCCGCACCCAGGGGGATGGTGTACTCCCCATCGGGGATCTCCTCCTTGTGGGCGTACAGCAGCTTGTGTTCCAGGAACACTACCGGGTCGTCGTCCCGGATAGCGGACTTCAGCAGGCCCTTGGCGTCGGCAGCGGTGCAGGGGGCCACCACCTTCAGTCCCGGGAAGTGGCAGAAGAAATTCTCCAAGCACTGGGAATGCTGGCCTGCGTTCCGGCGGCCGGCGCCCATGGGCGCCCGCAGGACCATGGGGACGCTGCACTGTCCGCCGGTCATGTAGCGGATCTTGGCAGCCTGGTTGAACAGGGGATCCGCGCACTCCGTGGCGAAGTCATCGTACATCAGCTCCACCACGGGCCGCAGCCCCCGCATCGCGGCGCCCACGGCCATGCCCACAAACCCCTCCTCGGAGATGGGAGTGTCAATGACGCGGTTGGGGCCGAACTCCTCCAGAAAGCCCTTGGTGATGGCGAACACATTGCCCATGACGGCCATGTCCTCGCCCATGATGAAAACCTTTTCGTCCCGGAGCATTTCCTCGTGCAAGGCTTCACCGATGGCCTTGCTGACGGTGATCTTCTTGCTCATCTCGCCACGCACCTTTCGTTGTCAGTCACATACATATCATCCAGCACCGTCGCGGGGTCCGGATATGGGGACGCATCCGCGAACTTCACAGCCTCGTCCATCTCGGCCTCTGCGTCCTGCCGGATGGCGTCCAGCTCCTCCTGGGCGGCGCCGCTCTCCAGCAGCCGCCGCCCCAGCTTCTCGATGCCGTCGTTTGCCAGGGCGTGCTCCATGTACTCCTTGGGGCGGTAAACCGCCGGGTCACCGCAGTAGTGGCCCTGATAGCGGTATACCTTGGCCTCCACCACATAGGGTCCCTTGCCGCTGCGGGCGTGGTCCAGGGCGACCTTCATAGCCTCATACACCGCGATGGCGTCCGTGCCGTCCACCACGGCGTAGGGCACGCCGTAGGCCGCGGCCCGGGAGGCCAGATCCGGGGTGTTGGTGACCCGGTGGATCTCCGTGGACACGCCGTAGCAGTTGTTTTCAATGAACCAGACCAGCGGCAGCTTCCAGGCGGCGGCCATGTTCAGGGACTCGTGGAAGGAGCCCTCGTTGGTGGAGCCATCGCCGAAGCAGCCCACGGTGACGGAGTCGTCCCCCATGATCTTGGAGGCCAGGGCGCTGCCGGCGGAGATGGGCTGCCCGGCGCCCACGATGCCGTTGGCGCCCAGGTGGTTCATCTTCTCCATGTCCGCAATGTGCATGGAGCCGCCCTTGCCCTTGCAGTAGCCGGCAGCCTTGCCGAACAGCTCCGCCATGGCCCGCTTGGGGTCCGCTCCGCGGGCGATGGCATGGCCATGGCCCCGGTGGGTGGAGGTGAAGTAGTCCCTGGGCTCGATGGCCGCGAAGGCACCGGCCTCCGCTGCCTCCTGACCGATGCTCAGGTGGATGTTGCCCGCCAGCATGCCCTTGGTGAAGCACTCGGCGGCGTGTTCCTCAAAGGCCCGGATCCGGACCATGTCCCGGTACAGGGACAACAAAAAGCTCTTTTCATAGGTAGCCACGATTCAACACGACCTTTCTCAGTGTACGATGGAATAGTAGATAAATACAGGGATCAGGGACAGCAGCGGCAGAATGACCGTCTCCATCGCCACGTGCTTGTAGCCCTTCTTATAGGACACGCCGGACAGGGCGAACAGCATCACTACGGTGCCGTTCCAAGGCAGGGTGTCCAGTCCGCCGCAGGCGATGGAGGCCACCCGGTGGATGATCTCCGGCGTGTAACCCCAGGAGATGAAGGTCTCACCGAAGAGCTCCAGCGCGATAGTCAGGCCGCCGGAGGCGGAGCCGGTGATTCCGGCGATGATGGTGGTGATGGCCGCCACCTTCACCAGGCCCGGCAGCGGCAGGTTGATGATGTTCTCCTGCACCAGGGCGAACACATCGGTGGCGGAGACCACCTTGCCCACGCCCACCACGGCAGCGATGATGATGCAGGGGAAGATCCCGTTGTTGAAGCCCTCGGAGACAATTTCTCCAAAGCCCTTGACGCCGCCCAGGGATTTGCAGAAGAACAGGAGGGACAGCACGCACCCGGCCGTGAGGCCGTACAGCAGCTCCACACCGAAGCCGTTGATGAGGACGAAGGTCACCACCATGGGCAGCAGGGAGATCCAGAAGCCCGGAGCCCGCTGCTCCAGCTCTTTCTCGTCCAAAATGCCGCCCTGGACCTGGTAGAGCTCGATGGCCGCCTCCGGGTCGTTATGACCCTTCTTCACCTGCCAGTAGAGGTAGCCGACACCTACGACGATCATGAACAGCGTGGCCAGCACGCCCTCCACCGGGGCGGCGGTCAGCGCCGTGCCCAGAATCTGAGTGGGAATGATGTTCTGCATCTGCAGGCTGCCGGGCATCTGGCCCATGGCAAAGGTGGCGATGGCCAGGCCGGTGATGCCGGGGAACAAGTACCATGGGATGCCCGCCTTGGGGAACAGGATCTTGGCAAAGGGCAGCAGCACGAAGATCATCACGGTCACCTGGATGCCGCCGTACACCAACAAGGCGCCTACCAGCACGTAGATCAGCAGCGTCCACTGGGTTCCGGCCTTGTTGATGAGGGTGCTGCTGATGCGCCAGGTGGCGCCGCTCTTGTCATACAGCGCGCCCAGCAGGGCGCCCAGGGCGAAGATCACCAGCCAGCTGCCCACGAAGTCCTTCATGCCGATGAGGAAGGGGCCGTCCGCCCCCACCAGGGAGGCCGCCACGTCCAGCCCGCCGAACAGGGCCACGATGGCCGCAGCCAGCACTGCCGCCAGGAACATGCTGATTTTTTTGTAAGCCGCAAAGATCAGCACCGCGAATGCCAGAATGATTCCAATCACGCTCACTACGATCATGTTGTCTATATCCTCCCGTCCTTCTCTGTCAGATTTGATGAAAGCGGCGCCCGTTGCCGTGTACCCTCCTTTCCCGCGCCCCCCAATATGTCTTCCAATTTGAATTTTAGCAACTGGCAATTCAATAGTGAAATACCATGTTTTTATGCAGGAATAACAAAAACTTATAAACAGCTAGTCAAAAAAATGTCAATTCGCACTTTTGGCATAAAGAAAATCTTGATTTTTCAATAAAACTCCTTTATTCTTAAAGAAAAGCGCGGCGGTGCGCCGCCGGAGGGATGGGAGGTCTGCCGGATGCTGAATCTGAAGCGGCTGCAATATCTGGACGCGGTCTACCAGTATAAGAATTTCACCCAGGCCAGCGAGGCGCTCTACGTGTCCCAGCCGGCCATCTCCTCCGCCGTCCAGGCGCTGGAGGAGGAGCTGGGGGTGCGGCTGGTGGTCCGCAGCTCCAAGGGCGTTACCTTTACATACGAGGGCGAGCAGTTTATGATCTGGGCGCGGCGCATCCTCAGCACCTGTGAAGCGGCGGAAAATGCCATGCGGGATCTGGCCGGCACGGCGGAACAGCGCCTGCGGCTGGGAATCTCCCACGTGCTGACGAATCCCATCGTGCCCATGATCTTCTCCACCTTTCTGCGGGAGCACCCCAAGGCGCAGATCTACCTGAACGAGGGCTCCATGAACAAGCACGTGGAGATGGTGACGGGTGAAATGCTGGACCTGGCTTATAACGCCTTCCCCACAGCGCCGGAGGCGGAGGAGCTGGAGATCATTCCTATGGGCACTATGGAGATCCACGCGGTGCTGCATCCGGACCATCCCCTGGCGCGGCTGGACCGGATCCCCTGGCGCGGCTGGGGGAGGAGAAGCTCATTATGATGGACGCCCAATCCAAGGTGAAGGAGTTGATGAGCCGGGAGTTTGAGCGCCATCAGGTGATCCCGGACATTCTCTTCAACTATGACCAGGTGCTGTGCATGGCGAATCTGGTCCGCTCCTGCCGGTACGTGGGCATCATCAGCGTGGCCCAGGGCCAGCAGGCCCTGGGCTGCGAAGGGCTGGCGATCCGCCCCTTCGAGGAGCCGGTGGTGTTCGACGTGGGGTTCTTTCTCAAAAAGGGGCGCTATCTGCCCAAGCTGGGGTGGGAGCTGATCCGCTTCATCCAGGAGAACACCCTGCGGGGCGGCACCTAACCGCGGGAACTCCTTTCCAAAACATCATGGCAAAAAAGCTGGCTGCCCGACGGGCAGCCAGCTTTTTTGCGACGCAGCTGCATCGCAGAAATTTGTGAACGGTATTTCCCTGCCCTTCCCAGGCAGCAGGATCCGAATGCGCCCCCTCATGCGCAGCGGCGAGCGTTTCTTTTCGCGGTGCGCTGCCGTACTTGTGAAGCTCCGTGCCTGTTCAATGGACCGTATCCTGAAACAGCCGGACCATGGCCGCCACGGCGCGGTCCGCCCCGTCGGGGTCATGGGCGAGGACGGCTTCCATGATGGCGTAATGGGTGTTGTAGATCCGCAAATTGATCTCCCGCAGCTGCTCCGGTGTGTAATCCCGAATCGTCTCCACAAACACATCCGTGTTGAGGCGGACAATCACGTCATTAATCAGAGAGGCCAGCGTGTTGTGGCTGGCCTTGGCCAAAGCGCTGTGGAACGCCACATCATACTCCTGGAAGCTGAAGAGGCTGTCCAGGTTGGCCTTCGCGCCCTCCAGGGTCTGCCGGAGCGCCTCAGCATCCTCCTCCGTGTGGTGGATGGCAGCCAGACGGGCGCAGCTGCGGTCGTTGATATGCCGATACTCCAGCAGCTCATCCAGATTGATGGCCCCCATGGCCACCAGGTTTTTCAGGGGCTCTTCCACGGATTTCAGGGAGACGCCCCGGATCACCGCGCCGCCGGAGCTGCCCACGGCGGTTTCGATCAGTCCCTCCTGCTGGAGCATCCGCAGCGCTTCCCGCACCACAGGGCGGCTGCGCTGGAACATCTCCGCCAGCTCCCGCTCCGGCGGGAGCCGGTCCCCCGGACGCAGTTCCCCGGAAATGATCTTGGGGTAGATCTGATTGTAAATAGCCTCGGACGCCCGCTGGGTCTTGGCAGGCGTGAAGAGGGCTTTGGAAGAAGGCTGCTCCATCATGGTTCTCCTTACCCTTCCTGCTTTTTGTGAAAAGTATATCATACTCGAAAGCCGGAATCAAGGGAGAGTCCGTAGGATGCCTGCAGGAGTGGCGAGACATATCCGCACGCGACATTGTTAAAAATTGTGCAAAATAGCTCGTTATTTTAATAACGCTTGACGAGCATTGGGTAAAGTGCTATAAAATAAAGCAAGAAATATAAATGGTAAAATCATTTATAAGGCAACATATTTTGTTGTCAGGCCGGCGGCACAACTGTCATGTCCCGGCAGCAAGCGACCCTTCGCAGAGAATCGACAGGATAAAAGAAAAAGGAGTGTTTGATGTGAAAAAGACGTTGGCAATGGTATTGGCACTTGTGATGATGTTTACCCTGCTGACAGGCTGCGGCGGTGGAGGCGGTGATTCCGGCGGAGACGGCACCGGCGCGGAATACACCTGGCGCATGGCGCTGAACGGCAGTGCCCCCGGCGAGCTGGGCTATGATATGGCCACGTTCTTCAAGGAGAAGGTAGAGGAGCTCACATCCGGCCGCGTCTCCATTGAATTCTACGGCGGCAACAGCCTGGGTTCCACCACTGAGGTGCTGGAGGGCATGGCTGCCGGCGTAGCGGACATCACCTGCGAGTCCGTGGGCACACTGGCTCCCTTCACAAATCTGGCAAATATCGACATCATGCCGTACATCTACAACGGTTACGACCACTTCCAGGCGGTCTGGGGCGGCGAGCTGGGCCAGGAGATTCTAGACACCGTGGGCAATGACTCCGGCTTCAAGCTGATGGGCGCCGGTTACCGTGGTGCCCGGATCGTGACCGCCACCAAGGAGATGAAGACCGTGGAGGACTTCGCCGGCTTCAAGCTCCGCAGCCCCAATCTGGAGGGCTACATCAAGGTTTGGGAGTGGATGGGCTCCGCCCCGACTCCCCTGGCTATGGGCGAGACCTACACGGCTTTGCAGCAGGGCACCGTGGATGGGCAGGAGAACTCCATCCTGGACTCCCAGAGCTATTCCTTCCAGGAGGTCTGCCCCTACTGGATTCTGACCAACCATGTATACAGCGCCAACACCATTATCATGGATAAGGCGTACTTTGAATCCCTGCCGGAGGACATCCAGTCCGCGCTGGAGGAGGCTGCCGTCTATGCCGGCGAGCAGATCGGTCAGGAGGTGCTGGAGCGGGAGGATGCCGCCAAGGAAGAGCTGACCGCGGAAGGCGTCACCTTTGTGGATGTGGACAACGCCGCCTTTACCGAGCATTTCAGCGGCTATGCGGAGGCCAACTTCCCCGATCTGGCCGACTGGTGCAACCAGATCCGTGCACTGGCTCCCAATGCCTGACAACCGCCACGAAGGACATAGCGAGGTGTCAAACATGCTGAGAGGATATTCCAAATTCCTAGATGTCCTGGAGAAGGTCGAGAAAGCGATCCTGGCTGTCACCGTAGGGATTATGGTCATCATCATCGCCTACCAGGTCATCATGCGGTACATCTTTGCCCACGCCAACTCCTGGAGCGAGGAGCTGGCCCGGTATCTGTTCATTTACGACGTGATGATCGGTGCAGCCATTGCCATCCGCCGCAACAGCCATCTGCAGATCGACATTCTCATCAATCTGATGAAGCCGAAGGTGCGGACCATCCTCACCATCATCGCCACTCTGGCCGGCATGGTGTTCATGGTATTCCTGCTGTCCTACTCCATCACCCTGGTGCAGACCGGCGCCCGCACCATGTCTGCGGGGCTTGGGATCCCCATGTCCATCCCCTATTCCTGTATGCCCGTCGGCATCGTGCTGATGCTCCTGACTTCCATTGAGGTCCTCTTCAAGAACATCTCTGCCCTGCGCGGGGCCGGAAAGGAGGCCCAGGTATGAACGCCGGCCTGTTAATCATCATTCTGCTGCTGGGTCTCGCCCTCCTGGGATTCCCCATCTACATCGCCCTGGGCATCGGCGCCCTGGCGGCCCTGAACCTGGCGGACCTGCCCCTGATTGTGCTGCCTCAGAGAATGTTCGCGGGCATGAACGGCAGCGCCCTGCTGGCCATCCCCTTCTTCATTCTGGCGGGCAATATCATGTCCCGCAGTATTACAGGAAAACTGATTGACATTTGTAATGCCATTATAGGACACATCAAGGGCAGCCTGTCCCTGGTGACCATTCTGGCCTCCGCCCTGTTCGGCGCTATCTCCGGCTCCGGCGTGGCCACCGCCTCCGCCATCGGCGGCATCACCATCCCCGCCATGAAGCGGGAGGGCTATCCCGCCCCCTTCGCCGTGGGCGTAGCGTCCATCTCCTCCATCCTGGGTCCCATCATTCCGCCCTCCATTGTGCTGATCGTGTACGCCAGCATCACCAATGTGTCCGTGGCGGAGCTGTTCCTGGGCTCCGTGTTGCCGGGCATCATTCTGGCGGTGGCTCTGATTGCCTACGGCCTGTATTACGGCCACAAGCACAATCTGCCGGCCCATGAGAAGCCCAACCTGAGGAAGATCGGCTCCTCCGTGCGCAAGGGCATCTGGGCGCTGCTGATGCCCATCATCATCCTGGGCGGCATCTTCGGCGGCATCTTCACCCCCACCGAGGCCTCTGCCGTGGCAGTGGTGTACAGCCTGATCATCAGCCTCTTCGTATACAAGGACATGAGCTTCAAGGAGCTGCCCCAGGTGTTTGTGGAGGGCGCAGTTTCCACCGCCACCATCATGGTGATGGTGGGCCTGTCCTCCGCCTCCAGCTATGTAATCACCACCTCCGGCCTGCCCCAGCAGCTGGTCTCCTTCTTCAGCTCCATCACAAACAGCCCCGTCGTCATTCTGCTGCTGCTGAACATTCTGTTCCTGATCATCGGTATGCTGATGGAGGCCAATGCGGCTGTGGTGATGATGACCCCGATCCTGCTGCCGCTGTTGAATGCCTTCGGCATCGATCTGCTGCAGTTCGGCATCGTCATGAGCTTCAACCTCTGCATCGGTCTGGTGACGCCGCCGGTGGGCCTGTGTCTGCTGCTGTGCAACCAGACCGGCGAAACCCGGCTGTCTCACTCCCTGAAGGCCATGATGCCCATGCTGCTGATCTCCATTATCGTGTTGTTCCTCATCACCTATGTCTCGCCCCTCACCACCTTGCTTCCCAGCATCATGGCGGGCTGATTGCGAAGAAAGGAAGTCTTGGATATGCAAAAAATCGGATTTTTGGGAATGGGCGTCATGGGACTGCCTATGGCGAAAAACGTGGTGCAGAAGTGCGGGCTGCCCGTGCTGGGCTACGATGTGGTCCAGCAGCAGATGGACGCCTTCCGGGAGGCAGGCGGCATCCCCGTCAGTGACCCGGCAGAAATCTACAAGGCCTGCGACGTGATCCTCCAGATCCTGCCCACCCATCCCATCATCCGCAACAGCGTGGAGCAGGCCATCCAGTACGGTAAGCCCGGCAATGTGATTGTGGACCTGAGCTCCACCGCACCGGACATCATTCTGGAGCTGTACCAGCAGGCCAAGGACGCGGGGATGTTCCTGCTGGACTCCCCGGTCAGCGGCGGCAACCCCATGGCCATCGCCGGGACGCTGGCCATTATGACCGGCGGCGACAAAGAGGCCTTTGACAAGGTAAAGCCGGTCCTGGCGTGCATGGGCAGTCCCGTTTACACCGGCGGCCCCGCCAGCGGCAGCGTCACCAAGCTGGTGAACAACATGATCGGCGGCGCCATCCTGGTGGCCATTGCGGAGGGCTATGCCTTCGCGGCCAAGGCGGGCATCGACCTGCAGACCACGTTCGAGGCCACCCGGGGCGGCTTTGCCGGCGGTCCCATGTACGACAACAAGGTGCCCAAGATCATTAAGCGGGACTACACCCCCGGCGCGCGGATCGCCGTCCACCGGAAGGACATCCTGAACGCCAAGCACTATGCCCACAAGCTGGACATCGACACGCCGCTGACAGATGTGGTCCTCCATGTGATGGACTGGATGAACGACAACGGCCACATCGACGAGGACCAGGCGGCACTGGTCAAGTATTACGAGGACAAGATGGGCGTGAAGGTCGGCCGGGAGGAGACGGCAGACTGACGCTTGTCAGACGATCAATCTCAGAGTGCGCGGGGACCGGATGCCTGTCCGGTCCCCGCGCATTTCTGTAAAGAGGGGCCGCCGGCTTTGCCGGCGGCCCCTCTTTGATTCAGGAGATCAGGTCTGCTCCAAAGGCTCACGCCCCGGCAAGGCACTGCTCCAGCGCATCCAGCGCCTCTCCGGCATCCGCTCCGTCTGCGGTGATCGTGATCCGCGTCCCCGCTCCGATGGACAGGGAGAGCACACCCAGCAGGCTTTTGGCATTGACGTTGTTGTCGCCGTATACGACGCGGACAACGCTGGTAAAGCGGTTGGCAGTCTGGATGAACCGGGCCGCCGTCTGATGGTGCAGGCCGTCAGGGACCTGGACCGTGACTTCTCTCGTGCACAGCATAAGAAGACCTCCTCAGTTTCTCCTTGCCGCGGGCTGTCCGCCCGCTGTGATGGAACAAAATGATTATACCTTCTTTTTCCTGTCCGGGCAAGGGGGTAACGCAAACCCGAGAGCGCCGGGATGGCCCCTGACAGAAGCATGGAGACGTGCCGCATCCGAAGGCACAGCCATCCCGCAGCCTCACGGCCTGCCGCTCCGGGCAACCAGGGGTATCCCGCAGGGCCGCATCAGCTGGAGTGCGCAATGCCCAGCGGCAAAATCCCTGATGCGCCGGGTTCCATCCCAGGGGCTTTTCACAGTCTCCGCATCATTTGACACCCGAAAAAGTCCCATGCCTCGGCTCCCGCCCCCTGCTGCCCCGTAAATAGCATCCGCCCCAGCGCATCTCCTCTACGGCAGCATCTGCTTCCGGTCCAGCTCCTCCAGCCAAGCGGCCGTGTTTGCGAAAATGGTCCGGTAAAAGCCGCTGTCCATGAAATCGTCGAAATCCTCCATCTTCAAAAAGGCGGCGTTCTGGGTGTGGCGGCCGTCGATCTCATCCAGGTGATTCAGCACGCCGTACTCTTCGCCATAGAGGCCGATGAACTGCCAGAACACGGGGAAACGGGAGGTCTTGATGAGGATCTCCTCGATCTCCCAGTCGGACTGCAACCGGCCATCCGTCAGGAACAGCACCAGAATGGGCCTGCGCAGGCCGCCGTAGATCATCATGATGTCCCGCATGGCCTCCGGCTCGTTGTTGTACTGGTAGTTGAGCATGCTCATCCACCGCTCGTATCCGCCGGCCTGAGAGAAGGTGTAGTCCCGGATGTTATCCAGCGTCACCGGCTCCAGCTGGCGGCTCTTCGCAGCAAAGGCCCAGCAGTCCAGGGCGCCGCTGTCTGACAGGGTGGAGGACAGGGCGAAGAACTTGTCGAACATCTGCTGGACCCGGCCCCCGCGGTACAGGTCGAACATGGAGCCGGAGGCATCGGCGCACAGGACCGTCTGAAGGTCCCTCTCCGCTGCCCGGGGCACCTGGGCCAGTGCTGCAAAGGAGGCTTTGTACAACGGCGCCAGGAAGTCCAGGTCCCCTTGGCAGCGGCGGGCCAGCCCCTCCATGCGGGTGCAGACATGGGGCGGCAGGGAGCGCAGGATGTCCCCCACGGAAGGAGGCGGACCGCCGGCGGGCGCGGCCGGCTGCCGGGTTGTCCGGGCAGACACAGCTGTCCGGACAGGCGGCGGAGGCGGCGGGACCGGGTCTGACACCACGCCGCCGAAGCTCTCCACCAGGGCCCGGAGGCCGCCGTTGAAGCCCCGGCCCACGGCGCTGAACTTCCAGTCCCCGTTTTTCCGGTAGAGCTCGCCGGCCACGATGGCTCGCTCCCCGGAGAACTCGTTCCCCGCGTAGGCATACCGGGCCATCTCCTCCCCTCTGACCCACAGACCGATGCTGCCCTGTTCCAGCTCCCGCAGGGTGCGGCCGCCGTCAATGGCGGCAGTGAAGGAGAGCCGCTGGATATGGTCCGGCAGGGCCGCCAGATCCACCTGGAATCGGGCCGTTCCGCCGGATGCTCCCTCAGAGAGGGCCATGGCCCCTTCCGGCGAGCGCCGCTGGTTATAGAAAAGAAAATACCGCTCGTCGGAGAGGCGGCCTGCGCTGTCCAGGCCAAAGCAGGACACGTCGACCGCCAGGGGCCCCTGATGCCGCAGCTCCACCTCCAGGGTCCAGGTCCGGCAGACGGTTTGAATGGAGATCTTCTGTCCCCGCTGCAAATCCAACATGACTTCGGCTCCTCTCCCGTGTTATTTGTGGCCCGCCACCCAGCGGAAGCCGAAGTGGTAATGGGCGTCCACAGCCCGGTGGCTGTTGAAAAACAAGTCCTCCCGCCGGACCTCCAGCCCGCCGTCCCGGCCGGTGAGGCTGGCCAGGACGCAGAACCGTTCGTTGCTGTTGGGGTTGTCGATCTGGACCTCAATATCCGGCGCCCCCTGCTGGCTCAACACCACCCGGGCGTTGGTGGACCGCCAGTTGGGCACGCCCTCATAGATGAAGGCGAAAACCACGGCGAAGTCGATCAGCTCCGGCCGGAAGAAGTCCATGTTTTCGCCGTTGGCGCTGGCGCCGGAGCGGTCGTCCTTGTCCAGCTTGATGTAGGGGGGCTGATCGGCGGCACCGAAGCTGTTGCCCAGGGCCTGGATGACCCCCTGCCGCCCGTCCTTCAGCCGGTACATACAGGCCAGATCCAGGTCGATGCCCCGGCTGAACAGGCCCCGCCGCTGGTCCCAGTTCAGGTTCACGTGGATGCGCCGACGGTTTTTCGTCAGGTCGATCTTGTGGCTCTCTCCGCTCTTCTTCAGGCTGATTTTGGAGAGATTCACCTTCGGCTCCGGCGGAGCGGGTGCCGGGGTCGGCGGGTCAGGCTTGACCTCCTCCCCGCCGAAGTGGGCCAGCAGGGCGGAGAGTCCCCCGTTGAAGCCGCTGTCCACCACGGAAAAGCGCCAAATCCCATCCTTGCGGTACACCTCGCAGAGAATCAGGGCCTTCTCCTGTTGATACCCCGCACCGGTGAAGACATAGGCCGCCCGGTCCAACTCTCCTTCCAGCGTCAGGAGTCCCCGGGCCAGCGCCTGCATGGTGCCGCTCTCCGCCGCCACCGTCACCACCAGCCTCTGCAGGAAGCCCGGAAGGCGGTTCAGGTCCACCGAGAATACCGTGGACTCCCCGGACTGGTGCATGGAGACGGCGCCCTCCGGCGAACTGGTCTGGTTGTAAAAAATAAAATAACGGTCGTCGGACAACTTCCCCGCTCCGTCCACGCCGAAGCAGGTCACGTCCGCCTCGCTCCCCGGCAGGGACACCGTCACGGAGATTCGCAGCTGTCCGCTTCCGGTCAGGTCCGCCAGTTTGCACTTCTGTCCCTTCTGCAGTTCCATGGGATCCCGTCCTTTCTCGCATATCCGTTTCTCCGCCCTGCGGGTTTACCTCCCTATTTTAGTGGATGGCGGCCGCCGAATCAAGAAGTGGATCCGGTTTTTCAACCCAGCGGGCGCAGATCTATCCGGCCGCCGCAGGCCCGCTATGCGTCTCCCCGCAGCAGAAACAGCCGGAGGACCTTCTCAGCCAGCCGGACCTCCCGGGGCGTGCACCGGGCCAGCAGGGCCTCTATGGCGGTCAGATCTGCATCGGGCTGAATCTCCTCTCCCAAAAGGATATACTCCATTGAGAGCTGCGACGTCTTCGATAATTTAATCAGCGTGTCAATGGACATCTGCGAGGTCCCCACCTCGATCTGGCCGTAATAGCCGGCGCTGATATCCGCCAGCTCGGCAAACTCCTCCCGGGTGAGGCCCAGAAGGGTCCTCTGCTGCCGCAGCCGGTGCCCCATGGCGACTCGCTCCTGTTTTGTCATCTGTTTCACGCTCCTTTTAGAATAAGTCTATTCTGGAACGTGTCCATTCAAAATATGCTATAAGATATTGATTTTAGTTATCTTATAGTGTATATTTTGAGTGAGAAAATCTCCGTATCCATTGTGGTGCAATGGATTAGGAGTTTTTTCAAAAGCGGTTTCACGTGCATAACAATTGTCACAAAAAACGTTAGCTTATAGAGAAGATTCCGTCACCCGCAGGCTTCCAAAAGCAGGAAGGTCATTTTTGTGACACACAAGCGTAACAAAACGAGGAGACGCCATGCAGAGTTACACGCTCAACCGCCCCGATGGAGCCTTGCTTTGCCGGGTGCTGGAACAGCATACAAATGATGCCGCGGGAGCCATCCTGCGGCTGGCGTGGATGGCCGGTCTGATGCGGGACGAAATCCAGCACCTCACCTGGGCTCAGGTGGATCTGCTGGGCGAACAGCTCCTGCTGCCGGACCGGGCGGTCCCGCTGGCCCCGGAGCTGGCCGCCTGGCTGGAGGCCCTGCGCCGGGAGCGGAACGGCAGCAGCGAACGGGTGGTGCTGTCGGACCGGGACCAGCAGCCCCTGGCGGCCCAGTCCATCTCCCGCCTGGCCCGCGCCGCGCTGGACGCCGGGGACCTGAAGGCCGTCCGCCTGATCGACCTGCGCCACGACTACGTTCTGCGGCAGCTGGAACGTCACGACTGGCAGTACGTCTCCCGGATCACCGGGCTGGAGGCCGCCGCCATGAACGTCCACTTCGCGGCCTACCTGACGGAGAAGAAGGTCTCCACCCGCATCCGCCGGAAGGCAGCGCCGCAGATCGACGAGTTCGCCCTCTGGAAGCTGCTGCAGGCGGAACAGGACACCCCCGCCGGGGCGGCCCTGTGGCTCACCTGGCAGCTGGGGCTCCAGGTGGAGGAGATCGCGTCGCTGCGGTGGGACCAGGTGGACCTGCAGAAGGAGCGGCTTATCCTGCCGGACCGGCAAGTCCGCCTGACCAGCGGCGTCCTGTCCATTCTCCAGAAGCTGCGCAAGGCGGCGCCGCCAGAGGCGGAGTGGGTCCTGATGTCCCCCCGCAGCCGCCGCCCCTATGAGCGCACCCGCCTGTCCAAGCTGGTGCGGGCGGCGCTGGTGCAGGGCGGGCTGGACGATCTCTCCCTGCGGGACCTGCGCCTGGACTACGACATCCGGGTGGGCGGCGAGAACCAGGTGCTGGACGTTGTCCGGCGCCAGGGCTCCATCACCCGGAATGAGGTGATGGCCCTTCTGCGGGTCTCCAAGAACACGGCCTACAACCGGCTTCGGCAGATGGTGGCCCGGGGAAAGCTGACCAAAGTGGGAAACCGCTATTACCTGCCCAGCACGGTGGTGCCGCCGGAGGACCAGGAGCAGGCGATCCTGGCGTACCTGTCGGAAGCGGGGTTTGCCTACCGCCAGGACATTGCCCGGGTGCTGCGAATCGGCCCCCGCCAGTGCTGGCCCATTCTCCAGCGGATGCTGGCGGAGCACCAGATCGCCAAGGACGGGCAGAAATACATCCTCTTGCAGAAGGAGGCGTGAGACCGGGCAGCCCCGGTTTCCCGCCTCTCTCTTTTTTGGAAATCTGCAACTTTTGTTACATAAATTACCACGAATCAGACGCTTTTGAACGGCGTGTTTCGTTTGAATAACAATCGCGCCGAATCCGTAGACAATCCGGAAAAACACTGATACATTGGCGTTGCGGACGGCGGGAGTGTCACTGGCGGCCGGCTCTGTGGTTGGTGTAGGCCGACACAAGTTGGTTGGCTAGCCCCCACACGAATCTCAGACCCGGCGGCAGGCATACCGGCGGACCGCAAATATTTTAAAGGAGGAGAAATCCCAAATGAAGAAGTTCCTTTCTCTGGTGCTTGCTCTGGTGATGACCATGTCTCTGGTCACCGTCAGCGCCGGCGCCAAGGACTTCACGGACGACAGCGAGATCACCTACAAGGAAGCTGTGGATGTGATCTCTGCTCTGGGCGTTGTCGACGGTTATTCCGGCGGCGACTTCCGTCCCGATGATGTCCTGACCCGCGGTGCGGCCGCCAAGATCATCTGCAACCTGATCCTGGGCCCCACCACTGCCTCCGCTCTGAGCGCAGGCACCGCCCCTTCAAGGATGTTCCCGTGACCAACACCTTCGCGGGCTACATCACCTACTGCTCTCAGCAGGGTATCATCAGCGGCTACGCTGACGGCACCTTCCGTCCCACCGGCACCCTGAGCGGCAACGCGTTCATGAAGATGCTGCTGGGCGCTCTGGGCTATGACAGCTCCATCGAGGGCTACACCGGCCCCAACTGGACCGTGTCCGTCATCAAGCAGGCCGTGGGCATTGGCCTGGACGACGGCAACGACGAGTTCGTTGGCTCCAAGGCCGTGACCCGCCAGGAGGCTGCCCTGTATGCGTTCAACATGCTGCAGGCCACCATGGTGGAGTATGACCAGCAGAACACCATCGTTGTGGGTGACATCACCATCAACACCACTTCCAGCCGGAAGGATGTTGTCAACAACGACAAGAACGAGAGCATCAGCGAGGACAACAAGATGCAGTTCGCCGAGCGTTACTTCGACGATCTGAAGCTGTCCGACGGCACGGATGATTTCGCCCGTCCCGCCAACGTGTGGCGTCTGAAGGCCGAGAAGATCGGCACCTACGCCAAGGAGGCTGACGCTTCTTACACCGCCAAGGTCGCCGTGGACGATATCTATGCCGACCTGGACCTGGGCAGCAGCGTGGACAAGAAGGACGTCACCGTCTATGAGGACGGCGCTGAGCTGAAGGACAAGGCTGTTGACATCACCAAGAACGACGACGACACCGAGTTCGGCGCCAACGGCGTTCTGACCGAGGTCTTCTATGATGATGACGACGACACCGTCGTGATCACTATGGTGAACACCTATGTGGGCACCATCAACCGTTCCGTGGCTGCCAAGGGCAACAAGGACGCCTATGTGGAGATCGCTGTTGAGGATGTGAAGCCCGACGGTGTGAACGGCATTCAGGACTTTGAGACCGTCGAAGAGTTCGAGGATGACGCCTATGTCCTGTACACCTACTCTCAGTCTGCCGACGAGGTCAAGTCCGTGGCTCTGGCTGAGCAGGTCTCCGGCACCGTGACCCGGGCTGAGAACAATGCCAAGGACGAGGACGAGCGCAAGGCTCTGACCATTGACGGCACCCGTTACACCGCTTCCAAGAACATCGCCGGCGAGGACATTGGCAATGTCAGCGTGGACGAGGACTATGATGTCTATCTGGACGCCTATGGCTACCTGATCTATGTCGAGGAAGTTGACGAGATTGGCGACTATGCCCTGCTGATGAATACGCAGGACAAGGGTGACTTCTCCAACAACCGCGCTCTGCTGGTCTTTGCCGACGGCACGGAAAAGGTTGTTGACACCACCGAAAACTACAAGAACGGCGACGATAAGATTGATAACGGCACCATCGTCACTTATCGCGTGGACGAGGACGGCGACTACACCCTGAAGGCTGTCAAGGCAACTCTCACCAGCGAGAACATCCCCACTGATACTGATATCGGTGATTACACAAGTAACAACACCGACTTCTCCATGGAGAACGACAAGGCCACTGTCACACTTTATAGCGGCAAGACCGTGACCACCAACAGCAGCACTGTGTTCGTGGTGTACAACGACACCAGCGATGATTACACGGTCTACACCGGCATCAAGAACGCTCCCAGCATCGACGGCAGCACGACCAAGGTTGAGTCTTATGCCTACTGCAAGAGCGGCAAGATGGCCACCATCATGTTCATCTTCGTTCAGGACGGCTCTGCCATCGAGGACGACAGCAACACCACCCTGTTCCTGGCCAAGGAGTCTGTCTCCAACCTGATCCACGACAAGGACGGCGACTACTTCGAGTATCAGGCCATCGTCAACGGCGAGGTCCAGACCGTCAAGGTGGACGAGAACCAGGGCAAGAACCTCAACGGCATGTACAAGAACTACTCCGTTGACAAGTATGGTATCATTACCAAGGTCTCTACCAACGGCGATCACGGCTATGTGTCCTTCATCGATGGCGAGGGTGACTCCGGCAAGGAGTACCTGACCGGCGCTGGCATTGACAAGATCTCCGCCGACTACACGGTCCTGCTGGATACTGCGAACCACAAGGATGACACCAACTACACCATCACCGTGGCCGACGACGCCAAGATCTTCTATGTGGACGAGGATGGCAATATTGAGACCAGTTCTTATCGCGCCATCGCCAAGGACAGCAACGACAAGGTCTATGCTGTTGTGGACGAGTACCTGGTCGAGTTCCTGGTGATCGAGGAAGTCGATGACAAGTCCTCTGGCGACGATAAGCCTGAGCTGAGCAAGGATATCGAGGTCCGTGATGTGTCCCTGGGCTCCACCACCACCATCGAGTACTACCGTGAGGCCGGCAAGATCACTCTGAGTGAGGATGACATCATCGCCATCCTGCAGGACAAGGGCTGCACCGATATCTCCGTTGAGGATGTTAGCGGCACTGCAAAGTGGACTTACACCAAGCCCAATGGCGGCACCGTGAAGAACGCCACCGTGACGGCCACCCAGGTTTATGTTGTCAACCTGAAGCTGGACGCTGATGTCCAGGCTCTGGTTGATGCTAAAACCATCAGTGTGGAAATTGCAGAGGGTTCTGAGTATGTTGCGGCGAAGGGTCAGGTTAAGATCGTTCTGACTCACAACACCAGCACCTTCGGCAGCACGTTCAATGCTAACAGCACTGACGGTTCCAAGGTCCCTGTCACTGCTAGCGGAATTGGTGATGCTACCGGAAACAAGACCCAGACCATCACAATCAACAATGTCGGCGCAATTGCCACCGATATCACCGTGACCGTTTCCAAGTAAAGAATTACCTGAAAACTGTTGCGCCCCCCGGCTCTTTAGAGCCGGGGGGCATATTTACTTCGCGCCCAGACTTCCAAGGTCGAACCAGCATAGATAGAGTGTGTGGCCGCTGTTGACCTCCATACGAATGA
The DNA here is from genome assembly GCF_005121165.3 of Dysosmobacter welbionis. NCBI lineage: Bacteria > Bacillati > Bacillota > Clostridia > Eubacteriales > Oscillospiraceae > Dysosmobacter > Dysosmobacter welbionis. The sequence goes on along the minus strand of NZ_CP034413.3, from coordinate 2,218,434 downwards.
CTCTTCTTTTCCTCCCCCTCCGGGAGCGAAGCTGGAAATCTGCGCCCTCCTCTCTGGGACAGCTGTCTCCCTGTCAGACTTACGCCCTCCAGGACAACAGCCAAGAATTTTTTACAGGACGCAAAGGGCCGCCACGCCGCCCCGGCAGAAACAGCCCATAAATCCAGACACGCAAGCGTCCATCTTCCCAACAGCCGCGGCCTCCAGGAAAATTCCTGGAGGCCGCAGCTGCCCCCTGCCCGGAGCACAACGCAGCGGGCAAACGGCAATAGGCGTCGTCCCATCACATCAGGCACACCAGCAGCGTAAAGGCCAGGCTGATGGGGATGCAGAGGGAGTGGATCGCCCCCACGGCGCCGGAATCACAGCCGCACCGCTCACAGTAGGCCAGGGAGACAGAGGGCACCGGCGCCAGAAGGCTCAGCGCCAGCACCTGCCGGATCCCGGCAGGCAGCGGCAGCATCCAGCAGACGGCGGAGGCCGCCAGGCCGAATCCGTAGCGCAGCAGAACCACCCGCAGAACGTCGGACCGGCTCTCCTGCGGAATCCGCGGCTCCAGCAGCAATCCGATCATCAGCATCGCCAGAAAGGCGTTGGCCTGGCCGAACATCCCCGCCACGGTGTAAACCGGCTGCGGCAGGCGCAGGCCGAGCAGCCCCAGGAGCAGAATGACCAAAAAGGTGTCGAAGGGCACGGAGCGGAGCATTCTGCCCAGAACGGAGCGGACCGTCAGGCGCTCCCCGCCGGTGAGGGCGGCCGTCAGTGCATAGGCGCCGCCGCAGTTGAAGGGGCTGTTGCCCGCGTCAAACATGGAGACGGCCAGCAGCATGTCCGGCGGCAGAAAGCTCTGCACAAAGGGCAGGACAAAGGTGCCGATGTTGTAGCTGGGGGCGTTGAGCAGGTAGAGCGCCCGGACGGGCCCCGGCCGCCCCCGGGTCACCAGGGCGGAGACAGCCAGCAGCAGGACATTGGCGGCTGCTGCCGCGGCGAGAACCGCCAGCAGGGACGGAACCAGCCTGAACGCGCTGAAGCTGGAGAGGAGAGCCCCCGGCAGCGTCAGGTTGACGATGATCCTGGACAGCAGACGGGCATCGCCCTGCTGAAAGACGCCCCGTCTCTTGAGAAGGTATCCCAGCGCCACGATCAGCAGCAGCCCGCCGGTTTTGATGAGTAAAGCGTCCATGCCGAAACCTCCTGAAATGGACACAGCCACCAGGACGTGCCTGGTGACTGTGCCGGAAAAAAGAAGAAAAGAAGATTGGGAAAAATCAGTGCTCAGAGTTGAGGCGCTGCCGGCTGCGGCTGACCACCGCCTGGATCACAATGAACAGGCACAGCAGCAGGGCGATGATGATGCGCGTCCACCAGGCGGAGAGCGTCCCCTGGAAGGTGATGAAGGTTTGGATCACACCCTGGATCAGCACGCCGAGAAGGGTGCCTGGCAGGAAGGCCACGCCGCCGGACATCAGCGTGCCGCCGATCACGGAGGAGGCGATGGCGTCCATCTCCATGCTGACGGCGTGGAGGGGATACCCGGAGAGCATGATGAGGGAGTAGACCACACCGGCCAGCGCCGAGCAGAAGCCGCACACCACGTAGGCGAGGATTTTCGTCCGTTTGGTGGGAAGGCCCATCAGCTGCGCAGACATCTCATTTCCGCCCAGCGCGTAGATGTTCCGGCCGAATCGGGTGAACTTCAGCACCAATGTGGCCGCAACCAGCGTCACCAGCGCGATCACCACGCCCACGGAGATGAATCCGCCGGGCAGGACATAGATCCGTGCGGACGCCAGCGAGGTGTACACGGGATTGTCAATAACAATCGTCTCCCGGGAGATGATCGCCGTCATGCCGCGGGCGAAGAACTGCCCCGCCAGCGTGACAATGAAGGGCTGCATGTTGAATTCCGTAATCAGCCAGCCCTGGACCAGGCCGAACACAGCCCCCATGGCCAGCACGATCAGGATGACGGCGGGCGCGGGCAGGCCCGTGTTCTGCAGCATCTGCGCCGACGACATACAGGTCAGCGCCACCACAGAGCCGATGGAGATGTCAATCCCGCCGATCAGCAGGACAAAGGTGATGCCGATGGTGGCAATAATCAGGGCCGCATTGTCGATCAGCAGGTTGCAGAACACCTGGGGCTTCATGAAGCCCCGGTAGTTCATCATGCCGACCACATACAGCAGCACGAACAGGCTCAGGGTGATGCCGAAGGAAAAATACCGGGAACCGACCAGGCGGTCTTTCAGGCTGCTCTTCTGCTTCATCTCTGCTTCACCGCCTTTTCTGCTGTGCGCTTCTCCAGAACACCCTTGAATTTTTCGGACTGGAGGAGGCAGATCAAAATGACCACAAGGGCCTTGTATACCGGCAGCTGCTCCGAGGAGACGCCCAGCGCGTACAGCGTGGTGGTCATCGTCTGGATGGTGATGGCGCCGATGATGGAGCCGCCGATGTAGAATTTGCCGCCGCTGAGAAGCGTTCCGCCCAGGGCCACGGACAAGATGGCGTCCATCTCCATGTTGAGGCCGGCGTTGTTGGGGTCCGCCGCCGCGATCATGGAGGATTCCATCAGTCCGGCAATGCCGGCGCAGATGCCGGAGAAGACGTACACCATAAAGATGATGGAGGAGACCTTGAGGCCCGTGCGCCGGGCGGCGTTGGCATTGATGCCCACCGCCTGGACGAACAGTCCCACAGACGTCTTTTTCTGGATCAGAACCACAAACAGCACCATGAGGGCGGCAATGAAGATGGTGGTAGGCAGGGGGCTGCCGGGAATGGTGGTGCCGATGTAGGTGAAGGGCTCATAGTACACGGTGACATTCTGCCCCTTGGTAATCAGCATGGCGATGCCTCGTCCGGCGGTCAGCAGGATCAGTGTGGCCACCATGGGCTGGATCTTCAGCTTGGAGACCAGGAAGCCGTTCCACACGCCGCACAGGGCGCAGACCAGCACGGCGATCAGACAGGCCGGCAGCAGCGGCATATTGGCGGTGCCGTCCCCTGCTCCGCCGATCAGGGAGCAGCAGATGGCGCCGGAGATGGCGATGACAGAACCCTGGGAGATGTCGATGCCCCCGGTGGCGATGACGAAGGTCATGCCCATAGACAAGATCACCAGGATCGAAGCCCGGTTGAGAATGTCAATAATGCGCCCGTAAAACTGGCCGTTCTGGAACTCAATGGCAAAAAAGCCGGGGGTGGCAAACGCGTTGAACACCAGCAGCAGAGCCAGGGCAAACAGCGGCAGAAACAGGTGGTTGGACGTCACCTTTTTCACTTTTCCCATCATTTAGGCACCTCCTGCAATGGCTGCCATCACCCGGTCGGAGTTGATGTCGTCGCCGGTCAGTTCCGCCACCTTCCGCCGGTCCCGCAGGACTGCCAGGCGTGTGCAGGTGCGGGTCATCTCGTCAATCTCGCTGGAGATGAAGATGATGGACATGTGCTGCTCCCGGGCCAGCTGGATCACCATTTTCTGGATCTCCGTCTTGGTGCCGATGTCGATGCCGCGGGTGGGCTCATCCAGGATCAGCAGATCCGGCTGCGTCACCAGCCAGCGGGCGATGATGGCCTTCTGCTGGTTGCCGCCGGAGAGGTTGCGGATCAGCTGCTCCGGAGAGGAGACCTTGATCTGCAGCAGCTTGATGTACTCGTCGGCGATCCGCTCCTGCTCCTTCAGGGGGATGTGGTTCCACATGCCCTTTTTGGCCTGAAGGCCGATGATGATGTTCTCCCGGACGGAGAGGTCCCCGATGATGCCCTGGATCTTCCGGTCCTCCGGGCAGAAGGCGATCTTGTGGTGCATGGCGTCCAGGGGGGAGTTGAAATGGACTTCCCGGCCGTTCATCCGCAGTGCGCCCTGTTCGGGCTTGGCCACGCCGGCCAGAAGCTCTGCCGTTTCCGTGCGGCCTGAGCCCAACAGGCCGGCAAAGCCCACGACTTCGCCCCTGTGGATCTGCAGGTCAAAATCCTGGATACGGCCGAACGCGGAGAGTCCGTCGGCCTCGATCAGCACCTCGTCCCCGCACAGGGCGGTGTTTTTGCCCATGCTCTGAATATCCCCCAGCTCCTTGCCGATCATCTTGGAGATCAGCTCCACCCGGGGCAGCTCCGCCACGGCATAGGCGCCCACCAGCTCACCGTTGCGCAGCACCGTGATCCGGTCGCAGAGCTCATAGATCTGATCCAGGAAGTGGGAGACAAAGATGACCCCCAGGCCCTGGGCCTTCAGCTTGCGGACCACTGCGAACAGGCGCTGGGTCTCCTCCTCATCCAGGGAGGAGGTGGGCTCGTCCAGGATCAGCACCTTTGCGTCCACATCCACCGCACGGGCAATGGCAATCATCTGCTGGACGGCCACCGAGTAGCTCCCCAGCGTCTTTGTCACGTCAATGTTCAGATTCAGCGTAGTCAGCAGCTCCGCGGCCCGGCGGTTGATGGTCTTCCAGTCGATGCCGCCCGCCTTTTTTGGCTCACGGCCGATAAAGATGTTCTCCGCCACGCTCAGATTGGGGCACAGGTTGACCTCCTGATACACGGTGGAAATGCCGCACTTCATGGCCTCCAGCGGGCTGGAGGGGGAAATGGGCCTGCCCTCCATGGCGATCTTGCCGCCGTCCTTTGCGTGGACGCCGGTCAGGACCTTAATCAGGGTGGATTTTCCCGCGCCGTTTTCGCCGACCAGCGCGTGGACTTCACCGGAGTGCAGGGTGAAATCCACATTCTCCAGCGCGCGGACGCCGGGGAAGTATTTACAGATTCCCCGCATTGTCAACAGGGCTTCTTCTGCCACAGGTCATCACATCCTTTGTCTTGGATTCGGCGGGTCTGGCATCCCGCCGGAGGCCCTGGGGAGCCAGGGCAAAACAGTCCGCGGGCGGGGAGGACATCCCCCGCCCGCGGGATCATGGAACGGTTGGCGAAAGCCGGTCAATAGGTGCGGTTGGGCAGCTCCTGCTCGGCAATGTCAGCGGGGAAGATCCCCTCTTCCAGCTCAATGGTGGCGGGTACTTCTTCGCCGGCCACAATCTTCTTGGCGGTTTCCATCAGGGTCTCGCCGAAGTTGGGGGTGTGCTCCACGGCGCAGTTCATCTTGCCCTCGATCATAGCGTTGAACTCGCCCTTGGCGGCGTCGATGGAGACGATGACGATGTCCTCACCGGGCTTCAGTCCGGCAGCCTCAATGGCCTGAATAGCGCCCAGAGCCATATCGCCGTTGCAGGAGAAGAGAATATCGATCTTGTCCCCGTCGGACTTCAGGAAGGACTCCATGACCTCCATGCCCTTGGCACGGGTGTACTCACCGGTCTGGGAACAGATGACGTTGTACTTGCCGCTGTTGGGGGATTCGGCCATGGCATCGTTGAAGCCCTGCAGGCGGTCGGCGGCCACGGAGGAGCCGACCGTGCCCTCCAGAATCGCCACCTGGAACTGATCGCCGCCGGCACGGGGAGTCTTGCCCTCAGCAGTCATATACTCGTCAACCCAATTGAAGGCATTGGCACCCTCCTTCAGGGCGTCGGCAAAGATGTGGGTCACATACAGAGAGGGGTCCGCAGTCACGCCGCGGTCCACCAGGACCACCGGGATCCCGGCGTCCTTGGCCTCCTGCAGGACCGTATCCCAGCCGGTCTCCACGATGGGGCAGAAGGAGATCACATCCACGTCAGATGCGATGAAGGAGCGGATGGCCTTGATCTGGTTCTCCTGCTTCTGCTGTGCGTCGGAGAACTGGAGGGTCACGCCGGCGGCCTCCGCGGCAGCCTTGATGTTGTCGGTGTTGGCAGTGCGCCACTCGCTCTCAGAACCGACCTGGGCAAATCCAAGGGTGATGCTGTCCTCACTGCCGGCATCGGCGCTTTCCGCGCCTCCATCACTGCAGGCGGCCAGAGACAGGGCCATCGCAGCGGCCAAAACGCCGGTCAACCATTTCTTCAGTTTCATACCTTTCAATCCTTTCTCGCTTTCTTCATCTTCCGAATGGGCGGTCTCGCGCCCTGTGTTAAATAATATACAAGACGCCTCCACCTTTGAAAAGAGGCGCTCCAACGGGTTTTTATTTGAATTTTACAGAAAAAAGTCCGGCCGGAAAGCCGGACTTTTGCTTTTTTCTGCTGCTTCTCAGCTTTTTTACGATTTTGCCGGAATCTGTAGCGTGACCCGGGTCCCGCAGCCCAGCCGAGAACTCACGTGAATGCCGTAATCCGCTCCATAGGCCAGCTGAATGCGCTTTTGGATATTGGGCAGCCCAAACCCGCCCTCGGAGATCTGACCGAGATCTCCGGCCACCTCCCGTTGCACTTCCTCCAATTTCTCAGGCGTCATGCCGCAGCCGTCGTCCGCCACCTGAACCACCAGGCAGCCGTCCTTCACATCGGCGCAGACGCGGATGGTGCCGCCCCCCCGCTTCTTTTCAATGCCGTGGTACAGCGCGTTTTCCACAAGGGGCTGCAGGCTCAGCTTTTGGATCCGGCAGTCCAAGGCTTCGGGCTCCGCCTGGATCTCATAGTTCAGGATATCGGCATAGCGCACTTTCTGAATATAGAGATAGCTTTGGATGCAGGACAGCTCCTCCTGAAGGGACACCACTGCGCGGCCTTTGCTGAGGACCACCCGGAAAAACCGGGAGAGGGACTGGACCACCTGAATGACCTGCTCCTTATCCCCGGACTCCGCCAGCCAGACGATGATCTCCAGCGTGTTGTAGAGAAAGTGGGGATTGATCTGTTCCTGAAGCAGCCGCAGCTCCAGCTGCTCCTGGGTGCGGGTGTCCTCCTCCACTTTTTCCATCAGGCGCTGGAGTTTTGCCGCCATGCGGTTGAAGCTCTTGTTGAGGATGGTGACCTCATTCTCCCCGGCATCTTCCATCAGGGCATCAAAGTCGCCCTCCGCCAGCCGCCGGGTGTTTTCCACCAGCGCCTGGATGGGGTCGTTGATGGTCCGGTTGATGCGCATCAGCAAAAATGCCAGAACCGCCACCATCAGCACCACCGCCGCCAGATCCCCAGCAGCAGCAGCTGAAATCCGGTCTGGAGCATCTGATCAATGGACTCCCCCCAGAGCAGCTCCAGATAAATGTATTCCTCAATCTGGTTGTACACCAGGGCGGAGACATCCCGAATCTGCTCCAGCGTCACATTCTGCAGTTCCAGGGACACGTCCGCATCAATCTCCTGCCCCAGCTTCTGACAGTACCGCTGCAGGGTGCCGAAGGTGCGCGTGGCAATCTGCAGCTGGATCCGGCCGTTTTCAGAATTGTTCTCCTGCTTCAGCAGATACAGCCCCTGGCGAATTTCCTCCATGTGGTGGAAGAGCTGGGTCGTCTCCAGGGTGCGGCGCCCCGCCACCAGATAATAGGCGTCCAGGCTCACGTCATCCCGGACAGTGGGGATCAGCTTGTTTGCGGAAATGACCCGCTCCGCCAGGATATGGTATTCTCCCAAAAAGTGGTGGGACAGGCCGATAACCAGCAGGTTGATACTCAACATCCCCACCAGGATGACCGTAAACCCCGCCAGGATCTTGCTCCGTATGCTCCCACGGCGGCCCAGGGCGGTTTTCAGGGCGCCGGCTGCACGACTCATCCGTCTCATAGCGTGTGGGAGCGGCGGTACTGGCTGGGCGTCTGCCCGGTGTTTTTCTTGAACAGCATGCTGAAATACTCCATATTCTGATACCCCACCCGTTCTCCGACCTCACTGACCCGCAGATCGCTGGTAATCAGCAGGCGTTTGGCCTGGCGAATTCGGACCTCCGTCAGATATTCACTGAACCCGACGCCAATTTTGGATTTGAAAAGCGTGCTGAGGTGGTTGGGGCTTACAGACACTGCATTCGCAACCGAGGAGAGGGACAGCTCCGGGTCCATATAGTGGCGGTCGATATACGCTCTGGCTTGCTCTGCGGAGGGCGTGTGCCGGCTGCCCCCGGGGCGGACCTCCATCACCTCTTCGCAGAGCTGGCAAGCCAGCGTCAGGAAATCATCTACGGAATTCGTCAGCAGAATACGCTTTTCCAGCAGATCCTCCTGGCGCAGGGATTCCGGAAGGGGGATCCGGTTTTCCTGGCAGAACTCATGGACCACAAAGAAAAGCTCTGTATAGAGATAGCAGCGATAGACAAAGGAGGAATACCCGGACTCGATGGTCGGCCGGTAGTGGGCCCAAAATGACGGAAGTGCAGACGGCTTCCCAGTCCGCAAAAAGTCCAGCAGGGTGTCCCGCTGGAAGGAGGTGGAGTGGGACAGCGTCTTGCTGTCTGCGGACTCCCGCTGCTTTTTCTGAATCGTCAGCAGATGGTATGCTTTCGGCAGGTCGCTGAGCCGGGCCGCCTGTTTTCCAGGCAGCAGATGCACGCTCAGTCCCTCCTGCCCGGCCAGCGCCTCCAGCCATGCAGAGAACTCCCGCAATTTTGGGGGAAGCCCGGCCGCGTCTTCCGCCAGCAGCAGGAACGTGGCCCGCTCCCCATCAAAGCCGGAGCCGTATGCCATTGGCGCGGCATACAGCTTGTCCCGCAGCGCCTCCCGATCCGGTATCACACCGTCCAGCTCCGTCAGGATGATCTGGTAGGCTCCTGCAGCCAAAGAGATCCCAAGCTGCGCCGCACGCTGGAGCATCTGCGCCGGTCCCATCAGGATGCCGCTGTACAGATTGCTGAAAAAGAGCTCCCGCTGTGTGATGCTATGGCTCTGCCGCTCAATCCGCCGTGCGCGGCATTCCAAAATCTGCGCCTTGCTGCGGTCCACGGCTTCCAGAATATCCCTGCTGGAGACAGGCTTGAGCAGATAGTCATTTACGCCCAGGGTGATGGCCTTTCTGGCATATTCAAATTCATTGTGTCCGCTGAGGATGATGATGCGGGTATCCGGCAGCTCCTTCCGCACGATCCGGGCCAGCTCCAGGCCGTCCATAAACGGCATCTTGATGTCCGTCAGCAGAATATCCGGCCGTTTTTCCAGGAGCTGCGGCAGAGCGACTTCTCCATCCGGCGCATCCCCCAGGAACAGGATATCGTGTTCCTGCCAAGGAACATTGTCTCGGATACTCTCCCGGGCAATCCGCTCATCCTCAACAAGAAACAGCGAAATCATGAGTCTCCTCCCCATACGCAGTGTTCTGAATTTCAAACAGCTCCCGCCGGCAAATCCCACCGAATCCATTCCATGCAAACGGAGAGGCAGCGTCCCGGCTGTGGAACAGGCGTTTTTCTTTATTATATCGTATTTTGTCGAAAAGAAAAGGTGCTGAATCATTTTTGCGGATTTTCCGGCTGTCGGCGTATATGCAAACCGCCGCACGGACAGGCCCCTCCATCGTCCCGGTTCGTGGGGAGAGAGCTATCGGGGCGACGGCTTTGTGAGGCGAAATATTCAATGCCCGGAAATGAAATATTGGGGTCTTCGGGCGCAATCAGTCCGGCGGAGGATCCCGCTGTTCCGGCCAAGCAAAGCCACAAACCTGGAGCCGAAGGCCGCTAAGTCTTACTTCGGGAGCCGGCACACCTCTCACATAGAGAGTTTGTTCTTCTGACCTGCCGGCAAAATCTTAATGGTACGAGAATCGTGGGCAGCACAGTCCGGCCCAGTGCCTGCAACGGCTGCTTCTGAGCGCTTTTCAGTCCAGTCAATCGGCTCGAATTGAGAACCGGAAATGGTAGGAGACACGTCTACGGCCCACATAGCTGATTTCCAGAAGGTCCCTTGCCTTTCTCTCACTTAACTGCCAAATCCATTCATTGATGACGCCCATTCAGATTTCATCCGGACTTGATTCCTCCTTTTGTTCGTTCCGGTGGTTGGCAGCTCTCTTCCATTCCAGCAAAGGAGGATGCTTTTTCAGAGCTTAGGCTTTGGGGAACCTCCGGCTGTTCCGGCAGTTCTCTTTATGCACGGAAAAGCCGTCTGATTTCTTAAAAAATCAGACGGCTTTGTGGCTGCTGGGGCCGGATTTGAACCAACGGCCTGCGGGTTATGGGCTGCTGTCGCTTTCTCCATCTGCATGGCCTGGGGGCAGCATCAGTTGAGATGTACTTGGGTTGTGATTACCCGATCATCCGAATGAGCTCCGGCAGCTGGGACAAATCGTTCAGCACAAAGTGGGCTCCAGCGGCGCGGAAGGTCTCCTCTGCCCGGCGGCAGACATCCCTGCGCTCCTCCGGAGTGAGGGCCTCGTACTCTGTCTGGCTCAGACCCAGGACGGAGCTGCCCTCGATGACCCCCACCGACCACACGCCGGCATTGACCCCCTCCCGGATGTCGGAGACAGTGTCCCCCACCTTCACGGCGTTCTTCACACTGGGGACCTCCAGCGCCTTCAGGTTTTCAAAGATCATGTAGGGATCGGGACGGCCCCTGCCGCCCACCCCGTCGGGGCTGATCCAGAAGTCGGGGGCGTAGCCCAGCCGGGCGGCCTTGGGTGCGACAATGTGCATCATGGAGTCGGTATAGCCGGTGGTGGAGCCGATCTTCAGCCCCATCTCCCGCAGGGCGGCCGCTGTTTCCACCGCAAACGGCTTGGGTGTGGAAAACCGGTCCAGGATGGAGAAGAGCTTGGGCTCAAACAGGGCGTACACAGCCTCCACGTCCTCCTCCCCCGCGGGGCGGCCGTGGGTCTCCTCCCAGGCCCGGGCGATGCGCTCCATCCGGAGCATGGTGCGGATGTGGTCCCGCTTCAGCATACCCATGGGCTTACGGGTCTCCTCCAGGGTGACCGGCACGCCGTGGTGGGCGAAGGCCTCCTGAAAGGCCTGGACGGGGGCAAAGCAGCCGTAGTCCACAGTGGTGCCCGCCCAGTCAAAGATGACGGCCTGGATCATGCGATCTCCTCCTTATGGGCAGCCAGGAAGCCGGCGATGATGGAAGCAAGTTTCTCAATATCCTCCGGGTAGATCTCTCCGATGTTGCCCACCCGGAAGGTATCTGCATCGGTGAGCTTGCCCGGGTAGAGGACGTAGCCCCGCTCCTTGATGTAGGTGTAAAACTCGGAGAACTGGAAGGGTACCCCGGCGGGATAGAAGAAGGTGGTGATGATGGGGCCCTGTCGGCTCCCGTCGATGTATGGGGCAAATCCCATGGCGCGCATCTTCTCAATGAGCAGGCGGTTGTTCTCGGCATAGCGGCGGTGCCGGGCGGGGATGCCCCCCTCCGCCTCCAGCTCGTCCAGTGCCTTGGAGAAGGCCAGCACCACATGGGTGGGGGAGGTGAAGCGCCACTTGCCGTCCTTCTCCATCCCCTTCCACTGGTCCAGCAGGTCCAGGGACAGAGAGCGGGCCTTGCCCTCGCTGGAGAGCAGCTTGTCCCGGCGGCACAGGATGAAGGAGAAGCCGGGTACTCCCTGGATGCACTTGTTGGCGCTGGACACCAGAAAGTCGATGCCCCAGTCGGAGACGGGGATATCCACCCCGCCGAAGGAGGACATGGCGTCCACGATGAAGGTCCGCCCGGCGTCCCGGACCACCTTGCCCACGGACTGGATGTCGTTGAGGATGCCGCTGGTGGTCTCACTGTGGACCATGGCCACGTGGGTAATGGCCGGGTCCTGAGCCAGCAGACGGGCGACGCGGGCGGGGTCGGGGATGTGGTCATAACTCTCGGCGTAGTGGACATAGGGAATGCGGTTCCGGTCACAGATCCGGGTCATGCGCACCCCGTAGGCCCCGTTGGAGCAGATGAGGACCTTGTCCTCGTCCCCCACCACGCTGGAGAGGACGCTCTCCACTCCGAAGGTGCCGCTGCCCTGCATCAGGACGGCCGTGTAGTCATCCTCCGACACGTGCCCCAGCTGGAGCAGCTGGCGGCGGATCTTCTGGGTGACGGCCTTGTAGTCGTCATCCCAGGTGCACCGGTCCACCAGCATCTCCTCCTTCACCGTGTCGGTGGTGGTCAGGGGCCCGGGGGTCAGTAGTTTATAGGTATTCATGGTCGGTTCCTCCTTTTCTCACAGACAAGCCAGTTCAGCCCTTGGCCCGTTCGGAGAGCTCCTGGTGGGCGGTGAACAGCTCGAAGGTCAGGGGCTCGTCAAAGATGCTGGGGTAGTCGGACTGGTTGGCGGGGTCGGCGGTCTCGCCCTCATAGAGGGGATTCGGGTAGGTTTGGATCAGCTCGGCGCGGCCGTTTTCTATGATGCACCGCGCCATCTCCATGGCCAGGGGGTTGGTGTCCTCCCCCTTGTCCAGGACGGCCACGGACTCAGTAAGGGAGAAGTTGCCCTCCGTGGGGTCCACGTAGTCGATGGGCAGGCCGTCAGCCTTGTCGGCCACTGCCTGGTGGCGCAGACCGAAGCCGATGGCCACCTCGCCGGCCCGGCACAGCTTCAGGGGGCCGGAGCCGGAGGTCTCGATGTGGGCGCCGCAGTTGTCATAGATGGCGGCCAGCGTCTCCTCGGCCCCGTCCTCGCCGTAGGCGTCCACCAGGGCCTGGATCAGCAGCCATGCGGTGGAGGAGGACTGGATGTCAGTGACGGCCACCTGTCCGGCGTACACTGGGTCAGCCAGGTCCTTCAGGCAGGTGGGAGTGGGCAGGTTCTCTGAGGCCATCAGCTCAGTGTTCAGGATGATGGCCCCCTCCTGGGAGGTGATGGGGGCGGTGTAGTCAGGCACCTCCTCCAGGGTGTTCACCTCAAAGTCCAGGGGCAGGAACATGTTGTTCTGCTCCTGGGCGCTCTGGAGATAGAAGGTGCTCATGGTCACGAGATCCGCCTCTAGGTTGGTGCCCTCGGCCAGCAGCTTGCCCCCCAGCTCGGAGGTGCCGTAGGTCTGCACGATATACTTGCCCTCATAGCCGCCTGCGTCCAGAGCGTTCTCCATGGCAGTGACGGCCTCCTCATCGGCGTTGGAGTAGATGACGATCTGGTCATCGCCGGAGCCGGAGCTGCCGCAGCCGGCGAGAAGGGTCAGGGTCAGGGCGGTTCCCAGGGCGAGGTATTTTTTGAAATTCATTGGACTGCTTCCTTTCTGTTTCCAAAGAGTTGGATGGAACGGCGCTCTTTCACCGGATGGGATGCCTTATAGCTGGCCAGGCAGGAGAAGAGCCCCTTGGCGATCAGGTTAGTGGCCAGGATCAGCAGGGAGAGGACGAACACCTCGTTGAAGCGGTTCACGTACTGCAGCTGCTTGATCATGGTGGTGAGAACCATGGTCCGGGCCCCGGCGATGAAAATGAGGGCGCTGATGGTGACCATGGAATTGATGAAGTAGTAGCTGAACACCTCGATGAGACTGGACAGAGCGTTGGGGGTGACCACCCGGAGGATGGTCTGGAGCCAGCTGTCCCCCATGAGCATGGCTGTGGTCTCCCAGCCGGCGTTCATCTTGGACAGGGAGTTCTTCATCATCAAATAGGGGGTGGAGAAGTAGTGGACGATGTTGCACAGGATCATCAGCAGCAGGGTATTCTGCAGGCCGCTGCCGGAGAAGAGAAACAGATAGGCCACACCCAGCACCATGCCGGGGATGGCGTTGGTCACCAGGGCAATGCTCTCGATGACCCGCTTGTACCGCGGGGGCAAGGTGCTCCGGGCGGTGATGAGGGCGGCGCCGTAGGCCGCCAGAGTGCCCAGGAAGGCAGTGAGCAGGGCCATCACCAGAGAGTGCCAGTAGACGGTAATCAGCTCGCTGTCGGTGAATACGGCGGCGAAGTGCTCCAGGGAGAAGCTGGTCTGATAGGGCCACTCCTCCACCAGGGGGACCACAAAGATCACCGCGAAGATAGACAGGATGGCCACTGAGATCGCCGTGCTGGAGACGCCCCACCCCGTATCCCGCAGGGGGTTCTTCCGCAGGTCCGCCTGGGAGATGCGGGTATAGCGGATATTGAACCGCTCCAGCAGCTGCAGGATGCAGATGCTGCCGATGGAGGGGATGAGCAGGATCATGGCGATGACCGCCCCCCGGTTGAAGTCGGGGATGCCGCCCAGCATCTGGTTGTAGAGGAGGGTGGCGATGACCTCATAGCCGCCGCCCACTGAGGCGGGGATGCCGAAGTCGGTGAAGCACAGGAAGAAGGCCTGAATGAAGGCGCCCGCCAGAGTTCCCAGCAGGGGGCGAAGAATGGCGATCCAGAAGGTGGCCAGGTCCCGGTCCCCCATGGCCTTGGAGACAATGATGGTCTTTTTGTCCACAAAACCCATGGTGTTGTGGATCAGCAGGAAGGCCACCGGAATGGTATAGATCACATAGCCCACCAGCAGCCCGCCGAAGCCGTAGATGTCAAAGAACTGCCGCCCCAGCAGGCGGGTGAGCAGCCCCTGTTTGCCGAAGGAGTAGATGATGGCAAAGCCATAGGTGATGGTGGGCAGGAACATGGGCAGGGTCGCGATGGCGGTGATGAGCCGCTTGGCCCACCTGGGCAATCCGGTGTAGTGGACCGCATAGGCCATCAGGAAGGCGATGACCGTGGCCGTCACGGCCGATGCGGCCGCCACCGCAAAGCTGTTGCCAAGGGCCGTGAGAAATCCCTCCCGGGTCACCACCGAGGCATAGAACTCCCAGGTAAATCCGCCCTCCCCCACCAGGGACTTGCCCAGCAGCAGGAGGATGGGGGCGGCCAGGAAGCCCACGAACAGAAGGGTGATGATCCAGAAAATCCCCTTCAGCTCCCAATTTTTCCGTCTCATGGCGCCTTTCCTCAAACAGCCTCGCCGGCCAGCTGCGGGCGGTCGCCGAACAGGGCGTAGATATTGCCGCGCTTGATCTCCAGCTGGCGGAGGATGAACTTGCGCACAAAGTCGTTCCTGGGCTGGTGGACGATCTCGTCCGGCCTGGCGTACTGGGAGATGGACCCCTGATCGATGATGAGCACCCGGTCGGACAGGGTGAGGGCCTCCTCCGGGTCATGGGTGACGATGATGGTGGTCAGGTGGTACTCCCGGGCGATGGTCTTGATCCGGTCCTTGATGGATTCCTTGATGACTCCGTCCAGGGCGGACAGGGGCTCGTCCAGCAGGAGAATCCGGGGTTTCATCACCAGGGTGCGGGCCAGGGCCACCCGCTGCTTCTGGCCGCCGGAGAGCTGGTCGATGCGCTTGCCCAGGTGCTCCCGCAGGCCCAGCAGGTCGATGAGCTCATCCACCTCCTCCCGGGAGGAGATGCCGGGCTTGTTCCGCAGGCCGTAGGTGATGTTCTGCTGTACGTTTAAATTGGGAAAGAGGGCGTAGTCCTGAAAGACGATGTTGAAGCCCCGCTTCTCCATGGGGGTGCGGGTCAGATCCTCCCCGCTGTATCGGATCTCTCCCTGGTCGGCATCCACGATGCCCAAGATGATATTGAGCAGGGTGGTCTTGCCGCAGCCAGAGGGCCCCAGGATGGAGACGATCTCTCCGTCCTCCACCTGGAGAGAGAGGTCCTTGAGTACAGGCACGCCGTCAAATGCCTTCTGGATATGCTCCAGTTCCAGCATGAAAAACCGCTCCTTTCTCGGTTTCAAAAGTTCTTGTGGGCGCCGCCGCACGTCCGGCGACGGTGTAATCCTAGCAAATTCCAGCTCCGCAAAACAAGCGTAAAAGGTTTAATTTTCCGTTAGAGAAACGTAAAAAGGCATCAAAAACAGGGGGCCTTCCTTGTAGAAAAATTACAAAGAAAGCCCCCGCCGGGGAATCTCACGCCTCCGGATAGCCTCGGTCGGCAATGACCGCTCCGCTTTTGTCCAGACTGCGGGAGAACCGCTCATAGTCGCTCTGAATGATCCCCATGTACAGCAGATCCACCACCGCCAGATCGGGAATGCGGGAGAAGATGGCTGTGCCGTAGATCACAGTGTCCTCTCCCCCGGTATACAGGCACACGTCGGCGTACTTGGCCAAGAGAGGATTCTTCCGACTGGTGACGGCGATGGTGTTTGCCCCCGCCCTTCTGGCCAGTCTCAGCGCCTTCACCGTATCCATGGAGCAGCCGGAGTGGGAAAAGGCTACCGCCACGTCCGCCACCCCCAGATGGGCGGCGGCGATCTGCTGGAGATAGGCGTCGGTGTGCATCCGGCAGCAGAGCCCCAGATAGGTCAGCTTGGTCAGGAGATCACTGGCCGGCGTGCAGGAGTTCTCCACCCCGTAGATGTCGATGGTCCGGGCAGTGGCAAGCATCCGCACGGCCCGGTCCAGCTCCTGGACGGACAGGGACTTCAGTGCCTCCTCCAGCAGGCCGCCGGACACCCGAACCTCTTTCAGGGGGAGGTCCTCCAGCTGGTCCCAGGGCTTCAAGTCGAAGCCTCCCAAGTGGTCGAAGCAGGCCTCCCGGGCCGCGCCGCCGCTGCGGTCCCGGATGAGGCAGTATTTGAAGTTGCGGTAGCCGTCAAATCCAAGGGCCTGCACGAAACGGATCACTGTGGGCTGGCTCACCTGCACCTGGTCTGCCAGCTCTGAAATGGTGCACCGGGTACAGGTCTCCGGGTCCTTCAGCACATAGTCCGCCACCCGCTGCTCCGATGGCCGCAGGGAGGCGTAGGCGCCGCGCACCCGGTCCAAAACCCGAATATCCTGCCGCATGATCTGATCTCTCCTATCCCGTAGCAAACTTACAAGGCGGTGCCTGTTCTCATGAAAAGCCCCCCTCAGCGGGAATCGGCCGCTTGTAGAAGAGGCGAAATATTTTTCTCCAACAAGGCCGGCCCGTCGGTTGATACCAGTATAAAGGGAGAGGCGGGGGTCGCTCCACCCCCTGTTTGTAAAATCGAAGTTAAAGCTGTGCTGGAAGGATTCTCTTCCATCAAGGAGCAGGTCCCCCTCGGGAAGGAACACATCCCCTCCATCTGCATGTCAGCGGCAGTTCCGGACGAGGTCCAGCCTCCTGCCTTGGGCCGTCAAAGCTGACATGCAGAGAAGCGGATCGCGTCTGCCTGCCGCCCTCCGGCTCTATTTCAGGAACCGCCGCCGGCCTAACGGTTGAATGGATCCCTCTTTGCTCCTTGTCTGGCCCCTCGCTGCCGTGTCCTGCCGTACGGCCAGCGACTTCATGGGACGCCCCTCTATGCCCGAAACTCCCCGGGACGCACAGTGCGTCCCAGGGAGTTTCATAGACATTGCGGCACATGCAGGAGATATATCCATTCATCTCGTATCTTGACGGCTTTGCATCCCGCCATCGGACAGAAAAACAGGGCGGCCCCGAAGGACCGCCCTGAAGCAAAGCATGGTACTTACATCACATTTTCAAAGAACCGGTACAAAATCACCGCAAACTGGGCGCGAGTGGCCGTGCCGGCAGGGTTCAGCAGGCCCTCAGTGGTGCCGGAGATGATCCCTCTGCGATAGCCCAGGTCATGGGTTCCGTGGCGTAAGCGGCCACGGAGGCGTTGTCCGGGAACGCGGACAGATCGGCCCGCCCGGACACGTCATAGCCCATCTGCTGCGCCCAGCGGTACAAGATGGTCACCATCTGCTGGCGGGTCAGGGCGCCGCCGGGGTTGCTGCCGTCGGAAATCTTGCTCTCCACGGCCCAGTGCTGCGCCTCGGTCATGTTGGAGGGATTGAACTCCGTCAGACGGGCCAAAACCATCCACAGCTGCTGGCGGGTCACCGTGCTGCCGGGGGCGAACCGCTCGGCGCTGACACCGTTCATATAGCCGTTTTCATAGGCCCAGGTGATCTCCTCCACGGCCCAATAGTCCTCCGCCACGTCGGCAAAGGGCAGGTTCTCCTCTTTCTCCAGAGTGAATGTGGCCTCCACAGTGACCTTGCTGCCGGGCATGGTAAACGTGTACTTGTTGCCGCCCTTGCTCTGGAGCTTCACAGTGTCCCCGTCCTTGTCGGTGACAGTCAACTCGTCCAGCTCATAGCCATTGTCGGGCTTGACGGTGATGGTCACGGTATCGCCCTTGTCCGCCCGCTTGGGACTGACGGTGACGGTGCCGTGCTTGCTGTTCTCCACGCTGACGGTATAATCACCGCTGCTGGAGGAAGAGGATCCGCCGCCGGAGGGAGCGGAATAAGTAATCGTGATCTTACCATCGCTCACGCTCATGCTGCAGCGGCTGCCCAGCGTGATCTTGTCCTTATCATAAGTGTGTCCATCGAGGTCAATGGTCACGCTCTTACCGGAGACAGAGATCTTCTCGTCACAATCCTGCGTCAAAACGATGGTATCGCCGGACTTCGCGGCGTTCACAGCCTCCTGCAGCGTGCCGTACTCGCTCTCACCGATCTTGGCGGCAACTGTCAGCTGGCCGTTGAGCACAAAGGTGCTGAAATGCTTAACATGCAGCACCGCGCAGCCATCCTCCACAGTGAAGCCGGAACCATTCAGATATCGCTCACGGGTGCCGTCATCCGCAATGTGCATGATCTCCTGGGGCTCCAAGTCCGCCGGAATCGGCAGGCGGACCTCAATGAGGGTCTGGCCGTCCAGATAGTCGTTGGTTACGGGAATCTCTTTCCCTACGCTTTCGTCGTTGACTATGACCTTCGCCACAGGCTCTGCCTTATAGGAGACATACATCTTGTCCGCTGTGGTCAAATCCGCTTTATCGGCGGTCAGACTCACGGTGATCTCCACCACCACTTTGTCCTCGGGCTTCAGTTCTCCCTCCACCTGATTGATAATGGCATTCTGCGCGGACTCCGTCACCGCGTCAGAAACGCCGCTGACCTGCGCATTGTCGATGACCGCTTCGATCTTTTTCTGGTCTTCCAGCTCGATACTCTCGCTTACTTCAGTCTCCGTCTTCTCCGTGACAATGGGATCGACCTCCGTAGGCTTCGTGGTGGTCACCATGTAGGCGTAGCCCGTCTTGTCGGAAGCGACCACAAAGAGCTTGGGTTCCGCATTTTCCGGTACGTAATCGCTGGGATCAGAGGTGAAGTAGCCGCCGGTAACACTGATTTTGTCGGCAGCCTGGGTATCAATCTCAAAAGCGTCCTTTTTGCTGCCGGCAGAGAAGTTGCCTCCGCTGACTGTCAGCGCCGCAAGGTAGCTGACAATCTTGGTATTCTCATTTGTTGTCCACTGGCCGTTTACACGTTCCAAACGGTATACGGCAATCGCCGCATTGTTGCGGCTGGTCAGCGTACCGCCGGTGATATTCACGGTCATGGTCTGCCCCTCGCCCTGATAACCGCCGCCGCGGGAAACAACAGACAGGGCCGCGCCATCATCGGTGCTGCCATCCCCCTGGGAAGCGGGCTTGGTGGGAAATTCCGTAAAGGGCAGCGTTGCGGTAATCACAGCATTTTCAGCAATGGTCAGCGTACCGGCGCCGCAATACTGCACGCCGTTCGGGCCGATCAGTTCTGCATCACCCTTGATCGTCAGGTCGCCTACCTGGGGATGATAGATGACATTTCCCTCAGTGGATTCCAGTCTGCCGCCGGTAATCACTGTCTCCGTATAGTCGGCAGAGCCATTTCCGGCAACCGCAAATGCGACCGCCTGTATCTCCCCGCCGTTGATCTCCACAGCGGTTTTGTTTGCCTCATCACTTGTACCAACTGTGTTGATACCATAGGTGCCTGTGTATTTGCCGCCGTCAATTACGGCCTTTGCTCCGTTCTGAATAAAGACGGCATAGTTGCCGGAAACCGTACCGCTTTTGAAATACGCCTCAGTGCCCTGACCATTGACAACAACTGCAATATTGTTGCTGCCGGAGCCAGTATTCTGGATCTTGCCGTTCCCCTTGCTGTCCTGAACGGTCACACGGCTGGCTTCCAGCCACAGCGTATTGGTCGCGTTAGAACTTGTAAGCGTGCAGCCATTCAGATCCAGAGTGACCGCTTTGTTGATCGTAACTCTGTCGCTGCCAAGATCCACCTCTCTCAGCAACGTGATGGTATCATTTTCTTTTGCTTCGGTGATGGCCTTGGCCAGCGTCTGATAATAGGTATCGCCGATTCTGACGGCAGCAAATCCCTCTTCGACCTTGCCCACAGTACCGTTGGCATCCTGTCCAAGACCCTCGGCCAGATACTTGCTCACATCGCTGGAGAACGTGCCGCCGGTGATGATTGCATCACCCTTTGCGTAACCGCTGACCGTACGAATATTTCCCTCAAACGTGCCGGCAGAAATCTCCAGCTTGCCGCCGCTCAATTCAATATCGCCGGTAATGGTGCCTGTGGTATTGATCTTCACCGTGGGAATCTCGTAACTGCCAAACTTGCAGGAATCAAAAGCCGTTTGGTTTTTATATGCCTTTATACTCGTATTTCCGATAAACTGAACAGTACCGCAGTTATTGGAAATCGCATACTGACAGGGTGCGCTTGCCTGACTGGCATCAATCACCATATTCTCAAGCGTCAGGTTGCAATAGTTCTGCAGGCCGATCAGCAGGGTCTTCTGATTGGCAAAGATGATGGACCCGTTTTTCAGCGTCAGGGAACCACCCGTCAAGAACTGAAACGCGTTGGTTTCTGTACCGGAAGACCCCACCGTGCTTCCGCTGACCGTATAGGAGTGGGTATTGAAGTCGATCGTCAGGTTCTTTTTGGATGTATCGATCACAATTCCGTCGCCCTCTGTATCTTTGAGCAGCGTAATGACAGACTTGTCCGCAGCCGCTTCCACAGCCTCTGCCAGGGAGGTATACTGTTCCACCCCCTCTGCGGTTGTGACCTCGGCAACCATCATCTCTTCCCGGGAGCCGACCTCGCCGTTGGCGTTCTGCACATAGCCCTCGGCCAGATACTGTTCATCGACTTTGCTGGAGAATGTGCCGCCAGTGATGTTCAATCCGCCCAAGGCTACATCTACCTTGTAGGCCGGAATTCCTTCAGGTGCGCTGAATTGACCGCCTCTGATTTGGAGACCCGCCTGTTCTTTCAGGCCCCCGTCGTTGCTGTTTCCAACCAGAACGGCAGTCTGCTTCCCCTCCGTCACAAATGTACCGTCATTTACAACAACCTGTACGGCACCGGCTTCTCCGGCCACATAAAGCGCATAGAATACAGCGCCATGCTTCTGGGCGCAATCTACCGTCTTATAGCTGCCGCCATTGACTTCCATTGTCCCAGCGGTCGCACTAAGGGCTCCCTGCGTGCCGGTCACAACAACGCTTCCCTCAGACGACGGCGTAATCGTCAGCTTGGCATCAGGATCGTTGTCCACGCCGCTGCGGACCGTATATCCCCAATTTTGGCTATCGCACCTGCTGCAAGACGTATTCGTAAAAATTCCGCCGGTAATCAGCGTTTCTCCGTTTACATCAACAGCGGGATAAACACTATTTGTAAAGCTTCCGCCGGTAATTGTCGTATTGGAGCCTTCAAAGCTGCGAACAATCGTTGCCCCACCGCTAAAAGTTCCGCCATTAATCACAGCCTTACCGCCATCCTGATTTCTCAGATGAACGGTCATGGCTTTATCAGCTATCTGAAATGTTCCGTTTTCCACAGTCAACGTGCCATAGTTATTGATGAAGCCCTTGTAGCTTGTCGCCTCAGTTGCATCAAAGGTACCGTCGCCTGTAATTGTAAGTGTGCCATTGTTTACGATCAAATTTTTACTGCTGTCCGAAAAGCCAATAGACAACGTCTCACCATTCATGTCTAAAATGATCGTCTTTCCGCTGTCAATGGTCACCTGATCTGACAATGCAATACTGCTCGTCAATTCAATCGTGCCGCTGCCCTGCACAGCGTCAACAGCAGCCTGCAGTGTTTCATACTGCTGACCGTCGACCTCTGCCACATACGAAGTGTCTGCCGCCGTCAGGGCTGCGTCGGACTCGCCTGCGGCCCCATCCTCAGAATTGCCTGTCAGGTCATCCGCAGGTCCCTCTGCCGGATCGTCCGGGATGTTCCCGCTGCCGGAATCCTGCTGCTCCAAAGGCGTCTCGGACGAAGGGGTCTCCTCCGCAAACGCCCCCACGGTCAGCAGACTCATCGTCATGACGACCGCCAACAGCAGAGCCAGCAGTTTCTTACCTGTTTTCATCTTTCTCGCTCCTTCTTCTGTTATTTTCGCCGGAAAACAAAGCTCCTTATTTCCGCAAAGCGGAAATAAAAACGGTATATACCGTTTTGGAGGACGCCGGTCTCTTACACCCCTATCATACTTCATGACTTCGCAGAAAACAAGCAAAAAATAAGACATAATATTATTTTGAATCAAATTATTTTTAGCTGGATGAAGCCGGGGAAGCGCGCCGCCCCCCTCCGTCTCTCCATTGGAAACAGTACGTATAGCGCATAAGTAATGCTTATATGCTTATGCAGGCTGTGGAGTGATAAACCCGCTCCTCAGCCGCCATATTTTTTAACGTAATATTTTTTCTGTCGTATTTAAAACCAGCAGTTTGAGAATGACACCGCGGTGCCATCTGTTATGTTGCTGTAAAAGGTATAAGCGACACGGAAAAGGGCCGGGTGGACTGGAACCGGAGCAAGAGACCATTCAAGGGCTTGAGCCCTAAGACAGCGCAAAGCATTCACCAGATCATCGTCTCGGCTATGAAGCCAACAAATGCTTATCACAGCAGCTCAGAATACGGCAAAACCACGCAAAAATTCTTCCAGATACCATCTAATTCTTTGAAGGCGCAGGAAACCCGGCTGATTTCTTTGGAAATCAGCCGGGAGAGAAGCGGAATGCAATACCAGGCGGTAGCCTGTGTCCACTTTGAAAAGGCAGAGAAAAAGGGGCAATGCCCACTGCTCAAGGTGCGGCAGAGATAAGCCCGAGATTTCCATCTATGAGCCGATGCTGTTTCAAACAGCTATAAAGCCAGGTTGGGTCTGCCAGACCAATTTGAGCTTGTTTTACATGGCCCCGTAAAAGGCAAAAAACGTCGCGGTACGAGAACACAGAGTCTCCTCCGGGCGGCATCGCGTCGGCCAACTGTGACGCAAAAAAGCAGAAAGCGTATGACAGCAGGCGTCAGGCCGGAAGCAGCATTCTATCCCGCCACGACGGGCAGAACGGCACTCCTTCCACGTACATATCCTGATTTTTTGTGCGCATTCCTAATTTTAGGAAAGTGACAGGCGCCGAAGCGCCTGCCCTTTTCTCGAAGCCGCAATCGCATTTCTGCCCGAATGCCCTGCAGTCTGCACGTAAGCCGCTTCCGGCTCATGCATTGACACGCGATGATGGCGGAAACCTGTACCCCATCAGTGGAGATGGGCTGATCCGTCCAGGTTACAACCGCTTTGGATACGGGAAATGCTGTCAAGATGCCCTCGGTATGCCCCGCGGGTAATAAACGTCGTATTCCATAAAATAGTGGAACAAAGTCTCTCATATAGAACAATATGCAGAAGGAATCCGGGAATAATTTTTGAGATTCTCTCACTTGTTGTCTCCGCGCCAGTCCCCATTGTAATCCAACCTGGCGGGAATATCGGCGTGCGTCAGGCAGGAGTCGTTCACATCCTGATAAATCGTTGGGGTCCAGTGTTCAGAGCGGTTCCCTCCCCCCACATCTTTTTACACGTCCGATACCATAAGAACTCCCTTTTCAATCCGAAAACGTATGGCAACATGAGGCTGATCCGGAGCATACTGACACGGTACTGCATCCGTAAAAAAGCATTCAACGCCAAACTGCGACAAAAGCTGAATAATTTTTTTGCTGGGGCAGTCATCTGTCCGATCATCCGAGACCGAGATAACGGCGTACCGTGGCCGCAGCATCTCCAGAAGTCGGGATGTCAAGGCGTCCCCGTGCCCATGGTGGGGCAGCTTTATGAGGGTGCAGGGCGGGAGCTGGTGCCGCTCCCAGCAGGAGGCATACACATCCCCCGGCAGCTCAATCTCCTGCCCGGCATAGGATAGCCGCAGGCGGATACTGGTGTTGTTGATAAAGCCGTCAAGCGCCTCCAGGTCCCCGCTGCTGCCCGCGCCAGAAAGGACGGCGTCCCAGATGGAAGCCTGCCGCAGCCGGAGTTCTTCATCCTCCAGAAAAACACCGGCAGACAATGTCTCCGTCAGCCGCCGGCAATCACAGGGCGTCCGGATCAGCCGGATCTCCGTCTTCTGGCTTCGCAGATGAGCCAGGGCTTTTACATAAATCCCCATAGAGGTCATCAGACACCGGGCGCCGGCTGGAGCTCCCGGCACTGCCGGGAGTGTGTGCCCCCACATCTCCTCCGGCGGGAGGTAGTTGGTCCAGAATTCCCGCACCCGGACCCCCGGCAGCAAATGAGTCAGTCCGCCGGCGTGGTCCAGGTGGAGGTGGGTCAGCACCAGCAGGTCCAGCTCCCGGATCCCCTCCCGGCGCAGGTAGTCCGCCGCAGTGATCCGCCGTCCGTCCGGTCGGGAGCGCCCGATGCGAGCGTCCCCGCAGTCCACCAGCATGGCGAAGGGTGTCTCCGTCTCCCGCAGCAGGATCGCGTCGCCATAGCCCACATTGATAAAGTCAACCAGCAGCATCCGCACCACCGCCTTTCAGCACGTGGAGCTTGCGAGTATCCAAACGAAGCTGCACATCCCCTGTCCGGGCGCCGGTGAGGTCCACATTGGCGTCATCAATGACAAAGACCTCCTCCCCTACCCGCACCCAGTAGCGGATCATACGACCCAGGAAGCTGTAATTTTCAATGGTGCCGCGCAGCGCCGTGCCCTCCGGGACAGTCTCTTCCAGCCCCATCAGGCTGATACCCTCCGGGCGGACCACCAGAGTCACCGGCTCGCCGCCCTGAAGGTCCGTGTCCTCGTCCACCCGGAGGCGCATACCCCTGTGGTCCACGGACAGGCTGCCGTCTGCCTCCCGATGGGCCGTACCCTCCAGGAAGTTCACCGTGCCGACGAAGTCCGCCACAAAGCGGGTGGCGGGGCGGAAGTAGATTTCCCAGGGGCTGCCGATCTGCTCGATGCGGCCCCTGCGCATCACGGCGATGATGTCTGACATGGACAAGGCTTCGTCCTGATCGTGGGTGACGTACATGGTGGTGATCCCGAACTTCTGCTGGATCTGCCGCAGCTCCGTCCGCACCTCCACCCGGAGTTTGGCGTCCAGGTTGCTGAGGGGCTCATCCAGCAGCAGGATCTCCTGCCCCATCACCAGCGCCCGGGCAAAGGCCACCCGCTGCTGCTGGCCGCCGGAGAGCTGCTTCGGGAACCGCCCATCCAGTCCCTGGAGGTTGAACATCTCCAGCATCTCCGCCACCTTGCGGTCCTTTTCCTCCTTGGGCGCCTTTTTCAGCTTCAGGCCGTAGGAGATGTTCTCATACACCGTCATGTGGGGAAACAGCGCATACTCCTGGAACACCAGCGGCGTATTGCGCTTGAAGGGCGGCAACCCGTTCATCCGCTTGCCGTCCACCAGGACGTCGCCCTCCTCCGGCTCGGAAAACCCCGCCAGCTGGCGCATCAGGGTGGTCTTGCCGCAGCCGGAGGGGCCCAGCAGCGTCACGAACGCCCCCTTTGGGATCTGTAAGGACACATGGTCCAGAGCCACAAAGTCGTCGAACTTCTTGACGACGTTCCGAAATTCAATATAAGCATCCATACGTTCCGCCTCCCTTTACAGTTCCAGCTTGATGCCCTGGCGGCCCAGGAGCCACTGAGCCAGCCGCAGCACGGTAAACGCGATGGTGATGAGCACCACAGTAAACGCCGCCGCCTCGCCCCACTGTCCGCTCTGCACGAGGACCATCACAGAGATGGTGCCCACGGTGGTGGAGGGCGCGTAGAGGAAGATCACCACGCTGAGGCAGGTAACCGACCGCAGGAAGGACAGCACGAAGCCCGAGAGAAACGGCGCCTTCAGCAGCGGAATGATGACATCCTTGAAAGAGCGGAAGCTGTTGGCTCCCAGATTCAGGGCCGCGTCCTCCACCGAGGCGCCGATCTGCTGCAGGCCTGCTGTTGCCGCACTGTAACAGGTGGGCAGATTCCAGAACAGCAGCGCCAGCACCATGATGGCGCCCGTCCCCGTCAGGGACAGCCAGCCGCCGTTGAACGCCAGCACAAATCCGATGCCCAGAAACATACCGGGAATGGCACCGGGCAGGATGGCCAGGAAGTCCAGAAACTTGTTGAGGCCTACCTGCTTCTTCTGTACGATGTAGGCCAGGACCATGGCCAGCAGCGCGGCGCCTAAAGACGCCAGGAGGCCGTATTTGATGGAGTTCCAGATCTGTTCCCCTTTCAGGAACACGTACTGCAGGTTCTCCCAGGTGAAGGACCAGTCATATCCCCAGGTCTTGGTGAAGGCCCCGTAGAAAAGGGTGCCGTACACCAGAAGGACGAACAGGGAGATCAGCATGGTCAGCGTGAACAGGGTCCACTTCACCCACTTGGGGACCGGAAAGGGATTTAGCGAAATCTCCTTGCCGGTAATGGTAACATAGGACCGCCTGCCCACCCAGAAGCGGTTCACCAGGAACAGCGCCACGGCCGGGATCAGCAGTGCCACCGCCAGGACGGAAGCTGTACTCATGTCGTACCAGCCGTTGATCTGCATATACGCCTCCGTGGGCAGCAGGGCCAGATCGCCGCCGATCATGATGGGGTTGCCGAAATCCGTCAGGACGTTGATGGCCGCGATGAGGGCGCCGCCGGCCACGCCGGGGCGGCACAGGGGCCAGAACACATCCCGGAACACCTGCCACCGGGTGGCGCCCATGTTGTAGGCTGCATACTCCAGATTGGTGGAGATGCCCTTCATCACGCCGTAGATCACCGAGTAGGCGTAGGGGAAGAAGGTGACAGTCTGGACGATCCACAGTCCCAGGCGGCCATAGATATCCACATGGAGTCCCAGCAGGCCTTTTGTGATGATCCCCTGGACGCCGAAGAGCAGGATATAGCTCAGCGCCACGATAAAGGGCGGAGAGACAATGGGAAGCAGTGTAATAAATCGGAACAGCCCTTTGCAGGGCACATCCAGGCGGGCGATGACATAGGCGAACAGAAATGCCACCGCCGTGCAGGAGATGGTGGAGACCAGGGTCATGAACAGGCTGTTTTTGATGGCGGTGAGCCAGCGGGGCCGGTTGAACAGCTCCAGATAGGTCCCCCCATCGGGGAACAGGATGACCTTGACCACTGGATAGATCACAAATATTCCCACAAACAGGATAATGGCGATGATGACCAGCAGCAGGAGCGGTTCATTTTTCAACCGCTTCATTTCTTTGACGGATTCCCGTGCGGACGTGCCCGCGACCATAGGGACTCCTCCTTCCAGCTCCGTAATTGTAAATTGCAAAAGTGCCTGCCTGCTCTTGCAGGCAGGCACTTTCCTGCTACCGGTTAGGTGCGGTTTGCCATGATTTCCGCCTCAAACTTTTCCAGGACGGACTCCCGCATCGCGGTGGCCTGGTCCCGGTCGTAGTCCACCAGATCCACATCCTCCAGCGCCGGCAGGCCCTCGGGTGCAGCCACGTCTGTGCGGACGGGATAGCGGTAGGAGGACTCCACGTTCAGCTCCTGGGCCTCCTTGGTCAGCAGCCAGTCCATGAAGATCTTGGCATTCTCTGTGTTGGGGCCGCCGTTGATGATGGCCGCGCCGCCAATCTCATAGGCGGTCTGCTCCGGAATGATGAGCTTGAGGGGGTAGCCCTCCTGCTGGGTCTTGAAGCTGTCGTGGGCCCAGGCGATGGAGGCGATGAACTCGCCGGTTGCCACGGGGCTGATGACGTCCCCGGCACCCTGATAATAGTGGTGGACGTTCTGGTCCAGCGCCTTCAGGTAATCCCAGGCGGCGTCTTCACCCAGGCGGAAAATCTGGCAGGCGGTGGCGATGTAGGCACCGCCCGCAGTAGTGGGATTGGCCCAGACAAATACATCGTCATAGGCCGGATCCAGCAGATCGTCCCAGGTGGCGGGCTCCGCCAGGCCCTGAGAGGCCAGTTCCTCCTGGAATCGCTCCTCGTTGATGATGATGCTCAAAACGCCCATGTACCAGCCCTGCCAGAGATGATTGGGGTCATTGAAGCGCGCATCCAGGTCATCGTTGTTGGGGGAGTCGTATTCCAGCAGCGCCCCAGCCTCCGCCAGGGAGCCGTACAGGTCCACGGAGCCGCCCACCAGGAAATCCGCCTGTGGGTTGCTCATTTCCGCCTGGACGCGGGCCACAGCGTCGCCGCCGCCCAGGGAGATGTACTCGACCTCAATGCCGGTGTCCTTTTCAAACTGCTCCGCCATCGCAATGGTGTTGTCCTCGTTCAGCGCGGAGTACACGACCAGTTTTCCACCGGTCTCCGCCGTCTCGCTGCCTCCGTTCTGCTGGGCGCCGTCGTCTGTGGAGGAACCACCGCCGCACCCGGCCAGCAGCGACAGAAGCATCAAAACAGAAAGTGCTAGGCTGAGAAACTTCTTCATCAATGACATCTCCTTTTCATCCAAAATTGAAAAATCGAAGCTGAGAATTGCGAGTTTCTATTGTTACCGTACCACCAAAATTGGAACGTGTCAATTTCTTTTTTGGATTTTTTCAGTACTATTTACACGTTTCTTACAAAACATATAGAATATAAGTCCTTATTCTGTTCAATTTTACTATTTCGTTTTGGCGAGAAGTGCTCTTGCCAGGAACAAACTCACATAGTACAATAAAAACAGATCAGCGGAAGGAGGCGCCGGGATGCCTACTATCAAAGATATTGCAAGGGAGGCCGGTGTCTCCCACGGAACCGTATCCAATGTCATCAACGGCCGCGGAAATGTCAGTGTAGAAAAGATTCGTTTGGTCTGGCAGGCGGCGGAAAAGCTGGGCTATAAGGTCAATGCCAAGGCCCAAAGTCTGCGGCTGGGAAAGGACCGGGCAATCGCGGTTATGCTTCCGGGGATCGAGTACACCCACTGGGCGGCTATGTATGAGGTCTTTCAAAGCGAGTTTTCACAGAGAGGATATTCTGTACAGCTCTATTCCACCCGTTCTATGGAGAGCAGAGAACTGTCCCTGCTGACGGAAGCATTGAACGCCCGTTTCAGCGCGATCATTACCAGTACCTGCCTGACGGATGCATTGTCCCACTACCGGGCCGAAGCTCCGGACCTGCCGCTGGTTTTTTTGCAGCGGGAAGGTCCGGAACAGCCGGATGTGATGTACGCAGGTTTTGATCCTGAGCGGGCTGGCCGGGAGATTGCGGACTATGTCTGCTCTCAAGGTGCTGCCCGAATCGGCGTCTTTACAGAGGCCGCGGAGCTGCCGGATGCTGCTCTGTTTATCAGGGGTGTCCGTACGCACTGCCAGAATAAGGAAGCCGTCAACTTTCTGGACTGCCGCAATTATCAGATCGGCCTGCGGGCCTTTGCGTTTTTTGACGGCGGCCAGGCGTATGATTATATGATATGCTCGGATCGCCGCAGAGAGGATGCCGTCCGGGCAGCCTGCGCCTACTCCAGTCAGGCGCCGCTGCCTCGTTTTGTTACGCTGGCCACAAAGGCCGCTGTGACGGATCCGGAGACCTCAGTTTATGAACTGGACTACAAGCAACTTGCCCACCGGATTGTGAAACAGCTGCTGGCCCGCCTGGAGCAGGGAAAAGCCCTGCCCGGAAAGCTCCGTATGGAAAATGACGGATTCCGCACTGCGCAGATGGTGCCGGGCCATCTGCATTCTCAAACTTTACGAATACTGACCATGGCCTCCCCCTCGACCACCGCTTTGGCCAGGCTGGCGCCGCATCTCGAGAAAACCGCCGGCATCCACCTGGAGCTGACGGTCCTGCCCTCTCTGCGGGATGTCTACCGGGTGGTCCAGTCTCCCGCCCGCAGCCAGTATGATTTGATCCGCATGGATGTAGCCTGGCTGGATGAGCTTGGAGAGGAGGTATACCGTCCCCTTGCCCAGATCCCCTTTGATTGGGACGGGCTGCTGGCTAAAGCCATTCCGGAGCTGGGGCAGCATTTTACCACCGCCCACGGCAACCGCTGCTGTGTTCCCTATGATCCCAGCATCCAACTGCTGTTTTACCGGCGGGATCTGTTCACCGACCCCACATATAAGCGGATGTATTATGAGGACTTCCGGGAAGAGCTTGCTGTCCCCAAGACCTTCCGCGACTATAACCGCGTCGCGTCTTTCTTTACCAGAGGCTGCAATGCCGCCTCCCCCACACAGTACGGTTCAACGGTAGCCATCGGCAATGTTGTCGTAAGCCCCAGCGAATTCATGCCCCGCCTTTTTGCGGAGAACGGACGTCTCCTGGATAGTCAGGGCCGGATCACCCTGGATACGCCGGAGGCGCTGCGTGCGTTGGAAAACTACCGGGAGACATATTCTTATTCGGACCGGACGATCTATGATTTCTGGAAGAATGCTCTGGAGGGCTTTGCCGATGGAACGGCCGCCATGACTGTGGTGTTTATCAACTATGCCTCCCACATTCTGAACTCTCAGATGTCCCGAATTGCTGGTAAGCTGGGCTTTGCCCCCGTCCCTGGCGGAAAGCCGCTTTTGGGCGGCGGCGTGATCGGGATCGCCCAGAGCTGCACCTGCCCTGCGGCTGCCTGCAAGTTTTTGGAGTGGCTGTATGCAGACTTGGTGGCACCGGTCTTCACGATGCTGGGCGGCCTGTCTCCCTGCCGTTCCGCATACAGCAACCGCGATATCAGCGAGCAATACCCCTGGCTCTCCACTGCGCGAAAGAGCTTTCCCACAGCGCAGCGCCGCAGCAACAGCACTTACTACCAGAACTTCAGCGAGCTGCAACTAGAGACCATTCTGGCGGCCCATGTCCAGCAGGCAGTTTTGGGGGTATGTTCCCCAGAAGAAGCGCTGAAGCAGGCCCAAGAGGACTGCAATCGCTATTTTCAGCCATGGTAAAGAGGCCAAACTGCAAGAGACAGATAGTCGAGGACGAATTTATCAGAGCTGGAAGAGACGTCAGCCCGGCAGGACCAGGAGATTCTGCCGTCGTCTGCAGAACTGGAGATCGGGCCGCAGGCTGAAACACGGCTCAGAATCTGCAGGGCCGTCGAGAGCAGGAAAGTCCTTCGTTCCGGGCATGTTCCTTGTTAGCCCGGCACCATGCATCCAGCGCCATCGTGGCGGAGCATCGTAGATGGGTGTGGGGCCCTTTCACCTGCCGGCTCTTTTGGCGGAGGCGGGGAGCCGTTGCTCCGACACCGGCCAAAGTAAGGTGCAGGCCGGAAAGCGGTTCCTGCAAACGGAATCAACACGCCGATAAAAGGCAGGCACATCCGTAATTTCCCCTCTTTCGAGCGCCACGCCGTTCAAATGCTTTTGTATGGTCGCCCCTCTCTCAAAGCAGCCACTTTGCGTACCGTTTGCCAGACGGTCGTAGCCGGTTTTAAGAGGCCCCTGCCGGAATACCATGCCGGGTGCCAATGCTTGCGCGGTCCCGGGGCTTGACAAACCAGAAGATGCGGCTCTATAATGTTTTTGGTTAGATATGCCTAACCGATTTGCATGGGAAACCAGACTGATATTATCTGGACAATTCCCCTGACAGGAGAAGATTGTCCTGTGGTTAGCGTTAACTAATAGAAGCAGCAGTGGAGGCGGCAGAATATGTGGAAATATACTGTGCGGGTGACAGGTATGATGTGCGGCATGTGTGAGAGCCATGTGAACGACGCGGTGCGCAGAGCCTTTCCGGTGAAGAAAGTCACCTCGTCCCGGAGCAAAAAGGAGACCACGGTGATCGCAGAAACAGAGTTGGATGAGGCAGCCCTGCGGGAAGCCATCCGGGCCACCGGCTATGACGCAGGGGAGATTCGGAAAGAGCCCTGGGGGAAGAAGGGGCTGTTCGGCCGGTAAGCGGCCGGGACACAGATCAGCAGAGAGAGGAGGCAGACGGATGCTGGCAGAGGTTCTGGCGGACCGTGGAGACTGGTCGCAGGTGATGCCCGGCGTCCGGGCCTGCCTGTTCTCTCTGGAAAAGAGCCCTCTCCCCCTGCCCCTTCGACTGGAGCCTCTGCATTTCGAGGCCTTGTTCTGTGTTGCCGGGACGGTAACACTGACCCGGCGGGACGGATCGGCCCTGACGGCAGGTGCCCGGCAGGTGCTTCTTCTCACGGACGCCTCCAGCCTGTCCGCCGCCAAGGTCGGCACCTCCTTGGAGGGAGTCCTGGTAGCAGTGGACGCCCGCAGCGCCCGGGACAGCCTGGAGGCCCTGTGTGCGCTGCTGGGGGGCCTCTCTCTGGACACAGAGCAGGTACGGCGATGGATGGCCAGCCGGAACGGCTGTGCCGTAGAGGGGCCCAGCACCTGGAGCCGGGCGGTCTTTGCCAACCTGGACTGCCTGCCCCAGAGCGAGCAGGCCCGCTGGTGCGTGTGGAAATCGGCAGAGCTGCTCTATCTGCTCTCCGCCCCAGAGGGAAATGCGCCGAATGTCCTCCCGGCCCCGGCACTGGATCGGGAGGTAGTCCGGGTTTTAGGAAAGACGCGCCGTTATATGGAGGATCACCTGGCCGATCCCCTGACCATCCCAGCCCTGAGCCGCATGGCCATGCTCTCCGCCACAACATTCAAGGATGCTTTCCGCCGTCTGTACGGCCTGCCGGTCCACGCCTGGCTGCGGCAGCGGCGGATGGAACGGGCGGCAGAGCTGCTGCGGGACTCCTCCCTCAGTGTTCTGGGGGTGGCTCAGTCAGTCGGATATGGCAGTGCCAGCCAGTTCACCGCCGCCTTCCGCCGGCAGTACGGTATGACGCCGGCCAAGTACCGGAAGGATGTCTGAACCGGCACAACATCGTCTGTTTTGGTGATACACCGGGCGTTTCATCTGCTATAATACTTTAATACGCGAAGAGACGGGCTTGTTTCCAGACAGGAGGAGATCTTGATGAAACAACATCGCTTCTGGGCCTGGGGCGCCGTGATCTGCATGATCATGGTGATGATCACAGGTTACAAACGCAAATAACCAATCACGGAAAGGAAGAATCCTATGATGAAGCATTACGTCAGACTGGCCTGCTTTGTGGGCGGTGCTCTGTTCGGCTCTGCCGGCGTGAAGCTGCTGACCAGCAAGGATGCCAAGAATGCCTACATCCACATCACCGCCGCCGGCCTGCGGATGAAGGACAGCGTGATGGAGACGGTCACCGCCGTCCAAGAGAACGCCGCCGACATTGTGGCCTCCGCCAAAGACATCAATGAGGCCCGGGCCTCCAAGGAGGCCGAAACCCAGGTGGAGGGTCAGGAGGCTTAAAAGCTGCGGAAGGGAGCCGGAAAGCGGCTCCCTTTTTCATAGGAAGGAGTACCTGTATGCGAGCAACCATCGTACACGAGAGCCGGGGGCGGCTACGTCTGCGCCTCCGGCAGAAAAACCTGACCTTGCGTCAGGCCGACCTGCTGGAGACCTGGCTGAAGGGCCAGCCCTGGGTCCGGGAAGCCGCTGTCCATGAGCGCACAGGCTGTATCATCGTGACCTTTACAGGGGAGCGGGAAACGGTTCTCTCCGCACTCGGCGCGTTCACCTGGGCCGGGGCAGAAGCGTCTGTCGCCCTCCCCGATCACAGCACCCGGGCTATGAACCGGGAGTTCCAGGAGAAACTGGTGGGTAAGGTGGCAGTAAAGGCGGCGGCCACCCTGTTCCTGCCTGCGCCGCTGCGGATTGCCCGGGTGATTTGGCACATGGCGCCTTTCCTGCGCAAGGGCCTTCGCTGTCTGGGACGGCGTCAGATCAAGGTGGAGCTGCTGGATGCCCTGTCCATCGGGATTTCGGCCTGCCGCCGGGACTTTGGCACCGCCGGCACCGTCATGTTCCTGCTGGAGATCGGGGAGCTGCTGGAAGACTGGACAAGGAAGAAGTCTGTGGCCGACCTGGCGGAGAGTTTGTCCCTTCACGTAGACCGGGTGTGGCTGAAAAACGGGAACGACGAGGTACTGGTCTCCATTGGACAAGTGAAGCCCGGCGATCTGGTTGTGGTCCGGGCCGGGGGCGTCATCCCTCTGGACGGCGTGGTGGCGGAGGGTGAGATCACCGTCAATCAAGCCTCCCTCACAGGCGAGTCCGTCCCTGTGGCCAAGCGTCCCGGAGGGGCGCTGTACGCCGGCACCGTGGTGGAGGAGGGCGAGTGCGCCCTGGAGGTGAAGCAAGCATCCGGCCAGGGCCGGTACGACCAGATTGTGGACATGATCCAGCGGTCGGAGCAGATGAAGTCTGCCGCTGAAGCCAAGGCGTCCAACCTGGCCGACAAGCTGGTGCCCTATACCTTCGCCGGGAGCCTGCTGGATTTGCTCCTCACCCGGAATGTGACCCGAGCCCTGTCGGTGCTCATGGTGGACTTCTCCTGTGCCTTAAAGCTGGCGATGCCTTTGGCAGTCATGTCTGCCATGCGGGAGGCCGGGCGTGAGCACATCACCGTCAAGGGCGGCAGGTTTCTGGAAGCCACAGCCAAAGCGGACACCATCATCTTTGATAAGACCGGCACCCTTACCCACGCCTGTCCCCAGGTGGCCCAGATCATCCCCTTCAACGGCAAGAATGAGGCGGAGATGCTCCGCCTGGCCGCCTGCCTGGAGGAACACTTCCCCCACTCCATGGCCAACGCCGTAGTGGAAGCGGCCCGCCGCCGAGGCCTGCGCCATGAGGAACGCCATGCCAAGGTGGAGTATCTGGTGGCGCACGGCATCGCCAGCTCGGTGGATGGGGAACAAGTGCGCATCGGCAGTGCCCATTTTATCTTCGAGGACGAGAAGGTGCGCATTCCGGAAGGCGAGCAGGAAAAGTTCGACACCCTGCCTCCGGAGTTCTCCCAGCTCTACCTGGCAATCGACGGAGTGCTCTCCGCCGTGATCTGTATCTCCGACCCCCTGCGGGAGGAGGCAAAAGATGTGTTCTCCGCTCTGCGGAGACTGGGCGTGAAAAAGACTGTCATGCTCACCGGGGACAGCCCCCGCACCGCCGCCGCCATTGCGGCCCAGCTGGGGGTAGATGACTTCCGGGCCGGGGTGCTTCCGGCGGACAAGGCGGAGTATGTGGCAGCCCTGCGGCGGGAGGGGCACACAGTCCTCATGGTGGGAGACGGCATCAACGATTCCCCTGCCCTCTCCGAAGCGGATGCAGGCATCGCCATCAGCGACGGGGCGGCCATCGCCAGAGAGATCGCCGATATCACCATCGCCGCCGACAGCCTGTGGGAGCTGGTGCAGCTGCGACAGCTGGCCATGGCCCTCATGAACCGCATCCAAGCCAACTACCGATTCGTCATCGGGTTCAACGGGGCGCTGATCGGCCTTGGCGCGGCGGGTGTGCTGCCGCCGGCCACATCGGCCATGCTCCACAACCTGTCCACTCTGGGCGTCAGCCTCCACAGCATGCGTGCTCTGCCCCTTCCCAAATCAGGGCAAAGATTTTGATCGAAAAGCCCGGCGCACTTGCGCCGGGCTTTTTCGGCTTTCCCCCCTTGACAAATTGTGGGGCTGGTTGTATTATAACACCGTTATATAACGATGTTACAGGAGAGATTCCAGTGGAAGAAACATCTGTTACCACATTGGAAAAAATTCAGGAGGCCGCTATGGCGGAATTCCTGGATAAAGGCTTCCAGGGGGCCTCCCTGCGGCAGATCGTGAAGAATGCCGGGGTGACCACCGGCGCCTTCTACGGCTATTTTTCCAGCAAGGAGGCCCTGTTCGCCTCTATCGTGGAGCCCCATGCCGCCGCCCTCATGGGGAAGTTCATGGCGGCCCAGACCTCCTTCGCCGAGCTGCCTGAGGAGCAGCAGCCGGAGCACATGGGCGTGGAGTCTTCTGGCTGTGTCCACTGGATGGTGGATTACATCTGTG
Source organism: Dysosmobacter welbionis (assembly GCF_005121165.3). Lineage (NCBI taxonomy): Bacteria > Bacillati > Bacillota > Clostridia > Eubacteriales > Oscillospiraceae > Dysosmobacter > Dysosmobacter welbionis. The sequence goes on along the minus strand of NZ_CP034413.3, from coordinate 2,182,853 downwards.
CCCACCGGGAGCCGGTCAAGCTGCTCCTGTGCCGGGCGGAGGGCACCAGCTATGAGCACTTCGTCCACAACATGGTGGAGGCAGAGGTGGAATACACCCAACGGTACATGGAGGTACTCCGCCGCCTGGGCCGGGACATCCCGGTGCTGGACAAATCCCTGTGCCATATCATCGCCAGCGGGATGTTCAATGGCATCTTTGAGATCGTGGTTCACGACATGCCCCGGGACCAGGCGATGCGGGATGTGGATCAGCTCCGGGACTTCTACACCGCCGGATGGCTGAAATTGATGGGGGGATAGCCCCCTGTCTTTTTGGATGACAGTTAGTTTTAGCTAACTTTGAGAGGGAGGTTTTTTATGAAGCAGAAGAAAAAGAGTGATGTGGCCGTCCTGTTGGGCTACGCAGGCAGCCACAAGGGCCTGACCTTTCTGGGCCTGGCCCTGTCGGCGGTGTCCATGCTGCTGAGCATGGCACCCTACATCTGCATCTGGCTGGCAGCCCGGGACCTGATCGCGGTGGCGCCGGACTGGACGAAGGCGCAGAGCGTCGCCCAATACGGTTGGCTGGCGTTCGCCTTTGCGGTGGCCGGCATCATCCTGTATTTTGCGGGATTGATGTGTACCCATCTGGCTGCCTTCCGCACGGCGTCCAATATCCGCAAGCAGGGTGTGGCCCATGTGATGAAGGCCCCGCTGGGCTTTTTCGACTCCAACGCCTCCGGCCTCATCCGCGGGCGGCTGGACGCGGCGGCGGCTGACACGGAGACCCTGCTGGCCCACAACCTGGCGGACATCGTGGGTACCATCACGTTGTTCATCGCCATGCTGGTGATGATGTTCGTCTTTGACTGGCGGATGGGGGCGGCCTGCCTGCTGGCTGCGGTGATCTCCATTGTGGCCATGTTCTCCATGATGGGCGGCAAAAACGCCAAGATTCTGGCAGAGTATCAGGCGGCCCTGGACCGCATTACCAAAGCAGGCACTGAGTACGTCCGGGGTATCCCTGTAGTCAAGATCTTCCAGCAGACCGTCTACTCCTTCAAGGCGTTCCAGGAGGCTATTGAGGACTACAGCACCAAGGCCGAGCACTACCAGGCAGATATTTGCCGGACACCTCAATCCATCAACCTGACCTTCACTGAGGGCGCCTTTGTGTTTCTGGTACCGGCGGCCCTGTTCCTGGCGCCCGGGGCTCTGGCCGCCGGCGACTTCACAGGATTTGTCACAAACTTCGCCTTTTACGCGGTGTTCTCCGCCATCATCTCCACGGCACTTGCCAAGATCATGTTCGCCGCATCGGGCATGATGCTGGCCAGCACCGCGCTTGCCCGCATCGACCAGGTCATGTGCGCCCCGGAGCTGAAAGTGCCGGAGCAGCCCAAGTCCCCCCAGAGCAGCCGTGTGGAATTTGAGGATGTGAGCTTCACCTACGACGGCGCGGAAACCCCCGCCCTCTCCCATGTCTCCTTCACGGCGGAGCCGGGGCAGACTGTGGCCCTGGTGGGGCCCTCCGGCGGCGGCAAGACCACCGCCGCCAGCCTGATCCCACGGTTCTGGGACACCGCCTCCGGCGCGGTGAAGGTGGGCGGCGTGGATGTGCGGCAGATCGACCCCCATGTGCTCATGGACCAGATCGCCTTTGTGTTCCAGCACAGCCGCCTGTTCAAAGCCTCCATCTTTGAAAATGTCCGGGCCGCCCGCCCAGACGCCACCCAAGAGCAGGTGCGCGCGGCGCTGATGGCCGCCCAGTGCGGGGACATTCTGGAGAAGCTGCCCCAGGGCATGGACACCCTGATCGGCTCCGAGGGGACCTACCTCTCCGGCGGCGAGCAGCAGCGCATCGCCCTGGCCCGGGCCATCTTAAAGGATGCGCCCATCGTGGTCCTGGATGAAGCCACCGCCTTCGCGGACCCCGAGAACGAAGCATTGATCCAAAAGGCGTTCTCTGAGCTGACCCGGGGCCGCACCGTTATCATGATCGCCCACCGCCTGTCCACCGTCGTGGGCGCGGACAAAATTCTCGTGTTGGAGGAGGGCCGCATTGCGGAGCAGGGCTCCCATCAGGAGCTGACCGCCGCCGGCGGCCTCTATGCCCGGATGTGGGCGGATTACAACCAGGCGGTCCAGTGGAAGATCACCAGCGAACAGTGAGAGAGGGGTGAAGAAGATGTTCGGCAAAAACTTTCAGCGCAAATACGCCCTCACCGACCAGGGCGTGAAAAACGCCAAAAAGGGCGCTTTCTGGACGGTCATTGTCAATCTGGTCGTCATGGACGGCATGGGCATCCTGTACCTGTTGATGTACGGCCTGATGGGAACCCTGACGGACGGAGCGCCGCTGCCCGGCCCGGCGCTCTTTCTTGGGCTGGTAATCGCGTTCGTCATTCTGTCCTTTGTGACCCACCTGCAGCAGTACCACGCCACTTACGGCCTGGTCTACAACGAGGTGAAGTCCACCCGCCTCAGCCTGGCGGAGCGGCTGCGCAAGCTGCCCTTGGGCTACTTCGGCAAGCGGGATCTGGCGGACCTGACCGAGACCCTCATGGGCGATGTGAACCGCATGGAGCACGTCTGGTCCCATGTGCTGGGATACCTGTACGGCGCCTACATCTCCACGGCCATTATCGCGGTTTGCCTGCTGGTATATGACTGGCGGCTGACTATCGCCTGCCTGTGGGGGGTGCCGGTGGCCTTCGGCCTGCTGTTCGGCACCCGGAAGATCTCCGCCCGGGCCTCGGAGCGGACGAAACAGGCCGCAATCCGTGTCTCCGACGGCATCCAGGAGGCGTTGGAAAACGTCCGGGAGATCCGCGCCACCAACCAGGAGGTGCGCTATCTGGCCGGGCTCAACCAGAAGATCGACGACCATGAGAAGGTCACCATCCAGGGCGAGCTGGGCACCGGCATCTTTGTCAATGCGGCCAGCGTCATCATGCGCCTGGGGGTCGCCACCACCATCCTGGCGGGGGCCAGCCTGATCGTCTCCGGACAGATCGACTTCATGCTGCTGTTTTTGTTCCTGCTGGTCATCACCCGTGTGTACGCCCCCTTCGACCAGAGTCTGGCCCTCATTGCAGAGCTGTTCGTGTCCCAGGTGTCTGCCGACCGCATGAACGAAATCTATAACACCCCCACCGCCGAGGGAGTGGAGCGTTTCCAGCCCAAGGGCCACGACATTGTGTTCGACCATGTGGGCTTCGCCTACGACAAGAAGAAGGTATTGGACGGTGTGAACTTTACCGCCCGGGAGGGTGAAGTGACCGCTCTGGTGGGACCCTCCGGCTCCGGCAAGAGCACCTGCGCCCGGCTGGCCGCCCGGCTGTGGGATGTTACGGAGGGCACCATCCGGGTAGGCGGCGTGGACATCTCCACCGTGGACCCGGAGGCGCTGCTGACCGACTACTCCATGGTGTTCCAGGATGTGGTGCTCTTTGACGATACCGTGATGGAAAACATCCGCCTGGGCAAGCGGGGCGCCACCGACGAAGAGGTGCGGGCCGCGGCGGAGGCCGCCAACTGCGGGGAGTTCATCCGCCGCCTGCCCCAGGGCTATGACACCCCCATCGGGGAGAACGGGGCGAAGCTCTCCGGCGGGGAGCGGCAGCGCATCTCCATCGCCCGGGCGCTTTTGAAAAACGCCCCCATCGTCCTGCTGGACGAGGCCACCGCCAGCCTGGATGTGGAGAACGAGACCAAGGTGCAGGGAGCCCTCTCCCGCCTGCTGGCCGGCAAGACGGTGCTGGTCATCGCCCACCGGATGCGTACCGTGGCCGGGGCGGACCACATCGTGGTGCTGGAAAACGGCCATGTAGCCGAGCAGGGAACTCCGGCGGAGCTGATGGAGCGCGGCGGCCTCTACCGCCGCATGGTGGAGCTCCAGAGTGAGAGCGCCCGGTGGAAGCTGAACGGAACAGAGGCATAGAACAGAGATGATTTCAATTCAGCATTCCCAAAGGCAATTTCTTATGGAAGGGCCGCGTATTTTCAACGGAAAGCAGAGAGCGTCCGGAAGAGTAAACTTTTACAGAGGACCGTTTCCTGGCGAGAACATCAAATCAAGGCGCGTTCACTTTGCATGTGTCTCTGGATTCTATTGTTCGGAATCGTCAAAGGCACCTGATTCTGTATAAACGAGGCGGTTCACAGGCGCCGCCCCAAACGTCTGAATCTGTGAGAAGAAACAGGCCGACAGGAGGGAAGCCACGTCAAAGGGACCAGTTGCAAAAGCCGCGATGACCTGACGCTGTTCCTCAATGCACAACTGTGATCGTACTTGCCGTGCTACCGTCCGGCAGCTGCGAAGCGCTGTACGAATCGGACTTCTTGGTGTTCCGCATCGTCAGCCGGAGGAGCGCGGTCTCCGCACCACGGAGATAGCTGAGCTGATGACCAGGGCCGCCAGACGACGCGACGGCAGCCCGCGGTTCACCATCCGTCCGATCCGGCAGAAATTGGCGGGCACTCCGCCAAACAGCCGCAGAACACCCGCGGGTAATGCCCCACGTGACTGCCTTTCGGCCGCTATGCGCCTTGCGGGATGGGCAGAGTTCCTCTCCAGGCGGTCCGGGACCGGTTTTGGACCATCGTTCCGCCGTTGCAGAGGCGTGTCTATTTGGCCATCTGCCGCCCGCTTGGGCGTTTTTCAAAGGCCGAAGGGAAAAGCGGCAGCAGCCCTTGGGTATTCCCCTCCCACACCGGCGGACCGGTCTCCCTGTACAGCGTCCCGCACATGTTCCACGGGGTTCTGAAGCGGGCGGCTGTTGAAAGCGAGGTTCCACGACCTACGCCGCGCATTCGCCACTCTGATATTTCAGTGTGGGATTGACCTTGGACACCTAGTCCCACGCCACACCATCGGCCCCAAAAGAGGCGGAAAAAGCCATGGAAAAAGTCCCGGCAAATGGTTCTGAAACCGAAAACAGCAGGAGGCTCAGATGCAGAAAATGCTTCTGAGCCTCGTTTTTTGTCCTGTATAGTTTGGGGTTCGGGACAGGCGGAAGTGCCTCCCGATCTGGTCCGAGCTTTTTGATGCCAAAAGCCGGGAAAACCAGCTTGATTGATCGCAAATCAGACAGTTTTGCGGTTGCGGAGGCGGACCTGTACAACGCCTTTCAGGTGATAAGCTGAGGCAGAATTCTCCATCCGATACACCGTGCTTTCCAAGTGTGTTTAGCCCCGAAATCGCCCACCCCCGGAGGTCGTGTCCACTCTACGGCGGCTTTTATCATTCCGGGGCAGGCTATGGGAAGCACAAGATCACAACGAAAGGAGGGGCGAACATCCTGCTAAATACCGGTTTTGGCGTCTTGCCGCTCTGCCCAGGTGACGCAGATCACTTCCTCCACAAAATTTCTATTCTTAAAACTATGGCGGACATCATAGCGGATGCCATACTGGCTTCAAACAGCAAACCGCAGTCTGTATAGGCCATATTTTCCTATACGGGCAGAGCAAAGCAGCCTCCGGTCGCACTGACACTCTGACCAGAAATGCGGCAGGCACACAGGGCAATCCGTCCCATCCAAACCCTTACAAGTTGATTGGCTGCCGGATCAGAGAGGCAACCAGAATCCCAATTGCTCTATCAGCCGGGCCTTTTATGGGGAGCGGCAATATCTGAAATCTTTACGTTCATCGGCCGGCCATCTGCTTCAAAAAACACACAGCAAAAAACGCATAACGGACCGCCCGTTACAAGTTCACGTATACTACAGAAAACAAAAATGAAACCAGACTTTGAACGGACTTTGGAGGGCTCTTAGTACTGCATAAGCTGCCTCCTGCAAGATAAAATAAAGAAAAATATTTGTAGGAGGTTATAGAAATGCCTGAGCGGACAATCGACCCGGCACAACTCGCATCATATACGGCACATCTGCGGAGGGAGGAGCGGAGCCCCGGCACCATTGAAAAGTATCTCCGGGATATCAGGGCCTTTGCCGGCTGGCTGGACGGCAGACCAGTTTCCAGGGAACTGGCTGCCGAATGGAGGGATCACCTGCTCTCTAAAGACTACGCCCCGGTGACCATTAATTCTATGCTGGCTGCACTTAACGGACTGTTTCATTTTCTGGGCTGGGACGAGTGCCGGGCAAAATTTTTGAAAGTCCAGCGCCGCCTGTTCCGCGACGCAGGCCGTGAACTGACCCGCCAGGAGTACGAGCGGTTGCTGGCCGCGGCAAGAGCGCGTGGGCAGGAGCGGCTGGCCCTGTTGATGGAGGCCATCTGCGCTACCGGTATCCGGGTGTCCGAGGTGCGGTATATCACCGTGGAGGCCGCCCAGCGGGGTCGGACCGAGATCTCCCTCAAGGGAAAAATTCGCACCATTCTGCTGCCGGGCAAGCTTTGCCGCAAACTGCTGAAATACGCCAGAAAACACAAAACCGTTTCAGGCGAGATTTTTCTCACCAGAAACGGAACCTCTCTGAGCCGCCGCCAGATTTGGACAGAGCTGAAACGGCTGTGCAAGTCCGCCGGAGTGGAATCTGCCAAGGTGTTTCCTCACAATCTGCGGCACTTGTTCGCCACCATTTTCTACCGGGCCTGCAAGGACATCGTGCGGCTGGCCGATGTGCTGGGCCACAGTTCCATTGAAACCACTCGTATCTACCTTGTGACCTCCGGAGCGGAGCACGCCCGGCAACTGGAACGTCTGGGGCTGGTTTCGTAGGTCAAAATCAACATTTTGTCACAAAAAATTTCAACGGCCCCTTTTTTCTTACATAAATTGCTTTTATTATAGCACGGTTTGAAAGGAACCGCAAGGGACTCCCCCCAATTGGGACGCACAAAATCAGGCCGGGAAAAAGGATTTTTCTCGGCCCTCTTTTCTCTGCCCCAACGAGGTCTGGAGCGTGTTTTAGAAGCGGATTCTCTCCTGAAATCATGCGCTCCAGGTCTTACTTTGCCCGCGGACGTATTCAAAATGTTGATTTCGTTGATAGGGGGAGGAGCAATGCAGAGAACAGGCGCGGTGTGTCAAAAGGCGGCAGCACCGCTGAAAGCAATCGGTGTAACGGTAAGTGAAGAGAGCATCCGGGCCTATTTGGAGGATCTGAATCACCGAGGGCGCCGGGAAGAGACCGTGCGGTTTTACGCCGCAAAACTGAAGACATTCTACGACTATCTGCCGCCTGACAAGCAAATCGTCTTGAATACTCTGGAGACATGGCGGCAGGCTCTGCTGGCAGAGGGATATGCCCCGGCCACAGTGAACACAAACATCTCCGCCGCTAACGGCCTGCTGGACTACTTGGGCCGCCGGGATCTGCAGCTGACCGGACAGCTGGAGACGGAAACGGCACCCCAGTCGGAACTGACCCGAACGGAATATCTGCGGCTGCTGTCTGCTGCTCGGGCGCTGGAAAAGGAGAGAACGTATCTTTTGGTGAAAGCAATTGCCCTGACAGGAGCCCACGTCGGAGAACTGCCTCAGATCACTGTGGAGGCCGTGCAGAGTGGACGCACACCGGCTGTCTCCGGCGGTGAGCAGCGGCGTGTCCAGTTGCCAAGGTGTCTGCAGGCAGAGCTGCTATCCTATTGCCGCCGGCAGGGGCTGACGGCAGGGCCGGTGTTCGTCACCAGAAGCAGGCGGCCCCTGCGGCGGACACAGGTGACGGGGGACATCCAGAGTCTGTCTGGTGCGGCCCGTGTAGCGCCGGAGAAGTGCAATCCCCGGTGCTTGCGAAAGCTGTATCTGGTCACCCAGGCAGAGATCGACCGCGGCGTGCGGCTGCTGGCGGAACAGGCTTACGACCGTCTGCTGGACACGGAGCAGCTGGCCGTCGGTTGGGATGAGCTGCCAGAACAGAAAAAAGCGGCCCAATAGGACCAGCGGATCCCGCGCCATCACCGCCGAGACAGGCCAAGTCGGCTCCATCACCCCCTCCGGGCGCGCCAACGTCAGCCGGGGCGGCGACCGGGCCTTCCACATTATGGCCGGCGACGGTTACCGGATTTTTAATGTGCTGGTAGATGGCGAGAGCGTAGGCGCTATCAGTCACTATACCTTTGAGAACGTGCGGGCCAACCACACCATCAAGGTGGTATTTAAGGCCACTCAGCCGATCGCCGATCCTGATAACACCGACGTGTCCAGCTGGTTGAATACCAGAGACCATACGGTTTATCTCGACGGATTCACAGGCGGCTCTTTCGCCCCCGGCCGGCAGATGACCCGGGGCCAGGCGGCGCAGATGTTCTACAACCTACTATTGGAAAAGAACGTGTCTGTCACCGATACGTTGCACAGATGTTCCAGATGATATGTGGCGCGCCTCTGCTGTTATCCCTGGGCATCATACAGGGCTACTCCGACGGCGCATTTCAGCCCAATCGGGATATCACCCAGGCCCAATTCGCAGTGATCGCCATACGGTTTGCCAACGAGACGCCCGGTGGAACCAGCCTCTTCTCCGACGCGAACGAGGATGACTGGTTTTGTACCCAAGTGACCAGCGCCGCCCAGTACGGCTGGATCGGCGGATTTTTCGATGGTACGTTCCGGCCATATATTCTATCACCCGGGCACAGGTAACTGCCATCGTTAACCGAATGTTGGGCCGCAGCGCCGACACAGCGTATATGGACCGCCATACTGATGAACTGCGGCGGTTCTCCGATGTGGAAGGGACCCATTGGGCCTACTTATAGAGGCCACCAACGCTCACAGTTATGATATGGACAACGGCACAGAGGAATGGACTGGCCTCCTGTAAGCCAATGAGGCGGGAGGGAGCTTTGGCCCAATGTCATTAAATTCCGCTCCCTGCAGGACGCGCGGAGCATTTGGCTTGCCGGCAGCAGCCAAGCGCTGAGAGGCCCACGCCTACTTTGGACGGCCGGCGCCGAAGTGTTTTTAGACCCCAAACGGGCCAAGACTCGAAGGCTGCTGCGCTCCACTCCGCGCTATTTCATCGTTCCGGGTCACAATCCGGATCATACTTGTAGAGATAAAATTTAAGAGAAAATAAAATTTCCTTTATCATAGTTCCCTCTTTCGCTGCCGCCGGCAGGCCAGGGCACACAGGCCAAGTCCCAAAGCCAGCAGGACTGCAGCGGCCACCGCCTCCGCACCCTTGGGCACCCAGGGGCCGTAGCCGTCCCAGAGGGGGCGGAACGTGAAGGGCCGATCCAGAAGCCAGGAGCCCAGCACGACCCCACCGCCACGAACAGGGGAACGGCCTTCAGCAGCATGGCGATGTAGTTGCCGCTGTACTGGGAGAGAAAAGCCGTCAGCCCGGCGGCCCCCAGGGACAGGGCCAAAATCAGCCCCGCCAGCACCAGCAGATAGGTGCCGTAGGTCCAGTCGAACCAGGGAGTGCCCCACTCCCAGATGCCGTCCAGGCCGCAGGCGGCAAATTGCAGGGGCCCCTGGGCCAGGAACGGAATGACATAGACTGTTATATTCACCACCGCCAGCACCAGCGCAGAGAGCAGGGCAGCTCCCATCTGAACGTTCAAAACGGACCGCCCCCGCCGGGAGGCCCACTGCATAGGCCGGGTGTTCCGCAGCCGGTCCCGCACCAGGGTGGGGGAGAGCAGGAGCACGATGCTGAGTACGCACCATACCGCCAGATCCTTGCCGTACTCCTGAGTGGAGTATTTCACAGAGGACGGCAGCAGGGAATGGGTCATATCCGAGCTTGCCAGCTCCGCCTCCCGCCGGACCATAGCCTCCGGCTGGGCCAATTGCTGCCGGTTGGAGACAATCAGAGCGCGGTGATCCTCCTGGGTATCATAGGTCTCCAGAGTATCCGCCAGCGCCTCGATCCGGTACCAGTTGGTGCCGCCGTACACCCGGTAGAGCAGGGCCTCCACATCCATATCTGCCTGTCCATCAGTGTTGCGTATGCCGTTCAGGTAGTCCCCCGAAAGGAGAGAAAAGATTTATAGTCCGTCAGCCCCGCTGCCGCAGCTTCCGGGATGGCGGTGATCTGTGTGTCAAAGGCCGTGATCTCCCCTGCCATCTGCTCGTCCAGTTCTGCCCGTTCTTCCGGTTCCAGGGTGGGGCCATACCGCTCCACCCAGTCGGAGGCCAGATCGAACTGGGCCTCCGACTGGGGACCGTTGCAAAAGTGCTCGATATAGAACTGTGGGAACATCCAGTAGTATACCGCCCCCAGCAGCAGGATGGCCGCCAGGATGCCGGGCCGCCAGATCTTCCGCAGCTCCCATTTCAAAAGTTCCATCAGGACACGTCCTTTCTGTCAAACCAACCGAGAGCCAACAGGACTCCGCCGCCCAAAAGCAGCAGGTTCAGCCCGCTTGCGATGGTCTCCTGCCAGGGGAGGACGGCGTTCAGTCCCAGCTCCGTGAACCAGGCGCTGCAGGAGAGCCAGACCGTTACCGGCTGGAAACAGGCAATCAAATAGGCCGCCCACCAGCCCAGCTCCCCCAGAACGGAGACCAGTCCCAGTCCGCCGAAGCACACCAGGCACAGCGCCAGGGCCGCCAGATAGGGGCTTCGCACCAGCGTGCCGCACACCGACGCCAGCAGGGAGAATACCGCCGTCAGCACCGCGCCCAGGGCTAGGGCAGCGGCCAGGTACTGACCCACCGTGAAGTCCCCCCAGGTGAGGAAGGGCCGGACCACCAGCATGTCCGAGAAATAGTTGAACTGGCTGGACACGCTGGCATTCCAGATTCCGCTGTAGTCGTACAGCAGGAAGTAGGGCACCAGGGTGCAGAACGCCAGCAGGCCGTACAGCGCCGCCGACGCCTGGAGAGCCGCCAGGACCTTCACCCGCCGTAGTTTCCGTCCCGTTCGGGAGGCGCAGGCCAGGCCCTCTGCGCGGTGCATCCCCTCGTAGCCCAGCAGATACAGCGTCCCCAGCATGGCCAGAATGGCGCTCTCACAGAGAATGGCCCGGAACAGCGCGCCGAAGAGGAACTGGTGGCTGCCGTAGGTGGCCGGGCCGGCGTACAAATCCAGCGCCGCGTCAGTCTGGGCCAGGTGCTCCACCCGGCTCGCCAGCAGATCATATTTCCAGGTCATCCAGGTAACTGCCAGAGGGGATTTCTCCACCACACCGGCATAGAAATCCGAGAGTTCCCCGGTGTCATACGTCTCGAAAATGTCCTCCATCCCGGTGACAGATTGACGCAGCAAATCCCGGTTCTCTGTGGCGGGTATAGCGTCCAGCCCGGCAAGAAAGTCTTCATCAACCCGCTGGCCCAAGGCCTTTGCCGTTTGGGAAGTCTCGTTGAAGAACGCCCGGTCATAGGGGGAGAGCGTGGCGATCAGCAGCCCGTTAAAGGCCAGACACAGGGCCAGGAAGGCCCACAGGGCGGGCAGGCGGAAGAGCTTCCGCCACTCATAGACCGCCAGATTCATGTCTGTTCCTCCCGGTAGATGGCGAGAAACGCATCCTCCAACCCCGGCGTTACCGGCGTTCCATTGACAGGGGGCGTCTCGCAGAGCACCCGGAGCACCGGGCCATCCGCCCCCTGTCCTTCGCTGAGCAGGAACTGTCCCGGGGCCAGGGGCATCCCGGCAGGAAGCTGGAATACCCTGCCCTGGAACCGGGCGCAGATGCGGGCAGGGCTGTCGCAGCAGTAGAGGCGGTGATCCTTGAACATGACGATTTGCCCGGCGATGGTCTCAATGTCTGAGACGATGTGGGTGGAGAGAATCACGATCCGATCCTCAGCCAGCGTGTGGATCAAATTGCGGAACCGCACCCGCTCCCGGGGGTCCAGCCCAGCGGTGGGCTCGTCCAGGATCAGCAGCTTCGGGTCGTTCAGCATGGCTACGGCGATGCCCACCCGCTGGAGCATCCCGCCGGAGAACTTCTTCATTTTTTTGTCCGCAGCATCCCCAAGTCCCACTGTCTCCAGCAGGTGGTCAATGCGGCCGTCCGCCTCCCGCTTCGGGATGCACTGGAGGGCGGCGGCATACCGGAGGAATTGCCGGGGCGTGTAGCTGGGATAGTACCCGAACTGCTGGGGGAGATACCCCAGCAGGCCCCGGTATTCCGCCCCCAAGGCCCGGATGTCTTCTCCCTCCCACAGGATCTGTCCCTTGGTGGGGAACAGCAGGGTGGTGAGCATCTTGATGAGGGTGGTCTTGCCCGCCCCATTGGGTGCCAGCAGACCGTAGACGCCGGGAGTGAAGGTCAGGGAAATGTCCTCCAAAGCGGTGAACTTCCCATAGGTTTTCGTGACGTGCTCAACGGAGAGCATAGGAGACGCCTCCTTCCATCGGGCGCCGGCAGAAGCAGCGCAGTTCCAAAAGGTACAGAGTAATCCCGGCCGCGGCCAGCAGGCAGAACACTACGGTGGGGATGGCCGTCAGCCACTCCGCCGTCCGGGGCCAGATCAGGGGAATCAGGCCCATCAGAACCCAGCCGGTCGGCGCCGCCAGCCACCCGGCAGGTCCCCGCAGCCGCTGGCACAGCAGGGAGAGAGCGCCATACAGAAACAGGCTGGCCAGAGACAGTGCCAGCATCCAGCCCAGGGGCATCTCCTGCCCGGTGAAGGTCCACAACAGCATATTTGCCGGGACACACACCAGTACGGACACCCCGCCGAAGCACAGCATCTGCAGGGCCGCCACCATCCGGGCGGAGACCTGGAAGGTCCAGGTCCACTCCCAAATGCCGGTCTGCAGGTTCTTCCAGGCAGTCAGCAGGGAGAGGGCGGCATAGAGCAGGGGAGAAAACAGGAACAGGGCCGGTGCCAAAGAGCCGGTGGAACCGGCCACAAAAAGCGCCGACAGCAGGCACAGGGCCCAGATCAGCAGGGACAAGGCCAAACAGTCCCCCACGCCAAACAGCAGCGCGCGGGGGCCGATGCGCTGCAAAACCTCCCGCAGCTCCCGGCCAAAGGCGACCCGGCGGGGCAGGCCTGCATCCAGAATCCGGGCAATGGCCCGCTGTTTTTCCGCCTCTGTGGGCATGGAAATTTTTTGATTATCCATCTGCTCCAAACTCCTTTCGCAGCCGCCCGATCAGGCGGTAGTATCTGGATTTCACTGCCGCCTCCGGCTCTCCCATGGCGGCAGCGATCTCCGGGAAGGTCTTTTCCCCGTAGATCCGCAGGCGGAACACCGCCTGCTCCCCGGGGTCCAGGCCGGAGACATAGCCTTCGATGGTCTCCAGCAGGGCCCGGTCATGGACGCGGGCCACAAAGTCCTCTGCTGCAGGGAGCTCCATTTCCTGAATAGGAATAGAGACCGGCCGGGCCTTCCGGCGGGTGTCGATGACTTTGTTGGCGGCGATGCGGTACAGCCAGGTGCGGAAGGACGCCCGCTCCGCCCGGTAGCCGGGCAATGCCCGCAGGACTGCGATGAAGACGGACTGGGTCAGGTCCATGGCGTCCTCCTTGCTGCCGGTCTGACGGTAGACGAAGCGGTAGATTTCGTCATAGTAGGTCTGGATCAGCTGCTCCGCCGCCTCCCGGGAGTTTCGCCGCTGGATAGCCCTGATCCATGTCTGTTCCCGCTCCATCGCCTCACCGCCTTTCACAGGTATATTCGTGTTTCAGAGTACCATCGTTTCAGGGGAATAAAAAGAATTTTTACAGGATTTGGGGCGGACGATCCCAAAAGCCCCCCACCTTTCGGCAGGGAAAGCATCGTCCCCGGCTATAGCCAGGGGCAGTTCCATGCGGAAGCCCGGACCCACTTTGCGCGGCCGGAGGGGCAGAAGAATTGCGTAAGGAAAACCCGCTCTGCCGGCCATCGGCATTTCGATGCTGTGAACAAAGGCAAAATCTACTCGTAATCAACAGCTTACGCATATTTTTCTGCACGCAGCCTCGTTGTGTTTCGGATATTCCCATCGGCCTCTGGAGCAGTATGGTATCATATTTGCTTCCATAACTCGTGAAGAGAAGAATCCCATGATAAGCAGATAGGGCAACCCGTATATTTTCTGGAAACCGGTGGCAATCCTACCATTGCGGGACCAGGATTCACAAGCCCACAGCGGCAGTTACCGCTGTGGGCTTTGCTGTCTCTGCCGTTCCTGTACAATGTTGGCATGAAATCATGCAAGGAGGCCCCCTATGTCCGAACACAAACTGACACCCCTGCAAATACAGGCGTTTGCCCGTCACCTTCTGCTGGAGGAGAAGAGCGCAGCCACCATGGAAAAGTATCTTCGGGATATCCGGGCATTCGCCTGCTGGCTGGGTGATCGCGAAATCTGCAAGGAGCTGACCGCAGAGTGGAAAGCCTATCTGGCGGAGCAGGGCTACGCCCCCGCCAGTATCAATGCCATGCTCTCTGCCTTAAACAGCCTGTTGGCGTACCTTGATCTAAACGACTGCCGGGTGAAATTCCTGAAAATCCAGCGGCGGCTGTTCCGGGATGCCGGCCGGGAGCTGACAAAATCCGATTATCAGAGCCTGCTGGACGCGGCTTGCCGTCTGGGCCGGGAGCGGCTGGGCTTGCTGGTGGAGACCATCGGGGCCACCGGCATCCGGGTCAGCGAAGTCCGCTATATCACAGTGGAAGCCGTGCGGCAGGGCAAGGCCGAAGTCTCCCTCAAAGGCAAAATCCGCGTGATCCTGCTGCCGGGGAAACTCTGCCGCAAGCTGCTCAAATATGCCCAAAAGCAAAAGACCGCCTCTGGTGCGATCTTTCGCACCAAAAGCGGAAAAGAACTGGGCCGCCGCCAGATCTGGGCGGAGATGAAGAGCCTTTGCAAATACGCCGGCGTGATGCCGGGCAAGGTGTTCCCCCACAATCTGCGGCACATGTTTGCCACCGTGTTTTACCGGGCCTGTCGGGACATCGTCAAACTGTCCGACCTGTTGGGCCACAGCAGCATCGAAACGACGCGCATCTATCTGCTGACTTCTGGCGCAGAGCACCAGCGAACGCTTGACCGGCTGGGGCTGATATCGTAATCACGGAATTATCATTCCGACACAAATAATCGCAAAAAACAATTTATCCTACATATCTGCAATTACATTTTATCACATAGGGCGCCTGCCCACAAGAGGGTTTTGCCTCTCCGGGCAGCAGAAAAAAGCCGGGGAAACGTTAAATTCTGTCCGGCCTTGGTTCTAATATCGTTTTTTTCGCCCGTGCAGATAGTACGGGCTTTTTTTGTGTCTTTTCCCTTTGACCCGCCAATCCCTTTCATATGAATCAGCGACGGAATGATAATTCCGTGACGAGGCAGCGAGCAAAGGGAAGCGGCAGGAACTGTTCAGTGAAGTTTCTCTAAGCCCGTCCGTCGACGAATAATCGCCCAAGCAAGTTTCGATTTGCATCAGGCAGGGAATTCGGGGCACGGAGGGGCCGTATGCGAGAATTTTTTGTGAATCGGCCGGATACGGCGGCCATGGAACGACTTCTGGGAAGCCACGCCAGCGATGCCGCCGGTGTGGCTGTGCGTCTTGCATGGCAGGCGGGACTGCTACGGGATGAGATCACGAACCTGACTTGGGATCAGGTGGATTTTGAACGAAATCAACTCCAGTTGCCAGCTCGGACGATTCCCATTACTCAAATGCTGGCAGATTACCTGCGTTCCGTGTACAGAAAATGGACATTTCTCACCGGGAATTCCACAAATAACTGCGTGATCTGCTCTGATCGCTACCATAAGCAAATGCAACCCCAGGCAATCTCCCGGATAGCGCGCAGGGTTCTTGACGAGGTAGGGCAAACGAACGTGCGTCTGGTCGATCTGCGCCATGACTATATAATTCGACAACTGGAACAACACGACTGGTCCTATGTGGCTCGTATCACCGGTATGGAGATCCGGTCTTTACAATTGCATTTTGCCCAGTATCTGCCGAACGGAAGAGCTGGCCCCAAGCATAGTGAGAAGTCCGGGGACATCGATGAGTTCAAGCTGTGGAAGATTTTGCAGGCGGAAAAAGACACTCCTGCCGGCTTGGTACTCTGGCTTACTTGGAGCATGGGGCTGACCGCTAAAAACATTGTGTCCTTGACTTGGGATCAGGTGGATCTGGAGAAGAATCTGATTCACCTGCCGGAAGGAGAGGTACCGCTGACAGCGGCAGCCAAAAGAATATTGGCAAAGCGGCTCCAGAAGCGGACGGAGGATCTCCATGTCCTGCTCTCCGCCGAGTCAAAAAAACCCATGGACGTTTCGCGGGTGTCTAGGATCACAAGAACCGCCCTGATCCGCGGCGGCATGGAGAACTGGACGTTGCGAGATCTCTGGACCAGATACGAAAAGAGCAATTGGGAACAAAAGATCACAGAGGCGATTCGCCGCAGTGGCCCTATCACACGCAGCCAGATCATGGAATTATATGGCCAGACCAAATCCGCTGCGTATCAGCGGCTGCGTGCCATGCTGGATAAGGGTCTCCTGGTCCGCGTGGGCTATAAATACTACTTACCGGATTCCGTAGTTCCGCCGGAACGACAGCAGGAAGCCCTCTACGAATATCTGAAGAAGGAGGGCTTTGCCTGTCGGAAGGACATCACCACCGCCCTGCAGATTGAAACCGAGCAATGCTCCGCGCTGCTCAAGCATGAAGTAGATTCTGGAAACCTGATTAAAGTCGGCCAGAAATACTATCTGAAAGAATCGTAGCCTGTTGGGCAATGCATCCCACATAGCAGAAGAAAGATGCCGTGGCAGCAGAGAATCTGTTTTCACGGCATCTTTCTTTTTGCCCCTATGAGGAGACCTGCCGGAATCGCCCCTTTGTTTGGGAACTTTTTCATCGGTTACACTTGCTTTTCATGGCAAGCGCAAGAAATCCAGTAATTATTTCACTTTTTTAACAAAACCCGGCAAATCGTAGACAGCAGCATTCTCCTGGGGTAAAGTGAACGCGCAGAAAGGAACTTCTGTGGTCCGCTCTGGGCCGGAGCAACGGGAAGAGACACCCCTGCGCATATGAAGCCGGTCCGGAGATTGGACCTCAAAAGCTCTCTGCAAATCTTTTAAAGGAGGAGAAATCCGAATGAAGAAATTTCTTTCACTGGTGCTTGCTCTGGTGATGACCATGTCTCTGGTCACTGTCAGCGCGGGCGCCAAGGACTTCACGGACGGCAGCGAGATCACCTACAAAGAAGCTGTGGATGTGATCTCTGCCCTGGGTGTTGTCGACGGTTATTCCGACGGCGACTTCCGTCCCGATGATGTCCTGACCCGTGGCGCGGCCGCCAAGATCATCTGCAACCTGATCCTGGGCCCCACCACTGCATCTGCTCTGGCGGCCAGCACCGCCCCCTTCAAGGATGTTCCCGTGACCAACACCTTCGCGGGCTACATCACCTACTGCTCTCAGCAGGGTATCATCAGCGGCTATGCTGACGGCACCTTCCGTCCCACCGGTACCCTGAGCGGCAACGCGTTCATGAAGATGCTGCTGGGCGCCCTGGGCTATGACAGTTCCATCGAGGGCTACACCGGCCCCAACTGGCAGGTCAGCGTCATCAAGCAGGCCAGCGGCATCGGTCTGGACGACGGCAACGACGAGTTCGTGGGCTCCCAGGCTGTGACCCGTCAGGAGGCCGCCCTGTACGCCTTCAATATGCTGCAGGCCACCATGGTCGAGTATGACAAGAAGGATACCATCGTTGTGGGCGGCGTGGAGATCACCTCCACCTCTACTCGTAAAGAAGTAGAGAACCCCATCGAGAAGGACAACACTATTGAGAAAGACGAGAAGATGCAGTTCGCCGAGCGGTACTTTGACGATCTGCAGAAGGCACCCGGCGAAGCGGATGACTTCGGCCGTCCTTCCAACATCTGGACTCTGAAGTCCGACGAGATCGGCACTTACGCCAATATGGACCAGCTGGTGGGCACCTACACCGCCAAGGTCTCCAAGTCTGATGTGTATGAAGCTGTGGGCCGCACAGTCTACAACGATCTGACGGATGGCAAGTCCGACCTGACCGTGTGGTTCGACGGTGTGGAAACGCCCGTTAAGACCGCTGACGTGGAGGACTATGTTGAGCGCAACAACACCGGCGCGGTCAACAACACTGCCAACGGCGACCTGACCGAGATCTATGTGGACGACGACACCAATGATGTCACCATCGTCACCGTCCGCACCTATGTCTTCCAGGCCGCTTCCGACTATGACACCCGCAAGGAGACGGTCAGCCTGACCACTGACTCCAGCAAGTATGACACCGACATCACCTTGGACAGCCGGACCCTGGATGTGGACGATTTCGCCAATATCACCGACCTGAAGGCCGACGACTATGTCCTGGTGACCGCCGTCAACAACAACAGCCGTTACGAGGTCAAGAGCATTGACAAGGCTGAGGTTGTCAACGGCACTGTTGAGGGCTATAAGGACGGCAGCAATGTGACCATGGGCGGCACCAAGTACGAGTACTCCGCCACCGCCGACAACATCAAGAAAACCAGCTACAATGTGGGCCGCGAGGCTTCCCTGGTGCTGGATTCCTATGGCTATGTCATCGCAGTGGATGAGTCTGTTGTCCTGAGCGATTATGTGTACATCGCTGAATTCGGCAGCAGCAGCGGCATGACCTCTACCTCCCGCGCTCTGGCCAACGCCATCTTCCCCGATGGTACCACCGACGAGATCGTCGTGGACAAGGCCTATGATAAGAAGGCCGGTGAGCAGGTGAGCAGCAAGTCCACCATTGCTCGTTGGGGAACCGACGCCGATCAGATCGGCTGGTTCACCTACAGCAAGAACTCTGCTGACGAATACACTCTGTATGCTGTTGAGTCCAAGTATGACGAGGAGATTGCCAGCTACAGCGGTAAGGGGACTGTTTCCGAAAACAGCAAGGTCGCTCCCTTCGAGAACGATTCCAACAGCACTACCAAGGCGGATCTTTCTCTGGCCAACGACGAGACCATCGTCATTGTCAGCGACAAGAACGATGATCTGTATGTCTACACCGGCGTGAAGAACTTCCCCGCCATTGAGCTGACGGATTCCTCCAGTGAGGCTGCTGTCTCTGCTCTGGTGCGTGACAATGGCTATGCTGCTCTGATCTATATTGATATTGACGGCGATGCCACCATCTCCGGTGAGCAGGAGACCACTCTGGTCTATGTTCTGTCCTATGATGGCCGCTATGTCACCACCGACAACGAGGTCTATCATCAGTACACTGTTCTGAACGGTGATGAGGAAGAGGACATTGTTGCTGACAACAAGATCACTTCCGACAATGACTACTATGGCGTTGCCCACTATCTGACCCGTAATTCCGACGGTCAGCTGACCGACTTCCAGGCGGCCACCGCAGGCGGCAGCGTGATTGCTGACACTGACAAGACCAGCGCGATCAGCCAGAGCGCCGGCACCCTGACCATTAATGGCAGCCGCTATCTGGTGACCGAGGACACCGCTATCACCTTGGTGACCGTTGGTGACCTGGGCGATGACAGAGACGCCAGCATCATGAACAAGGATGAGGATGCCGACTATGAGGTGGCCGCCAATATCTCCGCCAAGGAGCTGGTGGATGCGCTGAAGGGCTATGCCTACACCTATGACTATGCCGGCAAGACCTCTGATAACGGCAAGGTTCTGGAAGAGCTGTATGTGACCGTGACCCAGGCTACTGAAGCCGCTGAGCTCAGCAATGATGCCAGTATTGCTAGCATTACTGTGAAGGGCGAGACTGTTGCCAAGCTCGGTGATGGTGAGACCAACACCATCAATCTGCCTGCTACGCAGAACGATCAGCCCAAGTTCGTTATCAAGCCGAACGATGCTGGTGCAAAGGTTGTGGTGACTAAGAACGGCTCTACCGATGTGGATGCGGATACCCAGGCCCAGACCACCGCTCTGGGTGAGGGCACCTATACCATCAAGGTCACTTCTTCCGATGGTTCCAAGACCACGACAGTGACTGTTGAGGTTGAGGTTGCAGCTGCAAGCTCTGGCACGCTGAAGGTTAAGGATAGTATTTCTTCTTCCGTTATGAGCATTAGCTCCAAGATAATCACTATCGAATCTTCCGCTAACGCTACGGTTGCTGACTTGTACGCTGCTCTCGAGGTCGATGGTGGAAATGCTGCCGACTACTTCGAGGTTGTGAGCCCCTTCGGCGCGATTTATGGCGAGAAGGATACTACCGCTGTCACCGATAGCATGACGGTTGTTCTGCACCTGGATGGCGCAGCGGACGCAACTTACACGATTACCCTCAATTGAGTCTCTTTGCTGCGTTGAAAACAGCTTAATGACAAGCCCCGGGCCAAAAGGCCCGGGGCTTGTCTCGTTTCTCAGCGGATTCCTTTGACTGTGATTTTACTCCCCTTCTTGATGGTGTACCCGCTGTCGCTGGTGACCGCCATGTACTTGGTGAAGTCCCTGAAAGAGATGCCGGTCCACTTCTCGGCCGGCTCCACTCCGGACACCTACGCCCACATCACCAAGGCGGCCCAGAAGGGGGCGGCGAAAGCTATGGGGAAAGTCCCAGCAAATGCCCTCCGAAAAGTCGGCACGGCCCGGATGCGGAGACGCCGCGTCCGGGCATCGTTTTTGCCCCGTATAGGACAGGGTATTGGATGTGTCTAGACGCTACTTGTCGATCTTTCCTGTAGAAATAGCGAATGCAAAATGAATGCTGCCATCTCGTTTGAACAAGGCCTAACAATAAGCCCAGTAGTATTAAGACAAGGGGATGATGCGAAAAAATTGAGGAAAAGTAAATCAAAACGCTGTTTTTGGATTCAGAACACGGATTTTCCGTTGAACTCCCCCCAGGCATTGCACTCAATCACTTTCGTGACCAGGGCAAATCAGCCGGATGCCATAGCGATCAATTGCCTCCAGATACGGCTCAGAGGGCAAGCAGTCTGTAACGATGGCATACAGTTGCTCAAATGGGCAGAAGCTGATCACAGCGGAATGTCCAAATTTACTTTGGTCCGCCATCAGGACAACCCGATTGCCTCGCTGTACCACGCTGCGCTTGATCTCGGCTTCCAGATAAGTACTGTTGGTAAGGCCGTTTTCAATTGAAACGCCGGTAGCAGAGATAAAGATTGTCTGAATGCTCAGGCGAGAGAGGGCATCCAGTGTGGAAATACCGGTAAAGGACGACGTGGCGGGGGCGTAAATACCGCCCAGCGCAATAATGTTCAGGTTGGACAAAGACGAGGCCGCATACAGCGCAGTCAAGCTGTGGGTAATCACGGTAACGCCGTTTTTCTCGCCGATATGCTGAAGGATATAGGGCGTTGTGGAACCGGAGTCCAGAAAAATTGACGCCCCATCGCTGACCAGTTGGGAGGCCAGCCGTCCGATAATCTGCTTGGCCCGGCTGTTTTTCTGGGCCCGGACAGAAAAGCCCACCGGCCGGTTGATCAGGGTGGAAGAGACGCCTCCATAGACTTTTCGGATATTTCCACGGCTCAAAAGTTCCATGACATCCCGCCGGATCGTGTTCATAGATACAGAAAATTGCGTAGACAATTCCTCCAGGGAAACGGTTTCCTTCCCCAAAATATATTGTTCCATCGCATTAAGGCGCTCGGCCCGCATAAGGATTCCTCCTATAATATTAGCAAATTATTCGGTATAATTTGGGTAAATTATATCATATTTTTGCCATTATGCAATCATTTTTCCCAAAATAATCAAGAAATGATGAAAATAAGAATTTTTTTGCACAGGTATTTGCTGTAAATAAAACTCTTATTATTCAAAATGGCCAAAGTTTCGTCAAGAATTTATCACATTTAGATATTGAAAACCCCACAATATTTGCTATAATTATCTAAAAGATACTCATAAATTTACCATAAAATACCTACAAAATTTGGCAACTCAGAATTAGTGAGTAAGTATTTGGGGAAAAGGAGCGAGGATTTCATGGAGATACGGAATCGGGCCGCCTACATGGTCACACCTGGGAAGATGGAAATTCGGGAGCTTCCAATGCCGCAAGCGCAGCCGGGCGAAGTTGTACTGAAAATCGAGTATGTGGGCGTCTGTGGATCTGACGCGCATTTCTTTGAATCCGGCATGCGGAAGGGAAAGGCTTTTGACCTGCCCTTTATTCTAGGCCACGAGTGCGCCGGCACGGTCACACAGGTGGGTGCGGGTGTTCAAAATGTCGCCGTTGGAGACCGGGTCTGCTTTGAGCCCCAGATTACTTGCGGGGTTTGCCCGGAGTGCAGGTCCGGACGCTATAATCTCTGCAAAGATGTCCGCTTCCCCTCAGTTCCGCCCTATGATGGAATGCTGCGGGACTACGCTGCCATACCGGCGCATCTGGCCTTCAAACTGCCGGATAATGTCTCCTCCCTGGAGGGGGCCTTGATCGAGCCGCTGGCCGTAGGGCTGTCGGCTGCCAGCCGGGGTGATGTGACATTGGGGCAGGATGTGGTCATTCTGGGTGCCGGGTGCATCGGCCTTCTCACCATGATGGCCTGCAAAGCCCGGGGGGCCGGCAGAGTAATCGTTTCCGACCTCTTCTCCAAACGATTAGATAAAGCCCTGGAACTTGGAGCCGATGCAGTTATCGATGCCAGCACAGAGGATACCATGGCACGGGTCACGGAATTGACAGAGGGCCGCGGCGCAGATGTGGTATTTGAAACCGCCGGCAACTCCCACACAGCGGCGGAAACCTCAGATCTGGTTCGGCGGGGCGGCGTCATCGTCTTTGTCGGCAATATCAATGGCGAAACTCCTTACCGCTTTATGGATTTGATGTATAAGGAGGGTGAAATTCGGACCATTTACCGCTATCACAACAATTTTCCCACAGCTATCCGGGCGGTATCCACCGGTCGAATTGACGTAAAAGCCATCGCTTCGCATCAATTTGATTTTCAAAATGTGCAGGAGGCCTTTGACGCCGCGCTTTATCAGCGTCAGGATGTGGTCAAGGCCGTCATCAAGTTGTGATTCCCCGCCCATTGATCCGGCAGGGGATACATAAATACGGAACAAAGGAGAATTAACATGAAAAAAGGAATCGCTTTGCTTCTCGCGATATTGATGTGCCTCAGTCTCACCGCCTGCGGCGGCACCGGCGAACAGTCTTCGGGCCAGGACTCCTCCGGAGAGGACACCGCCGCACCGGATTATCCCACCACCAATATTTCCTGCATCATCCCCTATGGTGCCGGCGGTACGATGGACCAACTCTCCCGCGCCCTGTTTCAAAGCCTTTCCGAGGACGCGCTGCCCAGCAATGTGAACTTTGTGGTGGAGAACGTGGCGGGAGGCGGCGGTCTGGTGGGCACCGAGCAGGGGCTGACCCGGGCTGCGGACGGCTACACCATCGTGGGGGTCAACGGTGACCTGATTATCAACCGTGCCATCGGTGCCACGGACATTGTCCTCCAGGAGGATTTTACTCCCATTGTTTGCCTGCAAGATGAGCCCTACTGCCTGATCGGCCCCGCCGATGGGGATTGCAGCACACTGGAGGGCTTCATTAACAAACTCTCCAGCGGCGACAACGCCGTTACCGTGGCGATCACCGGTCTGGGATCTCCCGGCGGTCTGGCAACCATTGCACTGTCCAACGCCTTCGGCTGTCAGATTCGGACTGTAACTTATGACTCTTCCAACGACTGCGCTCTGGCTGTGGTAACCGGCGAGTGCGATGCGACCTTCATCAACGTCAGCGGCGTGGCCGGGCAGATTGAAGCCGGCACCCTGAAGCTTCTGGCCGTTACTTCTGCCGAGGAGTCCGACTCTCTACCTGGAACCCCCTCTCTCGCCCAGACCTATCCCGAGGAGTGCGGCGATATGGATCTGCGGTCTGTGTGCTTCCTGGGAATCCGGTCCGATGCCGATCCCGCCATCATTGAGTGGCTGCATAACACGCTGAATGAGGGCGTGGCCTCCGAAACCTATGCGGAACTGACGGAATCCCAGATGATGACGCCCAAGGTATGGGACATTGAGGGTATGACCCAGTACTGCGAAGAGGCGTACAACTATTACGTCGGCCTGCTGGCTGAGTGAAGAAGAATCATTTCCATATCGCGTAGTCACGTAATCAGGGCGCACGGAACAGGTCCTGTTCCGTGCGCCTGCAACATTCTTGCGGGAGGGATACCGTTGAAAAAAGCAAACGTAGTCACAGGGATCATCTTTCTGGCCCTGTCGATCTTCGCCTATGTGGAATCCCTGGGAATGACCAGCATGCTGATGACAGATTCACTGGGTCCCAGCTTCTGGCCGAAGTGCCTGTCGGTCGTTATGGGATCTCTGTCCATCGTGCTAATTCTCCAGGGGCTTTTCAGCAAAAAAGAAACCCGCAGTTCTCCATTTGCATTTAAGACTGTGGGATTCAAACGGATGGTGCTGGTATCGCTGACACTGATAGCCACTGGTGCAATTATTTATTTCCTGGGAATTTATATCGGCATCCTATTTATGTTGCCAGTATGTATGTTTATCCATGGTGAGCGTAATGTCAAACTCCTGGCGGGACTGACCGTCGTGATCTGTGTATTCGTGTGGCTGAGCTTTGATGTGGCCCTGCGGGTCCCGCTGCCTATGGGCACGTTGTTCTCTTGATAAGGAGGGAGCGATTCTATGGATGCTTTTCTGCAAGCTGCAGCGTTGGTATTTACGCCTACCAGCCTAATTTACATGTTTTTGGGCGTGTTTTTCGGTATCCTGTGCGGGGCGATGCCCGGCCTATCTGCCGTTATGGCGGTCTCCATTCTACTCCCGTTTACTTTTTCCCTTGATCAAGCAGGCATTATGATGCTGCTGGGCACTTTCTGCGGCGCCATCTATGGAGGCTCCATCACCGCCATCCTCATCAATACGCCTGGTACTGCCAACTCGGCCGCCACCTGCCTGGATGGTTATCCCATGGCCACCAAACTGGGGCAGCCCGGCCGTGCCCTCAGTATTTCCACTATGGCCTCCACCTTCGGCGGCCTGTTCTCTGCCTGCGCACTGCTCTTCACCGCTCCGCTGCTGTCCAAGATCGCGCTGAACTTCGGCGTACCGGAGATGTTTGCTCTGGGTGTGTTTGGGTTGAGCATCGTCACCGCCGTGTCCTCTCACTCCATCATTAAGGGTCTGATCGGCGCTATACTGGGCCTGCTGCTTGGCACGGTGGGCATTGATGCAACCTCTGCCACTATGCGGTTCACATTTGGAACCACCTACCTAATCGGAGGTGTCCAGTTCGTGGCGCTGCTGATCGGCCTGTTCGCCTTCTCCCAGTGCCTTGTTACAGCGGAGGAATCTATGAAGGAGTACAAACGGGAAAAGCGCAAGAAGCTGGACCAGATTTTGCCCTCTAAATCAGATATTAAGCGGACAAGTCCTACGATCCTGATGTGCTCCATTATCGGCACCATTATCGGCGCCATTCCCGGAACCGGCGGCGATATCGCCTCCTGGATCGGCTATAACGAGTCCAAACGCTGGTCCAAGCATCCGGAGGAGTTCGGCCATGGTGCTCCCGAAGGCATCGCCGCTCCCGAGGCCGCCAACAATGCTGTCTCCGGCGGCGCCATGATCCCATTGCTGACCCTGGGCATCCCTGGTGACTCCGTCACAGCCATCATGCTGGGTGCCCTGATGATGCAGGGCATTACACCTGGACCGCTGCTTTTCAGCACCCAGACGGTGGATGTCTACTCCATCATTATCTCTCTGTTTATGGCCAACGTCTTCATGTGCTTGTTGGGCTATGGTGCTATCCGCATCTTCTCCAAAATCAGCCTGGTACCTATGAAGTGGCTGAACCCCATTGTGTTTGTCTTCTGTGTGGTCGGCACTTATGCCATCAATAACAATATCTACGATGTGTTTCTGATGATCGGTGCGGGCATTGTGGGCTACTTCCTTATCAAGTTGGACTTCTGCATGCCGCCCATTATTCTGGGCCTGATTCTGGGCGGCACGGTGGAGGAGAACCTGCGCCGCACTCTGGTGCTCTCGGACGGGAGCTTCTCCATTTTCCTCTCTCATCCCATCGCCCTAGTACTGCTGGCTATTGCAGCCATCTCCCTGCTCTCTCCCATTTTCCTGAATCTCTGGAAAAAACGTTCTACCAACAAGCAGTCTGGCAATTAAACGTGGAGGTCATATGAAAAAATCAATCTGTATCGAGAAGCTCTTTGTAGATCTGCCCTTCTACGACCGGTTCCCCATGGTCCGAAAAACCGGTTTCGACTATGTGGAATTCGGTTCCTGGGCACAGCATGATATCAAGAAGATCAAATCCCTACTGGAAGAAAACCGGCTTCAGCTGGGGTGTTTCTCTGGAGACAAGGACTACAACCTGATTGATCCCGCCCATTGCAAGGAATTTTTAGAATACTTCAAGCGATCTGTAGAAGCGGCCCATTTTTTGGACTGTAAAAATCTGGTGATCCATTCCAACGCCTTGGGCGAGGAAGGCAGAATGTGTACCGACGGCAACGATTTGAACGACCGCACCAAAATTGCCTGTGCCACCAAGAACTTGCTGGAGATCTCCAAAATCGCAGAAGCGGAGGGTCTCTATCTTCAAGTAGAGCCTGTGAGCACCTATGCCAAGCCCGGTTACTACATGACTACTTCAGACTCTGCTGCGGATATCATTCGGGTCGTAGGGTCTCCCAATGTAAAGCTGCTGTATGACATCTATCATATGCAGCTGATGGAGGGCGATTTGGTCAACACCCTCCGGCGGAACGCGGACATCATCGGCTATATCCACATTGGAGATGTCCCCGGCCGCCATGAACCCGGCACCGGCGAGATCAACTACCCTTACCTCAAGCATGTGCTGGTGGACGAACTTGGTTTCGACGGTATTTTCGCCTTTGAACTCAGCCCTCTGACCACTATGGATGCCTGCCTTGAGGCTATGCACGCCTTTTAAGGAGGCGCCTTCCATGAGAGTCATCTGCGCCGGTGAAATGCTGGTAGACATTTTTGTCCGTCCAGTCCAACAGATCCCCTTTGAAAACGATACCCAGATAGTGCCAGACATCCGCATTACCAGCGGCGGTGACGCCAACAATAACGCAATTAATTTTGCCAAGTTGGGCCACCAAGTCGCCTACTTAGGGCGGCTTGGATGTGACGAGATGGGAGACTATGTGGCTTCTCTGGCCCAAGCTGCCGGAATCGACATATCCCATACCGTCCGTTCCTCCACGGCTCGGCAAACAAAATCTGTCATCCTGGTCAATCCCAAAGGTGACCGTACATTCCTGCAGGATCCGGGCACCAGCGCAGAGTTCTGCTTTGACGACTGTGATCTGTCTCTGCTGGACTGGGCAGAAATGCTTCAGATTGGGGGCGCTTTTCATCTGCCGAAGTTTGACGGCGAGGGCTCCGCCCAATTGCTGAAAGCCGCAAAGGAGCGCGGCGTAATAACATCTATGGACGTCACCAGTGACCGCAGCGGCCGGTGGAAAGGAATTCTAGACCCCTGCTGGCCCTATCTGGACTATTTTCTGCCAAGCATCGAGCAGGCTTCCCAGATTGCCGGGACCGAGGATCCTCGGGCTATTGCAGATTTCTTCCTGGACCGCGGCGTCAAAAACGTGGCTGTAAAACTAGGCAGCCGAGGTTCCTATTTCAAAAATCGTCAAACCGCCTTTTTTGCGGGCATCTACCAGGGCCTTTCCATAGTGGAAACCACAGGGGCGGGAGACGCCTTCTGCGCCGGCTTTTTGACCGGCGTAGGAGAGAACCTGCCCCCAGAGGACTGTATAACTCTTGGAAGCGCCTGTTCCGCTTTGGCAATCCAGGCGGTTGGTGCAACGGCAGGCATGGGCAGTCGGGCGACAGTGAATGATTTTATTCATTCCCACCAGCCGCTGGATTTTCGCTCAGATATCTCATGACACCCAAGAAAGGAAGCGAGCCATATGCCATTGGCAACATTAAAAGAGGTTCTCGGCATTGCCACCCAGTCTAAAACCGCCATCCCTGGGTTCAATATTGACAATATTGAAATACCGGAAGCCATTATCACTGCAGCAGAAGAGTATCACTGCCCCGTGATTCTGACCATCGGTCAGGGGGCCATCCAGGCTGGACAGATGCACCATCTGGCGGATGTAGTCCGCCGGCTGGCCGACGAGTCCACGGTCCCGGTTGTCATGCATCTGGACCATGGAGCCAGCTACGAGCAAACAATCCAATGCCTGCGGGCAGGCTTTACCTCTGTTATGTTTGACGGGTCCCATCTGCCCTTTGAAGAGAATGTGCGTATTACCCAGGAAGTGGTAAAGGCAGCCCACGCAGTGGGCGTCTCTGTGGAGGCTGAATTGGGCGCAATTTACGGCGTGGAGGATGGCATCAGCCATTCCCGCGACAATTTGGTAGATGTGGACGAGGTTGCCCGCTTTATCCAGCAGGTGGATGTAGATGCGCTGGCTATTGGCATCGGCAATGCCCACGGAATGTACCAGGGACTTCCACGGTTGGACTTTGATCGCCTTCAGCAGTGTCAGGCGTTAAATCCCCCTCCGCTGGTCCTGCACGGCGGTTCCGGTATCCCGGACGATATGATTCGTCGGTCCATTGCACTGGGCATTCGGAAAATCAACGTGGCAACTGAAATCCGAAATGCCTTTATGTGCGGACTGGAGTCTGCAGTGGGGCAACGCAATATCTATGCCATGTACCGCGCCGCCGCTCAGTGTGTACACGACGTGGCAGCAGCCAAGATTCGTCTGTTTCAAGGAGTGGAAGCACCCATTCAAATCGCTTAAAGGAGGAAAGTCTATGGAAACCATGAGAGCGCTGGTCTACGACCGCCCGTCCGTGTGCAGTGTCCGGGATGTACCGATGCCTGTGTGCGGCGAGGATGAGGTTGTCATCAAGGTCATGGCAGCCAGCATCTGCAAAGGCGCAGACCGCCGTCATCATACAACCGGTCACAAGTTGGGACGCTATCCCATCACCACCGGTCATGAGTTCGCCGGCTATATCTACCAGGTGGGCTCCGCTGTGACAGGCTGGAACGTGGGCGACCGTGTAACAGCCGATAATGCTGTCCCCTGTGGAAAGTGCTACTTCTGCCAGCAGGAGATGTACGCCCACTGCCTGAACTTCCAGTCTGTGGGGCACAGTATCCCCGGCGGATTTGCCCAGTACTTAAAAGTAAAGGACAAGACCGTGTTCCGGATTCCGGACCACCTCTCCTTCAACGAGGCTTGTATGACAGAACCTGTTGCCTGCTGCATTCACGCCATGGATCGCCTTGACGTCAAATACGGGGAGGATGTGCTGGTTTTCGGAGCCGGTCCGAACGGCATCATTCTGGCACAGCTGCTCAAACACTCCAACGCAAACCATGTGATCTGCCTGGCTCCCACTCAGTCCAAATTGGATGTTCTGAACGCTTATGGCGTTGACACCATTCTGATGGACCGCAGCGATCCCGCAGTCCACACCAAAGCAGTGTTTGACCGGTTCCCCTACGGCGTGGATGCCATCGTGGATGCCACAGGAAGCGCCTCTGTCCTGCCGGATTGTTTCCAGCTTTTGAAAAAGGGCGGTCGGCTGCTTCAATTCAGTTCCACAAAGGATGATGAGGACATCTCCATCAACCCCGCATATTTTTATCGCAATGAATTGCAGTACTACACGTCCTACTGCCAGGTTCATCAATTCGGCCGTGCCGTGGATGCTATGGATACCGGAAAGGTGAAAACGGACCGACTGATAACCCGGCTCTATCCACTGGAAGAATTCCCGCAGGCCATCGAAGATGTGTTGGACCATAATGTGCTCAAGTTGGTGATCCGGCCTAATGGGATGGAGGACTAAGACGGCAACCGCGCATGGGAGATTAGACAGCAGGCAGTCACCCGACAACTATCTTCGAGAACAACAACACTGCCCCAAAACTGCCAAGATATGAAAATTACCTCTTATTGGTGTATAGATACTGCATAGCTTGTGTTTAGCGGCAATTTCTTTGGAACTTTGACTGGCGGAGTCCTAATGGGACTGCATGGTAGAAGAGATGATCTTAGGAGCCTTCCCCCCATGCTTGTCGTATTATGGTGAGCCAGTAAGCGATAAAAGCAGGGATCGAGGGAGCGGAGTGCCCTCCGGCCTAGTACATCCCCCTCATGCATGCCAGACATCGCATCCAATGGCGAAGAAGAAAAGCCAGCTATAGAAACAGCGAAAAAGGGTATCCCCGGGTCAAAAATTGATACGCTACACAAAGAAAAAGGGCTGCCGCTGGCAGCCCTTTTTTAACCTTAAGCCAACAGTGACCGTAGTCCCTGAATATTTCTGTTTTCCGTAGTATGTTGTGTTGCTGCGAAAACAGTGAACACCATGGTAAAGCGCAGAGCCACATTAAGCCCAACATTGGAAAGATTCCACTGGAAAAGCTCACTTTTCTGGAGTTGCAGGAGTTCTGCAGGAAACTGCTGATCAGCAGGAGGAGAATTCATAGGGTCGAGAGCAAAAGCAGGCTAAGGACCTAAGCCCCAAGACAGTGCGGAGCATCCACCAGTTCATCGCCACCGATCACACTTCCGGCAGAACAACTGATGGCCTTCCTGAGAGAGGCAAACGGCATCGGCGTGTCTGCGATGTACTATGGAGAGTTGCCCACCGGCCTTCGACAGGATCGCTCCTTGACCTCAAAGGGGAGAATATTGACTCGGAAAAAGGCAAACTCCGGCTAAAACAGCAGGTCGCCCGAATCGATGACAAGGTCGCGGAGGCCCCATCTCCCCGGACAGCGTCCTGCACATGCTCTGCCCGGTGCTGAAGCGGGCGGGACTGCCAGAGTTAGGTTCCATGAGCTCCGGGTTATGAGCTGCTTTCCGTTCCGCAGCGATTTTCAGCAATTGGGGTCAGGTTCTAAATCACGAGAAAGCAGGGAACCTGAAAACGGAAACCATCTTTCATTAGACTGTCAATAAAAGATCTGTAGGAACAATCCTTATGAAAGCTGCCCCAAATCACGTACAAGATTCAATTTGATTCGCTCCGTATCCACATAGATGTTTCCACAGAGGACCGGGTTATTTTTGTCATCGTAATTCGTAATCTCTAAAAGAATAAAGGGCCGGATCTTTCCCACAGGGACCTCAAAATAAACCGCCAGCTCTGGAACCTCACCGCTGGTAGTAGCCCGGAGGCGCATCATATCCCATTTTACATGAATATTGCCCGCCTCCTTGAGAAACTCATAGATGGACTGTGTCGCAAGCTCCGGAGTCCGCCACTGATCTTCCGTGATCCGCCCGTCTCGGATACAATCAATGCAGTACATGCATGGAAACTCATCCGCGTAATACAGGCTGCGGATCTCCTGCAGCTGATGTGTCGGGCCACAGTTGAACAAAAGGGACTGCCTTCCCGCTGGAATCTGACGGACAGACAGCACCTCACTCCTGGCGGAATAGCCGTTTCTAGCAACAATTTCCCGCAAGTCGATCCGAGGATACAGCGTTGTATTCACCTGGATGGCCTGTGAATTGACATAGGTACCGCTCCCCTGCCGGCGGATGACCTTGCCTTCCACTTCCAAGTCACTGAGGACTGTACGGATGGTGCTGCGGCTCACCTGAAATTTCGCTGCCAGCTGTCCTTCAGAGAGCAATCTGGTGTTGACGGTCAGATCCATTTCGGAAATGAGCTCCAGAAGCTGGGCCCGGACACGTTCCCGCAGCGGGACTTCGTGTGTATTCATAGAGACAATCCCCTTCTTTTCAGATGTATGGGATCCGCTCCTTTATTGTATACAACTTATGAAAAGAAAGCAAGAAAGGTCCTCAAATTGGTCGGACAACTCCTTGGAATCTTCCCGAATTTCCACGCTTACAAGGGTGGTATGAAAAATGTCGTCTGACTTGTTGACAGACAGTTGAAATCTGTTTTTTCCTATTCTAAGATGGCACTAACACCTGTGCGCACAGGGACGCCATCAAATCAGGCGGCATGACAGGAAGGGGGAAATCATGAATTCTACGATTGGGAACAGATCAATTTTTGAGAGAGTTTTTCATTTGTCTGAACGGGGAACAACCCTGCGGACAGAATTGATTGCGGGAGCTACCACTTTTCTCTCCTGTGTCAGCATTATGGTATTGAATCCAACGATTCTCGCAGCAGCAGGCATGGACCAAAAGGCGGTGTTCTGGGCAACGGCGCTTTCATCATGCATCGGTTGCCTCTGGATCGGCCTGTGGGGAAACTTCCCGTTTGCTCTGGGGCCAGCCATGGGCCTAAATAGTTATATGGCCTACACCGTGGTACAGGGCATGGGCCTTTCCTGGCAGAACGGCTTGGCGTGCGTATTTACATCCGGCTGTGTCTTTATGCTTTTGAGTGCATTTAAGACGCAGCAGCATATTGTAGACGCAGTTCCAGACTGCGTGAAAAAGGCCATTGGCGCGGGCGTCGGTATGTTTATTGCGTTTTGCGGCTTCCAGTCCGCTGGCCTGATTCAAAAGTCTGATAGCACCCTGGTGACGGTGGGCGACTTGAGCAATCCCGGCACAGTGCTGGCGCTGGCCGGCATCGCTATTACGGCGGTATTGGTCATCCGACAGGTCAAGGGTGGGATTCTGATTGGCATTCTTCTGGTGACGGTTCTGGGTCTGTTTGTGAAAGACCCCGTCACTGGTGCGGCCTATACCACTCTGCCGACCTCTGTTTTCTCCTTTGACAATCCAGCAGAGGCTCTGGCCCCTACTCTGGGCCAGTTGAGTTACAGGGGGATGTTTTCCGGACCGCTCCCCTTCGTTCTTGGAACCATTTTTGCGATTGTCAGCTTTTTATTTGTAGATCTATTTGACAGTTTGGGTGTGTTCTTGGGGATCGCCCCAAGGCCGGACTGGTGGATGAGGATGGCAAGACTCCGGGAGCAGGAAAAGCTCTGTTCGTCTCGGCAGGAGCCGCTGCAGTCGGCGCGGTTCTGGGAACCAGTACGGTCACGATTTACGGCGCAGAAAGTGCCGCAGGGATCGCCGCTGGCGGGCGGACCGGCCTGACTGCCTGTAGTACAGGCCTGCTCTTTCTGCTGACGTTGTTCTTCTCCCCCGTTTTTCTGATGATTCCCAGCATTGCAGCAGCGCCTGCGCTCATCATGGTCGGGATTTTCATGATGGAGCCACTCTCCACTTTGGATCTTTCGGATTTTTCCGTGGCTATGCCGGCCTTCTTTGCCGTCGCAGCCATGCCCTTTACGTACAATATCGCCTATGGTGTACTTTTTTCCATGCTCAGCTACACTCTCTGCATGGCAGTGACCGGCAGAAGAAAGCAGCTCTCTCCCACGATGCTGATCCTAACGGCAGTCTTTTTGATGTACTTGATTCTGGACGCTATTTTTTGACGGAATGGAGGGTTGTTCTATGTTAACTTCTCGGCAAAAGCAGATGTTGCAGGAAATCCCGAAGGCAGAAAACCATATTCACATTGAAGGCTCCATCCCCTGGGCTCTCGCGCTGGAGCTGGCGGAGAAAAATCATGTGAAGCTGCCAGTCCACTCCACGGAAGAAATTGCGGTCTGGTCTCAGGATCTAATCTCCAGAAAGGGACTGGATGGGTTTATGATCTGTGACCGGACATTGAACTCCGTTTGTCTCCATGAGGAAGACTATGAAGCAGTTGTCCTGGCATTGGCAAAAGAGGATCAGCGTCAAAATATTATCTACCAAGAGCTGCATTTGGATTATCCACTGAACGAAGAGCGGGGAATTCCCCTAAAAGTGGTCATGGAGGGGTATCGCAGCGCACAAAAAAAAGCGAAAAAGCTTTATGGCGTGGAGATTGTCTACATCGCCGGACTGGACCGGACCCTTTCCAGCGAGCGGTGCCTGTCTTTTGTCAAGGCGCTCCGTCCCTATCTGGATATGGTCGCGGGGCTGGGAATGGACTGTGAGGAAAACGGTCATCCCTGTATCAAGCATTTGGAGAGCTATCGGGAGGCAAAGGAAATGGGGCTGTTCCTTACCGCTCATGCCGGAGAGGACGGCGGTGCGGACAACATCTGGGATGCCCTGCTGAAGCTCGATGTTCAGCGAATCGATCACGGCTGTCGGGCGGCGGAACATCCGGAACTCATGGAATATCTGCAGGAACATCAGATTCTCTGTGCCATGTGTCCTTCCGGAAATGTTTACTCTGGAGCTGCCGCCAGTTTTGAGGCACACCCACTCCTCACCCTGCTGCACTCCGGCGTGCCGGTCTCCATCAGTTCTGATGACCCGCCTTATACCTGCTCTATGACAGAGGAATTGATTCTGGATGCAGAGAAGATGGGATTGACGGAAGCAGAGCTGATCCAGATCATCCGCAACGGATTTGCCTACTCCATCAGCGGACAGCATCTCCTGCCACAGTTTGATGCCTGGGTAGAACGCTTCCAGCAGGAAGGTGCTCAATGACCGGTATGGCGACGTTGGAACAAATCCAGCGAATGCCGAAGCTGGAGCTGCACATCCACCTAGAGGGCACATTCGATCCTGAAACCGTCTGCCTGCTGGCCGAAATGCAGGGGATTTCCCTGCCACGTCCCCGTCAGCACCTGTTCGATTTCTCAGGTCTCTCGGACTTCCTTGACCTGCTGGACTGGATCTGCAGTTTGGTGCAGAATCGGGAGACTGCTCAGCAGATTGCATACCGCCATGCAAAGTACGCCCAGGAGCAGGGTATCCTCTATACGGAAATCATCGTCAATCCCAGCCATTGGAAAAACATTCGGACCGGAGAGCTGTTGACAGGCGTTCTGGAAGGTTTTGACCAGGCCGGAGCAGATGGACTGCCGGATTGCCGGCTTCTTGTGTCCCTGCGCAGAGAACAGGATACAGCGTCTGCCCGCAGGACCATAGAGTGGATCTTGTCCCACAGACATCCGCGGTTGGTCGGGGTTTCCGTCGACGGAAACGAGGCCTGCTCGCAGGACTCCAACCAGAGATTTGCGCCATTACTGGCGAGAGCGGCGGAGGCCGGGCTGGGCATTGCCGTCCATGCCGGCGAGTCCTCTGGGCCGGAAGGAGTTCAGGAAGCTCTTGAACTGTTGGGAGCTAAAAGAATCGATCATGGCGTGCGGGCAGTGGAGGACTTGAAACTGCTGGAACGGCTCCTGAGAGAGCGGATTCCTTTGAATATCTGCTATACGTCGAATGTGGCAGGCGGCCTCTATACGCCTGGCAATCATCCGTTGGGTGAATTGTATAGTAGAGGGATATCGGTAACAGTCAACACGGATGATCCGCAGCTTCTGCGTGTTTCCCTAAGTCAAGAGCTCCAACGCGTGGCAGAACAGTATCACTGGAAAATTGAGGAGCTATTAAAGCTGCAGTATTATGCAGTAGACGCCGCCTTCTGCACAGAAGAAAGGCGAAGTGAACTGTTGTCTAGGTTGCATCAGTTTGAAGCTACATGCCAGAATTTGACCGCATTTTAACAACTAAAACGTTGTTTCACTGAACTAAATGATGAAGGGGGCGGCCAGATAGAGCCGTCCCCTTCCGCAATTTCAGAATCTTTTAAAAAACCACGAGATAAAATGGAAAGTGAAATTGTGCCCACCAGAGTGGGGCAAGAATCGCACCCGGCTATACGCCGGCCGCAGTTCCGGGCAGAAGCCCAGCCCCACTTGGGGCAACCTGTTGGCCGAAGGGGAGAAATCAGAAAAGCGCTTTTACTCAATGCCGGGATTACAACACCGTTGACAAAGAGAGCGCCGTCACCCGGCAGACAGAAGAAAGCCCCGACGCCTTTTCGACACCAGGGCGGTCACAACTGCCCACACTGCGGGCAGTTGCGGGTTTTGAAAGGGCGTTGTTCTGGGTATGAAATAGCGGCATTGACGTTTTTCTCTTCTCTGCGGCATGTTGTGTTATTGCAAAGAAAATGAATGCCATGGCGAAGAAATGGGCCGACGGAGAGCGCAACATCAGAAAAAGAAAAGGTGGCTGCTGGGAGGGTCGCTACACAGCCGGGCACGATCTGGAGGCCGGAAAGCCGATCTACAAGAACGTCCTGGGCCGGACCCAGGGAGAGGCAAACCCGAAAGCGGCCATTGAAGAAATCAAGGGCCTGGACGTGACCATGATGGGAAAGTACATAGTAGGTGCTTGGATGGATAAGTGGTTCAAAAACTATGCAAAGATCAAAGTGAGATCATCCTCCCATCATGCCTACCAAGGGTATATCGACAACCACATCAAGCCGGATATCGGCGAAGTTCCGCTGGAAAAACTCACTTCTCTGGAATTACAGAAGGTCTGCAAAAAATTACTCAACAGTGGAAGAATCGACAGAGTCGAGAGCAAGCGGCAGCCCAGGGGTCTGAGTCCCAAGACGGTGCGGAACATCTGCCAGGTCATCGCCTCAGCCATGAAGCCGGCCAAGGAGAAAAAAATTATTGCCACCGATCCCACCGAGGGCTGCGCCCTACCGAAGCTGGAACATCGGGAGATGAAAACATTGCCCGTCGAGCAGTTGACCTCCTTTCTGCAGGAAGCCAAGGAGAGCGGCGTCTTCGAGATGTACTATGCGGAGCTGGCGGCAAGATTGAGAAAAGGCGAATTGCTTGGCCTCAAATGGGAGGAAATTGATTTGGACCGGGGCGGCCTTTGGGTGAAACGGCATGGTGCTCGCATCAACGGAGAGGTGGCGGCATCGCTCAAGACGAAAAACGCCAACCAAACGCTGCCGCCGGCGGAGGATACCATTCAGGTTCTGAAACAGCAGAGGAAAAAAACGTCAGCAGTCCCTGGGTGTTTCCCTCACCCACCGGCGGTCTATCTCACCGGACAGCGTCCTGCATATACTCCACCGGGTGCTGAGACGGGCGGGTCTGCCTCGGGTCAGGTTCCACGATTTACGGCATACATTCGCACCGCTGGCCCTCCAGAACGGGGTAGATATCAAGACGATATCCGGGATGCTGGGGCACTTCAGCGTGGGGTTCACCCTGCATACCTATGCCCCCGTCACCACAGCGGCCCAGAAGGAGGCGGCTAGGACCATGGAGAAGGTCCTGACGGCGGCAATCTGAAAGTGGAAAAATGGTTCCAAACAGCAGGAAAGCCTTGGCACGGCAGAGTTGCGCCAAGGCACGTTTTTTGCCCTGTATGGGTCATGGTTTGGGGCAACTGCAAATTTTGTAAAATCGCGTTATTTCTCCGGAAACCTTTGGATGCAAAGGCAGAAAAACCGTCTGATTTCATAGAAATCAGACGGTTTTGTGATTGCGGGGCATGACTTGAACCTACGACCTCCGGGTTATAAACTGCTATCGTTTTCTCTATCCGCTGCACCGCAACGTTTTCCGGACTTTTGTGGGACCTGGAATCGTCCAAAACCCGGAATTCATTTCTTCCTACTCCATGACGGTTTTCAGCAATCTGTGGCAAGTCATGGGGCGGGGAAAGATGCCGAAATAAGGAGCACAAGAAATGCATCTAACGGTTTATGCTTACATATTGGGGGAGATGTGTTAACACCACATTGCATGAATCAAACGGAACGGGCCCTGGGTCTTTGCAGCTCCGATGTTCTTCCAGATCAATATCCCATCGCAGCGTTCGGGAAGATGACAATCAGTTCCGGGAAGAGCATCATAAAGAAGCAAGCAACCAGGAAAATAATAACATACGGCATGACCGCCTTGTACATAACCTTGGTGTCCACTCCCGGAGGTGCCACACCCTGCAAGTAGAACATATTGATGCCAAAAGGCGGAGTAATCATGCCCAGGCAAAGAGTGACACACAGAATCAGGATGGTGGCGTTGGTGTCCAGGGAAGAAGCCTGGATTACCGGCAGCAGAATGGGAATGGCAATCATGATGATAGGCGTAGTGTCCAGGAACATCCCCATCACAAAGAACAGCGCAAAGATCAGCAGCATCAGGGGCAGGCCGTCCAGATTGGAGCTTGCAAAAGCAGCGGCTACCACGTCAGACAGGCGGGTGATATTCACCAGGGAGTTGTAAGCGGCGCCTCCCATGAGAATCCACATAAGCATGGCGGAGACCTCCATGGTCTGGATGAGAGAGGCCCGCAGATTCTTCACATTCAGTTTCCGGGTAATCAGGGCATACACCATGGAGGCGAAAGCGCCCACACCGGCGGCCTCAGTAGGTGTTGCGATTCCGGCATAGATGCAGCCCAGCACCAGAACGATGATGGCAATGGGGGCGATGACCTTTTTAAACACCCGCATCTTCTCGCCCCAGGAGGGACGCTCGGCCTTGGGGATGCCGGGGCCCAGCTTGGGATTGATGGCACAGCGGATGCCGATATAGATGATGAACAGCAGGGCCAAGCCTACGCCGGGCAACGCACCGCCGGCAAACAGCCAGCCTGCGGACACGCCGGTATAGGAAGACATGATGATCATGATGGTAGAGGGCGGGATAATGGGGCCCAGGCAGCCACCTGCCAGCACGGGGCCAGTGGCCAACGCTTTATCATAACCACGGTCCAACATAGCTGGCAGTGCAATCAGCCCCATCATGATGGTAGCGGTGGCCGCCACACCGCTCATAGCGGCGATGACTGCCGTGGTGGCCACTGTGGCCATAGCCAGACCGCCATTGATACCGCCAAGCCACTTGTGGAAGAATTCGTAGATGTCTCCGCCGATGCCGGAGGTCTGGAGGAACGCCGCCATCAGAGCGAACATGGGGATGGCCAGCAGGGACTCCGACTGCATCTGATAGACAAATGCTGCGTTCAACACATTCAGCAGGCCAGAGCCGTAGAACACCAGCAGGATGACTGAAGCCACGCTCATCATGGCAAAGCAGATGGGGATGCCCAGCGCCATCAGGGCTACCAGCCCCAGCAGCAAAATGATAATATCAGGACTCACTGTATGTCCTCCTTTCCGGTTTCGTCAGGCAGATGCTCAGCGGACTTCACGATTTCAATTGCCTCCGCGACTTCGTCGGAGTTGTTGGTGAGTTCAATCTTGCCTGCCATAGCGGCTACATTCTTGATAAGCTCACTGATGGCTTGAATGAACATCAGTGCAGCGCCCAGAGGCACCCAAAACCGGATGGTCCACATGGGAGACCCCCACACGGAAGAGATCCGTTCATTGAGGCGGAAGGACAGTAGGAAGATGTTTATTCCGTAGATAAATACCAGCCCCATACAGATTAGGACCAGAATGGCGGTGGCGATATTGATACCGCAGCGGACTTTGACAGGGAATTTATTATAAAGCAGATCCACTCGCACCAGGCCGCCCTTCCAGTAGCAGTATCCGCCGCAGGCCATCAGCATCAGGCCCCAGATCTGGATAATCAGCTCCCATGCCCAGACGGTTGGAGACTTGAGGACATAACGTGAGAATACCTCAAAGGCGGTGAGGCAGATCATGGGCAGAAGAATCCAGGCGAAGATTCTGCCAATGGTCCGATTAATGGCGTCAATGCCGCCTGATAATTTCAATAGTGCGTTCATGTCTCACTTTCCCTTCTCTTGAATTCTATTTTTCTGTGAGGAACGCGCGGACTCAGTAATCCACTTGGCGGCCATAGTCACGGTTTTGCTGCTTGATGATCTCGATACCGCGGGCCATACGCTCGCTCTTGGCGGCCAGCTCTTCCCAGGTCTGGGTGACAGCAATTTCACGCATCTCGGCCAGGACGTCATCAGGCAGCGGAGACAGCTCAGTGTAGCCGCCCTGGATAGCGTCTCGAACACTTTTCTCCGTACCAACCACATGGGCCTGGCCGATGACGCCGATGTTGGCCAGCCGGATGGTCTCGTCCACGATGCTCCGCAGGTCCTCAGGGAGCTTGTTCAGGCTGTCCTGATTCACCACGGTGGCCATTTGGCAGAAGCACATGGAGGGGCTGAGGGCGTACTGCGCCACCTCGCGGATGTTGTTGGAGTCACTCAGAGAGGACCATCCATACAGAGCGCCGTCAATGGTGCCCAGCTGCAGGGCCTGATAGACCTCTGTGCCGGCGATGTTGGTGGGAGAGGCCCCCAACGCAGCCAGGAAGTCGCCCCACACGCCCAGAGCGCGGATCTTTTTGCCGTGGAAGTCCTCCAGGCTCTCTACCTGGAAGTTTGCCAGGACGTTGTAGTTGGGCTCATGGGCATTCCAGTAGTATTTGAGATTCAGTTCTCCGTAGGCCTCCTGGATCACATCCAGCAACCCATAGTTCTCCATTACGTCATAGATTTCGGCGGAGCTCTCCCATGCAAAGGGGATGCCGCAGGCCAGATCCGCCTCCGGAATCAGGCCGGAGAAGGTGGAGCCGAAGATGACGGCACAGTCAAAGGCATTTTGCGAGAGATAGGTCAGTATATCGGAGGTCTGGCACAAAGCGCCCGGCTCATACAGCTCCACCTGAAGGCGGCCATTGGTAGCGGTCTCCAGAGCCTCCTTCAGGTTGGTGGCCATATCGCCCTGCAGGGAATTCAGGGAGTAGCTGCTCTGCAGGCGCCAGGTGATCGTCTCGCCACCGGAGGAGCTCTCTCCCACGCCTGAATCGCTGCCAGCGGTATCGCCGCCGCAAGCAGTCAGCAACGTCAGCGACATACACAGTGCCAGAATCAGCGCAAACAGTTTTTTTGCATTCTTTCTCATGATCCTTCCTCCTAAAGTCTTGTATGGGGGATGTGTTTTACTGGCCGGTATACTGCGGCTCCCGCTTTTCCAGGAAGGCGGAAACACCCTCCTTGAAATCCGCATGACGAGCCATGTAGCGGGTGTAAGTCACCTCCAGCTCATCCTTCCGGTGGATCTGGAAATCCTCCTGCTCATTCATGCAGGCTTTCAGGTACCGCAGCACCAGGGGACCACGGCGGCACAACTCCCGCGCCTTGTCCATGGCCGCGGGCATCAGTTCCTCCAGCGTGTCTACCACCATGGTGACACCGCCGTACTTGTCGTGGAGCTCTTCTGCGGTGATGAAGGTGCCGCAGTAGCTCATATCCCGCTGGATCTGGGGGGCAGAATGCGGGCTAGATGGGCGCTGCCGCCCACCACGCTGAGCTTTGCCTCCGGTGCGCCGAAGAGGGTCCCCTTCACGGCGATAGAGATATCCGCACCGGCGGGGTAGCACACGCCGCCGCCCAGGCAGTGGCCGTGAACTGCACAGATCAGGGGAACCCGCAGTTCATAGAGGGCCTGAGCACCATCGTAATAGACCTCCTGGGTATTGGTGACATCCTTATCCAGGATGCTCTGATAGAATCGCTTGATGTCCACGCCCACGCAGAAGGTTTTGATGTCGGAGTGCATAATGCACACCCAGATGTCATCCTCATGGTTGATATAGTCGCACAGGAGCAGGATCTCCTCCTGCACCACGCCGTCTGCCGCATTCACCGGGGGATTGTGGAGGGTCATAACGGCGATGTGATCCTCCACGGACAGGAATACCTTTTGTAAGGTATGTCCATTGACGGCCTCAATTTTTTTCTCGGACATATTACTGATCCTCCTTGCCATAGCGTTCGTAGTAAGCTTCCCAGAGCTGATCCCGGAACTTGGGGTGGGCGATGTTGATGAGGAGCCGGGCCCGCTCCCGCAGGCTCTTGGCCCGCAGGTTGGCGACGCCGTATTCCGTCACGATGTAGTGGACGTCCGTACGGGTGGTGGTGACAGTGGTGCCGGGCTCAAACACCGGGACGATCCGGGACACTTCCCCGTGCTTGGCCGTGGAGGGCATGGCCAGAATGGCTTTGCCGTCGGGACACATGGCCGCGCCGCGGACATAGTCCAGCTGACCGCCGATGCCGGAGAATTGCTTGGTGCCCATGGACTCGGAGTTCACCTGACCGTTGAAGTCCACCTGTAGGCAGGAGTTGATGGACACCACTTTGGGATTCTGGCAGATCACGGCGGGGTTGTTCACGTAGTCCACAGTCCGCATCATCACGTCCGGATTGTCATCCACAAAGTCGTAAAGCTTTTTGGAGCCCATCAGGAAGGCAGCCACCATCTTGCCCTTGTCCAGCCGCTTGTTGGCACCGGTGATGACCCCCTTCTGGTACAGATCCACCACGCCGTCGGAGAACATCTCGGAGTGGATGCCCAAATCCTTCTTGTCCCCCAGGAACTTCAGCACCGCATCAGGGATGGTGCCGATGCCCAGCTGCAATGTAGAGCCGTCCTCCACCAGGGAGGCCACATTCCGGCCGATGGCTTCCTCCACTTCGCCGATGGTGCCTCCGCCCAGCTCCGGCAGAGGCGTGGATGCCTCCACACAGCAGGTCAGCTGGGAGACGTGAAGGAAGGACTCCCCCATGGTGCGGGGCATCTGGTCGTTGACCTGGGCAATGACCATTTTGGCGTTCAGGCAGGCGGGCTTGGTGCCGCCCACGGAGACGCCCAGGGACACATAGCCGTGCTTGTCCGGCGGAGTGACGGAAACCATCGCCACGTCAATGGGGAAGGTGCCGTCAGAGAAGAATCGGGTGGACTGGTGGAAGAAAAAGGGTGTGTAGTCCGCCCGTCCTTCCTGCACAGCCTTGCGGGTTGGGCCGCCCACAAACATGGCATTGTGGCGAAGGTGCCCCTTCATCTTGGGATCGCAGTACTCCCCTTTTCCCATGGGAACCCAGTGGACGATCTCCACATCCTTATATTGCTCATAGTTTCGCACCAGCGCATCCACCAGGACGGGGGGTTCATTGGCCGCATGGCCGAAAAAGACCCGGGAACCATCGGGGATCTGCCGGACGGCCTCATCTGCCGTCATTAATTTGGAAGCATAGAGTACCTTCCAGTCTTCCATCTCTTGTACCTCCTTAAAATCTCACATATTTCATCGATGGTATGTCTGGCGGGGGATTTCCGCCACCAACACATTCCGTTGGAATTCGACAAATCATTATAGCAAAAATCTTGCCAATTTAAAAAAACATTCCAGCGAAAAGCCAGAAACCCCTATGACTGTATGGAATTGCGGTTCCTCCTGAAATTCAAAAAAGATCGAATTATTTTCCATGACGGAAACGGGGCCTCGATTATGTGAAAAAAATTGCAATTTTGTGTTCCAAAATTGGAACGAATTTTGAGCAGAGTGCTCCGAAATTGGAACTTGTGAAAACATAAGATTTATGATATAGTCATTTTTGTTAAAAACAAAGCAAAGATGATATGAGTTTTGACGATAAAAAGTGTGATTTCAAATTTGAAATTGCACAAAAGAGCAAAAGGCGAAGGGAGGTGTTCCATTTTTGGAGCAAAAGCAGGTGCGCTCGCAGTTTTCCCATGAGACCATGGAGGAACTGCGCAAGCGAGTTTTGGATTTGGAAGAACAGAACCGTGTCCTGGATGCTTTTATCGAGAACTCTACGGATGCCATCCAGATCTCAGACCGGAATCTGGTGACGCTGCGGATCAACCGGGCTTATGAGGTCCTCACCGGGATTCGGAGAGAGGAGTTAGTGGGGGTGCCGGTGGAGCAGTTGGTGAAAAACCATCTGATTTCCGAATCCTGCGGTGCTATCGTAGCAAAGACCA
Source organism: Dysosmobacter welbionis (assembly GCF_005121165.3). NCBI lineage: Bacteria > Bacillati > Bacillota > Clostridia > Eubacteriales > Oscillospiraceae > Dysosmobacter > Dysosmobacter welbionis. Next base: position 2,139,537 of record NZ_CP034413.3, on the reverse strand, counting down.
AAAAGCCACACACCATTGTGCAGACCTTCTATCGCACAGGGCGCAGTGCACATGTGTCCTGCACGCCGGTATTTGATAGCTGCGGTGAGATTGAATTCTATATCTGTAATGACCGGGATTTGGACGAAATCAGCTCTTTGCAGCAGGAGCTTGATAAGATCCGGGGACTGAATGACCAATATCTCCAGGAACTGGAGAGCATCAAGGCCCGGATGGGTGGCCAAAGCAAACTGATTGTGGCCGATAAGGAGATGCTGAAGGTGCTGGCCCTGGCCGCCCGGATAGCCAAGGTGGACTCTACCGCCCTTCTGCTGGGAGAAACCGGTGTAGGTAAGGATGAGATTGCCAGATTTATCCACCAGAACAGCGGGCGGTCCAACCGGCGGTTTGTTCCCATCAACTGCGCTGCCATCACAGAGTCTCTCTTTGAGAGCGAACTCTTTGGACATGAAGGCCATGCCTTCACCGGCGCTGGCAGTAAAGTGAAGCCAGGCCTTCTAGAGGCAGCAGATCACGGAACGCTGTTTCTGGATGAGGTCGGCGAGCTGTCTCTGAATATGCAGGCCAAACTGCTCCATGTGCTGCAGAACCGCTCTTTCATCCGCGTGGGCGGCAACGAACCCGTACAGGTGGACATCCGAGTGATCGCCGCTACTAACTGCGACTTGGAAGAGATGGTGCAGCAGAAACGCTTTCGGGAGGACCTGTATTACCGGCTGAATGTCATGCCGATCCATATTCCGCCGCTCCGGAAGCGAAAAAATGACATCATTCCTCTGGCTCAGCATTTTCTAGATTACTACAATCAAAAATACGACTTTCATCGGAAACTGTCCCCAGCAACCTGCTTTGCGTTGCTGAACTATCGGTGGGAAGGGAACGTCCGCCAGCTGAAAAACAGCATTGAGCAGGCAACCATCATCACGGATACAGACTTGATTCAGCCGGAGAGCTTGCCGATGAACGTGGCGGGTCCGGAGCCTGTTCAGGATGCTCCGGCAGAGGCGGGACTGAATGAGATGCTGGAGCGTATGGAGCTGCGGTATCTCCAGACATTCTACGAGCGGTACGGAAGTATCCGTAAGGCTGCGGAACGCCTGAAACTCCCGCCCACTACGTTCCTACGCCATTGGGAACAGCTACGGCAGAAATATGGAACCTCTTCAGCAGAAGGCAAAGAATGAGGATCTGACAAAATAAACATCCGCTAATGCAATGTGGATACTATGTATTCAAATTCCAAAATGCAATATGAAATGAGTTGGGCCACGGGATGCTTGGAATGCGGGCAACTCTATGTAAATGGCACAGACCTTTGGACCCATGTGGGGAGCTGGGTAAAATCAGCGGGGCGGCTCGTGCGGCTCTGCTGATTCTTTGTACAAGACCATCCGGGCTTTTTTGTGGGCAAGCATCTCGTCCAGCTATACGGCGGCTGCAGTTCTGGGCAGAAGCCCGGCCCCACTTTTGTGGCCAGAGGACGAAAGATAGGGAGAGGGAACGCGCTTTTGCTAAATACGCGAATTACGACGCCGTCGACAAAGAAGCCTTTTTTCTCTGTCATTGAGCCCCCAACAATTCCGCCCTCGTTTGCCCCTGTGGGCCGCTGTGTCGGGCGGACGAGGCCGGGGCGGCATCCGTTGCCCACAAACAACTGCCTTCGGCCCTTGTCGGGCCAGCGTGGCGAAAAGACGAGATACCTCACGCCTGCATTGGCCTTTCTCATCAAATGGCAAGATGACATGAGGTTTGCCCACAACGATTGGCCCCACTTCCGTTGGAGGATTCCCATGTTTCTGGAAGTGAACCGGGGGACGAAAAAAAGCAGGAGAAAGAACCGGCGCTTTTGTTGCGCCGATTCGCTCACAACTTCCCGCAGTGCGGGCAGTTGCGGGATTTTGAAAGAGCGTTGTTCCACACATGAAATAGCAGCAATGACGCTTTTCTCCGCAAAATTCGGCTGTCTCCTTAGATCCGCAGAGTGCCGCTGGGGCGTTCCGGGGCTATTGAGGCACGAAAGCCCCTTCAAAGAATGCGTCGCTGAAAACAAGACAAGGATTCCAATCAGGCAGACAAATTGTTACTTTTCTGATAGTAGGCGCCGTGTCCCCTGGCTATTGAGCCAGCATCGTGACATGCTTTTCCGCTGACAAGGAGGCGGTACGATGTACGACTACTTGAAGGCCTTGCACGCAAGGTCCTGCCAGGAGCCAGAACTTCAAAAAGTCCGGGCGGAACTGGACCAAGCCTACAGAGAAATCAACGCAAGGTTAGGCCAACAAGATCAGGAGACCTTGCTCCAGTTGGCGGATCTGGAGAATGAACTGCGGGAGGAAACCTCCTGACATTCTTCATCACCGGGCTTCAGTTAGGTATAGGGATCGCCGGGGAGATGGAACGGTATTGCCTTGAGGACGAGGAAGAAACGCGGGCCACAGAGAGGGCGAAAATGAAGGATCCCCAGGTCAAAATTGATGTGCTATACAAAGAAAAGAGCCGCTGTCGGCCGCTCTTTCTTAACTTTTTGATAACAGTCACCTTTCCATCTGGCTATTTCTTTTTTCTGTGGCATTTTGTTTCGCTGATGAGAGCTCGCTGGCTCCATAAATGTGAGCAACCGAGCGAAGCGAGACGCTTATCGAGTCGTAAAGGGAGGCGGATGCCATGGCAAAGAAACGGGCCAACGGTGAAGGTAATATCAGGAAAAGATGGCCGGTGGGAAGGGCGGTATACCGCCGGGCATAATCCGGAGACCAGGAAGCTAATCTACAAAAACGTCTTGGGCCGGACCCAGGCAGAGGCGAAGAACAAGCTGAAAGCGGCCATCGAGGAAACCAAGAGCTTGGACGTCACCAAGGCGGGGAAGTACACGGTAGGTACCTGGATGGACGAGTGGTTCGAAAATTACGCAAAGATCAAAGCGAGACCGTCCCCCCACCAGACCTACCGGGGGTACATCAACAACCACATTAAGTCGAATATCGGCAAGGTCCCGCTGGAAAAGCTCACTTCTCTGGAGTTACAGAAATTCTGCAAGAAGCTGCTGACCAGCGGGAGAATTGACAGGGTCGAGAGCAAAAATCAGGCAAAGGGTTTGAGCCCCAAGACGGTGCGGAACATCTGCCAGATCATCGCCTCGGCCATGAAGCTGGCCAAAGAGCAACGGCTGATTGCAGCAGACCCCACAGAGGGCTGTGCCTTGCCGAAGCTGAAACGCAAGGAGATGAAAACGCTGCCCATTGAACAGCTGGCATCCTTCCTTAGAGATGCCAGAAACAGTAGGATATTCGAGATGTACTATGTGGAGCTGGCAGCAAGATTGAGAAGAGGCGAATTGCTTGGCCCGAAATGGGAAGGCATCGATTTCGAACACGGAAACCTTTGGATGAAACAGTAGATCGCCCGGATCAGCAGAAAAATCGTAGATGCCTCCCTGAAAACCAAGAAGGCCTACCGGACGCTGCCCCTGGCAGAGGACACGATCCAGGTTCTGAAACAGCAGAAGAAAAAAGCGGGCAGTAGCCTCTGGGTGTTCCCCGGGCCCACTGGCGGGCCCATCTCACCAGACAGCGTCCTGCATATACTCCACCCGGTGCTGAAGCGGGCGGGGTTGCCCAGAGTTCGATTCCACGACCTCCGGCACACGTTCGCTATGCTGGCACTTCAGAATGGGGTGGACATTAAGACGGTGTCCGGGATGCTGGGACATTTCAGCGCAGGCTTCACGCTGGACACCTACGCCCACGTCACGACAGCGGCGCAAAAGGAGGCGGCCAGGACTATGGAAAAAGTCCTGACGGCGGCAATCTGAAAGCGAAAAAATAATCCCAAACAGCAGGAAAGCCTTGGCGCAGAAGGGCTGCGCCAAGGCACGTTTTTTGCCCTGTCTGGGTCACGGTTTGGGTCAACTGCAAATTTTGCAAAATCGCGTAATTTCTCCGGAAACTTTTGGAGACAAAAAGTGAAGAAAAACCGTCTGATTTCTTGCGAAATCAGACGGTTTTGTGGTTGCGGGGGCTGGACTTGAACCAACGACCTCCGGGTTATGAGCCCGACGAGCTACCAACTGCTCTACCCCGCGATATTCTGTTCTGTGGTGCCGGTGACCGGACTCGAACCGGTACAGTATCGCTACCGGGGGATTTTAAGTCCCCTGTGTCTACCAATTCCACCACACCGGCAGCTGTCGGCAATGATTAGAATACCATACTCTCCAGTCATTGTCAAGCACGGGCAAGGAAAACCTTTCAAATTTTTTCGACAACTCCCGTTGCAAAAAGTCCAGACAGGTGCCCGTTTCCGTGCAATTTTCCGCCCGGAGGCGCATATACTGGCTGAGAACCCAAATGCAAAGGAGGAAATAAAATGATGAGACACCAGACGATCAGCGGCGGGGATGTGGATGACCTGATCTTTCAGGACAGCTGGACCACCAGTCAGCGATAAGAACTGCAGGACGCCGCTTTCGCGGCGTCCTTTTGCGTCACGGACAGATGGTGCCCCCGCCCAGCACCAGATCTCCATCGTAGAACACCACCGCCTGCCCCGGGGTGACGGCCCGCTGAGGCTCTGTGAACACCATGCGGATGCGGCCGCCGGGCAGCGGTTCCACTGTGGCGGCAGCTTCCCGCTGGCTGTACCGGGTCTTGGCGGTGACGGACAGGGGGCGGTCCGGCTCCGGTACGGAGAGCCAGTTCACCCGCTCCGCCGTCAGCTCCCGGGTGTAGAGGCGGTTGTCCTCCCCTAGGATCACGGCATTCCGGTCCGGGTCCTTCCCCAGCACGTACTGCGGCGCGTTGGCGCTGACGCCCAGCCCTTTCCGCTGGCCGATGGTATAGCATTCCATTCCCCTGTGGCGGCCCAGCACACGGCCTTCTGAGTCCAGGAAGTCACCGGGGACGGGCTCCACGCCGCCATACTGCCGCAAAAACGACACATAGTCCCCATCCGGCACAAAGCAGATGTCCTGGCTGTCGGCCTTCTGGGCGTTGGACAGGCCGTTGGCGGCCGCCAGGGCCCGCAGGGCAGGCTTTTCATAGTCTCCCACCGGCAGCAGCAGATGGGCCAGCTGGTGCTGGGTCAACTGATAGAGGAAGTACGTCTGGTCCTTCCGTCGATCCGCGCCCCGCAGCAGCTGCCAGCGGCCGGAGGGCGTATCGAGGCGGACTCTGGCGTAATGGCCGGTGGCCATGGCGTCCGCGCCCTGGTCCAGCGCCCAGTCCAGCAGGGCGCCGAACTTGATCTCCCGGTTGCAGTCAATGCAGGGATTGGGTGTGCGGCCGTGGGTGTAGGCCCACACAAACCGGTCCATGACCCGCTCGCGGAACAGATCGCACAGGTCCAGCACCACATGGGGAATCCCCATGCCGGCGGCCACGGCGCGGGCTGTCTCGATATCATCCGCAGAGCCGCACAGGCCCGGGCGGTCCTTATAGGGATGCAGGCGCAGCGTCACGCCGGTGACATTATAGCCGGCCTGCCGCAGCAGCAGCGCCGCTGCGGCGCTGTCCACGCCGCCGCTCATGGCCACAAATACACGCTGGGACATAAATGGGTTCCTCCTGAAAAGGCCGACGGAGCGCCGGTCGTGTGATAGGGCTATTGTAGCCGATTTCCGGAAAAAAGGAAAGCCGCTTCTGCGAAAAAAACCGACCCCAGCCGGAGCCAGGGTCAGTCCAGATGGCGCTGGGAGAAAGCCTGGGGGGCAAGGCGTCCGCCAGGGCCAGGAGGAGCGGATTGAAGCCGCCGTTGTAATCGAACTTCACGTCCGACACGTCCGCAGTCCCGCATCGCCGGTCCGGCAACGACAGGGTGAAGCGGGACCCCTGCCCCGGCCGGGACTCGGCAATCATGGTGCCGCCGTGGCGCTCTGCGATGTGCTGGCAGATAGGCAGTCCCAGGCCCAGGCCGTGGGGCTGGGGCGCCATCGCATCGTCGTGAAGGTAGCGGTCGAACAGGAAGGGGATCTGGTCCTCCTGGATACCGCAGCCGGTGTCGGACACGGACAGGCGGACCCATCGGTTGATGAATTTCAGCTCCACGGTCACCGCGCCTCCGGCGGGGGTAAACTTCAGGGCATTGGAGAGCAACTGGTAGAGCAGCAGCTCGATGGAGGGCTGGTGAAAAGCGCAGGTGTGGCAGTCCGCAGCGCTCCGGAATTCCAGCTGGACCTTTTTGAGCGCAAACAGACCCTGAGCCCCGGCACAGACCGCACGGACCGTCTCCGTCAAATCCCGGTCCCGGACGGGGAGGGGCGCGTCCTGCCCCAGCTCTCCCGCCGCCGTCAGATTGTTCACCAGCCGCAGCAGGCGGTAGTAGCTCTGATCCAGCAGGGAAGCTGTGGAATCCAGCGCCGGATCCCCCTCCCGCCGGATGGCAGGCGCCAGCTGGGCGGCCGCCAAGTGCAGGTTTCCCAACACGCTGCGCAACTGGGCGGCGATGTTGGGGAACACAACGGAGAAGTCAAATTGCTCTGCTTCCATAGGCGCATCCTTTCAGCTGGGATTCTCTCTTGTAGCATATACGGGGAGGGGCTTTCAAACCGTGGAAAAGCCTGCCTCGAACACCAATAGGATAGCAAAAAAGGGATGCAAAGACAAGGTCTTTGTCGAAAAAGGGGGAAAATTGTCGAAGTCCGGCAGACACGGCCGAACAGAAGTCCAGTCTGTGCAAAACGGACAACAAATCTTGCGTTTTATATGCGCAATTTTACGCAAAATTGCGGTGACATTTTCCGGTAATATGGTATAATGAGGACAACATCCGCTGCGGCGGAATACGGAATACAGGAAGGAATGGGAACATGGCGATCAAAGTGGGAATCAACGGATTTGGCCGGATCGGCCGCGTGGCACTGCGGATCATGGTGGAGCGCGGCAGCGCCACCTATCAGATGTGCGGCATCAACCTGCGGAACGCGGACCTGGACTACATGGTCTATCAGGTGAAGTACGACTCCGTGTTCAAGACCTTTCAGGGCACGGTGGAGCGGGACGACCGTCACCTGATTATCAACGGCAAGAAGATCCGGGTTTACAGTGAAGACGACGCCGCCAACATCCCCTGGGACGACTGCGGCGCCGAGTACATCATCGAGTCCACGGGCGCCTACTGCACCACGGAAAAGGCCTCCGCCCACTTCCGGCACGGGGCGAAAAAGGTCATCATCTCCGCCCCGGCCAAGGACGACATCACGCCCACCTTTGTCATGGGAGTGAACCACAAGCGGTACACCCCGGAGATGGACGTGGTCTCCAACGCCTCCTGCACCACCAACTGCCTGGCCCCCATGACTAAGGTCATCAACGACACCTTCGGCATCGAGCAGGCGCTGATGTCCACCATCCACGCCGCCACCGCCAAGCAGAAGGCTGTGGACGCCCGGGCGGGCCGGGACTGGCGTACCGGCCGCAGCGTCCTGGGCAACATCATTCCCTCCACCACCGGCGCGGCCAAGGCGGTGGGCGTGGTAATTCCGGAGCTGAAGGGTAAAATGACCGGCATGAGCTTCCGGGTGCCCACCAACGACGTGTCCGTGGTGGACCTGACCGCCCGCCTCAAGCAGCCTGCCAGCTATCATGATGTGTGCGTGGCCATGGAAAACGCCGCCCAGAACAGCATGAAGGGCATCATCACCTGCACCAACGACCAGGTGGTGTCCTCCGACCTGACGGGGTTTTCAGAGACCTGCATCTTCGACGAGACCGCCGGCATCATGCTGGACAACAACTTTGTGAAGCTGATCGCCTGGTATGACAACGAGTGGGGCTACACCAACAAGATCCTGGATCTGATGGCCTACATGCATACAGCGGACCAGAGCCGGTAATACGCTTTTTAGGGCGCGGGCAGCTGCCTGCGTCCTATTTTTTTCATATTAACATAGTACTTTGTACGTTGTCAATAAAGTACTAGACTATATTTTTCTTTATTGGGAAATAGGGTACACTTTTCTCAAACAGCAGGAGCAGTGCTTTTATGAGAAAACGTGACCCAAACAGAATAGAGATGGGACGCCGCTTTCGGGAAGCCAGAGAGCGACTCAACTGGAGCAGAGAAGTGCTTGCCGAGCGGGCCGATCTATCTGTGTCCTTTATTGCGGATTTGGAGCTGGGAAACACCGGCACCCGGCTGGAGAACTTTATCCGCCTGTGCCGCCTGCTGGATTTGAACGCCGACTATGTGCTCTTCGGCGCGCCCGGGGACGCTGTGCAGCGGATCACGGATCTGCTGCGGGACCGGGACGAAGAGACGGTCCGGGTGGTGGAGCGGACCGTGGAGGCCCTGCTGCGGGCCCTGGACGAACAGCAGACAACGTGACAGACGGCGCCCGGCCAGACTGGCCGGGCGCCGTGTTGCCCACTGTGGCGGATTCAAAGAGGCCGCGCCAAAGGCGCGGCCTCTTGTCATGCTTTTTCTGCCTTGGACCGCTCCGCCCGCTTCCGGCGGCGGCTGGCACCGCTGCGGCGGGATCTGGCGGCCGGGGCGGCAGGCTCCGCCGTCCCGGCAGGCTCCTCCGCATCCTGTGGGGCGCTCTGGGCCGGGGCGGGCTCGGCGGTCTCCGCCGGCTTCGCCGCCGCGCGGCTGCGCCGCTTTCCGGGCTTGGACGCCGCCTTGTTTTCCGGCGCGGGGGAGGGGGCCGCCGCCTCCTGGACCGGAGGCGGGGTGAGCAGGGCCTCCAGATGCTCATAGGCCAGCTGACCCTGCACGGGGCCGTACTGCCGGGCCAGGGCGGCGGCCAGCTCCTCCCGAGTGCCTGCCCGCAGCAGGAACGCCGCCTGGAGACAGTCCTGAATGGAGGGGCGCAGAGCCACCTCCCGGAACGTGGAGGCGTATCGTGCGTGGAGGGCACTCATGGCGGCCTCATATCCCTTGTCCTGGCTGATGACATAGGCGAAATCCGCCTCTCCTCTTCCCACCAGGACGCCCAGCTCCGTGATGATCTGGAAGTCCAGGGAGTTCTTGCCTCCCTTCACGCTCTCCAGATACTGCACCTGGGCCTTTGTGCCGGCGCACAGCTTTTTCACGTTGGCCAGGGTCTGCCCCTTGCCGAAAAAGACCAGGACGGTGTCCTCGGCAGTCAGCAGGTCGATACCCTGGAGCCCGGTGCCAATGTTGTTGTCGCCGTCCACCAAAAAAATCATCTTCATCAAATTGTTCTTTCTTTCCTCGTATTTTGACCCATAGCGGGGATTTGCCGGTATCAGTATAGCAGAAGATGCCGAAAAGGACAAGAGGCATTGCGCGCCATCTCCGGGGCGGAGCGAAAAAGGGCGGAGCCGCTGACGCGGCTCCGCCCTGTCTGCCAGGTACGGGTCACTCCTCTTCATCCGTGACGATCAGGCCGTATCCGCCATTTTTCCGGCGGTAGACGATAGATAGGCCGTCATCCTCACTGCTGCGGAACACGAAAAAACTGTGGTCCAGCAGGTTCATCTGCAGGATGGCCTCCTCCGGACTCATGGGCTTCACGGAGAAGCGCTTGGTACGGACGATGGGGAACTCCTTCTCCTCAGCCACCTCAAAGTCGTCCGCCGGGGCGGGCGGGGGGAAGCCCTCAGTCCGCAGGCGCTTGGCCAGGCGGGTCTTGTTCTTCAGAATCTGCCGCTCGATATATCCCACAGCGGCGTCAATGGCGCCGCGCATATCTCCGTCAGGAGCCTCCGTCTGTGCCCGCAGCAACGTGGTGCCGCCGCGGATCGTGATCTCCACCGAGCACAGATGGTCCTTCTCCACAGAGAAAGTGACAAACGCGGTGGTATCCTCCTCCCGGAAGTATCGCTCCAGCTTGGAGATCTTCTTCTGGGCATATTCCTTGATGGAATCATTCAGCGGGACTCTCTTGCAGGCAAAGGTATACTTCATAGGGATCGCTCCTTTCGTGTGGGAGAGATCGGGGATCTCTCCCCTTTTTATTAATATAGCACAAATCTTTCCATTTGAAAAGGGGCGAGCCGGTGAAATTCACAAATTGTTCAGAGCCCGCAGCGATCCGACAAAAGAGGAGCCGATCCGACAAAAGCTCCTATTTACAAGGGATGCAGGGCGGGTGTATGATAATCCCGGAAGCTTTCCAATATCCCACCCGCTTGGGCCGCGCAGCGTGAAACCGCTGGGCGGCCCTTTTTTATCCGGCGGACATGAAAAAGGCGCGCGGCATTGCCGCGCGCCCTGGTGTTATCTGCGCCGCCGGCCGCCGCCCCGCCGCCCGTCCAGGCTGCGGTTCAGGTCGGCCATCTTCCCCTCAGAGGAGGAGAGGAACTGCTTCAGCTTGTCCTCAAAGGACTGGTCGCCGGAGGGGGGCAGCGGCTGCTGCGCCCGGGCGGCGGGCCGGGCCTGGGCCACGGGACGGGACGTCCCCGCCGGGTGGCTGCCGCTGGGCCGGGGACTGCGGGCGGGCCGCTCCGGCCTGGGGAGCGTCCGCTTGATGGAGAGATTGACCTTTCCATTCTCCGTGGAGAGCACCAGGACCTTGACGGCCTGCCCCTCCTGCAGGTAGTCATGTACGTCGTTGACAAACGTGTTGGCGATCTCGGAGATGTGGACCAGGCCGGACTTCCCATTGTCCAGGGCCACGAACGCGCCGAATTTGGTGATGGAGGTCACCTTTCCTTCCAAAATGCTCCCTACCTGAAGCTCCATATAGTGTACTGTTTCTCCTTCCGGATGGTTTTCCCGCTCCCGTGGAAGCGGGTCGTATCAAAAAAGACCGGCTCCCGGCACAAGCGGGGGAGGCGCTCCGCCTCCCTCGTCGCCCGGCTCCGGTCAGTTGCCCACAGAAAACACACGCTGATTGGGGGAGATCAGCCCCAGCTCTTCCTGCGCGATCTCCTTCATCTTATCCTCGGTGGCGCCCTCGGCGATGTCCGCGGCCAGGGCGGCGTTTTCCTGCTCCTGGGCCTGGACCTGGGCCGTCAGGGCGTCCCGCTGGGCCTGGGCGTCCTGCACCTGGCTGTGGAGGCTGCGCAGCTGCAGTCCGATCGCCGCCAGAATCACCAGGATCAGAAGCTTGGTGAGGACGCTTCCTCTGGACCGCTTCTTTGGCTGCCGTCCTGCTCTTGCCATGCCGCCCGCCTCCTTTGTAAAGCCTTCTGCCGTGCTTGGTGTTTTTTATTGTATAACATTTGCGAATAAAATAAAAGAGATTTTTTCCCCATCTGCCAATTTTTTTACACAAATTTTCCGCTCCCCGCAGGGGAATGGCGGTCAGATGCAGCAAAAATGCCAGGGTATCCACCCAAAAATCCCACACCGGCCGCAAAAACGGGGAGAAGGCGGTGAAAAACAGCACACCGCCGCCCACCGCCCCCAGCAGCAGATACAGCCGCAGCTGCCCCTGCGCCCGGCGGAGCATGAAGAGGAAGACCGCCAAGCCCGCGGCCATGCAGTACAGGATGTCCAGCGCCGACGTCAGGCGGGGCAGCCGCAGGCGGAAGGCCCGCAGCAGGTCATACAGCAGCGCCGCAGCCATGCCCAGCAGGATCGCCTGACAGAAGAGCAGGAGCGGCTGGGAGAGAGCAGGGGCCATGGCGCCTCACCCGAACAGCCGGTGGAAAAGGCCCCCCCGCTCCTGACCGCCGTCCTCATAGGAGACGGAATCGATCCGGCCGTCCACATGGAGCTCGCCCCCGTCCAGGGACAGCTTGCCGATGTGCAGGTCCTCTCCGGTAATGACCAGCGTTCCCACGCTGGTGGACATGATGATGCCGGTCTCGTCGAACCGCTCCACGTCCTCCACTCCGGAGACCGTGAGCCGCTCCCGGCCGATCAGCTCCAGACGGTGGCCCGCCTGGGACATGGCGTTGTTGTAGTCGTTCATTCCGCGTCCCTCCCTGTCCCAACTATATGGGAGGGGCGGGGAGAATATGCGTCCGGCCTTACCGGCCGATCTCCCGGTACAGCGTGCCGGCGTCCGCCTGGCGCACCGTCTCCTGGACGTCCAGCACCTCCACCGTTACGATGCGCTGGCCGAAGCGCAGGGAAATCTGGTCCCCCACCTTCACGTCGTAGGAGGCCCGGGCAGGCTTGCCGTTGACGGTGACCAGGCCGTTGTCACAGGCCTCGTTGGCCACAGTCCGCCGCTTGATGAGGCGGGAGACTTTGAGATATTTATCCAAACGCATGGGCGGCTCCTTTCTCATGGGAAACGGGACTGCCGGCACCACAGCACCGGCAGTCCCGAAATCACAGGGTCAGATCACTTCGCCACGGCGTCCTTCAGGGCCTTGCCGGCCTTGAACACGGGCACTACAGAAGCGGGGATCTCAATGGACTCCTTGGTCTTGGGGTTGCGGCCCACGCGGGCGGCACGCTTCTTGACCTCGAAGGATCCAAAGCCCACCAGCTGCACCTTGTCGCCGTCTTTCAGGGCGGCAGTGATGGCGTCAAACGTGGCGGACACAACAGCCTCGGCCTCCTTCTTGGAAACGTCGGCAGAAGCGGCGACAGAATTGATGAGTTCAGCTTTGTTCATGGATGTTATCCTCCTATACAATGTGTGATGCGCTTGCTAGATGATTTATTCCTAACGCAGGCAGGCGCGCCCGCGATTAAGACGGATCGTGGGATTTTGCATCGTTCCAGAGGGCCAGCAGCTCCGCCTCACCGCACTCCGGCAGAGGCTTGTCCGCGGCCTCTTCCACCGCGCGGAAGCGGCGGTCAAACTTGTCGCAGGCCCGGTGGAGGGCGTCCTCCGGGTCCACGCCCGACATCTGGGCGATTTTGGCGGCCATAAACAGCGTGTCGCCCAGCTCCTCCCGGATGCCGTGGGGCGCATCGGCGGCCTGACCGGCCTCCAGGGCGGCCCGGAGCTCACGGACCTCCTCTTCCAGCTTGTCCAGTGCCTGGAGAGAGCTTGTCCAGTCAAAGCCGGCCTTGGCGGTCTTGGACTGAATTTTTTCCGCCCGCCACAGGGCAGGCAGCGTGTGGGGCACGGCCTCCACCGCGTCCGCCGTGGACCGCTGGCCCTTCTCCCGGCGCTTCAGCACGTCCCAGTTGGCCAGGACCTGCTGGGAGGTATCCGCCTGCACGTCCCCAAAGACATGGGGATGGCGGTACACCAGCTTCCGGGCCACGCCGTCCACCACATTTGCCATGGTGAAGCGGCCCCGCTCCGCCTCGATTTGGGCATGGAAGGCCACCTGCATCAACACGTCGCCCAGCTCCTCGCACATGCCGCTGGCGTCGTCGTGGTCGATGGCGTCCAGAACCTCATAGGTCTCCTCCAGGAAGTTCCGGCGGATGGAGCTGTGGGTCTGCTCCCGGTCCCAGGGGCAGCCCCCGGGAGCCCGCAGCAGCCGCATGATCTCCAGAAAATCCTCGTAGCTGTAAAAATCCTTACGCTGAAACTCTACCATAAGATGCCTGCCTTTGCAAGAAAAATTCACGGGAAACCCCTGATTTTTCAAGGAATTTTAGCGGATCGCCCCCTTGGGAAGGGGGCGCGGCCGCCCGGTTTCTCATTTTAAGTGCAGAAGTTTAATAAGCTTTTCCCCGCGGGGAATGGACCGCACATCCTCCGCCCGCAGGATCCGCAGAGCGATCACCAGCACACCGTAGACGATCACGCCGGCCAGGATGCCCAGCAGGACACAGGCGGCGTTGGCCAGATATACAGACCAGAGCTGGATCTTATCCGGATCCGCAAACATCTGCTGTGCCAGGGCGAGGAAAGCCCCATCCAGCACCCGGCTGGCTAGGCCATAGACCGCCCAGGCCGCGCCGCCCATGAGCAGGGAAGCGGCCACGGGCTTTGCGAAAACTTCGAGATACCGTGGCTTCTGGGGCGAGTATTTCCACACGAAGAACAGATTCAGCACCACGATCACCAGATAGCAGCATAGCGTGGAGATGGGTGCGCCGTGGATGTTGATGTCCGGATTCCCCACCAGGAAATAGTTCATGATGATCTTGACGATGCCGCCGACGATCACGGTGAAGATGGGCAGCTTCTCCTTGCCGTAGGTCTGCAGGATAGCGTTGGTCAGGATCATCAGGCAGATGAAGATGAGGGCGATGCCCAGCACCTGAAGATGGGGGCCCGCCGCCAGGGCATCCTCCCGCTGGGCCGGCAGCACCAGGACCATGATGGGCGTGGAGAGGACACTGAGGCCGATGCCCGCCGGCAGGGCCAGAATGGCGATGATGCGGAAGGCGGAGGAGATGATCCGGTCCGCTCCGGCATGGTCCTGCCGGGCCAGAGCCGCCGCCGCGAATGGAATCAAGCTCATGGTCACCGGGTACACGAAGGAGGCCACCATGTTGGGCATATCCATGGCCATGCTGTACTGGCCGTTCAGGGCGGCGGCCGATTCCTCCGACAGCAGCAGGGCGTTCTGCAGCTGGCCCATGACGATCTTGGTGTCGATGATGTTCAGGATGCTCATTGCGGAGTTGCTGAGGGTGATGGGGATGCCAATGGCCAGGATCTGCCGGATCAGATGGCTGCTGCCGGAGGGGACATCCAGGGACTGTGTCCGATTCCGGTGCTTCGCCAAATATCCCACCAAAAACAGCATGGAGACCGCCGTGCCCGCCGTGACGCCCAGGATGGCCGCGGCGGCGCCCATCTCCAGGCTCATGCCGATGCGCAGTACATACCACGCCAGCGGCAGACCGATAGCCAGTTTCAAAAGCGCCTCCAGTACCTGGGAAACCGCCGTAGGCGTCATGTTGCCCTGGCCCTGGGTGTAGCCCCGCATGCAGGCCAGCAGGCACACGCAGAACACCGCCGGAGCCAGCGCCCGGATGGGCTGGGCCGCCAGGCTGTTCTCCAGAAACCCCGCCAAGCCCTCTGCCTGGAAGAACATAAACAGGGCGCCCACCGTGCCCAGGACGAAAAACAGCACGATGGCGGTGCGGAAGATCTTCCGCTTCTCGTTCTCCCGTCCCTGGGCATGGGCCTGGCTGGTCAGCTTGGAGATGGCCAGAGGCAGGCCCGCCGTGGAGAAGGTCAGCAGGAAATTGTAAATCTTATAGGCAGTGTCGAAATACGTCTTGCCGGGGCCGCCCAGGATGTTGTTCAGGGGGACTTTGTAGAAGAACCCGATAAATTTCACCACAACGACAGCTGCGGCCAGGATGGCGGCGCCGCCCAGGAAGGATTGCTTTTTTTGATTAGACATGAAGCGATTACCTCAAATTACAACAGAGAACTAGGGCGGCGGAATCTGCTGCCCCTATGAGCCTATGGCCTGCCGCTGCCGTTTATAACCGGGCCAGACACGCCTTTACCAGGGCAGAGAACCGGGGCCCCGCCGTGGCGGCGGCGGCAAGCACCTCGTCGGAGGAAAGAGGCTGGTCCAGCACCCCGGCCCCCATATTGGTGCAGAGCGTGAAGCCCAGCACATCCATGCCGCAGTGGGCGGCCACAATGGCCTCCGGCACCGTGGACATGCCCACGGCGTCCGCGCCCAGCGCCCGGGCGGCACGGACCTCCGCCGGCGTTTCGTACTGGGGGCCGGGGAAGTACATATAGACGCCCTGGCGCAGGGGGATGGACAGCTCCTCCGCAGCCTCCCGGGCGGTGTCCTGGAGTCGGGGCGTGTACACATGGCTCATGTCCGGGAACCGGGGGCCGAACTCCTCCAGATTGGGGCCGCAAAGGGGGCTGACACCGAAGAGTTTGATGTGGTCAGTAATCAGCATGATGTCCCCGGCGGAGAAGGCGGTGTTCACCGTGCCGGCAGCGTTGGTGACTACCAGCGTTTCCGCCCCCAGCAGCCGCAGCACCCGGACGGGATAGCTGACATCCTCAAAGGACCAGCCCTCATAGGTGTGGAGGCGGCCCTGCATCACCGCCACGTCCTGACCCGCCAGGCGGCCGAACACGAACCGGCCCGCGTGGTCCGGGGCGGTGGATCGCTTCATGTGGGGCACATCCTCATAGGGGACGGCAATGGGGGACTCCACTTCGTTGCCCAAAGAGCCCAGGCCGGAGCCCAAGATCAGCAGGCACCGGGGGCGGAACGCCCCCAGGCGGTCTCTCAGCGCCTGGGCGCTCTCCTGATATTGTGCGAATGTATATTCCATCTTACGCTTCCTCCTTACAGCTTTTGGCCGCATTCCCGGCAGAATACGTCGCCGCTCCGGGCGGCCGCCCCGCAGAAGGGGCACACCGCGCCGCCCTGGAGCCGAGCGATCTCCCGCTCCAGCCGGTCGATCTGCTGGCGGAGCCCGTCGATCTCCTGAAGCTTTGCCAGCAGTACCTCGGACTCCGTGAGGGTGCCGGTGTGGGTGGCGTAGATCATCTCCCCCACCTCCCGCAGGGCGGTGCTCACCGCTCCCTTCAGGTCCATGATCCGGATATTCAGCTTGGCCACGGACAGGAGCTCTCCCGCCCGCTTTCCCATGCCGTAGGCGGCATCCGCCGCACTGCCGCCCACCTGGGAGGCAGTGCGCTGCACCGCGTCCAGCAGTTCCTGCAACCGCTCATTCATGGCTTGTATGACCTCCAAAGAAAGATTGGGGCAGAGGGGCAGCCCCGCTCAGCTGGGATAGATGCTGCCGCCGATGAACTCCCGCACCAGGGAGCTGGGGGCGATGTTGGACTCTTCCATGATCTCGATCCGCTCAAATCCCCGGAGGATGTCGTCCGCGATCTCATACTTGCCCTGGGGCAGCGCCTCCAGCAGGGGGACCACGAAGGGCTTCAGCACCGCCACCTCATCCGGCAGGGAGGAGTCGAACATCAAGTCCGCATTCTCCTTATAGGGGGAGATATACAGCTTTTCCCCCCGGCGGACATTGGGCCACATCTTCAGGGTGAAGTTGGCGTCGCTGCCCCGGAACTTGTAGTCCCGGACGATCCGGCGGCACAGGCGCAGCCAGGGGTGCTGGAACACCACGGCGCCGTCCTCGTCCACCACATTGGACCGGGCCGCGATATACAGCTTGAAGGCCTTGGGATTCTTGCCCACGATCACGTCGTTCAGGGCGTGGATGCCCTCAAAGATAGCCAGCTCGTCGGGCCCCAGCTTCAGCGGCTGAGACAGGATGTCGGAGCGCATCTGTCGGGCGAACTCGTACTTGGGCACGTGGATGGTCTCCCCCCGGTCCAGCATGGAGAAGTGTCGGTTCAGCAGCTCGATGTCGAGGCAGAAGGGAGACTCGTAGTCGATGGCGCCCTCCCGGTTCCGGGGCGCCGTCTCCGGGTCGATGGTGTTGAAGTAGTTGTCCATGGAGATGGTGTGGGTCTGGATGCCCATTTTCTCCAGCTGCTCTTCGATCTTCAATGCCGTGGTGGTCTTGCCGGAGCCGGAGGGGCCGGACAACAGGATGATGCGGGACTCCTTCCGGTGATCGGCAATCTTCTGGGCCGCCGTCTCCACTTTTTTGGCAAAGGCGGCGTCGCACGCCTCCGCAAAGCCCTTGGGGTCAGAGCGGACAGCGTCGTTGATCTCTTTCAGGGAATAGGCCATGGCGATGCTCCTTTCACAGTGCTTCATAAAAGGCGGCGAAGGCGGTCTGATTGGCCTGCCACTTCTCCGGCCGCTGGATATACTCGGTGGGATATTTCACGTTGAACGCCCGCTGGATCTGGTTGGTGCCCGGCACCACCATCTTGGTGGACCCGGCGGCGCCGAAGGACAGGATGGAGCACAGCTCCGACATGATGTCCACGTTGTACCAGCACTCGCCGCCGCTGCGGCACCAGCCGATGTTCTCAAAGCTGCCGGACATGTACTTCTGCCGGTATAGGTAGTAGGGACGGTATCCGGCGGTCCGGAGGGTGGGAGAGGCGTAATCCAGCATCTCGGCCACCGTCTCCGCGCCGGGGATCCGCAGTCCCTCCGTCAGGATGCGGCTGCCCTTTTTCAGCGCCAGGGTGTGGACGGTGATATCGTCGGGGCCGTAGGTCAGGCACCGGTCCAGGGAGCGGCGGAAGCCCTCCGCCGTATCCTCCGGGAGTCCGGCGATCAGGTCCATGTTCACGTGGGGGAAGCCGCACCGGGCCACCAGCTCCATGGCGCGGTCGATGTCCGCAGCCGTGTGGCACCGGCCGATGGCCCGCAGCACGTTCTCTTCAAAGGTCTGGGGGTTCACCGAGACCCGGGTGACCCCGTGGGTGCGGAGCACCACCAGCTTTTCCGCCGTGATGGTGTCCGGCCGGCCCGCCTCCACAGTGATCTCCTCACAGGCGGTACGGTCGAAGGAGGTCTCGAAAGCAGTGAGGACCCGGTCCATCTGCTCCGCCGTCAGGGTGGTGGGGGTGCCGCCGCCCATGTAGAAGGTCCGCACCCGCAGTCCCGCCCGGCGAACCATCTCGCCGCCGGCGGAGATCTCCCCACACAGGGCGTCCACATAAGGGGGCACCAGGGCAAAGCTCCGCTCCACCGACTGGCTGACAAAGGAGCAATAGGCGCACCGGGTTGGGCAGAAGGGAATGCCCACGTACACGTCAATGTCCCGCTTCTCCAGCCGCCGGGCGGCCTTGGCCGCGGTGGCGCCGGTCTCCAGGGCCAGGGCGGCCCGGGAGGGGGTGACGAAATAGTGCTCCTCCAAATACGCCCGGGCCTCTTCCGGGGACTTCCCGTCCTCCAGGGCCCAGGTCACCGGCTTGTCGGGCCGGACGCCGGTGAGCATTCCCCAGGGGGGCGTCACGCCGGTGACCGCCCGGGCCACCAGGAAGAAGCAGGCGCCGACGGCGTGGCGGCGGAGGCCCTCCCGCTGGAAATCGCCGCCGGAGAGGGGCTCCTGATAGGTCTGCTCGGTGGTCTTGCCGCCCCGGCAGAGGGAGACCGCCACCCGGCAGAGGTCCCCCGTCTCCTCCAGCGAGATCACGGCCCAGCTGTCATCGCCTGGGGTGATCGGCTCGTAGACAGGCAGTTCCCCGGGGAACAGATTCATCAGGCTCTGCTCCACCACATACCGCTCGTCATGGCCGCGGAAAACCAGTTTCATGGGCGCGCCCTCCTCACTGCATGGCCTGGAGCAGATAGGGGTTCCAGCGCCGCTCCCGGTCCAGGGTGGATGCCTCCATGTGGCCGGGCAGGACCCGGAGGTCTCCCTCCAGCTGCCCCAGCCGCCGCAGAGAGGCCATCATCTTCTCCATGGACCCGCCGGGGAAGTCCGTCCGGCCGCAGGAGCCCGCAAAGAGCGTATCCCCGCAGAAGAGGGCGTCTTGGCACCGGAGGGTGACAGACCCCTCGCTGTGGCCGGGGGTGGCCAGAACGGTCACCGTCAGGCCGCCCACAGCCACCGTGTCCCCCTCGTCGTAGTCCCGCACGTCCCCGCTGAGGAGCGGGAACAGCTGCTGGGTGCAGGCATCGGCGTACACATCCCGGCGATTCAGATACACCGGGGTCTCCGGCCATTTGGCCTGGAGCTCTCCCACAGCGCCGGTGTGGTCGTAGTGGCCGTGGGTCAGCAGGATGGCGCAGGGCACACAGCCGGTTTCCGCCACCGCGGCGGCGATCCGCGCCCCATCCCCGCCGGGATCAATGACGGCGCAGGTCTTGGCATCCTCGTCGCAGAGGAGATAGCAGTTGGTGCCGATGGGGCCCACCTGCAAGCACTTGATCTTCATGGGAGACCTCCCTTGCCAAATGAAAATATCAGAGGCAGGCGGCGGAAATCCCGCCCGCCCATGTGTGGAATGGACAAATGCCCTGTCACTCCGCAGGGCGGATCATGCCCGCGTCCCACAGGGTCTCAAAGGTGTTCACAGCGCCGCCGTGCTCCACGATCTTTCCGCCCTCCACCCGGTCGATGTTCACGCCGGTGAAGATCAGGCGTTTTCCCGTGGGGACTGTTCCGGGCCAAGGGCCCAGGTGGGTCCCCTCCATAACACACTCGGAGACGACATACGGCGCGGCCCAGTGCTGGCGGAGGATGCGGACCGTGTAATCCGGATACGTCTCCCGCAGAGCCGCCAGATGCCGCACCATGCCGCCGGGACCCAGGGGAGTGGTCCACTCCCCCTGGCGGAGCACGCAGCCCTCCTCGACGAAGCGGGGCAGGTCCTCCAGACGGTGCTGGGAGACCACGGTCTCATAGAACGTCCGCACCAGCTCCGGCGGCGCCATTTCGCCGCCGCCCTGCGCCGCTTCCCTCATAAGGGCCGCTCTGTGTCGAAGAGGATGGTGACGGGGCCGTCGTTCCGGGAGTCCACCTGCATATCAGCGCCGAACTCCCCATGCTGAACGTCGAAGCCCCGCTCCCTGCAGTGAGCCATGAATCGCTCATACAGGGGGATGGCCGCGTCCGGCTTGGCGGCGCCGGTAAAGCCGGGGCGGCGGGAGGAGGTGTCCGCGTACAGGGTGAACTGGGACACCACCAGCAGGGCACCGCCTGTCTGCTCCAGATTCAGATTCATTTTGCCGTTTTCATCCTCAAAGACCCGCAGGTTGCAGATTTTCTCCGCCAGGCGGTCGGCGGTCTCCTCGGTGTCGTTGGGTCCCACGCCCAGCAGCACCAGGAAGCCACGGCCGATCCGGCCGTTGACGTTCCCGGCAATGGTTACGGAGGCACCAGCCACCCGTGTCACAACTGCACGCATACAATGGATTCCTTTCTATGGTTCACTCAAAATGGAAGGCTTCTATTTCTGCGGGGAATATCAGCCATGCTGACGGCCGTGCAGATGCGCCCCCATTCTCTTTTTGTCAGCGCCAAAAAGAGAACGCGCCGCGCCCGGTATAAGAGAAAAAGGCGCTTTGGCCGCAACTTTACACATGCGTGCAAAGTTGCTGTACGGGGGGCGGCGCGAGAGGGTGCCTGCGTGTTTGCGAGGGTCCCCCGACGGGCGCGGCGGGGTGCGGTGCAGACTTAGCGGCGGATTCCCGCGGCGTAGTGCGTCTTGGATTGGAGGACACGGGCGCATTTGAACCGCTCCTCTTTTCCTGTCTCGCGCTGCGGCGCTCCCCGTATTTCCGTCACCAGTGTTCCACTGGCTCCTCCTTCCGCGCGTTCCGCTTGCCCGCAGGGAGCACGCCGCATCCGTAAGACGGCAGAGCCACCAACAGCTGCGCAGTCGCTACGCGCTGCCTGGGCGGTTGTGGCGGCTTGTGCTGGCGGGCGGACAAGGGCGTCCGCCCCTACCGGGCTTGTGGCCTTCGTCACCCTCGCAAGGGCCGACACGCAGGTCGGCCCCCACAAAATGCGCAAGGCCGACGGTATCTCCGTAGGGGCCGATGCCTTTATCGGCCCGCTACGCCAGTTCCCCCGAGGGGCAGCCAGCGGCAGCGAAAAGAGAAGCAATTCCATGCGATAACCACCCCGACAAGGTTGGTACTCCCGCCATGGGACGGCAGTTAGGAAAATCGCAGAAGGCCCAAGCGTGCCCGAAGGCGGGCCAAAATCGGCGCTTGCACCGATACGTCGACCTCCGTCAGCGCGGAGGGCCACTGCACCGCAGCGCGCCACACACTTTTCTCTTTAGACCGTGCACGGCCCATTTCTCTTTTGGCAAGACCGAAAGGGGCCCCCGCCGCGCCCCGCGCGGTGGGGAGAGGAGGAGCAAGGGAGCGGGCGCAGTTTTCGCCGCAGGCGGAAACGGAGCTGAGCGGACTTTGCGACGACGACAATGGGGGGCGCATCCCCCGTGGAAGCGGCCCCCTGCGGGAGCAGAATCCCCCGTGGCCGCCGTTCGGCGGCCCAAATCATCTCCGGGCGGTTGATCGCCGCCCCTACATCCCCCCGGAAGCTCTTCCGCCATCGAATCACCCCGGCGGAAGCCGCTCTCACCCCGCCGGTCGGTTGACCTTCAGCACCCCGGAGATCTGGTTCAGCTTGTTCATGACGGACTTCAGCTGGGCGCCGTCCTTCACCCGGATCTCCAGCCGGAAGATGGCAAACTGGTCCTCTGTACTGCGGGAGTTGATGCCCAGCACAAAGGTATTCGTCGTGGAGAGGGCAGCGGAGATGTCCAGCAGCAGGCCCTGCCGGTCCTTGCACACCACCTCCAAAATCGTGGGATAGCTGTCGTTGGTGTCGCCGCCCCAGGAGACCTTGATCCAGCGCCCCTCCTGCCCCGGCTGGGATCGCTTCTCCTCCGAGGCGTTGGGACAGTCGCACCGGTGGACGGACACGCCGTACCCCGGGTGATAAAGCCGATGATGTCGTCCCCCGGCACCGGGGTGCAGCACTTGGAGAACTTCACCAGGCAGTTATCCAGGCCCTCCACGATGATGCCCTGCTCGCTCTTCACCCGCTTGGGAGCGGAGGGCTGTTTGGCAGGCTCCGCCGGTTTGGCCTCCGCCAGCTCCTCGGCGGCCTTTTCCGCCTGGTGGAGCTTCGCCACCCGGTTCAGCTCCCCCTGGATCCGGCTCACTGCCTTCTGGGCGGTGAAGCCGCCGTAGCCGATGGCGGCGTACATGTCGTCCAGAGAGCCGTAGGACACCCGCTTCAACAGCACCGGCAGCATCTCCGGCGAGAGAACGTCCTTCATGGAGATGCCGCAGTGCTTCAGCTCCGCCTCGAAGGCGGCACGGCCGTTTGCGATGTTCTCCTCTTTCTTCTCCTTCTTGAACCACTGGCGAATCTTGCTGCGGGCCTCGCTGCTTCTGGCAATCTTCATCCAGTCCCGGCTGGGACCCTTGGCGTTCTTGGAGGTGAGGATCTCCACGATGTCGCCGTTTTTCAGCACATGGTCCAGCGTGACGATCCGGCCGTTCACCTTGGCGCCCACCATCCGGTTGCCCACGGCGGAGTGGATGGCGTAGGCAAAGTCGATGGGCGTGGCGCCGGCGGGCAGGTTCTGCACGTCGCCGCCCGGTGTGAAGACGAACACCTCATCGGAGAACATATCGATCTTCAGAGAGTGGATATAGTCCTCTGCGTCCGCGCCCTCCTGGTTTTCCAGCAAACGGCGGACCCACTCGTAGCGCCCTTCGGTGCCGGCGCCCTGGCCGTTCTGCTTGTATTTCCAGTGGGCGGCCACGCCGTACTCGGCGATCTCGTGCATCTCCTTGGTGCGGATCTGCACCTCGAAGGGCAGGCCGTCCGCGCCGATGACCGTGGTGTGGAGGGACTGATATCCGTTGGGCTTTGGAGTGCCGATATAGTCCTTGAAGCGGCCCAGAATGGGCTTGTAGAGATCATGGATGACACCCAAAACGTTGTAGCAGTCCCCCACCGTGTTCACGATCACCCGGAAGGCGAACAGGTCGAAGATCTCGTCCAGGCTCTTGTTCTGGTTGAACATCTTCCGGTAGATGGAGTAGGGATGCTTCATCCGGCCGTAGACGATGTGATCGATGTCCAGCTCCTTCAGCCGGTCGTCGATCTGGATCTGGATGCGGCGCATGAAGTCCTCGTACTCCTGGTGCTTGGCCTCCAGCTTGGAGACGATTTCCTCGTAGCCAATGGGGTCCAGATATTTTAAGGACAGGTCCTCCAGCTCCCACTTGATGCGCTGCATACCCAGCCGGTGGGCGATGGGGGCGTAGATCTCCATAGTCTCCAGAGACTTCTGCTTCTGCTTGGCGGGAGACTGGTACTCCATGGTCCGCATGTTGTGGAGCCGGTCGGAGATCTTGATGAGGATCACCCGGATGTCCTTGCTCATGGCGATGAGCATCTTCCGCAGGTTCTCCATCTGCTCGTCTTCCTTGGTGGCGTACTGGATGCGGGTCAGCTTGCTGACGCCTTCCACCAGGTCGGCGATGGTGGGTGAAAAGAGTTTGGATACCTGTTCGTGGGTGGCGGCGGTGTCCTCGATGACGTCGTGGAGCAGGGCGGCCTCGATGGACTCGCTGTCCAGCCGCAGCTCCTCCGCCACAATCTGCGCCACCGCCAGGGGATGGATGATATAGGGCTCCCCGCTCTTGCGCTTCTGGTCCTTGTGGGCCTCTGCCGCAAATTCAAAGGCCGCCCGGATGTGCTGGAAGTCTGCCGCAGGATTGTAGCCCCGGACAGTCTTTTCCAGGTTCTCATACTGTTCCTGAATGGTCATGACACAACACCTCCACTCTTGCCGGCGGCGTCCTCCCGCAGGCGGGACAGATAGGGGCAGGCGAAGAGATCCACCTTCCCCTGGATGGGATTCAGCGAAAGCGTCACCTGGTCCCCCTGGACGGACAGGGCGATCAGGCCCCGCTCCTGGAACACGGCCAGGGCCAGGCCGGCCCGGAGGAAGCTCTCACACCCGCCGGAGAGTGCCGACAGCCGCCGCAGAAAGGGCAGCATCTCCTCCTCCGCCTTTCCCCGGCGGAGCTGCCGCTCCAGCACGGTCCAAAAGGCGGCGAACTGGCTGCGGGACGCCTGGAGCCGGGCCCGCTCCTGCCCGGTGAGGCCCTCTCCCGCCACGAGGCGGTGGAGCAGGTCCAGGTCCGCCGCCTCATGGCGGCTGGGGGTCAGAGAGGGGCGGATGTCGATGAGCTGCAGCTGCAGGGTGGTATTGCCCCGGAAGGTATTGGCCTGGAGATAAAAGGCCGCGTCCACCCGCATGCCCGCCGCCACGCCGCACGTCTCCTCCGTCATGGAGAAGAAGATGGCGTCAAACCGGCACGTGCCCTTGGAGAGGCGGAGCTTCAGGTGCTTCCCCTGGCCCACGGGCTGCAGGACGTCCACCGTGGCGCCCAGCAGGGCGAACACCGGCCGGGGATTACCCGCGCCATAGGGCTCCAGCTGGTCCAGCTGCTCCACCTCCGCCAGCGTCACCTCGCCGGGGCAGGAGATGGGCGCGTCCACGTCCAGGCAGGATACCGCCCGTTCCCCGCCGGAGGCGGAGCGGACATACCGGTTCATCCGGGCCCGGAAGGCGTCGATGTTCTCCTCGGAGATGGTAAAGCCCGCCGCCAACTCGTGGCCGCCGAAGCCCTCCAGCAGGTCGGCGCAGGACTCCAGCGCGGAAAACAGGTTGAACCCGCCGTAGGACCGGCAGGAACCCTTGCCCACGCCGTCTTTCAGATGAATCATGAAGCTTGGGCAGGCGTACTTCTCGCTGAGGCGGGAGGCCACAATCCCCACCACGCCCTGGTGCCAGTCCTCGCTGGAGAGGACCAGGGCGCTGCGGTCCTCGGCCCGGAGGCGCTCGATCTTCTCGGTGGCGTCGGCGCAGATGGCCTGCTCTACCGCCTGCCGCTCCCGGTTTAGGTCACACAGAGCCTTTGCCAGCTCCTCGGCCCGGGCGGGGTCATCGGTCTCCAGCAGGTCCGCGGCCAGATCCGCCGCGCCCATGCGGCCGGCGGCGTTGATCCGGGGGGCCAGCACAAAGCCGATCTGGACAGAGGTGATGGGCTTGCCCAGAAGCCCCGCCTCCTTCAGCAGGGCGTGGACGCCCACGAAGTCCGTGTGGGGCAGGGCCTCCAGCCCGCAGAAGGCGATGGTGCGGTTCTCCCCCTCCATCCGCATCACGTCGGCAATGGTGCCAATGGCCGCCAGGGTGCAGTATCGGGCGAACAGGGCATCCTCCCGGCTCTCGCCCCCAGGGCCAGCACCAGCTTCAGCGCCACACCCACTCCCGCCAGATGCTTGAAGGGATAGGGGCAGTCGCTGCGGTGGGGGTCCACCACTGCCAGCGCCCGCGGCAGCTCCTCCTTGCACTCATGATGGTCGGTGATGACCACATCCAGCCCGATGGAGGCAGCGAAGTCCACCTCCTCGTTGCCGGTGATGCCGCAGTCCACGGTGATCATCAGCGTGGCGCCCTGGTCCCGCAGGCCTTGGATGGCCTCCTTGGACAGGCCATAGCCCTCCTCGATCCGGCGGGGGATATGCCGCAGGCAGCGGACGCCGCAGCTTTTGAGATAGTCCATCAGCAGAACCGTGGAAGTGATGCCGTCCACGTCGTAGTCGCCGAACACGGCGATGGTCTCCCCCTGGCTGATCGCCCGCTGGATGCGGGCGACGGCTTTGTCCATATCCCGCATCAGCATGGGGGACATGCTGAGGCTCCTGTCCCGCTCCAGCGCCTCGGCCGCCGCCTCGGCAGTGGTGACACCCCGGGCCGCCAGGACCGTGGAGAGGAGATAGGGGTATCCGGCACTCCGCAGGAGGGCAACGTCCCGCTCAGCCGGGGTCCCGATGTTCCATTTTTTGAATCTCATGGCACGTTCCCTCCCTTTCAAAGGTAATAAAAAGCCATCATAACTAAATTATTATAGCAGGCAAGGGGTGAAACGTAAAGGTTTTTCTGCGTTCCGACACCGTTCGTTTGACGGCGGCGGCAGATTCTGGTACAATGGCATACCGACAGAGGGCGAATCCGGGCATCTCTGCCAGAATCTGAAAGAAATCTGACGCTAAAGGAGCGAAGAATGACAACATGAAAAGACGACTGCAATGGTTCTGTTCCTGCGCGCTGCTCTGCGCCCTGCTGGTGACAGCGGCGCTGCCGGCGCCCGCGGCAGCGGCCTCCACCGGCTTTTCCGACGTGCCGGAGAGCCACTGGGCGGCGGACTCCATCCGTCGGGCCGTGGACCTGGGCCTGTTCCAGGGGCAGACGCCCACCCGCTTCGGCTTGGGGGCTCCCATGACCCGGGGGGCCTTTGTGGTGGCCCTGTGCCGCCTGTTCGGCTGGGAGATGGTAACACCGGAGGCCGGGTCCTATACGGACAACCAGGACAAGAGTGCCTGGTATTACAGCGCGGTGGAGACCGCCTATGCCAACGGGGCCATCACCCGGCAGACGGATACGTTCCGCCCCCGGGAGCCCATCACCCGGGAGGAGCTGGCGGTCATGCTGGTGCGGGCTATGGGCTACGGCACCATCGCCGGTTTGGCCCAGGACCTGCCCATGCCCTTCCGAGATGTGACCACCAACGTGGGCTATATCGCCATGGCCCATGAGCTGGGGCTGGTGAACGGCACTGCGGCCACCACCTTCTCCCCGGATCAGACTGCCACCCGGGAGCAGGCGGCGGTCATGCTGATCCGGCTGTATGACAGCTATCACGCCGCGGCCCCGGAGAAAACCGGCATCGCCTATTCCGCGGAGGGTCTGACAGACCTGACCGGCTATGGCGCCGTGGCGGTGGGCGGCGCCCGGCTGATCTACGCCGGGGAGTCCCGGCTCGCCGGTACCCCCGATGCAGAGACCGCAGCCGCCCTGCAGGAGACCATCACCGCCGCCGGTGCCGTGCCGCTGCTGCATGTGGGCGGGAGCGCCTCGGCACTGAAGGATGACCCCAGCCACACCGCAGAGGTACTGGCGGCCGCGGTGGAGAGCGGCGGTTATGAGGGGCTGTTTCTGGACCTGGCGGAGCTCTCTTCCGCCCAGAAGAAGGATTTCACCGCGCTGGCGGAGGCGCTGCGGGCCGAACTGGGAGAGGACCGGCTGCTCTATTTGATGGTGGAGGCGCCCGTCTGGCAGGGAGCCGCATACAACGGCTATGACTATGCCGCCCTGAGTGAGCCGGCCGACAAGCTGGTGGTACGGGTGGCGGACTATGGCGACGTGTCCGAGGACTTCCCCATCGCCCCCCTGGCGCCGTTGGAGGAGGTCTACTACGCCCTGGCCGAACTGGCGGACCAGGTGGATTCCGATTGTCTCAGCCTGCTGCTGACCACCACGGGCTCCGCCTGGACGGATGGGCGGCACATCGGCCAGGCCTCCGCCGCCGAGATCGAGCAGCTGCTGTCCGCCTCCCAGACGAAAGATTACTACTCCGACCGCTACGCCTGCGCCTATCTCACCTCCGGCAGCGGGGACACCGCGGTGTGGTATCTCAACGGCGAGGCCGCCCTGGAGCGGGCCCGGATGGCTGCTTTCTTCGGCGTGGACCAGCTGTGCCTCAGCGACCTGTCCTCTGTGGCGGACTATGATAATTACAATCTGCTGGAGGGGCTGGACGCCGGATCCTCCCAGGTGCAAATCTGAAACCTGAAAAACGCCGCCTCTGCCAGTTGGCAGAGGCGGCGTCTGTGTATATGGGAAAGCGCAGCAGCCTTACAGGAACTTCTGCATCCCGTCAGTAGCCAGGGAGAGGTCGGCGCTGATGGTGACGGTGAACTTGATGTTGTTCTTCTCGCCAAAGGCGTCCAGCCAGTTCAGGAAATTCTCGGTGTCCTTGTCCACTTCCCGGCCGATGGTCTTGCACAGGTTGTCGATGAACACATGGGAGATATCATAGTTGCCCGCATACAGGCCGCTGATGAAGCCCCGGAAGAGCTCGTAGCTGTCCAGATTGTACTCCTGGGCGTCGATCAGGCGGATGTGGTAGTGGATATCGTATGTCATGGTGCGGTTAGCCTCGATGCAAACCACGTTGCCGGGCTCGTCCTTCGCCGCGTTGTTGATCAGTTCAATGAGCTGCTTGGTCTTGCCGGAGCCCTTCACGCCCATAATCAGTCTGACCATAGTAATCACTCCTGTCAATTAAAGTCGCTGGGGGAAATTCGGTATGTTAAGCATACCACAAGATCGCGTGAAAAACAATGGAGAAATGAAGATTCAAACTTTGTTCATAATGGAGATTGACAGTGGGCGGCAGGACGGATGCCGCCCAATCCGAGGCTGGTCACCCCTCCAGCTTGCTCTCCAGCTGCGCCCGCCGGTCCTCATAGCCCGGCTTGCCAAGCAGGGCGAACATATTCTTCTTGTAGGCCTCCACCCCCGGCTGATCGAAGGGGTTCACGTCCAGCAGATAGCCGGAGAGGCCGCAGGCGTACTCGAAAAAGTAGATCAGCTGCCCCAGGTCTGCCGGCGTCCTGCCGGAGGTCTCCACGATCAGGTTGGGCACGCCGCCCTCCGTGTGGGCCAGCAGGGTGCCCTCCATGGCCCGGTCCCGGATGAAGTCCAGGGACTTGCCCGCCAGGAAGTTCAGCCCGTCGCCGTCCGCCTCGTCCGCCGGGACTGTCAGCTGTCGGTCGGAGGGACCCAGGCGCACCACGGTCTCAAACATCAGGCGCTTGCCCTCCTGGATGTACTGGCCCATGGAGTGGAGGTCCGCAGTGAACTCCACGCTGGCGGGGAAGAGGCCCTTGCCCTCCTTGCCCTCGCTCTCACCGAAGAGCTGCTTCCACCACTCCGCCATGAACCGGAACGCCGGGTCATAGCAGGCCAAGAGCTCAATGGACCGGCCCGCCCGGTACAGCTCGTACCGGATGGCGGCGTACCGCCAGGCAGGGCACCGGAAGGAAGCCTCGGTGCAGGTCTCCATCATCTCCGCCGCTCCCTGCATCAGGGCGGTGATATCCACCCCGGCCACGGCGATGGGCAGCAGGCCCACGGCGGTCAACACGCTGTATCGGCCGCCCACGTCGTCGGGGACCACGAAGGTCTCCCATCCCTCGCTGTCCGCCAGGGACTTCAGGGCGCCCCGGGCCTTGTCCGTGGTGGCGTAGATCCGCTCCCGGGCACCCTCCCGGCCGTACTTCTTCTCCAAGGCCGCCCGGAAGAAGCGGAAGGCCACGGCGGGTTCGGTGGTGGTGCCCGACTTGGAGATCACGTTGACGGAGAAATCCACGTCCGCCACCAGGTCCAGCACCTCCCCCATGGCGTCGGAGGAAAGGCCGTTGCCCACAAAGTAGATGTTGGGCGTATCCTTGCGCTTCAGGTTGTAATTGGGAGAGCGCAGGCAGTCGATGACACCCCGGGCGCCTAAGTACGAGCCGCCGATCCCGATGACCACCAGGGCCTGGGAGTTGGCCCGGATCCGGGACGCGGCCGCCTGGATGCGGGCGAACTCCTCCCGGTCATAGTCCCGGGGCAGATGGACCCAGCCGGTGAACTCTCCGCCGGCACCGCTGCCGCTCTGGAGCTTCTCATGGGCCCGCTTCAGCCGCGGCGCCAGGACCTCCTCATAGGGCAGGGGCAGAAAAGACTGTAATTGGAACGATTTGACATCCAGCATCATGACCGGCCTCTCTTTCGTAAAGCTGCGCGGGTTTGTTGCCTTATTATACCATGCCCCGAAACGGGACACAAGGGAAAGCGGTCGCAATCCGCCGGGATTTCAGGGGGTGCAGCGCCCCCCGCCGCCGTCAGCCGCAGAGGAAGGCCGTCCGCAGCATCTGGACCAGCATCTGGCCGAAGGTGACCCGTGGGATCTCCTCTCCTGCCAGGATGGGCAGCTCCGCCACGACCTCTTCCCCGGAGGTGATGGTGAGGGTCCCCAGTTGACTGCCCGCCGCCACCGGCGCCTCCACAGAGTCCGCCAGGGTGACCAGCTGCTGCAGGCTGCCCGCCTTGGCCTTTTCCAGCAGGAGGTGCGTGTTCTCCCCCAGCACCGGCTGCACTGTGGCCTGGGTCCCCAGGGACACGGGCACCGGCGGCAGGGCGGACTCCGGCACCACATTCTCCAGCGTGTAGGTGGAAAAGCCGTAGTTCAGCAGATTGGTGGCATCCTCAAACCGCTGGGTGGAGGTTGGTGCCTTCATGATGACGGCGATCAGTTCCATGCCGTCCCGCTCGGCCGTACCAGAGAGGCAGTACAGCGCACTGTCTGTTGAGCCGGTCTTCAGGCCGGTGGCTCCCTGGTAGAAGCGGATCAGGCGGTTGGTGTTCACCAGGGAGGAGGCTCCGTCCCGCAGGGAATCCATCCAGATGGTGGTGTACTGGCGGATGTCCGGGTGGTTTCGGATCAGTTCCCGGCTCATAAGGGCGATGTCGTATGCGGAGGTGACATGCCCCTCCGCCGGCAGGCCGGTGGCATTGCAGAAGTGGGTATCGGCCATGCCCAACTCCGCGGCCCGCTGGTTCATTCGCTCCACAAAGGCCTCCTCGCTGCCGGCCACCGTCTCCGCCAGCGCCACGGCGCAGTCGTTGGCAGAGACAACGCACACCGCCTTCAGCATATCGCTGACCGTCATCTGCTCATTCTCCTTCAGCCAGATCTGGCTGCCGCCCATGGAGCAGGCGTGGGCCGACGCGGTGACCACGTCGTCATAGTGGAGCTGTCCGGCGTCGATGGCCTCCATGGTCAGCAGCAGCGTCATGACCTTGGTGACGCTGGCGGGCTCCAGCTTGGCATGTTCGTCCTTGGCGAAGAGGACGGTGCCCGTCTCCTTTTCCATCAGCAGAGCCGAGGGCGCGGATACTTCCAGCGCCTGGGCACTGCTCCCCAGCGCCAGCAGGGCGCACAGCAGCACGACGAGTTTTTTCATGGTGATCCCCCTTTGCTTCGATGGTAGAATCTATGTCCGCGAAAAGGCGTTCATGCCGGAGAAGATTTGGGGGTTGCAAAATATGAAGCGGTCTGGTATAATAACAACTCAGATGCGGCTGTAGTTCATCGGTAGAACGGCAGCTTCCCAAGCTGCATAGGTGGGTTCGACTCCCATCAGCCGCTCCAAAAGAAAATGCGACTTGTTTCGACAAGTCGCATTTTCTTTTGGGTTTCGCTCCCGTTGGTCGCTCCACCCTTCAGTGATTGAAATGCTCGGGCGAAGTGAATTCGCCCTGCGCCAAGGTTTTGCCTGTGGTAAAACGCTTGTACGGCGCAAAGGCGCTGCCGGCCAGAAGGCCGGTTAGATGCTTCTCAAGAAAAATTGCAAATTTGAATGCAAGAGAGTTCGACCGACCTGAGAGGATTTGGATTGTTACCCCTTGCCATGAAAGAGAGACATCTGCTAAAAGCAGATGTCTCTCTTTCGTTCCGCCAAGGGGTTTTCCTGCGGCGAAAACGCTTGCAGGACGCAAAAAAGGAAAGCCTTGAAACCTGACGGTTCCAAGGCTTTCTGTGGCGGAGAAGGAGGGATTCGAACCCTCGAGACCCTTTAGGGGCCTACATGATTTCCAATCATGCGCCCTCGACCAACTAGGCGACTTCTCCATAGCTGTTCTGGTTCTAATTTCTGTATACGAGGCGTCGCCAAATGCGACAGCGTTATTATTATACCAGAGCTTTTCCCAAAGTCAAGCCCCAAAAACGATTTTATCAAAAAAGGCGGAGAGCCGAGGCTCCCCGCCCTGCGCGTCAGCGCATTTCGGAAACGATGCTGTCCACGGCATGGTCCACGGCGACACCCAGCTTGTGGATACTCTTTCCCACCTGCGTTTTCATGGGATCCCTGCCGTAGGGCATCATCATTCCCACTGCCGCGCCGGCCATCAGTCCGGCGCCGATACCGACCCAAAATCCGGTACACATTCTCATCTTCAGTCACTCCTTTGCGGCCTGAGCGTAGTATAGCCGCTTTCCCGGAAAAAAACGCGTTAGAGCGATTTGCCAGAAACCGGCAGATCCGTTATAATGATGATAACGACATCCAAATCTCAAAACGGCGGGCCCAGGCCCGGACGGAGGAAACCATGACCACCATCTATCTGATTCGCCACGCAGAGGCGGAGGGCAACCTGTACCGCATCGCCCAGGGACAGGCCAACAGCAGCATCACAGACCGGGGCGAGCGGCAGATCCAGGCGCTGGCGCGCCGATTCGCGGATATTCCCATCGACGCGGTCTACGCCAGCGACCTCTACCGCACCTGCGCCACCGCCAGCGCCATATACAAGCCCAAGGGCCTGCCCCTGCACCGGCGGCGGGACCTGCGGGAGATCTGCGTGGGCGTGTGGGAGGAGAAGACCTGGGGAGAGATCGCCCGGCAGGACCCGGCGCAGCTGGAAAACTTCAACCACCGGCTCCACCTGTGGCACGTAGAGGGCGCGGAGACGCCCCAGGCAGTCCAGACCCGGCTGCTGGCGGCCGTGCGGGACATTGCGGCGGCCAATGACGGAAAAACGGCGGCGGTGTTCTCTCATGGCTGCGCCATCCGCCTGCTGCTGGCGGCCCTGCAGGGCATCCCGCTGGAGGAGCTGGGGAAGACGCCCACCGGCAGCAACACCGCTGTCTCTCTGCTGCGGGCGGAGGGGGCGCGGATCCAGGTGGTCTGGCGGGACGATGCGAGCCATCTGACAGACCCGGCCTTCACCCAAGGATGCACCGTGAAGCAGCGGGCCAACGGACTGGAGCCCGGCCTCTATTTCCGCCCCCTGGCGCGGGAGCAGGCGGAGTTTCCGGCGGCGTGGGCGGGGACCTCCGGGGCACTGTCCGCCGGGGCGCCTGTACTGGCGGGGTATCTGGATGGAACGCCTGTGGGCGCGGTGGCCTTTGACGACGGCCGGGAATCGGAGCGGGGCTGCGGCTGGATCCCCCTGCTGGCAGTGGCAGAGCCCTGGCGGCGCCGGGGTTACGGCGTGCAGCTGATCGGCCAGGCAGTGATGCACTATCGCCCCATGGGCCGGGACCGCCTGCGGCTGCCCACGCCGGAGACGGAGGCTGCGGCGGGCTTTTACCGGGAGTTCGGCTTTTCTCCGGCGGCGGACGGGCCGGCGTGGGAAAAGTTCATCGGATATGACCCGGAGTTTCTGGGCACATAAATCCTCCATTCTAAACAGGCAGGGCCGGAGCGAATGCTCCGGCCCTGCCTGTGCTCTTTATTCCAGGTGGCGGACGATGTCCTGGGTCAGGCGGGCGGTCATACCCCAGACGGCGTGGCCCTGCCAATACCAGATGGGGACCTCCACCCGGCCCCGGGCCCAGCGGTAGTCCGCAGGAATCCCCACGGTCTCATAGGGAAAGTCCCCCGGCACGTCCGGCTGCAGGGCATAGACATACTGCTCCGGAGCGGTCTCCCGAAAAAAAGCCAGGGGGACGGTGAATGCCTCTCCCACCTCCGCAGGGGAGGGCGCCACCGCCGCAAAACCGGCGGCCGAGACCAGTCCCAGCACCGGCTGCATCAGAAAGCCCGCCTGATTGCAGATGAAGTCCGGCCTGCCCAGGACCTCCACCTCCTGACGGGGGATGGCCAGTTCCTCCTCCGTCTCCCGGAGGGCGCACTGCTCCGGCGTCTCCCCCGCCTCCATCCGGCCCCCGGGGAAACACACCTCCCCGGGCTGGCGGTGCAGGGCGGCGGAGCGGACCTCGAAGAGCAGGTGCAGGCCGTCCGGCCGCTCCACCAGGGGACAGAGGACGGCATAGCTGTGCCGGGCGCCCAGAAGCCCCGGCACATGGTCTGCGTACCGGCGACGCAGATGTTCCAAGTCTCTCATAACAGCATCCTCAGCGCCCGCTGTCGATTGACAATGTCCACCACCGGCACGCTGGGGGCATACTCTCCGTCCAGGGACCAGGGCAGCTCCTCCTCTGTCTCCAGCCGGAGGGAGGAGACGTGGCGGAACACCAGGCCCTGGCTGTCATACTGCTGGTTCAGCAGCGCCAGCACCAGATTCTGCAGATCCGCGGCTGTCTTGGGGCTGGGGACCAGCAGCATCTCGAATTTCCCGTCATCCAGCACCACCCGCTCCGGGTCCAGCTTCATCAGCCCGCCGATGGAGGTGGAGTTGCACACGGCGCCGAACAGGTAGTCCCCGTCCAGCACCTCTCCGTCAGCGGTGAGGCGGATGTGATAGGGGCGGAGGGTGTTCAGGTCCTTCATCCCCTCCAGAATATAGGCAAAGTGGCCCAGGGCGTTCTTGGCCGCCTGAGAGGCGGCATAGGAACTGCGGGTGAAGGCGCCGAAGGAGGCCACATAGATGAAGCTCCGCTCATTCCACCGGCCGATGTCCAGTTCCCGCATGCGGTTCTGTACAATGTTTTTCGCGGCGGACGCCGGGGTCCGTGGAATCTGGAGGCTGGAGGCGAAGTCGTTGGTGGTTCCCTGGGGGAGATAGCCCAGGGGCGGCGGGGCATCCAGCCGCATCAGGCCGGAGATCACCTCGTTGAGGGTGCCGTCTCCTCCGGCTGCCACCACCAGATCGTATCCGGCGCCCTCCCGGGCGGCGGTATCGGCCGCGTCTCCTGGGGCGGAGGTCTCGTGGATCCGGATGAGGTAACCCGCGCCGGAGAGGATGGCCAGCGCGTCAAACAGCGGACCGTGGGGCTTGTTCCGCCCGGCCCGGGGATTGAGAATGAACAGCAGTTTCTTCGTTTTCAAGAGTGACACCTCCTGACTGGGATGGGCGGCCCCATCCAAAGCGATGTAAATTAGTATAGCACGCCGCCCCCGGAAATTCAATTCCGCAGGTGTGACGGATTTGTGAATGTTTCTCCCCCGAACAGGCTGTTTTTTTGCGAAAGCCCTTGCAATCCCCGGGGCGTTCGTGTACAATACACCCTTGCAGGGCAAGCGTTATAAAAATAACATGCCCTGTGAGGCTCCTTTTAAAATTGAATAGAGCCGAACATTTCTGTCAGGGCGGACAGTTTCCGCCCAACACTGACTCGAAATGAGCAGTGATGCAAAGGAGAGAACCATGAAGAAGAGGCTTATGGCGCTCCTTCTTCTGACGGGCCTCCTGAGCGCCGCACTCACCGGTTGCGGAGGCGGCAGCACAGAGCAGGCGTCAGAGGATGGACAGACAGCGGACGGCTCTACCGAGGCGCGGGCCCAGGCGAACGAGATCGTGGTGGGCATCGCGCAGGACCTGGACGAGAGTCTTGACCCTCACCTGGCGGTGGCGGCAGGAACCAAGGAAGTCATGTTCAACGTATTTGAGGGCTTGGTGAAGCCCACGCCTGACGGAGACCTGGTGCCCGCGGTCGCTGACCATTACGAGATCTCTGAGGATCAGACCACATACACCTTTACCCTGCGGGAGGGTGTGCAGTTCCACAACGGGGACCCGGTAGAGATGCGGGATGTCACATATTCCATCGAACGCTGCGCCGACGATTCGGAGGGAACGCCTCTGATCCCGGCGCTTTCTGCTATTTCCAGCATCCAGGCTGATGACACCACGCTGACCATTACCCTGGATCAGCCGGACAGCGAGTTTTTATCCTATCTGACTCTGGCCATCCTGCCGGAGGACTATACGGACCAGGCCACCGCCCCGGTGGGCACGGGGCCTTTCAAATTCGTCTCCCGGACAGCCCAGGACTCCATCGTTCTGGAGCGGTTTGACGGCTACTGGGGCACCCCGGCCCAGCTGGACAAGGTGACCTTCCGGATCATTGAGAACGCGGACAGCCTGGTAATGAGCCTGCAGAGCGGAGCCATCGACATGTTCGCCCACCTGACCAGCACCCAGGCCGCCCAGCTGGGGGATGACTTCCAGGTGCTGGAAGGCACGATGAATCTGGTGCAGGCGCTGTATCTGAACAACGCCGCGGAGCCTTTCAACAATGAAAAGGTCCGGCAGGCCCTGTGCTACGCCGTGGACAAACAGCAGATCATCGATGTGGCCTTCGACGGGTACGGCAGCCCCATCGGCTCCAGTATGTACCCGGCGTTTCAGAAATATTTTGTGGAGGACCTGACAGACTATTATCCCTATGACCCGGAGCGGGCCAGGGAGCTGCTGGCGGAGGCCGGGTATCCCGACGGGTTCTCCATGACCATCACCGTCCCCTCCAACTATCAGCCCCACATCGACACGGCCACTGTGCTGGTGGAGCAGCTGAAGGCCGTGGGCATCACCGCGGAGATTCAGCCTGTGGAGTGGGGTGCCTGGCTCAGCGAGGTGTACGGAAACCGGCAGTTCCAGTCCACCGTGGTAGGCGTAGACGCCTCCAACATGACTGCCCGGGCGCTGCTGGAGCGGTTCACCTCTGCGGCGGACGACAACTTTATCAACTATCAGAACACGGACTATGACGCCCTGTTCCAGCAGGCCCAGGCCACGGCCGACGACGCAGAGCAGACAGAGCTCTACAAACAGATGGAGCGGAACCTGACGGAACACGCCGCCAATGTCTACATCCAGGACCTGGCGGACCTGGTGGTTCTGCGGAACGGGCTGGAGGGATACCAGTTCTATCCCATCTATGTGATGGACCTGTCCACGGTCCATTACGCCCAGTAAATCCAATGCGCGGCAGGTATGCTGCCGCTGCCCCGGAAGGGAGATGATGCCATGAAGTACGTATGCAAGCGGATTTTGATGCTGCTGGTCACCATGGTCATCGTCTCCCTTCTGGCGTTTGCGGCCTTTGAATTGATCCACGGCAGTGCGGCGGAGATCATGCTGGGCACCCAGGCCACGCCGGAGCGCGTGGCGGAGCTGGAGGCGGAGCTGGGGCTGGACCGCCCCTTCGCGGTGCGGTATCTGGAGTGGCTGGCGGGCTTTTTCACCGGGGACCTGGGGATTTCTTACAGTTATAGCCAGCCGGTGTGGGAGCTGATTGCCCCCAAGGTGGGGATTACCCTGTGCCTGAGCCTTCTCAGCTTCGCGCTGATTGCCGTGGTGTCCATTCCCCTGGGGCTGTGGGCCTCCCGCGGGCACAGCAGGGTGGGAGACGCCGTGGGGACGGTGTTGGACCAGCTGTGCATGGCGGTGCCGCCGTTTTTCACCGGCATCCTGATTTCCTGGCTGTTCAGCATCACCCTCCGCTGGTTTGTCCACGGCCAATTCCCGGATCTGGGTGCGGACCCGACCGGGGCGTTCCGGTATCTGTTTTTCGCGGCTGCGGCCATCGCCATCCCCCGGATCGCCATGACCGTGCGGATGCTCCGCAGCACCATTCAGGGGGAGATGCGGCGGGACTATGTCCGCACCGCCATCTCCCGGGGCAATGACCGGGGGGCGGTCCTGCGGCGCCATGTGCTGCGCAACGCCCTGGTGCCGGTGGTGACCTTCCTGGCCCAGACCATGGCGGAGATCGTGGCGGCTGGCATCGTGGTGGAGCAGGTGTTTGCCATCCCGGGGCTGGGACGGCTGCTGGTGGCCTCCATCTCCAACCGGGACTACCCCGTGGTGCAGGCCATCGTGGTGATCCTGGCCTTCTGGGTGGTGCTGGCAGGCACCGTGGCAGACATTGTCAACCAGCGGATCGACCCCCGCCTGCGGCTGGGAGGTGCGTCATGAAGCGGCGGATGAACGGATACCTGCTGGCCGGGCTGATTGTCACCGGCCTCATGGCGGCGCTGATCCTGGTCGGCCTGGTGTGGACGCCCTACGACCCGGACGCCCTGCTGGCAGGGCCCAAGCTGGAGGGCCCCTCCCTGGCCCACTGGCTGGGGACCGACAGCTTCGGCCGGGACATCTTCAGCCGGGTGCTGCAGGGGGCGGGCACCACCTTCCTGATCGCCCTGAGCACCGTGGCCATCGGCGCGGTGTGCGGCACGGCAGCGGGCGCCCTCACGGGCTATTTCGGCGGCGTGGTGGACGAGGTCCTGATGCGCCTGAATGACGCGCTGACCGCCTTTCCCAGCATCCTGCTGGCCCTGGTTCTCATCAGCATCCTGGGGCCGGGGAATAAATACAACGTGGTGATCGCCCTGGGGATCGTGTTCATCCCCAGCTTTGCCCGGGTGACCCGCACCGCCTTCGCGGCGCTGCGGGACGTGAATTATGTGAAGAGCGCCCGGCTGATGGGGGCCTCCAGCGGCCGCATCCTGGTGCGGCAGATCCTGCCCAACACCACGCAGGTGCTGCTGCCGGCCATCACCATCGGCTTCAACAACGCGGTGCTGGCGGAGGCCTCCATGAGCTATCTGGGCATCGGCGTCACGCCGCCGGACGCCTCCCTGGGCTACATGCTCTCGGAGGCGCAGGGGATGCTGACCAGCGCCCCCTGGTATGCCCTGGGTTCCGGCGGCGCCATCGTGCTGCTGATCTTCGGCGTGGGTCTCATCGGCGAGGGCCTGCAGCGCCGGAACGGGGGGGTGTCCTGATGCTGGAGATCCGAGATCTGCATGTGAAATTCCACACCCGGCAGCGGGAGGCCGTGGCGGGCGTGTCCCTGACCATCCACGACGGGGAGATCCTGGGGCTGGTGGGCGAGTCCGGCTCCGGCAAGTCTGTCACCGCCATGAGCGTGGCGGGACTGCTGCCCCGAAAGCAGTGCGACTTTTCCGGGGAGATCCTGCTGGACGGCGCGGAGCTGCTCCACGCAGACCGCACGCTGCTGCGGCAGGTCCAGGGGAGGGAGATCGGCGTGGTGTTCCAGGAGCCGCAGAGCTGCATGGACCCCCTGATGCGTATCGGCCCCCAGGTGGAGGAGGTGCTGCGTATCCACACAGACCTCTCCCGGGAGGCGCGGCGGGACCAGGCCCTGGCGGCCCTGGCAGCAGTGGAGCTGCCGGACCCGGCGGGCGTGTATCGGAAGTATCCCCACGAGCTCTCCGGCGGGATGCTGCAGCGGGCCATGATCGCCGCGGCCGTCGTGGCACGGCCCAAGCTGCTGCTGCTGGATGAGCCCACCACCGCCCTGGACGTGACCATCCAGGCCCAGATTTTGGAGCTTTTGAAAAAGCTGAACCGGGAGTCCGGCATCTCCATGCTGTTCATCTCCCACAACCTGAACGTGGTGCGGAAGCTCTGCACCCGCACGGCGGTGATGCAGCGGGGCGTGCTGGTGGAGGAGGGGGACATCGAGACGGTGTTCCGCCATCCCCGGCACCCATACACCCAGCGGCTCATCGCCGCCATTCCCACCCGGCACCGGAAGGAGGAGACGCCATGAGCGAACAGGAGCTGGTGCTCTCCGTCCGGCACGTCACCAGCGGATACCGGGACCGCGGGCTCTTCCGCCGCGGCCCCTATCAGGAGGTCCTCCGCGACGTGACCTTTGATGTGCGCCATGGGGAAATCCTGGGTCTGGTGGGCGAGTCCGGCACCGGAAAATCCACCCTGGCCAGGACCATCCTGGGCATTGTGAAGCCCGACCAGGGGCAGGTGATTCACTACACCAAGCGGCCCCAGATGATCTTTCAGGACCCGTACAGCGCGCTGAACCCCGCCTATTCGGTGGAGTGGACCCTGGAGGAGCCGCTGCGGGTCTACGGCAAGTATGACGCCCCGGAGCGCAAGCGCCGGGTGCGGGAGATGCTGGACCGGGTGGGTCTGCCGGAGGAGTGTCTGGCGGCAAAACCGGCGGAACTCTCCGGCGGACAGCGGCAGCGGGTGTCCATTGCTGCAGCGCTGATCCAGCGGCCCCGGTTCCTCATTGCCGACGAGCCGGTGTCCGCCCTGGACGTGACCATCCAGGCCCAGATCCTGGACCTGCTGCGGACGCTGCGGCGGGAGCTGGATCTCAGCTATCTCTTTATCTCCCACGACCTGAATGTGGTGTACCAGCTCTGCGACCGGGTGCTGGTGATGAAAGAAGGCCGCATCGTGGAGCAGGGAACAGTGGATGACATCTTCGACCACCCGAAAGACGACTATACCCGCCAGCTGCTGGCGGCAGCGGAGTGAGCATGACATTTTTCAAGTCCCACCAAAAACTGCACATCTGGCTGCTGGCGGACCTGGTCCTGCTGGCGGCCTTCTGGATCGCCCGGGAGCACCGGGACTGGATGAACGCCCTGGAGCGATTTGTATCCGCCCCGATCCGGAGATCTCTGGGCAGCCTGTGCTATCGGGTCTCCTTCTCTGTG
The DNA here is from genome assembly GCF_005121165.3 of Dysosmobacter welbionis. Taxonomy (NCBI): domain Bacteria; kingdom Bacillati; phylum Bacillota; class Clostridia; order Eubacteriales; family Oscillospiraceae; genus Dysosmobacter; species Dysosmobacter welbionis. Next base: position 2,099,391 of record NZ_CP034413.3, on the reverse strand, counting down.
ATGGAGGTGCTGTATGTCCTGGCGGCCGTCCTCGCGCTGGCCTATGTGGTATGGAACATCACGGCGGTAGTCAGGGCCAGAGGGCGGCGGAAGCGCCGGGCTTACAGCGCGGTTCTGGGGGCGGTCTGCGCCGGGCTGAGCGTCTGCGCCGCTACCTGCCTGCTGTGGGGGGTGTGCTATTACACGGACACCTTCCAGGACCGGTCCGGCATCCGGGCGGAGGAGGTATCGCTCCCGGATCTGACGGCGGTGACCGCGTGGTTCGCGGAAAATCTGGCGCAGACAGCCGACCAGGTGCCCCGGGATGAGGCGGGGACGTTCAATGCGTCTCTGAACGAGATCTTTGCCGGGAGCACGGACATCTACCAGGGCGCGGAGGACCTGTTCCCCTTCCTGGAATTTGAGGACCGAGCGCCCAAGCGGATGTTCTTCTCCAGGGTCATGAGCGCCATGAACTTCACCGGCGTCTACTTTGCTTTCACCGGGGAGTCCAACATCAACGTGGACGCCCCCGCCTGCCTGATCCCCTCCACCATCGCCCACGAGCTGTCCCACCAGCGGGGCATCGCCTCGGAGCAGGAGTGCAACTTCCTGGCGGTGCTGGCCTCCACCACCAGCGGCGATCCGGTGTACGAATACTCCGGCTGGCTGATGGGGTACATCCACCTGGGCAACGCCCTGTACCAGGCGGATCCGGCGGCCTGGCAGGCCATCCGGGACAGCCTTCCGGACACGGTGCTGGCGGATCTGGCATCTAATAACGCCTACTGGGCATCCTTCGAGGGGGCTGCGGCGGATGCCAGCCAGAAGGTGTACGACACGATTTTGAAGGGCTACGGCCAAGAGGACGGCATCCGCTCCTACGGGACGGTGGTGGACCTGCTGGTGGCCTATTACCGGGACACGGCCCGGACCAACGGATCGGAGGGCTTGACCACATGAACATTCTGGTGACACTGGACCGCAACTATCTCCCGCCCCTGCGGGTGATGCTGGGCTCTCTGCTGCGGAATGATCCTGGCGAGACCTTTGAGATTTACGCCATCGGAGACGGCCTGCTGCCGGAGGACTGGGCGGCACTGGAGGAGCTCTGCGCCGGTCGGGGGCGCATCCACCCGTTGGAGGTGCCGGCGGACCTGTTCGCCGACGCGCCGGTGGCCCGGTACTGGACCCGGGCCATGTACTACCGGCTGCTGGCGGCGGAGCTGCTGCCGCGTTCTCTGGACCGGGTGCTGTATCTGGACCCGGACATTCTGGTAATCAATCCCGTCCGGGCCCTGTATGATACGGACCTGGAGGGAGACCTGATGGCCGCCGCCACCCACACCGGGCTGCTGGCGGGCATCACAGACCCGGTGAACCGGCTGCGGCTGGAGAACTATGAGGCGGAGGCCTACTACAACTCCGGCGTACTAGTGATGGATCTGTCCGCCATGCGGCGGGAGGTCCGGCCGGGTGACATCTTCGACTATGCCCGGGAGCACGCCGACATTCTGCTGCTGCCGGACCAGGACGTGCTCAACGGCCTGTACGGCGGACAGATCCTGGGGGTGGACGACAGCCTGTGGAACTACGACGCCCGGCGGTTTGACCGCTACCTGCTGCTGAGCCAAGGGGAGCGGGACATGGACTGGGTGATGGACCACACGGCCATCCTCCACTTCTGCGGCAAGCGCAAGCCCTGGAACCACAGCTATCAGGGCCGGTTTTCCGCCCTGTACAAGCACTACCAGCGGCTGGTGGAGCGGCGGTGAGGGCGGTACCGATCCACGCGGCTGTCTTCTCGGGTGGCCGAGGGCGGCCGCCCCTACCCGATGGAAAAAACGCCGGGATGGCAGAGAGATCCGTCCTGAAGCAAATCAAACAAGCGGTCCCGGGTTTTACCCGGGACCGCTTTTGCGCATGGTATTTTATTTCATCAGCTCGCACACCAGATCAGTGTAGCCGGAGGGATCCTCCAGGGGCAGACCTGCGATCAGCAGAGCCTGGTCGTACAGCAGCGTGGCGTACTTTTTGGCCTTCTCCGGGTCCGCTGTCACGGCGGCCTCCAGGGCCTGGAAAGCTGGGTGCTCCACATTCAGCTCCAGAATCCGCTCGGCGCGGATGGCGCTGTCCGGCTGGACCGCCTGGAAATACTTCTCCATCTCAAAGCTCAGGCCCTCCCCTGCCGTCAGGCACACGGGATGGGACTTCAGCCGGGCGCTGGCCTTGACCTCCTTCACCTGATCTCCCAGGGTCTCCTTGACGAAGTCGAACACGGCCTTGTGGGCGTCTGCGGCCTCCTCGGCCTTCTTCTCGGCACCCTCCTCGATCTCCTGGTCCAGGACAGAGCGGAACTCCTTGTCCTGGAAGGTGTGAAGGATCTGGGCGCAGAACTCGTCCACCTCCTCCGTGAAGTAGAGGATCTCCGTGCCGGACTCCCGCAGGCCCTCGGTCTGGGGCAGTTTGTCGATCTTCTCCAAGCTCTCGCCGGCCGCGTAGTAGATGAACTTCTGCTCCTCCTTCATCCGGGAGACATACTCCGCCAGGGTGACGGGCTTCTTTTCCGTGGAGGAGTAGAACAGCAGCAGATCCTGCAGCAGGTCCTTGTGGGCGCCGTATTCGCTGACGACGCCGTATTTGATCTGCCGGCCAAAGTTCTTCCAAAATTTCTCGTAGCCCTCCCGGTCGTCCTTCAGCAGCTTACCAAGCTCGCTCTTGATCTTCTTCTCCAGGTTGGCCGCGATGACCTTCAGCTGCCGGTCGTGCTGGAGCAGCTCCCGGGAGATGTTCAGGGACAGGTCGGGAGAGTCCACCACCCCCCGGACGAAGCGGAAGTGCTCCGGCAGCAGGTCGGCGCACTTGTCCATGATGAGGACGCCGTTGGAGTACAGCTGCAGTCCCTTCTCGTACTCCTTGGTGTAGTAGTCGAAGGGCGTGGCACCGGGGATGAACAGCAGCGCCTTGTAGGTGACGGCGCCCTCGGCGGACACGGCGATGACCTTTTGGGGGTCGGCGTAGTCGTGGAACTTGTCCCGATAGAACTTGTTGTACTCCTCCGGCTTCACGCTGGACTTGCGCCGCTGCCAGATGGGCACCATGGAGTTCAGCGTCTCCTCTTCCTGATACGTCTCGTACTCCGGCTTGTCGTCGGGGCTACCCTCCTTCCGGCGGGTCTTGGAGACCTCCATTCGGATGGGGAAGCGGATGTAGTCGGAATACTTCCGCACCAGCTCTTGGAGCCGCCAGGACTCCAGGAACTCACTGTACTTCTCATCATCGGTGTCCGCCTTGATGTGCATGATGATGTCCGTGCCCACGGCATCCCGCTCGCATTCGGTGATGGTGTAGCCGTCGGCGCCGGAGGACTGCCACATCCAGGCGGCGTCGGCGCCGTACTTCCTCGTCACCACGGTGATGTGGTCCGCCACCATAAAGGCGGAGTAGAAGCCCACGCCGAACTGGCCGATCACGTCGGTGTCCTTGGCGTCGTCCCCCACCTCCTGCTTGAACTTGTAGGAGCCGGAGGAGGCGATGACGCCCAGGTTGTTCTCCAGGTCCTCCTTGTCCATGCCGATGCCGTTGTCGGAGACGGTCAGAGTCCGGTGTTCCTTGTCCACCTTGATCTCGATCTTGAAGTCCTTGCGGCTCATGCCCACGGCGTCATCCGTCAGGGCCTGGTAGCACAGCTTGTCACAGGCGTCGCTGGCATTGGAGATGATCTCCCGGAGAAAGATCTCCTTGTGGGTGTAGATGGAGTTGACCATCAGGTCCAGCAGCCGCTTGGACTCCGCCTTGAATTGCCGTTTTGCCATGATATTGCACTTCCTTTGGTGTTTTTTCTCAACAGAAATCAGTATAGCACTTTGAACAAAACAAATAAATGACCAATTTGTAAATTCCGCCCGCAAACGGTTGTGCGGCGGTGGGTTTGCGTGTAAAATAATGACAGAATCACACCCTGCGGCAGGAGCCGCCGGAAAAGGAGTCCTTATCTATGGGAGTCTTTCAAAAAATCGGGAACGCACTGGCCCGGCTCATGTACGGACGCAACGGCGTGGACCAGTTGAGCCTGGCCATTGTGGTGGGAAGTCTGGTTCTGGACCTCGTCTCCATGTTTGTGGCCCCCCATCATCTGTGGCTGGGGAATGCGCTGTACCTGGTGTCCATCGCCGCTTGGGCCTTCGCCCTGTTCCGCATCTTCTCCCGGAATCTCACCAAGCGCCGGAGCGAAAACCAGCGGTGGGTGAACTGGATGTGGCGGATGAAGAGCAGCCGCCAGAATGCCAAGGCCCGCCATGCGGACAAGGCCCACAAATACTTCACCTGCAAGAACTGTAAAACCATCTGCCGGGTGCCGGTGGGCAAGGGGAAAATCGTCATCACCTGCCCCAAGTGCGGCGCCCAGATTCATGCCAGGACGTAAGGGGCGGCGGAGATGGCTGAAAGAGAAGCCCCGGGAGCGCCGGCGTTCCGCTTTGCCGCGCCAGCAGACAGCGCCGCCCTGCTGAAGATCTACGGAGAATACCTGGACACTCCCATCACCTTTGAGTGTGCGCTGCCCTCAGAGGCGGAATTTGCCGGACGCATCGCCGCCGTCGGCCGGGAGTATCCCTATCTCGTATGCCTGGAGAAGGGGCGGATCGTGGGCTATGCCTACGCCCACCGCCAGGCGGAGCGGGCCGCCTATCAGTGGAATGCGGAGCTGTCCGTCTATCTGGACCGCTCATGCACCTCCCGGGGGCTGGGAAGGCGGCTGTACGGCGCCCTGATAGACATTCTGCGGCTGCAGGGCATCCGCACGGTCTACGGCTGCGTCACCGTGCCCAATGAAAAGAGTGAGGGGCTCCACCAAGCCCTGGGCTTCCGGCGGCTGGGCACCTACCGCAGCACTGGGTACAAGTGCGGCGCCTGGCGGGATGTGGCCTGGTTTGAAAAGCCCATCGCCCCCTACGATCAAAATCCGGAGCCGATCCGCCCCGTGGGAGACATCCCGGCTGAGGCTCTGGCCGCCATTTTAAAGCGTTATGAAGCGGAGCAGCCCTGAGCGGGACGCAGGAAAAGAGCGGAGCCTTTCGGCTCCGCTCTTTTTGACGATGGGAACTCAGCCCTTGCACACGGGGACGATCCAGCCCTTGGTGTCGGGCAGCTTGCCCCACTGGATGCCGGTGAGGGTGTCGTACAGCTTCTGCGTCAGCTCGCCGATCTTGCCGCCGCTGATGAAGACCTTGTCGCCCTTCCAGTCCAGTTCCTTGACGGGGGAGACGACGGCGGCGGTGCCGGTGCCGAAGACCTCCTCCAGCTTGCCGTCGTGGCCGGCCTTCATGATGTCGGCGATGGCCACGTGCTCCTCGCAGACCTCATAGCCCCAGTCCTTCAGCAGTTCGATGATGGAGCGGCGGGTGACGCCGGGCAGCACTGTACCGGTGCAGGGGGCGGTGTAGATCTTGCCGTCGATCTTGAACATAATGTTCATGGAGCCGACCTCTTCCACATACTTCTTCTCCACGCCGTCCAGCCACAGCACCTGGGCGAAGCCCTGCTGCTCGGCCATCTCGCCGGCCTTGATGGAGGCGGCGTAGTTGCCGCCGCACTTGGTGAAGCCGGTCAGGCCGGGCGCGGCGCGGATGTACTCGTCCTCCACGTAGATGCGGACGGGATCGATGCCCTCGGCATAGTAGGCGCCGGAGGGAGCGCAGATGACGCAGAACGTGTAGTTCCGGCTGGCGTGGACGCCCATGCCCACATCGGTGGCGAATACAAAGGGACGGATATACAGGGAGGCGCCGTCAGAATGGGGCACCCAGTCCTTGTCCACTTCCACCAGGGTCTTCACGGCCTGGACGAAGTCCTCCACAGGGATCTTGGGAATGCACATCCGGTCAGCGGAGTCCTGCATCCGCTGGCCGTTACAGTCGGGGCGGAACAGCTGGATGGTGTTGTCCGCGGTCCGGTAGGCCTTCAGGCCCTCAAAGATCTCCTGCGCGTAGTGGAAAATCACGCAGGCGGGATCCAGGGGGAAGGGCTGATAGGGGACGATGCGGGCGTCATGCCAGCCCTTGTCCGGCGCATAGTCCATGACGAACATGTGGTCGGTGAAAATCTTGCCGAAGCCCAGCTTGCTCTCGTCCGCGGGCTTGGCCTTGGGGCTGGTGGTCTTGGTGATTTGAATATCCAGCATATTGATCGCTCCTTAAAAATAGTTTGAAGTTTTGGGGGATAGCAAAAAGACTTTCGCGCACTCCTGCCCTGCACAGGAGAGGCGAAAGTCAAACTTCCGTGGTACCACTCTCGTTGCCGCTGGTCCAGCGGCCGCTCGTCTGCCCCGATAACGGAGGGCGTCCGGTGCGGCGTACTGGGAAAGCTCTGTTCCGCCCACTGCTCCCGGGGGAGGCCAGCAAAGCTGCCCCCGCTGCCTCGCACCGTCCGGCAGCTCTCTGAGGGGAGAGATCTTCGCGGCGTGTCCCGTTCCACGCAATATAAAGCCATATTCTTCTATGATATCTTTTATACGCTGATACACAGCCAAAGTCAACTGTTAAAATGCACAGAAAGCGCAGGGCCCGCCAAAGAGAGAGGGCCGGTGAGCAAACTCGCCGGCCCTCTGAAACAAATCACTGCACGCAGGCCATGCCGCGGCGGAACGCCTCGATGTTCAGGGGGACGAACTTGGCCTTGGCGCCGGTGAACATCTCCTGGATCATCTTCTCGATGGTCTCCGCCTTCAGCACCTTAGTGCCGGCCACATAGGCGCCCAGCATCACCATGTTGCTGACCTTGGGGTTGCCCACCTCGTCGGCGATCTGGGAGCAGGGGATGTAGTAGGCCGTCAGGTCCGTGCGGGAGACTTTATCCGTCACCACGTCGCTGTTGACGAATACCATGCCGCCGGGGACAACGCCCTCCTCGAACTTGACCAGGGAGGGCTCATTCAGGGCGATGAGCTCGGTGGGATGGGCGAACACGGGAGATCCCACGGGCTTGTCGGAGAGCACCACAGAGCAGTTGGCGGTGCCGCCACGCATCTCGGGGCCGTAGGAAGGAGCCCAGGTAACGTTCAGGCCCTCAGCCATGCCGGCCTCTGCCAGATTCTTGCCGATGGCCAGGCCGCCCTGGCCGCCGAAGCCGGAAATGACGATCTCTTTTTTCATCTCATTTCACCTCCGCGCCTTCCGGGGCCGTCTCCTTGATGACACCCAGAGGATAGTAGGGGACCATGTTGTCCTTCAGCCACTGATTGGCCTTCAGCGGCGTCATGCCCCAGTTGGTGGGGCAGGTGGACAGCACCTCGATAAAGGTGAAGCCCTCGCCGTTCATCTGCTTCTGGAATGCCTTCTTGATGGCCTTCTTGGCCTTGTTGATGTTGGCGATATCCGTGACGCAGACCCGCTCGGCATAGGCGCAGCCGTCCAGGGTGGAGAGCATCTCCGCCATGCGGATGGGCATACCGGCCTGCTCCCGGGTGCGGCCCTCCTGGCAGGTAGTGGCCTTCTGGCCGATCAGAGTGGTGGGGGCCATCTGACCGCCGGTCATGCCGTAGATGGCATTGTTGACAAAGATGGTCGTGAACTTCTCGCCCCGCATGGCGGCGTGGACGATCTCCGCCGCGCCGATGGAGGCCAAGTCACCGTCGCCCTGGTAGGTGAACACCGCCTGATGGGGATGGGTGCGCTTGATGCCGGTAGCTACGGCAGGCGCCCGGCCGTGGGCGGCCTCCTGCATGTCGCAGTTGAAATACTTGTACGCGAAGACGGAGCAGCCCACGGGGCACACGCCGATGGCGTCATCCAGCAGACCCAGCTCCACCAGCGACTCTGCCACCAGCTTGTGGATGATGCCGTGGTGGCAGCCGGGGCAGTAGTGGAACTCCACGTCCGTCAGGCCCCGGGATTTCTCATATACGATCGCCATGTCACTTGCCCTCCTTCAAGGCCTTCTTGGCCGCTTCTACCATCTCTTCCACGGTGGGCATCACGCCGCCGGCGTGGCCCAGGTAATGGATGGGCTTTCTGCCCTCCACGGACAGACGGACATCGTCGATCATCTGGCCGGTGGAGCTCATCTCCACATCCAAAAATGCCTTCACGTGGTCGGCCTTGGAGAGCTTGCGCAGGGCCTCCTCCGGGAAGGGCCACAGGGTAATGGGACGGAACAGGCCCACCTTCAGCCCCTCGGCGCGCAGCGTCTCAAGGGCGGTGAGGGCGATCCGGGCAGGGGTGCCGTAGGCGGTGATGACGATCTCGGCGTCCTCGCACTCCGTCTCGGACCAGCGGACCTCGTTCTTCTCCATCAGGGCGTATTTCTCCGCCAGATGGTCGTTGTGACGGTCGCACTCCTCCGGATCCATGTACAGGGAGTTGATGATGTTGTTGTGGTCCCGGTCCTTACGGCCGGTGGTGGCCCAGTCCTTGGGGGCAGGTCCCGCTTGGGGACAGGACGCCACTCGATGGGCTCCATCATCTGGCCAATCAGGCCGTCCATAACCACCATGACGGGGTTGCGGTACTGGTCGGCAATGTCAAATGCCTCCTGGACGAAGTCCACCGCCTCCTGCACATTGGAGGGGGAGAGGACCAGCGTCCGGTAATCGCCGTTGCCGCCGCCGCGGGTGGCCTGATAGTAATCGCCCTGGCCGGGCTGAATGGTGCCCAGGCCCGGACCGCCGCGCATGCAGTTGACGATGACGCAGGGCAGCTCGGCGCCGGCGATGTATGTAATGCCCTCCTGTTTCAGGCTGATGCCGGGGGAGGAGGAAGAGGTCATGGCCCGCATGCCGGCGCCGGCGGCGCCGTACACCATGTTGATGGCCGCAACCTCAGACTCAGACTGCAGGAACACGCCGCCCGCCTTGGGCAGATGGGCGGACATATACTCCGGGACCTCGCTCTGAGGCGTGATGGGATAGCCGAAGAAGCAGTCGCAGCCGGCGCGGATGGCGGCCTCGGCGATGGCTTCATTTCCTTTCCAAAGTTCTTTTTCCACGGTCGATGACCTCCTTCTCAGAATTTTTCCACAGTGATGATGGAGTCCGGGCAGATCTTCGCGCAGCTGGCGCATGCAATGCACTGGCTGATGTCCGTCACATGGGCGGGGTGATACCCCTTCCGGTTGATGACGGCCTGATCGATGGCGACGATGTGCTTCGGGCACACAGTGGTGCACAGCTCACAGCCCTTGCACCGGTCAGAGTTGAAGGTTACCTTTGCTGTCATGGTTGCAGGATGCCTCCTTTTTTCCTGCCGCGGAGTCAGCGCTCCCACGGCTTTTTCATATTGATGGCAATGGGGAACACGGGTTCCCCCAGGTCTGACAAGGATTCTAAGAACCGCCGCTCCGCCGTGTGGCAGAGGATCGGGATTCCGGTCTGCCGGGAAACCTCTTGTGCCAGGGCGGCGCCCTTGCGGATTTCGGCCGGCGTGGTCTCGCCGCACAGATGGGTGTTGTTCACCAGGCCCGAGCAGGTGAGGCCGGTGACGGCCTCAATGGAGCGGAGGTAGGCGGCGGCGCTCTCCGCATCCCGCACCTCCGGCCGGTTGGCGTTGAGGACGAAGATCAGCTGGTAATCCTCCTGTACGATCTTGGGCTGAAACCGGGCCAGCACCCGGGCGCCCACCGGATCGCCGCCGATATCCAGGATGCCCCGGATCTCCCGGTTCTCCAGAATGGTCAGCAGCTCCGCCGGCAGGGCGGGGACATCCGCGTCCGAACAGGCCTGGGAGGAGGAAATCACCCGCACACCGGCTTTTTCCAGGAGGGGCCGCCGCTCCCGAGAGCGGAAATAGGGGTTGACGATATCCAGATCCGCCAGCATTACCTGTTCCCCCTCAGCGGCCAGCGCCAGGGCCAGATTGACGGAGACCTCCGTCTTTCCGGTGCCGTAGTGGCCGGTGAGGATCGAGACGCGGTGGGAAAACATGTCCTTGGCCGTCACAAGCGGTTCACCTCATTTTTTCACAAAATAGTTGTATTATTTTTTCATTTGTTGTATGATGTCATTGTACTCTAAAAGAGATATGATGTCAAGGACATTTCCGTACTGGCCGGAAAATCCAGTGGAGAAATGCCTGACCTCACCACGGATGATGGAGGGATGCGCATGGGTGAGGGACGGAAAGTCAAATTGTCGGAGCGGACGGCCGACCGGCTGTGCGAGCTAATCATGGACGAACGGCAGTTCACGCCGGGGAGCAAGCTCCCGAATGAAAACGAACTCAGTGAGGCGCTGCACGTCAGCCGCACCACGCTCCGGGAGGCCATCTCCTTTCTGGTGGCCCAGGGCGTGTTGGAGATCCGCCGGGGCAAGGGCACGTTTGTCACGGAGGATCTGCCCGCCAGCGCGGTGGATCTGACGGCGCTGTCCAACCTGCGGTCCCGGGTCCGGGCCAGGGACCTGTTTGAAATGCGGCTGATCTTTGAGCCCGCCACCGTGGCGCTGGCCTGTCAGCGTGCCACAGACGAAGAACTGGCGCAGATCCGCCAGAAAGCGGAGCGGATGGAGCGCATCGCAAAGGCGGGCGGAGACTGGCCCCTGGCGGACCAGGAGTTCCACATGGCCATCATCAAGGCCTCCCACAACGAATATATGCGGCGGCTGTACCCGATCATCAACGGCGCGGTGAACGAGATCCTGCAGGTCTCCGTAAATCGGGCGCACATGCAGAGCATCGCCATCGCGGACAACTACATGATTCTGGACTTTCTGATGCAGCGGGACGAGGCTGGCGCCCGCCACGCCATGAGCATTCACATCCGGCACCTGCTGAACACCCTGAAGGGGTGAGAAGCCAGGACTTAAAAAGCCCCCGGCAGAGGCCGGGGGCTTTTTGCTGTAGGAGGGCGCAGAATCTTCTGTCCCATGGCCTGCCGCTGTCACGGGCGCTTCCGCCACTTCAGCAGCAGAGAGGAGTTGACAATCACCAGCACGGACCCGGCGTTGTGGACCAGGGCGCCCACCACCGGGTTCAGGATACCGGTGATAGCCAGGGCGATGGCGATGAAGTTCAAGGTCATGGAGAAGGCCAGATTGCTCTTGATGGTGCGCATCATCCGCTTGGAGAGTGCCAGCAGATGGGGCAGCTCCCGGATGTCGTCGTTTACCAGGGCGATGTCCGCGGCGTCCACAGCGATGTCGCTGCCCACGCCGCCCATGGCAATGCCCACATGGGCCCGCTTCAGGGCTGGAGCGTCGTTGATGCCGTCCCCCACCATGCAGACCAGATGGCCGCTCTGCTGGCTGCGGTCGATCCAGGTTAGCTTATCCTCCGGCAGGCACTCCGCCTGGAAGGTGCCGATGCCCAGCTCTCCGGCAATATGCCGGGCGGCCCTCTCGTGGTCGCCGGTGAGCAGCACCGGGGTCACGCCGGTGGCCCGGACATCCCGGATGGTCCCGGCGGCGTCCGGCCGCAGGGTGTCTGCCAGGGCCAGAAAGCCCGCCGGGCGGCCGTCTACCGCCACATAGATGACGGTGCAGCCCTGCTCCAGGGCAGGGACGGCAGCCTGGGACAAGGATTCCCAGGGGACATGTTCCTCTGTCAGCAGCTCCCGGTTACCGGCGACGAGGTGATGACCCGCCACAGTGGCAGAAACACCCCGGCCGGGGAGCATCTGGAAGTCCGCTGTCTCCGGCGGCGCCGCGACGGTCTCGGCTCGCCAGCCCTGAACAACGGCACGGCCCAACGGGTGCTCGGACCGGAGCTCCGCCCCCGCAGTCCAGGCGTAGAGCGCGTCCCGGGATACGTCCGGCAGCAGGCTCTCCACCAGCTTCACCTGGGGGGTGCCGAGGGTCAGAGTGCCTGTTTTGTCAAAGGTCACCTGGGAGACGGAGGCCAGCCGTTCCAGAGCGTCTCCCTCCCGCACCAGAAAGCTGTGCCTGGTGGCGTTGCCGATGGCGGCCATGATGGCAGTGGGAGTGGCCAGCACCAGGGCACAGGGGCAGAATACCACCAGAATGGTCACCGCTCGGATGGGATCCCGGGTGATGAGGCCCGTCAAGGCGGCGGCGGTCAGGGCCGCCACTACGATCCAGGTGGCCCAGCGGTCTGCCAGCCCCACGATCCTGGCCTTGCCGGCATCGGCGGACTGGACCAGCCGGATCATCCGCTGGATAGAACTGTCCTCCCCCACCTTCGTCGCCCGCATCTCGAAGGCGCCGAACTGGTTCACCGTGCCGCTGGAAACCTCGTCTCCGGGCCCCTTGTCCACAGGCAGGGGCTCGCCGGTCATCACCGCCTGGTTGATGGAGGTCTGTCCGGTGAGAATCTCTCCGTCCACTGGCACGGTCTCGCCCGGCAGCACCCGGAGCACGTCGCCCACAGCCACCTGCTCGGCGGGAATGGCCTCCTCCCGGCCGCCGGTGAGGCGGCGGGCGGTCTGGGGCGTCAGATGCACCAGCTTCTCGATGCCGGCCCGCGCCCGGGCCACCGTGAGATCCTCCAGCAGGGCGCCCAGCTGCATGATGAAGGCCACCTCGCCGGCGGCGAAGTCCTCCCCAATGATGAGGGAGGCAATCAAGGCGATGGACACCAGCACGTCCGCCTTGATGTCAAAGGCTGTCACCAGGCCGATGACTGCCTCCAAGATGATGGGGATACCGCAGAGGACGACAGCTGCCCAGGCGGCGTCAAAGGGCAGCTGCGGCAGCAGGTCGAAGATGCTGACAAGCAGGGCGATGCCGGAGAAGACCAGGCAGGTCACGGCCTTCTTCACGCCGCCCCACTCCAGAAATCGCTCCAGAGTATGGATCAAATGGCTCACATCCTCTCTTTATACCTATGGGGGTATATGTATATTATACCCATAGGGGTATGCCTGTCAAGAAAAAGTGCCGCCGTTTTCAGGCAAAATACCTTGCGGCACACAGATTCTTCCTGTAAAATGACCACAAAACAGGAAGGAGAGAACAGAAATGCGACTACGGCGCTACCGGACAGAAGACCTGCCCATTCTGGCCCGCCTGTTCGGTGAGACGGTTCGGCAGGTGAACTGCCGGGACTACACCCTGCCCCAGGTGGAAGCCTGGGCCGCCGGAGAGGCGGATCTGCTGACACGGGACAGCTGGTTTCAGCGGCTGTACACCCTGGTAGCAGAGGCGGGCGGGCGGATTGTGGGCTACGGCAATGTGGAGGATACCGGTTATCTGGACCACCTGTTCGTCCGGTGGGACTGCCAGGGACAGGGCATCGCCGCAGCCCTGTGTGACGCGCTGGAGGCCCACTGCCGGGAATTGGGGTGGACGCCGTCACTGTCCACGCCTCCAAGACCGCCCTGCCCTTCTTCCTCGGCCGGGGCTATGCGATAGAGCGGGAACAGCAGGTGCCCTGCCGCGGACAGGTATTGACCAATTACGCTCTGGAGAAAATCCTGTAACATATACAAAGGGGATCGGCTTTTCAGCCGATCCCCTTGCCTTCAACCCATGTTGGAGAACCGCTCCACCGCCTTGGTGAAGCTCTCGATGGTCTTGTCCGCATCCCCGTGCTGGATGCCGTCCCGGACACAGTGCTGGATGTGCCCCTCCAGCACCACCTGCCCGCACTTGTGGAGGGCGGACTTGGCGGCGTTGATCTGGGACAGCACATCCTCACAGGGCACGTCCTCGTCTACCATGCGGTCAATGGCCTGCACCTGGCCGACGATCTTCTTCAGCCGCCGGTGCAGGTTGTCCGCATCCATACATTGTCTCATGCCGACACCTCCCGGATACCCAATGGGGTATGGGCATATTATCCGTCAGAGACCGCCGTTTGTCAAGCGTCCGCGCCGCAGAGAAACCGCAGGGCCTCCACATATCCCTGGAGCCCATGGCCCCGGATGGTGGCCGCGCAGGCGGCCCGGATGTAGGAGACACGGCGGAACTCCTCCCGGCTGTCCGGGTCGGAGACGTGGACCTCCACCGTGGGGATCCCCACCGCCTTCACGGCATCCAGCAGGGCCACACTGGTGTGGGTGTAGGCTGCCGGGTTGATGATGATGCCGTCCACATGGTCGAAGTATGCCTGCTGGATGGCGTCCACCAGGGCCCCCTCGTGGTTGGACTGGAAGAAGGAGACGGACGCGCCCAGCCGGTCCGCCTCCGCCCGGATCAGCGCCTTCAGGTCCTCATAGGTCTCATGGCCGTAGATCTCCGGCTGGCGGATTCCCAGCATGTTCATATTGGGGCCGTTAACTACCAGAATGTGCACAAAAATCCCTCCAGATAGCGGCGGCGGTGTCCTCCACCGTGCCGCTGTTGTCAATCTCCACGTCCCGGAATCGGGCGTACAGGGGCGCCCGCTCCCGCCACATGGCGGCCAGATCCGCCCCCTGGGACAGGGGCCGGCCCTCGGTGGGCAGCAGGCTGAGATCCCGCACCAGCTGATAGATGCGGCCGTTCTGATGGAGGGCCGCGTAGTTTTCCGCCGTCTTGATGATACCGCCGCCGGTGAGGAGGATGACGCCTGTGCGCTTCCCAGCCTCCTCCGCGGCGGCCCGCTCCCGGGCCCGGAAGCCGGACTCGCCTTCACGCTGGAAGATCTCCGGGATGGAACAGCCGGCGGTGGTTTCGATCATCTGGTCCAGATCCACGGCCTCCCGGCCGGTGAGGCGGGAGAGCGCCTCCCCCACCGTGGTCTTGCCACTGCCGGGCATGCCGATCAGGATGAGGTTGGTCATCTCCCGCCGGAGCTGAACCAAAATCCGCTCATTCTCACCGGCGGGAATGGACCTGTTGAAGAACCGCTCCTCTGCCGCCACCGCCTGGGCCACCAGCATGGGCAGTCCGTCAGAGCAGGGGATGCTCCGCGCCTCCGCCTGCAGCAGCAGGGCCGTGCGCCGGGGATTGTAGATGACGTCCAGCACCCCCTGACAGACCGGAAATACGGACAGGTCCACGGGAGACTGGCCGTTGCCGGGGTACATGCCCACCGGAGTGGCGTTCACCAGGATCTCCGCGTCAGCGTGGCGAGAGAGGTTGTCATAGTTGTCCGGACCGAAACGGGATACCACCACAACCTCCGCCGCGCCCCCCTGCCGGGCGGCGGTCTGGGCCGTCAGAGACGCCCCGCCGCTGCCCAAAATCACGACTTTTTTCCCTGACAGGGAGATACCCGCCCGGCAGGCCATATAGAGGAACCCGTCGATGTCCGTATTATAGCCCACCAGCTTGCCGTCTGCGCACCGGACGATGGTGTTGACGCTGCCGATGGCCTCCGCCGCCGGGTCGATCTCATCGCACAGGGGCATCACGTCCCGCTTGTAGGGGATGGTGACGTTCAGGCCGCCGATGTCCTTCCGGTGAAGAAAGGGAGCCAGTCCATCCGGCTCCAGCTCGAGAAGGCGGTAGGCGCCGTTGCCCAGGGCGGCATGGATGGGGACGGACCAGCTGTGGCCCAGCTTCCGGCCCAGCAGGCCGTAAATCCGCTCATCCATGGCTCAGACTTCCGCGTAGTTGCCCAAGAACTGGAACTCGGCACAGCTGCGCTCCATCTCCTCCAGCATGGCCAGGACGCTGGGATCCTGGACGGAGGCGTCCAGCTCCAGGAAGAAAACAAACTCAAAGTCACTTCCCGCCACGGGGCAGGACTCCAGCTTCGTCATGTTGATGTCCAGTGCCGCCAGCTTGGAGAGGATTTCATACAGGGCGCCGGGCCGGTTGTCAAAGGCGATAATCAGGCTGATCCGGTTGGCGCCGGCATAGATCACCGGATCCTTGGTGATGCAGATGAACCGGGTGTAGTTGTTGTCGCTGTCCTGGATGCTGTCGTTGAGGCAGGTCAGGCCGTACAACGCCGCGCAGGGGTGGGAGGAAATGGCGGCGGCGTGGCGGTCGCCCTTCTCCGCCACCATCTTGGCGGCCATGGCGGTGTTGTCGCAGGGGATGACACGGACGCCGTTGAGGCTGTTCAGGAACTTGCTGCACTGGCCGATGGCCTGCTCGTGGGAGTAGATCTCCGTGATGTCCTCCATCTTCACGCCGGGCAGCGTCAGCAACTCGTGCCGGATGCACAGCCGGGTGGACCGGACGATGGAGAGGTTGTGGTCCTGCAGCAGCTCGTACACCGCCCGGACGGAGCCGTTGGAGCTGTTCTCAATGGGCAGCACACCGAACCTGCACAGGCCGGACTCCACAGCGGACACCACAGCCTGGAAGGTCTTCACATACACGATGTTGCCCCGGGGCAGCAGCCGGTCACAGGCCACCTGGGAGTTGGCCCCCTCCACGCCCTGACAGGCCACCAGGCCCGTCTGGGGAAAGACCGAGGTACCGGCCTCCAGAGAGGCGCGGACTTGGGCGGCCACCTTGGTGGGGGCGGAGATCAGCTCTGCCTGCCGGGACCGGGCCAGCTCGAACAGGGTGGAGAACAGGTGGTAGGCATACCGCTCCCGCTCCCCGGATTTCTCCGTCACCTTGGCCAGGATGGCCCGCTCCCGTTCTTTGTTCAAAATGGGCAGATGGTGCGCATTCTTGTAGGCAGCCACCTCGTCGGACAGGTCCATGCGCTGCAGGAACAGGTCCAGCAGCTGCTCGTCCACTGCGTCGATCTTCTCTCGAATCTCAGAAAGTTCCATGATGTCCCTCCAATAATAAATCTAACAGCACGGCGGCAGTAACCGCCTCCACCACCGGGACCGCCCGGTGGGCAATGCAGGGGTCGTGCCGCCCGTGAATCACAAGCTCCGCATTCTCTCCGGCGGACAGGCTGACCGTCCGCTGGGGCTGGGCGATGGACGGTGTGGGCTTCATGGCCGTCCGCAGGACGATGGGCATTCCGCTGGTGATGCCCCCCAGAATGCCGCCCGCGTGGTTGGTCTGCGTCTGCACCCGGCCGTCCTCCATCACAAAGGGGTCGTTGTTTTCGGACCCCCGGGACCGGGCGGCGGCGAAGCCGTCCCCAAACTCCACGCCCTTCACGGCGGGAATGCCGAAGAGGGCGGCGGCCAGCCGGTTTTCCACGCCGCCGAACATGGGCTCCCCCAGTCCGGCGGGAAGGCCCGTGGCGGCACACTCAACGACGCCTCCCACAGAATCCAGATTTTTCCAGGCCTCCAGAATCAGCGCCTGCATCCGCTCCCCCGCCTGGTCGTCCAGCACCGGGAATGGCTTGGCAGCCACGGCGTCAAACAGCTCCTTCGTGGGCCGCAGGGGGAATAATGCATCCGCCACCGTCCCCACGGACTGGAGGTGGGCCCCTACGTATACGCCCCGGCGGGAGAGAATCTGCTTGGCGATGCCGCCGGCGATACACAGGGGCGCCGTCAGCCGGCCGGAGAAGTGGCCGCCGCCCCGCATGTCCGCCTGCCCGCCCCACTTGACAAATGCAGTGTAGTCTGCGTGGCCGGGCCGGGGCTTGTCCTGCAGGGCATCATAGTCCGATGAGTGCTGGTCTCCATTTTCGATGACCGCGCACAGAGGGGCTCCACAGGTGACGCCGTTTTCCAGGCCGGAGAGGAACACCGGCGCGTCGGCCTCCCTCCGGGCGGTGGAAAGGTGGCTCTTCCCCGGCTTCCGCCGGGCCAGGAAGGCGTTCAGCTCCTCCAGGTCGATGGCCTCCCCGGCGGGCAGGCCATCCACCACCACGCCGATGGCCCTTCCATGGGATTGGCCGAAGACAGAGATTTTCAGGAGACTGCCGAATTCAGAGGACATGGATATCACCTCCCAGGTTCTTGTACACCTCCCAGAAATCCGGGTAGGACTTCTGCACGCATTGGGCCCCCAGCACCGTGACGGGGCCGGTACAGGCGGTGGCGGCGATGGCGGCCGCCATGGCGATCCGGTGGTCGTTGGCGCAGTCCACCATGCCGCCGGTGAGCGTCCCGCCGTGGACTGTCAGAAAGTCCGGCCCCTCCTCCGCCCGTCCGCCCAGGGCGGTCAGCAGGGCGGCGGTGGTGGAAAGCCGGTCGCTCTCCTTCATCCGCAGCCGGGCAGCGTTCACAAACCGGGTGGTACCGGAGCGGGCCGCCGCCATCACCGCCAGAGGCGGCAGCAGGTCGGGGCATCCGGAGACATCGATCTCCGTGTCCCCCGGCCGGGCCAGCCGCCAGTAAAGTTCGCTGACTGCCTTGTCCCCCTGCGCAGAGTCGGGATTCAGGCCCCGGATGTCCACACGGCTGTCCAGGAAATCGGCGGCGTACCAGAACCCCGCCTGGGACCAGTCCGCCTCCGCCGTGGCCTCAAAGGACTGGTAGGTCTGGCCGCCAGGGACGAAGAGCGTGTTTTCGTCCAGCCACCGGCTGGTGACACCGGCAGCGGCCTGAGCCTGCCGGGTCATCTCCAGGTAGTCCCGGCTCTCCAGGGGTGTGGTGGACACCAGGGTAGAGTCTCCCTCCAGCAGGGGCATGACGAACAGCAGCCCTGTGAAGAACTGGCTGGATACGTTGCCGGGCAGGCGGTATGTCCCCGGGTCCAGGGCCAGGGTACCGTATCCCCGACCGCCGTTTACGGTGAGGACGTTGTCCGCCAGCTTCCAGGCGATGCCCTTCTCCCGGAACAGGTCCTCGTAGGGCTTCAGCGGGCGCTCCATCAGCCGGCCTCGGCCGGTGAAGGACGCCTCTCCCTGTATCAGCAGGCCCACGGGGATCAGGAAGCGCAGGGTAGAGCCCGATTCCCCGCAGTCCAGCAGGGCATAGGGAGGTGCGATGACGATGCCGTTTCCCAGTCCGTGGACCCGGAGGGTGCCATCCGGCAGATCCTCCATCCCGGCACACATGGCAGACAGGCACCGGCGGGTGGCCCGGATGTCCTGGGAGTCCGCCAGGCCGTGGATGACGCTGATCCCGCCGCTGAGAGCAGCGGCGATCAGCAATCGGTGGGCCTGAGACTTGCTGGAGGGCGGCGTCACGGCGCCGGAGAGTTTTTTCGGGGTGATTTGAAGGTCCATTTACGCCTCCAGTCCTGCCCGGATGATGGGCAGCAGGTCCGCTACCGGGACCTTCCGCAGCTCGCAATGGCCGATCTTCCGGGGGACCACCAGGGTGATATCCCCACCGGCGCGCTTCTTGTCGGAAAGGGCTGCCTCCGCCAGGGCTTCAGCAGAGTAGTCTGTCCCGGTGGGCAGGCCATTTTTAGAAAGGCAGGCGGTGATTCGCGCCGCCAGGGACTCCTCCGTCCAGCCCAGGGCCTCCGCAGCCCGGGCGATGACGGCCAGCCCCGCCGCCACGGCGTGGCCATGGGGGATAACATAGCCGCTGCACTTCTCGATGGCGTGGCCCACAGTATGGCCCAGGTTCAAAAGCTTCCGCTCCCCCTGCTCCTTCTCGTCCCGCTCCACCACGCCGGCCTTGTAGGCGACGCACCGGGCGATGACCTCGCCGGGGTCGGCGGTGAGGGTGCCGTCCTCAAACAGGGCGAACAGGGCTTCGTCAGAGAGCACGCCGGTCTTGACGGCCTCGGCGGCCCCGTCGGCAAACACGTCGGGGGGCAGGGTCTTCAGGCAGTCCGTGTCGCAGATCACGGCGGCAGGCTGGCAGAAGGCCCCGGCCAGGTTCTTCCCGGCGGTCAGGTCCACGGCGGTCTTACCCCCCACGGAGGAGTCCACCGCCGCCAGCAGGGTGGTGGGCAGCTGGACATACCGGATGCCCCGGAGGTACACGGCGGCAGCAAAGCCCGCCATGTCCCCAGTGACGCCGCCGCCCAGGGCGGCCACGCAGTCCGTGCGGGTCAGATGCTCCGACGCCAGGAACTCCAGTAGCTCTGTCAGGGTGGAGAGATTCTTGCGCCCCTCCCCGGAGGGGAAGATATGGGAGCAGACGGCAAAGCCCGCGTCCTCCAGAGCGGCGGTGACGGTGTCCAGGTACAGGGAGGCCACGGTGTCGTCGGCCAGAACGGCGATCCTCCGCTGTCCCAGCAGCGCGGCCAGATAGTCCCCGCACCGGCCAAGCAGGCCGCTGCCAATGCGCACATCATAGGGCGGCCGGACCCGGACGGGAATGGTTCGGATGGAGTCAAACATCGAAAAACTCCTTTTATAGAATCATGTCGCGCAGCGGCGCCGGAAATAGGTCAGTTGCCGCCGGCGGTGGCCTTCAGCTCCCGGCCCTCCTTCAGCAAATCGTGCAGCCGCTGAGTATCCTTGGCCCGCAAGGCGTTGCGGTAGTCCGTCAGGTGGCCGATCAGCTCTTCCAGCTCGGCGGTGAGGAAGTCCTCATCGTCCAGAAACAGCTCTGTCCACATGTCCTCATCCAGACGGGCCACCCGGGTCATATCCTGAAAGCTGCCGGCGGAAAAGCCTCGGCGCTTCTGGGCCTCCGGCGACTTCACATAGGCGCTGGAGACGATATGGGCCAGCTGGGAAGTAAAGGCGATGATGCGGTCGTGCTCCTCCGGCGTTGAGAAGGTGAGGCCCGCAAAGCCCAGGTCCAGAAAGAAGGCCTTCAGCGTCTCCAGCAGCCGCATGTCCGTCCGCTTGTCCGGCGTCAGGATCATAGATGCTCCCACGTACAGGTCCTCTGCGGAGGCGGTGAAGCCGCCCCGCTCCTTACCGGCCATGGGGTGGCCGCCGATATAGGAGAAGCCGCGTTCCTCTGCGATGGGGGCGATGGCCGCCACCACGGTCCGCTTCACGCCGCACAGGTCCACCAGAATGGCGGACTTGGCGATCTGCGGCGCGTGCTGCCGGACCCACTCGATGGCGGCGCCGGGCCGGATCGCCACCAGGATCAGATCCGCCTGGGGCAGGTTCTCCTCCGTCAGGGGGGCGTCGATGGCGCCGCACATCCGGGCCATGGTCATGGTCTCCGCGTTCAGGTCTATGCCCCAGACGGTGTGGCTGGTGCGGTTCTTGATGCTCTTGGCCATGGACCCGCCGATGAGGCCCAGGCCGACGATGGCAACATTCATGTCTTACTCCTCCACCGTCTTCATAAAGTCATGGAGCTTCAGCAGCTTCTTCGCCAGGCCGTCGAACACCTCCGGCTTCAGGGACTGGGGGCCATCGCACAGGGCATGGGCCGGGTCGTTGTGGACCTCGATCAGCAATCCGTCGGCACCGGTAGCCACGGCGCCCATGGCCAGGGGATCTACCAGCCAGCTCTTGCCGGTGGCATGGCTGGGATCGATGATGATGGGCAGGTGGGTCAGCTTCCGCAGCACGGGGATGCAGGCCAGATCCAGGGTGTTGCGGGTGTAGCTCTCAAAGGTGCGGATACCTCGCTCGCAGAGGATCACATTCTCATTGCCGCCGGCCATGACGTACTCGGCGCTCATCAGCCACTCCTCGTAGGTGGCGGACATGCCCCGTTTGATCATGACGGGTTTGTCCTGATGGCCTACGGCCTTGAGTAGGTCGAAGTTCTGCATGTTCCGGGCGCCGATCTGGATCACGTCCACATCCTTGAAGAGGGGCAGCTGGCTCAGGTCCATCAGCTCCGTCACGATGGGGAGGCCGGTCTCCTGCCGGGCCACCTTCAGGTACTCCAAACCCGTGGCCCCCAGGCCCTGGAAGGAGTAGGGGGAGGTCCGGGGCTTGAAGGCGCCCCCCCGCAGCATGGTGGCGCCGCTGGCCTTCACCGCTTTGGCAATGGCCACCACCTGCTCCTCGCTCTCCACAGAGCAGGGACCCGCCATCAGGGTCAGATTGCCGCCGCCGATCTGGGTGTTGCCCACCTGCACCACCGTGTCCTCCGGGTGGAACTTCCGGTTGGCATTCTTGTAGGGCTCCTGGACCCGTTTCACATCCTCCACGATGTCCAGGGCGGCAATCAGGTCGATGTCCAGCTGGCTGGTATCACCCACCAGTCCTAAGATGGTGTGGGCCTCGCCGATGCTGGTGTGGATGATGATCCCCTTTTCCTGGAGCCAGGCGATCAGGCTCTCCAGCTGGTGCCGGTTGGGGTTTTGTTTCAGAACGACGATCATACTGTATTCCTCCTAAAAATGATGGGGCTGGTACAAAAAAGACCCGCAGCCGGTTCGGCTGCGGGTCGTCATGCACTGATAGCCTTTTCCTGGCGTCAGACACGATCACACACATTTTCAGCCAAACCGAAATAAGCCTTACCATAAAAATAGGTAAAGCTAAAGTAACGGTATTCGGCAGAACGGGTGATGTTGGTCATGACTGGGTTCCTTTCCGAGTCCTTTGATAGTTTCAGGATAACACCAGAAAAAGCAAATGGAAATTGACAATGATTCCAAAGAATGCGCCGAAAGGGAAACCGCTGCTGTGCGCTTTTCCCAAAACAGGGTTCAGACAGCCGCTGCGGCGCTGGCAGGCAGGCAGCCGGCCATCAGCAGGGAGGTGGCCTTCAGGATGAACTGCACATCCTTGCGCATATCGGCCACGCCGGCCATGTACTGCCGGTGCAGCTCCTGAAGGGCGTCCGCCACGTCCTGACGGAACTTCTCCCGACGAAGGGCGCGGGTGGCCAGATACTCCTCCAGATAGGCCCGCAGGTCCGTCTCATACTGGTGGTGGCAGAGCATACTGTCGGGATAATTCTCGTTATGGGGATAGGTGAACGCATCCGCCAGATAGTGGGTCAGTTTGCCCAGGGTGTAATACTGCCAGATGGTCCAGCGCTGGCGGCGCTGGAGCCGGGAGATGCGGGAGTAGATGTAGTGCTGGGAGTTGGAGTAGTTATGCCCCCGGAACTTATAGGCCCGCAGGGAGCCCTTCAAATAGGTCAGGGGGTTGCAGTCCGGCTGAAAGGAGCCGAACAGGAAGGCGAGCTCGAATCGTCTGGCCTGAAATCCCTGGGTATTCTCCAGCAGGGTGGCGGCCAGCAGTTTGTGACTGCGTTTCTGCAAGATGCACCTCCATGGAAAAAATCAAGAACAACGCCAGTATAGCACGGCGAAGCGGCCGGGCGCAAGCAGAAAAAAACAAAATTTCTATTAACTCGTCCGCGGAAAAGAGGATTGTGCGGAAGCGGAATGTGCGGTACAATAGACGGGAAAGGGAACCGGCGGCCGCGGCCCCCACGGCGGGCTGTACAAACCGCCGGAGACACCGCCCCGCAGAGGGGCGCGGCAAAGGAGAATGACGATGACAGAACTGACACCCATCCGCCGGGGACGCTGCGCGGGAGCGGGCAACTGGCAGACCCAGTATCAGGCCCTGCAGATGACCGCCCGGGAGGCGGCGGAGCTGATCCGGGACGGGGACACGGCGGCCTTCGCCGCCATGTCCAACTGGCCCTGGGAGCTGGACGGGGCGCTGGCGGAGCGCCTGCTGGAGACCGGCGGCCATATCGCCATCTACGGGCACTTCATCCCCGCCGGGACCCGGCTGCTGACGCCGGAGCTGGCCGGACAGGTGACTTATGACTCCAACTTTTACGGCGTGGAGCGGGGCCTGGAGCCCATGGGCAACGTCCATTACGCCCCCTCCAACCTGAGTCAGACGCCCGCGTGGCTCCTGGCCCGGCGCCCCCGGGTGGCGGCGCTGACCTGCTCGCTCCCGGATGAGAACGGGTGGATGAGCCGCTCCCTGTGGGGCACGGCCCTGAGCCGGAAGGTGCTGGAGCAGTGCGAGCTGGTGCTGGCGGAGGTGAACCCCCGAATGCCCAATATTCCCAGTGATGGGGAGGCCCACACCCGCATCCATGTATCAGAGGTGGACGGGATCATCGAATCCAGCCGTCCTCTGGTAGAGACGCCCATCGCAGCGGGAAACGAGACGGACAGCCGCATCGCGGGCTACATCGCGGATCTAGTGCCAGACGGCGCCTGCATCCAGCTGGGGCTGGGAGGGCTGGCCAATACCGTGGGCGAGTGTCTGGCCCATGCGGGAAAGCGGGATCTGGGCGTCCACACAGAGATCCTGAGCACCGGCGTCATGGAGCTGATGCGCCGGGGCGTGGTGAACAACAGCCGCAAACAGACCTGCCCGGGGCGGAGCGTATACGCCAACATGGTGGGCGGGCCGGAGCTGTGGGCCTTCGCCCATGAGAATCCCGCCTTCTGCCAGAAGGAGATCGACTGGGTGAACGATGCCCGGAACATCGCCCGGAACGACCATGTGGTCTCCATCAACAACGCCATGGAGATCGACCTCACCGGCCAGGTGAATGCCGAGAGTATCGGCCCCCGGCAGTACTCCGGCACCGGCGGACAGCTGGAGTGGGTGGTAGGCTCCCAGTGGTCCAAGGGCGGAAAGAGTATCCTGGCCCTCCGGTCCAGCTACCGGGACAAGGCGGGGGTCCTCCACTCCAAAATCGTGCCGCAGCTGGCCCCCGGCAGCGTGGTGACCACCCCCGCACCTGCGTCCAGTATGTGGTGACGGAGTTCGGCGTGGCGGATCTGAAATACAAGAGCACCGTGGAGCGGGCCCGGGCGCTGATTGCCATCGCCCACCCGGACTTCCGCCGGGAGCTGGAGCGGCAAATGCCCCTCTGAGTCCCCCGGCCTCCTGCGGATGCTTGGATGACCTGGACAAGGTCCCGCTCTTTCCCGGCGGGGCCTTGTACTGTTTTGCCGAATTTTGCGGCGGCGGCAGAAAAAGGAGCCGGAAGGATTTGACATTCCCCGGCCGTCTCCGTAGAATAAAAAAGTTGAAAAGAATCCGCGCCCTTGTGTGAATACGGCGCAGAGTAACGCGGCGGGGGACCGCCGGGAGAGGCGGTTCACTTTGAAACTTCTAACGCAGATCGGCATCATCTTCGGCATCTGCTGGATCAGCACCTGTATTGAGCGGGTGTTGCCCTTCACCCTGCCTGCCAGCATCATCGGGATGCTGCTGCTTCTGGCGCTGCTGCTGGCACGCGTCATCAAGACAGAACACATCCGGGAGAAGTCGGACTACCTGCTGGGGAATCTCCCCTTCTTCTTCATCCCGGCCAGTGTCAGCATCATCAACTATGCAGATGTGTTACGGGAGAACCTGCTTGCCCTGGTGGTCGTCTGCGCGGTCTCGCTGATTGCCACCTTTGCCGCTACAGTGGGAGCGGTGCGGCTCACCTGCCGCCTGCTGGAGAGGGGGAAGCGGAGATGAGCGCGCTGTGGGAGTCCCCCTTTTTCGGGGTGACGCTGACGATCCTGGCTTACTGGGCAGGCTGCAAAATCCAGAAGCGGACCGGGCTTGTGATCTGCAACGGCCTGGTGCTGGCGGTGATGATGATTATCGCGGTGCTGGCGGTGTTTGACATTCCCTATGCAGCGTACAACGCCGGCGGCAGCCTCATCAACCTCTTTCTGGGGCCGGCCACGGTCTGCCTGGCAGTAACCATCTACGCCCAGATCGACCTGCTGAAAAAGAACCTGCTGCCCATCCTGGCGGGATGCGCGGCCGGGGCGGTGACTTCGGTCCTCAGCATCTGGGGCCTGTGCCGCCTGTTCGGCCTGGACCGGACACTGACCGTCTCCCTCCTGCCCAAGTCCGTCACCACACCCATCGCCACCGCCATTGCGGAGGGGCAGGGCGGCATTGTCTCCATCACCGTGGCGGCGGTGATCTTCACCGGCATCCTGGGCAACCTGTGCGCCCCCGCGCTGGCACGCCTCTTCCGGGTGAAGGATCCGGTGGCGGCAGGGCTGGCCATCGGCGCCTGCAGCCACGCCATGGGCACCGCCCGCGCCCTGGAGCTGGGGGAGACGGAGGGGGCCATGAGCGGCCTTGCCATCGGCCTCTGCGGCCTCGCCACCACTATTTTGGCGCTGTTCTTCGACGTGCTGGTGTAACAGATGAATCCAAGAGGGCCCCGGCCGATGGCCGGGGCCCTCTTGCGCACTTTATACGTAGAACAGCAGGTCGCTGTATACCGGGAAAGGCCAGGACTTGGAGGCAGTCAGCGTCTCCAACTGGTCGGCGGCCTTCCGGGCCTCTGCCATGTCGGGGATCAGCACCTCATGGCAGTAGTTCATGGCCTTGATAGAGCCCACGGGGATAGCGGCCAGATCCGCCTCCAGCTTGGCGCAGTCCGCCTGCAGGGCGTCCGTCAGGGTGCCGATCTGCATGGCTGTGGAAGTCTCATACTGGTGGGGCACACCCATGGCGTCCTTGTGATAGGCCCGCTGGCACAGCTGGTCGGCGTAGTCGGACACCGCAGGCAGGATCTGGTGGCGGATCATGTCCGCCATAGTCTTGGCCTCAATGGTCAGGACCGTGGTGTAGTTCTCAATGTGGATCTCCGCCCGGGCCTCGATTTCCTCCTTGGTGTAGATGCCGTGCTTGACAAACAGATCCACGTTTTTGGGAGCGGTGTACATGGGCAGAGCGTCAGCGGTGGAGGTCAGGTTGGAAAGGCCGCGCTTTTTGGCCTCCTCCAGCCAGGCCTCGTCATAGCCGTTGCCGTTGAAGATGATCCGCTGATGCTCGGTGAATACCCGGCGGATCAGCTTGGGCAGGTCCGCCTGGAAGTCCCGGGATGCCTCCAGCTCGTCCGCGAACTGTTTCAGCTCCTCGGCCATGATGGTGTTCAGGGCGATATTGGGGCCGGAGATGGACTGGGATGCGCCCAGCATCCGGAACTCGAACTTGTTGCCGGTAAAGGCCATGGGGGAGGTGCGGTTCCGATCCGTGTTGTCCTGGCGGATGGCAGGCAGGGCGTCCACGCCGATCTCCAGCGTCCGCTTGCCGGTGCTCTGGAAGTCCGTGTCGTTGATGATGGAGTCCACCACAGCGGAGAGCTCGTCTCCCAGGAAGATGGAGAGCACGGCGGGCGGTGCCTCCTGGGCGCCCAGCCGGTGGTCGTTGCCGGGGAAGGCCACCGTGGCCCGCAGGAACTCCTGATAGTCGTCCACACCCTTGATGAAGGCCGCCAAAAACAGCAGGAACTGGGCGTTCTGCCGGGGGGTGGAGCCGGGCTTGAACAGATTTTTGCCCGTGTCGGTGGAGAGGGACCAGTTGTCGTGCTTGCCGGAGCCGTTGACGCCCGCGAAGGGCTTCTCATGGAGCAGGCACACCAGTCCGTGGCGGTCGGCCACCTTCTTCATCATCTCCATCACCAGCTGGTTCTGGTCGCAGGCGGCGTTGGCGTTGGTGTAGATCGGGGCCATCTCATGCTGGGAGGGGGCCACCTCGTTGTGCTTGGTTTTGCTGAGCACGCCCAGCTTCCACAGCTCCTCATCCAGATCCTTCATATAGGCGGCGACCCGGGGCCGGATGGCGCCATAGTAGTGGTCGTCCAGCTCCTGTCCCTTGGGGGCTTTGCGCCGAACAGGGTCCGGCCGCACATCCGCAGGTCCTCCCGCTGGGCGTACTGGGCCTTGTCCACCAGGAAGTACTCCTGCTCCGGCCCCACCTGAACCACCACCCGTTTGGTCGTCGTGTCCCCGAACAGGCGCAGGATTCGCACCGCCTGGCGGCTGATCTCGTCCATGGACCGCAGAAGAGGCGTCTTCTTGTCCAGGGCCTCGCCGGAGTAGGAGCAGAAGATGGTGGGGATGCAGAGGCTACCCTCCTTGATGAAGGCAAACGAGGTGGGATCCCAGGCGGTGTAGCCCCGGGCCTCAAAGGTGGCCCGCAGACCGCCGGAGGGGAAGGAGGAGGCATCCGGCTCACCCCGGACCAGCTCTTTTCCGGAGAATTCCATGAGGATCTTGCCGCCGCCGGCAGGGGCAATGAAGCTGTCGTGCTTCTCCGCCGTGACGCCGGTCATGGGCTGGAACCAGTGGGTGTAGTGGGTGGCGCCCTTTTCCACGGCCCACTGCTTCATGGCCTGGGCGATCTCATTGGCGGTGGAGATATCCAAAGACGTTCCGTCTGTAACGCACTTCTTCCACGCCTCATAGGACGCAGAGGACAGGCGCTCCTTCATGGTGTCCTCATTGAAGACCATGCTGCCGAACAGATCGGAGAGTTTCGTGGTGGTACTCATGCGTTTCATCCTCCTGTATTTATAAAATGTATCGTATCACATCAGATATGGAAAACTCAACAGGAAATGCGGATTTTCCGCCTCATTTGCCGCTCTCGCCGTCATCGGAGGGGCCCCGGGCACAGAGGCCGTCCGCGTCGCATCCCCCAGGACCGGTTGGGCATCCGGAAGTCCCGAAGCATCCAGTTCCGGCCGGAATGGTGTTGCCCGAAGATCTCCCGGTCCAGCAGGCTCACCTTGGTAAAGGGCGGACGACGGCCGCCCTTCCTCCGCAGCGTCTCAAAGTCAAAATACGTCCGGCCGAAGAGGGGCAGCAGCTCTTCCTTGGTACAGATCTTTTGAAAAAACCATGGCCCCGCACATGGGCAGAAGCGCCTCCCGGATGAATTTGCGCATCAGCCGCCGACTGCCCAAAGGGCAGGGTACTGGCGCAGAGCACTCTTTGCTATGGAGCGTATAACAAAGAACGCAGCTTTCTCCTAAAATCTTAGGATGAATAGCTGCGATCCGCGGTACCACCTAATTTGCTCCCATGATGGGATCCCTTTCAAAGCTCCAACAAGCCCGTGTGAGATAACGATCACAACTCGTCGCACTTACTAGCGGAGATCCGCGTTCGGAATGCAGCTGCAGAGTCTTCTTCCCGCGGACTCTTTGTACGGGCTTCCCACTGCCCCCGCTCACTGAACCGGAATTTCCACGATCCTTTTCTCCATCAATGCCTTCTGATGGTTGGATTTGGCCTCGATCTCGAAAGCGATGGTAGCAGTGTATCACCGCCAGCAGCGCACTGTCAACGTCAAAACCCACAAAATCGGCATTCCATTTCCGGCAGCCTTCCCGGCTCCTCCGCTCCGGGACAGCCGAAGGGGTTCCGCCTGAAAAGCGTTCCGGCGCCCCTCCCGCCGCAGGCACGGCGGGCAGGGCGCCCGGACGGTATGAAACGGTCAGAGACTGATCTCCGGGACTTCCCGGCTGGCGCCGGAGAGCAGGGGCCTCACCTGGGCCAGGAAGGCGTCCACCTGCTCCGGACAGCGGCCGATGTACAGCTTCGGGTCCAGCACGGCCTCCATCTCCGCCTCGGTCATGCCGAAGGCAGGCTCCGCCGCCAGGCGGGAGAGCAGGTCGCAGGGCTCCCCCTCCTTCATCCGGGCGGTGGCGGCCATGGAGCAGGTGCGGATGATCTCGTGGAGCGCCTGCCGGTCGCCGCCCCGCTTGACGCCCTCCATCATCAGGTTCTCCGTAGCAATGAAGGGCAGGTACTCCCGGCAGGTCCGGTCCACGATCTTCTCGTTGACGTGGAGCCCGTCGGTGACGTTCTGACTGAGACGCAGGATGGCGTCGGCGCAGAGGAAGCCCTCTGGCATGGAGATGCGGCGGTTGGCGGAGTCGTCCAGGGTCCGCTCCAACCACTGGACGGAGGCGGTCATGGGGGCGTTCATGGCGTCCGCCATCAGGTAGCGGCTGAGAGAGCAGATCCGCTCGGACCGCATGGGATTGCGCTTGTAGGCCATGGCAGAGGAGCCGATCTGGTTCTTCTCAAAGGGCTCCTCCACCTGCCGGTCGTGCTGGAGAAGGCGGATGTCGTTGGCCATGCGGTAGCAGCTCTGGGCAATGGCGGAGAGGCAGTTCAGGATGCGGCTGTCCGCCTTTCTGGGATAGGTCTGGCCACAGACGGCATAACACTGCTCAAAACCGAATTCTGCGGCGATCTGCCGGTTCATCTCGTCAATCTTGGCGCCGTCTCCATCGAACAGGTCCATAAAGCTGGCCTCTGTGCCGGTGGTGCCCCGGCAGCCCAGGAACTTCATGTGGTCCAGGACGAAGTCCAGCTCCTCCAGGTCGGAGAGCAGGTCCTGCATCCAGAGGGTGGCCCGCTTGCCCACCGTCACCAGCTGGGCGGGCTGATAGTGGGTATAGCCCAGGGTGGGGGTGGCCTTGTATTGCTCTGCAAATTTACTGAGGTTCGCCACCACAGCCAGCAGCTCTCCCCGGAGATACCGCAGGCCCTCCCGGTAGATGATGAGATCCGCGTTGTCGGTGACATAGCAGCTGGTGGCCCCCAGGTGGATGATCCCCGCGGCGGAGGGGGCCGCCTTGCCGTAGGTGTAGACGTGGGCCATCACGTCGTGGCGGACCTCCTTCTCCCGCGCCGAAGCCGTCTCATAGTCGATGTCGGTGATGTGGGCCTCCAGCTCCGCCACCTGCTCCGCGGTGACGGGCAGGCCCAGATTGCGCTCGGCCCGGGCCAGGGCCACCCACAGCCGCCTCCAGGTCTCAAAGCGCATGTCGGGGGAGAACAGGTGCAGCATGAACGCCGAGGCGTACCGGGACGCCAGGGGGATTCGTAACGTTCTTTGGACATAAGAGGTCCACCTTTCTTTCGCTCAAAAGTTTAGGAGGCACCGGCATGGGTGCCTCCAGAGGGTACGATCTGTTTCGCCGGAGGCGAAGCATTTATGAAGCAGGGAGTGCGGTAAAAACTGTAAACAGCCAGAGACAAAAATCCAGGCTGAGCAGTGCCAACAGGAAACACTCGACACCCGCGGAACGATCCTTCGATGCTTTTGAAATGATCCGGTAAAGGAGAAACGGCCAGCAGAGGGCACCTGCCAACGCGATCCACCCGAATACGGCAAACAGCATCGGATTTCCTCCTCACCGAATGATGATGGAATCTCTTTCCGGTCCCACAGACACATAGGTGATATGGCAGCCGATCTCCCGCTCCACGTATTCCACATAGTTCCGGGCCGCCTCCGGCAGGTTCTCCCACTTCCGGACGCCGGAGATGTCGCACTTCCAGCCGGGCATGGCAGTCATGACGGGCTTGGCGTCCGGCAGCACGGCGGGGAAGGGGAACGCGTCGGTCTCCTGCCCGTTCAGCTCATATCGGGCGCAGATGGGGATCTCATCCATGTAGCTGAGCACATCCAGCTTGGTCAGGGCGATGTCCGTGGCTCCCTGGCACTGGATGCCATAGCGGGTGGCCACGATGTCGATGGGACCCACCCGGCGGGGCCGGCCGGTCTTGGCGCCGTACTCACCGCCGGCCTC
Organism: Dysosmobacter welbionis; assembly: GCF_005121165.3. NCBI lineage: Bacteria > Bacillati > Bacillota > Clostridia > Eubacteriales > Oscillospiraceae > Dysosmobacter > Dysosmobacter welbionis. Next base: position 2,068,623 of record NZ_CP034413.3, on the reverse strand, counting down.
CCGCAGCTTCTCCGCCTCTTCACCGAACCACTCGCAGGTGAAGGGGCCCTCTCCCACGCAGGAGGAGTATGCCTTCACCACACCGATGATCTTGTCCAGCTTGGCGGTGGGCAGGCCGGAGCCCACAGGGGCATACGCCGCAATGGGGTTGGAGGAGGTGGTGTAGGGGTAAATGCCGTAGTCCAGATCCCGCAGGGAGCCCAGCTGGGCCTCAAACAGGATGTGCTTGCCCTCGGCCTGGGCCTGGCGCAGGAAGGCGCCGGTGTCGCAGATGAAGGGCTTGATCTTCTCGCCAAACTCCGTCACCCATGCCTTCAGGTCATCCATGGTGTAGGGCTTGGCGCCGTAGACCCGCTCCAGCGTCAGGTTCTTCCACTCCAGAATGCCCGCCAGATGGTCCCAGAGCTTTTCCGGGTACAGCAGCTCGCCGGCCATGATGGTCTTCTTCTGGTACTTGTCCGAATAGAACGGGGCGATGCCCTGCTTGGTGGAGCCGTACTTCTTGTCCGCCAGGCGGGCCTCCTCCAGGGAGTCCAGGTCCCGGTGCCAGGGCAGCAGCAGGGACGCCCGGTCGCTGATTTTCAGGTTCTCCGGCGTGATGGCCACGCCCTGGTCCATGACGTCGGACATCTCGGTCCACAGGCTCTCGCAATCCAGAGCCACGCCGTTGCCCAGGATGTTCACCACACCCTTGCGGAAGATGCCGGAGGGCAGCAGGTGCAGGGCAAACTTGCCGAACTCGTTCACCACGGTATGGCCGGCGTTGCCGCCGCCCTGATAGCGGACCACCACGTCGTAGTCCGCGGTCACCAGGTCTACCATGCGGCCCTTGCCCTCGTCTCCCCAGTTGATTCCCACGATGGCACAATTTGACATATCCAAAAACCTCCCGGTTTTGATTTACAGACACTCCGGTCAGGTCGACCTTTTCTCCAAAGATGCCCAACCTTAGTTATTATATCGGCTGATTTTCCATAAGTAAAGCCTGAACTTGTAATAATAAGCATTATTTTTTCTGATAAGGTCGACCTTTCAATTCTGGAAATGCCTCATCCCTGGGGAGCGGCGGGGATCCCCACATAGGCCACAGTCTCGTTGGGCTGAATCAGTTGCCCGCCGGAGGCGAAAGTGTCGAACAGCGCCTCCAGCGCCGCCCGAAAGGCTTCGTAATCCGCGTCTCCCTCCCGCAGGGCATAGGAGCTGGAAAAGCACCGCCGGAGGAATCGGTCCCGGTCCAGCGTCAGGGGATTGGGGAACCGCCGCTTTTCATACGCCCCGCCGAAAAAATCCCGGATGCGGGGGTCGTCCTCCCCCATCCCGCCGGTGAATCCGTGAAAGCTCGGGCAGTGCTCCCGAAAGACCTGGGCCAAGGCCTGGTTCACCGGTGCAGACCCACGGACGTTCCAGACGAGAACGGCCCGCCCGCCGGGACGCAGGATCCGGCGGCACTCCCGCGCAAAGGCAGGACCGTCGAACCAGTGGAAGGCCTGGGCCGCTGCGACCATGTCCACGGACCGGTCCGGCAGCCCGGTATCATGGTCCGTTCCATTTGAGGAGGAGAACCGGGGATCGCCGCCCAGAAGCGCCTCCGCCGCCCCCCGCATATCCGGATTCGGCTCCACGCCGCAGACGCGGAAGCCCGCTGCCAGCAGCTGGGCGGAGAGCTTGCCGGTGCCGGATCCGATGTCCGCCGCTGTATAGCGCTCCGGCGGCGCGTACAGCTCTCCCAGCCAGTCCAGGAATTCCTGGGCATAAGAAGGTCTGGCGGCCTGATAGTCCTGGTGCCGGCCATTGAAGCGGTCAAAGGTGTTGCGCATCTGGATCCCCTCCCTGCAAATTCTCCGCTGATTGTACCATGGGAGCTGGACGCCTGCAAGATGCAGGGCGCGGCGGAAAAGCCTTGGTTCTCCACTTCCAAAACGGGACAGGGTGTGGTATACTATCACCGGATTTTGAACAACCAGAGAGAAAAGGGGAAGATCGTATGCCGGCCATCGGTTTTGACAATCAGAAGTACCTCACCACCCAGTCCGAGCAGATCAAAAAGCGCATCGCCCAGTTCGGCGGCAAGCTGTATCTGGAGTTCGGCGGCAAGCTGTTCGACGACTACCACGCCTCCCGGGTGCTGCCGGGATTCGAGCCGGACAGCAAGATCCGGATGCTCCAGCAGCTGCAGGACGACGTGGAGATCCTCATTGCCATTAACGCCGCAGACATCGAGAAAAACAAGGTCCGGGGGACCTGGGCATCACCTATGACGACGACGTGCTGCGGCTGATCGACATCTTCCGGGGCATGGGCTTCTATGTGGGCGGCGTGGTGATGAGCCGGTACAGCGGCCAGGGGGCGGCGGACGCCTTTTTGAAGCGGTTGACCACCCTGGGCATCCGGTGCTACCGCCACTATCCCATCGCGGGCTACCCCTCCGACGTGCAGCACATTGTCAGCGACGAGGGCCTTGGAAAGAATGAGTATGTGGAGACCACGCACCCGCTGGTGGTGGTGACGGCGCCGGGCCCCGGCAGCGGCAAGATGGCCACCTGCCTCTCCCAGCTCTACCACGACTACAAGCGGGGCATCGCTGCGGGCTACGCCAAGTTCGAGACCTTCCCCATCTGGAACCTGCCCCTCAAGCATCCGGTGAATCTGGCCTACGAGGCGGCCACGGCGGATCTGAACGACGTGAACATGATTGACCCCTTCCATCTGGAGGCCTATGGCAAGACTGCCGTCAACTACAACCGGGATGTGGAGATCTTCCCGGTGCTGAACGCCATCTTTGAGAAGATCCAGGGCACGTCCCCCTACCAGTCCCCACGGACATGGGAGTGAACATGGTTGGCAACTGCATCTGTGACGACGCGGTGTGCTGCGCCGCCAGCCGCATGGAGATCCTGCGGCGCTACTACACCGCCTGCGTGGAGCGGCTGCGGGGCAAAGCCGGGGACGAGCCGGTGCGGAAGCTGGAGCTGGTGATGCAACAGGCGAGCGTCACACCGGACATCTGCCCGGCGGTGTCCGCTGCCCTGCTGAAGGCGGAGACCACCGGCGGCCCTGCCGGCGCCATGGTGCTGCCAGACGGCCGGGTGGTCACCGGCAAGACCTCCGACACCCTGGGGGCGGCCTCCGCCCTGCTGCTGAACGCGCTGAAGGCCGTGGGCGGCATCGGTGACCAGTTCGAGCTGATCTCCGCCCAGGTGCTGGAGCCGGTGTGCCGGCTGAAGACCCAGTACCTGGGCCACAAGAACCCCCGGCTCCACACGGATGAAGTGCTGATGGCGCTCACCATCTCCGCCCTGACCAACCCCCTGGCGGAGCTGGCCCAGCAGCAGCTGCCCAAGCTCCGGGGCTGCGACGCCCACTTCACGGTGATCCTCAGCGAGGTGGACGAAAACCTTCTGCGCCGCCTGGGCATCAACGTCAGCTGCGAGGCCCGGTACGAGACGAAGAAGCTCTATCATAAGTAAAACAGGAATCAGATTTCCCGGGCCGCGGTCCATGTTACCTGAAACATGACCTCCATCTCATGGAGCTGGAGGTCGGAGCAGGCGTCCCAGAACTGCTCCGGCAGCTCCTGCTCTTCGGCAGGTAGTGCCTGGCGCAGCTCATCCATGCACTGTTCCACCCGTATAATAGCTCGCCGGTAATCCGGGCAGGAGAGAGATGCTGAAAATCGGCTCTCCAGAAGATTCCGGTAGATGGCAGACAAGATGTCGTTCATAATCATGCACCTCGAAGAACTTTATGTTCCCATTATACTAGGAACTTTAAGTTCCGTCAAGGAGAATATATGGAAAGATTTTCAGAGCGTTTGCAGGAATTGCGAAAAGAAAAAAATGCCACAAAAGAGGATCTGGCAGCCCATTTGGGAATTACTGTGCGGGCCTATCGCTATTATGAAGAGGGGAAGCGCTATCCTGATTTTCAAGGGCTGATTGCCCTGGCAGACTATTTTGGCGTCACTTTAGATGATCTGGTTGGCCGCACGGCCCCAGGGTTATAAAGACGGACGGGCTGCCCCGACAGGATACCCAGCAGCGGACCAGAGGAAGAGGTAATTCGGTAGCCACACCTGTGCCGCCAGCATTCCCGGCATGGGGCAGCAGCTGTACGCCCCGCAAAAAGAACAGCGCACCCGAACCTCAGACATGATTGGCGCAGATACCGATATGCCGCTTCCTGCCGGCGAGGAGAACCACTGCACCGGAGCGCATCCAAAAGCGGTCCTTTGGGGACGTGGCCGCACACGCCCCGTTGTGCAAGCCCTTCTTTGGGAACAGCGATCCCTTCACCGCTATCCGGCATCCGGCGGCACCCGCCCCCAGTATCGGGTGTATCTGCCCGGTTATCCCATAGCTGAATTTCCCGGGCAGCAGACTGCCGCCCTATTTCACGTAGAAAAGGAAGAATCATAACCCATGCAGGATCTCATTCAACAACTGGCATCTGAGCTGGACAAAGACCCCCGCCATGTGGAAAACGTGGTCCGCCTTCTGGACGAGGGCAACACCATTCCCTTCATCGCCCGCTACCGCAAGGAGCTTCACGGCGCCATGGACGACACCGCCCTGCGGAATCTGGAGGAGCGCCTCCAGTACCTGCGGAACCTGGCGGAACGCCGGGAGGCGGTGAAGCGGTCTATCGAGGAACAGGGCAAGCTGACGGAGGAACTCTCCGCCGCCATCGACGCCGCCCGGACGCTGGCGGAGGTGGAGGACCTGTACCGCCCCTACAAGCAGAAGCGCCGCACCCGGGCCACCATTGCCCGGGAAAAGGGCCTGGCGCCTTTGGCGGAGCTGCTGTTTGCCCAGGGGCCGGACTGCCCGGACCCGACGGCGGAGGCCGCCCGGTATGTGGATGCCGAAAAGGGCGTGGAGACGGTGGAGGACGCCCTCTCCGGCGCCTCCGACATCATCGCCGAGACCATCAGCGACGACGCCGCCCTCCGCAAGACCCTCCGCACCCTCCTGGAGCGGGAGGGAAAGCTCTGCTCCCAGGCGGCGGTGGAGGAGGACTCTGTCTACCGGCTGTACTACGACTTCTCCCAGGCCCTCTCCCGGCTTCAGGGTCACCAGATCCTGGCCGTCAACCGGGGGAGAAGGAGGGCTTTCTGAAGGTCCGCGTGGAGCTGGACCGGGACCGGGCCCTCCAGGCCGTCCGGCGGCATGTGATCGTCCCCGGCAGCGCCGCAATGGAATTTATCAAGTCCGCGGCGGAGGACGCATACGACCGCCTGATCTTCCCCGCCCTGGAGCGGGAGGCTCGCTCCGACCTGACGGAGCGGGCGGACGAGGGGGCCATCGGCCAGTTCGCCCTGAATCTGAAGCCCCTGCTGATGCAGCCCCCGGTGAAGGGCAGGGTCACCATGGGCCTGGACCCGGGGTACCGGATGGGCTGCAAGGTGGCGGTGGTGGACGGCACGGGCAAAGTGCTGGACACCGCCGTGGTATACCCCACCTACGGCGAGCGGCAGGAGAACGAGGCTATCGCCGCCCTGGCAAAGCTGATCCGAAAGCACGGCGTGGAGCACATCGCCATCGGCAACGGCACAGCCAGCCGGGAGACGGAGCAGATGGCGGTGAAGCTGATCCGGCAGGTGAATGAGGCCGGCGCCCATGTCAGCTACATGATCGTCAGCGAGGCCGGGGCCAGCGTGTACTCCGCCAGCCCCCTGGCGGCGGAGGAGTTCCCCCAGTACGATGTGAACCTCCGCTCCGCCGTGTCCATTGCCCGGCGCCTCCAGGACCCTCTGGCGGAGCTGGTGAAGATCGACCCCAAGGCCATCGGTGTAGGACAGTACCAGCACGACATGCCCCCAAGCGGCTGGACGAGGCTTTGAACGGTGTGGTGGAGGACTGTGTGAACGCCGTGGGCGTGGACGTGAATACCGCCTCCCCCTCCCTGCTTCAGCGTGTGGCGGGGCTGAACGCGACCACGGCGAAAAATGTGGTGGCCTACCGGGAGGAAAACGGCCCCTTCACTTCCCGGAAGCAGATCTTGAAGGTGCCCAAGCTGGGGCCCAAGGCCTTTGAGCAGTGCGCCGGCTTCCTGCGGGTGCCGGAGAGCCGCTCCGTGCTGGACAACACCGCCGTCCACCCGGAGAGCTACGCCGCGGCGGAGAAATTGCTCTCCCTCACCGGCCACACCCTCACGGACGTGCGGGATGGGAAGCTGGGAGATCTGAACGCCCAGATCAGGACCTACGGCGAGGACCGGGCGGCGGCGGACTGCGGCGTGGGCGTGCCCACATTGCGGGACGTGGCGGCGGAACTGATGAAGCCCGGCCGGGACATCCGGGACGAGCTGCCCAAGCCCATCCTCCGCACCGACGTGCTGGAGATGAAGGACCTGAAGCCCGGCATGGTGCTGACGGGCACGGTGCGGAATGTCATCGACTTCGGCGTGTTCGTGGACATCGGCGTCCACCAGGACGGGCTGGTCCACATCTCCCAGGTGTCCCAGAAGTTTATCAAACACCCCTCGGAGGTGGTGTCTGTGGGAGACATCGTCCAGGTGGTGGTGCTGGAGGTGGACGAGAAGAAAAAGCGCATCGGCCTCAGCATGAAGCAGGTGCCCAAGGCGTGAGGAGGGAAACAGCCATGATCCTGACCATCGACCGGGTGAACGACCTGCTGGACGACATGGCAGACAGTTTCCCGGCGGCGTTGTTCGACGGCCTCAACGGCGGGATCAACCTGCTGGAGGAGGCCAAGCCGGACCCGGAGTTCCCGGAGGGCGAGATGTATATCCTGGGGGAGTACTGCGACGACCTGCTGGGCCAGTATATCAACCTGTACTACGGCTCCTTTGCCGCCCTTGCAGAGCGGGAGGACTGGGGCCAGGAAACATGGGAGGACGAGCTGTACACCACCCTGTCCCATGAGCTGACCCACCACATGGAGGGCCGGGGCGGCCTTCACGCCCTGGATGACCGGGACGCGGAAGAGCTGGAGGAATACCGCCGGGAGTACGGCGGAGAGATGTGATATAAAAGGACCGCCCCGTGCCTGCGGCACGGGGCGGTTTTGATATCCGGAGGGAGATCAGCCCTTGTCCTGCCGGATGATCCGGCGCAGGGCTTCGATGGCGGAGAGGATGGGCTTCTGGATGCTGTCGGTGGGATAGACGTCGGCGCTGTTGCGCTTGGAGACGGACCCGTCGAAATTGGTGGCTGATACCAGGATGGAGGCGGTGCGGATCCCCAGGCTGGAGCCCACAGAGAAGAGGATGGACTCCTCCATGGAGGTGCAGACGGCACCGCCCCGGACATAGCTCTGCCAGCGGCGGATCAGATCATCGGACACCGGCTTCGTCTCCGGCTCCGCCTGCGTGTAAAAGGAGTCCTTGGTGATGCTGACGCCCACCGTGGTGTGAAAGCCCAGAGACACAGAGCTCTCCTCCAGAGCCTTCAGCAGCTGGTAGCTGGGGACGGCAGGGAACTCCATGGGCAGGTAGTGGAGGCTGGTGCCGTCCATGCGGACACTGCCGCTGACCACCACGATGTCCCCGCACTGGACGTCGGCGCAGGTGGAGGCGCAGGTGCCCACCCGGATGAAGGTATCCGCCCCGCACTTATGGAGCTCCTCCACGCAGATGGCGGTGGAGGGCCCCCGATACCGGTGGAGGTAACGGTGACCCGCTCTCCATCCAGCGTGCCCTCCCAGGTGGTGAACTCCCGCTTCCGGGTCACCATGCGGGGGTTGTCCAGGTGGGCGGCGATCAGCTCGCACCGGTCCGGATCCCCGGGGACGATGGCGTAGCGGCCCGCCTCTCCGGGGGCCAGATTCACATGGAGCATTTTGGCTGTTTCAGACATGGTTCTCATTCTCCTCATCATATCATTATTGGTGTGAAATCCGGATGGAGGCCGTTCCCCGCATCCTCAGCAGTCCGCTTCCGCCTGGATCTCCTGCCGGAACATCAGAAGAAAACTGACGGCCAGCAGCAGACAGCTGGCCCAGATGGCCCCTGTTCCCCAGAGCTGGGAGGCAACGCCGCCGAATCCGGCCCCCAGGGCAAAAATGAGGATGACGGCGAAGTAGCGGCCGGCCTTCCGCAGGGCGGTCCGGTCCCGGGTGTCCCAGTAGGCGCAGAAGGCGTCCACCCCGCTGCGGAGATTGCCGATGCACATGGTACTGGCGTATGCGCTGCCGTTGACCTTGCGGAACGCCTGGACCTGCATGGCGCAGGTGAAGGACACCAGCGCGTTGGCCGGCGCATCCCAGGACGATGGGAGGAATCCCACGCCCAGCAACAGGCCGATCTCAGCCAGCACCACCATCTGCCGCCAGTGGAGCCGGGAAATCTCCTGACAGCGGCGGCGGACCATCTCCGCAGCAAAGACGCCCAGCGCAAAGGCCAGCAGCGGGATCAGATACCGGAGGACGCCGGCCAGATCCCCGGCAAAGGCCCGCTGGCTCATAAGAACGATGTTTCCCGTCTGGGCATTGGCGAAAACCTGTCCCCGGACGCAGTAGGTGTAAGCGTCCTGCAGCCCGCCGGACAGGGTCAGAAAAACCATGGTGGAAAATGCCTCGGACATCTGCCCATGGCGGAGGGCGGACCTGGCTCTGTACATCCCATCAGCTCTTTTCCTGAGAATTCCGTGAACAGTATAATATAGGCGCGGGAAAAAGACAAGCCTGGAGAGAAGCACCTCTCACATTCCCGGAGCAGTATCATCTGTCATAAGTGCTTTTAATGGAAGCGGTTACATTTCTGCCGATCTATACAAGGAATGTTAGAGCTTTTCTACACCTGTGTAAAATGTACATTAAATACAAAGAATCCCTTGCTTCCACCGCAAAAAAGTGTTAAAGTTGACTTGATCCAGGAAAACACTGGAAGCTTTACAACAAAAAAACTGTTATTTTCCTACGAAAAATATGAAAACGCTTACGTGAAAAGGGGCGTGACCGTGAATCCAACCATCTATGATGTCTCCAGACTGTCCGGAGTTTCCATCGCCACCGTGTCCCGCGCGTTCTCCAATCCGGAGCGGGTCCGGGAGGACACCCGCCGGAAGGTGTTTGAAGCAGCGGAAGTGCTCCACTACTCTCCAAATGCCATCGCCCGGGCCATGGCCCGCCAGCGAACGGACAAGATCGCCTTCCTGATCTGTAAGGAGGGGGCCACGATCCTGGACGAATTCTACGCCGGCATCTGCACCGGGATCATGCGGGAGACGAACCGAAGTGACTTTGAGTTGGTCATTTCCACCGCTGCGGACTGGGACACGGCCTCCAACACCTCCAAAAACAAACAGGTGGAGGGTGTGATCCTGGGCGGCAATGCCCGACCGGATATGATCGCAGAGCTCCAGAACCGGGATCTGGCCGTGGTACTGGTAAACAACCGCATCCAGGGACTGGACATTCCCTGCGTGGTGTCGGACGAATACGGCGGGGTCCGCCAGGCGCTGGAGCACCTGATCGGCCGGGGTCATCGGAACATCGCCATGCTGGCAGGGCGCTTCTCCCCCTATATACTGGGAGAGCGGTACCGGGCCTTTCTGGAAGTCACCCAGGCCCACGGCCTGCCGGCAGACACCCGGCACATCAAGCTGTGCGATCCCACGGTGGAGAGTGCCGCAGAGGCCTGCCTGGAGCTGCTGTCCCGGCAGGACCGGCCCACGGCCATCTTCGGCGGAAACGACGTGATGGCCGCCGGAGCCATGAAGGCCGCCCTCCGCCTGGGCCTGCGGGTGCCGGAAGACCTGGCGGTGACGGGACTGGACGACAGCTCCGCCTGCGGGATGCTGGAGCCGGAGCTCACCTCCGTCCACATCGACTGCCGCCGGATGGGGGAGTTGAGCGTGGCGCGGCTCCAGGCGCTGCTGGCAGGGGAGACGGACGTCCCCCAGGTCACGGTGGTGCCCACAGAGCTGCGGGTGCGCGGCTCCAGTTGACCCGTACTTTGGAAAAATACAGAATGCCGCGGGTGCGCGGCGGGAATTTTGCCATGCGCAAAAACGAGGAGGAGAGGATATGAAAGCGAGAAAAAGAGCCGGGACAGTGGGAAAAGTCCTGGGCTGCGCCCTGCTGTTGGTGATCGCCCTGTTTCCCATCTATTGGCTGGTGGCCATGGCCATCCGCCCTACATCGGAGATGCAGGGGCATATCTCCCTGATCCCGCAGTCCCTCACCATTGAGCATTTTATCAGCCTGTTTGTCAGCAAGGGCTTCGGCCAAGCCGCCATCAACAGCCTGCAGACCACGCTGAGCTCCCTGGTGCTGTCGCTGATCGTGGGAGTCTGCGCCGCCTATATCCTGGCCCGGCGGAGATTCCGCTTCGGGCTGAAGCGGCCAATGACCTATTGGGTGCTGCTGGTCCGCGTGCTGCCTCCGGTGGCCTTCACCATCCCCCTGTACACCATGTTCAGCAAGATCGGCCTGTTGAACACCAAGATCCCGGTGACGCTGGCCTGCGTGCTCATCAACGTGCCGCTGATTATCTGGTTCCTCATCAGCTTTTTCCAGGACCTGCCGGAGGAGGTGGAGGAGAGCGCCAAGGTGGACGGCGCCACAGAGTGGCAGCTCTTCCGCAAGATCGTCCTGCCCCTGGTGGCGCCGGGTATCGCCGCGGTAGCCATGCTGTCCTTCATGTACGCCTGGAATGAGTACACCTACACGGTCATCTTTACCCGCAGCCCCAGCAACTACACCGTGCCCCTGGCGCTGTCGGTGCTGAACACGGAGGACAACCTGACCAACTTTGGCCTGGTGGCCGCAGGCGGCGTGGTGTCTGTCATCCCCATCACCCTGTTTGTGATCTTTGCGCAGAACTACTTGATCTCCGGATTGTCAAGCGGTGCTGTCAAAGAGTAACAAAATACATCGCACTTCCGATCCCTGACACAACATCAAGCGGAAAAGAGTAGGAGGAAACGAAATGAAAAAACTGCTTACCCTGGTCCTGGCGCTGGCCATGACGCTGTCTCTGGCGGCCTGCGGCGGCGGTGGAGAGGACACGGCCGATGAAGGCAGCGAGGGCAGCACTTCCGGCGAGCCCACCAAGATGACCCTGATCCTGCGGGGCGGCGCCTACGGCGAGTCCCTGGAGGCCAGCCTGGCCCCCTTTGAAGCGGAGCACAACGTGGACATCGAAGTGATGCTCATGTCCTTCGACGACCTGCACACCGGCATCGCCCTGGATGCCGTCAACGAAGTTGGCACCTACGACCTGTGCATGGTGGACGGCTCCTGGATGGCCGAGTTCACTGAGAACGGCGTACTGGCCAACCTCAGCGAGATGGGATACAGCTTTGATGACGACATCATTCCCGCCACCACCACCATCTGCAAGGTGGGCGAGGACATCTACCTGGCTCCCTACTACGGCAACGTGACGGTCATGATGTACAACAAGCAGCTGCTGGCGGACGCCGGCTACGCCCCCGAGGATATCGACTCCTTCGCGGATCTGATGGACATCGCCCAGAAGACCAAGGCGGCCGACTCCAACAAGAACGGTTTCCTGATCCGCGGCGGCAGCGCCGACAACATCCTGTCCGACTTCCTGCCCCACCTGGTTGTCCACGGCGGCTGGGTCGTGGATGAGAACAACAACCCCACCGTTGACACTCCCGAGTTCAAGGCCGCCATGCAGGAGTACCTGGACCTGTACGCCCTGGGCAGCACCCTGGACAAGGACGACATCGTGGCTTCCGTGACCTCCGGCGAGACCGCCCTGGCCCAGATCTGGCCCGGCTGGTACACCCCCACTGCTGATGGTCCTGCCAACTACACCACCATCCCCACCAAGCTGACCGACGACTCCGCGCCTGTGGACGCCGTGGCCCTGCAGGGCGTGTGGTGCATCGGCATCCCCGACAACGCCCCCCACAAGGACCTGGCCCTGGAGCTGCTGGAGTACGTCATGAGCCCCGAGGTGCAGCTGGCCTCCATTGAGAACAACGGCGTGCCCTGCCGGTACAGCTGCCTGACCGATTCCACCGTGCTGGAGACCTATCCCCACCTGCAGACCGTCTGCGGCGCTCTGGAGACCGGCGTGTACCGCCCTGTGATCGAGGAGTGGACGGAGTTCACCAACATCCTAGGCACCGAGATGGACAACATCATCCAGGGCACCAAGACCATGGACGAGGCGCTGGCCTACGCCCAGGAGCAGCTGGAGCAGCTGATGGCCTGAGCCCAGCCTCTCTGAAACAGAAATGACACGGCCGGCCGGGGCGCCGTCTGGCGCCCCGGCCGTTGTTCCAAAAGCCCCGGAGCCGGGCCCTGGGCCACACCTCTCGAGTTTGTGAGGCCAATGTATGAAGAGAAACGAGATTGCAAAACTGAATAGCGCCCAGGCGGCCACAAACCGGTTCGGGATCGGAATGCTCACGCCCACCCTGATAGTCCTGCTGGTCATGACGGCCTATCCCCTGATTTTCACATTTGTATACAGCTTTACCGACTACAACTACCTGAAGGGCACGGAGAACGCCTCTTTTGTGCTGTTCGATAACTACGTCTCCCTCTTTAAAAACGGATATTTTCAGCAGGCGGTGTGGAACACCATCAAGTTCACTATCCTGGCGGTGGTACTGGAGATGGCCCTCGGCCTTCTGATCGCAGTATTTGTCAACTCCCTCAAGCGAGGGCAGAAGATTATGCGGACGCTGCTGCTCCTGCCCTATCTGCTGCCCGCCGTCACGGTGGCCCTCAGCTGGCGGATGATGCTCTCCGCCAACTACGGCATCATCAACCAGTTCCTGAAGGGACTGGGCCTGCCGGTGTTCAACTGGTTCATGGACACAAAAACGGCCTTCGGCACGATCCTGCTGATCGACGTGTGGCAGAACGTCCCCTTTGTGTTTCTGCTGCTGTACGCCTCCCTCCAGTCCGTGTCGGAGAACCAGTATGAGGCCGCCCGCATCGACGGCGCCGGCTTCTTCCAGCAGTTCTGGTACATCACCCTGCCCAACATCAAGGGCAGCCTGGCCCTGTGCGCCCTGCTGCGGACCATCGACACCTTCCGCCTGTTCGAGAAGGTGAACGTCCTCACCGGCGGTGGCCCGGCGGGCACCACCACGACCATCACTCAGTTCTTGTATACATACGGTATCAAGTCTCTGGACTTCGGCTTCGGCAGCGCCGGCGCCATCGTGATGACATTGCTGGTGCTGATCCTGTCCAGCTTCTACATCAAGCGGGCCATGGGTTGAGCGCCTATGGAAGAACTGAAGCTGACATTCGTCAACGTGGGCTATGGGGAGGCCGCCCTGCTGGAATGTCCCGACCCGGCCTTCCCCGGCGGCACCTTTGTCATGGTGATCGACGGCGGCAGCGCCGAAGCAGAAGAGTACCGGGACAGCGCCACCGGCCGTATCCCCTTGGACCAGTACCTCTCCCTGCGGGGCGTGGACCACATCGACCTGATGGCAGCCACCCATGTCCATGAGGACCACCTGTGCGGCCTGCTGCCCGCGGCGGAGAAGCTGCCTCCCGCTGCCCTCTGGCAGACGCTGCCCCCGGAGTTTTGCCGCTCCATGCGGACGCTGGACATTCCGGCGGAGGGCCTGACGCCCTCCCGGAGCAAGTTTCTCCGGGCCCTGAACGACTACCGCCGCCTCTGCCTGGGGCAGAGCTGCCCGCGCCACCGGCCTCTGGCCGGAATGGAGCTCCGGCTGTGCCGGGATCTCTTGGTTCGGGTGCTGGGCCCCTCCCGTGCACAGGCGGAGAAGCTGGCGTCCTCGTGCCGGGCACTGTATGAGGAGGCGGACCCGTCCGCTTTCTGGCAGCGCCTGGACCAGCTGGACGCGGCCATGAACAATTACAGCCTGATCCTCCTGCTGGAGTACCGGGGGACCCGGATCCTACTCCCCGGCGACACCAACTACATGGGCTATGGAGGGCTGGACCCCGCCTCCCTGCGGGCCGACCTCTTCAAGGTGGGCCACCACGGCCAGCGGGACGGTATTTCTGCAGAACAGATCCAGGCCATCGCTCCCCGGGCGGTGGTGTGCTGCGCATCCAGCGACCGCCGCTACAACAGCGCCGATCCGGCCATCCTGCAGATGATGGCGGACAGCGGCGCACGGCTGTACTTTTCCGACTGCCCGCCCGGTCCGGACGGCGCAGTCCCGCCCCCCATCAGGCCCTGACGTTCACAGTAGGCGCCGGCGGCGCAATGGAGGGCACATACCTGTCCATCCCGGATTGAGTCCCCGGTCAAATACGACATATCCGTCCGCTCCGGCACTCCACATTCTGCCGGGAGCGGGACGAAAAAAGGAGGAGAACCCCGCCTGGCTCGCGGTGCGGCAGCGTGGAGACCTGCCACAGAGGCGGACCGGCCCCGGCCGGCCGTGAGGGAACAGCTGCGGAGGCGCTGTTTCCAGAGCCTGATATCATGGCAGAAGTTATTCTGAAAAACATCAAGAAGGTCTATCCCCACCAGGAACCCGCCAAGAAGAAAAAGGGCTCTGAGGAGAAGAAGACGAACCTCCAGATTACGGATGAGGGCGTGCTGGCAGTGCAGGAGTTCAGCCTGAACATTGCGGACAAGGAGTTCATCGTGCTGGTAGGCCCCTCCGGCTGCGGCAAGTCCACTACCCTGCGGATGGTCGCCGGCCTGGAGGAGATCAGCGGCGGCGAACTGTATATCGACGGCAAGCTGATGAACGATGTGGCACCCAAGGACCGGGATATCGCCATGGTGTTCCAGAACTACGCTCTGTACCCCCACATGACTGTGCGGGAGAACATGGCCTTCCCCCTGAAGCTGAAGAAGTACCCCAAGGAGGAGATCCGCAAGCGGGTGGATCAGGCGGCGGAGGTTCTGGGCATCACGGAGTATCTGGACCGCAAGCCCAAGGCCCTCTCCGGCGGCCAGCGCCAGCGGGTGGCCATTGGCCGGGCCATCGTGCGGGAGCCCAAGGTCCTGCTGATGGACGAGCCGCTCTCCAACCTGGACGCCAAGCTGCGCAACCAGATGCGGGCGGAGATCATCAAGCTGCGCCAGCGGATCGACACCACGTTCATCTACGTGACCCACGACCAGACAGAGGCCATGACACTGGGCGACCGGATCGTCATCATGAAGGACGGCGTCATCCAGCAGATCGGCACGCCCCAGGAGGTGTTCGACCATCCCACGAACCTGTTCGTGGCGGGCTTTATCGGCACGCCCCAGATGAACTTCTTTGATGCGGAGCTGGTGAAGGAAGACGGCCGCTATGCGGTGGTTCTGGAGAACGCCCGGGTGGAACTCTCCGAAGCCAAGCAGGCGAACCTGGCCCGGAAGCAGGTCCAGCCCGGCCCCATCACGCTGGGCGTCCGGCCGGAGCACATCTCCCTGGCCGGGGATGCGTCCCAGGCGGTGCGGGGCACTGTGGACGTGGCGGAGATGATGGGCTCTGCGGTCCATCTCCACGTGGACGCCTGCGGGCGGGACACCATCGTCATCCTCCAGACCATGGATCTCCAGGGGGCGGGGCATCCGATTCCCGCCACCGGCAGCGCCCTGCCGTTCACCTTCGGCGGGAACGTGGCCCATGTCTTCGACCGGGAGACCGGCCGGAATTTGGAGGTCTGATCCGCCGCCCTGCCGTGCCGGATGCACCACGGTCAAACTCTGCTGTAAAAGGAGACGC
Source organism: Dysosmobacter welbionis (assembly GCF_005121165.3). NCBI lineage: Bacteria > Bacillati > Bacillota > Clostridia > Eubacteriales > Oscillospiraceae > Dysosmobacter > Dysosmobacter welbionis. The sequence continues at coordinate 2,053,022 of NZ_CP034413.3, read as the reverse complement.
GCTTTTCAGCGCGTCTCCTTTTTTTAGTTTCAATCAGGGCGCGGCCAGCGGCACGGCAGTGGCTGCGGGACCGTGGAAGCACAGAAGGGGACCGGCTGTTTGGAGCCGTTCTCTGGCCGCCGAACGTCAAAAACCGGCGGCCTCTGGATATCGTTCTTTTTGGGCGGGAACGGTTCGGTCAAAATCCACATTTTCAGCACCGCCCTTCCAGTCGGCACGGGCGGCGGGCAGGTGTTTTCCCGGAAAGCGGATGCCTAGCGCAATGCAAATTCATTCACCCGCGTATTTTAGAGCATCGGAGGGCGGAGCCATCCCTCCGGACAGCGAAACCCGTCAAAAGGGACATCCCAAAAAGATGCCCCTTTTGATGGCAGGGCCGGTTGGAGTCGATATTACCTCGTGAGTAAGATAAAATCGCCGCAAAGCGGCGGACCCAAACCGAAGCCCAGTGAAGTTGGTTCAGTTTGGAATCGAAAAGCAGCAGAACGAGCGCACGATAAGCTCTGCAATGAAATGAAAAAGCTCACCGCAAGCGATATGACGCTTGCGGCGAGCTGGTGCGGGTAACAGGACTTGAACCTGCACGGTTGCCCAATGGAACCTAAATCCATCGTGTCTGCCAATTCCACCATACCCGCAGAGATGATGCTGGGATAGTTGCAGTATATCACATCTCTTCCTCTTGAACAATAGGAAAATCTACGATACAATGAAATGCAGTCTGTTCAAAACCATTGAAAAGAGGAAGCGTACCATGATGACCCCACGCGTTGCTGCCATTCATGACATGTCCGGCTTCGGCCGGTGTTCTCTCACTGTGGCCATTCCTATTCTCTCCGCCATGGGGGTCCAGTGCTGCCCCCTGCCCACGGCATTTCTCTCCACCCATACCGGCGGGTTCGAGGGGTTCACCTTTCTGGACATGACCGACGAAATGTCCAAGGTGGCGGACCACTGGGCCAGCTTGGGCCTGACATTCCAGGCTGTATACAGCGGCTTCCTGGGCAGTGAGCGGCAGATCGGCGTGGTGGAGAACTTTATCTGCCGGTTCCGGGGACCGGACACCGTGGTGGTGGTGGACCCGGTGATGGGGGACTACGGCCGGGTCTACCAGACCTACACCGCCGCCATGTGCAGCGGCATGGCCCGGCTGGCGGAGCTGGCGGACGTCATCACCCCCAACCTGACGGAGGCAGCGCTGCTGCTGGGCCAGCCCTATGAGACGCTGCCCGCCGGCGAGGCGGGCCTCCGGGAGATCACGGAGCGGCTGAGCCTGGGAGGGCGGCGGTCTGTGGTGCTGACGGGCGCCTCTCTGGCCCCCGGCCGGACCGGCGCCGTCTGCTTCGACGCCCGCACCGGGAAGACGGAGGCCGTTCAGACCGCCTATGTAGCCCATGAGTTCCACGGCACCGGGGACGTGTTCTCCAGCGTCCTCACCGGGGCCCTGGTGCGGGGGGAGTCCCTCTCCTCCGCCGCCGGAGAGGCGGCGGCGTTCGTCCGTGCCTGCGCGGAGCGGACCGCGGCGGAAGACCTGCCTATGCGGGAGGGCGTGGATTTTGAACCCCTGCTGGGTCTGCTGATTCCCGGAAAGGAGACCGTATGACCGAATTCCCCTCTCTGCGGCGGCTGAACGTATCCTATACGCTGGTCCACGTGGTCTACTGGGCCATGTTTGCCATCTTCGCGGGCTACCAGACCTCTCTGCTGCTGGGGCGGGGCTTTACCAGCGGGGAGGCGGGGATCTTTGCCTCCATTCGCTGCTTTGCCGGCATTTTGGCTCAGCCGTTGCTGGGAGGCTGGGCGGACCGCCACCCGGAGGTGCCGATCAAACGCCTGCTGAACGCCTGTCTGGTGCTGGCCCTGGGGGTGAATGTGGTATTCTACACCACCCGCCCCGGCTTCTGGGGCACCGCCCTGATCTTCCTGACCCTGGGCATTCTGGAGCTGAACGCCTATCCTCTGCTGGACTCCATGGCGGTGCAGTTCATCGCCGCCGGGGTGGACATGTCGTACAGCCTCAGCCGTGGGCTGGGGTCTCTGTCCTATGCCCTGGCCTGCGTTGCGTGCGGCCAGCAGGCGGTGCGCTTCGGAACAGAAAGCCTGCTGCTGACCCACATGGCGCTGCTGGTGCTGATGATCGCGGTGGTGGCCCTGTACCCTGCCTTTCCCAAAGATGCCTTGCAGGCCCAAGGCGGGGGAGAGCGGCCCCACTCCATATTGTACATTCTGAAAAGCAGCCGCCCCTTCACCCTGACGCTGGTGAGCCTGTTCTTCACCCTGGCGGCCATTATGCCCATCGTCAGCTTCATGGTGAACCTCGTCTCAGACCGGGGCGGCGACGAGGGGCACCTGGGTCTGGCACTGTTTCTGATGGGGGCGTCGGAGCTGCCCGCGGCGCTGCTGTTCACGCCGCTGTTCCGCCGCTTCGGCGCGGCGGGGACCCTGCGGATGTCCATCTGCTTCATGGCGGTGAAGCCCCTGCTGTTCCTGCTGGCCCCCGGCCTCTCCGGACTCCTGCTGGTGCAGCCCGTCCAGCTGCTGGGGTACGGGCTGTTCACCCCCGCCTCGGTCTACTACGCCAACGCAAACGTCTCCCCGGTGGACCAGGTGAAGGGCCAGTCCATTATGATGATCGCCTCCAACGGCCTGGGGGCCATGTTCGGCAACTTCCTGGCGGGGTACGCCATCGACTGGGGCGGCGCCGACGCCATGCTGGGGATGTGCCTGGTCTTCGGCGTCATCGGCGTGCTGTTCATGCTGGCGGCAGGGCGGAGCAAGACATAAAAAGAGCGGCACGGCGGTTGCCGTGCCGTTTTCTATATGGCGAGAAACTCTGGAAAGCCCTTGATTTTCCATTCTCCATCGGTTAAACTGAATGCGGAAGCATAAATTGCGGCAGGGCATAGCGGGCGGCCACCCGCTATGTCCCTGTGATGAGTGTCATGACCACTCAACACAACAGTCATCTGACTGCACCGTATTTCCCATTATACCGGCGGGGTGCGCTTTTTTCAAGTGCGAACCCGGGGAGTGGGCGTTGTGTTGCGCTTTGATCCAGAAGATCAGGCGGTGTTGAGTCCTGCGCTCAACACCGCCTTTGTGTTTCCGGCAGACACCGGGGACGGGTATCCGTCCCCGGGAACGTCTGTTGGACCGGATCTTTCCGGATTTTTTACTTGACCTTCCCCTGGGGGGAAGGTGTATCCTGGCACTGTCATCTCGCCGGAGCGTCCGGCACAAACGCCCTGTGGGGCGGGAAAGGAACTGTTATGAACGTACTTCACACTCGCTGGAGAGCCCTGGTTCTGGCCCTCCTCCTGGCCGTGAGCCTGGCGGTCCCCGCCGCGGCGGCGGAGCCCCAAGCTGCGGCCGCGGACCTACAGACCACAGCGGACACAGCCGCCGCCTACGCCGCCCAGTACGGCGGCGCCCAGAGCCTGCAATATGCCCTGTGGCAGGATGGGGAGATCGTTCTCACCGGCCAGACCGGCACCTTCTCCCGGTCCGAAAATCGCCTGATGACCGGGGACGAGCTGTACGGCATCGGATCCGTCAGCAAGATCTACACCACCGTGGCGGTGATGCAGCTGGCGGAGGACGGCAAGGTGTCTCTGGACGCCCCGGTGACCCGGTATCTGCCGGACTTCAAAATGGCGGACGAGCGTTACAAGGACATCACCGTTCGGATGCTGCTGAACCACTCCTCCGGCATCCTGGGCACCGGCCTCTCTGACGCCATGCTGTTCGGCGAGGCCAGCACACGCGCCCATGACACCCTGCTGGAGAAGCTCTCCACCCAGCGGCTGGCGGCGGACCCCGGCGCCTTCAGCGTCTACTGCAACGACGGCTTCTCCCTGGCGGAGCTGGTGGTGGAGGCCATCACTGACATGGACTTCATGGACTATGTGGACGAACATATCCTGGCCCCTCTGGACCTGGACCGCACCTTTGCTCCCGGCGGGGACTTTGACGCCAACGATTTGGCCCCCATCTACCGGGGCACCGACCCCCGCGCCCTGCCCCAGGATGCCCTGAACGCCATCGGTGCCGGAGGCATCTATGCCACGGCTTCCGATCTGGCGTCCTTCGGCGGCGCCCTGACCGGCACGGAGCTGCTGCGCCAGTCCTCTCTGGACGCCATGGCCTATCCGGAGTACAGCCGGGGCCTGTGGCCCGAAAGCGGAGAGCCGGACTCCCTGGCCTACGGCCTGGGCTGGGACAACATGGAGTGGTATCCCTTCTGCCAAAGCGACATCCAGGCCCTGGTGAAAGGCGGTGACACCCTGTACTACCACGCCGGCCTGGTGGTCCTGCCGGAGTATGACATGGCCGCGGCTGTGGTCAGCTCCGGCGGCGTGTCCACCTATGACCAGCTGGCCGCCAATCAGATCCTCATCGCCGCTCTGGCGGAGGAGGGCGTCACCGTGGACCAGACTGTAAAGGCCCTGCCCGCGGCGGAGTCCGCCGCCATGCCCGCGGAACAGCTGGAAAACGCCGGGTACTACGGCTCCACCTCCGCCCAGTATCAGGTGGATATCCAGGCCGACGGCACTTTGACCATGTCCTACCTGAACTATCCCACCTCGATCCCCGCCCAGACCTTCACCTATTGCAGCGACGGCTCCTTCCGGGATTCCACCGGGTTGTCCTACATCTCCTTTGTGAAAGAGCGCAACGGCCAGACCTATCTGTACCAGCAGGCCGTCTCCCCTCTGCCGGGCCTGGGGGCGCTGCCCATCGCCAACTACGCCGCCGTGAAGCTGCCGGAGAACGATCTCTCTCCTGAGGTAGCCGCCGCCTGGGACAGCATCGCCACCTTGGGTATCCTGCCCATGAACGAGCCATACAACTCCCAGACCTTCCTGGCGCTGGCGGACGCCGCCGCGGTCGCGGAGGTTCCGGAAACGATCCCCGGCTATATCGGCGCCGCCCGGATCGCGGACGAGACCACCGCCCGCTCTGAGATCCAGGTGCCCGGCGTGGGCAGCCGGGACGGCGTGGACTACCAGCTGGAGGAGCGGGACGGCGTCCTCTGGATCAACGCCAAGGGCAGCCTCTACATGGACGCGGCCGCAGCGCCCACGCTGTTCACTGGCTCCGGCGCCTCCTACACCACCATTCAGGCGGATGGCTATGCCCGCTGGTATCAGGTCGGCGATGCCGCCGGCAAGACCATGACCGTGCAGGTGCCGGAGAATTCCGGTTTCTGGGTGTATGACGGAAACGGCCAGGTGACTGCCTCCTCCGTCCTGTGGGGCGACACCACCGTCACCTTGCCGGAGGATGGAACGATTGTCTTTGCCGGTGATCCCGGCGCCCGCTTCCACCTGCGCTTCCAGGGATAACGTCTCCAGGACATGAAAAACGCGCCGCTTCTGCGGCGCGTTTTTTCAGTTCAGCGGTCCGAATGAGACCAGGCCCGAGGCTGGTTGTAGGGGCGGTACGTGGATGTGAGCACATTTTCAAAGATCGGCGCGTCGGGCACCTCCACCCGTCTGAGGATCTGCTCGCCCGCAGCCTGCCCCAGGTCCTCCACCGGCTGGATGATGGAGTCCATCTGATTGGCGTACAGGGCGTACACATCGGAGTCATAGTCCACAAAGCTCACCAGGTCGATGTCCTGGGCCAGCTGGATGCCCTTCTGGTGGAGATAGATGATGGTCTCCGAGGCCATCAGCCCCTGACAGACGATGATGGCGTCGCACTTGCGCTCCAGCAGCTGGTCCAGACAGGCGCAGGCGCTGTTCTCCAGGGAGTCGCCATATTGGATTAAATGCTCATCCTCCGGCAGGCCACAGTCCGCCACAGCCTGCCGATAGGCGGAGATCCGCTCCTGCGTGCTGGAGAGGCGGGGGAGGCCGCCGATGATGCCGATCCGCTGGTCGCCCTTTCCCGCCAGCCGGCATACACTGCGGTAGATGGGCTGGAAGTTGGACACGCAGACGGAGGAGTACTTCTTTGTCTCAAAGATCCGGTCCACCAGCACCACCGGAAATCCTGCGGGGATCAGGGCGTCGAACCGCTGGAAATCGTCCATGGTGCTGGCCACCAGCAGCCCGTCCACCAGTCCCGCCGTCAGCAGGCGGATATTGGTCTCCTCCCGGTCCATATTCTCCCGGGTATTGGCGATGATGAGCTGGTAGCCGTTGGCGGAGAGATATTTTTCCACAGACTCAATCATGGTTGCGAAGAATTTATTGGCGATATCGGGCACAATAAAGCCGATGATCTTTTTCTTTCCCGTGCGGAAACTGCGGGCGGAAGCGTCCGGTGTGTATCCCAGCTCCTCGATGGCCCGGTAGACCTTCTCCTTCGTCTCGTTGGACACATACCGGGTATTGTTGATGGTGTGGGACACGGTGGCGGTGGACACTCCCGCCAGCTTCGCCACATCGCTGATGGTCACCTTCATGGGACAGCCTCCTTGCGCAATGGTTTATTGGTTTACGCAAATAATTAGCCACTTCAGTATAGGACAGCTTTCCCTCCGCGTCAAGCCCCTTTTCCCCCTGTTTCGTGTAAAAATTGTGAAATATGCCCTTTTTCTTATGGATTATCCACAACCTGCCGCAGAAAATGTTATCTGAATTGACAGTTGCAAAAAGGTCGACCGTATGATAATATACTTGTGCGATTATTAGAAAACGTTTACGCAAACGTTTTGACGGCGCGCCGCCGGTGCGTCTGATTTTGTGAAAGGAGTCTTTCCGATATGAAAACCAAGATTGGCATCAATGGCTTCGGCCGCATTGGCCGCCTCGTCTTCCGCGCCGCCCTGACTCATGACGATGTAGAGGTCGTCGGCCTGAACGATCCCTTCATGAACCCCGAGTATATGGCCTACATGCTGAAGTATGACAGCGTGCATGGCAAGTTCCCCGGCGAGGTCTCCGCCGAGGACGGCGCCCTGGTGGTCAACGGCAAGAAGTATCCTGTCTTTACCGCTATGGAGGTCAAGGACATTCCCTGGGCTTCCGTGGGTGCGGAGTATATTTGCGAGTGCACCGGCAAGCACCTGACCAAGGAGCTGTGCCAGGGTCACATTGACGCTGGCGCCAAGCACGTGGTCATGGGCGCCCCTTCCAAGGACGATACGCCCATGTTCGTCATGGGCGTCAACAACAGCAAGTACACCTCTGATATGACGTTCGTATCCAACGCCTCCTGCACCACCAACTGCCTGGCCCCCATCGCCAAGGTGCTGAATGACAAGTTCGGCATCGTGGAGGGCCTGATGACCACCGTCCACTCCGTCACCCCCACCCAGAAGCTGCTGGACGGCGCCTCCCTGAAGGACTGGCGCGGCGGCCGTGCCGCCACCGGCAACATCATCCCCTCCTCCACCGGCGCCGCCAAGGCCGTGGGCAAGGTCATCCCCGAGCTGAACGGCAAGCTGACCGGCATGTCCATGCGCGTCCCCACTCTGGACGTCTCCGTGGTGGACCTGACCGCCAAGCTGGCGAAGCCCGCCTCCTATGAGGAGATCTGCAAGGCCATGAAGGAGGCCTCTGAGGGTGAGCTGAAGGGCGTGCTGGGCTACACCGACGAGCCCGTTGTGTCCTCCGACTTCCTGGGCGATTCCCGCACCTCTATCTTCGATGCGGATGCCGGCATCGCTCTGACCGACACCTTCGTGAAGGTCGTCTCCTGGTACGACAATGAGTGCGGCTATTCCAACAAGATGGTGGAGCTGATTCGCTATATGTCCTCTGTGGACCACAAGTAAGATCGACGCAGAAGCTCCCGGGCCATTTGGCCCGGGAGCTTTTTTCACATTCCGCAGAGGAAAGGGCCCGCAGCACGCGGCAGGGGAGGGGCCGCCCGGTGTTCTGCCGCTTTCCCAGCCCTTCAGGGCAGAAAAATTCATGCGGTGTGAACGCACATAAGAATGGGGCGCTCCGCCAGATCCCGGCAGCTTTATGCATCCGGCCCACGGGCCGGACCGGGTCACCGTACCGCCGGAGACGGCACACAGTCTGTTTCGGTGCTTCTGCGCAGCAAAAAAGCGCCCTCCGGCGCCCCAACAGGCTTTCAGCTTCCGCATCCCTGCTTTTTGCCGGATGCCCTCTATACAGCACAACCCCCCGCTCGCTCCAACGACGAACGGGGGGCCTACTTCTGGATCGGAGTTTCCAATATGCATTACCTCTTGCTTTCTTGAGATACCGTCCGGATGCTGGGGAAACAGGGGAACTCAGGGGTTTGCCAATCCATAAAACATCGGTACACGCAGACGTCTGCTCTGGTTGCTACCAAAACTCGATTCTCGTGTGGCTCATCATCGTGAGGTGTGTTTCGTCTTTGGGTTCTTCCGGAGTTTCGCGTTTTGAGGAATTCCTCGATTCCGAACGGTGCAGGGATGATTGGGAATCTCTGAGCTAACTAGCCCATGGGACTCACTCCTTTCCTGTGTCTATAATGTACAATAGATTTCTTTTGCTGTCAAGTGCTTTTGTGTATTTTTACGCTTTCCATAAATCGAAATCAATTACCGTGAGCAAAATGCACAAAGGTGCGGGCAAAGCCGCTCAACTCCGCATCTGGCACAAAAACGCCCCGGGGGAGAGAGCTGCATCCCGAAGAAACGCCAGGCGCAGCGCCTCCAGGTTCTCTTCACTGTGCTCCACTTCACAGCAAAGGCGGCGGACAGCCTCCCAAAAGCCACATACTGCCGTCAGGCGCTGTGCCGTCAGGACCATCAGCACGCAGAACTGCGCCTGCCCCAGCAGGTCGCCGTCGTTGACCGCCTTCAGGAGATACCGGAATGCAAAGTATGTGCCCAGCCGCTCCAGCAGCGTCTCCGGCACGGCGGCGGGCGGCGCCTCCTCCGCCCTGCGCAGGAGCTCCCGCCAGTCCCCGTCCAGGGCCTCCAGCTTGGACAGCACCCGCAGGGCGTGTGGAAACAGGCCAGGCCCGGGCGGTACCGCCGTCTCCCGCTTCTTCCAGTCCGCTGCCAGAGCCGCAAGGTCCTCTGTCCGGTCCTCATCCAGCAGGATTTGCGCCTCCGCAGCCAGGAGCAAAAATGCCTCCAGCCGCTCCTGCAGGGGACGAGGCCGATCCGCCAGCTCCCGAAGCATCCGCTCCCGCAGGGGCAGGAGGCCGCAGAGCCACGGGTCTCCCGGTTCCTCCGGCTCCGCCGTCTCCCGTTCCAGGAAGGACAGCGGGGCGGTGGAGCCAAGCAGCAGGTCACAGGCTGCCGGGCAGGAGGCACAGAGGCTGACCTCCCGAAAGGGGCCGTACTCCTCAATGAACCGGGGGTGGGTCCGGCAGGTCAGGGACGTGGCCTCTGCTCCCAATATCCGGTGGATCTCGCACAGATTCTCTCGGTTCAGAAAGGGGCACCGGCCGCCCCGGAGGGGAAGCAGAAATCCCCCTCCTCGTCCGTCTGGAGCGCCTCCCGCAGCCGCTCCCCCAGGGAGCCAGGGGTCTCCTGATAGCGGCGGGCGGTCTCCTCGTCCACCACCACCTCCCACTTTTCGCAGCAGGTGTGGGGGCAGGCCCCCGCCAGACAGTGAAACGCCTCATAATAATCCGGCACTCGGGTCAGCATGGCGCTCTCCTCCTCAGTCAGTCTGCTCCATCTGCTGAAGCAGGTGGAAATGGTTTTTTTGAAACGTCAGCACACCCTCGTCCCGGAGCTTTCCAAGTGCGGTAGACATGGCGCTGCGGTCCACCGCCAGATAGTCTGCCAGCTGTTGGCGGTCCAACGGGATATCAAACTCCGGCCCTCCGGCCTGCATGGCCTGGGCGGACAGATAACTGAGCAGCTTGTCCCGGGTGGTGCGGCGGGCCATGTGGCCAATCTTCCGGGTGAGGGTCAGATTCCGCCCCGCCAGAATGGTCAGCAGGTTCCGGGTGAATTCCGCGGCGCCCGGCCGGGCACAGGACAGCGCCTGTACGCTGTTGAGAAACAGCACCTCCGCATCCGCTACCGCCAGCACGGCCACCTCCAGCGGCTCACCGCCCAGACAGGCATAGGCCTCCGCAAACACCTCTCCGGACCGGGCGAGGCCCACAATGGTGCGGCTCCCCCAGAAATCCTCCTTGACGATATGCAGCGTCCCGGAGAGGACCAGCCCCAGCCGGTCCGCCCGCTCTCCCCGCCGCAGGACCACTTCACCCCGGCCACAGCGGCGCTTCCGTGCGCCCAGGCCCTCCAGCAGCGCAGGCAGCGCCTCCTGCGGAATCCCGCGGAACAACGGCGTCCGGAGAAGAAGCGCGGTAGAAACTTCCATACCATTTTCTCCATTCCGTTGTAAAAACAACATACTTTTTTATCCCATTGTACGATACTAGGTCTCAGAAAGCAAGCAAAACGTTTGAAACCCCAAAAAGGAGACACACTATGGTAAGAAGGATCATCGAGATCGATCAGGAGAAATGCAACGGCTGCGGCGCCTGTGCCGCAGCCTGTCACGAGGGTGCCATCGGCATGGTGGACGGCAAGGCGGTCCTGCTGCGGGACGACTACTGCGACGGTCTGGGAGACTGCCTGCCCACCTGCCCCACCGGAGCCATCACGTTTGTGGAGCGGGAGGCCGCAGCCTATGATGAAGCAGCTGTCCTGGCAAAGAAGGCGGAGGCCCTGAAAGGCACCGCGCCGCGGCAGGCGCCGCCCTCCGGCGGCTGTCCCGGCAGTATGGCCCAGACCCTCCGTCCGGCGGTGGCTCAGGCCGTTTCCGCGCCGCAGGACGGCGCGGTGTCCCACCTGGCCCAGTGGCCGGTGCAGATCAAGCTGGTGCCTGTGGAGGCCCCCTGGTTCAACGGTGCCCGGCTGCTGATCGCGGCGGACTGCACGGCTTATGCCCGGGCGGACTTCCACCAGCGGTTCATGCGGGGCCGCATCACGCTGATCGGCTGCCCCAAGCTGGATGAGGGAGACTATGCCGAAAAGCTGACGGAGATCCTTCGCCGCAACGATATCCGGGAGCTGACCATCGTGCGGATGGATGTCCCCTGCTGCGGCGGTATGCAGCGGGCAGCGGAGACGGCCCTGCGGCAGAGCGGCAAGTTCATTCCCTGGCAGGTGGTGACACTGGGCCGGGATGGAAATATTCTGGAATAATAGGAGTGACCAATATGAACGCAACAGTAAATGAGAACTGCATCGGCTGCGGCCTGTGCGCCGGCACCTGCCCGGAGGTATTCCACATGGGCGACGACGGGCTGGCCCACGGCAGCGGCATCCCGGAGGGCCAGCTGGAGGCGGCCCAGGAGGCCCGGGACGGCTGCCCGGTCAGCGCCATCAGCATCGAAGCATGAAAGCAGGCCCTGTCCACATGGACAGGGCCTGCTTTCATGCCGGTCTTGCGGTGCGGGTCCCAGTATACCGTTAAAACAGCCCGGTCTAGGAATGCGCCCGCGGTGAAGTCGCACAGCCTGTAATTCCCGGCCGGGTCTTCCAGCTGAATTTCCCCTTCTTGTGAAAAGGCGAATCGAAAACCGACGGTTTTCTGAAACCGGCCTCCGGGAGCTGTGCGTTTCCCTTGCAGCCCCAATCCCTGTGCCCCGTTGTGATAGGACGGCACCAAGCGGAAGCCCGAATTGCCGCACCAGCGAATGGGCTGCGGGCAGCCCTGCGGCGGGGCTGCCCCTGCTGGCCGCAGAAGGAAAGGGGGGCGCACCGGAAGGCAAGTTCCCCACCCCCGCGGGGACTGGGCCGCCGCGCCCAGGCAGAAGCAGGCCGGGCCTCAAGAGGCCCGGCCTGCTTTAACGGATTTCCCGCCTTTGGACTGTGCGCACCGCCCGGGGCAGCTCACAGGTTGGTGTCCAGCACGCCGCTAAACGCCTGGGGCGGCATCACGCCCACCTTCCGGTCAAATTCCTGGCCGTTCTTCAGGAACACCACCGTGGGGATGCTCATGACTCCGAACCGCCGGGCCAGATCCGGCTCCTCATCCACGTTCACCTTGCCCACCAGGACCTTACCCTCGTACTGGTCTGCCAGGGACTCGATCACCGGAGAGAGCATCTTACAGGGGCCGCACCAGTCGGCCCAGAAGTCCACCATCGCCAAGGGGGCCGCCGCCACGGCGGCGTCAAATTCCGCAGTCTTGAAATGCTTGATTCCCATACGTCATGTCTCCTTTATACACTCAAATTTGATGTTGTACGTTCAGCTCTGTTTTTCCCGGCGCTCCTGAGCCGCCGCCCAGGCCGCCGCACTCTGCCCGGCGATCAGCCCATCTCCCGCGGCCTTGGAGACCTGAAGGGGACCGCCGGTGCAGTCTCCCGCGGCAAACAGGCCGGGGAGGTTGGTGGCCATACGCCGGTCCACCGTCACATAGCCCTGTTCCACCGCCAGCCCCGGGAACAGCTCCGTGGGGGCCATGGTGGGCCGCAGGATGAACACGCCCTCCGCCGGAATGGTCCGGCCGTCGCAGGTGACGGACTCCACCCGGCCGTCGCCCCGGATCTCGCACTGCTTGGGGCGGTCGAAATAGGTCACGGAGCAGCCGATTTTCTGGAGAAACTCCGCCTCCTGCCGGGCGGTGTCGGTGTATCCCACCACCGCCACCGGCTTGCCCCGGTAGAGCATCCCGTCGCAGGTGGCGCAGTAGCTGACGCCCCGGCCCAGAAGCTCCGCCTCGCCGGCAAACTTCTTCCCGCGGGCCACGCCCGCCGCCAGCACCACAGCCCTGGCGTTGTACATATCCGGCCCCACGCTGACATACCAGGCGTCCGGCATCTGCACGGCGTTCAGCACCTTGCCCGCCAGAAACTCCACCCCCGCCTGCTCCGCGTGCCGGCGCATGGCGGCCAGCATCTCCGCGCCGGACAGGCCGGGCAGGCCCAGGTAGTTGTCCACCTTCTCCGCCCGCCAGAGAGGATTTTCCTCCAGGGGATTAGAGACCACCAGGGCGCTGCGCCCCCGTGCCCGGACGTTGATGGACGCGGACAGCCCCGCGGGGCCGCCGCCGATCACCAGCACATCATAGGACATAGGAGTCCGCCTCCTCTCCCAGCAGGTCGGCCACCAGGGAGGCCACCTCCCGGGACGCCACCTGATAGTATACCTCATTTCCGGACCGTTCCGCCGTCACCACATTGGCCGCCCGCAGCTTCTGCAGATGCTGGGAGATGCAGGACTGGGACATGCCGGTGGACGCCTCCATGCAGCCCACATTGTGGCACCCGGAAATCAGCAGGCCGTGGACGATCTGCAGCCGGATGGGGTTGGACAGGGCCTTCAGCAGCGATGCCCGCTCCTCATAGTCGATCTGCTCTTCCACGATTCCACCGCCTCTCTCTTGGATTCTGGTATTAGATTATCAGAATATTCTCATTTTAGAAGTGGTTTATGCAACACTTTTGGAATTTTTTGCAGGGCCGGCCTCCCGGCTCGTCCGGGCAAGAGACCGTTGCTTTTGCACCGGAAGTCTGCTACACTGAATACGGTATATACGCAAGCTGAGAGCCGGCAGAGCGTACGCTCCACCGGCTCCCTATTCAAAAAAGCGGCGGCGCCCCGCCCAGGGGCGGACGCTGCGCGGAAGTGCAGACTGGGGGGCGGCCTGCCGCTCGGGGTATCCTATGCGCCGGGTTCTTCCCGCGCCACAGGGCCCGGCAGCCCGATTCCGTCCGGTCTGCCGCCGGAATGAAAGAAAAGAGGGGCTTTCCATGATAAAAATCGCACCGTCCATCCTCTCCGCGGATTTTGCCAATCTGGAGCGGGATATCCAGCGCATCTCCACCGCCGATTACGTCCATGTGGATGTGATGGACGGCATGTTCGTCCCCAACATTACCATCGGTATCCCGGTGGTGAAATCCATCCGCCCCACCACGGCGCTGCCCCTGGATGTTCACCTGATGATCGTGGAGCCGGGCCGGTATGTGGAGCAGTTCTGCGACGCCGGCGCCGACCTGGTGACGGTCCATGTGGAGTCCGACACGGAGGAAAAGCTCCACGACGCCATTGCCAGGATCCACGCCAAGGGCAAGCGGGCCGGTGTGGTGCTGAAGCCGAAAACGCCTGCGGAGACGGTCCTACCCTTCCTGAATGAGGTGGAACTGGTGCTGGTGATGACGGTGGAGCCGGGCTTCGGCGGCCAGAAGTTCATGGCGGATATGATGCCCAAGGTCTCCGCCATCCGCCGCTGGATCGATGAGAAGAACCCCGGCTGCGAGCTGGAGGTGGACGGCGGCGTGGATCCCGTCACCTGCAAGACCTGCATCGCCGCCGGCGCCAATGTGCTGGTGGCCGGCAGCGCCGTCTACAAGGCTGACGATATCCCCGCCCGCATCGCGGAGCTGCGGGGCTGAGGGCGCGCGCCATGCGGAATCTGCACGATCTGCCCAGGGTCCGGCTGGGCGTGTTTCCCACCCCGTTTTACCGGCTGGACCGGCTGAGCGAGCAGTACGGCCGGGGCATTTGGATCAAGCGGGATGACCTGTGCGGCGTGGCCCTGGGCGGCAGCAAGGTCCGCAAGCTGGAATTCGTTCTGGCGGAGGCCCTGGACCAGGGGTGCGACACGGTATTCACCACCGGCGGCGCCCAGTCCAACCACGCGGCCCTCACCGCCGCCTGCGCCGCGCGGCTCGGGATGAAGTGCATCCTGCTGCTGAAGCGCCGGGGCGTCACGGAGCACCGGGGCAATCTGGTGCTGGACGAGCTCTTCGGCGCCGAGGTGCGTCTGCTGGACATGGATTCCTATGACGAGATCTATGCAGAGATGCACCGGATCGGCGGCACGCTGGAGCAGGCGGGGCACAAGTGCTGCTATATTCCCGTGGGCGCCTCCACGGCCCTCGGCGCCGTGGGCTACGTGAGCGGCGCCCGGGAGATCGCCGTCCAGGCTATGGCTGCGGGCGTGCGGCTGGGACACATCGTCTCCGCCACCGGCTCCGGCGGCACGGCCGCTGGGCTGCTGCTGGGAGCCGGGCTGTTTCTGCCCGGTGTGAAGGTCACCGGCATCGCCGTGGACAGCGGCCCCTTCGACAAGATCGTCCCCCGCCTGGCAGGGGAGGCCGCAGCACTGCTGGAGTGCCCCTTCCAGCCGGAAGAGAATGCATTTCAGATGGTGGAGCACATGGGCCCCGGCTATGCCCTGCCGAATCCGGAGGATACCCCCTATATCGAGGAGCTGGCCCGGACGGAGGGCATCCTGCTGGATCCGGTCTACACCGGGAAGGCCTTTGCCGGCATGATGCAGCTGCTGCGCCAGGGAGCTTTTGACGGGCAGGACGACCTGCTGTTTGTCCACACCGGCGGCACGGCGGCCCTGTTCGCCATCGATCTGCCCCGGTGATCGCCTCTTTTTCCCATACCCGGCCGGAGACCGGATACGAACCCTTTGAAGGAGCATCAGACCATGGAATATTTCCCCGCACCTCTTGAAAAACTGGTGGAGCAGTTTGCCCGCCTGCCGGGCATCGGCGGCAAGTCTGCCCAGCGGCTGGCCTTTTACGTGCTGGGCCTGCCGGAGGCGGAGGCCAAGGAGTTCGCCGACGCCATCCTGGACGCCAAGAAAAGCGTCACCTGCTGCCCGGTGTGCCAAAACTTCACCGCCGGGGGGCTGTGTCCCATCTGCGCCTCCCCCAAGCGGGATGGCTCCGTTATCTGCGTGGTGGCGGATCCCCGGGACGTGGCCGCCATAGAGCGGGCCAGGGAGTACAACGGCCGGTATCACGTGCTCCACGGCGTCATCTCTCCCATGAACCACGTGGGGCCGGACGACCTGGCCATCAAATCCCTGGTGGAGCGGGTGGCCAGCGGCGAGGTGAAGGAAGTCATCATGGCCACCAATCCGGATACGGAGGGGGAGGCCACAGCCATGTATATCGCCAGGCTCTTAAAGCCCTTTGACGTGCGGGTGACCCGCCTGGCCTACGGCATTCCCGTGGGCGGACATCTGGAGTTCGCCGACGACGCCACGCTGATGCGGGCCCTAGAGGGCCGCCGGGAGATCTGAGCGCCCCGCCCCCTAAATAAAAACGCCGGATGGAAACCCATCCGGCGTTCGTTTTTTCATTTCTCCTTGGGCAAAATCAGGTTCAGCAGCACCGCCATGATAGTTGCGATCACCACGGGAGACTGTCCGAACACCATGGTGAACGCCTCCGGGAACTGGCTGAGGGCCTCGGAGGCCTGGGAAATCCCCACGCCCAGAGCAGCAGAGAGACCCACAATGGTGGTGTTCCGGGCCGTCAGGTCCTGGGAGGCGATGAGCTTCATGCCCGTCATGGCAATGGTGGAAAACACCGTCACTGTGGCGCCCCCCAGCACGCACTGGGGAATGGTGGTCAGCAGCGCCGCAAATTTGGGGGAGATGCCCGCCAGCAGCAGGAATCCCCCGGCAATGGCGAACACCGTCCGGTTCACCACCTTGTTGGTGGTGACGATGCCCACATTTTGGGAGTAGGTAGCCGTGGGCAGGCCGCCCATCAGCGCCGTCAGGATATTGCTGGTGCCATAGGCGATGATACCGCCCTGGAGCTCCTGGTCCGTGGGATCCCGGTCCAGGCCGCCCACGGTGGTGGCGGTGAAGTCGCCGATGGCCTGGATGGAGTTGATGGCAAACAACAGCCCGATGGCCACACAGGAGGCTGGATCGAACTTCAGACCGAAGTGTAGGGGCTCCGGCAGGGCGAACCAGGCAGCATTTCCCACGTCGGCAAAGCTGACCATGCCGAAGCAGAGCGCCACCGCATAGCCGAACAGCATCCCGATCAGGATAGAAGCCAGCTTGCAGATGCCCTTGGCCTTGTGGTTCAGCACCAGCACGACAGTCAGCGTCAGGGCCGCGATCAGCCAGTTCTGCCAGGAGCCATATACCAGCGCCTCCGTCAGCCCCTGTTGCGCCACCACGGATTCATAGGTGTTGCCGGTGCCGCCGGCCATGTAGTTGATGGCGGTAGGGTAGAGGGAGAGGCCAATGGTGAACACCACCGTGCCGGTAATGACCGGCGGGAACAGCCGGCGGATCTTCTTGACGAACACGCCCACCAGCACAGCCACGATGCCGCCCACGATCATGGCGCCGGCAATGGCCGCCACTCCGCCGCCGGAGGCGGCGATGGCCTGCATACTGGGAACATAGGCAAAGCTGACACCCAGGATCACCGGCAGGCCAGAGCCGAACCGCCCGCCGATGGGATACAGCTGGAGGAATGTGCACACGGCGGACATCACCAGGGATGCCTGGATCAGCAGCACCTGCTCCTCCTGGCTGAGGCCGATGGCTCCGGCGATGATGATAGGCGGGGTGACACACCCCACGATCATGGCCACCAGATGCTGCAGGGCCAGGGAGAGCGAGGTGCCGAGGGGCGGAATTCCCCGGGGCTGAAACAGCAGCTCCCGGCGGTCAAAGCGAGACTCCATGGGCAGGACTCCTTTCGGGCGGAAACTCCGCGCGTTCTGTGGTGCGGAAGTCGGGGCTTGAGGCTTCTGCTCTTATGATACCATGGATTTCCCCAAAAGCAAACAAAATTTTTGGTAACCTGAAAAAATAATTGGTTGTTTCGACAAAAGGGCGCCCCGGCTTTGACCGGGGCGCCCTTTTAATCAGTCTGCGATGGTGGGTACCGCGTCCGCGGGGATAGGGCAGGTGTAGCCTGCCGCCGTCCGGCGCTGAAACTCCGTCTTTGCCTCCTCCAGCAGGGCCGGGTCCGTCAGCAGGTCAATGGCGGCCGCCGCCAGGACCTTGCCGGCATGGAGGGCCGCCTTGTGGCCGATGTCTGTCCGGCCGCAGGAGACATTCTGCCAGCTATGGCCGGGGCAGCCGTTGGGCCAGGCGGCCACGTGGATCTGTGCAGTAGGGCACTGCCAGCTGACGTCGCCCACATCCGTGGAGCCGGGCTGGAAGGCGTCCCCTTGGTACAGGGGCAGCAGAAAGCGGTTCATGGCGTGGCCAGCCTGGGCCCGCCTGGCCTGGGCATCCGCTGCGTAGTCCAGATCATACTGGCTGCCCACGCCCGGCGCCCGGTCACTGCCGGAATAGGTCCCGGCCAGGCTGTCGGCAAAGGCCAGCTCCTCCGGCGTGTAACTGGGGACCCCCAGGGCCTCAAAATTTCGGTAGAGGACCCGCTCCAGGGCGTGGTTCGTGACGGTGTCCGCCAGGCCGTCGATGAATTTCTTCTCCACCGTAGTCTCAGTCATCAGAGCTGCGCCCTGGGCGATCTTGTCCACCCGGGCCTGCAGCTCCACGGCCTCCGCCACATGATTGGACCGGACCATGTACAGCACGCTGGCCCTGGGCTGGACCACGTTGGGACTCCGGCCGCCGGCATCGGTGATGGCGTAGTGGACCCGAGCCTTGTCACTCATGTGCTCCCGCAGGAACTGGACGCCCACGTTCATCAGCTCCACCGCGTCCAGGGCGCTGCGGCCACGGTCCGGGTCTCCGGCGGCATGGGCCGCCACGCCGGTGAAGTGGTACTGGGTTTGGATGCAGGAGTTGGAGGAGCCGGTAAGCACCTCGTTGGCGTCGTCCGGGTGCCAGGTGAGGGCCGCATCCAGACCGTACCATAGCCCATCCCGGGCCATAAATGCCTTGGCGGCGCCGCCCTCCTCGCCGGGGCAGCCATACAGTACCACGGTGCCGGGGATCTTGGCGGCCTCGAGATACGCCTTCACTCCCAGAGCGGCGGCCATGGCCCCGGCGCCCAGCAGGTTATGCCCGCACCCGTGGCCGCAGCCGCCGGAGACCAGCTCCTCCCGCGTCAGGCTGCCGCCCTTCTGGGAAAGGCCGGAGAGCGCGTCATATTCCGCCAGCAGGCCGATGATGGGCCGCCCGCTGCCGTAGAAGGCGGAGAAGGCGGTGGGGATGTTGCAGATGCCCCGCTCCACCTTGAAGCCCTCCTGCTCCAGCACTCGGCAGTACAGGTCGGCAGACTGCTCCTCCTGGAGAGACAACTCCGCAAAGGACCAGATCTCATCTGCCACCTGGGCTACCAGATCTGCTTTTTTTTCGATGGCGGCGACGGCCGCCTGCTTTTCTGCTGTCATGGGGATGCTCCTTTCTGCGCCGGATGCCCCGGCCCGTTAAAAAGGGCGCGCACAGATGTGCGCGCCCCGCAGTTGCCCGGTCCCGCCGCCCAGCGGGCGGCACTGGGCTCAGGCTGCCTTACAGTACCTTGCTGAGAAAGTCCTGGAGCCGGGGGTGCTGGGGATTTCCGAAAATGTCGGCGGGGGAGCCCTCCTCCAGCAGCTTGCCGTCTGCCATGAAGAGGACCCGGCTGCCCACCTCCCGGGCAAAGCCCATCTCGTGGGTGACCACCACCATAGTCATGCCCTCCTGGGCCAGCTCCTTCATGACCTCCAGCACCTCGCCCACCATCTCCGGGTCCAGGGCGGAGGTGGGCTCGTCAAAGAGCATAACCTCCGGCTCCATCATCAATGCCCGGACAATGGCAATCCGCTGCTTCTGGCCGCCGGAGAGCTGGATGGGATAGGCGCGGGCACGGTCCTGCAGGCCTACTCGGTCCAACAGGGCCAGGGCCTTTTTCTCCGCCTCGCCCCGGTCCATGTGCTTCACCTGGATGGGGGCTAGAGTCATGTTGTCCATGATGGTCATGTGAGGGAACAGGTTGAAGTGCTGGAACACCATGCCCATCTTCTGGCGGTGCTGGTCGATGTCCACCTTTACCGTTTTGCCCTCCGCATTTTTTATCTTCTTTTTTGTGATATCCACCCCATTGAAGATGATGGAGCCGCCGGTGGGCTCCTCCAGCAGGTTCAGGCTGCGGAGGAACGTGGACTTGCCGGACCCAGAGGGGCCGATGACCACCATCACGTCGCCCCGGTCAATGTCCACCGTGACGCCGTCCAGGGCCTTGATGGCGCCCCGGTTGTAGTATTTCTTCAGGTCCTTGACTTGGATCAGCTTATCTCCGGTCGCCACGGCTCATTCTCCTTTCGAAGTAAGCGATGATCTTGCTGGTGGGGAACGTCAGGCAGAAGTAGACACAGGCGGCCACCACAAGCGGTTCCGCAATGCGGTAGGTCGCACCTTTGATGGAGGAAACCGCGTACATGATCTCCTGAACGCCGATGGTATAGCAGATAGAAGACTCCTTGATAATGGTGACGAACTCGTTGGCGATGGCAGGCAGGATATTCTTGATAGCCTGCGGCAGAATCACGAATCGCATGTTCTGCACCTGGCTGAGTCCCAGGGACCGTGCCGCCTCCGTCTGACCGCCGTCGATGGACTGGATACCGGAGCGGATGATCTCGGAAAGATAGGCCCCGGAGTTCAGGGACAGGGCAATCACGCCCGGGAGGAACCGTTCAAAGCGAATGGTTCCAAAGATCTTGAAAGAGGGCAGATCAATATCTCCGAACACCACATAATAGATCATGAAAAGCTGAACTAGCATAGGGGTGGCACGGAAGACTTCCACGTAAACCGTGGCGATGAAGCTGAGGGGGTTAAATCTGCTGAGGACCATCAGCACGCCCTGTTCCCGGAGATGGCCGTCCTTGGTCAGACCCAGAAAGCGAAACGGCCGCACATTGGACAGCCGCATGATGGCCAGGAGCAGTGCCAGGACAAAACCGAAAATCACGGTCAGCAGGGAGAGGGAGACGGTACAAATCAGGCCCTCTTTGAAAAGGTCTATGTACTCCCAAGTTCTTTCGAAACCGGCGGCTGTAAACACGGGCGGTTCCTCCTTCTATCTTTACCAAAATATATGAGAAAGCGGCCAATTCCTCCCTGCGCAGCCGCAGGGAGGAATTGAAAGTTTTACAAGCTTACTGAACGGCCTCGCCGTTTTCGTCCACCAGGCCCTCGATGATGTCGCCAGAAGCCAGCTCGTTGGCCGTAAGCACATACTGATCGAAGGAGCCATCCTCCTTGGCGGCGGCGATGGCACGGTTCACACCCTCCAGCAGGGCGGCGTTGCCCTTGGTGACGCCCACCACAGAGCCTTCGGCGTCATAGGGGACCTCCAGCACCAGACACAGCTCGGGATACTGGGTGGCATAGCTCTCGGCCACCATGGTCTCGATAAAGGCGCCGTCCAGCTTGCCGGTCACCAGCTCGGCGATGATATCGGGCACCTTAGCGAGCTCGATGATATCAGCGTCCGGGGTGTTCTCATGCGCCAGATCCGCCTGGATAGAACCCACCTGAGCGCCGATCTGATAGTCGGCATTGTTGGCATCCTCCAAAGAGGTGAACAGGTCTTTGTTGGACTCCACGCACACGAAAGACTGGCCGCCGGTGATGTAAATGTCAGAGAAGTCCATGCTGTCGGCACGCTTGGGATCGGGGGAGTACCCGGCCATGCCCAAGTCCACATTGCCGTTCTGCAGCTCCATGATGGTGCCGTCAAAGTCCATGGGAACGATCTCCAGGGACAGGCCCAGGTAGTCGGCGATATACTGGGCCAGGTCCATATCAAAGCCAGCCAGCTGGGGATCGCCGTTCTCATCAATGGCGTAGAACTCATAGGGGGCGAAGTCCGGGCTGGTGGCGACGGTGAGCTTCCCGCCCTCCACAGTGGTGATGGCGGCCTTCAGCTCGTCGTCAGTCATGGAGGCGTAATCCGCAGTCTCCTCCGTGCCGGAGCCCTCGCCGTCGGCGGTGTCATCCGCAGTGTCGTCGCTGCCGCCGCAGGCCGTGACGGACAGCGCCATGGCCAGCGTCAGAATCAATGCAAGAAACTTCTTCATGGTATCGCAATCTCCCTTTTTCATGCTCCCGCGGTCGCGGGGCGGTTTTCTCTGAATTTCCAAGGGAGGAAGCACCTCCCGCCGGAACATGCCTTACCTTATCACGTTCCCTCCCTCTTGTCAATAGATTTTCGTGCAAAAATGAATATTTATTTGCCCCTGTTGGTGGAGTGCTCTATTTTATCCGGTTCAATCCCGGAAAAACAGCCGAAAATTTGTGAATATTTCCAGCATCGATGTATATTGCAGATGAATAAAAGAGTGAATATTCAGATCCGACTGCAAGAGGGCGGGGAGGCCGCTTTTCCGGCCTCCCCGCCTTGGGAGCCTGATTCACTTTTTCAGCACCGCGTCCCCGAAGGGTGCCATCTCCAGCCGCACGAAAAAGCCCTGGTCGTGCTGGCACACAGGGCAGACCTTGGGGGCTGCCGCCCCCTCAAAGATATAACCGCAGTTCAGGCACATCCAGGCGCACTGGACATCGGAGACAAACAGCTTTCCCTGTTCCAGCAGATCCGCCAGCCTGCCGAAGCGGTTGCCATGGGCCTGCTCGATCTCTGCGATCTTGTGGAAGGAAGCCGCCACAGCGGAAAAGCCCTCCTGCTGGGCCACGTCGCCGAAGGTCTTGTATACCGGGTCGTGCTCCTCATACTCGTTGTGCTGCGCCTTGCGGAGCAGCTCCTTCACATCGTTCGTCAGGTCCACGGGATAGGTGCCGTCGATGGCCACGGTCTGGCCCGCCAGCTCTTTCATGTGGTTGTAAAAAATCTCCGCGTGCTCCTTCTCCTGGTCCGCAGTGAAGCGGAACACCGCCTCCACCACATGCAGCTTCTGCTGGCGGCAGACGGAGGCGGCAAAGGTGTAGCGGTTCCGGGCCTGGCTTTCGCCCGCAAAGGCCCGCATGAGGTTTTTCAGGGTCTCGCTGTTCTTCAGATCCACAGACATACGGATTCCTCCTGTTTTCGGTGAGATAGGGGTATTTTCCCTCCGACAGGGGACGGCTATACCTGAATGATAAAAAACAGGCCCTGCGTCTGGTAGACACAGAGCCTGTCCGCTTTCCGTCATGCCTCGGGGAGATGGTATTTCTTCCGGTCGCGCCGCAGGTCCTCGCCGAAGGCGCCGCCGGCCTTCACCTCCTGCAGATAGGCGTGGCGGCCGGGGCCGCCGGAGCACTCCTCAATGACGCTGACGGCGATGTTGGAGCAGTGATCGGACGCCCGCTCGATGTTGGTCAGCAGGTCGCTGAGCACAAAGCCCAGCTGGATGGTGCACTGGCCCGCCTGGAGCCGCTGGATATGGCGGCTTCGGATCTCCTCAATCAGCTGGTCGATGGTCTCCTCCAGGGGTTCCACCCGGCGGGCGGTCTCCATGTCCGCTGCCTGGAAGCTGCGGATGGTCAGGTCCAGGATGTCATCCAGCGCGGAGAGCAGCACCTGCAGCTCTTCCCGGGCGCTGTCAGAGAACCGGAGCTCCTTGTCGTGGAGCTCCTGGGCGGACTCCTGGATGTTCACGGCATGGTCGCCGATCCGCTCGAAGTCCCCGATGGCGTGGAGCAAGCGGGAAACCGTGCGCATATCCTGCATGGACAGCCCGTGCTGGGAGATCTCCACCAGGTAGCTGCTGAGCCGGTCCTCGTAAATGTCCAGCTTGTCCTCGTTCTGCAGGATCTGGGTCTCCCGCTCCCGGCTGTACTGGGAGAGCTGGTCCGTCGCCAGGCAGATGTTCTCCCGGGCGGCTTGTCCCATGCGGCCTGCCATGGCGACGCTTTCGCTGACTGCCGCGCCGGGGGTCCGCAGCAGCAGGGGATCCAGGAAGGCGAAGCTCTCGCGGGTGTCCTCGGTCCGCACCAGTCTCCGCGCCAGCTTTTCCAGCTGGCGGGAGAAGGGCAGGAGTAGGATCGTGGTGAACACGTTAAAGGCGGTGTGGCAGAAGGCGATGCCCACGGCCCCCACGGCCTGATTCAGGAAGGTGAAGTGGAGGATCATGTCGCCGCCGTAGAAGAGGATCAGGCACACGGCGGTGCCGATGACGTTGAAGGAGATGTGGACCACCGCCACTCGCTTGGCGTTGCGGTTGACGCCGATGGAGCTGATGAGGGCGGTGACGCAGGTGCCGATGTTCTGCCCCATAATGATGGGGATGGCCATGCCGTAGGTGATGGAGCCGGTCATGGCCAGGGCCTGCAGAATGGCGACAGAGGCAGCGGATGACTGGATAATCCCGGTGAACACCGCGCCCACCAACACACCCAGCAGGGGATTTTCAAAGGCGGTGAGCAGCCCGGCAAACTGGGGCATCTCCGCCAGAGGGCTGACGGCGCCGCTCATCAGCTCCATGCCGTACATCAAAATGGCAAAGCCCATCATGATGCGCCCCACGTCCCGGCGCCGCTGGCGCTTGGAGCCCATGATCAGCAGGATACCCGCCAGAGCGATCAGGGGAGAGAAGTTCTCCGGCTTCAGCAGGTTCACAAAGACGTTCTCACTCTCGATGCCGGTGAGAGACAGAATCCACGCCGTCAGGGTGGTGCCGATGTTGGAGCCCATGATGATGCCGATGGTCTGTCTCAACTCCATGACGCCGGAGTTCACCAGGCCCACCAGCATCACCGTCATGGCGGAGGAGGACTGGATGGCGATGGTGATGCCCGCCCCCAGCAGCAAGCTCTTGAAGGGGCTGGAGGTCATGCGCTTGAGCATCCGCTCCAGCTTGCCGCCGGCCATCTTTTCCAGGCTCTTGGACATGACGGTCATGCCGTACAAGAAGAACGCCAGGCCGCCGCAGAGGGTAAAGACGGAGAAAATGTCCATAACTGCGCTTTCCTTTCCCAGTATTCCAGACCGTCTGGCACGGCCGGTCCGATTCTGTCATGTATACTGCGCTCCAACATTATATATGCAAAGCGGCACGCTGGAAAGAGGATTTCTAAGATTTTGTAAAATTTGCGTAAAAATATGGTAAAACGCAAAAAGCAGTACGGATTTCTTGTGCAAAACCACTTCCGCCAAGAGGAAACCGCCGCCCACTGAAAGATGGGCGGCGGTCTGCTGCTATTCCGGTGTCCCAGCGGAAGGTGTCTCCCGCGTCCAGAAGTCCCGCACCGCCTCCGCAGCCCGGCGGCCGGCGAAGAAGCCGTCCTGCCACAGGGCCAGGATCTTCTGCCGGTCCCGCTCCGTGCGGGAGAAGCCCCGGGTGTTCGCCGGCGCGATCACCAACACCCGGCCCTCCTGCTC
This sequence comes from Dysosmobacter welbionis, assembly GCF_005121165.3. Taxonomy (NCBI): domain Bacteria; kingdom Bacillati; phylum Bacillota; class Clostridia; order Eubacteriales; family Oscillospiraceae; genus Dysosmobacter; species Dysosmobacter welbionis. The sequence continues at coordinate 2,028,161 of NZ_CP034413.3, read as the reverse complement.
CAGAGCAAACAGCTCCTCCCGGCATTGGTTATAGCGCTCCGCCCGGGTCCGCAGTCCTTCCAGAAAGACGGGGTATTTGCGGTACACCCGCCGGAACAGGGGCATCAGCTGCTCCGGCTCCTTCCGATAGCTCCGCTCCCGGGTCAGGACAACCACCACCCGGTCGCAGCCCACCGCCAGCGCCCGCTTCCAGGGAATGGCGTCGGAGCAGCCCCCGTCCAGATAGGGGGCGCCGTCATCCAGCCGGATGGGCTGGAACAGCACGGGCATGGCGCATGTGGCCTGGAGCAGGAGGAAGCTGGCGTCCCGCCGGGGGACCTCCCGGTACTCGGCCCGGCCGGTCTGCAGGTTGGTGACCACCGCCTCCACCTGACCGGGATACGCCTCGAAGGTGTCGTAATCAAAGGGCACCAGCTCGTTGGGGATGGTGTCGTAGGCGAACTTCAGCCCGAAGTAGCTGCGATTCCGGGGATCAAAGAAATTCCCCCAGCCCATGTACCGCCGGTCATTGGCGTAGTGCATCAGCAGCTGGAGATTCCGCCGCTTCTGCCGGGAGAGGTAGCTGACGCCGTAGGCAATCCCGGCCGAGACGCCGATGGTGTAGTCCGGCATGGGCAGTTTCTCGTTCAAAAAAGCGTCGCACACGCCGGAGGAGAAGATCGTCCGCAGCGCGCCGCCCTCCAGCACCAGACCTGTTTTCATGGAGCAGTCCTTCCTTTCTGTGTATTCATGATCTTCCAGCAGTTTTTCATCCGGGGCCGTCGCGCCGCCCCGGTTTTCCGTGCGGCCACGCCGTCCGCTTCCGGGCGGAGACCAGCAGCATCATGGGGCGGCGGAGCTCGTCCCGCATTCCCGGCTGGCCCAGCATCCGCGCCGGCGGCTGAGGCTCCACCACCCGCAGCAGCTGGAATCCGCCGGTAAGCAGGCCGTCCAGATAGGTGGTGAGGGTGCGGTGGTACTTGGTCACATCCTCCCCCAGAAAGCGGGCGGTGCGCCGTCCCTCCTCGAAATACCGGTCCACAGGGAAGTGGAGGGGGGTGCCGTCCGGGCCGTAGTACCACTCCTGGGGACCGGCAGCAGTGAAAATGGGGTGCTCCACAGAGAAGACAAAGTCGCCGCCGGGTGACAGGCACTGCCGCACCCGCTCCAAAAAGTCTGTAAAGGAAGGCAGATAGTGGATGGCCAGGGAACTGAGGACCACGTCAAAGCTCTCCGGCGGGAATGGGGTCTCCGCCATATCCCCCCGGATATAGGTCACCTGCGGAGCCGTGGTCTTTTCCCGGGCCACGGCCAGCATTTTCTCCGACAGGTCCACGCCGGTGACAGCCGCCGCGCCGTGTTCCGCCGCATAGATGCAGTGCCAGCCGTAGCCGCAGCCCAGATCCAGCACCCGCTTCCCGGCGAAGTCCGGCAGCAGGGGCTCCAAGGACTCCCACTCCCCGGCGCCCGCCAGTCCCAGGCGGGAGCGGTCCATCTGGCTGTATTTTTCAAAAAACCGCTCTCTGTCGTAAGGACTCTTCTTCATCCTGCGCACTCCTGTGAAGGTGATATGGTACAGCATAGCACAGTTCGGGAAAAAAGGGAATCACCGCTCCGCTTATAAAGATTTTGTAAATTTCTGCTTTTTCGTCACTGTGGGCGGCCTATTTATGTTATTATAATCATATCTATATAAATTGTATGAATTTTGGAGAGGTGATGAGATTGCCGTGGAAGAGACGAGAGCAATGGCAGGAACGATTGGGGCGGAATAAAACCATCCTCTGGGAAAAGCTCCGGGAAGCCTTGGCCTCCGTGGTCCCCATTACGGTGATCGTGCTGATCCTCAGCTTTACTGTTGCGCCCATCCCCACCGAGACGCTGCTGGCCTTTCTGATCGGCGCGGTGATGGTGATTCTGGGCATCGGCCTGTTTTCCCTGGGCGCTGACACCGCCATGACCCCCATCGGAGAACGGGTGGGCGCCGCCATGACCCGCTCCAGAAAGCTCTGGGTTGTGGCGGCTGTCGGCTTTCTGATCGGCGTCATCGTCACCGTGTCGGAGCCGGATCTCCAGGTGCTGGCCCAGCAGGTGCCCGGTGTGCCCAACGCCACGCTGGTGGGCGCTGTGGCCGTGGGCGTGGGCGTTTTTCTGGTGATCGCCATGCTGCGCATCCTGTTCCGCATTCCCCTGAACCGGATGCTGATCGTGTTCTACATCCTCGTGTTTGCGCTGGCCCTCTTTGTACCGGAGGACTTCCTGGCCATCGCCTTCGACTCCGGCGGCGTCACCACGGGTCCCATGACCGTGCCCTTTATCATGGCCCTGGGCGTGGGCGTGGCCTCCATCCGCAGCGACGAGAATGCCGCCCAGGACAGCTTCGGCTTGGTGGCTCTCTGTTCTGTCGGCCCCATCCTGGCGGTGATGGTGCTGGCCCTGATCTACCCGGGCGCGGGCGTCTACACCCCGGTGGAAATCCCCTCCGTGACAGACAGCCGGGCTCTGTGGCACCTGTTTCAGGTGGAACTTCCGGCGTATCTCAGCGAAGTGGCGGTGTGTCTGGCCCCCATCGCACTGTTCTTCGCCGTTTTTCAGGCGGTTTCCCTGAAATTAAAGAAGAAAAAAGTATTGAAAATTGTCATCGGCATCCTGTATACTTATGTGGGTTTGGTCCTGTTTCTTACGGGCGCCAACGTGGGCTTCATGCCGGCGGCCAGCTACCTCAGCCGCCAGATCGCCGGCCTGTCCTTCAACTGGATCCTGATTCCCATCGGAATGCTGATGGGCTGGTTCATCGTCCAGGCGGAGCCTGCGGTCCATGTTCTGAACAAGCAGGTGGAGGAGATCACCTCCGGCGCCATTCCCGGCAAGGCCATGAGCACCAGCCTCTCCATCGGCGTGGCGGTTTCCATCGGTCTGGCCATGATGCGGGTGATGACCGGGATTTCCATTTTCTGGCTGGTGGTGCCGGGGTATCTGGCCGCCATTGTCATGTCCTTTTTCGTCCCCAAGATCTTTACTGCCATTGCCTTTGACTCCGGCGGCGTGGCCTCCGGGCCTATGACGGCCACCTTCCTGCTGCCCTTTGCTCAGGGCGCCTGCGAGGCCTTGGGCGGCAATGTGGTGACGGACGCCTTCGGCGTGGTGGCTATGGTGGCTATGACGCCGCTGCTGACCATCCAGATGCTGGGCCTTTTGTATCAGCTCAAGATGAAGAGAGCCGCTCAGGAGACGCCTCCCGCCCCGGTGGACGAGGAGATCATCGAGCTGTGAGCAGTCCGTCCGACATCGTAAAGAGAGGAGAGACCGCCATGCAGGGCGTCGATTTGTTCATCACCATCACTGACCGCAGCCGGGCAGAGCAGTTCGCCGCCTGGTTCCGGACCCACGGGATCTCGCTGGTGCTGACAGCTCTGGGTCAGGGCACCGCCACCACGGAGGTGCTGGACTTTCTGGGCCTGGAGGCCACGGAGAAGGCCGTGCTGTTCTGCGTGTCCCCCCGGTCCCCCGGCTGGTGCGCCAGGCGGCCCGTGACCTGTGGCTGGATGTGCCCGGCCAGGGCGTTTTGATGACTGTGCCGGTGAACAGCATCGGCGGATCCACCGCCAAGGAATATCTGCTGCATGAACAGGAGGGAGAAACTGCTATGGAACGGGAGATTGCCCACGATCTGATCGTGGTCATTGCCAACCAGGGGTCCACCGACCTGGTGATGGACGCCGCCCGGGAGGCAGGCGCCACCGGCGGCACGGTGATCCACGCCAAGGGCACCGGCACAGACCTGGTGCGGAAGTTTTTCGGCGTGTCCATCGCGTCGGAGCAGGAGATGGTCTTCATCCTGGCCCGGAGCGAGGCGAAGAAGCCCATTATGAAGGCCATCATGGCCAAGGCGGGCATCCAGAGCGCCGCTCAGTCCCTGGTGTTCTCCCTGCCGGTGGGTGACATCGCCGGCCTGCGGGAGCTGGAGCAGCCCGAAACCTGACTTGAATTCCGGAGCGGTCCGCGCCTGACGCGGACCGCTTTTTTTTGCCATTTCCATTTTTTCCGGCAAAAGGCCCTGGATTTTTTTCGTTTTTTCGGAAATTCCTGCTATTTTGTGTTGGTTTTTGAATTTTTTGCAAAACCTTGGGTATCTCGACAGATTCAGACAGAATTTCGCCCGGCCTTTGTGTATGATAAGGGCAGTCCCCAGATCTTGTGGCGGTTTAGAAAGGATGAATACCAAATGCAGAAGGTCTCCAAGGAATATCTGTTGCTCTTCAACGCCATCACCGATGCGGAGGAATCCCTGCGCCGGCTCCAGGCCCGGCTGATCGATGCGCAGCAGAAGGCGGAGGAACTTTTCATCACAGACGATGAAGCCGATCCGCTCTCCCGAAACATATAAGGCCCCCGCCGGACGGGGCCGCCGCTTTACCAGCGTCCGGCAGTGTCTCAGCGGGGTCACCGGTTTCGGCCGGCAGACCCCGCTTTTTGTTGCTTTTGCCCGTGCATAGGCAGTGTCCATGTGGTATGATAAAATATAATCTCCTTCCGCCTTCCGGCGGATGCAGAGCAGTACAGACCGAGAGAAGGAGGCGCGGCCATGCTGTATATCGGCTGCCATCTGTCCTCCTCCAAGGGCTTTGCGGCCATGGGCCGCCAGGCGCTGGAGCTGGGGGCCAACACCTTTCAATTTTTCACCCGCAATCCCAGGGGCAGCCGGGCCAAGGACCTGGACCCGGCGGACGCTGCAGCCCTGCGGGACCTGCTGGCCCGGCACGGCTTTGGCCCCATTGTCGCCCACGCTCCCTATACTTTGAACCTCTGCGGCGCGGAGGAGAAGAACCGGATATTCGCCCGGGAGACCATGGCGGACGACCTGGCTAGGCTGGAGCATGTGCCAGGACAGTATTACAACTTCCATCCCGGCAGCCATGTGGGGCAGGGAAGCGAGACCGGCATCGCTCTCATTGCCGACGGACTCAACGCCATCCTGCGGCCCGATCAGGCCACCACCGTTCTGCTGGAGACCATGGCAGGCAAGGGCAGCGAAGTAGGCGGCCGTTTTGAGGAGCTGCGGGCCATTCTGGACCGGGTGGAGCTCTCCGGCAAGGTGGGCGTCTGCCTGGACACCTGCCACGTGTCCGACGGAGGATACGACATCGTCCACGACCTGGACGGCGTGCTGACAGAATTTGACAGCATCATCGGCCTCTGGCGGCTGAAGGCGATTCATTTGAACGACAGCAAGAATCCCCCCGGCAGCCGCAAGGACCGCCACGCCTGTCTGGGGGAGGGGACCATCGGTCTGGAGGCGCTGGGGCGGATCGTCCGCCACCCGGCGCTGAAGGATCTTCCCTTCTGTCTGGAGACCCCCAACGACCTGCCCGGCTATGCCCGGGAGATCGCCCTGATGCGGGAGATGGCGGAGGCGTGACGGGATTGGAGGATGCTGCCATGGAGTATCGTGTGGACGACCGGAGCCTTTCCGGAGAGACCTTCCTCGACTTTGTCCAGCAGGTCTGGCCGGGAGCGTACAATCTGGAGCAGACCCGCGCCGCGCTGTCAAAAACGATGAACTTCACTGCCTGGGACGGCGGCCAGCTGGCGGGCTGCCTGCGAGTCCTCACAGACGGCTGCTTTTTCGGCACCATCACGGAGCTGCTGGTGTTGCCGGCATATCAGCGGCAGGGCATCGGAAGCCGGCTGCTGCGGCTGGCTGCGGCCCATACCCCCACGCTGCTGTATTTCGGCGCCCAGCCGGGGCGGAAGCGTTTTATGAGAAAAACGGCTGCCAGCGGAGCCTGCCGTCTTATCTGATCGAGCCCAAGAAAGACGGCGCTTCATAAAAAAGCAGAAGTCCCGGCCCTAAAAAGGGCCGGGACTTTTTTGCATACAGCCACTCACTCCGCCATTCCCAGGCGACGGCGCAGGTCCGTCCGCACCGCGTCCAGATCCGGGTCGCACAGCAGCGGCACGGCCTCCGCCAACTCCGCCGGGGGCAGGTCCCACCACCGCCATGCCAGGAGCAACTGGACCAGATCCTCTGGGAACCGCTGCTTCAGCACGCGGACCGGATTGCCGCCCGCCACGGTATAGGCGGGCACATCCTTCGCCACTACGGAGCGGGCCGCAATGATGGCGCCGTCGCCGATGTGGACCCCCGGCAGGATCACGCTCTCCCGGCCGATCCACACGTCGTTGCCCACCATGATGTCCCCCTTTCGGGGCAACTGGCCCAGGTGAGGCGGCGCTTGGTCAGCCCATGCCCCGCCGAACACCTGGAAGGGGTAGGTGCTGACGCTGCTGGTCCGGTGGTTGGCCGGGCCCATGATGAACTGGGTCCCGGCGGCGATGGAGCAGAACTTGCCGATAATGAGCCGGTCCCCGAACTCCGGATAGTTGAACAGGACGTTGTTCTGTTCAAACCCCGCAGGGTCCACCGGATCGTCGTAGTAGGTGTAATCCCCGATCTGGATGTTCGGGGCCGTCACCACATTTTTGATATAGCAGGATGTGCCGTATTCGTTTGGAAAAACCGCGTCGGGGTCCGGAAGCCCCATGCCGCGGATGGTCTGATTCATGATGTCTCCTCCTGTTTCCTTTTTACTGCATCAACCACTTCCTCTCCCGGCGGACTTCCACAGCCACCGCACGCTTCTTTCTGATCTCCCTCATGGCAGTCTCCTCTTTTCGCAGAACCTCTCTCCGGCCGGAAGACCGGTTGTTTCGCGGCCATTGTACCACGGCCGGGCCCGACTGACAAGAAAAACGGCGGCGGGTCCCCGGATGGGGACCCGCCGCCGGGAAGGGCGGATGCGGATGGCGTCTCAATCATACCGCAGCGCATCGATGGGGTTCAGCACCGCGGCCTTTTTGGCGGGGAGGTATCCGAAGGCGATGCCGATGCCCGCGGAGACACCGAAGGCCACCAGGATCGCCGCAATGCTGGGGCTGACGGTGATGGGGGTGTCCGGCATGACATTGGCGATGACCACCGTGGCCGCCGCGGATAGGCCGAAGCCCAGGGCGATCCCCAGTACGCCGCCCAGAGAGGAGGTGGTAGCCGCCTCGATGACGAACTGGCGCATGATGGCGCCCTCCCGGGCCCCAAGCGCCTTGCGGATGCCGATCTCTCTGGTCCGCTCCGTAACCGACACCAGCATGATGTTCATGATGCCGATGCCGCCCACCACCAGAGAGATGGCAGCGATGCCCGCCAGAATGTAGATCACCATGTTCACCATGGAGTTCATCTCCTCCACCATCTCCGCCATGCTGCCCACGGTATAGGCATCGTCGTCCTCAAAAATCTCATAGAGGGCGTTCTCCAGGGTGGTTTTGGCCTGGGAGATCTGGTCCGTGTCCTGGACAGTGATGGTGTAACTGGAGATGGTGCCGGTGAAGCTGAGGCGGGCGGCGGTGGAGTAGGGGAGGAACACGCAGTCGTCCGTGCCGCCCTCTTCCAGCTCTGTGCCCTCCATTCCCATAACACCTACGATGGTAAACGAGTTGCCATTGATCCGCAGCGTCTGACCCACGGCATTCCCGCCGTAATAGACCTGATTCAGATACTGCCCGACGATGCAGACCTTTTTCCGGCCGGTCATGTCCGTGTACTGGAGCCCCCGGCCCTGGGCGACCTCATACCCCTTCATGGAGAAGTAATCCTCGCTGACGCCGGTGACGGAGGTGGCGGAAAGAGTGCTGCTGCCGATCTTCACCGAGCCGCTCATGGTGACCGTGGGGGAGATCTGCTTGAACACATCGCTGTTGTCCGCCACCAGCTGGTACATCTCGCCCTCCGACACGCTGCGGGAGGAGCCGCGGCCCATCACCATCACTGTCAGAGAGTCGGTGCCCATGTCGGCAAAGCTGTCCTCAATATAGCCCTGCATCCCGTTGCCCAGGCCCACGATGACGATGACCGCGCACACGCCGATGATGATGCCCAGCATAGTGAGGAAGGTCCGCATCTTGCTGCTGAGAATATTCTGCACCGCCATCTGGAAGGTCTCGATCAAGCTCATCCCGCCATCCCCCTTCCGGCAAGGTTGGGCGTCACTACCGCCTCAGGCGCACCGGCATCGCCGTCGTAGATCACGTGGCCGTCCTCCAGCCGGATGATCCGCTGGGCCTGGACAGCGATGGAGTTGTCGTGGGTGATGAGCACCACCGTGTTGCCCGCGGCATGGAGCTGCTGCAGCATGGTCAGCACCTCCCGCCCGGTGTGGGAGTCCAGGGCGCCGGTGGGCTCGTCGGCCAGGATCACCGCCGGGTCCCCTGCCAGAGCCCGGGCAATGGACGCCCGCTGCTGCTGGCCGCCGGAGAGCTGGCTGGGCTTATTGCGCAGCTTGTCGCCAAGACCCACCATCTCCAGCGCGATCCGGGATCGCTCGTGCCGCTCCGGCTTGGGGATGCCGGCGTACATCAGCGGCACCTCCACGTTCTCCTGGAGCGTCAGCTTGGGCAGCAGGTTGTACTGCTGGAAGATGAAGCCCAGCATCTTGTTCCGGATGGCGGCCAGCTGGTCCTTATCCATCTGACCCACATCCCTGCCGTCCAGCAGGTACGTGCCGGAGGTGGGCACGTCCAGGCAGCCGATGATGTTCATACAGGTGGACTTGCCGGAGCCGGACTGGCCCACGATGGCCACGAACTCCCCCTTCCGGATCTGGAAGGAGATGTGGTCCGCCGCCTTCACAGTGGTGTCGCCCATCTGGTAATACTTGCAGACCTCCCGAAATTCGATCAAAGTGCCCATCAGAAGCCTCCCGGCCCGCCGCTGGGCATTCCGCCGCCGGAGGGCATCCCGCTGGGCATGTCGCCCATCGGTATGGAGGACATGGCCCCGCTCGGCATGACGAACGTCATATCGCCGGAGCTGGCGGAGCCAGCCGCCTGGAGATAGGCCACTGTGTCCCCCTCCTGGAGGCCGGAGAGGACCTCAATGTAGCTGTTGTCGCTGACGCCGGTTTCCACCGGCACGTAGACGTAGCCCTCCGGGGCCTCCTGGTCCAGGGCATTCACAGCACTGGGAGAATTCGCGGTGACCAGCACCATGTCCCCGCGGCTCACGGCGGCGCTTGGGATGGCCAGCACGTCATCCGCCGAGGAGATCACGATCTCCGCGTCCACATTCATCCCAGGCAGCAGGCCGTCGGTCTCGTCGATGCGGACGGTGACGGGGTACGTGGTGATGCCGCCGGAGGTGGTGCCCGCCACGGACACCTCCGTCACCACGCCGGTGTAGGTCTTCCCCTCCACGGCATCGGCGGTGATCCGGACCTCCTGGCCCACCTCCACAGAGCTGATGTCCAACTCGTCGATGGACATGGTCATCTCCAGATAACTCAGGTCATAGATGACGCAGAGGGTGCTGCCGGAGCCGCCCTCAATGTTGTCCCCCGCCTTGGCGTTCTTGGTGACCACGGTGCCGGAGATGGGCGCAGTGACGGAGTAGTCCTCCAGATTGTCCCGGGCATTTTCCAGGCTGGTGGAGGCGTTGCTGACACTGATGCGGGCGCTTTCAATCTGGTTGTCCACGCTGTCACCGGTGATGGTGCAGATCCGGTCGCCGCTGGAGATGGTATCGCCCACCAGCCAGTTGAAACCTGCAACTTTGCCGGACGCCTCTGCCGTGATGACGCTGCTGGCCCCCACCTTGATGGACGCCTGGCCGTAGCTGGAGTAGCTGCCGATGACGGCGCTGGCGGTGTAGTCGGATGTCACAAGGCCCGGGTTGGCGAGCCGTACCCGGACGGTAGTCAGGGGTACGCCGGTGGAGACCGCCGCGGAGGAACTGGACACCGCGGCAACCGTTCCGGTGAGGGTCCCGGCAAAGCCGTCGATAAAGACCGTGGCGGTCTGGCCGATGTAGAAGTCGCCGCTGTCCGCGTAGGTGAAGTAGAAGTCGATGTAGATGTTCTCATCCGCCACGATCTTCAGAAGCTGTGTGCCTGCGCTGACGCTGTCCCCCTCGTTCACATACACCTCGCTGACGGTGCCGCTCAGGTCCGCCTGGGGATACTTGGCCTTCACCGCCTGCTCATAGGAGGTCTGGGCCTGGGAGTAGCTGTTCTGCGCCTGGGTCTGGCTGCTGGCCGCGTTGGAGGAATCAATAGTATAGAGCAGCTGGCCCTCCTCCACCTGGTCGCCCTTTTCAAAGGTATCGCTGAGGATCTCGCCGGAGACCAGCGTATTGACGGTGTAGGAGTCCGCTGGCTCCAGCGTGCCGCTGGAGGAGAGGGAATTAGTGATAGAGCGGCGCTCCACCGCCGCCTCCTGATACGTCGTCGCAGCGGAGGCCGTCTGTCCGCGGCCCCTCCAGATCACCACGCCGCCTGCAATGGCCACCACCAGAAGCAGCGCCAGCGCCTTTCGTTTCCGCCCCTTCCACAGCTTTTTCCAGCTGCTGCGGAGACGGCCCCCTTTGGGAGAGGAATCTGCTACGACGGGCTCCCGCTCCCCCACGGAGATTCCTTCCGTCTCCCGCTCCAGTCCTTTTTCGCTCATACCGTGCCAATCCTTTCCGTACCTCCCCCTCCGGGAAGGGTTCTGGTCCAAAGGTATCATGGAAAGCTAAAATCAACCTGAAAAAATACTTTAAAAAATTTTGTTTTTATTATTTTTGCAGTATATTTAGCTCGTTTTAAACCTTAAAAATACCTGAAATCATTTTGTTCAGTCTGGTGATTCCAAATAGATCCCGCCATCGGAACCGCCGTTTTTCTGCGCAAAAACAACAGGAGGACAGCGGATAAAACCGCTGTCCCCCTGTTGTCTGCAAACTGGTCAATCTGCCTTTTCCGTACAGTAGATGCTCTTCAGGTCGAACATGTGATTCATGGGGCCGGAACCGCGTCCCAAGTCCAGCATGGCCCCCAGAGCGCCGGAGATGTAAGCCTTGGCCCGCTCCACCGCCGTGTCCAGGTCAAAGCCCTTCGCCAGATTGGAGGCGATGGCGCTAGACAGGGTGCAGCCGGTGCCGTGGGTGTTGGGGTTGTTGATCCGCTTTCCGTGGAACCACTTGCCGCTGCCGCAGCGCCACAGCAGGTCATCGGCGTCGTTGATCTGGTGGCCGCCCTTGCACAGCACGGCGCAGCCGTACTGCTCGCTGATGGCCCGGGCCGCCGCCTCCATGTCTGCGGCGCTGCGGATCGTCATGCCGGAGAGGATCTCCGCCTCAGGGATGTTGGGGGTCAGTACCGTGGCCAGGGGCAGCAGGAGCTCCTTCAGGGCGGAGACCGCGTCCTCCGTGATGAGCCGGTCCCCGGAGGTGGCCACCATCACCGGGTCCACCACCAGATTTTTGGCCCCATACTCCTTCAGCTTGGCCGCGATCACCCGGATCAGCGGAATGCTGGAGACCATGCCGGTCTTCACCGCGTCGGGGAAGATATCTGTGAACACGCAGTCCAGCTCCTCCGCCAGAAAGTCCGGCGTACACTCCACGATGCTCTTGACGCCGGTAGTGTTCTGGGCCACCAGAGCCGTCACCGCACAGGTGGCGAACACGCCGTTGGCGGTCATGGTCTTGATATCTGCCTGGATACCGGCGCCTCCGCTGGGATCGGTCCCAGCGATCGTCAATGCTGTCTTCATATCGATGCTTCCTTTCCTGATGCTTCTTTGCATTGAAGTTTTATCAAGCGGCGGAAGGTGGTGCCCCCGATCCGCCGCTGGAAGCGGCCCGCTGGCCGCGGTTCCCCGTCCCTTACGGGACCCAGTCGCCCAGGTCCCGCACGTACCAATCCGCCAGGGCTTTCAGCGCGGCCTGATCCTCTTCGGCAGAGGCGTCCCAGACGCCGCAGACCCGGAAGCCTGCCTCGTGGGCGGTCCTGGCAGCGTGAAGGGCATCCTCAAACACCACCGTCTCCGCCGGAGCGGTCCCCAGACGGCGGGCGGCCTCCAGATAGATGTCCGGCCGGGTCTTGCCGCCGTACTGGACACAGCTGACGGCGAAGCGGAAGTGCGGCCACAGTCCCAGCCGTTCCATGGCGGAGCGGGCCTGGAACGCCTCGCTGGCGGTGGCGATGCAGCAGGAGATGCCGGAATCCGCCAGCCGGGCCAGCAGCCGGTCCGCCCCGGGCTTCAAGGGCACCCGGGACCGGTACTCCTCCGTCACCAGATCGTTGAGGGTGTCCATCAGCTCCTCCGGCGTGGTGGAGAGGGAGAAGCGGCTTCGCAGGTACTCCGCCGCCTCCCGGCGGCCCATCTCCTTCAGGTCCCGGGCCAGATCCTCCGGCGGGTCACCGCCGTACCGGCGCATCAGATCCACCGGGGCCTTCTGCCAGATGTACATGGAGTCCGTCAGGGTCCCGTCCAGGTCAAAGATGGCGCCCCGGATGTTCATCGGGCGATCTCCTCCGAGAGCCGCAGCAGCTCCTCCGCCGCCGCCTTCACGTCGGCTTGGGCGAACAGGGCGGAGACCACCGCCACGCCGTCCAGGCCGCAGTTCTTCAACTCCAGAATATTGTCATGGCTGATGCCGCCGATGGCCACCACCGGGATGTCCACCGCCGCCGTGATGGCCCGGATGGTCTCCCGGGAGATGGGCTTGGCGTCCGTCTTGGTGCCGGTGACGAAAGCCGCGCCCACGCCCAGGTAGTCCGCCCCCGCCGCCTGGGCGGCCAGGGCCTCTTCCACGGAGTGGGCGGAAACGCCGATCAGCTTGTCCGGCCCCAGCAGCTCCCTAGTCCGGCCCGCCTCCAGATCCTCCTGGCCCACATGAACGCCGTCCGCCCCGGTCTGGGCGGCGATCTCCACATTGTCGTTGATGATGCTGACAGCGCCCTTTTCCCGGCACAGGGCCACGAACCGCTCCGCCTCCGCCAGGAAATCCGCCTGTCCCATGTGCTTTTCCCGCAGCTGGACGATGCCCGCCCCGCCGTCGACGGCTGCCGCCACCTGACGGAGCAGGCCCTCCGCGTCATGAGTCCAGGCCCGGTCCGTCACGGCATACAGCCGCAGCCGCTTGGGGTCGATCTTCATATCACTCCATCCTCTCTGTCAAAAAAACCGCGGACATACCAAGAACGGTCGTCCGCGGCTGTGCGCCTCATGATTTCCCTACGTTGGCATGATCCACATCAGGTAAAGGGTCAAGACCTGGCTGGCCTCCTCTCAGCCCGCGCCAGCGGGCTCCCCATTTTCTCGCCTCTTATCATACGCCTTTTTCCCGGGAAATGCAAGCAAAACCGCCTGCTGGGCTCCGGCTCTAGATAGTGGAATGATAGCGCACAACCCCGGCGAATTCACCTGCTGCCTTGCGCAAAACTTTTTTCTATTCTATAATGGTAAAAATGAGACATAGGCAATATAAAAGCAGCAGATTTATATTTGGGAGGCAGATAATACTGATGGCTATGAATAAAGAAAAAGCGTCGGGTATTATTGTTCTTGTTATAATATGTTGTGTTTTTATGGCACTCATTGAAACAATCATTGAACCGGCATATATTGTCAAATCCGCGCTTAAAGTCGCGGTATTTTTATTATTGCCATTGGTATATGCAAAAATAACCCATACAAAATTACTGGATGAATTCTTTAAAATCGACAAGAGGGGCATGATGAAATTATTTGTGCTGGGCTCTTTTATCTATGCGGTGATTCTGGGTGCGTATACTTTGACAAAAAACTTCTTCGACTATGCGTCGTTGGTTCAGTCGCTTTCAGCGGATCAAAAAGTCAACAGCGGCAGCTTTATTGGGGTGGCTCTCTATATTTCCTTTTGCAATTCCTTTCTGGAGGAATTTTTCTTTCGTTTCGTTGCATTTATCAGATTATCCAAATACACAGCCCGAAAAATAGCATATATATTCAGTTCAGGCATGTTTGCAGTTTATCATATTGCAATGATTGGAATGTCATTTCCGCCGTTGATGTTGCTTTTGGCTTTAATAGGATTGGCGATTGGCGGGCTGCTTTTTGACTATGTAGATAGCAAAAATGAAAATATCTATCATTCATGGGTTATCCATATGTTTGCGGATTTTGCAATCATGACGATATGGTATCTTTATATTTAAATCTGCACTTATTGGAATTCCCCGGCAAATCGTTTATCGATTTGCCGGGGATGCCTCTACCGACACAAACCTGGAACAGGGAGTCCATTTTTTCCGCCGGAGGCAGAATGCCGTTTCCTTTCCGCTGAAAATGTGGTATATAATGAGGGGTGAAAATCTGGGAGGGAACATACAATGACGCTTTCAACCGCACTGTTTATCTTTGCCGCGCAGCTGCTGGCCTATCTGGTCAAAGGGCTGATCGGCTTCGGCAACCCCCTGATCTCCGCGCCGATTTTGTCCATGGGCCTGGACAATGTGGTCATCACCCCGGGTACGCTGCTGCTGGACTGCCCGGTGAACGCCTGGATCACCTGGAAAAACCGGCACAGCTTCCAGTGGCGGAAGATCCTGCCGTTGCTGGCGGCCAACTTCTGCGGCGTGATCCCCGGCACGCTGCTGCTGCGCTTTTCCATGCCCTGGGTCATCAAAACCGTGCTGGGCGTCGTCGTGGTGCTTTTAGGGCTGGAGATGGCCACCCGCTCCCTGCGGCCGGTGAAGCCGGACCGGAAGGACCGGCCCTGGCTGCGGCTGGCGGTGTCCGCGTTCTCCGGCGTGTGCGCGGGCCTCTTCGGCATCAACATGTTCATCGTGGCCTACCTCCAGCGAACAGCCAGAGATTACAGCGAGTTCAAGGGGAGCATGTGCTTTCTCTTCTTTGGGGAGAATGCGGTGCGGGTAGTGACTTATCTAGTCACCGACCTGTTCACCGGCCCGGTGCTGCTGTTCGCCCTGGCGTCTGTTCCCGCGGCGGTGCTGGCCATGGGCCTGGCGGCGTGGCTGGGGCCCCGGCTGGAAGAGGAAAAGCTCCAAAAGGGCGCCATCGTCCTCTTCCTCCTGGGCGGCGTCAGCATCATCGTGAAGTCCGTGGTATTCCATACATAAGCTCAGGAAAAAGAGACGCCCCTGCGGGCGTCTCTTCATATCTGCATTTGTCAGTCCGCAATGTACTCCCGCACCCGGTAGGTGGCGCCGATCTCCTCCTCGCAGATCTTCCGGCAGTTCTCGATCTCCTCTTTCGGGATGGTGTCCACCACGGTCATCATCACGGTGGGCACATACTTGAGGACCTCTCTCGTGAAGTCCTTCATGGCCTGGTAGGCGTTTTCCTGCTGGGGGTGGCACAGGGCGTTGTACTTCTCCGCCGTGTCGGTGTTCAGGGAGACAGACACCATATCGAACCGGCCCGCGAACTCCGGGGCGATGTCCCGGCCGTTGATGAGGGAACCGGTGCCGTTGGTGTCCATCCGGGTGAAGATCTTGGTGCCGTGGGCCTTCATCTGGTCGATGACCCAGCAGATGTCATCGAACCGGTAGGTAGGCTCACCGAAGCCCACGAACACCAGCTGCTTGTATTGGGAGAGGTCGTGGCTCTCGATGGAGGAAAGGATCTCCTCCTTCGTGGGCTCCCGCTTTAGCCACAGGTTATGGGTGTAGATGCTGCCGCCGGAACCCTGGTTGTGCCGCAGGCAGAACGCGCAGTTGAAGTTGCACCGGTTGGTGGGGTTCACATACAGGTTGTCCCCGTATTCATAGGTGATGGTAAAGCCCTTTTCCATAAATATCGCTCCTTGCGTAATCAGGATAAGCTGTTCAGATGAAAGTCCGACAGCGTGAAGATGCCGTTTTCATAGGAGATGGCAGCGGTAATCTCCGCCGCATACCAGTCATAGGGGATTTCCCTCCCCTCCAACATCGCAGAACCCGTAAAGAAAAGATCGCTGCCGTTCCCATCCGTACCGGATTGCACGGAAAAATTGGCCCATCTTCCGGTAGAGGTGTCCTCGATCATGGCCGGATTGAGGTCCGGAAACTGTGTCTGGATCTCGTCTGTGAGGTCCACCAGATCCGCGCCCAAGACGGTGTAGGTCCGGTCCCCGTCCGACACCACCGACAGCAGGCCGGAGAGGTCCTCCTGCCACAGTGACTCCGGAAAGCAGTAGTCCGTCAAGGTGCCGTCCCCGTCTTTTTTGACCACGTGAAGCTCCTCAATAGAAGTCCCGGTGCCGCTGTCCACATGATTGATGACAACGACCTCCTCCTGCCCGTCGGAGTCCACATCCCAGCACCAAAGCTGCGGCTCCACAATCAACGGGCCGCCGAAGGACCAGGAAAACTCCGCCAGACTGTCACCCCAGCGCAGCAGGGCTGAGCTGTCAAGCCACTTTGTCACGCCGTAGAGGGAGAGCTCCCGCTCCGGCAGTTCTGCCAAAAGGCCCACCGGGTCATGGTTCCAGCGGCTTTCACCGATCCAGTCCTTCAGCCCGATCACCTCCGTGGGCAAATCATAGGGTTCCTCCGGCGCCTGCCCCGCCGTTACCACGGCGGGGGCGGAGAGGGGTTCCGCCGGGGCGGTTGCCGGCGGGGATTCGGCAGGCGCGGTTGAAATAGGCTCCGGCGGGGATTCAGCAGCCGCTTCATTGGTTTCCGCCAGAGCGGAATCCGGCCAGGAGTCCGTTGGCGTCACTGTCTCTGACGGCGCGCCGCAGCCCGCCAGCAACAGGCAGGCCAGGACCATCAGAAACGCTTTTTTCATACCTTCCCCTCCAGCCCAAACAGCCGCAGGCCATTGTTCCAGGTGTGCGCCGCCATCTCCTCCGGGGAGATGCCCTTCCACTCCGCCAGTTTTTCCACAATGTAGGGGAGATTCCGGCTGTCGTTCCGCCTGCCCCGGTTGGGCACCGGGCTCATGTAGGGCGCGTCCGTCTCCACCACGATCCGGTCCAGGGGCGTGACGGCCACGACCTCCGGCGCCCGGCGAGCGTTTTTGTAGGTCACCGGACCGTCAAAGCCCAGATACCAGCCCCGCTTCAGCAGCTCCTCCGCCATTTCGGGACTGCCGGAGAAGCAGTGGAATACGCCCCGCACCCCGGGGAACTCCTTTACGATCTCCAGGCTGTCTCCGTGGGCCTCCCGGTCGTGGACGATCACCGGCAGCTCCAGCTCCAGCGCCAGCTCCAGCTGGCGGCGGAACACCATCTGCTGGAATTCCTTTGGCGGATTCTCCGCCCAGTAGTAGTCCAAGCCGATCTCTCCGATGGCGACCACTTTTTTCTCCCGGCACAGGTCCCGGATGGCGGAAAAATCCGCGGCCGTGCAGCCGGCGCAGTCCTCCGGATGGATGCCTGCGGCGGCGAACAGCCAGGGGCGGCTCTCCGCCAGGGCCAGGGCGGAGCGGGAGCTCTCCACGTCCACCCCGGGGATCACCACAGCCCCCACTCCGGCGTCCGGCAGGGCGTCCAGCAGCCCCTTCCGGTTCTGGTCAAAGGCGTCGTCGTTGTAGTGGGCGTGGGTGTCGAACAGCGGCATGGCAGTCACCTCTTCAGCGGAATTCTGATCCTACGGACGATTATAACACGCCCTGCGGAAAAGAAAAGGGCCAGAATCGGGAAAAGCCCCCTGGCCAGAAAACAAAAAAGGACATCCGAACGGATGTCCTTTTGGCCCGATATGATCAGCCGATCTTGTTGAGCTTCAGGGTCATGGCGCTCTTGCGATGAGCGGCCGTATTCTTGTGCAGAATGCCCTTGGCAACAGCCTGATCGACTTTCTTCACTGCAACCTTGTACGCGCCATCGGCCTCGGTGCGATTGCCTTCTGCGGCAGCAGCCTCGAACTTCTTGATGGCGGTCTTCAGTTCGGACTTCGCGGCCTTGTTGCGGGCGTTGCGCACTTCGGCGATCAGAACGCGCTTCTTGGCAGACTTGATATTCGGCAAACCAAACACCTCCTTAGGCAGAAAATTTGACTGTGGGAACCAGTTCCCACCATGCAGAATGATATTTTAACAGGGAACGGCGCAAAAAGCAAGCCTTTTTTTATATTTTTCGGGCTAAAATTGTATATCGTGCCGCCTACCGCAAAACCTAGTGAGCAGACCACTAGATTTTGTGTTTGGGAGGCGGTTCGCATTGTTCATAAAACGTACCGACCTGGCCCTGGAGGCCCGGGAGCTCTGGCAGGAGTCCGCGGAGCGGACCACCCGCCTCATGGGGGTGAAGGCGACCAAGAGCAAGCTGGAGGGATACCCAGTCACCCGGGTGGACATCCTGGACCACCGGGGCGAGGAGGCCCTGGGCAAGCCCCAGGGCAGCTATTTCACCATTGACCTCACCACCTTCTGGCAGCGGAAGGCGGACTTTTTCGAGCGGGCGGTCCGGGCCGTGGGCACGGAGCTGAAGGCCCTGCTGCCGGTGGAGGGCTCCGCCCTGGTGGTGGGCCTGGGCAACGCAGCCATGACGCCGGACGCCGTTGGCCCCCTGGCATTGGACAGCGTGCTGATCACCCGGCACCTGCTCTCCGCCATGCCGAAGCAGTTTGCCGGGTTCCGGCCGGTGTCGGCCTTCCGCACCGGCGTGCTGGGCACCACCGGCGTGGAGTCCGCGGAGGCGGTGCGGGGCCTGGTGGCGGAAGTCCAGCCCGCCATGGTCCTGGCCATCGACGCCCTGGCCTCCCGCCGGTGCGGGCGGGTGTGCGCCACGGTGCAGCTCAGCGACACGGGGATCATCCCCGGCTCCGGCGTGGGCAACCACCGGGCGGCGCTGAACCGGGAGACGCTGGGGGTGCCGGTGTTCGCCATCGGCGTGCCCACGGTGGTGGACTCCGCCACCCTGGCGGCGGACATTCTGGAGGAGTCCGGCGTGGAAAAGGTGGATGAGGAACGGCTGCGCGGGGAGCATGATGCCTTCATGGTCACTACCCGGGACATCGACCAGCAGGTGCGGGATCTGAGCAAGGTGGTGGGCTACGGCATCAACTGGGCCCTCCAGGATCTGGAGATCGAGGAGATGAACGCCCTGTTGAGCTGAAACAGGACCGGACCCAGCAGGTCCGGTCCTGTTTTCCGATGCAAAGCATCACAAACCTTTGAAATGTGCCGTTTCCCCGCACTCTTCAGGGCAGCCGGAAATGATGCAAAAAGACTTCATGTGCAGGATTTGCCGATGTTCGTGGCGCATCGAACGCGCGTGAAGTTTATACATCCAGATCCAGTACCACCGGGCAGTGGTCGCTGCCCAGCACCTCGCTCCAAATATCGGCGTTCCGGATTTTGTCCTTCAGCCGCTCCGACACGATGAAGTAGTCGATCCGCCACCCGGCGTTGTTCTTCCGGGCATTGAAGCGGTAGCTCCACCAGGAGTAGGCCCCGGTCTTGTCCGGGTACAGATACCGGAACGTGTCCACAAAGCCGCTGGAGAGGAGCTTCGTCATCTTCTCCCGCTCCTCGTCGGTAAAGCCGGGGTTGCGGCGGTTGGGACCGGGATTTTTGATATCGATCTCCTGGTGGGCCACGTTCAGGTCCCCGCAGTACACCACAGGCTTTTTGGCGTCCAGATCCAGCAGGTAGTCCCGGATGTCGTCCTCCCAGGCCATGCGGTAGTCCAGCCGGGCCAACTGATCCTTGGAGTTTGGAGTGTAGCAGCACACCAGGTAGAAGTCCGGGTACTCCGCCGTGATGACCCGCCCCTCGTGGCGGTGCTCATCGATACCGAAGTCATAGGTCACGGAGAGCGGCTGGCGCCGGGTGAACACCGCGGTGCCGGAATAGCCCGCCTTGTCGGCGCTGTTCCAGTAGCGGTGATAGCCGGGCAGATCAAATTCTGCCTGCTCCGGGCGCATCTTCGTCTCCTGCAGGCAGATGATGTCCGCGTCGGCCACGGCACAGAAGTCCAGAAATCCCTTGCCCAGGCAGGCCCGCAGGCCGTTGACGTTCCAGGATACCAGTTTCATGGGCGCATCCTCCCTTGTGAAAATCATACAGCGTTCCTATTGTATCGGAATTTTGCGAAAAATACAATCCCCACGAGGAGAGGCGGCTTGTGTGACGGCCCGTTTTTCGCATCTTCCCTTGTATTTTTTGGATTTTCAAACTATAATAATAATTCAGGCAAATACCGGCGCTCTTCCATTCGGAGCTGCCGTTTTAAAGGAGAGAATCCCATGGAAAAGAAAAAATTCTATATCACAACGCCCATCTACTATCCCTCGGACAAGCTCCACATCGGCCACACCTACTGTACGGTGGCCACGGACACGCTGGCCCGGTATCACCGCCTGCGGGGCGAGGACGTCATGTTCCTCACCGGCACGGACGAGCACGGCCAGAAGATCGAGACCAAGGCCAGGGAGGCCGGCGTCACTCCCAAGGAGTTCGTGGACAACATCGTAGAGGGAGACCGGGGCGTGAAGGACCTGTGGAAGCTGATGAACATCTCCAACGACCGGTTCATCCGCACCACCGACGACTACCATGTGGAGAGCGTCCAGAAGATTTTCAAGAAGATGTACGACAAGGGCGACATCTACAAGGGCACCTACAAGGGCAAATACTGCACCCCCTGCGAGTCCTTCTGGACCGAGAGCCAGCTGGTGGACGGCAAGTGCCCCGACTGCGGCCGGGAGGTGCAGGACGCGGAGGAGGAGGCCTACTTTTTCCGCCTGAGCAAGTACGCCGACCAGGTCCGGGATCTGCTGGAGAACACCGACTTCCTCCAGCCCCGTAGCCGCGTCCACGAGATGGTGAAGAACTTCCTGGACCCCGGCCTGGAGGATCTGTGCGTCTCCCGCACCAGCTTCTCCTGGGGCATTCCGGTGGACTTCGATCCCAAGCACGTAGTCTATGTGTGGGTGGACGCCCTCAGCAACTATATCACCGCCCTGGGCTATGACAACGACCGCTACCACGACTACGACAAGGGCTGGTGGCCCGGCGTCAACATCGTGGGCAAGGAGATCGTCCGGTTCCACTCCATCATCTGGCCCGCCATGCTGATGAGCCTGGGCGAGCCGGTGCCCAAGCACGTGTTCGGCCACGGCTGGCTGCTGCTGGACGGCGGCAAGATGTCCAAGTCCAAGGGCAACGTGGTGGACCCGTATATCCTGGCGGAGAAGTTCGGCGTGGACGCCCTGCGGTTCTTCCTGATGCGGACGTTCCCCTTCGGCTCCGACGGCAACTTCTCCAACGAACTGCTGATCCAGACCATCAACACCGACCTGGCCAACGACCTGGGCAACCTGGTCTCCCGCACCACCGCCATGGTGGGCAAGTACTTTGGCGGAGCGCTGCCTGCCGGGTGCGGCGCCACGGAGATGGAGAAAGAGACCGCCAGGTCTGCCGCAAGCCGGGCATCCACGATGTGCTTCGGATCTGACGATCCCAACGATCCGGTCCTCTTTGACCTGGACCTAGTGAGCAAGGCCGCGGGGCTCCGGTTCGACTATGAGGAGGACATGGAGACCTTCGCCCCCCACAAGGCTCTGGACGAGATCTTCAAGGTCATCCAGCGGGCCAACAAGTATATCGACGAGAACGCCCCCTGGGCCCTGGCAAAGGATATGGAGACCAACGGCAAGCGGCTGGCCCATGTGCTGTACAACCTGCTGGAGGCCACCCGCATCTGCGGCATCCTACTGACGCCCTTCATGCCGGAGAGCTGTGAAAAGCTCTTTGCCCAGATCGGCGCCCCTGCGGAGAGTCGGACCTGGGACGCCGCGGCGGAGTGGGGCGCTCTGCCTGAGACCGCTGCCGTCACCAAGGGCGAGAACCTGTTCCCCCGGCTGGACATGGACAAGGCCCTGGAGGAGCTGGAGGCCGCGGAGGCTGCGGCCAAAAAGGCCGCCCTGCCCGCCGTCGAGGTGGAGCCCCAGCTGACGGAGAAGGTGGATTTTGACACCTTCTGCAAGTCCGATTTCCGGGCGGTGAAGGTGAAGGCCTGCGATGCCGTGAAGAAGAGTGAGAAGCTGCTGAGATTCACTCTGGATGACGGCACCGGTGTGGACCGGCAGATCCTCTCCGGCATCCACAAGTGGTATGAGCCGGAGGATCTGGTGGGCAAGACCCTGATCGCCATTGTGAACCTGCCGCCCCGGAAGATGATGGGCCTGGAGAGCAACGGCATGCTGATCTCCGCCGTCCACACCGAGCACGGTGAGGAGTGCCTGCACCTCATCATGGTGGATGATTCCATCCCGGCGGGCGCGAAGCTGTGCTGAGGGCTTCGAGGGGGAGCAGGCTGACACCGTTGCGGCATTGCAATTCCCGGCCCTGTTCGGGCCGCCAATCGCGCCGCTGCCTCGAAACAGACTCACTTTTTCCGCCGCTGGCGGCATTTCGGCTGTTTCCCCTCGACCTCCCCACCACCAGTCTGCGGACTGGTGTGTGCGCCCAGGGCGCACGGGTCAAGGGATTTTTGCCACGTACACGCCGCGGCGAAAATGATTGAAATTTCTTCGTTCGCCAACGGCGAACGAACTGGGGAAAACCTTAGGTTTTCCCCTAGACCCCTTTCCGCTGCAAAAACAGCCGGCACCTAACGGTGCCGGCTGTTTTTTAACGCAGGGATTTGTGGGAGAGTTCTGTGTAGATCCGTTTGCCGTCAATCTGGTCTGACCGCAGGAGGGAGATCTGCCGGACCACCATGCTCGCGTGGGGGACGGTCACCTGCGGGACCTCGCCCCGCCAGCGGCGGACCAGGGTGATGTGGGGCAGCCAGGGGCGGTCCTCCTGGCAGAAGCCCCGGGAGCGGAGGTCCGCCTGCAGGGACACGGCCAGCTCCTCCAGGGCCGGATCTGCTCGAACACCGGCCCACCACAGGTCGCCGAAATGCCCCGGCGGGCCGCCCACCGCCAAGGAGAAAGGTCGGCAGGATACCTCCGACAGGGCGGCCCGGGCCCTGGCCGGGTCCTCTGCCTCCCCCAGGAAGGCCAGGGTCAGGTGCAGGTTCTCCGGCGGCGGGAAAGAGCCCCTGCCCTGGCGGCGCAGGGCGTCCTGAGCGGTCAGCAGTGCTTCCCGCACCGCGGGGGACAGCTGGATGGCCAGAAAGAGACGCATGAATTTTTCCTCCTTTTCACGGGGTTTTCATTGCGCTTTTGCCTGCTCCGGTGGTACAATAGGGACCATCGGCAACAGACGAAAGGAGTTCCCATGAGACTGCAAAGCGCGATTTTTGATATGGACGGCACCCTGCTGGACTCCATGCCTATCTGGCGGGACCTGGGTACCAGCGTCCTGCGGGGCCTTGGCATCGAGCCCGAGCCGGAGACCGACGAGATGCTGAAGACCCTCTCCCTCCGGCACGGGATCGCCTACTGCAAGGAGCACTACCACCTCCCCCAGACGGAGGAGGAGCTGATCGGCCGGGTAGTGGACCGGGTCGCGGATTTCTATCAGCATGAGGTCCAGGCAAAGCCCGGCGTGGACAAGTTTCTGTCCCTTCTGAAGATGGAGGGCGTGTGGATGTATGTGGCCACTGCCACGGACCGCCCTCTGGCGGAAGCAGCCCTCCGCCATGCAGGGATCGACCACTACTTCCGGGGACTTATCACTGTGGCGGAGGTGGGGGTCGGCAAAAAGGAGAGCGCCGAGATCTACGAGCGGGCTATGCGCCGCCTTCAGTCCAACAAGAAGGACACGGTGGTGTTTGAGGACGCCTTCCACGCCATCCAGACCGCCAAGGCCGCCGGGTTCCGGGTGGCGGCGGTGTACGACGCGTCCGAGGAGGCACACCAGGAGGAGATCCGCGGGCTGGCGGACTACTATATCCGTTCCTTTGAGGAGATGTTTGAGACCCGGGAGCTGGAGTGATCGCCTGCCTCGCAAAACAGAAGGCCCGTCCGGTCCGTCAGGACCGGGCGGGCTTCTTTGTCAGAGAGTCAGGATCTCCGCCTCGCGGGCGGCGTCAGATGCCGTCAGCGTATTGGCGGCGTCCAGCAGCGCCGTGCGGAAACTGCCGCTGCCCCGGTCTGCGGCCAGGTGCTCCGCCCGGCGGGCGCAGATCTTCCAGAAGGCGGAGGCCAGGGCAGCCGCCGCGGCGGCGTCCGGCTCCACGGCGGCGAACACACCGCACAGCACCGACAGCATACAGCCCGTGCCGGTGACGAGAGACATCCGGCCGCTGCCGCCGGTGACGCACCAGACCCGCGCCCCATCGGTGATGAGATCCTCCGGACCGGAGAGCAGCACCGCCGTTCCGCGGCGCCGGGCCAGGTCCATGGCGGTGTCCCTCCGGGCTTCCCGGCTGGCGGGCAGCGGGCTGTCCACCCCTTGTTCCTGCCCATCCGACCCCAGCAGGGCCCGGGCCTCCCCCAGATTCACTCGCAGGATGGACGGGGTGAACAGGTCCAGCAGCGCCCGGACCTGTCCCAGCCGCCAGGGACTTGCGCCCACCCCTACCGGGTCTAGCACCACCGGATGACGGGCGGAGACGGCGCAGATCCGGCAGGCCCGGAATTTCTCCGCATCCGGGGTGCCGGTGTTCAGCACCGTGGCGTCGCTGACGGCGGAGATGGCTTCCATCTCTTCCGGTGCCTGGGCCATCATGGGACTGGCGCCAACGGCCAGGG
Organism: Dysosmobacter welbionis; assembly: GCF_005121165.3. Lineage (NCBI taxonomy): Bacteria > Bacillati > Bacillota > Clostridia > Eubacteriales > Oscillospiraceae > Dysosmobacter > Dysosmobacter welbionis. Next base: position 2,003,787 of record NZ_CP034413.3, on the reverse strand, counting down.
CCAGATTGGCGCAGTCGTTGGCGGTGACGATATTGCTGACGCAGTGGATCAGGGGCCGCTGGCGGCGGACTTTGTCCAGACGGGTGAAATCAAGCATGGAAGGACCCTTTCTCAGTTGGGATCAATGCTCCAATGCGGCCCGCATGGATTTGAGGGCGCCGCTCTTCTGGAGGGTGAATACCAGGATGCCGGCCAGAATGGAGCCGCCCACGGTGGAGACCAGGAAGGGCACCACATAGGCGTAAAAGGCGATGGAGCCGGCCACTACGCCCATAAAGGCCACCGCCACAGGATAGGACAGCAGGCCGCCGATGATGCCGGTGCCGAACACCTCGCCCGCCAGGGTCGCGGGCAGATTCCTGGTCTTCCAGTAGACCAGGCCGCACAGCAGGGCGCCGCACATACTGCCTGGGAAGGCCAGGAGGCTGCCTAAGCCGAAGATGTTGCGCAGCAGGCTGGCCAGGAAGGCCACGGCCACGCCGTAGCCCGGGCCCAGGAACACGGCGCAGATGACATTGACCATGTGCTGCACTGGCGCGCACTGGCTGCCGAATACGGGAAACTGAAGCATACTGCCCACCACGGCCACGGCGCACAGCACGCCTGCCAGGGCCAGCTTCTTGGAATTGGTTTTCATAGAGATCGCTCCTTTGATCCATCAGAATTTGCAGGGAGAAAACAGCGTGCGAAACAGCGTTTTCCCCTTGCCATGCAAGGTCGGCAGGCGGGCATCCGCCTGCTGTGGAAAATCGGTCGAGGCTTTCTGGCCTCCTCTCACGCCGGAACACGGCTTCCCATCGCTGTTTTGCCGGCCCAGGCCCAGGGCGCTCCCCCTCAGCCCGCTCCCGGTGGTCCCCGGGGCGCCGGATGTTGTTTTCGCCGATGCACATCCCTTCCGTCTCAAAGTAAAAAACAGCGGGCGCCTGAGAGGGTGCCCGCCGTGCCGGATGCTCATACATAACTTCCTACGGTGGCATTACCCACATCAGGTAAAGGGTCGAAGCGGTCCGCTTCCTCTCAGCCCGTGAGGGCTCCCCTGTTTTTGTCGCATTTATTATGACACCGCCCGCGGGAATTTGTCAAGCAGTATCTTGTGTAAAGATTTGCCCCCCTATAGAGCCGGGAGAAAAATTCCTTGACATTTCCAGAAATTCCGATATAATAATATGGCTTGCAGTCTGCAGGCATATCCTTGCTCCCATCCCGAATGGGGGCCATTTGTCCAGAAGGAGGTGCAAATATGGCAAAGGTTTCTGCCAATTATGAGGTCGTGTATATCATCGACCCTGCACAGGGTGAGGAGAACACCGCCGCGCTGGTGGCCAAGTTCAAGACCCTGGCTGAGCAGAATGGTTCCGCTGTGGAAGTGGAAGAGTGGGGCAGCCGCAAGCTGGCTTATCCCATCAACTACAAGACCGAGGGTTATTACGTCCTGATGACCTTCACCAGCGAGCCTTCTTTCCCGAAGGAGCTGGACCGTGTTCTGCGGATCACGGACGGCATCATGCGTTCCCTGATCGTCTGCAAGGGCGAGTAAGGGGGCATTGATATGCTCAACAAGATCATCATCATGGGTCGTCTGACCCGGGACCCCGAGCTGCGCCGCACCGGAAGCGGCACCGCCGTCACGTCCTTCTCCCTGGCTGTGGACCGGGACTTTAAGTCCCAGAGCGGCGAAAAGGAGACCGATTTTATCGACGTGGTGGCCTGGCGCAGCACCGCGGAGTTTGTCAGCAAATACTTCACCAAGGGCCGCATGGCCGTGGTGGAGGGCCGGCTGCAGATCCGCGATTGGACGGACAAGGACGGCGGCAAGCGCAGAAGCGCCGAGATCGTCGCCGACAATGTCTACTTCGGGGATTCCAAACGGGACGGCGCCGGCGATTTCGGCGGCGCACCCGCTTCTTACAGCGCCCCCATGGGCGGCCGCAACGCCGCACCGATGGGCGGACAATCCGATTTCGCCGAGATCGGCGAAGAGGACGGCGAACTGCCGTTCTGACTTTTGATAAAGGAGGAACCATTTCATGGCTTTTGATCGTGAAGCGAGACCCGCTCGCCCCAACCGCGGCAAGCGCCGCAAGGTCTGCCAGTTCTGCGCGGACAAATGCGAGTATATCGATTACAAAGACGCCGCCAAGCTGCGCCGCTTTGTCTCTGAGCGTTCCAAGATCCTGCCCCGCCGGACCACCGGCACCTGCGCCATGCATCAGCGTCAGCTGACCGAGGCCATCAAGCGCGCCCGGCAGATCGCCCTGCTGCCCTACGTCACCGACTGAGGCAGACCGTGACTGAACAAAGGCTCCCCCATCCGCTGGATGGGGGAGCCTTTTTACTGCAGTCCCAGTTTTTTTACGCTATATAAACTTTCTGGTTGTTTTTCCTCTTTTGGCGTGGTACGATTAAACTCGCACCTGTGTGTAGATGGAGGAACGTTTTCATGGTATTGATGCTGCTTGAACAGATCGTACAGCTTTTTCTGTGTATCGTCCTGGGCTGGCTCCTGGTCCGCCTGCATCTGCTGAAGCCGGAGGACAGCCGGGTTCTGTCCAAAGTCTGTCTGTATCTGGTCACTCCCTGCGTCATCATCAACGCCTTCCAGCTCCAGCGTACGCCGGAGCTGCTTCAGGGTCTGGCCCTCTCCCTTGGGGCCGCCATTGGCATCCACGCTCTGTTTTTCATTGCCACGGCCTTACTGCACCGCCCCCTGCGTCTGACGCCGGTGGAACAGGCCTCCCTGATTTACACCAATTCCGGTAACCTCATCATCCCCCTGGTGACTGCGGTCCTGGGGCCGGAGTGGGTCATCTATTGCAGCATGTTTCAGTTGGTGCAGCAGTTTCCCATGTGGAGTCACTGCCGGATTATTCTGAGTGGTGACCGGAATGTCTCGCTGAAAAAAATTCTCCTGAATGTCAACATCATTTCCGTGTTTGTGGGTGTGCTGCTGTTTCTGCTGAACCTGCCCCTGCCTACGGTGATCGCCGGTACCATGAAGTCCATTGCCTCCACCATCGGCCCCCTCAGCATGTTTGTCGCCGGCATGCTCATGGGAGAGCAGAACCTGTTGGCGGTCCTGCGCATCCGCAGCATCTGGAAGGTGGCCTTCCTGCGGCTGATCGCCCTGCCGCTGGTGGTCCTGTGTATTTTCAAATACTCTGGCCTTGCGGCCCTGGTGCCGGACGGCCAGTCCATCCTGATGATCAGCCTGCTGGCAGCAAGTGCCCCTGCGGCGGCTAACGTCACTCAGATCGCTCAAGTTTACGGTCATGAAGGAGACTACGCCGGCGCCATTAATGTAATCACCACGCTTCTCTGTATCGGGACCATGCCGCTGATGGTTCTTCTGTACCAAATGTAAGCAGAACCACAGCTTTTCCGGAAAACGCACAAAGCGGGCCACCCTTTTGGGTGGCCCGCTTTCTTGCTTTAGCGGTTATTCCTCCACGTCTTTCAGACGGTCCACATAGGGGCTGGCGGTGCTGCTGACCTCCGCGGCCTCCTTCTTGAACTTCTCAACATTCAGGGTGCTCTCCCGCACGGGGGTGATGGTGCCGGCGCCGGCCACGCAGCCGCCGGGGCAGCCCATGCCCTCCAGCAGATAGCCGTTGCGCTTTCCGGCCTTGGCCATCATCAGCATCTTCTTGCACTCCCGCAGGCCGTCGCCGTACTCGATCTGTACCTCCCGGGTGGGGTCGATGTGCTTGATGGCCTCTACCACGGCCGCGGCCACGCCGCCGCCCACCGCGAAGCCGCGGCCCATGGAGGTGCCCTCGTTCAGGCCGTCCTCCGGGTCCGCCTCCAGGGTGGTGAAGTCGATGTTCTTGGCATCGAACATGCCCTGCAGCTCCTCAAAGGTCAGCACGTAGTCCACATCCGACCGGACAGATTTCCGGTTGGCCTCCAGCTTCTTGGCTGCGCAGGGCCCAATGAAGCAGATCCGGGCATCCGGATGGTCCTTCTTCACCATGCGGGCGGTGATCACCATGGGGGTGAGGGCCATGGAGATGCAGTCCTTGAACTCCGGGAACAGCTTCTTGGCCATGACGGACCAGGCGGGGCAGCAGCTGGTGCCCATGAAGGGCAGCTTCTCCGGCACCTCCGCCAGGAAATCCTTGGCCTCCTCCACGGTGCACAGGTCCGCGCCGATGGCCACCTCCACCACATCGTCAAAGCCCAGGATCCGCATGGCGGCCTTCAGCTTGGCAGGCGTGGCGGCCTTGCCGAACTGGCCCACAAAGGCGGGGGCCACGCAGGCGATGACCTTGGATCCGCGGTTCATGGCGTTGATGACCTGGAAGATCTGGCTCTTGTCCGCGATGGCGGCAAAGGGGCAGTTCACCAAGCACATGCCGCAGGAGACGCACTTGTCGTAGTTGATCTTGGCCCGGCCCAGCTCGTCGGATTCGATGGCGTCCATGCCGCAGGCTGCGGCGCAGGGGCGCTCAATCTTGCTGATGGCGTGGTAGGGGCACTGGTTGAAGCACCGGCCGCATTTGATGCACTTGTCCTGGTCAATGTGGCAATGCTTGTCCTTGTCCAGATAAATGGCATCCTTGGGGCACACATTCATGCAAGGATGGGACAGGCAGCCCTGGCAGCTGTCCGTAATCCGGATCTGCTTGGGGGGCAGGCATTGCAGGCAAAGGAGATGATATTGACCAGGGGCTCCTCAAAATATTTGTCGTCGGCCGCGGCCGCCTCCTGGATACCGGCGCTGACGGGCGTCTGCTCGCCAGCGGGCTGCAGGCTCATGCCAAGGGCCAGCCGCACCCGCTCCTGGACAATGGCCCGCTCCAGAAACACGTCGTGGCGGTGGCGGGCCACCTCTCCGGGAACGATGGTGTAGGGGATCATGTCCACCCGCTTCAAATCCCCGCCCTCATAGGCCAGGCGGGCCACTTCGGTGAAGACATTGCGGCGGATCTCATCCACCGCGCTGTGTACGCCTCTCATTCTTTTTTCCTCCATTGTTCACCGGGCAGTCGCATTCTGAACCCGGCTACTTAGAATTGCGGAATCATTATATCGGAAACACCGGCTGTTTGCAAGAACAAGTCGGCGGAAAGTCCTGGACCGGCCGGATCTTTCCGTCTTTTTCGCCCTTTTCGCGCAAGACAGCGTGCGGCGGAGGACGCCTGGTCATGGACGCCCTCCGCCGCACGCAGAGAGAAAGGAAATGAAAAATGAAAAAAGAGAGGGGGGATCAGTTATCCTTTTTGGAGGATGTCTGTATCATACCCCCAAAATCTAAAAACAACCTTTAAAAAGTTTGAACAGTTTATGAAGTTCTGTTCATTCTTTCAGATAGTTTTCAGTTTCTTTTTTTATACTGTGAAAGCTGACTGGGGCGGGCCCTGCCCGTCTCCATTCCTGAAGGAGGTTATTTGTGTGATCGAGGTCAAAAACCTTGTGAAGCGTTATGGCGACCACTATGCGGTGAACCATCTGAGCTTCACGGTGGAGGACGGCCAGATCTTCGGCTTCTTGGGGCCGAACGGCGCCGGAAAATCCACCACAATGAATATCATGACCGGCTATCTGGCGGCCACGGAGGGACAGGTCCTGGTGGAGGGCCACGATATTCTGGAGGAGCCGGAGGCCGCCCGTGCCTGCATCGGCTATCTCCCCGAGATCCCGCCGCTGTATCCTGATATGACGGTGGAGGAGTACCTGCGCTTCTGCGCGGAGCTGAAGAAGATCCCCAAGGAGCAGCGGACGGACCAGCTGACGAAGGTCCTGGCCCTGACCCATCTGGAGGATATGAGCGCCCGGCTGATCCGGAACCTGTCCAAGGGCTACCGCCAGCGGGTCGGCCTGGCCCAGGCCATCCTGGGCTTCCCCAAGATTATCATTCTGGACGAGCCCACCGTGGGCCTGGATCCCAAGCAGGTGGTGGAGATCCGGGATCTCATTCGGCATCTAGCAAAGGACCACACCGTGATCCTCAGCTCCCATATCCTCTCTGAGATCCGGGCGGTATGCGACCGGGTCCTCATCATCCGCAAGGGCCGGTTTGTGGTGTGCGACACCCCGGAGGACCTGGAGGAGAAGCTCTCCGCCGGAGGCTCCCTGGAACTGACGGCAAAGGCCGCGCCGGAGGCGGCGGGGGCCGTGCTGGACCGGGTGGCGGGCATCACCGGCCGGACCCTGCTGGGGCGGACGGAGGACACAGCCCGATTTGCCATCCACATGGAGAGGGACATCCGGGAGGCGCTGTTCTTCGCCTTTGCAGAGGCGGGGCTGCCCCTGCTGGAGCTGCGGCCCCGGACGGCCTCTCTGGAGGAGGTCTTCCTGGATCTGACGGACGATAACGATACGGTGGCCGCCCGGGCGGCGGCGCTGTTCCAGACCTCTGTGGAAACTGCGGAAAAGGAGGCGGTCGGCGATGAAAGCGATTTATAAGCGGGAGGTCAGCTCCTATTTCAACTCCATGATCGGCTGGATCTTCGTGGCGGTTCTGACGGTCTTCATCGGCATCTATTTCTTTGCCTACAACCTGTTTCAGGGATACCCCTATTTCTCCCTCTCTCTGGGCTCCTCTCTCTTCATTTTCATGGTGGTGGTCCCCATTCTCACCATGCGCTCCATGGCGGATGAGCGCCACACCAAGACGGACCAGCTGCTGCTGACGGCGCCGGTATCCGTCACCGCCGTGGTGCTGGGGAAGTACTTCGCCATGCTGACGGTGTTCGCCGTGCCGGTGGCCATTGCCTGCCTGTGCCCCCTCATCATCGCGCTGAACGGCACGGCCTTCCTGTTGGCGGACTACGGCGCCATTCTGGCCTTCTTCCTGCTGGGCGCGGTGGAGATCGCCGTGGGCATGCTGATCTCCTCTCTGACGGAGAGCCAGATCATCGCCGCAGTGGGCACCTTCGGCCTGCTGCTCCTGCTGTATCTGTGGGACGGCCTGGTGGGCTTTCTGCCCTCCACCGCCGTCGGGTCTCTGCTGGGCTTCTTCGTGGTGCTGATCCTGGTGTGCTTCCTCATCAACGCCCTGTCCAACAACTGGAAGGTCACAGCCGGCGTGCTGGTGGCCGGCGCCGCGGTGCTGATCGCCTTCTACCTGCGGGACTCCTCCGTCTTCGCCAACCTGCTGCCGGATGTGCTGGGCAAGTTCTCCCTGCTCTCCGCCTTCGACAGCTTTTCCACGGACCACGTCTTCGACGTGCCCGGGATCCTGCTGTACCTGTCCATCAGCGCGCTGCTGGTCTTTCTGACCGTCCAGGTCATCCAGAAGCGCCGGTGGAACTGAGAGGAGGCGTGTGAATATGGAACATCGTGATTGGAAAAACAGCCTGCAGGAGACCGCGGGGCGCCACGCCTCCCGCAGGGGCGCCTTCTCCGCCGGACTGACGGCCCTGGCCGTGGCGGCAGTGCTGGTGTTCAACCTGCTGGCGGCACAGCTGCCGGAGCAGTGGGCCCAGATCGACCTGACGGGCAGCGGGATCTACAACATCAGCGAGACCTCTCAGGACTACCTGGCGGGGCTGGAGGATGACGTGGTGATCCACGTGCTCACCGACAAGGACACACTGGATACCCGGATCGTCCGCTTTCTGGACATCTACGCAGATCTCAGCGACCACCTGACCCTGGAATACACCGACCCCACGGTCTATCCCTCCGCCCTGTCCCAGTACGGTGTGGGGGCGGATACCATCGTGGTCACCTGCGAGGCCACCGGCCGGCAGGAGTCCTTTGACATCAGCGACATAATCGGGTATGATATGATGTCGTATTACTATTACGGCACCTATACGGAGACGGACTTCGACGGGGAGAGCCTGCTGACCTCCGCCATCGACAGCGTGCTCACCGGCGTGACCCGGATGGTGTACGAGACCACAGGCCACAACGAGACCGCCGTCCCCATCAGCGTGAAGGAGCGGTTCACGCGGCTCCACATGTCCGTGGAGCGGGTGAACCTGCTCACCGACGGCGGCATCCCTGAGGACTGCTCCCTGCTGATCCTCAACGAGCCGGACCAGGATCTGGCGGACGATGAGCTGGATATGATCCTGAACTATCTGGCGGAGGGCGGCCAGGTGATCTACAACATGGCCGGTGAGCTGGTGGACCTGCCCAACTTCAACGCCCTGTGCGCCGCCTATGGAATGCAGGTGGCGGACGGCATGATCGCGGACACCTCCCAGGGCTATCAGAACAACCCCTATCTGTTCTTCGCGCAGGCGGACACCTCTGTGGATGCGGCCAGCAGCCTCACAAGTGATTCCATGGTCCTGTTTTATGCCTCCCGGGGCTTCACCCTGGCGGATCCCACCCGGGACACCATCACCGTCCAGCCCTTCCTAACCACCACGGAGAACGGCTATGCCGTGCTGGACGCGGACAACATGACCCAGGGGACCTATGTGGTGGGTGCCGTGGCCACGGAGGAGATCAGCGAGGACACCACCGCCCGGCTGACGGTCTACGGCGCGGACACGCTGATCAACACCGATGTGACCAACAGCTTTACCAATGTTGACAACGTGGATCTCTTCATCCACTCCGCCACTGTGGGCTTTGACGATGTATCCGCCATCTCTGTGGAGCCGGTGAGCCTGTTGACGCCCACCAATACCATCACGACCGGCGGCATCTGGGGCCTGCTGTTTATCCTGGTGATCCCCGCGGCGCTGCTGATCTACGGCTTTGTCCGCTGGATGCACCGCCGGAAACTGTGACGAAGGAGCATACAAGCATGAATCGAACACAGAAGAAGACGCTGGTTCTCCTGCTGGGGATCCTGGTGGGCCTGGGCATCCTGCTGGCGGTGGTCTCCGCCGTCAAGCGGTCCAGCGCCCAGCGGGAAGCTGAGGAGGCCGCCGCCCAGGACGCCGCCAGCGTCATCACGGAGACGGAGGCCGCCTATTCGTCCCTCACCTATGACAACGGCAACGCCACGCTGTCCTTCCATCTGGACGAGGCGGGCAAGTGGGTCTGGTCCGACGACCCGGAGTTTCCCCTGGACGACTCCACCATCCAGTCGATCCTGACCCTTCTCACCAACCTCAAACCCCAGCAGACCATTACAGAGGGCGATACGCTGGAGGCCTATGGCCTGGACCAACCCTTCGCCACCCTGACCGCAGCCAAGCCGGACGGCGGGACGCTGACCATCTCCCTGGGCAACACCACTACGGACGGCAACAGCTACTATATGCTGATGAACGAACAGGAGAGTCCGGTGTATATCATCTCCAACTCCCTGTACACCGAGATGTCCAAGACCATCTATGACATGTGCGACCTGCCGGAGCTGCCCCAGCTGACGGAGGAAAACCTCCAGTCCGTCACCGTTGAGGGCGCCGCCAGCACCCTGTTGCGGCCCATCGACAAGGAGACCTCCACCGACGAGGAGACCGGGGAGGAAACGGTTACCGTCACCTGGGCTGCCAGCGGCGAGGACGTCACCGGCAACGCGGACACCGCCTCTCTGCTGGCGGAGCTGGGGGCGCTGACCTTCACCAAATGCGTGGACTACAAGCCCACAGACGAGGCCGCTGCCCTGTGCGGCTTTGACGCACCCCAGGCCACGGTTACCATTCTCTACCTGAACGACACCGGTACCGAGGGGACGCTGACCCTGACCTTCGGCAGCGAGAACCTGGACCAGACCGGCTACTACGTCCGCATGGAGGGGGATTCCACCATCTACCAGATGGACACCGCTTCGGTGGACACCATTCTCTCTGTGGCGGAGAATGGCCTGACTGCGGCGGACGCCACGGGCGAATAAACTCGATCTCGTTTCCCATCCGTCTCATCTGACCAGGGGGAGCCCCCGGGCTCCCCCCTGTGTGGCGCTGCCGGCAGAAACGGCGCGCGATCCTGCAAACGGAGGTGATTTCATGCGCGTACTGGTGGTGGAGGATGAGGTCCGCCTGGCCGCCACCCTCCAGGACCTGTTGGAGCTGAACGGCTATACGGTGGACGTCTGCCACGACGGCGAGGCGGGGCTGGACAACGCCCTGACCTCCATTTATGACGTGATCCTGCTGGACGTGATGCTGCCCAAGCTGGACGGCTTCACCGTGCTGCGCCGCCTGCGGGCGGAGGGCAGCACCACGCCGGTGCTGATGCTCACGGCCCGGTCCGAGCTGACGGACCGGGTGAACGGGCTGGACTCCGGTGCGGACTACTATCTCACCAAGCCCTTTGAGCCCAAGGAGCTGCTGGCCTGCATCCGGGCCCTGACCCGCCGCCAGCCGGAGCTGCGGCAGACTGATGCCCTGAAATACGGAGACCTGCGGCTGGAGAAGACCTCCTTCACCCTCTCCTGCGGCGAGCGCTCCGTGCGGCTCAGCCGGAAGGAGTTCGACATGATGGAGATGCTGATGCTGAACCAGAAGCTGGTCATCACCAAGGAGAAGCTGCTGCTGAAGGTCTGGGGCTATGAGTCCGACGCAGAGGACAACAATGTGGAGGTCTACATCTCCTTCCTGCGGAAGAAGCTGGACCATCTCCACTCCCAGGTGAAGATCCGTACGATCCGCATGGTGGGCTACTGCCTGGAAGCGCCTGAGGAGGCGTAGTTTTCCACAAAGTCCACATTTTTCCACTTTTCCACAGAGTTTTCGACAGGAAGGGGGCGATCCTCCCATGATCCGAAAATTGCAGATCAAATTCGTGGCCATGTGCATGATTCTGGTGACCGCGGTACTGGGCGTGGTATTCACGGCTGTGTTTTTCTCCGCCAAGCAGAACATCGAGGTCATCAGCCATCAGGTGCTCCAGCGGGTCATGGAGGACGACACTCCCAGCGGCCGGCCGGATCTGGGGCTCAACCGGGGCGGGGAAGACGTTCTGCTGCCCTATTTCACGGTGAATCTCTGGGACCGCAGCGGAATCTACGAGGCCTTTGTCACAGGCGGGACCTATTCCAATCTGCAGGACACACAGGAGCTGCAGACCATTCTTACCGACTGTCTCCAGCAGAACCGGCCCGAGGGCACTATCCACAGCTACGGCCTGCGGTATCTGCGCCGGGACTATGGACTATACGAGCGCATCGCCTTTGTGGACATGTCCATGGAGCAGGCCACATTGCAGGAGATCATGGGCTCCTATCTGCAAATCGGTCTGGCGGCGCTGCTGCTGCTTCTGGGCGTCTCCATCCTGCTGGCCCGGTGGGCCACCCGCCCGGTGGCAAAAGCCTGGCAGCAGCAGCGGCAGTTCCTTTCCGACGCCTCTCACGAGCTGAAGACGCCGCTGACCGTGATCCTCTCCAATGCGGAACTGCTGGAGGCGGCGCCGCTGGAGGACCGCCCGGCCCGGTGGGCGGACAACATCCGCTCCGAGGCCGGACAGATGAAGTCCCTGGTGGAGGAGATGCTGACCCTGGCCCGGGCGGACAATGCGGTTCCCACGGCGGTGATGGGGGAGGTCTCGCTCTCCGACCTGGCCACGGACTGCGTACTGGCCTTTGAGCCGGTGGCCTTTGAGGCGGGAAAGCCCCTGGAGAGCGACATCACCCCCGACGTGACCGTCACCGGCGACGCCGACAAACTGCGCCAGCTGATCGGCGTCCTGCTGGACAACGCCATCAAGTATGGGCAGGCGGGGGGTACCATCAGCCTGACCCTGCGGCGCACAGACCGGCAGGCCCGTCTGCTGGTATCCAACCCCGGCGATCCCATCCCACCGGACCAGCTGGGCCGCCTGTTCGAGCGATTCTACCGGGCGGACGCCTCCCGGGGGGAGCAGTCCGGCTTCGGCCTGGGGCTGCCCATCGCCGCCTCCATTGCGACGGAGCACAAGGGAACTCTGAAGGCCGAGAGCGACCAGGCCTCCACCCGGTTCCTCTTCTCCATGCCGCTGAAAAAGTGAGCCATTGAAAAGAAGGGCTTTCCTTCCCGGGAGGGCCCTTTTTTTGTGCCGCTTGAAACCGTAAGAAATCTGTAAGAAATTTCTCCGGGTGTTTGTAAGAATTCCCTGGTATGCTACAATCAGCTCAAGGAGGGATCGAGATGAACGCGTGCATTCTGGTGGTAGACGACGATCCGGAGATCGTGGGGGCCATCGCCATCACCCTGGAGCGGGAGGGCTACCGGGTCCTGCGGGCCTATGACGGCATGGAGGCTCTGGATCTGGCCCTGGACCCGGCGGTGCGGCTGATCCTCATCGACGTGATGATGCCCAAGCTGGACGGGCTGTCCGCTCTGCTGCGGATCCGGGAAAAGCGGAACCTGCCGGTGATCGTCCTCTCCGCCAAAAGTGAGGACACGGACAAGATCCTGGGCCTCTCCATGGGGGCGGACGACTATGTGACCAAGCCCTTCAACCCCCAGGAGCTGGCGGCCAGAGTCCGGAGCCAGCTGCGGCGGTACACCCTGCTGGGGACGTCCACGCGGAGGAGCGGCAGGGCCTCATCGTCAACGGGCGCCTCACCTACGACCCGGACCGCCGGGAACTGCGGGCGGATGGGGAAGCGGTGAAGCTCACCGCCACGGAGACAAAGATCGTGGACCTGCTGATGCGTAACCCCGGCCGCATCTTCCCGGCGGAGGAGATCTACCGCCGGGTGTGGGACGGGGAGGCGGCCTACGCCTGCGAAAACACGGTGATGGTCCACATCCGGCGCATTCGGGAAAAAATCGAGCTCAATCCCAAGGAGCCAGATTACATCAAGGTGGTGTGGGGCATTGGATACAAAATGGAACAGCACGGGACCTGACGAAGGTCTGGAACAACTTGTGGCCGGGGAGGTCCGGGAGGCTCTGAAGGGGGTGGAGGACGCCCCGGGCGTGGCGAAGGTCCGCGTCTCCGGAAAGACCTGCGGCAGGCTGCGGGCGGCGGCCGGACTGGCGGCCCTGGTACTGGGCGTGAGCCTGGTGCTGGGGAGCCTGGGACAGACGGCGGGCCGCCTGGCCAGCGGGGTCGACAGCGGCTCCTTCGGCAGCGGATGGTGGAGTACAGACTGGCAGGAGACCCCAGCCTTCCGGCAGGAGGTGGCCCAACGGCTGCGGGCCTTTCTGGCTATGGCCACTGGCAGCGACCTGGAGTGGTGGGATACTGCTTCCGGGGATACCTACGTCGTGTCCAGTGCTGGCATCACCTGGTACGAGTGGGGATCCACGGACACTGCCACAGAAGATATAGCAACCCCGAAAGAGGAGGCGCCAGACGCCTCCTATGTAGAGGACAAGAATCTCCTCTACCGGGTCCAGGGATCGGGGGAGGACTCCTATTACAGCAATGCTCCAGCGAATATGATCCTCTCCTCCAGCTGGGCCGTGCCGGAGGGCTACAACTTTCTGCTGACCTTCCAGAACGGTACAGTCACCATCACCAAGGATGGAGAGCCAGTGGACGTTTACGGCGATGGATTTTTTACAGAGGATTCCCTGTGGGACGTCCCCGGCTATGAGAATTTCACGGCCGGGGAGGACGCGGCGGATGTGACCGTCTACATGGCCGTCCGGGAGGAGCCGGTGCCTTATCTCCAGCCGAACAGCGGCGGGGCGTCCCGCCCCGCTAACGATCTCTACAGCCTGTATCAGCGCATCCAGGGGATGCAGAAGTTCTACCTGCTGCGGGCAGTGCTGTGTGTGCTCGGCATTGCGTATCTGGTGAGTACCCGTCTCCTGCGGGCGGAACGGCGGAAGGCGGAGAAAAAGCTGGCCGCTCTCACTCGCCGCGTGCCCGGGGAGATCTGGTGGCTGGCGGCTGCCCTGGCAGTCCTCTCCATGGTGTTCTCCACAGGATTCGGCGGCTACTCTCCCTTTGAATTCTGGTATTACGGCTGGGTGGGTCCGACCGTGACGGACGCCCTGCGGCTGGCGGCGCTGCTGCCCGCCAATGCCCCGGCGCTGCTGGCGCTGGTGTGGGCGCTGTGGCTGCGGCACATCACCCGGAAAAACACGGAAAGGGAGCAGCGGCGGAGTCTGTTGAGGGGGCTGAAAAACGCATTCTTGGCAAGAGACTTGAAGCTGCCGGTGCAGAAGCGGCTCCGGCGGCGGTCTCTGGTGCGGAACCTTGCACTATGGGCCATTATGCTTACAGCTGTTCTCTGCTGTGTCCCTGTGTATGAAATGCTTTGGAACTCTTCTCTGACTGTGATCTGCGTTTTTGTTCCCGCCTTTGCGCTGATAGGGGTCCTGGAAATCTTCTGGATCCGGCGGGACTGGACCCTGGTCCGGGATATCGGCCTGCTGGCGGACCAAGTGACGGCCATCCGGGACGGGGATCTGGAAACGCCCCTGGACCTGCCGGCGGACGCAGACCTGCATCAGACCGCGGAGCAGCTGAACGACATCCAGGCGGGCCTGCACCGGGCCCTGGCAGAGCAGACCCGCAGCGAACGGATGAAGGTAGAGCTGATCTCCAACGTGTCCCACGACCTGAAAACGCCCCTGACCTCTGTGCTCTCCTATGCGGAACTGCTGCGGCAGGAGCCCCTGGAGGGGGCCGCAGCGGACTACGCCCGGATCATCGACGAGAAGGCCCGACGGCTGGCAGTGATGGTCCAGGATGTGTTCGAGGTCAGCAAGGCCGCCTCCGGCCAGCTGCCGGTCCACTTGGAGCGGCTGGATTTTGCCAAGCTCCTGCGGCAGACCCTGGCGGACCTGGAGGGGCCTATCTCCCAAAGCGGGCTGACCTTCCGGATGGAGCTGCCGGAGATACCGGTGATGATCACGGCTGACGGCCGGCGGCTGTACCGGGTGTTCCAGAACCTCATCGACAACGCCCTGAAATATGCCCTGGCGGGAAGCCGGGTCTACCTCTCCTTAAAGACCGAGGTGGGCAGGGCGGAGGCCAGCCTGCGCAACACCTCCCGGGAGGAGCTGCCCACAGGCGTGGACCTGACGGCCCGGTTCGTCCGGGGCGACGCCAGCCGTACCGATGGCGGCAGCGGCTTGGGCCTTTCCATCGCCAGCTCCTTTACCGAGGCCTGCGGCGGAGATTTCCACGTGGAGACGCTGGCGGACTTGTTCACCGCTGTGGTGTCCTTCCCCCTGGCGGAGGAGCCCTGAGCCTTCAAAGCAAAAAGCCCCGTCCGTTCGGACGGGGCTTTTGCCGTCGGACCGGGGCCGGATGGCCTGCTCTCCGCAGGACCGCCTCTGTCACTTGCCCAGATCAATGAGATAGTCCGCCATCTGCTGGGCGAACAGGCGGCCCGCCAGGGCGGCCTCCTCCGGAGAGTTGCCGGCGGCCCCTACCTCTACCAGCAAGGAGCCGGTGGTGGCGTGCTGGTTATAGCGGGAATTCCGCAGCAGGATCGGCCGCATCAGGGTGGGATAGCTTTGCAAGATATTGTCCTGAAGGGCCACCGCCAGTTTCAGATTCTCCATCCAGTGCTCATGAGCCAGGCCGCTGCCGTCGCTGCCCATCACCAGAGTCATCTGGGCGGAGGTGCCCACCCCGTCGATCTCCGAGATCACCTTGTACTGATTGCCCTCCGCGTCGCCGATGGCGTCCCGGTGGACATCCAGGATGAAGCGGATGGAGGGGTATTCCGCCAGATAGGTCTCAATGGCCGCCAGGGCGTTGTTATAGGCGTCGTTGTACGACGAGTAGTCGTACAGTGTCCGGTCATGGAGGACGGAGATCCCGGCGGCGGTAAACACCTCCGCCATCTCGTCTCCCACCCCCACCACGTTGTAGCGGGAGTCCGTAGTGCGGTAGTTGCCGGACCAGACGATGTCCGTGCCCGGGGGTGGGGTGTAGGCCTCGCTGCCGTGGGTGTGGAGGATCAGAATCTGAGGCTCCCCATCGGCGAGCCGGGCGTCAAAGGGCTCCGACAGCTCCGTGACGGTGAGGGCGTGGTCCGTGCTGTTGGAGATGTAGGACCGGCCGCAGACCGTATAGCCGCTGGGGTCCGTAGGCACCAGTGTTCTGGCCGGAACGCCGTTGTCCGTCTCTCCCGTGGTCTCCAGCGGCGTCTCCTCCACCGGCTCCGTGACAGTCTCCTCCCGGCCGTCCGCACCGGATTCCTCCGTCCGCTCGGTGGACCACAGCTCCGCCACAGCCGCCCGGGCGGACAACAGCAGGGGAGACTCTCCCAACGTCATCACCGCGGCGGGGGAGAGGTCATCGTTCGCCCACAGGTCCCCCAGCTCCCATTTCAGCGCCGCCAGCGGAGACGCCGCCCGCAGGGCCGCCCAGGCTGCAGACGCGCTGTCGCTTCCGGCGGTGACCACAACCGCCCAAAGGGTCCCGGCCGCCAGCCCGGCTGCGCCCAGCCGCCGGAGCCCTCTTCTGAACGGGCCTGGAAAAACCGGCCTCTTCATATCGCCTCACCTCTGGGACAACCTTATGCGGCGGCGGGCGGAGATATGACAGCCCGGTTTTCCACAGTGTTTGGGAAAAAGGGGAGAGGGGTTCGCCCTCTCCCGCATCTCTCTTATTTCTGCTCAGCGGCCGCCTTCTGGTCCATCAGCGCCTTGTCTACACAGAAGAAGGTGAACTCCCCCGTGGCCAGCAGCCTGCCGCCCTCTCCGGTGATGTCCACAGCGGTGAGCACCGTGGACTTTCCACGGTGCCGGACCCAAGCAGAGGCCCGCACCGTCCCTGTGGCCTGGTTGCGCAGGAAGTGGAGCGCGCTGGTCTGTGTGACGTAATACCGCCCGTCGCTGTGGGCCGCCGCGCCGGTGGCGTTGTCCGCCAGGGTGTAGATGGCGCCGCCATGAATCAGCCCATAGGGGTTGCAGCTCTCCGGGCGGATGTCCAGCTTGAAGACCGCCCGGTCTTTTTCCACGCGTTCCAGCTCGATATAATTATGGAGCATGAAGGCATTCTTCCTCATTCGTGTCTCCGCGCTCTCCCGGATATGTTCTAGAGATTCTTCCATCGTGTGCTTCCTTTCCGTTTTCAAACAATTTTTCTTCTATTTTAATGGGAGGGGGGAGAATCTGTCAAGAACTGCGAAAGTTCATGCTGCCTGTCCGTGTTTATCTGTATACGCATAGAAAGACCAGAGCGCCGGCTGTATAGCCGTCGCCCTGGTCCGCTTTCCACATACTGTTAAAAATGCACTGACTCCAGTGTCTCCAGTTCTGCCTGCCACAGTGCCGCGGAAGCATCGCTCGGCATCCGCCGCGTCGTCGCAAAGTCCGCTCCCCTCCGATTCTGCCCACGGCAAAAGCTCCGGACGCTCCCTTGCTCCTTCTTTCCCCAAAAAATCTTTGATTTTTTTGGGCCCCCCATGTTCGGCAACTGGCTCCTCTCTTCCGTTTACTCCAGTGTCTCCAGTTCTGCCTGCCACAGTGCCGCGGAAGCATCGCTCGGCATCCGCCAGTCGCCGCGGGGGGAGAGTGCCGCAGAACCTACCTTGGGGCCGTCCGGCAGACAGCTGCGCTTGAACTGCTGAGAGAAGAAGCGGCGGTAGAAGGTCTTCAGCCACTTCAGGATCACATCCGGGGTGTAGGTCTTCCCCAGGGCATACAGCGCCAGACGGTAGATCTTCCGGGGCGGGAAGCCCCAGCGGAGCATGTAGTACAGGAAGAAGTCGTGTAGCTCATAGGGCCCCACCAGATCCTCGGTCCGCTGGCTGATCTCCCCTTGGACAGCGGGCAGCAGCTCCGGGGAGACAGGGGTGTCCAGAATATCCTCCAGCACGTCATGGAGGGCCTCGTCCTTCTCCGCGTTGTCCCGGGCCAGATAGGCCACCAGATGCCGCACCAGGGTCTTGGGGATGGAGCAGTTGACGGCGTAGTTGCTCATGTGGTCGCCATTGTAGGTGCACCAGCCCAGGGCCAACTCACTGAGATCTCCCGTGCCGATCACCAGGCCGCCGGTCTGGTTTGCAATGTCCATCAGGACCTGGGTCCGCTCCCGGGCCTGGCCGTTTTCAAAGGTGACGTCATGGTTCTCCATGTTCTGTCCGATGTCGGTAAAATGTCGCCGCACCGCCTGGGAGATGTCAATGATCTTCAGCGTGGCACCCATCCGCTCCGCCAGCAGCTCCGCGTTGGACTTCGTCCGGGCAGTGGTGCCGAAGCAGGGCATGGTGACGGCCACGATGTCGCTGGCGGGCCGATTCAGCATCCCCATGGCCAGGGCCGTGATCAGCAGGGCCAGGGTGGAGTCCAGCCCGCCGGAGAGGCCCACCACCGCCGTCTTGGCGCCGGTGTGCTCCAGCCGCTTCTTCAGACCCAGGGAGGCGATCCGCAGGATCTCCTCACACCGCTCCGCCCGGCCCGCGGCATCCTCCGGCACGAAAGGAGATGGGGAGACGTACCGGGTGAGCCGGGTCTCCTCCACCGGCAGCGTGAAGCCGCACCGCCAGATCTCCGGCGGCTCCTTGCCGAAGGTGAAGGTGTTGGTCCGGCGGCGGTCATGGATCAGCCGGTCCACATCGATCTCGCTGACGGTGAGTCCGGTGGCGAACCGCCGCTCCGCCAGCAGGGTACCGTTTTCCGCGATCATATTGTGGCCGGTGAACACCACATCGGTGGTGGACTCTCCCTCTCCGGCATCCGCGTACACATAACCGCACATCAGCCGGGCGGACTGGCCTGTCACTAGGGAGCGGCGGTAGTCCGCCTTGCCCACCAGCTCATTGGATGCGGAGAGGTTCAGAATCACGGTGGCGCCCTTCCGGGCCAGCTCCACGGAGGGCGGCGCCGGGGCCCACAGATCCTCGCAGATCTCCACGCCGATCACCAAGTTGGGCATGGTGTCGCAGGCAAAGGTCTGGTTCGTACAGAGACTCACATGCTGCCCGCACAGCTCAATCCCGTGCTCCACGCCGCTGCCGGATGCAAACCACCGCTGCTCATAAAACTCCCCATAATTGGGCAGATAGACCTTGGGAATCAGCCCCAAAATCTCTCCTTTTTGTATAATAGCCGCACAGTTATACAATTTGTTGTCCCATTTGTCCCACACGGGCAGGCCAAGGGCCGTCACGATCTCCAGATTTCTTGTAGCCTCCAGGATGGTCTGAAGGCCCTCCTCGGCGCCCCGGAGCAGCGTGTCCTGCAGGAACAGATCTCCGCAGGTGTAGCCGGTGAGGCACAGTTCCGGAAGAGCCAGCACCTTCACCCCCTGCTTGTCCGCCTCCCGCATCAGGGTAAAAATTTGTTCCGCGTTATAGCGGCAGTCCGCCACCCGGATTTTGGGGGTGCCTGCGGCCACGGAGATAAAACCGTCTCTCATGTTGAAAAGCCTCCTTGAAGGAAAAACCTGTATGTTGGATATTCTACACCCGACGGCCCGGATTTACAAGAAAGGGCCTTGTTTTTTTGGCGGCATTCTGATATTCTGAATGCAATCAAACCTCCCGCGCCCTTTTGCCGGATGGGAATGCCGATGGGCCTGGAGACTGCTCCGCAGGTATTGCGAGGAGCGGTCCCCGGGCTTTTCTTCTCTGCATCCGGGTGGAACAGCGGCACCATCTTTCAAAGGAGGAACGCCATTATGCCGTTTCAGCTGCGCCCCTATTTTCCGCCGGTCTTTTCCACACCCGCACTGGAAAACGCACCGGACGCCGTCTTTCGCCCGGCGCCCCGGGACGGCGTGGCGCCGGAGAATTTCCACGCCATGAGCATCTTTCCGGAATACTTCAAAATCGCAGGGCAGTGGCATCTGGCCCGGGAGAGCCGGATGGACTGCGTGGCCGTGTGGGATCGGGGCCGCATCGACGTCCGGGAATTCCGCCGCCTGCGGCAGGGAGATCTGGTGGCCGTCGGCCGCACAGAACAGGGAGAGGAGGGGATCCTCGTCCACCCGGACGGCTTCCGGGAGCGCCGGGTTGCCAGAGATGTGTTTGCCTTCCGGCAGGGCCGCTCCCGGGAGACCGCCTTTTCCCGGGACTATGACGAGCTCTATGAACTGCTGCGCCACGAACGGGACCACGGCAAGGTAGTCTGGGTGATGGGGCCCGCCTTCGCCTTTGACCACGACGCACGCAACGCCTTCTCCCGGCTCATCGCAGGCGGCTTTGTCCATGCCGTGCTGGCGGGCAACGCGCTGGCCACCCATGATCTGGAGGCAGCCTACCTCAACACTGCTCTGGGGCAGAACATCTACACGCAGGAAAGTCAGCCCAACGGGCACTACAACCATCTGGACACCATCAACCGGGTGCGGCTCCACGGATCGATTCCCGCCTTTCTGAAAGCGGAGCAGATCGAAAACGGCATTCTGCACACCTGCGAACGGCACGGCGTCCCGTACATACTGGCGGGCTCCATCCGGGACGACGGGCCTCTGCCGCCGGTGCTGGCAGACGTCTATGCCGCTCAGGACGCCATGCGGGCAGAGATCCGCTCCGCCACCACGGTGATCTGCATGGCCACTGCCCTTCACACCATCGCCGCCGGAAACATGACCCCCTCCTACCGGGTGCTGGCAGACGGAACCGTGCGGCAGGTGTATTTCTACTGCGTGGATATCTCAGAATTTGCCGTGAACAAACTCAGTGACCGGGGAAGCCTCTCCGCCCGGGGCATCGTCACCAATGTGCAGGACTTCATCGTCCATCTCAGCAAGGAGCTGATCCAGCCGTAAACACACAAAGGACCGCCATGTGGCGGTCCTTTGTGCTGTGTGTGTTTTTAGGAGGGAGAAAACGCATCGGGTTTGGGAGGACCCTTTGCTTGATTATAAAGATATCCGAAAATTTTTTCTAAATTATGTTTTTCTTATGAACAGATTGTGAATGTTTTTTTCTGTTTTCGTAAACAGCGGAAAAATTTAGAAAAACTTGTCTTTTTTTGGAAGATAGGTCTGTTTCTCTCACTTTTTCTCCCCATGAGAAGGAAGCGGGGGCTATCAGGATCTCCGGCCGCCACCAGCTCATCACAGTGGTTGCTGTATGCGCTCTCCGCATGGTCCCTCGCCCGGCAGAGCCGGTGGGGGACCTATTTTTTTGATTTGCCCGGCGAGAGGAAATTCCGACTCCGCCGTGGCTTTGCCGTCGTCGAACCGCTTGTACGGCGCCTGCCCCGTTCTGCGGGGTACAGAAGACATACTACTTGTATTTCTGGCTCTCCGCCACCGCCAGCTCATCACAGCGGTTGTTGTACGCATTCTCCGCGTGGCCCTTGACCCAATGGTAACGGATGGAATGAACCTCTGTCAGGGACAGCAGCCTGTCCCAGAGATCCGGATTCAGGGCGGGCTTCTTGTCAGCTTTTTTCCAGCCCCTAGCCTTCCAGCCTTTGGCCCAGCCCTTCTCCAGCCCATCGATCACATATTTGGAATCGGACCAGAGGTCCACGATGCAGGGCTCCTTCAGCAGGGACAGTGCTTGGATCACGGCGGTGAGCTCCATGCGGTTGTTGGTGGTGGCGGCCTCTCCGCCGGAGAGCTCCCGGCTGTGGGGGCCGTACATCAAAATCGCGCCCCAGCCGCCGGGGCCCGGATTGCCGGAGCAGGCGCCGTCGGTGTAGATGGTGACTGTTTTCATCATGAAATCCTTTTGGAAGATGGTTTTGAATGGGGGAGCCGTCTCCTCGGGAACAGCTCCCCCTGTGTTCTGATAAACATTCCGGCAGAAGCGTTTTCGCCCCGGCTCCGGACGGCCTTATTCCTCGGCCTCGGCGCTGCCCTCCTCATGGTCTGTGAGCGCCAGGGAGATCACGTGATCCCCCTCCTCCTTGAACCGCATGACGATGACGCCCTGAGTGGCCCGGCCCGCGGTGCGGATGCTGTCCACCGGGGTGCGGATCAGGATGCCTGCCTGGGTCACCAACAACAGGTCCTCCGTGCCGTCCACCACCTTGATGCCCACCACGGGGCCGGTCTTGTCCGTCACCATGTAGTTCTTGATGCCGAGGCCGCCCCGGTTGGTGATCCGATAGTCCTCCACCGGCGTCTGCTTGCCGTAGCCGTTTTCCGTGATGGCCAGCACCGCATGATTGACCTTGGCACGGGCGGCGCCCACCACGTAATCGCCCTGGCGCAGGCGGATACCCCGCACACCCACGGCGTCCCGGCCCATGGGCCGCACATCGTTCTCGTCAAAGCAGACTGCCATACCGTCATGGGTGGCGATGAGGATCTTCTGGCTGCCGTCAGTCTCCCGGACAGCGATCAGCTGGTCACCCTCCTCCATCCGCAGGGCACGGATGCCGTTATTCCGCAGATTCTTCAGAGTATTGGCCGGCAGGCGCTTCACCGTGCCGTTCCGGGTAACCATGAAGAGGAAGCGGCCGTCGTCCTCAATGGACCGGGTATGGATCATGGCTTGGATCCGCTCGCCCTGCTCCACCTGAAGGATGTTGACGATGTTGGTCCCCTTGGCAGCCTTGCCGGACTCGGGGATTTGATACCCCTTCTTCCGGTAGACCTTGCCGGTGTCGGTGAAGAAGAGGATATAGTCGTGGGTGGAGGCAGTAAACACATCCACCACGTAGTCCTCCTCCCGGGTGGTGATGCCCTTCTTGCCCATGCCGCCCTTGGACTGGGCGGTGTACTCGCTGGCAGGTGTCCGCTTGATGTAGCCCGCCTGGGTCAGGGTGAAGACACACTGCTCCTCCTCGATCAGGTCCTCGATGTCGATCTCATCCTCCACATCCTGGATCTCCGTGACCCGGTCATCGCCGAATTTGTCGGAGATGGCCTGGAGCTCCTCCTTCAGCACCTTGCGCAGCAGCTCGTCGGAGGAGAGCAGCTGGTTGAAGTAGGCGATCTTTTCCTCCAGCTCCTTGTACTCCGCCTCCAGCTTCTCCCGGTCCAGGCCCTGAAGGGCTTTCAGCCGCATATCCAGAATGGCCTGGGCCTGGACATCGTCCAGACCGAAGCGGGACATCAGGTTCTCCTTGGCGTTGTCGTAGCTGCTGCGGATGATTTTGATAACCTCGTCGATGTTGTCCTGAGCCACCAGCAGACCCTCCAGCAGGTGGGCCCGCTCCTGGGCCTTGCGCAGGTCGTACTTGGTGCGGCGGATAATGACCTCCTCCTGGAAGGCCAGATACTCGTCAATGATGTGGCGCAGGGAGAGGATCTTGGGCTGAGACTGGTTATTCACCAGGGCCAGCATGTTGATGGCAAAGCTGGTCTGCAGCTGGGTCTGGGCGAACAGGCGGTTCAGCACCACCTGGGGATTGGCGTCCCGCTTCAGCTCGATGACGATGCGCATTCCGTCCCGGTCGGACTCGTCCCGGATGTCGGAGATGCCGTCCAGACGCTTGTCTTCCACCTGGTCGGCCATGCTCTTGATGAGCATACGCTTGTTGACCTGGTAGGGGATCTCGGTGATGACAATGCGCGTGCGGTCCTTGCCGAACTCCTCAAACTCATGCCGGGCCCGGATCACCACCCGGCCCCGGCCGGTGGCATAGGCCTGCCGGATGCCGCTGCGACCCATGATGATGCCCCGGGTGGGGAAGTCCGGCCCCTTGACGTACTGCATCAGATCACTGAGCTGAGCCTCCGGATTGTCCAGCACGCAGATGCAGGCGCCGATCACCTCCCGCAGGTTGTGGGGCGGGATATTGGTGGCCATGCCCACCGCGATGCCGCTGGAGCCGTTCACCAGCAGATTGGGAAACCGGGAGGGCAGGACACGGGGCTCCTTGCGGGTCTCGTCGAAGTTGGGGTCCCAGTCCACAGTGTCCTTTTCAATGTCCCGCAGCATCTCGTCGGAGAGCCGGGACATCCGGGCCTCCGTGTACCGGTAGGCCGCCGGGGGATCGCCATCCACGGACCCGAAGTTGCCGTGGCCGTCCACCAGGGGATAGCGCATGGAGAAATCCTGAGCCAGGCGGACCAGAGCGTCATAGACGCTGGCATCGCCGTGGGGATGGTACCGGCCCAGCACGTCGCCCACGCAGGTGGCGGACTTTTTGAAGGGTTTGTCCACCGTGAGGCCATCCTCGTACATGGCGTAGAGGATCCGGCGATGGACGGGCTTCAGGCCATCCCGCACGTCAGGGAGAGCCCGGCCCACGATGACGCTCATGGCGTACTCAATGTAGGATTTCTCCATCTCGGGGACCAGCGGTGACTCCACGATCTTCTGTTCGGGGTACCGGATCTCCTCAGGATCGTATTGGGGCTTTTTGCTCATGTATCGTATCTCCTTTTTGTAGGGGCCGGCGCCCTCGCCGGCCCGCAAAGGCATATCTGATCGGACGGGCGGCCGAGGGCAGCCGCCCTACGGATCAATAGTCAAGATTGACCGCGTATTGGGCGTTGCGCTCGATAAATTCCTTCCGGGGCTCCACCTTCTCGCCCATCAGGATGGTAAAGGTCTCGTCCGCGGCCACGGCGTCATCCAGCGTGATACGCCGGAGCGTCCGGGTGGTGGGGTCCATGGTGGTCTCCCACAGCTCATGGGGGTTCATCTCACCCAGGCCCTTGAACCGGGAGATGTCGATCTTGGCGTTGGGGTTGTCGCCCCGCATCTCGGCGGCGATCTTCTCCCGCTGGATGTCGTCAAAGGCCACTCGGGTGGTCTTGCCACGGGTCAGCTTATACAGGGGCGGAACGGCGGAGTAGACATAGCCCTCCTCGATCAGGGGCCGCATGAAGCGGAAGAAGAAGGTCAGCAGCAGAGTACGGATATGGGCGCCGTCCACATCGGCATCGGCCATGATGATGACCTTGTGATACCGGAGCCTGTTCAGATCGAACTCATCCCCGATGCCCGCGCCCAGGGCCGTGATGACGGGCTGGAGCTTGTCGTTGCCGTAGACCTTGTCTGCCCGGGCCTTCTCCACGTTCAGCATCTTGCCCCACAGGGGGAGAATGGCCTGGAACCGGGAATCCCGCCCCTGGGTGGCGGAGCCGCCTGCGGAGTCTCCCTCGACGATATAGAGCTCCGTCAGCTCCGGATTGTTCTCATTGCAGTCCCGCAGCTTATCCGGCATGGCGGCGCCGCCGAGAGCCGTCTTGCGGCGGATGGATTCCCGGGCCTTTTTGGCGGCCTCTCTCGCCCGATTGGCAGTGAGAGCCTTATCCAGGATCATCCGGCCCACCTGGGGGTTCTCCTCCAGGAAGATCTCCAGCTTTTCGGAGACGATGTTATTCACCAGGGTCCGGATCTCACTGTTGCCCAACTTCGACTTGGTCTGGCCCTCAAACTGGGCCTCTGTCAGCTTGACGGAAATGACGCAGGTGAGGCCCTCCCGGCAGTCCTCGCCGGAGACCTTCTCGTCGTCCTTCAGCAGCTTGATCTTCCGGCCGTAGGCGTTCAGCACATTGGTGAGAGCCCGCTTGAAGCCCTCCTCGTGCATGCCGCCCTCCGGCGTGTGGACGTTGTTGGCGAAGGAGAGGATCGTCTCGTTGTAGCCGTCGTTATACTGCATGGCCACTTCCGCCACGGAGTCCTCTCGGGCTCCGGACATGTAAATCACGTCGTTGTGAAGCACATCCTTGCTCTTGTTCAGCCAGGTAACAAACTCCCGGATGCCGCCCTCGAAGCACATGTTGTCCTCCTGCTCCCGTCCGGGGCGGGCGTCCACAGTGCGGATGCGCAGGCCAGCGTTCAGGAACGCCTCCTCCCGCATCCGGGTGTGGAGGGTATCGTAATTGTACTCCGTATCCTCGAACATCTCCGGGTCCGGCTTGAAGGTGACAGTGGTGCCGGTGTGGTCTGTATCTCCCACAATGGTCATGGGCTGGGTCACATTGCCCCTGGAGAACTTCATCTCATAGATATGTCCGTCCCGGTGGACCTGGACCGTCAGCCATTCGGAAAGGGCGTTCACCACACTGGCGCCCACGCCGTGGAGACCGCCGGAGACCTTGTAGCCCCCACCGCCGAACTTGCCGCCGGCGTGGAGGACGGTGTACACTACCTCCAGGGCGGGCTTGCCGGTCTGGGCCTGGATGTCCACGGGGATGCCACGGCCATTGTCCACCACGGTGATGGTGTCCCCCTCGTTGATTCGCACCAGGATGTCGGTGCAGTAGCCGGCCAGTGCCTCGTCGATGGCGTTGTCCACGATCTCATAGACCAGATGGTGCAGGCCGGAGGTGGACGTGGAGCCGATATACATGCCGGGCCGCTTCCGGACGGCTTCCAGGCCTTCCAGCACCTGAATTTCCGATGCGTCGTACTCGTTGGCCGTGTCCACCGCAGTGGAGTTCAACAGTTCATTTTCTGCCATGCAGGTTCTCCTTTCAGGATATTCATATCCGTTCCAAGGCAAGAAGAGCCGGGCCGGAGCCGCCTCCGGCCCGTTTCTCCTTGCCCTGAACCATGTAAGTTGGAATCAAGTGCGTAATTTCTTCAAAATCAGATATGTCAGCAGAGCCAGGAGGGCGGTGAACAGCGCCATCCAGGCAAAATACAGCAGCAGAAGGAACGCACTGTACACCAGAAGCAGCGGGCTGGACCAGCCGTCTCCGGCGCCTGCTGTAATTTTGCAGCAGGACCAGCTGCACCGTGAACACTGCCGCCAGAAAGAGCACCAGAGTTCCTGTCTCCAGGGATGTGAACGAGGATAAAAAGTGGGGAAGGTTTACCAGTGTCGTATATGCCGCCATGGGATCTCCCCCTGGCTCATTCCAGGTTTCCGCTCTCCGCCCGCTTCTGGAGGGTGGTGGAATTCAGCTGGCTGAGGTACACGATCTGCCGGTGATAGGGGTGATCGCACACCACGAAGGACTTGGGGATCTCGCCGGACACGTCCAGCACCACGCCCTCTTTCTCCGCGGCCGCCAGATACTCCCGGGTCCGCTTGCCGTAACTGCATTTGTCCAGATCAAAGATGCCGATGACCCGGCGGTCGGGAAGAATTTCGTTTTGGCCGATGTGGAGGTACATGGTGGTCTCCTTTCGGTATCTGTTGGCGACTTTGCCGCTTACGGATGCGGAACTGCCCTTGTAGAGGGAGCGATCCGTGCCTCATTCTAACTCTGTTTCATAGAAGTCATAAAACCACATCCGCTGCTTCTTCATTTTGCGGAGGGCGCCGTTGTCATTTTCATAGATCACCATGGACAATTCCTCTTCCGGATCTCCATCGTAGACAGTGATCACCTTGTTAAGATTTCCGGTGTCCAGGCCCATGACGATGATCCGAACATTCCTCTCCTGATCGAAAATATCGTAATACAGGGAGGTGACCTCCCCGGACTGGGCGGTGACGCCCGCGTCGGAAAACTGGTAGCGCTCTTCATCCAGAAATTCCGACAGGATCGCGTGGATGTCCTCGTGTTCTGACGGTGGCAGATCGATGAACTGTTCCCCTCCGGCGACGGCCGCCTGGACGGAGGGACTCTCCTCCAGGGCGGAGAGGATTTCCCGGTCCGTCTCTGTAATGGCCAGCTCCGGGATCTCTGCCAGAACGCGCTCCTCGCTGGTGTCTTCTTCCACCATGGTATAGGTGGCGCTGCGCATCTCGTGGGAGATCAGAACACCGAAGCCGATGGCCAGCGCCGCACCGGAGCAGAGGGCAACGGCACGGACGGCATACCGCTGAAAGTGGTCCTCCCCGCCACGGAGCAGGTTGGACAGACTCCATCCAAACAGAAGTCCGCCACCGTACAGCCCCCAGCACAGCAGTAGGAAGGAGAACGGGAGGGTATGGAAAGGAGACACCACACACAGCGCCAGTCCCAGCGCCCCCGCTAGAACAGGCACCCACAGCAGATAGCGCCTTGTCCGGCAGACCAATCCCACGATCAGCTCCCAGAGAAAGCCAGCAGCTGGTCCGCCGAAAACCAGAATGGGAAGCACTGCGTACTAATTCATCACGGTTACCTCCATTTTGTCATGTTGGGGGCCTGTAATTGGATCTGTTGTGTTTGATTGAACAGGCTACCGCCTGGCCGCAGGGATCATCCACTGATGGCGCCCTGTTTCACATGGAACACCTTCCCGCCCAGCATTTGGGGCAGCCGGTCATCCTCACAGCAGGTGATGAACACCTGTCCCCCGCGATGCGGTTGAGAACGAACTCCTGCCGGCGGGGATCCAGCTCACTGAGAACGTCATCCAGCAGCAGCACCGGGTATTCGCCGGTGGCGTTCTGGTAGATTTCCCGCTCCGCCAGCTTCAGCGCCAGAGCCGCGGTGCGGGTCTGACCCTGGGAAGAGTAGGATTTGGCCTCCCGGCCGTCGATGGTGATGACCAGATCGTCCTTGTGGGGGCCGGAGAGGCACATCCGGGAGGCCCGCTCCGCCCCCTGGTGGGATTCCATGTGGGCCCGGAGCTGCTCCGTGAGGACCTCCACCTCCGCCGCCGGGTCCGTGACGGAGGAAACAGTCTGATAGGTGACCTCCAGGCGCTCCCTTCCGCCGGAGCACTCCCGATGGTGGCGGGCGGCATAGCGGTTCAGCGCCTCCGCGAACTGCCGGCGGTAGTGGACCAGCACAGCGCCGAAACGAACCATCCGCTCGTTGAAGTCCGGCAGCAGCTCCAGGAGATCCGGCCGCTCCTCACTGTCCCGCAGAATGCGGGTCTTGTGGTCATAGAGCCGGTGGTACTCCGCCAGAGCGGCCGCGTATCTCGGCCGCAACTGGCAGAGTGCGGTGTCCATGAAGCGCCGCCGGGCGGCGGCCCCCTCCCGGATCAGATACAGGTCATCCGGGCAGAAGAATACGGTGTGGTACACCTGACTCAGGGCGGCGCTGTTTTTGGCAGGCACCTGATTCACCCACATCTTCCGCCGCCGGTCCCGGTACAGCTCCACCCGGGTGCGGAACTCCCGGTCTCGGGCGGAGATCCCGGCTTCCAGCACAGCGGCGGGCGCATCGAAGGCAATCATCTCCCGGTCCGTCCTGGCCCGGGGGATTTCCCGCAGGAGAGGTAGACGATGGCCTCCAGCAGATTGGTCTTGCCCTGGGCGTTCTCCCCAAAGATCACATTGCAGTCCGGGTCAAAGGATACCCGCTGGCCGGAGTAGTTGCGGAAATGCTGCAGCTCCAGCTCAAGAATCCGCATAGGCCACCGTGTAATGGGCGCCCTGGAAGGCCACATCGTCTCCGGGGCGGATCTTTTTGCCCCGCATGGTGCAGATCTCGCCGTTGACGGTGACCTCGCCGCCCTGGATCCGCTCCTTTGCCTCGCCGCCGGAGGACACCAGATTGGCGAATTTCAGCAGGTCCTGGAGCTTGATGAACTCCGTGTGAATCGTGATCGTCTCCATCTGCTCACTCCGCGCTCTTCAGCCGCACCGGCAGGACCATATAGAGGAAGTTTTCCTCCCCCTCCGTGGGGACGATGATGGCGGGGGAGACGCCGGTATTCAGCTCGATCTTCACCGTGTCCGCCGGCGCGTACCGGAGAGCCTCCATCAGATAGCGGTTGTTGAACCCGATCTCCAGCCCGCCGCCGTCACCGGACAAGCGGCAGATATCCTTGGCCTCGCCGTTTCCGGTCTTGGCGGAGAGCAGCACCTTGTCGTGGTCAAACAGGCACCGGACCGGACTCTTCTGCTTTTCGGAGATCACCACACTGACGCGGTCAATGCTCTCGATCAGGGCCTTGGTGTCCGCGATGACGGAGATGGGATTCTTCCGTGGGATGGCATTCTTATAATCCAGGAACTCTCCCTCCAACCGGCGGCAGATCAACTCCGTGTCTCCTACCTCAAATAGAATATGACTTTTGCCCAGGGTCACGGCAGCCAGATCCTCCACGTCGGAACAGATATTTTTCACCTCGCCCAGGGCGCTGCCCGGCGCCACAAAGGAAAAGGCGCCGCCGTCGATCTTTTCCAGCGGCTCCCGCCGGATGGCCAGACGGAATCCGTCCACCGCCACCATAGTCAGGCCCTGGTCCGTGATCTCGAACAGGGCACCGGTATGGATGGGGCGGCTCTCATTGGTGGAGACAGCGAAGGCCGTCTCCTCGATCATGGCACGCAGCAGCTTCTGTTGGATGGAGACGGAAAAATCATCCTCCACCATGGGCAGCTCCGGGTAATCCGCCGCGGAGAGGCCCAGGATATCAAAGTCCGCATCGCCGCAGGAGAGATGAACCAGCTGTTTGTCATCCGCGGTGAAAACCACCACATCGTCGGGCATCCGGCGGATGATGTCGCCGAAGAGGCGGGCGTTTAAAACAATCTCGCCAGGTTCCGTTACATCGGCGGAGACCTTCGTACGGATGCCGGTCTGCAGGTTGTAGCCGGAAATGGTCAGCTGGCTGTCCGCGTGGAGCAGCAGCCCTTCCAGCGCGGGAATGGAGCTCTTCTGGGCCACGGCGCGGCTGGTGACGGCGATGGCGCTTTGCAGAAGGGCTTTTTCACAGGAGAATT
This sequence comes from Dysosmobacter welbionis, assembly GCF_005121165.3. Lineage (NCBI taxonomy): Bacteria > Bacillati > Bacillota > Clostridia > Eubacteriales > Oscillospiraceae > Dysosmobacter > Dysosmobacter welbionis. The sequence goes on along the minus strand of NZ_CP034413.3, from coordinate 1,973,680 downwards.
TCATGCATGCACTTCCTCTCTAGTCGGGGTTTGAAGATATGGGTCGGAATCGCTCTTTTGAAAAAGAAAGAAATGTATTTTTTAGAAAAAGCAGCCGTAGGGAAAAAAGCTGTGGAAAAGGCGGGGAAAGGCTTGCGCTGTCGGATTTTGAGGCTCCACAGGGGATGTGGAAGGATCCGGGGATTTTTCCACGGACTTTTTTGAAAGACCATTTTCAACAGGGAAGTTTTTCTTTTCCACGGAAGATGTGGAGAAATCTGGTCACCGCTTGGAGTTGATATTCGTCTTGATCTCCTTCACCATTTCGGCAAACGCAGCGTCCTTCTTCATCTTCTTTTCGATTTGCTGGATGGAGTAGAGGACGGTGGAGTGGTCCCGGTTGTCAAAGACCTTGCCGATCTCATCCAGACTGAGGTTCGTCATGGAGCGGATCAGGTACATGGCAATCTGCCGGGCGGAGACCGCGTCCCGCACCCGCTGCTGGCCCCGGATCACGGACTCGTCCAGACTGTAATATTTGGAGATATACTCAAGGATGGCCTCCGGCGTGGGGACATACTCGTTGCTGCGGCGCAGCATGTCCTGGATGGCCCGGGTGACGGTTTCTTCGTCGGTGTCGTTGCCCAGCAGATCCTTGTAGGCCAGGATCTTGTTGATGGTGCCCTCCAGCTGGCGGACGTTGGCGGTGACGTTTTCGGCGATGTAGGCGGAGATTTTGTCCGGCAGCTCCATGCCCAGCAGGGCGGCCTTGTTTTTCACGATGGCAAGACGCGTCTCAAAATCCGGCGGCGCTACGTCCACCAGCAGTCCCCACTCAAATCGGGTGCGGAGGCGGTCCTCCAGCTGGGTCATCTCAGAGGGGGGGCGGTCGGAGGTCAGGACGATCTGCCGGCCGGACTCGTACAGGGTGTTGAAGGTGTGGAAGAACTCCTCCTGCGTCTGCTTTTTGCCGGCGATGAACTGCACGTCGTCCACCAGCAGCAGGTCCGCCTGACGGTACTTCTCCCGCATCTCCGCAGTCTTACCCTCCCGGATAGCATCCACCAGCTCGTTGGTCAGGTCGTCGCCCTTGACGTAAGCGATCTTGGACCGGGGGTCGTTCCGGCGGATGACGTTGGCGATGGCATAGATCAGATGGGTCTTGCCCAGGCCGGAGTCCCCGTAGATCAGCAGGGGGTTGTAGTTCTGAGCAGGATGCTCCGCCACGGAGACGGAGGCGGCATAAGCCAGCTTGTTGGAAGGGCCCACCACGAAGGTCTCGAATGTGAACTCCGCGGAAGTGAACCGCTCACTCTGGCGGTGCGGGCGGTTATCCTTGAGCTCTGCGTAATCCAGGTCATCCAGAATCTTCACTTCAAAATCCGTGGAGAAAATGTCGTGAAGGGAGGCCTTGATGTTTTTCATGAACAGGGACTCGATATAGCCTTTTTTAAAGTCGTTGGAACAGTGGAGGATAAACGTATTGCCCTGGATGTCCACAGCCTCCAATTCGTCGAACCAGGTGGCGATGGTGGTCTCCGAGAGCTCGCCCTTCAGCTGGGATAGTACATTGTCCCACACGTCGGCGACGGAATTCAAAAGGAAACACCTCTCTCTAGTAAAAAATAGACATGGCAGTACGCTTTATTATACCAAAGACAGCCGGAAATTACAACACTTATTCTAATAATAAGAACCAAGGAGATCCGCCTGCACAGGCAACAAGATATAGCGGCTTTGGACAGCATGGGACACCAGATTTTGAAATTTTCGAGAATCGCAACTGAAAAAAGAAAAAAATACGGAAATTTCGCAAAACTTTTAAGTTTTAGTTGACATATTTTCAAACAGTCTGTATAATATCGGTTGCGCCGCGATCATGCGGTCTTGATCTGTTTACTGCGCCGCCCTTTAGGCGGTGTCGAGTAAGTGCCGCCCTCAAAAGGGCCGCAATTCTGACAGGAGGTGTCTCAACATGGCAACGAAACGTACCTATCAGCCCAAGAAGCTGCACGGCCAGAAGGTCCACGGTTTCCGCAAGAGAATGGCAACCGCCAACGGCCGCAAGGTCCTGGCCCGTCGCCGCGCCAAGGGCCGCGCCCGTCTGTCCTACTGAGAAACGGACCGTGCGGGAGACACTTGAACAACGTCTTCAGGGACGGCGGGAATTCTGTGATTCCTCCGTCCCTCGTTGAGTTTGTGTCAGATGTATCAAATGGGAGAAGGCAGGTGGCAGCATGAAGCGGGCAGTGACCCTGAAAGAGAATTATGAGTTCCGCCGGCTGTACCAGAAGGGCGCCTCCGCCGTGGGCGGAGGGATGGTGCTTTACTGCCGGAAAAACCGGCTGGGGCACAACCGCCTGGGCGTGACGGTATCCGTCAAGCTGGGTCATGCGGTGGTCCGCAACCGGGCCCGCCGCCGCCTGCGGGAGGTCTACCGGCTCAATTCCGGACGGCTCCGCCAGGGGTACGACATGATTCTGGTAGCCAGGGGACGGACCCTGACTGCCTCCTGGAAGGAGCTGAACGATACCTTCCTGCGTCTTTGCAGGAAGCTGGAGCTGCTGGAGGACCGGTCATGATGAAAAAGGTCCTGCTGGCCCTGGTGAAATTTTACCGGGTGGCCATCTCCCCGTACCGGCCGCCTTGCTGCCGGTATATTCCCACCTGTTCCCAATATGCGCTGGAGGCGATTGAGAAGTACGGCGCCCTCAAGGGCGGCTGGCTGGCGTTCCGGCGTATCCTGCGCTGTAATCCGTTTCACAAGGGAGGATATGATCCGGTCCCATGAGAGGAGGGGACAAGCCCCTCTGCCGGACCCTGTGCTGCTGTCCGGCCGTCTGTCAGCCGGTACTGCGGAATGCGGACAGGCCGAAAGCGGAAATGCTCCGCTCTGCGGGCGCTGAAAGCCCGGGTCCCATTACAATTTGGAGGAAGCATCTATGTTTTCAACCATCGGATACGCAATTTGTATCCCGTTTGCGGCCCTGCTGCGGCTGTTTTACAACCTGACAGGGTCCTACGGCGTGTCCCTGATCCTGTTCACGCTGGTCATCAAGCTGATCCTGCTGCCCTTCCAGATGAAGTCCAAGAAGAGCATGGTGCGGATGAGCCGCATGTCCGGCAAGATGCAGGAGATCCAGAAGAAATACGCCAACAACCAGCTGAAGATGCAGGAGGAGATGCAGAAGTTCTACCAGGAAGAGGGCTTCAATCCCATGAGCGGCTGCCTGTGGAGCTTTCTGCCCCTGCCCATTCTGATGGCCCTGTACTATATCATCCGGGAGCCCATTGTCTACTTCATGAACTTCGGCGGCAAGGACGCCGGTCTGGCGGTAGTGAATGCGGCCAGAAGTCTGATTGAAGGCGCCGGCATTGAGATCGTGGCCAGCCCCGGCTATGAGCAGATCGCCATTTCCAACATCATTAACAGCCAGTTCCCCGACTTCATTGCAGAGCATCCCGGCTGGGTGAACATCGACTACCACTTCCTGGGGATTGACCTGATCCAGACGCCCTGGAGCGCTGTCAGCAGCCTCTCCACGGGCATCACGCTGGCCGCGGTGGGACTGATTCTGATTCCCATCATTTCCGGTGTGTTCAGCTTCCTGCTGAGCAAGGTCAGCATGAGCCAGTCCGCCCAGACTGCGGCTGCCAACGGCTCCACCAAGATGATGATGTGGATGATGCCTCTGATGTCTATCTACATCGCCTTCATCGTGCCCGCCGCCCTGGGCGTGTATTGGGCTGCCCAGAGCGCGTTTTCCATTATCCAGGAGATGGTCCTGGGCAAGTTCTACACCAAGAAGCTGCAGGAAGAGGAGGACGCCCGGCAGGAGATGATCCAGGCGGACCGCCAGAAGCGGATGGAGGAGGCCAAGCTGCTTCAGGAGCAGCAGCGTCAGCAGGCCGCACAGAAGAAGAGCCTGAAGGAAAAGCGGCAGGCGGCGCAGGAGGCCAAGGCCCTGAAGGCCAAAAAGGCGGCCACCAGCACCACGGAAGCGGGCCGTGTGGGAGACCGGCCCTATGCCCGCGGCCGGTCCTACAAGGAGGACCGCTATGATGATCAGTAAGGAGCTTGTTACGCCATGAGACAGTTTATTGATGTAACGGGCAAGACCGAGGATGAGGCCATCCAGAATGCCCTGCGGCAGCTTGGCCTGGACCGGGACGATGTGTCCGTTGAGATTTTGGAGCGAGCAAAGTCCGGTTTTCTGGGTCTGGGCAGCAGCCCGGCCAAGGTCCGGGTGAGCTACGGCCCGGAGGAGGAAGAGGAGGTTCTCGCCCCCGCTCCTGCCCCCAAGGAGAAGCCGCAGGAAGAGCGGCCTAAGCCCCCCAAAGCGGAAAAGCCGCCCAGACAGGAGCGCAAGCCGGCGGAGGCGCCGGCGCCCGCCCCGGAGGAGAAGACCCGGCAGTCCGCTCCCGTGCAGACACTGGGCGAAGAAGTGGATGACGAGAAGGCCCAGGCCATCCGTAAGTTCCTCTCCGGCCTGCTGGAGCAGATGGAGAGTGCTGCGGAGATCCACATCTATCTGCTGGAGAAGGGCCGCTACAAGGTGATCCTGGAGGGCAAGAATCTGGGCGCACTGATCGGCCGCCGGGGCGAGACTCTGGACGCCATCCAGCAGCTGACCAGCTATGCGGTGAACCGCAGCGGCAGCGGCCGGGTGAGGGTGCAGCTGGACGCGGAGAATTACCGGGAAAAGCGGGAGCAGAGTCTTCAGCATCTGGCCCGGAAGGTGGCCGCCAAGGTCACCAAGTACCGCCGCAGCGTGACACTGGAACCTATGAATGCCTATGAGCGGCATGTGATCCATACGGCGCTGCAGGATGTGCCCAATGTGACGACCTACTCCACCGGAACGGAGCCCAACCGCCGGGTGATCGTGGCCTACGATCGGGAGAAAAAGTAAATTGGGAAAGGCCGCCCTATGGGGCGGCCTTTTTCTGCGCTTCGGATAAGGGATCAGACCAGGGTCCGGGTGAGAGAGTGCCCTGCCTGGTGCGGCTTCTGTGGGACTCGGCCTTGACATTCTGATGAAAACGTGATACAGTTCTCACGATATCCAAAAGGCAGTGACAGGGAGAAGTATCCCCCATACCCCGGCAAAGAGAGAGGGCGGCTGGTGTGAGCCCTTGCGGGGAGGCGGAAGAACAGGCACCCTGGAGCCGCGGGGCGGAAATGCCCTGCCGGTCCCCGCCGTTACCGGGTGAAGAGTGCGCGTCAGCCAGGCGCGAATTCAGGTGGAACCACGGACTGATTGTTCGCCCTGAGCCGAAAACCGGCTCGGGGCGTTTTTTCTGTCCGGGCCGCCGTAAAGGAGAATGGAACATGAAAAACACCGAGAAGACCATGGAGAAGATCGTGGCCCTGTGTAAGAACCGGGGATTCGTATTCCCCGGCAGTGAGATCTATGGCGGCCTTGCCAACAGCTGGGACTACGGTCCCCTGGGCGTGGAGATGAAGAACAATGTCAAGCGGGCCTGGTGGAAGAAATTCGTCCAGGAGAATCCCTACAACGTGGGACTGGACTCCGCCATTTTGATGAATCCCCAGGTGTGGGTGGCCAGCGGCCACGTATCCACCTTCAACGATCCTCTGATTGACTGCAAGGCCTGCAAGATGCGCCACCGGGCGGACAAGCTGGTGGAGAGCTATGTGCAGGAGCACGGCATGGACGTGAACGTGGAGGCCATGACCCAGGAGGAGCTGGTGGCATTCATCCGGGACAACCAGGTGCCCTGCCCTGGCTGCGGCAAGAGCGACTTCACCGACATCCGCAAGTTCAACCTGATGTTCAAGACCCACCAGGGCGTCACGGAGGACACCGCCAACGAGGTGTACCTGCGGCCGGAGACCGCCCAGGGCATTTTTGTCAACTTTCCCGCCATCCAGCGGACCACCCGCCGGAAGTTGCCCTTCGGCGTGTGCCAGATCGGCAAGTCCTTCCGCAACGAGATCACCCCGGGTAACTTCATTTTCCGCATCCGGGAGTTCGAGCAGATGGAGCTGGAGTTCTTCTGTAAGCCGGACACGGATCTGGAGTGGTTCCAGTATTGGCGGACGTACTGCCACGACTGGCTGAAGGGCCTGAACATCAAGGAGGAGAATCTGCGGCTGCGGGATCACGAGCCCGAGGAGCTGAGTTTCTACTCCAAGGCCACTACGGACTTTGAGTATCTGTTCCCCTTCGGCTGGGGGGAACTGTGGGGTGTGGCGGACCGGACCAACTACGACCTGACCCAGCATCAGGAGCACTCCGGCCAGGATCTGACCTATTTCGATCAGGAGAAGAACGAGCACTATATCCCCTATGTGGTGGAGCCCTCCCTGGGCGCGGACCGGATGACCCTGGCCCTGCTGGTGGAAGCCTACGATGAAGAGGTGGTGGATGCAGAAAAGAACGACGTCCGCACCGTCATGCGGTTCCATCCGGCCATCGCGCCTTTTAAGTGCGCGGTGCTGCCCCTTTCTAAGAAGCTCTCCGAAAAGGCCCGTGAGATCCAGGCGGAGCTCAGCAAGGACTGGATGGTGGACTTTGACGACACCGGTTCCATCGGCAAGCGGTACCGCCGGGAGGACGAGATCGGCACGCCCTACTGCATCACGGTGGACTTCGACACCGTGGGCGATGCGGATAAGGCTGGTGACAACTGCGTTACCGTCCGGGACCGGGACACCATGGAGCAGGTGCGGCTGCCTATCGACCAGCTGAAGAGCTATCTGGCGGAGAAACTGGCATATTGATGCCTGTGTCGATCCTGCTCCAGAACGCCGCGGCGCGGCGTCCGAGCATTTTGCCGGAGGCAAAATCTCGCCGGAGGGCGGATTCATTCCGCCCGAGGAATGAGATGGGACAGGGGTCCCGCAAAAGCAGTGCTTTTGCGGGAGGGCAGGTGCGGCTGCCTATCGACCAGCTGAAGAGCTATCTGGCGGAGAAACTGGCATATTGATGCCTGTGTCGATCCTGCTCCAGAACGCCGCGGCGCGGCGTCCGAGCATTTTGCCGGAGGCAAAATCTCGCCGGAGGGCGGATTCATTCCGTCCGAGGAATGAGATGGGACAGGGGTCCCGCAAAAGCAGTGCTTTTGCGGGAGGGCAGGTGCGGCTGCCCGTCGACCAGCTGAAGAGCTATCTGGCGGAGAAACTGGCATACTGATGCCTGTGTCGATCCTGCTCCAGAACGCCGCGGCGCGGCGTCCGAGCATTTTGCCGGAGGCAAAATCTCGCCGGAGGGCGGATTCATTCCGCCCGAGGAATGAGATGGGACAGGGGTCCCGCAAAAGCAGTGCTTTTGCGGGAGGGCAGGTGCGGCTGCCCGTCGACCAGCTGAAGAGCTATCTGGCGGAGAAACTGGCATACTGATCGGAGATTATCGGGGCCGCGGGAAATCCCCGCGACCCTTTTTATAACCTGGGAAATGAGGTAGAAGTGTTGAAGAGACAGAAGCGGCCCCGGGCGTTGGGGCCGGTGTGGCTGCGCTGGGTCATGTTTCTGGGCGGCAGCCTTTGCATGGGGCTGGCTGTGGCGGTGGCCGTCCAGTGGGTGGTTACCGGTTCCCTCTCCATCGTGTGGGAGTGGTTCGTGAAATGGCCCACCTATCTGCTGCTGACCGGCGTCCTTTACGGCGCTGTGGTGTTCACCCTGGGGGCGCTGCTGGGTAGATTGTGGCTTTCCGCTATACTGGTGGGGGTTGCCGGACTGGTGCTGTCCCTGGTGGACTATTTCAAGACAGCTATCAACGGCACGCCACTGGTGCTGGCGGACTTCGGCCTGGCGGCACAGGTGGGAGAGGTGGCCGGTGTGGCGGGAGAGCTGCGCCCGCCGGTGGATTTCTGGATGGCGATGATCGCCCTGGGGATGTGTGTGGGGATTCTGATTCTGGTGCGGCGGCTGACGCTGCTCACCGGGCGGTGCCGCTTTGTCACTTTTTCCGTTTCCCTGGCCCTGACCATTGGGCTGTTTTCCACACAGGGAGCCCAGGCGGCGGGGGCGGTTTTTCAGGTGGATGTGAACACCCGCCTGGCTGCGGCCAACAGCCACGACACCTACGGTTTGACGCTGAGTCTCTGGCGGGACTGCTTTCTTCAGGCCAAGAAGAGCCCGGAGGGATACAGCGAAGCCTACATGGAGCAGGTCCTGGCCCGGATCGACGAGATCCTGACAGAGGACAGCGCCGACGCCCCCGCAGCGGCGGTGCAGCCCAACATCATCGTGGCCCAGTCGGAGTCCTTCTACGATCTGACCCGGCTGCCGGGCCTTCAGTATGAACGGGATCCCCTGGAGAACTTCCATGCCCTGGAGAGCGAGGGCATCAGCGGCACATTCCACAGCCACTATCTGGGCTACGGCACCGGCTATCTGGAGATGTCCATGCTGTACGGCATTACGGAGCTGGACTTCGGTGCTGGGACGAACATCTGCTTCCTGGAGGATGACGCCTATGAGAAATTTGACGCCCTGCCGGAGCAGTATACCAAGAGCGGCTACCGGGCGGAGATGCTCCATGGGTATAACGACAGCCTGTATAATCGAACGGTGACCTATCCCAGGCTGGGCTTTTCCGACCTTCTGTTCTCCGCAGATATCCAGGCTCTGGACTTTCCCTGGGAGGGGGGCATCTACGGCGGGTATTACATGCGGGACAGTTACTTCTTCCAGGCCATGCTGGACCGGATGGAGGACATCAACAGCAGCGGGGAGCGGGCGTTTCTCTACGGCATCACCATGGAGAACCACCAGCCCTTTGACCCGGAGAAATTCAACTATGAGTGTCAGATCGGCGTCACCAGCGAAAGCCTCGGCGAGGAGGATATGGCCATCGTCCGGGTCATGCTGGAGGGCATCACCCGGGCGGATCAGGCCCTGGGAGATCTGACAGACGCCCTGTGGGAGAGCGAGGAGCCTACCATCGTGGTGTTCTTCGGGGATCACAGGCCCAATCTGTTCATGACGGACGGGGACACAGTGTACACAAAGTTGGGCCTCTGCCCGGATAACGACACGGTGGGCTGGACCCCGGAGGAGATCAGCGACCTGTATTCCACGGACTATCTGATCTGGGCCAATGATGCGGCCTTGCTCCAGGGGCAGGCAGGCACCCGGCGGGATAGCAGCATCACCGCCATCGGCCCCCAGCTGCTGGAGCTGACCGGTCAGCCGGTCACCCGGTACTGGGCGCTGCTGGAGAAGGTGAGCCAGGTGTGTCTCACCAACACGGAGCTGTACTTTGTGGATGGCACGGGGACGCCCAGCGCCGGCGTGGAGGAGGCGGCTCTCTCCGACGAGGCCCGGGAGCTGCTGCAGCTGCGGGAGGATGTGCTGTACGACGCCATGTACGGCCAACAGTATATCACTGCAGAGATGAACGAGCCCGTCCAGTGACGGAAGCTGAATCAAAGAGAGCGCCGCAGGCATCCGCCTGCGGCGCTTTTATTTACACAAATATGGTCAGCCTGTGGAAAACAGAGTTTCCCCCGCCCGTCAGAAAGACACTTCTCCGGCTTCTTTCCAGGTCTGCAGCAGCTCTTTTGCGGGACGGGTATAGGTCTTTGTGGAAAAGGGGAAGTCCGGCAGGGCGGCCAGTTTCCAGGGGGCCACGTGGCAGTAGCCCCGTGGGTGCTTTTCCAGATACCGCTGATGGAATTCTTCCGCTGGATAGAAACACGCCAGGGCCTTCAGCTCCACGGCGAAGAAGGGAACGGCCGCGGCCTCCAGGACAGCGATGGAGCGGATGATGCCCTCGTCCGCCGGGTCCATCCAGTATACGCCGGTCTGGTACTGGCTGCCCACGTCCGGTCCCTGACGGTTGGGAGTCTCCGGGTCGATGGCGGCAAAAAAGACAAAGAGCAGGTGGGGCAGGGAGACAGTCCCGTCTTCATACGCCACTTGCACCGCCTCCCGGAAGCCGGTGCGGCCGGTGCAGACATCGTCATAGTTGGCGTGATCTGCCGTGTCTCCGTTGGCATAGCCGGCGGTGACATCCAGTACGCCGGGCAGGCGGCGATACAGGGCCTCCATGCCCCAGAAGCAGCCCCCGGCAAAACAAATGCTTCTTCTCATCAGGCAAACATCCCCATAAAGCCGTCCGGCCGCTCCTGGGCCTGTCCCCAGATCTCCCAAAACGCGGCCGGAGTGATGGCGCGGGCGGTGACCTCCCCGGGGCGGTTCAGCGTCCGCAGGTCCTCCGGGTAGGGGGCAGGGGAGAGAGCCTCCTCCCGGCCGTAGTCGCCGCCGTAGGCAAAGCAGAGGCCATTGGGGTAGAATTCCACCCGCCGGACCTCCCGGCGCCCGCTGTCCAGTTCCGCGTAGATGAACCGGGGCTCGTCCTCTTCCTCAAGATTCTGTTCGATCAGCACGTAGGACATTCAATCCCCTCCTTGCGGAAAAAGTCACAGATGGCGGTCCGGTCCGCCTGCACGCTGCCTTGGGCAAAGCCGTTCCGCCCGCCACCCCGGCCGGAAAGAGCGGCGTTCAGCCGCTTCACCAGGGGAGAGATGTCCGCCCCATCGGCCTGGACAAGGGCATAGACGTAGGAGGACTCCGCTCCCGCGAACACCGCCGCCAGACCGCCGGAGGCCTTTGCGGCTGCGTCTGCCAGCTTTCTGGCTCCGTCCGGCCGCGTGGGGGGCTCCAAAAGCAGCAGATCTCCCCGGTCTGTCAGGGCCTGGGCCCGGAGGGAGAAGAGCTGATCCTCCAGCTCCGTCATCCGCTGCTTGGCGGCGGCCAGCTCCTCCGCCTGCCGCTCTGCGGCGGCCAGGGTGTCCTGGGGTTTTACAGACAGCAGCTGGGCCACGGCGCGGTCCTGGTCGTATACCTGGGAGAGATACCGGTAGGCCCGCGATCCGCAGAGAATCTCCAGCCGCACCCCCTCCCGAAACTTTTGGCAGGAGAGGATCTTGATAATCCCCACCTCACCGGCCCGGCGCACGTGGGTGCCGCAGCAGGCGCAGCAGTCCGCCCCGGGGAAGGCCACGATCCGCACCTGGCCGGTAAGCGCTTTCTTGCTGCGGTAGTTCAGACGGGCCAGCGCATCCGGCGCGGGGAAGGTGATGTCCACCGGAGTGTCCTGCCAGATCACCTCATTGGCGGCCTTTTCCGCGGCCATGACCTGTTCCCAGGTCAGCTCGGCATTGTAGTCGATGGTCACCGTGTCGGCCCCCAGGTGGAAACCCACGTTGTCACAGTGGTACAGCGAGCACAGCAGGCCGGAGAGAATGTGCTCCCCGGAGTGCTGCTGCATGTGGTCGAACCGGCGGGGCCAGTCAACGGCCCCGCCACTTGGGTGCCGATCTCCACAGGGCCGTCACAGGTGTGGAAAATCACGCCCTTTGTTTCATGGACATCCGTGACCTGGACTGCGCCCAGAGTGCCGTGGTCCGCCGGCTGTCCGCCCCCCTCCGGGTAGAAGGCGGTGCGGTCCAGCACTACGGCCCAGCCAGATTTGGATTTTTCACAGGAGAGCACCCGGGCGGTGAAGGCGGTGAGGTAGGGATCTTGGTAATAGAGTTTTTCCGTTTCCATGTGGAAAACTTCCTTTCGTCAGGGGATGGGACCGGGAGGTATGTTACAGCAGCCCCAGATTCTGCTTCCAGGTCAGCACCCGGCGGCAGGCGGTGTCGATGGTCTCCTCGGACAGGGCGCCGCTTTCCAGCGCCTCCAGGACCTTGGGGATCTGGGTGCGGTAGTCGGTGGTGATGACGAGATCGTTTCCCGCCTCCAGGGCCATCACCGCCACGGCCCCGTCGGCGCTGTACGCTGCAACTGCCTCCATGGCCAGATCATCGGTCATCACCACGCCGTCAAAGCCCAGGTCCGTCCGCAGCAGGCCGTGGACCTTCGGGGACAGGGAGGCGGGGAGATCTCCATCCACAGCAGTCATGATATTGTGGGAGACCAGCACAGCGGTCTTTCCGCCGCCGCTCTCCATACCCGCCTGGAAGGGGAGGAAGTCGGAGGACGTGAAGGACTCCAGCGGCCGCTGGTCCACGGCGATACCGGTGTGGGTATCCACATTGTTCCCATAGCCGGGGAAGTGCTTGAGGACGCTGCCCATACCGTCCTCCGCCATCTGCGAGACCACCTGGGCCACATAGTCCGCTGTGGCGGCCGCATCCTGGCCGAAGGTGCGGTCATACATAAAGTCGGCGGGGTTGGTGGACACATCTGCCACCGGGGACAGGTTCACGTTGAAGCCCAGGGCGGAGAGAAGGAGGTCCTTCTCTCGGGTATCTGCCAGCACGGCCTCCATGCCGCCGGAGGCATAAGCTTTCTGAGGAGAGGGGAACTTGGAGGCCCGCAGATGGGGATTGGAGCTGACCCGCACCACCGTGCCGCCCTCCTCGTCCACGCCGATCAGCAGCGGGATTCCGGTGTCCACAGCCGCGGCGTCCTGATAGCTCTGAATGGTCTGGATCAAAGCATCGGCAGTTTTGTCCGCCGTATCCCGGCCGAAGAGGATGTAGCCGCCCAGATGATAGGTGCTCACGTCGGAGACCGCGTCTGTGTCGGGTACCCGGACAAAGAACAGCTGGCCGACCTTTTCCTCCAGGGTCAGGGAGGCAAGCAGGTCCTCCACCTCCTGGGCGGCCAGTTCCTCCGGCGTGGGTTCCGGGGGCGCCTCCGGCTCCTGGGGCTGAATGTCCACTAAGGGTTCCTGGGAAGTCTCCTCTGTGGGGGAGCCGCCGCAGGCAGTCAGGCTCAACAGGGAGAGGACAGCCAGCAGAATTGTAAAAAGTCGTTTCATAAGAGCTCCTTTCTGCTGTGGAGTGATGATATGAAGTGTATCACATCCAGGCCCGAAAGAAAAGACTGTTACTGATTTGTGGTGGAATCCAAACGGACCCCGTGGTATGCTGGCAAAAATAGAAGGGAGCGTGTGACAACATGCGGATGGCGGCTCTACTGATGGCAATGATCGCCCTGCTGGGGAGTCCCCAGGGGGAGGGGACGGTCTCGGAGACCACCTGGGAGATGGTGGCTGTACAAGTGCTGGAGGAGACACCGGAGACGGCGGCACGGACCCTGCTGGACTGGGCGGGCTCTGGACAGACGATCCCGGAGGAGGACGTGGTCCTGGCCCTTTTGGAGGAGATGGAGGCGGAACCGGCAGCCTCCGCAGTGGCATTTGCAGCGGTTCTGGACAGGGCGGACAGCCTGCGGAAAGCAGGTGAGGCGCCGGAGCTGGGAGAAGAGACCTACCGGGCGGCGGTCCGGTCCCTGTCCCCCTTTTTCACCAGGCTTCTGGGGACGGAGACCACGCTCTGGCAGGAGGAGCCCTCTGCCTGGCCTGCGGATTTGGCTGCGTTTGACGGCATCTGGTGTGACAGCACCTTGCAGGAGCTGCTGATCTTCCAGAGCGGCACCTGTCGGGTGGTAATCCCCTACCTGGACTACTATGGGGAAACGGCCTTTTCTGCCCGGCTGCGGGACCGCGGCGGCATGGGCTGGTGTCCGTCGTTGGAGATAGATATCCACGAATCCGGCGATTTCTCCGGGCCGCTGACCTATTACGTCTCCGGTCTGGCGGAGGACCATTTCTGGTGCAATACCCAGGGCCAGCGGTTTGACAGGCTTTGACCTCCGGAGTCATGAAGGTGGTATGCGTGGGATGATGCCGGAAAGTGGAAAAAAAGAGGCGGAACGCAGAAATGCGGTCCGTCTCTTTTTTATTCCGGATTTACAGGTCAGTCCTGGGGCTTGACGATGGCGATGTGCAGCTCGTCCAATTGTTTCTGCGTGACCTCGCTGGGGGCGCTCATCATCACGTCCTGGGCGTTTTTGTTCATGGGGAAGGGGATGATCTCCCGAATGGAGTCCTCCCCGGCCAGCAGCATCACCATGCGATCCACGCCGGGGGCAATGCCCGCATGGGGCGGCGCGCCGTAGGTGAAGGCGTTGTACATGGCGGGGAACTTGGCCTTTACGTCCTCCTCGCCCAGCCGGACCATCTCAAAGGCCTTAATCATGATCTCCGGGTCGTGATTCCGGACCGCGCCGGAGCTGAGCTCCACGCCGTTGCACACCAGGTCATACTGGTCGGCGGTGATGCTGAGGGGATCGATCTCGCCCCGCTCCGCCTTCAGCAGGACCTCCAGCCCGCCGGAGGGCATGGAGAAGGGGTTGTGGCAGAACTCCAGCTCGCCGGATTCCTCGCCGATCTCGTACATGGGGAAGTCCACAATCCAGCAGAAGGCGTACTGCTCCTTGTCCATGTGACCGGGGACGGCGGCGCCCAGAGTCTTTACCAGCGTGCCGGCGGTCTTTTGGGCAGCGCCCAGCTTGCCGGCGGACAGGGCCACGAAGTCGTTGGGCTTCAGACCCAGGGCAGAGACCACAGACTCCTTGATGGGCTGGACAAACTTGGCGATGCCGCCCACGATTTCGCCGTTTTCGTCCAGGCGGAACCAGTAGGGCTTGCCGCCGGAGACCACCTCCACATCCGCCAGGGTCTTGTCGATGAATTTCCGGGTCTCGTGGAAGTCGCTGACCACCACGGCCTTCACCACGTTGCCCTCGAAGGGGCCGAAGCCGCAGGCGCCCAGCAGGCCGGTGACGTCCTGCACCGTCAGGTCGATGCGCAGGTCCGGCTTGTCGGAGCCATACTTCTCCATGGCCTCGGTGTAAGGGATACGCATGAAGGGCGCGGAGCTGGCCCGGTCGTATTTGCCGTACTTGGCAAAGATGGGGGGCAGCACGTCCTCCAGTACGGCAAATACGTCATCCTGAGAGGCAAAAGCCATCTCCATGTCCAGCTGGTAAAACTCACCGGGGGAGCGGTCCGCCCGGGCGTCCTCGTCCCGGAAGCAGGGGGCGATCTGGAAGTACCGGTCAAAGCCGGAGGTCATCAGCAGCTGCTTGAACTGCTGGGGCGCCTGAGGCAGGGCATAGAACTTTCCGGGGTGGTTCCGGGCGGGCACCAGATAGTCCCGGGCACCCTCCGGGGAGGAGGCGGTCAGGATGGGGGTGGTGATCTCCAGGAAGCCATGCTCTGTCATGGCCTGCCGCAGGGCGGCCACTACCTGGCACCGGAGGATGATGTTGTTCTTCACCGCCGGGTTCCGCAGGTCCAGATAGCGGTACTTCAGGCGGGTGGCCTCGTCGGCCTCCCGGCTGCGGTTGATGGGGAAGGGCAGCTCGTTGTGCTGGCAGCGGCCCAGCACCTCAATTTTGCCGGGTACCACCTCGATCTCGCCGGTGGGCAGCTTGGCGTTCTTGCTGTCCCGCTCTCGGACGGTGCCCTCCACGGAGATGGTGGACTCCTTGTTGATGGACTTCAGCAGGGCCACCATGTCGGCGGTCTCCGCCACCACCTGAGTGGTGCCGTAGAAGTCCCGGACCACGGCGAAGGCCAGCTCACTGCCTACCTCCCGGAGGTTTTCCAGCCAGCCGCAGATCTTTATGGCCTTGCCGGCGTCGGAGAGCCGCAGCTCTCCGCAGGTATGGGTGCGATTCTGTGTCATGATTGTGGATTCCTTTCTGTGTGGAAATGTGATTACAAATAGAAATTTATATAAAAAATATTACGAATTGAGATCATATTTCGCTGCCAGAGCCCAGAGCTGTTCCCCAAGGCCCCTGCCAACGGCCTCTCCGTCCGGGACGGTGCAGCCGTAGAAGTCCGCCTGTCCCGGAGCAGCATAGGACCACTCCCGGACGGTAAAGTTCAGCACAGCAAAATCGCCATCTGTACCGGCGAGGGAGAGGGAGAACATCCAGTCTCCCGCCTCATAGAAGACGGACCCATGGCTGGCATTCACCGCCTGAGCAAGGGGCTTGATTAGCGGGTCTGTCAGAGAACGGCAGAAGGAGAGGTCTTGGAGCTGTTTCAGCAGGGCCGCCCCCTCTGGGGAAGTGAGGGGTACCGACACCGTGGCGGTCTCTGGCTCCTGGGCCCAGTCCCCCAGGGAGCGGATCAGGACGTTGATCTCTTGGAGTTCCTGGCCCTTCATCAGGTCCGGCAATGTTACCGGACGGCTGTACCAGATCGCGGCGACCAGCAGCAGGACCAACAAAGGCACCCAGACACGCTTCCGGTTCTTCATAGAAACACCTCTAGTAAATACTGCTTGTATTTTTTATAGAAAATATTTCTGCTTGGACTGCTTGAGATGCGATTTGGTTGTCTCCGCAGGTGAAATTCGGCGTTAAAGTATCTCTGTGGGGCAGGGAATTACTCCTGGATGACGGTGCCCTTTTCCCGTTCCGCGAGACCCGCCTTAATGCGGTAGACGGTGGCGGCGGGTTCCAGCTTTGTCTGCTCGCCGGTGGCCATGTCCTTGCAGGCCACCACGCCGGAGCTGATCTCGTCCTCCCCCAGAAAGATCACATAGGGGATGCCCAGCTTGTCGGCATAGGCGATTTTCTGCTTGAATTTCTTTTCCTCGCAGTGGAGCTGGGAGCGGATGCCGTTTTCCCGCAGCAGGGTGGCCAGGGAGATGGCAGCGGACAGGTCCTCCGTCATGGGCAGGATCAGCACATCCGCCGGAGCGGTGGGCAGGTCCGGATTCAGCATACCCTGTTCTCCCAGCACATAGAACAGCCGGGTCAGGCCGATGGAGATGCCCGCGCCGGGAAGCTGGCGGTCCGTGTAATACTCCGCCAGATTGTCGTACCGGCCGCCGGAACAGACGGAGCCGATCTCGGGGTGATCCAGCAAGGTGGTCTCGTAGACGGTGCCGGTGTAGTAGTCCAGGCCCCGGGCGATGGTCAGGTCCACGGCGAAATTCTCCGCCGGGACGCCGAAGTCCGCCAGATACCGGACCACCGTGTTCAGTTCCTCAAGACCCTGGTCGAAGATTTCGTTCCGGCCCCGGTAGCCCTCCAAAGCGGAGAGAACGGCGTCGTTTCCGCCGGAGATGGCGATAAACTTCAGGATCTCGTCGGCGTCGGACGGAGTCACGGCGAGGTCGCCGGTGAGGATGGCCTTCACCTTCTCCGGCCCGATCTTGTCCAGCTTGTCTACGGTGCGCATGATGTCACCGGACTTCTCCGTCAGACCCAGCATGGCGTAGAAGCCGTTGAGGATCTTCCGGTTGTTCACCCGGATCTGGAACCGCTTCAGTCCCAGGGTGGAGAAGGTCTTGTAGATGATGGCGGGGATCTCCGCCTCATTGATGATGGAGAGCCTGCCATCTCCGATGATGTCGATGTCCGCCTGATAGAACTCCCGGAAGCGGCCCCGTTGGGCCCGCTCACCCCGGTACACCTTGCCGATCTGATACCGGCGGAAAGGGAAGGTCAGGTCGTTGTAGTGGAGGGCCACATACTTTGCCAGGGGGACCGTCAGGTCGAACCGGAGTGCCAGATCCGCGTCGCCCTTCTGGAAGCGGTAGATCTGCTTCTCCGTCTCGCCGCCGCCCTTGGCCAGCAGTACCTCGCTGGACTCGATCACCGGGGTGTCCAGGGGGGTAAAGCCATAGAGGGAATAGGTACGGCGGAGGATCTCCATGATCCGCTCCATCTGCTGCTGTGGTCCGGGCAGCAGTTCCATAAAGCCGGACAGTGTCCGTGGGGTCATTTTAGCCATCGTCAAAACTCCTTTTTCGTGGGATGCGGGTCGCTGCCCGGGATGCACCGCGGGCGCAAAATGATAAAACGCTCCCGTCCCGCGGCTTTGGGACGAGAGCGATTCCGCTTCGTGGTGCCACCCAAATTCAAGGCCTATAGAGCCTCCTTTTTGCCTCCTGTGCTACGGGGAGGGTGCCGTGGGCGTCTCCGCCCCCGCTCCGCCGCTGTCCTTCGTCCAGGCCGGCCGGGCCGCTCTCAGCGGTGCGCCCCTCTCTGTGGGGCCGGCGATTGGAGTACTGCTGCGGCATCCGCGCGGTGCAAATGAATCAACAGGGTGATTGTATGCGCTTTGGGGAAAAATGTCAAGCGATGGGACGGTTGGAGGGATTGACGATGCAGCGCCAGTCCAAATCGCCCCGGGCCAGACCCAGTACCAGCGCCTCCGCCGTGGCCAGATTGCTGGCAAAGGGGATGTTGTTCTGGTCGCACAGCCGGGAGATATAGGAAACATCTCCCACCATAGCCTCGTTGTTGGGGTCGTTGAAGAAGAGTACCAGGTCGAATTCGTTGTATGCGATCCGGGCGCCGATCTGCTGGCTGCCGCCGTGGGCGTAGGACAGGAAGCAGTGGACATTCAGGCCCGTGGCGTCGGCCACCATGTGGCCAGTGGTGTTGGTGGCGTAAATGTTGTGGTGGGACAGGATGCCGGCGTAGGCGGTGCAGAACTGCACCATCAGCTCCTTCTTGTTGTCGTGGGACATGAGGGCGATGTTCATGAAAGACTCCTTTCTCTATCTGATCCGCAGCAGGGGGACCCGTTCCCCCTGGAGGCGTTTCGCAATGTTGCGGTAGGCAGTCGCGGCGCTCTGGCCGTCCGCCAGCAGGATGGGCACACCCCGGTTCATACACAGCGGCAGGGCGTCATCCTCGGGGACCACTCCCAGCAGCGGCAGGCCGGCCTTGTCGATGGCATCGTCAATGGTGGCGTGGAGCTGGCGCAGCAGCTTTTTGCGCACCCGATTCACCACCAGGTGCAGGGCGCCTGATGGGAAGCGATCCAGCTCCATGACGGTGTGCTGGGCGTCCCGCAGGGAGGAGGCGTCCGCAGTGGTCACCACCACGCAGCGGTCCGCGGCGCAGGTGGCCAGCTGAAAGCCCCGCCCCAGGCCCGCAGGTGCGTCCAGCAGACAGAAGTCAAACCGCCTGCGTACCTCCCGCAGCAGATCTGCCATCTGGATCTCCGTCACCGGGCGACCATGGGGACGCGCCGGCGCGGTCAGCAGGAAAAGGCCGGGGATCTTGGGGTGTTCCACAGCGGCCAGTTCCAGGGAACAGCGGTTCTGCGCCACGTCTGAGAAGTCCATCAGCGTCCGGTCCGACAGGCCCAGGGCCAGATCCAGATTCCGCAGACCGATGTCGCAGTCCAGGCACAGCACCCGCCGGCCAGATAGGGCGAGAGCCGCGCCTACACCCGCCGTAAAGGAGGTCTTTCCGGTGCCGCCCTTTCCGGATGCGACGGCAATGCACTGTCCTGGAGACGTCATCAGGCGGCACTTCCTTTCAACTGCTCACAAATGTATTATAAGGGATTCTTCTTGATTTTTGCAAACATTCTCGGATATTTTTCCGGAGTTTTTTTCACTTTTTCCACCACGATCAGCCGGTGGCGCACATCTGTACCGGGGATGGCATAGTCCCGGACCGCCTCCACGGCGCCGCCCAGGATCGCAATGGCGTGCTGTGAGGCGGCCAGCTCCGCGTCTGACTCCACGGATTTCATGGCCAGGAACTTCCCGCCGGGCTTTACCTGCGGCAGGCACAGCTCACACAGCACCGGCAGGGCCGCCACTGCCCGGGAGACCGCTAAATCAAAGGTTTCCCGGTGCTCCGCGGCAAATTCCTCCGCCCGGGCGTGGACGCAGGCCACATCGGGGAGGTCCAGCTCCCGGCACACCGTCTCCAGGAACTGGATGCGCTTGTTCAGGGAGTCCAGCAGCGTCAGGCGGATGGAGGGCTCCAGCACCCGCAGGGGCAGACCGGGAAAACCGGCACCGGTGCCGACGTCCACCACGGACTTTCCGGAAAAGGACTCCAGGGTCAGCAGGGCGGCGCTGTCCAAAAAGTGGAGAGTGGCCACATCCTCCGGGTCCGTAATGGCGGTGAGGTTCATCACCTTGTTGGTCTCGATCAGCAGATCCCCATACCGGACCAGAGCAGGGATTCCCTCCACAGGGAGGTTCAGGGCGGCAAGACCCGATTGCAGGCGCTGTTCCATCATGTCCTCTCCTTCAGCAGGTCTCGGATCTCCGCCAGCAGCACTTCCTCCTGCGAGGGCTGGGGCGGGGGAGGAGGAGCGGCCTCCTTCTTTCGGTGGAAGCGGTTGATAGCTTTGATGAGGCAGAAGACCGCAAAGGCGATGATGAGGAAGTCCAGAATAGTGGAGAGAAAAGAGCCGTAATTGATGGCAACAGCGGCGCGCACTTCGCTGCCGCCGGCGTCATACACCGCCTCCCGCAGGACCCATTGCCATTGGGAGAAGTCCGCGCCGCCGGTGAGCAGGGAGAGCAGGGGCATCAGGATATCGTTGACCAGGGAGGTGGAAATTTTGCCGAAGGCGCCGCCGATGATGACGCCCACCGCCATATCCAGCACATTTCCTCTGGCAATGAATTGGCGAAACTCCGCCAGGAAGCCGGTGGTCTTTTTGGTAAGTTCAGTCATGGGACTCTCCTGTGTGAAATGAATGGGCGCCTGTGTACGTATGCTGTAACCATTGGAGCCCAAGGCTTTCAGAGATTTGACCCGAATGGAGCCGCTGGAGGGGCACCGAATGATCCGGAGCAGGGCTGCGCGCCGCTCCAACGGCTGGAAACGGGTTCAACGATTTGTATAAATAAAACAAAAAATTACAAATTGGATTTTTCCGCGGGGACCAGCAATTCCTTGCCGCCCATATAGGGCCGCAGGACCTGGGGGATGCGGACAGTGCCGTCGGCCTGGAGGTTGTTCTCCAGGAAGGCGATCAGCATCCGGGGCGGGGCCACGCAGGTGTTATTCAGGGTGTGGCACAGCTGCATTTTGCCATTTTCATCCTTATAGCGGATGCGCAGACGGCGGGCCTGGGCGTCCCCCAGATTGGAGCAGGAGCACACCTCAAAGAACTTCTGCTGGCGGGGAGACCAGGCCTCGATATCGCAGGACTTGACCTTTAGATCTGCCAGGTCGCCGGAGCAGCACTCCAGCTGCCGCACCGGAATATCCAGAGAGCGGAACAGCTCCACGGACATCCGCCACAGCTTCTCATACCAGTCCTTGGACTCCTCGGGCTTACAGACTACGATCATCTCCTGCTTTTCAAACTGGTGGATGCGGTAGATGCCACGCTCCTCGATGCCGTGGGCACCTTTCTCCTTGCGGAAACAGGGGGAGTAGGAGGTAAGGGTCTGGGGCAGGCTCTCAGCCGGCAGGATCTGGTCAATGAACCGGCCGATCATGGAGTGCTCGCTGGTGCCGATCAGGTACAGGTCCTCCCCTTCGATCTTGTACATCATGCCGTCCATGTCTGTCTGGCTCATAACGCCCTCCACCACGTTGCCGTGGATCATGAAGGGGGGGATGCAGTAGGTGAAGCCCTTGTCGATCATGAAGTCCCGGCCGTAGGCCAGCACCGCCTCATGGAGCCGGGCAATGTCGCCCAGCAGGTAGTAAAAGCCGCTGCCGGAGACCCGCCCGGCGGCATCCAGGTCGATGCCGTTGAAGGACTCCATGATATCCACGTGGTAGGGAATGGGGAAGTCGGGGACTTCACATGCTCCGAACCGCTGGACCTCTACATTTTCGCTGTCATCCTTGCCGATGGGCACGGAGGAATCGATCATCTGGGGGATCAGCAGCATATTGTGATGGAGCTTTTCCTCCAGCTCCGTCTCCTGTTTCTCCAGCTCTGCCAAGCGGTCCGCCTGTTCCTTCACCTGCTGCTTGACAGCCTCGGCCTCCGCCAGCTTGGCGGGGTCCTTTTTGGCCTGGCCCATCAGCATGCCGATCTGCTTGCTGAGTGTGTTTCGGTTGGAGCGGAGCTGATCCGCCTCCGCAATGGCGGCCCGGCGCTTGGAGTCCAGGTCCAGGACTTCGTCTACCAGGGGAAGCTTGGCATCCTGAAACTTCTTTTTGATATTTTCACGGACGGCATCCGGATTCTCCCGGATAAATTTGATATCCAGCATGATGATTCTCTCCTCAATTTATTGATGTTGCATGTTTCACGTGAAACAATGGCCAGCCGTTGACTGCTCAACGGGCCTCTGCTGCTTCCTTCAGCTGCGCATACCGCTGGGAGGGAGGGGTGACACCCTCCTCAGCAGTCTCAGGCAGTGCGTCCCGGTATTCAGACGCCTCGAAGGCGTCGATGCTGGCTTGACAGCCCGCCAGATCTCCCGCAGAATACTGCTGCTGAATGGTGTACAGAGCCAGCAGTGCCTGGTTCTCCCGCTGGGCCTCCGCCAAGGCGGCGTCAGTTTCCTCTGCGGAGGACTCCAGCGCGTCGATGGTGGTCTGGGCTTCATCCAGCTGGTTTTGCAGGTCCAGCAGGGCGTCCTGCGTGGCCTGTACCTCCTGCATGGCAGTGACGGAGTCCTGAAGCTCCCCAATCACCTCGGAGTTGCTCCGCTGGTGCATTAGAAAGGACAGCGCCATCAGCAGAAAGGCCACGATGAACAGGATCATGATATAGATGACAACGGGCTTTTTCCCGGTGGAGGGCGTTTCCTCCGGAGCAGAGGAGGGTGTCTCCGCTTCGTCTCCGCTGCGTTTTTCAAATTTCATGGCAGATCATCCTTTCCCAATCAGGGGGTTTTCGTTTGCTTTGCCCGGAGCATCGCCAGGGCCTCCAGCAGGTCGTTGAGGTCGTCAATGCCGTAGTATTCCAGCTCAATCCGGCCCTTTTTGCGGCCGGTGACGATCCGCACCCCCCGGCCCAGCTTGGAGCTCAACTCCTTCTGCGCCTCCGCGGCATAGTCGATTCCCTTCGGCGCGGGGGCTTTTTCCGGCTTTTCCAGACTCAGCCGCTTGGCCAGGGCCTCCGTCTGGCGGACAGAGAGGCCGCCGGAGATCACGGCGCCAGCGGCGTTTTCCTGCAGGGCGGGGGAGAGGGGCAGCAGCGCCCGAGCGTGACCGGCGGAGAGCTTTCCCTCCTCCACCAGCTTGGCCACCGGCGGCGTCAGGGACAGCAGCCGCAGCGCGTTGGCCACGGCGCTGCGGGATTTGCCCACTCGGGACGCGGCCTCCTCCTGGGTCATGTGATACGTTTCCATCAGGGACTGGAAGCCAGCGGCTTCCTCTATGGGGTTCAGATCCTCCCGCTGGAGGTTTTCGATCATGGCCAGCTCGGCGGCCTTGCGGTCATCGGCCTCCATGACAATGACGGGCACTTCCTGAAGGCCCGCCAGCCGCGCAGCCCGCCAGCGCCGTTCTCCGGCGATGATCTGATAGTAGCCGGAGGCCAGCTTCCGGACGGTAAGAGGCTGGATGATACCGTGCTCTCGGATGGAGTCGGCCAGTTCTGCCAGGGATGCCTCGTCAAAGTGCTTGCGGGGCTGGGAGGAACAGCTTTCCACCTGGGAAATGGGCAGGTACAGGCTGCCGGTGCTCTCCGCCTTCAATACGTCGTCGCCCAGCAGGGCGCCGAGACCCCGGCCGAGGCCGGAGGGTTTCTTGGATGCCATGGGAACGCTCCTTTCCAGAGAATCAGGCGCTTTGCTTTTTCAGAAACTCCGCCGCAAAGGCGGTGTAGGCCTCCGCGCCCCGGGAGGTCCGATCATAGGCGGTGATGGGCTTGCCGTGGCTGGGCGCCTCGCTGAGGCGCACGTTCCGGGGGATCACAGTGGCATAGACCTTGCCGGGGAAGTAGTGCTTCACTTCCTCCGCCACCTGCAAGGCCAAATTGGTCCGCCCGTCAAACATGGTCAGCAGCACGCCGTCCAGTTCCAGCCGGGGATTCAGGGACCTGCGGACGATCCGCACCGTGTTCATCAGGTCACTGAGGCCCTCCAGAGCGTAGTATTCGCCCTGCACCGGCACCAGGATGGCGTCCGCGGCGCAGAGGGCGTTCAGCGTCAGCAGTTCCAGAGAGGGGGGGCAGTCGATGAACAGGAAGTCGTAGCGATCTTTTACCTTGTCCAGCGCGTCCCGCAGAAGGAATTCCCGGCGCTCCATGCCGATCAGTTCGATCCCGGCGCCGGCCAGCGCCTTGTTGGAGGGGAGAACATCGCCGTATTTGGTGTGCACCAGGGCGTCCTCCACCGGCACTTCGCCGATCAGGGCATCGTAGATTCCCTTGGAGACCGTCTTGTCCACGCCCATTCCAGAAGTGGAATTGGCCTGAGGATCAAAATCACACAGGAGGATGCGCTGCCCGGCCTCCGTCAAGGCCGCGGCGAGATTCACACAGGTGGTTGTTTTCCCCACGCCGCCTTTTTGATTCACAATCGCAATGGTTTTTGCCACGTGGGCACCTACTTTCTGAAAATACCCAATAAGGTAGAAATGCTTATGCTCATTTATTATAGCAAGCGTGGACGGCCGTTGCAAGGAGAAAAGCGGAAAAGCAGAGAAAAGGAAGAGAAAATGTTTCACGTGAAACAAACGGCAGAAAAAGAGCCGCGGATGTTTCACGTGAAACATCCGCAGCCGGTCACAGCAAAAGACGGCAGCCCCAGGGCGGCAGCTGCAAGTGCAGAACACCGCCGGAACAGGGAAGAGTATCTCCGGTGAGGAGATCAGTGGGGCCAGCGCCTTCCCACAGCAGTGTGACAGTGTGGGAGTCCGGTGAGGCGTTGACGGCTGTGGTCAGCCGCTGGTCACCGTTCTGCCGGGCAAAAATCAACAAAGGACCTGCGGTGTAGAGCCAGGAGATGGTGCCGGACTGCAGGGCTGGATACGCATTCCGCAGGGCACCCAGCCGGGTGAACCACGCCAGCAGGTCCCGGTCTTCCCGGCCCCAGGGGTAGGTTCCCCGATTCAGAGGGTCCTCAAAGCCCTCCATCCCGGCCTCATCCCCGTAATAGATCATGGGAGAGCCGGGGAAGGTGAACAGCACCAGCGCCGCCAGCCGCAGCTTGGCGATGCCCGCTGCCCGCTCCCGGGGCAAAAGCCGGTAGGAGGCCCGCTCCGCCTTGGTGTCCGGCGTTCGGTCCGCACCCAGCAGCGTCAGGATGCGGGGGGTATCGTGGGTGCCCAAAAAGTTCATGGCGGAGTAAAAGGCCGCCGGAGGATAGTTCTCCCGCAGGGTCTCCATGGCCTCCCGAAAGTCATCGGCATCCCCGCCGGAGACATAGGCCAGCAGCGCCGTGCGGAAGGGGTAGTTCATCAGCCCGTGGGTCTCACTGCCCAGCAGATACCGCCGCCGCTGGGAGTAGGCGATCTTATTGGAGCCGTCCTCCCACACCTCGCCGATCAGGACGCTGTCAGGGGCCGTCTCCTCCATGGCGGCGCGGATCTTCTCCAGAAACCAGTCCGGCAGCTCATCCGCCACATCCAGTCGCCAGCCGGAAGCTCCGGCACGCAGCCACCGGCGGATAATGGAGTCCTTGCCGTCAATGATGAAATCCACATAAGAGGGAGAGGACTCCTCCACCGCTGGCAGAGTGCGGATGCCCCACCAAGAGTCGTAGGAATCCGGCCAGTGGTGGAACCGGTACCAGCTGTACCAGGGAGAATCCTGGCTCTGGGCTGCGCCCAAAGTGGGGTAATAGCCATCGGCATTGAAGTACATGCTCTGGGATCCGGTGTGGTTGAACACGCCGTCCAAAATCACCCGCATCCCCCGCTGTCGGGCCTGGGCGCAGAGAGCGCGGAAATCGGCCTCCGTGCCCAGCATGGGGTCGATGCGGGTATAGTCCGCTGTGTTATAACGGTGGTTGGAGGCGGACTCGAAAATGGGGCAGAGGTACAGCGTGGTGACACCAAGGGCCTTCAAATCGTCCAGTTTCGACGTGATCCCCGCCAGAGTGCCACCAAAGAAGTCCCGGTTGCGGATCTCCCCATCCGGATCCGGCCGCCACTCCGGCGTGTCATCCCAGTCCTCGTGGACCCAGCGCCGGCCAACCAGACCCGCAGGGTCCACGGGTACCAGACGGCAGAAACGATCTGGAAAAATTTGGTATGTCACACCTGCCCCAAACCAGCCGGGCGTACGGCTTTCCTGGTAGACCGTCAGCTGCCAGGACACGGCCTGTCCGTCACTGCGGTAGCCGGTCTTGTCCAGCAGACAGCCGGTGCCGTCCTCCCGCCAGAAGCGGAAGTGATACCAGAGAAGATCGGGCAGCTCCGGCGCGGTCAGTGTGCCGGAAAAGCAAAGCCGCTCGCCTGCGAAGCCCTCCAGGGGTAGTTCCTGCTCCCGCTGCGTCCCGGAAAACTCACAGGAGAGGACCAGTGCGCAGTGGGAAAAGCCCTCCGTGGCCAGGGGGCGGCAGTGAAAGGTGACCGCCGTTCCGCAGGGGACGGCGCCGAAGGGCTCCTTGCACAGGTCGCAGCGGGGATCAAAGACAAAGGGTTCGCTCATGGGGATGCGTCTCCTTACGGAAGCAGTTGGTTTTCGCCGGTGACGGCACTGCCGGTCTCGTCGGCGGTAAAGTAAGCGTTGAGAATATCCACGCCCGTGGTGGCCAGATTGGAGCCCCAGGTGGCGTGCTCAATGACGATGGCCACGGCGATCTCCGGATCGTCATAAGGGGCGAAGCAGACGAAGACGCCGTTTTCGGTCTGGTTGCCGCCCAGCTCGGAGGTGCCGGTCTTGGCGCCGGCAGTGACCACGCAGTTCCGGAAGGCATTGTAAACAGAGCCGCCGGGCTGGGTGTAGCCCAGCATGCCCTTTTTCACCGCCTCTAGCGTGGAATCCTGCATGGAGACCACGTTGGTGGGCGCCGTGTCGCCCACAGCCAGGACCTCCGTATTGTCATAGGATTTCACGGCCTTCAGCAGGTGGGCCTTGCAGTGCTGTCCGCCGGAGGCCAGTGTGGCGATGTAGTTGGCAAGCTGGAGGGGTGAGTAGAGCTGGTTGGCCTGGCCGAAGGTGGCCCAGGGGGTCTGGTCGTGGCCCGCCTCATTGCTGGGCAAGGTACCGGCGTAATCACCAATCTCAATGCCGGTGTGCTCTCCCAGGCCGAAGGCCTGCAGATACTCCCGGAAGGTGTCCATGCCCATTCGGTATCCCATCTCCGCGAAGAAGTAGTTGCAGGACTTGGTGATGGCCTCCGTCACATTGATGAGACCGTGGTTGCCGCCGGCGCAGTTGGCGCCGCTGTGGGTGGGGTCGTTGGGATAGACCCACCGGCTGGGAGAGTAGATCTCCTGGGTGGGAGTAATGATCCCCTTCTCCAGCGCGGCCACGGCCGTCAGGGGCTTGATGGTGGAGCCGGGGACGTACGTCCCGTTGGTGGCGCGGTTTGTGAAGGGGCGGGCAGGGTCATTGTAGAGAGCCGCGTAGATGCTGCTCTGTCGGAATGTGGAGAGATCATAGGTGGGATAAGAGGCCAGGGCCAGAACTTCCCCCGTGCCCACCTGTACCACCGCCACGGCGCCGCCCCGGGTCTCATCCCCATCCTCCCCGGTCATCCGGGTGATGGTGGCGGCCAGGGCGTCCTCCGCCGCCTGCTGGAGGTCCAGGTCGATGGTCAGCTCCACGGTGTTGCCGGGCACCGGCTCCTTGGAGTAATACTCGCCGGTGATCTTGCCGTCCTCGTTCAGGGAGACCACCCGGGTGCCGTCGGTGCCCTTGAGATGGGATTCAAAGGCCGCCTCCACGCCGTCCTTGCCCACATAGTCGTTCCAGTTATATCCCTCGCCCAGGGCCTCCTTTTCCGCACTGTCGTTGATTTTTCCGAGATACCCCAGGATATGCGCCCCGTAGGTCGTCTCGTACTCCCGCACGGAGGAGGGGGTGATCTTGGCTCCGGCGTAGTCGCCGTCGTTCAGCAGGGAGATCAGCTCCGCGTCGATGTCCTCCGCCAGCACATAGGGGTCCGTCCTGGCGAGATTTCGGCTGCGGATCTCGTACTGGACGCCCAGCACCAGCCGGGCCTCCTCCACGGAAAAAGAGGCGGAGAGGCCGAAATCCTTCCGCATCAGGGCGATCAGCCGCGTGGCGGAGAGACCGGACCCTTCCAGCATGGCGCCGGTCAGCTGACTGGAGGTCAGCTCCTCCAGCAGGGCCTGGGCCTTGCTGGCCTGATCCAGCTCCTCATCCGCCAGGATGTCGTCGGCGGGGTTTTCCCTGTTGCCCTCCTCGTCCGTGGTCTCCAGCAGGGCAGGATGCTCCAGCAGATAGGCGGCCAGGGCGTTCGCGGCCTCGTCCAGATCCTTCAGATAGGTGAGAAAGCGGCTCCTGGCGGCGCTGTCCAGGGAGTCGATGGTGTAGGCGAAGGGGGCGGAGCGGGAGATGGGCAGAGAATCCACCCAGTTGATCCCCCGGCTCTGACACAACTGCAGCAGCCGCAGGAGGGACTCGTTGGCATCTTCGTCCTTCTCCAGCAGGGAGGCGTCAAAGGTCAGGTTGTAGGAGGAGCGGCTGGACACCAGCACCTTGCCGTTTCGGTCGGTGATGTTGCCCCGGGCGGCCTCCACGGTCTCCGACCGGGCGATGCTGCGGACGGAGCTGGCGTAGTAATAGTCGTAATTGTTCACCTGCGTATCGTACAGGACCCCGATGTAGACCGCAGCCACAATGAAAAACAGGGCTGCCAGAACATACAGGCGCAGATGATGGGCTTCCTTATGGTCCATAGACAGCCTCCTTCTCAGTCGTCCAGGTGGGTGCGGCGGAACACGGCAGAGAACAGCAGCACCACCGGGACCACCAGCAGGATGGAGACGCAGACCTCCCGCAGGAAGACTTGGGCCCCCGCAGCCCAGGCGGCTTTCCCCCCAGCCCACAGCACGATACAGTGAAAGGCGTCTGTAAGGAGGAAGGAGAGCACGGAGGTGACCACCCCACAGAGAAAGCCTGCCGGCAGCAGGCTCTGGGAGATCAGCGCCGCGCATAGCCCCGCCGCGGGAAAGATCAGGGTGTAAAAGCAGGGGATGGACGCCGGCAGCAGCAGGTCGCACAGCACTCCCACCGTCAGGGCGTAGACGGAGGCGGGGAGGGGACCCTCATACATACCCAGGACCGCCACCAGGATGGGGAACACAAAGGGAATGACGCCCCAGAGGGTGATCCGCTGGAGCACCGCCCCCTGGAGCAGGAAGAACACTGCCGTGGCCCCGGCATACAGGGCCCATTTGAAAATGGTCTCATTCCGCGCCAGCAATGCCGGAGCCTCCTTTCCGAACAGGTGGGGACATCCGTCCCATCAGGTCTGGATGTCAAAGGATTTGATGACGAAGACCTCCACCAGACTGTCAAAGTCGGCGGCGGGTTCCAGCACCGCGTAGGAGGCGGCGCCGGAGTCGCTGAGCTGCACCTCCTCCACTGTGCCGACAGAGAGGCCGGAGGGATAATACCCGCCCAGGCCGGAGGTGACCACCAGATCGCCGCCCAGCAGCTGACAGTCCGCGGGCAGATAGTCCAGCCGCAGGCGGTTCTCCCGCATCAGGGAGAAGTCGCCCACCGCCAGCCCCAGGTCCTTGGTGCGGAACACCTGGGCGCCCAGGGAGGTGTCCGTGTCCACGATGGTGAGGACCGTGCACCAGTTGAGTCCCACTTCGCTGACCACACCCACCAGGGCATACGTCTCGTCGATGACGCAGTCGTTCACTTCGACACCGTGATCCGTGCCGATGTTCAGTGTCAGGGAGGAGGTCCAGTTGGTGACCGTGCGCTCCGTGACGGAGGCCGTCTCCAGCTCCAGGTCATAGTTCTGGGGCCGCAGGTTCAGCAGATCCCGCAGGCGGGCGTTTTCCTCATTGTTGGTCTGAGCCAGGCGGTTCTGGGCCTTGAGGATGGCGTTTTCCCGCCGCAGGGCGGCGTTCTCCTCCTCCAGGGCGGTGACGTCCTGATAGTAGTTCTGCTTGTCTGTGATCCAGCCTGTTACAGCGGTGTAGGCCGACCGGAAGGGGGAGGCGATGATCCCCGCCAGATTGGACAGGGGAGAGGAGGTGTTGGAGAAAAAGGACATGAGGGACAGGCTCACGGCGATCACCGCCGTGGCGAACAGGACCCAGATGCCGTGTTCCCGAAAAAATTTCTTCAAAGGAAACCCTCCTGATCGTTGGTCAGCAGAAGAAATGGACGCCGAACCGCTCCAGCATCCGGCTCAAGCGCAGGACCGGCAGACCCATCACGTTGAAAAAGTCACCGTCCAGCCGCTCCACCAGAAGGGCACCCAGCCCCTGGACGCCGTAGGCCCCGGCCTTGTCCATGGGCTCGCCGGTGCGGATGTAGCCCCAGAGCTCCGCCTCCGCGGCAGGGCGGAAATACACGTCGGTGGACGCGCTCTCCGTCAGGATCTCGCCGCCCCGGCGGACGGTGACGCCGGTGCATACCGTGTGGCGGCGGCCCTGGAGGGCCGTCAGCATCCGCAGGGCGTCCGCCTCGTCCACAGGCTTGCCGAGACGCTGGTCGTCCAGAAACACCATGGTGTCGGCAGTGATGATGATTTCCTCCGGTGTGCAGAGAGCGGCGGCCGCGTCGGACTTCTCCCGGGAGATGTACTCCACCGTCTCCCGGGGGGAGAGGCCGGCGGGATAGGTTTCCTCCGTCCGGGGGACCCGGATGTCGAAGTCCGTGATGCCGATGCGCTGGAGCAGCTCCTGCCGCCGGGGAGAGCCGGAGGCCAGTACGATCTTTGCCATGGCCGCGCCCTCACTTTCCGGTGGAGCCGAAGCCGCCCCGGTCGGGGCCGTCCAGATGCTCCACTTTGGTGAAGGTCAGCCGGGGCTGGTTTTTCATGATGCGGAACTGGCAGATCCGGGCGTTTTTCTCAATGGTCACATCCCGGGTGGCGTAGGCGGGCATCCGCCACTGGTCACCGTCGCCCCGGTAGGTGTAGTCTACCACGCCCATGGAGTTGGTCTGCAGAATGCCGTAATTCTTAAAGGTGGAGCTGCGGGGGACGATGTGGGCTTCATACCCCTCCGGCAGGGCGATGGCCACCCCCAAGGGGATCAGCCGGAACTCCCCGGCCTTCATAGTCACGGTTTCCGCCGCATGTAGGTCGATCCAGTCGGACTTGCCCTCCACGTAGCACAGCTCGTCGATGTCATCTGTGAAATATTTTACCTTGATCTCTTCCATGTCAAACTCCAAAATAAATACGGTTTGTATAATATAGAATAAAATTTATGAATTGTATAGGAAATATGATGCTTTCAGGCGGTTAACCCCATTGGATGCAGGAGACAAGTCCCGCTGATGGGCGGACAGATGCATCCCTGCTTTTATCAGTGTAAGGTTCCGTGCGGAGGGCTGTACAGCTCAGGGGGCGGAAATCAGGTGGACGATTGCATCCAGCAACAAGGGAACATACATGGCCGCCAGGCAGAGCTGTTCCCAAAGACCCTCACGGGCCACAGCCGTGCCCTGGAAGCGGTCTTTGTCCGAGAGGACAAACAGCGTGAAGAATACCAGCGCCAGCCCCAGGGCGGCAAAGCAGGCCCACGCCATAACCGGGGAGTCTGTCTCCAGCGCCAGCAGCGCCCGCCAGAGGGGTAGGAACAGCAGGGCGAAAAAGCCCAGGGCAGAGGCAATGCCGTGGATCAGGGCAGAGCGATCCGACAGATCTTTGGTGAGCCCGGTGGGAAACAGGGCAGCCAGGATACCGGCGCCCAGGGCGAAGCCGCCCAGGGACACGGCCAATCCCGCCGCCAGCCACCGGGAGGCCGGCGCCGCGCCGACGGCGTAGACGGCGGCAGTGGTCAAAAGCCATATCCCCAGCCACGCCAGCCACAGGCGGTAGACACGGGCCACGGGACCGCCCCTTCTGCCCAGAACGCTGACCGCCATGGTTCCAGGCCGATAGGCTGGATCCTTCCGGGCCAGCAGGCAGGGAAGCAGAAACTCTCCGCAGAGGGTAAGGATCAAAAGGGTCCAAAACCAGCGGGTATCTATACAGGCTGCCATTTGATTATTCAACTCCCCGTTCGTAAAGCCCCCGGGTGAAATCCCCCGCGGCGGGCGCGGCATCCAGATAGTTTTGCACGACGGACACGCACTCCTCCGCTGTCTCCGTGGTGAAGCGGAGACGGGCATAGGCCAGTCCCAGCCTGCGGTGCTCCGGCCGGTCCGCCAGATACAGCGGCTTGCTGTTCTGGATTTCCGTCCGGTGGCCGTAGGCGGGTAGCAGGGGAAAAGCGGCGCCGGTGCGGTCGACCAGAACATTGGGCTGGCCGCAGCGGCAGGGGCCGTCCTCCGGGACACAAAGGCCCTGCCGGTCCAGGCGGCAGCCGGTCTCGTTCTGCACCAGGCAGTTCTCCGTAATCATCAGGGGCAGGCGGCCGTAGACAATGGCCTCCGCCCGCAGCACCTTTTTCAGATCCCGGATCTGGGCGAACCGCAGCTCAAAGGACACGCAGGCGCTCTCCAGCTCCTTGTCCTTCAGATAGGCCAGGGACCGGGAATTGAACACATTCAGGCCGTAATCGCCGTAGAGATGGAAGTCCAGGCCCCGCACCAGGGGCAGATGGCCCAGATTTCCGATCAGAACACCGGTAAAGCCCAGAGCCCGGGCCCGCTCCAGCAAGGTGCGGAGCGCAGGCTCGTCCCGGTCCCGCCAGACCCGGGGCAGAACGGCGCACCACTCCGGGCCTTCTCCCGGGAGAGATTCCAGCCGGGAGACCTCTTCCAGCGGGATATAGACCCGGGCCGGGCAGCCCAGCTCCAGCAGGGCGGGGGAGAGCTGCTCCAGCCGGGTCACGGAAATGGTGAGCCGGGGCGCCTCCGCTGTGCAGTCGGCCTCCGGCAGGGGCGGCACCGGCAGCTCCCGGCGCTTGGGCGGCGCAGTGCGGGCGGCGGTGAGAGCCGCCAGCGCATCCCGCCGCAGGGCATTGACGGCACTGGCGGAGAGGGACAGCCCCTCATCTACCAGGGTGACCACGGTGTCGCAGCGGTAGGCGGTGCCGCCGGTCTTGCGGAGGCGGGCTTCCAGCTCCAGTCCATCCAGGGCCCGGGTCCGGGCGGCCTCCGGCACCGGGCCGGTGACCGTGACGCTGTGGCCGTCCCGGTCCGACACAGTCAGGGTGCAGGGCACCCCCGCGGAAACGGAGCAGGAGAGATCCACCGGCACCGTCCGCAGGCTGTCCCGTTCATAGGCCCGGCGGGCCTCCTCAAAGAGGTCCTTGGGGTCCGGAGCGTTCTCCGGACGGGTCCCGAACATGGCAGCGCCGTGTTTGCCCTGCCAGTACCAGTCGGTGAAGCCGGACCGGGAGAAGGCCTGCTCCAGCTCCGCCCGCTCGTCGGCGGTGGGACCACGGCCCTCCTCCAGCAGGCGGGCGTAGATGCGGGTGATGACGGCCACATACTCCGGCCGCTTCATGCGGCCCTCCAGCTTCACGCAGGATACGCCCATGGCCCCCATCTCCTCCAGCCGTCCGGCCAGACAGCTGTCTTTCAGGCTCAGGGGATATGCCTTTTTGGCGGGGGCGTTAACCCCGTAGGGCAGGCGGCAGGGCTGGGCGCAGCGGCCCCGGTTTCCGGAGCGGCCCCCGATCAGGGCGCTCATCCCGCACTGGCCGGAGTAGCACATGCACAGCGCCCCGTGGGCAAAGACCTCCACTTCCACAGGGCAGTTTTCACAGATCGTACGGGTGTCCTCCGCCGAACACTCCCGGGCAATGACCACCCGCTCGCAGCCGTCGGCGGCGATCTCCCGGGCACCGCCGGAGGTGAACAGGCTCATCTGGGTGCTGGCGTGGAGGGGCAGATCCGGCAGCGTCCGGCGCAGCAGGCCGAACAGCCCCCAGTCCTGCACCAGCACCGCGTCCACCCCCAGGCGGCCGGCCTGAACGGCTGTCTCCAGCGCCTGGGGCAGCTCCCGGTCCGTCACCAGGGTGTTCAGCGTCAGAAAGACCCGGACCCCCCGCTCGTGGCAGTAGGCCAGGGCGGCGGCGAACTCCTCATCAGAAAAATTTTTCGCGCCCCTACGGGCGTTGAAGGCGCCCCAGCCCAGGTACACCGCGTCCGCGCCGTTCTGGACCGCCGCCCGCAGAGCCTCCGGCGAACCGGCGGGGGCCAGCAGCTCCGGCCTCATCCCCGGTCCTTCCGGGCCTGGGCGTCCAGCTTCTGCTGGAGGCGGAAGACCTCCCGCTTCAGCTCGCTGGCCTCGCTCTGGGCCCTGCCGGCCTCGTCCAGATACCCCTTGATCTGGCCCCGGAGCTGCTCCGCCGCGGCCTGGGCCTTGAAGAGCTCGTCGGCAATGTTGACGGCGGTGAGGACGGCGGCATCCGTGCGGCCCACTTTGGAGCTGTCCAGGACCTCCGCCATTTTATCATTGACGTAGGCGCCCACCCGCTGCATGTAAGAAGAGGACTCCTCCGCAATGAAGGTGAGCTCCTCCCCGCAGATGTTGATGACCACGCGATTTGCCATAAACAACTTCCCCCTCGTCGGTAGATTGATCAGCGGCAGGGCAGATGCCGCCCATTATCATAAATTATAGTATATCATAGGAAAAAAGACAGCGCCACAGAAAAACGGGAGGTTTTAAAAAAATTCACATTTCCGCCAGAAGCTGGGGCAGGTGCGGACTTTTTCCGCCGGGGCTTGTCCTGCCGGGGAAAATCGTGTAGAATAGGGGAAGTTCAAAAAGAGGGGAGGAGCGGAGGATGCCCAGCTGTCTGGTACATACCGGGGATGAGAGCGTCACCCTGTCCGCGGCCACGGTGAAGCGGCTGCTGGACCGGGGCGACGGGGATGCGGCGCTGCTGTATCTGGCGCTGCTGCGGCGGCAGGGCACGGTACCGCCCCGGTCCCTGGCCGGGGAGCTGCGGTGGGACCGCGGCCGCATCGAGGCGGCGGAGACCGCCCTGCGGGAGCTGGGCCTGGTGGCCCCCGCGGAGACGCCGCCCGCCCCGGCGGAGGAGCGGCCCGTCTATCAGCGCGCCGACGTGGCGGAGCGGCTGGAGCACAGCAAGGCGTTCCAGGCCCTCACCCGGCAGGTGGAGGTGAAGCTGGGCAAAAAGCTGACCACCCCGGACGTGGGGATCCTGCTGGGACTGACGGACTATCTGGGCCTGCCGGAAGGCGTGGTCTATCTGCTGGTGTGCCACTGTGTAGAGCGGGTGCAGCGCCGATTCGGCGAGGGCCGCCGCCCCGGCATGAAGCAGATCGAAAAGGAGGGCTACGCCTGGGCCCGCATGGGGATCGACACCCAGGCGGCGGCGGATGCCTATCTCCGGACCTATGCCCAGCGCCAGGGGGTCCTGCCCCAGTATATGAAGGCGCTGCAGCTGGGGGACCGGCCCCCGCGCCTTCGGAGGAGAAGTACATCCTCGCCTGGCAGGAGATGGGCTTTGGCCCGGAGGCCGTGGCCCTGGCCTATGACAAAACGGTGCTGAAGTGCCATGAGCTGAAGTGGGCCTATTGCAACGGCATTTTGAAGAAGTGGAACGAGGCGGGCCTCCACACGGTGGAGGAGATTCAGGCGGGGGACCGCCCGGCGGCCCGCAGGGGGGACCAGCAGTCCCCCAGGGACACGGAGACGGAGATGCGCAGATATATGCAGGAGCTGCATCGGAACAGGAGGTGATGAGCGGTGGCGTATGACGGAAAGGTGATGCGCTTGGCCCTCCAGCGGTTCGAGGAGGACCGCCAGAGGCGGCAGGCCCAGTATCAGGAGCGGCGGGAACGGATTTTTGCCCGCCAGCCCCGCCTGCGGGAGATCGACGGGGAGCTTCGCTCCACCATGAGCCGCATCATCACCAGTGCGCTCCGCCACGGCACGGACCCCCGGTCCGCGGTGGCAGTGCTGCGGGATGAAAATCTGAGCCTCCAGGCAGAGAAGCGGGAGCTTCTGCAGAAGATGGGCCTGCCGGAGGATGCTCTGGAGGAGACGCCCGCCTGCGCCCTCTGCGGGGACACGGGCTACCGCAACGGCCGGGTGTGCCGCTGCCTGCGGGGCTATTACGCCCGGGAGCAGCAGAAGGAGCTGTCCCGGATGCTGGACCTGGGGCACCAGAGCTTTGACACCTTCTCCACAGACTGGTACCCGGACCGCTATGACCCGAACATCGGCATCACCGTCCGGCAGCACATGGAGATGATCTACGACATCTGCGCGGATTTTGCCCACCAGTTCGGCAAGCGCCCGGCGAACCTCCTGCTCTTCGGCGCACCCGGACTGGGAAAGACCCACCTCTCCGCCGCCATTGCCCGGGAGGTCAGCGAGAAGGGGCATTCGGTGGTTTATGACACCGCGGGCCACATCTTTGCACAATTCGAGCAGCAGAAGTTCACCCGGGAAGAGGAGGCCGACGACCACGTGGAGCGGGTGCTGAACTGCGATCTGCTGATTCTGGACGATCTGGGATCCGAGATGACCACATCCTTCGTTCAGAGCGCCCTGTACCAGATTGTCAACACCCGCCAGATGGAGCGCCGCTCCACCATCATCAGCACAAACCTGACGCCGGGAGAGCTGGCCCGGCGGTACACGCCCCAGATCGCCTCCCGGATTGAAGGGGAATATACCCTGCTGCCCTTTGCGGGAGAGGATATCCGGAAGCTGAAAAAGGAACGTGCCCGGGGGAATTGAATCGACATGGAAAAAGGTCCCGGCCAATGGCCGGGACCTTTTTGACTGCTGTTTTCGGATGGTCAGAACTGGGGGAGTTTCCGCACCACGGCGGCGCAGCGGGCGCAGAGGGTGGGGTGATCCGCGTCGGCGCCCACAGTGGGGCTGTGCATCCAGCACCGCTCGCACTTGTCGCCTCTGGCCTCGCTGACTTCCACGGTGAGGCCGGGGAAGTTGGCACCCTGGCCCACAGTGGAGGCGGCATCGGGCTCCGCACTGGAGACCTGGCAGTCGGAGACGATGAAGAGCTCTGCCAGGTTCAGGCCCATCACCTGCACCAGGGCGGCAGACGCCGCGTCGTCCCCAGCGTGGAGGGCCACGTGGGCCTCCAGGGCCTTGCCGATTTTCTTCTCGGCCCGGGCGGCCTCCAGCACGGCGTTCACGTCGTCGCGCAGCTTTTCCACGGCGGACCACTTCTCCATGGCGGTCTCATCCAGGGCGTAGTCGGTGAAGGGCTTGTTCATGTCGTTGAACACCACGTTCCGACCATCGTCGCCGCTGCGGTGGGGCATAGAGAGCCAGATCTCATCGCAGGTGAAGCACAGGATGGGGGCCATCAGCTTGGTCATGGTGTCCAGAATCAGGAACAGGGCGGTCTGGGCGCTGCGGCGCTTGGCGCCGTCCTTTTCCTCGCAGTACAGACGGTCCTTGATGATGTCCAGATAGAAGTTGGACATGTCCACCACGCAGAAGTCGTTCACCGCGTGGGTGACCACCAGGAACTCATAGTCGTTGTACGCCTTGGCGCACTTCTCCATCAGGGCGTTCAGGCGGGTGACGGCCCAGCGGTCCAGTTCCTCCATCTCCGCGGGCGCCGTCAGCTGGTCGGCGTCAAAGCCGTCCAGATTGCCCAGGCAGTACCGGGCGGTGTTGCGGAACTTGAGGTAGTTCTGGCTGAGCTGCTTGAAGATCTCGTGAGAGCAGCGGACGTCGGCGTGGTAGTCGGCGCTGGCGGCCCACAGGCGCAGCAGGTCCGCGCCATACTGGTTGATGATCTCTGCCGGGTCCATGCCATTGCCCAGGGACTTGTGCATGGCTCTGCCCTCGCCGTCCACGGTCCAGCCGTGGGTGACGCACTCCTTGAAGGGCGCGCCCTGGCCGAAGGCGCCCACGGCGGTCAGCAGCGCCGACTGGAACCAGCCGCGGTACTGGTCCAGGCCCTCCAGATACATGGTGGCGGGCCAGAAGCCCTGGTCCTTCTTCATGGCGGCGAAGTGGGAGGAACCGGAGTCGAACCAGCCGTCCAGGGTATCGGTCTCCTTGGTGAAGCCGGCTTTGGCACCGCAGTGGGGGCAGGCGAAGCCCTCCGGCAGGATCTCCTCCGCCTCCTTGGCGAACCAGGCGTTGGAGCCTTCGGCGGCGAAGAGCTTGGAGATGGCGTCGATGGTCTCATCGGTGCAGATGGGCTTGCCGCAGTCCTTGCAGTAGAACACGGGAATGGGCAGGCCCCACTTGCGCTGGCGGGAGATGCACCAATCGTTGCGCTCTCGGATCATGGACTTCATCCGGTCAATGCCCCAGCCGGGCACCCAGCGCACATCGTCGCACGCGGCGACGGCCTGTTCCTTGAAGGACTCCACGGAGCAGAACCACTGGGGCGTGGCCCGGAAGATGATGGGGCCCTTGCAGCGCCAGCAGTGGGGATAGCTGTGGATGATGTCCTCGCTGGCGAAGAGCATGCCGCTCTCCTTCATGTCCGCCAGGATGACGGGGTTGGACTCATCGGTCTTCATACCGGCGTACTTGCCGGCGTACTCCGTGTGGCGGCCCTGGTCGTCCACGGGAACTACCATCTCCACGCCGTAGCGCTTGCAGGTCTCGTAGTCATCCGCGCCGAAGCCGGGGGCCGTGTGGACGCAGCCGGTGCCGGAGTCCATGGTGACGTAATCCGCCAGCAGCAGGCGGGAGGTCTTGGGCAGGAAGGGGTGGTCCGCCAGCATGTTCTCAAAGAAGGCGCCGGGATGGGTCTCCGCCACCTCCCAGGTGTCGAAGCCGCCCAAGTGCATGACCTTCTCCACCAAAGCCTCGGCCATGATATAGGCCTCGCCGTTGGGGGCCTTCACCACAGCGTAGGACTCGTCGGGATGCAGGGCGATGGCCAGGTTGCCCGGCAGGGTCCAGATGGTGGTGGTCCAGATCACGAAGAACAGCTTGTCATAACCGGAAAGCTTTCCGCAATCGTCGTGCATGGGGAACTTCACATACACAGTGGTGCAAGGGTCGTCCTGATACTCGATCTCCGCCTCCGCCAGGGCGGTCTCGTCGTGGGGGCACCAGTAGACGGGCTTGAAATCCTTGTAGATATAGCCCTTCTTGTACATGGCACCGAACACCTTCACCTCCTCAGCCTCAAAGCCGGGGTTCATGGTGAGGTAGGGGTGCTCCCAGTCGCCGATGACGCCCATGCGCTTGAAGGCGTCCATCTGCACGCCCACATAATGCTGGGCAAAGTCATGGCAGGCGGAGCGGAAGTCCGGAATGCTCATAGCCTTGTGGTTCAGCTTGTTCTGCTTGATAATGGCGGACTCGATGGGCATACCGTGGTTGTCCCAGCCGGGGATATAGGGGGTGTAGTAGCCCCGCATGGCGTAGGATCGGGTGATGATATCCTTGAGGGCCTTGTTCATGGCGGTGCCCATGTGGATGCCGCCGTTGGAAAAGGGCGGGCCGTCGTGGAGATTGAAGAGGGGCTTGCCCTCGTTCTTCTTCAGCAGCTCGTTGTACACGTCCTGCTCCTGCCAGCGCTTGAGCATCTCCGGCTCCCGCTTGGGCAGGCCCGCCCGCATGGGGAAGTCGGTCTTGGGCAGATTGATGGTCTTGTTGTAGTCCATATCTTTCCTCCTATTTCCATTCTGTTTGCTGAATTTTTATTGATATTGGGTAATGACGGTTTTACAGCTCCGGCAGAGGTAAGCCCGGGGGCGGACAACCAGCCCCAGCTTTCCACCCAGAAGCAAATCTCCCTTCCTGGCGGGAAGGGGAAGGCCTGACACCTCCTCTGACCAGAAAACGGGGGAGCGGCTGCTGAGAAAGCCCTCCTGCATTTGCTGCTGACAATACGGACACTTCATAAAGCTCCTCCTGTTCCAGCTCCTATTTGCTATCTTTTTTGGAGGTTTCAATCAAGCTGCACGGGAAGGTGACAAGGCCGCATTCCCGGCAGAGCATGGCATGGGGAAATTCCGGGAACGGATCCCGTGTAAACACGCTGGTGGTGTCATCGCCAATGGGGCCCAGCTCCACGGTGTCTGTGGGGGCCCGAAAGAATCGGAGCTCCTGCTGCGTCCAGAAAGGGTAATTCCGGGTGTGCAGAGTTCCCTCTTCCATTTCCTTTCCGCAGTTTGGGCATTTCACCAGAATACACATCCCTTCAGAAAACAAAAACGCCTTGCCTCTTTTTCAAGAGACAAAGCGTTTGCAAACACTCTGCGGTACCACTCTCGCTGCTGCGCCCTTGCGGGAAACAGCCCCTCACAGCCCGCTGCCACGGGCCGATGCTGTAACGGGCATCAATCGTCCACGCTTACTCGCGTCGTCTTTCAGCAGGAGGCTCCAAGGTGATTTTCGCCGCAGCTCCCGTCCGCCTTGCACCAAACGGCGGCTCTCTTTGCAGGAGGGATGCCGGTTACTCGTCCTTTTCCACGCCGGAATGTTCCATTTACCGGACTATCGTATCACATTTTCGCCGTTTGTCAAGGCGGTTTTTGCAAAAGATACCCGTTTTAGCCCGGGGCGACCGTATCCGGGACCAAATCCCATCCCAGCCATCGGCCCTGCGCGTCATAGTTCCGGGCGGTGCGGCTGGCCCGGCAGTAGAGCTCCAGCACATCGTGACAGTATGCGGGCAGGGAGCCGACACCGGTGGACACCATCCGGCAGTTGCCCTCTATGCCGTCCAGGCGGCAGATGCCCTCGGCGTCCAGGGACCAGGAAAAGGAGTTCCCGGCCTGCGGATCGGAGAAGGTGACGGTATAGGTGGTCTCCGCATCCAGCGGCGCATCGGTGGGGACGATCACCGCCCCCTTCGAGGAGGGATATGGGCTGTTCCAGAGAAGGGACCAGAGATCCAGATAGGCCGCCTCCCCGGCACCGTCCATGGTCCAGCCGTCGGGGCCGGTAATGGACACATGGGGCAGGGCGGCCCCGCCAGCTGTGGGATCTGAAAGGGGGACTGTGTCTTCCAGCGAGGCCGGGACATAGACAAGGTCCATCTCAATCTCCAGGGCACCGTCCCGAAACGTCACGGCGCAGAACTGTTCCTGATCCTCGTCCGTGCCGTGATAGCGGTAGATCAGCCGGACCGGGCCGGGCCCCTCCTGCTCCACCGCAGCCAGGAACAGGCCCGATGCGTCGATGTATTCGGACGGCGTCACACAACAGATGGCGCCGTCTGTCCGCCGGAAGTAAAAGGAAAACGCGCCCTGCCACTCGGCGATCTCCCAGACCAGTTCCGCCGTTCCGTCCCCGTCCAGGTCCAGGGCCACCGGGTCCATCCTGGCGGTGAGGACCTGCAAGTCCCCGGCAGTGTCGAACCAGTAGTAATCATAGGAGTAAACGCCGGAGCAGTGCCCGTCGGTCCGCAGCAGAAAGCCATCGTGCCCCAGAATACCGGAGCAGGCGGTAAGGGCGGCGGTTTCCGCGTAATTGGGGCCCTGGTCCGCGCCGCGGTACAGGCGGGCAAATCGGATCCACCCGGCGCCAGGGCGCAAAAAAGCGCCATCGATCAGGCCCTCCGCTGTAACGTAGAGCCTGACGATGGTGTTGTCTTTTAATGTACATTCCGCCAGAACGGATGCCATCTCCGCCTGGTCCACAGGGTCCAGGGTGCCGCCCCCCACCCGGACGGGATTGGCAGACGCCCGGGTATCCACCGGCTCCAGGTCCAACAGGGAGATAATCTGGACCGGCGTCTCTTCATAGAGCAGGGATTCCTCCTCCAGCGTCTGCGGAGGAGGGACTTCGCCGGGCGGAGCGGCGGGGGAGCGGGCGGCGGCAAAGACCGTCAGTGCGGTGGCCAGCAGGAGACACAGCAGTGCTGGCCCGCGTTTTTGCCACATGGATCAAAAAGCCTCCTTAGGCGGCTGAAGCCGCCGGGATATGGACGAAAAGGCCCCGCAGGGTCATTGATAACGGTATTGCTTGCAGGCGTATTGGTCCACGCAGCTCAAAAACATCTCGTGGCTGCGGAACTCCAGCAGCTGGCAGTCCTTCTCCTCGTGGAAGGAGACAATGCGCCGCTTGGTATCCACCCACATGCGCCAGAGCGTGGCGGCAGCCGGATTTTGCTCCATGGAAAAAGGCCCCCTTTGATGTAAAATCTCCCTCTGCTTTATAAGACGATCAAGAATGCCGTTTTGTTTCACGGAGGACCAAAAAATTTTTGAAGCTCCGTGTCAGGAGACTTCGGTCTGGCGCTCCATCTCTGCTGCAACGTCTGCCCGGAAGGCATCCCAGGCATCCGGATGCTCCACATAATAGAGGGGACACAGCTTCTCCGTCACGTCGTAGTGGCGGATCACATCAGTGTCCGGATCCAGATCGAAGGTCCGGCACAGCCAGGCCGTCAGCTCCACCACCTGCTGGTAGGCGGCCGGGGAGAATGCCCCGGTCTCGTCCGGGTGGCAGACCTCGATGGCCACGGTGTCCTCGTTGCGGATATTGGAGGCGTAGGCGATCTCCGTCAGGGGAATGCACTGGATGACCTCACCCTCCAGCCCCACGATGAAGTGGCTGGAGGCGTATGTCTCCGTCTCCCCAGAGGACAGGGATTCAAAGTAGTTCCGGTTGGCCTTCGCCGTGGTGCCGGGGTTGCCCACGTAGTGGATCACAATCCCATCGATCTTCTCCAGGGGCGTGCCGGGCCGGGACCAGGGGTTCACGGTGAGGAGGTCCGCCTGCACATAGTCCGGCACCTCCACGCCCTCTCCCGGAAGGCCCCGGCCGGCCCACAGCCAGACGGCGGCGCCCACAGCGGCAAAGATCAGCAGCAGGCATAAAGCGGCAAAACGGGGATTCCGGCGCCGCCGCGTTCTTGCCCCCCTCATGCCGGGGAGACCATGGCGGAAGTGGTGTCCTCCGTGTAGACCACCGCATTCTCACCCGTGTGCGGAACCTCCTGCCAGATGGAGGAGCCGTCCGCCCCATAGTCCTCCGGATACAGCTGCCGGTAGGTGACGAGATCTGCCCTCGTCACCAGGCCGAGGCGCTCCAGGCAGTCCACCGTCTCCGTCATGGCAGGGGTCACATGGACAGAGATCCAGTCGTAACGCTCCTTGTCTGCACTTTCAAAGTCCAGCCCCAGGTCCATGGCATAGCTGCTGCCGCTGTCGCCGGAGAACCAGTCGTAATCCCCCCAGTTCCCGGCGGTCAGATCCCGGCCCACTGCCTTGAGAATGGCGTCACCCTCCCGGCTGCCCAGTTCGTAGCCCTCGCCACGA
The DNA here is from genome assembly GCF_005121165.3 of Dysosmobacter welbionis. NCBI lineage: Bacteria > Bacillati > Bacillota > Clostridia > Eubacteriales > Oscillospiraceae > Dysosmobacter > Dysosmobacter welbionis. Next base: position 1,931,036 of record NZ_CP034413.3, on the reverse strand, counting down.
GTGTCAATGTACAGGCTGCCGCCGCTCACCGTCCAGAAATCGTCATCCAGATGGAGGCGCCGGGCTTTTACAGTATCGCTGTTCACGAACTGGTCCAGCAGATAATCATAGGTCTCTGGCTGGGCCAGTCGGTCCCGGGTAATGAGCAGGGAGTACCAGCGGTCTATCCGGGTGCCGCTTTTCAGAGTATAGGTGAGATTCAGGCCGGTGTATGCCGTGTTGGGGGTCTCATCCTCAGACCAGGTGGAAGATCTGCGGGCCTCCATCTCCCGAACATAGGATTCGTCGGCAACCACCGTTTGATGGAGGGCCCTGACCTGCTCCAGCAGGTCCGCGTCCTTCTCCGGCGTGAGCGTGTAGGTGTTGTCGGCAATCCGGATCTCCAGGGTCTGGATCTGGGAGGCCTCCGGCACCCGGTCCGCCACACCCAGCAGGTCGAAATGCAGCACACAGCAGACCAGGGCACAGCCCGCCAGCACAATGCCCAGGCCCTTCCAGCTGCCCCGGAACACCTTGAAGGCCTTGGCCAGCAGCATGGAGGCGCCGTAATACCCGATGGCCCCTGCCGCCAGCAGGCAGACCACCATGGGCAGCGTGTCGTAGTATTCCCCCTGCTGGAAGCCATACCAGAACAGGGAGTAGAGGAACTGGCCGCCCAGCAGGGCACAGAGCCCTGCCACACCGTACCGGAACACCGGCCGCAGCCAGCCCACGGCCACCACGTCGCCGGCGGTCTCACTGCGGCGCCTGCGGTAGAGGATGAGGGCCAGGGCAGCCAGCGCCAGTCCTACCAGGGCGTAGACGCCGATCAGCCAGAAGCTCTCCAGGTCTGCGGAGGTCAAAAGGCGGGAGGTGTAAGGCGTTCCATCGGGGAACGTCTGCTGGACCTCCACATACTGCCGGGCGCACCGGACGTTGTTGACCAGATACACGGTGGGGGAGAGCCATTCCACCACCCCGGTGTAATAAGTGGAAAAGCCGAAGATGAACCCTTGGGCGAAGGAGGAGATCAGCCAGTCCAGCAGCACCGCCAGGAAGTGGAGCAGGGCGTACAGCGGCGGCATGGTAAAGGCGTTGCCGGTGATGAAGGCCACGAAGGTGGCGCTGGAGAAGTAGAAGAAGCTCTCACCCAGCACTGCCAGGACGGTGACGGCCAGCCCCTTGGCGTCAAAGGCCCCGCCGCACAGGGAGACCACGACGCACAGGACCCCGGTGACCGCGTAGGGAATCAGGGTCATGGAGAGGCCGGAGAGGAAGTTGGTGAGGAACAGCCCTTCCCGCCGGATAGGCAGGGTGTGCATCAGCCCCACGCTGCGGGCGTTGTATAGATAGCTCCACACCGCCATGGCACAGAGGGCGGCGTAGACCAGATTGATGACGGGCACGGCGCTCACCGCATCATAGTACATACCGGTGAAGTCCGGTGCGGAGAGGACGTTCCAGCCCCGGTGCACCATATCCAGCAGCACCGCCAGAGGGAACAGAGCGCCGATAAAGGACGCCAGGCCCCACAGCGGCCAGAACCGGGTCAGGTTCTTGCGGAACAGCGTGGCGTTAAAGTACGATGTCTTTGACTGCATAGTCCGCACCTCCCAGCTCATAAATAAAGATCTCCTCCAGGGTCAGGGGCACTGCGTCCACCAGCAGGGGACTGTACGCCGCCAGACGGTCCTCTGCCTCCTGGGCGCTCATCCGCATGATGAAGGTATGGATGCGGCCGATTTGGCTGGCGTGGAGCACCGGCAGGTCCGACGGCACCTCCGTCATCCCGTCGGGGAACACCACCTGCAGCTTTACCATGTTGTCCTGCAGCTGGGCCAGGGACCGCTCCAGCAGCACGCGGCCGTGGTCCATGATGCCCACGTGGTCGCAGACGTCCTCCAGCTCCCGCAGGTTGTGGGAAGAAACCAGCACCGTGGTGCCTCGCTGGGCCACATCCGCCAGCACCAGAGACCACACCTGCCGGCGCATCACCGGGTCCAGACCGTCCACCGGCTCATCCAGGATCAGGTAGTCCGGCATGCAGCACAGGGCCAGCCAGAAGGCCGCCTGCTTCTGCATACCCTTGCTGAGGCGGCGGATAGGCCGTTTTTCATCCAGCTGAAAGACCTCCTTCAGCTTTTCATACCGCTCCATGGAAAAAGCGGGATAAAATCCGCGGTAAAAGCGCATCATATCCCGAATGGAGGACTGAAGGAAGTAGTACCAGTCGTCAGGGATGGCGGCGATCCGCGCCTTCAGGGCGGCGTTCTCCCACACATCCTCGCCGCCGATGCGCACCGTGCCCGCGTCCTGGCGGAAGATGCCCGTCAGGTGGCGGATCAGGGTGGACTTACCGGCGCCGTTGGGACCCACCAGGCCGTAGACGCTGCCCGCCGGCACCGACAGCGCGGCGCCGTCCAGGGCTGCGAAGCCGTCGAACCGCTTCACCAGGCCATTCACTTCGATCATGACGGACTCGCCTCCTTCACCAGATTCAGCAGCTCCTGCTGGCTTACCCCTAGATACCGCAGCTCGGAGAGGAGCTCCCGCACCTGGGTCAGCAGCTCCGCCCGCCGGGCGGAGTCCGCCGCCGCGTTCGCGGCGGCGAAGCTTCCCTTGCCGGGGACCGAGTAGATGTATCCCTCGCCCTCCAGCTCGTTATAAGCTCGCTGGATGGTATTGGGATTGATGGCCAGCTGGGCGGCCAGCGCCCGCACTGAGGGCAGCTTTTCGTCCGCGCTCAGCGCACCGGTGACGATCAGCTTCCGCAGTCCGTCCCGGATCTGCTCGTAAATGGGCCGGGAGTCCCGATAATTCAGGCTGATCATCCGCTCACCTTCCCTTCCGCGGGGCCGCGGTGCAGCCCCTGCAACTGTATTAACCGTATTAGTACGGTTAGATTATCATGAGAAGAAGCGGTTTGTCAAGCCCATTCGGGGGACAAAAACGGGGAATTTTCCGCCGATCCGGGGAAAACTCCACATTTTTATCTTTACAACTGGGAATTTCTGTGGTATCATGCAACAGCACGTGTATGTGCGGCCCCAGCCCTTCGCTCCGTGGACTTTCACCGATCCCGGGGCGCAGCCCTGCGGGTATATATGAAGAAAGGTGGAAATTTTCATGCTGCGCAAAGAACAGAAGACCGCGATCATCGACGCCAACCGCACCCACGAGGGGGACACCGGCTCTCCCGAGGTCCAGGTGGCCATCCTCACCGAGCGGATCAACGTGCTGACCGAGCACATGCGGAACAACCCCCAGGACAAGCATTCCAACCGCGGCCTGCTGCAGATGGTCGGCAAGCGCCGCCGTCTGCTGGACTACCTCCAGAAGAAGGACATCGAGCGCTATCGTGCCCTCATCGCCAAGCTGGGCATCCGGAAGTGAGTCAATGTGGAGGGTGGTGCGCCTTTGCCGCACCACCCTCTTCCCGCATTCTTTCAACGCCCGCGGGCAGGCCGATCTTTTAGCAGTTGAAGGAGGGACCGGGGATCCGGCCGTTGCTTCAAGTGCTAAATGGTTTGGCTCCCGCGGAGATCATACGAAAAAGGAGACCAGACATGTCAACCATTATCACCAAGAGACAATTCCCCAACTACCACAAGTACGAGATGGAGCTGGCGGGCCGCCCCCTGACCATGGAGGTGGGCAAGCTGGCGGAGCTGGCCAACGCCGCCGTCATGGTGGGCTACGGCGACACCCGGGTGCTCTGCTGCGTCACTGCGGCGCCCCGCCCCCGGGACGGCATCGACTTCTTCCCCCTGAGCGTAGATTTTGAGGAGAAGCTGTACTCCGTGGGCCGCATCCCCGGTTCCTTCAACCGGCGGGAGGGCCGCCCCGGCGAGAAGGGCATCCTAACCAGCCGTGTCATCGACCGGCCCATCCGGCCCCTGTTCCCCTCCGACTTCCGCAATGACGTGTCCGTCATGTGCACGGTCATGAGCGTGGACCACGACTGCACGCCAGAGATCGCCGCCCTGATCGGCACCTCCGCCGCCCTGGCCATCTCCGACATCCCCTGGAACGGCCCCGTGGGCGCCCTGAAGGTGGGCCTTGTGGACGGCAAGCTGGTGTTCAACCCCGACAGCGAGCAGCGCAAGGTCAGCGACCTGGACGTCACCGTGGTCTCCACCCGCAAAAAGGTGGTCATGATCGAGGCCGGCGCCAACGAGGTCCCCAACGACAAGATGTTCGAGGCCATCAAGATGGCCCATGAGGAGAACCAGAAGATCATCGCCCTGATCGATCAGATGGTCTCCGAGGTGGGCAAGCCCAAGTTTGAGTATCCTCACGCGGATTTCAACCAGGAGCTGTTCGACAAGATCGTGGCGGACTTCATGGACGAGGCCAAGGCCGCCATGGACACCGACGACAAGAACATCCGGGAGGCCCGCTGGAACGCCATGATCGAGAAGTGGCACGAGAAGTATCTGGAGGAATATCCGGATATGGACCAGTACCTGGAGGAGTTCACCTACAAGTTCCAGAAGAAGATCGTCAAGCAGTGGCTTCTGGAGGGCCACCGCGTGGACGGCCGCCAGAAGAACGAGATCCGGCCCCTGGCCGCCGAGGTGGGCGTGCTGCCCCGGACCCACGGCTCCGGCCTCTTCACCCGTGGCCAGACCCAGGTGCTTTCCGTCTGCACCCTGGACACCCTCTCCGCCAACCAGAAGCTGGACACCATCTGGGAGGAGACGGAGAAGCGGTATATGCACCACTACAACTTCCCCGGCTACTCCGTAGGCGAGGCCAAGCCCGCCCGTTCCCCCGGCCGCCGGGAGATCGGCCACGGTGCTCTGGCGGAGCGGGCTCTGGTGCCCGTGCTCCCCTCTGTGGAGGAGTTCCCCTACGCCATCCGCGTGGTGTCTGAGGTGTTGAGCTCCAACGGCTCCACCTCCCAGGGCTCCATCTGCGGCTCCACCCTGGCCCTGATGGACGCCGGCGTGCCCATCAAGGCCCCTGTGGCCGGCATCTCCTGCGGCCTGATCCAGGACGACGACGGCTCCTTCACCACCTTCATCGACATCCAGGGCGTGGAGGATTTCCACGGCGAGATGGACTTCAAGGTGGGCGGTACCAAGAAGGGCATCACCGCCATCCAGATGGACCTGAAGAACGACGGCCTCACCATGGAGATCATCAAGGAGGCCCTGGACATCACCTATGACGCCCGGTGCGAGATCCTGGATCAGATCATGCTGCCCGCCATCTCCGAGCCCCGCAAGGAGGTCAGCAAGTACGCGCCCAAGATGCTGACCATGCACATCGACCCCTCCAAGATCCGGGAGGTCATCGGCTCCGGCGGCAAGGTCATCCAGAAGATCGTGGCCGACACCGGCGCCAAGATCGACATCAACGACGACGGCTCCATCTTCATCGCCGGCGTGGACGCCGCCAGCTGCGACGCCGCCAAGAAGTGCATTGATGACATTGTGTTCGTCCCGGAGGTGGGCGCGCTGTACTACGGCCGCGTGGTGCGGCTGATGACCTTTGGCGCCTTCGTGGAGCTGGCCCCCGGCAAGGACGGACTGGTCCACATCTCCAAGCTGGCGGACCACCGGATCGAGAAGGTGGAGGACGCCTGCAAGGTGGGCGACATGATGTGGGTGAAGGTCACCGACATTGACGAGAAGGGCCGTGTCAACCTCTCTCACAAGGATGCTGTGAAGGAGATCAAGGCCAAGGAAGCCGCCGGCGAGCGGATCAAATAACGAGGTCTCCATCCTGTTCCATTCCCTGTCAACTGGAAGCGTCCGGGCGCATCATGTACCCGGACGCTTTGGACGAAAGACGGCGGCTGCCTCTGGCAGCCGCCGCCTTTTTTTCGTTGCCTGCAGTTCATCGTTCCCTACTTCGCGGAAGTCTCTGCCTGAGCGGCCCGATACAGGAATGTGGCGATCTGACCCCGGGTACAGGGAGTGTCCGGGGAGAATGTGGTCTCCGTGGTACCGCTGGCGACACCGTTCTCCACCGCCCACAACACCGCCTGGTCAGCGTACCAGTAGAGGGGCTGTCCGTGTCCGTCTCCGTCCCCGAAGGGGACGTCGGCAAAGGGAAATTCTCCTTCCATATCCGGGCTGCCGGCGGCGCGCCACAGGAAGAATACCGCGTCCAGCCGGGTACACACCGCATGGGGCGCAAAGGTCCCGAATCCCCACATATCCTTCTCTGCAGCCCACTGGACGGCTCCGTAGTAGTAGGCGCTGGGATCCGTCACATCCATGAACTGCTGTTCTGCCAGCGCGGGTTTCGGCTCGCCGGCCGCCCGCCATAGGAACACGGCCAGCTGGGCCCGGGTACAGGGCGCATCGGGGGAGAAGGTGGACGCTGTGGTGCCGTTGGTGACGCCGGTTTCTGCGGCCCATAAAATGGCATCATAGTAGGGGGAGGTCTCCTGCACATCAGTGAAGGGGCTGGCAAAGGCCAACGCGGGCAGGGGCAACCCTAGGCACAGGGACAGCGACAGACAGAGCGCAAAAACGTGCGCTTTCATGCTGTATTCCTCCTTTTCTGTATCTTTGCGGCTCGTTCGGCGCGGCTGTCAGTCGTGAAAGCAGAACCGGCGGGCGGCATCATGATTTCCAACGGCATTTGGTTTTGATGGCTGCATTATATCACCGCGTACCCGAAAACACAAGGAGGCCCCAGCGCCCGTCCTCGTTCTCGTCAGGACAACTGCGGGGCGGTTACAGCGCCGCGCCCAGCTGCCGGGCGGCCTCCAGCTGCTCCGGATGGGCCTGGATATCCCCGACGGCCATGTTTCCGCCGGCGTATACAATGCCCGCATCCTTCCAGCCCAGGCAGTCCAGCAGCGCCTTGTAATAGGCCCGCACCGGGGCGAAATTCTCCTCCGTGTCGCCTTCCGCCGCCATCAGAAGCACCGCGTCCTTGACCGGATTTGCCAGATCGGGGCCCAGTTCCGCCACCGCGAACAGCCGGTCAAAGGCGCATTTCAGTTGTCCGGAGATGCTCCAGTAATACATGGGCGAGGCCAGCACCACCACATCCGCGGCCATGTAGGCCGGATACACGGCGTCCATGCCGTCCCGCTGGACACAGGGGTGCCGGGGATCCCTTCCGCCGCCCAGGCAGCCCCGGCAGCCGTGGATGTCCAGAGCGGCCAGATCGAACCGGGCGATGGTGTGGCCCGCCGCCTCCGCTCCGGCAGTAAACGCGTCGATCAGCGCCGCAGTGTTTCCGTGGATGCGGGGGCTGCCGTTGAGAATCAGAATCTGCTTTGACATCAGAATCGCTCCTTTTTTCTTGATGTCCCCAGTATCCTATGATATTCTCTGTTTGTAAAGTACGCACATCGGTGTAAGATACTAACCAAAAGGAGAGCATAAAATGGAGCCATGCATCACGGCGGGCACCGGGATTGAAGAGACGGGCTTCGGCTACACCATGTCCCTGGTGAGCGGTAAGTACAAGATGATTATTCTCTACTGGCTGGCGGAGTACAGCGTTCTGCGGTACAATGAGCTGAAGCGGCGCCTGGGGACCATCTCCCACAAGACGCTGAGTCTCTCCCTGAAGGAGCTGGAGGCGGCCGGCCTGGTGCAGCGGGAGGAGTATCCCCAGATTCCGCCCAAGGTGGAGTACAGCCTTTCGGAGCGGGGGCGGTCCCTCATCCCCATTTTGGACGCTATGTGCATCTGGGGCGAGGAGAACCGTCCCGGCGGGAAGGGAGCGTGAGGCAGATGGATGTGATCGCGGCAATCGCCACTGGAAGCGCCGCCACCGCCATCGGAATCGTCCGGGTGTCGGGAGACGGGTGCTTCGCCCTGTGCGGGCGGGTGTTCCGGGCGGCTGGCGGCCGTCCCTTTGCCGCCCAGGAGCCCCGGAAAATGGTGTTCGGAGAGATGCTGGACCGGGCGGGCCGGGTCATTGACCGGGGCCTTGCGGTGCGGTTCCCGGGGCCGGGCAGCTACACCGGGGAGGACTGCGCAGAGTTCCACTGCCACGGCTCCCCCGTGGTGCTGCGGGAGCTGCTGTCTGCCCTCTTCGCTGCCGGGGCCCGGCAGGCCCAGGCGGGGGAGTTCACCAAGCGGGCGTTTTTGAACGGCCGGATGGACCTGACCCAGGCGGAGGCGGTGGTGGACCTGATCGACGCGGAGACCGCCGCCGCGGCCAGAAACGCCGCCGCCCAGCTGGACGGCGGCCTGCGCCGGGTGCTGGAGCCGGTCCAGGAGGAGCTGCTGGAAGTCACCTCCCGGTTTTACGCGGTGGTGGACTACCCGGACGAGGACATTCAGGATGTGCGGCCGGAGGAGATCGCCGCTGCCCTCCGGTCCGCCGCTGGGCGGCTGGAGCGGCTGCTGGACACCTGCCGCCGGGGACAGGTACTGAAATCCGGCGTCCGCACGGCTATTGTGGGCCGGCCCAACGCGGGCAAGTCTTCGCTGCTCAACGCCCTGGCGGGGTATGAGCGGGCCATCGTCACCGACATCCCCGGCACCACCCGGGACACGGTGGAGGAGTCCGTACTCTGCGGCGGGGTCCTGCTGCGGCTCATCGATACCGCCGGCATCCGGGCCACGGAGGACCCGGTGGAACAGCTGGGGGTGGAGCGGAGCCGGAGAGCCATCGCCTCCGCGGAGCTGGTGCTGGCGGTGGTGGATGGTGCGGTGCCGGAGGACCCGGAAGAGGGATCTCTGCTGGCGGATGTGGCCCGGTGCGGAGTTCCTTGGCTCCTGGTGTTCACTAAGCGGGATATGGCGGGGGGGCTGCGGACGGCTGGGGCGGTCTTTCCCGCCGGAGAGGGCCCTCTGGCCCCGCCTGCCGCCGTGGTGTCCCTGTCCTCCGTCACTGGCGAGGGACTGGAGGACCTGGGAAACGCCGTAGCAGCCCTGTTTCCCGCCGGGGACCCGGGGGAGGCGGGCAGCCTGCTGACCGACCGGCGGCAGGAGGACGCCGCCCGCCGGGCCCTGGACGCAGTCCGCCGGGCTTTGGAGGCCCTGGAGACCGGAATGACCCCGGATGCGGTGCTCACAGACGCGGAGGAGGCCCTGGACGCGCTGGGAGAGCTGACAGGCCGCACGGCGAAGGAGGAGATTGTCTCCCGCATTTTTTCCCGATTCTGTGTGGGAAAATAACTGCTAACAGAAAATGCAATACCGGACCCTGGAAAACGTGATTTACAAAATCAGATTTGCGTGGTATACTACCTCTGAATAAAAGCCGTGCCGCACGGCGGAAGGAGTGTATCCGCATGTATGATCTGACGGCCCTGCGGGAGAGGCTGCGGACCCAGCGCCCGGTGCCCTGGGACCAGCTGCCGGACTTCTCCCTATATATGGACCAGGTGCTCAGCTATATGGACCGGCAGGTGATCCGGTTCGACGAGGATGACGGCCTCACCGCCGCCATGGTGAACAACTACACGAAGAGCGGCCTGGTGCCCCGGGCGGAGGGGAAGAAATACAACCGGGACCACCTGGCCTATCTCACCGCTATCTGTGTGTTGAAGCGGGTGATGTCCACCCGGGATATGGATCTGCTGATCCGGGAGGAGCTGCAGGGGGACCGGCCCATCTCCGACGGGTACGCCGCCTTCTGCGGGAGCCTCAACAAGGCGCTGAACGCCGTGGCCGATGAGATGGAGGACCGCACCGGGGAGGAGGAGCTGGCGGATGCGGCCATCCACTTTGCTCTGATGAGCTACGCCGCCGGCGTGGCCAGCAGCCGGTATGTGACGCTGCTGCGCCAGCGGCAGGAGGCCCGGGAGGAGGCAGCAAGCGCCGCCCACGCCAAAAGCAAAGAACGGGCCAAAAAGGAAAAGGAGAAGGACTGAGCATGGATGATTTTGTGATCCTGACAGACAGCTGCTGCGACATGACCGCCCGGATGGCGGCGGATCTGGAGCTGGAGGTGCTGCCCCTGAGCCTGAATATGGAGGACCGGGTGTACCACAACTACCTGGACGGCCGGGAGATCGGCTTCCAGGACTTCTATGCCCGGCTCCGCGCCGGCGCCCTGGCGACCACCTCCGCCATCAGCGTGGGCGTGTTTGATGAGGCTATGCGGAAGATTCTGGATAGCGGCAGGGACGTGCTGTACCTGGCCTTTTCCTCCGCGCTCTCCACCACCTACCAGTCGGCGGTGATCGCCGCCGATGACCTGCGGGAGGCATACCCCGGACGGAAGATCTTTGTGGTGGACACGCTCAGCGCCTCTTTGGGCCAGGGGCTGCTGGTATACCTCTGCGTCCAGGAAAAGCGGAAGGGGAAGACCATCGACCAGGTCCACGTCTTTGCGGAGGAGACCAAGGCGAAGGTGTGCCACTGGTTCACCGTGGATGACCTGAACCATCTGAAGCGTGGCGGCCGGGTCAGCGCTGCGGCGGCCCTGCTCGGCACCATGCTGTCCATCAAGCCGGTGCTGCATGTGGATGACACGGGCCATCTGGTGCCCGTCAGCAAGACCCGGGGGCGGAAGGCGTCCCTGCTGGCCCTGGTGGACCGCATGGCGGAGAGCGCCATCGACCCGGCGGGGCAGACCATCTTCATCAGCCACGGGGACTGCGAGGCAGACGCTGAGTTTGTGGCGGACGAGGTGCGGCGCCGCTTCGGCGTACAGGACATCTATATCAACTACGTGGGGCCGGTCATCGGCAACCACTCTGGCCCTGGCACGCTGGCCCTGTTCTTCCTGGGCAGCCGCCGGTGAGGACGGACGGAAAAGCGTCCCTTCAGAGGGGCGCTTTTCCCTGGAGATCAAATATAATTCCGCTCCGGCGGAGAGATGAGGTGACGGCTGTGAAATGGCTGGAGGTACATATCGACACAAACCACACCGGACTGGAGCCGGTGGAGACGATGCTCTCCGCCCTGGGCATCGACGGTGTGGTGATCGATGACGAGACGGAGTTCGAGGACTTCCTGGAGAACAACGGGCAGTACTGGGACTATGTGGACGAGGATTTGCGGCAGGAGATGCAGGGCCGGTCCCGGATCACCTTCTATCTGGAGGCGGGGGACGAGGGCTTCGCCAAGCTGGGGGAGGTCCGCATCGCCCTGGAGGAGCTGAAAAAGACCCGGGACGACTGCGGCACCCTGCTGATGACCCTGGATGACCTGGAGGACGCCGACTGGGAGAACAACTGGAAGCAGTATTACAAGCCCATGGAGATTGGAGACCGGCTGCTGGTGGTGCCGGAGTGGCTGCGGGAGGACCCCAAGGTCCGGGCGGGCCTTGCCGCCGGGCGGGTGGCCCTGGTGTTGGATCCGGGCCTCACCTTCGGCACCGGCAGTCATGCCACCACCCGCCTGTGCCTGACGGCGCTGGAGAAGACCATCCGCGGCGGCGAGCGGGTACTGGACCTGGGCTGCGGCAGCGGTATCCTCTCCATCGCGGCGCTGAAGCTGGGGGCGGCCTCCGCCGCGGCGGTGGATATCGACGACAAGTGCCGGGACGTAGCCTATGAGAACGCCGCCCTCAACGGCATCGGGCAGGACACCTACACCGTCCGGATCGGAGATGTACTGGGGGACGCGGTTCTGCGGGCGGATCTGGGCGGCGGCTGGCAGATGGTGGTGGCTAATATCGTGGCGGACGTCATCATCGGCCTTTCTCCGCTGGTGCGGCCCATGCTGGCTCCGGGCGGACTGTTCCTCTGCTCCGGCATCATCGACGACCGGGCGCAGGAGGTGGCGGACCGCCTGCGGGAAAACGGCTGGGAGATCCTGGAGACACGGAGCGCTGAGGGCTGGTTTTCCTATCTCTGCCGCTGAACAGGAACTAGAAAAGAGGGGATCGGATTTGAAAACGCTCGGCCGCCTGGATGGCTTCCTGGGCGGACACATGGCGCCGGTGGTGCTCTGCTGTGTGGCGCTGGGTATTGCCTTTCCGGAGGTGCTCTCCCACCTGAACGGGGTGACGGTAGGGCTGTTCGCCTTCATGACTTTTTCCAACAGCCTGGGCGGCGGCTTCCGGGAGCTGGCGCAGGTGGTCCGCCACCCTCTGCCGGTGGCGGTGATTTTCGGCCTGCTCCACGTGGTGATGCCCCTCATTACCCTGGGCCTGGGGACGCTGTGCTTTCCGGACGCGCCGCTGTTTACCATCGGGCTGGTGCTGGAGTATGCAGTGCCCACCGGTGTGGCGTCCCTCATGTGGGTGGGCATGAGTCGGGGCAATACCGCCCTGTGCCTCTCGGTGGTGCTGCTGGATACACTCCTCTCCCCGGTGGTGATCCCCCTGACCATGAAGCTGCTGGTGGGCTCGGTGGTGGAGCTGGACACCTGGGGCATGATGCGGGACCTGCTGCTGATGGTGGCGCTTCCGGCTCTGGTAGCCATGGTGCTGTACCAGCTGACAAAGGGTGCCGTGGCGGTCACGCTGAAGCCGAAGCTGTCCCTGCCCGCCAAGGCGGCCCTGCTGCTCATCATCACGGCCAATGCCACCGGCTGCGCGCCCTTCCTCCGGAACCTGACACCGACCCTGGTGCGGGTGATGATCGTGGTGTTCTTCCTGTGCCTGTTGGGCTTTTTCCTGGGGTATTGGGCGGGGCGGCTGTTGAAGCTGGACTTCCCCACAGTGCAGACTGTCGCCCTCAACGCCGGGATGCGGAACATCAGCGCTGGGGCGGTGCTGGCCGAGGCCTATTTCCCCGGAGACGTGCTGTTTCCGGTGGCCTTTTCTCCGGTGTTCCTCCAGGCCACCACGGCCCTGATCGTGAAGGCCCTGCGGGCCACCAGGCCCGGCCGGGCGGATCAGGCGGCCTACGAAGCGCGCCTGGCGGAGGAACCGTCCCGGTAATGGAATATGCAGTGTTCGCATGGCGGCCGCCCATTGGGCGGCCGCTTTTCCTGCGGAGTGGGGGACGCCTCGACAGATTCCCCCTGCCTTTTTGGAACAGGACCTGTAAAATAAAGGAAATGAAACGGAGGTGGTCCCATGGACAGGCCGGAACGGAAGGTGCTGTGGCTCCCGGCGGCGGAAATCCGCCCCAATCCCATGCAGCCCCGGCGGACCTTTGAGGAGACGGGGCTCCGGGAGTTGGCGGAATCCATCCGCCGCCACGGTATCCTCCAGCCCCTGACGGTGCGGCGGACCGCGGCGGGCTGGGAGCTGGTGGCGGGGGAGCGGCGGCTGCGGGCAGCCGTGCTGGCGGGTCTGGAGACCGTCCCCTGCCTGGAGGCGGAGGTGGACGGGCGGGCCTCCGCCCTGCTGGCCCTTGTGGAGAATTTGCAGCGCAAGGATCTGCATTACCTGGAGGAGGCGGAGGCCATCGCCGCCTTTCTCCACCAGACGGGCATGACCCAGGAGGCGGTGGCGGCCCAGCTGGGCATGTCCCCCTCGGCTCTGGCCAACAAGCTGCGGCTGCTGCGGCTGTCCCCGGCCTGCCGGGCGCTGCTGGTGGAACACGGATTGACGGAGCGTCACGCCCGCTGCCTGCTGCGGCTGGAGGACGAGGGCGAGCGGCTGACCGCCCTGCGCCAGGCGGCGGCGAAGCACTGGAATGTGGCCCAGACGGAGCAGTATGTAGAGCGGCGGCTGGCAGCCCTCCAGACCGCGCCGCCCGCAGGACGGCGGACGTACATCATCAAGGACGTGCGATTGTTTTTGAACAGTGTGGACCGGGGGCTGCGGCTGATTCGGGACGCAGGTGTGGACGCCCGGACGGAGCGGGAGGAGACAGAGGACGAAATCGTTCTGACGCTCCGCATTCCGAAACAGCGTCGGAAAGAGGCCTGAAACTTCTGATTGTTACGGGATTGTAATCCATTTTCCAGAAAAAACGTGCTAAAATAAAATCCTGAATGCATAAGCTAGGACAGCACGGCTTGTCTGGGCGATCCGACAGAACAACAGGAGGGGCTTCATGGAACCGAATACGAACGAAGCCACCGCGCCGAAGCGGCTGAAAACCGGCGGCAAAAAGCCGATAATTATCATAGGAGTTATTGTGGCGGTATTGCTTGCCGCCTATGTGGGCCTGTGCGCCTATGCCAATTCCCTGGATATATTTTACCCTAACACCACCATCAATGGTGTGGACGTGGCAGGCCTCACAGCGGAGCAGGCCGCGGAGCGGCTGCGGCAGGAGATTCCGGAGGAAACCGTAGAGTTTTATTTACCGCTGGCCGATGAGACCGGGGATGGGGAATCCGCGCCGGAGGGAGATATGCTGTACGGCGCAGACCCCGACGCCGTATGCACCTATCGGGAGCTGGGCATCACAGAGGAACTGGACTATGAGGTCAGTGCCCAATCCGCATTTGATGCCGTGCAGGGCCGGAGCAGCTTTTTTGTCAAGGGCTGGGAGTATCTTGCCTGCCTGGTCGGAGCAGATGGACAACTGGGCGTCGTGCTGGAGCCGGAGGAGGATATCTTCCAGGTAAAAATGGAACAGCTCAGTGAGCAGTTCTCCCGGGAGGCCCAGGACGCCTCCTACGAGGTGACGGAGGATGCCGTCGAAATCACAAAAGCCCTGAACGGACTGTCCGTGTCCGCCGCAGATCTTGCGCGGACTGCACAGGAAAGATGGACTGGCAGCGGCAATGGCGCGGCGGCCAGCGTGTTTGTGAACAACGCTCGGATCCTTCCCGCCAAGACCCTCACCGCCCAGGAGATCTACGACGATTGCTCCGGCGTGGTGAAGAACGCCTCCTATGACAAGGAGACGGGCGCCATCGTACCGGAGGAGGCCGGAGCGGACTTCGATGTGGACGAGGCCCAGCGGCTGCTGGACGCAGCCGCGCCCGGCGAGACCGTCACCGTCCCCGCCCAGGTGGAGCTGCCCGCCGTCACGGCGGAGGAGCTGGAGCAGGTGCTGTTCCGGGACGTGCTGGGCGAGGCCCGCACCCATGTGGGCGGCACCTCCGCCCGCCGGTCCAATGTGAAGCTGTCCGCCGCATCCATCAACGAGTATGTGATGAACAGCGGCGACGTGTTCTCCTACAATGACGTGGTGGGCCAGCGGACCGCCGCCCGGGGCTATCAGGCGGCTCCCGCCTATGTCCAGGGGGAGACGGTGGACGAGATCGGCGGCGGCATCTGCCAGACTTCCTCCACGCTGTACCTGGCCTGCCTGCGGTCCAACCTGGAGATCACGGAGCGGTACGCCCACCGCTACGTCCCCGCCTATATCACCGCGGGCATGGACGCCACGGTGTCCTGGGGCGGGCCGGACTACAAGTTCACCAACAACTCCCTGTACCCCATCAAGATCGTCACCATCTATGAAAACAATTACCTGACGGTCCGGATCCTGGGCACCAATGTGGACGGCACCAGCGTGAAGATGACCAACGAGCACCTCTCCACCACGCCCTATGAGACGGTGTATGAGGACGACCCCACCCTGGCGCCGGGCACGGAGAAGGTCAAGACCACGCCCTACACCGGGTACAAGTACCGGACATACCGCAATGTCTACGACGCCAACGGCAAGCTGATCTCCTCCACTTACGAGGCCACCAGCGACTACAAGTCCCGCAATAAGGTGATCCTCCGGGGCCCGGCGGTAGAGCCCGCCGACGGCGGCGCCCAGATCCCAACGGACACCACCGAGCCCACCACGCCGGTGGAGCCCACGGAGCCCCAGGACCCTGATGTCCCCGCAGAGCCTACAGAACCCACGACGCCGGATAATGGCTGGACCATCCAGACGCCGGAGCAGGACGGCCAGCAGACAGCGGAAGGGCAGACCGGCACCGGGACCACTGGGGAGTCCGAACTTTCCACGGACGTCCTGCCCCAGGACGAACCCTTTGTATGACCGCCAGGGGAATTCTGTCACTATTTGCAGAAAGAGGCAGCCGGATTTCCGGCTGCCTCTTCGTCTTTTTCCGCCCGCCGCATATACTAGCCCTATCTGACGCGGGCGGGAGGACGGCTATGGAAAAACATGCCTTTCATGTCTGGCGGTACGGGGCGCCGCTGCTGGTGCTGGCAGCGGGCGCCGCCGCCCTCTGGCCGTTCCGCCATCAGTTGACGGCGGAGGCCATCGCCGCCTTTTCCCCCCGGCAGACGGTTCTGGCGGCGTCGTTCCTGGTGGGGCTGTACGCCCTCAAGAGCCTCTCCGTCTGCTTTCCCATGTCCGCCCTCACGGCGGCGGGGGGACTGCTGTTTCCCTTCCCCCTGGCGCTGGCGGTGAACCTCTGCGGCACCGGGGTGGCCCAGACCATCCCCTTTTTCCTGGGGCGGCGGGAGCAGGGGGGACTGGAGGCCCTGGCGGAGCGGATTCCCCGGGTGGCGGGCGTCTGCCGGGCCCAGGCGGAGAACCCGTGGCTGTCCGTCTTTCTGCTGCGGCTGGCGGGGGCATCGCCGGGGGACGTGGTGAGCCTCTATCTGGGGGCCTCCGGCACGCCCTACGGCACGTATCTCTCCGCCGGGCTGCTGGGCGGCCTGCCCCGGATTGCCTGCGCCACCGTGCTGGGCGGCGCGCTGTGGCAGCCGGGGAGCGGGCGCTTCTGGCTGTCCCTGGCGGCGGGCGGGGCGCTGACGGCCCTCTCCGGCGTTATCTGGCTCCTGTGGCGGCGCCGCAGGAGGGCGTGAAGCGGCGGTTGCTTTTTTCTGCCAAACCGTGTACACTGTTGTCGGCAAGCTCGATCTGTCCAATGAGGGAGATGGTCGGATGCAGACGCTGACACAGCGCCGCAGCGTGCCGGTGGACGCGGCCAAGACCGCTGCCATCTTCGGCACGCTGCTGATCCATGCCTCCGCCGCCGGGGGCTTTGCGGGAGCGCCGGGGTCCTTTGGGTGGACCTCCGCCCTGTTCTGGAACTGCCTGCTGCGCAGCGCGGTGCCGGTGTTCTTCCTGTGCAGCGGCGCGCTGCTGCTGCCGCCGGAAAAGGAGGTCACCGTCCGGCGGGTGTGGACGAAGTACATCCCCCGCATCCTGGCGGCCCTGCTTTTCTGGGCCGCAGCCTATGAGGGTGTGGAGCTGCTGCGGGGCTGGCGCGCTGCGGGCGTGCTGGAGCGGACGGCCCTCCGGCAGGCGGCGCTGAATCTGGTGCTGTTCCATCACAAGAACCATCTCTATTACCTCCACATCATTCTGCTGGTGTACGCGGTGCTGCCCCTGACCCGCCGCCTTGTGGCGGCGGCGGACCGGCGGCTGCTGAACTACGCTCTGGGGATCTGGTTCGTGCTGGGGTGTCTGGCCCCCACGCTGAAATTCTTCCCGCCCCTGTCCCTCGTCGGCGGCATCCCTGCCCAGTACCCCATCAACCTGACTTGGTGCGCCGTGGGCTATGGTGTGCTGGGCGATGTCCTGACTCAGGAGGCGCCCCGCCACAGGCCCCGGACCTTCGTTTGGCTGTATTTGGCGGGCACGGCGCTGACCTTCGGCCTGACGCTGGCGGCCTCCGTCAAAACCGGGGCGCTGTATCAGGTGTTCCTCCAGGGGAGCGCCCCCGGCGTCTGTTTGCAGGCGGCGGGGCTGTACGGCTTCTGCGCCGCCCGGTGGCAGAACCGGGACCGCTGGCCCATGGCGGAGACCGTCTCCAAGGCGTCCTTCTGCATCTACTTGACGCACCTGTTCTTCCTGGACTTCCTGGCGGGCAGGGGCCTCTCCGCCGGGACGCTGCCGCCCGTCTGGGGCGTGCCGGTGCTGGCGGCCGCGGCCTTCGGGGGCGGCTTTCTGGTGTGGCTGGTCCTCCGGCGGGTGCCGGTGGTGAAAACCTATCTGATTTGAGGAGAAAACTATGCTGTATGCCCTTTGCGCCGCGCTGTCCCTGGCCCTGCTGGGCCTGGACCAGTGGGTGAAGCACTATGTCACCGTCAACATCCCCCTGGGGGAGGCCCAGCCCTTTCTGCCCGGGCTGGTAGAGCTGCGGACCGTCCACAACTACGGGGCGGCCTGGTCCAGCTTCTCCGGTATGCGCTGGCTGCTGGTGGCGGTCACCTCCGTCATCGTGATCGCGGTGGCGGTGGTCCTGCTCCGCCGGATCGTCCGGCACCCCCTGGGGGTGGCGGCGGGATTCCTGATCCTGTCCGGCGGCGTGGGGAACATCATCGACCGGGTGCGGCTGGGGTACGTGGTGGACATGTTCCACCTGGAGTTCTGGCCCTCCTATCCGGTGTTCAACGTGGCGGACATCTGCGTGGTGTGCGGCGCCGTGCTGGCGGTAATCTATTACCTATGGTTCTACGAGAAATACGACAAGAGAGGCAAGGCCCATGGAGACGCGGACGCTCCAAGTGAATCCTGAGGACACCGGCACCCGGCTGGACGCCTGGCTGGCCGGGCAGCTGCCGGACGTGACCCGCTCCGCCGCCGCCCGGCTGTGCGAGGAGGGGCGGGTCACCGCTGCCGGAAAGCCCCTGGCGAAAAACTACCGCCTGGGCGGGGGAGAGGCCGTGTCCGTTACCCTGCCGGACCCGGAGCCGGTGGACGTGGCGCCCCAGGACATCCCCCTGGATGTGGTGTACGAGGACAGCGACGTGATCGTGGTGAACAAGCCCAAGGGGCTGGTGGTCCATCCGGCCCCCGGCCACCCGGACGGCACGCTGGTCAATGCCCTGCTGCACCACTGCGGGGACTCCCTCTCCGGCATCGGGGGGGAGCTGCGGCCCGGCATCGTCCACCGGATCGACCGGGACACCTCCGGCCTCCTCATCGCGGCGAAAAACGACTTCGCCCACCAGAAGCTCTCCGCCCAGCTTCAGGACCACACCCTGGCCCGGATTTACCGCTGCATCGTGATCGGGAATCTCCGGGAGGACAGCGGCACGGTGGACGCCCCCATCGGCCGCCACCCGGCGGACCGGAAGAAGATGGCGGTGGTGGCGGGCGGCCGGAGCGCGGTGACCCACTGGTCCGTGCTGGAGCGGTTCCCCGGCTATACCTATGTGGAGTGCCGACTGGAGACCGGGCGCACCCACCAGATCCGGGTCCACATGGCGCACATCGGCCACCCCATTCTGGGGGACACGGTGTACGGGGCGAAAAAGCCCGTGCCGGGCCTCCAGGGGCAGTGCCTTCATGCGGTGGGGCTGCGGTTTCTCCATCCCCGGACCGGGGAGCTGGTGGAGCTGTGGTGCGACCTGCCGGAGGCGTTCCAGACCCAGCTGCGGAAGCTGGAGAACCGAGGATAGAACAACGCCGGGCCGCTCTCAGCGGTCCGGCGCGTTTGCACCCGGCAGCCGGGTGTCCGGCGGGTCCTGGTCCGGGGTGCGGGGGATCCACAGGGGGCAGGACTGATCCTCCCGCCGGTCCTTCATGCGGGGATGGGCGCAGTGGCCCAGGCTCAGGGGCAGAAAGCACCCGTTGGGGGCGTTCCGGGCCTGCCGCCCGTCCCGCCAGATGTAGTGCCGGGTAAAGTGGCCGCAGGAGCCGCAGTACACGTCATCCCGTTTCTCATATAGAGCCATTTTTATCACCTCATGAAAATTATATCGGCTACACCGATATAAGTCAATATCGCTTTCACCGATGCGGTATGTTATCGCTTGAGGTGATGGCATCATGTATTTGAGGAGAGTCAAGGAACTGCGAGAGGATTCGGACACACCGCAGAAAGTGATCGCGGAGTATCTCGGTGTGAAACAGAACACCTACTCAGACTACGAAAACGGAAAGATCAAGATACCGCTGGAAGTCTTTTTCAAATTGGCAGATTACTACAAGGTCAGCTTGGACTATTTAGCGGGCCGCACAGACAAGCGATAGAAGGAGGGCACCCATGTTCACAGCCATTCTCTGGGACTACGACGGCACCCTGGCCAACACGCCGGTGAAGAACATCGCCGTCACCAGGGCCGTCCTTGGCCGCCTGGACCCGGCCCTGCTGGACCCGCTGCCGGAGGCGCT
This sequence comes from Dysosmobacter welbionis, assembly GCF_005121165.3. Classification (NCBI taxonomy): domain Bacteria; kingdom Bacillati; phylum Bacillota; class Clostridia; order Eubacteriales; family Oscillospiraceae; genus Dysosmobacter; species Dysosmobacter welbionis. Next base: position 1,911,292 of record NZ_CP034413.3, on the reverse strand, counting down.
TTCCTCCCTGGCCGCCTATCAGGCCGCCAACTACCGCTGGCGCAACTGGCGGGAGCTGTACCAGCACGCCCTCCGCGTCCCGGCGGACCGGCTGGACGAGGCGGGGGCCCTGTGGGGCCCCTGCCAGCTGGCGGACCGGACCCTGCCGCCCCTCTTCGGCGGGCTTTTGGAGGTTCTGCCCCGTCTGGCCGCCCTGGCCCCCATGGGCATCTGCTCCCAGAACGACAGCGGCAACATCCGCGCCGCCCTGGCCGCCCACGGCGCGGCGGACTGCTTTGCCGCCGTGGTGGGCCACGCGGACGTGGACTTCGCCCGTCAGAAGCCGGACCCCGCCGCCTTCCTGGCCTGCCTGGACCGGCTGGGGCTTCGGGAGGGGCGCTTCGCCTACATCGGGGACCACGCCGGGGACATCGCCTTCGGCCGCAATGCCCAGGCGGCCCTGCGGGCCATGGGCCGGGCGGCGGAGGTGGTCTGCGTGGCCGCCGCCTGGGGCGGCGCCCCGTCCGTGGATTTGGCGGCGGCGGACGCCGTGGCCGCCCGCCCCGCGGACCTGCCGGATCTGCTGGCAGACCTGTGACACAACAGCGGCCCCGCCGGGAAGTTCCCGGCGGGGCCGCTGTCTGCCTGCCGGAGGTTTCTGCTTGTGCTTTGTTTTCTGGTGTGCTATGATATTTTAGTTAAAGTATCTGCATTTGGAGGAACTGATTTGGAACGCGAAAACGTATTGATCCCCCAGGCGGACCTGGACCGCCAGCGGGAGTTTGAGGAGAAAATCCGCGGCCTGTTCGCCGCCCGGGAGGCTCACCCCGCGGCCTGTGTGGACACCTTCGGCTGCCAGCAGAATGTGGCGGACGGACAGAAGCTCATGGGGATGCTGGAGGCAAGCGGCTTCACCCTCACCCAGGACCCGAAGGAGGCCGATCTGGTGCTCCTGAACACCTGCGCCATCCGGGAGCACGCGGAGGACCGGGTGTTCGGCAACCTGGGCGCCCTGACCCACACCAAGAAGGAGAATCCGGAGCAGGTGATCTGCCTGTGCGGCTGCATGGCCCAGGAGCCCCGGGTGTCGGAGCGGATCAAAAAGTCCTATCCCCACGTGGATCTGGTGTTCGGCCCCCAGGCCCTGTGGAAGTTCCCGGAGCTTTTGTGGCAGGTGTATGAGACGAAGAAGCGGGTCTTTTCCGTCCAGGACGAGCACGGCACCATTGCCGAGGGCATCCCCGTGGTGCGGGAGAAGGGCGTGAAGGCCTGGGTCTCCATCATGTACGGATGCAACAACTTCTGCTCCTACTGCATCGTGCCCTATGTCCGGGGCCGGGAGCGGAGCCGGGACCCCCAGGCCGTGCTGGCGGAGGTCCGGCAGCTGGTGGAGGCGGGGTACAAGGACATCACCCTGCTGGGCCAGAACGTGAACTCCTACGGCAACGATCTGGATTTGGATTACCACTTCCCGGACCTGCTGGCGGACATCGACCGGATCCCGGGGGAATATCTCATCCGCTTCATGTCCAGCCACCCCAAGGACGCCACGCCCCGGCTGTTTGACGTGATGGCCGCAAGCTCTCATGTGGCCAAGCAGCTGCACCTGCCCTTCCAGTCCGGCAACGACCGGGTCCTGAAAGAGATGAACCGCCGCTACACCCGGCAGCAGTACCTGGATCTGGTGAACTACGCCAAGCGGGTCATGCCCGGGCTGGTATTGACCTCCGACGTCATCATCGGCTTCCCCGGCGAGACGGAGGCGGAGGCCATGGACACCGTGTCTCTGGTGGAGGAGGTGGGGTTTGACGCCCTGTTCACCTTCATCTACTCCCCCGCCCCGGCACCAAGGCCGCGGCCATGCCGGACCCGGCCACCCGGGCGGAGAAGCAGAAGTGGTTTGACAGGCTCCTGGAGGTCCAGAACAATATGTCCGCCAAGCTCCACGCCGCCTATGTGGGCAAAACGGTGCGGGTGCTGGTGGACGGCGAGAGCGACGACCCGGAGTACCCCCTGACCTCCCGGACGGAGGGCAACCGTCTGGTGCGGCTGAAAGGGGACAAGGCCCTGATCGGGCAGTTCGCGGATGTGGCCGTCACCGGCAGCAACACCTGGGCGCTGTACGGCGAGGCCGTTTAACGGTAGACCTCCCGCGCGAGGAGGAAGGCCCTGCGGGCGTAGGCGTCCTGATAGGCGCTGCCTGCGGCGGCGGAGGCGTCCTCATAGGAATCCAGCAGCGCACGCTGCTGATCGGTGAGGGTGGCGGAAAGCGCGGTCAAGGCGTCGTTCGCCTGCTGGAGGGGGAGGAAGTAGTCCTTGCCCAGAGAGGGGTACAGCTCGTCCTCCAGGGCGGTGAGCAGGATGTCGATGTAATCGGACATAGGGGATCACTCCTGAATTTGTTTGACAGACACGATTGTGTCTTTTATAGTACGTATCATAGCAGACATATTTGTGTCTGTCAAGAGCGGAAGAGGAATTATGACGTTTGCAGAACACCTTCTTCAACTGAGAAAGCAAAGGGGCCTGAAACAAACCGAGCTGGCAAAAATCATCGGCATCGGTTGGCGGGCCTATCAGACGTATGAGCGTGGAGAGCGGGAACCGACCCTGTCCACACTGATTGCCCTGGCGGATTTCTACGGCCTGTCGCTGGATGAGCTGGTCTGCCGGGAGCGGTAGGGGCGGAACTGTGTGTCCGCCCGCCGGATTTCCGCCGGACCCCTGCAGGACCGTAGGGGCGGTTATCAACCGCCCGGGGGATTCAGCTGGGGTGCCAGCTGGGCAATGCGCCCCCCATTCTCTTTTTGGTTGCGCCAAAAAGAGAACGCGCCGCGCCCGGTGTAAGAGAAAAAGGCGCCGGGCGCGCTCCGGTGCAGTGGCCCTCCGCGCGTACGGGGGTCGGCGTACCAGTGCCTGCTCCGATTTGGCCTTGCCTTCGGGCACGCTATGCTCTTCTGCGATTTCCCCGACTGCCGTCCCGTGGCGGATGGTGCGGAAGTTGTCGGGGTGCAAGAACGCATTTGACCAGCTTCTCTTTCCGCGCGTTCCGCTTCGCTACGCGCTGCCCGGGCGGTTGTAGAGGCCGATGCCCTCATCGGCCCGCTGCGGAGGCTTTCATCAACCACCGGCCAGCGGCAGCGAAAATCAGCGCAGCGTGTATCCCAGACTTCCCCGGGCTGAAGGTTTCCCCAAGGGCCGGGCGTTTCCGTCTCTGACCGCCGCGCGGGATTGCCAACCTTCCCCCGCCGGCGGCAGGAGGTCTGCGCCTGCGCAGACCGACCCGCCGAGACATTTTTTCTTTTCCACCGGGCGCGGCGCATTTTCTTTTTGATGTCTCAAAAAGAAAATGGGGGGCGCATCCCGCATGGACAATGCCCCCGGCGGGAGCCAGACCCCTGTGGCCGCCGTTCGGCGGCCTGCCCAGCCCAGCCATCCACATGGCTGATTTCCCGCGTCCCATGGGACGCACCCCCATAAAACGAATCCAAATCCTTTGATAGAAAGAGAATGAGGTGACCCTTTTGGCCGAACTCACCCCCATGATGAAGCAGTACCTGGAGATCAAGAAGGACAATCCGGACTCCATCCTGTTCTTCCGGCTGGGCGACTTCTATGAGATGTTCGCTGACGACGCGAAGCTGGCCTCCCGGGAGCTGGACCTGACCCTCACCTCCCGGGACCACGGCAAGCACGCCAAGCCCGAGGAGGAGCGGGTGCCCATGTGCGGCATCCCCTACCACGCCAGTGAGGCCTACATCGCCCGGCTCATCGCCAAGGGCTACAAGGTGGCCATCTGTGAGCAGATGGAGGACCCGGCAACGGCCAAGGGGCTGGTGAAGCGGGATATCATCCGGGTGGTGACCCCCGGCACGGTGATTGACGCCGCCTGCCTGGAGGAGAAGGCCAGCAACTTCCTCTGCGGCATCTACATCGACAGCCAGAACGCCGGCGCGGCCTTCTGCGACATCTCCACCGGCAAGACCCACCTGACGGCCTTCTCCGGCCCGGACCGGGTGGAGCACGTCGTCAACGAGCTGGGCCGCTTTTCCCCGGCAGAGGCGGTGGTGAACGACGGGGCCGCCTCGGAAAAAGCCCTGACCGACGCCCTGACGGAGAAGTTCCGCTGCCGGGTGGAAAACGGCGGCGAGGGCCGCTTCCGCCTGGCGGAGGCGGAGCGAAACATCCGCCGCCAGTTCGGGGAGGAGGCGTTTGACCGCCTGCCCAGGACCAACCCGGCCGCGGCCATGGCCCTGGGGGGATTGCTGCACTACCTGTACGAGACCCAGAAGACGGACCTCTCTCACATCAACGACCTGGACTACTACGAGCAGGGCCGGTTTATGGAGTTGGACCTGACCGCCCGGCGGAACCTGGAGCTGACGGAGACCCTCCGGGACCGGGAGAAGAGAGGCTCCCTCCTGTGGGTGCTGGACAAGACCAGGACGCCCATGGGCGGGCGGCTGCTCCGCAGCTGGCTGGAGCGGCCGCTGCTGTCCGTCACCGCCATCGCCAAGCGCAATGCCGCCGTGGCCGCCCTGGTGGAGAGCACCATGGCGCGGGAGGAGCTCATCGCCGCCCTGACGGGCCTGGGAGATATGGAGCGGCTCATCGGCCGCATCGTCTACGGCACCGCCGGGGGACGGGACATGGTGTCCCTCCGCTCCGCCATCGAGCGGCTGCCCGCCCTCCGGGCCCAGCTGGCGGCCTTCTCCGGCGGACGGCTGGCGGAGCTGGCCGGGGAGCTGGACGACCTGACGGAGATCGGGGCACACATCGGCGCGGCCATCTGCGACGAGCCGCCGTTCTCCGTCCGGGAGGGCGGCTTCATCCGGGACGGCTACCACGAGGAGGTGGACCGCCTGCGGCACATCATGAACGGCGGCAAGGGCGTCCTGGCGGAGATCGAGGCCAAGGAGAAGGAGCGCACCGGCATCCGGACCCTGAAGATCGGCTACAACAAGGTCTTCGGCTATTACATCGAGGTGTCCAACTCCTTCAAGGACCAGGTGCCGGACACCTACATCCGCAAGCAGACCCTGGTGAACGGGGAGCGGTACATCACCCAGGAGCTGAAGGACTTGGAACACGAGATCCTCACCGCCTCGGACCGGGTGGTGGCATTGGAGTATGAGCTCTTCACGGCGCTGCGGCAGGAGATCTCCGCCCAGAGCGCCCGCATCCAGCGGACTGCCGCCGCGGTGGCGGAGGTGGACGCCCTGGTGTCCTTCGCGGCGGTGGCGGTGCGGAACCACTACTGCCGCCCCACGGTGGACGAGTCTGGGGCCACCGAGATCCACGACGGCCGCCATCCGGTGGTGGAGCAGATGCTCAAGGACAGCCTCTTCGTCCCCAACGACACCTTCATGGGGGAGAAGGAGGACCGGGTGGCCATCATCACCGGCCCCAACATGGCGGGCAAGTCCACCTACATGCGCCAGGTGGCGCTGATCGTCCTCATGGCCCAGATGGGCTCCTTCGTCCCGGCGGCCAGCGCCCGCATCGGTGTGGTGGACCGGATCTTCACCCGCATCGGCGCCAGCGATGACCTGTCCGCCGGCCAGTCCACCTTCATGGTGGAGATGACGGAGGTGGCGGACATTCTGCGCCACGCCACGAAGCACTCTCTGCTGATTCTGGACGAGATCGGCCGGGGCACCAGCACCTTTGACGGCATGTCCATCGCCCGGGCGGTGCTGGAGTACTGCGCGGACAAGAAGCTGCTGGGGGCCAAGACCCTGTTCGCCACCCACTACCACGAGCTGACGGAGCTGGAGAACACCCTGCCCGGCACGGTCAACTACAACATCGCCGTCAAGACCCGGGGGGAGGACATCATCTTCCTGCGGAAGATCCTCCCCGGCGGGGCGGACCGCAGCTACGGCATCGAGGTGGCCAAGCTGGCGGGGCTGCCGGACAAGGTGGTCCAGCGGGCCAAAACGGTCCTGAAAGAGCTGGAGGAGGAGAACGGCGTTCAGTACGTAGCGGCCCGGAAAGAGGAGGACCAGGTGTCCCTCACCGCCATCGGCGAGGGGGAGGTGCTGGACGCCCTCCGCCGCTGCCAGCCGGACACGCTGACGCCCATTGAGGCGATGAGCCTGATCTACGAGTGGAAGCAGAAGCTCAACTGAGCACCCGGCCGGGCAGGCACGGCGGGATGCGCCCTCTGCCGCGGGGGACCGGACGCGCTGACGGCGCCCGGAGAGCGGCCTTCAGGCCGGGACAGGGGATTCCGCGGAAATGAGGGGCCTGGCGGCGGGCGGACACGCGCCGCCCAAGCCCAGCGGATCAAAAGAAGACCCCGGCGGATCCGCCCGCCGGGGAAAACGAGCTGAAACAGAAGCCGGACGAAAACCGGGAGGGAACGAGATGCCAAGAAGAAAGAGCGCCGCCTATATGTCGGCGGGGGAACAGATCGCGGGCACGGTGCTCTTTGTGATCTACCTACTGGTGCTGCCCTTTGTCACAACCCCGCTGTTCCGCCTGATCGGCGGACTGCTGGGAGTGACCATCAGCACCGGATTGCAGAATATCCTGTATTACTACATCCTCTTCGCCGCCACGGTCATCATTTTCCACGGCTTTCTGGGTCGGACCTCCCGGCACTTTGCAGAGAACCTGGGCGGGGCCTGCAAGTTCATGGCCATCGGACTGGTGGCCCTGTACGGCCTGAACGAGCTGGTGTACCGCCTGACAAGACTGGTGGTATCCAACCAGACCAACCTGAACGACACCACCATCTCCGCCCAGATCGAGGACGCGCCCCACATGACGCTGCTGATCGTCATTTTCCTGGCGCCCTTTGTGGAGGAGGTGCTCTTCCGGGGACTGGTGTTCGGGAATCTCCGGCGCAAGAGCGCGGCGGTGGGATACCTGGTCAGCTGCCTGCTGTTCGCCCTGCTGCATGTGTGGCAGTTCGCGGTGGTGAACCGGGACATCACGTATTTCCTGCTGATGCTCCAGTATCTGGTGCCCGGGCTGGTGCTGGCGTGGGTCTATGACCGCACCGGCACCCTGTGGACGTCCATCGGTCTCCATGCGGCGGCCAACGCCCTCTCCGCTTGGACCCTTGTGGCGTAAGAACCGAATTCCGGAATGATGAGGGGAGAAAGGGACAGATGAATTTTTGGGACGTATTTGGCGAGATGCTGGTCATCCTGTTCGCCATTGCGGCGGGCTATGCGGCCAACCGGCTGGGGTACCTGGGCGGGGAGGCGGACCAGAAGGTCTCCAAGCTGCTGCTGAACATCACCATGCCCGCCATGATCGTGGCGGCGGTGATCACCGGCGAGGAGCTGCCGGAGCTGGGGACCATCCTCTCCATCCTGGAGGTTGGCGTGGTGTTCTACCTGCTGGAGGCGGTCTTTGCCCTGGTGGTGCCCCGGTTCCTGCCGGGCACACAGGGGCAGAAGGGCGTGTGGCGGTATGCCCTGGCCTTCCCCAACGTGGGGTTCATTGGCTATCCCGTAGCGGTGGCCCTGTTTGGAGACGGCGCACTGTTCTATGCCGCCATTCTGGCGCTGCCCTTCAATCTCTTGTCTTACAGTCTGGGCCCGCTGCTGCTGGCAGGGGCCGCCCGCTTCCGCTGGAAGCAGCTGTTCACCCCCTGCATCGTGGCCTCTGTCCTGGGATTGGTGCTGGCGCTGACCCGGCTGCGGCCGCCGGCCCTGGTGGGCGAGATGCTGGACTTTGTGGGAGACATCACCGTGCCGCTGTCCCTGCTGGTGGTGGGCTCCCTGCTGGCGGGCATGTCAGCCGGACAGGTGCTGCGCTCTCCCAAGCTGTGGCTGCTGACGGCCATCCGCCTGCTGTTGCTGCCGGTGGCCCTGTGCCTGGTCCTCCGGGCGCTGGGGATCGACTCCCTGGTGCTGGGGATCGCTGTCACCCAGATGGCCATGCCCGTAGCAGTGAACGGGACGCTGCTGAGCATGGAGTACGGCGGAGACACCGAGTGCATGGCACAGATCACCTTCCTGACCACGGCGGCGTCCATCGTGACCATTCCCATCGTCGCCGTGCTGCTGCTCTGAGCTTAGAAAGGAAACCAATATGCCTCACATTCAACAACTGGAGTCCCACGTAGCGGACCTGATCGCCGCCGGTGAGGTCGTGGAGCGGCCCGCCAGCGTGGTGAAGGAGCTGGTGGAAAACGCCGTCGACGCCGGCAGCTCTGCCGTGGTGGTGGAGATCCGCCGGGGCGGCATGGGCATGATCCGGGTGACGGACAACGGCTGCGGCATCGCGCCGGAGGAACTCCCCACCGCCTTCCTGCGCCACGCCACCTCCAAGCTGCGGACGGAGGAGGACCTGGGGAAGATCGGTACTCTGGGGTTCCGGGGCGAGGCCCTGGCCGCCATCTCCGCCGTCAGCCGGGTGGACATCCTCACCCGCCAAACCGGCACGACGGAGGGAGCCGCCCTCCATCTGGAGGGCGGTGTGCCCGGCGCAGTGGAGCCCGCCGGTGCGCCGGAGGGCACCACCATCACGGTCCGGGACCTGTTTTACAACACCCCCGCCCGGCTGAAGTTTATGCGCAAGGACAGTGCGGAGACTGCGGCGGTGAACGGCCTCATGCAGCATCTGGCCCTGTCCCATCCGGACATCTCCTTCAAGTTCATCAAGGACGGGGTGGAGGCCCTGCTGACCCCCGGTGACGGAAAGCTGGACTCCGCCGTCTACGCTGCCCTGGGCCGGGACTTCGCCCGGGGGCTGGTGCCGGTGTCCGGCAGCGGAGGGGACATCACGGTCTCCGGTTTTGTCACCGCGCCGCTGATGGGCCGGGGCTCCCGGTCCATGCAGGTGTTCTTCGTCAACGGCCGGTTCATCAAGTCCCAGCTGCTGACGGCGGCGCTGGAGGAGGGCTACCGCAACCAGATCATGAAGGGTAAGTTCCCTGGCTGCGTCCTGTCCGTCACCCTGCCGGTGACGGCGGTGGACGTGAACGTCCACCCCGCGAAGACTCAAGTGAAGTTCGCCCGGGAGCACGATGTGTTCGACGCGGTCTACCACACGGTGCTAGATGCCCTGGGCAAGACCGGCGCTCCCGCCGCCGCTCCCGCGCAGGAGGCGCGGCTCCCGGCGGCCTCCCGGCAGGACTTCTTCCAGACCATGGACGCCAAGACGTTCCGGCAGGGCGGTGCAAAGCCCGCTCCCCAGCCCGCGGCTCCGGCCCGGCCCGCCTGGAACACCGAGCTGCGGGCGCCCGCCCGGGTGGCGGACAGCGGGCAGACCTCTTTTTACCAGACCAAGCGCTCAGAGTCCGCGGCCCAGGGCGCTCTGGGAAGGGCGCCCGCCTCTGTGACGTCGCCGCCAGACACGCAGCAAAGCAGCCCGCCTGCACCCTCCTGCAACAAAGGTGCGCTGGGCAGACCGCCTGTCTCCGTGACCGCCCCACGGGCGGAGCGGACGGCTCCCTCCGCCCCCTGGACCTCTGCCCCAGTGTCCGTCCCTGCAGAAAAGACGACCTCGCCGGAATCTGCTCCCCGCCCCTTTGTGCCCGCCATCCCGCCGGAGCGGCTGAAGCTGACGGAGGATCTACCGGGCCAGACGACTGTTCTGGAGACGAAAGAGGCACCCTGGCGGATTGCCGGAGAGGTGCTGCGGACCTATATCATCTGCGAGAGCGAGGACGGCAGCGTCTGGCTCATCGACAAGCACGCCGCCCACGAGCGGATGAATTTTGACAAGCTGAAAAATGCTCAGGAGCCCCCCATGCGACAGACGCTGCTGGCCCCCATCGCGGCGGAGTTAAGCCGGGAGGACGGGGCGCTGCTGCTGGAGAACCTGCCCCTGCTGGAGCAGTTCGGTTTTGCCTGCGAGGACTTCGGGGCCGGCGCCCTGCTGGTGCGGGAGGTGCCGGCGGACATCGACGCCGCCGACACGGTGCCCACTCTGGAGGAGTTTGCCGAGCGCCTGCGGACCGGAAGATCCCCGGATGAAAAGCGGGAGGCGCTGCTGCATACCATGGCCTGCAAGGCGGCCATCAAGGGCGGCTGGGTCAGCGATCCGGCGGAGCTGCGGGTGCTGGTGGACCGGGTGCAGAGCGGAGAGATCAAATACTGCCCCCACGGCCGCCCGGTGGCGGTGAAGCTGACGAAGTACGAGCTGGAGAAGATGTTCAAGCGGGCGTGAGACTTCGAAGGGGGACTGCGTCCCCCCTTGACCTCCCCCCACACCAGTGACGTCGGTCACTGGTGTGTGCGCCCGAGGCGCACAGGTCAACGGATTTTCGGCAGGTACACGCCCTGCCGAAAATGATTGAGATTTCTTTGTTCGCCCGCGGCGAACGAACTGGGAAAAACCGCAGGGTTTTCCCCAGCCCTTTTTCCTGGCGGAGATGGGAGTGACGAATTTTTCAGGAGGTTTCCTATATGGCAAAAAAGGAAAAACGGTTTGTGCGGACCAGTGTGGAGAGCACCGGCTTTGAGGAAAACTCTGTCTGGATGGACCGGGAGACCGGGGTCAACTACCTGTGGCATTCCACCGGCCATGCCGGCGGGATGACGCCCCTGCTGGACCGGGAGGGGAAGCCCATCATTACCACCCTTTTGGAGGAGAAGGAGTGATTTGCATGAAACTGCTGTTTGTCAACGGCTGCATCAGCCAGCGAGGGGAGGAATCCCGCACCCTGGTGCTGGCGAGATCGTTTTTGGACGCATGGCAGGCCAGGCATCCGGAGGCCGAGGTGGAGACTGTGGAACCAGAGGCCCTGCTGGCGCTGAAGCCCTTTGCGCCGGAGATGCTGAACGACCGGGACGCCCTGGCGGGGATCCGGTGCTTCGATGCGCCGGTGTATGATCTGGCCCGCCAGTTCCGGGCCGCGGACCGGGTGGTGGTGGCGGCACCCTTCTGGGACCTGACCTTCCCGGCGGCCCTGCGGACGTATATTGAGTACATCTCCGCCAATGGCCTGACCTATCACTACGAGGCCGACGGCTGCCACGGGGATTGCCGGGCAGAGAAGCTGGCTTATCTCACCTCCGGCGGGGATCTGGAGCAGCCCGAGAGTCTGGGTGTCCTGTACTGGAAGCAGCTGTGCGCCATGTTCGGCATCCCGGCGTTCAGCTATGTGTTTGCCGGCGGACTGGACCTGGATCCCGCCAAGACGGAGGAGATTTTGACGGAGGCCTGTGAGAAGGCCCGCAGGCTGGCGGAGGACTTCTGAAAAGGAGGCGGCTGCCGTAAGGGGGAGATTGCCGGCTGCGCTGGCACTGGTGCTTCTGCTGTCCGCTTGCGGAGGGCCCCCTTTACATCCGGGAGCGGATCGTATACAGTGAGTATATCGATGCATCAGAAGCGGAACAGCCTTGACAGGCGAGAGGAGAGACGGCGATGGCTGAGAAGATCATCTGTGTGGTGGGGCCGACGGCCTGCGGCAAAACGAAGCTGGGTGTCCTGCTGGCAAAGCGGTATGACGGGGAAGTGGTTTCCGCCGACTCCATGCAGATTTACAAGGGCATGACCATCGGCACCGCCGCCCCCACCGCCGAGGAGATGGAGGGCGTGCCCCATCACATGATTGCCGTGGCAGACCCGGCGGAACAGTGGTCCGCCGCCCGGTACGCCCGGGCGGCCGTCCCCATCGTGGACGACATTCTGCGGCGGGGAAAGCGGCCCATCCTGGTGGGCGGCACCGGGCTGTGGCTGGATGCGGTGGTGCAGGGCCGGACCTTCGCCGGCGGCCACGCCGGCGGCGCTGTCCGCAGGGAGCTCCAGGCCCAGCTGGCCCGGGAGGGCATCGGCCCGCTTCTGGAGGAGCTGCGGCAGGTGGACCCGGAGGCGGCGGAACGCCTCCATCCGGCGGATGAGAAGCGCATCCTCCGGGCGCTGGAGGTCTACCGGGAGACGGGAAAGACCATCTCCGCCCACAACGCGGAGACAAGGGACCTGCCGCCCCGGTACGACGCCGTGTGGATCGGCCTCCAGTTCCGGGACCGGGCGGACATGAAGACCCTGATCGACCGCCGGGTGGACGCCATGGTGGCGGCGGGCCTGCTGGAGGAGGTGGGGCAGCTGCTGGAAAGCGGCCTGCCCCGGGAGGCCACGGCTCTCCAGGCCATCGGATACAAGGAGTTCCTGGGGGTTCTGGACGGCACCGCCACGGTGGAGGAGGCCGTGGCGGAGGTGAAGCTCCGCTCCCGGCAATACGCCAAGCGCCAGCTGACTTGGCTGCGGCGAAATCCGGACATTCACTGGATCTGGTGGGAAAAAGACCGGGATTTTGCCCGGGCCCTCCAGGTTTCGACGGAAATCCTGGCCGCCGCTGGCGTATTCTAGCGGTGAGCGGACGGGAGACAGGGAAATCGTCCGACTCATACAGAAAAAAGGAGCGGACATATATGCAGACAAAAGCGAATTTACAGGACCTGTTTCTCCTCCGGGCCAGACGGGACAAGCTGCCCGTCACCATGTTTCTGATGAACGGCTTCCAGATGCGGGGCACCATCGCGGGGTTTGACGCCTTTGTGGTGGTGCTGGACAGCGACGGCCGGCAGCAGATCATTTACAAACACGCGATCTCCACCATCGCGCCGGTGCGGCCGGTGGATCTGGAGGGTGAGGAACCGGCCGTCGCGGGCGCATGAGCGGCCTGCGGACCCGTTTTGAGGCCCGCCGCCTAAAGGGCGGCACTTAGGCCGGGATCACGTTTTGCGGACCAAAACCTTGAGCACGGCGGGCAAAGCCCGCCGTGCCTGGGGAAATGAGAACTGGCGGGCAGAAAATCATTTCAAGCACACGACCTCCGCCATCGCGCCGGTGCGTCCGGCGGTGGAGCTGGAGGTTGTGGAGGTCTGCGCCTCCGCAGAGGGTCCTGCATGGGGCCGGGAAGGCTTCGCGGACAGAGACAAAGAGGTAACCATGAAAGAGAAAACCCTTGGCACAAAACTTTTGCTGGCAGCGGTCACGCTGGGCGTGCTGGCCTATTTCTCGATTCAGGCGGTGCGCTATTTCGGCGACCCGCTGACCACCACCATCGCCTACCAGTATCAGGTGGAGATGTCCACGGTGCTGTCCGGCTATGTGGTGCGGGACGAGGCGATCCTGACGGACGACACCAGCGGCCTGCTGCAGCTGCAGCGGGCGGAGGGCGAGCGGATCAGCGACGGCGGCGTGGTGGCGCTGGTCTACGCGGACCAGGCGACGCTGGACCGCCAGAAGGAGATCCAATCCCTCCATACCCAGATCGAACAGTTGCAGTACGCGGAGGAGGCGGCGCTGGGGGCGGAGGTCTCTCTGCGACTGGACGCCCAGATCCTCCAGACGATCCGCGACTACCGGGGCGCTCTGGCGGCGGACCGGCTGGACACGGCGGAGGACTGCGGAGCCGAGCTGCGGAGCCTGGTGATGAAGCGGGACTACACGTATTCCGATACGGAGGACCTGTCCGCCCAGATGGCGGAGCTCCAGAGCCAGTTGAGCAGCCTGCGGGCCCAGGCGGGAAGCTCTGTCCGGCAGATCACCGCGCCGCAGGCGGGGCTCTATTCCGCCGTGGTGGACGGATATGAGAACATTCTAACGCCGGAGAGCCTGGAGACGCTGACGCCCAGGACCCTGGCGGCCCTGGAGCCGGACGAGTCCCTGCGCTCCAACCGGGTGGGCAAACTGGTGCTGGGGGACACCTGGTACTATGTGACGGCCCTGGAGGAGAGCGAGGCCCAGACCCTGCAGGAGAGCGGGAGACTGAAGCTGCGCTTTGCCAAGGGCGTGGGCCGGGACTTGAGCGTGAAGCTGACCCATATCAGCGAGGCGGAAGGCGGCCGGGTGGTGGCGGTGTTCCAGGGGGACACCTATTTATCAGAGCTGACGCTGCTGCGCCAGCAGAGCGCCGAGGTTATTCGGCAGACCACCACGGGCATCCGAGTGCCCAAGGAGGCCCTGCGGGTGCGGGAGCGAACGGTTACGGACGAGGACGGGAACGAGTCCGTGGTGAGCGAGACCGGCGTCTACTGCATGGTGGGCATGAAGGCCCGCTTCAAGCCGGTGGACGTGCTGTACAGCGGAGATGACTTCGCCCTGGTGCGCTCCACGCTGGACACGGCAGAGGAGGTCAGCAAGACCCAGGAGCAGATTCGCCTCCGGGCGGGGGACGAGGTGATCATCACCGCCTATGACCTGTATGATGGAAAGGTGATTGGCAGCTGACAGAGAGATGGCCGCAGGGCGGCCGCTGGAAAGGAGTATTGGAACGCTGATGACAATTGCGGAGAACATTGCCCGGATCCGGGCGAACATGGCCGCGGCGGCCCGGGAGGCCGGCCGGGACCCGAAGGAGATCCTGCTGGTGGGCGCCAGCAAGATGAACGATGCCGCCGCCTGCCGGGAGGCCGTGGCAGCCGGCATCGACGCCCTGGGGGAGAACCGGGTGCAGGAGATGGTACAGAAGCTGGAGCAGCACGCCTACGACGGCGCCCCCCTGCACTTCATCGGCCACCTGCAGCGCAACAAAGTCAAGCAGGTGGTGGGCCATGTGGCCCTGATCCAGTCCGTGGGCTCTCTGGAGCTGCTGGACGAGATCGAGAAAGTGGCCGCGGCCCGGGGGCTGGTGCAGGACATCCTGCTGGAGGTGAACATCGGCCGGGAGGCTGCCAAGAGCGGCTTTGCACCGGAGAAAGTCCTCCCCGCAGCGGAGGCCGCCCTGGAGCGGACCCATGTCCGGGTGCGGGGACTGATGACGATTCCCCCGGCAGACGCGCAGAGGGATGCCAATTTCCGGTATTTTCAGGAAGTTCAGGCACTTTATGTTGACATGAACCAAAAATTGTTTCATAATGAATTAGAATATCTGTCCATGGGCATGAGCGGCGACTATGAGGATGCGATCCGTGCCGGCGCCACCATGGTGCGGGTGGGCAGCGCCATCTTCGGCGCCCGCCATTACAACTGAAAAAGACCGGAGCGCGGCTCCGATGGGAGGCTATTATGAGCTTATTGGACGAACTGAAAAAGTGGACCCACCCCTACGAGGATGAGGACGAGGAGTATGATGACTTTGAGGAGCCGGTGCGGCAAAACGCCTTTGAGGACCGGAAGCTCAAGGTGGAGGACCGCCGCAACAAGGTGGTGAATATCCACGCCACCACCCAGCTGAAAGTGGTGCTGGTGAAGCCGGAGCGGTTCGAGAACGCCTCCGAGATCGCGGACCACCTGAAGGACAAGCGGACCGTGGTGCTGAACCTGGAGTCCACCAACAAGGATATCGCCCGGCGGCTGATCGACTTTCTGTCCGGCGTGGCCTATGCCGGCGAGGGCAAGATCAAGAAGGTGGCTGCCAATACATACATCATCACGCCCTATCATGTGGATATCGAGGGCGATCTGATCGACGAGCTGGAGAACAACGGCCTCTATTTCTGAGCGGACACGAGGGGGTAACATCGCACTATGCTGACACCACAGGAAGTTTCCACCCACGCCTTTTCCAAGGCAGTGATGGGCGGATATAACATGGCCATGGTCGATGAGTTTCTGGA
Organism: Dysosmobacter welbionis; assembly: GCF_005121165.3. Classification (NCBI taxonomy): domain Bacteria; kingdom Bacillati; phylum Bacillota; class Clostridia; order Eubacteriales; family Oscillospiraceae; genus Dysosmobacter; species Dysosmobacter welbionis. Next base: position 1,895,843 of record NZ_CP034413.3, on the reverse strand, counting down.
CGAGCTCACCGATGATTACACCGCGCTCTACAAGGAGAACGCGGCGCTGAAGGCCAAGCTGAAGGTCCTGGTGGAAAAGGTGGAGGACTACCGTGCCACCGAGGACTCCATGCGCGCCACCCTGCTGACCGCCCAGAAGATGGCGGACTCCATCGTCCACGAGGCAGAGGCCAAGCGGGACGAGATCCTGGCCCAAGCGGAGACCAGCGCCCGGGAGAAGATCGGCCAGCTGCGCCAGGAGGTGGAGGCCGCCGAGGAGCGGCTGCACCAGGGCCAGCGGGATCTGGCCCAGTTCATTGCCGCCAGCAGGGAGATCTGTGAGAAGGAGCTGAAATTCCTGGAGCAGCTGCCCGAGCTGCCGGTGGAGGCGGCGGAGCCGATTTCCCAGCAGGAGCCGGAGGAGGCCGTCCAGCAGATCGAGGAAAAGGTGCTGGCCGCTTTCAGCGAGCAGAGCGTGGAGGAGGAAGCGGCCCCGGCGGAAGCGGAAGAGGCGTCTCCGGCGGCGGAGGATGACTATCCGGAGGGGGACCCCTTTGCGGCTGATCCTGTGGATGAGCCTACCCGCCGCATCAATCTCAACGATCTGAAGTTCGGCCGCAATTACTCCGGCGGCGATGACTGAACGATCAAAGCGGCTCGCAGGAGCCGCTTTTTTCTTTCCCGGTCCCGGCGCTCAACGTCTTTTGATTGGAGGAGTCAGCCATGAAGCAACAGCCCATCGTGGCCTTTCTGTACGACTTTGACAAGACCCTCTGCACCACCGATATGCAGGACTACGCCTTCATCCCCTCCCTGGGGATGACCCCCGCAGAGTTCTGGGCGGAGGCCAACGGCTTCGGCCGCAGGAACCGGATGGACGGTATCCTGGCCTATATGTACACCATGCTGCGGGAGGCGGCGCGGCGGAACCGACCTTTCACCCGGACGGACCTGGTGGAGAAGGGGCGGAGCATCGTGCTGTTCCCCGGTGTGGAGGACTGGTTCCGGCGGATCAACGACTTCGGCGCCGGCCAGGGTGTCCAGGTGGAGCACTACATCATCTCTTCCGGCCTGCGGGAGATCATTGAAGGCTCGTCCATCAGCGGGGAATTCAAGGAGATCTATGCCAGCGAGTTTTACTACGATGAGAGCGGTGTGCCCGTGTGGCCCAAGCTGGCGGTGAACTTCACCGCCAAGACCCAGTTCGTCTACCGGATCAACAAGGGCGTGCTGGACGTGTCCAACGACCGGGATCTAAACGCCTCCATGCCTGACGACAGCAAGCGGGTGCCCTTCACCAGTATGATCTACATGGGGGACGGCCTTTCCGACGTGCCCTGCATGAAGATGATGCGGGCCTACGGCGGCCAGGCCATCGCCGTGTACCAGGCCAGCAACCGCGCCGGTGTGGAGGACCTGCTGGCAAAGGGCCGGGTGGATTATATCTTCCAGGCGGACTACCGGGCCGGGTCTGCGCTGGAGGCCACGGTGCAGGACATCATCCGCAAAATGGCGGTGACGGACCGCTTGTGGGAGGAGAATGCCCGCCAGGTGCGCAGCATCGGGGGAGACGTGCTGCTGGGGCAGGTGGGCCTGTTCTGAGCTGGACGGCAAGGAAACAGCGGGGGAAGGCGCCGCAGCGCCTTCCCCCGAAAAATGTCTGAATCCGTGGGATTTTTCTTTACAATCCGTATCGTATTTGTTAAGCTATACGTTATGTATTTAACTCTGAAGGAGAGAGAACGATGGCTTCCACAACTGAATTTTCACGGACCCTGTCCCTGCTGCGGCAGGAGCGGGGCGTCTCCCAGCGAACTGCCGCAGGGGATCTGGGAATCTCCCAGGCCCTGTTGAGCCACTATGAAAACGGCATTCGGGAACCGGGCCTGGCCTTTGTGGTGAAGGCCTGTGATTACTACCACGTCTCCGCGGACTTCATCCTGGGCAGGACCCTGTCCCGGGAGGGGAACATGCTGACGGAGCAGGAGATCCTGAACGCTGCGGAACCGGGCAACATCCTCCAGGGCAGCGTGCTGGCCACGCTCCAGAGCAAGCTGCTCTCCGGCGCTGTGGGGGTGCTGTTCGGCCTGCTGGGCAAGCTGAACGACAAGGCGTCCATCAACGCCGCTGCCGGATATCTGGGCAGCGCGGTGTACCAGCTGTACCGCCATCTGTACCGCACCGCCGGCGCCAACGAGGCGTACTTCTCTCTGGACCCGGCCGCCTGCACCATGGGCACAGCGGAGGCGGACATGAAGCTCTCGGAGATCCAGTACACCCGGAGCCTGCGGTCCCTGGCGGCCAAAAAGGCGGCGTTCCCGGACCTGTCCAACGAGGCCCTGACCGCCGCATACCCCGGACGGTGTCAGAGCCTGACCCAGGTGCTGAGCACCGCGGATGCCCGTCTCAGCGGCCTGACGGAGAAGACCAGATGAGCTTTCAGTCTCTGGCCTTTTTCGGCTTTCTGGCCGCAGCGCTGGCGGTGTGCCTGACAGCGGGGCGGCGCAGCCCCGAGCGGGTGCGGCGATGCTGGCGGCGGCCTCCGCGGTATTCTGCCTTCTGGGCCCCGGAGGATGGACGGTGGTGCTGGGGGCATTGCCTGCCTGCTGGCAGGCATCTGCGTGACAGCATGGGCTATCCGCCGGATGGCCCGGTCCGGCGGCCGCCGCCGGACAATGGTTCTTGCCTGCGTCTATCACATCGCCATACTGGTGGGATTCAAGTATACGGAGTTCCTCACCGGCGGCGCGGTGGAGGTGGGCTGGGCTCCGCTGGGGCTGAGCTTTTTCACCTTCCAGCAGCTGTGGTTGCTGAAGGAGGTCTATACCGGGGAATATGTCCCCGCGCCGGGGGATTCCCTTCTGCTCTACGGGCTGTTTTTCCCCACCGTTACCTCCGGCCCCATCCTGCGGCCCGGAATCTTTTTCCCCCAGCTGCGGGAAAAGGGATTCCTCCATCCGGACTGGTCCGACGCCGCGGCGGGTATCTACGCCATCTGTTGTGGCACCATCAAAAAGGTGCTGCTGGCGGACGCCTTCGGCACTGTGGTGAACAACGGCTGGGTACATCTGGAAGAGCTCAGCGCTCCGGCGGCCTGGCTGGTGATTTTGGGGTATACGCTCCAGCTGTACTTTGACTTCTCCGGCTACTGCGACATCGCAGCCGGTGTGGCCCGGCTCTTCGGGCTCCGCCTGCCGATGAACTTTGACTCCCCGTATCGCAGCGCCTCTGTGACGGAATTCTGGAAGCGGTGGCACATCACGCTCACCACCTTCCTGCGGGAGTGCCTGTATTTCCCCCTGGGCGGCAGCCGCCGGGGCGCGATCCGGACGTATTGCAATATTCTCATCGTCTTCCTGGTCAGCGGCTTCTGGCACGGGGCCGGGTGGACCTTCCTGGTGTGGGGCGCCCTCCACGGCCTGGCCCAGGTGGTGGAACGGGTTTGGGGCAGGGGCCGGGACCGGCTGCCCTTTGTCCTCCGGTGGGGGCTGACCTTTCTCTTTGTCAACATCGCCTGGGTGTTCTTCCGGGCACCGGACTGTACCGGGGCCCTGGAGCTGCTGGGCCGGGCCGTCACCGGCGGCTTTGCAAAACCGGCGGCCTGGCTGCTGGAGGGCCTTTTCGCCGAGGAGACCAGCGCGGTGCAGATGCTGATTCCCGCCTTCACGCCCTGGAAAAACATCCTGCGGGTGGTGCTGCTGTATGGGGCGGGGATGGTTGCCGTCCTCTGGCCCCGGAACACCATCCGTCGGATGGAGGACTTCCGGCCTACGCTCTGGCGGGGCGCGGCCCTCACAGTGCTGACGCTTTGGTGTGTGCTGTCCTTTACCGGCGTCACCACCTTCATCTATTCCAACTTCTGAGGAGGGCCGTATGAAGCAAGCATATCGACGCTGGGTCTGCGGCCTTCTGGCGTGTATTCTGGTGCTGCTGGCGGTCTGCGGAGCCGTTGTGTACGTGGTGGATCCCTGCCTGTATTATCGGGTGCCGGACAAGTGGCAGCCGGTGCTGTTCAATGAGCGGTACCAGATGGCGGGCCTGGCGAAGAATGTGGAGGCGGACACCGTGCTGGTGGGCACCTCCATGGCGGCCAACTACCGCTCCAGCTGGATTCAGGAGACCTTCGGCACCTCCGCGGTGCGGCTCACCATCCCGGACGGGTATTACAGCGAGTTCGACCAGGTGATGAACGTCCTCTTTCGGACCCAGGAGCCGGAGCGGGTGATCTTCGGCCTGGATGTGAACACCCTGATCCGGGATGAGAGCGGTGTGACTGCGGCCATGCCGGACTATCTCTACAACGCCAATCCGCTGGATGACATCCAATATCTGCTGAACAAGGATACGCTGTATTACAGCGCCTACACCCTGCTCTCCAACCACTGGGGAGAGGGCGACACCATCGACGAGGGATTCACCTGGGACCGGAATGAGTGGTGGAACCATATCTCCGCCCTGGAGAACTATGACCGGCCGGAGATTGCGGCGGAGGAGCTGCCCGCAGATGCCTATCGGGACGATGTGGCCGCCAATCTGGCGGTGGCGGAACGGTGGGTCACAGAGCATCCGGACACGGAATTCGATTTCTTCCTGCCCCCGTACAGCATCCTCTTCTGGGACAAGGTCATTCGGGAGGGGAGGACGGAGGCGGTGTTTGCGGCCATCCGCCAGGCAGGGCAGACGCTGCTGCAGTATGACAATGTGAAGTTCTACGGCTATCTCATGGACCCGGAGATCGTCACGAATCTGGACAACTACTGCGACTATATCCACCACTCCGGCGGCGTCTGCCGGGAGATTCTCGCCATGCTTCAAAGGGAGGAGGGCCGCCTGACAGAGGAAAATCTGGAGGAGACCCTCGCCAACTGGCGGGAATTTGTGGTACACTATGACTATGACCAGTTCTGGGACGAGCGATTCTGGATTCAGTGGAACGCAGAACATGCCGCGGCCCCATAAAGCGGCGGCCCGGGGAGGAACCCTGTGACAGGAGACTCCCAGGCGGAGCAGAGCCGTCCGGCGGCGAAGGCCGCATCCGCTCCCTTGCGCCTCACCACCCCATAGAATCTCGGATTTTATGGGGCCCCCATTCCGATTGAAAGAACGGCGATGCGCGCCGGGCCCTTGATGCGGGCCTTGCGTGGACCGGCCGATGGAGGAATATCCGAATATGACAAAACAGAGCAACATCCGAAATTTCAGCATCATTGCCCATATCGACCACGGCAAGTCCACGCTGGCGGACCGGCTGCTGGAGAAGTGCAACGCCGTCTCCGCCCGGGAGATGGAGAGCCAGCTGCTAGACAACATGGACCTGGAGCGGGAGCGGGGCATCACCATCAAGGCCCGGGCCGTGCGGCTGACCTACCATGCCCAGGACGGGGAGGACTATGAACTGAATCTGATCGACACCCCGGGCCACGTGGACTTCAACTACGAGGTGTCCCGCTCTCTGGCCGCCTGCGAGGGCGCCGTGCTGGTGGTGGACTCCACCCAGGGCGTGGAGGCCCAGACTCTGGCCAACACATATCTGGCCATGGAGCACGACCTGGAGATTCTGCCTGTGTTCAACAAGATCGACCTGCCGGCGGCGGACCCCGCCAAGGCCAAGCAGGAGGTGGAGGACATCATCGGCCTGCCGGCCATGGACGCGCCGGAAATCTCCGCTAAGATGGGCACCAACATCGAGGCGGTGCTGGAGGATATCGTAAAGAACGTGCCGCCCCCAAGGGGGACCCGAATGCGCCTCTGAAGGCGCTGATCTTCGACAGTCAGTATGACTCGTATCGGGGCGTCATCGTCTACTTCCGCATCATGGAGGGGACCCTCCGCACGGGCCAGCAGGTGAAGATGATGGCCTCGGGAGCCACTTATCAGGTCATCGAATGCGGCCATCTGCTGCCCCTGGGCATGGAGTCCTGCGACAGCCTCCGGGCCGGCGAGGTGGGCTACTTCACCGCCTCCATCAAGAACGTGAAGGACACCCGTGTGGGCGACACCGTCACAGATGCCGCCAGCCCCACGGCCGAGGCCCTGCCCGGCTACCGGCCCGTGCAGCCCATGGTCTACTGCGGTATCTACACGGAGGACGGCTCCAAGTATCCGGACTTGCGGGACGCGCTGGAAAAGCTCCAGCTGAACGACGCCTCGTTGAGCTTTGAGCCGGAGAGCTCCGTAGCCCTGGGCTTCGGCTTCCGGTGCGGCTTTTTGGGCATGCTCCACATGGAGGTGATCCAGGAGCGGCTGGAGCGGGAGTTCGACCTGGATCTGGTGACCACCCTGCCCTCCGTCATCTACCACGTGTACAAGACCGACGGTACCATGGTCACGGTGGACAATCCCCACAACTACCCGGACCCGGCGGTGATCGAGCACGCGGAGGAGCCCTATGTCAAGGTGAACATCATCGCTCCCAACGAGTTCGTGGGCAACATCATGCCCATGTGCCAGGACCGGCGGGGGGAGTTCAAGGACATGCAGTACCTGGACACCAATCTGGTGGAGCTCCACTACCAGATGCCGCTGAACGAGATCATCTACGACTTCTTCGATGCGCTGAAGGCCAACACCAAGGGCTACGCCTCTCTGGATTATGAGCTCTCCGGCTACCGGTCCAGCGAGCTGGTGAAGGTGGACATGAAACTCAACGGCGATACGGTGGATGCCCTGAGCTTCATCGCCCACAGAGACAAGGCGTATCCCCGGGCCCGCCGGCTGTGCGAGAAGCTGAAGGAGAACATCCCCCGGCAGCTGTTCGAGGTGCCGGTCCAGGCGGCCATTGGCGGCCGGGTCATCGCCCGGGAGACCGTCAAGGCCATGCGGAAGGATGTGCTGGCCAAGTGCTACGGCGGCGACATCAGCCGCAAGAAGAAGCTGCTGGAAAAGCAGAAGGAGGGCAAGAAAAAGATGCGCTCCCTGGGAAGCGTGCAGATCCCGACGGAGGCATTTCTCGCAGTGCTCAAGCTGGACGAGTAAGCCCTCCTTCCCGGGCCAGCGGCCCGGCGCCGCGGGAGCGGCGTCAAGCGGTTTCGGAAGGAAACCCTTGGAGCGGGCAGGCTCAGCCTGCCCGCTCTGATTGGATGAGGGGTCCCCGTAGAACCGGAGGTCCTGTGGGGTATGGCAAAGAGAAGATGTACTCCCTGGGAAGTGTGCAGATCCCGACGGAGGTATTTCTGGCAGTGCTCAAGCTGCGTCGTGCATGGAAGACCCGCCGCGGGCGATAGCCTGCGGCGGGTCTTCTGCGTTTATGGGGCGGGGGACGGCGTGCCGGCCGGAAGGCGGCGGCAAGTCACCAGCAGCACGCCGGGCATCCCCTCCAGCGGGGAACACCGCAGATGGTAAGGCGCTCCTTCCGGGGCCGGGAGGACCAGCTCCACAGAGGGAACTGCCTCCAGCTGGGACAAGACAGCCTCCAGGGAGAGGGCTTTCCGCAGGGCGGTCCGCTGGTGGGAGGGCGGCAGCTGCTGGAAATACCAGGCGGCCAGGGACCGGCAGGTGGCGTTCTCCGGCAGACGGCCTGCGGACGGTCCATAGGCACGGCAGGCACCGGAGCGGGCGTCCGCTGTCAGGACCAGCTCGTAATCCTGCCTGGTCAGGGTATCCAACAGAGTGCTTTGCAGCCTGCGGAAGCTCCGGTCCCACAGCTGGAAAAAGACTTCCAGATGCAGCGTGTCCGGGTTTTCCGCCATCTCTGCTTCTATCCGGACCCAGGACGGGCCGCCCTTTCCGGTAGAGATCCAGTGGTCCATGGAGAATTGGAACACGCCTTCTGCAAAGGCATCCGACAGAGCATCCGGAGAGAAGAGAGCCTGGAACCGCGCCCGCTCCTCTGCCTCCGGCAGGGCAGAGGCCATCTGCTGGAGGCAGGCGCCTGCGGTACGGTCGAACAGCGTGCGCAGCAGGTGCCGGGACGCGGCCTTGGCGTCCAATGTCTGTCCGGCGGTCAGATCCAGCCGGGCGGAGGCCAGACAGGCCCTGGCCTGCCGGCGGTGCCGGGCGGCCAACTGCCGGAAGTGTTCCGCAGCCGCCCGGCGGCCAGTCACATCTTCCGCTTTGCCCAGCAGACGGTACACATTTCCGGCTTCATCGAATAGGCTCATCCACGACACCTGATAGCGTCGCCAGCCGGTGTCCTCATAATCCGCCCGATAGGTGCAGGAGACCGTCCCGGGATGCGTGATGGCCCGACGGACCGCGCCTGCCAGCCGCCGCCGGTCCTCCGGGTGGAGGTAGGACGCGGTGAGCAGGCTCTTCAGATAGCCGGAGACGGTGCGGGAGGTCCTGCGGCCGCTGGTGCTGTGCCGCTGGATCTGGGCCAGGTCCCGGGCGGGGTCATAGTCCAGTGTCAGGAGGGAGGTGTGCTCTAACAGCAGGTCGTACATCCGGGAGCGGATCTGATGCTCGGCCTGGGCCGCGGCCTCTTGGGAGATATCGGCACAGGCGATGTATGCCAGCCAGGAGCCGTCCGGCTGTTCCACCCAGGACATGTGGAGAGAGAGGCAGAGTTCCCGCCCGCCGCCCAGGCAGACCCGACAGGCCCGGCGCAGGGGCAGGCCGCACTCCCGGGACCGAACAGCTGCGGCCAGCAGTTCCTCCCGCTCGCCCGTCGGCAGGCCGCTGCCCGGGTCTTCCGCCAGACGGCGGGCCAGAGCTGCGGGCGAGAGGCCCAGCAGCCGGGAGAGAACCTGATTGGCCCGCAGCAGCTCCACGCCACCGTCAGGTCGGCGGCGCAGCAGGCAGAGACCTACCGGCATCCGGTCCAGCAGCGTCTCCGCATCCCGCAGAGCCGTCTCCCGCCGGGAAAGGGCCGCCTGCAGGTCCTGCCCCTCCCGCCGGAGGCGGTCGATATCCAGAAAGACGCCGCGGAAGACCGTGGCCCCCTGGCGGGTCGACAGGATTTCCGCCCGGAGATTCACCCAGACTGCCCCACCGTCCCGCCGCAGCAGGCGGAAGTCGTGATCCACGCCCCGTTTCTCCCGCGCCGCGTCCAGCAGTTTCTGGAGCAGCGCCGGCCAGTCCGCCGGAGCCACCAGAGCGGAAAAGGCCCTGCCGCCCCGGTCCAGCAGCGCCCGCCGGGACCACTGGGTCAGCTGGCACAGCTGCCGGCTGCAGGCAAGGCACCGCAGTCCCTCCCGGTTCAGCTCCAGATCCGCGCCGGGCAGGAGCTCCGGCAACGCGCCGCTCTGGGCTCCGGCCCCCGACCGGGGATCCAGCAGGCAGGCCACCGTGCCGTACATCACCTGATAGCAGGTAACGGTGAGGGTTTGGCCCCCGGCGGTCACATAGGGGAAGGAGGCGGAGGAGCCGGAAAAAGCTACGGCCTGCATGGGCGCCAGCTGCTCCAGCGCCCGCTCTGACCCGAGCTGGGACAGGCGGCGGCCCTGCACCTCCTCCGGGGAGAGCCCCAGAAGCGCCGCCGCGGCAGGATTCAAAAAGCGGCACACCAGATCCACCATCTCCCCGCTGCCGTTGGTCAGTATCTCCGCCAGGGCGAAGGGGATGGGGCTGTCCCGGAAGGGCTGGGTAAACTTGTCCAGATGCTTTGCCACAGGATGCGCCTCCTCCCTGATTTTGCTGCCTTTATTATAAATGGCGGGCCACCGCATGACAACGGCGCCAGAAGAAATTTCTTTGTCCGGCAGTCCAAAATACCTTGCGGCCCGACTGCGGCGCGTTTTCGGGTGGAGCGGAAGTCTGCCTCCCGCTTCCGAAAGAACGCCCGGCAGACCCGCACATTGTCCAGCGCCGTCCAGAGGCGGGGCCGGGGCGGCGTCGATGCCGCCGTTGATGCAGCGGATGTCCGGCAGGTGGCCGAAGACATCGTCGCTGGTGATGATCCGGCCCTCTTGGGGAATGGGGAGGTGGGTGCTGCGGCAGATGGCAGCAGCGGAATACATGAAAGGGCTCTTTGGCGGTATAGCAGATCCGCTGGTTCCGGGGATCGGAGAAGAATGCCTCTTCGTCCTCCCGGGCGGGCATCCGGAATGCATGCAAACAGATCATAGGCGCACTCCTTTGCCGGAGCAGTTCTTCCGCCTGTGCAGATGAGCCGCTTTTCCTGCATCATAGCCCATTGGTTACTGCTTTGCAAGAGAGGCAGTGCGGCGGGAAATAGATCGACCTTTGCGAAAATGCACAAAAAGTAATACCTTCATCCCTGGAAAAGTCTACCGTGCCGCACTGCACGGGGGGATTGACTGCTTCAGAAAAAAAACGCATAATAACATCTAATAGGGATTTTCCGGTCGATGCGCCGGAGAGGGAGGACGACATGAAGAAGGGATATCTGGTATTACAGGATGGCCAGGTGTTTGAGGGCTTCCGGTTCGGGGGGCCGGCGGACGCCGTGGGCGAGCTGGTGTTCACCACCGGCATGTGCGGCTATCTGGAGACACTGACGGATCCCAGCTATGCTGGACAGATCGTGATGCAGACCTATCCTCTGATCGGCAATTATGGGATCATTCCGGAGGATTTTGAAGGCGCGTGTTGCGTCCGGGGCTACGTGGTGCGGGAGTGGTGCGAGGAGCCGTCCAATTTCCGCTGCCAGGGAGACCTGGACGCTTTTTTGCGGGACCGGGGCGTGCCGGGGCTCTGGGGTGTGGACACCCGGGAGCTGACCCGGATCATCCGGGAGCACGGCGTCATGAACGCCGCGATCTGTGATGAGGTTCCGGCGGATCTGACGGCGGTGAAGACCTATGCCGTCACCGGCGTGGTGGAGGCGGTGACCTGTAGAGCAGCATCCGCCCACCCGGCGGAGGGAGAGGAGCGGTTCCGGGTCAGCCTGCTGGACTACGGCGCCAAGCGCAACATCGTCCGGGAGCTGCAAAAGCGCGGCTGCACCGTCACTGTCCTGCCTGCGCAGACCAGTGCAGAGGAGGTGCTGGCGGCCAAGCCTGACGGCGTCATGCTCTCCAACGGCCCCGGGGATCCGGCAGAGAACGTCTATCAGATTGAGCAGATCAAAAAGCTCCTGGGCAAGGTGCCCCTGTTCGGTATCTGCCTGGGCCACCAGCTGACGGCCCTGGCGGTGGGGGGCGGCACCTACAAGCTGAAATACGGCCACCGGGGGGTCAATCAGCCCGTCCGGGACCTGGACGGCGTCCGCACCTACATCACCAGCCAGAATCATGGCTACGCCGTGGACGGTACCAGCCTGCCGGTGGGGAAGGTCCGCTTCATCAACGCCAACGACGGCACCTGCGAGGGCATCGACTATCCGGACCTGCGGGCATTCACGGTCCAGTTCCATCCAGAGGCCTGCACCGGGCCCAAGGACACATCGTTCCTGTTCGACCAATTTGTAGCTCTGATGAAAGGGGGTGACCGGTAATGCCGCTGGATAAGAGCATTCAGAAAGTGCTGGTCATCGGCTCCGGCCCCATCGTCATCGGCCAGGCGGCGGAGTTCGACTACGCCGGCGCCCAGGCCTGCCGGGTGCTGAAGGATGCCGGCATCAACGTGGTCCTCTGCAACTCCAACCCCGCCACCATTATGACGGATCAGGCCATGGCGGATGAGATCTACCTGGAGCCCCTGACCGTGGAGACCGTCAAGCGCATCATCAAGAAGGAACGCCCCGATTCCATCCTGGCGGGCCTGGGCGGCCAGACCGGCCTGACCCTGGCCATGCAGCTGGACAAGGAGGGCTTTCTCCAGGCCCAGGGCGTCCGCCTTCTGGGGACCGACGCAGCGGCCATCTCCCGGGCGGAGGACCGGGAGCTCTTCAAGGAGGCCATGGCGGAGATCGGCCAGCCGGTGATTGCCTCCGACATCGCGGAGACCGTGGACCAGGCCCTGGCGGTGGCGGAGAAGATCGGCTACCCCGTCATCGTGCGGCCCGCCTTTACCCTGGGCGGCGCGGGCGGCGGCGCGGCCAAGGATCCCGACGAGCTGAAGATCATCGCGGGCACCGGCCTGGACGCCTCGCCCATCACGCAGATTTTGGTGGAGAAGGCCATCTTCGGCTGGAAGGAGATCGAGTTCGAGACCATGCGGGACAGCGTGGGCAACGTGATCGCCGTCTGCTCCATGGAGAACCTGGACCCGGTGGGTGTCCATACCGGCGACTCCATCGTGGTGGCCCCCACCCAGACCCTGGCGGACAAGGAGTTCCAGATGCTCCGCAAGGCGTCTCTGGACATCATCACCCACCTGGGGATCGTGGGTGGCTGCAACGTGCAGCTGGCATTGAACCCGGAGAGCTTTGAGTACGCGGTCATCGAAGTGAATCCCCGGGTCAGCCGGTCCTCGGCCCTGGCCTCCAAGGCCACCGGCTACCCCATCGCCAAGATCACCACCAAGATCGCTCTGGGCTACACCCTGGACGAGATTAAAAACGACATCACGGGCAAGACCTGTGCCTGCTTCGAGCCCACCCTGGACTATATCGTGGTGAAGATGCCCAAGTGGCCCTTCGACAAGTTCGCCGATGCCAGCCGGGCCCTGGGCACGCAGATGAAGGCCACAGGCGAGGTGATGGCCATCGCCCCCAGCTTCGAGATGGCCTTGCTCAAGGCTGTCCGGGGCGCGGAGATCGGCATGGACACCCTGAACCGGAAACCGGACCACGGGGACGACGCCCCCATCCGGGAGCGGCTCCGCCGAGTGGACGATCACAGGCTCTTCACGGTGTTCGAGGCGCTGAAATCCGGCGTCACCGTAGAGGAGATCCACGACATCACCAGAATCGACCCCTGGTTCCTCTGCAAGCTGCGGAAGCTGGCGGCGTTCGAGGCTTCCATTGCAGACGGCCTGTCGGAGGCGCAGTACCGGGAGGGCAAGCGGCTGGGCTATCCCGATGAGGCTCTCCGCAGGCTTTCCGGCGGCGGAGAACTGCCGGAGCACCGGGATGCGGTGTACAAGATGGTGGACACCTGCGGCGCGGAGTTTGACGCGGAGACGCCCTATTTCTACTCCACCTATGACCGGTTCTGCGAGTCCCGGGCCTTCCCCCGCAGCGGCAAGCCGGTCATCATGGTGCTGGGCTCCGGCCCCATCCGCATCGGCCAGGGCATCGAGTTTGATTACTCCTCTGTCCACTGTGTCTGGACGCTGAAGGAGCTGGGCTACGACGTGGTGATTGTCAATAACAACCCGGAGACTGTCTCCACGGACTACGACACTGCCGACCGCCTGTATTTTGAGCCGCTGTACCCGGAGGACGTCATGCACATCATCGCCGTGGAGAAGCCGGTGGGCGTGGTGGTGGCCTTCGGCGGCCAGACGGCCATCAAGCTGACGAAATTCCTGGACAGCCGCGGCATCCCCATTCTGGGCACCAGCGCCGAGTCCATCGACATGGCGGAGGATCGGGAGCGGTTCGACGCGCTGCTGGAGCGGTTTTCCATCAAGCGGGCCGCCGGCCGGGGCGTGCTGGGTATGAATGAGGCGCTGGAGGCAGCGAATGAATTGGGGTATCCTGTTCTGCTGCGGCCCAGCTACGTCATCGGCGGCCAAAACATGGTCATCGCCCACAACGATGAGGAAGTCCGCCGCTACATGGAGATCATCCTCTCCGGCAAGATTGAGAACCCGGTGCTGGTGGACCAGTACCTGATGGGCAAGGAGCTGGAGGTGGACGTCATCTCTGACGGCACCGATGTACTGATCCCCGGCGTCATGCAGCACATCGAACGTACCGGCGTCCACTCCGGCGACTCCATCGCCGTGTACCCGCCCTTTTCCATCGGGGACAAGATGCTCCAGACCATCGTGGACTGCTCCGAAAAGCTGGCCCTGTCCCTCAAGACCCGGGGGCTTATCAACATCCAGTACCTGATCTATCAGGGAGAGCTGTACGTCATTGAGGTGAACCCCCGGGCCAGCCGGACGGTGCCCTATATCTCCAAGGTCACCGGCGTACCCATGGTGGACCTGGCCACCCGGGTCATGGTGGGCCAGCCCCTGAAGGCCCTGGGCTATGGCACAGGCCTGTACAAACGTCCGCCCTACGTGGCGGTGAAGGTGCCGGTGTTCTCCTTCGAGAAGATTACCGACGCCAACGCCGCCCTGTCCCCGGAGATGAAATCTACCGGCGAGGTGCTGGGCCTGGGCGCCAATATGCAGGAGGCGCTGTTCAAGGGCCTGGTCTCCGCCGGGTACAAGGTGGAGAAGAGCGGACACGCGGGGGTATTGATCTCCGTGAACCGCCGGGATCAGCCGGAGATTGTCAACATCGCCCGGAAGCTGGATGAAATGGGCTTCCGCCTCTACGCCACCGACGGCACCGCACGGGAGATCTCCCGCCTGGGCACGGACGTGGAGGTGGTGGGCAAGCTGGGCCGGGACAACCGGGTCTTCCAGCTGCTGGAGTCCGGCAGGATCGACTACGTGATCCTCACCGGCTCTACGGAGCCGGAGTATATCCGGGACTTCATCCACCTGAACCACCGGTGCGTCCAGCTGGGCATTCCCTGCCTGACCTCGCTGGATACGGCCGGTGCCCTGACGGACATCCTGGCCAGCCGCTACAACCAGGAGAACACGGAGCTCGTCGATATCTGCCATCTGCGGACGGAGCGGCAGAAGCTGCCCTTCGCCAAAATGCAGACCTGCGGCAACGACTACATCTTCCTGGAGAATTTCAGCGGGGAGATCACCTGCCCGGAGTCCCTGTGCGTCACCCTCTGCGACCGGCACTACGGCATCGGCGCCGACGGCATCATCCTCATGGAGGGATCCCGGAAGGCGGATGCCAAGATGCGGATGTTCAACGCCGACGGGTCTGAGGGCTCCATGGCCGGCAACGCCCTGCGGTGTATGGCGAAGTACCTCTATGACAACGGTATCGTCCGCAAGGAGGAAATGACCCTGGAGACGGACAAGGGCACCAAGACCGTCCGGGTCTACACCACCGACGGCAGGGTGACCTCTGCCTGCGTGGACATGGGCTACGCGACCCTGGACACCACGGCCCTCCGGCTGAATATCCCGAAGCGGCAGGTGGTGAACTATCCGGTGGAGATTGCCGGGCAGCCCTGGGAGATCACCTGCGTGGACATGGGCAATCCCCACTGCGTGGTGTTCTGTTCCCGGGTGGACGGCGTGGATGTGGCCCGGATCGGGCCGCAGTTTGAACATGCGCCTTATTTTCCGGACCGGATCAACACGGAGTTTATCCGGGTGGTAAATCCCAGCACCATCAAGATGCGGGTCTGGGAGCGGGGCAGCGGTGAGACGCTGGCCTGCGGCACCGGCGCCTGTGCCGCGGTGGTGGCGGCGGTGGCCAACGGCCTCTGTGAAAAGGGACGGGACATCACGGTCCGGGTCCAGGGCGGCGACCTGGTGGTGCATTACACCGACGAAGCCGTCACCCTCACCGGCGATGCCAAGCTGGTCTACACCGGCGTAGTGGAGTACTGAGCGCAGCACAGCCCCGGCATCCGTTTAGATGCCGGGGCTGTAAAATTTCTGTAGGGACCAGGAAAGCCGCCCGGTTTGGATTGACACGATGCAGCGGCCCCGGTAGAATGGAGAAAACCGGCCCCGGGCCGAGAAGAGAAAGGAGCACACCATGGAATATCAGATCGAGGGAGCACCGCTGCCGGTGGTGATCTGCCAGCTGGAGGCCGGCGAGACCATGCTCACCGAGCGGGGGAGCATGAGCTGGATGACCCCCAACATGAAGATGGAGACCAGCACCAACGGCGGTCTGGGGAAGGCGTTTGGGCGGATGCTCTCCGGCGACTCCATTTTCCAGAACCGCTACACCGCCCAGGGCGGCCAAGGACTGATCGCCTTTGCCTCCAGTTTCCCGGGCAGCATCCGGGCCTTTGACATCGGTCCGGGCCGGGAGCTGGTGGTGCAGAAGAGCGGCTTCCTGGCCAGCGAGGCGGGCGTCCAGCTGTCCGTCTTTTTCCAGAAGAAGCTGGGCTCCGGCTTCTTCGGCGGCGAGGGCTTCATCATGCAGAAGCTCTCCGGCCGGGGGATTGCCTTCACCGAGTTCGACGGGCATATCGTGGAATACGACCTGGATCCCGGTGAGTCCCTGGTGGTGGATACCGGATATCTGGCGGCCATGGATGCCACCTGCTCCATGGATATCCAGGCGGTCCCGGGGCTCAAGAACATGGTGTTCGGCGGTGAGGGGATCTTCAACACCATTATCACCGGACCGGGCCATGTCTATCTCCAGACCATGCCGATCTCTCAGGTGGCAGGGGTTCTGCGGCCCTTCATGCCCACAGCGAAGTGACTTATGCATCGATACAAAGAAACCGGACCGCCCTCTTTGGGCGGTCCGGTTTTTTATGAGAGAGAAGATTACTTCTCGTCCTTGATGGCAGCCTGTGCCGCAGCCAGCCGGGCGATGGGCACCCGGAAGGGAGAGCAGGACACATAATCCAGGCCCGTCCGGTGGAAGAACTCCACACTGGAGGGGTCGCCGCCGTGCTCGCCGCACACGCCCAGATGCAGCTCGGGGTTGGTGGCGCGGCCCATCTTGCAGGCCATATCCACCAGCTTGCCCACGCCGGTCTGGTCCAGCTTGGCGAAGGGATCGTTCTCGTAGATCTTCTTGTCGTAATAGGCGTCCAGGAACTTGCCCGCGTCATCACGGCTGAAGCCGAAGGTCATCTGAGTCAGGTCGTTGGTGCCGAAGGAGAAGAAGTCCGCCTGCTTGGCGATCTCATCGGCGGTCAGCGCGGCCCGGGGGATCTCGATCATGGTGCCCACCAGGTACTTCATGTTGGAGCCGGCCTCCTTGATGATGGCATCGGCGGTCTCCACCACGACCTTCTTCACGTATGCCAGCTCCTTGACCTCGCCCACCAGGGGGATCATGATCTCAGGCACCATGGTCCACTCGGGATGCTTGGCCTGGACGTTCAGCGCAGCCTTGATGACGGCGCGGGTCTGCATGGCGGCGATCTCCGGATAGGTGACCGCCAGACGGCAGCCCCGGTGACCCATCATGGGGTTGAACTCGTGCAGGCCGGCGATGATGGCCTTGATCTCCGCAACGCTCTTGCCCATGTCCTTGGCCAGCAGCTCGATGTCGGCCTCCTCAGTGGGCACGAACTCGTGCAGCGGGGGATCCAGGAAACGGATGGTGACAGGCAGGCCCTCCATAGCCTCATAGATGCCCTCGAAGTCGGACTGCTGCATAGGCTCCAGAACAGCCAGAGCGGCCTCACGCTGCTCCACGGTGTCGGAGCAGATCATTCGGCGGATGGCGGGAATGCGGTCTGCGTCAAAGAACATGTGCTCGGTCCGGCACAGGCCGATGCCCTCAGCGCCGAACTTCCGGGCCTGGGCGGCGTCGTGGGGGGTGTCCGCATTGGTGCGGACCTTCAGGCGGCGGTACTGGTCGGCCCAGCCCATGACCCGGCCGAACTCGCCGCCGATAGAGGCGTCCACCGTGGGGATGGCGCCGTCGTAGATCTTGCCGGTGGAACCGTCGATGGACAGCCAGTCGCCTTCGTGGAAGGTCTTGCCGGAGAGCTCAAACTGCTTATTCTCCTCGTCCATCTTGATGGCGCCGCAGCCGGAGACGCAGCACTTGCCCATGCCGCGGGCCACCACGGCCGCGTGGGAGGTCATGCCGCCCCGCACAGTCAGGATGCCCTGAGCAGCTTTCATGCCCTCGATATCCTCAGGAGAGGTCTCCAGCCGGACCAGGACCACCTTCTCGCCGCGCTCGGCCCAGGCCTTGGCGTCCTCAGCGGAGAAGACGACCTTGCCGCAGGCGGCGCCGGGAGAGGCGGCCAGGGCGCTGCCGATCACGGGGGTCTTCTTCAGCACCTCGCCGTCAAACTGGGGATGCAGCAGGGTGTCCAGGGTGCGGGGATCGATCATGGCCACGGCCTGCTTTTCGTCGATCATCCCCTCGTCCACCAGGTCGCAGGCGATCTTGAGCGCAGCGGCAGGGGTGCGCTTGCCGTTGCGGGTCTGCAGCATGTAGAGCTTGCCGTTCTCCACGGTGAACTCCATATCCTGCATATCGTGATAGTGATCCTCTAGAATCTTGCAGACCTTCTCAAACTGGGCGAAGGCCTCGGGGAACTTTTCGCTCATTTCGCTGATGGGCATGGGAGTCCGGATGCCGGCCACCACGTCCTCGCCCTGGGCATTGGTCAGGAACTCACCGAACAGCTTCTTCTCGCCGGTGGCGGGGTTGCGGGTGAAGGCCACGCCGGTGCCGCAGTCGTCGCCCATGTTGCCGAAGGCCATGGACTGGACGTTGACGGCGGTGCCCCAGGAGTAGGGGATGTCGTTGTCCCGGCGGTACACGTTGGCGCGGGGGTTGTCCCAGGAGCGGAACACGGCCTTGATGGCGCCCATCAGCTGCTCCTTGGGGTCGGTGGGGAAGTCTGCGCCGATCTTGGACTTGTACTCGGCCTTGAACTGGCCGGCCAGCTCCTTCAGGTCGTCGGCAGTCAGCTCCACGTCCTGGGTGACGCCGCGGGCCTCCTTCATCTGGTCGATGAGCTGCTCAAAGTACTTCTTGCCCACTTCCATCACCACGTCGGAGTACATCTGGATGAAGCGGCGGTAGCAGTCCCAGGCCCAGCGGGGGTTGCCGGACTTCTTGGCCAGCACGTCCACCACGTCCTCGTTCAGACCCAGATTCAGGATGGTGTCCATCATGCCGGGCATGGAGGCCCGGGCGCCGGAACGCACGGAGACCAGCAGGGGGTTCTCCAGATCGCCGAACTTCTTGCCGGTGATGCCCTCCAGCTTGGTGATATACTCCATGATCTCCGCCTGGATCCCGTCGTTGATCTTCTGGCCGTCCTCATAGTACTGGGTGCAGGCCTCGGTGGTGATGGTGAAGCCCTGGGGCACCGGCAGGCCAATGTTGGTCATTTCGGCCAGATTGGCACCCTTGCCGCCAAGCAGCTCCCGCATGTTGGCGTTGCCCTCGCTGAACAAATAGACATATTTTTTGCTCATGTAGTCCAAACCTCTCTTTCCTGCCGCAGTCGAAAGTCGGGTGGACTCCAATCTGCGGTTAAACGATTAGCCCATTTTGATAACGATAACATTATATTGGGAATTTTTTCGGAAAACAATACATAAAAATGCTAAGAAATTTGGGGATAGCTGGAGTATTTTCACAAATGTTTGTGCAATCCACACAATTAACAGTTGCGCAACAAAGAAAATATTTACGTTCTTTCCTTTTTCGGGGCCATGTGGTACAATGGCTCCAGTGTGCCCGCCGGAAGGCCGCCGGGCGCCCCAAACACCCGGCGCCGCCGGAAAATCTGCAGATCAGCCCGTGCTCACAGCGGGAAAAGGAGAGTACGCCATGTCCCTGTTCGGCCTGCGGCCGGAGGAGCCAGCCGCCATCCGCATCCGGGAGGCCGCCACTCGCGGCACCCTGTCCCACGCCCTGCTGCTCACCGGCAGCGGCGACCGGATGTCCGCCGCCTGCTTTGCCGCCGCCGCCCTGGAGTGCACGGGGGAGGAGAGCCGCCCCTGCGGCGTCTGCCCCGCCTGCCGGAAGGTGCTGGCGGGCATCCATCCGGACGTGATCACCGTCCGGGACCCAGACCATAAGAACATCGCCGTGGACGTGGTGCGCGCCATCCGGGCAGACGCCTACATCCGCCCCAACGAGGGGCGGCGGAAGGTCTATGTGTTTCCGGACTGCGCCCTGCTGACGGAACAGGACCAGAACGTGTTGCTGAAGGTGGTGGAGGAGGGGCCGCCCTATGCGGCCTTTCTCTTCTGTGCGGAAAATGCCGCTGTGGTGCTCCAGACCCTGCGCTCCCGGTGCGTGGAGCTGAAGCTGCACCCGGCTGCGGAAGGCGGCGGTGAAGAGGTCCAGGCGGCAGAGGCCCTGTGCCGCTGCCTGGCCGCCCGGAAGCGGGGAAAGGTGACGGAGCTGGCGGTGCGGCTGGAGAAAAAGCGCATCACCCGGGAGGACCTGTCCGCCCTGCTGGAGCGGAGCCGGGCCCTGTGCGCGGCGGCGCTGCTGCTGCAATATGGACAGGAACCGGAGGAAAGCTGCCGGGAAATCGCCCCAATTCTCGCGAAAAACTTGACAAAATCCCAAATCATGCGCACAATAGAGCTGTTACAGAAGTATCGCGGGGAGTGCACGTACAACGTGGGAACCGGCCATGTGCTGGGCGCCATCGCGGTGGAATTGGAGGGCATCCTTTGACAGAAGTTATCAGCGTCCGCTTTCGAGGCGGCTGTAAAAATTACTATTTCAATCCAAACGGCAACCAGGTGAAGATGGGAGACCAGGTGATCGTGGAGACCGCCCAGGGCCCGGAATTCGCCACCTGCACGGAGGGGAACCACGAGGTGGAGGACTCCGCCATTGTCAAGCCCCTGAGCCCTATGCTGCGGATGGCCACGGACAGCGACCGCCGCACCGTGGAGCAGAACAAGAAGCGGGAGAGCGAGGCCTTTGACATCTGTGAGAAGAAGATCGCCGCCCACGGGCTGGAGATGAAGCTGGTGAACGTGTCCGCCAGCTTTGACGGCAACAAGATCGTCTTCTACTTTACCGCCGACGGCCGGGTGGACTTCCGGGAGTTGGTGCGGGATCTGGCCGGGGTGTTCCGGGCCCGGATCGAGCTGCGGCAGATCGGCGTCCGGGACGAGGCCAAGATGATCGGCGGTCTGGGGATCTGCGGCAGACCCTTCTGCTGCTCCCAGTTTCTGGACGGGTTCCTGCCCGTGTCCATCAAAATGGCCAAGACCCAGAATCTTAGCCTGAATCCCACCAAAATCTCCGGCACCTGCGGGCGGCTGATGTGCTGCCTGAAATACGAGCAGAACGTCTATGAGGACGCAGCCAAGCGGATGCCCAAGGCAGAATCCTTTGTTCAGACGCCGGACGGCCCCGGCAATGTGAAGAGCGTGGACCTGCTGCGGGAGACCGTGAAGGTCAGCCTGGACAGTGCGCCGGAGCCTTTGAAGTGCTATCACAACTGTGAGGTGTGCGTTCTGCGCAACGGCAAGGGCAGCCGGGAGGGCATCGCCATTCCGGAGCGCCCCGCCCGCTATGTGGAGCCGAAGGAGGCGGAGGAGTTCCGGGAGGAGGCCCCGGCCCTGATGCCGCCCTTCTATATGGACACGCAGCTGGAAGAGGCGCCCATGCGGGAGAAGATCGGCGCACCCGGCAGCGGCGACGGCAAGCCACGCCGCCGGCATCGGGGCGGCCGCCGGAGAGGGGGAGCCAAAAGCGGAGAGGGGGTCGAGCAGCCCAAGGCCGAGGCCAGGGGGCCGGAGAAGAAGGAAGGGCGGCCCCGTCCCCCAAACAGGAGAGCAGGCCTGCGCAGCCCAAGCCGACAGAAGCCAGACCTGGGGAGAACAGGGCGGCGGCCCCGGACGGTGAAGGCGAGGCCAAGCGCCGCCGCAGGCCCCACCACCGGGGGGGCGCCGCCGGAACAAAAACGGCGGCGAGGGCGGCGGTTCCGCCCCCAAGAGTGAGTGAATCCGGCTGGACCGCCGCCCCTTTTTCGGGCGGCGGTCTTTTGAAATGCCGGGAGAGCAGGCAGATGGAGCGGATCTGCCTTTTCAGAGAGATAGGATGGAGGAGTTTTTATGGGAAAATTTGACGGTGTACTGCTGGCCAGCGATTTTGACAATACCCTGCTGAATACGGAGACGGCCCGGCGCACGGGCGCCGAGGTGCCGGAGGTGTCCCGCCGGAACTGGGAGGCGCTGGAGTATTTCATGGCCGGCGGCGGGAGATTTGCCATCGCCACCGGCCGGGCGCTGGCGGCCTTCATCAAATTCGCGGATCAGGTGCCCATGAACGCGCCGGGCATTGTGTGCAACGGCGCGGCCCTGTATGATTTTCAGAAGGGGGAGTATCTGGAGACCATTCTGCTGGACGAGAGCACCCGCCGGCGGGGACAGGAGACTCTGGACCGATTCCCCACGCTGGCGGTGGAGGCATACCACATCGACAACGTGATCCACGCCGTCCGGCCCAATCTCTATACCCGCCAGCATGAGCACGTCACTCATGTGAGCGTGGTGGAAAAGCCCTCCCTGCTGGATGTGCCCCTGCCGCTGGGAAAGATCATGTTTGAGGAGGACCACGCCGTTTTGGAGGAGGTCAAGGCGTTTCTGCAGTCCCAGCCCTGGGCGGGGGAGTATGAGATCTTCTTCTCTGACCGGACACTGCTGGAGGTCACCGCCAGAGGCGCCACCAAGGGTGGCATGGTGGCCCGGCTGGCGGAGCGGCTGGGCATCTCCCGCCAGCACGTCTACTGCGCCGGGGACGAGGCCAACGACCTGTCCATGCTGACCTGGGCGGCGGAGGGATTTGCCCCCGCCAACTGCGTACCCGCTGTCCGGGCCTGCGGGGCCACCATCGTGGCAGATGCGGACCACGACACTCTGGCGGACATCGTGTCCCGCCTGGACAAAATGTACGCCTGAGCGCCGGAAACACCGCTCCGCTACCTGTGGTAGCGGAAATTCCAGGTTTGGTTGCTGGCATGTCCCGGTATCGTCTGGTATCCTGAACGTGTGAAAACGGCAGGGGAGGGAAGCGCCATGACCTTTGGAGAGAAGCTGCAAAAGCTCCGGACCCGGGCGGGATTGAGCCAGGACCAGCTTGCCAAGCTGCTGGATGTGAGCCGCCAGGCGGTGAGCAAGTGGGAGCGGAACGAGGCTATGCCGGAGGTGGAGAAGCTCGTCCGCATCAGCCGCCAGTTCGGCGTGTCCACGGATTACTTATTGCTGGAAGAACTAGAGGAGCCGGAGACGGCCAATACCACGGCTCCTGCGGCGGGCCTGTGGGTCCGGGTCAAGCAATGGTACCGGAACAGGGGCTATCTGCTGGCCTGGGTTCTGGCGGCCTGGGGTGTCTGGAACCTGGTTGACCTGGCTGTTCTTGCGGCCAATACATACCAGCAGGCGCAGGACCTCGAGAATTTTGCCTGGGTGAAATACGTGCAGATGGTGTATATTCCCACAATGATTCCCCATGTGCTGCTGATTCTCGTGTCTGTGATTCTGGTATTCCGGGGCCGCCAATTGGCAGGGCGGCTTCGTTGGTATCATCTGGGCTGGCTCCTGGTGCTGATGGGTCTGCTGAACATGCGGCTCCCCCTTCCCGCGCCTCTGCGGTTTTTGCAGACGGGGCCGGTCTGGAGTATTTCCACTGCGTTGCTGGTGTATCTGGCGGAGTATGGGCCGGAGAATATGTGGGAATTTGTGGAGGTGACTTTTTGGGACGACCTGCCCTGTCTTCTGGTGACCATTTTGGGCTTCGCCATCCTCATCCTGGGCTGCCGGTATGATCAGAGAACCTCCCTCCGCAAAATCGAATAACCGATGAATCCCTTGCGCCGCAGCGATAAGCCGCTGCGGCGCTTTTGCCTCTCCAAAATTTTTTTCGAATCCACTTGACAAATCTGGAGAATGTGCTATTGTATTACTTGCTTAGTACAACAACACAAATGGGAGGTGCTTCTGTGAAGTGGCAGTTTTCCAATGACGCGCCGATCTATTCCCAGCTGATCGCGCAGATCAAGGTGGGCATTGTCTCCGGCGCGTTCCCGCCGGGGGAGCGGCTGCCTTCCGTGCGGGACCTGGCTACGGAGGCCGGGGTGAATCCCAACACCATGCAGCGGGCCCTGACGGAGCTGGAGCGGGACGGACTGGTATACAGCCAGCGAACCACGGGTAGATTTGTGACGGAGGATCAGGCCATGATTGCATCTGCAAAGAGAAGTTTGGCGGAGCGCCACATTCAGGCGTTCCTGGAGGCCATGACCCACCTGGGCTATGGCCGGGAGGAGATCCTGACGCTGCTGCGGCAGGAGGAGACCAAGGGAGGAGAAGACAATGGCAGTTCTGGAATGTAAAGATCTGAGCAAGCACTACGGCAACGCGCCGGCGCTGAACCATGTGAGCCTGGCGGTGGAACCGGGCCGGATCGTGGGATTGCTGGGCCCCAACGGCAGCGGCAAGACCACCCTCATCAAGCTGGCCAACGGCCTGCTGACCCCCAGCGAGGGAGAGGTGCTGGTATGCGATATGGCCCCTGGAAAGGAGAGCCACGCCAGCGTCAGCTACCTGCCGGAGCGGACCTGCATCCCCACTTGGATGTCCGTGAAGCAGCTGCTGGATTTCTATGGCGACTTCTACCGGGACTTCAATCGGAAGGCGGCGGAGGAGATGCTCACCCATCTGAACATCCGCCTGACCCAGCGGATCAAGCAGATGTCTAAGGGAACCCGGGAGAAGGTGCAGCTCATCATGGTGATGAGCCGGGCGGCAAAGCTGTATCTGCTGGATGAGCCCATCGGCGGCGTGGACCCCGCCACCCGGGACTACATCCTCTCCACCATCATCGGCAATTACAATCCCGAGGCGGCAGTGATTATCTCCACCCACCTGATCGCCGATGTGGAAAAGGTTCTGGACGAGGTCATTTTCATCAATCAGGGCCAGGTGGTGCTCCAGTCCTCTGTGGATGAGATCCGGGAGGAGAAGGGCATGAGCGTGGACGCCCTGTTCCGGGAGGTGTTCAAATGCTGACGAAACTCTTGAAGCACGAATTCCGTGCCACGGCCCGCATCATGGGGCCTTTGTACCTGGTTCTGCTGGCGGTGGCCCTGGGCTTCAATTTCTCCGCCAGGCTGATGGACTCAGGCAACTTTGTGCTGAATATGCTGGCCGCTTTGGTGGTCATGGCCTATGTGGTGGCCATTACCGCCGTGTTCATTGTGGCGTTCATTCTGATGCTCCAGCGGTTCTACAAAAATCTGCTGGGGACGAGGGCTACATCATGTTCACTCTGCCCGCCTCGGTTCACCAGCATGTGTGGAGCAAGCTGATCGTCTCCGCCGTGTGGTTCATCGCCACCGGCGTGGTGGTGTTCCTGTCTGTTTTTGTGGCGGCCTTCAACGTGAGCTTCTTGACGGATTTGGCGAGTGTTTTCCCCAAGCTGTTCCAGCAGATGACCGCCTACTACGCCGTCAACGGCACCGTTTTCGCGCTGGAGCTTCTGGCGCTGATGCTGGCAGCCTGCATGAGTTTCTCCCTGCAGTTCTATGCCGCTCTGGCGGCGGGCCACAGCTTTGCCAACCATAAGATGGCCCTGTCCGTGGCGTTCTTCTTTGTGTTCCAGTTTGTGGTGCAGATGGCGGGGGCCATCGTTCTGGTCCTGCTGGACGAGGGGCCGTTGCACCAGTTCCTGCTGACGCTGGATTTCCAGCTCACCGGCGTGGCGGCGGTCCACTTCACGATGGTGGCTTTGCTCCTGCTGACAGTGCTCTACGGTGCGATTTTCTATATTGTAACCACAATTACCTTGAAAAAGCGCTTGAATCTGGAGTAAACTGGACCATACGCTTCCGGCGGGCCGTGGGAGTGATCCCACGGCCCCGGAAATCTTAAGGGAGGCCGCCATGCCCGTAGAGGAAAACCTGATGCAAGCGATCCTGCTGACCTTCGGCACCGCTATGGTGCCGGTGCTGGAGCTCCGGGGCGCCATTCCTGTGGGAGTGGCGGCGGGACTCTCCCCGGCCGCGGCCTGCCTGGTGTCCATCCTGGGCAATATGGTGCCGGTGCCTTTTATCCTGCTGCTGATCCGCCGGATCTTCGACTGGCTCCGGGGCACCCGCCTTTTCGGCCCCAGGATCGACTGGCTGGAGCGCCGGGCTCACCTGAAGGGCCGGATGGTGCGGAAGTACCGCCTGCCGGGACTCATCATTCTGGTAGCCATCCCCCTGCCGGGGACTGGGGCCTGGACGGGGGCTCTGGTGGCGGCCCTGCTGGACATCCGGATGCGCCACGCGCTGCCCGCCATCTTCCTGGGCGTGGTGATTGCCGGGGCCATCGTCACCACGCTGACCTACGGCGTGGTGCAGCTGTTTTGAATCTTATAAGGGGTTCGTTATCTATGAGGAAATTCCTTTTTGCATGTGGCATGATTTCCTTGATGCTGTTTACCCTGACCGCCTGCGGCAGTGAGGACCCGGCAGAGGAGATCTCCCGAGCGCTGCACATCGATGTGTCCGCCGGAGAGGAGATCTCCTCTTCTGACACCCACGGCGGCTTCCACGGCGACGGCATTTCCTGCGTTGCCCTGCAGTTTCCTGACAGCCAGGTAGCCGACGCCATTGCGGCGAACGCCGCCTGGACACCGCTTCCCCTGGACGAGACGGCCCAGGCACTGGCCTATGGCGTCACCCGAGAGGACGGCGGCGAAGTTTTCAGCGCGGGCCCTTATCTCACCGATGACAGCGGAGATCCCCTGCTGCCGGGGATCGCCAATGGCTTCTACCGCCTGATTGACCGCCACAGTGACGCCGGGGATGGACAAAACCTTCTGGAGCGGGCTTCGCTGAATGTCACCTTGGCCGTGTATGACGCGGACAGCGACACGCTGTATTTCTGCGAAATGGATACCTGACTGACATCCCGGTGGGCGAACGAGGGCAGAAGGAGATCCAACCCATCCGCAGGGGCCGATACCCTCATCGACCCGCAGCCCAGATGCCCCGTGACCGCCGGGGGAACGGCAGCGGGGAGAGCCCTCAACGAACCCCACCCACTGAAAAACACAGGAGGCAGCCATGAAAAGACATATAATCCCCTGTATCCTTTCCCTGACTCTGCTGCTGACCGCCTGCGGCGGGGAACAAGCTGCGGCCGACACCGCTGAGGAGGCAGTGAAGGACCACTACTACCAGATTCTGGACGCCGCCGGTAAAGAGCTGTACACCGTCACAGACAGCGGGGCCGTGGCAGAGATCGACGCCCTCATCAACAAGGCCGGCGGCGAGAACGCCGACCACGGGAATGCGGAGGGAGACCCTCTCTACACTTATGTCTACTGGCAGGAGACTACCCTCCACGCTGGGGAGGACCCGGATGCGGAGCGGGAATACCTGGAGGTCTTCCGGACCCAGGTGCGGCAGGGCAGCAACGCCGTCACCACGGAGGTCCTGTCCGATACCCTGGAGGGCGTTGGGAGCTTTGTAGGCGTGGAAGGACTGGGCGGTCTGCTGACGTTTACCGCTGAAGTGCCCCGGGAAACGGCGGACGCCCTGCGGGACCCGGCGCAGTTTGCCGGGGCGTGAGCAATACAAAATAGATGCGGCGCATCCGTTTCAGGGTGCGCCGCACGTTTGCTTTTAGGGGTGTGCCGGCCCATACCACTCCCCAGGGAGGCCTCCCTGACGGGAACAAAAAAGAGCGGGACACACAGCATCCCGCTCTTTGATCAACCCTCTGCGGAGAATACCTTCCGTCCCTCGCTCCAGACCGCCCGGATGGCGCCGCCCTGACGCAGATACACCGCCCGCTCCAGCCGCTCCTGGGGCGTCATGGGATGGGGCTGGGGAAGATCATCGTCCGCCAGGACCAGGGCGTGGAGATGATTGCCTGGGGCAAAGCCCGGCTGCTCGGCGAAGTATGCCGCACCGGCGGAGGTGGCCAGGTACCAGCCCTCCGGCACCGTGAGGAAATCCGTCTCCCAGTTGTCCAGCACCCGCCGGGCCTTGGAGGCCCGGATGGAGGCGGCCACCACATCGAACATGTGCAGGTGGTCCCCACCGGCAATGTCGCTGCCCAGGGCCACCTTCACGCCCTCATTCAGCATGGCCCGCACCGGCGCCACGCCGGAGCAGATGTTCTGGTTGGAGTCGGCGCAATGGACCGCTGTCACGCCGGCGTCCCGCATGGCCTGCCGCTCCCGCGCATCGGACCAGACGCAGTGGGCCATGACGGCGCGGCTGGTCCACAGGCCGTATTTGGCATAGGTCTCCCAGTACTGCTGGCAGCCCGGGTGGAGCTGGCGCACCCAGGCCATCTCTGCCTGGTTCTCCGACAGGTGGGACTGGACGGGGAGATCCCGCTCCGCCGCCAGTTTGCCCAGAAACGCCATCAGCTCATTAGTACAGGAGGGGGTGAACCGGGGCGTCAGCATGGGCTTCACCAGGCGGAAGTCCTGACAGGCATCCAGCCAGCGGAGCGTCTCACGCCTGGACTCCTCTGTGGTCTCCTCCAACAGGCCGGGGGCAGCGTTCCGGTCCATGTTCACCTTGCCCACGTAGCCGGTGACGCCGGCCTTCTCCAGTTCCTCCATCAGGATCAGCGTGGCGTCCGTGTGGAGAGAGGAGAACATGCACACCCGCGTGGTGCCGTTTGCAATAAGCTCCCGGGCCAGGCGGCTGTAAATCTCCCGGGCGTAGCCTGTGTCCGCGAACCGGGCCTCTGTGGGAAAGGCGTATGCGTTCAGCCAGTCCAGCAGGGGCAGGTCCATGCCCATCCCCAGCATGGGGTACTGGGGCGCATGGAGGTGCAGATCCGCAAAGGACTGGAGGATCAGCGCGTCTCCCCAGTCCTCCACCGGGGCACCGGCGTACTGCTCGGGCAAAGACCCGTACACACCCCGGATGAGGCCGTCCTCGGCCACCAGATATCCGCCCGGCAGGGCATCCAGCTGTCCCAGGGTGGGAGCGGACAGAATAGTTCCCTTGATGATCGTCAGTGACATGGCAAATCTCCTTTTGTTTCCGTTCCGGATTTTTCAGACAGAAAAGAAGCGCCTGCCGGCAGGGGATGGCCCCTTCCAACAGACACTCATAGAAGAGCCTTCGGCGGCTCCGTAGAGACGTTCGCGCCATGACAGCGAACTTATATGAGCTTTTCCTGCTGCCTATACCATATCACACATCGTCCCCGGATGCAAGCCCTGTCACGCCGGGAAGTCCTGCCGCTTATACTGGCATACGGGCGGTGTTCCGCCTGAATCAGAGAAAAGGCGTTGGTGCTATGCTGCAGTCTCTTGGCTGGGCGGCCCTGGGTACGGGCTTCACATTTTTGATGACCGCTCTGGGCGCGGCCATGGTGTTTTTTTTCGCCGGGGAACCCCGGCCCCACTTTCAAAAGACCCTGCTGGGCTTTGCTGCTGGAGTCATGACGGCGGCCTCCGTGTGGAGCCTGCTGCTGCCGGCCATCGACCGGGCCGCAGAGGGGGCGCTGCCGGACTGGCTGCCCGCCGCGGGCGGAATGCTGTTGGGCGTGGTCTTCCTGTCCGCTCTGGATGCCTTGCTGCCCCATCTGCGGCGGGACCGGACCTGGCAGGATGCCTCTTGGCGGCAGACCACTCTGCTGATGACAGCCATCACCCTACATAACGTCCCGGAGGGGATGGCGGTGGGGCTGGCCTTTGCCCTGGTGTCCGGAGGGGAGGGCTTTGCCGGGGCGGCGGCCCTGGCCATGGGCATCGGCATCCAGAATTTTCCGGAGGGAGCCGCCGTGGCTCTGCCCCTGCGGCAGGGCGGCTGGTCCCGTCCCAGGGCCTTTGTGGGGGAATGCTCTCCGGCGCCGTGGAGCCGGTGTTCGGCGTGCTGGCGGCACTGGCCGCGGCCGGCGTGGACCCGCTGATGCCCTGGTTGCTGAGTTTTGCTGCCGGAGCGATGCTGTACGTGGTGGTGGAGGAGTTGATTCCCCAGGCCCACAGCCGGGCGGGGACCTGCGGTTTTGTGATGGGGTTCCTGGTGATGATGGTGCTGGACGTGGCACTGGGCGGCTGAGACCGCCCTCTGGACTCCGGCAGAAAAGGGCCGGGAGGCCGCCTGCAGGCGGTCTCCCGGTCTTGCGCAGCTCAGGCCTCTCTGCTGGGCTGCAGAGCCAGAATCACCAGAGTGGCTTCGCCGTCCCGAACGGTAACGCTGCTGT
Organism: Dysosmobacter welbionis; assembly: GCF_005121165.3. Taxonomy (NCBI): domain Bacteria; kingdom Bacillati; phylum Bacillota; class Clostridia; order Eubacteriales; family Oscillospiraceae; genus Dysosmobacter; species Dysosmobacter welbionis. The sequence continues at coordinate 1,866,245 of NZ_CP034413.3, read as the reverse complement.
TGCTGTTCAGGGAAAAACGGGTAGCCTCCTCCACGGAGATGATGAAAGAGGCAGAGCCGGATACACTGGTATTGTCGATACCGGTCCGATTGTAGACGCCGTACTCCAGATGACCGCGTCCTCCGTAGCCCGGTGTGATTTGAAGATATCCGGCGGTCAGAAGGTTGGCGGCAAAGTGGTAGGCGATGAGATATACTCCCGGTTGCAGGAGGAGCTGAGTGGTAGATTCCTGCACAATGTGGCCGGTCACATCCGTTGCTGCCGCACTCAAAGAGATTGAGCTGCCGTTGAAAAACTCCTGCTGGTAGGTGACAAAAGACGCATAGGCCGGAATACCCGACGGACCCTGAGGTCCTTGGGGACCCTGGAGTCCTTGTGGGCCCTGGAATCCTTGTGGGCCCTGAGGTCCTTCCGGCCCCTGAGGCCCTTGCGGCCCCTGGGGTCCTTCCGGCCCCTGAGGCCCTTCCGGTCCCTGAGGCCCTTGCGGCCCCTGAGGTCCCTCCGGCCCCTGGGGTCCTTCCGGCCCCTGAGGTCCTTCCGGTCCCTGGGGTCCTTCCGGCCCCTGAGGTCCTTCCGGCCCCTGGGGTCCTTCCGGCCCCTGGGGTCCTTCCGGCCCCTGAGGTCCTTCCGGCCCCTGAGGTCCTTCCGGTCCCTGGGGTCCTTCCGGCCCCTGAGGCCCTTCCGGTCCCTGGCAGCCGATTGGCCCCCGGGGTCCAGCCGGGCCCGGATTACCCCTTGGAATGGCAAAGTCCAGCTCCACACCGCAGGGCGTGGGCGAGGCGGTTACCCGGGCCCGGGTGCCGGGGGGTGTCGTGACAGTGCTGCCCACCGTAACAGTGGGAATGATACAACACGGGGGATAACAGAAATCCCCCTGAGAATAGTGCATATACAGAAGCCTCCTCTCTGAAGGGCTAGGCCAGTATATGCCCCACAGGCCCCCTTGGGTGCGCGCTTATCCGATGGGCAGGCCGGTGAGATACCGCCGGACCACGTCCAGAGCGTGGTTGGCGGCCAGCTCCTGGATGCGGTCCCGCCGGCGGCGGCCGGAGTCCGTCCGGCGGCAGAAGGTGCCCTCCGGCGTGGCCAGGCCAATGTACACCAGCCCCACCGGGTTGTCCCGCTCATCCCGGTCCGGGCCCGCCACGCCGGTGACGGACACGGCGATGTCTGCCCCGGTGATCTGCCGGGCGCCCTCCGCCATGGCCCGGGCTGTCTCCTCCGACACGGCGCCGTACTGGTCCAGCGTTTCCTGGGGCACGCCCAGCACCGCCGCCTTGACAGAGGTCCAGTAGCTGACCACGCCGCCCCGGTACACGCTGGAGACGCCGGGCAGGGCAGTGATCCGCTCCGCCACCCGGCCGCCGGTGCAGCTCTCCGCAGTGGACAGGGTGAGATTCCGCTCCTTCAGCAGCTGGAAGCACACCGCTTCCAGGCCCTTCACATCCACGCCGTACACATAGTCTCCCAAAGCCGCGCGGACCTCTGCCACCACCGGGGCGAGCATGGCCTCCGCCTCCTCTGCGCCGGCGGCCTTGGCGGTGGCCCGCAGCCGCACCTCGCAGGGCTTGGCATAAGTGGCTAGGGTGGGGTTCACCATGCGGACCATCCGGTCATGGAGCAGCTGGTCCACAGAGCTCTCGCCCATGCCGAAGGTCATGATATCGTGGGAGACGATGACCTCTTTGGAGAGGGCGCGGAGGTACGGCTCCACGCACCGGCGGAGCATAGTCTCGCACTCGTGGGGCGGCCCCGGCAGCATCAGCACATGGACGCCGTCCGCTTCAAAGGCGCAGCCGGGGGCGGTGCCCACCGGATTGTCGAACACGGTGCAGCCCTCCGGCAGCTCCGCCTGCTGGGTGTTGTTTTCCGGCATGGGCACATGGAGGGCGGACTGATAAAAGGCCCGGATGTCCTCCAGAATATCTTCGTGCAGCACCAGCTTCTGGCCGAAGGCCGCACAGATGGTCTGCTTGGTCAGATCGTCGTAGGTAGGACCCAGGCCGCCTGTGGTGAGAATGATGTCGGCCCGGTGCCGGGCAATGTCCAGAGCCTCCCGCAGGCGCTGAGGGTTGTCCCCCACTACCGTGTGCCAGAAGACGTTGACGCCCAGGGTGGACAGGCTCTGAGAGAGCATCTGGGCGTCGGTGTTGGCGATGTTACCCAGCAGGATCTCTGTGCCGACGGCGATGATCTCCGCGGTGTGTGACATGGAAAGACCTCCTTTTTGAAACAGCGGCCCCGCCGGCGACAGGCGGCGGGGCCGGGAACAGATTGGATCAGATCCGGGCCGGATCCGTGGACTTCACCCGCACCCAGGTCTCGTCCGCCAGGGCCTTCTGCACCAGGGACTCCACGTCCAGGGCGGCCTCCGCCTGCCGCACATCTTCCAGCCGGGGCCGGGTGGCGGGGTGGCGGGGCGTGAACACCGTGCAGCAGTCCTCATAGGGGAGGATGGAGGTGTCGAACACCCCGATCTCCCGGGACATGCGGATGATCTCCACCTTGTCCATGCCGATCAGGGGCCGCAGCACCGGCAGGGAGGTCACATCCTCGGTGACCCCCAGGGCCAGCATGGTCTGGCTGGCCACCTGGCCCAGGGACTCGCCGGTGACCAGGGCGCCGGCGTTGGCCTTCCTGGCGATGGCCTCGGCGATGCGCATCATGAACCGGCGCATAATGAGGGTGAAGTACTCCTCCGGGCAGTTCCGCCGGATCTCCTCCTGGATCTCCGTGAAGGGGACGATGTGGACCAGCAGCCGCCCGGTCCAGGCAGTCAGCAGCCGGGCCAGCTCCAGTACTTTGTCCTGGGCCTGCTGGGAGGTGTAGGGCGGGGAGACAAAGTGGACCATCTCCAGCTCCACGCCCCGGCGGGCCATCATCCAGGAGGACACCGGGGAGTCGATGCCGCCGGAGAGCAGGCTCACCGCCCGGCCGCCCATGCCGATGGGCAGGCCGCCCGCGCCGGGAACAGAGGGAGTATGAACATAGGCGTACTTCTCCCGGATCTCCACAAATACTGTCAGATCGGGAGTGTGGACATCCACCGCCACATGGGGGAACAGCTCCGCCAGATCGCCGCCCACAGCTTGGCTCAGCTGGATGGAGTTCATGGGAAACATCTTGTCTGCCCGCTTGCTCTCCACCTTGAAGCTCTTCGCAACGGCAAAGGCGTCCGCCAGATAGGTCCGGGCGGCCTCCACAATGGCGTCCACTGTCTTTTCACAGGGCACGGCCCGGGCCACGGCGGCAATGCCGAACACCTGGCGGCAGGCGTCCCAGGCGGCCTCCATATCGCAGTCCTCTCCCTGGGGCTCCACGTAGATGGTGCTCTGCCGGAGGGAGCACTGGAAGCTGCCGCAGTTTTTCACCCGGCGGCGGACGTTGGCCAGCAGCTTGTCCTCAAAGGACTGGCGATTCTGTCCCTTCAGGACCACCTCGCCCAGTTTCAGCAAAAAGATCTCCTGCGGGGCAGGGGAAGCATTCATCATAACGGACCTCCATATCAGAACAGTTTGGAATATCGGCCCCTATTATAGCGCATTTTTCCGGGAATAGAAAGCCTGTTTTGTAGGGAAGGGCCAGCGGCGCGAAAAAAATAAAAAAATTTTCCGCACGGTGCAATAAAACCTCTTCTGGCGCCGTTAATGGTGCAGAAGGGGCGGGAGAGACCCGCCGAATGCAGAACATGAAAAGGAGAATGAACAATGAAGCAGAACGGTTTCTGGAAGGGCTTCGGCTCCGGTTTGGTCCTGACGGTCCTGATCGCAGCACTGTGCGTCACGGCCACCGCCACCTCCAAGCGCAGCATCCAGGTGGAGGACGGCATCGGCATCACCCTCAACGGCGCCAGATTCACCCCGCGGGATGCCGCCGGAAAGCAGGTCCCCGTGTTCCTCTACAACGGCACCACCTATGTCCCCGTCCGGGCCATCAGCGAGGCCATGGGTATGGACGTGTCCTTCAACTCGGCCACCCGCACGGTCCAGCTGACCACCGCGGACCGGACCGCCAGCCAGCAGGGCGCCTCTTCCGCCTCCGGCAACTATATCAGTGCCGACCGGGCCAAGCAGATCGCCCTGAATGACGCCGGTGTCAAAGAGGCCAACGCCGTGTTCCTGCGGGCCAACCTGGACTGGGATGACGGCCGGATGAAGTATGAGGTGGAGTTTTACAGCGGCACCACCGAATATGACTACGACATCGACGCCGTCACCGGCGCCATCCTCAGCTCCGATCGGGAGCTGGAGAATTTCCAGATCTGGAACAACGGCACCAGCCGCCCCTCCGGGAACGGCAGCAACTCTTCCAGCGGTGACTATATCACCGCAGAGCGGGCCCAGCAGATCGCCCTGGCGGAGACGCCCAGCGGCTCCACGGTGGTGAAGTGCCAGTTTGACTGGGATGACGGCCGGGCGCAGTATGAAGTCGAGATCCGCAACGGCTGGACCGAGTACGAATTTGAGATCGACGCCGTCACCGGGACCATCTTCAGCCGGGACATCGACAACGACCGCTGGTGATCTTCCCCAGAGCCCCAAAGAGACGCCCGTCAGGGCGTCTCTTTTTATGGGGGAAAAGGAGCTCTTGCCCGCCGTCCAGCCCTCTGCTATAATGGAGGGACAACAGGGGGAAACCAAATTATGGAGGGGAAGTTTATGAAGATCGTGGCCATCAACGGCAGTCCCAGAAAGAACGGCAACACCGCCCAGGTGCTGGAGGTGGTCCGGCGGGAGGTGGAGGCCGCCGGGGTGGAGTTCCAGGTGTTCCAGCCCGGGGCGAAGGTCCATCCCTGCATGGCCTGCTACCACTGCCTGAACACCGGCAGCCTCCGGTGTGTCCAGACCGACGATATGGTCAACGACATCATCGCCGCCTGCATCGAGGCGGACGGCATCCTGCTGGCAGCTCCGGTGTATCACGGCGGTATTTCCGGCAATATGAAGTGCGTGCTGGACCGGCTGATGCTGGCGGCGGGCTGCGGGGTGAATCAGCTCCACCACAAGGTGGGGGGCGCCCTGTGCACCCTGCGCCGCAGCGGCGGCATGGAGACGTATCAGCAGCTGCTGGGCACCATGGATGCCATGGAGATGGTCATCGTCACCTCCGACTACTGGGGCGCCGTACACGGCGCGGACCCCGGCGAGGCCCTGAAAGACGAGGAGGGCATGGAGGTGGCCGCCCGCCTGGGCCGGGATATGGCCTGGATGGTGAAGGTGCTGGCGGAGAGCAGGGTCCCTGTGCCGGAGAGCACGCCCCGTCCCATGATGAACTTCATCCGGTAAAGAGGAGAGTCGGCGATTGGCGGAAGGAGGAATCTGGAGAATGAGCCCGCTGTATTATGGTTCCAACGGAGACGGATGGTTTTCGGTTTTTGTGATCGTACCGGTGATCGGCCTGGTGATCTGGGGCCTGAACACGTTCTGGCTGCACCGCCTGAAAAAGGGAGATATGGATTACTCGCCGGAGGGGTTCCGCAAAAGGGCCCGGATCTTCGCCATAATATTGGCAGCGGTGCTTCTGGGAGTGCCGCTGCTGGCGGCCCTGCTTCTCTGGAACCGGCACTGACCACGTTATTTCCGCCACAGTGAACCAGGCGGCCCCATTCCGGGGCCGCCTGGTTTTCTGATCCTTTGGGAATGTCCGGTTCCGGAACGGAATGGCTTCCGCCTTGCCCCCGTAAAGTCCGCTGCGCTGGGCTGCGGCGGGGACCCGGTTATCCCTTCAAAATATCGGTATTCCGGAACTGGATGGCCTCTGCCAGATGCTCCGGCCTGATGTCCGCCGCACCGTCCAGGTCCGCGATGGTCCGGGCTACCCGCAGAATCCGATCATGGGACCGGGCGGTGAGGCCCATCCGCTCGAAGGCGGACTTCATCAGCGCATCGCCGGCGTGGTCCAGGCGGCAGAACTGCCCGATCATGGGGGCGGTCATGTGGGCGTTGCAGGTGACGCCGGTGCCGGCAAAGCGGGCGGTCTGGACAGCCCGGGCCGCGTCCACCCGGCACTTCACATCGGCGGAGCTCTCCGGAGTCTCTTTCCGCCGCATGGATGCGTATTCCACCGCGGGAACGCTGACGTGGAGATCGATCCGGTCCAGCAGGGGGCCGGAGATCTTCTCCACATACTTGGCCACCTCCCGGTCCGAGCAGGTACACCGCCCGGAGGGGTGCCCTCGCCAGCCGCACCGACAGGGGTTCATGGCGCACACCAGCTGGAACCGGGCGGGCAGGTGCAGCGTCCCGCCGGAGCGGGCCACTGTCACCGTGCCGTCCTCCAGGGGCTGGCGCATGGCCTCCAGCACGTCCCGGTGGAACTCCGGCAGCTCGTCCAGAAACAGCACGCCGTTGTGGGCCAGGGAGATCTCCCCCGGCCGCAGCAGCGGCCCGCCTCCAGTGAGGGCGGCGGCGGATGCGGTGTGGTGGGGACTGCGGAAGGGGCGCCGGGTCAGCAGGGGGTGCTGCGGGTCCGCCAGCCCCGCCACGGACCAGATGCCGGAGACCTCCAGCGCCTCCTCCCGGCTCATATCCGGCAGGATGGAGGGCAGCCGCTTGGCCAGCATGGACTTGCCTGCGCCGGGGGAGCCGATCAGCAGCAGGTTGTGGCCGCCTGCCGCGGCGATCTCCAGGGCCCGCCTGGCATTTTCCTGGCCCATCACATCCCGCAGATCCGGCCCGGCGGCCTCCTCTGCCTCCGGCACCCAGGCCGAGGCGGGGGAGAGGCGCTCCTCGCCCCGCAAGTGGCGCACCAGCGCCCCTACATCCGGTACGCCGTAGACGGTGAGGCCGCCTGCCAGCGTGGCCTCAGCGGCGTTCTCCGCCGGGACATACAGCTCCTTCACACCGGCGTCCCGGGCTGCCAGGGCCATGGGCAGCACGCCGGTGACGCCCCGCAGCGCCCCGGTGAGGGACAGCTCCCCGATAAACGCCGCTTGCTGGGCCGGCGGCGGCAGCTCCCGTCCTGCGGCCAGCAGCCCCACAAAGATGGGCAGGTCGTAGACTGTGCCCGCCTTTTTCTGCCCGGCCGGGGCCAGATTCACCGTGATTCGGCTGACGGGGAACTTGGCCCCGCAGTTCTTCACCGCCGCCCGGACTCGCTCCCGGGCCTCCCGCACGGCGGCGTCCGGCAGACCCACGATGTCAAAGGCGGGCAGCCCGCCGGAGAGGAAGCACTCCGCGCTGACCGCATACCCGGCAATGCCGTTCAGTCCCAGGGAGCGCACCGTCACCACCATAAACGACCACCTCCAGAAGCCCTCCCGCTCCAGGCTGCCGCCCGCTGCCGGAAGAGCCGATTGCGAATTGTCGAAAACCGCCGTTTTCACGGAAGTCAGTTTACCACAAAACGACGAAATAAGAAACCCCGGATTCCAAAACTGGCCTGAAAATTCCAGGAAGTCTTGACGTTTCCGCAGAAACCAGAAAATTTGCGCAAAAAATAACAAGGCAGTTATTTACACGGCAAATTTCAAGTGATATAATAACACTGCATGAGCATTCGGGGGAATGCGACCGTGTTCATGTTGGTTCAGAATGCTGTCGTGTGGGCAGCACATTTATAGGAGGTAAGTTTATGGCAAGAAAGTTCAAGTCCATGGACGGTAACAACGCAGCTGCGTATGTCAGCTATGCGTTTACCGAAGTGGCGGGGATCTATCCCATCACCCCGTCCTCTCCCATGGCAGACTTGGTCGACCAGTGGTCCGCCGCTGGTCAGAAGAACATTTTCGGCACCACTGTCAAGGTCGTCGAGATGCAGTCCGAGGCGGGTGCCTCCGGCACGGTCCACGGCTCCCTGGCCGCCGGTGCGCTGACCACCACCTACACCGCATCCCAGGGCCTGCTGCTGATGATCCCCAATATGTACAAGATCGCCGGCGAGCTGCTGCCCTGCGTGTTCCATGTGTCCGCCCGTACCGTGTCCACCCACGCCCTGAACATTTTCGGCGACCACTCCGACGTCATGGCCTGCCGCCAGACCGGCTTCGCCATGCTGTGCGAGGGCAACGTGCAGGAGGTCATGGACCTGGCGCCCGTGGCCCATCTGGCCGCCATTGAGGGCCGCGTTCCCTTCGTGAACTTCTTCGACGGTTTCCGGACCTCTCACGAGATCCAGAAGGTCGCCGTGTGGGATTACGATGACCTGAAGGAGATGTGCGACATGGACGCCGTGGCGGCGTTCCGCAAGCACGCCCTGAATCCCGAGCGGCCCAACATGCGCGGCTCTCACGAGAACGGCGACATCTTCTTCCAGCATCGTGAGGCCTGCAACAGCTACTACACCGCTCTGCCCGACGTGGTGGAGAAGTACATGGGCAAGATCAACGAGAAGCTGGGTACCGACTATCAGCTGTTCAACTACTACGGCGCTGCCGACGCAGACCGCGTCATCATCGCCATGGGCTCCATCTGCGACGTGGCTGAGGAGGTCATCGACTATCTGAATGCGGGCGGCGAGAAGGTGGGCCTCATCAAGGTCCGGCTGTACCGGCCCTGGCGTGCGGACAAGCTGCTCGCCGCCATCCCCGCCACCTGCAAGAAGATCGCCGTGCTGGACCGCACCAAGGAGCCCGGCTCCCAGGGCGAGCCCCTGTACATGGACGTGGTCACTGCTCTGGCCAACGCCGGCCGGACCGACATCCAGGTGATCGGCGGCCGTTACGGCCTGGGCAGCAAGGACACCCCGCCCGCCTCCGTCTTCGCCGTGTATGACGAGCTGAAGAAGGATTCCATGAAGCGCGAGTTCACCATCGGCATCGTGGACGATGTGACCCACCTGAGCCTGGAGGAGAAGCCCGCTCCCAGCGTGGCTCCCGCCGGTACGATTGAGTGCAAGTTCTGGGGCCTGGGCGGCGACGGCACCGTGGGCGCCAACAAGAACTCCATCAAGATCATCGGCGACCATACCGACAAGTATGTCCAGGCGTACTTCCAGTACGACTCCAAGAAGACCGGCGGCGTCACCATCAGCCACCTGCGCTTCGGCGACTCCCCCATCAAGTCTTCCTACTACATCAACAAGGCCGACTTCGTGGCCTGCCACGTGCCCGCCTACATCACCAAGCACTTCCCCATTGTCCGGGACGTGAAGCCCGGCGGTGTGTTCCTGATCAACTGCCAGTGGAGCGACGAGGAGCTGAGCCACCATCTGGATGCCGCCTCCAAGCGCTACATCGCCAAGAACAACATTCAGGTCTACACCATCAACGCCATCGACCTGGCCAAGGAAATCGGCATGGGCAAGCGCACCAACACCATCCTGCAGTCCGCCTTCTTCTCTCTGGCTAAGGTCATGCCTGAGAGCGAGGCTGTGGGCTACATGAAGGACGCCGCCACCCACTCCTACCTGAAGAAGGGCCAGGACATCGTGGACATGAACCACAAGGCCATCGACGCCGGCGCCACCGCCTACAAGAAGTTCGATGTGCCCGCCGACTGGGCCAACGCTGTGGACGAGGCCGAGCCCGTCAAGCACGAGGGCCCCGCCGCTCTGGTGGAGCAGGTCAGCACGATTCTGGACCCCGTGGGCCGCATGGACGGCGACAGCCTGCCCGTGTCCGCCTTCGTCAAGCATGTGGACGGCCAGTTCGAGCTGGGCGCCGCCGCCTATGAGAAGCGCGGCGTGGCCGTGTCCGTTCCCACTTGGGATTCCACCAAGTGCATCCAGTGTAACAACTGCGCCTATGTCTGCCCCCACGCCACCATCCGTCCCTTCGCTCTGACGGAGGAGGAGGCCAAGAATGCCCCCGCCGCCGCCAAGATCGTGGACGTGAAGGCCGGCAAGGGCAAGGGCGTGTACAAGTACACCATGGCCATCAGCCCGCTGGACTGCATGGGCTGCGCCGTGTGCGTGGGCCAGTGCCCGGTGGACGCCCTGACCATGGTGGACCAGGAGCAGGAGGCCGCCCAGCAGGAGGTCTTCAACTACTGCGTCTCCCAGGTGTCCGAGAAGAAGGACATGCAGGACAACACCGTCAAGGGCAGCCAGTTCCGTCAGCCCATGCTGGAGTTCTCCGGCTCCTGCGCCGGCTGCGCCGAGACCAGCTATGCCCGCCTGATTACCCAGCTGTTCGGTGACCGGATGTACATCTCCAACGCCACCGGCTGCTCCTCCATCTGGGGCGGTCCGGCTGCCACCTCTCCCTACTGCACCAACAAGGAAGGCCATGGTCCCGCTTGGGCCAACTCCCTGTTCGAGGATAACGCTGAGCACGGCCTGGGCATGTATCTGGGCCAGCAGGCCACCCGCAGCCGTCTGGCGGATCTGACCCGGGAGCTGATTGCCAAGGATTGGGCAGTGCCCGCTCTGAAGGAGGCCGGCCAGAAGTGGCTGGACACCATGGAGGACAGCGCCGCCAACGGCGAGGCCACCAAGGCATACATCGCCGCCCTGGAGAGCAGCATCTGCACTGTGGACGAGCTGCTGGCCAATCCCAAGGCGGAGATCCATGCCTTCGGCGAGGAGCTGAAGGCAAAGGGCGAGACGCTGTGCCAGTGTGACGCCTGCAAGCTGGCTGCTGAGATTCTGGCGGACAAGGAGTTCCTGTCCAAGAAGTCCATGTGGATCTTCGGCGGCGACGGCTGGGCCTACGACATCGGCTTCGGCGGTCTGGACCACGTCCTGGCCTCCGGCAACGATGTGAATGTCTTCGTCTTTGATACCGAGGTGTACTCCAATACCGGCGGCCAGGCCTCCAAGGCGTCCAACATCGGCCAGGTGGCGCAGTTCGCCGCGGCCGGCAAGGAGATCAAGAAAAAGTCCCTGGCGGAGATCGCCATGAGTTACGGCTATATCTACGTGGCTCAGGTGGCCATGGGTGCCAACCCCGCCCAGACCCTGAAGGCCATTCAGGAGGCCGAGGCTTATCCCGGCCCGTCCCTGATTATCGGCTACGCCCCCTGCGAGATGCACTCCATCAAGGGCGGCATGATGAACTGCCAGAAGGAAATGAAGAAGGCTGTGGAGTGCGGCTACTGGAACCTGTTCCGCTTCAACCCCGCCGCTGAGGGTGCCAAGTTCACGCTGGACTCCAAGGAGCCGGCTGGCGGCTATCAGGAGTTCCTGATGAACGAGGCCCGGTACAGCCGTCTGACCCGCGAGTTCCCCGACCGCGCCGGCGAGCTGTTCCAGCGCAACGAGAAAGCTGCCATGGATCGCTATCAGCACCTGCTGAAGCTGAAGGCCATGTACAGCGAGTAAGCATATACCATATCAGAGGACCGCGGGAGTTATCCCGCGGTCCTTTTCTCTGCCGGGACGTGCGCCTGGAAGACAGCCCGTCAGAGAACAGCGGCACACCGCCGTCAGAGAGGTTGAGACAGCCCCCGGACGCCGCAGCGTCCGGGGGCTGTTTCTGGTCAGACGATTCGTGGGGTTACAGCAGGGCCGCAAAGGTATCCGCCATGGCCCCGCCCTGGACCCGAGCGATTTCGGCGGCGCTGCCCGCGTCTTCCGGAAGCAGGCCCCATTCCCAGGCCAGTTCCAGAGCGGTTTGGTCCCAGGCACCCTCCGCCAGCGCATCGGGCAGAGGCGCGGTGCGGACAGCCTCCGGCTCCAGCCCCAGGGCCTCCGCAGTGCGGACGAGAAAGACGGCGGCTTCCTGCCAGGTGAGGTGCCGGGCGGCCGCAAAGGCGCCCTCCGCCGTACCGCCGGTGACGCCGGTCTCCGCGGCCCAGTTCACCGCCGGCAGGAACCACTCGATGCCCAGCAGATCCTGGAAACCGGCCTCCGCCGCTGCGGCAGGGGACCCGGCCGCAGCATACAGCTGCCCCACGAACCGCCCCCGGGTGAGCGGCGCATCCGGGTATTCCCGCTGTTCCAGCGTCTCCGGATGGGCCAGCAGCCACTCCACAGCGGTGTCTCTGCCCGCCAGGGTATCCGCCATGGTTTGGGGAACGGCGATATCCGGCTCCAGAGACTCCACGCCCCGTCCGGCGTCGGCGTCCAGCAGGGTGCCCAGGTCGATGTATTTGGAGGAGACACCAATCTGGATGCCGGAGTTGGGCAGAGAAAAGCCACTGGCGGAGCCAAAGTGGTCCACGCTGCCGCTGGCAGGCTCTCCCACCAGCGGGATGCCCATTTCCTGCAGCTCTACGGCATTGATGATGGCAGAGGAGAAGGTGGCCTCTCCGATGAGTCCCACCACCTCGGTCCCATCATCCATCTCCTGCCGCAGGACGGACAGCAGAGGCCAGATTACGCCGTCTGACCCGCCGCCGTTGTTCCGCAGGTCCACGAGAACGCGGCTGTAACTTCCGGCCTCCAGGTCCGCCTGCACCTGGGCGGCAAAGCCCTCCATGGGCAGCGCCGGGTCCTCCTGGCAGACGTTGTACTGGATATAGTAGACCTGCCCGCTCAGCGGAAGTGCGCAGTAATTGCACTTCTGGCGGGCAGTGGCGGGCTGGGGCACCTCAGCGCCTAGCTGGACAATTTCCGCCTCTCCCAGGGAGAGGTAGGGCATGGGAGCGATGGAGACGGTCTTGCCGTCAGCCAGGGTGAGGGCCAGAGGCTCACCCGCCTTTGCCAGACCCAGATAGGCGTAGTAATCCGCCACATTGCACACCTGCCGGTACTGCCGCCGCAGCTTCACCGGGTTGTCGGCACTGAGCACGCGGCCAAAGGTCTTCACCACCTCTGCCATAGAGCGGCCGCCTATGGCGGTGACCTCCGCGCCCAGCAGATCCTGTTCCTCAGCCGGAACTGTGGTCAGGTACCAGTGCCCGTCCCGCCAGGACAGCACCATGGGATAGGCATTCAGCTGGTCCACCACGCTGTCCGCCACCTGGACGCTGGTGTGGGAGTCGCCCACAAGCGCGGCCAGACTCTGCAAGCCGAAGAGAAATTCTACGTCGCTTGCGCTGTCCAGATGCTCTGTAAGCTCTGCTTTGCGGGCCAGGAAGGTCTCCTCCGGCGTGTTGGCAAAAAGATCCGGATGGCTGTCTTTCAGCGTCTCATAAAATATGGTCAGGTCCTCCCGCCGGTCATCCACTGTGGATGCGCCCGGTCCGGCCGCCTGAACACCCATGCCGAGTGCCAGGACCGCCGCCAGCGCCAGAGCGCTGGTTCTTTGAATGAACTTGGATCGCTGCTGCAAATGAAATCCGCTCCTCTCAATGTACTATTACGATAGTACAATAATACAAACGGGGCCGCCTGTCAAGAGGTTTCCGCCGCAGTTTCCAATACGATGGAGCAGGGAGACTTTCTTCAAAATCAGATGAAATTTTAGAAAAGAAAAAGAAAAAAGTTCGCAAAAAATTCATGGAATTGCAGAGGGAAAGGCGCTATAATAAAAAATCTATGAAAAGAAAGAAGGTCATTCCGATGCAACAGACATTGCCGCCGGCGGCCGCGGATGCCGAACGGCATCGACAGGAACGCAGAGCGTTCCTGTATCTTCCGCTGCTGGCTTTAGCGGTCACCGTCGTGGTGGAGCTGTTCAATCACAAGAGCTTCACAGATGGGCCCGCCAGCTTTTGGCGCTTTATGACGGAGGAACCGCTGGCATTTCTGGTGAATTTCCTGATTGTACTGCTGACGCTCTGCCCCGCCTTTTTTCTGCGGCGGCGGGCGTTCTGGTGCGCATTGGTGTCCTTCTTGTGGCTGATCTGCGGCGGCGTGAACGGGTTCATCCTCCTCAACCGTATGACGCCCTTCACCGTGGCGGATCTGACGGTGTTTGAAACGGGGCTGGACACGGTCCCCAACTATCTCTCCACCGGCTACATCATTCTGCTGATCGCGGCGCTGGTGCTGGTGGCCGCAGGGCTGGTGCTGCTGTTCTGGAAGGGGCCCCGCAGCAGCTGTCCGCTGCGGACCCGGATTCTCACCGGCATCGGAGCGATGGCGGTCTCCGGCGCCCTGATGGGCGGCGGATGCGCCCTGGCCTTTTTCACAGGCAACCTGTCAGACCAGTTTGCCAACCTGGCCTTTGCCTACGAGGACTACGGCTTTTCCTACTGCTTCCTGCAGACCTGGCTGAACCGGGGGATCCGCCGCCCGGCCAATTACAGCCAGAAGGCGGTGGCGGATATTGTCCGGTCGGTGGAGGAGAAGACGGCGGCGCTCTCCGCCGATCCGCAGACGGATGTGAATGTGATCTTCATCCAGCTGGAGTCCTATATTGATCCATCCATGATCCAGGGCCTGGAGCTGTCGGAGGATCCGGTGCCCAACTGGACGGCGCTGAAGGAAGCGTATTCCTCCGGCTATCTGACGGTGCCGGTGGTGGGCGCGGGCACAGCCAATACAGAGTTCGAGGTGCTTACCGGTATGAGCAGCCGGTTCTTCGGACCCGGGGAGTACCCCTTCCAGACCTGCCTGAAGGATCAGACCGTGGAGTCTGTGGCCTACGACCTGAAGGAAAACGGCTACGCGACCCATGCCATCCACAATCACCGGGCGGCCTTTTACAGCCGGAACGAGGTCTATCCCAATCTGGGCTTTGATGATTTTACCGCCCTGGAGTATATGCCTGCGGTGGAGAAGACGCCCACCAACTGGGCTAAGGACGGCGTGCTGAAGGACCAGATCCTCCAGGCGCTGGATGTGACGGAGGACCAGGCGGATCTGGTGTTCACGGTCTCTGTGCAGGGCCACGGCAAATACCCCATGGAGCCGGAGCTGGAGGACCCGGCCGTCACGGTGGAAGCGTGCCCCGATGAGGCGTACCGCTGGGCTTTGGAGTATTATGTGAACCAGATTCATGAGATGGACGCCTTTGTGGGGGATCTGATCCAGGAGCTGGAGGCCCGGGACGAGCGGACGGTGCTGGTGCTCTACGGCGACCACCTGCCGGCGCTGGGGCTGGAGGCCGAGAACATGGAGAGCAGCAGCCTCTACCGCACAGAGTACATCATCTGGGACAACTTTGGGCTGGAACAGCAGGACGAGCCCCTGGCGGCCTATCAGCTCTCCGCCGCTGTGCTGGGCCGCCTGGGCATCACCACCGGGCTGATGACCGCCTTCCAGCAGACCTGCCGGGAGGAGCCTACATACCGGGCGGACCTGCGGATGCTGCAATATGACGCCCTCTATGGAAAAGGATACTGCTATGAGGGCGAGGCCCGCTACAGACCCACGGAGATGGAGATGGGCATGGTGCCCATCGAGATCACCGGTATGGAGCAGCGGGCGGGGGACTGGTTCATCCTGGGAGAGAATTTTACACCTTACTGTGTGGTGACACAGAATGGGCAGCTGCTGGATACGGAGTATGAGGCCCCCTGGCTGCTGCGGGTGACGGAGGAGCCGAACACCGCGGATTACCGGGATTTGGAGATCAGCGTGGTGGATAAGCACAATGAGGTTTTAAGCAATACGGAATAAAATAAGACCGGGGAGCGGCTTGCAACCGCTCCCCGGTCCGTTTTCCGGGCAATGTCCCCCATGGTCGCGCTTCCCTGCGTCAGTCTGTGGCTGGAGTTGGATGCGCACGGCCCCGGCGGGCCTCTGCAAAAAACAGGACGGCCGCCCACAGGCGGCCGTCCTGGCGGATTCTCCCTGCAATCACTGCCGGGCCTCGGCCCGCAGCTTCAACTGCTCTGCTGTGATGGCGTAGCCCGCCTCTGCATAGGGGAAGGACGGCCGCTCCTCTGGCAGGGAAATGCCCCGCCGGGTACAGATGGCGTCCGCCACAGCCTCCAGCAGCCGGGGGTTCTTTACCAGAACTGGCCCGGTGAGCTCAGAGGCGAACACGTTCTTCCAGTGGAAGCCCTCCGGGCCCTTCTCCGCCTCATTGCCGAAGCCTAGAGAGAGACCGGTGAGCAGCGGCGCCTCCACGCCGCGGATTTGGCCGCACTTGTTCATGAAGCCTACCACGGCCTCCGGAAACAGGGCTGTAACGCCGTACACATCCCCTACGATCCGCCGCTTGCCCTGGACCGTGGTGAAAGAGGCCAGACCGATGCCGGGATACGTGTCCCCGTCCCTGTCGGTGACAGAGGCGCCTAAGAGCTCCATAGCTGTGCCGGCGAACAGCATGGCGGTGCCGTCCTCCGCTGCGGCCTTCACCGCCGCGCCGTACCGGGCGAAGTCCTCCGCCGCAAACCGCTGGGCCCGCTCCGTGCCGGCCCCCATGAAGAGAAAGTCGGCGCCGGTGATGTCCGCGCCCTCCCCCGGGATGACGGCCTGCACCGTGACGGCGCAGCCCAGGGCCTCCAGATACCGCCGCAGGACGGACACATTGGCATAGCTGCCGTAAAGGCTCATGAGATCCGGATAAAAGTGGATGATCTTCAGTTCCATGTCCTCACGCCTCCTTTACCACCTGGGAGAGAATCTTGTCCCGGTCCGAGAAGCAGGTGACCACGTATACGTTTTCACTGCCGTCCGCCTTCAGCTCCGCCGCCGCGGCGGGGATGTCCGCCTGGACCGTGACCTTTTCCCGGGGAATGTCCGTGAAGGAGAACCGCTCCGCCAGATCGTTGCAATACCGGCCGGAGAGGATGATCCGCTGCACCTGGGGGGCGTTCAGCTGGTCGAAGTCGATGTCCCACAGCCAGCTGGTCTCGCTGGTGAAGTACTTCCGGCTCACCGCGTCCACGATCACCAGGACGGTGCAGGGCTCCTGGGCGGCGCGGATGTAGCGGAGGTTCGTGTCGTAGGCGATGGAGTTCTCATGCTTGCTGGTCAGCAGCATCCCCCGGTGCTCCCCCAGGGTGAATTTCTGCATCCGTCCGTTCTTCAGGATGTAGTTGTTGATGACCCCGGCGGCGGTGTCCGCCGCCACGCCGCACTCCCGGCAGGCGGCATAGGCCGCCAGGATGTTGTAGACGTTGTAGATGCTGCGGAAGGCCAGCTGGATGGTGATGGAGCTGTCGATGGTCAGGGTGCCCCGGCCCAGGTCCAGCGCCGTGGCGGTGTAGTCCGTGGCGGGCTTGTGATGGCCGCATTTCGTGCAGCGGAAAGCGCCGATGTGGTTGTAGTGGACGTAGTCATATTCCATGGGGGCATGGCACACCGGACAGCAGGCCCCGTCGTGGTACACGCCGGTGGGGGACGCGGTGTCGGAGGGGCAGCGGTCCAGGCCGAACCACTTCACCCTGTCCCGTCCCCGGGCAAAGCAGCTGGACAGGGGATCGTCGGCGTTCAGGATCAGCTCCGTCTCCGGATGGAGGGCCGGGAGAATGGCGTCATACACCCACTCCGGATGGCCGTTCCGGGTCAGCTGGTCCCGGTAGAGATTGGTGATGACGAACTCCGTGGGGTGGAAGTAGCGGAAGCTCTGGGCTGCGTACCGCTCGTCGGACTCGATCAGCAGCACATCCGCCCGCACCCGGCCCGTGAGAGACGCGTGGGTCAGCACCAGCGTGGTGACGCCCTCGATCTGGTTGGAGCCCTCTTCATTGTAGACCACGGTTTTGCCCCCGGCCCGCAGGATGGCGGCGATCATCTCCACGGTGGAGGTTTTGCCGTTGGAGCCGGTGACGGCGATGATGTGGCTGGGCAGCTGGACCCGGGCGAGGATATCGGGGCAGATCTTCAGGGCGAATTTGCCGGGCATAGAGCTGCCCTTGCCCACCAGCTTGCCCACGGCGCGGCCCAGCTTGCACACCAGGATGGCCAGAAACTTTCTCAAAGCGCCTCCATCTCCTTTTCCTCCGGGAAGTCCCGGAATTCCGCGATGGCGCGCACCGGCGCGCCGTCGGCGTTCTCAAATTTCAGGGGCAGTGCGAAAAGCATCAGGTCGGTGCGCCCCACGACCTTTTTCAGGCACAGGCTCTCCAGGATCACCAGACCGCCGTCCAGCAGAGTTTTGTGGGCCAGGAACTGCTGATCCCGCAGGGTGTCCACGCTGAGGGCGTCGGTCCCCACGCCCTTGAGGCCGCAGGAAACCAGATATTTGGCCGCCTCCTGGTCCGGCACGGGGAAATCGTCGTCATAATAGGCGCCGGTGCCCCACTTCCGCTCCCAGCCGGTGTAGAACAGCACGAAATCCGCCGAGCGGATGGTCCCGTTCTGCTCCCGGAGGTAGTCGGCGGTGATGACGCTCCGGGCGGCAGGTCCGATACGTCCAGCACCACGGCCCGGCCGCAGAACTGGGAGGCGGGCAGCACCTCCAGCGTAGAGCCCCGGGGAAGCATGTGGGACGGGGCGTCCATGTGGGTGCCGGTGTGGGAGGCGATGGTCAACTGGGTCTCCCGGAACCCGTCCCGGGTCAGGGAGCCGGTGGGCTTGATGGAGGGGGCGGCGGAGCCGGGATACATGGGCATCTCCGGCGTGATGGTGTGGGTCAGGTCGATAATCATGGGCGGGAGCTTCCTTTCCTTCCATGCGGCGGGGCATGGTGCTTTTTCTAAGTTCTGGGAGAGCGGGTCACCGCTGGTCCGAGAGGCCCAGCAGGTAGTCCACGCTTGTTTGAAAATATCCGGCCAAAAAGATCAGCTGTGTGGCGGGGACGTTGATGCATCCGGCCTCGATTGCCTGATAATGGCGCTCGGTTTTTCCAAGCAGCTCGGCCATCGCCTTCTGCGTGATCTTGCGGTCCCTGCGCAGCTGCTTCAGGCGCTGGGAAAAAATAGGCAGAATCACATCCATAGAGGGGTCCCTTTCTATTGACTGATACAAGATCTCGTGTTACAATAAACACGATATATAATATCGTGAAAGGAGGGCGCTTGTGAAAGAAATTTACGAATGGCTCTACGACGAGTACGCAGAGGCGGCGCTGTGCCAGGAGCCGCTCTTCCAGGACCATGTGCTGGAGGAGGTGCTGGCCGCCGCGCCGGAGGACATCCGCCTCGGCCTGTTCGACCAGGTGGCGGGCCTGCGTCTCCAATGGTGTACCGCGGCCTTTGCCAGAGGCCTCCAGCTGGGCCTGGCCCTGGGAGTGGAGCAGGGGCAGGCGCCGCACTACCGCTCCAGATAGATCATCAGCGCCGTCACGTCGGCAGGGCTGACGCCGGAGATCCGGGAGGCCTGCCCCAGGTCCGCCGGGCGGACGGCGTTCAGCTTCTCACGGGCCTCCAGCCGCAGCCCCTGGATGGAGGAATAGTCCAGATCCGGCGGCAGGCGGCGCCGCTCCATTTTTTGGAAGTCCTCCACCTGTTTCTGCTGGCGCTGGATGTACCCCTCGTACTTCACGCTGATCTCCACCTGCTCCGCCACGTCTGCCGGCAGGTCCGGCCGGTCCGGGTCGAAGGGGGCCAGGTCCGCGTAGGTGAGCTGGGGCCGCCGCAGCAGGGCGACCAGGGGACAGCCGTCCGGGGCGTCCGCCGTGCCCTTGTCCGCCAGAAAGGAGGCCAGGGCGGGGGAGGGGGAGACGCCGGTGTGGGTCAGCCGGGCGATCTCCCGGGCCACGGCGTCGTACTTTGCCTCCACGGCCCGCAGCCGCGCCTCCGGCACCAGGCCGATGTCGTACCCCCGGCGGGTCAGCCGCTGGTCGGCGTTGTCCTGCCGGAGGAGCAGGCGGTATTCGCTGCGGGAGGTCATCATCCGGTAGGGCTCGTTGGTGCCCTTGGTGACGAGATCGTCGATGAGGGTGCCGATGTAGCTCTCCGACCGGGAGAGGATGAAATCGCACTCGCCCCGCAGCTTCCGCACGGCGTTGACCCCGGCCGCAAAGCCCTGGACTGCCGCCTCCTCGTACCCGGAAGAACCGTTGAACTGCCCGGCACCGTATAGGCCCGGCACAGCCTTGCACTCCAGAGTGGGGCGCAGGGCCAGGGGGTCGATGCAGTCGTATTCGATGGCGTAGGCAGGCCGGGTCATCACGGCATGGCGCAGGCCCGGCACGCTGCGGAGCATCCGGATCTGCACCTCCTCCGGCATGGAGGAGGAGAAGCCCTGGATGTACAATTCTTCAGTGTTGAGGCCCATGGGCTCCACAAACAGCTGGTGGCGGAGCTTGTCCGGGAACCGGACCACCTTGGTCTCAAAGGAGGGGCAGTAGCGGGGGCCCACCCCCTCGATGACGCCGGAGTACATGGGCGCCCGGTCCAGATTCTCCCGGACGATCCGGAGCGTCTCCTCCGTGGTCCAGGTGAGCCAGCAGACCGCCCGATTCTCCGGCGGGGATTGGGTGCCGTATGAAAAGGGGACCGGCAAGGCATCGCCGGGCTGGAGCTCCATCTCGTCAAAGTCCACGCTCCTGGCGTTGACCCGGGGCGGGGTGCCGGTCTTGAACCGCCGCAGGGGCAGGCCCAGCTTCAGCAGGGAGTCCGTCAGCCGTCCGGCGGCGTGCATCCCGTCGGGGCCGGATTCCTCCACGCACTCGCCCACGATGGTGCGGCCCGCCAGATATGTGCCGGTGGCCAGGATCACGGCCTTCACGGAGAACACCGCCCCGGTGGCCAGCACCACGGCGGAAACCGCGCCGTTCTCCGTGCGGACCTCCACCACCTCGCCCTGGCGGACCGTCAGATGGTCCTGCTGCTCCAGGGTGTGCTTCATGTACTCCTGATAACGCCGCCGGTCCGCCTGGGCCCGGAGGGACCAGACGGCGGGGCCCTTTCCCTTGTTCAGCAGCCGGTACTGGATGCAGCACGCGTCGGCGGCCTTCGCCATTTCGCCACCCAGGGCGTCCAGCTCCCGGACCAGATGGCCCTTGCCGGTGCCGCCGATAGCGGGGTTGCAGGGCATGTTGCCCACCGCATCCAGGTTGATGGTAAAGACGATGGCCTCCATCCCCAGCCGGGCGGCGGCCAGCGCCGCCTCGATCCCGGCGTGGCCCGCGCCGATCACGGCGATATCAAATTGTCCGGCGAGGAATTCGGTCATAAGGTGGAAATCCTTTCATCGGTGTGCATGGGGATTGTCCGTGCGGCCCATCAGCCAGTCCACGGACACATCGTAGAAGTCCGCGATGTGGAGCAGCGCGTCATACCGGGGCTTGGCACCCAGCTCCAGGTCCTGATAGCCCCGGGCTGACAGGTCGACCTCCTTGGCGACTTCTGCCTGGGTCAGCTTTTTCTCTTTACGAAGGACTCGAATTTTATCGGCAAACATATTGGACCTCCCGCAGTTCCTTTTTCAGCGATTCACAGCAGGGTTGTCCGTGCGGCCCATCAGCCAGTCTGCGGACACGCCGTAGAAGTCCGCGATGTGCAGCAGCGCGTCATACCGGGGCTTGGCGCCCAGCTCCAGGTCCTGATAGCCCCGGGCTGACAGGCCGACCTCCTTGGCCACCTCTGCCTGGGTCAGATGGCGATCTTTCCGGAGCTGGCGAATTTTCTCGGAAAACATGCAATACCTCCTTGACACACAGATAACTATGTACCATTCTAATGATAGTACATATAACTGTATTTTTTGCAAGGGGATTTATCATGCAGGAAATACCTGATATCATGGAAGAACTCTTCCTCGCCTGGGGCCCGGCTCCGGACCCGGGCCAGTGGCCGGAGTATCTGCGGGAGGACCCGGTCCGGGGCTATGGGCTGTTCTGCTTTTGCCAGGGCCTTGCCCTGGGCCTGCGGCGCTCGGAAGCCTGCCGCCGGGACTAGCCCTCCGCCCGGCGCAGCGTCAGCACAGCGATTTCCGGGCGGTTGAACACCCGGAAGGAGGGCCCGGAATTCCCCAGGCCCCGGGTGACGAACAGCACGGAGCCGTTTTCTTCATACAGCCCGGCGGTATAGGAGGGAAACAGGTCCAGGTCATGGGAGAACAGCCCGTCCGTCCCGGGCAGGCGGACGATGCCGCCGTGGGCATGGCCGGAGCACACCAGATCCGCCCCCAGCAGGCTGTACTGGCGCGCAAACCGGTTGTTCCGGTGGGCCAGCAGGATCCAGAAGGGGTCGCCGCAGGCGGCGTAGACCTCGGCGGCCAGTTCCTCCGGCGTCTTCTGGTCGGCGTAGCCGTTGGGATCGTCGATGCCCGCCAGGACAATGGTGTCCCCGTTCCGCTCCAGGGGCACGAATTGGTTGGACAACACCGTGACGCCGTTGGCGGTGAGGATTTCCTTCAGCGCCGGCACTCCGCCCACGGCCCACTCGTGGTTGCCGGTGACGTAGTAGGTGGGGGCAATGGCAGAAAGTCCCCGGGCGGTCTCCGCCGGGTAGCCGTCCGCCGGCCCCCGGTACTTGTCCTCCAGATCCCCCAGAAAAAAGATGTACTCCGGCTGCTCCGCGGCCACAGCCGCCAGCAGGTCCGCGTTGTGCGCACCGAACGAGGCGCCGTGGAGGTCGCTGAGGACCACGATCCGGCAGCCATCAAAACCGGCGGGCAGATCGGAAAAGACAGGGTCAAACCGGGTCACCTGCAGAGCGGTGTTGTCCCAGTAGAGAAATCCGGTCAGGCACAGGGCGGACAGGGCCAGCACGGCCAGGTTCCGCCGGGTGCGGCGCTTGGGATGCTTGGGCATGGTGAACGCGGCCTCCTCCGCCGCGGAACGCAGCACGTCCGAGACGTGGAAAAAGCAAATCCGAATGTAGGAAGCGCGGGCGCTGCAAAAAGGCGCCTCCGCAGGCGCGGAGCAGATGCCCGGCCAGTATAATAGCCGCTTCGCGGCTATTATACCATAAATAGTATGGATATGACGAGTGGAAAAATACACAAAGAAGACGGAAATGGCGGGTGGCTTCCGTATGGTTTCGGCCTACTGGGAGAAGAATCCTGCACAAAAACTTTGCAAAAATTTTATGTAAACTGTATATTCCTGCCCTTGCAGACGGCTGCCCACCCTGCTATACTGAATTCTGTAATCCTCAGAGAGAAAGGAGGGAGCAGTATGATGAATTGGAATTGGCGGGATCTCGACGATGTGGACGACCTGATCTTTACGGACGCCGGCTGGAAGCACAGCGAGCGGTGAGAACGGAATCCGATGGAGAGCCACGCCGGAGGCGTGGATTTTTCTTTTTTCGGCCCGGCGCTTGACAGTTTCCGCGGATGTGGTTCGCTCCGCTGACGATATGCAGTTCCCCGGGGAGACCGATCTCCTCTGCCGCCTGGAATGTTCCGGGCGGCATTTTTGCGGCTTTTTCAAAAAACTGTCGAAAAAACGGAAAAAAGTAAAAAATGAATGGCATTTTTCTGAAAACTGTGATACGCTGATACCAGAGAGGAGAGCCTTACGGCTGTGGGCCCTGCGGTGCCGGCGGCCCGTTTGGGAGAAGGAGAGAGGAAGCTATGAAGAGGTGGAGCGTGCTGTTTCTGGCACTGGCGCTGTGGGCGCTGGCCGGGTGCGGCGGGCCCGCCGCGGACGAGGGGGCGGCGGGAGAAGCGCCTTCCGTTTTTGCGGAGGCCTCTGCACCGGATGCGGAGGGCGGTCTGTCCGCCGTCAGGCTGGAGGGTCAGGCCCGTCCCCTGACGGACGAGGAGATCCAGGCGGCCTATTTCCGGGCGGAGGAGGCGTACGGCTGGTTCAGCCTGGAGACGCTGCCCTGCGGAGAGAAGACGCAGACCATAGACGGCTGGCTTTACTATCCGGTGGAGTACCCGGGCATGGAAAATCTGGCAGACCTGCGGGCCTATCTGCGGGGCCTGTTTTCAGAGGAGCTGGTGGATGCGCTGCTGGCCTCCGGCGGAGCCCATCCCCTGTATCAGGATGTGGACGGGGCCCTGTATGTTCTGCCTACCAGCCGGGAGCGGGACGAGTCCAAGGGTCAGGCGGACATCCAGATCAAGCCGTACGGCCAGGCGGGATACTCTGTCATAGTAGAGGTGGATCTGCTGGCAGACGGCGGCTCTACCGTGACAGGGGTGGAGTCCTATGCATTCCCCTATGAATTTCTGGAAGACCGCTGGGTCTTCACCGATTTCCACTTGATCTATTGAGCAGAGCTGGATGGGTTGCAGCTCAAAATCAGAACCATATTGCTGTATACGGCCCTCAGACTGCGGTTTGAGGGCATTTTTCACAAAAAAATTCGCCGGATTTCAGGTCAGGCGTCCTGTAAAGAGGCAATCTGCCCAAATGAATGAAAAGTGGGAGCCAAAAAACAGGAACTTTGTGGAAAACGCGAAAACGTAGCTGTCTGCACGCAAAATTACCTAATATTTTCTTGAAAAATTTCCGGGCTATGTTAAAATATACGTACCGTATACAAATACAACTGCAAAGGAGCGGAGAAACATGGAAGACCTTTTCTGGATCGGATTTGTCGGGGCGGCTATCGCACTGCTCTTCGCGTGGCTGCAGCGCAGCCGCGTGATGTCCTTCTCGGAGGGGAACGAGAAGATGCGGAAGATCGCCGCCTCCATCCGTGAGGGCGCAAACGCCTATCTGAAGCACCAGTACACCACAGTGTTCAAGGTGTTTCTGGTGGTGTTCATCCTCCTGCTGATTATTGCTTTCGGTTCCGGCGGGAAGATGCTCTCGCAGTTCACCCCCTTCGCGTTCCTCACCGGCGGCATCTGGTCCATGCTGGCGGGCTTCATCGGCATGAAGATCGCCACAAACTCCAATGCCCGGACGGCCCAGGCGGCCTCCGAGAGCCTGAACAAGGGCCTGCGGGTGGCGTTCTCCTCCGGTTCCGTCATGGGCTTCACCGTGGTGGGCCTGGGAATGCTGGACATCACGATCTGGTTTTTCCTGCTGCGCTATGCCTTCGGCATCAATGATCCGGTGTCCCTGGGCAATATCATGGTGATGAACGGCATGGGCGCCTCCTTCATGGCTCTGTTCGCCCGTGTGGGCGGCGGCATCTACACCAAGGCCGCCGACGTGGGCGCCGACCTGGTGGGCAAAGTTGAGGCCGGAATCCCCGAGGACGATCCCCGGAACCCCGCCACCATCGCCGACAATGTGGGCGACAACGTGGGCGATGTGGCCGGCATGGGCGCGGACCTGTATGAGAGCTATGTGGGCTCTATCCTGGCAACCTTCGCCTTGGGCGCTGTGGGCGGCTACGGCTGGGGCGGCCTGCTGCTGCCCGTGGCCCTGGCCGTGTGCGGCATCATCTGCTCCATCATCGGCTCCTTCCTGGTGAAGACTAAGGAGAACGCCACCCAGCAGTCCCTGCTGAAGAGCCTGCGGACCGGCACTTACACCGCCGCTGTTCTCTCCGCCATCCTGGCGGCGCCCCTGACCTATTTCATTCTGGATGGGCACATGGGCGTTTATGTGGCCATCCTCTGCGGTCTGATCGGCGGCTGCGCCATCGGCTACTTCACCGAGTATTACACCTCTGATACCTATAAGCCCACTCAGGAGCTGGCGGCCGCCTCCGAGACCGGCTCCGCCACCATCATCATCGGCGGCATCTCCCTGGGTCTGAAGTCCACTCTGACCTCCATCCTGATCGTGGCGGCTGCGGTGCTGGTCAGCTACTTCGCCGCCGGCGGCAGCATGGAGATCGTGGATGAGGCCGGCGCCTTTACTGCGGCCTTCAACCAGGGCCTGTACGGCATCGGCATCGCCGGCGTGGGTATGCTGTCCACCCTGGGCATCACCCTGGCTACGGACGCCTACGGCCCCGTGGCAGATAACGCCGGCGGCATCGCGGAGATGAGCGGCCTGCCGGAGAGCGTCCGGGAGCGGACCGACGCACTGGACTCTCTGGGCAACACCACCGCCGCCACCGGCAAGGGCTTCGCCATCGGCTCCGCCTCCCTGACAGCCCTGGCCCTGCTGGTCAGCTACGTGAACATCGTCCAGGAGAACACGGAGGAGATGCTGAACTTCACCCTGACCAGCCCCACGGTGCTGGTGGGCATGTTCATCGGCGCCATGCTGACCTTCGTCTTCTCCGCCTTCACCATGAGCGCGGTGCAGAAGGCGGCCCAGTCCATCGTGGTGGAGGTCCGCCGCCAGTTCAAGGAGATCGCGGGCATCATGGAGTACAAGGCAGACCCGGACTATGCCTCCTGCGTGTCCCTGTGCACCAAGGGCGCCCTGCATGAGATGGTGGTGCCGGCCCTGCTGGCCATCATCGTGCCTCTGGCTACCGGCCTGGTGCTGGGCCCCACCGGCGTGGTGGGCCTGCTGGGCGGCGTGTCCGTCACCGGCTTTGCCATGGCGGTGTTCATGTCCAACGCCGGCGGTGCCTGGGACAACGCCAAGAAGTATATTGAGGGCGGCCACCACGGCGGCAAGGGCTCCGAGTGCCACAAGGCCGCCGTCGTGGGCGATACGGTGGGCGACCCCTTCAAGGACACCTCCGGCCCGTCCCTGAATATCCTCATCAAGCTGTGCTCCACGGTGTCCATCGTGTTCTCCGGCCTGATCCTGAGCTTCAACCTGATGAACCTCCTGTGAGTTTTCGATTCGGCGCCTCCCGCTTTTGCGGGAGGCGCTTTTTCGCGCCAGCTTTCACTCCGGACGAAAAAAATCACTGCCCACCATTGCGTGCAGCCGAAAGAGACATATAATAGAGAGCAGGACAAGCTGTGCAGACTGCGCCCGCAGGGCGCCAATTCATGCAGGGAGGAACCGATATGGAGAAGAACATCACGATCCGCCCGGAGCGGGTGAGCGATTACCAGCAGGTGGAGGACATCATCCGGCAGGCGTTTTACAACCTCTACACGCCAGGATGCACGGAGCACTACCTGGCCCACGCCATCCGGCCCCACCCGGATTTTCTGCCGGAGTTGGACCTGGTGCTGGAGCTGGACGGCCGTGTGGTCGGCAATATCATGTACACGAAGAGCACACTGGTGGACGAGGCAGGGAAGGAGAAGGGCATCCTGACCTTTGGACCAGTCTGTATCCGACCGGGACTGCAGCGCCGGGGCTATGGCAGGCTGCTGATGGAGGAGTCCTTCCGGCGGGCGTCCGCCATGGGGTACGAGGCTATTGTGATCTTCGGCGATCCCAACAACTACGTGGGCCGCGGCTTCCAAAGCTGCAAAAAGCACCGGGTCCATCTGGAGGACGGGACGTATCCCGCCGCGATGCTGGTGAAGGAACTGGAGCCCGGCACCCTGGCGGGAAAAAGCTGGATATACCGCCAGAGCCCGGCGTTTGTGTTTGACGAAGCGGAAGCCCGCCGGTTTGACGACAGCCTGCCGCCCATGGAGAAAAAGCGCCTGCCCTGTCAGGAGGCCTTTGAGATTCTCAGCAGCGCCGTCCTTCTGTGACAGGAGTGCGCACTTTTTTCACTGGAAATATCCGGTTTGCTTGACAGAGTAAACGATTACCGATATAATAGCACCGGAAATCCCTGGTGGGCCCTCCCTTGGGAGGAACGCGCCCGCATGATTCTGTCTTATAATTTTAATAAAGGAGTACGAGTTCTATGAAGCAGATCATTGAGATTGTCGACGTCCTGGGCCGGGAGATCCTAGACAGCCGGGGCAACCCCACTGTGGAAGTGGAGGTCTATTTGGAGGACGGCACCATGGGCCGCGCCGCCGTGCCCTCCGGCGCTTCCACCGGTATCTATGAGGCCTGCGAGCTGCGGGACGGCGACAAGGGCCGCTACAACGGCAAGGGCGTGGAAAAGGCTGTGGAGAACGTCAACACCGAGATCGCCGAGTGCCTGATCGGCATGAATGTCCTGGATCAGACCTCCATCGACAAGGCCCTGATCGACCTGGACGGCACCCCCAACAAGTCTCGCCTGGGTGCCAACGCCATCCTGGGCGCGTCCCTGGCCTGCGCCAAGGCGGCGGCCGAGAGCCTGGGCGCCAGCCTGTACAGCTATATCGGCGGCGTCAACGCCAAGCAGCTGCCCGTGCCTATGATGAACATCCTCAACGGCGGCGCCCACGCCACCAACAATGTGGAGATCCAGGAGTTCATGATTATGCCTGTCTCCGCCCCCTCCTTCCGGGAGGCCCTGCGCCGCTGTGCCGAAGTGTTTCACGCCCTGAAGGCTGTGCTGAAGGAGAACGGCACTCCCGCTGCCGGTGTGGGCGACGAGGGCGGCTACGCCCCCAATCTGAAGAAGGATGAGGACGCCCTGAAGGTCATTGTCCAGGCCATCGAGGCCGCGGGCTACAAGCCCGGCGAGGACTTCAAGATCGCCATCGACGCCGCCTCCTCCGAGTGGTGGGACGAGGAGCAGAAGTGCTATGTCCAGCCCAAGTCCGGCAAGAAGCTGACCCAGCAGCAGCTGGTGAACATGTGGAAGAAGTTTGCCGACAACTATCCCATCATCTCCCTGGAGGACGGCATGGCCGAGACCGACTGGGAGGGCTGGGCCATGCTGACCAAGGCCATCGGCGATCGGGTCCAGCTGGTGGGCGACGACCTGTTCGTCACCAACGTGGAGCGTCTGGCCACCGGCATTGAGAAGCAGGTGGGCAACGCCATCCTTATCAAGGTCAACCAGATCGGCACCCTGACCGAGACCCTGGACGCCATCCAGATGGCCAACCGGGCCGGCTACACCGCCATCGTGTCCCACCGCTCCGGCGAGACCGAGGACGCCACCATCGCCGACATCGCCGTGGCCGTCAACGCGGGCCAGATCAAGACCGGCGCCCCCAGCCGCACCGACCGGGTGGCTAAGTACAACCAGCTGCTCCGCATCGAGGAGGAGCTGGGCGACGTGGCGCAGTATCCTGGCATGAAGGCGTTCTTCAACCTGAAGTAAGCAGCGAAAGCAAAGCGCAAAGCCGCCCGACAGGGCGGCTTTGTTTTTAATACGAAAAGGAATTATTGCAAAAAAATTTACGATTTGGATAGATTCCCGGTGGAATGCCGGTGGGAAACAACGAATTCTCGTATGGTATGGACGGACACCAGAAGAAGCATCACCAACCAATACAGTATCAGGAACTTTCCACCAGGACGAAGCAGAAAGAACTGGAGCAGACCCGGACGATGGATGGACGTCCAAATGCTGCGGGTACCGGCATATTGGAGCGCAAAGGCGACCAGAAGCAGCCAGCAAACAGGGACGGGCGGGGGACGGCGAATGGTTTGAACCGTCAGGAACAACAACGCAATGGTCAGCCAGAAGGCGGCCATCCAGGTGACAGAGTTGCCGGAAGGAAGCCACATCAAACTGGGGCCAAAAATCGAAAAAAGCGCCAGCCATACACCCCAGCTGCAGATGATGGCTAAAAACTTCCTGCGGAACAAACAGGCGGTTCCGCACATGAGTAGCGGCCACACCGCGATTGGCCCGGTTAGCGCATAGGAATAGAGCACCACGGCGGAAAGAAAAAACGCGATCCCCACCAGCCTCTGCCGGTGGAGCCGAAGTTCCTCTGCCGTCACGCCGGCCTTTACGGCGGGGGCCGCCGAATCCGGGACCTCTCCCTTCACCAGTTCATCCAGAGATACGCCGAACACTCCACTCAGTTTCACCAACTTCTCCAAATCCGGTACGCTGGCGTCGTTTTCCCACTTGCTGACAGACTGCCGGGATACTCCCAGCTGCTCCGCCAGGGTATCCTGACTGAGCCCTGCTTTTGCCCGCAGCTGAATCAGCCGTTCTCCCAAGGTCATGGTCTCGCCTCCCGCTTCAATTCTGCGACCATCATAGCAGAGGGCGGCGGGATTGTCCATCAAGGTCCCTTGGCGATTCCGCAACCGCCGGTTGCAATGAACAAAAAAACAGCGGCGGACCGCGAAAGCGTCCGCCGCTGTCTGCTGTATGGAAAATGGGATGTACGGCAATCAGTCCTCGCACAGGCCGGCAGTGATGATGGCCATGGAGTAGACCTCCTGGGCGTTGCAGCCCCGGGACAGATCGTTGATGGGGGCGTTCAGACCCTGCAGGATGGGGCCGTAAGCCTCAAAGGAACCCAGACGCTGGGCGATCTTGTAGCCGATATTGCCGGCGTTGATGTCCGGGAAGATGAAGGTGTTGGCATGGCCGGCCACCTTGGAGTCAGGGCACTTGGTGCGGGCCACGCGGGGAGAGACGGCGGCGTCGAACTGCAGCTCGCCGTCCACATCCAGATCGGGGGCCAGGGCCTTGAGTCTGCTGCAGGCATTGCGCATCTTGTCCACATCCTCGCCCTTGCCGGAACCCAGGGTGGAATAGCTGAGGTAAGCCACCTTGGGATCGATGCCGAAGACCTTGGCGGTGGTGGCGGTCTCCAGGCCGATCTCCACCAGCTCATCCTCGGTGGGCTTGATGTTGATGGCGCAGTCGCCCATGGCCAGAACCTCGCGGTCGCCGGTGGCAGAGGGACGGACCAGAATGAAGCAGGAGGACACGATCTTGTTGCCGGGCTTGGTCTTGATGATCTGCAGGGCGGGACGGACCGTGTCGGCGGTGGAAT
Organism: Dysosmobacter welbionis; assembly: GCF_005121165.3. Lineage (NCBI taxonomy): Bacteria > Bacillati > Bacillota > Clostridia > Eubacteriales > Oscillospiraceae > Dysosmobacter > Dysosmobacter welbionis. The sequence goes on along the minus strand of NZ_CP034413.3, from coordinate 1,836,182 downwards.
AGGTGGCGCCGCCCAGCAGAGCGTCGGCATAGCCCATCTTCACCAGCATGGTGCCGAAGTAGTTGGCCTGCTTGAGGAGCTTGCGGCACTCCTCCTCACTCATCTTGCCCTTGCGCAGCTCCACCAGGGTGGAGACCATCTTCTCCATGTCGGGGAAGGCCTCGGGATCAATGATCTCAGCGCCCCGGATGTTGAAGCCGGCTTCCTCGGCAGCGGCCTGGATCTCGTCGAGATTGCCCACCAGCACAGGGGTCAGGAAGGTACCGGACAGCAAGCGGGCGGACGCCTCCAGAATGCGGGGATCCGTGCCCTCAGTGAAGACAATCTTCCGGGGATGGGCCTTCAGCTTTTTGATCAAAAATTCAAACATCTCTGATTTCCTCCAAAAACGTACAGATTTGGGAACGTATTTAGACTATTCTCATTATACACAACTCGCCGTCGGGGTCAATTGGAAAATCAAAATATCATCACAAAAATTTGTGTCCGGCGGGAGGGCGCTTCTGGCAAAAGTGTGGGACCCTACCAGATGCTGTGGTGCGGAAATTGATGGAAACACAAGAAATTGAAGAACTTTTTTAACAATTTTAGACTTGACTGGAAGCGGGAAATGGCGTATGATTACAAACGGTAACAAATTGTAACTATTTCGCTGGATTTTACGGAGACGATATGAGCGAACATATTCAGAAAAGCGATCATGCCGCCCGGCAGTCCCGCCGCGGCGGCAAGCGTCTGGCTGCTGGACAGGCGGAGCGGGAGAGGAAGTGTCCGCCCACGCCCCCGGAGGTGCAGCCGGAGCCCGTATCCGCACCGACGGCGGTGAAGCCCTTGATCCCCGAGTGGGGAGAGGAGCCCGCTGGTCCGTCCCGACGGACAGAGCCCCGGCGCCGGAGGCTGCGGCAGGCTGTGCAGTCCTGGCAGGACACGGAGGGGGAGATCAGCCCTGTGGTGACCGGCTGCCAGGCGCTGGCGGAAAAGGCCAAGAATACCCGCCGCCACTGGCGGCGTCTGGTACGGGAGAAAAAGGCAAAGCGGTTCCCGGAGTCTGAGCGGCTTCCTGTGCAGTTGCTTCTGCTGGCCTGGGGAATGCTGCCCACTCTGGGGGGCTGCTGGGCGAACGGATCCGCGCCAGCCGGAAGCAGCGGCGTGAGCGGGTCTCTGCCCTGCGGGCCAAGCTGGGGCACCGCTGGCGCCTGCATCCAGCGATGCTGCTGTGCGGCGGCTGCGTGGCTGCTGCCATCGGGTTGTTCTTCTCCGTCTACACCTTCGGGACGACGGTTTTGTACGACGGCGAGGTGATTGCCGCTGTGGGCTCCCAATCCGCAGCGGAGGAGGCCGCGTCGGACCTGGAGGCGGTCACCGCCCGGACGCTGGGGGAGAGCTACACCATCGACGACTCCCTGCTGCAGTATTCCTCCGGCCTGCTGCTGCGGCAGGACGTGGTAGACGAGACGACGCTGGAGGAGGACCTGTCCCAGCAGATCGGTCTGGTCACCCAGGCGTACAGTCTGTATGTGGACGGTGAGCTGGTGGGCGCGACCCCCTATGAGGGCGCACTGGAGGAGCTGCTGAGCCAGCTCCAGAGCAGCACCGCGGACGAGAACACCATCTCCTGCGAATTTGCGGAGGATGTGGAGATCAAGCAGGAGTACGTGCCCACGGAAAAGGTGATGAACCTGGGGTATCTGGCGGAGCTGCTGTACAGCACGAAGACCGCTGAGACCACGTACACCGTGAAGGCGGGTGACACCTGGTCCGAGATCGCGGAGGATCACGGAATGACCTCCAAGGAACTGCTGGCGCTGAACCCCGGCTACAACATCGACAAGATCCAGATCGGCGAGGTGCTGACGCTGTCGGAGGCCGTCCCCTATCTTACAGTGACAGTGAAGCAGCGGGAATACTACGTGGAAGACGTCATGTATGATGTGGAGTATACGGACTCTGCCTATCTGTACAAGGGCGACTATCAGGTGACTTCCCCCGGTGAGTACGGCGCCGCCGACGTGGTGGCCAACGTCACCTATGTCAACGGTGTGGAGACGGAGCGGACGATCCTCTCCTCTGTCACCCTGAAGGAGCCCGTGACGGAGCAGCGGCTCCAGGGCACGAAGGAGCGGCCCACCTGGCTGCCCACCGGCACGTTCCGGTGGCCCATCAGTGGCCGGATCACCTCCCGCTTCGGCGGACGGTCCTCTCCCGGCGGCATTGGCTCCACCAACCATCAGGGCATCGATATTGCCGGGCCGTACGGCACGCCGGTCTACGCGGCGGACGGCGGCACAGTCACCTACTCCGGCTGGATGGGCGGCTACGGCTACCTGGTGGAGATCAACCACGGTAACGGCTATGTGACCCGGTACGGTCACAACAGCAGCCTGACGGTCTCCGTGGGCGACCACGTCTACAAGGGCCAGCAGATCGCACGGGTGGGCTCCACCGGCAACTCCACCGGCAATCACTGCCACTTCGAGGTCCGTTACAACGGCGTGGCCCGCAACCCGCTGAACTATCTTCCCTGAGCAGTATAAGCGAGCCCCCGGCTGAAAAGCCGGGGGCTTGTTTTGTTCGGATGCCCGGGCCGCTAGACCGCAGTCCTCTGCTGCGGAGAGCAGCAGGTGTTGCGCTCTACCAGCCGGGGGGCGATCAGCTTGTGGGTGACCTCCCCCGGCCCGCCGGAGTCGATCAGCTCCAGCAGCAGCCGCACAGCGCTCTCTGCCAGGGCCCCGGTGGGCTGGGCCAGAGTGCTGAGGCGGATTTTCGGCAGGGAGGCGTATTCGATATCGTCATAGCCCAGCAGGGAGATCCGGCCGGGAATGTCCAGTCCCAGCTCGTCTGCCGCCTGGAGGACACCCAGGGCCATGGCGTCAGAGGGAGCGAAGACCGCCGTCTGCGGGAAGGGGCGGGCGAACACCTGCCTGGCCAGCCGGTAGCCGTTGGGGGCGGAGGAGACGGCGCCGGGGTTGAAGACGGTCTCCACCTCCATGCCCCGCTCCCTGGCGATGGTGAGAAAGCCCTGGTGCCGGAGCACATGGGTGACGCTGTCCCGCCGGGGGCCCAGATACAGCACCCGCCGGTGCCCCAGCCGGGAGAGGTATCCGGCCGCCATGGCGCCGCCTACATAGTTGTCGGTGCTGACAGCGTTGATCCGCTGGAGCGTAGCGGTCGGGGACACATCCCCCAGCAGCACGGAGGGCGTCCCCCGTGCGTGGCGCCGCAGCAGATCGGGCGCGGCGCTGCTGGCACTGACCAGCAGAATGCCGTCCACCCGGTGACTTACCAGAAAGTCGAACAGGGCGGCGGTTTCGCTGCCCCCTACCCGGCCGCAGCACAACATGATCTGGTAGTCCTGTTCCTGGGCGTAGCGCTCCAGGTGCAGCACGATGGAGGCGTGAAAAGGGCCGGAGAGCTCCGGCAGAATGACGCCCAGCACACGGGTCCGGCTGGAGACTAGGCTCCGAGCCAGCAGGTTGGAGCGGTAGCCCTGTTCCCGGCACACCTGGAGCACGCGCTCCCGGGTCTGGGAGTTGATCTCCGGCGCATTGTTCAGCGCCCGGGAAACGGTGGTGACGGAGACCCCGGCCAGCCGGGCAATGTCCCTGATGGTCATGCGGGCCATAAAAGTCCTCCTTCTGCTGTGCAGCTTTTTTCATAGAAGCATTATACCAGAATGCCGTTCCGGAAGATACTGGAGAAAATATATTAAAAACCCACAAAAACATGGTAAAACAGACGAAGAAACTTGACAGTTTCCCTGCCGGAATGGTATCTTAAAGGTGCTATTGGAAACGTTTGCACAAATAGGAGGGAGAACGGGATGCGGCGGACGACCATTAAGGACGTGGCAGCGCTGGCCGGGGTCAGCCCGGCCACTGTGTCCCGGACTCTGGACGACCGCCCGGAGATCAGCGCAGAGACCAAGGAACGGGTCCGGGCCGCCTGTGCCCAGCTGGGATACGTGCCCAACGCCGCCGCCAAGGGGCTCACGGGGCAGGCCACCCACACTCTGGGGGTAGTGGTGCCGGACGTGTCCAACCCCTACTTCACGGGCATCGCCACTGCCATTGAGGAGACGGCAGCGGAAAACGGGTACCGGGTGCTGTTGAGCAACTCCCTCCAGGAGGAGGGACGGGAGCTTCGAGCCATCGAGAACTTTCTGGCCCGGCAGATCGACGGCGTGCTGATCTCGCCCCTGTCCCGGGAGAGCCAGGCCAAGCACGCCGACCTGCTGGAGGGCACCCCCTGCGTGTACCTGGGCGTGAACCACGGGGAGAAGTGCAGCTATGTGATGGCGGACAATGAGGCGGGGGCGGCCATCGCCGTCCGGTATCTGCTGCAGCTGGGCCACCGGGACCTGGTGTTTTTGGGTGGGCGTGCGGACTCTCTCACCCGTGTGCAGCGGGTGCGGGGCTTTCGCCGGGCGCTGAGAGAGCACGGGCTCTCCGGCCGGGTGCTGCCCGCGCCGCCGGACACCCGGGAACTGCGCCAGTGGGCCTATGAACAGGCGTTGGCACTGTTCGGGGAGCGGACGCTGCCCCACGCCGTGCTGGCATTTTCAGACCTGACCGCCCTCAGAATTTTGGAGGCGGCGGAAGAGCGGGGGATCCGGGTGCCGGAGGACCTGTCCCTGGTGGGGTATGACAACGTCTCCTACGCCGCCATTCCCCGTATCCATCTGACCACTGTTTCGCAGCATAAATTTCAGCAGGGACGCATCGCCGTGGAGCGGCTGCTGTGCCAGATTCAGGGGGACCGGCGGCCGACAGCGGACCTGCTCCAGCCGGAGCTGGTGGTCCGCTCCACCTGCGCCCCCAGAACACAAGGAGGAAGGACACTATGAAGGGTATCCCCAATACGGAGCGCCAGCGCCTGGGTGCGCTGCTGGACCACGAGACGCAGGAGACGGTGATGGCCATGATCCCCCAGTTTTCGGAGACGGAGATCGGCGCACCGGTGCCGGCCCCGGCGGAGGTGCCGGAGGAGCTGGGCCTGCTGGTGTTCAATATGGAGCGGGGCGTCCACCTGGAGGAGCTGGGCGACTTTCTTCAGGACTGCCCGGGCGTCCGGCCCCTGGATGTGGTGCTGGCCAATGAGCTGGATGATGGCTGCGTCCGCTCTGGCGGCCGGAACACCGCGCGGGAGCTGGCGGAGCGGTTCGGCTGGAACTACGCCTACGGCCTGGAGTTCATCGAGCTGGTGAATGGGGAGGACCCCAAGGGCTTCCACGGAAATGCGGTGTTCTCCCGCTGGCCCATCCGGCGGGCGTGGACCGTGCGGCTGCCGGAGCAGTACAACTGGTACTTCGACCGCCAGCGCCGGATTGGCGGGCGATGCGCGGTGCTGGCGGAGCTGGATGTGGGCGGTCGGCCTCTGGGCGTGGCCTCCATCCACCTGGAGAACCGCACCCATGGCGAGGGACGGCGGCTCCAGCTGGAGGCGGTGCTCCGTGCGGCGGAGGAACTGCTTCCCGGCATTCCGGTAGTGCTGGGGGGAGATCTGAACACCAACACCTTTGACGGCCGGGACAAGGACGCCATCCGGGAGATCGCGGGGAGTCCGGCACTCCAGCGCCGCTGTCTGGAAGACGTGGCGCAGTATGAGGCTGCCCTGACGGCGGCGGAGGCCATGGGCTACCGGGCAGTGCCGGAGACGCCCATTTTAACCCGGCGCAAGCCCCTGCCGGGCGGCGGATGCCTGGGCCTGCGGCTGGACTGGCTGCTGCTGCGGGGGATGACACCCACCAAGAGCCGCACCCTTTCTACCCGGACGGCGGACTGTGGCTTTGCCCGGCCGGACTCCGCCCTGGCTCGCTTTGCGGGGGAGGAGCTCTCGGACCACAACGCGGTGTGGGCCGCCTGCCGGATGGGAGTGAAGGACGCGAAGTGAATCGGCTCTTGGAGAGCGGCTGCCGCAGGCAGCCGCTTTTTTGTCCCGCAGGCCGTGAAAAAGCCTGCGGCAGAAGGGGCATTCGCCCCGGCCCTACATGAATAGAGGGCCGGAGCGGGCCCGGAAATTTACAATAATTGTGTTTTGTCTGACCGAATATGGGTATCCTATTGGACAGCGTGAGTTGTTTATGATAAAAGGGCATAAAACTTCATGGGCAGTGGGGCGCCGCGAAAATCAGCTGCCCCGGCGGCGCATGAAGTTTTCGCGCATGTGGGCTGTCCCGGTCCGTGCGCTGAAATTTCAGGCCGCGCCGTGGTCGGCGGCACACGGCCCTTTTGCGATGCGTCTGCATCGCAAAACGAGAGAGAAAGAGAGAGGAATGCACCCATGCCCAGAAAGACGATCCAGAAGAATCTTGCATACGACACGGAGCGGCAGCTGTATTACGCGGTGTTCCGGCAGGACGGACGGCGCTATACCCGCACCTACCGCACCAGGGAGGAGGCCCAGGCCGCGCTGGAGGGGAACTCCTGTGCCGACCGGCGCCTGCCGGGGAAGGACTGCACACTGGGGGAGTGGCTGACCTTCTGGCTGGAGGAGGTGGTGGCCCGGGACCGGGCGGAGAGCACGCTGTACGCCTACCGCAACATGGCACGCTGTCATGTGCTGCCTGCCCTGGGAAGGATCCCTCTGGCGGAGCTGACGCCCCTGCGTATCCAGGGCTATCTCTATGAGAAGATGAACCAGGGCCTGTCCCCCAACACGGTCATCAAGCACTATGTGATGCTGACCACGGCCCTGGGCATGGCGGTGCGGCTGGAGATGCTGGAACGCAGCCCCATGGACCGGGTGACGCCGCCCAAGAAGAAGGAGGCCCGCTTCAGCTTTTACTCCCCGGAGCAGCTGCAGCTGCTGTTCTCCGCCGTGTCCGGCACGATGATGGAGCTGCCGGTGAAGCTGGCGGCCTATCTGGGCCTGCGGCGCAGCGAGATCTGCGGCCTGCGGTGGGAGAATGTGGACCTGGAGGCGGGGCTGCTCTCCATCCGGGAGGTGCGCACAGAGGTGGGCGGCAGCGTGGTGCTGAAGTCCCCCAAGACCCGCACCTCCGCCCGGCGGCTGGGCATCACCGGGCTCCAGGACCTGCAGCAGGTGCTGCGGCGGGCGTGGGAGAGGCGGCGCAGCGACGACCCGAAGGAGTGGGTGGTGCTGCGGCAGGACGGGGCGCCCCCCAAGCCGGACCAGCTGACCCGGGACCTGCTGACGGTGGTGCGGCGGCAGGGGCTGCCCAAGATCTCCCTCCACGGCCTGCGGCACAGCTTTGCCTCGGTGGCCAACAGCCAGGGCGTGCCCATGTTCGATATCTCCCGCACCCTGGGGCACAGCTCCATGACCGTCACCAGCAACATCTACACCCACCTTTTTGACGACACGGAGGCCCAGGCCCTGGCCGCTGTGGCCAGAGCCATCGAAAAAGCCTGAATTTTACCGGCATTTTACAGCACCGCGCTTTTGAATTTCATCTGCCTCTGTCAATCTGATAAACGTGAAACGCCGCATCCCAGTGGGGAGCGCGGGAAGAAGGAGCGTCATACCCATGAAATTCGCCATTGTGGACCTGGGGTCCAACACCATCCGACTGTCCGTCTACAACACCCTGCCGGAGGGCGGATTCGACCTGCTGTTTTCCGAAAAGGAGATGGCGGGACTGGTCAGCTACGTCCACGGAGGGGTGCTCTCTCCGGAGGGAATCCAGCGGGCCTGCGGGGCCATCCGGGACTTTCAGGCGCTGCTGCGGCAGTTTGATCTGGACGCCCCCCACGTATTTGCCACCGCCTCCCTGCGGAACATCCGCAACACGGAGGAGGCAGTGGAGCAGATTCGGGCGGCCACCGGCGTGGGGGTGGATGTGATCTCCGGCGAGCTGGAGGCCAGACTGGGCTACTACGGCGCCCGGACGGCCACGGACTTGCAGGACGGCGCCATGTTCGACATTGGCGGCGGCAGCGCAGAGGTCCTGGAGGTCCGGGCCGGGGAGGTCAAAAAGGCCCAGAGCCTGCCCATCGGATCCCTGGAGCTGTTCAATCGCTGCGTGGACGGCCTGTGGCCCAAGAAAAAGGAGCTGGAGCGGATCCGCAGCACCGTGGCCGCGGCCCTGAAGGAGGCCCGGCTGCCGGCGCACCGGGCGGAACGGGTCTGCGGCGTGGGCGGCACGGCCCGGGCGGCGCTGAAAATCGCCAATGACTGGTATGAAAAGCCGGCGGGAAACCGCATCCTGACGCCTGCGGAGGTCCGCCGGCTGACAAAGCTGCTGTTGAAGCGGGACCACCAGGCGCGGAAGCTGATCCTGCGGCACTGCCCGGACCGGGTGCACACGATTCTGCCGGGCATCGTGCTGATGGATGCACTGACAGAGGCGCTGTGCGAAGGAGAGCTGTATATCAGTCCCTACGGCGTCAGGGAGGGATATCTGTGTCACAAGCTGCTGAACGCTGGGACCTGAGTTACACCCAGAACCGGGAACTCAGTTGGCTGGCCTTTGACCAGCGGGTGCTGGAGGAGGCGGCGGACCCCTCTGTGCCGCTGATGGAGCGTCTGCGCTTTCTCTCCATCTTCACCAGCAACCTGGACGAGTTCTTCATGGTGCGGGTGGGAAGCCTGACGGACCTAGCCCTAGTGGCCCCGAACGCCCGGGAAAACAAGGGCGGGTTCTCCCCGGCGGAACAGCTGCGGCGGATCTATGCCGCCGTGGTGCCGCTGGTCCGGCAGCGGGACCAGGTATACCGGGAGCTGATGGAGGCCCTGGCGGAACATGGGGTGGCGGATATCCCCTACAAGGAGCTGAAAAATGGTGAGCGGGAGTATGTGCGGGCCTGGTACCGGGAGGCCATGCGCCCGTTGCTGATGCCCCAGATCATCGACCCCAGCCACCCCTTTCCCCACCTGAAGAACAAGACCCTGTATGCCGCCGCCCTGCTGCGGGAGGGAGACAAGCGGCGGCTGGGCATCGTGGGGGTGCCGGATGTGGTGCCGCCCATCCTGCCTCTGCCGGCCCGGCCCGGCGCCTTCGTGCGGACGGAGGACATTCTGGCCCACCACCTGCGGAAGATCTTCAAGATCTATCAGATCGAGGAGCAGGCGGTGGTGTCCGTCACCCGGAACGCAGACATCAGCTATGATGAGGCTATGGACCAGGAGGACCTGGACCTGCGCGCCCAGATGACCAAGCTGCTGCGCCAGCGGGAGCGGCTGGCCCCGGTGCGGCTGGAGATGCAGGGGGAGGCCCCGGCTCTGCAGGCCATGCTGCTCCGGCGGCTGAGGCTGACGGCGGAGCAGAGCTATGTGTGCACCTGCCCGCTGGTTCTGAAATACGCCTACCAGCTGGACAGTCTGGACAGCGCCCTCTTTTACCCGCCCCACGCGCCGGCATATCCCGCCTGGCTGGACCGGGAGGTGCCCATGTGGGAGCAGATCCGCCAGCGGGACGTGCTGCTGTTCTATCCCTACCACTCCATGCAGCCGTTTCTGGACCTGCTGCGCCAGAGCGCCGCGGACCCGGCGGTGGTGTCCATCCAGATGACCATTTACCGGGTGGCGGGGAAGTCCGCCGTCATCAAGCACCTGTGCGCCGCGGCGGAGAACGGCAAGGCCGTGACGGTGCTGGTGGAGCTGCGGGCCCGCTTTGACGAGGGCAACAACATCACCTGGGCCCGGGAGCTGGAGGAGGCCGGGTGCCGGGTGATTTACGGACCCGCCGGCTATAAGTGCCACGGCAAGATCTGCCTCATCACCCGAAAGGAGAAGACGGGGCTCAGCTATGTGACTCAGATCGGCACGGGCAATTACAACGAAAAGACCGCGGCGCTGTACACAGACTTCTCCCTGTTGACGGCGGATCGGACCATTGCCGCCGATGGCGTGGCCTTTTTCCAGAATATGCTGATCGGCGATTTGCGGGGCAGCTACGGTAAGCTGCTGGTGGCGCCGGTGTCCCTGAAGCAGACGCTGTTACGGCTCATCGACGGGGAGATCGCCCGGGGCGACCGGGGGCGGATTATCCTGAAGACCAACGCCGTCACGGAGCGGGAGCTGATCGACAAGCTGGCGGAGGCCTCCCAGGCAGGAGTGCGGGTGGACCTGATCGTCCGGGGCATCTGCTGCCTGGTGCCCGGCGTGCCGGGCAAGACGGACCATATCACCGTGACCAGCATCGTGGGGGAGTTTCTGGAGCACTCCCGCATCTACTGCTTCGGGGAGGGTGCCCTGCGGCAGATGTACTTATCCTCTGCGGACATCATGACCCGAAATCAGGAGCGGCGGGTGGAGATCGCCTGCCCGGTGGAGAGCCGGGAGGTGCAGGACTTCCTCTCGGACTATCTGGCCCGGCTTCTGGGAGACAATGTGAAGGCCCGGCGGATGCTGCCGGACGGGGGCTTTGTCCGGGCGGAGCAGGCCGGCGCGGTGCCGGTTTCCGTCCAGCAGTTCTATCTGGACCATCCTCCCCAGATGCGGGCCACGGAGCGGGGAAAGGGCCGTGGCTGGAGACTGCCGGAGCTGTTCCGGAAGCGGAAGTAAAAGCAGCAGGAGCGGGAGTCCTTATGGGCTCCCGCTCCTGACAGCTGGAAAACAGGCCGCGTCACGGCCGCCCGCCCATCAGGCGGGAGATGTTGGCGGCAGTGGCCTTCACGGCACGAGTCATCACGTCCAGCTCTTCTTTCATACGGAAGGTGGGACCGGCGATGCTGACCGCCGCCACCACCGTCTGGTCCAGACCGAAGATGGGGGCGCCCACGCAGATCAGGCCGGGTTCGATCTCCCCGTCGTCAATGGCGAAGCCGTTGATCCGGGCCTGGGCCAGCTGCTCCCGCAGCAGGTCCGGGGAGAAGACGGTGCGGTCCGTCAGCCGCTGCATCTGGGGCAGGTCCCGGCAGTAGGCGTCCACATAATCGGGATCGTGAAAGGCCAGCATGATCTTGCCGCCGCTGGTGGCGTGGGCCGGGGCTCGGGTGCCCACTTTCGTGTTGCACACCACGGAGCGGAAGGTCTCCACTTTGTCCAGATAAAAGATCTCCCGGTCCAGCATCACGCTGAGGTTGATGGTCTCCTTCACAGTGGCGGACAGCTTTTCCAGCTCCGGCCGGGCGGTACTGCGCAGATCGGAGTGGCTGAGGACGGTGCTGGAGAGCAGCAGGAGGCGTGGCCCCACCCGGTAGCTCTTGCGGACGGGATCCTGGACCAGATAACCCCGGTCCGTGAGGGTGGAGAGCTGGCGGTGGACAGTGGTGGTGGGCAGATCCAGCTGTGCCACCAGGCGCTTCAACGTCCATTCCGTCTCGTTATCCATGAAGCACTCCAAAATCTCCAGGGCGCGGAGGATGCTGGATACCTGTTCTTTTGCCATAAATCGGCCGCTCCTTTTTGGCGATATCATAGAAACATTCTGCCTTGACAAATGTTTGTCTATATAATATCATAAATCATAAGGAAAGAAAACAGGATCCGTAATTTTCCGTGGAAATGCTTCGTGTCGGGCCGCAGTTGCGGCTTTGGTTTTTGACACAATTTTGGAAAATGATCCCGTTCTACGGAAAAGCTGCCGCTTTTTTGGATACATGTCCAGAAAAGACCGGCAGCTTTGACAATTCTACCCAAAGGAATTCGCTTCCACCATACGGAATTATTGGAAATCAGGCAAGTTATGCGGCTGGCCGCATATCGAATATAGGAGGAAAGGAGGAGCCGGGGAAGCCGCGGGGAAAGACTTCCCGACAGATGATTCAGCCAATCGAAAATGGAGCGCATGAAGTTATTTGGGAGGTAGAATATGTTTATCATCGACATCATGATGGCGATTTCCAACTGGCTGTGGGGATGGCCGCTTCTGATCCTGACATCCGCAGTCGCCGTGTATCTGTCCGTCCGCTTTAAGTTCTTCCAATTCACCAGGTTCGGACACGCCATGAAGAACACGTTCGGCAAGATCTTCGACAAGGGCGACGGCGAGGGCGATATTTCCCCGTTCCAGGCCTGCTGCACGGCGCTGGCCTCCACGCTTGGCGTGGGGAACATCGCCGGTGTATCGGTGGCCATCGCCACCGGCGGCCCTGGCGCCGTATTCTGGATGTGGGCCGTGGCCCTCATGGGCTTCATCGTGAAGTTTTCCGAGATCACCCTGGGCATGGCCTACCGGGAGCGGGATCCTGAGACCGGCAGATGGCACGGTGGCTTCTATTGGTATGTGCGCCGGGGGCTGGGCAAGAGCTGGAAGTGGCTGGGCATTTTCTGGGCTGTGATCCTGGGCTGCGCCATGGTGTTTGCGCCCGCCGTGCAGGCCAACTCTGTGGTGGAGGCGATTCGGGTCTCCTTTGACGTTCCCGGCTGGATCGTGGGCGTGATCTTTGCCGTCATCATGGCCGTTGTGCTGGTGGGCGGCATCAAGAGTATCTCCTCCTTTGCGGAGAAGGTGGTCCCCCTGATGGCGCTGGCCTATGTGATCGGCAGCATCTTTATTCTGGTAAAGTTCGGCAGCAACATCCCGCACGTCTTTGCGATGATTTTTGAGTACGCCTTTACGCCTATGGCTGCCACCGGCGGCTTTGCCGGCTCCACCGTGATGCTGGCCATCCGTTGGGGCCTGGCCCGCGGCGTGTACTCCAATGAGGCCGGCACCGGCATGGCGCCGCTGGCCCACTCCTCCTCTTCCGCCAACCATCCGGTGAAGCAGGGCCTGTGGGGCATCAGCGAGGTGTTCGTGGACACCATCATCGTCTGCACCATGACCGCTCTGGTGGTCCTGTGCACCGGCGTGTGGACCGAGGGCGGCACCGGCGCGGCCCTGACCGCCACTGCTTTCGGCGCCGGTTTCGGCAACGCCATCGCTGGCACGGTGTTCGTGGTGGCCATCATCACCTTCTTTGCCTTCACCACCGCGCTGGTCAATGTGTACTACGGTGAGATCTGCATGACCGTCCTGGGCGGCAAGAAGTTCATTCTGCCCTACCGGCTCCTGGGCTGCGCCTTCGCCATCATCGGCTCTGTGGGCGCCCTCAGTGTGCTGTGGAATCTCTTCGACTTCTTCTTCGGTGTGTGCGCCGTGTGTAACCTGGTGGTCTGCTTCCTGATGCGCAAGCAGATCGGCGCACTGATCAACGATTACCTGACCCGGCTGAAGTCCGGCAAGTGGGAGCCCACCAGTGAGGCGGCGGCCAACGCCATCCCGGAGCTGTGGGTGAACGACAAGGCTGCGAAGTAAGGAACTGCCTGCTGCGCATTCGGCGTGCCCGCTTTCGGAACGGGTGCGCCGGGTGCGCGTGAGAAGATGATCAAAAGGAGATGTTACCAATGGAACAGGAACTGCGCATTTCCCAGCGGGCGAAGCAGTATCCAGCGTCCGGCATCCGAAAGATGTTTGATCTGGCGGCCCAATACCCGGAGGCGATCAAGCTGACGGTGGGCGAACCCAACTTCGACACGCCCCAGTACATCAAGGACGCGGCGAAGAGAGCCCTGGACGAGGGGCAGACCCATTACGCGCCCAACGCCGGCACCACAGAGCTGCGGGAGGCTGTGGCCGCCAAGTACCGGAAGCAGTACTGGGAGGGCTATACCAAAGACCACGTCATCATCACCGTGGGGGCCATGGAGGGCTTGTTCCTGGCCATGATGACGCTGCTGGACCCGGGCGATGAAATCCTGGTGCCGGATCCCTGCTTCCCCAACTACTACGGGCAGGCCAGCAGCATCGGCGCCAGAGCGGTGCCCGTCCCCACGTATGAGGAATATGACTACCGGATCCAAGCGGCGGATATCGAAAAGGCCGTCACACCCCGGACCCGGGCGATCCTGCTGAACTCCCCCTGCAATCCCACCGGCGCGGTGCTGACGAAGGAGGACATCCTGGCCATCGCCAAGGTGGCGAAGACCCATGACCTGTGGGTGCTGACAGACGAGCCCTATGACGCCATCGTATACGACGGCATCCAGCCGTACAGCATGGCCCAGGTGCCCGAGATGCAGGACCGCGTGATGGTGCTGAACAGCTTCTCCAAGTCCTATGCCATGACCGGCTGGCGGATCGGCTATCTGGTAGCGCCGGAGCCGGGGTACATCAAGAAAATGGCGCAGCTGCAGGAGGGGGTGGCCTCCTGTGTGTCCACCTTCACCCAGGCGGCGGCGGTGGAGGCCCTGAAGAGCACGGCGTGCGTGGACCAGATGGTGGCGGACTACACCCGCCGCCGGGACATTCTGGTGGACGGACTCAACGCTATCCCCGGCATCACCTGCAAGAAGTCCGCGGGCAGCTTCTACGCCTTCCCCAACATCAAGGCATTCGGCAAGACCTCCCAAGCGTTTGCGGAGGAGCTGCTGGAGAACGCAGGAGTGGTGACGGTGCCCGGCTCCGCCTTCGGCGACATGGGCGAGGGCTATCTGCGGCTGGTATTCGCCAACTCCGACGAAAACCTGAAGGAGGCGGTGCGCAGGATTGCCGACTATGTGGCCCGGGCCTATCCCGGTATAAAGTAAGCTCCCTGGAGTGCCGTCCGCTGCCCCGGAGCGGGCAGCGGACGGTGTTGAGGCAATGAGAACAGACCAAGTGAGATCGAAAGGAAAACAGGAGACATGGCTAAGAAAAAACTAGTAGTAATGGATGGTAACACCGCCGCGGCGTACGCGTCCTACGCGTTCACAGAGGTGGCGGCCATCTTCCCCATCACGCCATCTTCCGTGATGGCGGAGAAGGTGGACGAGTGGTCCGCCAAGGGGAGGACCAACATCTTCGGAAAACCCGTGGAGGTCATTGAGATGCAGTCCGAGGCGGGGGCCGCAGGCACCTGCCACGGATCCCTGCAGGCGGGCGCGCTGACCACCACCTACACGGCCTCTCAGGGCCTGCTGCTGATGATCCCGCCTATGTACAAGATCGGCGGCGAGTTCCTGCCCGGCGTGTTCCACATCTCCTGCCGGACTGTCAGTGCCCACGCCCTGTCCATCTTCGGCGACCACTCCGACGTGATGACCTGCCGAATGACCGGCTTCGGCATGCTGATGTCCTCCTCCCCCCAGGAGGCCATGGACCTGGGCGCGGTGGCCCACCTGTCCGCCATCGGCGGCCGGTATGCCTTCATGCACTGCTTCGACGGCTTCCGCACCTCCCACGAGATGCAGCGGATCGAGGCGCTGGACTATGACGACCTGGCCAAGCTGGTGGACTATGACCAGCTGGCGGCGTTCCGCAAGAACGGCCTGAACCCGGAGCACCCCTCCACCCGGGGCACGACGGTGAATCCGGACGTGTTCTTCCAGTGCAAGGAGGGCGCCAACGAGAAGATCGCCACGATCCCCGGCGTGGTCCAGCACTACATGGATGAGATCAACAAGCTCACCGGCCGGGATTACAAGCTGTTCAACTACTACGGCGCGCCCGATGCGGAGGAAGTCATCGTCATCATGTGCTCCGGTGCGGAGACGGTGAAGGACACGGTGGACTATCTGAACAGGAAGGGCCGCAAGGTGGGCATGGTGCAGGTGCACCTGTACCGCCCCTTCTCCATCCGGCATTTTGTGGATGCGATCCCCGCCACCTGCAAGAAGATCGCCGTGCTGGACCGGACGAAGGAGTCCGGCTCCGTGGGTGAGCCGCTGTATCTGGATGTGCAGAGCGCCCTGCAGCAGGCGGGGCGGAAGGACATCGTGGTGGTGGGCGGTCGGTACGGCCTGGCCTCCAAGGACACCACGCCCGGCCAGATCGTGGCGGTGTACGACAACCTGGCCAAGGAGGAGCCCAAGAACAGCTTCACCATCGGCATCGAGGACGACGTGACCTTCACCTCCTTGCCTTATGAGGAGATCGCCCTGGACTATCCCGGACAGGTATCCTGCAAGATCTGGGGCCTGGGCGGCGACGGCACGGTGGGCGCCAACAAGAACGCCATCACCACCATCGGCCTGGCGGCAGACAAGTACGCCCAGGCGTATTTCTCCTACGATTCCATGAAGTCCGGCGGTCTGACCCAGAGCCACCTGCGGTTCGGCGACCAGCCCATTCACGCCACGTATCTGGTATCCGCGGCGGACTTCGTGGGCGTCCACGCGCCCACCTATGTGGACAAATATGACACCACCGCGGACCTCAAGGACGGCGGCACATACCTGCTGAACTGTCCCTGGAGCGCGGAGGAGCTGGAGGAGCGGCTGCCCGCCAAGATGAAGCGGGACCTGGCCAACAAGCACGCCAACTTCTACATCATGGACGCCACGAAGCTGGCTCGGGACCTGGGCCTGGGCAACCGGATCAACACGATTCTCCAGGCGGCCTTCTTCCAGCTGACCAAGGTGATCCCCATCGACCTGGCGGTGGAGGAGATGAAGCAGGGCAACTACAACTCCTACTTCAAAAAGGGCGGCCAGGAGATCGTGGACCTGAACAACCGGGCTGTGGACGTGGGTCTGACCGGCATGACGAAGGTGGAGGTCCCCGCCGCCTGGGCGGACGCCAAGGACGGCGCGCCGGAGGAGCTGAAGGGCACGGACTTCGTCAAGGAGATCGTGGTGCCCATGGACCGCCAGCACGGCGACAAGCTGCCGGTGTCCCTGTTCAAGAGGCACAACTGCCTGGACGGCACCTGGGAGAATGGCACCACCGCATACTCCAAGCGGGGCGTGGCTGTCACGGTGCCCCAGTGGAATCCCGACGTGTGCATCCAGTGCAACCGCTGTGCCATGGCGTGTCCCCACGCGGCCATCCGGCCCGTGCTGCTGACGGAGGAGGAGAAGGCCGGTGCGCCGGAATCCTTCGTCACCGTGCCCGCCAAGGGCCTGGGCAAGGACGCCCCTGCCTATTCCTTCCGGATGCAGGTCTCTCCCTACGACTGCCTGGGCTGCGGCGTGTGCCTGACCGCCTGCCCGGCCAAGGGGGCGCTGGAGATGGTGCCCTTCGAGACCCAGAGGGAGCAGCAGCCCAACTTCGACAACTACGCGATGAACGAGAAGCTGCTGAAGAAGGACATTATCAGCGACAAGAGCGTGAAGACGGCCCAGTTCGCCAAGCCCTACTTCCAGTTCTCCGCCGCCTGCGCGGGCTGCGCGGAGACCACCTACATCAAGCTGGTGACCCAGCTGTTCGGCAGCCGCATGTACGTGGCCAACGCCTCCGGCTGCTCCTCCGCCTACGGCGGTGCCATGCCCATGACGCCCTACTCCTGCGACAGCCGGGGCTTTGGACCCTGCTGGGAGCAGTCCCTGTTCGAGGACAACGCGGAGTTCGCCTACGGCTTCCTGCGGGCCCACGGGTCCATCCATGGGGAGGTGGAGCTGCGGCTGAAAGCCCTGAAGGAAAAGGGTGTGGCCGTATCTGAGATCGGGGAGTATCTTGCCAAGTGGCAGGACCCGGCCGTGACCCGGGAGGTGTCCGACGCGCTGATCGCCGCCCTGGAGAAGGCGGAGCCCACGGAGGAGGGCGCCTTTGTCCTGCAGAACAAGGAGTATCTGACCAAGAAGAGCGTGTGGGCCTTCGGCGGCGACGGCTGGGCTTACGACATCGGCTTCGGCGGCATTGACCACGTGCTGGCCCAGAACCGGGACATCAACATGCTGGTGATGGATACGGAGGTGTACTCCAACACTGGCGGACAGTCCTCCAAGGCGACGCCCACTGCGGCAGTGGCCAAGTTCGCCGCCGGCGGCAAGGAGGTCAAGAAAAAGGACCTGGGCGCCATCGCCATGAGCTACGGCTACATCTACGTGGCCCAGGTGGCCATGGGCTACGACCAAGCCCAGACCCTGAAGGCCATCCGGGAGGCAGAGTCCTATCCCGGCCCGGCCATCGTCATCGCTTACTGCCCCTGCCTGGAGCACGGTATCAAGGCGGGCATGAGCTGCACGCAGGAGGAGATGAAGAAGGCGGTGGAGTGCGGCTACTGGCATCTGTACCGGTATGATCCCCGCCGGATCGCGGAGGGGAAGAACCCCTTCCAGCTGGATTCTCCCGAGCCCGACAGCGGCAAGATGATGGACTATCTGAAGGGCGAGAACCGCTATGCCTCCCTGCAGATCAACTTCCCGGACCGGGCCCAGCGCCTGTACGAGAAGACCGTCCAGGACGCCAAGGACCGCTACGCCAAGTATCGCAAAATGGCTGAGGACTGAGCATTCCCCACGCTTACCTCTCTGAACCAAACAGGAAAAAGCGCCGTGCGCATGTGCGCACGGCGCTTTTTCCTGCTCAAGGGCCGCCCGCCGCGGGAGGAGAGACGCACAACAGGCGGCAGGTACAGAAGCACAAAAAGGCCCGGCGGAGAAGCCGGGCCTTTTTGGCCGCCTCCGGCAGGGTGGGGAAAGACCGGGACGGCGAAAAGGAGGTACGCGGATCCGCGGGAAAGCGGGGCTGCTCCCAATGTAGGAGAGGAGGAGCGGCCCCGCAGCGGGATCAATTACAGCGTATCCAAAACCGTCTTGAAATCGTCGATGATATCCTCGGGATCCTCCAGACCCACACTGATGCGGACCAAGCCCTCGGAGATGCCGGCGGCTGCCAGCTCTTCGGCAGAATAGGTGGAGTGGGTCATGGTGGCGGGATGCTCCACCAGAGTTTCCGCATCGCCCAGAGACACGGCGATGGTGCACAGCTGCAGCTTGTTCAGCGCGGCGGCAACAGCGGCGCGGTCGGCCTTCAGCTCGATGGAGATCATGCCGCCGGGCAGCTTCATCTGCTTGGCCGCGATCTCGTGACCGGGGAAGGTGTCCAGGCCGGGATAATAGACCTTGGCCACCGCGGGATGGCTGGTGAAGAACGCCGCCACCTTCTGGGCGTTGGCGCAGTGGCGCTCCATGCGGATGTCCAGGGTCTTCAGGCCCCGGGCCATCAAGAACGCATCAAAGGGACTCAGGACGGCGCCGGTCATATCCTTCAGGCCGAACATCCGGCACTGGGAGATGAAGTCCGCCTTGCCCACCACGATGCCTGCGATCACGTCGCCGTGGCCGTTGAGGTACTTGGTGGCGCTGTGAACCACCACGTCCGCGCCCAGCTCCAGAGGACGCTGCAGGTACGGTGTGCAGAAGGTGTTGTCCACGATCACCCGGATGTCGGGGTTGAAGGCATGGGCCGTCTTGGCGATCAGCTCGATGTCCAGCAGCTTCAGCGTGGGGTTGCAGGGGGTCTCGAAGTACACCACCCGGGTCTTGTCGGTGAGGTTCTTCTTCAGGTTCTCAATGTCGGACAGGTCCGTCAGGGTGACCTTCACGCCGAACTTGGTCATGCCATGGTTCAGCAGCGCGTATGTACAGCCGTACAGCGTCTCATCCGCCACGATCTCGTCCCCGGCCACCACAGAGGTCCACAGGGCGGAGGAGATGGCGCCCATGCCGGAGGCCGCGGCCATGGCGGCCTCGCCGCCCTCCAGGGAGGCCAGCTTCTCCTCAACAGCGCCCAGAGTGGGGTTGCCCAGACGGGTGTAGATATATCCGCCCTCCTCGCCGGCGAACCGGGCGCCGCCCTGCTGGACGGTGGAGAATGCGAAGGTGGAGGTCTGATAGATGGGGGCGCACAAGGAGCCCGCCGCGTTTTCCATGTGGCCGGCGTGGATCTGACGCGTGGCAAAACCGAACTTTTTCTCCGTGTTCATACAGTCGATCTTCCTTTCTTCACCGGCCCCTCCGGAGACGCTCCGCAGGGGCAAAATTGACTGGTATTCAAATTTTCGCTATCAGAGAGACTCTGACGCGGCTGCGGGGATAGAGAGAAGAGAGGGGGAAAATCTGTGCATCCATCGAAAAACGCAGGTGATATTAAACAGAAAATTTCTCAAATAACTGATATCTTTTGTTTGGTTCTACTTATAGAATAGCACAAAGGGCGCAAAGCTGTTAATATGCGTTTTGCGGGATGCGTTGACAGTTTTTTTGATAACGATTTGACAACCAGCTCAAAATGCCTATAATAGAAAAGTGAGATCGAAAGGGGAAGAGGAGGCTTTCTATGACGTTTCAGCAGCTTGAGTACATCGTGGAGATCTCCAAATGCGGCTCCATCAACAAGGCGGCCCAGAAGCTGTTCCTGTCCCAGTCGGGGATTTCCACGGCGGTGCGGGAGCTTGAGAACGAACTGGGCATTCGGGTGCTGGCCCGCAGCAACCGGGGCGTGGAGTTCACGCCGGAGGGCAAGGAGTTTCTCAGCTACGCCGTCTCCCTGCTGGAGCAGAAGCGCGGGATCGAGAGCCTGTATGGTGAGGCACGCAACGCCGCGGCTCCGGTGCGCTTTTCCGTTTCCTGCCAGCGGTATCCCTTTGCAGTGGACGCGTTTTTGAGGCTGCTCCGAATCGCCGGTGAAAACCGCTTCCGATTTGGCCTCCGGGAGACAGGGATGGACGGTGTGATTGACGACGTCTATGACCACCGGGCGGACGTGGGCGTCATCTGCCTGACGGATCTGACGGAGAAGATTATCTGCCGGCTGCTGGACGCCCGGGAGCTGGAATTCCACGAACTGGCCGCCGTCTGCCCCTGTATCTATGTTCGCGGGGGGCATCCGCTGGCTGGCCGCTCCAGCGTAACGGAGGAGGAACTGGACGGATATCCGTATGTGGCGTTTGAGCACGACCAAGGCGTGGCGTCGGACTTTTTCGAGGAGTACCCCATGGTCTCTCTGAAAAAGCCGGCAAAGTGCATCAGCGTGAACAACCGGGCCACGGCGATGTACGTGCTGGCGTCCACCGATGCGTTCACCTCCGGCAGCGGCCTGCTGTCGGAGGGGCTGGCGGACGGAAGCGTAGTCACGATCCCGCTGCTGGGGAAGACCTCGGTCCACCTGGGCTGGATCCACATCCGCAGCAGCCGGCCCTCTCCGCTGACGGAGCAGTTCGTCCGCCTGCTGGAGGAGGCGCTGGCGGATTCCATCGCCTTCACCAGGCGGCTTCAGGAGGGGACCTGACAGAGGAGAAAAAGACCGGGCGCCTCAGGGCGCCCGGTCTTTTTTTAGCAAGAGACACGCAGGTCAGATGGGCGTCTGCGCGGACTCCTGCCGCTCCAGCTCCAGAGAAGCCTTCTTGGCAGCCACGCCGGACTCCGCCACATCGTACTCCCAGTTCCAGGGGTCCTTGCGGCAGATGCCGTCGGCGAAGGGAATGAAAATGGAGAGGATGCCCACGGCGGCCAGAATCCAGCAGTACCACATATAGGGCAGGATGTCTATGGGGTTCATGGTCACGCCGTATATCGTGGTGAGGCTGGCGGCAGTCAGCAGCTGGGCGCCCCAGGGGATCATGCCCTGAAGCACACAGGAGAACACGTCCAGCAGAGAGGCGGTGCGGCGGGGATCCACTTTGTGGATACGGCTCATGTTTTTGGCCATGGGGCCGCTGACAATGATGGCCACCGTATTGTTGGCAGTGGCACAGTCTGCCAGGGACACCAGAGCCGCGACACCCACCTGGGCGGACTTGTTGCCCTTCATCATGCGGCCCAGCTTTTCGATCAGCCAAGTGATGCCGCCGTTGTGGGCGATCATCTCAGACATGCCGCCGCAGAACAGGGACAGGAAGAAGACCTCGTTCATGCCGGTGAAACCGTTCCAGATGCTTTGGGCAAAGAGTGGGATATCCAGATCGCCAAGGGCCAGGCCGATGATGCCGGCGGCGAAGATGCCGATGGTCAGCACCAGGAACACATTCATGCCGATCAGCGCCAGTACCAGCACGGCGAGGTAGGGAATGACCTTGATGACGTTGAAAGACAGATTTCCCATCTCCGTCACGGTCTCAGGCCGGCCTACGACCAGCAGCACGATGATGGTGATGATAGCCGCCGGCAGGGCAATGAGGAAGTTCACCCGGAACTTGTCCCGGAGCTGGCAGCCCTGGGTGCGGGTGGCGGCAATGGTGGTGTCGGAGATCATAGAGAGGTTGTCGCCGAACATGGCGCCGCCCACGCAGGCGCCCAGAAACAGGGGAAGGCTCAACCCGCCCTTTTCCGCCACGCCCACAGCGATAGGAACAATGGCGCTGATGGTGCCCATGGAGGTGCCGGTGGCGGTGCCCATGAACGCGGAGATCACGAACACGCCGGCGGCCAGGAAGTGCACGGGAATGACGCTGAGACCCAGATTCACGGTGGCGTCCACGCCGCCCATGGCACTGGCCACGGTGGAGAAGGCGCCGGCCAGGATGTAGATCATCAGCATGGTCAGGACGTTCTCGTTGGCGGCGCCCTTGGCGAAGACTGTGAATTTCTGATCGATGGTGCCCTTGCCCTGGCAGAAGGCCAGCAGCAGGGCAATGAACATGGCTGTGACAGAGGGGAACTGGTAGAAGGCCATCTCTACACCCTGTGCCTGGAAGTACAGGCCAGCGCCTAGATAGATGACAATAAATAGCAGGAACGGGAGCAACGCGGAACCTTTGCCTTTTTTCTCCAGAGTTTCCATATACGTACCTCCTTATGTGCTCTTTCCTCTTTTCATACACCTCTGTTCGTCTGAATGCACAGTTTTTAAGATATAAGCGCCTTCTTCTCTGTACAATATTATAGCATCTGCGGAGGAGAAACTGCTAGAACGGATCTTATGCAACCGGCTATCACATTTACAGATAACAAAGGACATGGACGCAGAGACCGCTATGTAGCAGGTGCCGCCGGTGTTTTACCTGTAAAAGGTTGGAAAATAAGGGGATTTGGAGAGAACTGTTGCTTTTACCCGGGGGAGCCGGTATAATCGAACATGAAACAGCAGGGTGTCTGGACACGGACAGCCCGGAAAACAGGAGGCAGCCATGACCATCAAAAGCGATATCGAGATCGCCCAGGAGGCGAAGCCCCTTCCCATCACGGATATTGCGGACGCCTGCGGGATGGATGGGGCGTATATAGAGCAATACGGCAGATACAAAGCCAAGATCGACAACCGCTTTCTGAAGGAGACAAATCGGCCGGACGGTAAGCTGGTTCTGGTGACCGCTATCACCCCCACCCCTGCCGGGGAAGGCAAGACCACCACTACGGTAGGGCTGGCGGACGGGCTGCGGCGGATCGGCAGAAATGCCGTGGTGGCCCTGCGGGAGCCCTCCCTGGGGCCGGTGTTCGGCATCAAGGGCGGCGCCGCCGGCGGCGGCTATGCCCAGGTGGTGCCTATGGAGGACATCAATCTCCACTTCACCGGGGACTTTCACGCCATCGGCGCGGCCAACAACCTGCTGGCGGCGATGTTGGACAACCACATCCAGCAGGGTAACGCCCTGGGGATCGACGTCAAGCGGATTACGTGGCGGCGGTGTGTGGATATGAACGACCGGCAGCTGCGCAGCATCGTGGATGGCCTGGGGGGCCGGATGCAGGGTGTGCCCCGGGAGGACGGATTTGATATCACCGTGGCCAGCGAGGTCATGGCCGTGCTGTGTCTGGCATCGGACATCCCGGATCTGAAAGCCCGTCTGGGGCGGATCGTGGTGGGCTACACCTATGATGACGCCCCGGTGACTGCTGCCGACCTGAAGGCGGCCGGCGCCATGGCGGCCCTGCTGAAGGACGCTCTGAAGCCCAATCTGGTTCAGACGCTGGAGCATACTCCGGCCCTGATCCACGGCGGACCCTTTGCCAACATCGCCCACGGCTGCAACTCCGTCACCGCCACCCGGATGGCTCTGAAGCTGGGGGACTATGCCATCACGGAAGCGGGCTTCGGCGCGGATCTGGGGGCGGAGAAGTTTCTGGACATCAAGTGCCGCATGGCGGGGCTGAAGCCCGACGCGGTGGTGGTCGTGGCCACGGTCCGGGCATTGAAGCACCACGGCGGCGCAGCCAGAGCGGAGCTGGGCAGAGAGGATCTAGCGGCCCTGGAGCGGGGACTGCCCAACCTGCTCCAGCATGTGGACAATATCAAAAACGTATTTGGCCTGCCCTGCGTGGTGGCCATCAATGCGTTCCCCACGGACACGGCGGCGGAGCTGAAGCTGGTAGAGGAGAAATGCCGGGAGCTGGGGGTGAGCGTGGCCCTCAGCGAGGTGTGGGCCAAGGGCGGCGCCGGCGGAACTGCTTTGGCAGAGGAGGTAGTCCGGCTGTGTGAGCAGCCATCCGACTTCCGGTACAGCTATGCGCTGGGGGGGTCCATCGAAGAGAAGCTGGAGACTATCTGCCGGCGGATTTACCATGCGGACGGCGTGGTACTGACGCCTGCCGCCCAGAAGCAGGCCCGGCGGCTGACAGAGCTGGGGTTCGGGGAACTGCCCATCTGCATGGCCAAGACCCAGTACAGCTTTTCCGACGACCCCTCCCTGCTGGGAGCGCCCCGGGGCTTCACTGTGACGGTCCGGAACCTGAAAGTGTCCGCTGGGGCAGGCTTTCTGGTGGCCCTGACGGGAGATATCATGACCATGCCGGGATTGCCGAAAGTACCGGCCGCGGAGCGGATCGATGTGGATGAGAACGGCCGGATCAGCGGGCTGTTCTGAGGCATGGTCATACCGCCGCGGGAGCGGCGTCCAAGCGTTTTGCCGGAGGCAAAACCTTGAGCTGGACGGGCTGGGCCTGCCCAACTGGATTAAATGCGGAGTCCCCGCGGGACCTGTCCCGTGAGGGGCCATACCGGGACTGCCGAAAGTACCGGCCGCGGAGCGGATCAATGGGGACGAGAACGGCCGGATCAGCGGGCTGTTCTGGACGCTGTGGGACGGGAAACAAAACCGGCGGCCCGGCATCTGCCGGACCGCCGGTCCCACTACAAAGGAAATTTATGGGACAAAGCGGCCGCCCGGAAGGGCGGCCGCTTTGTGTGTTTTGAAGAGGGGGAGAATCACAGTCCCTGGGCGATCATGGCCGTGGAGATCTTCTTGAAAGCGGCGATGTCATTACCGGCAATCAGGTCGTATCCCAGACCGTACTCCTCCGCCGCCGCGGCGGAGGCATCATAGATGCCGCCCATGATCTGCTTCAGGCGGCTGTCCACCTCCTGGCGGGTCCAGCTGTACCGCAGGCTGTTCTGGACCATCTCCAGGGCGGAAACCACCACGCCGCCGGATCCGGAGGCCTTGGAGCCTGCGGTGAGGATCTTGGGACTCAGCCGCAGGAGGCGCAGGGCCTCGGCGGTGGCGGGCATATTGGCCGCCTCCACATAGTAGCGGACGTTGTTGGCCACAATCATCACGGCATCCTCCACGTCCAGCTCATTCTGGGTGGCGCAGGGGATCACGATGTCCACCGGCACTTCCCAGGGCCTTTTGCCGGGGAAGAACTCCACGCCGAAGCGGTCGGCGTAAGGCTCCACCTTGTCGGCGCCGCCGGCGCGCATGGACAGCATGAAATCGAACTTCTCCTGGGTGCAGACGCCGTCGGGATCGTAGACATAGCCGTCCGGCCCGGAGAGGGTGACCACCTTGCCGCCCAGCTCCGCGCTCTTGCGGCACACGCCCCAGGACATGTTGCCGAAGCCGGAGACGGCCAGGCGCTTGCCCTCCAGGGTCTCGCCCTGGTGTTCCAGCATCCGGGCCAAGAAGTAAACAGTGCCGAAGCCGGCGGCCTCCTGGCGGATGACGCTGCCGCCGTAGGTCAGGCCCTTGCCAGTAAGAGCGCTGCTCTCCGCCTTTCCGGTGAGCCGCTTGTACTGGCCATAGAGATAGCCGATCTCCCGGGAGCCCACACCGATGTCACCGGCGGGGATGTCGGTGTCTGCGCCGATCAGACGGTACAGGGCTGTCATGAAGCTCTGGCAGAAGCGCATGATCTCCCGGCTGCTCTTGCCCCGGGGATCAAAATCCGCGCCGCCGGCGGCGCCGCCGATAGGCAGCCCCGTCAGGGCGTTTTTGTAGGTCTGCTCAAAGCCCAGGAACTTCACGATAGAGGGGTTGACGGAGGGATGGAACCGCAACCCACCCTTGTAGGGGCCGATGGCGCTGTTGAACTGCACCCGGTAGCCGTGGTTGGTGTGGGCCATGCCCTGATCGTCCATCCAGGGCACAGTGAAGGTCAGCATTCGATCCGGCTCCACCATTCGGGTCAGCAGGTCCACCCGCTCATAGATGGGATTGTCCTCCAGGGCCGGGGCAATCATCTCCAGCCAGGTGAGAACGGCCTGGAGATACTCCGGCTGGCCGGCGTACCGCTGCTGGAGGTCGGCGGACACGCGGGAAACATAGTCGCTCATGCAGATGCCCTCCTTAGACCAAACCGTAGGCCAGCATGGCGTCAGCCACTTTCAGGAAGCCGGCGATGTTGGCGCCGGCCACCAGGTCGCCGGGCTTGCCGTACTGGGCGGCGGCGCCCGCGGCGTTGTGATAAAGGTTGGTCATAATGTCCTTCAGATGGCTGTCCACCTCCTCGAAGGACCAGGACATGCGCATGGAATTCTGGCTCATCTCCAGGGCGGAGGTGGCCACGCCGCCGGCGTTGGCGGCCTTGGCGGGGGCAAAGAGGAGACCGGCAGCCTGCAGGGCTTCCACCGCGTCGGGAGTGCAGGGCATGTTGGCACCCTCGGCCACGGCGAAGCAGCCGTTCTGGATCAGGGCTTTGGCAGCGGACAGATCCAGCTCGTTCTGGGTGGCGCAAGGCAGGGCGATGTCACAGGGCACCTGCCACACGCCGGAGCAGCCCTCGTGGTACTCCGCTTCCGGGCGGACGGTCACATACTCCCGGATGCGCTTGCGCTCCACCTCCTTCAGCTGCTTCACCAGCGCCAGGTCGATGCCGTTGGGGTCGTGGACAAAGCCGTTGGAGTCGGACATGGTGACCACCTTGGCGCCCAGGGCCGTGGCCTTTTCGCAGGCGTAGATGGCCACATTGCCGGAGCCGGAGATGGCTACCTTGGCGCCCTCAAAGCTGCGGCCCGCGTCCTTGAGCATATTGTCGGCAAAGTAGCACAGACCATAGCCGGTGGCCTCGGTTCGGGCCAGAGAGCCGCCGTAGCTGAGGCCCTTGCCAGTGAGGACGCCGGTGAACTCGTTGCGCAGCCGCTTGTACTGGCCGAAGAGATAACCGATCTCCCGGGCACCCACGCCGATATCGCCGGCGGGCACGTCGGTGTCCGGCCCGATATACTTGAAGAGCTCGGTCATGAAGCTCTGGCAGAAGCGCATGACCTCCGCGTCGGACTTGCCCTTGGGGTCGAAGTCGCTGCCGCCCTTGCCGCCGCCGATGGGCAGGCCGGTCAGGCTGTTCTTGAAGATCTGCTCAAAGCCCAGAAACTTGATGATGCCCTCGTACACGGAGGGGTGGAACCGTAAGCCGCCTTTGTAGGGGCCGATGGCGCTGTTGAACTGCACCCGGAAGCCCCGGTTCACGTGGATGTTGCCCTGGTCATCCTCCCAGGGCACCCGGAACTTGATGATCCGCTCCGGCTCTACCAGGCAGTCCATGACGCCCTCTTTGATATACTCCGGCTTCGCCTCCACCACCGGGACCAGGGAGGTCAGAACCTCCTGGACCGCCTGGTGAAATTCCGGCTCTGCCGGATTCCGCCGGACCACGCGCTCCATCAGGCCGCTTAGATACTCGTTCTGAATGCTCATGGTGAATCCCTCCAAAAACCAGACTTGGCGGATGACCGCGCCGCGGCCTCCGTCCGTGTTTGTATCGACCACATTGTAATACTGGGCGCGTCTTTGCGTCAACGACTTTTGTCCGCGCAAGAACATGTTCGGCGGATTTCTCAAGTTTTAAACGCCTGTTATGAGACTTTCTGGCACTTCTCCTTTGAAATCAAAAATATTTAGAAAATATTTCCATTTAACAAAAAGAGGAACCCTAAGCGCAAAGATTTGGGCTGGTCTGGCCGGTCCCTGTACAGGCTTGGCGGAAAATCGTGGGGAAAATACATAAGGTTTCGCGTTTGAAAAGGGATGGAATTGGTCAAACCAATAAAACTTTGCGGGAGCGGGGAAGTTGAGCGCAAGTTTCTCTTGACAGGGGGCGGAACAGTGTGTTACCGTCTTTGCATACCTAAAATATGATGAAGGGAACAAGTAGCCCGCTTCGCTCCGCTTTCAGAGAATTGCCGGTTGGTGCAAGGCAACAAGCGTCGGATCTGGTGAAATCATCCTGGAGTAGCCTGCTGAAAGAGAACTCTCTGATAGGCAGTGCCGGGCGCACCCGTTACCGTGCAGGGCCTGTTGGGGCCTGCTGAGATGGCGGCGGAAGGATCTTCCACCGTTAACAAGAGTGGTACCGCGAAGGTGTTTCAAAAGCCTTTGCCTCTTGCTTGCAAGAGGCAAAGGCTTTTTTCTTTCACTTCGGCCGTTCTGTTCAGGGCCCATCGGCAAAACCATTCCCACCCACATCGTCAAGAAACAGAAAAGGAGAACACGAACATGGCAATCAAAAAGTATTACGACACTGACTGCAACCTGGGCCTGCTGGACGGCAAGACCGTGGCCGTGATCGGCTTCGGCTCTCAGGGCCATGCCCATTCTGAGAACCTGGCCGAGAGCGGTGTCAACGTGGTGGTGGGCCTGCGGAAGGGCTCCTCCCACTGGGCCAAGGCGGAGGAGTTCGCCGCCACCTGTCCCAATTTCCGCGTGATGGAAGTGGAGGAGGCCGCCAAGGCCGGCGACATCGTGATGATGCTGGTGCCTGACGAGCTGTGCGCCGACATCTACAACAAGCAGATCGCCCCGTACATGACCGAGGGCAAGACCCTGGCCTTCGCCCACGGATTCAATATCCACTTCAAGACCATCGTGCCCCCCGCCAACGTGGACGTGATCATGGTGGCTCCCAAGGGCCCCGGCCACACGGTCCGCAGCCAGTACCTGGAGGGCAAGGGCGTGCCCAGCCTGATCTGCGTGGAGCAGAACTTCACCGGCAAGGCCAAAGAAGTGGCTCTCGCCTATGCCTCCGGCATCGGCGCCGGCCGCGCCGGCATCCTGGAGACCACCTTCAAGGAGGAGACCGAGACCGACCTGTTCGGCGAGCAGGCCGTTCTATGCGGCGGCGTCTGCGGCTTGATCCAGGCCGGCTTCGAGACCCTGGTGGAGGCCGGCTACGAGCCGGAGATGGCCTACTTCGAGACCTGCCACGAGATGAAGCTCATCATCGACCTCATCAACGAGGGCGGCTTCGGCAAGATGAGCTACTCCATCTCCAACACCGCTGAGTACGGCGACTACCGCACCCGCAGCCGCCTGATTACCGAGGACACCCGCAAGGAGATGCGGCAGATCCTCAAGGAGATCCAGGACGGTACCTTCGCCTCCGAATTCCTGGCGGAGATGAACCCCAACGGAGGCCGCAAGACCCACTTCCTGGCCATGCGCCGCATGGCGGCCGAGCACCCCATCGAGAAGGTGGGCGCCCAGCTGCGCAGCATGATGAGCTGGCTGAAAAAGTAAGAGGACCCAAGGCACCGGCCCGGAGGCGGGAACACCTCCGGGCCGGGTAGAAAAAGGAGGAAAGCAAGACCTATGCGCAGTGATAATGTGACCAAGGGCGCCGAGCGGGCACCCAACCGGAGCCTTTTCTACGCCCTGGGCTACACGCCGGAGGACCTGGAGAAGCCCCTGATCGCTGTGGTCAGCGCCCACAGCGACATCGTTCCCGGACACATGAATTTGGACAAGCTGACCGACGCGGTAAAAAGCGGCATCGAGGCCGCCGGCGGTACCCCCTTCATGGTGCCCGCCATCGGCGTGTGCGACGGCATCGCCATGGGCCATGTGGGCATGAAGTACTCCCTGGCCAGCCGGGAGCTGATCTGCGACAGTGTGGAGACCATGTTCATGGCTCACCAGTTTGACGGCTGTGTGCTGGTGCCCAACTGTGACAAGATCGTCCCCGGCATGGTGATGGCGGCGGTGCGGATGAACGTGCCCGCCGTGGTGTGCAGCGGCGGCCCCATGCTGGCCGGCACCTACGACGGCCAGGAGGTCAGCCTCTCCAAGATGTTCGAGGCTGTGGGCTCCTACAAGGCAGGCATGATCTCCGCCGAGCAGCTGGAGGACTGCACCCAGAACTGCTGTCCCGGCTGCGGCAGCTGCTCCGGCATGTACACCGCCAACTCCATGAACTGCCTGTGCGAGGCCATCGGCATCGGCCTGCCGGGCAACGGCACCATCCCCGCGGTGTACAGCAAGCGGCTGCAGCTGGGCCGCCGGGCCGGCGCCGCCATCATGGAGATGGTCCGCCGGAACATCTGCGCACGGGACATCATCAACGCCCGCAGCATCCGCAACGCCCTGACCTGCGACATGGCCCTGGGCTGCTCCACCAACACGGTGCTGCACCTGCTGGCCATCGCCCAGGAGGCGGGCTGCCCGGTGGACCTGGCCCTGTTCAACGAGATCAGCGAGAAGACCCCCAACCTGTGCCACCTGGCCCCTGCGGGCCCCACCCACATGCCGGACCTGTACGCGGCCGGCGGCATCCCTGCTGTCCAGGCGGAGCTGGCCAAGCGCGGTCTTCTGGATCTGGACTGCCTGACCGTCACCGGCAAGACCGTGGGCGAGAACATTCAGGGGGTCCAGAACCTCAACCACAACGCCATTCGGCCCATCGAGGATCCCTACTCCCCCACCGGCGGACTGCAGATCCTCTGGGGCAATCTGGCCCCCCACGGCTGCGTGGTGAAGCGCAGCGCCGTGGCCCCGGAGATGCTGACCCACACCGGTCCCGCCCGGGTGTTTGACAGCGAGGAGGACGCCATCGCCGCCATCTACGCCGGTAAGATCGTCCCCGGCGACGTGGTGGTGATCCGGTACGAGGGCCCCAAGGGCGGCCCTGGTATGCGGGAGATGCTGAATCCCACCTCCGCTCTCGCGGGTATGGGTCTGGACAAAACCGTGGCCCTTATCACCGACGGCCGGTTCTCCGGCGCCAGCCGGGGCGCGTCCATCGGCCACGTCAGCCCGGAGGCCGCTTCCGGCGGTCCCATCGGCCTGGTGCAGGAGGGCGACGCCATCGCCATCGACATTCCCAATGCCTCCATCATGTTGCAGGTATCTGAGGAAGAGCTGGCCGCCCGGAAGGCCGCCTATGTCCAGCCTGCCCCCAACATCACCACCGGCTGGCTGGGCCGTTACGCCCGGATGGTCACCAGCGCCGACGAGGGCGCGGTCCTCCGCTGAAGGCCTGAGATCGGGAGGAATGCAACATGCACGTACAAGAGATGTACCGGCGGCTGACGGGCCTTGTGGTGTTCCGCCGGCTGCTGCAGGACCCGGTGGTGGCCGCCTGCGGCGAGATGCTCTCCGCCCGGGTGCGGGGGGACAGCGGCGATTTCTCCGCCGCCTGCGCCGGATTTGAAGCCGCCCTCTTCCAGTCCAGCGACAGCTGGTCCTGCTATCTGCGGGAGACGGTGCTGGAGAGCGAGAACGTCTGCATCCGGGGGCAGGCGGTGGGCAGGAGCTCCGTCCTTCAGGAAAGCCTGCGGCGGGAGCTGGCCTTCTTCGACCAGCTCTCCCAGCTGCAGCTGGAGGACCTGACGGCGGGTCTGCGGGAGCCTCCGGAATTTCTGGTGGGCTGGGTCGTGTCTCCCACCGATATCACCCGGGAATACCTCCGCCGGATGGAGGAGGTGGGGGTGAAGGGCTACGGCATCTTCGCCCGGTACCACGTGTTCACGGTGGAGGAGGGGCAACTGGCGCCGGTGAAGCACCCGGATCCCCAGAGGCTGGAGGAGCTGCCTGGCTATGAGCGGGAGCGGGAGAAGGTCATCGCCAACACCCGGGCCCTGCTGGAGGGAAAGCCCGCCAACAACGTGCTGCTGTATGGTGACGCGGGCACCGGCAAGTCCAGCGCCATCAAGGCCATCGCCAACGCCTTCGCGGACCAGGGGCTGCGGCTGGTGGAGGTCAAGAAGAACCAGCTCTATCAGATCCCGGACCTGATGGACGCCCTGGCGTCCAATCCGCTGAAGTTCATCCTCTTCATCGATGATCTGAGCTTCACCGCCAATGACGACAACTTCGCCGCCCTCAAGGCGATCCTGGAGGGCAGCGTGGGCGGCCGGGCCGGCAACATCGCCGTCTACGCCACCAGCAACCGCCGCCACCTGATTAAGGAGACCCTCACCGACCGGGAGGGCGACGACATCCACGAGAGCGACACCCGCCAGGAGCTGATGAGCCTGTCCGCCCGGTTTGGGCTGACCATCACCTTCGGCAGCCCCGACCGGGAGCGGTATCTCCACATTGTGGAGGAGCTGGCCAAGCAGTACGGGGTGGAGCTGGACCCCAGACAGCTGGCGGTCCGCAGTGAGGCATTCGCGGTCCGCTCCGGCGGACGCAGCGCCCGGGTGGCCAAGCAGTTCATCGAGCTGTGCAAGGCCGGCGTCTTCAGCTGACGCCGCGGCGGGACAGTATCTGATAAAGAGAAAGGGGCAGTTCCCATGACAGCAGTCTATTTACAACTGGCGGCGTATGCCTGTGCAACCACCTTTTCCCCGGGACCCAACAACATTCTGCTGTTCAGCAGCACCAGCCGGTACGGCATCCGGAAGTGCTGGCCGCTGATTTTTGGGATCTGGGCGGGATTGATCACCGTTATGCTGCTGTGCGGCTTCGGCTGTGCCTGGCTGGGAGAGCTGGTGCCGCAGATTGTCCCCGTGGCCAAGTATGTGGGCGCGGCTTATATCCTCTATCTGGCCTACCGCACGCTGATGCGCAGCCCCGGCGCCAAGAAGGAGGCCGGCCCCTCCGGCAAGCCGCTGTCCTATGTGAACGGCTTCCTCCTGCAATTCCTGAACGTCCACATCCTGATGCTGGGGATCGCCGCCTATTCCGGTTATATCCTGCCCCATGGGTATACGGTGCCAGCCGTGCTGTGCTTCTCTGTCATCATGGCTGCCTGCGCCGCCACCGGAAACCTGATCTGGGCCACGCTGGGCGCGCTGCTGTACCCGCTGTACAGCCGGTATTACAAATTTGTCAACGCCGTTATGGCGCTGCTCCTGCTCTGGTGCGCCTGGAAAATCATCTCCGTCTGAGAATACATGGTCCGAACGCCCTCCCAAGCCGGGAGGGCGTTTTTTGTGCGGAACAGGCATGTCCGCACCTCTTTATATTATATAATGTAGGACGGGCGCGCCTGCGGCGACACCCAGGGGAGCGGTTTTTGGGGGATAGAGAGGCTGTGCGGCAGATTTGCGAAAAATTTGCGCAAACTGGACGCCGCCGGGCGCCTGATAAAAAGCCGACGCTGTCAAGTAAATGATTAGCTGATAAAAAATTTTCTGCATATTGTGCAAAAAAGTTCCGCAAAATTGTAATAATAGCTGTTTTTTACGTTAACACGTTGACTGTATAAGCACACCATGTTAAAATCTTCTTACTCCCGCAGTTCAGATCCATTTCTGCCTGAATGTGAGAGGAAACCAATTAAGAAGGAGAAAAGAAGTAAGATGAAAAAGTTTTTTGCACTTCTCCTCGCACTGGTGATGTCCCTGTCTCTGGTGGCCTGCGGCGGCGGAGATACCGCCAACGAAGACACCAGCACCGATGACACTGCTACCGAGGAGAACGGCGGCGATACCGCCACTGCCAGCGATGTGGAGATCGCTGTGGTCCTGAAGACCCTGGCCTCCGAGTACTGGGGCTATGTGAAGGCCGGCTGCGATGCCGCTGCCGCTGACCTGGGCGTTACCGTCAACGTGGTGGGCCCCGGCGCTGAGAGCGAGATCGAGCAGCAGGTTTCTATGATTGAGCAGCAGATCGGCGCAGGCTGCGATGCCATCATCGTCGCTCCCAATGACGCCGGCGCCGCTTCCGGTGCGCTTGCCAGCGCCATCGGCAGCATCCCCGTTCTGTCCGTCGATACCAATGTGGGCATCGAGGGTCAGACCAGCTTCGTGGGCACCTCCAACGTGGACGCCGCGAAGGAAGGCGGCCTGTGGGCCGCTGAACAGGCCGGTGAGGGCGCCAACGCCGTCATCATCTATGGCCAGGAGGGCGACAACACCTCCAATATGCGCCGCGAGGGCTATCAGGCCGCCTGCGACGAGGCCGGCGTCACCGTTCTGGACGCTCTGTCCGGCCAGAACACCACCGACGGCGCCACCAAGACCATGGAGGACCTGCTGAACGCTTATCCCGACCAGATCGACATCGTGCTCTGCCACAATGACGATACCGCTATCGGCGCCATGAACGCCTGCAAGTCCGCCGGCGTGGACGACATGATTATCGTCGGCTTCGACGGCAACGCCTCCGCCGTGGATCTGATCCTGGCCGGCGAGATGGTGAAGGCCACCGTTGCCCAGCAGCCCTATGAGATGGGCTACCAGGCCGTGGAGGCCGCGCTGAAGGCCATCAAGGGCGAGACCGTGGAAGAGGTCATCAACGCTCCCGTCACCGTGGTCACCGCTGAGAACGGCCAGGAGTACCTGGATAGCCTGGCTGCCATGCAGGGCTGATCAGCCTGTGCCCCTCAGATCTCACATCTGAATGAATGGAATATGGCGGCAGTGGTCCTGCCGCCATATTCCCGTTCCGCACCTCCCCGCGGGCGGCGGGGACCGCTGAAATCAGGAAACAGAAACGAGGTAATCCCATGAGCGAGTATGTTGTCGAGTTGAAGAACATTACCAAACGTTTTCCTGGTGTCGTCGCATTGAAAAATATGTCTATTGGCATCCGGCCGGGAGAGATCCACGGCCTGATCGGCGAAAATGGCGCCGGCAAGTCCACCTTGATTAAGGTGCTCACCGGCGTTCACACTCCTGAGGAGGGGGAGATCTACGTGGACGGCCAGAAGGTCGTCTTCCACAACCCCGTCCAGTCCCGCGAGGCGGGCATTGCCTGCGTGTACCAGGAGCTGAACATCGTCAAGCAGCTGTCTGTCACGGATAACGTTTTCATGGGACGCGCCGTCAAGAAAAACGGCCTTCTGGACTACCCCAGAATGTACGAGGAAGCCAAGCAGGCCCTGACCACGCTGGGCCATCCCGAAATTGATGTTAAAATGGAATGCGGCAAGCTGGGTACCGGCCAGCAGCAGATGGTGGAGATCGCCAAGGCTGTGTCGCTGGACGCCAAGCTGATTATCATGGACGAGCCGACTTCCTCCCTGGGCAAGGAGGAGATCAACCAGCTGATGGAGACGGTCCGGGGCCTGAAGGCCAAGGGCGTGGCCATCCTGTTCGTCTCTCATAAATTGGAAGAGCTGTTCGAGCTCTGCGACCGGGTCACCGTCATGCGGGACGGCGAACATATCGTCACCCAGGACATCGGTGACATGACGGAGGACTCCCTGATCAACGCCATGGTGGGCCGGACGCTGGACAACCTGTATCCCAAAGAGTTCGGCGTCAAGGGCGACGTGTGGCTGGAGGCCAGGAACCTCAACGAGGCCGGCGTCCTCCATGACGTGAGCTTCAAGGCCTACGGCGGCCAGATCACCGGCTTTGCTGGCCTGGTGGGCGCCGGGCGGACGGAGACCATGCGGGCCATCTTCGGCGCCGACAGGTTGGACAGCGGCGAGATCTACGTCAAGGGGGAGAAGGTACATATCCGGACGCCCAAGGACGCCATCAAGAAGAAGATTGCCTTCCTGACCGAGGACCGCAAGGGCCAGGGTCTGGTGCTGTCCCTGGACGTGCGGACCAACCTCATTCTGGCCAATATGAAGGGCTTCTCCAACGGACCCTTCCTGAACAAGGGGAAGATTGAGAAGTCCGGCCAGGACAATGTGGAGTCCCTGCGGATCAAGACTCCGTCCCTGGACGAGGTGACGGCCCAGCTCTCCGGCGGCAACCAGCAGAAGGTGGTTATCGGCAAGTGGGTCAACACCGACGCGGACATCTTCATTTTCGACGAGCCCACCCGCGGCATCGACGTGGGCGCCAAGATCGAGGTCTACCATGTCATGAATGACCTGGTCAAGGCCGGCAAGTGTGTGATCATGGTCTCCTCCGAGCTTCCGGAGATCCTGGCCATGAGTGACCACGTGGTGGTCATGCGGGGCGGCCGGGTCATGGCCAATATCGACCGTGATACCCCGCACTTCAACTCTGAGGATATCATGAAAGCGGCCTGGGGAGGAGAATTAGACTGATATGAAAAAGAAGAATTCCGGAAAAGAGCTTTTGCAAAAGCTCGGCACCCTGATGGCGCTGGCGCTGCTGGTTCTCATTTTCTGCGTGATGATGCCCGATAAATTCCCGCGGATCAGCAATATCATGAACATCTTCAAGCAGGCTTCCATCAACTGCCTGATCGCCTCCGGCATGCTGTGCGCCCTGATTACCGCCGGCATCGACCTGTCCGTGGGTTCCAACTGCGTGCTGTGCACCTGCACCATCGGCGTGCTGGTCCAGAACTTCGGCATCACCAGCATGCCGCTGCTGATCATCGCCGGCCTGGCGGTGAGCACGTTTGCCGGCTTTGTCAACGGCATTCTGCTGACCCGTTTGGACCTGCCCCATCCCTTCGTGTCCACCTTGGGCATGAAGAACGTGCTGTGGGGCCTGGCCCTGGTGATTACAGGGTCGAAATCCATTGCCTTTACCAACACCGGCGTGGACAACCTGATGTGGATCGGCGGCGGCTCCCTTTTCAAGACCGAGACCTTCCCCGGCATCCCCTTCAGCTTCATCCTGGTGCTGATCGTGTTCGGCATCTTCCACGTGTTCCTGACCCGGTCCGCCCTGGGCCGCCAGATCTACTGCGTGGGCGGCAACCCCGAGGCGGCGCGCCTCTCCGGTATCCCCTCCAAGAACGTGCTGACCTTCGTCTACTCCCTGTCCGGCTTCATGGCCGGCATGGCGGGCGTGGTGTCCGTGGGTCGTCTGGCTTCTGCCAACGGCAATGCCGGCTCCACCTATGATACTGATGCCATCGCGGCCTGCATCATCGGTGGCGCCTCCTTCACCGGCGGCAAGGGCACCATCTGGGGCACCCTGATCGGCGCCCTGCTGATGGCGGTCATCCGCAACGGCCTGAACCTGATGGGCGCCTCCAACGACATTC
Source organism: Dysosmobacter welbionis (assembly GCF_005121165.3). Lineage (NCBI taxonomy): Bacteria > Bacillati > Bacillota > Clostridia > Eubacteriales > Oscillospiraceae > Dysosmobacter > Dysosmobacter welbionis. Next base: position 1,799,421 of record NZ_CP034413.3, on the reverse strand, counting down.
AGTACATCGTCATCGGCGCCGTCATCATTCTGGCGGTCACCATCGACGTGTTCCGGAACAAGGCTGAGGCCAGGGCCCGGAAGATGGCTGCCCAGTAAGCGGACATCCTTTGGAGCGCATTTGAAACGTGAAACGGCGGGGACTGCGGTTCCCGCCGTTTTTCCTGTCCGCCCCTTTCGGCGTGACAAGACGGCGGAGATGTGCTAAGATAGAGACCCGGCAGGACTGCGGTCCCGCTGGGATCAATTTGAACGAGCGAGGTGTCCCCCATGAACCAAAGAGAGCTGGGTGAGCTGCGCCGCCGGTTCCGGCCGGAGAAGAGCGCCATCAGCCGTGTTTACGGCTGCTATGTGAACAGCAGCCGCGAGATCATCGCCTATATCGACCAGTCCCTAGGCCTCATGCCCCAGGAGGAGGCGGAAAAATACCTGGGCCTGCTGAAAAAGGCCCTGTCCGGCACCCTGGGCCGGAACCTGATTGACATCGTGTTTTCCACCCAGCAGGTGGCGGACAGCGAGGAGCACCGCCTGCTCTCCGCCCTGCGGACGTCCGAGCTGAAGGACGCGGAGGCCCGGGATGCCTTTTACCAGCAGGTCACCGGCTCCCTGGACATGGGGGAGAACAACTATCTGATCCTGCTGGGGGCCGACGCCTATGATGTGCCCCACCGGGGCAAGGACGGCGAGGTGGACCGGGATGCCTGCGAAGAGGTGTTCCGCTACTTCGTCTGCTGCGTCTGCCCGGTGAAGGATGGGACGCCGGAGCTGGGATACTTCCATGGGGAGAACGAGTTCCACATCTCTATGGAGAAGCAGATCGTGGGCCAGCCGGAGCTTGGCTTTTTGTTCCCGGCCTTTGATGACCGGACGGCCAACCTTTACAACGCCCTGTTTTACAGCCGGAAGCCGGACGAGCTCCATCAGGAGTTCATTGACGCAGTGTTCCGCACAGAGCCGCCCATGTCCGCCGCCGAGCAGCGGGAGACCTTTCAGTCCGCCCTGTGCGGCACTCTGGAGGGGGCGTGCAGCATGGAGGTGGTGCAGTCTGTCCACGACTACCTGCGCCAGCGGATCCAGGAACACAAGGAGAGCCGGGACCCGGAGCCGCTGGCTGTCACCGCAGGCGAGGTGAGCGGCGTGCTGCGGAACTGCGGCGTGCCGGAGGAGCGGGTGGAGGCGTTCCAAACCGCCTGCGGCCAGTCCTTTGGCGAGGGGGCGCTGACCCCGGCCAACCTGATCGACGCCAAGCACTTCGCGGTCAAGACCGCCGACGCCACTATCCAGGTGGACCCGGAGCGGAGCTATCTGGTGGAGGCCCGGATCATCGACGGACGGCGCTACCTGCTGGTCCCGGCGGACGAGAGTGTGGAGGTCAACGGTCTGGGGGTCCGGATTGCCGCCGCCAAAGACGGCGGAGAGACTACATAAACAGGGAGGAAGGAATATGCTGAAGCAGATCCTGATCGACGCCGACACCGGCATTGATGATTCCATCGCCATTCTGTTTGCCCTGAAGCGGCCGGACGTCCGGGTGATGGGCGTCACCACCGGCTTCGGCAACACCACAGCCCGGCAGGCGGCGGAAAACAGTCTGCGGCTGATCCGACTGGCCGGTGTGCCTTATGAGGTGCCGGTGGCGGTTGGAGCCACGGAGCCGCTGGCGGGGAACTGGAAGGGGCCGGATCCCCACATCCACGGGCCCAACGGCATCGGCGGGGTGGAGCTGCCGCCTTCGCCCCAGCAGCCGCTGGAGGAACCGGCCTGGGCGTTCATCGCCCGAATGGCCCGGGAGCACCCCGGCGAGCTGACCTTGGTGACGCTGGCCCGAATGACGAATCTGGCAAAGGCTCTGGAGATAGAGCCGGATCTGCCCCGGCTGTTGAAACGGGTGGTGTTCATGGGCGGCACGTTCCACGCGCCGGGAAACGTGTCCCCGGTAGCGGAGGCCAACATCGCAGGGGACCCGGAGGCGGCGGACCGGGTGTTCCAGGCGGGCTTTGACCTGACTATGGTGGGGCTGGATGTGACCCAGAAGGTGCGGCTGACCACGGACCATGTGGCGATCCTGGACAAGTACGCCGCGCCGGAGAACCGGCCCATTGTGGACTATCTGAAGCAGGCACTGCCCTTCTACTTCCGGTTCAACCGACTGCAAAACAACTGTCTGGACCACTGCCCGGTCCACGACCCGCTGGCCATGCTGGCGGCGGTGGATCCCAGTGTGGTGACGGTGCGGACCATCCCCGCCCGGGTGGAGTGCGGCGGCAGCTTCTGCCGGGGCATGGTGGTGGCGGATCTGCGGGAGCATCCCATCGAGGCTCCCGGCGTCTCCATCTGCGTGGATGTGGACAGCCGCCGCGCCCTGGAAGAGCTGCTCACCACCTTTATGGCATGAGGGAGGAGAAGGATATGCGCGTTGTCAACTTCGGGTCCCTGAATATCGACTACGTCTACCGGGTGGACCACTTCGTCCAGCCCGGAGAGACCATGAGCGCCCAGTCCCTGCAGATCCAGTGCGGCGGCAAGGGGCTGAACCAGTCCGTGGCTCTGGCTCGGGCCGGGGTGGAGACCTGGCACGCGGGCCTCATCGGGCCGGAGGGGCATTTTCTGAAGGAGACGCTGGACCGGGCAGGCGTCCACACCCGGTTTGTGGAGGAGTCCGCAGGCAGTACCGGCCACGCCATCATCCAAGTGGACAGCACCGGCCAGAACAGCATCCTGCTCCACGACGGGGCCAACGGCCGCCTGACCCCGGACTTTGTGACGGCGGTGCTGGATCAGTTCTCAGCCGGGGACACGGTGCTGCTGCAGAATGAGACCAGCTGCGTGGAGGAAATCATCCACCAGGCGGCCCGCCGGGGGATGCGGACGGCCATGAATGCGGCTCCCGCCAATGAGAAGCTGGTGGGCCTGCCGCTGGAGGCGCTGTCCTGGCTGTTGGTGAACGAGGTGGAGGGCGCCTTTCTGGCGGGAACGGAGGCGCCGGAGGCGATTCTGGACACGCTGGCGGCGCGGTACCCGGAGACCACTGTGGTGCTGACCTTGGGAGAACAGGGCGCTGCTGCAGCGCGAGGGGGCTGGCGGGCCTGGGGCCCAGCCCGGAAAACGGCGGTGGTGGACACCACTGCGGCGGGAGACACCTTCACCGGCTACTTCCTGCGCCGGGCGCTGGAGGGCGGCACACTGGAAGAGGCACTGTCCCTGGCCGCGGCGGCCAGCGCCCTGGCTGTGTCCCGGCCCGGCGCGGCGGATGCGGTGCCGGGATATGAAGAGGTCCTTCGGATCCTGTAAATCGGAAAAACACGGAAGCCCCGGACGAAACTCCGTCCGGGGCTTCCGTTTCTATCCTGCGGGCCTCTGCGGGCCAGTAGGCCCTCAGTCCCGTTTTCGGGCGGCGGCGGAGCCCAGGCGGAGCTCCGTCCGATACTTGGCCACCGTGCGGCGGGCGATGCGGATGCCCTGCTCCGCCAGCAGCTCCGCCAGCTTCTGGTCACTGAGCGGGCGGCTGTGGTCTTCCTGCCGGATCAGCTCCAGCAGCCGCAGCTTCACCGTCTGCTGGGAGGGACCCTGCTCCCCCAGAGCGCGGCTGAAGAAATAGCGGAGGGGGTACGTCCCCTGCCGGCACTGGAGGTATTTCTCCCGAGTGGCCCGGGAGACGGTGGAGGGATGGAGGTGGAGTCGCTCCGCCAGTGTCACCATGGTCATGGGGACCAGCTCTGTGGTCTGGCCGGCAAAAAAGGCCCGCTGGGTCTCCAGGATCGCCTCCGCGCACTGGCGGAGGGTGCTGCCCCGGCGCTCCAGGCTGTTCAGCAGCCACTTGGCCTGCTGCATCTTTTGCTGGAGATAGGCCCGGGTCTCCGGCTCGTCGGATTCCTTCAGAAGCCGCACATAGTACTGGCTGATGGACACCCGGGGAAGGTAGTAATCGTTCAGGATCACCTGGAGCTTTCCGTCCAGTTCCGCGATGAACAGATCCGGCCGGACATAGAGTGTGGGCTCCGCCGGCTGGAAGGAGCGGCCGGGGCAGGGATCCAGGGCAGAGATCCGCTTTTCCGCCGCCCGGACCTCCTCTGGCGTGGTATGGAGTTCCCGGGCAATGAGGCTGTAATGCTTCTTGCCCAAGTCCGGCAGGAAGCGGCGGACGATCTCCATATCCAGGGGGGAGGGAGCATCCTGCCGGGCCAGTTGCAGCAGCAGGCACTCCGACAGGGACCGGGCGCCCACGCCGGCGGGGTCCAGGCTCTGGAGGGTCTCCAGCGCTTGCTGGGTCAGGGCCTGGGGGATCTTCAGATCTGCCACGCCGTCCAGGTCCTCCTGGCTGAGGCGGCCCTCCTCGTCCACCAGCTCTGCCAGATACCGGGTCAGGGCCAGCAGGGGCTTGGGCAGGCGCCGGCGCTCCAGCTGGTCGCAAAGGAAGGCGGAGAGGCTCTCCGTCTCCCGGTCCGCGGCGCCCCGGTCCGGCATGGCGCCGTGGCCGTCCTCCGGCAGGCCGCCATTGATCCAGTGGACCTTCTGCCGCAGGGCCTCATAGGCTTTGTGGAGGGAGGACAGATCAGTCTGCTCCACCAGAGGGTTTTCTTCGCTGACCTGGTTCAGATAGTCCAGCAGCTCCTGGGAGTTCATCTGCAGAAGCTCCATGGACTGCAGGAGCTGGGGGGTGAGCTTCAGCTCCTGCCGAAGCTCTGTGCTGAGATGGATCAAACTCATGGACCGGAACCTCCTCTCACGCCCGGGCGGTCACGTATTTGGCAATCTTGCGGGCTGCTGTGGCCTGGGAGATGCCCAGCTCCCGGGCCACGGCCACTGTGGTGCCGCACCGCTGGTAGGAATCCCGGATGATTTGGGCCTCGTAGGCGTCCATCCGCTCTGCCAGCGTGCCGCCGGGAAGCAGCTCCGCAGGGGCCGACGCGTCGGCGGTGTACTCCAGCGGCAGGGCAGGAATGTCCAGAATGGGGTCCTGGGCAGTGATTACCAGCCGCTCCATCAGGTTCTCCAGCTGGCGCACGTTGCCGGGCCAATCGTACTGCTCCAGAAAAGCCAGAAAGCGGGGGCTGCAGGTGAGGGACTTGTTGTACTCCCCGCAGAAGCGGGCCAGGAACTGGTGGGCCATGGGGACGATGTCCTCCTTCCGCTGCCGCAGGGGGGGATGTGGATGCGGATGACGTTCAGCCGGTAGAAGAGATCGGACCGGAACAGACCGCGCTGCACCGCCTCCTCCAGATTGCGGTTGGTGGCAACGATCAGCCGGAAGTCCAGCTCGATCTTCTGGGTGCCGGAGAGGCGCTCAATGGTCTTCTCCTGAATCAGCTGCAGGAGCTTGGACTGGATATGGGCGGGCAGCTCACCGATCTCATCCAGGAACAGCGTGCCGTGGTTGGCCAGCTCGATCTTGCCGATCTTGCCGGAGGAGGAGGCCCCGGTGAAGGCGCCCTTCTCATAGCCGAACAGCTCTGACTCAATGAGATTTTCATGGAGCACCGCGCAGTTTACCTCGATAAAGGGCCCGTTTGCACGGTTGCTCATCTTGTGAATGGCCTTGGCGATGGCGCTTTTACCCACGCCGGTCTCTCCGGTGATGAGAATGTTGGCCCGGGTGTTGGCAGTGTTCTGCATCAGCGTCCACAGCCGCTGCATGGGGGCGCTTTTGAACAGCAGATTGGTGGAGGTGGCCCGGGTCCGCAGCTCGGCAATCTCCTGGGAGTAGTGCTGCAGGGAGTCCTGTATCCGGCGGTAGTTCCGTTGGATGGAGTTGATCTGCTCCATGGACACGGTGTTGAAGCAGACGGCGTATTTCAGCTCCCCGTTGGCGTCAAACAGGGGAATGCCCACGGTCATCACGTTTTTGTGGGTGTGGTTGATGGTCTGTGTGGCGCTGATCTTCTTCCGTCGCCGGATGACCTCCGCCGTAATGCAGGGGGTGAAGGTGCCGTCCGCCTCCAGATCAAAGGCGGACTTGCCAACGATGGAGTCATGGGCAAAACCGAAGTTTTTCTCATAGGTCTCGCTGACCCGCAGAATGATGCCGTTGCCGTCCGAGACCATCATGTCGTCCGCCAGGACCAAGTTGTTTTCCGGGCTGAGGATCTCCAGAAGTCCCTCCAGATTGATCCCCTCGTCGTGGAAAGCAGAAAAAGACGGAATCGCCATAGGCGCAGACCTCCTGTGCCGGACTGAATGCCGGTTGCTCTATTCAAAAATGAGTATAGCATATTCAAAAATGAATAGGAAGAGGCGGGAAATATTTTTGGCTCGTGAAATTTCACGAAAATTCGACAGACAGACTGCTGTATTTCACAAACAAACTGCGGAAAATGCTGGAAGACACTGATAAATTTGTTATTCAAAAATGAATAATCCCGTATGGAAACGGCTGACGGCACCGGGAAAAGCAAGCGATTTACCACTTGGATTTTAGCAACCTACACAAAAAAACGAACCGAAAATGAGAGAATTACACCTGGAAAAATGGCATGATTTTTGCTATAACTAAATTGTTGGATGATTACTCTCCAACAGTTTGCTGAGCAAAATATGATTAAGGAGGACATTCCAATATGTATCAGACCATTCGCTATGAAAAGAACGGCAATATCGGGATCGCCACCATCAACCGCCCCGAGGCGCTGAATGCGCTGAACTCCACCGTGATCTCTGAGCTGGAACAGCTCATCAGCGAGGTGGAGAAGGATGCCGAGCTGGGCGCCTTCATCATCACCGGCGAGGGCCGCTCCTTCGTGGCCGGCGCCGACATCGGCGAGCAGAGCACCATGGACGTGGCCGCCGGCCGCAAGTGGGGCCAGCGGGGCAGCGCCCTGTTCCGCCGGATCGAGAAGCTGGAGATCCCCACCATCGCCGCAGTGAACGGCTTCGCTCTGGGCGGCGGCTGTGAGCTGGCCATGTCCTGCGACATCATTCTGGCCGCCGGCCCCAACGCTGAGGGCAAGGGCGGCGCCAAGTTCGGCCAGCCCGAGGTGGGCCTGGGCATCACCCCCGGCTTCTCCGGCACCCAGCGTCTGCCCCGCCGTGTGGGCGTGGCCAAGGCCAAGGAGTTGATCTTCTCCGGCAAGCAGATCGGTGCTGAGGAGGCCAAGCGCATCGGCCTGGTGAATGAGGTCTATGCCGCCGAGGAGCTGCTGAACAAGGCTGTGGAGATGGCCAAGTCCTTCACCGCCAACGCCCCCATCGCTGTGAAGTATTCCAAGGCCTGCATCGACCGCGGGATGCAGATGGACATCGACAACGGCATCGCCCTGGAGAACGAGCTGTTCGCCATGTGCTTTGCCACCGAGGACCAGAAGGAGGGCATGGGCGCCTTCCTGGAGAAGCGCAAGGAGAAGCACTTCCAGAACAAGTGAGCGCAGACCGGCAAGAGGCCGTCCATTTCATTACATATAAAGAGGGAAGTCAGGCATGAAAAAAGTTCGCGTGCTTACCGCCGAGGAGGCGGCGCTGCTGGTGAACGACGGCGATACCATCGCCACCGGCGGCTTTGTCAGCTGCGCCTGCCCTGAGGCGCTGTCCAAGGCATTGGAGAAGCGGTTCCTGGAGACGGGCCATCCCAGAGATCTGACGCTGTTCTTCGCGGCAGGCCAGGGCCACCGGGACGGCACCGGCGGCGACCACTACGGCCACGAGGGCATGGTCAAGCGGGTCATCGGCGGCCACTGGGACCGGGCCCCCAAGCTGGGCGATCTGGCCCTGAGCAACAAGATCGAGGCGTATAACCTGCCCCAGGGCGTCATCTCCCACATGTACCGGGACATCGCGGCCCACAACATCGGCACCATCACCCACGTGGGCCTGTACACCTTTGCCGACCCCCGCAACGGCGGCGGCAAACTCAACGATGTCACCAAGGAGGACCTGGTGAAGGTCGTCGAGATCGAGGGCCAGGAGCGGTTGCTCTACAAGGCGTTCCCCATCAATGTGGTGTTCCTGCGTGCCAGCTACGCCGACGAGTACGGCAACTGCACCGTTCACCGGGAGATCGGCCCCATCGACGTCACCGCCATGGCTCAGGCCTGCAAGAACTCCGGCGGCCGGGTCATCGTCCAGGTGGAAAAAATCGTCCAAGGCGGCAGCCTGGATCCGAAACTGGTGGCAATTCCCGGTATCTATGTGGATTCTATTGTGGTAGGATCCATTGAGGATAACGAGCAGTGCCTGGGAATGCCCTATGACGGCAGCCTGACCGGCGAGTTCCGCATTCCCGTGGACGCCATCCCACCCATCCCGCTGGACGCCAAGAAGATCATCGCCCGCCGGGCCGCCATGGAGCTGCCCCAGGATGCCATTGTGAACCTGGGCACCGGCGCGCCGGAAAAAATTGCCAACGTGGCGGCGGAGGAGGGCATCTCCGACAAGATGACCCTGACTGTGGAGGCCGGCTCCATCGCCGGCGTGCCCATGGGCGGCACCCAGTTCGGCGCCGCAGCCAACTCCATGGCCATCATCCCCCACAACGTCCAGTTTGACTTCTACCAGGGCGGCGGCCTGGATGTGGCCTTCCTGGGCCTGGCGGAGACGGCACCCAACGGCGACCTGAACGTGTCCAAGTTCGGCACCCGTCTGGCTGGCGCCGGCGGCTTCATCGACATTACGCAGAATGCCAAGAAGGTGGTCTATTGCGGCACCTTCACCGCCAAGGGCCTGAAGACTGCCTGCGAGGACGGCAAGCTGGTGATCGTCCAGGAGGGCGCCAAGAAGAAGTTCGTCAACCAGGTGGAGCACATCACCTTCTCCGGCAAGTATGCCGTGCAGGTGAAGCAGCCTGTTCTGTACATCACCGAGCGGGCTGTGTTCGAGCTGCGGCCCGAGGGCGTGACTCTGATCGAGATCGCGCCGGGCATCGACCTCCAGACCCAGGTGCTGGATCAGATGGAGTTCATGCCGAAGATCGCTGAGGACCTGAAGCTTATGGACGAGCGCATCTTCAAAGATGAGCTGATGGGACTGGCGGAAGCCTGAGAATTTCCACCGTCGCAGCAATGCGATTTCCAGCCCTGACCGGGCCGCAAATCGCGCCGCTGCCTCGAAACCGGCGAAGCGCCGCCAGCGGCGGATCAAGCGAGCCGGGTTCCCCCTCTCCCTCACACGGCGAGGGAGCCGCGCCCAGTGGCGCGGGCCATGGAGTTCCGGGCAGGCGAAGCTCACCTGGAACACATTGAAATGTAAAAGACCCCCATTTTTTTGAGGAGGAAAAAAGAAATGGCATTGATGACCGCACAGGAGTATGTAGAGAGCCTGCGCAAACTGAATACCCGGGTGTATATGTTCGGGGAGAAGATTGAGAACTGGGTGGACCACCCCATGATCCGCCCGTCCATCAACTGCGTGGCCATGACCTACGCTCTGGCCCAGGACCCGCAGTATGCCGACCTGATGACGGTGAAGTCCAGCCTGACGGGCCACACCATCAACCGCTTCACCCACCTGCACCAGTCCACGGAGGACCTCATCAACAAGGTGAAGATGCAGCGCCTGCTGGGCCAGAAGACCGCTTCCTGCTTCCAGCGGTGTGTGGGTATGGATGCGTTCAACGCCGTGTTCTCCACCACCTATGAGATCGACGAGAAGTACGGCACCCGCTATCACGAAAACTTCAAGAAGTTCCTGACCTTCGTCCAGGACAACGACCTGACGGTGGACGGCGCCATGACCGACCCCAAGGGCGACCGGTCCAAGGCCCCCAGCCAGCAGGCGGACCCGGACATGTACGTGCATGTGGTGGAGCGCCGCGCTGACGGCATCGTGGTCTGCGGCGCCAAGTGCCACCAGACCGGCTCCATCAACAGCCACTGGCACATCTTCATGCCCACCATCTCCATGGGCGAGGCGGACAAGGACTGGGCGGTGAGCTTCGCCTGCCCGACAGACGCCGAGGGCATGTACATGATCTACGGCCGTCAGAGCTGCGATACCCGGAAGCTGGAGGAGGACGCGTCCATCGACGTGGGCAACGCGAAGTTCGGCGGCCAGGAGGCCCTGGTGGTGCTGGACCACGTGTTCATCCCCAACGAGTACATCTTCCTCAACGGCGAGTATGAGTTCGCCGGCATGATGGTGGAGCGGTTCGCGGGCTACCACCGGCAGAGCTACGGCGGCTGCAAGGTGGGCGTGGGCGACACGCTGATCGGTGCTGCGGCGCTGGCAGCGGAGTACAACGGCGTGGAGAAGGCCAGCGCGGTGAAGGACAAGCTGATCGAGATGATCCACCTGAACGAGACGCTGTACTGCTGCGGCATCGCCTGCTCCTCTCAGGGCTTCCGGACGAAGGCGGGCAACTATCAGATCGACCTGCTGCTGGCCAACGTGTGCAAGCAGAATGTGACTCGGTTCCCCTATGAGATCGTCCGCCTGGCGGAGGACATCGCGGGCGGCCTGGTGGTGACGATGCCGTCCCAGAAGGACTTCCACTCCGACACGGTGGTGGGCCGGAACGGCGAGACCATCGGGGAGATCTGCAACAAGTTCTTCGCCACCCGGGAGGGTGTGAGCACAGAGGACCGTCAGCGGATCCTGCGGTTCATCGAGAACCTGTGCCTGGGCGCGGCCGCCGTTGGCTACCGGACAGAGTCCATGCACGGCGCGGGCTCTCCCCAGGCCCAGCGCATCATGATCGCCCGCCAGGGCAACCTCCAGGCCAAGAAGCAGATGGCCAAGGAGATCGCCGGCATCCAGAACTAAGGTCCCACTGTTGCGGCATTGCGATCCCCGGCCCCTGACGGGCCGCCAAGCGCGCCGCTGCCTCGAAACCGGCTCGCTTGCTCTGCCGCTGGCGGCGCATCGCCGGTTTCCCCCTCACGTTCGCACAGCGAACATGTCGACCCGGCGGGCAGAGGTGTTTTGCCCGAAGTGAATTCGTGCAAAACAGAATTTCATAAGCAAACCTGCCGGAATATTTCATACATCGTTGCGTTTTCCAAATTTGAATATAAGGAGAAGACATCATGGATTTCAATCTCAGCCGTGAGCACCAGCTGGTCCGGAAGATGATGGCGGAATTCACCGAGAATGAAGTGAAGCCCATCGCTGCCGAGACCGACAAGACCAGCCAGTATCCCCGGGAGAACATCGAGAAGCTGTTCAACCTGGGCGTGATGGGCATGTGCGTCCCCAAGGAGTATGGCGGCGCTGGCGCTGACCCCCTGGCCAGTGCCATCTGCATCGAGGAGCTGTCCAAGCAGTGCGCCTCCACCGGCGACATCGTGGCCACCCACAACGGCCTGTGCTGCGATCCCATCATCACCCACGGCACCGAGGCCCAGAAGGCCAAGTACCTGCCCATGCTGACCAAGGGCCACAAGGTCGGCGCCTTCTGCCTGACCGAATCCGACGCCGGTTCCGACGCCGCCAAGGGCCAGACCGAGGCCAAGCTGGACGGCGACCACTATGTCCTCAACGGCTCCAAGATCTTCATCACCAACGGCTACGTGGCCGACGTGTTCGTGGTCTTCGCCATGACCGACAAGTCCAAGGGCACCCGCGGCATCTCCGCCTTCATCGTGGAGAGCAGCTTCCCCGGCTTCTCCGTGGGCAAGCACGAAGAGAAGATGGGCCTGCACGGCTCCCCCACCGCCGAGATCGTGTTCACCGACTGCATCGTTCCCAAGGAGAACCTGCTGGGCCAGGAGGGCAAGGGCTTCAAGATCGCCATGCAGACCCTGGACGGCGGCCGCATCGGCATCGCGGCCCAGGCTCTGGGCATTGCCGAGGGCGCCATGGAAGAGGCCATGGCCTACACCAAGGGCCGTGTCCAGTTCGGCAAGCCCATCAGCAAGTTCCAGAACACCCAGTTCACCTTCGCCGACATGGCGATGCGCTCCGAGGCGGGCCGCCTGCTGACCTATCAGGCCGCCGTGCTGAAGGGCGAGGGCAAGCGCTTCACCAAGGAGGCGGCCATGGCCAAGCTGTTCTGCTCTGAGCACGCCATGCTGACCACCACCAAGGCGCTGCAGATGTTCGGCGGCTACGGCTACACCAAGGACTATCCCCTGGAGCGCATGATGCGCGACGCCAAGATCACCGAGATCTATGAGGGCACCAGCGAAATCCAGCGTGTGGTCATCTCCGGCAATATCGGCCTGTAAGAGGAGGAAGAACGAATTATGAAGATCATTGTTTGCGTCAAGCAGGTCCCCGATACCTCCGGCAAGGTGGCGGTGAACCCGGATGGCACCCTGAACCGTGCCTCCATGCAGACCATCACCAACCCCGATGACATGAACGCCGTGGAGGCTGCCCTGAAGCTGAAGGATGCCACCGGCTGCAAGGTCATGGTCGTCACCATGGGTCCGCCCCCGGCAGCCGGCATGCTGCGGGAGCTGATGGCCATGGGCGCTGACGAGGGTGTCCTGGTATCCGCCCGCGAGTTCGGCGGCTCCGATACATACGCCACCTCCCAGATCCTGGCCGCCGCCATCTCCACCATCGGTGTGGAGGAGGACGACATCGTCATGTGCGGCCGGCAGGCCATCGACGGCGACACCGCCCAGGTGGGCCCCCAGATCGCTGAGAAGCTGCACCTGCCCCAGGTGACCTACGCCGCCGACATCACCAAGGACGGCAACACCATCACCGTCAAGCGGATGCTGGAGGACGGCTACATGACCATCAAGGTCAAGACTCCCTGCCTGCTTACCTGCATCAAGGAGCTGAACGAGCCCCGCTATATGAGCATCGACGGCATCTATGCCACCTACAACAAGCCGCTGGAGACCTTTGACTATGAGAAGCTGAAGGATCATCCCCTGATCGACGCCACCACCATCGGCCTGAAGGGCTCTCCCACCAACATCTTCAAGAGCTTCACCCCGCCCCAGAAGGGCGCCGGCAAGATGCTGGAGGGTGCCGGCAAAGAGACCTGCGAGGAGCTGGCTTCCATTCTGGCCGCCAAGCACATCATCTGAGAAGGGAGTATTTGAACAATGTCCAATTTCAATAGCGCTGATATCGCTGCTTTCAAGGATGTGTGGGTCTTCTGCGAGCAGCGCGAGGGCAAACTGATGCCCACCGACTTTGAGCTGATCTCCAAGGGCCGCGACCTGGCCGACGAGCTGGGCGTGAACCTGTGCGGCCTGCTGCTGGGCGGCGAGGGCATCGAGTCCGCTGCCAAGGAGCTGGGCGGCTACGGCGCCGACAAGGTGCTGGTGTGCGAGAGCCCCCTGCTGGCCGTCTACAACACCGATGCCTATGCCAAGGTCATCTGCGACGTGATCGAGGATCTGAAGCCCGAGGCGTTCCTGATCGGCGCCACCAACATCGGCCGTGACCTGGGGCCCCGCTGCGCGGCCCGTCTGCATACCGGCCTGTGCGCCGACTGCACCCACCTGGACGTGGATGTGGCGAACTACATCCAGTTCCTGCGTGAGTCCAGCACCCTGGACGTGGACAGCCAGAAGTGGGATATGGAGGACCGGAACCTGAAGATGACCCGTCCGGCCTTCGGCGGCCACCTGATGGCCACCATCATCTGCCCGCGGTTCCGTCCCTGCATGGCGACGGTGCGCCCCGGCGTGATGAAGAAGAACGTCTTCGACCAGGCCAAGGCGGATGCGTGCGAGATCGTGAAGCCCAGCTTCCAGCTGAGCGAGAGCGACCTGAACACCGAGGTTGTGGAGGTCGTGAAGGCCGCCAAGAAGCTGGTGGACCTGATCGGCGCGGACTACATCGTGTCTGTGGGCCGCGGCATCAGCAAGGATGTCGAGGGCGGTATCAAGCTGGCTGAGGAGCTGGCGGACGTCCTGGGCGGCGTCGTGGGCGGCTCCCGTGCCACCATCGACTCCGGCTGGCTGTCTGCCGACCATCAGGTGGGCCAGACCGGCAAGACGGTGCATCCGAAGGTGTACATCGCCCTGGGCATCTCCGGCGCCATCCAGCACAAGGCCGGTATGCAGGACTCCGAGTGCATCATCGCGGTGAACAAGAACGACACTGCGCCCATCTTCGAGATTGCCGACTACGGCATCTGCGGCGACCTGTTCAAGGTCACCCCCATGCTGATCGAGGCCATCAAGGCCGCCAAGGCTGCGAAGTAAGGCACCCCATCTGGAAAATGAGAGAGCCGCCCGGGAGGGCGGCTCTCTTTTGTGATCCGGAGCGCAAATTATCTCTTGCATTTTGCCCTGTCGGCAGTACAATAAAAAGAGGCAGAGCCGTGCCGCTGTCCCGGCGCGGCTTATATACGGAGCGTTTTGCGCGAAAGAGAGGAACCACTATCATGAAGCTTTCCAAAGAAGAGATCAAGGCCATCATCCCCCACCGGGACCCCATGCTGCTGGTGGATACCGTGGAGGAGATGGAGGCAGGCGACCACATCGTGACCACATTTTTTGTGGACCCGGCCCGCGAGATTTTCAAGGGCCACTTCCCCGGTGAGCCGGTGCTGCCCGGCGTGTACTCTGTGGAATGCATGGCCCAGACGGCGGATATCCTGCTGCTGTCCGCGGAGCGGTATGCGGGGAAGATCCCCCTGTTCTTGGGGATCAATAATGTGCGGTTTCTGAAGAAGATCCTGCCGGGAGATACCATCGAGATCCACGCCAAGATGGCTTCCGAGCGGGTGGAGAAGGCCATTGCCACCTGCTCCGCCGAGGTCTACAACCACGGCGAGCTGGCGGTGACCGGCGACGTGACGCTGGCCATGCGCTGAGTGCCCGGAAAAGACGGGCGCCCCGGGAAATATCCCGGGGTGCCTTGCGTTCATTTGATGTCCACGACCTGCAGGCGGTCTCCATCCACGGTGAATCTCACCTCCTGCCCGGCGAAGAGGAAGCCGTACACCCGGTCCGGGTCCTGCTGATACCGGGGACGGGGATCCAAGGCCAACACATCCCGCAGGGCCTCCCGCCGGTCCGGAGGCAGTTGGTCCAGCAGGGCGGGTGGGATTTCCACCTCCAGCGTGGGACGCGCCGGCTCGCTGGCAAAGCCGCCGGTGGCCTCCGGGTGGCAGTCCCCGTAAGGGAGGTAAGGCTTGATGTCCAGGATGGGGGTGCCGTCTACCAGGTCTGCGCCACGGACATGGAGCACCGGGCCCAAGGCGTCCGTGTACGCGATGTGGTCCAGCCGCACGGAGGAGAGGCCGATGGGATTGGGCCGGAAGGGGGAGCGGCTGGCAAAGACTCCCACCCGCTGATTGCCTCCCAGCCGGGGCGGCCGGACTGTGGGGGACCATTCCGGCCGCTGGGACTGGTGAAAGGCCCAGATCAGCCAGATGTGGGAGAATCCCTCCAGCCCCCGCAGGGCGTCAGGATTGCGGTAGGGCTCCTCGAACACCACGGCGGCCTCCAACGCGTCCACCAGACCGCTCTGACGAGGGACGCCGAACTTGGAGCCGAAGTCGCTGCGGATGCGGGCGATGGGGCGCATTTCAAACGAATCAGACATGAGGATTCTTCCTTTCTGCGGCAGGTATTTTCTCCATTATACCGGATTTTCCCGGGAAAACCAAGAAGAAAGGGTAAGGCCCCGGTGCAATGCACCGGGGCCTTCGCAGACCCGTATCAGTAGTGGATGACGGCCTCCGGGTGGTACACCAGGCACCAGGCGATGCCGAAGAACACCAGCGCTGCGGTGACCAGGACGAAGCAAAGCACCATGCCCACCCAGTCGTAGCGGATTTTCCCGCCGGAGCGGCTGGCCAGCAGCACCTCCACGCCCAGACAGACCAAGATCAGGGGCGAGAGCTGCAGGGCCAGGGTCAGATCCAGGGAGGGGAAGAACATGCTCACCAGCATCAGCGCACCGCAGATCACCAGCACGGCGCCGAAGGTGAAGGTGCCCACCCGGCGATCCCGGGCCGGACGGGATTCCGGCGTCTGCTCAGGGCTGTTCATCACGGTGGGCCTCCTCTCCCTCCGGGGCGTTTCCCGCAGCGGAGCGGTCTGATGCAACGTCTTCCGCCCTGGCCTCCGCCGGATCGGCGGCGCAAGCCCCGGCCGCGCTGGAGGCAGGCGGCGCAAAGGGGGGATCTCGTCGTCAATGGGCGTCTTGTCCTTGGGGCCCCGGATAAACCACAGGCCCAGCAGGATCACTAGCACGGTGATGACCAGGCGGGGCAGGCCATAGCGCAGCAGTCCGTATAGCCACTCCCCGAACCAACCGAAGAAGAGACCGCCCAGCTGGCTCAACAGTATGTCGTAGAGCATATAGACGCCAACTACCACCAGCGCCCAGCCGATGAGACTGTGACGCTTGCGCAGCAGCTCTCCCAGCCGTTTGCTGTCCATATCGGACAGGCCGAAGAGGAAGGCGTCCTCCGGCGCGGTGCCGGCGGCCAGCTGGCTCCGGAGCGCATAGCTGTCGAAAAAGGCATACAGCCAGATCACCGGCAGAAACAGCGCCAGTGCCCCCAGAAAGAAATAGGTGGAGGCAAAAAGGATCAGGCAGAAGGCCAGCAGCAGGGACAGGCCCCGCTTCATATAGCCCTGATACATCTGTCCGCAGCCGGAGAGGCAGGAAGAGATGAAGAGCAGGAATCCATTTCGATGGGTCATGGGTGTGTACCTCCTTGTGTCAGATCATTCCGCGGCGAGACGCCGAAATTGTCAAATAGGCCGGAGAAGCCGGAGAGGGCCTCCTCCCACGCCTGTGGCCAGGCGTCGGTCCACTTTGTCAGGGCAGTGCCCGCCCGCTCCAGAAGCGAGGGCGCAGTGGAATGCACCCGTCCGGACAGGTTTCCGCTGCCCCACAGCAGCGTCAGGGCCAGGGTCACTGCCGCCGCGGCCGTGGCGTACCGGCTGACGCCAAGCTGGACGGCCCGCTGCCGGATCCGGCGCCGCAGGCTCTCCCGGCAGGAGCGGGCGGGGGTCAGCATCGGTCCCTCAGACAGCAGCTCTGTGTACCGCTGGAGGCACTGGTCGCAGTAGGCCAGATGTTCCGCCAGCTCCAGGCGGTCCAGCTCCTCCAGGCAGTCCCCCCGGACAAGGGCGGTCAGGGCCGCGTCCGTCAAATGCCCGTCAGGGCGAAAGCATGTCATCGTTCCCACTCCTTTCCAATGCCTCCCGAAGCATCCGCTTGCCCCGGGACAGCTGTGTATGGATGGTCTTTACCGGCCGGCCCAGCGCCAGGGCCGCCTCCTCCGGTGTCTTTTCCTCCAGCAGGCACAGCCGGCACACCGGCTGGTAGGGCTGGCGCATATGGAGGATCAGGTCCCGGATTTCAGCTGCAGCCGACCTGCGCAGGACCGTCTCCTCCGCAGGGGGAGACAGCCCCGGCGGGATATTGTCCTCTCCCGGCAGCAGGGTGTGGCGCTGATAGGCGCTCTGTAAGTAGTCCTTGGCCTTGTTGGTGGCCACGCGGCACAGCCACTGCCGCTCATAGCCGGGAGGGATGGCGTCCCGGTGGAGGTAGGCGGACAGGAAGGTCTCCTGGGTCAGGTCCTCGGCCGCGGCGGCGTCCCGCACCAGCTGGAAGCAGACCGTGTAGACCAGCCGCTCATACTGGACTACCAGCTGGGAAAAGGACGCGTTTGTCAGTTTGTTCACGCCGTGCCGCCACCTCCTTTTGTCGTCCGACATCTATCATACGGGACTGCGGGCCGGATTTCTTCAATATCTCCAAAAATTTTTTGACACGGTGGTGCGCCTCCCATTGTAGCTGCCATGCGGGAAAAATACAAGGGTGGGCGCAGGCGCTCTGCAAGGCGCGATGGACGCTGCGGAAGAAGTTGACAAGCGGGGGCGGAATGGGTATGCTGAAAGGGAGATCTGAAAATGGAGGAATGGAGAGAATGATGCGTGGGGAACTGCTGGTGGCCGTGGTGGACGGCCAGGGCGGCGGCATGGGCCGGGGCCTGGTGGAGGCTGTGAAGAAAAAGTGGCCCAGTCTCCATGTGCGGGCGCTGGGGACCAACTCTCTGGCCACCGCCGCTATGCTGCGGGCGGGGGCGGATGACGGCGCCACCGGCGAGAACGCCGTGGCGTTCAACGCCCGGCGGGCGGATATCCTGCTGGGGCCCATCGGTGTGCTGACGCCCAACGGCTTGCTGGGGGAGGTCTCTCCCCGGATGGCGGAGGCCATTGGCGGCAGCGAGGCGGTGAAGATTCTGCTGCCCTCTCAGCGATGCAGCATCCGGCTGGCCGTGGGGGAATCCCAGCCGCTCCAATTCTATCTGGACCAGGCAGTGCGCCTGCTGGGTGAGGAGCTGCAAAAGCGGGGCGCCGGCTGACGCGCGCCGCGGCGGGCCGCCGCAGTTTTGAGAGAAGAGAGGAAAAAATCATGGAACAGACAAGACGGGACAGCTTCCGGTCCCGCTGGGGATTCAAGCTGGCCTGCATCGGCTCCGCGGTGGGGATGGGGAACATCTGGCTGTTTCCATCCCGGATGTCCGCCTACGGCGGGGCCACCTTCCTGATCCCCTATGTGATCTTTGTGGTGCTGATTGCCTCCACCGGCGTCATCGGCGAGATGGCCTTCGGCCGGGCCGCATCCGGCGGACCCGTGGCGGCCTTCGGCACGGCGGCAGAGAGGCGCACAGGCCGGCGGGGCTGGGGCGAGGCTCTGGGCCTCATCCCGGTGGCGGGCTCTCTGGCCATGGCCATCGGCTATTCCGTGGTGGTTGGTTGGATTTTGAAGTACGCCGTGGCGTCCTTTACGGGCGCTGCGCTGGAGAACCAAGGGGTGGAGGCATTCACCGCCTATTTCGACACCGCGGCGTCCTCCTGGGGCAACACCGGCTGGCAGGTGGCCGCTATGGCGGGCACGCTGCTCATCATGGCCCTTGGCATCGGCGGCGGCATCGAGCGGGCCAACAAGGTGATGATGCCCCTGTTCTTCTGCCTGTTCGTGGGGCTGGCCATCTACATTGCCACCTTGCCCGGCGCGGCGGACGGCTACCGCTACATCTTTGTCCTGAAGCCGGAGGGACTGCTGGACCCCATGGTATGGGTCTACGCTCTGGGACAGGCGTTCTTCTCTCTGTCGGTGGCAGGGAACGGCACCCTGATCTACGGGTCCTACCTCTCCAAAGAGGCGGACGTGCCGGAGTCTGCCCGGACAGTGGCGTTCTTTGACAGCATGGCCGCGATCCTCAGCGCCCTGGTCATTATCCCGGCCATGGCCACGGCGGGGGAGACCCTGACCCAGAGCGGCCCTGGCCTCATGTTCATCTACCTGCCCAACCTGTTCCGGGAGATGCCGGGAGGCCGGATCCTCATGGCGGTGTTCTTTGTGGCGGCGTTGTTCGCCGGGGTGACGTCCCTGGTGAACTTGTTCGAGGCTCCCACCGCCACCCTGCAGGAGAAGCTGCACCTCAGCCGGGGGACTGCTGTGGCGGTGATCGGCGTCGTGGGCCTGGCCGTGGGGCTGTGCATCCAGGGCATCGTCTCCGGCTGGATGGATGTCTGCTCCATCTACGCCTGTCCCATCGGCGCGCTGCTGGCGGGGGTGTTCTTCTACTGGGTGCTGAAAAAGGAGGACTGCTTGGTTCAGGTGAATCTGGCCCGGCGGCGCCCTCTGGGCCGCTGGTTTTACCCGACGGCAAAATATCTGTACTGCGGCGTGACGGTACTGGTCCTGATCCTGGGCGCTGTGAACGGAGGAATCGGCTGATATGCGGGAATTTTTCAGAGAGATCGTCCACGCTCTGGAGGAGGGGCGTCCGGTGGAGCTGGTGAGCATCGCCGCCTCCGACGGCTCCACCCCCCGAGGGGCCGGGGCCATGATGGCGGTGTTCCCCGGCGGCGGGATCACCGGAACCATCGGCGGCGGAAACGTGGAGTTCGAGTGCCAGCGCCTGGCGGCGGAGCTGCTGGAGCGGGGGGGCGACGCCCTGCGGCAGTTCCGCTTTACCCTGGGAGACGCCGCCAGCCTGGGCATGGTCTGCGGCGGGGGAGTGACGGTGCAGTTCCAGTACCTCCCCGCGGGAGAACAGAGGATCATCGCCGTTTTGCGGGATCTGATCGAGGCGGACGGCGGAAACCGGGACACCTGGCTCCTGCGGCGGATCGAGGGGGAGCAGGTGACGGCCATGGGCCTGGCAGACCGGACCGGGCCCCGTCATCTGGATATCCTGCCGGAGGAGCTGGAGCTCCTGTGCGGGAATCAGGCGGTCTTTGCCCGGAAGTGGCTGTCCATCCCGGTGGTGAAGGCCGGGCGGACCTATCTCTTCGGCGGCGGACATGTGTCTCAGGCCCTGGTGCCGGTGCTGGCTTCCCTGGGCTTCCGCCCCGTGGTGTACGACGACCGGCCGGAGTTCGCGGACCCGGCGCTGTTCCCCAAAGCAGAGAAGACCCTCTGCGGGGACTTCGCCCGGCTGTCCGAACAGGTGACGGTGACGCCGGAGGACTATGTGGTGGTGATGACCCGGGGCCATCAGGCGGACTACGAGGTGCTGACTCAGGTGCTGCGCAGCGGCGCCAAATACCTGGGCTGCATTGGCTCCAAGAGGAAGCTGGCCCTGTGCCGGGAGCGGCTGCTGGCGGCGGGGTTCACAGACGAGGAGTACGCCCGCCTTCACGCTCCCATCGGTTTGGCCATCGGCGCCCAGACGCCGGAGGAGATTGCCGTGTCCGTGGCCGCAGAGATGATCGCCGTGCGGGCGGGGCTGGAGAACGGGCTCCGGCGCCCCCTGGGGTGACTTCCAACAGAAATCCCTTCCAGAGTGGGGAGAGTTCTTGCAAACTGCGGCGGCATCATGATACAATAGAGGAACTCGATAGAAAGAGGTGTCGCCCATGGACCGGATCAGCAAAGCCAACTACTACCTGGATATCGCCCAGACCGTTCTGGAGCGGGCCACCTGCCTGCGCCGGGTCTATGGGGCCATCATCGTGAAAAACGACGAGATCATCTCCACCGGCTACAACGGTGCGCCCCGGGGCGGGCCAACTGCGTGGATCTGGGCTACTGCTCCCGAGAGGCCATGCAGGTTCCCCGGGGAGAGCGGTATGAGCTGTGCCGCAGCGTCCATGCAGAGGCGAACGCCATCATCTCCGCCTCCCGGCGGGACATGGTGGGCGGCACGCTGTACCTAGTGGGCCGGGACGCCCGGACCGGGGAACTGCTGGGAGATGCCACCTCCTGCTCCATGTGCCGGAGGCTGGTCATCAACGCCGGGCTGAAAGAGGTGGTGATCCGCCGGACCGCCACGGCGTTCGACGTGGTGGATGTGGCGGACTGGGTGGCGGAGGACGACCTTCTGGCATCCCGGGACGCCGACGCCATTCTGGACAGGCAGTGACCCGCCCGGCGGGATATCCGGACTGCGGAAAGGAAGACACTTGGTGAAAACAGGACTGCTGACCTTTTACCATATCCATCACTACGGCGCCATGCTGCAGGCTTACGCCACGGAGCGGGCGGTGGCGTCCCTGGGGAGCGAATGCGAGATCATCGACTACTACGTGAACCAGGACAATACCCTGTTCCAGCGGCCCACTGGCCTGGGAAGCGCCGCCCATGACGCCCACACCGCCCTGCACTATGGCCCGCTGAAGGCCCGATACGAGCGGTTTGAGGCATTTTCCCGGGAGAATCTGAACATTTCCGGCCGCCGCTACCAGAGCCTGGAGGAGCTGCGGCAGGCGGAGCTGCCCTACGATGTGCTGCTCTCCGGCAGTGACCAGATTTGGAACCCGAAGATCTTCCCCGACGGCCGGTTCGACCCGGTGTTCTTCGGGGCCTTCTCCCACAAGCGGAAGATCGCCTATGCCCCATCCTTCGGCATCCCCCGCATCCCGGACGGCATGGAGGAGGAGCTGCGGACCTATCTGGAGTCCTTCTCCCACTTGTCCGTCCGGGAGCGGCAGGGGCAGGGCATTGTCCGGGACATCACCGGGAAGGACGTGCCGGTGGTGCTGGATCCCACGCTGCTGCTGGAGAGAACGGATTGGGCGGCCGCAGCCAGGGACGGAGGCGCGGGCCGGGGCTATATCCTCTGCTATTGCATCAGCCGCCCCGACGCCCTGGCACCCTATATCCGCCGCCTGGCGGAGGAGACGGGGCTGCCGGTGGTGCAGCTGTGCGGCGTACGCCAGAAGGTCCACCCCAAGGCCCGCTGCATTCTCAGCGCCGGTCCGGCGGAGTTTCTGGGTCTGTTCCGGGATGCCGCCTATGTGTGCACCAACTCCTTCCACGGAACGGTGTTCTCCGTCCAGTTCCAAAAGCCCTTCTTTACGGCGGTGGCACCGGCAGAGATGGCTGCGCCGGAGAGTTCCCGGACCTTCAGCCTGTTGAGCCGCCTGGGACTGGGGGAGCGGATCATCGGCAAGGGAGATACCGCGGACCTGACGGCGCCCATCGACTGGGCGGCGGTGGGGGAGCGGCTCGGCCGGGAGCGGAAGTTGTCCCTGGACTATCTGCGCTGCGCCCTGGAGGACCGGCCCCATACACCGGAGGAGGCGCCTGTCAAGGCAGAGGAACGGCCCTTGCCCCATTTGGCGGACCACACCCACTGCACCGGCTGCACGGCCTGCGCCAGCGGCTGTCCCAAGGACGCCATCACCATGGAGCGGGACCGGGAGGGCTTTGCCTATCCGGTGATCGACGGAGCGGCCTGTGTGCGGTGCGGGCACTGCACGGCGGTGTGCCCCGTCCTGCGGGAGCGGCCTCAGAGCTCCATGCCCGCTGTATTCGCGGCCTGGAATAGAAACGATGAGATCCGAAGAGACTCCACCTCGGGCGGCGTGTTCACCCTGCTGGCGGAGTATATCCTGGAAAGCGGCGGCGTGGTCTTTGGCGCCGCCTTTGACGGCAGCCAGCATCTGCGGCACACCGCCTGCTTCCGCAAGGAGGAGCTGTGGCGCCTGCGGGGCGCCAAGTACGTCCAGAGCGATCTGGAGGGCGTCTTTCGGGAGGTGCGGCGCTGGTTGGACCAGCGACCAGTGCTGTTTTCCGGCACACCCTGCCAGGTGGACGGGCTGTACCGCTATCTGGGCGGACGGCCGGAGAATCTGACCACCTGCGACCTGGTGTGCCACGGCGTGCCCTCTCCCGGCGTGTGGGAGGACATGGCCCGGAGCCTGGAGGCGCGCCGGCAGCAGCCGCTGCAGGCGGTCCGTTTCCGCAACAAGGTCGCCGGATGGAAGGACAGCCATTTTACCGCGGTCTACGGCGACGGCACCGTGGATACCGCGCCGCTGTTCCGCACGGAATACGGCCGGGCCTTCGGCCGGGCGCTGTTCCTGCGGCCCAGCTGCTACCGCTGTCCCTACGCCTCCATGACCCGGGTGGGCGATCTGACACTGGGGGATTTCTGGGGCCTGCGGCCGGATGAGCTGCCGGACCAGCAGGAGAAGGGGATCAGCCTGCTGTTGGTGAACACCCCCCACGGCAGCCACATTTTTGACCAGCTCCCGCTGGCCAAGCAGCCCTTCCCGCCGGAACGGGCCATTGCCGGAAATCCCCGGCTGGCATCTCCCATTCCCCTGCCGCCGGAGCGGACGGCATTCTTTGCCGCCTACGCCCTGGAGCCCTTCGACCAGGTGCGCCGGGAGTTCTGCCGCCTGCCGCCGCTGCCAGTACGGGCCGCCGGCCGGCTGCTGTCGCCGGAGGTCAAGGCGGCCATCCGGAAGAAGCTGAAGTAAGCACTGTCTCCACCGGAATCCAGGCGTGTATCGCCCGTTTATAACAGAAGGAGGATCTTTCAAATGAAACAGTACGAATGCGATCTCTGCGGCTATGTGTATGACGAGGCCGCCGGCGATCCGGACAACGGCATCGCCCCCGGCACCAAGTGGGAGGACCTGCCCGCCGACTGGGTGTGCCCCCTGTGCGGCGCCGGAAAGGACGAGTTCACCGCTAAGTGAAAAGAAGTCCCGCGTCCAACGGACGCGGGACTTCTTTTTTGCGCAGAGTGGCATCAGATGCGGGAAGAGGCTATCCGGCCCTTCAGTGCGGGGACTCTGGGCAGGACCCGCAGCAGCAGGGAGCCCAGAATGAAGCAAGCGGCGGCCTCGCCGATCCCCACGGTCAGGGAGTTGAAGGCGAACGCGGGCCAGAAGGCGGCACCCTCCTGGGTGGAAAACCAGGCGATCTCCGCACCTACCAGCACCATATTGCAGATCACCGGCGGCAGGGGCGCCAGCGCCCTGTGATGGAGCTTCGATGTCCAGAGCGCAGCCAGCAGGGTGGCCGCCGTACCCACGATCCAGTCCAGAGGAATGGGAGAACCCAGGAGGTTGGCCAGGAAACAGCCGACGGTAAGACCGGGGATGGCCTCCGGGAACAGGAAGGGCAGGACCGTCATGGCCTCCGCCACCCGGAACTGGATGCCGCCATACTGGGGAATGGGCAGCAGCAGCGTCAGGGCGGCGTAAATGGCGGCGATGATACCGGCAGCGGCCATCTGCTGTGTGGTGAATCTGGGTTTGGACATAAAAGAAAGACCTCCTTGAATGATGTCGGAGGCCTTTGATACGAAAACGCAGCAAAACGCCCGTGGTAAGGTACGGGCAACCTCCATTTTTTTGTTTAGAGAACGGCGATTGACGAAGACCGCCGAACGAACGCCCAGTGTCGGACGCTTGGACAGGGAGATGGCACCTGTCGAAATAATATTATATCACAAGCTTTCAAAAAAGGGAAGAGGGACGCCGCAAAAAATTTCGGCGTCCCTTCTGCTTTTTTAACCGGGAATCACGTGGACCAGAATGGTTCCGTCGGCCTCCGCCTCCTCTGCGGTGGCGGCGCCTGCAATGGCCAGCCCCTGCTGTTCCAGCTGCTGCAGCAGAGCGGTATATTCGGCGGCGGTCAATTCGTAGACCAGAGTCCCGTCCGATTCAGAGATGAGCGTATAGCTGTCCAGCAGGCTTCCGGCCTCCTCCGCCGTCAGCGTCAGGCCGGGGGATTGGATCGCGAAGGTGGCCGGGGCCGTCTCCGGCACATCGGCAGAACTCCCTTCCCGGGGCAAAATGCTGCTTTTGGAATCGGAGGCGGGAGCAAGCTGGTCCTGTGTGCCGGGCGCAACGGTATCCGCCTCCGGCGCGATTGCCTCAGACACAGTGGAATCCGGGACGTCTGCCGTGTCCTCGTCGGACTGGGTTGCATAGGCCGTGGCGGCGGTGTCCTCCTCAACGCTGTCCACGTTGGGCACAGCGGCCTCTGCTGGGGCCGCAATCTCTGCATGGGATTCCGGATGGTCCGTCACAGCGGTGCCGCCGGGGCGGGGCAGGCCGGAGACGGCCAGCACCACGACGGCACAGCAGGCGGCCAAGGGGAGCAGCGTCTTTGCCCACCGGGGTCTCCGGCGCTTCCGGGGGCGGCGTCCGCCCGGATGGCAGCCATCACGCCTGCGGCGAAGCCATCCGGCACAGGGGTATCCTCTGCCTCGGGAAACGCGTCCCGTATGGCCAGCGCGGCCTGGACATAGGCCCGGCAGCCGTCACAGGTATGCAGATGCTCCCGCACCCGGGCGGTTTCCTCCGGGGAAAGCTCTCCGTCGATATAGGGGTCCAGCAGGGCCGAAAACTCCTTGCAGTATGTCATTGTCAGCCCTCCTTTTCTGTTCCTTTAGACGCCGGCAGCGGAGAAAAGTTCCCGCTTTTCAGCAAAAAATTCCGCAGCTGTTTCCGGGCCCGGCTGATCCGGGATTTCACGGTGCCCACATCCAGAGAGAGGGAGTCCGCGATTTCATCATAGCGCAGCTGGTGAATCTCTCGGAGGATCAGCACCTCCCGGTGCTCCGGCGAGAGGGCGGAGAGGCCCCGCTCAATCTCTTCCCGCAGCTCCTGCCGCTCCGCCGCGTCCTGGGGAGAGGGCGCCGGATCGGGCACGTCCAGATTCAGCTCCTCGTCATCCAGGGAGGGGCCGGCCGAGGCCCGGCGGCGGCCATCACGCCGCAGCAAGTCCACGCAGGCGTTGGACACCAGCCGGTACAGCCAGGTGGAGAAGCTGGCCTCTCCCCGGAAGAATGCCAGCCCCTGCCAGGCGGCGAGAAATGCCTCTTGGGCGGCCTCGGCGGCATCCTCGGGATTCCCGCACATCCGCAGCGTCAGGGCGAACACCCGTTTCTCATACAGATGGACCAGCGCCTCGAAGGCGTCCATATCCCCGTCCCGGGCGGCGGAGACCAGCTGCTGTTCCCGCGATTGCTCGTTCATCTCAAATCCCTTTTGATTCCTTTCGTCACCCGATACACGTCTTCCAGCGTGTTCATCTGCACGATCTGTTCCTTGTAGTAGCCGGAGTGGGACACGCCCTTCAGATACCAGCAGTAGTGGCGGCGGGCCTCCAGCACGGCTACCCGCTCGCCCTTGGACGCGGCGGCCAGCTCAAACTGCCGTACCGCTGTGTCGCACCGCTCCGCAAGCGGCGGCAGGGGCGGGATGGGCTTGCCCTCCAGCGCGGCTTTGGCCTGCTGGAACAGCCAGGGGTTGCCGAAGCACCCGCGACCGATCATGGCCATGTCCGCTTTGGTGTGCTGGAGAATGCGGACCGCGTCCTCCGGCTTCCAGATATCGCCGTTGGCGATCACCGGGATGGACACAGCCTCCTTCACCGCCCGAATGCAGGTCCAGTCCGCCTGACCGCTGTACACCTGGGCCCGGGTCCGGCCGTGGACCGCCACGGCGGAGGCCCCTGCCTGCTCCAGGATTCGGGCGAACTCCACGCAGTTGCAGCTGCCCATGTCCCAGCCCCGGCGGAACTTGGCGGTCACCGGCACAGAGACGGCTTTCACCACTGCCTCCATGATGCGTCCGGCCTTTTCCGGGTCCTTCATCAGGGCGGCCCCGTCGCCGTTGTTGACGATCTTGCCCATGGGGCAGCCCATGTTCAGGTCCACCACATCCGCCCCGGAATGCTCCAGGGCGATCTGGGCTGCCTCTGCCATGCAGATCGGGTCACTGCCGAAGATCTGCACTGCCGCAGGGTGCTCCCCGGGAAACTGCTGGAGCAGGGACAGGGTCTTCTTGTCGTGGTAGCACAGGGCCTTGGAGGAGATGAGCTCCGTGATGGTATATCCCGCCCCCAATTCCGCGCAGATCTGGCGGAAGGCGACGTCCGTGACCCCGGCCATGGGGGCCAGGGCCAGGGAGGAGTTGATGGTAAGCGTGCCGATGTTCAAGGCGGGCCGTCCTTTCCAATGAAAACATGATAGTTTATCATACCATATCCGGCCGTAAAAGTCCACTATGGGCATCCAGCCCGGAAATGGCGCGGCTTTCTTTTCCCGACGGGATTTTTTCCACACAGCCTGTAAAATAGTGGAAAAAACCAAAGAGGCCGTGGACTTCACGGCGGAATACAGGAGGGACAAGCTGTGGGGCACAGGGACATGATATGGAGCCGGCACCAGCCGGCACAGCTGCTGGCCTGGGGCATCCGATTTTTTTTGGCGGCGGCGCTGACCGCCACCCAGACGCCGGGGGATTACGCGCCCTTTGCCCTGGGGTGCGTGGCGGCCTGTGGGCCAGGGGCAGGAGGGATCGCCGCCCTGCTGGGCGCTGGCGTGGGGGCGGTGCTGTTTCTGGACTTTTCCGGTGCGCTGCCCTTTTTGGCCGCTGCGATTTTGATCTTTACCACCGCGGCGGCCTTTCAGGGGCTGAAGCTGCTGGAGGGACCGCTGTTTCACCCTCTGGCAGGGGCGGGACTGTTTCTGGCGGTGAGCGGCATCTACGTGCTCCAGTCCTTGTCCCCCTGCGAAACCTGGCGCCCTGCCTTGCGGCAACGGCCCTGGTAGGCATCTCCGCATGGTATTATCAGCCCCTGCTGCAGGCCGGAGGGGAGCGGCCGGAGCCAGATAGTCTGCTGTTTCTGGCAGGCTCCATTCTGCTGGCGCTGGTGGACGTAGAACTGGCCGGTGTCTCCGTGGGGCGTTCACTGTTGTGTCTGCTGCTGGCCTACACCGCCTATCAGCGGGGGGCCATGACCGGGGTAGCCGCCGGACTGGGGGCGGGCCTGGCGGCGGACTTCTGTTCCGGCCGGGGCGGCGTCCTCTTCGGGGCGGCCTATGGTCTGGCGGGCCTTCTGGCTGGGAGCCGCAGTAGCGGAAGGCGGATCTGGGCGGCGCTGGCATTCTGGGGAGCGGCGGCTCTGGCCGCCCTGCCGGCGGGCCTCTCCACGCCCCTGCTGCCGGAGGCCGCGGTGGGAGCGGTCCTGTTTTTGATGCTGCCGGGCCGAGCCTTCGGCGGCAAGCGGGTGATGCGGGGAGAGACACCGGAGTTTCCCGCCGCGCTGGAGGGGATGCGCGCCCAGCTGACCCGGATGGCCGCCGCTCTGCGGGCCCTGTACGACAGCATGGGCAGGGCGGCCCCGGTGTCCACGGAGGAGAACCCGGCGGTGGTCTTTGACCGGGCGGCAGAAAAGGTGTGCCGGGGCTGCGCCCTGTGCGAGCTCTGTTGGCAGAAGGAGTACACCGGCACCTTCAACGCCCTGAACGACGCCACGCCCTTCCTGCTGGAGCGGGGGCGCGCGCTGGCCAAGGACTTTCCCAGCTACTTCGCGGACCGGTGCATCCACCTGCCGGACTTTCTCACCGCCGTCAATGGGGAGCTCTCTGCATTCCTGCTGCGGCGGCAGTACCGGCGGCAGCTGGAGGAGACCCGCCGCAGCGCCAGGGGCCAGTACGCCCAGCTCAGTGAACTGCTGACCGCCACCGCTGCCGGTTTGGGGGAGGTCCGTGCCACAGCAGGGGAGGCGGATCTCTGCCGCATTGGCGCGGCCCTGCGGCCCAAGGAGGGGGAGACGGTCTGTGGGGATACGGTGGTCTCCTTCCGCACGGAGGGGGGCCTCCTGTGCCTGCTGCTGGCGGACGGCATGGGCAGCGGAGAGGCAGCCCGGCGGGAGTCCGCCCTCACCTGCCGTCTGTTGGAGCAGTTTTTGCAGGCGGGCATCGAGCCGGAGGCGGCCATGAAGACCCTGAACGCAGCCATGGCCCTGCGGGGCGCGGAGACCGGAAGCTTCACCACCATTGATCTCATCACCTGCAGACCGGAGACGGGGGAGGCGGCCTTCTTCAAATACGGCGCGGCCCCCAGCTATGTGAAGAAGGGGGGCACTGTCCGGCGGATCACCGGCGGGACCCTGCCGGCGGGTCTGCGGGGCGGGGCGGCGGCTCCGGATGTGACCCGTGCCACGCTGGAGCCGGGAAGCTTTGTAGTAATGGTCAGCGACGGGGTGGCAGACCCGGGCCGGGACGAATGGCTTCAAAACCTGCTGGCCGGCTGGGATGGAGAGGATCCGCAGACCCTGGCGGGACTGATCCTCAGCGAGAGCGTCCGGCGGGAGAATCTTCAGGACGACTGCGGGGTTCAGGTGCTGTATCTCAGCCGGGAGAGCGGTGTGAAAAAGGTGTGAGAGGCGGTATAAATTTTCCCGCGCTGAGACAAAATGGAACCATCTAAATTCTGTGAGAGGCAGGAGGCGTAAAGCGGATGGTGAAAGGCATTTCCAGACGGGTCGTGGTGGTGGATTCCCCGGACCAGCGTTTTTTTGAGCAGGCGATCTTCATCGTGCGGAACGATGCGGCCGGCGAGGGCGTCACCGCCCGGGAGCTGGTGGAGGAGGCCCGCCGGGTGGCGCGAAACTATGCCGGCGGAGACCATGGGCGGTTCAGCCGGATCTGGCGGGATCTTTCCCCGGCGGTCTACACCCTGATGGGCGCTGCCGGGATCGGCTTGGTGTGGCTGACGGTGTGGCTGATCTGAAAACAGCGCGGAGTCCGATTCCGGACTCCGCGCTGTTTCATGGAGGATCAAAGGGCAGGGAAGGTGGGGACCCCGTCTGCGAAATAGGTCCGGGTGGCGTCTGCATCCGACTGGATCTGGGCCCGCAGGGCGTCCAGGGAGTCGAAGCGCACCTCCTGGCGCAGATGCTCATAAAACTCCAGCCGCAGCTGTTTACCGTACAGGTCCCCCTGGAAGTCCAGGAGACAGGCCTCCACTGTGATGTCCGAGCCGTTTTGAACCGTGGGGCGGGTGCCCACGTTGGTGACAGCGGCGTAGCAGGAGCCGTCCTCCAGTGTGGCCCGGGTGGCGTATACTCCGTGGCTCGGCACCAGCACATGAGGCGGAATGACGAGGTTGGCAGTGGGGAACAGTTGGGAGGAGCCGATGCCCCGGCCGTGGCGGACTGTGCCTGTCAGGGTGTGGGGGTGGCCCAGGAAGCGGTTGGCCCGGCTGATCTGCCCCAGCTCCACCAACCGGCGGATGTAGGTGGAGCTGACGGTGATGCCTGCTACCTCCACCTTGGGGATGATGTCACAGCCCAGGCCCAGCTGGGCGCACTTCTGCGCCAGCAGCTCCGGTGTGCCCTGGTTCCTGTGGCCGAAGTGGTGATCGTGTCCCGCCACCAGATGGACCGCGTGGTAGCGGCCCACCAGGATCCGGACAATAAAGTCATCCCAGGGCGTGGTCATCATCTCGCGGTCAAAGGGGACCATCAGCACGTCCTGAATGCGGTACAGCCGCCGCACCAGGTCCCGCCGGTCCTCCGGGGAGTTGATGAGGGGACAGGGGACGCCGGTGACCACCTCCTTCGGCGGGCGGTCAAAGGTGAATACCGCGGGGGTACAGCCCCGCAGGGCGGCCTCCTCAGCGGCCCGGCGCAGCAGGGCGCCGTGCCCCAGGTGGACTCCGTCAAAAAAGCCCAGGGCAATGACTCGTTCTTTCATGGTTTACGCTCCAAAGAAATTCTTGATGGACGTCAGCGTTCCGCCCGCAGCCCGGGACAGGCACAGGAACTGCCGGTCCCGGCTGTATACGCGGTAGATGCCGTCCGGTGTGCCCGGCAGGGGGATGGGATTGCCGCAGCGGACCCGTTTCTCCAGCAGGCCGGATGTCAGAGGCAGGGCCGGGTACTCTGCGAAGAGGCTGTCCGTAGGCAGCAGGAGCGCTGTACCCTGTGCCTGGACTGCCTCCAGCGTCACTGCCTGGTCCAACCTGAAGCCGGCCGCCATGGTGCGGCGGAGGGCGTACAGCGTCCCGCCGCAGCCCAGCTGTCGGCCGATGTCATGGCAGAGGGTGCGGATGTAGGTGCCCTTGGAGCAGCGGCAGCGGAGCAGGTAGTCCGTTGCGCTCTCCTGGGCCAGTAGCTCCAGCTCGTAGATGGTGATGCGGCGGGGCTTCCGTTCCACGACCTGTCCCTTCCGGGCCAGGTCGTAGAGTTTCTGCCCGCCTACCTTGACAGCGGAGTACATAGGGGGGATCTGGTCCTGCTCTCCCAGAAAGCGGGGCAGCAGCGCTTCCAGTGCTGCCCGATCCGCCGTGACGGGACGGGTCTCCAGCGTGGTGCCGGTGACGTCCTGGGTGTCCGTCACCTGGCCGAGCCGCAGACCGGCTACATATTCCTTCTGGCCGTTCTCTGCGAACTCCACCCCGCGGGTGGCCTGCCCCACAAAGACCGGCAGCACCCCGGTGGCCATGGGGTCCAGCGTTCCGCCGTGTCCCACCCGCTTTTCGTGGAAGATGCCCCGCACCTTGGCGCAGACGTCCATGCTGGTCCAACCGGCGGGCTTGTCGATAATCAGGATACCACTGGGCATAAAAACCTCCTCAAGGGCAGCAGAACGCGGCCCGCTCAGCGCTGATAGTCCGGCGCCACCTGCGCCACGGCAGCCAGGATTCGCTCCCTGGCCTCAGCCCAGGGGGCCTCCACCGTGCAGCCTGCGGCGGCCGCGTGGCCGCCGCCGCCCAGCAGCCGGCAGGCCTCCGTGGCATTAATCCGGGGACCGGTCCGCAGGGACATCTTCCACACATCGGGCCGCAGCTCCCGCATGGTGATGGCGCAGTCCACGCCCTCAATCTGGGGACCCAGAGCGGAGAGGTCCTCCGCATCCGTTTCCGAGGCGCCGATCCGCGCCATCAGGGAGAGGGGCACGGACAGCACCGCCACCCGGTCTCGGTCGTAAAACGTACAGTCGTTGAGGATGGCGGCCTCCAGCTGCATCCGCCTGCGGCTCTTGGTGCGGAAGAACACCTTGTTGACGGTCTGATAGTCGATGCCGGTCCGCAGCAGCGCGGCCGCCACCGCATGGGTCTGGGCAGTGGTATTGGCGTAGGCAAAGCAGCCTGTGTCCGTGGAGACGGCCACATA
The DNA here is from genome assembly GCF_005121165.3 of Dysosmobacter welbionis. Lineage (NCBI taxonomy): Bacteria > Bacillati > Bacillota > Clostridia > Eubacteriales > Oscillospiraceae > Dysosmobacter > Dysosmobacter welbionis. The sequence continues at coordinate 1,767,454 of NZ_CP034413.3, read as the reverse complement.
CAGCGGAAGGGCCATCTCCGGCGTGATGGGGCCCAGATCGGACAGAATGTCGTAGATTAGCTCTCCGCACGCGGCGGCTTCCGGCCGGACGATATTCTCTCGGCCAAAGGACTCAAAAGAGGGATGGTGGTCAATGGCCAGATCCACCCGTTCCGCGTATGGTCTGGCGTTCTCCGGGAACAGGCCCACCGTGGCGATGTCCGTGGACACCACCTTGTCCGGTGTGAAGCCTTCCGGCGCCTCGTAAGGGCGGAAATAGGGGGCGGTGGTGTCTGTCAGCTCCGGATTGGGCAGCAGAAACGCCGCCTTGCCCAGAGACCGCAGTCCTGCGCACAGGGCTGCGGCACAGCCCACCGTGTCCCCATCCGGGCGGACATGGGTGAGGATCAGAATATTGTCAAAGGTCCGCAGCAGCGCCGCGGTCTGGGGGACCGTCAGCATGCTCATTCCTCCGTTTCGCCGGCGTCCGGGTCGTCCCGGGCTTCATCCTGCCGCTCCACCTGGCGCAGGATCTCCAGGATGTGGGCGCCGTGCTGGATGGAGTCGTCGGCGATGAACTGCAGCTCCGGCGTGTATCGCAGCTGCAGGGCCCGTCCCAGCTCCCGCCGCAGGAAGCCGCCGGCGGATTTCAGGCCCTTCAGCACGTCTTTCTCCTGGTCCTTGTCCAGAACACTGATATAGACCCGGGCGTATCGCAGGTCGCTGGTGGTGTCCACCCGGGTGATGGATACCATACCCACCTGGGAGACACGGGGGTCCTTCAGACGGCGGAGCTGGTCCGCCAGCTCCCGCTGGATCTCCTCGTTGATCCGGCCGATTCGATTGCTTGGCATAGAGAGATACCTCCTTATGGGAGTTCATTGGAATTGCGCTTGGTTGGAGCGCTTATATGGTCAGGGTAATGCAGGTCTGCTCCCGCTCCTCCATCTGCACCAGGGCGTCGGCGTCCAGATCTGCCAGCGGGCCCGTCAGGCGAAAGGCCCGGACCCGGATATCGCTCACCCACAGGTTCCACAGCTCCACCTGTTCACCGGGAATGCAGCTCTGCCGCAGATAGTCCCGCAGCAGGGCGGCGTCCTGCTCCGTAGCACGCAGGTCCAGCTCATAGCGATGGGGTTTCATGGACAGCTCCAGGTTGTCCACCGCAGGGCGGTAGTAGACATGGGGCTGAACAGAAAATCCTTCCTCCTCATACCGCACGCCGCGGTGGAAATAGACCCGGCGGGTCTGGGCGGCATACAGCGGAAGGGGATGATCGGCGCAAAGCAGGATCACGCGGCTCATAGGCGCTCCTTCTGAAAAAGCAGGGCGGGCGTTTACGCCCGCCCTGCCGGCTATTGCAAGTATGGTTGATGATTGCGATCTGATGAGGCAGGCCCATTACCGGGGAAGCTGTTCATGGTAAACACCTCGATGATACCGCACGCCCCATGAAATGGGTTTCACAGGAACTCTGAATCAGACATCCTCGGCGGGCAGAGCCAACCGCGGCACGCTTGGGCGCACTGCCGTGCGGGGCCGCTCTGCGACCCGAAAGGGCGGCGGAGAGGCGGTATACAGCGTCAGGCCCAGCACATTACCGCGGAATCTCCTCCATGGTAAACGCCTCGATGATATCGCCCTCTTTGATGTCGTTGAACTTCTCCACGGTCAGGCCGCACTCGTAGTTCTCAGCGACCTCCCGGGCGTCGTCCTTGAACCGCTTCAGGGAGGCCAGAGAGCCCTCGTGGATCACGATGCCGTCCCGGACCACCCGGACGGAGCAGCTACGGACGATCTTGCCGTCCTGGACGTAGCAGCCGGCCACGGTGCCCACGCTGGAGACCTTGTAGGTCTGGCGGACCTCCGCGTGGCCCAGCACCACTTCCCGGTACTTGGGGGCCAGCATGCCCTTCATGGCCGCCTCGATCTCATCGATGCAGTCATAGATGACGCGATACATCCGCATATCCACGTTCTGGCGCACCGCGCCGTCCCGGGCGGCGGCGTCCGGCCGGACGTTGAAGCCCACGATGATGGCGCCGGAGGAGGCAGCCAGCATCACGTCGGACTCGTTGATGGCGCCCACGCCACCGTGAATGACACGGACGGTCACTTCGTCGTTGGACAGCTTTTCCAGAGAGGCCTTCACCGCCTCCACACTGCCCTGGACGTCGGCCTTGACGATCAGGGCCAGCTCCTTGCGTTCGCCGGCCTGGATCTGGTCAAACAGGTTCTCCAGAGAGACCTTCTGCACCGGTGCGGCGGCCTTGGCCTTCTCCTCGGCCTTGCGCTGCTCCACCAGCTCCCGGGCCATGCGCTCGTCGGCCACGGCGAAGAAGGGGCTGCCGGCAGAGGGCGCTTCGGAGAGGCCCGCGATCTCTACGGGTACGGAGGGGCCGGCCTGGGTGAGACGGGCGCCCTTGTAGTCCATCATGGTCCGGACACGGCCCACGGCGGTGCCGGCGATGATGATGTCGCCCTGCTTCAGTGTGCCGTTCTGCACCAGCAGAGTGGCCACGGGGCCCCGGCCCTTGTCCAGCCGGGCCTCGATGACGGTGCCCTTGGCAGACCGGTTGGGGTTGGCCTTCAGCTCCGCCATCTCAGCGGTGAGGGTCACCATTTCCAGCAGGTTTTCGATGCCGATCTTCTGCTTGGCGGAGATCCTACAGCAGATGGTGTCGCCGCCCCAGTCCTCTGGTACCAGGCCGTACTCCGTCAGCTGCTGAAGCACCCGGTCCGGGTTGGCGTTCTCCCTGTCGATCTTGTTGATGGCCACGATGATGGGGATACCTGCGGCCTTGGCATGGTTGATGGACTCCACGGTCTGGGGCATGATGCCGTCGTCCGCTGCCACCACCAGAATGGCAATGTCCGTAATCATGGCGCCGCGGGCCCGCATGGAGGTGAATGCCTCATGGCCCGGCGTGTCCAGGAAGGTGATGGGCTTGCCGTTCACCTGCACCTGATAGGCGCCGATGTGCTGGGTGATGCCGCCGGCCTCTCCGGCCGCCACAGAGGTGTGGCGGATGGTATCCAGCAGGGAGGTCTTGCCGTGGTCCACGTGACCCATGACCACCACCACGGGAGCCCGGGGCACCAGATCCTCCGCCTTGTCCTCGTGGTCGTCAATCAGCCGCTCCTCGATGGTGACGACAACCTCCTTCTCCACCTTGCAGCCCATCTCCTCGGCGATGATGGCGGCGGTGTCGAAGTCAATGATCTGGCTGAGGGAGGCCATAATGCCGTTCTTCATCAGGCACTTGACCACCTCTGCGCCGGTTTTCTTCATGCGGCTGGCCAGTTCGCCCACGGAGATCTCATCGGGGATCATGACCTTCACAGGGGCCTTCTTGGCGATCTCCAGCTGGAGCCTGCGCATCCGCTCTGCCTCGTCCTGCTTGCGCTTGTTGGAGAAGGTCATGCCGCCCCGGCGCTGGTTGTTGGTGCGGATCTTCTCCTTGCCGCTGCGCTGCTGCCGCTGCATCCGAGCGCCCCGCTCGCCGCCCAGATCCTCCAGCCGCTCATCATACTTGGCCAGATTCACGTCGCCGCCCTTGCGGGTGTCCACGATCTTCCGCTGGGGCACCCGGGACACCGGCTGCTGCGCCGCAGGCTTGGAGGCGGCGTTCTGCTGCTGGGGCTGCTGCCGGCCACCCTGGCTGCTCTGCGCGCTCTGGGCAGGCACAGACTGCCTGACCTGCTGGCCCTGGGCGGGCGCGGCGGCCTTGCCGGCGGGCTCTGGCTTTTTGGTGGCTGGTTCCTTCGCAGGCTCCTCCTTGTAGGTGTCGGCGAAGATCACCTGGATGCTGGAGACCGGATTGTGCTGCGTCAGGTATTCAAAGATCAGAGAGAGCTCCTGATCTGTCAGCGCCTGCATGTGGTTTTTGGGAGTCTCGGCGTATTTCGTCAGGATCTCCGTGATGGTCTTGGTGGGAAGGCCGAAATCCTTCGCCACCTCATGGACTCTGTATTTCTCAATACCCAATAGAAACACCTCGTTCTGCTCCAACCCGAGGGCTGGGAAATTTTTTCAAATAGCTGCCGCGGACACATGCCGCGGCGGCGCGGTCCGTCAGCCTTCCTTTTTCTTGCGGAAGGAGCCTTTGCCCTTTTTCACCGGGCGGCTGTTGGCGTATGGCCGCGCCTGTGCCTTCGGCTTGGGGCGAGCGTCCCTGGGGGACGGGATCGGTATGGCTTTGCGCCGCGGGGACGGTTCCCGTCTGGCGCACGCTCCGGTGGCATTTCCGCCGGAGGTTTGGCCGCCTTTGGTGCAGGCGGCGCCTTTCGGCGGCGCTTGCCCTGGCGGAGATTCTTCTCATGGGCCGCCTGCTCCGCCCGGCGCTCCGCGGCCCGGCGGGCCTTTACATCCATCCGGTCCGCCGCGTCGGCGTACTGCTCCGGATCCAGCTCCGCCAGCCGGTGCAGCAGGGCGGCGGCCAGTCCCACGTCCGTCACCGCGGCGATGGCCACGGCCGTCCGGCCCAGGGCCCGGCCCAGTTCCGCCTTGGTGAAGGGGAGCTGGAGCCACAGGCAGTCACCGGCCTGGGCGAAGTGCTCGCACCGGCGGCGGGTGCCCTCCGCCGCGTCGGCGGCCAGCAGCAGCACCCGGGCGTCCCGGGCGCGGGCCACGGCCTCTACCGGCTCCTCGCCCACGGCCAACCGGCCGCCCCGCAGGCTGAGACCCAGCAGGGACAGAATGTTAAGCCGGTCCATCCGCACCTCGCAGTTCTGCCTCCATGGCGTCGTAGACCTCCGGCGGGATGGCGGTGTCAAAGGCCCGTTCCAGGGCCCGGGTTTTCCGGGCCTTCTGCAGGCAGGCCACGTCGTGGCACACATAGGCGCCCCGCCCGGGCTTCTTGCCGCCGAAGTCCAGGGACACGGTGCCGTCCGGGGCCTTGACCACCCGCAGCAAGGCCTTCTTATCCTTCATTTCCCGGCAGCCCACGCACTGCCGCTGGGGAATCTTCTTCACTTTCGGCATCTCATAGGCCGCCTTTCTGATAAACTGATCTTACTCCGCGTCCACGGGCTCCACAGCGGACGCTTCCGCCGTGTCCGCGGCCTCCGGGGCGCCCCCGGCAGGGGGCTCTTCCTCGTCGTGATAGCTCTCCGGCTTGATGTCGATTTTGTAGCCGGTGAGGCGGGCCGCCAGGCGGGCGTTCTGTCCCTCCTTGCCAATGGCCAGGGACAACTGGTCATCCGGCACGATGACGCGGCAGGCCTTGCCCTCGTCCGCCATCCACACATCCACCACGTCGGCAGGCGCCAGGGCGGCGGCGATAAACTGGGCCGGGTCTTCGCTGTACTTGACGATGTCGATCTTCTCGCCCCGCAGCTCCTCCACAATGCTGCCCACACGCTGGCCCTTGGGGCCCACGCAGGCGCCGATGGGGTCCACGTTCTCGTCGTTGGACCACACGGCCATCTTGGTGCGGCTGCCGGCTTCACGGGCGATGGATTTCACCTCCACGGTGCCGTCATAAATCTCGGGGACCTCCAGTTCGAACAGGCGCTTCACCAGGCCCGGATGGGTCCGGGAGATCAGCACCTGGGGCCCGCGGGTGGACCGGCGAACCTCCACCACATAGACCTTCACATGCATGCCTTCGGTCAGATCCTCGCCGGGGACCTGCTCACCGGCCATCAGCAGCGCCTCGGTAGAGTCGGTGCCGGTGCCGATCCGCAGGGACACATTGCCGTTGCGGGGATCCACACGGGTGACTACGCCGGTGAGGATCTCATGCTGCTTGGAGTTGAACTCATCATACACCTGGCCCCGCTCGGCCTCCCGCAGGCCCTGGATGATGACCTGCTTGCCGTTGCCTGCTGCGATGCGGCCGAACTCCACCGTGTCCACAGGGATGTTCACGATGTCGCCCACCTCGTACTTGGCGGAGAGCCTCTTGGCCTCCTCAATGGGCATCTCGTTGGCGGGGTCCACGTAGTCCTCTTCCTCCACCACGTTTTTCTGGACGAACATCTTCAGGTTCTGGTGTGCCTCGTCCACATCCACGATGACGTTCTCCACATCCGCGTGGTCCCGCTTGTAGGCGGTGGTGAGGGCCTGGACAATCTTCTCCATCATGAAGGACTGGGGGATGCCCCGCTCCTTCTCCAGCAGAGCCAGTGCCGCGAAGATTTCCGCGGGATTGAAGCCTACGGGCTCCTTCTGCTTTTTGCCTTTCATGTTGCTGATTCTCCTTGTTGATAAAATACGTCTTGTCGGGACGGTGATTGGTTAAAATTCCACCCGCAGGCGGATAAGGGCAGTCTCCTTCTTGGGGAAGACCAGATCCTGGCTGCCCACGGTGACGGTGACATCGCCGGTGGCCTCGTCATAGCCCTTCAGATAGCCGGCAAACTCCTTCCGGCCCTCCCGGGCCCGGTACAGCTTCACCAGCACGGGGCTGCCCAGAAACTGCTGAAAATCGGAGGGCCGCTTCAGCGCCCGCTCGGCACCGGCGGAGCCCACCTCCAGGGTGTAGCTGCCCTCGATGGGGTCGGCCTTGTCCAGCAGGTCGCTGACCTTCCGGGAGATCTCCTCACAATCCAGAATGTCCACGCCGCCCTCTTTGTCCAGCAGAATGCGCAGATACCAGGTGCCGGCCTCCTTGACGTACTCCACGTCCCAGAGGGTGCAGCCCTGTTCCGCGATAGCGGGAGCGGCCAGTTCCGCGGTCAGTTCAGTGATCTTTTTCATGGGAGGACTCCCTTCTTTTGGAAGTTTAAGCAGAGTTTGCCTGACCGAAAAAGGTCAAGAAAAAGAGCGGACCCCGCAGCCCACTCCACATACCTTACTCTTCTAACATACGCATCATAGCACAGATACTGGAAAAGCGCAAGCCTTTTCTGCCAGATTCTTTTCTAATATTGTATAAAAAAATCCGCCGGATATACGGCACAGCCGCAGATCCGGCGGTTTTCAGCGCCTGCGCAGCCAGCCGGCAGCACAGGAGAGCAGAAACAGCGCGAGATTTGCCGCCACCACAGAGGCTCCCACCGGCGTGGACAGCGTCCAGGAGGCCATGAGTCCCGCGCAGAAGCAGCACACCGACGTAACGGCGGCACATACCACCACGCCCCGGAAGCTCTTGAACAGCCGCATGGCCGTCAGCGCCGGGAAGATCACCAGGGAGGAGATCAGCATGGCACCCATCATCCGCATCCCCAGCACGATGGTCAGGGCGGTGAGAATGGCCAGCAGGGTGTTGTACCAGTCCACCCGCAGCCCCGTGGCCCGGGAGAAGCTCTCATCGAACGTCACGGCGAAGAGCTTGTGGTAGAACAGCACGAACAGGGCCAGCACCGCAAGGGACAGTACCGCAGACAGGGCCACATCCGCCCACGTCATGGCCAGGACGCTGCCGAACATGTAGTTGTCCACATCCGTGGTCATGCCGCTGGTGCGGGAGATGACGATGATGCCGACGGCCAGGGCCGACGCACTCATGACGGCGATGGCCGCGTCGCTGTTCCAGCGGGGATTGGTGGCCAGCCGCAGCAGGAAGAACGCCGCGAGGATCACCACGGGGATGGAGAAGTAGAGGGGAGTGAACCCCAGGGCCACGGCGATGGCCAGGGCGCCGAAGGAGACGTGGCTGAGGCCATCGCCGATCATGGAGTACCGCTTCAGTACCAGGGGGACTCCCAGCAGCGCGGCGCAGAGGCTTACCAGCGTCCCGGCGATCAGGGCCCGCTGCATAAAGGGATAGGTCAGCATCAAGGTCAGGCTCATTCCTCCACCTCCCGAAACCGCCGCCCCTGGGGGGAGGCCAGATAGTCTTTGACTGTGCCTAAAAAGTAGCTGCTGTGGCCGATGTGCAGCACCGTCCGGGCGCTGCGCAGGGCGGCCCTCAGATCGTGGGTCACCATCACCACCGCCATGCCCTCCTTCCGGTTCAGGTAGGAGAGGGTCTTGTACAGATCCTGGGCCGCGGCGGGGTCCAGGCCGGTAATGGGCTCGTCCAGGATCAGCAGGCTGCGGGCGGCACACAGGGCCCGGGCCAGCAGCACCCGCTGCTGCTGGCCGCCGGAGAGATCCCGGTAGCTCTGGTCCTTCAGCTCCAGAATCCCCAGCTTGCCCATGTTCATCAATGCCGCGGACTTCTGGGCGGCGGTGTAGAAGAACCGCAGCCCCTTCTGGTTCAGGCAGCCCGAGAGGACCACTTCATACACCGTGGCCGGGAAGTCCCGCTGGGCCCGGGTCTGCTGGGGCAGATAGCCCACGGCTCCCTGCCGCAGTTCCGGCGCCCGGAGAATCTCCCCGGACTGGGGGGAGAGGAGCCCCAGCAGGCCCCGCAGCAACGTGGACTTGCCGGAGCCGTTGTCCCCCACGATGCACAGGTAGTCCCCCGCCCGGATGGTGAGATCCAGGTGGGCCAGGACGCTCTGACCCTCATACCCCAGGGACGCGTCCCGGCAGACGATCAGCTCATTGGGCTCCATGGTGGTCCTCCTCTCCGGCGCAGACGTCGCACACCCCGGAAAACAGCGTCCCCCGGGGATCGATGCGGAAGTGGTGCTCCCGCTCCAGGTGGTCGTACAGGTTCTGCAGGCGGGTACAGTCCACATGGCGGATGCGGCCGCAGCGCTCACACTTCAGAAGAAAGCAATCCCGGTGGCCTTGGGACTGGCGGCCGCAGTACTGGTACAGGGCGCCCTCCTCGGTGTTGACCTTGTGGACCGCCCCGGCGGCCTCCAGCTTTTCCAGCTGGCGGTAGATGGTGGCCAGGCCCACCGGGCAGCCCTCCCGACGCAGGTCCTCCGCCAGTTCGGCGGCGGTGCAGGCGGTCTCGCCCCGGGCCTCCAGGCAGCGGAGCACCGCCTGGTGCTGTTTGGTGCTGTATGGCATCCAATGCCTCCTTTAATCTGAAAATGATTATCGTTTTCATATTATAGACCGCAGAGGAAAAAAGTCAAGAGCAGTTGCAAAAATCCGGCAAATAGGGTATGGTAAAAGAACAGCGTATGGTTGCGCAACAAGGCGCAAATTCACAAAAACTTTAGGAGAGAAGCAAATGAAAGTCTCACTGGTCATCATGGCGGCGGGCCTTGGGTCCCGCTACGGCGGCAGCAAGCAGGTGGACGGCATCGGGCCCCACAACGAGATCCTGATGGAGTACTCCATCTACGACGCCCTCCGGGCGGGGTTCAGCAAGGTGGTGTTCATCATCAAGCCGGAGATGGAGGAGATGATGCGCCGCCTGTGCGGGGATTATCTGGCGAGGAAGACCGCACTGGACGGCACGCCGGTGGAGGTGGCCTATGTCTTTCAGGACTTTACCTCCGTGCCGGACTTCTACCGGATTCCGCCGGAGCGGACCAAGCCCTTCGGCACGGTCCATGCCCTGCTGTGCGCGGCGGATGTGGTGCACGAGCCCTTCTGCGTCATCAATGCCGACGACTATTACGGCATTGACGCCTACCGCACCATCTATGACGAGCTGGTGAAGCTGCCTGAGACGGGAAAGGCCACCATGGTGGGGTATCTGCTGAAGAATACCGCCAGCCTCCACGGCACGGTGTCCCGCGGCGTGTGCGCGGTGGAGGACGGAAAGCTCCGCTCCGTCCGGGAGGCACTGAAGATCCAGCTGTATCCCGACGGCACGCTGCGGGATCTGGCGGAGGGCACGGACCTGTCCCCGGAGACGGTGGTGTCCATGAACTTCTGGGGGTTTGCCCCCAGCATCTTCCCCGCCCTGCGGGAGTACTTTGAAAACTTCCTCCGCACGGAGGCCGGGGAAAATATCAAGGCCGAGTGCCTGCTGCCGGTGATGGTGGGGGATCAGCTGCAAAAGGGCGCGCTGGAGGTGTCCGTCCTTCACTCCGCGGACAAGTGGTTCGGCATGACCTACCATGAGGACCGGGAGATCGTGGCGGAGGAGCTCCGCAAGCTCCATGCCAGGGGAGATTATCCGGAGAGCCTGCGGATGTGAGCATGCGGAGGTGCGGGAGATGAATCCGAACACGCCGGTGGGTTGCCCCCAGTGCGGGGGGGGCAGATGGACCTCTGGCAGGCGGGCAGGCGCCTGGCTCTGACGGGCCTTTTTGCCTCCGTCACCGACTGGATTGAGGTGGATATATACAGCTGCCCCGCCTGTGGAAGACTGGCCTTTTTCCGCACCAACTTTCTCCCTCAGCCGAAAAAACATGTGCCGGTGGAGCCGGAACCAACAGACGTGGACACCGCCGCCTTCTACGTTCCCGGTACGGGGGAGCTGGTCAAATGCCCGGTCTGCGGCAAGGAGCATCCCCGTGACGATGCCTTTTGCCCCCTGTGCGGGACCCGGCGGGATCAGCCCTGCCCCTGGTGCGGAAAATGGTTTCCGGCAGCACAGCCGGTCTGTCCCTGGTGCGGCCACGGCCGAGATGAGGAATAAGCGAAACCGCCAAGCGGCGGCCATGGAAACCCATGGCCGCCGCTGTTTTTCTGCTCAAAAAAAGCACTCCACCACATACAGCCGGGTACCTGCGCTGTTTACCAGCAGGTACAGCCGGTTGCGTTCATCCGTTGGGTGCGCCGCCGTGAAGCCGCGGCAGTCCGAAAAATCGGGCCGCTGGTCCGCCGGAACGGCCAGCAGATCCAGGATTTCGGTCACTGGCACTTCTGCGGACCTGACCGGCGTAGCTTCCTCTGTCAGGGTTTCCTCCAGCCCGCTGTCGTCCGCGTATGCCAGGACGTGATACCGCTCCCCGTCCCCGCTAAAGCTGGCGCCGCTGTCGGTCTCATACAGACAGCCCTCGCTGGCGGGGAGCTCCAGCTCCCAGTTGAGCTGAACGGTTCTGACATAATCGCCGCTGCCCCAGAAGATCATCAGGACCGACAGAACCAGCAGGACCGGCAGTGCCAGCAGCCCGCCCATCAGCTTCCACATGGACTCACCTTCTGCCATGCAACTGAGACCTCCACCGTGGACGGCACGGTGTTTTCCATCCGGTCATAGGCGGCCTTGTAGCCGATCAGATAGAACACCCCGGCGATCAACATGCCGCAGAGCAGCAGGCACACGATCCAACCGGCCGACGGCCTGTTCACTGTGGATTCCTCCCCTCCGGCGCGGCGTCAGCCGCCAGAACTGTCCAGAGTGCCTCGTCCCCCTGGTAGATGCCCGTATAGGGCTGCTCCAAACAGCAGATGCCGTCCGCTTCGTAGACGTACAGAACGCTCCAGTCCGGCGTCTCGCCGGTGCCCAGCTCCACCTTTACCGCACCGGTTTGGTCCGGCGCGTCCTGCACGCTCTCCATGCCGGTGGAGACAGCCTCTGCCGCCTGTTGGAGAAATTCTCCGATCCAGTCCCGGTCCGTGTGGAGCGTCACCGCATCTCCTGCCGTTACCCGGATGGCAGTGACCTCCGCCGCCTCCGGGAGGACGATCCGGCCCGCCCTGCCGCAGGCTGTTACGGCCAGCGCAAGCCCCAGGCACCAGGCGGCCAGCCGCAGATAGCGCTTCATGCCCGGACCCCTTACGCGTCGCCCCGGCTGGCCAGCCAGGCCGAGAGGCTCCAGGTCCGCCAGTCGGCGCAGTCTGTCCGGGCCTCCTGCCGCCGCTGTTTCAATAAGATGGACAGGCGGGCCGTACCGATGGCGTCCCAGTCCCCATACGCTGTGCAGACCATGTCTCCGTCCAGCCGCTCCAGCTGGGACAGGGTGTCATAGGAGAGGTCATAGAGCAGGTACTCCGCGTCCAGCACCCCGCTCTCCCCGGAGAGGTAGCGGTCCACCTGATCCTTTGCCACCAGGTAGTCCACCGGCACGCAGTTGATGACCAGCCACCCCGCCAGGGCCAGGGGAAACACCACCCGACAGAACCGGAAGTCTGGCCGCCACACCTTCCAGGCCGCAGCCAGCAGAAAGGCCGCCATCATCCCCATGCCCCAGTAGGTCATGCAGCGCTTGAAGGACAGGCCGTACACATCCACATACAGCGTCATCCGCCAGGCGGCAGAGAGGAGCAGGAGCAGGCTCTCCGCTGTCAGCAGGGCGGAGAGGAGCCGGACTGCCCGCCAAGCGCCGCCCTCCCGGCGGGACCACTGGACCGCAGCCAGCAGAAGCGTCAGGTTCACCACTGTCACCCCCACCATCTGGAAGAAACCGCTCCGGGCCCACTCGGCATAGGAAAGGCCCTTTTGGGCCAGGTACTCAGCTCCGCCGAAGAGTCCGGCGGATTGGACGCCCAGGAACAGCAGGTACAGCGCCGCCACCGCCGCCAGCACGATGGCGAAGCCCAGGCCGTCTACCCCGCCGCGGGCTGCGGCTCCGGTCCGTTTCAGGGGTGTGGGGCGGCGGAGACTGTACAGCAGACCGAAGAGGAAGGGGGTCATGACGCTGGCCAGCAGGGCCTTCCAGACCGCGTCCGTGAAGTGGAGGGAGACAAAGGCCCGCAGGTCCGCCGTGGCGGCGGCGAACAGCGCGTCGGCGGAGGCCAGAACGGGCACCAGGACCGCCAGCAGAGCCAGGGCGCCGGCCGCTCCCAGCAGCAGGGGCAGGACCCGCCGGGCGGCGCCGTCCTTTTTCTGAGGCCAGGCGGTGGCCAATGCTGCCCCCAGATGGCCGAAGAGGCCCCACAGCAGCAAACAGAGCCGCTCCCACAGCATGGAGGGACGCCACCAGGGCAGAAATTGTCCGCCGGAGAGGCCGATGGCGTGGACGGGCAGCAGGGCCAGCAGGGCCAGCAGATTCCACGCCCGGAAATACCAGTTGGACCCCAGGGCCAGCGTGGCGGCCAGGGCCAGATTCACCGCCAGCAGAACGCGGCTCTCCCAGGTGTTCAGCAGGGGGCGGCCCAGATAGAGCCCCAGCAGGCCGTACCAGACGCAGACGGAGGCGGTCAGTCCCGCGGTGGGGCCGCTCCAAAGCAGCGTGTTCACCAGCAGAAGACAGAAGCAGAAGGCCAGCGGCAGAAGCAGTCGCTCTCGGGAGGAGATCACATAAATTTTCACCGCATTTTGCGTAAGCTTCGCCGGCCCTCCCGCCGGCAGGGCTTTTTCATGTTCATTCATAATGGGTTCTCCTTTTTTGGGGCTGTCTCCACAGCAGGGACAGTCAATGCACGTTACGTTCGGTCTCTGGCGGCAAAGTGGTGGCTCACCACGGCCATGGTTTCAAAGATCAGCGTTATCACAAACAGGATCCGGCCGGCGATAGCTGCGCCGGAGGCCTGGACCAGGGCCGTTTCCAAATCACCCGCCACGGTCTCCAGCTGCACGGCGAAGAGCTGGGCCAGCAGGGCCAGGGCGCAGGCCATCCCGCCGCCGGCCAGCTTCCAGCCGGAGCGGTCCCTCTCAGGACGGAGAAAGGACCACACCGCCAGCACCCAGCCGGTAAAGCCCGTCAGCAGGCTGACCGCATTGCAGAATGGGGCATCAATCATGCGTCCACCTCCTTGCGGAAACCGGAGTTGTCCGGGGAACTGTCTTGCCTGGGCGGGACACACACCAGGGGCAGCAGAAGCAGGTAGAGGAAGAGTGGATACAGCCAGGTACGGCTGCCCAGCGTCGCCAGCAGGCCCGGCGCCGGGCCGGTCTCCACAGCGTCAAAGGTGAGATTGGTGAACTGGAACGAGAGCCGCAGCGCCGCAATATGCAGCAGCAGGACCAGCGAGGCGCTGCCCAGGCAGAAGAGCTTCACCCGCTGCCGCTCCCGCAGATTGAAGAGCAGGAAGAGCAGGTGAAAGGCCATCAGCAGGAACGTAAACCCCAAAACATAGTCAAAGGGGTTGCACAGCCTGCCGAACTCGGTAAACAGCGAAAGCTGAAACATCGCGAGAAACCTCCAACAGTAAAGATTCCAAAAGCGCAGCCTTTATCGCGTCAGCATCAGAAGGAGTATCCGAAACGGCGTTATGAGATACCGCAACGGCCCCGGCGGCCTTCCGGGGCAGATCGGCAGACTGACCGCCGCCGGATACAATCCGCAGAAGATGTCCCGCAGTACACTGGGTCCCATCTTCCGCGATCTGCCCGGCTCCAGAGGCGGATCCCCAGAGATACCAGGGGCAGAAGGACACAGGGATCCACCCCAGCAGGAGGACCAATACCACTCCCGGCCAGGCGGCGCTGAAGAACGTGGGCGGGAAGAGCTGCGCCGCCAGCAGGGAAAATGCGGGGACGGCAGATGCAGGCCCGCTCCTGGCGGGGCGGAGCCGTGCGCCTGGCGGTCATGGTTCCGCCTCTTCGTCCGGCACGAACTCCAGAATGTCTCCCGGCTGGCAGTCCAGGGCGGCGCAGATGGCCTCCAGCGTGGAGAAACGGACGGCCTTGGCCTTGTTGTTTTTCAGAATGGACAGGTTGGCCAGGGTGATATCCACTTTCTCCGACAGTTGGGAGAGGGACATTTTCCGCTTGGCCATCATCACGTCCAGGTTGACTACAATCATGCCGTCACCTCAAATCGTCAGGTCGTTTTCCGCCTTCATCTCCGCTGCCCGGTGAAACAGCCCGGCCATCACCAGGCACAGAAGGCCCGCCATGGTGAAGAGGGGGATGAACAAAGCGGTGTAGGACAGCAATGCGGCGGCGCCATCCCGGCAGAGGGTGAAGGCGGTCCGCCCCAGGGCGCCGGCGGCGATCACAAAGCAGCCTGCGGCGGCCCGCTGGAGGTAGACGGCGTTCTTCGGGGAGAACGGCGTGCCGTCCGCCACAGAGGCCAGCAGACGGATGCCCTGGACCAGGATCACTGCGCCGCAGATGCCCGCCAAAAGCAGGAATAGAGCCAGGACCGCGGTCTCCGGGGACTTCCAAGACTCTTTCAAAATAATTTCCAGCAAATTTCCCACCCCGTCGTCAAAGTCGTAGGCGAAAACAGCCAGGAGGTGGTCGAAGCGCATGGACGCCGGATTCTGAAAGCGGAAGTAGGCCAGGGCCGGTGTCAGGGGAAGCAGCAGAATGTCGCAAAAGATGAGGAAACCGCAGAGAAAAATCAACACATCCGCGATTTTTTGGACAGCAGTACGAACCATGGCGTGGGCCTCCTCCTAAATGGTCAGGTCGTTTTCCACTTTCATCTCCGTCGCCTGGCGGAACAGGGCGGACATCACCAGGCACAGCAGGCCGAACATGGTGAAGATCGGCACAAAGAGCGCGTTGTAGGTGGCCAGGGGGCGGAGGGACTGGTAAAACCACAGCCCCCAGATCGTCCGGAGCAATGCCGCTCCCGCGATGCAGAAGGAACATACAGCCGCCCGTCGGAGGCTGACGGCATTCTGCGTGGAAAACGGCGCACCCTGGAGGATGGTGCCCAGCACCCGGAGCCCCTGGAGGAGAATCAGCGCGGTGCAGATGCCGCAGATCACCAAGAACAGGGCGATTAGGGCGTTGGCGCCCTCGCCCCATATCCAGACCCAGGAGAGAAAAATCGCGGATACGCCTGCGGCGGTCACATCGTCCGCCTCCGGGTGGAACAGGTCATGCAGAAAGGTGCCGGCGCCGCCGAAGAGGTTTTCCGCGTTGACCATGACGGAGGCGGGAACCAGCAGCAGAGCCAGGACGTTGAGCAGTAGGGCGAAGATCAGCAGTACCCGGAGCACCCGGGCGAGTATTTGCACAGTACTGTTGGACATGGTCGCTTTCCTCCTTATGCGTGAGAATGGGCCCGGCTGGCCGGACGGGGACGCAGCAGGCACAAGGCCCAGATGCCGCAGAACTGCAGGAGAAGCGCCAGCAGGATCTGGAGCGCGGAACCCTCTGTCCAGAGCCACACCCAGCACCAGGCACAGAAAATCAGGAACCGAAGCAGCCCCTTCCAGAAGGGCACATAGTTCTCCACCGCGCCTGTCAGCTCCGGCAGCCATTCGCTGCCTGTCAGCACCAGACTGGGAACGCAGAACAGGGCCGCCAGAAGCAGCAGCGCCAGCAGAACACGCCAGAGACGGCTGGACGGCATAGGAATTCCCCCCTTTTTCCGTATCGTACCACGTGTAGTTATTGTTTGTCAATTATTTTTTATTGTTTTTCGATAAAAATGAAAAAGCAATAATCGGGCAGGGACAGCAGAAAAACGGCGCCGGGGCGGTCCTTTCGGACCGCCCCGGCGTCTGTATGATATAGAGAAAGGAGAGGGAAAATGATGTGTGTCACAAGCTTCCTGCTTGTTGTGCTCATCATACTGCCCCCAGCCGGGAAAGTCAACAGCCTGGGGGAAAGCTTCATACTTTGTTTACAGACTGGTCAAAAACGGATGATTTCATTCACAAAATGTTCAAAATCCGGAAACAATTTGCGCGGCGGTCATCCGCCGTACTGCCAGTGGGCGGGATCGGGATCTGTCTCACTGCTGTCTGGCCAAGTCAGCGCATCTCCGCTCTCATCGAGAATGTAGGGCACATCCTGGGAGACCGTGACCCGTCCATAGATATCCGTCACCACGGCAGCCACCTGTACCGTATCCGCAGGCGTGAGGGAGAGGCGCAGCTCCGGCAGCTGGTAAAAATCAAATTCTTCAAAGCCGTGGAAGCTGTCAGGCTTTTCACAGGGCTCTGCCCAGGCTGCCAGTTTCTGATTTTTGAACAGGCCCACCCGGATATTTGCCACGGCCGCGGTGAGAGACGCATCAGCCGGTGTCACCTCACGGATATAAACATAGCGCTCGTGGCTGGACGCATTCAGGACCAGCGTGCTGTCCTCCAGATCCATCCACATGAGATCGCTGTTGACCTCCACTTGCGGCAGAGAGGCGCTGTACAGCCCCTCAAACTGGTCCAACAGCTGGGTCTGGCGGGTGCCGTCCGGCGGGACCAGCAGCGCCGAGAGGGTGATATGGTCCGTCAAGGGGATGGAGAGTGTGGCGGAGAACCGTTGGTTGGGGCCCTCTTCTCCCACACTGCCCAGCCGGTCGCTGGCAGTCTCGCCGTTTTCCGCCAGGAACTCCACAGCCATTCCCTCCACATAGGTCTTGGGGACAGCATAGGCGGAGAAGGTGACGGTGTTGGCGGCAAGGTCCACGGCTTCCAGCTCCACACCGCAGTCCGCCACCAGGCTGTTCTGGGCCTTCAAGATCTCCTCCACCCGGTTGGAGAGGGAGCCGATCTGGCCGTACACACTGGACTCCACCCGGTAGAGGCTGTTCTGCAGATTTACATACTGGCCGTTCATTCGGTCCAGACGGTCGAAGAGGTGGAACAGCACCAGGCACAGCGCCGCTGCCGCCAACACCCAAGGCCAGCGGCGGCGCTTCCGGGGCGACGGCTGGGCGGCAATGTAGCGGCCTGCGATCTCCTCCACCATCTTCAGCTGGGCCTCTGTCAGCCCGCCGCCTGTTTCAGCAGGAGCGGCATCCGCCTCCGGCGGTTCCTCCACGCCCAGCAGCCATCCCACAGAGACGCCGAACAGGCGGCTGAGGGCGATCAGCTTGTCGACCTCCGGCAGGGCGGAGTCTGCCTCCCATTTGTAGATGGACTGGCGGGAGACGCCCAGCTTGCTCCCCAGAGCCTCCTGGGACAGCCCCAGCTCCTTCCGCTTCTGCGCGATGCGCTGCCCAATGGTCACATCCCTCGCCTCCTTTCGCCGTCAGACTAGCAGACAGCCTGCCCCCAGGCCACCAACTGGGGAGTGGAAATCTGTCAACCCACGGTTAGCAGAGGAGAAAAGCCCTTGCGTCTCAATGGATTCAGAGGGCCTTTTCGTAGCAGTTGAGATTCTCCCGCACAAAGCCCATGAAGAAGAACTCCGCCGTTCCGGCGTAGCGGTAGCCCAGGGAGGGGTACAGGCGGTTGGCGGGCAGGTTCCCCTCCCAGGTGTCCAGCCGGATGACGGTACGGCCCTGGCGGCGAGCCTCCGCCTCACAGAAGGCCACCATCTGTCGGGCATATCCCCGGCCGGAGCAGGAGGGACGGATGCACAGGGTATGGATCACCCCTACCTCCTCCGCAGCGGCGGGGATGGTCCAAGGGATGGCGCCGTACTCCGGCAGCTGGACGCTGTTCAGGTTCACCACGCCCCAGAGGACGCCGTTCTCCTCGCCCACGTAGAAGGTGCCGGCCTCCAGGGCCTGGCGGGCGGTGTCGATGGTGGGGTATTTGCCCCGCTGCCAGTTGGTATAGACGGGGCCCTGTGCCTCTCGGTCCAGGATCTCCTCATAGATATCTGCGGCCTGAGACAGGTCCGCGGGGTGGCGAGTCGGATCATGGCGATTCTCCTTTTTGATGTAGTGGCGATGGGAAAAGCGAGGCGCGCTGGGGTCAGCGCGCCTCGCGGGGATGATCGGGGATCACGGGGTGTCCTTGGGCGGCTCAGACGGAGTGGAACCGCTCTCCTGGGGGCGTCTCCGCCGGAAGGGGAGGGATCGGACACCGGGTTCTCCGGCTGTCCCTCCTGGGCGGGCTCCTCGGGGGATTCGATCTTCTGGGAGATCATGTGCACCTTCTTGGCAGGGGCCTCAATGGTCTCGGGAGAGGAGGGGCGGAACGCCTTGTCCTCTGCGCGGGTGGAGGCGTAGGGGTTCTCCACCAGCTCCGGGTCCCGGCCCTCGATGATAGCCACCATCTCTGCGCCGGTGATGGTCTCCTTCTCCAGCAGGTAGGCCACGACCTTGTCCATGTCCTCCCGGCTGGCCTTGATGACCTCCACGGCCTGCTGGTAGCACTGGTCCAGGATGTCCTTCACCGCCTGGTCCATCCGGGCGGCGGTATCCTGGGCGCAGTCCATGCCGTAGCCGCCGTCCAGGTATTGGTTCCGGCGGGAGGCCAGCGCCATCATGCCGAACTCGTCGCTCATGCCGAACATGGCCACCATGTTCCGGGCCACGTTGGTGGCGTCCTGAATATCCTGGCTGGCGCCGTTGGTCATGGTGTTCATCACCACTTCCTCGGCCGCCCGGCCGCCCATGGAGACCATGATCTTGGCCATCAGCTCGTCGCGGGTGCGCAGTTCGGTCTTGTCCTCCTCTGGCATCAGCAGGGTGTAGCCCAGAGAGCCCTGGGTGTGGGGGACGATGGTGATCTTCTGCACCGGCTCGGTGTTTTTCTGCTTGTAGGCCACCATGGCGTGACCGACCTCGTGGTAGGCCACCAGCTTTTTCTCAAACTCGGTGAGGACGCTGCCCTTCTTCTCCGTGCCGGCAATGACCAGCTCGAAGGCGGCCAGAAGATCCTCCTGGGTCACCAGCTTGCGGCCCTTCCGCACGGCCCGCAGGGCCGCTTCGTTCACCAGATTGGCAAGGTCCGCGCCCACGCAGCCCGCAGTGGCCAGGGCCACCTTTTTCAGATTCACGTCCTCCGCCAGCTTGATGTTGCGGGTGTGGACCTGCAGCGTGGCAATGCGTCCCGCCAGGTTGGGCCGGTCGATGGTGATGCGCCGGTCAAACCGGCCGGGCCGCAGCAGCGCCTGGTCCAGCACCTCAGGCCGGTTGGTGGCGGCCAGCAGAATGATGCCCTTGGTGGGGTCAAAGCCGTCCATCTCCGCCAGCAGCTGGTTCAATGTCTGCTCCCGCTCGTCGTTGCCGCCCATGCGGTTGTCCCGGGATTTGCCGATGGTGTCGATCTCGTCGATGAACACGATGCAGGGGGCCACCTTGGCCGCCTCCTTAAAGAGGTCCCGGACGCGGCTGGCGCCCACGCCCACGAACATCTCCACGAAGTCGGAGCCGGAGATGGAGAAAAACGGGACGTTGGCTTCGCCGGCCACAGCCTTGGCCAGCAGCGTCTTGCCGGTGCCCGGAGGGCCGACCAGCAGCGCGCCCTTGGGGAGCTTCGCGCCGATCTCCGTGTACTTCTGGGGGTTGTGCAGGAAGTCGATGATCTCTGTCAGGGACTCCTTGGCCTCGTCCTGGCCGGCCACATCCTTGAAGGTGACGCCGGTGGACTTCTCCATATACACCTTGGCGTTGGCCTTGCCCACGCCGCCGATGCCGCCCATTCCTCCCATGCCGCCCTTTTTCGCCATCCAACGCATGACCAGGGAGAACATCAGGAAGATCAGCACAAAGGGCAACACGTAGCTCACCAGCATGGCCAGCACCGGGTTCACCGGGGCCTGATACTCCTTGTCGACGCCCTCCACCCCATACTCGTTCAGGAAATCAATGACGGCGTCATTGGACTGGATCCGGACAGTGAACAGCTCCAGGTGGGCAGTCTGCTCCTGCCCGGCGGCGTCCATATAAGTGTAGCCGTCCTCCGTCTTGGTGTAGACGGTGCCGTCCTCAGCGGTGTAGGAATACCCCTCCTCAGGGGTTATCAGGAGGATATCCTCCGCGTTGTCGAATTCCACCCGGGCCACCTGGCCGCTCTCCACCATCTCCTGGAACTCTCCGTATTCCACGTTGATGGAGGAGGCCTGGCGGCCAGTGCTGCCGATGACGCTGCTGGCATAGCTGAAGATGATCGTCAGCAGAAGGGCCCAGCCCACCAGAGAGGCCACGCCCCGCCAGTTGCCGCCGGGCTTGTTGTTTTTGTTGTTCTTATTGTCGTTTGGGTTCATGTATGGAACTCCTTTCAGGGGAAAACCTGTCAATACCCGGAGGATAAACGGGACCGCCCCGGTCCCGCCTGTGCCGGAGACGGGGGTGCGGTCCGCTGCCCGGGGGCGTCCAGCCCTGTTTTCAGACAGTGCCGAAGCCTTAAAATGATTTATAAAGTATATCACAGAAGCCGCAGGCCTACAAGGACAAGGAACCGGTTTTCTATAAATTTTCTGTGAATTCCACTTTCCAGACTCCCGCCCCTATGCTATACTACCTCTTGAATGCGAAAATACTCAGATTGAGGGAGAAGTTATGGAAGAACGGAGAAAGCAGGACCTGACTGCCGAGGCCGACGGCATCATCGAGGGGCGCAACGCCGTCATTGAGGCCCTGCGGGCAGGGGAGACGATTGACAAAATTTACCTCCAGAAGGGAGAGACGGACAAGACCCTGGGACATATTGCCTCCAAAGCCCGGGCGGCGGGCGTGGTGGTGGTGGAGGCGGACCGGCGGAAGCTGGACGCCATGAGCCGCACCCATGCCCACCAGGGCGTCATCGCCCTGGCAGCGGTCCGGGAGTACGTCAGTGTGGAGAGCATCCTTCAGGCCGCCCGGGACAAGGGCGAGCCCCCCTGCTGGTGGTGTGCGACGAGATCTCCGACCCCCACAACCTGGGGGCCATCATCCGGACCGCTGAGTGCGCCGGGGCTCACGGCGTGGTGATCCCCAAGCGCCGCAGCGCGGGCCTCACCGCCGTGGTGGCCAAGACCTCCGCCGGAGCGGTGGCCCACGTGCCGGTGGCCCGGGTGCCCAACATCCCCGCTCTGCTGAAGGATCTGAAAAAACAGGGGGTGTGGGTCTTCGGCACGGCGGCGGACGGCACCACGGCCCTGTACGACGCGGATCTGAAGGGACCCGCCGCCATCGTCATCGGCAGCGAGGGGGACGGCATGACCCGTCTGGCCGCCGAGAACTGCGACTTTTTGGTGAGTATCCCCATGCGGGGGAAGCTGAATTCCCTGAATGCCTCTGCCGCCGCGGCGATCCTGCTGTATGAGGCGGTGCGCCAGCGGATGGCCTGAAGGGCCGGGGACACAGCGGAGAGGAAAGGGGCAGCATGGCTTCCAAAGACGAGAGAGAGTTTGATAGCGGTCTGACCGGGGGCACGGATGTCCCGGCGTTGGAGGAGGACTTCTCCCTGGAGGAGATCCTGGCGGAATACGGCGCAGGCCGGGAGCAGCGGCTTATGGAGGCCGTGGAGCAGGAGGCCCGCCGGGAGACGGAGCCGGCCGCCCCTCCGGCGGAGGGCGGCGCGAAGAAGCCGCCTCTGCAAACGGAGGCGCGGCCGCGTCCCGCCCCCCAGGTGACGGAAAAAACAGCTCCGCCCCAAAAGCCGCCCGCCCAGCCGGAGGACCTGCTGGAGGAGCTGCGGCAGGATCTGCCGCCCTCTCCCCACCCCATCACGCTGGAGGATGTGGTGGGCAGCACCGTGGACGCGGTGATGGAAGAGGAGGCTCAGGAGCCCCTGCTGCGGCCCCGGCGGGGCCTGTTCTCCCGGAAGCGCCTGATGGAGACGGAGGAGCTCTACGCCCCGCCGGAACCGGAGGAGGCGCCGGAGGAGATCCCGGAGATCGACACCATCGGTCCGGAGCCGGAGCTGGCTGAGGCGGCGGCGGACTACCGGGCGGAGGCCAAGCGGCGCAAGCACCCTATCCTGGCAGCGGTACTGATCTCGCTGCTGCCGGTGATCCCTATGGGGATCGAGGCCTACGGCTATGAGATCCGCTACTGGACCGGCGACGCAGCCGTCCAGAGCGGTGTGCTGCTGGCGTGCCTTGCGGCGGTGGCCGTCCTGGCCCGGCAGGTATTCGCCAAGGCGTTCGGCTCGCTGCTGCAGAAGCGATGCACCAGCGAGCTGCTGGCGGTGGTCTCCGCCGTGGTGATGGCGGCGGACTGTGTGGCCCGGCTGGTGCTGCCGGAGCGGAGCGCCGTCCCCTGCTATGCCCCGGTGGGGTGCCTCGCCCTGGTGTTTGCCATGTGGGGCGGAGCCCGGGAGAGCCGGGGACTGTGGGACACCTTCCGCATGGCCGCCACGGATGACGAGCCGCCTTATCTGGTGACGGAGACGGAGAAGGGGGCCTGCAAGCAGGCGGGTTCCGTCCCCGGCTTCTACACCACCGCCCTGCGGGAGAATACCGCCGCCGTGTGGCAGAACGCGCTGATGCCGGTGGTGCTGATGGCCTCCATCGTGTTTGCCGGGCTCAGCTCCCTGGGCCAGGAACGGGGGGACGACTTTTTGCTGAACTGGTCTGCCATCCTGGGGGCAGGCACCACCTTTGCCCTGCCTCTGTGCTGGGGGATGCCATTCTCCCGGCTGGCCCGGCACTTTCACAAGGCGGGGTGCGCCGTGGCGGGCTGGTGCGGTGCGGAGAAGATCAGCCGCAGGCGGGCCATGATCCTGACGGACGGAGACCTGTTCCCGCCGGGTACGATCCAGCTCAACGGCGTAAAGGTGTTCGGGGAGGACCTGTCCCGGGTTTCCTCCTATGCCGCCTCTATGGCCCGGGCGGCGGACTGCGGCCTTCAGCGGTTGTTTGACGGCCTGCTCCGCAGCGAGGGCGGCCATTATGAGAAAGTGGACGATTTCAGCTTTTATGAGGAGGGCGGCTACTCCGCCACCATCCGGGGGGAGTCGGTATTGCTGGGCACGGCCTCCTTCATGCGGAAGATGGAGGTGCGCCTGCCCGGCGGCATCAACCTGCGGACCGGCATCTTCCTGGCCATGGACCGGCAGCTGGCGGCAGTGTTTGCCGTGAAGTACCAGCCCTCGGAGAACGTGGATTTCGCCCTGCGGATGATGCGCCGCAGCCGCATCACGCCGATCCTGGCGTCCCGGGATCCCAACATCACCCCGGCCCTGCTGAAGCGGAAGTTTCACAAGGGCGTGAAGGTGGAGTTCCCCAGTCTGACGGACCGGGTGGCTTTCAGTGAGGCGGAGCTGGACCGGGGGATGCCCCGGGCCCTGCTGTTTCGGGAAGGACTGCTGCCCTATGCGGAAGCGGTGGTAGGCAGCCGCCGCCTGTGCAAGGCTGTGCGCCGGGCCACGGCGCTGTCCGTGCTGGGCAGCGTGGCCGGGACGCTGCTGTCCTTTTATATGGTGTTCCAAGGCGCCTATAATCTGCTGACGCCTCTGGCCCTGCTGGTGTTCCTGCTGCTGTGGGCGCTGCCGGTGTTGCTGCTGGCGGACTGGGCGGGCAGGTATTGAGCGCCGGCCATCTCGTTCGCAGCGGGATAAGATGGCGCTGCGGGCGGAAGTCAACCGCATGAGCGGGGAGACCCACCACATCCGTGTCCCATGCAGGGCATTCCGCGGCATTTACCCCAAAAGACGGCGCCCGGTCCGGGATTTCCCGGACCGGGCGTCGCTGTATACAGAGGCGCCTGGAGCGCCTCCCGCGGTCAGCTTTGGTTTTCTATGATGTGGACATTCAGGTGGTTGTAGGTCATCTCCACGCCGTACTCCCGGAAGGCGTCCCGCAGGTGCTCCCCCAGAGCCAGATACGCGCCCCACCAGTTCTCCGGCGTAGCCCAGCAGTAGACGGTGTACTCGATAGAGCTCTCCTTGTATGCGGTGAGGTAGACGGTGGGAGCCGGGTCCTCCAGCAGGTTTTCCGTCTGCTCCAGAGCGCGCCGGCAGGCGGCCTTCACCGTCTCCGTGGGGGCGTCGTAGGAGGCGGTCACCCGCTGCACCACCCGCCGCCGCCCCAATACGGTGTAGTTGGTCATCTGGGAGGAGGCCAGCTCCTTGTTGGGGAGCATCACCAAATGCCCATCCGGGGTCACCAGCTTGGTGTGGTTCAGACTGATCTCATGGACCGTGCCGGCCACGCCGCCGACCTCTACATAGTCCCCGATGGAGAAGGGGTGGGCAGAGAGGATCACCAGCCCGCCGGCCACATTGCCCAGGATGTCCTCCGCCGCTAGGGTGACGCCCAGGGACCCCACGGACAGCAGCGCCACCAGGGAGGTCATGGGAATGTTCAGGCTCTCCGCCACGATCAGCACCGTGACGATATAGAGGATCAGCTTCACCCCGGCCAGCAGGTATTTCTGGATGCGCTCGTCCAGCTTCGTCCTAGCCAGCAGCCGCCGCAGCAGCTTGCCCAGCAGGTGGACGGCCACCAGGCAGATCAGCAGCGTGGCAGCGGCGGAGAGGACCGCCCGGAAGGAGAACTTGGCCAGCGTGTCTGTGAACAGGGAAGTGAGGTCCGGCATGCGCGGCGCCCCCTTTGTATCAGGATAGCAAAAGCATACCGGAAAGCAGCGGAAAAGTCAACGCCGCCGGGGCGCGGCTCCCGGACCCGCTTCAGTCTTTTTCATCTGCAGAAAGGGCGATTTGGCAGCGGGGCAGGATTGCATGCTCAAATGTATACAGTGTCTCCGCCGCAATGGTGCGCACAACGGCTGCCAGTACCTGGTCGATTTCGGCGGTATATATCCGCGTCAGCCCGTCCGGCAGCGGGGCGGCAATCTGCAGGGAATTTGCCGCTCCCCGGC
The DNA here is from genome assembly GCF_005121165.3 of Dysosmobacter welbionis. NCBI lineage: Bacteria > Bacillati > Bacillota > Clostridia > Eubacteriales > Oscillospiraceae > Dysosmobacter > Dysosmobacter welbionis. Next base: position 1,742,521 of record NZ_CP034413.3, on the reverse strand, counting down.
GTAACATAGCCGCCTTTTCGTCCATGCCGGGCTGGACATGGGCGCCGCCCTCCTGGTTTGCCAGCAGACACACTACGCCCTTACGGTTCAAAAAGTGCTGCCGGTCAATCAGGAGAATGTCAATCCCATTCCACCAGGTCTTGAATGCCCGTTTGGCATATCGCTTTCCGGGTTCCAGAGACAGGGGCTGCACCGTCAGAACCGGAGGGACTTCTGGCTGGTGAATCATCTGGTACTGAATGAGCGGGGAGCGGACAAAATCGGTCCTCCCTTTATTGGGCAGCTCGCCCCGCACGGTGCTCAGACTGAGAAAATCCGGACAGCTGAATGCAAAACGCTTTGTAATTTGGGCCAGCAGGGAATCAGAATATTTTGTCTGGTGGAGCAAAAGCCGGAGCTTGGTCGCAATCTGCGCACCGTAAGACCAGTCTCCTGCATCGTAATGGAGGCATTCCTGCCTTAAAAATTTTAACTGGACGAGCAGATCGCTGAGCAATTCTGTCGGCGTCCGATCAACTTGATACGCTTTTTTATCGTTGTGCATATTTGGTGCACTCCTTTCGGCATGAATAGTTGGGATTCCTGCACTTTAAAACTCTACTTTCTCCGTGCAATAGCGCAGGAAGCGCGTCCGGACCACATTGCACGCGGCTTCATATCGCGTTTTTACCTCACGCTGTGTCAGATTTAATTCCTGCGCAATGGCCCGCAGCGACAGCTTTTCCAAAATCCGAGCCTCCAGAATCCGCTGGCTTGTTTCAGAGATGTCGGAGATGGCTTTCCAGAGACAATAGTACCGCTCTAGACGAATCAGGATCCACAGGGGATCCCAATCCCGCATCCGTCCGGTGGAGACTTCATAGAGCTGCCGGCGATACCGTAGGCCGGTCAACACCTGCCGACAGCGGGTGCGGGTAATGTTTTTGCTGTACCCGCCTACCCAGCCGGAGAACTGGCTGAGCCCCTGATATCGGTCCAGCTGTTCATAACAGAGGGCAAACGCCTCATCGGCAATCTCACAGTAATCATCAGGTCCCAGCACGCGGCAAAAATCCATCCCGTACGCGCACTGGTATACAATTTCATAGGCACTCTCATAAAGCGCCTTCCAAAGTTCGGGATCGCCGCTTTTCAGAAATTCCTGAACCTGTTGATAGTCTTGCTCCCGCCGACTGGTTCGATAGGGCTGATATTTCCAAATTTTTTATATTTCATCAAATTCACCTCCTTTCTGCCTCTCACAGTGGCGGCTTTAGGCGATCCTGTCAAGAAAAAATTTCGCCCGCCATGCAATAAAAGCCGTTGTCTGCGCGTTATCAGGGCAGAAGACACAAACAGGAACCATGAATCCGAAACAACAAGCAGGAGGAGCTTTTTATGAAAAACATGTCTGTGAAGAAGATCGTCGCCATGATCGTGGGTGCAGCTGCGGTACTGGCCGTCGCGGCCGTGGCCGCTGTGCTGGCGCTGCGGGTGGACAGTGCGGAGGCTCAACAGATCGCGCTGGATACCGTCGGCGGCGGGGAGATCGTCTCACAGGAGGTCAGTAGTGAGGGCCTTTGGAATGAGTACAGCTACGAAATCATCAACGGGGACACGTGGTACGACATCGAAATCAGCGGCTTCGGCTCCGTCACAGAGCTGGAGAGCGTCAGCAGCCAGTATCCCCGGGGCTGAACCGACGGCGGCTCTTGCACCCGGAGGGCGCCTTCTGTATAATGGCAGAGTGAACTGCGGCCCTGGGGCCGCCTGTACAGGAGGAATCACCCTATGACGGAAAAGGAGAAGATGCTGCGGGGAATGCTGTACGCACCCGCCCGTGATGAGACCCTGCTGGCGGAGCTGGCTGCCTGCAAGGCTCAGTGCCAGCAGTTCAATCAGCGGGCCTATCAGGCGGAGGGCATCGAATCCGCCCAGATGCTGCTGCGCCGGCTGCTGGGCGCCGCTGGGGAAGGACTGCGGATTGAGCCGCCCTTCTGGTGCGACTACGGCTGGAATATCAGTGTGGGCCGGAACTTCTACATGAACCACGGCGGCGTCATTCTGGACGCCGGCGGCGTGACCTTTGGAGACAACGTGCTGGTCGGCCCCCAGTGTGGATTCTACACCTCCGGCCACCCCTTGGACGCGGCAAAGCGGGCCCAGGGGCTGGAGTACGCCTATCCCATCCGTGTGGGCAGCGGCGTCTGGATCGGCGGCGGCGTCCGCGTGATGCCCGGCGTCTCCATCGGAGACGGGGCGGTCATCGCCTCCGGCAGCGTGGTGACGAAGGACATCCCTGCCGGAGTCCTGGCTGCGGGCGTCCCCTGCCGCCCCATCCGCCCCATCACGGCGGCGGACCGGATGCTGCCCTGATCCGGCGGAGCAGCTGCCCTTCCGGAAAATTTCGGCCCGGGGTTGGAAACCTCTGCAGGATGTGCTATCATGGGGGCGCGGCCGGTGATGCTTCGGCCGCAGTGCAATCAAACGCGCCGCCGGCGCGTTGTCTGTGTGAACAGGAGGAAGCCCCATGATATTCTGCATGACCGTGGCAGAGCCGGACCCAGACGCGGATGCCGCCCTGGAGGACTGTATCGCCCGCATCGCCGGGGGAGACAAGGACGCTCTGGCGGATTTGTACAGCCGCACCCGTCCTGCCGTCTACGGCTTTGCCCTGTCAATCGTCAAAAACGCCCACGACGCAGAGGATATTCTCCACGACGCCTGTTTGCAGGTGTGGAACGCTGCCGGCGGATACCGCAGGCAGGGCAAGCCTATGGCCTGGGTGCTGACCATCACCCGGAATCTGGCCATCAGCCGCCTGCGGGAGCACGGGCGGACGGAACCCCTGGTTCAGGAGGACTGGCAGGACCGTCTGGCGGACAATCCCGCCGTGACCCATGAGGACCGGATGATGCTGGAGGCCGTGCTCTCCGCCCTGAGTGACGAAGAGCGGCAGATCGTCACCCTCCACGCGCTGACAGGCCTGCGGCACCGGGAGATCGCCGCTCTGCTGGGCCTGCCGCTCCCCACGGTTCTCTCCAAATACAGCCGGGCTTTGAAAAAGCTCCAACTCGCATGGAAGGAGGCAGACTGACTTGGACGAACGTGAACTGGAACAGCGCCTGCGGACCGCCGTGGAGCACGCCGCTCCTGATCCGCTGGACCGCATCCTGGCCGCCTGCGGCCCGCAAGCGGGAACTGTCCTCCCTTTTGAGGCTCCGAAAAAGAAGCGCCGCTGGGCGCCCCTGGCAGTGGCTGCCGCCCTGGTGGTCATGTGCTGTGGTGCTTTCGGCATCAGCAGCTGGCGGGGAGCCAACGCCGTGGACTCCGTGGTGATGCTGGATGTGAACCCCAGCCTGTCCATGACCGTCAGCTCCAAGGAGCGGGTGCTCTCCGTCACCCCCTTCAACCAGGACGCAGAGGTTATCCTGGGCGACATGGATCTGACCGGCACGGACCTGGACGTGGCAGTGAACGCCCTCATCGGCTCCATGCTCCAAAACGGTTATCTCAGCGATATCCAGAACGCCATCCTGGTGTCCGTGGAGAACCAGGACGCCGCAAAATCCGCCCAGCTCCAGCAGCACCTGACGGATACCATCAACAGCGTCTTCCAGGGCGGTTCCCTGGAGGGGGCTGTCCTCAGCCAGACAGTGACGGAGAGCGCGGATCTGAATGCTCTGGCCCAGCAGTACGGCATCTCCGTAGGCAAGGCATCCCTGATCCAGGAGGTGATCGCTCAGGACAGCACACTGACCTTTGCGTCCCTGGCACCCCTGTCGGTGAATGAGATCGCCTTGATCGCCGAGTCCCGGCATCTGACCACCCAGGCCGTCACCCAGACGGGCACCGCCAGCACAAAGGCCTATATCACGGCAGAGGAGGCCCAAAATGCCGCCCTGGCTCATGCGGGCATCGCCGAGAGCAGCGTGGCCCAGCTGGAGATCGAGTTCGACAGCGAGGACGGCCTGATGGTCTACGAGGTGGAGTTCTATGCCGGCGGCACAGAGTATGATTACGACATCAATGCCCGCACCGGTGAGGTGGTGAATTTCTCCCGGGAGGGCGGCATCTCCGGCGGAACAACCGGCAGCTCCGGCTCCTACATCGGCGAGGCGGCCGCCACTGCCGCCGCCCTGACCCACGCAGGCGTCAGCGAAGCGGACACCATCTATCTCCGCTGCTGGGTGGAGCACGACGACGGGCGGGCGGAGTGCTACGAGGTGGAGTTCCTGGCGGGCACCACGGAGTATCAGTATGAGATCGACCTCTATACCGGTGCCGTGCTGAAAAGCGAGCGGGAGAGCCACAGTGTCCCAGCATCCGGCAGCTCCGGCCCCCACATTGGCGAGGCGGCTGCAAAATCCGCTGCCTTGACCCACGCCGGCGTCAGTGAGAGCGACGCCTCCCGCATCCAGGTGGAGTTGGACCGGGATGACGGCCGGACCTTGTATGAGGTGGAGTTCCATGTGGGCCGGACGGAGTACAGCTATGAGATCGACGCCTCCTCCGGCGCAATTGTCAAGGCAGAGCAGGAGCTGGACGACTGAACCCTGTCACATCAAAAAGCAGCGGCCGGCATCTGCCGGCCGCTGCTGCGAAAAACCACCGGCTTCGGCCGGTGGTTTTCTGTCTGTGTGGGGCGCTCAGGCACCCTCCGGTTCTCCCGGCGCCGGGGGGCCATCCGGAGTGGGGGCGTCCGCGTCCTTTTGATCCGCCTCTTCCAGCGCCTGCTGGAGATAGTCCTGCTCCGCGGTCTTTTTGCTGGGGACAAAGCCCTGGGCGGCGCTCTTCCGGCGGCCCTTGCTGCGGGCGAAGAAGAAGCCGGAGAGGGAGAACACAACGGCACCGATGAAATTCACAAATAGGTCCTTCATGGTGTCGATGATGCCAATATCCAGGTAGCCGCCCAGTCCCAGGCTCTCTCCGTTGATGACCACGTCCTGGATATCCGGAATCGTCACCACCTTGTTGGAGAGCGTGGGATCCAGGGAGACGGAGTGGATGGCGTGGATGACCGTGTCCTTCTGCATGTCCGTGCCCAGGAAGAAGTCCATGCCGAATTCAAAGAACTCCCACAGGACCCCGATAGTCATGGAGAAGCAGAAGGCCACCAGGGCCAGGAACGCCGGGGACAGATGGAAGGTGATCCGGTCATCGTCGTTCAGCAGCATCACCATGGAGAAGCCTACCGCCGCGGCCAGGAAGCCGTTGATGGTGTGGAGCATGGTGTCCCATCCGGGGATCACGACATAAAAGGCGTTGACCTCACCCAGAATTTCTGCCGCAAAGATGAAGCAGAAAATGGTGATCTCCAGGGGCGGCGGCAGCTCGATCCGCAGCTTCACCTGGATCCAGCTGGGCACGTAGAGCAGCAGAAGCGTGAGAATGCAGAAGAAGGCGCCCTCGTAGTTGGCCAGCATGATCTGCCGCACCAGCACCACCAGCACCAGAATCCGCAGGATGGAAAAGACGATGAAGGAGCTTTTGTGTTCCCGCAGCTCCCGCGCCATGGCCTCCTGAAATGCCTTTTTATACTGCTTCTTTTCTTTCTTTGTCGACTTCAATGGGTTACCTCCTTCGGTCGGTCCGGTTCTTCAAAAATCGGCAGGGCGCCCTCTTGCTCGGCAAGGGCCACATCGGCCCGGGAGCGGAGGGTCCAGTAGGCCATCCGCATCCCAAATTTGCGGCACAGCCGCACTGCCGGCTTTTCCCGGTCTCCGAACCGGTAGGCCACAAAATCCGGCCGGGTGAATGCATTGTAGAAGAGATTCGTCAGCGCCAAGCGGTTCCAGGGACCCTGGCCGGATGGATGGCGGTGGAAATTCTGGGACAGCTGGCCCCGCAGCACCGACGGCCGGTGGCGGCGCAGCCACCGCAGCGGCCGGGGGTCAAAGCTCTCCACACAGTAGTCTATGGAGAAGCGGTCCAGGCAATCCACCGTATCCCGGGCCAGCGCCGCGGCGCCGTGCCGGTCGGTCTTCAGCTCCACCACCAGCGGCGCCCGTCCGGCAAACAGGGGGAGCACCTCCTCCAGAAGAGGGATGTGTTCCTCTGAGCCTGCCAGCCGGAGAGCGGCAAGCTCCTCCGCGGTTTTTTCCGCCACCCGGCCGGGAACGCCGCACATCCGCTCCAAATCCCCGTCGTGGATCACCACCAGGCGTCCATCCCGGGTCAGATGGACATCCAGTTCGGCGCCGTATCCGGCCTCCGCCGCCCGGCGGAAGGCCGCCAGGGAGTTCTCCGGCACGCCGGGGCCGTGGAGGCCCCGGTGGGCGTACCGAAAGCCCTCCAGCTTTTCCCAGCCAGGACCATCCCGCCGGCCGTGGAGCAGGAACCAGACCAGCAGGTATCCAAGCCCGGCCAGGGCAGCTGCCGCAGCAGCGGCTGCCGCTAAAATCAGCAGCAATTCGACCATAAACACCTCCGCCAAATCCGGGCATCGGGGAGCGGACCGCCCCGGGATGGACCGCAGATTCCTTCAAACAAAATAAAGAATACCACAAAGCCGGCCCGCTGACAAGCGGGCCGGCTTTGTGAAATGCCCGGCGGCATCAGATTTGCGCCTTCTTTTTCTCCAACAGGCAGAGCACGCAGGCTGCCAAAACGGCGCCCAGCAGCGCGATGTCCATTACGCGTCCCCCGTTCTCTTGCTGAGTCGGATGCACTCAAGGGCATAGACTGTTTGCATCGCGCCCCACACCGCCAGCACCGCCGCGATGGGCAGCAGGCCGAAGTCAAACACAAAGTTCAGGATCAGCAGGGCCACCCACAGGAAGATGCAGACCTTGGTCCCCACCATATAGGCCCGGTAGCAGGCCTGGCCGATCTGGGCCCGCTCCGCCTCGTCGCAGCTGTCCATCCAGGTCTTCTGGAATTTCATGTCGTAAACGCTGCCCCGTTTCTCCGGATTGATCCGGCGCTCCAGGTCCACGATCTTCTGCTGGAGCACCACCAGCACCGCCACAGATGCCAGAAAGAGGATCAGGTCCGGCAGAAAGCGGTCGTAGATGATGGAGGCGGCGAAGAAGAAAAAGTCCAGGATTATCACCAGCCCCGTCAGCAGCAGAGCCCAGCTCAGCTGCTGCTCCGCCGCGTCCATGGCGTCCTCGTCCTCCCCATCCCAGGCGGCAAAGCGCCGTTTGGCGGCGGCATAGAGGTACCAGCCCGCCCCCAGCAGCACCACGGCGCTGCCGACGATGCCCCAGGGCGCACACACCGCCAGCACCCGGTCCAGGGCCTGCCGCACCGTCTCCGCCACGCCAGCGGCCCCAGCCACACCGGTGAAAAAGCCCAGCACGCCGCCCAGCAGCCCGAACAGCAGAATTGTCAGCAGGTATTTGGGCAGCGCCCTGCGGTTGTCCCGCCTCACGTTATCGCTCATGGCATTCATCCTCCTGATAGGTAAAAATGTCCTCCACGGTTACACCGCAGATCCTGGCAAGCTTCAGCGCCAGCGTCACCGAGGGGGAGTAGTCCCCCGTTCGATCTGGCTGATGGTCTGGCGGGAAACACCCGCCAGGGCGCCCATCTCCTGCTGGTTGACCCCCAGCCGGGCCCGGTGCTCCTTCAGCCGGTTGTACAGCGGCATCCGCTCATCCCCTTTCCCGACAATGATCCAAGTCAAAATGACAATTATTCTTGTCAAATATAGCATAGCACTGACAAGGATTCTTGTCAATAAAAATTGAATCTGCGCACAAAAACCGGCCGCCCAATTTGGACGGCCGGTTTTTGAACAGATGTAGGGCGGCGGAAAGAACGCTCACTGCCGGGAGGGTGGGGGAGGCGGGTCCCGCCATTTCTCCGGTGGGACTGCCTTGCTCACCAGCCGGTTTTTCACATAGCTGCGGAACAGGGCGTAGATCACGGAGCACAGCGGGATGAAGAACAGCATCCCTGTGATCCCCATGAGCTTGCCGCCCAGAGTGACGGCGGCCAGCACCCAGATGGAGGGCAGCCCCACGGAGGAACCCACCACATGGGGGTAGATCAGGTTTCCCTCGATCTGCTGGAGCACCAGGAACAGCACGATGAACCACAGCGCCTTCCAGGGATCGTCGATGGCGATGAGCAGTGCGCCCACAGCGCAGCCGATAAAAGCCCCCACAATGGGGATCAGGGCGGTCAGGGCGATCAGGACGCCCACCAGCAGGGCGTAGGGCATCCGGAAGATGGTCATGGCCGCGACGAACAGCGTGCCCAGAATGCAGGCCTCCAGGCACTGGCCGGAGAGGAAGCTGGAGAAGGTCCGCCCGGACAGCCGCAGGACGTCCAGCGTCCGGTCGGCCTGCCGCAGGGGCAGCAGGCCGTAAATCACCTGGCGGCCCTGGCGGCCCAGCTTCTCCTTCTGCAGCAGGACATAGAAGGAGAAGATCAGGCTGATGACAAAGGTGCTGACACCGCTGACCACACCGCCGATGAACCCACCGGAGGAGACAATCCCGGCCCCAATTGCCTTGGCGATCTCCAGAGCCTTGGCAGAAAGCTCCTGCCATTGGATCTCCTCCTGCAGCTTCATCAGCTGCTCCTCCAGTAGAGGCCACAGGTCCTGCAGGTTCTCCGCCAGGGCGGTGAGCTGGTGCTCCAGTCGCTGGAAGGCGGCAGGAATCTCCCGAATGATGGACATGACTGCATCTGCGATGCCCGGGCCGATCACCAGGCCAGCCAGGGCCAGCACACCGATCACCGCGACCAGGGTCAGCACCAGGGCCAGGGGGCGGCGGAGCTTTGCGCCCTTCCGGTTTCTGGGGAACAGGTGCCGCTCGATGGCCCGCATGGGCACATTCAGGATAAAGGCCAGGGCGCCGCCCAGCAGAAACGGCGCCAAAATCCCAAGCAGCCAGCCCAGCGCCGCCAGGACTGCATCCAGGCGCTGCAGTGCGCAGTAAAACGCCACACCGCCGCAGACCACCAGCAGAAGTCCTTTGATCTTCTGTTTGTTCCATTCCATGAACGGTAAACTCTCTTTCCGGCCCGGAGGGCCTGTCTCAACGGGCTTCCTGCTCCTTCCGATACTGGGCGGCAGCTTCCAGATACTCCTCCATGGCCGCCCGGTTGCCTTCGATCTCCTCCGGCTTCAGGGGCCGCACCACCTTGGCGGGGCTGCCCAGGATCATGGACCCGTCCGGGGCGTCCATTTTTCCGGTGACCAGGGCCCCGGCACCCACGATACAGTCGCTGCCGATCTTCGCGCCGTTGAGGACAATGGCCCCCATGCCGATCAGGGTGTTGTCCCCCACTGTGCAGCCGTGGACGATGGCCCCGTGGCCGATGGTGCAGCCCCTGCCCACCACCGTCTCCTCGTGGAGGATGGCCTCGTCCTGAATATTGGTGTCCGTTCCCACGGTGATGGGGCCCATGTCCCCCGCAGGACCGCACCGTACCAGATGCTGACGCCCTTTGCCAGCCGCACGTCTCCGGTGACGGAGGCGCCCTCCGCAATCAGCACGTTCTCGTCAGTCTTTCTCAGCTCGTATGTCATGGTCTCTCCTCTTTCTCTCTGATTTCAGATCTCCGGGGCGAAGTTGCCGTCCACGAACACTGGGATTTCCTTTCCGTCGTGGGTAATACCCAGGATGTTCAGGTCCGGCGTGCCCACCATGAAGTCCACGTGGGTGATGGAGTCGTTGAGGCCCCGGGCCTTCAGCTCGTCCTTGCTCATGGCCTGGCCGTCCTTGAGGCAGGGATAGGCCTCGCCGAAGGCGATGTGGCAGGCCGCATTCTCGTCGAACAGGGTGTTGTAGAACAGGATCTTCTGGTTGGAGATAGGGCTGTCATAGGGCACCAGGGCCACCTCGCCGAAGTAGCTGGCCCCTTCATCCACAGTGACGGCGGCCTTGAGGGCCTCCTCCCCCTGTTCCGCGTGAACCTCCACGATCTTCCCGTCCTTCACCACAAAGTGGAACTTGTCAATGATGGTGCCGTTGTGGGACAGGGGCAGGGCGGAGTAGACCACGCCGTTGACGCCGGTCTTCAGGGGAGAGGTGAAGACCTCCTCCGTGGGGATATTGGCGATATAGGTGCGGCCAGACAGAGTCACGTCGTTACCCGCCTCCCAGATGTGGTCCTCCGGCAGTTCCACAGTCAGGTCCGTGCCCAGGGAGTTGGTGTAGTGGAGGGACTTGAAGTTCAGCTGGTTCAGCTTCTCCACCCGATGGGCCAGGGTCTCGATATGCCGGTGCCACTTGTCTACGCACCTGCCGTCGCCGGTAATGCGCACTGCCTGGAAGATGGCCTCCCACAGTTTGTCCATTGCCTCGCTCTCCGCAAGATCCGGGAACACCTTCTTCGCCCAGCTGGGGATGGGGATGGAGGCGATGCACCAGGGGAAGCCGCCGCACATCTGGAGACGGTCGAAGTCCTTCAAGGCCCTCCCGCTGGCCTGCTGGGCCCGGACGATCCGGCTGTGGTCCACGCCCTTGAGGTTCTCCGGATCGCTGGCGGAGATGGCCAGGTACGCCGCCCCCTCCAGGGCGTAGTCGTTGTAGAAGTGCCGCCGCCACAGGGGCACGGTGTCGAACACCTCGTCAGCCGCATGGAGGTACTTCATCCGGCCCAGTTCATCGTCGCCCCAGTTCATCACCACCTCCCGGCAACCGGCCTGATAGGCCTCCGCCGCACAGAGACGGGCGAAAAAGGCGCACTCCACAGGCGAGGAGATCACCAGCGGCTGCCCCCTCTGGATATTCAGGCCCACCCGCACCAGCAGCTGGGCGTATTCCGTCAGTTTTTCTTTCATGGATTCCATTTGATTCCATCCTTTCCAAGGGTTTCCTCACCCAGAGAATATTGTAGAGCATCTCTCCCGTAAAGTAAAGCGGGGGCCGCCGGGATTCAAAAATCGTTTACGATTCCCCCGCCCGGTCCTTTCGCAGGGAGATCAGCGTGGCGTTCAGCTCCGCCCCCATGATGAGGGTCACGGCGGTCATATACAGCCAGATCAAAAGGGCGATGGCCGTGCCGATGGAGCCGTACAGCAGGGAGTAGTCGGCAAAGTTCTCCACGTATGTGGAGTACAGCCAGTTCAGCGCCAGCCAGGCCCCCAGGGCCGCCATAGTGCCGGGCCAGATGTTCCGCCAGGGCTGGCGGCCGTCCTGAGACAGTGCGTACAGGAAGAACAGGGCGAAATACCCTGCCACCGCCGCCACCGGGAACCGCAGCTTCGCCCACAGCACCGCCCAGAACCGGGGCAGGCCGAAGCTGTCCACGGCGTAGAGCAGCAGCCGGTCTCCCACGGACATCAGCGTCAGGGTCAGGGCGATGGTGGCGATCAGCACCGCCGTGTACAGCAGCGTTTTCACCAGCTGGGGCAGCGCGCCCCGGGGCGGGCCCAGGTGATAGGCGATCCGCACGGAGCGCATCAGCGTGTTGGTGGCCCGCATGGGGAAGTACAGGGAGAAGAACAGGCCGAACAGCAGCAGCTTCACACTGGGGTTCCGGCCCACATAGGTGAGGTACACCCCGATGAAGGACACGATCTCCCGGGGCAGGAACTCCTGCACCGCGGCCAGAATGGCATCCACGTCCAGCTGCAGCAGGCCCAGCAGGGAGCTGACAAAGATCAGCAGGGGAAAGATCATGAACAGCAGGTAAAACGCCAGAGCCGCTCCCTGCATCCCCACATTGTGGCGCAGATACCGCTGCACCAGCAGATAGATGCCCCGCAGAAAGCGGTTTTGGGGCAGCTCCATCCAGGCTCGCCTTTGCACGCAGGCCACCTCCTCTCCGTGTGCATCCATAGTATGCACAGAATACCACCGATCTGTTCCGCAGCGGTGCAGAATTCTGTCGGGCGGCAGAGACTCACTCCCAAGTCTGCCAGATTTCCGGATGGTAGCCCACCGTGGCCTCCCTTCCATTGCGGACGATGGGGGTCACGAACAGCTCCGGGTGTTCCAGCAGCTTCTCCTCCCGGGCGTCCGGGGTGATATAGGCCATGTACAGGTCCTCATAGGCCCGGCATTTCGTGTTCACCAGGGCGTCAAAGCCCACTTTCTGCTTGACGGACTGGTACTCCCGGGGGATAATCCCTTTGAGGGCAGGTCGATATACTGGTACTTAATGCGGCGCTCCTTGAACCAGCGCTCCGCCTTCTTGGAGTCGAAGGACTTAGAGGAACCGAAGATCTGAATGTTCATGCCTGTGCTCCTGTCTCAATAAAATTGGAAATTGGAATGGAGGGTCCGGTATGACGGACAGTATTAAACGGCTGAAGGAACTGGTGGGCAGCTCCGACAACATCGTGTTTTTCGGGGGGCCGGCGTTTCCACAGAGTCCGGCATCCCGGACTTCCGCAGCACTGGCGGCCTATATCACCAAGAATGGAAATATCCGCCTGAAGTGATTTTAAGCCATACATTTTACGAAAGCAACCCCGAAGAATTTTTCCGCTTCTACCGGGCCAAGCTGCTGGCCCCGGACGCCAAGCCCAACGCCGCCCATAAAAAGCTGGCGGAGTGGGAGGCGGAGGGCCGGTTGAAAGCCGTCATCACCCAGAACATCGACGGGCTCCACCAGGCCGCCGGCAGCCGGAACGTGCTGGAGCTCCACGGCAGCGTCCACCGGAACCACTGCCAGCGGTGCGGGAAATTTTACGGTCTGGAGCATATCCTCCGCACGGAGGGCGTGCCCCGGTGCAGCTGCGGCGGCATCATCAAGCCGGATGTGGTGCTCTATGAGGAGGGGCTGGATCAGGGGACGCTGGAGGCAGCCGTCCGCGCCCTGGCGGAGGCGGATATGCTGATGATCGGCGGCACCTCCCTGAACGTCTATCCCGCCGCGGGGCTGATTCGATACTATCAGGGGCACAGGCTGGTGCTCCTCAACAAGTCGCCGGTGGCCCGGGATCTGGCCGCGGATCTGGTGATTACTGACCCCATCGGCGAGACCCTGGCCCAGCTGTGAGGCGCTTCGGCGCCGGAGTTCTTCAGGCAGCCCTCCGAGGGCTGCCTGTTGCTTTTTGAATTTGCAAGTTCGAAAAAAGAAAAATTCAAAAGTTTTCTTATTTTTTCAAAAATATTTTTTAAAACGGTTGAAAATGCAATTTTTTAATGATACTATTGCAAATAGTACAACGGCTGCATGCCGCCGAAAGGAGCGCGCACCCCTATGGTCTGGAAAGAGAACCGTGAGAACGCCTATTGTGAGATCACCCCCGCCATTCTCGCGCTGAAGGAACAGTGGGAGAAGAAAAACTACATCGACCCCAAGCTCTATAAGGAGTATAACGTCAAGCGCGGCCTGCGGGACGAGGACGGCCGCGGCGTGCTCACCGGCCTGACCCGGGTGGGCGAGATCCAGTCTTACAGCGTCACGGAGGGGGAGCACATCATCCCCCAGGACGGTATGCTTTACTACCGGGGCATCGATTGCCGGGAGCTGGTGAAGGGCTCCGAGGGGCGCCGCTTCGCCTTTGAAGAGACGGCCTATCTGCTGCTCTTCGGCGAACTGCCCACCGCCGCCCAACTGGAGGCATTCTGCCAGCAGCTGGCCTCCTACCGGACGCTGCCCACCAATTTCTTCCGGGACGTGATTATGAAGGCGCCGCCCCGGGATCTGATGAACACCATGCAGCGGGGCATCCTGACGCTGTTCTGCTATGATGACAAGCCCAACGACATCGGGCTGGAGAATGTGCTGCGCCAGTGCCTGCAGCTGATGAGCAATATGCCCGTGCTGGCCATCTACGCCTATCAGGCCTGGCGGTTCAGTCAGGGGGAGAGCCTGTTTATCCACGTGCCCAAGCCGGAGCTGTCCACCGCGGAGAACTTCCTGCGGATGCTGCGGGAGGACTGCAGCTACACCGATCTGGAGGCCCGGACCCTGGACGTGGCCCTGATCCTCCACGCGGACAACGGCGGCGGCAACAACTCCACCTTCACCAACCATGTGGTCACCTCCTCCGGAACAGATACCTATTCTGCCATCGCCGCGTCCATGGCCTCGTTGAAGGGTCCCCGCCACGGCGGCGCCAACAGCAAGGTGATGGCCATGATGGACGACGTGAAGGAGCACGTGCGGGACTGGAATGACGAGGGCTGCGTGGCGGACTATCTCACCAGGATCCTGAACAAGGATGCCTTCGACCGCAGCGGCCTGATCTACGGCCTGGGCCACGCGGTCTATACCAAGACCGACCCCCGGTGCGAGGTGTTCCGGGCCTACGTGAATCACCTGGCGGCGGAAAAGGGCCGGGAGGACGAGCTGGCCCTGTACGCCAATGTGGAGAAGATCGGCAAGCAGCTGCTGATGGAGCGGCAGCACAAGTCTGTGCTCTCCACCAACATCGACTTTTACAGCGGATTTGTCTATGAGATGCTGGGCCTGCCCAAGGAGCTGTATACGCCCCTGTTCGCCGTGGCCCGTATCGCCGGCTGGAGTGCCCACCGGATGGAGGAGCTCTCCGTGGGAGGCAAGCTGATCCGCCCCCGGTATGAGTGTGTGGAGGAGCACCGTCCCTATACGTCCATGGACCGGCGCTGAACAGGTCAGGCGGCCGGGACCGTCTTCGGCGGTCCCGGCCGAATTCCTGGTCCATGGAAATTTTTTCGACTGATCGGGGAAAAACAGTTGACATTTGGATCTCGACTGGCTATAATAATCAAGCAGTCTTTTTTAGGGGACGAACATTTGCGGCTGTGCTGGAACTGGTAGACAGGCCAGCTTGAGGTGCTGGTGTCCGAATCGACGTGTGGGTTCAAATCCCGTCAGCCGCACCATACGGTGTCTCTGAAAAGATAACCGCTCTATGCGCGAGTGGTGGAATTGGCAGACTCGCTAGATTCAGGTTCTAGTGTCCATTACGGACGTGCGGGTTCAAGTCCCGCCTCGCGCACCACGTTCCACCGGAGGGCTCCCTTCCGGTGGAACACCCCAACGGGGAGATACAGGGAGCAAAGTTCATATCGACGCGCGAGTGGTGGAATTGGCAGACTCGCTAGATTCAGGTTCTAGTGTCCATTACGGACGTGCGGGTTCAAGTCCCGCCTCGCGCACCAAAGAGAAAGGGCTTCCTATCCGGAAGTCCTTTCTCTTTGGGCTCCGGCAGCCGAAGGCGGCCCCCGCCCTTCGGTGATTCAAATGCTCGGCGGAAGTGAATTCCGCCTGCGCCGAGGTTTTATCTACGGCAAAGCGCCCGTGCGGCGCAAATGCGCCGCCGGCCAGAAGGCCGGTGGGGTGGGTCTCCTATACCTTTTCGAGATTTTAAAATATCGATTTTGACCGTCCCTTCTCGAAAGAGAGACATCTGCGGAAAGTAGATGTCTCTCTTTTTGAATTTTGGATGCTTTTGGCAGGGCACCATCAGCGCCGCGGCAACCTGTACAGCCGCCTCGTAAGCCCGTCATGCGTTTTTGTCCCAGCTGGTGGTTCCCCAAAGAGCAGCCAGGTCCCGTTCGAGCTTCTGCATCTCCGCCTCCAGCTCCTCAGAGACAGGGTACAGGCGGATCGCCCTGAAGATATAAGACATCATCACAGTGAGCAGATGATAGGTGGAGTCGTAAAATGTGAAGGGATGCATTTTGGAGCGGATATCCTGCCCGTGGACAAACGCGCAGGCCCATTGATACGTCTGATAGAGCTCCGTTTCCTGCAGGTATTCACAAACATGGGAGAAGTAGATCCGGCCTTTGCCCGGGATCACGGAAACCAGCCACTCGTTTTCGTTGCCCTTTTTGAACCGCCGGATTGTTTCCTCCGGCTCTCGGTTCCATGCGCTGCAAAGTGCATACACAGTTTTGAGTTTTGCCTGCCGCAGCGCCCCATCCTGGCCGGGGAGGCTGCGGATCATCCCGCAGAGAAACCAGTCTTCCAAAAGGCGGGCGCTCTTTTCCTGCTTCAGCACTTTCCCGTAGACACAGCACTCCATCAGAGTCCGCGTCATCGCCGCTGTGGAAAACAGATTCCCGCCCACAAACATGTTGAAGAGCTCGTTGATCAGCTCGCGCATGTGAAGACGCCACTGGAGCAGATAGTTTTGCGGGTCATAGGGCTCTGGGGGCAGCAGCGCATACTCTGCGTCCAGCTCTTGGTAGCGCTTCAAAAAATCCGAGACCTGTTTGAGATAGGCGTATACAGTCGCCTCGGACTGATATTCGGTGTGGCTGAAATTCTCCACATACGGGGCGTCTAGGCTGTGGTCCTTCTCATTTCTGGCGTGGGAAATTTCCAGCCGTTCGGGCACATCATTCCGCTGTGGGTTCTTGTTCCTGTCAGAAATCAGTGGGAAATGAACTTCCGTAAGAAACGGAAGCAGAAATCTCAATCCGAATCCCTTTTGGAGCTCCGCATATCCGCGTCAAACCTGCCCTGCGCATTGCGGTGTCCGTCAATGTCAAGGTACAGGGTTCTCGGCTTTCCCGGCTCCTTCTTTTCCGCGGCGTATACCAAGGACACAAGATCCTTTGCCGCCTTCTCAAAATTTTCCCACCGCATAACACGGTGGTATAGCGCGACGCCTGCCTGATCCATGTGATCCCTCCTGTTCCGATTTTAAGAATCACAAGCTCCAGGGCCCAAGCGCAGGCCCTGGAGCTTGTGACCGTCATTCCCACTCGCCAAGCGGAAACGCGCTCTAAACTTTTTTGTATAGACCGTTTGCTTCCATTTGGCTTTATTTGATACCAATTATCCCAATCCTATGGGGTATCCGACTTTCTGCTATCAAAAAGCTATCAGGGGATGCTATCAATAGAAGAAATCAGCAATCAAGAATTATCTAAAGAATATTCTGCCAGATCA
This sequence comes from Dysosmobacter welbionis, assembly GCF_005121165.3. NCBI lineage: Bacteria > Bacillati > Bacillota > Clostridia > Eubacteriales > Oscillospiraceae > Dysosmobacter > Dysosmobacter welbionis. The sequence goes on along the minus strand of NZ_CP034413.3, from coordinate 1,725,799 downwards.
TAATATATGCAATAATTACACGCTGCACAGTAGTTAGGCATTGATTTGATGCAACCAATCTATTATATTCATCCCTACTCTAGCAACATCTAATTCGTCCAATACTCCGCTATGCATTATCACGTTTCGTGATTTTTCGATTGTCTCAAATGTAGTACGTATCCACTCTTGAGCATTAGAAAAACCAAAGTATGGTTCAAAATAAGGCCAATTCCCCTGCGAACACATTATCTTAGGTAAATCACCAAATTCCAAATATGACATCATCATATCACCACGATTTATATGCCATTTGACTTTGGTTTCAGAATCTTTTCTACTTTGCGCTTTCTCTCTAATACCGTTTTGTACACCTTTTGCCCACCAATCGTCGCCATATGCCCCAGCAAGTGTTGAGAAAACAAATTCTCGTGTTGCGTTTTCAAATGCTGTTATGGTCGCAAAAACGGTTATCATTGTTTTTGATTGCTCGACATATTTGCTGTCGATTTCATCGAAATGAAGTTCTTTTGCCAATGACTCAGAAAAGAAAGCTTCTTCTGCGGTATACTTTTTGTGACCGGCTTTGTCAAGGGCTTCTTCTGCCAGTATTCCTCGAAAAGCAAATGAATATAAATCCGTCTCCATGTGCCGATATCTCCTACTTTAACGGTAAGTGTTTGGTTAAACTTGCAAATAGAGCATCATAAACTGCCTGATCGCGTGTTGCAGGCAAATGAATGTGGATATCGTAATTCAAATCAATTCTGTGTCCTTCGTGAGGATGGGCAACCTTTGAAGTTAATCCGTTATCAGAGCTTTGCACAGGATCAGCATTTTGAGATTGAGTCGGTGTAGGTGAGCTTTGCGTTTCAGCCCAATCTGCATATCCGCATAAATTTATAAATGTGCTTGCCATATGTCCGATAGTTGCATTTTCTTTAGAACCATTAGTCAAGGTCTTGAATTTTCCTTCGACCTCTGCTTTCGTCATTTTGTTAGCAGACGTGTTAAGGGCAAACAAATCGGCGTATGCTTCTTTTATTCCCTCAGCAACCATTTGTTTTGAAAAGCTTTGATCCAAAAATTTGAAGTATCTTTCTGTTGGGGTTCCACTATCATCCAAAAAGCCAATTGCCTTTAATACGTTTACAAATTGTCTGTCATTTGAACTGGTAAAGCCTAAATCAGCCATGAACTTTGTTGTAAATTTGTCTGGGGCTTTTGCTGTCAGCATTGTATCAAAATACTGAGGAATTTTTGTGAAACTCCCTGTCATATAACTTGTCGGTAACGCCATAGTAATCCCTCCATAGATTATTTGAAATTTGTACTTTTTCTCCTTTAATCAGGTGTACATGTCATACATGAGCAGTTTCAAAACTAACTCCTTTGGCCACGCAAACCAACTCATAAGGTGCAGATATATGTTGCTAATATCGTCGGTAATATACGAAGAGAAGCCAAACGATACGACATGGTTTATGCTGTCACAACAACGATGCGTGATAAATGTCCTTCCAGATGTGGTGTGTCTCGCGACTCATTGTATGTAGACTTATTGTATTCGATATTGTAGCATATATCATGGAGGTTTACAAGTATGGATATAGTCAAGGTTTTTGGATCAAATGTTAAGCGGTATCGCCAGCAGACCGGGTTATCTCAGGAGGCATTTGCAGAAAAGTGCGGTATGCACAGAACATACATTAGTGCTATTGAATGCTTTCGCAGGAGCATTTCGTTAGAAAATATTCAGAGAATTGCAGATGCACTTGGCGTAGAACCATATAAACTATTTCTTATATCGGAGGAGGACGCATGAAGCAGTTAAGAGAGAAAATTGAAGAATTGCTATGCAATTCAAAATGTACGAAAGAGGAAATTTCTTCTATAATGCGTGAAAAAGCATTATATCCATTCAGTAGAGAGAGCCGAATTCTAGCATATCTGATGTCTCTTGGTGAAATTACATATGACGAATATGCTAAGCTCGACGAAGACTACTGCAATAGGAATCAGTTCCTCGAACTGTTTGATATGGCTCCCCGCACATATGGTCAAACATGGGGAGAAGAATACATTAGAAAATTGTTCCCGCAGTTCATCAAAGCTACGAAAGAAAACCTTGCCGACGTATACCCTGATTTTGACGGCGAATTTGATCTTTGGCTGGATGGTATTAGGATTGAGGTTAAAGCGTGTCGAGCAAATAGTACAAAAAGTAGTGGAAGTTTAGCCAGCCGAGCCTATTTACACACCGAGGCGCATGATACGGGGTTCAAATATCACTATCAGCAGTTAAAACCGTCTTGTTGCGATGTATTCATTTGGATTGGTACTTGTCGGGATACGTTGCTTTATTGGGTTTTGAGTAGTGACGAACTTCTCAAAACAGGGAAACTAGGCTCGCAACATAGAAATGAACATACAGGAACGGCAGATAATCCAGTGTTTGAAGGGCAAGTGTTCATGACAGAAGATGAGTTGCTCCCGTTCTTTGTAAAAGAAGAAAACATACTTGATGCGGTTTATGCTAAGGGCAAGTCAAAAATCGATAAATAGATTTTTACCAGCCAAAGCCGCTGTTATGATTTTTCTGTCTTGTACTGTTAAATGGTACAGACCCATGATCATGTCATCTAACTCGCTATATAGACCGCTAATGTTTTCGAAAGAGTTCATTATGCGGTCTACTTTTTTTATAATACTGTCCTGTTCTTCTGCTGAAACAATGGGTATTGGTACCTGTTCTATGTGTGAACGGAGTAATTTGACAGAGTTGAATTTCTTTGAAATAAAAAAGGCTACAACGCTTGAATTAAGTATTGCAAGAACATACTTTATTGCAAGTCCATCAATTTCGGGGATAACAATATTACAACTGTTCAAAGAAAGTGTTTGCTTATTGTCATAAGTGAATACAGGTACTTCACTGATAAAGCGATAAAGTAGCTTTTCTTTTGCACGGTAGATTTCTATAGGAGCTACTTGCTGAAAAGATTCTGGCTCAAACCGGATGTAATTTCCAGACGGACACACTTTATATCTTTGAATATCGCTCCCCTTCAGAACCAACTCATTATCACTTTGTTTTTCTGTAGATATATATTCCTTATTATTACCCGTGACAATCCCAAGCGCAAATTTCGCATTTTCTTTCAAAAAAGCCGCATTTTCAATCCCACTAATCGTACTTAAGCAACGATTTTCTTCATCAGAAACATTGAATGAGAGGGTTCCGTCAGAGAAAGTGCGATGCTTTGAAATGACAAAAGTAGTATTGCCGGTTGAAACTTCACAGCCAAGGACTGTCTTAGCTGCGTCGGGCATAATTCCGAGAATTATAGAGGGACATTGTACGCCGGAAAACACATTTCCTAAATAGGCAACAAATTTGAATGAACAGGTGTCGAGAATTAGTCTTCGTACCGCTTCATGTGCAGTTACGCTTAGAATAGCCTCAGGCAAAACAAACGCCATCACACCATTGTAAGTGAGCATAGTTAGCGCTTTTTCTACAAACAAGTCATACGACTCTAGACTTTTACCGGTTGCAGTTTGAAAAAGCTTGCGATATGTGATTACATCAGCTTCAGAAAATTCACTCCCCCACGGCGGATTTCCGAGCACAACATCAAATTTCTGCGTAAAGGTCATCAAATATGTGTTACCGATAATGAATCTGGAATAAAGATCGGTAACGGTCATTTGGGGCGTCATAAGTGCAACATTGATTCTGGTGATATAAATGCTTATGGGGTCGATATCTTGACCATAAAGATTTGAGTAGTCCATTCCCATCATACCAAGTCTCAGCAAAAAATTACCGGTACCACAACAAGGATCACAGATCGTTCGCGCGTTCAAATTAACATCATTTTTGTATAGTCTTTCAATCAACTCATTTACAACCTTTTCGGGAGTATAATAGGCACCCCTGCTTTTTCGCCGGGCAATATCCTGTAAGGAAATATATACAAAGCCTAACGAGTCTTCCCCGCTCACAAAAAGAATTTCTTTTGTCAATGCGGGCTGTAATCTTTCAAATAATGCAGAATCTATGTTGTAGGATCCTAGCAAATCTTCAATTAGAATATGGAAATCGTCAAAGTGTTTTTGCGTCAAAAAACGCATTAGAAGGTTGTTATCTGAATACTGCTTATTTCGGCTTTGATAATAAAGCTGAACGGCAAAATTTGCAAGTACTGCAACCATATCCCTTTCATCTTCAATGATATTTAGTTCCAATAGTTCAGAAACTAACCTCTTATTATTTTCAGTATGAATATAGTCTTTGTAGAGGATTTTTCCTGTGGAGGACTTTTTGTTTCTGCGGCTCTTAAGCTTCTTATTTTTGGGATTTTTAAGTTCTGCCGAAAATCTTTCAATATATCCTCGGCTGAAAAACTGGTTATCAATGTCAGGGACAATCTTACCCAAGCGAATCCAGTTTTTTGCAGTTGCTTTTGATATAGACAATTCCTTACATACATCATCAACAGTAAAAATGTCGTGAACGACACCAATCTGGTCAGCTTTGTTACAACTTATATGTTTTCTTCGACCGTCGATAGGCTTGGAAGCAGTATCAGGTATTAGCCATACTCCGCTAACCATATTTGCACCGTCAATACGTCCTTGTTCACACAAAACTTGAACTCGTCTCTTTGATATGTTGAATTTTGAAGCCGCATCATTAACTGAAATATACATAGATTCCTCCAGTTATTTCGTAATTTAATGATCATATTATACTCACAAAAACGAATAGTGTCAATATTAATGATGATTTCATAGGAGTACAAATATTAAATGCGTCTGGAGTCTACAATTCATAATTGTGGTCTTCCTTTCAGTCCATTCTTCTTGGCAAGCTCGCTTGCTGCGTGACGGCGCTCATCTGAATACGGAGCGGTCAATCGGACAGCGAAGCGCCTGCGGTCAATCTCAAAGGTCAGACCGCCCTGTTCGTCATCGTCGGTCTGCCTGCACAGATTGGGATATGCCGCCGCATATTGTGTCAGCCGCTTTTTGAGCGCGGTATTGTGCGTCTGGATTTCAACGGTTTTGCTGGCTTCGTCAAAATAGATGCAGGTCGTTTTCTGCCGTTTGGTCAGTCCGGTTTTCATATTGCCTCCATTTCTGCCTGCCCCGCGAAAACAGGTGCATTTTCAAGATTTTTTGTCAGCTCTACACCTGCAAAAAGCGGTTGATTTTTGAATAGGGAGCGCCCAAATGATACGCTGCTCGATTCGGACGCTCCCATTTGATAAAATCGGTTTTTCTCCGCTCAACACGGCATCAGCGGGCATCGTCCCGCATTGCCGTTTTTTCTCTGCGTGGACGGAAGAAATGCCAGAGGTTATTGCGCTGGATCACGTTCTCATAGCGTTGCACTTTTCCGCGAAGTTCTGCGTTTTCGCGTTCCAGATCCGATGTGCGGAGCTTGCTGCGAACAGATTTGTACTCGGAAAGCTCCTGTTTCAAACCGGCGATCTCTGCCTTGAGTTTTGCAATCAGCCTGTTTGCCGCATCCAAAGCCTTTTGCAACTTGGATTCCTTTTTCTCTGACGCAGCGTATTTCTTTGCTGCCTTTGCCAGCGATTCGTAGTCAGAACGCTCCAATATTACCTTAGAGGACAGCGGGACGGACTTCGCCTCAATCTTTTCGATAGCTGCCACATTGACCTGCTGATTCTGAATTTTCTCAATCTGTCTGCCGAGCGTCGCCGCCTGCTGTTCCTGCTGGCGGTTCTGCTCTGTGAGTTCTGCCAGCCGCGCCTGCTCCTGCTGCACCTTGAACTGCGTCACCGTCAGGTGTTCCTCGGAGCTGCCGCGTTCGCCGCGCTCCACATCGTCGTACCCGGCGTCGCGCATATACCGGAAGAAATCGTCCTGCAAAACGCTGTAGGATTTTTGAGAACAGGCTTGCCCTTGGCGCTCAGAATCGGCGTGCCGTTCTCGTCCAGCGCGGGCTTGGAAGCCCACTTCTTACTCATGCTGACCTGCTGGATTATCTCCTTGACCGTGCCGCGAAGCGACTCATCCTTGCAGCGCTTCGACCACAGGATTTGCTTTTCTACGACGGGAAGATAGACCACATGAAGGTGGTAGTGATACACGTCTTGTCCCAGCGCGTCGGACATGGCGCGGTTGCGCTCGTCAGCGTGCATGACCGCCGATAGGATGTATTGCTCGCCGCCCACAATTCTGATTGCAGCTTTGTAGGCATCGGCGTAAAATTGTTTTGCAAAGTCATAGCCGCCGTGGTTGAAAAAGTAGGCGGAGTTGACGTCGAAGATCAGCTCTCCGAATTTCTCAGCATCCGCTTTCAGACCGCGTGTTGAGATCACGCCGTCAGAGCGCATCTGCTCGAACATCTCCTTATACCCGGCGGTTGGCGTTTTGAAATGGACGTTGTATGGCGTCCGTTCAGGAACGATGTCCTGATTGACATACGACGATTTTTCGCGCTCATTATGCGCCTGTGCGTTGTCGATGTCTGTATCTTTCATTCTTGCGTTTCTTGCGCTGGTACGGTGGATACCGTCGCCTCTTGCCATAGGCAGTTTACCTCCTGATTTCAGATTGTGCAGGACGGGTAGCTTTCGGGGAGGCACTTCTGCGGAAGTGTAATAACCCACTATGATACTTTCATCCTGCGGCTGCAAAGTATCGTGGGCTCTCCGAGGGGGTATGCGGCTTCTGCGGAAGTCTCTGCCGGTTTTGCGGTTTGCAGTGTGGATACAAACCGCAAAAACCGGCGTGGTCAGCAGCTTATTTGCAGACAACCTCTGCTCATAATCTCCTGCCCACATCCATCTCAAACTCTGCGGATTTTTCGATGGGGACGGGGGCGCGGAAGGTCGTGCTGCCGGCTTCCCTCCGCGACGGTCGCAACGATTGCGACGGTTGTTTTACGGTATCATTTTCACCGTCGCAACCGTCGCAGCCGTCGCGCGGCTTATTTGCTTTCAGCATCATAGGTCAGCGTGATACGTCGCCCTTCGTGCCGAACCTTGTTCTCATAGCGGACGTGGTATTCATCCAACAGTCTGCCAGACTTCACATTCAGATACTTGCTCAGCGCATTTGCCGCCATGCCGACATGGACGGCATCGGCAAGCGCAGAGGGCGATCCTGTCCAGATTGGATGTTCTGCGGATAGTAGTCCAGCGACAGCATCCAGAACATGATCGGGCGGCTCTTTGTGCAGCTCGTTTTCTACCTTTTCAAGATTCCAGATCTGCGTGTCGGCATCCTTTTTCAGATAGAGAATCTGATCCTGCTGGTCGCGCCCCACGACGTCGATGGTTGCCTCCAATGCCGTGCGCTTTTTCTTCTGCATGAGAAGCGACCCGTCCGCGCAGCCGAGCAACCCTGTCGTACCGGAGATCATTTCGAAGCTGTCACCGGCAGGCTGCTTGCGAGTGTGGTGGACGGTCAAAACGCAGATGCAGTGCTTGTCGGCAAACTGCTTGAGCCGACCGATGATCTCATAATCGCTGGCGTAGCTGTACGCCTCGCCGCCGACTTCCCGGATTTTCTGCATGGTGTCAATGATAATGAGTTTGGTATCGTGATGCTCGCGCACAAAATTCTCAAGCTGTTCGTCCAGTCCGTTTCCGATCTTGCCCGCCGCAGTTGCAAAGTGCAGCCGGTCGGTGTCGTTGACGCCGTACATCATAAACATTCGACTCTGAATGCGCTGAAAGTCATCTTCTAATGCGAGGTACAGCACCGTGCCGGGATGGACTTCGCAGCCCCATAGAGCTTCGCCCGTGCTGACATGATAGGCGATCTGCGCCACCAGAAATGATTTGCCGATCTTTGGCGCACCTGCGAGGATGTACGCACCCGCATAGAGCAAGCCGTCGATGATCGGCGGTCTGCTCTGATATGCGGTCTGGTACAGTTCGGTCATGGAGATTGTGTGCAGGTAATGCGGGTCGGTTAACCGCTGAATCCTGCGATAGATTTCGTCAAGACTTTCCGCACTGCTTTGAAAATCACCGTTGATTTCTTCTTCAAAAGCGGATATACTGTTCTCAGTTGAATTGTGAAGCGGCTGCCCATCATCTGCGCCAACAGATGTGTCCGGGGCGGTCGTTTTCTTTTTGCAGATTTCATTTTCCATAGGCATTTTCCTCTTTCATGCCGTCCATGATGGCGGCGATCATTTCGATCACATCCAGCAGCTCGTCATTTACGCTGCCGCCCGTCTTAATACGCCGCAGCTCATCCAGCACGGCGGCAAGCTGGTCGCGCAGTGCTTTGTAAACCCTCGGATTGCCCTGCACCACTACATCCTTGCAGGTCAAACGGCGTGTGATGTAGTCCTGCTTGGTCAGCCCGGAGAGCTTGACGAAGGTTTCGATTTGTTGGTCTTCCTCCGGTGATACCCGGAAGGCAACAGTCTTGTTGCGCCAGCGGTTGTGGTTATCCCGGTTTTTCAGTGACATTTTTAATTACTCCTTTCGACGTTCAATTTATCTGCCATTTCCTTCTGTACGGTTGGGAAAAGGTGCGCGTACCGATAGGTGATCTCCACGCTTTCGTGCCCCACGCGATTGCCGATGGCAACGGCAGAATAGCCCATGTTGATAAGTAAAGAAACATGGCTGTGTCTCAAATCGTGGATTCTGATGATCTTGACACCAGACGCCTTGCACCCGAACTCCATGCCGCGCTTCAAGGCATATTTGGACAGCGGAAAAATACGGCTGTCCGGTTCCAGTCCATAAAGTTCCTTGAAGTAGTCCTGTATCTCATCACAGAGAAAGTCAGGCATCTGGATCACGCGGTTGCTTTTCTTCGTTTTCGGCGTGGTGATAACGTCCTTGCCCTGTAAGCGCTGATAGGATTTATTGATGCGGAGCGTTTTCTTCTCGAAATCAAAGTCCGCAGGCGTCAGTGCCAGCAGCTCGCCCTCGCGGATGCCACACCAGTACAGGATTTCAAAAGCGTAGTACAGCATAGGCTTGTCCATCATGGCGTCGATGAATTTTAGGTATTCTTCTTTCGTCCAGAACAGCATTTCCTTCGGCTGCTCGCTGCCCATATTTCCGGCCTTTGCAGCGGGATTGATCTGTAAGCCGTAATACTTGATGGCGTGGTTGAAAATACAGCTCAGTTGGGTATGGACGTTCTTGAGATAGTCCGGGGAATAGCTTTCGCCGCTTGACTTGGTGTGCTGCCGTATCTCGTTCTGCCAGTCGATCACATCACGGGCGGTGATTTCCGAGAGCTTGCGCTTTTTAAAATACGGCAGAATCTTTGTGCGGATGATATGCTCCTTGCTGAGCCATGTGTTGAGCTTCAGCTTGGGCTTGACGTCCTTTTCATAGAGCGCCACAAAGCTTTCGAAGCTCATATTGATGTCAGCCTGCTTCTGCATCAGAAACTCGCGTTCCCATGCCTGCGCCTCTTTTTTCGTGGCAAAGCCGCGCTTCAATTTCTGCTGGCGCTCACCGCGCCAGTCGGTATAGCGAAACTGCACATACCATGAGCCGTTCTTCTTGTCCTTAAACGCTGCCATTCGATTCCCTTCTTTCCTTCGGTTCTCTCGTTCCGTAGAACTTCTCATGGAAGAACTTGCGGTCAATCCTGCCTGCAATGGTGATGCAGCCGGTCTTTCGCAGCTCTTTGTTCAACTCACGAATGAGCTTATACGCATACGGAACCGATACGCCAAGCTCTTCCGCAACTTCATTTACTCTCATAAAAATTTCTCCTGCCATAGGCAAAATACCTTCCTTTCCTGATTTGTGGTTGATTTCTTCTGCCGTTCTATCCGCAGGACTCTGACAGGCAACCCTTTTCGGCGCTGTGCCGTTTTCTTTTCTCCTTGGCACGCTCGTCTCATCGCGTGCTTCCCCGGAGAAAGTATCCCTTGGACGGTCATTCAGTTTGGCTCTTTTGGATTTCACCCCCCTCTCACCTTACAACGGACATTTTTTCTGCATTTGTTGACTATCCTAATTGTAAAATTTCTATGAATTAAGCTAATATGCTTAGCTTACAGCCATTGTACTATACATATTGGTTTAAGTCAAGCCGGTTTGCAGGAAAATATTAAATAAATTTGCTTAGATTTTTCTTGACGAAATTAAACATATCTGCTATACTCTTTATCAAAGATAACCGACACAGGAGATGGCTATTATGGCGATTGGTGAACGCATCCACTTTTTCCGCACGATGCGGGGCATGACGCAGAAATACCTTGGCATGGCGCTGGGTTTCCCGGAGAAATCCGCAGATGTCCGCCTTGCGCAGTACGAGAATGGTTCCAGAACGCCTAAAGCGGACGTGACCGCTGCGCTGGCACAGGTGCTTGACGTTTCGCCCAAGGCACTGGACGTACCGGACATTGACTCCTATACAGGACTGATGCACACGCTGTTCACGCTGGAAGACCGTTACGGGCTTGAGGTCTGCGAGTGTGAGGATGAGGTGCATCTGCGCGTTCATATCCACAAAGGACGCGACGCAGCGGAGCTTCACAGGATGCTTTCCGCATGGGGCGCGCTTGCTGCCAAGCTGAAAGCGGGGGAGATTACCAAAGAAGAATACGACCGCTGGCGCTACCGCTACCCTGAGCTTGACACCTCCGGTCAGTGGCACAAGATTATGCCGTCGCAGGAGCTGAGTGATCTGCTCCTTGCTGATCTCAAGGAACATAACGAAGAATAACAAAAGGCTCTGCCGACCTTCTTTTACAGAAAGTCAGCAGAGCCTTTTTCGCTCTCAATATAGGATTGGATGCGACAGCAAACCTGCAAACCATTCGCTCGCCACAATAAGAACAAACAAAATGGCTTTGGTATCTGCTATCATTTTGCTATCAAACAGGAAATGAGATTTTCAAAAAGTGAGTGTTTTCAAGGCTTTTCAGCCCATCATATTCACTTTTTTCTCATTCCCACTCGATCGTAGCGGGCGGCTTGGACGTGATATCGTACACAATCCGGTTGATATGGGGCACTTCGTTGACAATCCGCACGCTGATCCGGTCCAGCACCTCGTAGGGAATACGGGTCCAGTCGGCGGTCATGAAGTCTGTGGTGGTGACAGAGCGGAGAGCCAGAGTGTAGTCATAGGTCCGGCCGTCACCCATAACGCCCACGGAACGCATGTTGGTGAGCACCGCGAAATACTGGTTCATGGTGCCCTCCAGATGGGCCTTAGCGATCTCGTCCCGGAAAATGAAGTCTGCCAGGCGCAGAGTGTCCAGTTTGTCCTTCGTCACCTCGCCGATGACCCGGATGGCAAGGCCCGGGCCCGGGAAAGGCTGGCGCATGACCAGATACTCCGGCAGGCCCAGCTCCCGACCAAGCTGACGGACCTCGTCCTTGAAGAGCATCCGCAGGGGTTCGATGATCTCCTTGAAGTCCACATAGTCCGGCAGGCCGCCCACGTTGTGGTGGCTCTTGATGACGGCGGCGTCGCCGGTGCCGGACTCGATCACATCGGGATAGATGGTGCCCTGGACCAGGTAATCCACCTGGCCGATCTTTTTGGCCTCCGCCTCAAAGACACGGATGAATTCCTCCCCGATGATCTTCCGCTTGCGCTCCGGCTCGCTGACGCCGGAGAGTTTGGAGAGGAACAGCTCCTCCGCGTTGGCCCGGACGAAGTTGATATCCCACTTTTTGAAGGCCTCCTCCACCTCGTCGCCCTCGTTCAGGCGCATGAGGCCGTGGTCCACAAACACGCAGGTCAGCTGGCTGCCTACGGCCTCGGCTACCAGGGCTGCCGCCACGGAGGAGTCCACGCCGCCGGACAGGGCCAGCAGCACCTTGCCGTCCCCCACCTTCTCCCGGATCTGGCGGATGGCAGTCTCCTTGTAGTCGCCCATGGTCCAGTCGCCCGCTGCGCCGCAGACCTCATACAGGAAGTTGCGGATCATGTCGGTGCCATGCTCCGTATGATTGACCTCCGGGTGGTACTGGACGCCGTAGAAGCCGCGGCTCTCATCGCAGATGGCCACATTGGGGCAGGCGTCGGAGTGGGCCACCAGAGCGAAGCCCTCCGGCACCTTCTCCATGTAGTCCCCGTGACTCATCCAGGTGATGCCCTGGGCGGGAAGGCCCTTGAAGAGCTTGCAGGCCGAATCGAAATACGTCTCGGTCTTGCCGTACTCCCGGGCGGAGTCGTCCTGGGCCTCGGTAACCCGGCCGCCCAGGTTATGGGCCATCAGCTGACAGCCGTAGCAGATGCCCAGGATGGGCACGCCCCAGGTGAAAATGGCCGGGTCCACCTGGGGGGATTTGGGATCATACACGCTGTTGGGGCCACCGGTAAAGATGATGCCGATGGGATTCATGGCGCGGATGTCCGCCAGCGGGGTGGTGTAGGGCTTTACCTCGCAGTAGACGCCGCACTCCCGGACCCGGCGGGCAATGAGCTGATTGTACTGTCCGCCGAAGTCCAGCACGATGACAGTCTGGTGAGACAAGGGAATTCCTCCTTTGTGTAAATTCGGTTTATGAGATCTCTGCGCCGCCCCACTCCACCAGGGTGAAGCCGGTACGCACCGGGGCGGCCAGTGTCTGGGGCGGAAGCTCCACGGAGCGGTCCAGCGGCTTCCAGGCCATGAAGACCCGCAGCACCGTGTCCGGCGCCGGGTCTGCCGTGAGCCGGGCATGGTCCGTGTAGGAACTTGTCTGGAAGGCGATCAGATTATAGGCGTTCCCCTCCATGTGGGGCAGCCAGTAGACAATAAACTCGTTGGCCTCCCGGCGGTTCAGACCCAGAGTGGCCAGGGTGTCCTCCAAAAAGGCGGCGGTGTCCCTGCCTGGTACGCAGAAGCCCTGGGAGAAGTCATATTCCGTCCGGCTGACGCCCTCCCAGTAGAGGTAATTGTAGGTCTGACCGACCGCGTCCGTCAGCGTCCCGTCGGGGCTGGCGGTGACCATCCAGGAATTTCCATTCATGACGGGATAAACACAGGTCAGTTCCCCGTCATAGTCCAGGGTAACGGTGACATCGGTCTCCGCCTCCGGATAGAGGTAGATGACCGGCTTTGCGTCGGCTCCGCCTCCCGGCGGCGTACAGCTGGGGAGCAGCGCTAGGGCCAGGGTCAGCAGTACCAGAAACAGTGGGGGCCGTTTCATGGAAAAGTCCTCCTTTTTCTGATGCGCCGGAAGATAGGGAACGATCGTTCCGCTATCCTATCAGACGGAAAAAAGAGACGAATCTTACAGAGTGCCGCGGAAAATGCAGAGGATCAGTCCTCGCCCCGGAAGACGATGTTGCCGGGCTCGGCGGACTCGATGATGGCCAGGGACTTCAGGTTCACACCCGCGGCCCGCAGCCGGTCGCCGCCGCCCTGGAATCCCTTTTCTACCGCGCAGCCGATGCCCACCAGCGTGGCACCGGCGGCGTTGACGATGTCGCACAGGCCCCGCATGGCTTCGCCGTTGGCCATGAAGTCGTCGATAATCAGGACCTTGTCGTCGGCGGAGAGCCACTCCTTGGAAACCAGCAGCGTCACCTTTTTCTTATAGGTGTAGGAGAAGATGTCGCTCTGGTACAGGCCGCCCTCGATGTTGTCGCTCTTGGCCTTCTTGGCGAAGATCATGGGCTTGTGGAAGTGGTGGGCCACGATGGCGGACAGGGCGATGCCGCTGGCCTCGGCGGTGAGGATCATGGTGACCTCGTCCATATTGAAGTGTTTGCCGAACTCCTCTGCGATATGGTCCATCAGCTCCGTGTCGATGCGGTGGTTCAGAAAACCATCCACCTTGATGATGTTGCCGGGCAGCACCTTGCCCTCTTTCACGATGCGGTCTTTCAGTTCCTGCATGGGTGATTCCCCCTCGATCTGTCTGTATTTTGCATGGTTTTATGCCAAATTTGATCTTTTTCTATTATCTCGAATCCTGCCGGATTTTGCAACTGTTTTTGCCCACAAAAAGAAGGTGCTTCCTCCGGTGGATTTGCATAGGACGGACAAAACGCGGCAAACGCCGCGCCGTGGAAGGACACGGCGCGGCGTTGGGCATTATTTCCCCTCCAGCTTGTCGGCGGCAGCCTCCAGCCAGCTGCCCTGGAAGGACTCGATGTCTCCGGCGTCGGTAAGGGCGGCCAGGGCCGGGTCGATGGGCATCTCCGCCAGCACGGGAAGATGGTGGCGCTCCGCAGCTTCGGCAGTTTTGCCCTGGCCGAAGAGATGGATCTGCTTCCCGCAGTCCGGGCAGGTGACATAGCTCATGTTCTCCACCAGGCCCACGATGGGGACCTCCATCATCTCTGCCATCTTCACGGCCTTCTCCACCACCATGCTCACCAGCTCCTGGGGAGAGGCCACGATCACAATGCCGTCCAGGGGAATGGACTGGAACACACTGAGGGACACATCGCCGGTTCCCGGCGGCATATCCACGAACAGGTAGTCGCAGTTCCACAGCACGTCGGTCCAGAACTGCTGGACCACGCCGGAGATGACCGGGCCCCGCCAGATGACCGGGTCCGTCTCGTTGGGCAGCAGCAGGTTGGTGCTCATCACCTGAATGCCGGTTTTGGACACCATGGGATACAGGCCCGCCTCGCTGCCTGTGGCCTGGCCGTGGATGCCGAAGGCCTTGGGGATGGAGGGACCGGTGACGTCGGCATCCAGAATGCCGACCTGATGGCCCCGGCGGCGCATGGTGACCGCCAGCTGGCTGGTGACCATGGACTTTCCGACGCCGCCCTTGCCGGACACGATGCCGAACACCTTACCGATGTGGGCTTCGGGATGGTGCTCCTTCAGCAGGGACTGGGGTTCCTGCCGCTCGCTGCAGCTCTCGCCGCAGGTGGAGCAGTCGTGGGTGCATTCGCTCATAGTATGGATATCTCCTTTTTTCGCTTTCGCGTAATTGATAAACACAGGCTCCCGGCCCCGCCGCTGCGGGGAACGGGGAGTATTCCATATCTTATACCTCTACCGCCGCATCCGTCAACCGCTGGACGAAAACTTCCCTGTCTCCGGCAAAAAATTCCCCCTCCCGGCTGTGGCAGGTGAAGAGCAGGATCTGCCGGTTCCCGGCGGCCTCTTTCAAAAACTGCAGGGCCGCAGCGCAGCGGCTGTCGTCAAAATTGGCCAGGGCGTCGTCCAGCACGATGGGCACCTGCTTCTCCGGCGGCAGCACCAGCTCACAGATGGCCAGGCGCACCGCCAGATACAGCTGGTCCAGCGCGCCGGCGGAGAGCAGGGCGGCATCCCGGAACACCGGGTCTCCCACAGGCTCTGCCGAGAGGCGGAAGCTCCGGTCCAGCACCACACCGGCATAGTGGTTGTCGGTCAGTCGGGAAAAGATCTCCGCTGCCCGGCGGCCCAGAGCGGGAGAGAAGCGGTTCTGCAGGGCGGTGTTGGCCCCCTCCAGTGCCTCCATAGCCAGCCGGAGAGCGCTGTACTCCGTTTCCAGCCGCTCCTTTCGGGCAGCCAGGTCCTCGGCAGAAGCCCGCAGCACCGCGGGATCGCCCGCGGCGTGGAGCTGGCCGTCCAGACGGTCCGCGGAGGAGCGGGCCTCCGCCAGTGCGGCGCGGACCCGGTCCAGCTCCGTGGAGATGGCCTCCCGGCTCCGGACGGGAGCGGGGACATCCGCCTCCGGCGTGCCGGGAGCGGGCGCCTGCTGGACCTGAAGCTCATAGCGCATCCGTGCCTCCCGGGCGGCGGTCTCCGCCTCCGCCAGCTCCTTCCGCCGGACGGCACAGGCCCGGAGCAGCTGGTCCGCCGTGGGGATGTCGAAGGCGTCGGGAGCGAAGCGCCGGACCTCCAGCAGGATGCCCTGTTCGTTGGAGGAGAGACTACTATATAAGGTGTCCGCTGCGGCGGACTTGGCGTTGACACTGGCCTGGGCGGCGTCCCGGGCCTCGCACAGCTTGGCGTAATCCTCAGCCAGCTGGCGGATGGCATCCAGGTCCGCGGTGCCGAAGCGCTTCAACCGGAGTTCTGCCCAGCCGGCCTGAAACGCCCGCTTTTTCAAAAAGAGAGCGAGGGCGCACACGCAGGAGAATCCGGCTAGCATGGTGAGAAGCGCAAGCAGCTTGCTGTGGCTGCCTGTGAGAAAAAGTACCGCATAGGTCACGACGAAACACAGTGGGACACCAATTAAAAAAGTCAGCACGCCGGGGACCGGATTCCATTTGACAGGCTCGTTCTCAGTTCCTGCGGCCTCTCGCCGGGCGCTCTCCGGACTCTGCCCGGCAAAGGGACTCTCATTCACAGCGGCCTCCGCCCGCAGCAATGCCTTCATGGCCTCGTCCCGCTCCGACCGGGCCTTGTCCACGGCTCTCCGGGTGGTCTCCAGATTGACGATGGCGCCGCGGAGCCGGGCGATGGTCTCGTTCTCCGGGATTTGGTCCTGCTGAAGCCGCTCCTGCACCTGCGCGGCGCGGACCTCTGCCTGTTCCGCCGCCGATGCGGCACCGGAGAGGGCCTGGCGGCGCTGGGCGGCCTCCCAGCGGTTGCAGTCCGTCAGTTCCGCCTGTAGGATCTCCGCCCGACGGGACAGAGCTTCGACCTCGGAGCGGGCCTGCACCAGCTGCCGGGCCAGAGAGTTGCTCTCCGACAGCTGACGGTCCAGTTCGGCCAGCTCCGTCTCCAGAGCGGGGAGCTGCCCGGTCCTGTTATGGCGGCGACGATTCAGCTGCTTTTTCAGGGCATCCGCAGCCTCTGTATAGGAGGTGCCCTCCTCTCCGGAGGAGATCAAGGCCGCGATGCGCCGTTCCAGCTCGGCGTCCTGGCTGATGGGCAGGTTATTCTGCCGGATAAAGGCGCTGCGCTCAAAGACCTCCCGGCTGATGCCCAGCAGGGTCTCGCCGCAGGCGGCACCGGTCAGGCCCGGCACAGGCTCGTTGGTACCGGCGTATACGGCACTGAATTCCCCCATGGGGCTGGTCTGCCGCCGGGTGGCGCGGGTCAGAGTCAACTCCCCCAGTTCCGTGCCGCAGTCCATCCGGCCGGACATGGCCGCGCCTGACCAGGGAGCAAAGCGGTTTTTATCCGCGATAAAACCAGCGCGGTCCCGCTCCCGGCTGTTGACACCATATAAAATAGAGAGCAGAAAGGCGCACCAGGTGGACTTTCCAGTCTCGTTGGGGGCTTCGATGATATTCAGACCGTCCCCCAGCTCCAAAGACCGGCCCTGGAGTTTGCCGAAGGTGGCGGTCATGCGATGAATCCGCAGATCAATCCCTCCTACTATGTATACATTTTATTTCCATGGACATTATACCACTGTCGCCTCCGTTTGCACAGCTTATTTTCCCAACCTGCGCAAGGGGAAAGGGGACGAAAGCCGGAGAAATCGCCACAGCAATCAGAAAAATAAAAAAACCTCGAAAAAGGTATTGACAAAAGGGGAAGGATTTGGTATTCTAACAAAGCTGTCGGCGCGGTGATGAGCCGGGCCGGGAAGAAATGAAAAAAGTTCTTGACAGCAAGGCTGAGATGTGGTAACCTAAACAGGTTGCTGCTGATACGAGATGGATCGGATGTCAAAAAACTTCTGAAAAAAGTTCTTGACAAACGAAATGAAATCGAGTATAATAGCAATGTTCCGCCGGGAACGGCGTGCACCTTGTAAATTAAACAACGTAACGAAAAGGAAGCACCAGAAGGCGAGCTCATTTAGGTGAGTTTGCCAAAGGACAAAGTCATCTCACTGGGTTGAGTCAATTACCGGTGAGATGGAGAAATGAAGCTATGACAAATAGCTCTATGAAGGTTTGAACGGACTACGGTTCGTTTAGATACCATTTTATAGAGAGTTTGATCCTGGCTCAGGACGAACGCTGGCGGCGTGCTTAACACATGCAAGTCGAACGGAGCACCCTTGACTGAGGTTTCGGCCAAATGATAGGAATGCTTAGTGGCGGACTGGTGAGTAACGCGTGAGGAACCTGCCTTCCAGAGGGGGACAACAGTTGGAAACGACTGCTAATACCGCATGACGCATGACCGGGGCATCCCGGGCATGTCAAAGATTTTATCGCTGGAAGATGGCCTCGCGTCTGATTAGCTAGATGGTGGGGTAACGGCCCACCATGGCGACGATCAGTAGCCGGACTGAGAGGTTGACCGGCCACATTGGGACTGAGATACGGCCCAGACTCCTACGGGAGGCAGCAGTGGGGAATATTGGGCAATGGACGCAAGTCTGACCCAGCAACGCCGCGTGAAGGAAGAAGGCTTTCGGGTTGTAAACTTCTTTTGTCAGGGAAGAGTAGAAGACGGTACCTGACGAATAAGCCACGGCTAACTACGTGCCAGCAGCCGCGGTAATACGTAGGTGGCAAGCGTTGTCCGGATTTACTGGGTGTAAAGGGCGTGCAGCCGGGCCGGCAAGTCAGATGTGAAATCTGGAGGCTTAACCTCCAAACTGCATTTGAAACTGTAGGTCTTGAGTACCGGAGAGGTTATCGGAATTCCTTGTGTAGCGGTGAAATGCGTAGATATAAGGAAGAACACCAGTGGCGAAGGCGGATAACTGGACGGCAACTGACGGTGAGGCGCGAAAGCGTGGGGAGCAAACAGGATTAGATACCCTGGTAGTCCACGCTGTAAACGATGGATACTAGGTGTGCGGGGACTGACCCCCTGCGTGCCGCAGTTAACACAATAAGTATCCCACCTGGGGAGTACGATCGCAAGGTTGAAACTCAAAGGAATTGACGGGGGCCCGCACAAGCGGTGGATTATGTGGTTTAATTCGAAGCAACGCGAAGAACCTTACCAGGGCTTGACATCCTACTAACGAAGTAGAGATACATTAGGTGCCCTTCGGGGAAAGTAGAGACAGGTGGTGCATGGTTGTCGTCAGCTCGTGTCGTGAGATGTTGGGTTAAGTCCCGCAACGAGCGCAACCCCTATTGTTAGTTGCTACGCAAGAGCACTCTAGCGAGACTGCCGTTGACAAAACGGAGGAAGGTGGGGACGACGTCAAATCATCATGCCCCTTATGTCCTGGGCTACACACGTAATACAATGGCGGTCAACAGAGGGAGGCAAAGCCGCGAGGCAGAGCAAACCCCCAAAAGCCGTCCCAGTTCGGATCGCAGGCTGCAACCCGCCTGCGTGAAGTCGGAATCGCTAGTAATCGCGGATCAGCATGCCGCGGTGAATACGTTCCCGGGCCTTGTACACACCGCCCGTCACACCATGAGAGTCGGGAACACCCGAAGTCCGTAGCCTAACCGCAAGGAGGGCGCGGCCGAAGGTGGGTTCGATAATTGGGGTGAAGTCGTAACAAGGTAGCCGTATCGGAAGGTGCGGCTGGATCACCTCCTTTCTAAGGAGACCTGGGCAGAGCAAGCTCTGCCTGGAATTCCTGGTCAGCTGGAGCGGAAAAAGAGTTACGTTGTTTAATTTAGAGGGCGTACGCCGGGAGATAGAAGGGGATATAGCTCAGCTGGGAGAGCGCCTGCCTTGCAAGCAGGAGGTCGCCGGTTCGAACCCGACTATCTCCACCAAGAGAATAAAGCGTCACCTCGTCCAAGACGAGGGCCCGTAGCTCAGCTGGCTAGAGCGTACGACTGATAATCGTAAGGTCGGTGGTTCGAGCCCACTCGGGCCCACCAGGCGATTTGCCTTTGGATTTGAAGACCTGATCGAAAGATCGGATCTTCAAATCTGACTGCAAAAGCGGTTGGAAGCTGTGCCGGAGACAAGCGAAAGCTTGCGGACGGCGATCTGCACCTTGAAAACTGAACAATGTGACAAAAGCAAGTAAGGCAACAGAGAGGTTTCTCTGTGGAGACACAGAGGAAACAAATTGATTGTGGAACAGCATCCGAAAGGATGCAGGGTGACATACAATTTCGATCTTTGTAAAGCCTGCATAATTCTCAAAGAGAACCAAGAATTCTCTGACAAGTCGCTGTGAGAACGGCGATAGGTCAAGCTGGAAAGAGCGCAAGGGGAATGCCTTGGCATCAGGAGCCGAAGAAGGACGTGACAAGCTGCGAAAAGCCTCGGGGAGGAGCAAATATCCATTGATCCGGGGATATCCGAATGGGGCAACCCGGCTGGACAATATCCAGTCATCCTGCGTTGAACAAAATAGGCGTAGGAAGGGAACCGCCTGAACTGAAACATCTAAGTAGGGCGAGGAAGAGACATCAACCGAGATTCCGCAAGTAGTGGCGAGCGAACGCGGAAGAGGCCAAACCGAGGGATTTATTCCTCGGGGTTGCGGACAGTCATTTAGCGGAAGTTATCTAGGAGAAGGGTCTGGGAAGGCCCGCCATAGAGGGTGAGAGCCCCGTATCCGAAAGAGAAGGCCGTGCGACTGAATCCAGAGTACCGCGGGACACGTGAAACCCCGTGGGAAACAGGGGGGACCACCCTCCAAGCCTAAATACTACCTGATGACCGATAGAGGAGCAGTACCGTGAGGGAAAGGTGAAAAGGACCCCGGGAGGGGAGTGAAAGAGAACCTGAAACCTTGTGCTTACAAGCTGTCAAAGCACGTTAACGTGTGATGGCGTACTTTTTGTAGAACGGTCCGGCGAGTTATAGTAACGAGCGAGCTTAAGGCATTCAGTGCCGGAGGCGAAGCGAGAGCGAGTCTGAATAGGGCGTAAAGTTCGTTGCCATAGACCCGAAACCGGGTGACCTACCCATGAGCAGGTTGAAGTGGGGGTGAAACCCCATGGAGGACCGAACCGACCCCCGTTGCAATGGTGGCGGATGACTTGTGGGTAGCGGTGAAATTCCAATCGAACTCGGAGATAGCTGGTTCTCCCCGAAATAGCTTTAGGGCTAGCGTTATGTTAGATTACCGGAGGTAAAGCACTGAATGGTAGCGGGGCCGATAAGGTTACCAACGCCTATCAAACTAAGAATGCCGGCTAATTGATGCATAGCAGTCAGACAGTGTGAGATAAGTTTCATTGTCAAAAGGGAAACAGCCCAGACCTACAGCTAAGGTCCCGAATAGATGCTAAGTGGAAAACGATGTGGAGTTGCGAAAACAACCAGGATGTTGGCTTAGAAGCAGCCACTCATTAAAAGAGTGCGTAATAGCTCACTGGTCGAGTGACTCTGCGCGGAAAATGTAACGGGGCTAAGCATCTAACCGAAGCTTAGGATTGTCGTAAGACAGTGGTAGGGGAGCGTTCCATGTGGGGTGAAGTCGCAGCGGAAGCAGCGGTGGACTGCATGGAAGTGAGAATGCCGGAATGAGTAGCGAGAATTATGTGGGAATCATAATGGCCGAAAATCTAAGGTTTCTTGGGGAAGGTTCGTCCGCCCAAGGTAAGCCGGGAGCTAAGGCGAGGCCGAAAGGCGTAGTCGATGCACATACGGTAGAAATTCCGTAGCCACCGAACTTTAAGTCAGAGGGACACTTTTGGATAGCGGAACCCGGGCGTTGGTTGACCCGGGCGAAAGGGAGCGAAAATATAGTAGCGAAGTCCGCGATGCTGAGAGGCGAGAAAAGCTCTGATGGATACTAAGGTGCCCGTACCGCAAACCGACACAGGTAGATGAGGAGAGAATCCTAAGGCCAACGGGAGAAGGGTTGTTAAGGAACTCGGCAAGTTGACCCCGTAACTTCGGAATAAGGGGAGCCTCGCAAGAGGCCGCAGTGAAAAGGCCCAAGCAACTGTTTACCAAAAACACAGGTCTATGCTAAATCGAAAGATGACGTATATGGGCTGACGCCTGCCCGGTGCCGGAAGGTTAAGAGGAGATGTCAGCGCAAGCGAAGCATTGAATTGAAGCCCCGGTAAACGGCGGCCGTAACTATAACGGTCCTAAGGTAGCGAAATTCCTTGTCAGGTAAGTTCTGACCCGCACGAAAGGCGTAATGATTTGGGCACTGTCTCAACAGCCCGCCCGGCGAAATTGTAGTACTGGTGAAGATACCAGTTACCCGCAACTAGACGGAAAGACCCCATGGAGCTTTACTGCAGCTTAATACTGGAATTCGGTAACCCATGTACAGGATAGGTGGGAGGCTTGGAAGCAGGGGCGTCAGCTCTTGTGGAGCCGCCGGTGGGATACCACTCTTGGATTGCTGAATTTCTAACCTGCGGCCGTGAATCCGGTCGGGGGACACTGTTAGGCGGGCAGTTTGACTGGGGCGGTCGCCTCCTAAAGAGTAACGGAGGCGCTCAAAGGTTGGCTCAGCACGGACGGAAATCGTGCAGTGAGTGTAAACGTAGAAGCCAGCCTAACTGCGAGACCGACGGGTCGAGCAGTAACGAAAGTTGGAGTTAGTGATCCGGTGGTATGTGAGTGGAAATGCCATCGCTCAACGGATAAAAGCTACCCTGGGGATAACAGGCTGATCTCCCCAAGCGTCCACAGCGACGGGGAGGTTTGGCACCTCGATGTCGGCTCGTCACATCCTGGGGCTGAATTCGGTCCCAAGGGTTCGGCTGTTCGCCGATTAAAGTGGCACGCGAGCTGGGTTCAGAACGTCGTGAGACAGTTCGGTCCCTATCTGTTGCGGGCGGAAGAGATTTGAAGGGAGCTGTCCTTAGTACGAGAGGACCGGGATGGACGTACCTCTGGTGCACCAGTTGTCCTGCCAAGGGCATAGCTGGGTAGCTAAGTACGGACGAGATAAACGCTGAAAGCATCTAAGCGTGAAACTCCCCCTAAGATGAGATCTCTCACCTCGAAAGAGGGTAAGGGCCCAGGAAGACTACCTGGTAGATAGGCCGGAGGTGGAAGTGCAGTAATGTATGGAGCTGACCGGTACTAATAGCCCGAGGGCTTGACCTACGAGAAAGCAGGCGAGCCTGAAAGCAGCGTCACATTGTTCGGTTTTGAGGGTGCAGGGAAGCATGCTCAAGGGATTTGCACCTTTAGCTCAGTTGGTAGAGCAACTGACTCTTAATCAGTGGGTCCCCGGTTCGAGTCCGTGAAGGTGCACCATGGCCCGTTGGTCAAGTGGTTAAGACAGCGGCCTCTCACGCCGTTAACATCGGTTCGAATCCGGTACGGGTCACCAGACTTTTCAAGGGCGAAAGTTCTTGACAAGGGAAGCGAAATACAATATAATACAGTTTGTTCTTCGGCAAGACCGGATGACATAGAGTTGGTGCTGATTAGGGCGAGGGTCCACCCGTTCCCATTCCGAACACGGCAGTTAAGCTCGTTCCTGCTGACAATACTTGGCTGGTGACGGCCCGGGAAGATAGGTAGCGCCAACACAGGCTCTTGTTTTTAACAAGGGCCTGCCACATTCCTCCATAGCTCAGTCGGTAGAGCACGCGGCTGTTAACCGCGGTGTCGTTGGTTCGAGTCCAACTGGGGGAGCCAAGTATTGCCGCCACTCGGCGTGGCGGCAATACTTCTCTTGAAGGAAATGCCGATACGGGCCTTTAGCTCAGTTGGTTAGAGCAGCTGGCTCATAACCGGCCGGTCCCGGGTTCGAATCCCTGAAGGCCCACCAGAATGGTTGATCGCCTGACGGGAGTGCCGCAAGCGAGATAGGGGTATAGCTCAGCTGGTAGAGCAGCGGTCTCCAAAACCGCGTGCCGAGGGTTCGAATCCTTCTGCCCCTGCCATTGTTTATTCCGAAAACCCCGATTTATCGGGGTTTTTTGTTACTTTTTCGAGGGAATGATTTTCGGGAGACCGCGGGTGACGCTCAAATGATGCCCTGAATGTGGTATCTGGCGTCATCCGTTTTTACTGTTTCCGTCTGCTACAGCATCATTTTAGCATCAAAGTTTTGCGCCCTGGCCAGTTGGTTTCTGGTCAGGGGCGCGTTTTTTGGAGGGTGCTTTAGAGATCGAATCCTGCCGTGATTCCTGCCAGCCGGGAGGTATCCTTTTTCACGTAGTAGAGTTCTGTGATCTCTGAGGTGGAGTGGCCGAGGAGGTCGGCCACCTGCCGGGGAGAGAGCGCGCGGATGGTTCCATTCGGCTGTTTGACTCCGTTGACCAGATTGGTGGCGAAGGTGTGTCGGAGGGCATGGAGTCCCCGCTGCTCCAGTCCAGCCGCCTCCAGAATGCGGTAGTATCGTTTCCGGAAGTTTACCGGCCGGGTATAACCTCCGTGTTCATCCGAGATGAGAGGGCTGTCCTCTCCGAAGTATCGCTCCGCTCTCAGAGTCAGGATGGCGTCCACTGCCGCCTGATTGAGGGGCACATCCCGTTTGCTGGAGGTGCTCTTCAGCTTGCCGATCTTCACCTCCCGGCCGCTGGTGGATTCGGTGCCTTCCCGCCTGAAAACCTCTTTCACGCCCCGCTGGAGGTGGATGACGCGGTTCTCCAGATCGATGTCGCTGTTCAGCAGTCCGAGGGCTTCGCCTGTGCGGAGTCCGGTGTTCAGCATCAGCGTATAGGCGGCCGCCTGCTGATAGATGGGCGTCCCGTTTTCCCAGGTCCTGACAGCCTCCGCCTTGAACTTTGTGATCTCCTCCGGGGTGAAGATGGTCACAGTTTCGAAGGTTGGCAGATCCTCCTTGCCCTGGCTAGCCATGAAGTTTGACTTCTTGATCATGGGAGCCGCAGCCATTGGGTTCTTCGGGATGTACTCCTGTTGAGTCAGGTAGCGGAAGTAGTCGGTAAGGATGTTGTAGACCTTCTTGACTGTGGTGTAGGCGTAGCCCTCATTCATCCAGTGATTCAGCAGGGCTTTGATATCTGCCGAGGTGATGTCACCCACCACCTTGCCGCCGAGGATCGGGTAGATCTGATACTTGGCGGTGCACTCCAGCCGGTCGTAGGTGCCGCGCTCCACAGAGGGAAATTTGAATACCCGGAGCCACTTGCCCATGCTTTCCTCAAACTTTGCCTTGGACTCATCTGAGGCCGTGAGCTGGCGGTCGAAGTCGGCAAGGTAGGCAGTGATTTTATCTTTGACCTCTTGTTTGCTGGTCCCGCAGAAGGATTTGCGTTTCTTTGAACTCTGCTCATCCGAGTACCAGACCACGCCGTTCCAGCGGCCGTCTGATCGTTTGAAGATGTTTCCGCTTTCCAATAGTTTTCGCTGCATATTACGGCCGCCTTTTCTCAGCAACACACAATACCGCAACTGCGGAAGAATAGCCACCCTGAATGAGGACTATTATCAGAAAGTTTCTATTTGGGAAGCCCGTATATTGTTTACTTCCCCGCAAAATTTGAAAAGGGGGGAGTACCACTGTTGTATCCGCAGACATCCTATTGTTTACTGCACAGTAAATTCTGAGTTATTTGTGGGGCCAAAATACCTTGCGTGTTTTTTGTCAAAACTCTAATGTATATACTACCTTTTATCCGTTATCCTTCGGCCTTTAGCCACAAAGTGGGTTTGGGGCTCTCCCTGCAAAAAGAGCGTTTGGCAGCCGCTGGCATGCTGAACGCTCTTTTTGCCCCGTATGAGCAGGTGAAATTTTTCCGTATGCAGCCGTTTTCAACACCGCTTATTCTCGTCGGAGCTGCTGTTTCATGACATCAATGAACAGCTGGGAAAGACGCGTCAGATAGGTGTCCTTCCGATACACGGCCGCTAAATCCCATACCAGATCCGGGGAATCCACTGCAAAATAAGTCACTGCGCCAGGGTGCTGGCAGACTTTCGCACCCTCTTCTGGCACAAAAGCGCAGGCAATGCCCTGAGCGGTCAAATTAATAGCTGTGGTCAGATTGGCTGTCTCCATAAGGAGATCTGGCTCAATATGACTCTTCCCAAGAGCGTGTTTAACCTCGTGGGTCAAATTCTGTCCGGGTTTCGTCAGGATCAGGGGAATATGGGTTACCAGCTCCAGCGAGGCAACAGGATAGCCTCCAAGGGTCGGGCAGTCTGCAAGTAAGTTCTGCACATAAGGGTGTTGTGTGGGGGCGGCGATTAGAATCCGTTCTTCGCAAACGACCTCCGATACCAGTTTGCTGTAATCCAGCGTGCGGGGTAGATTCATCACTGCAAGGTCGATTTTATCGTTCATCAATGCGCTTTCCAGTTGGACGGAGCGCCCCTCAGTCAGTTCGATGTGAATGTCCGGATACTGCCGGTGAAAGCTGGGGAATACATCCGGCAGCAGGCAAGCGCCCCGCCACAGCGCCACTCCTAATCGGAGGCGTCCGCTGGTTTGGTTTTTGATGTCCTGAAATTCCCGGCGGATATTTTCATCCAGCTTCATCATCTGCAGGACGTATTGATAATAGCGTTCACCGGTATAGGTCAGCCGGAGCGGCGAGGCGCTGCGATCAAACAGTTCTACGCCCAGATTCGCCTCCAGCCTTTTCAGATACTGACTGAGCGAAGGCTGGGAGACATACAGGTGCTCAGCTGCTTTTGTTAGGCTCCCCTCATCTACGATGGCTACGAAATACTCATAGTTATGCAAGACCATATATGATCCGATCCTCCTCAACTAGTATAATGTTGACATTATAATCTTTATATTACCTTTTGCCTTTGACAAAAGCAAGTATAGACGTTAAAATGATGACAGAAAAGCAAAAAATGCGCATATTTTGCTACAATCTTGCCTATGTAAAGAAAATTTAGGACCAAGGGTCTGATAAGAAAAACCAATATGGATTTTGCACTTTCGCAAAATCACCGTACATGAATGGAGAAAAGAAAGGAGAACTCCTATGAGCCCTGCAGTGATTACGCTATTGGTCCTGCTGGTTATGGTTGTGTTTTTTGTGACGGAGAAGCTCCCCGCGGCCCTGGTGGCTATGCTGGGTGGCAGTGTTTTGGTGTTGTGTGGGATCATTGACCCGGCGGAATTGTTCAGCGCCTTTTCCGGCAGCACCATCGTCCTGGTGGCGGCAATGATGGTGGTTGGTTCCGCCCTCTTCCACACAGGCATCGCCGCCAAGATGGCGGATGTTCTGGTCAAATTCACAGGTACATCGGAAAACGGCATCATGATCGCCTTTATGCTGGTGGCTACAATTATCTCCGCGGTGTGCAGCGGCGTAGCCGTAGTCGCTATGCTGCTTCCCATCGTCATCAGCGTCAGCCAGCGGGCAGGTGTCTCCGTCTCCCGGCAGCTGATTCCCATGTCCTTCGCCGCAAGCTTTGGTTGCAACCTGACACTGATGGGCGCGGCCAGCAATGTAGTGGTCAACGGAGCCCTGGAGGATCTGGGCGTTCCCACTATGACCTTCTTCGAACTGGGCAAAGTGGGCATTCCGGTCTCCATTGCTGGCATTGTGTTCTTCCTGACCATCGGAAAGCGGTTCCTGACCCCTGGCGACACCTCTGACAGAGAATATCTGGCGGAATATACCGGCAGCAATAAGGCTGTGGAATTCAACGCCGTAAAGGCCGGGCTGTGCCTGGTGATCTTGGCAGTGCTCCTGGTGGCTATGGCCATCGACAGTGATTCCTTCCCTATGTATCTGGTGGCGGCCTTCGCGGCCTTTGTTCTGGTGCTGACCGGCTGTATCAGCCAGTCCGATGCCTATAAATCCATCGATCTATCCACTCTATTTATCGTGGCCGGCATGAGCGCTGTCTCCACAGGCATGAGCAAAAGCGGTGCCGGCGCCCTGATCGCCGATACAGCGGTAAACCTGCTGGGCGAACATCCCAACAAGTTGCTGGTGCTGTTTATCATTCTGGTTCTGGTAACTCTGCTGACCAATGCCATGATGAACACCTCCTGTGCCATGCTGGTCACCCCGTTGTTCATTCCCATCGTGCAGGCATTTGGCATGAACACCACCGCCGTGGCCATCGCCATCTGTGTGGCAGCATCCGCTCCGTTCCTGACCCCGGTGGGCAGCGGCACCAACACCCTGATCGTCCGTCCGGGCAACCTGAAGTTCATGGACTTCTTCCGCCCCGGCCTGGGGCTGACGGTGGTCATTCTCATCGTATCCATGATCTTCATTCCCATTTTCTGGCCTCTGTAAGCGACTTTTGAAGGAGGCAAATTTATGAGAGCAATTGTCGTTGACAAAGATTACGGCAGCGTCACACCCCAAGAACTGGACCGTGTGGCGGCAGCCTATCAGGCGGCCGGGATCCAGATGGAGCTGCTGGAGTACCAGGTGGAAGCGACTCGTCAGAAGGAGCCCACAGAAGAGGAGATCATCGCGGGCTGCCAAGGAGCCCAGGTGCTCCTGGCCACCGGCAACCCGCCCATCACCCGCAAGGTGATGGAGACCCTGCCGGAGGTGAAGTTCGTCCAGCGGTTTGGCGCCGGCGTCAACAGCATCGACCTGGCGGCCGCCGCAGAGCTGGGCGTGATCGTTTTGAACCTGCCTGGCTTCTGCGCCAAGGAGCTGGCTGACGTGGCCACCGCCATGATCATGGGGCTGATCCGCAACACCGCCTACTATGACCGGGAGGTGCGCAAGGGCAACTGGCCCAAATGTCAGTACCTGCTGCCCCCTGATGTGCGGGAGTTGACTCTGGGGCTCTACGGCTTCGGCCTGGCAGGCCGCCATCTCCACGATATCTTCCACAATGGGTTCGGCACAAAGGTCATCAGCTGCGATCCGTACATCAGCGATGCCGTCAAAGCTCAGTACCCGGATGTAGAGTTCGTGTCCTTTGAGGAGCTGATCACCCGCAGCGACATCATCTCCATCCATGTCGTGCTGACCCCGGAAACCACCCACGTGTTCAACAAAGAAGTCTTCAAAAAGATGAAGAATACCGCCATGATCATCAACACCAGCCGAGGCCCCGTCATCGACAACGACGATATGGTCTGGGCCCTGCAAAATGGCGAGATCCTGTACGCCGGCCTGGACACCGTGGAGCGGGAGCCTCTGCCGGAAAATGACCCGCTGAAGACGCTGGACAACGTCATCGTCAACCCCCACTGCGGCAGCTATGGCGTGGGCAGCAAGAAGACCCAGATCCAGATGGTCTGCGATCTGGTCCCCACCGCCGTGACTACAGGTAAAGTAGCCGCCCGCTGCGTGGCGGACCGAGACGTACTGAATAAAGAGACTGGCTTTACATTTATCTGAGATCGGAGGAATGAGATCATGTCTATCGGATGCAAGATCGTAAAGGATTTTCAGCGGCCCGCCCCGGAGCTGGTGACCCGGTTCAAAGATATGCCGGTGGCCAACATCGATGACAACATGGGCCGCATCGCCGCAGTGGACGCGGCCATCGAGCCCATTGGATACAAAGGACAGCTGCTGGGCACGGCCTTCACCGTCCGGGTCCCTCAGGGCGATAACCTGATGTTTCACGCTGCCATGGATTTGGCAAAGCCCGGTGATGTCATCGTCATTGATGCCGGCGGCTTCACAGACCGGGCCATTTTCGGCGAGCTGATGGCCACCTACTGCAAGGCCCGCGGGATCAAGGGCATCGTCTGCGACGGTGCCATCCGGGACCGGGGCGGTCTGGCGGCTATGGAGGACTTCCACGTCTACGCCCGGTCCGCCACCCCCAACGGCCCCTATAAGAACGGCCCCGGCGAGATCAACGTCCCCGTGGTGATTGGTGGAAAACTCGTCCGTCCCGGCGACATCGTAGTGGGCGATGACGACGGTGTGTTGTTCATTGATCCCGCCATCGCCGCAGAGCTGGCGGATGCCACCGAGGCGGTTGAGAAGAAAGAAGCCGACATCATGGCCCATATTCTGGGGGACGGCACCTACATCCGTCCCTGGGTAGATGAAAAGCTGAAGGAAATCAGCTGCGAAATCCTGTAAGCACGGTACCGCATTCCAAATTTGCTACCATCGGACACACACGATCCTTTTTTCGTGCAGGGTCCGGCCCCAGGGCCGGACCCTGCGCCCTATTTCGGATAAAAATGGTATGGCCTATCGGAATATATTGTAGAATTTTTATTGGAATAAGCTTTGCGGAGAAGAGGGAGCGAGATGGATTTTTTCTGGGAGATGTTATCCCTGCAGGAGACGCTGTTTCTGCTGATCCTGTTGGGTGTGCTGGTGAAAAAATTGAAGATCATCCGCGAAAACGGGCGGAAAACCCTTTCAGATCTTCTGATTTATGCGATTCTCCCCTGTAATATCGTAGCGTCCTTTATGGGTGGGATCACACTGCCCGATGGCTTTGTGCACAACTGCATTCTGGCTGTCTGTATCTCCATCGGGATTCAGGTACTGTCGATTTACGGAAGCAAGCTGCTGTTCCGCCGGTATCCGGCAAACCAGAAAAGTGTGCTGTCCTATGGCATGATCTGTTCCAATTCCAGCTTTGTAGGGCTGCCGATTGCCCATCTGATGTTCGGGGATCTGGGTGTCATCTATACTTCCGTATTTCAAATTCCCCTTCGCTTTACCATGTGGACAGCGGGTCTTTCCCTATTTACGGATGTCAGTAAAAAAGATGCCTTCCGAAAATTGGTGCGGCATCCCTGCATCATCGCGGTATTTGTGGGCCTGATTTTGATGGTAGCTCCGATCTCACTTCCAAATTTCTTAGAAGAAGCTATTGACATAACCAGCGGCTGCACAGTGCCGCTTTCCATGATCGTGATCGGTACAATTCTCGCGGATGCGCCAATCCGATCTCTATTCTCCAAATCCGTGCTATGGTACACCTGTTTACGGTTGGTGTTCTTTCCCGTGCTGATCTGGCTGGTGCTAAAGCCGTTCCCGCTGGATTCAACGCTGGTCAATGTCTGCATTCTGATAACGGGGATGCCCGCAGGCAGCACGACTTCCATTTTGGCAGACAAATACGGCGGTGATGCCATATTTGCATCGCAGATCATCTTTGCCTCCACGCTCTGCTCGATTCTGACAATCCCCTTGTTGACCTTCCTGATGGGCGTGTGACAGTGTGCATATTCTAGCTTCCCTTTCTCAGCAACGGACAATCCCACAATCGCAGAAGAATAGCCACCCTGAATTAGGACTATTATCAGAAAGTTTCTATTTGGGAAACGCGTATATCGCATACTACCCTGCAAAATTTGAAGGGGGGACACCGCCGTTGTATCCGCAGACATTCTATGGTAAAATGCGGGTATCACTTTTCAGGCAGGAGGTGCGGCCGGTAATCTGCTGTATATCGGACATCCACGGCGAGTTGGATAAGCTTGAACAGATGCTGGAGCTGATCCGATTCTCTGGTGAGGACCATCTATACATTCTGGGAGGCGTTATCGTCCGGGGGACTTTGGGTGGGGACATTTTTTGGAGGATCATAGCCGCGACGAATATGACCATGCTTCTGGGCAACCACAAGCAGATGTGCCTGAGGACCCTGGAACCCAATAACGAGTTCGGCGCCCGGGACCTCTGGCGGATGAACGGCGGGTTCGTCTGCTTACCGGGAGCTGATCTATCACCGGACGCACCAAGAGCGGAATGGGATCCTGTGTTTCCTCGCCGGCCTGCCGGGCTATCTGGACCTGACAGTGGGTGGGCAGAGGTTTCATCTGGTACACGGGTATCCGGGAGAGGGGCACGAAACCCGCATCTGGGGCCGGGTGGAGCCAGACAACAGAAGCCCCTTTCCGGACACCATCTGCATTGTCGGCCACACGCCCACGGTGTTCCTTACGGATGGGCACGACGAGGACTTTTCAATCTGGCATGGAGACGGCATCCTCGACATCGACTGCGGCTGTGGCAGCATGAAGGCGGCACACCGACGCCTGGCCTGCCTGCGGCTGGACGATATGGCCGAGTTCTATGTGGGCGGAGTGGGAGAAGGCACCTCTTGATCTGCCGGGCCTCCCGTATTTGCGGGAGGCCTTTTTCCTTTCTCGTGCAGCTCACCATCCCTTCATCGTCATTTCATCCTGATGCTACTCATCCTCATGGTCATCCGGCTTGTGGCCCAGAGCGATACGCCTCGCCTGGAGTTTCTGCCGGCGCTTCCGGTCGATGCGCAGACCAGTGCTGGATCGAGGCAGGGAGCAGTCCTCAAAGCTCCGGCTCATGTGGTAGAGCAGGCGGGTAACTGCCAGCATGACAGAGGGCGGTCGAATATCATCGTGCCGCTCCAGAAAGAACTGGGCGTACTGATTTCCCTCAGCGGACCTGCCGAACCACACTATTGCCTGGACCTGATCCGGCTGAACACTCTGCCCAGTCAGATACAACTTTCCCAGCATATACTGGGCATACTGGTTTCCCGCCTCCGCTGACTAGGTGAGGCGCTCTGTGACTCTGACTGCATCTTTTGACACAACCTCGCCGCTGAGATACTTCTTGCCCAGCCGGTAGGCGGCAAAGTGGTTCCCGTTCCCAGCTGCTTCTTTCAAGCAGCGGATGCCCCCGTCCGAATCACAGACTTCAAGATCGTCAGAGAAAGCAGTTTGTCCAGAGCGTACTGTGCCTCCGGCAATCCCTGCTTTGCCGCCTGGGTGAGCCAGTATTTCGCGCTCTGGCTGTCCGGGATCAGTAGAAGGCCATCCCGGTAGAGTAGACCCATCAGGTACTGCGCATGGAGATCACTCTGTTCCGCCAGCCGTTCCAATTCCTCTGCCGCATCGTTCTGATCTTTCAGAGGAAAGGGCGCGTCCCGGATGATTTGCCGTAGTTCCCAGCAGGCAGAGGACTCGCTCTGCACCTGTTCCGACTCATCGCACTCAGCCAAGTCATCATTCTCGAAGGTGATCTCCTCCAGCCGAATGCGTTCCGCCTCCTGAATGACGGCGTTCTTGATCTGCCAGAACTCCTTCTCCTGGGACAGCTTTTCTTCTCTCTGGGCTTGTCGTGGTAGCAGCTTTCCACCTCACCCTGGAGCCTGCACCACTGGTCATAGCACGCACGAACTACCTGCAGTTCCTCCAGCTTGTCCACCACCTCATCCACGGTTTTCTTCACCGGCTTGGAGAGATAGCCGTAGGACTTCTTTCCCTTAACCGTTTCCAGTTGTTCAGCCAACTGCGCCATCTTCTGCTCGATCTCAGGGCGAGTACAGATAGTCCGAGCCATCTCCTGGGGGAGTTTTCGGATGGTCTGCCGAGCTTCCCGCACCACTTCATCCTGCGACTGAGATTTCTGCTCGTAGGTGTGGAGCATCTCCTGACGGAAGATCTGGTTGGTGAGCGTGGACTTGATCTTGCGGATGCCCTCTCTGGTGAGATAGGCCTCACCGGGTACCGCCGACCACGCCATCATGTGTACGTGGGGGTGCTTCACCTCATCATGGAAAGCGGCGTACCATCGGAAGTGATTCGGCGGAATGTTCATGGCGGCGATGTCGTTGTGGTTTGTCCGGAGCAGATTCATCCACACTTTAGCATTGTCGCAGTCCAGCCGTGTTGCATCCTTCCGTTTCAGGGAGAGGATGTGCGTCCATACCTTTCCAGTGTAGTGGTCCAGTTCTTCCATGGCCTTTGCCAAGTCCACGCCGTCCTCATCACTAAACAGACCATGCCCCCAGCCGCTCCGCCCTGGGACGAGTGGCGATGTACTTCATGTAGCCCTCTGTTTTCTGTAGTGCTGACCAGTTTTCCTCCAGCGCCCTAGTGATGAGCGAGGAGGCATTGGCCTTGGTAGGCTTGGTTTCGTAGCCGGAGAATTCATTCAGCTCTTTGACATTCGGAAAATATTTCACCAGTTTCGTGATGAACTGCTCCTGCTTTCTGGTTGGCGGACGGTCATCTGGGAGCAGCTCCACCCGCTCCCTGGTCCCGATGTAGTGGAGGTATCCACTGACGGAATGATCCTCGCCACACTTCAGGTAGGGGCTTTTCACGATCAATCCTGCCACTCATCGTCCTACTCCCAGAACTCCCGCGCCCGCTGTTCCAACGAGACGCGGCCATTGGCCTTCTTCACATTGATGACGCTCTGCGCACGGCAACGGCGGAGATCCTCCTCGCTGAACTGGTAGATGTCAGCGAGGATGCCAGCCACCATGTCCTGCTCCACTGCCTGTTTGAAGGCAGGGAAGACAGGCGATCTTCCAGCTGTCCCAGCGTCCATCCAGGCAGGACTTGACGGAGGCGGGGAGGAATAGACCAGCATTATTGGCGCTGAGATAGTCAAGATAGAAATCTACGGCATTCTCGATGAAGGCGGTGAGGCTGCGGCCCCCGTCCTCCTGATACCGGCGTTCCGGAATTGCTTTTTTCTCCAGCGTCAGGTACAGGGAAAACTTCTCTTTTCTGCTCAAAAGCGGCTCTTTTCCAGGGCGTGCTCCCTGTTTTTTGTTGTGACAGTAGGTGTTCTGGGATAGTGACCGCAAACGTGATTCCCGCTGGCTGTTTTGACCCCACTTTCGGTCATCCGGAAAATTCCTGTAACTGCCCGCACTGCGGGCAGATGTGACTGGCTGGAGGCACCATCGGTGACCCCGACGTTTATCCTGTTCCTTTTTTCGTCCCTCGTAAAACCCCCAAAACGGGCCAAATCCGTCCGAAGCCACTGGGAGGGGCAAGAGCTCACGCAAACGGGGCACACAGCGGCTCACAGGCGGTCACGCTGGAGTCTCCAGCTCCTGGAAGGACTTGGCGACCCGTTGCCGCTCTGCAGCCAATTCTACCCTCTCCAGCTGTCAGGCGTAGGATTCGGCGATCACATCCTGAATTGGCCGGAGGGTGAACAGAAAATTTCCGCTGTGCCGACCACTGGCTTTGGTGGTGACCTCGGTAGGCTCGGTGGAGATAAGCTACCGCTCCTCCAGTCGGCGGATGCACTTGCGCACCGTGTTCTCACTCATGCCTACCGCATGGCCAATCGTTTTGATGCTGTGCCAGCACTGATGTGTCTTTCGATTTTTGCACCGTTTCAGGAAACTGCAGACCGCCAGTTCTCCATAGTCCAGTCCCAGCTGAAACAACTCGTTGGGCAGAAAGAAAACGTCTCGGTAATTTCTATACTTCATGTTCCACCTCCTGTGTGATCGCTCACCCACTGTATGAACTGCTCCTTGGGCACCACCATCCGGTTCCCGACGCGCATCACCGGGAAGCCCGGGTCGTGCAGCAACTCGTAACCGCTAGATGGTGACACGCCCAGAACCTTTGCCACTGTTTTTGCATTGAGAAACAGAGGCAGATCATCATAGCTTTTGTAATGGGACTCTTTCATACGCACCTCCTGCCAGTAGATCTCGATCCAATGTTTGTGCTTTCAGTCTATCAGCTGACCCGGCAGCCTTTTTGCCGGGTCTCGAAATTTTTTCAATCAGCATCCCTTTTCGAAGCCTCACAGACAACATTTGGATGGATCAAACGCAGGAACTCATCCACGGAGTGGGTCTCTCTGGCATCCTTCACTTCTGGTATATTTGTCCCGGCTCTTTTTGAAATTTTCATTCTAGCTGTAGTGCTTTTTCGCGGGAAGCAGGACTCATTTTAGTAACTTCCAGGAAAAGCAAATTGGATGAGGATAGAGTTCATCACTTTCAAATCCTCACCATCCAGATCCATTCGGACTCTTAGCAAAGGCGATATTTGAGCTGCCGACAGTTGCGTTTGAGCTGGGTGGTGCCAATCTGAGACGCGAATTCCTCCATAGAGACCAAAGGAAGTCTCGATGGGATATGTACAGGATAACATGACCAGGGCGCTTCGAATCGTCCGCTCACAAACTCCAAATCGATTTGCCAGTTGTTTCGTTGTACCAAACCGTGCGCCGCATAAGTAGCCCCATATCGCTTGTCTCTGTTCCGAGGGTCCCAATGATCTCACTCCCACTTATCGCTCCTTACTTCCGAGGATACAGCGAGACCCGGCAAGGTAACTGCCGGGCCTCCGAAAATCCTGTAGGAGCTTATTCGTTTTCTGCATTTCTAACAATCTTGAAATCAAAATTTAGACAAAATATTCTTGATAGCCTACACCGTAACTTTCAGTACGTTTAGTTCACGGAGCTAAAGGCAGAATACCGGCCAGTCGAAGAAGGTGCCGTCATTCTGCTTGATCAGCGTATCGCAAGTGGGCTTGCAACCAATGCTTTTTCTTTGTATCGCATATCAAAATCTGATAAGTGGCAGAAATAAGGACAGACAGTTTTGAAAAGGCGGGAGCATCGCTCCCGCCTTCTTGCAGAGGCACCTCACGCCTCCACAATCCCCATCTGCCCGCCCAGATCGATCACTTCTTGGGCATAGTCCTCCGGCTTTGTGTACACCATACGCTGGTGCAGCAGGAGATTTGGCTGATTGTTCCGCCACGCCTCCGCTTGGTTCAGATTGTCGATTCCGGCGACAGAGCCGACCTTGTAGCCATTGGGCAGGGTCAACATGAAATTCGTGTTGAACAGGCTGCCGTATTGATCCAGCGCCTCCGTGCCCTTGATGCCAAACAGCTTTTCCGTGAAGGTATAGTTGTCGAAGCCGATCCCTGTCAGCGCGTTGTGGCTCCCGTAGTAGACATCTAGGCGGAAGTCCGGGAAGCGGTAGTTGTGTCCGGTCCACCGGGAAAATGTATGCCAGCTCAATGCCTATGGTGCGGGAGAGTTCCGCCGCATACAGGCTGTCCACAGAGATCGGGGGGTGGAATTTGTCCACAAACTCCTTGATGTTCAGGTAGTGGTCCGGGTGCGCGTGATTCAGGAAGATGTAGTCGCAGGCATCAAAGTTGTCAATCGAGAGAGGAGCTTTAGCTTCAAGCATCGAGCGAAGTGAGCCGCTGGCATGAGACTTCCAATAATAGAAAGCTACTATTAGAACGATGATTACCCGTTTACAGGCTGTAAGGCAAGTGATGCAAGCAAAATAAATTTCAGTGCGCCTTGAGACGCTTGCCGGTAATAGGCCTTCATAGGGCCTACTCAAGCCATCGGCTTAGCCGGTGACTATGACTGTAAAAGGAAACCTCCGACTGTGCCGATGTTATACTTAGCAAAGAATCAATGAAAACGGTGGAGAGAAGGGGGAAGAATTTTAGAAATGAATATAGGAACACCCTATGGTTATCTGATTAGCGGCAGGCCGTTCCTGAGAATACGGCAGAAACGGATGGCTAAGTATTTTGAAAAGCCAGAGAGATTATATGATAGATAGCCATGTTGCCACAGCGTAAGCAGTACCAGTGCAGCAATTTTTACTTTCCAGCTTTTTATTTTTGGGAGAATTTTTTAGGTACTGTAACAATTTTACATAATTGTAAGTATTTATTTACAGTGTTTACAACTTGTGTTAAAATTGGCTTACAATAATTCTTCCAAAACAGAACCGGGGAGCTGTGTGAATTTTCGTTAAAATAACGGAAATCGAAAGGAGGAGAAATTCCCTTGATGGTCCAGAGTCTACATGAAATTTCAACAAAAGCATTGATGCAAAGAATTGCCGATGAACTGGAGGGACTCATTGTCGCGGATGCAGAGGGACGGTATGCCTATGTCAACCAGCGATGGTCATCACTTACCGGGTATACATTTGAGCAGGTAAAGGGCCGATATGTCCGGGATGTTGTTCGGCTTTCCCGCGTGGATGAGGTATTAAAGACTCAAAAATTTGTGTCTGGGGATGCGATTCTCCTGAACAGTCAAACTGGGGAGGAGGTACCGGTCTATTGCTCCTACACACCGCTGTTTCACGAAAACAAGTTGGAGGGTTGTCTCGTCTATATGATTCGAAAGAATGAGGATGTTTCCATGGCGGTTCCCTCTCATGTCGTTTCACTGCTGGAAGAACTGAATCGCCAGATGCAACTGCTTCAGTCCTTTCAGCAAAATACCGTAGATCCCTTGGATCGGATTGTCGGAAACAGCCCGGAGATTCTGAAAATGAAGCACGAAATTGTCTGTGCAGCGCGGTCCTCTTCCACGGTTTTGATTGATGGAGAAACTGGCAGCGGCAAGGAGCTGGTAGCGCATGCCATTCATGAACTCAGTCCCAGATGTAAGAATCGCCTGATCAAAGTGAACTGTGCAGCGATCCCCGCTGAACTTCTGGAATCAGAATTCTTTGGTTATGTGGAGGGAGCCTTTACGGGGGCCAGCAGGGGAGGCAGGATTGGAAAATTTGAGATGGCAAATGGCGGCAGCCTCTTTTTGGACGAGATTAATCAGATGCCGCTTGCCCTGCAGCCGAAACTCCTCCGGGTATTGCAGGAGCGGGAGATTGAGCGTGTGGGATCTTCTGCCACAATCCCCATTGACACGCGGATTATTTCATCGACAAACACGCCTCTTGAAAAGCTTGTGATGGAAGAAAAATTTCGCAGTGATCTCTATTTCCGACTGAATGTGGTATGCATTCATGTTCCGCCATTGAGAGAGCGAAGCGAGGATATTCCTTTGCTGATCGATTGGCTGATGAAGCAGTTGAATTTCCGGCTGAACCTCCAAATCCCGGGAATCTCTCAGGAAGCCGTTCAGCGTCTGATGGAATATGACTGGCCGGGAAATGTCCGTGAACTGCAGAATGTTTTAGAACGGGCCATGAATCTTGCCTGGTTTGAGACGCTGGAGTGGAAGTATTTTTCGGACTATTTTAAACATCACGCATATGAAACAAAAACATTAAACTCTGCCGCGCCGCCGCGCTTGCTGCGCCAACGGACGGATGAGCTGGAAAAGGATATCCTGATGCAAGTTTTACAGGAGTTTCACGGTAATAAGACCTTGGTAGCACAAAATTTGGGAATTTCCCGCACAATCCTGTATAAAAAACTTCATAAGTATCAACTTCTTTAAAGACTCAGCAAACAGGGGAGTTGTACAGTTTTACAACACACTATGCCAAGAATGGAGAATTTTTGTATTTTCCATTCTTGGCATAGTTTTTGCTTAGGTAGTAAGGCGTCAAGGCCCTGACAATGCTGTTTCAAAACGAGAGGAGGCGTTCTATGGGGAAAAAAATTGCAATTTATGGGGCAGGAACGATCGGCGCGTGCCAAGCGACGCTGACATCTGGCAATGGATATTCCACCGTTGTAATTGGACATTCAGAGGAGGGACTATCCCGCTGCAGAAACACCATGCTGCAAAACTGGAATGACCTTATAGCCCAGAAATTGGCGACTGCGGCCAATCGGCGTGCTGCGATGGACCTGGTGACGATCACCAATGATGTCTCAGCCCTTAGAGACTGTGACATTGTTTTTGAAGCGGTTTCAGAAGATGTGAACATTAAGCAGCGTGTGTATAGCATCATTACCGAGGTCTGCGGCAGAGATATCATTGTGGTATCCACAACATCTTCCATTGATGCTGCAATCCTGGCAGAAAAAATTGAAAATCCCGCAAGATTCCTGATTGCGCATCCATTCCAACCCGTCCACATGCTTCCCCTGGTGGAAGTTGTCCGGCATACAGAGACATCAGAGGAAACTCTGAATCAGGTCTGTACGCTGCTGAAGGACCTGAATCGACAAGTGGTCATGCTGAATCGCAGTGTCCCAGGATTTTTAGTAAATCGTTTTGCCCAGGCATTGTTCCGCGAGTCGATTTATTTGATTGAGCAGGGGATCACCACTGCGGCGGACATTGATCGGGCAATTAAGTATGCAGTTGGAATGCGGTACGCTTCTATAGGGCTTTTGGAATATTACGATGCGGTTGGCTTTGAGTTGGAAAGGGCCATTGCACTGAATGTGTATCCAGATCTCTGCGACACAAAAAGTATCCAAAAGACCACTCTGGTGGGGATTGCCTCCGGGCGCACGGGGCAAAAGGCGGGCCAAGGACTCTATGATTGGTCTGAAAAGGACGAGGATGACTTCCGATACCGGAAGCAGGCTCCCTATTTTGAGGGCGTCCGGCAATGGCATATGCCGGAGTGAATGAAACACCGGCTCACATTTGGAGTAGAAAGGATGGAAAATATGGCGAACAACAACTGGAAAATCACCTGCCTGCACTATGGTACGCTGTCCTGCTATAAGTCCTTATTTGATGGTGGGCTTGACCAAACGAGATATCCCTTTGTCTATAGTGGGTATCTCCTGCAAAAGGATGGTAGAAATATTCTTGTGGATACTGGTGTTCATCAGGACAACATTGTCGATGGCAAAGCTTGGGCGGACAGTCCGGCGGAGGGCGGCAATCAATTTGTTTTGGATGCGCTGAAAGGAGAAGGTCTGACACCCGACGATATTGAGATTGTCATGTATACCCACCTCCACAACGATCATGCAGGCGGCATGCTGCTGTTTCCCAATTCACAGCACCTGTTTCAGAGGGATGAGTATTACAATATGCTTCACCCCCTGCCCACACAGAAGATTCGAAGAGATTATGACCCGCGCACGCCAGGCGACCTTGCACAGATCAAGAATGTACGCATGATTGATGGCGATTTTGACATGGGAAACGGAATCCGCCTGTTCAAGGTTCCCGGTCACTCCCTAGGCGGTATGGCCATTCAGGTCCAGACTGCAGAGGGCAAGTATGTGATTACCGGCGATATGCCCCATATTGCCCAGTCTCTCTTCCCGCAGATGGATAAGATGGAGGTCATTGGCGGCGAAATTGTGGATATCACACCTGCACCTGAGAACTGGGGACCCTTTATCCTCAACAGCGTTATCTATGACCACTATGCCTGCTATGACAGCTTCAACAAGATTATGATGCTGGCGGAGCGGGAAGAGCCTAAGTGGTTCCTCACTGGACACGACATGTGGTGCGTCAACAAGAAATACTTTGGATAATGCCAATGCTGGTGAAATGTTCATACGTAAGGAGGTATCTGTATGACTTCACAAATGTGGATGATCCTAATTACTGTGGTCTACGTATGCGCAATGATGCTACTGAGCTGGATCATCGGAAAAAAGACCACCAAGGATGAGACGGAATTCATGGTTGGCGGCCGGGAGTTTACGGCCTTCATGACAGCCATCGGCAACGGTTCCATTCTGATCTCTGGCGGTTATCTGCCCTCCATTATCATGTACGGCTATATGTTCGGTATGGGCGGCATGTGGTTCTACTTGGGCTGGGGCACAGGAGCTCTGGTGGCTTGGCTGTGCTGGGCCGGCTTCTGGCGGACATCCGGCGCCCTGACGCCCACCGAGTGGTTTGAATACCGCTACGGAAAGGGCGGCCGCATGGCCATCACCATTGTAATCCTTTTTGCCTCCCTAGCCATTCTGGGCTGGCAGTATGTGGGATGCGGCGAGACCATCGGCGGTGCGCTGGGCATTGACCCCAAAATCGCGATGCTGTTGGTAGGTGTGGTGGTCACGGCCTACGTGGTATTCGGCGGCATCTGGGCGGCTACCGCCACAGATGTGATTCAGTTCTCCTGGGTATTCATTATCCAGTTCATCATCCTGCCGACCTTTTTGATCGCGAAGTACGGGTTGCCTGATGCAGTGGCGCTACCAGATGCTTTCCTCTCCCTTCCTTTCGGTACGCTCCCTGTCATCAAATTTGTGGCACCGTCTGTCATCACCTTCCTGATGATGCACCAGTCTCTGCTGAACCAGTCTCCGTATTGGGCCCGGGCGGCGGGTACTCGCAGTCTAAAGAACTGCAAGCGCGGCTGGATGTGGACTGTGATCATCGCCTACTTTACCGGTGTTGTCGGAGCTTTTATCGGCTGCTATGCCCGGCAGCTTCTGCCGGGACTGACGGATTCCAGTCAGGCGTTCGGAGCCTTGATGAATATTTTGCCGATTCCTTTGGCGGCCTGTATTATGGCCGGCCTGATGGCGGCCACCATGTCCACCTGCGACATCTACCTGGTATCTGGCGTGAATCAGCTAGTCCGTGATGTGGCGCAGTATTTCCTGAAAATTCGTGATACCAAAAAGCTCCTGCAGTGGGCGAAGTGGGGCACCATCATCTATGGAATGGCCTCGGTATTCTTCGCCATCTTCTGGAGCGGCGGGCTGAGCTATCTCTTCGCTTTCGGCACAGGAGTGGGTGCCCCATTGTTTGTCTACTATCTGGACTCCTGGCTATTGCGGGTAGGCAACCAGAAGGGAGCGATTGCCTCTGTTGCCGTGTCTATGGCCATTGTACTGTACTGGGATATCCTAACCACCAACTCCCAGCAGATGAACAGCCTCTGGCTGATTTTCCCGGCCTCTTTCCTCACGCTGGTGATTGTAAGCTTTCTGACCAAGAAGGATACCGTTGTTCCTGTGGATGAAAAGACGGGACCCAATGAAGCCCAGATGGAGATTCTGAAAACCATCAAGCGTGGATATTCAAATGCCGGCGCTATTATCACCAGTATGACGCGCTTCTGCAATGAGCATCAGCTACAGGCTGGCCATATCCACAATGCGCTGGATTCTCTGGAGAAGAGCGGCTATGTCAAGCGAAAGGGACAGCGGCTGATTGCCCAGCTATATTTTTCCCTGACGGAAAAAGGCGATGCCGCGGCCTGTGCCAATATGAGTGAAACAGAGTTGAAGACCATTGCCGTATATGGAGTGGACAGTCAGGCAATCCAGTTCATGCATTGGATCGAAAAGGACGATGCCACGATGAGCGAGATCTCTGGAAAGCATTCCATCTACATGATGGAACTGAGTGCCATTTCTGAACATCTCTCCGATCTGGGACTGGTGAGAGTCTTCGGCCAAGGACGATTGAAAGCCGGACTGACGGATGCTGGGCGGCAACTGTTGCGGAAGACTGCCGCACAGCATTCATAAGCAACAGGAAATCTCTTTTCCAAGAAAATGCTGAAGGAGGGAAAAAGGTGAATGCTTATGTCGCTAGAAAGCTGGCAGAATTCGCCGCCTCAATTTTGATTCTTGTTCCCTGCGTCCTGTTGCTGGCATGGGAAACTGCTCTGCCCAATGCAACATTTCTATGGGCGGTGTTGCTGGCCTGCAGCGGAGTTTTTCTGGCGGCACTTATCCATGCGGACCGCTGTCAGGAACAGCGGTCTTGGAGACGTGTAGTGAGCCGTTGCGGTGGCTTTGTGATCATGTTCCTGTTCATTCTCTATAAAGTTATAACCCTGTTGTTTTAAGAAAATAGAGTGAAGAAACTGGCATAAGAGAGAGTCCCACACACAAAATGGTAAATGTCAAATACAGGAGGATATAAAGGAGTGTGGGTGTGGCTTTAGCCACGCCCACACTCCTTTATTGCCCCTTATATTTGACATTTACCCCAATTCCAAGACCATCAACAGTTTTTCGTAGACATCCCGGTTGGAAGTTCTGAAGTACAGCATCCTCCACGGGATGCCTGACACAATCTGAGGCAGACAGCACCGTTTCAAACTCACTTTTACTCAGGTGCCTTGTTGATACTCTCCGTGCGGCGTGGCTGGAGATCATCTTCGTTGAATTGATAGGCATCCGCCAGAATGCCGGCTACCATATCCTGCTCCACTGCCTGCTTGTACAGCAGAGAGGACATCCGATTCTCCAACTGTCCCAGTCGGCCGTCCACATAGGATTTGATGGAGGCCGGGAGAAAGAGTCCTGCGTTGTTGGCGCTGAAGCAGTCCAGATAGAAGTCGACGGCTCGTTCGATGAAGGCGGTGAGACTGCGGCTTCAATCCTCCCGGTACCGCCGCTCTAAGATGGCCTTCTTCTCCGGAGAGAGGTAGAAGGCGAATTTCTCTTTTCTGCCCATAAACTGCTCCTTTCTGGGGCTTGACCTCTGTTTTTTTGTTGTGACAGTAGGTGTTCCGGGTTCGTGACCGCAGAGGTGACAGCACAGGTCGGATTTTGATCCCACTTTTGATACACCGCAAAACCCTCGCAACTGCCCGCACTGCGGGCAGTTGTGACCGGCCGGAGGTGCTACCGGCGACCCCGGCCTTTATCCTGCACGATTCCCCCCTCGGTCCACCTGCCCATTTAGGCGTTAATCAATAACGGGAGCTGCGGCACACAGTCCCCACACGGAATGCCTGTACCCTGCCCACGCTGTCACCTCCGCACACAGCGGCCCAGGCGGTCACATGCCGGCCTGGGCCGCTGCTGCCTTCTGACGCATTACTGTGATTTCCAGCCGCGCCAACTGACGGTCATAGTACGCATTTACCACCTCCTGGGTGGGACGGAGGGTGTGGTGCAGATTCCTATTGCGCTTCTGACCGGCCCTGGTCATAATCTCTGTCGGTTCTGTGAAGAGGAGCTCCTGTTCCTCCAGTTGGCGGATGTACTTGCGCACTGTGTTTTCACTCATACCCACAGATCTCCCAATCGTTGGGCCAGCACTGATGCGTCTTACGGTCCTCGCACCGTTTGAGGTAACTATACACTGCCAGTTCACCGGCATTCAGACCCAGCAGGAAGATCTCGTCGGGCAGAGAGAAGTAGGTTCCACTTCCGTACCTGATTTTCCACCTCCCGTATGCTCATCCCCCAGCGGGTGAACTGCTCCTTGGGTACGACCATCCTGCTGCCGATCTTTAGTACC
Organism: Dysosmobacter welbionis; assembly: GCF_005121165.3. NCBI lineage: Bacteria > Bacillati > Bacillota > Clostridia > Eubacteriales > Oscillospiraceae > Dysosmobacter > Dysosmobacter welbionis. Next base: position 1,681,735 of record NZ_CP034413.3, on the reverse strand, counting down.
GGGAAGCCCGGCTCGTGCATGAGCTCGTAGCAGCTGGATTGTGACACACCAAGAAGTTTTGCCACTGTTGCCGTGTTCAGAAACAGCGGCAGATCCTCATAGCGTTTGCAGTCCGATTCTTTCACGATGCCTCCCCCGCATTTGAGAAATACACAACCTCTCATCATGTACAAGCAACAAAACAGGGAGTTGAGCGGAGACAAGAAGAAAATTCAGAGAATTACACAGATTCAAGCATCTTGATTCAGTGCTTTTGCCAATCAGATACTTCCTCTGACAGCGATATGCGTAATCCAGCAAGTGGGCAAAAGAAAATGAAGCGATGACGGACAACGCAAGAATCTGAGAGAATGAATATGAAACCGAGGAAAAGAAACGGCCGGATTGATTGATCCAACTCCTAATCCAGCTGGCCTTTTCATTGCTGATGCGGCGCAGTTTCTGCGTTGGTGCTGTTGGAGATTTCACAAGTGTCGATTATTTCCTCCCGCCGGGCATATGTCAAGGCGATGCCTTCATCACGTTGCTGGCGGGAATCCAGCTCAGTTTTCACAGGCTTTTATATGGAGAAATCGCCAAGGCACCAGGAAGGAGAATCTTGGTGCCCCGGCGATTTATAGGAAATAAGATAGGTAGCAGTAAATTATCTAAGCACTGTGTAGGACAAATGGATAGACTACCAGTCCGGACACAAAAGCAACATATAAAAATTCCGCTGAGGTATTTTCACCAATTTTCCAATGAACACACTCCGTCAAATCCGGATAAACCTGCTCCGATATTCAGCCCCTTCTGCAATATGGCCGATTCCGATGATGCAAGGAAGCTGGTATCCTGATGGACAGCCCAGCACTTCCAAAATCTTCCTCGGCTGTTCCTCTGTGGGAATTCGCATGGAGCGGCCAAGGCTCTCGTCTGTGGTAGCTAGGAAGACGTTTTCGATGACGCACCAGATCTCGACAAAGTCCATCAGTTTTCTGGGCCCGACCTCCATCATGATCTGTGCTTCCCGCTTATACAGCGGCAGAAGGACACATCCAGCTTCCGCACATACTTTTTTGCTTGGGGAAAGCGATCTGAATCATCTCCTGCACTGGATTTTCAGGAGGAGTGTCCTTACAGGGCAGAGGGTCAATGTAGTCGGTGACTTTTCGCTTTGCCATCTCCGACGTGACCGCAATAAGATTCCACTTGCGTTTGTGGTCAAAAGAGGGAGCCGTGATTCCGGCCCGAATAATCCACTTAATCTGTTCCGCTGTTACCGGTGTACCAGTAAACTGAAATGTTGTGCGTCTCTTTTGAATATCTTCTTTAAATTCCATAGGTGTGACCATTCCTTTCCGCTACGCTCCAAGGCACCAAAATGGATGAAACATAGGTGCCTCTCATACAGCAAGTTGAAATTTGTTAAAATAGGCTTGAGGAAGCAGGTGTACTACAGAGCACGTGGAGGTGAGTAGGCTCAACCTCGTGTTGGACTAAATAGGTATGTGCTGGACGCTCTTTCAAGCACCAATAATTAGGGCTTAACACCCTGTAACCTTATCTTTGGAGAGACGGACTGCTTCAATCTTTCAGCGGGCGTTCAGTCCCTGCTTGTTCTCCTCAGGTTTTATTTCGAGAGGATATGCTATGCCTTTCCTCCTGTTTTTACCACGCCTGTTCCCGCTTCCGATCCCGCTCCAGAAAGCCTTCGGCACCGATACTTGCTGCCCACGATACGTAATCACAACAGAGTCGCTTGTTCATGTCCTTTCAGCTTGTTGAATCAGGAGCACCAAAACATCATTTACATTGGTCCCTATGGGACCCGTTCGAATCAACCCATCTACTTGTTTCAAAGCATGATAGGCGCTGTTATTAGCTAGTATCTGGTGAATGGAGAGGCCAGCCTTTTCCAGTCGGCTCCACGTGAACCTATCTACAATTCCGCCGACCGCATCAGTGGACCCATCGGTTCCATCAGAAGCAACGGAAAAAATTAAGACATTGTCCAGTCCTGCAATTCCTTCTGCAGCGGCCAATGCCAGCTCCTGATTTCTCCCGCCAGAACCGTGTTCAGTGAGTTGCACGACCGTCTCTCCATCAGCGAGGAATGCCAGGGAATTTCCACAATGGGAATGGGCCTTTGCAATAGACGCCAACGCAGTTGTTCCGGCGGCTTCATAGCGGTGTTCTACCGCCTGTCCCTATCGTCTGGCCGATGAGATACAGCAGGGGCTCCAGACGCTCCACTTAAAGTTGGGCAAATTACTGTTAAAAATCTACCCTCAGCTTCTTAAGGAAGATGTCAAGGAAAGACCATAGATGCTTACAACAGAGATTCCCTGATCCCTTCTGCTGTTCTGGACATCTAGATATATGTGAGATTTGCATAAGGGCTGTGTGTTATGATGAAAATAATGCCCAAGAAAAATGTATATTTCTACACAAAATCCAATCGTATAATTTTCAACATAAATAACACGGCAGTAGACCAAAATTAGATGATGCGAAAAGGAGGTATCTATGAGAAAGATCAGAATCCTCAACATTGTTCCGGACATTTATACAGAGGGGATCGCAGTCTCTGTAAAGGACCGTCAGGCGCTGGCCGCCGCGCTGAAGGAGGAAACCGGGGGACTGGTGGAGCTTGAGAGCAGGATCGTTGAGGGTGGAAGTGAGTCTATTGAATGCTTTTACGATTCGGCTCTGGCTGCGCCTTACATATTAAAGCTGGTGCAGCAGGGGGAAAAAGATGGCTTCGACGCCATTGTCCTGGATTGCTTTCTGGATCCCGCACTCTCTGAATGCCGGGAATTGGTCCGAATTCCGGTGATGGGGGCATGCCAGTCCAGCTGTTCACTGGCCGCCAGAATGGCCGGGCGCTTTTCTGTGATCGGGATTCTGGATAATGCCGACCGCTGTATTCGTGAAAATATCCGGTGTTATTGCTTTGAACGGCAGTTGGCATCCATTCCGGTCATTCACATGCCAGTGGTGGAACTTCACAACAGTGAGGAGGCTCTCGTGGACAAGGCTGCGGCGGCTGCCAACCAAGCGGTACGGCAGGATGGCGCCCGGGCGGTGATTTTTGGCTGTACCTGCATGAGCACGGCGGTGGATGGCGTGAAGAGAAAACTGCAGGAACACGGGATCGATATTCCGGTCATTGAGCCATTCAGAGCGGCTCTTTACGACGCACTTTCTTGTGCGTTGATGGGCGTTTCCCAGAGCAAATACGCCTATTGGCCGGTGGAAGAAAAGACACGAAAAGTCGATTGGGAACTGACGTGATCCAAATGGCTCTGCAATAGGAAAGGGGTTGGAAAAGTGCTTCGCTATATACTGAAAAGACTCTTGCAGGGAGTATTTGTTCTGATAGGAGTTTCAATTGTCATTTTCTGTCTTTCCCGCATTATTCCGGGAGATCCGGCACGGTTGGCTTTGGGGCAGCACGCGACCCAGGAGGCAGTCGATAACCTGTCAAAACAGATGTATTTAGATAAGCCACTGCCGGTGCAGTATATCCTGTGGTTTCGGGATGTGCTTCATGGCGATTTCGGTATTTCCCTGTCCACCCGCCGCTCTGTTACAGAGGACATGAAGCAGCTGCTTCCGGCGACCTTTGAACTGATTTTCTGGTCCGCCCTGTTCATGGTGGGCGGTTCCCTGATTTTGGGACGGGCGGCGGCCCGGCACCGAGATGGCATTCTGGACAGTATCATCCGTGTGTTCTCCTATATCGGAATCGCGGTGCCGTCCTTCGTGGTGGCAATTGTGCTGCTGGTCATATTCGGAAATCTATGGCAGGTAATCCCAACGCTTGGGCGATTGAGTACCGGGGTGGCACCGCCGGACACCATCACGGGCTTCTATGTGCTGGATGCCCTGGTGCAGGGACAATTTTCCACGGCGTGGGACGCGTTCCTCCATTTGCTGTTGCCCGCGTTTGCCCTTTCTCTGGGCGGTATGTTCCAGGATGCACGGCTGATGCGTTCCGCGCTGACGGACAATATGGGAAAGGAGTACATGTGCGTTTCCCGCAGTTATGGCCTGCCGGAAAAAGTCCTGATGAATCGATATCTGTTCAAGCCCTCCAGCACGTCAGTGATCACAGTTATGGGCATGGACATTGCATCTATGGTGGGCAACGCATTCATGGTGGAACAGGTATTCAACTGGCCGGGATTTTCCAAATACGGGGCAAACGCGATGATTACCAAGGACTTGAACTCTGTCTGTGCAGTGGTGCTTGTAATCGGAGCGACGTTCTTGGTGGTCAATCTGATCGTGGACGTGATCAATGCTATGGTGGACCCGAGGATCCGACTGGGAGGTGACCTGTAAAGATGGATGCAGCCAAAAAGAAAAAAGGCTTTCTGAAGCCATCCACCCGGGAGAATTTCTGTATTTACTGGTATAACTTCCGCAGCAACAAATTGTCCATGGTGGGATTGGCCATTGTGGTGATCTCCCTGATTTTCGCAATTTTTGCCCCGTATGTGGCGCCGTTTCCGGAACATGCCGGCGCCTATGTGGATCTGGCCAATGCCGGCGTGGCACCTAACGCCACGTTTTGGTTCGGGACGGATGTGACGGGGCGGGACATCCTCTCCCGCGTGATTTTCGGATTCCGCGGCGCCCTGAAAATGGCAGTGGTGGTACTGGCGATCTCTGTTCCCGTGGGGACGTTTCTGGGTCTTCTGGCGGGATATTATCACCACACCTGGGTGGACACCGTCATCATGCGCATGACGGATATTTTCCTGGCGTTGCCGTCACTGGTGCTGGCCATGACCATAGCCTCCCTCATGGAGCCGAACATGACGAATACCATGATTGCGGTGACCCTTTCCTGGTGGCCATGGTATACAAGACTGGTCTATAGTATGGCGACCGGATATAGCAAGGAGTACTTTATCAAGAATGCCGAACTTGTCGGCGCGAGCAGGGCGCATATTCTCTTCAAGGAACTGCTGCCCAACTGCTTGTCCCCGGTTTTGACAAAGATGGCGCTGGACGTTGGCTGGGTTATTCTGCTGGGCGCATCCCTGAGTTTTATCGGCCTGGGCGAACAGCCCCCCACGCCGTCCTTCGGCACGATGATCTCCGAAGGGTCGACTTACATGCCGGACTATTGGTGGATGACGGCATTCCCCGCCCTTGCCATTGTGTTTGTCATCCTTGGCTTTAACTTCTTGGGCGACGGAATTCGGGATATGCTGGACAGGGGGAAACAGTGATGGATGAAAAATTGCTGGATATTCAGGATCTCTCTGTATGGTACAAGACATATCGGGGCTTTGCCGAAGTGGTGGATCACATCAATCTGTACGTGGGTAAGGGCGAAAAAATCGGCCTTGTGGGCGAGTCCGGCTGCGGAAAGACCACAACGATGAAAATGGTCATGCGGACACTGGACGAACGGGGTATCAAGGTGGGAGAGGGGTCTAAGCTCCTGTTTGGCGGTGAGGATATCCTGGCCATGGATGCGAAGGCGCTTTTGGATCTACGGCGCCGCAAGATCTCCATGATCTCCCAGTCGCCCATGGCGGCATTGAACCCTGTATTCACGATCGGCCAGCAGATGATGGATGTGCTGAAATACTCCGGGCAGTTTGATAAGCATGACAAAAAGGGAATGCTGGACGCGGCCCGGAAGGCGATTGACAGCGTGATGATTCCGGACCCGGACCGCATTCTGAACTCGTACCCGCACCAGTTATCAGGCGGTATGCGGCAGAGAATCTGCATTGCCACATCGCTTCTGACGCCCCGTCAGCTGCTGATCGCGGATGAGCCCGGTACCGCGCTGGACGTCACGGTTCAGGGGCAGATCCACAAGCTTCTGCGCAGGCTGGTGGAGGAGGAAAAGCGCTCTTTGATCATGATCACCCACTCGCTGGGCGTGGTCCGAGAGCTGGTGGACCGTATTTACGTCATGTACGCGGGAAACATCGTGGAGAACTGCGATACCGCTGAGCTTTTCAAAAATCCGCTGCATCCGTATACCCAAGGCTTGCTGGCATGTGTGCCGCGGCTTACCGGCGGCGGAATTTCAGCCGGCATTTACGGCTACATTCCAAGTTATGTAAATCCACCAAAGGGGTGCCGGTTCTTCAACCGCTGCCCTCATTGCACAGAACGCTGCAAGCAGGAAAAACCGGGCACATACATGGCTGCAGAAAATCATGCGGTGTCCTGCTTCCTCTATGAGGACAAGGGACCTGCCAAGGAGAGGGGAGACGGCCATGTCGAATGAGTTATTGACATTAAAGAACCTGAAGCAGTACTTTCCTGTGGGAAAAGACCGGTTTGTGCGGGCAGTGGATGGCGTGGACCTGACCATCAACCATGGGGATGTCATGGGCCTTGTGGGTGAGTCCGGCTCCGGAAAGAGCACGATTGCCTATACCGTTATGGGCATGTACGGGATGACGGGCGGCGAGATCGACTTTGAGGGCGAGGTTTTCACAAAGGAGACCAAGCGGAAGAGGAGCATGAAATTCCGCCGCGAGGCGCAGATCGTCTTTCAGGATCCCGGCTCTTCCCTAAACCCCTATCAGGATGTGCGCAGCATTCTGAGTCTGCCGCTGAAGGTACATAAGGTAGTTCCCAAGAACGAGATTGACGATAAGATCCTTGAGATTCTGGAGATGGTAGAACTTCCCGCCGACTTCATGTACAAGTCGCCTAACTCCATCGGTGGCGGTGAGAAGCAGCTGGTCTCCATAGCCCGGGCACTGTGCTGCAATCCCAAGTTCATCATTCTGGATGAGCCAACCTCTTCTCTGGATGTCTCCATCCAGGCCAAGATCATCAACATGCTCATCAAGCTGAAGAAGGAGCAGAACCTCACCTATATGTTCATCACCCACGACATGGGCGTAATGCGGAACGTCTCCAACCGGGTGGCGATCATGTATCTGGGCAAGATTTGCGAAATCGCCCCCACCGAGACATTCTATCGAAATCCGCTGCACCCCTATACACAGATGCTGCTGTCCTCGATCCCGGTAGTTTCGGAGGAGGACGAGACCATCAAACCAAAGGCAGTGGAGTGCGTGGGGGAAATTCCGTCCCCGGTCAATGTGCCGACGGGCTGCAGTTTTCACACCCGCTGCCCCTACAAATGCGAGCGGTGCACAAAAGAAGACCCGGTGATGCGGGAGGTGGAGCCAGGGCATACGGTCCGCTGTCATTTGATAGATAAATAGGGCATTCTCTCTGTACACGCTTTTCGGCTGCCGCCGGAGGTGTAAATTATACGACTGTAATAAAGGAGGAAGATTATGAAACGAATTCTTGCATTGGTCCTGGCCCTTTTGAGCTGCGTCGGCCTGCTGTCCGGGTGCGGCGGAGACACTGCGGGCGACCCGGCAGACGCTCAGACGGGAGACGGCACCCGCCCCAGCATCATCCGCTTCTCTGCGGACAGTACGCCCAAGATTGATCCGGCGGTGATTACGGACTTGGTCGGCAGCGTATGTGTTGAAAATCTGTATGATAATCTCACCTATCCAGATGAAACGCCGAACCTGGCCACCGATTGGGAGGCCAGCCCGGATGGATTGGAGTATACCTTCCATCTGAAGGAGGGCGTGAAGTTCCACAGCGGAAACGACCTGACAGCTTCCGATGTCGTGTTTTCCTTTAACCGCTTCAAAACGATTGGACAGGGATTTGCGTACCTCTTCGACACCGTGGAGGAATGCGTGGCGGACGATGATTACACAGTGAGATTTGTTCTCGCCGAGCCTCTGGGTTCTTTTATGGGCATCATCTGGCACCTGTACATTTTGGACGAAGAGACGGTCATGGCCAATATTGTGGATGACGGCACCTACGGCGAATATGGCGACTATGCCATGGCCTGGCTGCTGGACAACGACGCTGGCTCTGGTCCCTACACAGCTACAGAGATGGTGCATTCTGATTATTTCCTAGCAAGCCGCTTCCCTGACTGGCATATGGGCTGGGAGGGCCGCGAAAATGCCCCCGAGCAGTTTCAGGCTATTTATCTGACTGAGCCCAGTACCCAGCAGACTATGATGGCCAATCAGGAGCTGGAAATTTCTTCTCCGTGGTTTGCTCCGGAAAACTATGAGGCGTTGGATGAGATTGAGGGGGTTGAACTGGCATTTACCACATGGGCCTGCACCCAGTATATCTTCTTTAATACGCAGGCCGCCCCCACAGACGATCTGAACTACCGCAAGGCGTTGTCCTGCCTGCTGGACTATGAGAGTTTCCTCGGCCCTGTATTCTACGGCGCAGAGCGTAGCGTCGGACCGGTCTCCTCCGCAATCAACGGCCATAACGACAGCTGTACGACTTATAACTATGATATTGAGCAGGCGAAGGAATACTTGGCCCAGTCGAGGTATGCGGACACATATCAGGACATTGAACTGGAGTGTTTCCTCCTGGATTCGGCTCCAGCTCTGGAAAAAATGATGCTGTCCCTGCAGGCCAACTGCGCGCAAGTCGGCATCACTATGAATATCCGGAAGGGTCCCTGGCTGACCTATCAGGAGCAGATTTCCAACCCGGATAGTGCGCCGAATGTATCTACCTGCAACATCACGCCCTCTGTCAATGACGCCGCTTCTGTGATGCGCACTCTATTTGGCAGCGCAACCCAGGGAACGTTTGAGAATCCCACCTGGGTTTCCACGCCGGAGCTGGATGAACGGTTGGACACTGCTGTCACCATTCTGGATACAGATGAGAGAAATGCCGCTGCCATGGAACTGCAGGACTATGTGATGGCAGAGCTGTGTGCGTCGGCACCAGTCGCCGATATGGCGAATCCCTATGCGTATCAGTCCACATACATTGATTGGCCTGTTGCGGACTATTACAATGAAACCGGTGAACTGAAGTATTATGCGCTGGGCATGGATATGTACATGCCAGACATCAGCATTTATACAGATCGGTAATCCTACGCAACAGTTATATGATAAGTTAGAAAGTGAGGAGCGCTTTTATGGTTGCGTTTGAGTTAAAGACAAAGCAGGATATTCAGGATTTTGCCACTGGCTGCTGCTTCTTCGGCTGCGGTGGCGGCGGTGACCCTGAGGCCGGCATCGTAGCCCTGACAGAGGTGTTGGAGAAGGGGAAGCCCCTCCAGGTAACCAGCTTTGACGATCTGAAGGATGATGACACCTATGCGTCTGTTTTTCTGATGGGCTCTATCGCCCCCAAAACAGATGAGATCATTGCCAAGCAAAAGCGCAACGGCGTGCCCGTTGATCCGCCCTATTCTCCCCAGGAGATGCTTTCCAAGTCCCTGGATGTCCTGGAGGAATACACCGGGAAGAAGATCAGCGCATTGTTTGCCATTGAGCTGGGCGGCGGAAACAGCTGCATGCCCATGTCCGTTGGATTCGACAAGGGCCTGACGTATATCGACGCGGACGCCGCGGGGCGTGCCTATCCGCAGATGACCCAGGCGCTGCCGCTTGTTATGGATAAGCCCTGTCTGCCGGTGGCCATCGTCAACGGCTATGGCGACACCAATATCTTGACGCGCTGTGTGAACAGCCAGATGATCGAGCGCAACGGCAAGATGCTGGCTGACTCCGGCTTCGGTATGGTAGCCCACGCGTGCTACATCATGTCCGGTAAGGAAGTCAAGGACGCGCTGGTCCCCGGCACGCTCAGCCAGTGCTTCAAGATTGGCAAGACCATTCGGGAGGCCAACGAGGTAGGGAAGGACCCCGTGGCCGCGGCAGCGGAAGCCGCCGGCGGTTATGTTCTGGCAAAAACGAAGATGGTCAAAAAAGAGGGAAAGACCATCGACGGCCTGTACTATGGCACGCTGGAGCTGGAAGGTGTGGACGAGTTTGCTGGCAATACCTATAAGCTGTGGTTCGAGAATGAGTATCATGTGATGTGGAAGAACGGCAAGCCATGGATTACCAGCCCTGATATCGTTCAATGCGTGGATACAAAGACCTGCCATCCGTTGACCAACACGGTAATTGAAGTTGGCGACTTTGTCAGCATCGTAGGCGTGCCCGCCCGGGAGCAATACAATTCAGGAAAGCCATTCTCCGTTATGAACCCCCGCTACTATGATTTTGAGTTTGACCATGTTCCGATGGCGGAAGTCCTGCGCCAAGAAAACGCCTGAGTATCTGCCGTGAAGAAGATTCCCGGTTGTCGAATGAGTTGCATCGACAACCGGGAATCTTTAAATATCGCCGGAATCAGAGGAACCCTTCCGCACGTATAAGCCCTCTAAAATAAACGCGAATTCAAACTGGCGGCGCAATGGCAACTGAAAAGGATCCTCCTTATACAGAGATACAATTTTTTGCTTGCGCTGAAGAACGGTGTTTTTATGAAAAAACAACTGTTCGGCAACCAGATTGTAATTCATGTCGCAGCGCAAAAGTGCGCGGAAGGTCTCTTCCAAGGCACCGTTTCGGGTTTGATCATATTGCCGGACAGGGGCTAAAAGACGGTCAATCAACTGCGGGACCAGTCCAGGGTCGGCCTGATAAGTCTGAAGCAGCATCATATAGGCGGGAAACTCCTCGCTGTCCACACAGGTAGAGGGCGCAAAACCAGAGGTTGCAATTTGCAGCGCCAGTCTTGCGGTTTCGTAGCTGGTTTGGATATCCCGCACACTTTTACAGCGATATCCAATTCCGGCGGAAACCTCAATATTTTTGCGCTTAAGGACCCGCTGGAGAGAACGGGCTACCTGCAAAATCGTTTGCTTGGGCGTCTGAATATGGAGGATTACGACCTTATCACTCAGTACACAGCAGATACTCCTGTCCCCTAAAGCGCTGAGTTCGCTTTGCACCAACTCATAAAAGTCACATTTTAAAGAAGCGATTTTCTCCTCGCTGTATTGTTTGATCAACTGCTTGAAATTGCAGATATCCAGCACAATACATCCCTCTACCTGGGAGATGTCGCAGTGAATCGCTGTGCTGCGGCGAAAGATATCCTCTTCAGATAGATGGATGGTCAACAGATCCCGTATAAAATCTGTGCGCAGTTTTTCTTGCTGCTGGCTGATGCTGATCTGGCTTAGACTGGAAATGCTCAAGGCATTGCAGATCTGGGCAATCGCAATTTTATCCAAATCAGAAAACCTGCACCCTACAATTACCAAAGTGCCAAAATAGAATGCCTTATTATAGATTGGGCGCAGATAGAGCTGCTCATCTATCCCGGGCAGGAAATGGTCTGGCTGGAATGGTGGAGCAAAAACTCTGAGAAATGATTTTTGATATACCGTTCAACCATCTGGATTCGCGCTCTGGAAAAGCCGGAGATGTAGATGGGCTCGGCATTTTGATCAAAGTACATCACGCGCTTTTCCAGCATATGTTCCAGAGACATGACCAGCGAGGAGTTGTTCCTGCTCTCCATCAGCAGTTCCGTCACATATTCATAGATGTCAATGGCGTCTCGCAGCTTTTGATTATCAAGCCCCAAAAGCGCATCGGATACAGCACGGATAATCTCTTTGTAGCCTACCAGAGAAAACATCACAATCAAAGGAAAATCCAGTTCGTTGCACACATCAATGAGCTCCTGAGAGACGTCCTTTAAAACTGTTCCCACATAACAGAGGACAAGCCCGGCAGCTCCGCTCTTGTTCAGGCGTCGGATGGCTTCCACCTGCCGCTCAGGATGGTCGACCAGGGCATACATTGAGGAAATTTCCAAAGAGGCACCTCGAACCAGCTCTGAGGAAAACCATTCTGTGATATCCACCTCCATCACGCTGACGTGCTCAACTTTACGGGTAACACCGTTTTCCCCTGCGATTACCTTGCCGGTGGCAAAGGGCTTCAGCTTTAATACATCGGCGACGGTAAGAGCCATTTCACATCCCCTCCTGAGCTGTTATACATCTGCGGGTGTTCGGGTGACTACTAGCAGAAAGGTTTCGTGGACAATTTAACATATTATAGCATGTTACGATCAGTTTGCCAATGACAAAGAGACGCATTTTGCGGAATGAATGAGAGGATGTTAGTATGAACAAAGAACGTTTGCTGCAACGCTTTCTCCAATATGTTACCTGTGCCAGCGAGACCTATCAAGAGCGAGAATTTTGCATCATGATGGAGGAAGAATTGACTTCTCTTGGACTCCATTGGGAACGACAGGAGATTGGGGAAATGTTCGGCTCCAACGGGTGGAATCTCCATGCGATTCTACCAGGTACAGGCGCTCCTCTGCTTCTTTGCGCCCATATGGACACTGTGGCCCCGGGCTATGGGATTTCTCCTATTTTGAGAGATGGGGTCATATACAGCGATGGAACCACAATTCTAGGCAGTGATGATAAAGCCGGTATTGCTGCAGCTATGGAGGCTGTCCAGACGATTGTTGAGAAAGGCTTGCCGCATCGGCCGATCGAATTTCTGCTGACTATCTGTGAGGAAAACGGCATTCTCGGCTCCAAATACGCTGACTACAGCAAAATTATCAGCAAAGAGGCCATTGTTTTAGACAATGAGGATGTGGGGCACTTGGTGAACCAGGCGGCTGCATATATGAAGATTCACTTTTCTATCCAAGGAAAGAGCGCACATGCGGGCGTTTCTCCTGAAAAAGGCATCCATGCTCTGAAAGCTGTGGCAGAGTGTATTTCCGGCATCGAATGCGGCCGTGTGTCGGAAATTAGCGTTGTCAACGTGGCCAATTTGCTCTGCCCCGGGCAAACCAACATCGTCCCAGAGAAAGCGGATTTTGATGTGGAGGTTCGCTCCTACGAGGAGGAGGAGCTCCAGTCGATTGTACAGAATATTTGCGGCCACGTGGAAAAGGTTTGTCAGGCCTGGGGCGCAAAATTCTGCAAAACCGAGAACCGGGTCTCTAATGCGTTTTGTATTCCGGTTACCGCACCCATTATTGAAAAGACCTGTGAGGCCATGCGCAGTATTGGCATCACACCGGTCATTGAACAGACGCTCGGCGGCAGCGACATCACATGGCTGGTTGAAAATGGTCTGGCTGCTATCAATATCGGGGTAGGTATGCAGGAAGTTCACGGGTGCAAGGAACATATCCTGTTTGAAGACATGATTTCGACAACAGAAGTTTTGCTGAGGGTTTTGACAACATGAGGTAAAAAATTTGAAACGTGTTCAGATTTTTTTGAGTGTGAATGCCGCAAAGTGGCTGATTGCCGAGGCAATTTCCAGGCGGCCGGAAGTTCAGACCGCACTGGAAAATGGAACATTAATTTTGAAGGGCGGAACCACAACCTCCTGTCTCAGCGCCATTCTGACGGGATCGCACCTGAGGCTGTGCGGCCGGGTAACATGCCGCGGGGCTGTGGCCAATTTGAAAGAGAGCTCCAATCCACATACGGTACTTCTCAGCCGGCAGGGCATACGGTCCCTGGATGGCTTGGAGAGAGATGCCTTTTTGAAGTTTGGACCGGAATGTGTATTGGTTACTGGAGCGAATTTAATTGATTGCAGCGGCGGAGCGGCTCTTCTTGCGGGGAGTCCCGGGGGCGGTAGCTATGGCGCGGCGCTTAGTGCCATTGAGACCGAAGGAATCCGGGTCCTCATAGCAGCAGGGACAGAAAAACTAACGTCCGGAAATATCTCATCAGCAGTAGCGTTGTCTCAAAGAAAACATGTCTCAGCCTCCCATGGGATGGCCTGCGGACTGCTTCCATTAGCTGGAGAAGTGATTACGGAGTTGGATGCCATCTCTATGCTGGCGCCTGTGAAATCAGTCCTGATTGGAAAAGGCGGCATTCAAGGAGCGGAAGGCGGTTCTCTCATTCAAGTATGGGGGGCGGACAGAGATGTAGACGCCATTTGGACGCTGGCGGGACAGTGCTCTACCCGCCCGCTGGGTGGATGTGAGGAGAGCCTTCTGGAATGTCGTCCTGGTGCGTCGGGCTGTCGGGAGCATCTCTCCTGTGTATACCGAGGACAACATGCGCATGGATATGCCTAGACCGAATAATGGAACTCGAAAGGACAGAAAGGAAAATATAGATATGTCAATAGTTTCGAAGAAAAGCAAGCAGATTCCTGGCTCTCTAATTCGAGAAATGTTCGCTATGCAAGCAGGAATGAAGGATGTCATCAGCTTCGCGTTGGGGGAACCGGACTTTACGGCCCCGCAGCATGTCGTTGATGCGACGGTAGCCTCCTTTCGGCGCGGGGAAACCCACTATACGCCCAATACCGGCATTCCTGCTTTGCGGAAGGCCGTGGCTGCGACTTATCAGGCGCGGGGGCTGGATTATCAGCCGAGTGAGATCCTGATTGGGGCCGGCGCAATCAGTCTGCTGAATCTTGCCTGCACCGCCATGTTGGATATCGGAGATGAGGTGTTGCTGCCAGACCCCGGGTGGGCCAATTACAAAGGCCTGATGATGCAGGTAGGTGCCGTCCCCATTCCTGTGAAAGTCAAGGAAGAAAACGGATTCATGTACGAGATTGACGACCTGCGGAATGCGATTACGCCAAAGACCAAAGTTATCTTGATCAATTCGCCTTCCAATCCAACCGGCGGTGTAGCCAGCGCGGAAAACCTGCGCCAAATTTCGGATCTGGCAAAAGAGCGAAACCTGTATGTTCTTACAGACGAGATTTATCGCGAACTGATTTGGGATGGGGAGCCTTATACCAGTATTGCCAGTTTTCCGGGGATGAAAGAGCGTACAGTAGTGGTAGACGGCTTTTCTAAGAAATATGCTATGACAGGCTTTCGTTTAGCTTGGAGCGCTGCGCCTTTAGAAGTCACGACTGTTATGACAAAGCTTCTGGAAAACGTACTTTCTTCTGTGAATGAAGGCGTTCAGTGGGGCGGGGTGGCGGCGCTTACAGGAAACCAGGACTGCGTGGAAGAAATGAAGTGCCAGTATCGCCGTCGCCGGGAGCTGATTGTCAAGGGACTCAATAATATTGAAAAGATTAGCTGTCTGTGGCCAAAGGGCGCATTCTATGCATTTGCCAATATTTCCGGGACTGGACTGAAATCCCAGGAGTTTGCGATGCGGCTGCTGCAGGAGCAACATGTGGTTGTCGTGCCCGGCACAGGCTTTGGCCAAGGCGGCGAGGGATTTATCCGCCTGTCTTACGCCACCAGCGAGAAAAGCATCCAGGAGGGGTTGCGGCGAATGGAGGCTTTTGTAAAGGGCCTTTGAGCCCACAGAAGCTTGGGGAAATATACGCCTTACATTTTCGAAAGGAAGGATTGTCCGTTTTCCTAATTCGCAAGGTTGAGAACTGTTCTTGATAAAATAAAGGAGGATTAAAACAGCCATGAACACATATCTCACCAGCGTGATCGAGAACGTGAAGAAGAAGCACGGCAACGAGCCGGAATTCGTGCAGACGGTGGAGGAGGTGTTCTCCTCTCTGGAGCCGGTGATCGAGAAGCACCCGGAGTATGAGAAGGTGGACCTGCTGAACCGGATGGTGGAGCCGGAGCGGATGTTCACCTTCCGGGTCTCCTGGGAGGACGATCAGGGTCAGTGGCACACGAACATCGGCTACCGGTGCCAGTTCAACGGCGCGCTGGGGCCCTACAAGGGCGGCCTGCGGTTCCAGGCCAACGTATATCCCGGCATCATCAAATTCCTGGGCTTTGAGCAGATCTTCAAGAACTCTCTGACGGGTCTGCCCATCGGCGGCGGCAAGGGCGGCGCGGACTTCGACCCGGCGGGGAAGTCGGACGCGGAGATCATGCGGTTCTGCCAGGCGTACATGCAGGCGCTGTACCGGTACATCGGGCCGGACGTGGACGTGCCTGCCGGGGACATGGGCGTGGGCGGCCGGGAGATCGGGTATCTCTTCGGCGAGTACCGGCGGCTGAAGGGGGCCTGGGAGAACGGTGTGCTGACGGGCAAGGGGTTCTCTTACGGCGGCAGCCTGATCCGGCCGGAGGCCACGGGCTACGGCGCGGTATACTATCTCCAGAACGTGCTGGAGCACGAGGGGGAGCGGATCGCGGGCAAGACCATCGCCTGCGCGGGCTTCGGCAACGTGACCTGGGGCATCTGCAGGAAGGCAACGCAGCTGGGGGCCAAGGTGGTGACATTGTCCGGCCCGGACGGATATATCTATGATCCGGACGGCGTAGCCACGGAGGAGAAGATTGCGTATCTGGTGGAGATGCGCTCCAGCGGCCGCAACCGGGTACAGGACTACGCGGAGAAGTTCGGCGTGGAGTTCTTCCCCGGTGAGAAGCCTTGGGGGGTGAAGGCGGATGTGGTGATGCCCTCGGCCATGCAGAACGACGTGCACATGGAGCAGGCGAAGCAGATCGCGGCCAACGGCGTGAAGTACTACATTGAGGTGGCGAACATGCCCACCACCAACGACGCGCTGCGGTTCTTGATGGAGCAGCCCGGGATGATCGTGGCGCCCAGCAAGGCGGTGAACGCAGGCGGCGTGGCCACCAGCGCACTGGAGATGGCGCAGAACAGCGAGCGGCTGGTGTGGACGGCGGAAGAGGTGGACGCGCAGCTGCACCGGATCATGAACACCATCTACCAGATGAGCGTGGAGGCTGCGGAGGAGTACGGCCTGGGCTACAACCTGGTGGCGGGCGCCAACATCGCCGGCTTCAAGCGGGTGGCTGAGGCCATGATGGAGCAGGGCGTCTTTTGAGGCGAGGCCTCTCACGGATCCTCAGCCGCATAGCCTGAATACAAACCACCCAGAACAGGCAGATGCGGCCGCTCCCCTCTCGCGAGGTTTGAGAACTGCAGTTTCACGCAATGTCTGCCAAAAGCCAAAGGGCGCCGGGGTGCCACCCGACGCCCTTTGATTTTGCGCCCTTTAATATGCGGCTCCATAAATGCGCGGCTGCATATTGATTTCCCCGACCCATGAAAGTCTTGTTTCTGTCTGCTACAGCATCATTTTAGCTTTAAAATTTTGCTCCCCTGGCCAGTTGCCTGCTGGCCAGGGGAGTTCTTTTTTCGCATACCTCAGAGATCGAATCCTGTCGTGATCCCTGTCAAGCGGAGGCGTCCTTTTTCACATAGTAGAGCTCCGTAATCTCCGAGGCGGATTGTCTAAGGAGGACGGCCACCTGCCGGGGGGAAAGGGAGCCGAGCGTCCCATCCGGTTGTTTGATGCTGTTAACCAGATTGGCGGCGAAGCAGAGTATGGAGCCCCCGCTGCTTCAGCTCAGCCGCCTTCAGGATGCGGTAGTACCGTTCGGGTATAGCCTTCGTGCTCGTCAGCGATGATCGACGCGTCTTCTACGAAGTACCACTCCGCTCTCAGATCCAGGATGGCGTCCACCGAGGCCTCGTTGAGAGGCACATCCCGCATTCTGGTAGATGCGTGTCCTGTTTCCCCAGGTGCGGAGAGCCTCGGCTTTGAACTTCATGGTATCATCTGGGGTGAAGATAGTCACATTTGCAGAAGTTGGTTGCTCCTTCTTCGGAGCAGAGCTGAAAAGACGGCTGCCGGGTTGGCAGCCGTCTTGGTGATTTCGGGAGATGGATACGGAAATGGCGCTCAGTAGAATTCCTTCAGATAGGCATCTACATCCGCCCGGGTGCCGGTGAAGGGGCCGGGGGTCTCCATCTTCAGGGACACTAAGGCGGTGGCGAAGCGGAGGGCGGTGGGGATGTCAGCAGTCAGCCGCTCATTGATGTAGCCGGCAAAGGTGGTGTCGCCCCGCCCGGTCCGGCCGGAGAGGTTTCTGGCCCGGATGGGGCATGTGTAGATCTCCCGACCATCGTAGACCAGCACCTCCGTGTTATGGGTGATGAGAATCTCCTTGGCGCCCCACTGGTAAAGCTGTCTGGCGGCCTCAGCCCGGTCGGTGAGACCTGTCAGAATCTCCGCCTCCGCCGCGTCGGTCTTGAGAAATCGGACATACGGCAGCAGCTCCTTTTTCTCTGCCCAGTCGTGATAGACCATGCCGCCGTTCTCCACCCAGCGCAGCATGGTTTGCACGTCGATGGCCACCATGGCGTGCCGGGCGGCAAAGGGGATCATCTCGTTGGGAATGTCGCCCGCTGCCAGGCCCGCCAGATGCCAGATCGCCGCATCGATATCCGGCACCTCCTCGGTGCGGTATGGTTCGATGACGCTGTCCACGGTGGAGGTGCGCCGCTCCCGGTCCGGGGTGTGGTAGACGTTTTTTGTGACAAAGGAGGTCCTGCTGTGCAGGGGATAGACGGTCACATTTGGGGCTGGGGCGAAGGCGGCGGCCAGGTCCACCTGGGCCGTGTCCGCCTTGGGGAGCACCGCGGTCTTGTGGCCGGTGTTGGCGGCGGCGAAGCCGGAGTAGTACACGGCGCCGCCCACGGCATGGACGGTGGTGCCGTCATAGTCCACATTGGTGTCCTGTGCCACCTCGCCGATGATCAGAGAGTCAAACTGGCTCATTTCTGTTTCTCCTTCCGCATTTCCTCATCCGTGTCCACAAAGGACTGGAACTCCGGGCTCCAGAGGTGGAAACGGTGCTGCCCAATCAAGGTCTTGTAGGCAAAGGAGTCGGCGGGCCTCTCTGGCAGGATCACGCCGGCCCGGGCCTCGTCCCCACTCTGATGGGTGTCGGATCCCGCCAGGCGGTAGTATTCTGGATGGCGGCGGGCCAGCTCTAGAGCCCGGTCATTGTAGTTGTCGTGCCGGGGATTGCCGTTGATGATCTCCGTACCGTGAATCGCGTCCTCAAACACCGTAGTGTTGCCGTCCCGATAGGGGTGGGCGTGGATAATAAGCACCTGGTCATGGAATTTCTGGAAGAACTCCCGGGCGCTCATGCAGCAAACGTAGGGGTTGGATCGCAGCCACGCCTCATCAATGCCGTACACCAGGTAGTCGTTGTCATTTTCGGGAAATCGCAGTTCCGCGCCGAGCAGCACTTGGAAGCCCACCTCGTCGCCCCGCTGTTTGGAGGCGCGGTAGCCGGAGAGATAGTGGTCTATGACCTTATTCCAATCGTGGTCTGTGTCAATCCGGGAGAGGTACTCCGGGTGGAGATGGTCCGTCACAACCAGTCCGGAGAAGCCATGGCGCACATAGCGGTCCACCACCTCCGCCGCCGGCAGGTGGCCGCACTTGCTGGTTTCCGCCGTGTGAGTGTGGGGGTCAAACAGGTATCCGTCCATAAAATGCCTTCTTTCCATGATTCAGACTGTCACGCTCAAACTGCGGGAGGGGGGCAGCGCCTTGGAACAGGGCAGACAAAAGCCGGTTTTTCCACCAAAAAGTCCTCGAAAATGCAAACGTTTTCGATTCTGCGACGCAACTCCGCCCGCAAGAAAGAGAAGTACACTTCTGCATTGAAATATATAGAGTTTTGTCAGAAAAGTCAATATAAAACTGCGATTTCTGGACTTTTGGTCAAAATGGCAAAAACAGGGGAGTGTCTTTGGCGGTTCCTCCCCTTGACAGAGAAAAGTAATCTACCATAGAATAAAGACAGAAAATCGAAAACGTTTGCATTCGGTGCATAAGACGAGTGGGCAGCGGATCCAGAGAGCATCTGCCTGTCTGCGGATAAGGAGGAAGGATGAACGAAAAAAGGTACAGGGCCGTCCTGTTCGACTTGGGCGGCACCCTTCGGATTGCGCTGGAGGATGAGCCCTATATGCGCCATGCCCGCAGGAAGATGACGGAGCTGGCGGGGGCACCGCTGCAGGTGGAGGACTTCTATCAGTTGGTAGAAGACCGCTACGAGTCCTATCGCCGCTGGGCCCTGGGAGAGAACAAGGAGGCTGGCGACCGGGAGCTCTGGTGCCGGTGGCTGCTGCCGGACTATGACCAGAAGCGCATTGCCCAGGTCTGCCATGAGCTGTCCTTTGAGTACCGCCAGTCCAAAGGCCGGCGTGTGGTGGTGGACGGCGGGGCAGAAGTGATCCGAACCTTGCACGAGCGGGGATACAAGCTGGGCATTGTGTCCAACCTGATTGGCGAGCACGAGGTGCCCGACTGGCTGGAGGAGGATCGGCTGGCCCCGTATTTTGGCAGTGTGGTGCTCTCCTCCGTGTGCCATCTGCGCAAGCCTGGCGCGGAGATTTACCACATTGCAGCCCGGGAACTGGGGGTGGATCTGGCAGACTGCGTCTCCGTGGCGGACAACATCAAGCGAGATATTCCAGGGGCCAAGGCTGCGGGAATCGGCTGCAACATCATCTTCCGGTCTCCGGAGAAGAAGCATCCTGTGGAGTTCACGGAGGAGACGCGGCCGGATGCAGTGATCGATACGTTCCCGGAATTGCTGGAGTTGCTGCCGCCGCTGAAGTGAACGCATCATTTTTTTCAAATCCCGGAAAACGTTTGTGTGAGCCGTTCGGATTTGAATTTTGCAAGACAACGAAATAACCAAAATTAGAATAATTTTATTGGATACTTTATTAAATATGCGGTATAGTTCTTGACAAAAGTATGAACGAATGTTAAATTTGAAATCGCATAGAAACGAAAACGTTTGCGATATTTAACACAAACAACAAGAGGAACTGAGGAGAGAGGGTGCAAGAGGAAGATGAAACCGCAAGAGCAAACGTATTCAAAAAGCCGGCGGCTGAAGAATCAGATCAAGGCAGTGGTGACAAATCCCTACAACATCATCGTACTGATCGCCGTCGTTCTGCTGGTCTATCTGATCGTCCTGCCGCTGCTGGACATGATCGCCACCACCTTTGAGCTGGCCCAGCGGGACATCCGGGCTGTGGGCGGCGGCAAGGCCGGCGACTTTACCCTGTACTACTGGCAGCGGCTGCTGGCCAGTGAGCTGTCCTGGACCATGCTGATCAAGCCGTTGATCAACTCCCTGGTCATCGGCGTCTGCGTGTCCGTGTGCGCCATCCTGCTGGGTTCCATTCTGGCCTGGCTGATGGTCCGGTCGGATCTGCCCTTCAAGAAGTTTTTCTCCCTGGCGGTGATTATCCCCTACATGATCCCCTCCTGGTGCAAATCCCAGGCGTGGCTGTCCATGTTCAAGACAGCGAGGTTGGGCGGCGCGCCCGGCTTCATGGCCTCCCTGGGGCTGGATGTGCCGGAGTGGCTGGCCTATGGCCCTGTCGCCATCATCATCGTGCTGACCCTTCATTATTACGCCTATACATACCTGCTGGTATCCTCAGCACTGAACTCCATCAACTCCGAGCTGGAGGAGATGGGTGAGATCCAGGGCGCGGGCAAGGCCATGATCCTGCGGAAGATCACTCTGCCTTTGGTGCTGCCGGCCATCCTGTCGGCCGTGATCCTGACTTTCTCCAAGGCCATCGGCACCTTCGGAACCATCAACTATCTGGGCTCTCCGGTGCAGTACTACACCCTGTCCAGCCAGCTGTACATGAATATCAACTCCCGGGATACGCAGACCGGATTTGCCATGGCGATCCTGATGATTATTATTGCCTCCATCGCCGTGTTCGTCAACCAGAAGCTGATCGGCTCCCGCAAGTCCTACGCCACCATCGGCGGCAAGGGCGGCCGATCCACCCTGATCGGCCTTGGGAAGGTAGGCAGGCCGGTTATCACTGCGGCGCTGTTCGTGTTCTTCGCAGTGGGCATCATCATGCCAATCGTCATCTTGGTCATGGAGAGCTTCATGCTCAAGGAAGGTATCTACTCCCTGGACAACTTTACCCTCCACTACTGGATTGGCGAATCCAATCCCCAGATTATGGAGGGGCTGCCGGGCATCTTCAAGAATGACGAGTTCATCAACTCCCTGTTCAACTCCCTGCGCCTGACTCTCGTGAACGGCGTGTTCGGCACCATCTTCGGCCAGCTGCTTGGCTACATCACCGCCAAGGGCCGCGGCAGGCTCCACGGCAAGCTGGTGGAACAGCTGGTGTTCATCCCCTATCTGATCCCGTCCGTGGCGTTCGGCGGCATCTATCTGTCCATGTTCTCCCAGCCCCAGCAGATCTTCGGCGTGACCCTGGTGCCCGCCCTGTACGGCACCTTCGCTCTGCTGACGCTGGTGTCCGTGGTGAAGCATCTGCCCTTCGCGGCGCGGGCCGGCACCTCCAACATGCTGCAGATCAGCGGTGAGCTGGAAGAGGCGGCCACCATCGAGGGCGCCGGATTCTTCCGCCGGTTCGTGAAGATTGTGTTCCCCCTGTCCAAAGGCGGCTTCATCTCCGGCTTCATGCTGATCTTCGTTTCCATCATGAAGGAGCTGGATCTGATCATCCTGATCATGACCCCCACCACCTCCACGCTGCCGTACCTGGCGTTCCGGTACCAGAACGGCAACTCGCCGCAGGCATCTGACTGCGTGGCGATTGTGATGTTCTCTATTGTGTTCCTGGTGTATGCGATAGCGAATCTCTCCGGCAAGGCGGACCTGGCCAAGAGCATGGCCGGCTGACGCGGACAGAGAACTGAGAGGAGACGACGAACATGAGCAAGATTGAATTAAAACATATCGATAAATTCTATGGCAAGAACCACGTTCTGAAAGATCTGAACCTGACCATCGAGGACGGCGACTTCATGACGCTGCTGGGCCCCTCCGGCTGCGGCAAGACCACAACGCTGCGGGTGGTGTCCGGCCTGGAAAAGCCCCAGAACGGCTTCATCTACATGGACGGCAAGGAGATCGTCAACGCGGCGGAGGCGTACTACGCGCCCCCGTCCCAGCGGAACCTGAACCTGGTGTTCCAGTCCTACGCGCTGTGGCCCCACATGACTGTCTTTGAGAACGTGTCCTTCGGCCTGAAGATCAAAAAGATCCCCTCCGCGGAGATCGAAAAAATGGTTGCCAGCGCCCTGGAACGGATGCAGATCGGCCAGTACGCCAAGCGGTATCCCACCGAGCTCTCCGGCGGCCAGCAGCAGCGTGTGGCCATCGCCCGCGCCATCGTGTCAGAGCCCCGGCTGCTCCTGCTTGACGAGCCCCTGTCCAACCTGGACGCCAAGCTCCGCGTGGATATGCGGTCCGAGCTGAAGCGCCTGCACCACGACACCGGCAGCACCATCATCTACGTCACCCACGACCAGGTGGAGGCGCTGACCATGTCCACCAAGATCGCCCTGTTCCGTGAGGGCGAGCTGGTCCAGGTGGATAAGCCTCTGGAGCTGTACGACAACCCCTGCGATCTCTATACGGCGGACTTCATCGGCAACCCCAGCATCAACTTCGTGGAGGCCTCGGGCACCGCCGGCGCGTCCGGGCTGTCGGTTGACGGTGTCATGGGCCGCCTGGAGTTCTCCCGGGAGGACATGACGCCTGAAGCGCCCGCCTCCGGCGACCTGAAGCTGGTTCTGGGCATCCGCCCGGAGCAGATCACCATTTCCCGTGAGAAGACCGACGCCGCGCAGGTGGAGGCCCGTGTATACGCCGGAATGCCCGCCGGTTCCGAGACCCTGGTCTCCGTCCGGGTCGGTGAGAAGCTGATTACTGTAAAGGAGCTGGGCTCCACCCATTACGCCGGCGATGAGACGGTCTATCTCTCCTACCCGCCCAAGAAGGTCAATGTGTTCGACGCCTCTACCAAACGCCTGATCAAGTACTCCCGCTAATGCGCGTTTCCATCATCCGAGCGATCCCGGAGTATCCTGCGGCGTCAGCCGTTGCGATAAAAGAGAGCGATTTGAGGAAGAATGATTAAAGGAGGAAAAGAACCATGTTGAAGCACAAGAAACTATTGAGCGCCCTGTTGGCTGCTGTCATGCTGTTTACTGTGACCGGCTGCGGCGGCACGGATGATGAGGCGGAGGATGCCGGCGCCACCTCCTGGGAGGAAACCGCCAACATCACCGCCACGGACGAGACGGATGAGGAGCTCTATGAGCAGGCCATCGCCGAGGGCGGCGAGGTCACCCTGTACTCCATCTCCTCCCGCTGCACCAAGGTGGCGGAGGCCTTCATGGACAAGTACCCCGAAATCACCTGCACGCCCTTTGATATCTCTACCAACGACCTGCTGGACAAGGTCACCCGTGAGCACGAGGCCGGCCAGTATGTGGCGGATGTGGTCCATATCAAGGACGAGGACGGCTCCCTGTACAATGAGTATGTGCAAAACAAGATTTTTTACATATATCAGCCTGCCGACATCCTCGCCCATATTGATCCCAGCCTGACAGAGACGCAAACCCCTCTGTACATTGAGCTGACCCAGCTGTTCTACAATGCTGAGGCTTATCCTGACGGTTCCCCTGTCACCAACATCTGGCAGGTGACCGAGCCCCAATGGAAGGGCAAGATCCTGATGCAGGATCCCCTGAACAATGTGGGCTGGGGCTCCTGGATTACCGGCTTCTGCGTGGGTGATACCCCGGATCAGCTGGCTGCCGCCTATGAGGAACTGTATGGCGAGGAGCTGGTGCTCTCTGAGGGCTGCGCCAACGCCGGCTACGAGTTCCTGAAGCGCCTGCGTGAGAATGAGCCGATCTTCACCTCCGCTTCTGACGAGGTTGCCGAGGCTGTCGGCACCCCCGGCCAGTCCGATCCCCCCATTGGTTTCTGCGCCTCCTCCAAGCTGCGCAAGAACGAGGATAACGGCTGGGTCCTGGCTCCCGTGAACCTGTATCCCACCACCGGCATACCCGCCATCAACACCCTGTACGTGGTGGAAGGCTGTGAGCATCCCGCTGCCGCCAAACTGCTGATCCGCTTCATGATGGGCGGCATTGATGGCGATACCAGCGGCTACGAGCCCTTCAACACCCTGGGCGGCTGGCCTGTCCGGGACGACATTGAACCCGCTGAGGGCTCTGTCCCCTATGAGGAGATGAACGTTTCCCCGTTCGATCCCAATTCCATCTACACGGAGTTCATGACCGTCCGTGACTTCTGGCAGATGCTCGGATAACAGCACTTCGGCGATCCTGGCTGCTTCACACGGCCGGCGGACGGGAATCCGTCCGCCGGCTCTCCATTCCGGCCCTCTCAGATAAGGAGATATGCGCATGAATCTATTCATTGACAAGAATCACCGGCGGAAGAGCCCCATTGCCATTGCAGGCTTTTTCGCCACCCTGCTGGACCTCTGCATCTACGGGGTTCTGTATACCCTGCTGGCAGAGCCGCTGTACCGGCAGCTTACGCTGCCCAGCACTGCAGCCACCAACGCCGTGCACACGCTGATCATCGCATTGGCGGGGACGGCAATCGGCAGCCTGCTGTTCCTTCTGCGGGACAAGCGGGTGGCGCTGTTCGGGTTTGTGGGGCTGGCGGTGGTTCTGGTGATGTTCTACTTCGCAGCCTGGATGCTGGATACAGACCAGCGGGCAACCATGGTGCAGCTGATTACCCTGTATGGTGTGGCACCGGCCCTGATCGGAAACGCGGTGGCTTGGCCGGTCTATCTCAAGCTGAGAAAGACCCATCCTCTGCCTGTGCAGAAGACTCTGCAGGAGGAGATGCGGGAGGCGGCCGGGACCAAGGCTGATGCCGCCCCCAAAGCGCATCCTGCTGCCCCGGCTGCTGAAGAGCGGCCCCGGCGGTCTCCCCAGGAGGATGCCATGCTGTTGTTTGAGGACGGAGAGGATGCCGGCTGCCACCGCCGGCGGAATACACACGGAAAGGATGAGGATTCCTGATGCTGACAACCGTTTTATTTGATATGGGCGGAACTCTGGAGGATATTTGGTACAACGAGGACACCCAGCGGGCGACCTGCCGCAGGCTGCTGGAGGTCCTGCGGGCCAACGGCCTGGAGCCCGGCTGCCCGGACGATGTGTTCTGGAAGCGGATCACGGACGGCGTAAAGGCCTATAAGCAGTGGAGCGAGGGGAATATGCTGGAGAAAAAGCCGGAGGAGATTTGGCCGGACTGGTATCTTCGGGACTTTGCCTTTGACCGGGAAAAGCTGCTGCCCATCACCGAGGAGCTGGCCAACCTGTGGGAGGTCACCTTCTACCACCGGGAGCTCCGCGACGGCGCGGCAGAGATGCTGCAGGCCCTGAAGAGCCGGGGCTACCACCTGGGCGTTATCTCCAACAACGCCTCGCTGTACAATGTGTTCCGCGTGCTGGAGGACTACGGCATCCGCGGCTTTATGGAGGATGTAACGGTCTCCAGCGTCACCGGTTATCGCAAACCCCATCCGGAGATCTTCCGGATCGCCCTGCGGCAAATGCAGGCAAAGCCGGAAATGTGCGTCTATGTGGGCGACACGGTCTCCAGGGACATCATCGGCCCCAAGCAGGTGGGCTTTGCCAAGGCCGTGCAGATCCGTTCCTTCCTGTCGGAGCAGAAGGATGTGCACGTGGCCGCGGATGCGGCACAGCCGGACAAGGTTATCGGAACACTGATGGACCTGGTGACTTGGCTGGACCAGATCAATCCAGAGCTGGCCCCCGCCCCCGGCGCATAACCACTCATTTAATTTGCTCACTTTACTTTTTTCTCTTTCTTGCGGAGAGGCGCCCCGGCTGAATGGCCGGGGCGCCTCTCCGTGTTGTCATGAAATCCGGGGGCTGTCAGGAGAACTGGGCATCGTATAGGACCCGATAGATGCCGCCGGCATCCAGCAGCTGCTGGTGAGTGCCCTGCTCGGCGATCCGGCCGTCCTGCAGTACCAGGATGCGGTCCGCCGTGCGCACTGTGGCCAGACGGTGGGCGATGAGGAAACAGGTGCGCCCCCTCCGCAGCCGCTCCAGGGCGGCGCTGATCTGCTCCTCGGTCTCCGGGTCCACGTCCGAGGTGGCCTCGTCCAAGATCACGATGTCCGCATTGGAGAGGAAGCAGCGGGCAAGGGCCAGCAGCTGCCGCTGGCCCTTGGAGAGGCCGGCGCCGCTGTCAGTGAGTGCGGTATCATATCCATCCGGCAGGGAGGAGAGAAAGGAATGGATACAGGCTGCCTTGGCGGCGGCCTCGATCTGGGCGCGGGTAGCGCCCGGCACGCCGTAGGCGATGTTTTCCGCGATGGTGCCGCCGCACAGCCAGCCGTCCTGCAAGACGATGGCCAAGCGACGCCGGAGGCCGTCCCGGGTGTACTGCTGGAGGGGCAGTCCGTCAATGGTGATCGTGCCGCTCTGGGGTGTATAGAATCGCAGCAGGAGGGAGACCAGGGTGGTCTTGCCGGCCCCGGTGGGCCCCACCACGGCCACCATGCTGCCGGCGGGGATGTCCGCGCTGAAGTCCCGCAGCACCGGGTGGGCGGGGTCATAGCCGAAGTCCACATGGCGGAAGGAGATGGCGCCGGAGAGCTTGCATGGCTCCCGGGCGCCCGGCAAGTCGCCATCCTCTGCCGGCTGGTCCAGCAGATCCAGAACCCGCTCCGCCGCGGCCACGGAGGCCTGCAGGTCGCTGAGGAGTTCCGCCGTCTCCCGGATAGGACCGGAGAATTTGCGGGAGTACAGCACAAAGGAGGACAGCGCCCCCAGGGACAGTCCGCCGCCTAAGTACAGCAGGGCACCAAAGACACTGACCGCCGCCAGGGAGAGGTTGTTGATGAAGTTGACGGAGGGCCCCAGGGCCGTGCTGGCGCAGTCGGCCTTGTAGTACGTCTCGGAGGCGGCGTCGTTTTTCTCGGCGAACTGCCGAAGATCTGCCGCCTCGACGCCGTAGACCCGAATGGCCCGCTGGCAGCTGACCCGCTCCTCCGCAAAGCTATTCAAGGCCCCCAGCTCCTGGGAGCGGCGGCGGAACAGGGGATGGATATGCTTCATCTGGAGCCGCGTCAGCAGGACGGAGAGCGGCACGGTCAGGAAAAACACGCCGGAGAGCAGGGGGGAGAGCATCAGCAGCATCACAAAGGAGCCAATGACCGTCAGCAGGCTGGTGCCGATCTGGAGCAGATCAGTGGACAGGGCGGCGTTGACCGTGTCCACATCATAGCAGACCCGGCTGATCAGATCCCCCGCCGGGTGGGTGTCAAAATACCGGACCGGTAGCTGAGTGATTTGCTGAAAAGCTGCCTTCCGCAATGTGTAGGATACGGTCTGCCCCACCCGCACCAGGGCGGCGGAGGCGCCGTAGCTGCAAACAGCGGACAGGACAGCGGCTCCGAGACCTGCGGCACAGTACCGCAGCACCGCGGTCAGGTCCGCAGCCCCCGGCCCAGTCCCGATGGCCTCCACCGCCCAGCCCGCCACGAGAGGCACCAGCAGCGCCAGCAGACCGGACAGAGCGGCCAGCGCCGCAGCCCCTGCTAGGGACGGCGCCTGGGGCCGCAGGAACCGGCCCATCCGGCGAAACAGATGTCGTTTCATCCGACATCACCTCCCATCTGGAGCTTGGCCATGCGCTGATAGCGCCGGCAGGAGGCCATCAGCGCGTCATGGCAGCCCTGGGCGTCGATGCGGCCGTTTTCCAGGACCAGAATGCAGTCCGCTTCACGCACGGCGGACACCCGCTCGGAGATTATCACCAGGGTAGTGCAGGGGAAATCCCGCCGCAGCGCCTGCCGCAGCGCGGCGGCTGTGGAGTAATCCAGGGCGCTGTCGGCATTGTCCAGTATCAGGATCTCCGGCCGGTCCGCCAGGGCCCGGGCGATCAGCAGCCGCTGGCGCTGGCCGCCGGAGAGGTTGGCGCCGCCCAGGTCCAGCGGGGTGTCCAGACCCTGAGGCAGCTGGGAGATAAAGGGCCACGCCTGGGCCGTCCGGGCGGCGGCTCCCACCGCTGGCCGTGGGAGATTTCGCAGGAAGGAGATGTTTTCATAGACGGTGCCGCGGATCAGGTCGTCGCTTTGAAAGACCACGCCGAAGCGGCTCTGGAGTGCCCGGCGATCCTGGGCTTTTACATCCATGCCGCCCACCCAGACCACGCCCCGGTCTGCGTCATACAGCCGCAGCAGCAGGGCGGTCAGTGTGCTCTTGCCGCTGCCGGTGGGCCCCAGGATTCCCAGCATCCCGCCTTGGCGCAGGAGGAAGGACGCCTCCTCCACATCCGGCTTGGCACCCTGATAGGAGAATGTGACGCGGTCCATGCCCAGAAAACCGCCGCCAGCAGGCAGGGGAGCTGTTTGCCGCTGCTGCTCCGGGGCCAGCAGGACCTCCTGGATCCGGCGGGCGGATGCGGCGCCCTTGCTGACCTTCACGAACACCTTGGAAAGCCCCAGTGTGGCGCTTTGGATCAGAGTGAAGTAGGTCATAAAGGCGACGATCTGCCCCGGGGGCATCAGTCCCGCGTTGACCCGCAGGGCCCCCACCAGGACTACCAGGATGAGCCCGGCGTTCAGCAGCAGATCGGTTATGGGGTTTGCCAGCGCCATGACCTGCCCGGCCTGCGCCTCTGCCTGCCGCTGGGCCTGGTTGGCTGTGTCAAAGCGATCCCGCTCCCTGACCTGACAGGCGAGGGCCTTTACCACCCGCACCCCGGCGGCGTTCTCCCGTAGGATGCGCACCACCGTGTCCACAGCCGCCTGAGCTCTGGTGTAGTGGGGGATCCCCCGCCGGGTCACCAGCGTAATGGTGAGAAAGGTGAGAAGGCTCACCGCCAGCTGCACCAGCGCCAGAGAGGGCTCCAGCAGAAAGGTCAGTATCAATCCGCCCAACACCAGCATGGGGGCCCGGATGCCGCCCCGCTGGACCTTGTCAAACATCTGGTGGACATTGTAGGTGTCATTGGTGAGGCGGGACACCAGGGAGGAGGGTGAGAATTGGTCTGCCTGGGTGCAGGAGAGTCCCTGGATCCGGCGGTAGAGATCCTGGCGCAGTACCCGGGTCATCTCCATGGAGACCCAGGCGGCCATCCGGTTGGCGGTAATATTGCAGCCCACCGCCCCAAGAGCCAGCAGCGACATCCAGCCGCCGGTCCGCCAGATGGCGGCAGTGTCGCCGGCGGGCACCAGCTCGTCGATGACTTCTGCCAGCAGGAGGGGGAGGATCAGCTCCAGGACCGCTGCGGTGAATTTGATGGCGGCACCGGCGGCGACCCGCCCGGCATGGGGGCGCAGATAGCCCAACACGGTTTTCATAGCGCACCTCTTTTCCAATGTGCAGACAATCTCGCAGCACGCCCTTGGCGGCTGTATCACAAATACAGGGCCCGCGCGGAATGAGGAGCGCATCCCGCGCGGGCCGAGCGTCGGCGCTCATGAATACCAGGCGCCCAGGCCGTCTGTCAGGGCATCGTATGCCCGCTTTACCTTGTCGTAATTCTTGTCCCGGTCCAGGACCACGCCCCGGCCAACGCCGTCCACGATCCGCCCCAGCCCGATCTGGTCCAGGCGGCTGTCCAGCTCCGCCAGCAGCGCGGGGCGGAGCCGGGTTCGGTGGAGCGGCCGTCGAAGATGATGTGGAAGTAGACCTCCTCCAGGCCCTGCTTCTTGGCCATCTCACAGATGGCCAGGGGATAGTCGATGCACCCGTGGGAGGACTTATGGGTGAGGTAGGCCAGCAGATGCAGGGAGGCATGGTTCCGTCTGGCATGCTCGATGGCCTCCAGAAAGACCGGATTGCGGGCGAAGGAGCCGTCCTGCACCGCCGCGTCCAGCCGCACGTCGTCCTGCATGACGCACCGGCCGGCCCCCAGATTGGAGTGTCCGGCCTCGGAGTTGCCGGCCTTGCCGGCCCCCAGGCCCACAAATTCACGGGAGGCCTGCAGGCGGCACCAGGAGCGATTTTCCAAAAGGGCGTCCCAGTAGGGGGTGTGGGCCAGGTGGATGGCGTCGCCCTCATCGCCGGCGCCCAGGCCCCAGCCGTCGCAGATGATGAGGAGCATCCTCCGCCCCCGGCTCCAGGCGTGTCCCTCCGCCAGGGAGCGGCCGGTCATCTCCAGGGGCTGAGGAAGGCCCATGACGTCTAATATTGTGGGAGCCACGTCGCAGAGGGCACCGTCCCGCAGGGAGATGGGGTCCTCCTGACGGGAGTCTATCAGAATAAAGGGCACCAGATTGGTGGTGTGGGAGCCGTCCGGCTTCCCGGCAACGGTGTACAGCTTTTCGATATTGCCGTGGTCCGCAGTGATGGCCACCACGTAGTCCTGGGCCAGGGCAGCATCCACCACCTGCTCCAGGGCCCGGCTGACGTAACCGCAGGCATCCAGCTTGGCGGCGGTGTTCTGGGTGTGGCCGATGACATCACCGTTGGCGAAGTTGGTGACGATGAAGTCGTATTTCCCCAGGGCGCCCGCCACAGTCCGGGCCACCTCCGGCAGGGAGAGCTCCGGCTTCTGGTCAAAGTCGATGCCTTTGGGAGAGGGGACGCACACATCCTCTTCACCGGGGAAGGAGGTGTTTTCCCCGCCGTTGAAGAAAAAGGTCACATGGGCGAACTTCTCGGACTCCGCGCAGTGGAACTGGGTTTTTCCGGCCTCGGAGAGGACCTGGGCCAAAGGTTTTACCACGTGTTCCGGCGCAAAGGCGACGGGCAGATGCTTGAACTTGTCGTGATACAGTGTCAGGATAGCGAAGTACAGATCCTTCAGCTTCCGGCGCTCCACGGCCCGGAAGTCGTCCGCCGTGAACAGTTCCGTCAGCTCGATCTCCCGCTCACCCCGGCGGCAGCAGAACACCACCGCGTCGTGATCCCGGATGCGGCCGACGGGAACGCCGCGCTCAGTCAGCACCATGGGCTCCAGATGATAGTCGTCCTGCCCTGCGGCATAGGCATGCCGGACGGCCTCTGCCAGCTGGGCACCGCCGTGATTGGATACAGACATCAAAAGACCTCCCCTATGTTTCAGGCCGCCATTCACAGTGGGCAGGAGAGCTTCTGTAAACGGACAGCTGAAGAATGTAAACGTTTGCGGTTTTCTTGATTTTATTTTAGGATATCCGTCTGTCATTTGTCAAGTCGGCGCCCGCCAAAGAATCTTCGGCAGATTTGGAGAAATCACTATAATGATAATTTTTTCGGAGATATTGACAAGTTTGATATAATTCTATATGCTGTTCAATAAGAAAAGTGAAATTGACGATTTGTTTGATTTTAACGGCGTCAAAATGAAAACGTTTACGCAATGGAACCGGCTCAGGCATGGACCGATGGAAAGGACAGAGATCATGAAGAACGTGACACTGAAGGATGTGGCCAAGGCCGCCGGTGTCTCTTATGCAACGGTATCCCGGGCTCTGTCGGGGAGTAACCAGATCGGAAAGAGCACGCGGGAGCGGATTGTCCGCCTGTGCGACGAGATGGGGTACACGGGGAACTACGTGGCCCGCTCCATGGTGATGAAAAAGACGTATCTGCTGGGACTGGTGGTGCCGGCCATTGAAAATGAGTTCATGTCCCAGCTGGCCTATTATGTGGAGATGAGCGCCCGGGCCAGGGGCTACAACATTATGCTGTGCAACTCAGAGCCGGATTTGAAACAGGAGGAGATGGTGGTCAAACTGCTGCTGGGCCGCCGGGTGGACGGGATTTTGATCGTCCCCCAGTCCCCGGCCACCTATGAGAAGATCGCCCCGCTGCTGGAGCAGATCCCTGCGGTGTTTCTCAGCGAGAATCTGCGGGATCAGCCCCAGAGCTACGTATCTGTGGACAACAGCCGAGGCGCCTATCTGGGGGTGGAGTATCTCTACGGACTGGGACACCGGGAGATCCTGTACTTCGGTTGCCGGAACTCCACTACCCATCAGCTCCGGGCGGAGGGCTATCTGCGGGCCTGCCGGCAATTCGGGCTGGAACCCAGGCTCCATCACAGCGACTTTGCCCGGTCCTCCATCGAGAATGGATATCAGATGGTCAAGGAGCTGTTTGCAAAGCCCATCGACTATACAGCGATCTTTGCCTCTACGGACTCCAACGCACTGGGCATCCTGAAGGCGGCTGACGAGCTCCATATCCGCATCCCGGGGGATCTGTCCCTCATCGGATTTGACAACATCCCCTCCACTGCGCTGCCGCGCATCGACCTTACCACCATTGAGCAGCCGAAAAAGGAAATGGCCGTCCAGGCGGTGGATATGCTGCTGGACAAGATCGAAAAGGGGACCCAGGGTTATGTGCACCAGATTTTGATGCCCAGCCTGGTCCAGCGGGGGACCTGCCGTTCTCTGACATGATGGCAGAGCGTTTTTTCAATTTGAAGAGTGACAGAAAAAACACCGTTCCTGGCGGTGTTTTCTCTTGCGGCCGAGGTGCGGGTGAAAAGAAAATGGACTGCAGCAACTCCAGAGCTTCACAATAATATCTAGCAGGATATCCGCGCTGGTGGCATCCCTCTTGTCCAAAGCGTGATTCATATGGCTGTAGCTCTCCCGGTATTTCAGAATTTTCCAGACCAGCCCAGGAGAAGTGCTCTGCAATGGACTGGTGGAACTGGATATTCAGCGTGTTTTTCAGCTTCTTGACCCAGGTGGCCTCTTTGTAGACGCTGGCCTTGGTTCACCATACTTTCCATGCAGATCAGCAGGCTATCGGCCATCTCCGGAAGGAGGCATCCATCGAGGGCGCCAGTATGGCTCTTTCTCATAGGTTTGAAGTTCCCCGAGGAAAGGGCTTTCCATTGTTTTATGCGCCTTGGTTTTTGAGGGGCGGCTTTTTCCATGTCTGTGCGCTACGGTCATCCTTGGCGCTGGAAATTTCAGAGATTTGGTCTGGTTAGTGTAAAATTTTTGTTGGCAAAAGAAAAAGGGAAACGGCGAAAACACAGCTTCCCTTGGGACTCCAAAATCAGTAGAATTGTGAAGCGACAAAACACACCTGCTGCAAAGGTGCCTCAAGGCAGCTGTCTGTCTGCTGGATAATGGAGACATTAAAAAAATGTCTCAAAAATCAAAAAAAGGATTGACAAAAGCTGCGGCGTAAAGTATAATCCTTATTGTTCTGTGCGGCGGATGCGTTGTCCCAAAGGATGACAGCATCAAGAAAACGTCAGAATTGTGAAGAGCGAACTGCTATGGATTGGTAAGTGTTTGGGGCAGTAGAGGAACGTTGCTCTTTGTAGCCATCCCAAAACCGCATGCCGAGGGTTCGAATTCTTCTGCTCCTGCCATTGGAATCTTTAGAAGGCAGGATGTATTTGCTTATAATAGGACGAGCCTACAAAATGGCCCGGTAGTTCAGTTGGTTAGAACGCTAGCCTGTCACGCTAGAGGTCGACGGTTCGAGCCCGTTCCGGGTCGCCATTTTATGCTGCTGTAGCTCAGTAGGTAGAGCGCATCCTTGGTAAGGATGAGGTCGGCGGTTCGAATCCGCCCAGCAGCTCCAACAAATACCTGAAATCTTCGGATTTCAGGTGTTTTTTTGTTGCGAATGTGGACTTTTTCGTGTGGGTCAAAATGTGGGGCAGCGGGTTGACCCACACCGTGACCCACACGCGGAAAGGAAATAACGGACACAAGAGTGCCGGACGGGAAGATTTGCCTTCCCGTCCGGCATTTTTCTCTCTGTCTTACATGACCTGTTCCATGAAGCTGCCCATGGTCTGGGTTGCCTCATCCTGCTTTTGCCTTGTTGCGTGGGTGTAGGTGCGGAGGGTGAAACCGGCGTCAAAGTGCCCTAGCATGGAGGACACTGTTTTCACGTCCACGCCATTCTGGAGAGCTGTGGTGGCGAAGGTGTGCCGGAGATCGTGGAATCTGAGATGTTCCAATCCGGCGTCCTTCAGGATCTTTTTGTGGAGGTTTACCACGCTGTCCGGGTGATACATCTCTCCGGCTAATGGAGAGGGGAACATGTATGGATTATCCGGATGGTGGTCATGCTCCTGGAGCAGCAGGTCCACCGCTGCCTGTGGGATAGACACCAGACGTACTGAGTTTTCGGTTTTGGGCCTTGTGAGCTCCAGACTTCCATCCGGGTTTCGGACATACTGTCTGCTTACCGAGATAGTTTTGCTTTGGACATCCAGGTCGTCCCACCGCAGGGCCACCAGTTCTCCCTTCCGCAATCCGCTGACCAGTTCCAGATAAAACATAGAGAGCAGATCTCGCCGCTGTGCGGCTTCCAAAATAGCCCCCCATCTGCTCTGGAGATAAGACTTTCATGTCCAGTTTTCGGGGCTTTGGGACGATGCAGTTCTCGCAGGGGTTTCGGGGAATGAGCCGTTCTTTTACTGCCCGGTCCAGAGCGGCGTGGAGCATCAGGTGGACGCTGCGGACCGTGGTGGTGCTGAGCCCTTTGCTCTGGTTCTTTCCAACATGGATTCTACCGTTTTCTAATAACTCCTTGTAGAGCTTCTGCAGATGCCGGGTGGTCATCTTCTTCAATTTGATATTCCCGATGCGGGGACGGTGTAGGTATCGATGATGAGCTGGTAGCGGTTGGCGGTGGCTGTGCGGACGTTGGGCTTGGCATAGAGTTCATACCACATTTTCAGCCAGGTGGCTACTGTGTGTTCATCGGCTTCTCTGCTGACGTCCAGCCCCTGACACTCCGCCATGGCTGTTTTCGGTTTTTCCCGAACCTCCGCCTGCGTCTTACCCAACACATTTTTGTTGATGCGTTTGCCGGTCTTTGGATCGTACCCGGCAGTGTATCGTCCCTCCCAGCGGCCGTTCTTGCGTTTGCGGATGTTCCCCTCGCCGTTGGCTCGTTTCTTTGACATATCGATCGCCTCCTATCAGCAACACAACATACTGCAACTTCTATAAAATAGCCACGCTATTTGATCGGAGTTATCAAAGACTTTACAATTTCCTTTTTTCAAAAGTTGAACTGCACCCAAAATATTGGACAACTACGACTGACTCAAGCAGCGCCAAGGGTTTTACATCTATGAACGGCTGGAGGCAGACCGCCCGGGCTCAATTTGATTCTTCGGTTGTTGTAGTATTCAAGATAGGAGACCAGTTCTGTTTTAAACTGCTCTATGGATGCAAACTTTTGCAGATAAAGCAGCTCCGATTTGAGGAGCCCAAAGAAATTTTCCACGACAGCATTATCCAGGCAATTCCCCTTTCGGCTCATGCTTTGCCGAATGTCCTTGCCTTTCAGCATGTCCCGATACTTTCTATGCTGGTAATGCCAGCCTTGGTCCGAGTGAAGAATCAGATTTGTCCCATCCGGAATTTTATGAAACGCTTTCTCCAGCATGGAGGTCACCATCTTTAGGTCCGGACGATCTGAAATCGTGTAGCTTACAATGTCCCGGCTTACAGATCAAGCAGGATGGATAAGTAGAGTTTTTGCCCGAAAAGATGAAATTCTGTGACGTCTGTTACCATTTTTTCGTTTGGCTGTTCTGCCTCAAAGTTTCTCTCCAACAGATTTGGCGCAATTTGTCCCATCTCGCCCTTGTAAGAACGATATTTCTTCATCCGAACTCGGCACACCAACCCAAGCTCCTTCATCAGTCTGGAGACTACCTTGTGATTACAATGAATCTTCCTGTTTTCCAGCTCCGCTGTGATTCGCCTGTAACCGTATCTGCCCCGGTGTTCTTTAAAAATTGCTTGGATTTCTCTTTTTACGGATGCGCACTTGTTCCCCTTCTTCATCCGCTTTATCTCATCATAAAATGTGGGCCTTGACAGGTGAGCAACGGACAGCAGCATCTTCAAAGGGATTTCTGGCCTCAGTTCTTGAATCACCCGCGCTTTTTGCGCTGGCGCTGCTCGTCTTCCAAAACCGAGGCCCGCAATTTTTTAGGTATCGATTTTCTGCCTCTAATCGCTGTACTTGAGCCAGCAACTCTTTCTCACGGTCCTGGCTTACCCGTTTCAGAGGACGGCCCGATCCGCTGTGCCCTCGTCGTTCAACAGAGAAACCTTCCGGCCCTTCCGCCAAGTAAATCCACTCCCATATCTGAAGCAGTGTATGAGACTCAATCCCAAACCGCCGGCCTGCTTCACTGTGGTTCAGGCCTTCCGCCCGCATGATTTCGATTACCTTTACTTTGAATTCCGCACTGTATCTTCGATTTGGCGTAAGCGTCAAAGCTGGGGGCGGATTAAAAAGTTGAAGAGGATATGAGATACTAATTCTCGAGAAGTCTAAAGACTTCTCGAGAATTCTCATTTTAGAAGGTGGCGGGGAAGATGGGCGCGTGTGAATTGAAACGGCAGGCAAAGCTGGAACAATGGAAGACACAGGTCATAGACTGCCGCAGCAGCGGCATGAGCGTAAGGGGATGGTGTGCGGAACACAATATTTCGGCAAAGACGTACTACCGCCGGGAAAAGGAAATCCTTTCATCGGCAGCCACAGAACTTGTGCCCGCAGTTTCAGCACCGCAGCCACCGGCAGCCTTTGTAGAGCTCTCGCCGTTGCCTGAGCGGCAGACAGCGGGACCGCATCAAGGGCCTCTATTGGGAGCGGGATGGATTTATCCTGTTGTATAAGCGGTTGGAACAGGGTGCATACCAATGGCCGCGAACGGAAAACGAGGTACGGCAATTGACGCCGCAGCAATACCGCTGGCTGATGGAGGGGCTGAAGGTGGAGCAGCTAAAGGCCCACCGTCCGGTGGACGGCCTGCGTATCATTTAGGCGGTAGAATAGCTGAAAACCCTGGAAATACTGGACTTTCCAGTTCAAATATAGTATAATTTACCCATGAAAAATGAAAGAAATCATGGGACAAGCACCCCGGAGATGGTAACCATTTCACGGGCGGAATATGCGTCTCTGAAAGCGGAAAGAGACGAGCTGAACCAGAAATTGGACTGGCTTCTGGAGCAAGTGCGCCTGAACAGGAAGAAACTCTACGGAGTGTCCTCGGAGCGGCTGGAAGAAGAACTGATAGGCCCCAGTTGAGCCTCATGTTTGACGAGACGGAAGCCTGGTTGTCCAGGCGGAGAGCCAAAGAGACGGAGGTGGCCGCCCATACCCGGCGTTCTTCCAGGCCGGAGGAGGTCCTGCCGGACAATGTACCGGTTGAGGTGGTGGAACACCGGATTCCAGAGAAGGAACCAGACTGCCCTGTGTGCGGCACAGCCAAGATGGAGATTGGAAGGGACGTCCGGCGCACATTGGTGATGATCCCGGCCCAGGTGATGATCCGGGAAAACATTTATTTCACCTACGCCTGCCCCAAATGCAAGGAGGAAGGGACAGAGACGCCGATCCGCAAGGCGGAAAGGCTCCCTGCCCTGACTCCCGGCAGCTATGCCTCGGCGGAGGCGGTCGCCCATATCATGGTGCAGAAATTTGTGATGTACGCACCGTTGTACCGGCAGGAACAGGAGTGGAACCGGGCAGGCGTGCAGTTGAGCCGGCAGACCATGAGCAACTGGGTGCTGCGGGTGGCGGAGGACTGGCTGAAACCGGTATATGAGGAACTGCACAGGCGGCTCCTCCAACGACAGGTGCTCCACGCGGATGAAACCACGCTGCAGGTGCTGAAACTGGAGGGCCGGGCAGCCCGGAGCAAGTGCTATATGTGGCTGTACCGCACCAGTGGGGACGCGAAGTCCCCCGTTGTGCTGTATGAGTACCGGCCTACCCGGAAGGCGGAGAACGCGGCTGCCTTTCTGGAGAGTTTCTCCGGGTGGCTCCATGCAGATGGCTACTCCGGTTACCACCGGTTGCCTAAAAACATCCGGGTGGTTGGTTGCTGGGCGTACCTGCGGCGAAAATTCGATGAGGCGGTGGATGCCCTGCCGAAGGACCAACGCGCAGGTTGTGCGGCACCGGAGGGGCTGGATAATGCCTCTTCGGGATTGAGCAGGAATTGGCAGGGCTGCCGCCGGAAGAACGGTGTGAACAGCGTCTGGCCCGGTCCAAGCCGGTGATGGACGCTTTATTGACATGGGCTGAAACGAAGAGCGCCGCTGTGCCGAAGTCCGCGCTGGGCAAGGCACTGTACTATCTGCGGGAACAGTGGCCATACCTGATCCGGTTTCTGGGGGATGGGCAGCTGGAGATCTTCAATAACCGTGCGGAACGCAGTGTGAAACCCTTTGTAATGAGCCGGAAGAACTAGCTGTTTGCAAATACGGAAGGCGGGGCTCAGAGCAGTGCAATTGTTTATAGCATGATTGAGACTGCCAAGGAGAATCCTCTCTCCCCATACCAGTATCTGACCTGGCTTCTGAGAGATGCTCCGAAACTCGCGGCAGAGGAAAAGAATTTGGCAGAGAAATTATTGCCGGAGAACGCCCCGCAAAGCAGTTGGGATATCCCTGTGAAAATATGACTGTACGCTAAAGAGTCTGCTGATACGCAGGCTCTTTTTCCTTTTAGGTTTCTGAATTTTCTGGTGTCTCTTTTTGTCTCAAAACGGCGAATTTGCGAACTACAGATTTAACGTCAAATTTTTTACCGGAGGTATTTTCTATGGAGGACACACAAGACCTGATTTTTGAAATTGAAGGAAACGTCGGTTCGGTAGGTAGCAGCGATCTGCTGGGTGTTGTCTCTCTGGTCATGACCGGTGGGACAGAAGCCTTGCATCTGGGTAAGACATCGGATTCTTTCGAGCAACAGACTGGAAAGAAAGCAAAAACTGTATCCAGGTCCTTAGCACGTACAACAACTAACATTTGGGAGACTGGAAACAAAAAGATCCTGCGGCAAGTCTATAGCAACCATCTTCCGGTTGAACGTCCTACACCCAAAAATTTCATTATACGGCTTGCGGAATATTTAAAGCGCCAGACCATACGTAAGCAAGACACCCCTTTGAATGGTCTTGAGCGTAATGAAACTATCCCCAAAGAACCAAATGTTCACCAAATGTTCTTTACAAATATTTTTTCCACGAGATACATCCATCCCGCACTTCCTCCTATGGCATTCTAGTACAAGGTCATTTTCCAGATGGCTGGGCCACAATTTCTGTGGTTTCTCCCCCTATCCCACGGCAAAAACGCTGTGGCCTTGCTCGTTAAAAAAGATTCTCGTCTCCAACTTCCCCCTGAGCACCTTTTGGATGTGGTACATGATTTTCTTTCGCAAGAAGTGATCCTCTCTTAATCCTGCGAATCCTATTCAGCAAAAAGGCGGCCATGCGGCCGCCCTTTTGTTGATGCTTCCCGCTGTTTTACGCTTACGATTTGGCACTCCTTTTGGCATATTTACCCCCCTTTTTTTATTTTATCACTTTTGTCTATCTCTGGGGGTGCAGTTCAATGGTATCACATTTTGATACCATCCTCCGGTCCTATCAATATCCTGTCATACCTCCCATGCCGCCTTGTGTTAGCTCGAGATCTTCATGGTCACCCGGCTTGTGGCCCATGACGATCTTCTTCGCCCTGATCTTTCGGAGCAGCTTTCGGTCCACACCATGTCCCGCCGGTGCGGCAGGCGGCACGGAGTTGTCCTGGAATATCTGCCCCAGGTGGTGAAGCAGCTTGGTGGCGGCCAGAAGCATATGAGGACTGTGTGTCATTGAAGTGCGCCAGGAAGAACTGGGCGTACTTGTTTCCCTGTTCCGCCATCGCAGAGAACCAGTCCCAGGATTGATCCGGGTCCCGCGGAACCTCCCGTCCGTCGAGATACAGCCTGCCCAGAGCATACTGGGCGAACTGGTTGCCCTGTTCGGCGGAGGCGGTGAGGTGGTCCACCGCCCCGGGTACATCCTTTGAGACCGCTTTTCCTTCGAAGTACAGCTTTCCCAGCCAGCAGTCGGCGTAGGAATTGTCCTGTGCCGCCGCTTTTTCATACCGAGACACCGCCTCATCCATTCGCTTTTGACTTTGCAGCAGTTTACCAAGGGCGTACTGGGAGAAGTCATGACCAGCTTCAGCGGCACGGCGGAACCACAGCTCCGCCTGTTCGTCATCCGGAAGCACGCCCATGCTGTCCCGCCAGCACTTGTTCAGCAGATGAGCCGCTACGGTGAAGCCGGCATTCCAGAGCTGCTCCAGCATCCGCACCTGTACTGCTTTTTCTTTCTCTGTATTTTCATACTCTGACAGGATTTCCTTGGCAGCCTGGTATGCCTAAGACATCTGCCGGCGGGAGTTCCAGATGTTGTACACCGCCTCCTGATCCTCATCCACTTCGTCTTTCATGGTCGTATCTTCGAAGGTAAAGGCACCTAAGCGCAATTCCTCTGCTTCCCGGATGACCATATTCTTGATGGCTTTGAACTCCTTTTGCTGTGAGAATGGTTTGTGCTCTCTCGGCGCGTCCTTGTAGTAGCGCTCTAGTTCATCCCGAAGTTCGTTCCATTGTCCATAGCACTCCGCCACCTCTGGGAGCCTGGCCAGTTCATCCACGATGGGCGTCTGCTTGGGCTTTTACCGGCTTTCTCAGGTAGCCGTAGACTTTCTTGCCCTTGTAGTTTTCCAGCATTCCGGCCAGCGTTTCCATTTGCGTTTCGATGACCGGACTGTGGCACAGACCTGTTTCCATCCTCCGAATGAGCCGCCCCATGGCCTCTATCGCGGTGTCCCGCACCTGCTGATAGGATAGATCTTTTTGCTGGTAGAGGGACAGCATCTCGTCATGGAAGATCTCATTGGACAGCTTCGAACGCATCTGCTCGATGCCTTTTTCCGTGAGATAGCCTTGCTTGGGGGCTGACGATTAGGCCATCATGTGGATGTGCGGATGGTGCTTTTCGTCATGAAAGGCGGCCCGCCAGCGGAAATTTTGCGGAGAGATTTTCATGGCCTGGGCCAGTTCTGTCTGATGAGCCAACAACAGCTTCCGCCAGCTCTCCGCGGAGTCATACCCCAGCCGGACGGCATCCTCCCGCTTCAGGGAGTAGATGAGGGTCCACACCGGGCCGGTATGCCCATTGATCTCATCCGTAGTTTTCTCCAGGTCGGCGGGACTATCGGCGGAGAACAGTCCGTGGGACCGGGGGGGCGCTCCGCTATATACTCCAGGTAGCCGCCGGGCTTCAACTCCTCCGCACCCTCCCGGGTGGCGATGTATTCAGCGTAGTGTCCGCCGCCGCTTCCCGACTTGATATAGCCCGACTTCTGAATCAGTCCCTCCATTCCTACACCCCTTTCTGGTAGGCGAGGGCGTCATCCATGTCGATCTCACCGTTGGTTTCTCTGACCTCCTTCACGCACCGGACCCGTGTCTTACGCAGTGTGTCCAGAGCCACGTCCATCCCGGCGGCCACCAGATTTCCCATGAGGGCCTCCTCCACCGCCAGCTTGAACAGCAGGTGTCCCATCCGTTTGCCCAGGGCCCCCAGCTTGCCCTCCAGCACATCGGCCAGAACCCGGGGCAGGTAATCGCCGGCCCGCTCCGAATTCAGGTAGCCGGAGTAGAACTGAATCGCCTTTTCGATATACTCATTTTTGGTGGAGCAGTTGTCTTTCTGGTAGTGGGACTCCACCTGATCCCACACGGCATCGTCCATCCAGACGGTGTGCCGGTGTCTGTTTTCACCCATTGTCAAATACCTCCCAAATCCGTGATAGCGTCAGCGAATGTCCCGCAATGGCGGGGATATTCGTCTGCTTCTCTGGAAACAGCGTCAATCGTAGTTTGGGCGTTCCGGAAAAGCGTCAGCCCATGTCCCCGAAAACCACCCGCACTGCGGGCGGAAGTGACTGCCTGGGCGCCATAAAAGCGCCAGGGCTTTCTCCTGTTTTTTCGTCCTCCGCAGAGCCTCAAAATCGGCCCAAATCCGTCCAAAATCCCCGGGAGGAGCTGGGATCTTACTGGGGCCCAAACCGCTCTACAAAGGGCTTTGCTGGGCTCACGGGCTTTCCCTTGCTATCCTTTGTTTTGCTGATACACTTCCTCCACAACATCTCCTGTGGTGGATTTCCTGCTTGCACGATGCCCTGCGGTGGAAAGCGCAGGCAGCGGCAGGATGTAGTAGTGGTTGTTGCTCTGCCGCCAACTTCCGTCGCGGCGCATCAGCTTGTTGGTTGCCGCCTTGCGGATGAATCCGCGATCCACTAATTGCCTGACTGCGTCCCTCGCAACGTTTTCCGAACAGCTGCAGTGCGATGGTCTTGATGCTGGGCCAGCAAAGTTCTTTCTGCCCGGCGCAGCAGACCAGATAGCTGTATACCGCCAGCGGGATCGGTTTCAGGTCATAGCAGAAGATGGCATTGCTTATTTGATAGAATCGTTCACCGAGAATCGGCATAGAGTACCTCCGTGTTCTTTTCGAAATTCAGAGAACAAAATCTTGCGTTCCGGAAGCCTCTCTGTTAGACTGTCTGCAGATGGAATCTGCGTTTTTCGGAACGCGGCGTGCCGGCGGACTGTTGCAGCAGTTTCGGCGGCTTTCCTTTTGCTGCGGACCTTGTACGCTGATCACACGCACCTCCTTTACAAAAATTCGTGGGCCGCACGCCGTACCGGTTCCTACTCTGCGGCCTTGTTTGTCACGCACGGCGTTTCCTTTCGCCTTAGTGGGCGCGCCTGTTGCTTGACAGCAGAGTTCTGGCGGCACTCTTTCCGGCAAGTATCGGCTTTGGTGGTGGGTATGCAGTTATCGAGGTACAATCGCGGCCAGATAGAATTCTTGATTTTTCTAACTGTCTAATCCAGACTTGGTTTTAAAGGCATTATTCTATTGCTCGCCTAACCCGGGCGTAACAAACCACACTCTTTGCGTCAAGACCAATTAATGAACAGTTTGTAAATTAGTCTGGGGTGGGGCACATTGCTTTGATGAGGTACACATTCAAAACCTATATCGCCCATGAGCAGGAGCACTATCTTTACAGCGAGTAGACACTTGGCGAAGCGGTCACGTTTTCTGAGACAGTCCCGTTCCCGGAAAGCTTGATGTCGCTGCTCTATATGGACCTGGACCCCATAGACGCCATTATTCAAAAGTTGAATGACGAGTTCTGGAAACTGGCAGCAACGAAAGAAGAGCAACATCACCAGAACGCGCTTGCGCTGCTGGATGACTTGGCTTCGCGCCACATCTATTTTCAGCAGTTTCGGCTGGATATGAATTGCCGTCTTACCCATGCCAAGCTATTCAATAGCTATACAGAGGACGTGCTGCCCCGGGCGTATCTGTATCATCTGCCGGAGAAGCTTCGGCAGATGCAAGCTCAGATCCTGGAGCTGATCCAACATGTATTGGATACGGATCAGGAGTCCGAGGAAACGGTACCGCAGAAAATGGTCTCCTACTACAAGGCAGCAGGAGACCGTGCCTTTCGGTTCTGTGTGCAGCCGGTTGGCTTTGAGCTCATCGACGATGAAGTGTTTGCATAGGTTTTGGAGCCGGAGGTGGTCTATGACCTCATTGACTACCACCTCCGGGAGTGCATCAAGCGGGAAGTGAAGATGCGGGTGTGCAAAAACTGCGGGAGATACTTTGCCCTGACGGGCCGTACCAACACCGAATATTGTAGCCGGCCTTTTGACGAGAAAGGCCGCACCTGCCGGGAAGTGGGCGCCATTGCCCTGTGGACGAAACGGAAGAGCAGGGATGCCTTGTTTCAGGACTATCGCAGAGAATACAAGAATCGCTTTGCTCGCATGAAGGCGGGAAAGCTGGAGCCGGAGGAGCTCTACGCGTGGGACGAACGTGCCAGAGAGAAAAAAGCGGAGTGCGAAGCGGGGAGGCTGTCCCCGGAAGACTACGCTGCCTGGCTGCGGGAATCATGATAAAG
This sequence comes from Dysosmobacter welbionis, assembly GCF_005121165.3. Lineage (NCBI taxonomy): Bacteria > Bacillati > Bacillota > Clostridia > Eubacteriales > Oscillospiraceae > Dysosmobacter > Dysosmobacter welbionis. The sequence continues at coordinate 1,637,532 of NZ_CP034413.3, read as the reverse complement.
AAGGAAAAATTAAGCGGCGCAGACTGTATGCAGTCTACGCCGTTTAGTTTTAGGTATGAACCAATTTTTTTACAGAAGATGGGGTATAAACGCACTTCAAGTCAAGGCATACGGCCCGACGTGGAAATGCTCGGAGCCGATACAGCCATAGAAGCCAAAAGCATTCATGACGGAGTTTTGCAGAATTTTTACGATTCCATTTTTTGTGCTTCCCCTTGCCCTTCCTTTTGTTGGAGAAGTTTTCCTTGTCACGATTCGTTGTGTTAAATACTTTTTGCTCGTTATGAGGATGTTGCTCCATGAAGACAATTCTTTTCTCCTGAAAAACATGAAATGTGAGATATAAAGGCAAGCACTTTACAGAGAACCCCGCATTTGATAAAATAGCAATAAATATATCATGGAAATTTTGCGGAATTGGGCATTTTTGCCATATTATAATGATTTGTCGGTAGAACCGATGCAGCTGCGAGTATATAAAAGGAGATACGCCGTGATTGATAGCAATGCCTTGATTGAAATGATGGAATCCTCTTTGATGGTGTTTGGATTACCGATGGAGAAGGCAAAGTGCTCTTTGCAAATTCAGCCAATGCCTCGCTCCTGGGGGTCAGCAAAGCGGAACTGGAGGGCAGAACGACGCAACAGCTTCTGGATGAAAAGATTTTTTCCAATTCTGTCATTCTGGAGGTTATCCGGCAAAAAAAGCAGATTTCAAAAATCAGCTACAATTATCACACGCGGCTGACGGTTCTGGCTACGGCCACACCCATTTTCGATGATGTCGGAAATGTCAAATATGTATTTAACAATGTCCGGGATATCACAGCCCTCAATGAACTCCAGAACAGTCTGAAGAGCAAGGATACGATTATCCAGCAGCAGTCCCGCCAACTGGAGAGCATGCGGATCCGCCTGGGTGAGGGGACCATTATTGCAAACAGCAAGGCGTTCAACGAAGTTATTACATTGGCACAGCGGGTGGCCGCATTTGATGGAGCCACCGTACTGATTCTGGGTGAATCCGGAACGGGAAAGGAAATTATTTCTGAACTGATTGTAAACAACAGCCCCCGGAAAGACTGGCCGTATCTGCAGGTAAACTGTGGGGCCATTCCAGAAAATCTCATAGAGTCTGAGCTGTTTGGCTATGAGAAGGGGGCATTTACCGGGGCGGACAACAAGGGACACAAGGGCCTGTTTGAGGCCGCCAACGGAGGGACGGTCTTTTTGGACGAGATCGGCGATCTGCCCCTGCATATGCAGGTAAAGCTTCTGCGTGTCTTACAGCAAAAAAAAGTGACCCGTGTGGGCGGGACAGAACCCATTGCCTTGGATGTAAGAGTGATTGCGGCGACAAATCGCAATCTGGAACAGATGGTCAGAGAGGGAACGTTCCGGGAGGATCTATATTACCGACTGAATGTGGTTTCAATTTTCATTCCGCCGCTGCGGGAGCGCCGGGAGGATATCATTCCGCTGATTAACCATTTCCTCATGGTGGAAAACCAGAAATACCACACCAATAAATCTATCTATTCAGACACGATCGATGCGTTTGAAGGATATTGCTGGCCGGGAAATGTCCGGGAGTTGGAAAATCTGCTGGAAAATTTGGTGATTACCACTCCGGGCGACATTATTCGGCGGGAGAACTTGCCACTGAAGCTTCGGCGGCCTCAGCAAGTATCTGCGGAGGAAGAAGAGGAAACGGTTTCATTGAAAAGCGTAGTAGAACGGGCGGAATATGCGGCAATTGAACGCGCCATCGAAAAATACGGATCCATTCGCAAGGCCGCTGCAGCGCTGGATGTCAATCCGTCCACTATTACCCGGAAAATGCAGCTTTATAAGGACATGTCTTCCAGAAAACAAAATAAGTAAATGGTTCGAAAGAGAGATGACGGGGAGAGGGAAACCTTTCTCCGTCATCTCGTATGCAAAATAGCAACGCTGATGCAATTTTGCGCACATGAAGAGTGCGGTTGTCTGTAATATGCATTGTTTTTGCACGAATATATGCGGCATTTATAGCCAATATGCACAATTTCGTCCCAGACTTTTGTGTGAACCTCACGAAAAAATTCGTTTTCGGCAGAATTATCACTTTGGCATAAATATTGCTTAATAACAGGGCGGACAGCAACCGCAGGAGGCGGGAGAAACTTAGACAAGGTGGCTGACAGAAAACGGATGCACTGCTGCGCGACAGCAATGTCCCTATTCAGCAGAATCTTTTTCTGGTGAAGGCGGCGGCTTTTCTAGAGTAAGACACCGAACGCGCTGCCCCGAAATCCGGCCTCGCCCCGGAACCTGTAATTTACACAAAAGGAAGTCATACAAATGCGCAAGAATATGCTCAAGGAGAAGATTCGCAATGGCGAGAGTGCCATCGGCACCTTTGTGAAGCTGACGGACCCTGCGGTTCCGGAGCTGCTGGCCCTGGCGGGGTTCGACTTCTTCGTACTGGATACAGAGCATGTGGCGGTGGACCGGGAACAGCTGAGCAACATCGTCCGGGCAGCGGACGCGGCCGGCATCACGCCCATTGTGCGGGTTCGGGAGAACCAGCAGGTGGAGATCCTGCAGAATCTGGACCTGGGATATGCGGGCGTGCAGGTGCCCAATGTGGATACCCCGGAGCAGGCCCGGAACCTGGTGTCCTATGTGAAGTATACCCCCCTGGGCGTGCGGGGCCTGTCCCCCAGCGTGCGGGCTTGTGACTACGGCACCTGCGGCGTGCAGGAGTATATCGACACCGCCAATGCCAACACGATGATCGTCTCCCACTGTGAGAGCAAGACCTGTGTGGAGAATCTGGACGAGGTCCTGAAGGTGGACGGCATCGATGTCATCTTCATCGGACCCATGGACCTGTCCCAGTCCTACGGTGTACCCGGCAAGACCACGGACCCAGAGGTGAAGGCAGCCATCGACACCATCACCGCCAAGACGCTGGCAGCCGGCAAGGCAGTGGGCACCACGGCGGCTTCCGCCGAGGCGGCCAAGGCGCTGATGGCCAAGGGCGTGCAGTATATTCTGCTCTCCTCTGACGAAGGGATCATCGTCAAGTGGGGCAAGGAGACCATCAGCCGGATCCGCGGCTGAGAAGGAGCGTACATAAACATGGAAAAGGTATTTCTGACCGAGCATATCCACCCGGATGCGGTGGCGTATCTCCGGGAGAATTTCGAGGTCGTGCAGGGCACTTCCACGGAGAGCGGCGAGATCATCCGGCAGGCGCAGGGCTGCTCCGCGATCCTGATCCGCTCGGCGAAGATCACGGCGGAGATCATGGACGCCATCCCGACGTTGAAGGTAGTCGCCAAGCACGGCATGGGCGTGGACAATATCGCGGTGGATCACGCCACGGAAAAGGGGATCCTGGTGGTCAACGCCCCCTTCTCCAACCTGAACGCCGTGGCGGAGCATATCGTGATGCTGCTGCTGGCACTGTCCAAGCGGACGGTGCAGATGGATCAGCTGACCCGGGCCGGCCAGTTCAAAGAGCGCAACACCTACAAGACCATCGAGCTGAAGGGCGCCACGGTGGGCATCATCGGCATGGGCAAGATCTCCCGGCTGGTGGTGAAGAAGCTCTCCGGCTTTGAGATGAACATTCTGGCCACGGATCCCTATGTGAAGCAGGCGGATGTCGAGGGACTGGGGATCACCATGGCGACGCCGGAGGAGCTGTATGCAAAGTCCGATTTCGTCATCGTCCACACCTCTCTGTTCCCCTCTACCTTCCATCTGGTGGGTGCGGAGCAGTTCAAGGCTATGAAGAACACCGCCTTCATCATCAACGCCGCCCGGGGTGCCGTGATCGACGAGGCCGCCATGATCGAGGCCCTGAAGTCCGGCGAGATCGCCGGGGCCGGCCTGGATGTGTTTGAGCAGGAGCCGCCTGCTGATGACAATCCGCTCTTCTCCATGGAGAATGTGATCGTCTCTCCCCACAATGCGGCACTCAGCAACGGGGCGCTTCGGGCTATGGCTATGGACAGCGCCCAGGGGATCACTGAGTATCTCGCCGGCAAACCGGTCACCTATCCCGTCAACAAGGAAGTATTGAAATAATTGCATTCAAATCAAGGAAAAAGGAGTGGACGCAAATGTCTTACACAACTGTATACCGCTTTCAGGACCTGAACGGCTATGAGAGCGTGATCTCCAAGGCCAACTCGGATATGACCTATGAGGGATTCGGCCGAATCCTTCTCAACCCCGGCCAGACGCTGGAGTACAAGGTCACCGGTGAGGAGCAGGCCATCGTGCTGCAGCAGGGCGACATGACCTGCTGGGTGGAGTATGAGGGCGTGACCGTTGTGGACGGCGCCAAGGGCCAGCGCGGCAATGTCTATGACGATCTGCCCACCGCCCTGTATGTGCCGCCCAAAGCCACAGTGAAGCTGTACAGCGAGAAGGGCATGGAGGCGAGAGTTTTCACCGCCTATTGTGAGGAGGGCAATGCCCCCTATTTCTGCCCGCCTGAAAATATCGAGGAGGGAGAACCCGGCGAGTACATCTACAAGCGGAAGTACCGCTTCATCTTCGGCCAGCCCGGCAAGCACAACGACCACATCACCAAGCTGCTGATCGTGGGCGAGACCGTGTCCGTGCCCGGCGGCTGGATCGGATTCCCGGCGCACCGGCACGACTACGAGCGCCCCGGCAAGGAGTGCGTGTTGGATGAGATCTTCTCCTTCCAGATGACCTCCACCGAGGATGGCCCTGGCCGCGGCGGCGTCATGCAGCACGGCTATGATCTGACGGACGAGAACAAGAAGATCTGGGACGAGGTCAATGTGATCGAGGAGAACAACACCGCCGTGGCGCTGCCCACCGGCTACCACACCACGGTGGCACTGCCCGGCACCCGTGCGTATCTGCTGTGGGGCCTGGCTGGCGATACGAAGAAGTACAAGGTCCAGTTTGACGAGCGGTATTCCTGGCTTGAGGGCTGCTTATATTGAGGAACTGAGAAAGGTAGTAGGATGAATCTCGCAGAGGAAATTCGGGGAACACAAGTTCCTCCAGATCATCTGGGAATTTGCTGGCTTGGCCAGGCCGGATTTCTCCTGAAGGCTCCCGACGGAACAAGCATGGTGCTCGATCCCTATCTGACGGAGTGCGGCGAGCGGATTCGAGGATTCAAACGACTCTCACCCATGCTGATCGCGCCGGAAGAGCTGGCGGTAGATTATTATGTGACCAGCCATCTGCATTTTGATCACTTCGATTATGATGCGATTCCAATTGTGGCACAGTGCACAAAAAGGACCTTGTTTTTCGGGCCTGCCAGCTGTCAGGAGAAGTTCATTGAACTGGGCATACAGGCCCACCGCTGCCATCGTCTGGACAGAGGAGAATGCTATCAGGATGAAAAGATCCTGATTCGGGCAGTGATGGCGGATCACGGTACCATGGCGCCGGATGCTATCGGGCTCTTGGTGGCGTTTGCAGGTCATCGGCTCTATTTTTCCGGAGACACGGCGTTTCACTCGGAGTTGTTTCAGGAGATCAGGATCTTTGAGCCGGATATTGCGGTGCTGTCTGTCAATGGTGCATTTGGCAACATGAACGCTGAGGAAGGAGCGGCGGCGGCGGAATTGACTGGCGCGAGATATGCAGTGCCCTGCCACTTCTGGACCTTTATGGAGCACGGCGGGCTTCCCGGTCAGTTTTGTGAGCAGCTGCTCCTAAAAGGGACTTGCCAGCCGCTCTGCTTCCGGCAGGGGGAGATTCGAACGATGCAATGTCATACAAATCGGGAAAGAAAGAAGGAGACCGCCTGATGAAAGCCATTCGGTTCATGGATCCGGGAGTAATCGAGTATTCCGAGATCCCGCAGCCTGAGATTCGGGATGACGAAGTCTTGGCACAGATCGCTTATGCCGGGTTCTGTGCTACGGATATTGAACTGCTAACAGGAGAGATGATCCATATCAAAAACGGCAACACCAAGTACCCCATCATTCCCGGCCATGAGTGGAGCGGCACGGTGGTGGCTGTGGGCAAGAATGTCCGGGATTTTAAAGCGGGAGACCAGGTCACCTCCGATGTGAGCTTGGGATGCGGCGAGTGCGAAAACTGCCGGCAGGGCCATTATAATCTGTGCCCCAACCGGGAGGTCGTAGGATCTTACCGCAACCGCCAGGGTGTGTTTGCCCAGTATGTGGCGATACCGCAACGGCATCTGTATCATATCCCCGAAGGGCTGAGCTTGGAGGAGGCCGCTCTGGCAGAGCCTGCCGCAACCGCCATGTACGCGGTCACCAAGGCGCAGATTCCCGCCGGCGCCCAGGTGCTGGTGATCGGAGATGGTCCCATTGGCCAGCTGGCGGCACAGCTTGCCAATATTGCGGGTGCCAGTCGGGTCATCATGGCAGGCAGCTGGGATGAGAAGCTGGCTATCGCCCGGGAGTGCGGCATCCATGAGACCATCAACTATCACAATGAGGATGTGATACAGCGGGCAAGGGAACTGACTGAGGGCGGTCCTGAGATCGTGATCGAGACATCGGGCAGCAACGTCGCACTGAATATGGCGGTGCAGGCCCTGAAGCCCACCGGACGGATCGTAGCTGTCAGCTGGTACAATGGAGCTAATGTGGATGTTGCCATGAACACGCTGATCGTAAAAGATGCGGCGCTCATCGGCTCTCTGGCCAGCCCCAACTCCTTTACGCCGGTGCTGCGCTACATGGTAGAGGGGAAGCTGAAGGTAAAACCGCTCATTACCCATATCAAGCGTCTGGAAGACTTCCAGAACGTGATCGAGATGATTCGGGCAAAGAAGGAAATGCGTATCAAGATTTTGTTCCAGCCGTAACTGTAAATCCTGCTGAGTTTCAGCTGATTTAAAAAACCATCTATATTTTTTTAAGAAAGGAAACGATTATCATGGCAGAACTGAAGAAGCAGACTGAATTCAAGCTGTACAAAAGAGATTCCGTGTTCTTTGATCAGAACACCGCTCCCGTGAACATCGCCTATGCCAAGGAAGTCAACGACGTAGCGATCCTGCCCCTGGGCGCCATTGAGCAGCACGGCCCGCACTGCCCCAACGGCCTGGACAGCTTCAACGCCATCTGCCTGGCCAAGAAGGTGGCGGAGAAGTCCGGCGCCACCGTGCTCCCCTGCCCCATGTACGGCGGTCATCCCTACATGCACATGGGTATGCCTGCTACCATCGCGCTGAACTATGAGACCAACATGGCGCTGATTCACGACATCATCGCCGGTGCCTCCAATGTAGGCTATAACAAGTTCATCCTGCTGGTTGCCCATGGCCAGGACAGCTCCTTCATTCCGGCTGTTCACAAGCTGGGCATGGAAGGCTACTTCACGGTCGCCTCTACCTGGTATGACTTCCTGGGCGACAACAAAGCCGTTCTGTCCGATTATATGTGGCACGCCGACGAGGCGGAGACCTCCATGGCGCTGTCCCTGTACGGCGACTTGGTCCACATGGACCTGGCCATCGACGGCGGCGGCACGACGCTGGTGGACGGCAAGTGGAAGAAAGCGCCCGGCGAGACTTCTCATCCTTTCCAGTTTTATCATTTCGACGGCACTTTTGCTCTGATGGAGAAGGACGATCTGGACTACGGCGTGATCGGCAATCCCACCAAGGCCAGCAAGGAAAAGGGCGATGCACTGGTGGAGAAGGTCGTGGAAGGTTACAGCGCCTTCATCAAAGACCTGCTGGAAAGACATCCTGTTGGAATCAATCCTCTGGGCTTCCGGAATCCCTTGGGCTTCAACGGCTTCAACGGCGGAGCTTATCCCACATTCGACAAGGATCACGACGAGAAGGGCCGGCCTATCTACTACAACAAGTGATATAACACATAACAGGTTTCACATAACGGTTTAATGGAGGAGCATATGAAAAAGAAACTGACTTGTCTGTTGCTGGCTATGGCCATGGTGTTCTCCCTGACTGCCTGCGGAAGCGGCGGAGATAGCTCCGGCGGTGAAAGCGCAGAGGGACAAACTTATGAGTGGACGGCGTCCAGCGGACTTGCGGTGGGAAGTTCCTGGGATCTTGGCCTTCTGAAATTTGCTGAACTGCTCAACGAGCGCAGTAACGGCGCCATCACCTTGACGGTCCACTCGGGTGCTACGCTGGGATCCGCCAAGGAGACGCTGGAAGGTGTGCAGATGGGCTCCATTGATTTTATCGTAGAGAGTTCTGCGTCCCTGTCCAACTTTACGGATGCCATGTCCGTGTTTGACCTGCCCTATCTGTTCCCCGATGCTGCCACCGCACGGAAAGCTCTCAGCGGTGAGGCTGCTCAGGGGCAGCTGGACGCCCTGGAGTCCATCGGGATGAAGGGCATCAACTATTGGGAGAACGGCATTTATGCCATCGGCGCGGTGAAGCCAGTCAAGAATCTGGCGGATCTGAAGGGAATGCGTGTCCGGTCCATCGACAGCCCCCTGCAGGCGGATGTGTACAGCGCACTGGGCGCTATGCCCGTGGTTCTGGCTTGGGGTGATATCTATACCTCCATCCAGACCGGCGTAGCGGATGCAGTCAGTTCCACTGCGGTTACCAACATGTATACCCAGAACTTCTATGAGGTTGCTCCCTATATCACACTGAGCAACCACGGTTATTCTCCCGCTCCTCTGATTTGCAGCAAATCTCTCTGGGATTCCCTGTCGGAGGATATCCAGCAGCTGGTTATGGAGTGTGCAGAGGAAGCCCGTGAGTACCACTATCAGATCTGTGATGAGCAGTTGGCGGAGTACATGGCGGAGATGGAGGCCAATGGCGCGGAGTTCATCGAGATTGATCAGACCGAGTGGGAAGCTGCGGTGCAGCCTGTGTATGAGAAGTACGTGGGAGAGGGCGGCATCGATCCTGTTCTGGTAGAGGCAATCCAGACGGATGTCGAGGCTGTGGAATAAGACACAAAAAACTTGAGAACAGAGGCGGAGCGGTTGCCGCCGCTCCGCCTCATTTCGGGAGAAAGGAGCGTATCGCCGGAAAACGAGCGATACATAGTTTGCCATGTTGAAAAAACTTGATCAGGCTTTCAGCAAAGTGGAAGGCTTCCTGAGTGTTGTCCTTTTTCTGGCGATGGTTGCCATCGTTTGCTGGAGCGTTATTTGCCGCTATGCCTTGAAGATCCCTTTTCTGCAGAGTGAGGAGTTGGCCCGGTACCTCATGATTTATATCGTTTATATTGGCACCAGTATTGGTGTAAAAAGTAAGAGCCACATCGGTGTGGAAGTATTCGTGGATATGCTTCCGGAAAAGATCTATAAAAAGGTCCGGATCTTTACGGAGATCCTATGCATGCTGATGTTTGTGCTGCTGTTTGTGCTTTCGCTGCAGATGTTTAATCATCTGATCATGACCAAGCAGATGACCACAACCACGCAGATTCCCACTGCGGTCGTGTTCTTCTGCCTTCCTATGGGGTTCTTTATGGGAATCATTCACTATCTTTACAGCATTGAAACCATGATTAAGGATATTATGCATCGGAAGGAGGAGATTGAAGCATGATTACTGCAACGCTTTTCCTGGTTTTTGCCGTCATTACGATTCTGGGTATGCCTATCGCGCTGGCGCTGGTGGGCGGCGGTATGGCGGCCATCGTTGCCGGGGACTTGATGCCGCTGTTCACCTCCGTGCAGAAGATGTTCTCCTCCGTCGATAGTTTTACACTGGCGGCCATTCCGTTTTTTATGTTGGCTGGCGCACTGATGAGCAGTGGTGGCATTTCACGCCGACTTATCGATTTTGCCAATGCTGCAGTTGGTTGGATGCCCGGCGGCCTCGGCGTCGTGACGATTTTCTCATGTATGCTGTTTGGCTGTTTGTGCGGCTCCCCCACAGCAACGGTGGCGGCCATCGGCGCAGTGATGGTGCCTGCGCTGGAACAGGGAGGCTATAGCCGCAAATTCGCCCTGTCCACTATTGCTGCAGCCGGTATGTTGGGCACGATTATTCCGCCCAGCACCGTGATGATCACATACTGCTCCGCAACGGGTGTATCGGTGGGCAGTATGTTCATGGCAGGAATTGTTCCCGGCATCACGCTGGGTGCACTGATGATTGCCTTTGCGATTTTCTACGGCGTAAAAAATCGGATCCCTAGAACCAAGTTTAATATCAGAAAATTTTTGTCTGCGTCTTATCATGCCATTGGTGCCATCTTCATGCCCATTATCATCTTGGGCGGCATCTACACCGGTATTTTTACACCTACTGAGTCCGCAGCCGTTGCTTGCGCGTATGGCCTGATCGTAGGCTGCTTCATCTATCGGGAAATCAACTTCAAGGGCTTGGTGGAAACAGTAAAGTCTGCGGCTGCCTCCTCTGGTATGATCATGTTCATCGTTGCCTGTGCTGGCGTATTCGGCCTGCTGATGACCCGTGAGCAGATTCCCGCCCATGCGGCGGAGTTCATCATGAGCATCTGTTCTAACAAGGTGGTGTTCTTGCTGCTGGTGAACGTGTTGCTGCTGATCGTGGGTTGTTTCATGGATACCACGCCTGCCATCCTGATTATTGCTCCTATCCTGTTCCCGGCGCTCTCTGCCTACAATATTGATCCTGTCCATTTTGGCATCATTATGCTGCTGAATATGTGCATTGGCATGATCACCCCGCCGCTGGGGATCAATCTCTATGTGGCGGCGACTCTGCGGCAGGCGAAGGTGGGTGAGCTGGTCAACCGGCATCTGCTGAAGTACATGATTTGCTGCCTGGTGAATCTGCTGCTTATTACCTATATTCCCCAAATTTGCCTCTGGCTTCCCAGCTTTATGGAATAATGAGTTGTACAAACGGAGGAACAGACTATGAGTATAATTAAAAAAAGCCCATCAAAGTATGTCCATAGTACAGGTATGCTACAGCAATTGGATCAATATTTGCAGGGAATGGGAAAGATCCTGCTCATACTGATCAGTGAGTCCTGGCCCCGGCGGATCGGGCCTGTGTTGGAATAATTTTTTGCCGGTACGGATTATATCGTTCGGTATGAGATTTTTCAGGGAGAATGCTCTCAGTCCCAAATTGACCGCCTAGTAGAAAGGGTAAGGTCCAGGCCGCTACAGTGGTTATGGGAATCGGCGGAGAAAGAATTCAGGATATGACCAAGGGTATCGCGTATTATGCGGGATTACCGGCGATCATCATTTCTACGGTGGCTTCGACAGATCCCCCTGTAGCTCATTGAGCGTGATTTACCGAGATAACGGTGAATTTGATCGGTATCTGTTTCTGGACCGTTGCCCGGATGGTGCTGGTAGATACACTTGTGATTGCAAAAGCGCCTGCCAAGTTGCTGGTGGCAGGAAAGGGAAACGGCATGGCAACCTATTTTGAAGCGCGTATCTGCCGGGCCTCTGGCAGCAATAACCAGAAAAAATTAGGACTCCGGCGGAACAACCGCCGGAGCCCTGTGCATTTCATCCCGCCATTGCCTGTGCCTTCCCTGTGGCGATCTCTTGCTCTCATCTCCTGGATGAGGGCGGCCAGCTTTTGTTCATATTCCTCCTCGGTAGGGGCGTAGACATTGCGGGCGATGCGCTTTCCATTGACGATGGGGGAGTAGCTTTGCCGATCCCCCGGTCTTTTTTGGCTACGGCAGTCCTTTGCATCTCGTCCGTGACATGAGCGTAGATGTTCAGCGTGGTGCTGCTGGACACATGGCCGATGATCGTGGAAAGGGCCTTCATATCCATGCTGTGCTCCAGGGAGGCAGTGGCGAAGGTATGCCGCAGATCGTGGAACCGAAGTCTCTTGCAGTCAGCTCGTTTTAGTACGGTAGACAGCCGTTTTTGTATAGTGACTGGGTCCGTGGGGGAATCCTCCTTGACTGGTGAAGGAAACATCCACCGGGAAGTGCAGGAGTTTCGATAGGTTATGAGTACATTCAGGACCGGCGGAGGGAGGAGCACCATATGTTGCCTTGCTTTGGTTTTGGGTGGGGAGACTACCAACTCACCACGTACCCGGTGGACCTATTATCCCACTTGGAGTGCCCCGGTTTTAAGATTCAGGTCATTCCACTGAAGGGCGCAGATCTCACCCCGGCGCAGGCCTGTGGACAGTTCCGGCAGGAGCAGTTCATAGCAGCCCCTCTCTGGCCTGGATCAGTAACCGCTGGATTTCCTCCGGTATCAGGACCTTCATTTCTCTGGGCTTGGCAGAGGGAAGCTTGCAACCAGCCGCAGGATTTCGGAAGATCAGGTTTTCCTCCATAGCTTTGTCCAGAGCAGCGTGGAAAGTCGTGTGGATGCTGCGAACGGCCTAATCTGACAGCCCTTTGCCGTAGAACTCAACTCGGATCAGCCTGCCGTCCTTTTTAAGGGACACATAGAATTCCTGAATGTCTGTGGTGTTCAACTTGTCCGGTTGGATTTGTCCTAACTTTAGGATGATATGCTGATAGATCCGCCGCTCATAAGACATTTGCGTGTTTGGGAGGAGATTTGGCTTTTTATATTCTTGATAGCAGAGATCCAGCCAGTCCGCCAGCAAGATTTCGGGTTTAGGTTGGTCTAGTGTAGGTTCTTTCAGCGCATCCCAGAGCTGTGCCAGCTTTGCTGCGCACTCCAACTTGGTTTTTGCAAGGATATTTTTCAGTTGATGATAAGCAGTGGCGGGATTCATAGGTGTTTCTGGTTTGGGTGGGTTGGGAAAGAACCATACGGAGTAGGAACATTTTTTCGGATTCGTAACAACTCTGCGGTGCTGTCAGGCAGGACGATTTTTTTGGTTTCGGCGTAGGTCTTGGTATCTCCGGTCATTAGTTGCCAGCCCTTTTCTTTGTGGATGGTTCGGTTGACACTCAGTGTTCCTTTTCTGAAATCGAAGTCAGACTACATCAGTCCGCAGATCTCACCCAGCCGCAGGCTGGTGGTTAGCTCCGTGTAGAAGAAGGCTTTCCGGACAGCATCCTGTTTCACCGCTGTCAGAAAAGCATCCAGTTGCTCCTCGTTCAGGATGGTCATGGACTTGTGAGCCACCTTGAGCGGCGCCACATGGTCAGCAGGATTGTGGGGCAGCAGCCGTTGGTCTACCACAGACTTCAGCGCATGGTGCGGTGGTGTGGATGCCGTGGACCGTGGTGTTGGATAACCCACGGCTCTGGCCGGGGCGGGGATGGATTCTGCCACGCTGTTTTAAGGTGTCATAGAGCGTCCGCAGGTCTGTCGGTGTAATTTGTGTGAACTTCTTCTAGCCCAAGTACAGTTTGACGTGGTGCTCCATGTCACTGCGGTAGTGTTCCGGCGTGCTGGACTGGAGGACGGATGTTATCTGCTCCAGCCAACGGTCCAGCCACTCCGAGAGGGGCATTCTGCACTCCTCCGTCAGATCCACGCCTTGATAGGCGGTGATGTCCTGCCGGAGCTTTGCGGTCAGTTCTTTTTGGGTGTCGGCGTAGGTGTAGCGGAAGATGAGGTCGCCGTTTTCCTTGCGACCCACCACGATGCGGCCCTCCCAGCGGCCGTTCTCCCGCTTGCGGACCATGCTGTTTCCGGACGGCCTGCGTTTTGCCATTGTAGGTTTCACCTCCGAGGGTTTTATCTTTGATTTGCATCACAGGACTTACGTGGCCTACCAAACAGGTGGGAACCTGCCGCCCACTGGAACAGAATCGCCCCGGTATCGGCGGCAGATGACGGCGATGCTGACAGGCCCATTGAAGTGCGCGCGAAAGCGGGCACGACCGGTATGGAAAAGCGTGAGACAAAAGGCTGTTATGCTCTTGCTTGTGTTTTCGTTGAGCTTGGGGAGCTTGATGGCGGTCAGCCAAACGGTGCGGGCCGCGGTGGTGCGCCGGGTTGTGGAGTGGTATGAGACACATATCACGTACAGACATTCGGGAGAACAGATTGCCGGAGATATGCCTTGGTATGAAATTACGGACTTACTGGAGGGATATGGTGAAATTGAGAGTTAACGAGAAGAATTTCCAAACTATGTTTGCAACACCTATCGAAATAAAGAACTCAAAAAAACGATATACTTGGACTACGTGTATATGCAGGAGGGGGCCACGAGTGATTTTGCCATGGAAAGCGCAGAAATTATTCCGGTCACAGTGAATGGCCTGGATGGACAACTGTTTTTGGAAGAGAATTGGAAAAAACAGCAAAGCACAGTTACATGTATTGACATAAGTAGCAACCTCTAATTCTGTGTGGACGCACATCTTGATTAAGAGGATATTTTGCACATAACTGAGAGCGTTTCTTTGGCGAAAACAGAAAAAATATAAGAGATGTAAAGAAAGAACCTCCTTCTGCATTTGCATAATAGAAGTTTAAGATGCTCGCTATATAAAACAGACAATGGAGGTTTCATGATAAAAAAGTACGGATCATTTGTTGCGGGCATGGCGGCGATGCTTCTGGTGGCTTCCCTTGTGGGCAGCGTGTTTGCAGCTTCCAGCCGGGTGGAATACAACCAGGCCGGGATATCTCTGTTCGGTGAGGATAAGGTCCTTGCCGGTGAAACTTGCAAAGCGCCCAATGGGCAGGGGGTACCATCGGTCATTATCTATGTGGATGTTGCCGAGGACAAGACCAATTATCTCTCCATCCGCCAGATCTCCAAACTGCTCGGCATTGAAGTGCGCCGGGACAGTCAGAAAAACCGGGTCAATCTTGGCGCGGCCCCTGCGGATTATGTGGTCGTAGGTGGAAAGAGGGGCGATGGGAGTATCCCTGCTAACGCAACAACGCCCGTACTTGGAGGCGTCCACGGCCCGTTTACGGAGATCGATCCAGTCAAGGCCGCCGGCAAGTCTTTGAGCGGCATAATTCAGGACAACACCAAGCTCCAGACCACCTGCTGCTATTCGCTGGAATCCAACTTCTACCCCAAAGATGGGAACTACATTGCGCTGACTGTGACCAACAACGGCTCCGCGATGCAGACCGCGACTGCGGGCAGGACGCTCACGCTGGGCGGATTTGAAAGTGGACATTGGCGCGGGCGAAACGCTGGCCAGAACCTTTTATATCGCCGACAGTGCGGAGGAATTGGAGAGTACACTGGCCTTCGGCATCTATGCCAAGGGAGTTTCCAGTCTCAGCGATATTACAGTTTCTCTGAAACAGTATAAGTAAGTCCGAGACCAATAAGACGAACAGCGATATTTCAACGGAAGATCGTGTTACTTGCGTTGTCTGGCATGATGTTGTCGAGCGTTTCACTTACCAGTAACGATGGCAGGACTGCTTTATTATAGTGCTCACACAAATGACCACTGCAATCAACCTATGGCAAATATGCAGAACGTACTGAGCTACTATATCCCCGTTTGGGATTCGTATACAAGGGCGTGGACTCCACAGTGATTATGACAGACATTTTGGGGCGCGGTAGACACCATCGCACCCCAATAGTTGAGAAAGAAGCAACTATCTGATCCGCTTGCAATATTTTTCTGGAAGGGACAGTTCTATCAACAAGCTGTGAAGACTTCCGGTCGTATGATAGCAGGAAGACTCTGATATGATGAAGGAAAAACAATGGAGCGGTTTGCGGAATTTCTGTGCCGCGACGAGCGGGAATCGGGGACCATCGAGACGTACCTGCGTTCCCTGCGGGGATTTGCCGAGTGGGCGGCGGGCTGGAAGACTACCAAGGAACTGTTGTCCGCCTGGAAGAGGGGCTGTCCGGCCTGGAATACCGGCTGGAGTCGGTGAACGCCATGCTGGCGGCGATCCGGGCCTCGGCAGGGACCGCCTGGCACTGCTGATAGAGACAATCTGCGCTACTGGCATCCGGGGCAACGAGGTGCGGTATATCACGGTGGAGGCTGCCGGGACAGGCGTGGCACAGATCGCCATGAAGGGCTAGGCTGGACAATCTTACTGCCGCAAAAGCTCTGCCGCAGGCTACTGAAAATACGCCAAAATGAAAAAGATCGTCTCCGGTGAGATCTTTCTCACCAGAGACGGAAAGCGCCTGTCCTGGAAATGTATCTGGTAGAGATGAAAAAGCTGTGCGGCCTTGCGGGCGTGGCGGGGAGCAAGGTGTTCCCCCATAACTATTGACGCGTTGCTCCTGTCTCGCGCATAGCCAGAGTTCCCTTCTCAAATTTCTGGATATGCGCGCATTTTCTCTTGACGTACGAACACCCCCTGTATAGGTTTATTCTCCTACACAGGGGGCATTTTCTCTATTGTCCACTTTTACTGGCCCAGTTCATATCATTCGCCCGACGGGGCGCTTTTATGAGGTTCCCGTAAATTACTCCACTACTGCGAACATAGCTATCTCAAAGAGATAGCAGTCTGCTACCGGGGGTGCCACTACGGTATACCGGGCGGGGCCTACCTTGGCGTCGCCGAAATACTTGAAATACACCTGGTTCATGCCGGCAAAGTCCTCTTGCTTCTGGAGGAAGCATCGGCACATGAGCACCTTATCCAAATCAGAGCCAGCAGCTCGGAGAATTCGACGGGCATTTTCAATAGCCAGCTCTACTTGAGCCTCAATACCTTTGGGGATGTTGCCTTGGATGTCCTCCCCCACCTGCCCGGAAACGAAGAGGACATTGCCGAAGCGAACAGCTTGGGAGATGCCATTTCGGGAAATGGCCACCTCAACGGTTTCGATTTTCGTAATCTTTTCCATAGAAATTCCTCCGTAATTTTTCTCGGCTCAGAACCCAAATATGTTGGGCAGCCACAGGGAGAAACCGGGAACATAGGTGACGACTAGTAGCGTTGGCAACCACGCAAAGAGAATCAGCAGTAGCGTGGGCTTCATGGAGTGGCTGGCGTCGGTGCCCACCACCCGAGCACCCAGATACAGCATGGGGGCACAGGGCGGCGTCACATTACCCATACCAAGATTCACGCCCAGAATGGCTGCGAAGTGGATAGGGCTCACGCCGATTTCCTTGGCAATGGGAACCAGAATGGGGGTGGAGAGCAGCAGGGCGGAGCCGTCATCCATCAGCATACCCATGATAATCATGAACACATTCATCATCAGCAGAATGACATTTTTGTTGGTGGTAAAGAGATAGATCATATCTACCAGGGCGCCGGGAAGATCCTCATAGATGAAGTACCGGCTCAGCATGCTCACAAAGAACAGCATCACCATAATGACACCAGTAGTGGTGCCGGTTTCCTTAAGAATTTCCGGCGCGTCACTCCACTTCATGCCCCGGTAGATGTAAATGGCCACGGGAATGCAATACAGGGTTGAGACGCAGGCTGCCTCGGTGGGGGTCATGACGCCACCGTAAATACCGCCTAGGATAATCACCGGTAGCAACAGGGCCGGCGTGGCGTGCCAAGTCTTTTTCAGACCGGGGGCGGAGTAGATGGGCACCCAGTTCTCCAGGGGCTGCACGCCCTCTCGCTGGGCTAGGATCATACCCACCACGCCCAGCAAGGTGGCAAGACAGACACCGGGGATCACAGTACTCAGGAAACAGGCCAGCACGGATTCTCCGGAAACCCAAGCGTACATAATCATCAGGGAACTGGGGGGGATCAGCAGGCCAAGCGGGGCAGAGGAAGAAATCAGGGCTGCGGAGAGTCCTTTGCTGTAGCCGGCCATCTTCAGCTTGGGAGCCATAATGGAGCCGATACAGCTGCAGGTGGCAGCGGCAGAACCGCAGATGGCGCCGAAGATGGCGGAGGCATAGGACACCGCCAGCATCAGTCCGCCCCGGAAGCGCCCCACCAGCATTTCTACCACGGACACCAGCTCATCGCCAACCTTGCCTTTTTCAATGAAGCCGCCGGCCATGATGAAGGTGGGAATGGCCAGTAGTACCATGGTGTTGATGCCGTTGAAGCCCACCGGCAAAGTGGTGGCAAAGGTGCCACCCAGCATGGTATACATGTAAATCGTACCTGCGCCAAAGGCAAAGGGAATGGAGACGCCCAATAACAGAGAACCCATCAGGATGGCAATGGCAATTCCAACATGAATCATGCCTGCTGTTCCTCCTTCTTCAGCGTACCAACGTTGACGAGCTCCGTCAGTAACCAGTAAATGTGATAGAGTAGCATCAGGGCAAAACCCACCAACATCACAGCATGGGAGAGCACTAGGGGGATGGAGAGCACCACAGTATAGGGCATGACGGACATATCCTTGAGAATGTAATCTATAGACCACTTGATGCAAACACCGATGACGCCACACTCAATGATTCGGGCCAGCAGGTGGCACCAGGCCACCACAGTCTTATTTTTCACAACGGTGCTGACCATGTCGGCCTTAATCTGGGAATCCTCCCGGCTGCCCTGGGCTGCGCCGATAAAGTATTGCCAGAAAATAACAAGGAGAATAATCTCGTCCAGCCCCAGAACGTTCATGGTCAGGACATAGCGCAGGAACACAGTGGCGATGGTCAGAACAAAGACAATAATACCGGTGAATACCAGAACCCACTTCTGAATCGCATCAAAGAAATGGAACAGGCCGCAGTTACCCAAATATCTGGTGAAAGCGTCCAGCTTTTCCATATGCGTTTTCTCCTTTCTTTCACCAGGCTGATTCCACGCCGGAGCGCAGAATCAGCCTGATGGTCCATATCCTAGGGAGTCTTATTTACTTTGCGCAGGCCTTCAGGTCGGCATAGATGGCATCCATGGCCTCCTTGCCCAGAATCTCTTCTTGGGCAGGCCAGACTTCTTCACGAACATGCTGGGCAATGGCACTGCGGTCAGCATCGCTGAGTTCCAGAACCTCAATGCCAGCTTCCTTCAGCATAGCGAAACCATCAGCCTCAGTCTGCTCGGCGGAGTCGAAGATTTCCTTACAGACCTGGGTGGCAGCGTCCTGCACCACCTTTTGCTGATCTGCAGTAAGCTTGCCCCAGGAGGTGGAACTCATGGCCAGGTGCACGAACTCGGCACCGAAGTTATAGGGGATGAAATAGTTAACAACGTCACGCAGGTTGGTGTACACGCCCAGGGAGGTCTGGCCCACGGAGCCGTTGACGATACCGGTCTGGATGGAGCTGTAAGTATCAGACCAGGTCATGGCCACGGTGTTGTAGCCCATAGCGGTCATGCCGGCCTTAGCCACGGCGGAGTTCCACACACGGATGGGTTCTTTTTTCTGATCCCAAGTGTTATAGGACTCGGGCATGTTCTTGCAGGACACGCCAGTCAGGCCCTCGCAGTAGACGCCCAATAGCTTGATTCCGATGTCGCTGAAGCCCTTGTCAACTAGGGAATACACTTGGGAGCCGGGAGAGAAGATGTATTCCATCTCATCGAAGTTGGAGGCGATAAAGGGAAGACTCTGCACCTCAAAGACCGGGTTGTAGGTGGAGTCGATAAACTCCAAGGACAGGTCGATGGAGCCGTCCATCAAGCCCTGAACGATGACGTCCTGAGCTCCCAAGGAGTTGGCAAAATACATCTTCACGGTGACGGCACCGTTGGTGCCCTGCTCAATGAGGTCAGCGAAGCGCAGGGCGGTCTGGGAGGCAATGTGCTCCTCAGGCTGGGCGGTGGACATCTTCAGGACGATGGAATCAGCAGCGGTATCGCCGCTGGTGCTATCGCCGTCACCTGCAGAGGCTTCGGCCTTGCTACTGCCGCAGGCTGCCAGACCCAGCACCATAACGGCGCTCAGAACCATGCACAGGAGCTCTTTCCATGTTTTGTTCATGTTCGTTTCCTCCAATTATAATGTGTGTGGTAGTGGAGAGATCAGCGGAGCACGGCACCTTTTGAAATGGAGATGCATCCCTTCTGATAAATACCCAGATAACCCGTGAAGTGGGGGTACTCTTCGCCGGTGAGCTCGGAGATGCGCTGCTGGATTTCCTCATCGGTGAGCTCCACGTTCATGGTTCTGGCGTGGATATCATATTCAATGATGTCACCGTTGCGTACGGCGGCCAGGGGGCTGTTAAGGGCTGCTTCAGGCGCGGCGAACTGAAAGCTGGCACCGGAAGCGGCACCGGAGAGGCAGCCGTCAGTAATCACAGCCACCTTGGTATAAAGGTCGCTACCCTTGAGTTGGGAGGTGAACCAGTAGGCGGAGTCATAGGAAGCTTTGGGACCCAAGTAGCGGATGATGACAATCTCGCCAGCCTTGATCTCGTGGTTGAGGAGGGCGTTGTTGGCATCGTCCATGTTGTTGAAGACATGGGCGGGACCCCGGAGCTTCATCAGGCACTCCGGTACGGCGGACTGCTTGATATAGGTGCCATCGGGAACTAGGTTGCCCCGCATCAGGGCCAGACCGCCTTGATTGTCCAGAGGATTGGACAGGGGGTGGATGATGGAGGGGGCCAGAATCTCGTGGCCGGAAATATTTTCGCCGATGGTCTTTTCATTTACCGACATGCAGTTGGTATCCAGGTGCTTCCGTAGCTCGTGGAGAATGGCCTGGGTGCCGCCGGCCTTGGCATACTGATCCATATTGTAGGGGCCGTTGGGACGGACGCCCACCAGCAGGGGAATTTCGAAGCTGGCGGCGGCATAGATGTCGCTGAAGTTCATCTCAATGCCGGACTCGGTGGCCACAGCGGGAACGTGGATGATGGTATTGCCGGAGCCGCCGATGGCCATGCAGGTCTTGATGGCGTTGGTGATGGACTCCTTGGTGATGATCTGTCGGGCAGTGATCTTCTTGGCATAGAGCTTCATGACCTGCTTGCCGGCGGCCTTGGCCAACTCCTGCATTTCCTGGCTTCTGCCGGGGGTGCTGGAGTTGCCGGGCATAGACATGCCGATGACCTCGGTGATAATGGCCATAGTGTTGCCGGTGCCCATCATGCAGCAGGCGCCGCCTCCAGGAACAGACACGTCCACCAGTTCGTCAAAGTCGGCTTGAGTGATTTTGCCGTCCCGCAGGCGGGTCTTGTTGGGGCCTATGTCGATGAAGTCCACATTCTCGCCCCGGTAGTTACCAGGCTTCATGTAGCCGCCAGTAACAATCACCGTGGGCAGGTTCAGACGGCCGGCGGCCATCAATAAGGCGGGTAGCACCTTGTCGCAGGTGCCAATCATTACCAGTGCGTCCATCCGGTGATAGCTGACCATCAGGTCAATATCATTGACCAACAGGTCGCGGCTGGGTAGGGTGTACTTCTGATTTTCCAGCATACTATCGCAGAGGTTGGTGCCATTGAATTCCACCGGCAGGCCACCGGCCTCACGGACGCCCTCCGCCACGGCCTTGGCGATAGCACCCTGGTGGATGTGCCCGGGGTTCATGGGGTTGAGGGTATTGAACACGGCAACCCGGGGCTTTTTTAGCTCCTCATAGGAAAAGCCACAGCCATGGAGAAGGGCCAAGGTCTCGGCTTTGTCCAGAGAGAACACATCGTACTGGGTCTGGAGTCCTGCACACTCATTGCTGCTCATGGATCAATCCTC
The DNA here is from genome assembly GCF_005121165.3 of Dysosmobacter welbionis. NCBI lineage: Bacteria > Bacillati > Bacillota > Clostridia > Eubacteriales > Oscillospiraceae > Dysosmobacter > Dysosmobacter welbionis. The sequence goes on along the minus strand of NZ_CP034413.3, from coordinate 1,616,175 downwards.
CTGTAAATATAATATAGAATGAGGCTATTTGGCACCGTAGGTCAAATCGAAATAATTCTCCCGCAGGGTATCAATGATCTGAATAATCACCCGGTTGATGCCAACCCGGGACAATTCTTCGGAGAAGATACTGGAAATCTTCTGCATCAGTTCCACAGGTCGCTTGAACCAGTAGATCTCCACCATGGGGCAGCGCTCCTTGTCTGCCTCTGCCGCAAAGTATACAGAGGGTACATATTCAAAAGAAATCCACTCCACGGGGCACGCCAGCGCCTCTGCCACGGCAGGGATCAGCCGGGGGCAACCGTGCGTACCACCTCCTCGCTGATCCCGCTGATAACAATCTTCGGCATGATCCTGATCCTCCTTTCCTTAGTCTACATAATTTACGACATCCCCTCGCTTTGGCGTGGGCTGTTCGCTAATATCATCGGAATATCCCAGGCACAAGAAGCACACTGTGTCATAGTCCTTGGGAATTCCGCACATCTCCTTGCACCCGGCGCCCTCCGGGGTATTAGTGTACAGGTTGGGTACATCCAGATACCGGGAGGCCAGTCCTAGGGACTTGGCGGCCAGGGCCATGTTCTCATTGGCGGCGGAGCAGTCTTGCTTTGCAAAGTTATTGTCCCGGGCCGAGGAGATGACAATCAGAACCGGCGCACCGTACAGGGAATGGTAGCCTTCTTCATCCCCTAAGCGGTGATTGGTTTCTGCGTCGATCTCCTCCAGCAGGGTTTTGTTGGTTATCACAGAAAAATGCCACGCCTGCCGGTTGAAGGCGTTGGGGGCCGCAATACCGGCTGCCACGATGGCCTCCAGTAGCTCCCGGGGCACAGGATTCGACTTGTATTGCTTTACGCCTTTGCGACTTAGGATTGTATTGAGAACTTCATTGGTCACCATAAAACCTCTCCTTTGTATGTATTTGCCATGGCTTTTCTTTGACACCATCATAACAGGTTCTTAGTGAAAAGTAAGACCGCACTTTTTGCCAATCTAGTTACTTTTTGGTTAGTATATTACTTAATTTTGGCCGAAGCACTGCTGTTTTTTGTGGATTTTGGCTAATTTTATTGGCGCGCTTTATGACCCGTTGCCGTAGCCGCTTCCAAAATCTAACGCAAAACTTTGTCACTTCCTACGAAAACGTCAGGAAAAACCTGGAACTCTGCCAGCCTCCTCGCCGGTTTACAGAAATACCCTATTTTTCGAGGACTTGATTTTTTGAAAACTTCCATTATACTGGTTTCAAACTGACATCAGGCAGAAGGAGGTCTTTGGTATATGGCCAGAGATAAAATCACCAATCACCGGGAGGCAGTGAACATCGTCACCTGCCCCGTCATGCGTTCATTGCTTGTACTGGGAGGCAAGTGGAAGCTGTTGCTTCTCTATCTGCTGGCCTTTGAGTCTAAAGGCGGCCATCTACGCTACAGTGATTTTGTAGATTTGATTCCCAACATCTCCGCCAAGGTGCTCTCCTCGGAGCTCAAGGAGTTGGAGGCAGACGGGCTGATTATCCGTACCATGTATCACGAGATCCCGCCCGAGTGGAATACACCTTGTCGGAAACCGGCGCAGAGCTGGCTACCCCGGTAGTGCGAGCCATCCACACTTTCGGCGAACAGTATAAGGACGCCATGCGCAATCCCCCGCTGAACTGATTGCCTCATCATACGAGAGTCCCGCCCTCCGGCCCAGTACCGGAGGGGCGGGACTTTTGTAACCATTAAAGATAACGGTGCTTGGAATTGCCTTGCCAATATAAGCAGGGTAATTTTCGTTATGGAAGCATTTTGGATTCCGAAGAGGCCTTGGCGGGAGCCAGATTCTCAGCCTGGATTTTGGCCCAGTACCAGCGCACTTTTCTGAAACCAAAGTAGATACCGGTACAAATCAAGGCCGTTTTCCTTTGCTGGCTCAATGAAACTGTGGAACTGCGCTGGTCTGCGTACCAGCGGGCGTATTCGTATTGATAAATAGCCAATTCTTCCTGCTCATTATGAACGACTTTATGTTATGCTCGGCGCGGTTGGCACTCACTTCTAGTTGCTCGTATTCCAGATACCGGATCAGGTACGGCCACTGCTTCAGCAGATAATGGATAACTCCTCTCATTGCAGATTTCGGTGCTGCTTCCACCTGCATCTCATTTGTCTATGACTACAGTGCGTCTAAAACCGGGTTTGTCTGCTCCAACCGCTTTTTACTCCGTTCCTCTGGTGTCAGTTCCGCCAACACTTGATCTAACTTGAAAAGCCGAGTACAACATCACTTATGATGGCTGTAGGAGAAATTTTATAGTATTCAGCACTTGTCAAATTTCATTTTGGCGTGCGCCCAGTAGCCCTCTAAGACCAGCGCGGACATGGGTGGCGTAGGATATCACCCAATTTATGGGATGCAGCAAATATCACCCGTTGCTCCAATTACACCCATCTGAGGGATTACAGAAAATCCGTTTTCCTCCACCGCTTTATTCAGTGCTGCATGAAGGGCGGTTTGAATGCCCCGGACAGTCTGGGACAGACCTTCGCCGCAGAGTTCTGCCCGCAGTGGTCTGCCGCTTTTTTGAGGTTTGCATAAATCCTGAGACAGCAGAACCATTCCCGCTTGTCAATAGTCAAGATGAACGGGACCCGCCCGCCGCTGACAAGTACGAATGCTTCTGCTCGTGCGGCAGTCAAGAGGGCAAAAGCAGGGAGTGCTTTTACCCTCGATAATTCTGATTTTTCTTTACATTTGCTTGTGTGGTTTTATATCGCCGCAAGGAATTTGGGCACCACAGCACCGAAAATCAGTGTGTTTTCCAGTGTCCTAAAAGGCAAAAAATTCAGTATTCTCAAGGCTTTTCACGGTGCAACGGCTTTTTGCGGGGCGAATGCAAATACTATTTCTTATAATATCACGTTCGTGAACTTAAGAGTGAGAGCTTATCTTCCTTCTCGCCATTCCAAGCCATTCTCAGAAAGGAAACTAATATCGTCCAGAAAGGCGAATTGCAGGACAAAGGAGTTGTTGCAAAAATGTAACAAGCACGCTCTACGGAGCGATGGATAGAAAGACCAAAACGAGGGAAGCCCGCTTTTACAACCTGGACCATCGCTGCGGGCCGCCCACATCCGCATTTGGGCCACCAGTGAACTGAAAGAGTAATGAACCAAGAACTTTGCCTTGGGTGATGAACGCCTCAGGCAGGGTAGGACTACTTTCAGCATCGGCTCCTTTAAAACCGCTGGAGCGGAGGTAATTCCATTCGGACCAGTGAGCGCCGTATCTGGCAGCAGATCATTGACATCTGTGCCGGGCGCCACCGTACGGGACTTCTATACCGTGGTATAAAATAAGTTCTGCGGGCTTTTACGCCGTCACAGGGCGCGGTGGGGCAGAGATCATTTGCACCAATGCAGACCGCAGCAAGACCAATGGGCCTGACCGCCTGGAAACGTGCGCTGGATGGACGTACGATGAGCGGATATTGCAACTACATTCTGCATTGAGTATCTGATCGGGCGTCAGAGCACCTTCGCCATGTGGAAATTTGCCGCCTGTGTCAGTGCGCTTCTGGCTTTCCGCCGATAGGATACAAGACCCGGAAAAGGGTCTCCGACTCTAACAAGGAAGTGCTCAAAATGCTGGAGTCAGGAAAAGTCAGGAGAAAAATATTGACTTGATATACTTTGTGGTTTAGGATTATTATAGATAAAGTATAGTTAAAGCAACATCGTATTGTCGGAAACAGGGATCCCTGTTTCTATGTTTGCTTCGCAAACATAGAAACCATGCTGAACAAACAATGGCTTCCGGAAGCCATGCAGGAAGGAGGAAATTTGAGACGAGTACGATAAAAGAAAGAGCGGAGGAATATTTCCCGGAGATGGTAGAGATTCGCAGGGATATTCACCGCCATCCTGAGATTGGAAGAAACGAGGTAAGGACATCGGCCCTGATTCGAAAGAAGCTGGAGGAATACGGGGTTGATGCAATCGAACGGCCTGTACCAACCGCCGTTGTAGCGTTGATCCATGGAGCCAGAGGCCCGGGCCGCTGCGTGGCACTGCGCTGCGATATCGACGCATTGCCCGTGCAGGAGGAAACCGGACTGCCGTATACCAGTGAGAATCCGGGGATTATGCACGCCTGCGGCCACGATATGCATGCATCCATGATGCTGGGCGCGGCCAAGATCCTGTGCGGAATGAGAGAGCGTTTTGCGGGCTGTGTCAAGCTGATATTCCAACATAGCGAAGATACATTACCTGGCGGCGCCAAGGAGCTTGTGGAAAAAGGCGTGCTGGAAAACCCCCATGTGGACGCGATCTATGGAATGCATGTGCTGCCGGACGCCCACCGGGCAGGACAGGTTGGGTTCCACATCGGGCCCATAACAACTTCCGTGGACCTGTTCGACTTCACCGTCTCCGGCAGAGGGGGACATGGCTCTCAGCCGCAGAATACAACGGACCCCGTGCTGGCTGCCGCCCAGATGATCGTGATGATGCAGCAGATCGTCGCCCGCCGGGTGGACCCTATGGAGATGGCAGTATTCTCCCTGGGGAGCATCCATGGCGGCGACGCGCCCAATGTGATCCCGGCGGAGGTCAAGTTTGGCGGCGTGACCAGAGCGTATTCGGAAAGTGTGCGAAGCGTGATTAAGGAACAGGTCCAGGCAATTGCAAAAGGTATCGAGGCCGCCTCCGGAAATACAGTACATATTCACTATGCCGACGGATATCCCAGCGCTTTCAATGACAAAGAGCTGATGGATCTTGCCGCTGACGCGGTCCGAAAGGAATTGGGTGAGGACGCGGTGGTCCCATGCCCGATCCAATGCCTTTCAGTGAGGATTTCAGCTTCTATGGAAAGCTGGGTGGTATCCCCAGCGCCTATCTGATGCTTTATGCAGGACACGAGGGAGAGCTGGCGCCCCTGCACAATCCCAAGTGTGCGGTTCGGGAGGATGTTATGCCGGCAGGCATCAGGACCTTGGTTTCTATTGCTCTGGAATTCCTGAAGTAATCAGATTTGGAAAGTTCAAAATGATTTAACCATTTAAAGCGAAAAAATTCGCGAGAAAAGGAGAATTGTTATGAATGTGCAAGAGGTCGCCGCCCAATACGGAGAGTATCTGATCGAAAAGCGCCGCTATTTCCATCAGCATCCTGAAGTCAGCACCAAGGAATATCACACCAGCAAGGCAATCAAAGAGGCGCTGGACGAGATAGGCGTTTCCTGGCGGCCCTGTGGGCTGGAGACGGGTGTGCTGGTCACCATTCAAGGCGCAAAGCCCGGCAAGACCATTTTGCTTCGCGGAGATATGGATGCCTTGACGGTTCAGGAAACCACCGGGGCGCCTTATGCGAGCAAAAACGAGGGCATTATGCATGCCTGCGGCCATGACTGCCATATTGCGATGCTCCTGACCGCCACCCGCATCCTTCATGACATGAAAGAAGAACTGTGCGGCACGGTAAAACTGGCTTTCCAGCCTGCGGAGGAGGTAGCTCTGGGTGCCAAGTCCATGGTTGAGCAGGGCGCTTTGGACGGCGTGGACGCATGTTTTGCCATTCATGTGTGGACAGATGTGAAGTCCGGCATGGTTTCTCTGGAAGCCGGCCCCCGGATGGCGTCGGCAGACGAATTCCATATCACTGTGAAGGGAAAGGGGTGCCACGGCGCACAGCCGGAGCGGGGTGTGGACGCAGCTGTTGTAACGGCTGCCATCATCAATAACCTGCAGTCCGTCATCAGCCGGGAGATCTCGCCTATGGACCCGGCGGTCGTTACCGTAGGGACGATCCAGGCGGGCACCCGTTGGAATGTAGTGGCGGAGAACAGCTATATGACAGGAACCACCCGCTGCTTCAGCAATGAGGTGTGGGAAACCTTTGAGGAACGGATGGAAAGAGTTATCAAAGGCACAGCCGAGGCTTACCGCGCTGAGGCAGAGCTGGAGTACCTGCGCATCGTGCCGCCCACTGTCAATGATGAGGCGGTGGTTTCCATCGCCCAAAAATCCGCGGTTGCTGTCCTGGGTGAGAATTGCCTCGCATCCAATCCGGCTACCACCGGCGGCGAAGACTTCTCCTACTTCATGCAGAGGGTGCCGGGAGCAATCGCACTGCTGGGAACCGGAAACGAGGCCTGCGGAGCCGTTTGGCCAAACCATTCCGGCAATTTCTGCGTGGATGAGGCACAGCTTTTGAAGGGCGCCATGCTCTATGCGCAGGTGGCAATGGATTTCAACGCACAGTAATTGGTCAGACTCATATTGGGTGGGAGAATGCAAAACCATGAAAGGAGGCAGTTCTGCCGCCGAAATATGTGCTGAATAAGTAAAGAGGGGGAAAAGACATGTATAACTTTGCACTAGCGTTTGTGCTCTGCGCTGCAGTGTACATCATTGGCGAGGTCGTTTCCACGGCAACAAAAGCATGGATTCCATCGGTATTCGTAACTGCCGCTATCATTCTGGTGGGCTACTGGACAGTCCTTCCCACTACGCTGATCAGCGACGCCGTACTGATTCCCTTTGGCAGCACAATCGGTATCTATCTGCTGATTACGCACATGGGCACCGTGATCAGCATCAAGCAGCTGCTGGAGCAGTGGAAGACCATTGTGGTCTGCCTTGCGGGACTTGCGGGTATGTGCGTCCTGGCACTGTTCGTCTGCCCCCTGCTCATGGACCGCAGCTTTGTTGTCGCGGGACTGCCTCCTCTCACCGGAGGCATCGTGGCTGCAACGACGATGATGGAGGCGGCCAATGCTGCCGGCCTCAAGGAAGCGGCTGTGTTTGCTATCGCCATGTACTGCGTCCAGGGGTTCGCGGGGTATCCGCTTACGGCGGTCTGCCTCCAGCTGGAGGGCAAAAAGCTCCTGAAAGAATACCGGAACGGCGGTGTGTCGGTTGCCGGCGTTTCAAATGCGGTAGATGCAGTCAACGGAAAGCTGGAAACCACCGAGAGTCCGCGCAAGAAACTGCTGCCCCCCACGCCTGCCAAGTGGAATTCTGTTGTGGTGATGCTGGGCAAGCTGGGATTCGTGGCCTGGCTGGCCACACAGCTGGGAAGAGTTGTCATCCCCGGCCTGAACATGACGATCAGCGGCGCTGTGTATGCACTGGTTCTGGGCATTATTTTCACCAGCATTGGTTTTCTGGATGAGAACGCACTGAATAAAAGCAATTCCTATGGCATTGTCATGTTCGCTCTGATGATGTATATCTTTGACGGCCTGAAGGATTGCACGCCCCAGATGCTGGGCAGCATCATCGGGCCGATGGTCATTCTGATTGTTGTCGGTGTTGCTGGCATGGCGGTATTGTGCTTCGTCAGCGCAAAAATACTGAAGATCCCGTTCCTGCTGGCCTTTGCCACCGCATTGACTGCCCTGTATGGGTTCCCGCCCAATGCAATTATCACTGAAAACACCTGCAACGCTCTGGCGGCGACCCCGGAGGAAAAGGAATATCTGATGAGCAAGATGTTCCCGCCCATGATTGTCGGCGGCTTTACCACTGTGACGATCACGTCCGTTATCATTGCAAGCGTATTTGCCAAAATGTTCTGATTGTAAAGGCCATATCATCTACAAAAGCGGGACACGAAGTGTTCCGCTTTTGTAGAATCAAATGTTGGTTGGGATCATAGAATAGGAGCGTATCGCTATGAATCGGAAACTGATTTGTCAAATATTGAATCATGAGATGATGCTGGCCACCGGCTGCACAGAGCCTGCCGCGATTGCGCTGACAGCCGCCATTGCCCGAGAGCAGTTGGATGGAGAGCTGGAGCATATCAAGGTCAGGGCCAGCGCGAATATCATCAAGAACGCGATGTCTGCGGGGATACCCGGAACGAACTATACTGGAATAAATTATGCAGCTGCTTTGGGTGCTGTGTGCGGGGCGGTGGACCGCCAGCTCCGGGTTGTGGATGACGCCCGCCCGGAAGACATTGAAAGAGCGGCCCATCTTGTGGAAAATGGATATGTGGACGTGAGAAGGGCGTTTGATCCGGACAAGCTGTATGTGGAAGTTGAACTGGTGAATAAAGAACACCAGTCCCGCGCCATTATTAAGGGAGCGCATACCAATGTGATCCTTGTGGAGCGGGACCACCAGAGGGTGGGCTGTGAGCTGCCCGGGCAGACGATGGAAACGGATATCACGCCGGAGCAGATCAGCAGGACGCTGAATATCCGGACGATCTATGAATTTGTGGAGACGATGGATCGCCGACAGGATGATTTACACATGATCCAAGAGGCCATCGAAGTCAATGGGCATATCGCGCAGCTGGGCGCAGCGGGTGATTACGGACTGAATATCGGCCATGGTATCCGGAACAATCAGGAAGCGGGGCTGATGGGGCACGATGTTGTCATGGATGCCGTAGCCATGACTGCCAGCGGGGTGGACGCCAGAATGGCGGGAGCCAATGCCCCGGTCATCACAAATTCCGGATCCGGCAATCAGGGCATTACCGCAACAGTTCCCATCTTGTCTGCCGCGAAGAGTCTTGGTATTGATGAAGAGAGAACGTTTCGCGCCGTCACGCTGAGCAACCTGATGGCGATTCATATCCACGCGGATTTCGGACCGCTCTCCGGGCTCTGCGGGGCGACCATTGCCGCTGCCGCCGCAGCCTGCGGCTTGGTGTATCTACAAGGAGGCACGCTGGAGCAGATCGGATTTGCTGTAAACAATATGTTTGGGAATGTGAGCGGAATGCTCTGTGACGGTGCCAAGGCAGACTGCGCCTTGAAGATCAGCACCTGTGTCTTTGCCGCCTTCCAATGTGCCGCTATGGCCCTTCGGAGTGAAAGCGTGAAAGCGACAGATGGAATTGTAGAAACAGACCCGGAAGAAACGATCAGAAATTTCGTGCGGCTTGGGAATGAGGGTTCCTCTAAATGTGATGATTTGATTTTGGAGATGCTTCTTCAGAAATAGGAGGACTGTTATGAACTATAAAGAACTGGCTGAACAGGCATTGGATTACATTGTGGAACAGCGCAGATGGTGCCACCAGAACCCGGAACTGAGCCTCGAGGAAGTCCAGACCACAGAGCATATTGCGGCAGAGCTTCAGAAAATGGGCTATACCGAGATCCAACGCTTCCCGGACCATACCGGATTATGTGCGATGCTGCGGGGGGGAAAGGCCGAAAAGGCGTGCAGAACTGTGGCTCTCCGGGCGGATATTGATGCCTTGCCGGTAGAGGAAAAGACAGGCCTGCCCTTTGCAAGCCGAAATAAGGGCGTCATGCATGCCTGCGGCCATGACTGCCATATCTCCATGCTTCTCGGTGCGGCAAAGATGCTGATGGAGACGAAAGACGAATTGCAAGGCAACGTCAAACTGATTTTCCAGGCTGCGGAGGAGACCTGCCACGGTGCGGAATACTATGTTGAAGCGGGTATCCTTGATGGCGTGGATGCCATTATGGGCCAGCACGTGTGGGCGACACTGGAGGAGCCATACATCAATGTGCAGGCGGGGCCCCGCATGGCCAGTGTGGATAACTTTGTAATCAAGGTAGATGGCGTTTCCGCCCATGGGACACAGCCGCATCTGGGTGTGGACGCACTTTTGGCTGCCGCAGCGATTGTCAGCAATATCCAGTCATTTGTCTCCAGAACGAACGACCCCTTAAACCCGCTGGTAGTAAATATCGGAGAGATGCACGCCGGACAGCGGTATAATATTATTGCAAACCATGCGGAACTGTTTGGAACCACCCGGACTTATAACGCAGAATTCCGTATGAAGATTGAAGCGGGGCTGCGGCGGATTGCTGAAAACACAGCCAAGGCTTTTGGCGCGACTGCCACGGTTGAATATGATTACTATGCAAACTCTCTTTATAACGATGATGAAGAGTTGAATAAAATCGCCCATGACGCAGCTGTGAAACTCTATGGGGAAGCGTGTTTGAAAGAACTTCCCCAGATGATGGGCAGTGAGGATTTTGCTTTCTTTGCCGATAAGATTCCAGCGGTGTTCGGTTTTCTTGGAACGAGAAATGAGGAACTCGGTATGACGGTGGGGAACCACAACGACCGCTATACAGTCCATGAGCCGGTGCTGCAGAGGGGGGCCGCACTGTATGCGCAGTTTGCGGCAGACTATCTGGAGCGTGGCAAATAAACTGGCAGCTGATGAATTGCGCAGGGGACATTCCGGACTCAGAAAATGCCCGGAAAGGAATATCCGCTGTACAGTAGAGGCCGGCATTCCATCGACTGGAATGCCGGCCTATCATTTTGTCATTTCAATCAAATGGTGTTCTTAATATATTCCTTATCCCAGAGCCGGGAAACTAACACTATCTTCATCGGAAGTGCTCTATTATGACTTTAGCGGGCACCAGAAGCACTCCAATAAATGCGACTGTGGTAGAAACGAGGTTGTACTCATGGAATATGGAATATGGACACTGATCCCCGTCCTGTTCGTCATTGCCTTTGCGCTGAAAACAAAGCGGACTCTGGAACCGTTGATCTTTGGAACTCTGCTGACCTATGTGATTACCAGCGCTGCACGGATCCCGTCCGAGGGAGTGTATGCACTGTCTCACATCGCCACCGACTGGATGGATGCTTTTTTCCGCGTGGCGACAGATTATTCGCACCAATGGGTCTTTTTGGTGTGCGCGTTGTTCGGCAGCCTCATTACGCTGTTGGGAGAATCCCATGGAACACTGGGATTTACAAGGGCGCTTGGAAAGCTCTGCCGGGGGCCAAGGTCCACCATGATGGTCACCTGGATCATGGGGATTCTTATTTTTGTGGATGACTATTTGAATATCATGACACTGAGCACCTGCATGAAAAAACTGACCGACCAACGCCGTGTGCCCCGGGAGGCCCTGTCTTACATCATCGATTCCACCGGCGCGCCGGTGTGTGCCATTCTGCCGTTCTCTACCTGGGCAATCTTCTTTTCCGGGCTATTTTTCACGCAGCCGGGGATTGCGGAGCTGGGCTATGGAACGGCGATAGAGACATTCTATCACGTGATCCCCTTTGCCTTTTACGCCATCGCAGCGGTTATCATCGTGCCGCTGTTTATCGTTGGCGTTGTTCCCAAGCTGGGGCGGATGCGGACCGCTTACCGCCGCCTTCAGGAGACCGGCAAGGTCTATTCGCCGGAGAGCGCACCGCTCAACGAGGAGGATGAGTCGGAATTTCAGACACAGGGCAGCCTCATGGACTTTATCCTGCCGGTGGGCGTGTTGATTATCTTGGCAATCATTTCCGGAGAGCTGTTTCTGGCCGTGGTTGCTGCGATTGCAGTGTGCTTTGTACTCTATATTCCCAGAGGCAAAATGAGCTTTTCCAGGTTCTGTGATCTGGCGATGCACGGCTTTTGCAACATGATTCCCACGGTGGCCATCATCTTCTTTGCGTTTGTCATGCAGGAGGCAATGACCGATATCGGGATTGCCGATTACATCATTACCCTGGTGCAGCCCCATGTCAATGCCGTGATCTTCCCTCTGGTGACATTTCTGGTGGTGGCGATCCTGAATTTCAGTACAGGCAGCGTGTGGGGGATTCCGGCCATCGTTGCGCCAATCCTGCTGCCGCTGGCGGAGAGCATCGGCACAAATCTGCTCCTGGTCATGGGGGCGATTGTCTCGGGCGCCACGCTCGGCAGCCATGCCTGCTTCTATTCCGATGCCACGGTATTGACATCCAGCTGCTGTAAGATCGAGAACATGGATCATGCGTTGTCTCAGATTCCGTATGCGCTGTGTGCCAGCGGAATTTCCGCTTTGGGGTATCTGGTATGCGGTGCTCTGCTGTAAAGGAGGAAGACCTATGCCGTATCATCTTTGGATGGGAAATATCGTAAATATTGCCACGGATGCCATTGTAAATGCTGCAAACACAGAACTGAAGCGTACGCCGGGGATCTGTGAGGCAATTTTCGCCGCAGCGGATAGTGCAAAGCTGGAGGAGGCTTGCCGACGTCATGGCCATTGTCCTATCGGACATTCTGTGATGACGCCGTCCTTTGGGCTGCCGGCCCGCTATATTATTCACGTGGCCGGACCTGGCTGGTTTGGAGGCGCGGAGCGAGAGCGGTTACTGCTGGCAGACTGCTACCGCCGCGCCATGACAAGGGCAGTGACCAGCGGATGCAAAAGCATTGCGTTTCCACTTATTTTTTCGGGAGAATATCACATCCCACGAGAAGAAGCAATCTATATTGCCGGCCAAGCGATTACGGACTTTATACGCCGGAGTCCTGCCTTGGATGTGGTTCTGGTCCTTTACAAGCCGGGAATCTATCTGATGGCCAAACGGATTTTGGGATGGGACGATACACACAGTTATGAAACGAGCGCCAAATGATTCTGGCGCTCGTTTTCCTGCTGGTGGGAGCGCCCCAATTCTATCTTCCGATCATGACGCCATTATTCACGGTTTGGTAGTATTACGCGTGATACGATAACGGGACAAGGTATTGATTCTATGACGAGTTGTGGGAGGGTGAGTACATAGGGGACGGACAAACAATGAATGCGCGAATTTCCCACACGATCCGGAAGCGGAGGATCCTCCGGGGAGGCTAAAAATCCTTTTTGGCTATGCGGCCGGCGTGAGCAAAACGTATGCCCTGTCGTAAGCGGCGCATCAGGCGCAGAAAGAGGGCGCTGATCTGGTGGTGGGCTATGTGGAGCCCCGCATGTAAGACCGGATACATTGTCCCTGCTGAACGGACGGGAGGTCTTGCTGAATAAGAAAAACGAATACCGCGGCATTCAACTCCGGGAGGGTTGATATTGACCAGATTCCAACTGTCCTGGTGGATGAAGCGGCGCACAACAACACCCAGGGGTGCCGGCATACCAAGCATCGGGATGTGGAGAGGCTTCTTCGGGTGGGAAAAGTCTGTCGGAAACGCCAGACCAAACAGGTCCTGCAAAATTTCTTTACCACAGGGAATATAAAGCAACTGCGCTGCAATCTGCACTTGGCGGAGCAGCAGGGGGCGCAGATTTCCATGGTGTACGGGACGGCTCCTGCGGTGCAGATCGCGGAATACGCAAGGGTCAGCGGCATGGCAAAGATCGTCATGGGCCGCATCAATCATAAGTCAGGAGCCCATCACGGGGAAAACAGCCCGGCAGACCAACTGACGGATCTGGAGGTATACATCCTTTCGAACTGTCAGCATTTATTAAGGGGCCGATTGGAGAATTGCGTGTGCCGGAAGCACATTTTTCCTGGAGAGATGCGGGCGTCATGCGGGCTTCGCTGCTGCTATCCGCAGGAAACTTGATGTGCGAAGCCCAAAACAGATGCGCACTGTCCGCTGAGAAGCAAAAAGCACCTGAAATCTTTAGATTTCAGGTGCTTTCCTGCTGTAAGTGGCGCACAGATTACAGGGCTGTATGGAGAGGCAACGGGAATTGCGTTTGCAGAGACGCTGATATCTTCAAACGTTGTACGCAGACTGCCCCGCCACGTGTCGGTGGCAGGCTTCCGGACGGCGGTTCCCTCCGCAGAGCGTCTTCCGCCCAAAAGCTGAGCCCCAGGGGGCGGCGCACGGAAAGGCAGCTTGCCCACAGCCAGGGGCATGAAAATAACTGCCGCGAGGCGTTTCCGCCGATCCCGTCTGACAAAAGACGTCAGTTTGGATCTCAATCCGGCGGAGGATCCTGTTCGCATGGCAGCTTCAGGACGAATCGGCTTCCCGCTCCCCGGGATTTTTCCACATAAACAGCGCCGCCGTGGAACTCCGCGATGGCCCGCACCAGTGCCAGTCCAAGTCCGGCACCGCCCAGCTGTCGGGAGCGGGAATCATCCACCCGGAAAAAGGGCTCGAAAATCCGCTGGCGGAGCGATTCCGGGATGCCGGGTCCCTGGTCGGCAACCACGATTTGGAACCATTCCCCATCCCGGTGGCCCGCGATGTGTACAACGCTGCCGGCCGGGCTGTACTTGACGGCATTTTCCACCAGATTGCATACCGCCTGCCGGAGCAGCTCTGCATTTCCGGCCAGGGTACAGGGCGCGGCATCCACCAAAATGGTGATGCTCCGCGCTTCCGCCTGGGGGGCGGCCTGGTCCGCGGCGCTCCGGATCAGCTGGCCGGAGGAGAGCCGCTCTCCGCGGGATGCCCGCTCCAGATTGGTCAGCTCCAAGAGTTCGCTCACCATGGCGGACAAGCGGTCCACCTCCCCCTCGACGATCTGGAGCAGCTCCAGTGTGGCCTGGGGGCGGAAGTCCTGCTTTTTGCGGAACAGGCCGATTCGGGTCTTTAGGACTGCCAGCGGTGTGCGGAATTCATGGGCCGCGTTGCGGGAGAAGTTCCTCTGCATGACGAAGACCTGGTTCAGCCGCTGGGACATCTGATTGAACGCCAGGGCCACTGCGGCCGCCTCATCCCCGCTGTCGGGGATCTCAACGGGCTGCGCCAGATCCGCAGCCGTCCGCTCCCGGATCCGGCAAGTGAGTGTGTCCAACGGAGCAAGGGCTTTTCCAACCAGCCGGTATATGAGGAACAGGCCCAACGCCAGGATGGCAACCATGGCCAGCAGGCTCTGCATGTGGAACGCCCCCTGAGCCTGCTGGATCGTATCGCTGATATGCAGTTCCGCCATGGGCAGGCTGACACTGTCTTCCAGCTCTGCGCGCTGCGCCGGAAGAAGCGGCACCGCCTGAATGGCGTCGGCCATCCGGATGGCCGAAAAATTGTTAGTCACAGTGAGCAGGAGGCAGCAGAGCGTCAGCAGGGCTGCGCAGAGCAGAGTGACCCGCAGGCGCAGGGACATCGGTTTCCTCATGCCGTCTCCTCTCCGGCCAGGCGATAGCCCCGACCTACCTTGGTCTGGATCGGATCATGGCCCAGCCGCTTCCGCAGTTTTTTCCGGAGCGAGGAGATGTGCATCCGCACGGCGTTGCTGAAGGGGTTGGCATCCGCCTCCCAGATATGCTCCATCAGCTCCTCCTGGCTGATCCAGCATCCCCGGTGAAGCATCAGATGCTCCAGGATGGCAAATTCCCGGGGCGTCAGGGGAAGGGGTTCCCCACGGCCGGAGACCTCCCGGGTCACGGTGTTTAGGGTCAGCGCGCCCACCTGTACAAGGGACTCCCGCTGACGAAATTCCCGGCGCAGCAGCGTCCGCACCCGGGCCTCCAATTCCTCCAGGGCGAACGGCTTGGTCAGGTAATCGTCCGCGCCCAGATCCAGCCCTGCCACCTTGTCTGAGAGCTGTGACCGGGCGGAAAGAATCAGCACCCGCAGCTCCGGCTGTTCCGTCCGGATGTGCCGGAGCAGCTCCAGCCCATCCATGCCTGGCAGGTTCAGATCCAGGACCACCAGATCATAGGGTTCCACAAACAGCCGCTCACAGGCCGCCGGACCATCGTAGCAGCAATCCACCGTGTATTTTTCCAGTCTCAGATCCTCCGCGATCCCGTCGCACAGGAGACGCTCATCCTCCACCACCAAAATCCGCATCCCACTCACCGCCCTTTTCCATGTGCGGCTATTATAGCACATCCAGATAAAATTTCCATCAAGACCGCCTTGACAGGAAATTTACGTTTTCCATGCTACAATGCCTCCTGTCCAAAATCCGCCGCAGGTGCGGCAAGGAGGTTTTTTATGAAGCGATGCAAGAACAAACGGAAGCTGGCCGTGCTGGGTCTGGCCGCTGCCATGGCCCTGTCCCTGGCGGCCTGCGGAGAGAAGCGGCCCAGTCAGGAGGATGTGGAACAATCCATCGAGGCTGGTACGCTTACCATCGAGGACGCCCTGGATAAGGGCTGGGTCGATCAGGCGTGGGTGGATGCCTATTATGAGGAGAACAGCGTTCCCGCCGCCAGCAAAACAGAGAGCAACATGGTGGGCGACTTTGCCACGACCACCCTGTCCGGAGAGGCGTTTACCCGGGAACAGCTTGGGGATGTGGTGTTCTTTGCCTTCCTGGATCCGGAAGCGGAGGGGACGCAGGTCTTCTATAACGCACTGGCGGAGGGATATGGGGGCGTTGCGGAGAATGGGGCGGAAATCCTGGTTTGCACCAAAAGCGGAACCGGCAGCGAGATGTTTGCCGATGCACCCTTCCCCGTCATCCTCTACAACGACTCTCTGGCAGCAGCTGTGGGCAGCAACAGAAGCATGGTGGAGGACGGGGAGATGCCAAACGTCGCCTCCTGGTATGTGAACGGAACATTCCTCTCTGCATGGTATTCCGCCGTGGACGCAGAGGAGCTGCCTGCGTCCGCGGCCGCCTTTGTGGAGATGAGCCGGAACGCCGCGTTCCAGTCTGGGACGGCGGCAGAGGGCGGCGCCGCTATGGCGGCTATGGGCTGATATGAGAAAGATCACGATCTGTTGTCTGGCAGCCGCCCTGCTGATGATTGGACTGGGGCTGTGGCGCGGGGAAGCGGACATGGTCCTGCACAAGGGCGTCAACCTGTGTTTGGAGTGTGTGGGCATTGGCTGAAAACAAGCATCGCTGGAAGATCCAGCTGGGGGCCGCGCTGGCTTCCAACCCCTTTTTGATGAACTTCCTGCATGGAAGGATCTCCAGGACCGGCCTGAAGGCCGTCTGCGTCCCCGGGCTGAATTGCTACTCCTGTCCGGCCGCGGCAGCTTCGTGCCCCATCGGGGCGCTTCAGGCGGTGATCGGCTCCTCCAAGTTCCAGTTTGCATGGTATGTGGTGGGATTCCTCATTTTCGCAGGCGCGCTGCTGGGGCGGGTGGTGTGCGGCTTTCTGTGCCCGTTCGGATGGTTCCAGGAGCTGCTTCACAAAATCCCTGCAAAAAAGTTCAGCACCAGGCGGGTCCGCATCTTGACCTATCTGAAATACGGGATTCTGGCGCTCTTCGTCATTGTCCTGCCTATGACGGTGGTCAACGAGGTGGGAATGGGCGACCCGTTCTTCTGCAAGTATATCTGCCCCGCCGGCATCCTGGAGGGCGGCATCCCGCTGGCGCTGGCCGATGCGGGCATCCGGGCCGGCCTGGGCGGACTATTTACCTGGAAGAGCTGCATCCTGCTGGGGACAGCTCTGCTGGCGGTGTTTTTCTACCGGCCTTTCTGCAAGTGGCTGTGCCCGCTGGGGGCCTTTTACGGGCTGTGCAACAGAATTTCCATCTGCCGCCTGCAGGTGGACTCGGGCCGGTGCACCGCCTGCGGGGCGTGCAGTCGTGCGTGCAGGATGGATGTGGATGTGTTCAGGACGCCCAACCATGCTGAGTGCATCCGCTGCGGGGACTGTGCGGCTGCCTGCCCCCATGGGGCCATCACCAGGGTATTTTCGATCAAAAGAATACAAGAGAAGAAGGAGACTGCCACATGAAACGTGTTCTGATCCTATTGCTGTCGGCGGTACTGATGACCGCCGCATTGACCGGCTGCAGCTCCGGTGAAGAGGACGCCCTGGTGTCCAAGACACCTTTCCCGGAATTTTCCGAGGTGGACATTGCGGGCGATGAGATCTCCAGCGACATTTTCGCCGACTATGACGCCACCATCGTCAATTTCTGGAACAATGGCTGCGGTTCCTGCATCGCCGAGATGCCTGAACTGGAGGAGCTGTATCAGGATTTCAAAGAGCGAAACATCAACCTCATCGGTGTGGGTACCGACTCCGGCGAGAGCCGGGAGCAGCTGGACACGGCCCGGGAGATTTTGAAGGAAAAGGGCGTGACCTATCACAATATCTCTCCGGATCCGGAGGGCGATTTCTACAAGGACTTCGTTGCGGATATTTCCACCTATCCCACTACATATATCGTGGACAGCGAGGGAAACATCGTGGGTGCGGATATCGTGGGCAATGTGAAGAAGCAGCTGGACACCGTGGAGACCCGGCTGGCGCTGATCACCGGCCAGAAATAGAGTGAGAGACTGACAGGCGGCCGCCCCGCGGAATAGGGCGGCCGCCTGTGCCGGATTCGTTGGCCGGGGAGAGGGGAGCGGGCGATTTGGCGGCTGCTCCGGCAGGCCGCCAGTAAAGAGCGGGAATCCCACCTTATCAGCAGATGCGGGAATCCCTGCCGCACGGGGGCCGCAGATGGGCCGTCGGTACCAAATCCCGGAACAGACAGGCGAGGGGCATCAGATCAGCACACGGCGGTTGGGGTCACTCAAAACTTCCCGCTGGATGTAGGAGGCAATGATATCAATAAACTGGGAGGCGCGGGGCGGAGCCGTCAGCGTAAATCCCGCCATTTTGACCAGAAGCGGTCGGTTTGTATGCCACGCGCAGAGAACGACAGTCCGGATGTTCCGCTCCACGTTGGAGGGATGGCACCGGGTCTGCAGGGCCACGACTTCATAGATCTCTTCGGTGACATTGAGCAGGCGGGATTCGTCTTCCAGGACCAGAGCAATGGCGCGGACCGTCTGCGGGTAACCGCGGTAATTGCGCGTAATGCCAAAGGGGCGCAGCGTTTCCCGGATGATCGTGTCCATGGAGAGCACCTCCTCGAAATTTGCGATGAGAAGATTGTACGACGAAAAACAGCAAAGCCTGAAAAAACGACATCTCTCAGAAAATTCGACATCTTCCATTGCGTGGGGAAGCTGCGCAGCCTGTCTTCCAGAATTTGGAACCCCCCTTTCAATCTATCATAATATATTTTTTTACTTTTGTCTTGAATCTGGCTGTATTTTACAAAAAAATGAGCGCCGGAAGACCGGCACCCATGGGGAAGAGGGAAAAGTTATCTGAGCAGACAGGATCTCCTTCAACTCCTGGAGAGACCTTTTTGAAAGCTGCGGGCCAATACGCGGGGCTGGAGGACGATGGATTTTTCATCAACCACGAGGCACCGGCCAGTCAGGGGGGAACGATGCCGACGTTGTTCAGCACTACTGGCCTGGATGTGATGGAAACAGGGAAAGCCCCCGCTCTTACGAGCGGGGGCTTTCTTGCGCAACAAGTTACTTGAAAGAAACTATTTGCCTTACGGCTGGGCAGTGTAGACGAAGCGGACAGTGTTGGAAGTGAACTCATCCACAACTCTGCCGTCTTCATTTTCGATGGTGATAATTACATAGTAATTACCACTTTCCTGGATCGCGATTTGTCCCAGGTTGTTCCAATCATTAACCTCATAGGCAGTCTCGTTTACATGCTCCTTGGAGCCGACTTCCGCATCGCCCTCGGTGCTGTTGGCCTTCATCAGAGTCACAGTAACAGGATAGTTAGCGGGAATCTTTCCGGTGCCGACCAGGTCAACAGTAACGATATTGCTGTTGCAGACGAAATTCTCCACACCGGTCAGGTCCAGCTCGCCGCTTTCCTGCTCACCGTCATCTTTGGCAACGCCGCCCACGTCGGTGACGCAGATGAAGGTGATCTCGCCGTCCTTCACGTACAGATCGATCTCCACAGTGCCCTTGGTCTCCAGATCCTCGTCTCTCACGGCATCCAGAGCGGCCTCCAGACGGGAGATGCTGTTGATCTCGCGGTCATACACGGAGTCGTTCCGGTCGGAGTTGCTGCGGCCATCGATGATGGTGGCGTTGGCGATGCTGACATCGTCGAACTTGACGTTATCGATGGAGCCGCTCAGAGCGTTGCGATAGATCTGGTCCGTGTTGTCCAGCGCCAGATCCTCTACGACGATGCCGTCGGAATCCTCATCGATAGAAGAAGCGGTCTTGTCATAGTCCTTCAGCGTGTAGACGCCGTCCTCGTCGATGCTGTCCACCTCATAGAAGCCATGGGCACTCAGCTTTTCATCGATGGTGATGTCCTCGCTGGTGTTGTCCTCCATGGACCAGAACTCGCGGACGTACTTGTCGGTGCCCACCTTGTCGGTGCTGCTGCCGGCGGCGTACAGGATGTCGGCGGAGCCAACGGAAGCGTCGGAGCCGAGCAGGATCACATACAGGGCGTCACGGTTCTCATCCTGGTCAGCAATCACGATCACACGGCTTCCGTTGCTCGGTGTACCCTTCATGCCGCCCATGGCATAGACGGTGTCGATATCATCGGCATAATCATCCACGCCGAGGTACTGAGTGTTCTCGTCCACATAGAAGGTCTTGCCGCTACCGCCGCCGACGATGGTGGTGGAGAACTTGGTGTCGTCCATAGCCAGAGCATCCTTCAAATTGGTGTTCAGCTCACCACTATCACTGAAGCCATAGACGGTATAGTCTCTGTCCCCGTCCCAAGCAGTGGCAATGTCATCATCAAAGGTATACAGGCCATTGACAACAGTAAACTCATCTGTCTTTTCATCATTAATGAAAGCCTTCAGTGCATTGTCCGCATCAGTTTCATCCAGCTCGATGTCAGAGGCAGAACCATCCGCCAGGGACACGGCCTGGGCGTACCAGGTAAACTTGTTGGCATTGTAACGGCTCTCCTCGCAGTAAACGCCGGTCACATAGTACACGTCGTTCAGGTCCGCACCAGCGGCACCCTCCACACCGATGACATAGCCGTCGGCGGTCAGGTAGATGGTGTACTCCTTGTCGAAGTCGAAGTTGCTGGTGATGCCGTCCACGAAACCAGCGGTGCCGTTCTCGTTGCGGGCAAACTCATACTTGGTGCCGTCCATGGTGACGGTCTCGTCCTCACGGAAAGCGGTGACTTCGCCGGTGACAGCCTCGGCCTCGTAAGAAGCCAGGACTTCATCGCCGAACTTGCCGTCGCGGAAGGCCACGGCCAGAACAGTGCCCTCGTCATAGGAGGAGGCATAGCCCCGCAGGGTCTTCTCGGCATCGTCGTACTTGTCGTAGTAGTCGTTGCTGTTGTCGCCGTCCAGATCGGTGAGGGTCAGGACCTCGGAGGCGCCGTTGCGGCTCTCAGCGGTGCTGACGTCGGTATCGACCTTGTCGATCTTGGCAACAGTGTAGCGGGAAACCACAACGGTCTCCACATCGCCGTTGTCATTCTCGTAAGCCTCGACGATATCGCCCACGGCAACCAGCTCAGAGGACTTCACCTCATTGTCATCGCCGTTCAGGAAGTACTTGGCATCCTTGGCTTCGGAGCTGCTGTAATTCATGTAGCTGGAGCTGGTGACCACCTGGCCGACGTCCATATCGTCGTCCTCCACCACATAAGTGGCGTCAGCCTCGTTGGCATAGGTGCCCACATCGTCGCCATCATAGACCCACTTGCTGGAGGGATGGCCGAAGATGTCGGTGGCATCCTCCTTCTCCAGGTCCTTGAAATACTTCTCGCCGAACTGCATCAGGCCGTCGCCGTTGCGCTCGCCATCGATGTTGCCGTCGGTGTTGGTATTGTTTTCCACGTCCTTGCGGGTGGAAGTGGTGTTGATGGTGATGTCGCCCACAACGATGGTGTCCTTCTTGTCATACTCGACCATGGTGGCCTGCAGCATGTTGAAGGCGTACAGGGCGGCCTCCTGACGGGTCACAGCCTGGGAGCCCACGAACTCGTCGTTGCCGTCGTCCAGACCGATGCCGCTGGCCTGCTTGATGACGCTGACCTGCCAGTTGGCGCCGGTGTAGCCCTCGATGGAGCTGTCATAGCCCAGAGCGCCCAGCAGCATCTTCATGAACGCGTTGCCGCTCAGGGTGCCGGTGGGACGGAAGGTGCCGTCAGCATAGCCGCTGATGATACCCTGCTGAGAGCAGTAGGTGATGTAGCCCGCGAAGGTGTTGGTCACGGGAACATCCTTAAAGGGAGCGGTGCCTGCGCTGAGCGCGGAGGCGGTGGTGGGGCCCAGGATCAGGTTGCAGATGATCTTGGCGGCCGCGCCACGGGTCAGGACATCATCGGGACGGAAGTCGCCGTCGGAATAACCGTCGACAACACCCAGGGCAGAGATCACATCCACAGCTTCTTTGTAGGTGATCTCGCTGTCGTCCGTGAAGTCCTTGGCGCCGGCGCTGACGGTGACCAGAGACATGGTCATCACCAGAGCAAGCACCAGAGAAAGGAACTTCTTCATTGGGATTTCTCCTCCTTCAAAAAATTTGCGGTCCGCCGGAAGACCCCAGGCGGGTCTGGGATTCGTGTGGGGGCTAGCCAACCAACTTGTGTCGGCCTACACCAACCGCAGAGCCGGATGCGGGGCGCTTCCGCCGTTCGCAAGGCCAATTTACGGGAAAAAACTGCCGGTGTCCAGCGTTTCGCAAACCTTTTAATCCAATTGAAAAACGGCGCACAAATCGCATGGACAGCCATGTCACGCCATCATAACACGGACGCGATTTCTGCTCCGGCCGCGGCGCGGGCCAAAAAAGAGAGCGGCCCCTGAGGGCCGCTCTCCTTTTGCGCCGTTCACAGCAGAACCTCCTCACGAATGGGAAGGGCGTACCGCTGCCCGGCCTGCACCAGGCGCCCGTCCTCCACCATGTGCTTGAGGATCAGGGCACACTGTCTGTCGCCGACGTGCAGGAGCGCCGCCAGATCCTGCCGGTAGGCCGGACCGGACTGCTCCAGAAATGTACGGATGACGTCATACTGCTCCTCCGGCGGCACCACCTGGCCGGCGGGGTAGTATTTGCCGCCGACCCGCACCAGCTTTCCCCGCTCAGCCAGCTGCCGGAGACGCTCGTAGGCCGCCACCTTGGACAGGCCGAGCAGCGACATGGCCTCCGACCGGGAGATGGTGCCTTTTTCGGCGGCGTAGGCCAGCAGCCGGGCGTCCTCGTTCTCCCGGCGCTCCTCCCGGCAGAGATCTCCCAGGCTGATGTGCTCCATCCCGCCCCGGATCAGGGCGGTCCGCACCATCTTGGACAGCCGGGGCTGGTCCAAGGGCCGCCGGGAGTTGGGCGTCAGCAGCACGTGCGGGTCCTCACCCGGCCGCCGGCGTCCCGCCGCCGCCCGCAGCAGGCGCCGCAGGGTGACGCCCAGGGCCAGGTCCCGGTCCGGCAGCCGCACCAGACCCCGGTCCAGATCCACCTGGTCCCAGGTCAGGGCTGTCATCTCCCGGACCTGCATCCCCAGCTTCCAACCCATCCAAAGGGCAAGCCCCACCGGGGAGCTGCCCTCCGCCTGGAGCAGCTTCCACATCAAAAAACCGTCCACCTCCTGCCGAGGGAGGGAGTCCTTCTGCCGTCCCTCCGGCAGATAGTCGGAGAAAACGGCATACAGAGTGGGGACGGCGATGCCGCTGATCCGGGCCACATAGGGCCAGTCGTGGGATTCCAGATGGCGGATGATGAAGTCGTGCCGCAGATCCATCAGGCTGATGCCGCCCAGCCCCGCCCGGTCCAGAGTTTTTCTGGCCAGGCGGGAAATGGACTCCGGCGGCATCTGCTGCCTGCGGCGGTCCGAGACCACCACGAAGGGAGTAGGCGGGTCGGGGCGCTCCGCCTGCCGGCGCAGGCAGTCCTCGGTCTCCGTCTCCAGCGGGATGGTCCGGTCCGGCAGCCGGAGCTGATGGGCAGAAAAGTCCACATCGTTCCAAGTGAGGCGCTGGATCTCCTCCCGGGTCAGCCCCTGCCGCCAGGCCAGGCGGAGGATCAGCCCCGCCGCCGTCTGCGTCTGCTCCGCCAGAAGCTGGGCCATGGCCCGGGCATCCGGCCGTCTCATGGTTACTTTGCTCACGTTCCGTCTCCTCCCGGTCAGGGGGAGCGATGAACGGCGGGTTACGACCGTATGACATACGGACTGAACCCTGCACCGCTTTGGACGCTCCCGGTCAGGAACGCCCAGAATTGTTCTGCTGTCTCCATGGGATGGCGGGTGCGGGCAGCTGCCCACGGGTGCCCGCACCGGGCGTACCTGCCGCCTCTGACTTTCACCGTGTTTCTGTCTGTTTCTGTCTGCCGCCGTTTGCCGGGAGAGCCGAAGGAGCTTCGATGGGGCCCGGCACCCCACCCGTCACACGGGCTGGCTATTCTTGCCGGACTGCTTCTCCCACGCCGCAAGGCCCCGGATGATTAGGTCCCGGAACATCGCGTCCCGGGGGACGCCGGGGTAGCTGCTCTGCTTTACCGCGGTCAGTTCCGCCGCCAGCTCCGGCGTCACGGAGATGGTAAACCGTTTTTGATCTCTGTTCATGTACGCAGCTCCTTTCCATATAGTGGTTAAGTGAATTGGTGAACCTATTAAAGTTATTATAGTGGTTCACTGAACCGAAGTCAAGGGGGCTGCGGCTCTCTTTACACCGGTGGTTCACTCGTGTATAATAGGGCCAGAGGTGATAAGGATGGCAACAGACAGACCGCGTTACACGGTATCCGTGGACAATGAGCTGTTTCAGCAGATCGAGGATTTCCGCTTTGAGCGCCGGTTCCAGACCCGTTCGGAGGCGACCGTGGAATTGATCCGGCTGGGACTGGAATCCCTGAAAAAGGAACAGCAGACCCCGCGGGAGAAGCCGGCGGACGAGGCACGTGACGACTGACCGTCCGCCGGCGGCTCCGGCCGCGGGGACACCCGTGAAAACGGGAGCGCGCACCCCCGCCCTATCCTATCGGAGATAACTGAAACAGTTCTGATTCCGGCGCACCTCCGGGGGAGGCGGGAATCAACGAAAAAAAGACGGCTGCCGGGTTGGCAGCCGTCTTGGTGATTTTGGGAGATGGATACGTGAAGGGCACTCAGTAGAATTCCTTCAGACAGGCCTCCGCATCCGTCCAGGTGCCGGTGAAGGGGACGGGCGTCTCCATCTTCAGGGGCACCAGGGCGGTGGCGGAGCGGAGGACGGTGGGGATGTCAGCAGTCAGCCACTCATTGATGTAGCCGGCAAAGGTGCAAGGAACGGCCAGGGCCCTCACGCCTGCCGGAAGTAGGATGCGATCTCCCGCATCCGCGCCGACTGGGATACATGGAAGGGGCACCGGCGGTCACAGTGGCCGCAGCTGATGCAGGCATCCGCACCCAGAGACAGGCTCCGGTAGTGCTCTGCCGCCAAGGCATCCCCCGCACGGGCCAAGTCATAATACTTGTTGATGAGGCCCACGTCCAGGCCGGCGGGGCAGGGCTGGCAGTGGTTGCAGTAGACGCAGGCGCCCTCCGCGTCTCTGGGGGTGAGGGAGCTGATGACGGAGTAGTCCCGCTCCGCCTCCCCAGCCCGCAGAAAGCCCAGGACCCGTTCCAGATCCGCCCGGTCTCGGACACCGGGCAGCACCGTCAGGACGCCGGGCTTGTCCAGGGCGTACTGGATGCATTGATATTCCGTCAGGGCCTGACCGAAGGGAGAGGTACGAGCATCCAGCAGCTGTCCGCCGGCAAAGGCCTTCATCACGGAGATGCCCACGCCCTCCGCCTCGCACCGGCGGTAAAGGGCCATCCGCTCCGTGGCGCTGCCGTTGGCATACTCGCCGTGCTGATAGTCGTAGCTGGGGTTGATGCTGAACATCATCATGTCCGCCAGGCCGGTGTCCAGCACCTCCCGGGCCAGGGCCGGCGTATGGGTGGAGAGGCCGATGTGGCGGACGACGCCCTGGGCTTTCAGCGCCTCCAGAAACTGAAGAACGCCGTTGTCCACATACCGGCGCCAGTCGCCGGACTCGTCCATACAGTGGATGAAGCCGTAGTCGATGTAGTCCGTCCGCAGCTGCTCCAGCTGCCACGCTACCGACCGCTTGACGGTCTCCAGATCCGTGGTCCAGCTGTAAGGTTTACCGGCGGCGTAATTGGCGCCGAAGTGGACCTGGTAGAGCACCTGCCTGCGCACACCCGCAAGGGCGGCGCCGAAGATGGGGAAGCAGGCGGAGTCGGCAGTGGCCAGGTCGAAGTAGTTGATCCCCTGCTCCAGGGCCATCTCCAGCGTGGCGGCACCCTCTTTCGCCCCGGCGGCGGGGAGGCCGCTGGTGCCCACGCCCAGGACGCTGATCCGGTCCCCGGTGCGGCGGTTGACACGGTATTCCATAGGTCGAAACCATCCTTTCCTGTTGCAGCTCTGCGGCAGCCGGAGTCCGGACGCCGCGCCTCACATGACCCTATTATACCGCCTGAAATGAGAAATAGCGAATACATGTTTTCTATGCTGAGACATACATTTCACACATATCACACTTGCGGCCCCACTGCGGCCATGATATGGTAGGGGAGAAGAGGAGGTGCGGCCCGGTGGAATTTCGGACGCTGAAGTATTTTTTGACTGTGGCCCGGGAGGAGAACATCACCCGGGCGGCGGCGCTGCTCCATCTGACGCAGCCCACCCTGTCCCGCCAGCTGATGCAGCTGGAGGAGGAGCTGGGAGTCAAGCTGTTCCGCCGCAGCCAGCACCACATCGTTCTGACGGAGGCCGGGATGCTGCTGCGCCGCCGGGCTCAGGAGATCGTAGAGCTGGCGGAGAAGACGGCCCGGGAGCTCCGACCGGCGGAGGAGGTCACAGGCCGGATCTCCATCGGAAGCGGCGACCTGCGGAGCATGACGTATCTGGCAAAGCTCCTGGCTGCCTTTCACCGCCAGCATCCCCGGGTCCAGTATGAGATTTACAGCGGAGACTCCGACGGGATCAAGGAGCGGATCGAGCAGGGACTCCTGGACATGGGACTTCTGCTGGAGCCGGTGGACACCAGCCGCTACCAGATCCTCCGGCTGCCCGTCCGGGAATCCTGGGGCGTCCTGGTGCCGGAGGATTCGCCCCTGGCCCGGCGGGAGGCGGTGACGCCCGGGGACCTGGCGGACAGCCCCCTGATCCTGACCACCCGGGAGCTGATGCGCCGGGAAATGATCCGC
Source organism: Dysosmobacter welbionis (assembly GCF_005121165.3). Lineage (NCBI taxonomy): Bacteria > Bacillati > Bacillota > Clostridia > Eubacteriales > Oscillospiraceae > Dysosmobacter > Dysosmobacter welbionis. The sequence continues at coordinate 1,589,567 of NZ_CP034413.3, read as the reverse complement.
TGGTTCGGCCCTTACGCAGACCGGATCCAGGTGGCGGCCAGCGGCAACCTGCCTTACAACCAGACCCAGCTGGCCCGGGAGGGGCTGGGGATCTATCTGGTGATCCGGCTGGATTGCGCCTATGACGGGCTGCGGTTCGTACCCCTCTCTCCGCCGCTGGAGTCGGGCACGGTTCTGGCCTGGAAGAAGACCGAGGTCCTTTCTGCCACCGCTGCTGCCCTGCTGCGATTTGCCGAGAAATACGTCGGCGGAATATCAGACCATCCGGTATAGGCATTGGACAAGGCGAAGTTCCAGATTTAGAATGGAGGCGTCCCTGCGGGGACGTCTCCACTTTCTGCCCTGAGGTGCGGGCGATGACGATCCAGGAGGCCAGCGAGTGCGATCAGATCTCCATGGAGGTCCTGAGGTCGGGCAGGCCGCGACCCGGAGCGGCTGAACCTGATCCTGACGCTTCGGGACATCGGCTTCACCGGAGAGGAGACGGGGGGCTATATGCGGCTGCGGCTACTGGTGGAGATACGGGCCGCCGCGCTGGCGGATATTCACACCCGTGAGCGGCAGGAGACACGCTGGCGGCAGAACATCCACACCGGGGCGGCGGTCTGCCCCGCATTCATAAGAAAGCATTGGGAGGTATGTTGCATGAAGATCATGGACAAGGCTGCATTTGAGGAACAGAACGTGTTTGGCCTGGGCGCGCCCAACGACGCTTTTGCCCGGTACTTTGCCGGCCGGTCCTATCTCAATCCCCTGACCCGCCCGGAGGACGGGCTGTTTCTGGCCAACGTCACCTTCGAGCCCGGGTGCCGGAACAACTGGCATATCCACCACGCCTCCGAGGGCGGCGGGCAGCTGCTGATCTGCACCGCCGGCGAGGGTTGGTACCAGGAGGAGGGCAAAGAGGCGGTCAGCCTGGAGCCCGGCAGAGTCATCGTCATCCCGGCGGAGGTCAAGCACTGGCACGGCGCCAAGCGGGACAGCTGGTTCAGCCACATCGCCGTCGAGATGCCCGGTGAGGCCTGCTCCAACGAGTGGTGCGAGCCGGTGAGCGACGCGGAATACGAAGCACTCTGAGCGGCCCCCGGCCGGGGAATCGCAAGGCACGGACAGTCCAAAGACTGTCCGTGTCTTGCTTTGCAGCAGCTCCGCCGGAATCCTTCCCGCCGGGGCGGAACGGGGGGCTGCACCGGATCCGGCTGCTGGCGGGCATCGGCCTCAGGCGTCCCTGCGGCGGCAGAAAGCGGAGACCAGATCCACCAGCCAGGACAAGGCGATCATGCCCAGCGCCAGAGTGCTGACATCATGCCAGGCGTATTGGTTCAGGGCCAGGATCAGCGGCGCGCCGATTCCGCCCGCACCGGCCAGGCCAAGGGCGGAGGCCTCGCGGATATTGACGTCAAACCGATAGAGCCAGGCGGAGAAGAACTGAGGCACCAGCTGCGGCAGAGCCGCGTGGCGGACGCAGGACAGCTTCGGCGTCCCCATGGCCTCCAGAGCGTGATACGCCCGAAAATCCAAGGTGTCGATGGCCTCTGTGAAGCGCTTGCAGAGAAGTCCCACGCTGCACACTGCCAGGGTCAGCACTCCGGTAAAGGAGCCGGGGCCGCAGACGCGGATGAAGATCAGTCCATAGATCAGGAAGGGAACGGACCGGATGGCGGTCACCAGTGTCCGGAACAGCCAGGCGGCGGGGGCCGGGAAAAAGCGGCTGCTGCCGAGAAACGCCAGAGGAACGGAAAAGACGGCGCCGACGCAGGTCCCCACCAGCGCGATGGCGACGGTCTCCAGCAGGAGATAGGCAAGTCCGCTGCTGTCCAGGCGGAAAAACAGCTCCCAGTTCGGATGCAGGAGGCCGGTGAAGAGCGTCTTCACCATCTGCATGCTTGTGCGGGACAGGTCGGGCGGCGGAAGCGTGACCGTGCAGAACAATACCAGCGCGGCCGCCGCGCCCGCCAGCAGCCGGCGCCCCTGCCGGCCCAGGGTCCGCTCCTGCTGCACCAGACGGGTGAGCCATGTGCTGAGATGCTCCATGAGATAGACCACGGCGAAGAGGAGCAGCAGGATCGTCCCCACCTTGTCGTACTCCCGCCAGGAGACCTTTTCATTGAGCAGCAGGCCGATTCCGCCTGCGCCCACATAGCCCAGGATGGCGCTGTGCCGCACATTGCCCTCCAGCAGATAGAGGGCGTTGGTGAGATAGGCCGGCAGGATCTCCGGTAAGGTGGAGCGGAAGAACGCCTGGGCTGAGGCGGCGCCCATAGCCCGCAGGGCCAGATAGGGACCCTGGGGCGCGCTCTCGATGTCCTCATAGGTCAGGCGGGTCATGATGGCAAAGGTGTAGACCGTGATGGCGGCCGTTCCGGCAAAGGAGCCGATGCCCAGAAAGAATGTGGCCAGCAGGGCCAGGATCAGGGCCGGGAAGGAGCGGAGCACCTGGATGCAGAAGCGGACCGCCTTCTTGACCGGGCCGGGTCCCGGCAGGGCGGCGGCGCAGGCCATGGCGGCCGGGATGGACAGCACCGCGCCCAGAAACGTCCCGGTAATGGACATCTGGATCGTGGCCCACAGCAGGGGCAGGACCTTCCCGAGGAATCCCCAGTCCGGCGGAAACATCTTTGCGGCGATGTCCGTCAGGTGGTCGCGCCGGCTCCACATCAGGGACAGGTCGCATCCGGTGAACCAGGCGGCTCCCAGGAACAGCAGCACAAAAGCGGCCGCAGCGAGGCAGCGGATACGTCTTTGTTTCATACGGCCGCCGCCTCGCCGTAAATATCCCGCAGGACGGCCTCCGTCACATCCCCGGGGGCGCCGTCAAAGACAACGCGTCCCCGGTTCATGCCGACGATATGGGTGGAGAACTCCAGGGACAGGTCCAGATTGTGGCTGTTCATCAGGATGCTGACACCGCGTTGGCGCTGAATGTCCCGGAGCAGGCACAGGATTTGCCGCCCGGTGACGGGGTCCAGGGACGCCACCGGCTCGTCCGCCAGCAGGATGGAGGGGTTCCGCATCAGGGCGCGGGCGATGGCCACCCGCTGCTTCTGCCCGCCGGAGAGGTTTTTCACCGGCTCCTCCAGCTTGTCCGCCAGCCCGACCTCTCGCAGGATCGCGGCGGCCTGTTCGGACCGCTCCCGTCCGAACGCCCCCAGCAGGGAGGCGGCCAGGGACATGTCCGGCAGGCAGGCGTTCAGCACGTTCTGGATGGCGGACAGGTTCTCCACCAGGCAGAAATCCTGATAGATGGTGCCGATCCCCTGCTGGAGCGCCCGCTTTTCCCGGCCTCGGGCGGCTTCAAAGTGCGTCCCGCCATAGAGGACTTCACCGCCGCTGCACAGCTCCGTTCCATTCAGGATGCGGAACAGGGTGGTTTTCCCGGCGCCGGACGGGCCGATGACCGAGAGAAACTCGCCGTCGCCCAGGGTGAAGCTGACATCCCGCAGCACCTCGCCGGAACGCTGAAATTGTTTGCGGATATGGATCGCCTGCAGCATGAAATCCCTCCTGAAGATGGTCACGCTTCCATAGATTTCAAAAGCGCCTGGGCCGCCCGCTCTCCGTCATAGTCGGAGTCGCTACCCCAGTCGTAGCCCACCTGGCTGAATACGCCGAAGATCTCCTGGCCCTCCTCGGTCTGGGCCAGCTCGATGAAGGACTCGCCCACTGCCTGCCGGAAGGCTTCGTCCGCCATGGTGTCAGAGGTCTTGCTGTACGCGATCATGTCGTTGTAGATGCCGTCCGTCACACCGATCACGCCGGTCTGCTCCACCATGGGGCTGTGCCGCCGAAATCGGATTCCCAGATGGGGGCGTTCTTGATGCGGATGTGGCCGTAGGACACCATCACATCCACCTGACCGGCAGCCAGCCGGGCCACGGAGGTGGTGTGGGAGTCGCACTCCACCACATTGTCCAGATCGCTGATCCCCTTACCGTAGTGCTCCTGCAGCCACAGGGAGGGATAGATGTACCCGGAGGCGGAGGTGGGATTCAGCACCGCCCAGGTGGCGCTGTTCAGGTCGTCCCAGGTCAGCTCCTCCCCGGCGTTGACCTTGGAGAGCAGCTCCTGGCCCTTCTCGCTGGGACCGGCCAGCAGGATACAGCGGTAGTAAGTGCTCATGTCCTCTGTGTTCTCCTCGATGGTGCCGTCGTTCCAGTCGGCGGGGTTCTCAGAGTCCTTGTTGATGGCATAGCGCAGGGCGGTCAGCAGCACATCGCAGTCGTCGGAGAAGAGCACATAGTTGCCGCCGGAGATGAAGCCCAGGTCCGCGCTGCCCGCGCTGAGGGCCTCGCCCACGGCGGTGTAGCTGGTGCCCACGGTCATGTCGATCTCGCCCACGTCGTAGCCCTTTTCCAGCAGCTTTGCCTTCAGCAGCTCCTCCAGCGGCTCCGTGGACTCGGAGATGAGGTCGGCGTCCGCATAGGGAGAAAATGCGATTTTCAGAGAGTCCACCTGCTGTACATCGGTGTCGGACGGAGCCTCCGCCGTCTCCCCGGTGCCGCAGCCGGCCAGGAGTCCGGCGCACAGCGCCAGGCTCAACAAAAGTGCGGAAATCTTCTTTTTCATGGGAATCCCTCCAGTTTAATTTTCTGCGCAAAACAAAACGGGCACGCGCCTCATCAGCACATACCCGTTCAGACCTTCACGCAGATGCTGATGCCCCCGCTTCCGCCTGGGAAGCCGGGTGCGGTCGGCCCTTACTGGGACCCTCTCAGCCTGGAACACAGGCTCCCTCGCAATCTGGTTCTTGTCATCTATGTGAGCGTGGCGCCAGGGAGCTCCCCCTTTCGCCGCATTCCTTAAACCTCGGCCAGTATAGCACGCTGTACAGAAAAAAACAAGAGTGGAAATTTTCCCCCGGCCGCCAGCTGGCGGCCCGCCGAAAGGAACACCTGTCCGGCATCGGGTGGGCGCGAAGAGAACCCCGCTGGAGGGGGATGGCTCCGGCGGTCAGAACAGCATGGCCAGCGTCCCGGCCACAATGAGGGCAAGACCTGCGGCGGAGCGAGATGTGAGCCTCTCCCGAAACACCAGCCGGGAAAAGGCCACTGTGACCAAAATGCTCAACTTGTCGATGGGCACCACCACGCTGGCGGGGCCGCTCTGAAGCGCCCGGTAATAGCACAGCCAGGAGGCCCCGGTGGCCACGCCGGACAGGCAGATGAACGCCAACTCCCGCCGGGGCACCTGCCGCACCGCACCGGCCTTGCCTGTCACCAGCACCATGAGCCAGGCCATCACCAACACCACACCGGTGCGGATGGCGGTGCCCAGGTTGGACTCCACGCCCTGAATGCCGGCTTTGCCCAGGATCGCGGTGAGACTGGCAAACACCGCCGAGCCGAAGGCGTAGAGCATCCAGCTCCCGCACTGGGGTGCACAGCCGGCGGCGGGGGACCTTTTCTCCAGCATCAGGAAGGTGCCTGTGCCGATCAGCACCACCCCGATCCCCTGAGGCAGGCCGATGGGCTCCCCCAGCAGAAAAAAGGCCAGCAGGATGGTGAGCACGGTGCTGGATTTGTCGATGGGCACCACCTTGTTGATGTCACCCAGCTGGAGGGCCTTGAAGTAGCACAGCCAGGAGGCTCCGGTAGCCAGGCCGGACAGCAACAGAAAGAGGAGCGTTGTGGGGCCGATGTTCCGGATCTCCCCCTGGGAGCCCACGACAAACACCATGGTCCACGCAAAAACCAGCACCACAAGGGTGCGGATGGCGGTGGCCACGGTGGAGTCGGTCTTCCGGATGCCGCACTTGGCCAGAATGGCCGTCACACCGGCGAAAAGCGCGGATCCAGCCGCGAAGAGAATCCACATACGCATTCCTCTTTTCTGATGACTGCCCCTTGGACAGTGCGCCCTCGATGCCGCCCCCTGCGGAGACGCCGTGCCCCCGGATGGCACATCCGTGCTTCACGCCGTTCCGGCGGTGGTGCAGGCAGCCAGGGCGGAGCTCCCTCCGGCGCGTTGCGCCGCCGCCGGACAAGAGCAGGCGGCCGCCCTCCGGTAGGCTCCGGCAGTCGACACGGTCCTGATCGTTTGCACCGTTTTCAAAAATATCGGGGGAGGGCCGGACGGGGGGCGGCGGAGGCTGCCGTACCTGCTGTGATCTCCAGCCCTGCACACTGCGGTGCGCCGGGAAGCTGGACGTTTGCCCGTAAAAGCCCTGACAGGGCGGGGGCCGCGGCCGGAGAAAGGAGCGGCCGCGGCCCGGCGGCCACCAGCGATCTCAGTATGGATATTATACCACAATATTTGCCGCCCGCGCATCCATTTTCAATCAAGTGTGCGGACTCTGCACCGGGGAGCCATCCGGGTGCCTCTTGCGCTGCGGCAGCGGAGAGGCGGGACTTCCGGCTATGGCCTTTGCGAATTGACGCAGGGGACGTGACGGGACGGCGGGTTCAGTGTGTCTGCCGCTGCCACAGAACTTCCGCCTGTGCCCGTAGCGGGAAGGTGCGGTTGGGGCAGGACAGCAGCTCGTACAGGATGTTGAATTCCCGGATGGTCACGGGGATCTCCGCTCCAGCAAGAGAGGCCGTCAGCGCGTCGGCATACAGAAGAAGTCCGTCCACGGACAGCTTCCGGCTGGCCTCAATATTGGCCCGGCGCAGCAGTGCCCGCACCCGCATGAGCAGCCCGCTGAAGTCGCCGGGCTTCACCATATAGTCGTCAATGCCTGGGTCGTACCCCTTCTGAAAACTCTCTGGGGAAATGTACCATCCTGCCACAGCACCCAACTGGCTGCGCTCTGTTAACATGTGTCCTCTTTCCGAAATTTTTGCTGCCCGGCGGGGGCTGCGGGACCCGGATTGGTGAAACGTAAAAAAGAGGCACCCCCTGAAAATTATGGCGCATTCAAAAAATGGTGGTGAAAACGGGAGGAAAAGATGTTATAATATCTAAAACACAGGAGGACAGCCGCCTTGGACTTGAGAGAGTATATTGCGCCCGACCTTTTAGAGAAGTTTGAATTTTACAGCTATAATCACGCGCTTGAGATTATCACACAGGCATTTCCGGCGGAGTGGAGCGAGATTGTGGACTGCCTGCGTCAGCTGCGCATCACTACGGACGATCTTCGGGAGTCCGGCGGAAACGAGACCAAGATCCCCAAAAAGTTTGATGATGTGCTGTATCCCCGCGGATGGCGCGAGATCCGCATTTCCGGCGACCTCCACATCAAGTTCTATCCGCGGCAGGCCGAACAGCGGGGACGCTTTTCCCAGGAGCCGTTTGAGGAAAAGGTCATACCCGGGTATATCGACGGACATAATATCGACTTTCTGAAAAACCGGATCGCCTTCGATCTGGAGTGGAACAGCAAAGATCAGACGTTCGACCGGGACCTGCTGGCCATGCGGACGTATTATGACTGCGACCTTGTCAGTGCAGGGATCATCATTACGCGCTCTGCCGAGCTGAACGACATCTTCAAAACCATTTACGACTATGACGGAAAGACCCGCCAGTGGAAACCCATTCTGCGGAAGTACGGGGCCAGCACCACCTGGATGGGGAAATTGACCTATCGCTTGGATTCCCGCAGGAACGGCGGATGCCCCATTCTGGCAGTAGGCATCAGGAAACCGTGCATCACAGATTGGGAGGAAGGGTACATCGATGAGCACAATCCAGGAAACATCTGAAAATCTGCTGCGTTTCTGCGGCGATCAAAAATACGCCACCATATATGCCGACCCTCCCTGGAGGTTCCAGAATCGGACCGGGAAGGTAGCGCCTGAGCACAAGCGGCTGAATCGCTACGAGACCATGGAGCTGGAAGACATCATGGCGCTGCCGGTGGCACAGGTGGCGGCGGAGAAGAGCCATCTGTATCTGTGGGTACCCAATGCCCTGCTTCCCGACGGCCTTGCGGTCATGAAGGCCTGGGGATTCGAGTACAAGGGCAATATCATCTGGGAGAAGGTTCGCAAGGACGGAGAACCGGACGGCCGGGGTGTGGGGTTCTACTTCCGGAATGTGACGGAAATTCTGCTCTTTGGTGTCAGGGGCGGCGGGAACAGGACGCTGCCCCCGGCCAGGTCCCAGGTGAACCTGCTGCGGGCACAGAAGCGGGAGCACTCCAGAAAACCGGACGAATTCATCCCCCTGATCGAGCGATGCTCTCCAGGGCCGTTTCTTGAGCTGTTTGCCCGCGGGGACCGGGAGGGCTGGGCCATGTGGGGCAATCAGGCCACAGCGGAATATGAACCCACATGGAATACCTATAAAAACCACACGAAAAAACCGGAAGACTGCCGGGAGGAGAGAGCTTCCCGCTCCTGATGACCCGAAGAACAGGGCGGACCGCGCCGTTCCTGTGGGGCAGAATATCGGAAAAACGGCCGTGCGATTTTTGATCGCACGGCCGTTTTGCGTCTGCGGGCCAGGGAGGAGGGGAGCGGCTGCCCGCCATCCAATGCCCGGCACTGCAGGCCCCGTTCTACCGTTGGGCAGAAGTTTCCCGGGCAGGGGGGAAAGCGGCTCCATCCAGGCATCTGGATGGAGCCGCAGTGGTTTGCGGGTATAAATCTTACTGCATAAAGCTGCCGTCCACCATCTGGTCCAGGTAGCCCTGATACTTCTCCTGAACATCGGCGGGCACCAGGTCGCTGAGGGCACCCGCGGACAAGGCACCGTTCTGCAGGGTGCCGTAGATGACCTCGCCGCCGAAGGAGCCATCCTCCACAGCCTCCATGCACAGGCCCACAAGGGAGGCATTGTCCGTCACCTGGCTGCCGATGATGCACTCGTTCTGGCCCAACAGATCGGAGGGCTGGGCGATGTCATAGATGCTCACGGAGCCGCTGGCGGCATTGGCTTCGTCAATGGCCTGCCGTGCGCCGGAGTCCACAGCGGAGGCGTCGCCAAAGAACACATCAGCGCCCTGGTCGATCATGGCCTTGGCAAACTCAATGCCCTTGTCGGCGGCGGAAAAGTCGCCGGAGTAGACCACATCCAGAGTGGAGACGGTTTTGCCCTCCTGCTGTCCCACATAGGCGGCGGCTTCCTTGAATCCGTTATACTTGCCCAGGGTGGTATCCAGTTCCATGGCGCCAATGAAGGCCACCGTGCCGCTCTTGGTCATAAGACCGGCCAGGGCACCGGCGATCCAGCCCACCTGCTGGGCATTGGGCAGCAGGGAGGTCACATTGCCGTTGACGGCTTTGGCGGGAGTGTCCTCGCCGCCGTTCAGCAGGGCGAAGGCCACATCGGGGAACTCCTCCGCCGCCTGAAGGACGGCGTCGGTGTACTGGTTGCCAGGGGCGTAGATCAGGTCATAGCCCAGGTCACAATAGGAGATGATGGTGTCATAGTAGGCAGACTGGGCGATGCTGTCGGAGACCTCCGTGGCCCAGCCGCGCTCTGCGGCGGCATCCACCATGGCGTTGTAGCAGGACATGCCCCACCCGCCGTCGGAGATGCTGGAGTCGCAGATCATGGCCACCCGGTAGCTGCTGTCGCCGGAGTCTTCGCCGGTTTCTCCGCTGGACGTGTCAGTGCCGGAGGTGTCGGTACCGGAGCCGCCGCACGCCGCCAGCGACAGGCACATGACCAGGGTGAGAAGCAGAGCCAATAATTTTTTCATGTTCTTTCCTCCCAATTCTTCATAAATGTGGATGCCTTCTATTGATAACAGCCGCGTGGGCGGCGATTATCCTCAGCGCTCCTCCTTGAGATAGGGCTTGCCGGAGCTCTTGGGGCCGGCCTTCTTCATGCCGATGCCGGCCAATACCACCACGGTGGCGATGTAGGGGATCATCTGGAAGAACTGATAGGGCACGCCGAAGCTGCCCACCTGCAGCCGGATCTGCAGCGCGTCGCAGAAGCCGAAGAACAGGCACGCCAGCAGCACGCCGGCACCGCTCCACCGGCCGAAGATCACCGCCGCCAGGGCGATGAAGCCCCGGCCCGCCACGTTGCCGTCCACGTAGGTGTTGGCGTAGCAGGTGGTGAGATAGGCACCGCCGATGCCGGCCAGGGCGCCGCAGATGACGCAGGCGGCGTACTTCACGCCAATGACGTTGATGCCCAGAGTTGCCGCCGCCTTGGGATACTCGCCCACGGCCTTGTAGTTCAGGCCGGACTTGGTACGGTTGAAGTAGATAACCGTGAAGATCACCAGGCCGTAAGCCAGGTACACCATGGGCGTCTGGTCCAGCAGGAGGCGGACCAGGAAGTTGTCGGAGGTGATGCCCAGGGAGGAGGACAGCGTGTTCATCAGACCCACCTGCACCAGCTCGGACCCGGCGCCGAAGTAGACCCGGTAGATGAAGGCCGCCAGGGCCGGGGCGAAGATGTTGATGGCCATACCGTAGACGATCTGCTCCGCGCAGAGGGTGACGGTAGCGTAGGCGAAGATCATGTTCACCAGAATGCCCACCGCCGCGCCAGCCAGCACGCCCAGCATGGGGCTGCCGGTGATGAGGCTTACCAGAAAGCCCACCAGAGAGCCGATAGAGGCCAGGCCCTCCAGTCCGATGTGGACCAGGCCCGCCCGCTGGGAGTACAGCTCCGCCAGCGCCAGAAAGATCAGGGGCGTGGCCATGCGGACGCTGGAGAGGATGATGTTCATGACAAATTCCATATCAGGCCGCCTCCTTCCGTCTCTCCGTCAGCCTTCCCAGGAACGCCTTGAATCCGGGCAGCTTCACCATGGCCAGACCCGCCACGGTGAACACGATCACCAGGGCCTGGATGATGTCGGATACGCTGGTGGGCACGCCGGTGGCCGCCTGCATGGTGGTAGAGCCCACCCGCAGAGCTGCGAAGAAGATGGCCACCACAATGGTCGCCAGAGGATGCAGCTGACCGATCAGGGCCATGGCCACGCCGTCGAATCCGTAGCCGTTGCCGAAGCCGTTGATGAGCCGGAACTGGGTCCCCAGCAGCTCGGCGCTACCGCCCAGGCCGGCGATGGCGCCGGAGACGATAAAGCTCATCAGGATGTACTTCTTCACCGCGAAGCCGTTGAACTCCGCCGCCGTCATGTTCAGGCCCACGGCCCGCAGCTGGAAGCCCTTGGAGGTGTAGAACAGGAAATAGTACACCAGCAGTCCCACCGCCAGGGCGATGACGAAGGCGGAGGTGACCCGCAGGCCGAAGAGGCGGCTGAGCTGAGTGGCCTCCGGCACGGCCTGCGTCTGCGGAACGCTGCCGTCCCGCAGCCAGTCGGTATATACCACGCCCATGAACAGCGTGGCCACATAGTTCAGCATGATGGTGATAATCATTTCATTCTGGCCACGGTAGACCTTCAGCAGGCCGGAAATCAGGGACCAGAGGCCGCCAGCCACGGCGCCGCCCACCAGACACAGGAGAATGGCGGGCAGTCCTTCGATCCCGCTCTGGGTGGCAATGTAGCAGCAGACGATGGAGCCCATCAGGAACTGGCCCTCACCACCCAGGTTGAACACGCCGCAGCGGTATGCAAAGCAGGCGCACAGGCTGGTGAAGATCAGCGGCGTGGAGCGGGCCAGGGTGGTGCCTACGTTCCGCAGGCTGCCGAAGGCACCGATCCAAAGGGACTCCAGCGCCACAAAGGGATTGGCACCCAGCACGGCCATGATGATGCACCCGATGACGAAGGCCAGCAGGATGGAGATGATGGGTACCAGGAAACTGACGAGTTTTCCGCTGTTTTTCATGCGTTCTCCCCCTCCTTATTTCCCGGCCATGGCCAGGCTGATCTCCTCAATGGGAGGATTTTTGCCGGAGAACACGCCCATGATCTGCCCCTCGAACATCACCACAATGCGGTCGGAAACCTCCAGGATTTCGTCGAAGTCCGCGGAGATCAGCAATACGCCGCAGCCCTTGTCCCGGGCCTCGATCATGGTGTCGTGGACGAAGCGGGTAGCGCCGATATCCAGGCCCCGGGTGGGGTGGACGGCCACCAGCAGGTCCGGGCTGCCCTCCAGCTCCCGGGCCAGGATCACCTTCTGCTGGTTGCCGCCGGAGAGGTTCCGCGTCTCCTGCTCCACAGAGGTGCAGCGGATGTCGTACTTCTCCTGCATCTTCAGGGCGTAGTCCCGGATGGCCTTTTTCTTCAGAAAGTAGCCCTTGGCACTGGAGAACTCCGGAGAGTCCGTGGCCTTGAGCACGATATTGTCCTTCACGGACATATTGCCGATGAGGCCCATCTTGTTCCGGTCCTCCGGGATGTGGGATACATTTTCCAGAATAAAGCCGTTGGGGGTGAACTGAGCCACCTTGGAGCCCTTCATGTCCACCTCACCGCCGTCCGGCGTCAGCACGCCGGTGACCACCTGGGCCAGCTGGCTCTGGCCGTTGCCGTCCACGCCGGCAATGCCCACGATCTCGCCCCGGCCCACGGTCAGGGAGACGCCGCTGAGCCCTGCGTGCTTGGATTCTTTGTGGTAGTCCACGCTCCGCATCTGGATGACGGGATCGCCCGGCTCCTCCACCTTGCCGTAGTGGGAGGGGGCCAGCTCCCGGCCGATCATCAGGTTGGCCAGCTCCTGGCCGTCGGTCTCGGAGCGATCCAGGGTGGTGATGACCTCGCCGGTGCGCAGAATGGTGATACGGTCGGAGATCTGCAGCACCTCCCGCATCTTGTGGCTGATGAAGATGACGCTTTTGCCCTCCTCCGTCAGCTTATGGATGATCTGGAACAGTCCCTCTACCTCGATGTCTGTCAGGGCGGCGGTGGGCTCGTCCAGAATCAGCAGCTCCGCGCCCCGATACAGGGTTTTCAGGATTTCCACCCGCTGCTGGGCGCCCACGGCAATCTCCGTGATGGGCCGGTCCAGCTCCACGTCCAGACCATAGCGCTCCGCCAGATCCAGGATTTCCTTCTTCCGGGCCTCCTTGTCGATGAAAATGCCCTTGGTGTTCCGGTCCCCCAGGATGATGTTCTCGAACACCGTCATGGCCTCCACCAGCATGAAGTGCTGATGCACCATACCGATGCCCAGCTTCACCGCCTGGGCGGGAGAGTCGATGCGGACCTCCTTCCCATTCAGGAAGATCTTTCCCTCTGTGGGCTGGTACAGCCCGATGAGGACGTTCATCAGCGTGCTCTTTCCCGCGCCGTTCTCCCCTAACAGGGTATGTACCTCGCCCTTGCGGACGGACAGGTTGATGTCCCTGTTGGCGTAGAAATCGCCGAAGCGTTTGCTGACGTGCTCCATTCTCAGTAACTCATCCAAAGTTTCAGCCCCCTCCTTACATGCGGTGCTTCCCCATGCGGGCAAGCATCAGCTCCTTTTTCTCCTGCAGCGTGCAGACCATGGGCTCCGCCCAGGAATACTGCTGCATGAACACCCCCTGAAACTGGCAGATGGCGTCCTCATCGCCGCTCATGAATGCCTGAAAATCCGAGTCCGCCAGGTCCATCCGCACCCGCAGGCTCCCCCGGCTGCGCAGGAACATCTCCTCCGCGCCATAGTCCCGCAGGGTGTCTGCCAGCTCCTTGATGGTGCGGCGGTAGCCGGTGCCGTCGGCGTTCTCTCCCCATAGGTTTTCCACGATCTCGTGAATGGACACCGGCCGCCCGTCCCGATACACGCACAGGGCCATCAGCTCCTTGGCCTTGCCGGAGCGGAAGTGCACCGGCTCGCCGTCCACCAGCATGTCGAAGGCCCCGAAGGTGTGGAAATGGATGCGCTTGCACTGGCGGCGGCGCAGCAGCTTGGCCCGCTCCATCACATCGGCGATGTCCTCCCGGTCAAAGGGCTTGAAGATGATGTAGTCCGCCTTCATCTTCAGCGCCTCCACCGCAAACTTCGGGTGGGCCGTGGCGAAGACGATGATGATGTCGCTCCGCAGCCGCCGCAGGGCCTGGGCCAGATGGATGCCGTCCATCCCCGGCATGTCGATGTCCAGCAGGGCAAAATCCACCACATGGCCGGCGGCGTACTCAATGGCCGCGTTGGGATCGGTGAATTTCCCCACAATTTCAAAATCAGGCATGTCCGCACATTTCAACTCGAAGAGCTGCAGATCCAGCAGCATGTCGTCCACCAGAATGGTTTTCAATCGCGGTCACCCCTGTCTCATGTTTCTATTGTACCAGATGGAGCGTACGGAAACCGTACGCTTTCAGGTCGATTTTGAAAGATTTTCCATGTTTTTCCCCCGCTTTCCATAAGTCAGGACAGCCTGTGTGCCCATGCCCACTGTGCTGGTGATCCGCAGCTCGCTGCCGGGGAAGCGGGCTATGCGCCGCCGCACATTCTCCAGCCCGATGGAGCCCTTCTCTCGGACAGCTTCCAGGCCGAAGCCCACGCCGTCGTCCGTCACCGTGACCTGCCAGTGGTCCGGCAGCTCTTCCAGCTTCAAAGAGACGGTTCCGCCGCCCACCTTGGGCTTGATGCCGTGGAGGATGGCATTCTCCACAATGGGTTGGATGGTCAGCAGGGGGATGGGAAAGTCCACGTCGGGAATCTCGTAGACCATGTGCAGCCGGTCCCCCAGCTGCTGCTGGTTGATATCCGCATAGGCCCGGACCGCCCGGATCTCCTCCCGGAAGGAGCCGATCCCGCCGTCGGCAGTGACGGAGTCCAGTGTGAACCGCAGGTAGCGGGCGAAGTCTCCGGCCATTTTGTAGGCCGCCTCCGGCTTCAGGACGATCAGGGCCTGCAGAGCGTTGAGGGTGTGGTAAAAGAAGTGGGAGCGGATCTGGTTCAGCAGCATATTGCCCTGTTCCCGCTCCAGCTGCTCCTGCAGCTGCTGGATGGCCCGCTGGGATTTTTCCAGCTGCAGCTGCCGCAGCCGGCCCGCGTAGTAGACGCCCGCCGCAGCCAGCAACGCCACCAGCAGGCTCACCGCCACCCCCAGCCACAGGCTGATCTGGAGATACCAGGGCCGCAGGGGCGCCAGGGAGACGGTCCAGACAGAGTTGAACAGCTCCTGCGCGTGGTCCACAGTCCGCACACCCTCCGGCAGCGGGTCCGCCGTCTCGAGAATCACCTGTTTCTGTCCGTCGTCCGGATTGATGCGCCAAATTTGGCAGGCGAAGCCCTGGGCATTTACCCGCTCCACGGAGCTTCCGGACAGGGCGGCCGGAAAGTCCAGCGTCACGGAGACAATGCCCCAGAAATACCGCTGGCCCTGTTCGTCCGTCAGAAAGACCGGCAGCCGCCCGGCGATGCCCAGGCCGCCCTGGATCAGCTGGAAGGGGCCGGCGATATACAGCGCCTCTTTTTCGATGGCAGCTTGAGCCTCCAGATTGCCGGCCCCGTCCCCGTACATGTTCAGCCCGACGACATCCTCGTTTCCCTCCAGGGGAAAGACACCGTCCACGATCCCGTCCGGCGCGAAGAGGACGTTTCGCACATAGTCCTCCCGCAGCAGGACATGGGCGACCCTGCCGAAGTCCGAATAGTCCCCGCTGGTCTGGATGAGATAGGCCTCCAGAACGCGGGTTTTGCTCATCTCGGAGAGCATAAACTCATACGTCTCCGCCCCGATGGCGCTGGCGACATAGCCCATGCGGTCCCGCTCCTGGTTCCGGCGGCTCCACTCCATGCAGCCAACAAGCACCAGTCCGGCCGCCAGGGCCAGTACAAAAGCCCGTCCGGCGTGAATCAGAGGCGTCCGCTTTGCGGTCCGCACCAAGGCGATCCCTCCCTTTTTTTGGCACCTGCCTTTTTTATTAAAGAATACGTCAAATCGGCCCGCAATGCAAGCAGAGGGCCGGGGCCTATCCGTCGGTGTCAGAGCAGTGTTCTGCCGCGCAAAATCCATTGGATACATAGACAGCCGGCCGGAAGGTAAAATATAGAGGATAATTGTACGGGAGGCGATATGCAGTGCAAGACTATACCATCACAGGAGAACAGCTCCAGGCGTTCAGGCAGCGCCTGGTGTGGGAGGAAAAGAGCCCCGCCACCATCGAGAAATACCTGCGGGATGCGGCGGATTTTACCGCCTGGCTGGACGGCCGGGCGGCGTCCAAGGCGGCGGCGGGGGCCTGGAAGGCCGCCTTGCTGGAGGCGAAGCTGGCGCCGGCCACCATCAACGTCAAGCTGGCGGCGGTCAACCGGTTCCTTGTATTTCTGGGCTGGCCGGCGTTTCGGGTGAAGCCCCTGCGCATCCAGCGGCGGCTGTTCCGGGACGACAGCCGGGAGCTGACGAGGCCGGAGTACCTCCGCCTGCTGGAGACCGCCCGCACCCAGGGCCGGGAACGGCTGGCGCTGCTGCTGGAAACCATTTGCGGCACCGGAATCCGGGTGTCCGAGGTGCGCTATGTCACCGTGGAGGCCGTGTACCGGGGAAGGGCCGAAATCTCCTTGAAGGGCAAGATCCGGACCATCCTGCTGCCGGGCAAGCTCTGCCGCAAGCTCCTCAAATACGCCAGGAAACAAAAAATCGCTTCCGGCGAGATTTTTCTCACTAGAAACGAAAAAGGCATCTCCCGCCGGCAGATCTGGGCGGAGATGAAAGCGCTGTGCGACAAGGCGGGCGTGGCACCTAGCAAGGTGTTTCCCCACAATCTGCGGCACCTGTTCGCCAAGACGTTCTACCGTGTCTGCCGGGACGTGGCCAGGCTGGCGGACGTTCTGGGCCACTCCAGTATTGAGACGACCCGGATTTACCTGATCTCCACGGGCACCGAGCACGCCGGGACTCTGGCACGGCTGGGGCTGATCTGTTAGAAATAGGACAGAATCGCCATTCCGATGCGGATGGCTGCAAAAAAATAACTAGACATACATAATTGATTTTAACAGTAACCAAATTCTAGCACAAAGCACCGCCAGCCGCAAGAGCTTTTACCGATTTGGGCAGCATAAAATGGCCGGAAAAGCGTCGAATTTTGTCCGGCTGCTGTCTTTGCGCCATTTTTGAGCCCGCGCAGGCTGCGCGGGCTTTTTTGCGCACATTTGCCCCTGGTCTGCAGGCCCTGTTTCGGTCCCTTACAGGAGGAAATGGCGATTCTGTTGACAGGAGGCGGGGAGATGAGGAGTCCAGAGGCTCTGAAGCCGCGGGAGACACACCGCACACCGGACTGGCCCGGCGCCGAGCTCAGCATGGAGACCATCCGGGCTTATCTGGCGGACCTGTCCGGCAGGGGACGCCGCAAGGGCACGGTGCAGATGTACAGTGCCAAGCTGCGGGCCCTCTATGACTACCTGCCCCCGGACAAGCAGATCTCCCGGGGAACGCTGGCTGCTTGGCGAGCATTCCTGCTGGAGGCAGGGTATTCCCCCAGCACCGTGAATACCCACCTGTCTGCCGCCAACGGGCTGATGGAGTACATGGGGCGGCGGGACCTGCAGTTGGTGGGGCAGCTGGAGGCGGACAAGGGCCTCCAGCCGGAACTGAGCCGGGTGGAGTATCTGCGGCTGCTGCAGGCTGCCAGGATACTGGAAAAGGAGCGGACCTACCTGCTGGTGAAAATATTCGCCCTGGCGGGCATCCGGGTGGGGGAGCTGCCTCAGGTGACCGTTGAGCGGGTGCGGGCCGGGCGCCTGCCGGTCCGTACCGGCAGGGAGCGGCGATACGTCCCGTTGCCCGCCTGTCTGCAGGGGGAGCTGCTGGACTACGCCCGGCGGCAGGGCCTGACGGCGGGGCCGGTGTTCTGCACCCGGAACGGGAAAGGCATGAGCCGGACCCAGGTGACGGAGGAGATCCAGACCCTGTGTCATGACGCCCGGGTAGAGGAGGAAAAGGGAACGCCCCGGTGCCTGCGGAAGCTGTATCTGGCTACCCGGGCGGAGGTGGAGCGCGGCGTGCGCCTGTTGGCGGAGCAGTCCTACGAGCGGATGCTGGACACGGAGCAGCTGGCCGCCGGGTGGGCGGAGGGAACCGGTCATTCCATCCATAAGGATGTTTACATATAAGATCACTGAAATATAAAAGGAGGAGAAGTGATGAAGAAACGGATCTTGTCAGCATTTCTGGTCCTCTGTATGATGCTGACAATGGTTCCCACTGCTGCCTTGGCGGCAGAAGACCCTGGCGGCGGCAACGGGAGCGACCGGGTCCACACAGAGAGCAACGACGGCGTCGTGGTGGACAAGACGGTCAACTATGATGAGGACGGAAATTATTCCCTGACCCTGGAGGCCTATGTCACCAACGAGGTGACCAAGGGAAGCAAGACCACACCGCTGGATATTGTGCTGGTGCTGGATGTCTCCGGGTCGATGGATGATGACCTGGGAGAGAGCACGTGGGAATATACCCCCACTGATGAACAGAGATGGTCGTATAGCGACATCAACGGGTCTCGGTGGACGACGTATTATTTCCGCGATGATGACGGCAACTACTACGAAGTGGAAGCTGAAAGTGATGGTTCTTGGGGGAACCGGCAATATTCCATCGGGTATTATACCGGCAGCGGGGTTTACCGGGACTGGAATCAGCTCGGTACTACCAGCAGGAACCAGAATGCCAACCTTTGGACAGGTACTCTTTACACGCGCCAAGAGATAACGACTTCCAAGATGGAGGCCATGCAGAGCGCTGTAAACGGCTTCATTGATCAAGTGGCCGAAAACGCGGCGGGTGCAGACAATGACGTGACCCACCGAATCAGCATTGTCAAGTTTGCGGATGACTCCTACGCGGACAGCGTCGGAAACGACCGCCAAGACGACTATTATGCCTACAACTATACACAGATCGTCAAGGACTTTACCACCGTCGATGCGGCGGGCGTTCAGCAGCTGACCGGCGCAATCGAAGCGCTGGAGCCCGCCGGCGCCACCAGCGTAGACTACGGCCTGACCCTTGCGCAGGACGTCCTGGACGGACAGTGGAGACACGACGGCGGCGAGTGGTGGGTCGAGGATCCGACGCTGACCGGCGCCCGGCAGGACGCCAAGCAGGTCGTGGTGGTCTTTACCGATGGTGAGCCCAACCACGGCAACGACTTTGATGACGATGTCGCAGCAACCGCTGTCAATCTGGCCCACGATTTGAAAAACAACGGCGTGACCGTGTACACCATCGGTATGTTTGAGGATGCGGATCCCGATGATATACGGGACAACTTCAACAAGTACATGAACGGTGTGTCTTCCAACTATCCCAATGCCACGGCAACAAATCGGTTCGGACAAGCAAGCTGGAATTTTTGCAATCTTGGCACCCGCGTGACGGAAGGCAACTACTACTTCGCGGCGGACGATGCCGAGGAGCTGGAAAACGCTTTCAGCACCATCGCCGATAACGTGAGCACCTCCAAGGTGGCGGCCGGCGCGAACACGGTGCTGTCCGACACGCTGTCGGACTTCTTCACCTTCCCGGAGGGGCTGACAGGCAGTTCCGATGCGGTGACGGTCCAGTATGCGAAGGTCACTGGGCAGGACCAATACGGCAAATATACCTGGGATTCTCTGCAGACGCTTGATGGCGTTACCCCTGTGGTAAATGCCGACAGCAAGACCATCACTGTGGAGGGCTTTGACTATACAGACCATGCGGTGACGAAGACTACTGAGAACGGCAACGTCACTTGGTCCGGCGGCAAGCTGGTCCTGACGTTCCCCATCCAGCCCGATGTAAACGGCAGCTGGAGCGACGCCGATACCTATGTGACAAATGACACGGGCGAACACAAGGCCGGTCTGAGCGGCTACATGGTGGATGAGAAGCCGAATCAGTCTCTGGAGCTGACGGAGTCCCCCGAAGCGCCGGTGGAGACGTATCAGGTGTTGTATGTTGCCAACGCCGATGATGCCGACGGTACGGTCACGGACCCCAAGTACTACATCACCGGCGGCGAGGCCATGGTGCTCCAAAACATGTTCACCCGGCCGGGGTATGAGTTTACCGGGTGGAACACCGAGAAGAACGGCGCCGGAACGCCTTATGCGGCGGGGAGTGCCATCACTATCAAAAACACCGATGTGACCCTGTACGCCCAGTGGAAGTCCTCCACGGCCAGCTATCGGGTAGAGTACTATCAGCAGAATTTGAAAGATGATAACTACTCGATCGTTGCAGCTGATACATTGACACCCTCTGGTACTGTCGGAGATACTGCCACTGCTGAAATCAAGGAATACGAAGGCTTCACTTATAATGAAAGCCGTTCGAATTCCTCCGGTATCATCGCCGAGGACGGCACGCTGGTGCTGAAGCTGTACTACGACCGGAACGAGTACACAGTGACGTATGAGTATGAAGGTACAGTCCCTGCGGGTGCGCCGGAAGTGCCGGGTGAACAGACCTGCAAGTACGGTGAGACTGTGGAACTGGCAAAGATGCCGGATGTCACAGATTACCGCTTCAGCGGCTGGTATTCTGAAGATGTTGCGCTGAGTGGAGGTTCATTTACAATGCCCGATCATGCTGTTGCGCAAATGTCAATAGGTAAGCGTAACAAAAAGTAAAAAAATTTTCAAACGGCCTCGATCAGTGCCCGGAACATGTCCGCGCTGCTGTACCATCCCAGGATCTTGCGGGGGTATCTGTTCAGCCAGTCCTCCACCATTTTTACCTCCTTTGGGGAAACTTTATCAAAGTTTGTCCCCTTTGGAAACTTCCGCCGGATCATCTGGTTTTGCTTTTCGTTGCTTCCTCTTTCGCTGCTACAATATGGGTGACAGTAGTACATTTTCGTGCGCTTCGCCCGCTTTTTTAATACGGATTGCTCCAGGCCGGCGCAGTCCGCGAACTCTGACCCATTGTCCACGGTGATTGACTTAAAAACAGCCGGGAACAGTTTCCCATATTTCCGCTCTATTGTGTTCAAGGCCCGCACCACGCTGCCGGCGGTCTTGTCCGGGATCAGCCGCATAATCTCCTGGCGCGTTACCCGCTCGGTCAGCACCAGGAGGCACTTGTGGCCGCCGCGGCAGGACACCACCAGATCCATCTCCCAGTGTCCCGGCTCCTGGCGTGTGTTGACTTCCTCCGGCCTTTTCTCTATGCTGTCCCCCTTGGAGGCGGATTTCATGCGGTGGATGTGCTTGGTTTTCGTCTTTCTCCTGGACCCCTTAAAGGGCAGATCCTTGTTGGTCAGTCGCGCAAAGATCCTCTTGTCCACATAGGAATACAGAGTTTGACGGCATACCCGGATCCCAAAATCCCCGTAAATCTCCGGGTGGTTTTCAATTTCATGCAGGGCGGCGGAGGGGCTAAAATCTTGATCCACGATCAGCTCCTCCAATTTCTCCGCATAATCCCTGTGATTTCCGATTTTCAGGCCCGGCCCTTTCGCTTCCATATTGGCCCGGTATCTCTGGTGTGACCGCTCCGGGATGTACTCGGTTACCTCGATGTAATCCGCGTTCATGTATGTATATGTCCCGCGCTTTATCTCCCGGCATACGGTGGCCGCGCTCACATGGAGGGCCGCCCCTATCTCCCGCAGGGTGGCCCCCTCTTTTTTCATCTTTGCAATTTTGTTCCGGTCATGCTCTGTCAGGTGTTTATATCCTTTCATGGGGCGGCCTCTCTTTCTCTGTAATATGGCAATAGGCCGGCGTGGTTCTCTCTACCACGCCGGCCTATTCTTTGCCCAGCAGCCACAGCACGGGGACCTCCAGGACCTCCGCAATGGCCACAGCTTCAAAGTCCGTCACAATTCTGCTCCCGCTCTCCATGCGGCTGATCACATCCCGCTCCACCATGATCCCCCGCAGTTGCAGCAGCTTGCATAGGTCTGACTGGGAAAGCCTCCGTTTCTGCCTGGCCTCCCGGATCCTGTCCCCGCACAAATTCCTTTTTCCGTTGATCTCGTAAAACTTCACCGGCGCCCCTCCGTTGTGGTTATGGCCCACATTTTTCTTGATATTACCACGGGATCGGCGTCAAACCCGTGGTAATAATCAGCAGAATAAAATATAGGCCCCACAGAGGGGAATTATCCATGTGATTGCCCCGGCGGTATTATTCCCCCAGGATTTCGTCCGCCAGTTTATCCATTGCCTTTTCCATAAACTCGTTCAGGCTACACCCGGCGGCCTCCGCCGCTCTTTGGTATTTCTCTTTCTTCCCCCGCTTTACATAGGGATAAAGCCGATCATAATTTTCGGCGTTATATTTGTTTTTCGCCCTCGTTGCGGCTGTTCCTTTTCTCTGTTCCATGCGATCGCCTCCTTGATGGCATTTTACCACCGTTTGTTATCTCACGCAAGTATATAACTTTCACAAACTCGCGTGAGTATATTTGTACAACATTCCATCTTGTTTTGATACTCACGCGAGTATATAATAATAATCAGAAAGGGGGTGGTTGATATGGGCAAGAAAAAACGCCGCAGGCGAAAGCCTACGGCGCGGCCCTCCAGAAAGGTTGACTTGCTGGCCGACATTCTGGCGGGCACGATCTCCGGCCTGATAACAGCGGCAATCCTCAAATTGCTTGACTGGTAAAGGCCAGGGGTGCGGGGCCTCAACCCCGCACCCCAAATATAAAACAAATCATCCAGCTTTGTCAATAGGAGGGCAAACGATGAAATTTATAATTTCTCTGGTGATCTTTGTGGCGGTGTTCGTCCCGCTCCGGCGGCTATTCCGCAGAATTTTGAAAGGTGGTAAAGATCATGTTGATTAAGCAGAACGGGAAATATGGTGCCATGGTTGGCAATATCCGGGTTTTCACCATGGAGCGGGCCGTGGAGGTCTATAAGATGTTCGCCGCTCTTTGCTATGCGGATCTCACCATGGAGGCCAGCGTGGTCCTTTCCAATGTTGGGGACGATATGCACCGCCTGGGATTTACTTGGGCCGAAATTGAAGATATGGAGCTGGAGGCAATCGCCTGATCCGGTGGATCAGGCGCCCTCTGGCGGAAAGGGGCCTTTTATGAAAATTAGAGAATACGCCAAATCGGTTGGCTTTGAAGTGGTCGGAAAACTGACCCGTCACCCTGAATGGGAATACGAAACAAACATGTATGATGGAAGTAAGCGACACAGCGGCGTGAAATCCTACTCTGATGACGGTGGCAATGTGTTCCATGTTGGAAATGGAGGTATTTGCATTGTCTCCGCTGATGATAGTGTAATTTAATCTATAATATAGCCCCCGGCACCATGTAGGTGCCGGGGGTCCTCTTTATTCCGTCTTGTCTTTTCCCCAGTTGGTGATCTGCTCCAGGGCCTCCCGGAGCTTATCAAATCCGAACATGGCCGCATAGCTGACGAACAGGCCCAGGGCCACCGCGCCGGCCACCATGTACCAGGTGACAGCCCAGCCCATGATCTGGCAGGCCGCAAAGAACGCCACCAGCGTGACGGCCATGGCCACCACCACCGCCAGGATATTTGTTGGGATCTTATCCCATGTGATTTTCTTGACCACCTGGGTGATGATGTTGGTGATCACGGTCAGGATCAGGGCCGCCAGCAGGATGGCGGACACCGCCAGGGGAATGTACTGCATAATGGTTTCCATGTGTATGTCCTCCTCTGATTATTTCACAGCCCCGCCCAGGGCGCACAGCAGCAGGTCCAGGGAGGGGAATGTGTTGTAATTGGCCAGCCAGAACTCCGGCGTATTGATCACGCCGGCGGCCACCAGGGCGGCCACGCCCTCCTCCGGCGTATTGGTGCGCGTCCCGGCCTTTGTGATAGTCTGCGCCGCCTTTTTCAGCAGGATCCCCAGGTATTGGACTTTCCCGGCCTCCGCCGCGTCTGCCCAGTAGTCCGGGGAATTGATCACGCCCAGCGCCTCCAGCTTGTCGGCAGCTGCCTGGGCCGTGTCCTGGAGCATGATCACCTGTCCCACCCGGATCAGGTTTTTGTTTTTGATGGCGTTGATCTCCGCCAGGGTGTCCACCGTCGTGCCGTATGTATTGGCGATCTTGGAAAGGGTGTCCCCGGACTTCACCGTGTAGATCGTGGCGCCTCCCGTTGTGTCGGAGGATCCGCCGCCCATTTTCTTTGCAATGGCGGCAAAGTCCGGGCAGATAAAGCCGCGGATGTATTTTCCATTCACCGCCATGGTGCGCTTTCCCACTTTTCCGCCGGACATGTTCCCCTCTGTCACCACGAAAGTGGAGGCTCCCGCCTGGGTGACAATCCCGATGTGGTCCCCGGATCCGGTGTTGTCGCCGGTTCCGCTATCGTCCCAATCGTACACGCAGGCGTCCCCGATCTTTGGCGTGTGTGCGTCGTTCTCAACCCAAATTCCCTTGTTCTTGGCCACCACGGTGAACTTTTCCACGCCGCACTCTGTCCCGGTGTACTCCGCAATCCCCGCCTTGATATACGCCGCGCTGACGGTTGCCGCACAATAGGCGTCTTTCACCTGCATTTTGTAGCCGCGGGCCAGCGGCTCGTGCCCGTTGTAGATCTCCAGGATCTCCAGGTGCTTGGCGCTTCCCTTTGTTGCGCCCACCCATGCGTTGATAATGTTGGCCACATTCTGCCGCAGTTGGTTCTCTGTCATTGGTAAACCCTCCTTAAATCCCCACATCGGACGGTTCCGCCCGCTCCGTGGGTGGTTCTTCCTGGTCGGCCTTTTGGCCGTTCCCGCTCGTTCTGGCGGCCTCCGCCGCCTTGTCCTTGTTGGTCTTGATCCATCCCATTACGCCGTTTTCAAGGCCGCACACGCCGAACACGCAGCCCGTCAGGGTGTACGGCTCGGCCCCTGTATGCCAGAACACCGCCAGATCCGCCACGGTGTAGGCAATCAGGATCACGGCCTCAAAAATCAGCACCTTGTCCATGACGCCCATCTTTTTGGGCGGTCCGGTCTTTGTCTGCCTCCGCAGGGTCCGCACCCTTTGGCGCAGGTGCCGGACGGTGGCGCCGCAGATCAGAAACCCCAGGGCGGTGCCCAGGGCCATGGCGGCAGCTGCCACAATCAGGCTTTTCACGGCGTTTCCTCCTTTAGAAAATCGTGCTTGATCAGCCGGTCATCATATACCCGGCTGATATTGGCCACGGCATGGGTGGTCCGGTTGTTCTGGTAGTCCGGGTTTTCCTTGCAATATTTTTCGTATTGGTCGATCTCCGCAAGAATTTCAATAAATTCCTCCCGCGTGTGTGGAATGTCCCGCAACAGTTCATTGTTAAATTGCAGGATCCTGGCCCGGTGCGCGTCCGCCGTCCTGGCTCCGTCCATTTTTATGTGGGCGTCCAGGATCTCGCGGGTTTCATCCAGCTTTTCGATCACATCCTTGTTGATGGCCCGCCCGATGGCCCGCGCAACAGCGGACCACGGATCCAGCTTAATGGGGGCAATCTGGATCAGCGTCATGGCCACCAGGATGATCCCGCCGCCGGTCAGCACCTCCGCCGCCGTCATGGGGCCACCTCCCCAATGGCCCGCGCATAGTCCCGGCGGACTGCCGCGATCTCCTCCTCGTGGTGGAGCGCGTGGAGCTGCGCCAGCTCCATGGCTTGGGCCTGTAAAATCACATTCATTCTGTCAATGATGGCGCACAGCTCCGTCACCAGCCGTGTGTTATCCATGGCGGTCACCCCCTTGCGCCGATCAGCGCGGCAATGTGCCGCAGGTCATCCACCGGGGCCTCGAAAAATGCGTGGCCCCACAGAAAATGATCCTCATGCTCCGGGTGCCGGTATTTCTGGCACACGGGATCCTCCCATACCAGATCCCAGCGCCGTTGATGGTCCTTGTCCCGCTTCTCCAGCCGTTTTGTGATGGCCAGCGTCAGGGCGCCCCGCTCCTGGCCCTGCCCGTCATCATTCCTGGCAAAATACAGGTGCGCCTTTCGGCTCGTTACTGCGCACAGCTGGCGCCCTTGATAGGTCAGGCGATCCTCCACGGCCTCCACCTCGGTGCCATAGGGTAGATTGACCGGCCCGGTGATGGTGTCGATCCTCGCCCGCCGCTTGACAATATAGGCTTTCCCCATGGGTTACGCCTCCGTTTCTGTTTCGGTTTCCTCTGCCTCTGTCCACCCGTACACACCAGGCTCCCATACATTTGCCGCCACATTACTGATCCAATGTTTCCCGTTGTGGCTCACTTTTGCGCCCTGGTCGTAGGCATCGTGTGCCCCCAACGGCTGTGACCACTCCGGCCATTCCTCTGCCGGATCCGAAATGCTCACCCACAGGCTCACCGCCGTGTCCGGTGTCCAGTCAGCTTGACTTGTGTGCGCCTGGAGGCATTTGTATAGTTTCCCGTCCGTGTAGCGCCGGATCTGTCCCGCCGTATAGTTGACTGGGTAAGCCCACGGGGAAAACAGGTCCGCGTGTTCTGCCGCTGTCACATTGTCGATGGATCCGGCCTCCGCCATGGTGGTGAATACGATCCCGTTTGTGGTGGCCGTCCGCTCGATCTCCTCCCCAGCGTCCGTTTCCTCCAGGATCACGCTCTCGGCTCCCTCCACGGCCTCCCGGCCCAGCAGGTGGTACACGGTCCCGCCGTAGGCAATCCCCGTCGCCTGGTCCTCCTGGCACAGCACAAAACACCCGTTTCCTGCCTGCCGTACATAGGTGGGGGCCTCGATCAGCGCCAGGGCCGCCCCGTCTTTTACGATCCGATACATGGTTTTACCTCCTCGGTTTTCCTGCCCTTGATGAACAGGGCATAATACAGGCGGCGCAGTTTCAGCACCCGCCCATGGTCGTTGAATTGCTCATAGTAGGCGATTGGGCCTTTCAGCCATTCCGCCACCTGCTCCACGATCTTTTCCCCAGTGTCCACCTGCTGGCGGAAATACCGCAGCTTGCGCCGCGCCCGCTTCATGCCGTCCCGGCACCCGTGTGTGATGATCCTCCCGCTGGGCAAAATCTGAAACTTGGCTTTACAAAAACGAAAGGGCTTGTCCAGGTCAATCACATGGCATTTGTTCCGGTTCACTTGCAGCCCCTTGGCCTCGGCCCGGCGGATCGCTTCCGCTTTCACCCGCTCCGCCCGCTCCCGGCTCTCCAGCACCGCGTCGTAATCGTCCATGTAGTGGCTCATTCCGTGGATCGAAAGCTGGCATTTCATCCAGTTGTCCAGGAAAGAGGGAAGCGCCACCATTTCCTGCTGGCTCGGCTCCACGCCCAGCGGCATACCCACACCGCCCGGCACCGCTGCCACCACCAGATCCGCCAGCGCCCGCAGGTTTGGATCCAGGATCAGCTCCCGGTGTCGTTCGTATATCAGCGCATGGGGCGCCTCCGGGAAAAAGTGGTGAAAATCCATCAGGAACATGGCCCCTGTTCTCCCGTACCTCCGGCAATGCCAGCGCAGGTGTTCCTTTAGCCTCTTGTAATGAAAATGCAGGCCCTTGCCCTTTTGGCTGGCGCCGTTGTCGTAGATCATGCCGGGGCAGTAGAGCGGCGCCAGTACCTCCTTGGTCAGCACCTTGTGGATCTGCCGGTCCGTGATGTGCGGCGCGTCGATGATCCGAAACTTTCCCCGCTCACACAGCGGGAATGATACGGTTTTTCCCGGCTTCCATTTGCCGGTTAGCACCTCGCGCCGGCGTTTCGCCGTGCCGGAAAACAAGTGCAGTTCAAAGTTCTGTGTGGACGCTTTCCAGCGCACCCCATTGCAGCACTTTTTCCCATGCTTAAACATGGTGTGGTAACTGAAAACGCCCTCCAGGCCGCCCAGCCTGTCGCTGCGGGTTTGCCTGTTCCGCCGCCGTCGTTCCTGGCGGCGTTTGTAACGCGCCTCCCGGCGCTCCTCGCTGGTCATAATAAAAAGTATTCGCCCTCCGCATAGTTGTCTTGTAGGTGCGCGTATAAACTACTTTGGCCCGACACATGAAACGGGGATAGCGCAATACCCCGCCATGCAAGCAGCGTCCGTGTTTGGCCGTCAGTGGGCAGTTTTAGGCATGACTGCCAGGGAAGTATTCCTCCTTTTATACGGGTTCGGGACGCGCACCGCGTCCGCTTTCAACCCATTCTATAAAATCCGGGGGCCACGGCCCTTGAATTGTCGGCGTTGTTGTTGTTGGCCGTGCCGTCCGTATTGACAAGGCAGAAATTGTTGCTGTTCGACGCATTGACGGACCGGCACCACGCATTGACCGCCGCCGCCTGCCGCCCTGCCACACGGCACTTGTTCAGAAATACACCCGTGTATGACCTATTTCCGCTTTTTATCGCTCTCCATAACTCCCTTTAGGAGATCGGCTTCCTGGTTAATCAGATCCCCCAGGTCCTGGCTCATATTGTCCAGTCGCTCCATGGCCTCCTTGGCCGGCACCTTGTGGCCCTTTCCGTCCGTGAAAGCGCCCTGCGGATTGCAGTACAAAATTTGATAGCAATGGGACAGGCGCACATCCAGGGCCGAAAGGTGGGCCATGGCCTCCAGGTGGTGGCTTTTCCGCAGATCCTTGCGCAGCTGGTCCGACGGATAGATCTTGTTTGCTTCCTCCGCGTGATCCATGACCTGCCCGGCCAGGTGTGCGGTGTCCGCCGCAATCAGCCGGGAATATCGCGGGGACACCCTCGAAAGAAAATCCACGGTTTTCACATAAATCTGGTTGGCCACATTCACATATTCCGCTTTGCTTGTGGTCCTCTTATCTTTCAGAACGGACACGGTGGTGTCCTCCTCTCACAGTGTTTGCGGCCCCGTTTCCCGCCCGCTTTCGCGGACGGGATAGGGGCGGGATCCGCTGCGGCGGATTAGGCGGCAAAGCCGGGAGCCACGGCCCATGAATCGTCGGCGCCGCCGGTGGCGGCCGTGCCGTCCGTATTGACAAGGCAGAAATAGTTGCTGTTCGACGCATCGACGGACCGGCACCACGCATAGACCGCCGTTCCCGTGTTGTCGTGCCTGTAATGCACCTTGCTGTTGCCCGCCTGGTAATAGGCATACTGCTGTTGGTAATTCTGCTCCGCGCTGTTTGCGTAGCTCCGGCTTCCGTGGTATTCAAACTCCGCCAGCAGGAAAAGCCAGTCGGTGGTGGCCGTCACATAGCTGGCCGTGTTGGATCCGCCGCCGGTGTTGTCGCTGTACTTGGTCACAGACTTCATAACGGCTCGGAGATCCGCAGGCAGGGCCGCCAGCAGCGTGTTTGCCGGCGGGCTGGAGGGTGTCCCGGTGTTGCCCAGGATATTCCGCCGCATGTTGGAGCTGTTCCAGCCTCCGGTATTGGTCCGGCTGGTGTTCATGTTGAAGTACCCGGACCCGCTCGGATAGCTTCCGTATTGGCTATCACACAGGCCCACCAGCTTGTTGGAGATTTTCCCGATCTGGAAGTGGATCCGGTTGCTCCCCTCCCGGCTGCTGTTGTGGTTGAAACCCAGGATAAAGACGGCAATGGACAGGTTGGAAAAAGTGAAATTCCCCACTTTCCCGTTGATGGTGATGGTCTTTGTGTCGCCCACATCCCAATAGTTGTCCCCCTGGCCTGCGTCGGAAACCGCCTTGATGGTGGCCCACGAATTGCTGTTCAGGGTGGAGCTGATCGTGGTCACGGTGATGGCCTGGGTGGTGGTCTTGGTCACGCCTCCCTCGCTGTACGAAATGGTGATCGTATTGTTTCCCGCCGCCAGGGCGCCAGTGGGGGAATAGGTGTACCCGCTCACCGCCGCGCTGCTGTCATCGGTGTAATAGGCGGTCACCACCATGCCGGCGGTGCTGAAATTCTCCCCGGAGAAATAGCTGGTCCGGCTGGGCGGCGTGGTTACGGCGATATGGTCCAGCACCTTGGCCACCGTGATGGTCTGCGTGTCCGTTTTGGTTACATCGCCCTCCGTGTAAGAGATCGTAATGGTGGTGTTGCTCATGCCCAGGGCGGTGTTTGGGGAAAAGGCGTACCCGGTCACCGTCCGGCTTTGCCCGTCGGTGTAGTGGGCGGTTACCACCATTCCGGTGGGGTCGAATATTTCCCCATATTTGTACGCCGTTTTTGTGGGCGGCGTGGTGATCTCAATGCTGGACAGCACCCGTACAGTCACTGGGACGCTGGTGGTTTTCTGGATCCCTGCCCTCTGATAGTTCACGGTGATGGCCGTGGTGTCCTTGGAAATGCTGGTGGGGGAGAATGTGCAATCGTTGGTCACATTTTCGGTTGTGTCATCCGCAAATGTCGCCGTTACCACCATTCCGGTGGGGTCAAACGCTTCTCCGATGTAATAGGTGGTCTTTGTGGGCTGCGTGGTCACCGCCACCCCGCTTGTGATCATCAGGTCCACCTCATACAGCAGGGCGCCGGTTACCTCCACCTCCTGGCTGGCGCTCTCTCCGTCCAGTGTTGCGGTTACGGTCCATTCCCCGATGTGTGGCAGCTCAAACTCCGTTGTCCCCGTCCCTTGCAGGGTGGTTTCCCCGTCCGAACAGGTAACGGCGGCACCCGCGCAGGTGGTTACCTTAATACTGGGGCTTTGTACGCCTATGGCCTCTTTCAAACTCTGGAGGGTGGCCCTCATGTGCTGGCCGCTGGTGTGGTCATAGAACGGGATGTAATCCTGCGTGGTCATGGCCTCCGCCGGCGTCAGGGTGTTGGTGGGCGGCTGGTAATCGGTGCCCGGTGTGGCCGCCCCTACGCTGTATGTGTCCCCGCCCTCTCCGGTGGCCTTGGTCCCTTTCAGCAGGCCCTCCACCTTGATGGCGTCCTGCTTGTCTTTCAGGGCGCCGTTGTGGGCCTCCGGGTCCTCGTTGTGATCGTCGATCAGATCATCCAGACTTGCCTCCAGCTGCGGCTTTAGGGTGTCGTTGAACAGCTCCGCCACATCCTCGGCGGTCATCCATGCCTCCGCCGGATAGGACACATCAACCTCCACGCCGGCGGTCACGGTGATGGAAACGGGGTATCGGCGCACATCCGGGGCGGTCCCCTCCACATAGGCGCTCACATACTGCTTTTGATCTCCCAGGGATCCGTAATAGACCATTGTTTCCGCCACGGTTTCGGTCTTTGCGTACACGCAGAAACCGCCGATCCAGAAACCCTCTTGCAGCCCTCCGTTCAGGTCGCTGCGGTATTCCACCACCATGTTGACGGCGGCTCCGTCCACCGTCGGCGTGATGCTGGTTCCGTTCGGGCCTGGGTCAATGGGGGCGGTAAGCTGCCTGGCCGCGTTTGCGCTTTCCGCGGTCCCCTTGTCCATGACCACCTTGGTGATGGTCAGCTTATCGCCGGCCACCATGTTGGCCAGCATGTTGTTGCCGGCCTCCGTGATTACAAATCCGTAAAACATTTTTTCCTCCTTAATCCGCCGCCGGGATGGCGGTCTGCATAATGGACCCGAAAACCCCGCCCGCTCGGATCGGTGCCTCCAGGTTGTAGTCCATGGGCGCCGCCGGCAGGGCGGTGGACATGTAGCCCCGCCCCATGGCCCCCGTGATGGTCAGGACCGCGGGATCCATGACCGCAATGGTGATAATGTCATCCAGCCAGGAGGAAAGGCGCTTGACAGAGGACAGGACCCGCCGGAACTCCTCCAGCTCTCCCGGCCCCACCTCGCCGCCGTCCCCGACATAGGCTCGGAAATGATGCGGCTCTCCGTCGTACTCGTACCACTCCTCGATGTACCCGGTTTCAAAAATGGTTTCAATGATCCGATTGACCGCCGCGGGGGTGCCCATCTGCGTGTAAAACAACAGGGACCCCTCGATCAGCGCCCGCTTGGTTTTGATGGAATAGTTTTCATCATAGGACGGGGTGCGCAGCTCCACCGCCATGTAATCCAGTAGCCACTCCGGCATGGTGGCAATGGCCGCATAGGTCCGCGCTGCGTCAGAGTATGCGCACAGTTTTTCCACCTGCCGCCCTACCGCGTAGGCAATCGCCTGGACTTCTACCTGGCTTGCCAGGTTCTCCGGCGCAATATCGGTAAACCGGCTCCCGGAAAGTTTAATCATCTTCCAGCCCCCGTAACTGATCACGGCCTCGCCCTGGAGGGCGGACACTTTGGTGGCGGCCACGGCGGTGTATGTTGGGGCCGTCACGGTCACCCGCTTGGCGCCCGCCTCCATAATAAGCGCCACCAGCTTGGACGGGTTTATATCTCGCCCAATGGTCCGCTGCCATGTCTTATAATCTTCCACGGCCTGGGCCACCGCCGCTTGAATGGTCACGGCCTTGGCGCTGTCGCTCCGGTTTATGTAGTATGTCAGGTTGATGGTGTATTGGACCTCCTCCGGGGCCGACACATTGACCAGATCCGTCATGGGGCGGATCGTTTTGTCGTTCAGGTAGCCTTTCAGACCGTTGATCATTTCCGGCCCCGGTGTGGATCCGTCCGCCATGATGAAAACAATGTCCACGGTTCCCGCTTCCTGGTCGCTGGTGGCCACCACATCCCCTATGGCGGGGTTGTACGCTTTGGAGTGGTACAGATAGCCGTCCTCCGGTCCTGCCGTAGAATAGGCGCCAGGCGCCAGATAGACCCGCTCCGCCAGGTCTGCGTCGCTCTCAATCTCCGCGCCGCCCTCCGTGGTGGTGGTGTTGGTTACGCTGGCCACATAGGGGACAGGATCCACAATGGTGGACAGCTCTCCGGCGGTCAGCCCGTTTCCTGCGCTTCCTGTTTCCGTGCAGGTGGCCGGCACATCCACGGTGGTGCTGCCCGCCGGGATCTCTGCATATTCATCCGTGGCAAAGTACACCGCCCCGGAGGAGGCCACCCTGGTGCCCTGCGGGATTGCCGTGGCCGTTTCCCGCTCCGCCGAAAGGGTAAAGCGCAGGGTGCATGTTGCCGCCGTTGCCTGGTTT
Organism: Dysosmobacter welbionis; assembly: GCF_005121165.3. Lineage (NCBI taxonomy): Bacteria > Bacillati > Bacillota > Clostridia > Eubacteriales > Oscillospiraceae > Dysosmobacter > Dysosmobacter welbionis. The sequence goes on along the minus strand of NZ_CP034413.3, from coordinate 1,557,055 downwards.
CTGGTCACGCCCTTAAAGATCGCCAGATTGTCCAGAAAGTCGGAATAGCTGTATTTCAGCAGGCTTTGTTTGCCCTGGCGGTCTATGTACTGCATGGCCTGGTAAATCTGCGCCGCTGCGGCGTATAGGATCATACGGTGGACGCTGGCCCGGTCCAGGGAAACAGCCACGCCCTGGGCGTTTGTCATGTATTCCTCATAGTCCGCCACCATTTCGCTGCGTACATCTTCCACAGTCTTATTGTCAATGAAACTGATCTCTGGCGTGTTTTCGATTGCCGACATATCAGGCACTTGTGATCACCACCTTGGGAAAAAATTGTCCCTCGCCTCCGTGGGTCCACTCCACGGATTGCACCCGCACCTCCGGGATAAATTGGGCCGTCTTTTTTGTGATCTCCGCCACATACAGGCTTTTTGCTACCTCCGGCGGCATGTCCACAAAATCCATGTTGATCCCAAACTCCCGATCCAGCGGCATGGTTCCCTCCCTGGTGGAATACAGCAGGGCCAGTTTTCGGTCCAGCTCCGCCAGCTTGTCGGAGGCGAAAGTGAATTGTAGTTGAAAATCGTATGGTGAAATATTCATGCGTACTCCTCCAGGGTGATGGACAGTGTGGCTTTCGCCAGCTCCCCGCGGTTAAATATGGTGTTCCATGTTTCGCTGGATCCGGTCAGGCGGAACGGGTTCCCGCCCACCGGCCTGTTTCCGATCACCAGATATTCCGCCGTCCCTGCCTCCACCATGCCCTCCACCCGCTCCAGCACGGTCCTGGGGCGTACCCCCAGGCCGGCGGACAGGTAAATGGGCAGGGTTACACTTTGGAGGCCAGGCCCCAAAAACTCCGCTTTCGGCTTTGCTCCCATGGTTTCATGGATTGCCCAGCGCCCGGAGATCTCCCTGGTCATTTCCTGGAGGATCAGGGCCGTTTCGTCGCTCACCTCGAACACGATACGGCTCCCCAGTGTTCCAATGGTCACAGTTTATCCCCCTATCCGAACATTAGAGCTGCCGCCCGTCACGGTCCCGCTCCCGCTATGTGCCGCCAGGGCGTCGCCCATGCGGGCCGCCGCTTTCCCGTTGATCCGTACGGTCCCGCTCCCAGCTCCCACGGTGCCCTCGCTGGATCCACAGCACCCGTCCCGCTCGGTGGTAATGCTTCCCACCGTAGCGGCAGCCAGCCCGTTGATCCGCACGGTCCCGGAGCATGCCCCGGAGATCTCCCCGCTGAACTGCTCCGGGGAATGTGGCGGCACATGCCCCGTGTGTTCCCCCGCGGTGGTCCCTGCCACCGCGTCGGTTATCCTTGCCGCCTGCGGCATGGCTGTTCCTCCTCTAATTCAGGTCAATGGTGGCCCCGTTGATGGTTACGGCGCCGCCCGCCTCTATGTTGATGGCTCCGGCACATTTGATGGTTAGTGTGCTTCCGTCGTACCGGATCATGGCTTTCCCCGGCGTCCGGTCCAGATCCTTGCGGAACAGGCCCGCCGCACCCTCCGGGGCTTGTTGTTGTTTGACCAATACCGGCCCAGCACCAGCCCCGCCTCGGTTCCGTTGGACAGGTGCAGCACCATGACTGGATCGCCCACCTGGGGCATGTTGTACTCCGTGCAAAGCATTGGCAGGGGTGCGGTTACGCTATCGTCTTTGTCGTGATATGCCACCCGCACCAGGCCGGCGGCGTAGTCGATGGACGAAACCTTTCCCACTCGGAAAATATCGTTTGCCATGTGTCCCTCCTCTCAATCCGCCGTCAGTGCGTTGGCCGCGCTGATCAGCAGGGTGTCCAGCCACGCCAGGGAGGTGTAAGCGGTTGCCCAGTAGTCGGGGGAGTTGATCACGCCGGTTTTTGTCAGCACATCCAGCGCCGCGTCCACCGTTGTGATACTTGTCCCACCCTGGTTTACCTTGATCCTGGTGGCCATGTTCAGGATCAGGCCGTCCAGGTTCTTCACATCCTTGTAATGGGCCACCCAATATTCCGGGGAGGCCATGACGCCCACGGCAGCCAGCCTCTCGGTGGCGTCCTTGATCACTTCCTCGGTCATGGCTTCCACCAGTGACAGCTCCAGGTCCATGGTGTAGCCGTTCCCGACATGGTGGGTGATACTGTCGATGTAATACTTTCCAGACAGGCGCCCCAGGCCCACCACCGTGACGCATTGGGTGGCCACCAGCGTGGCATTTCCGGTGATGGTCATGGAAATGGTGGTGTGTCCGTGGTTCGCGCTGTCCACCGCCGCCTGGATCTTTCTCTCTGCGTCTGCCAGGTTGTCGGCCTTTCCGGATTGTTTCAGGATCCTTGTGCCCGTTCCCACCGTGGCCTTGATCTCCTCCTCGGTGATCGGGTCCGTGTAGGTGTATTCCCCGCCGGTGTAGGTCCCGGCCAGGGTCTTTTTCCAGCTCCAGCTTTCAATGTCGCTCTCCCGGATTGTCAGCACCGGGTCCTTTTTCTTGTATGCCTCGCGGTCAAATACCACGATTTTTGAGCATACACTTTCATGGCGTAGCCGTAGCTCTCGCACACCTGCATGTAAAAGTCACAATCTGTCTGGCTTGACTGCTCAATGGATTGGATCGTGAATGGCGTCCCCTCCACATCCCAGGCCAGAGTAATTCCGGCCCGGCTTGCAATCTCTTTCCCGATCTCCTGGACCGTGACTTTCTCCCATGTCTTTGTCCGTTCGGTTTCCCGAAATGCACCGTCCGCCGGTACAGACACGGCGGATATGGTCCCGGTGATCGGCCACCCCGCAAACTCGAAATTGTCCAGGATGAAAAACCCGCAGGGGAGGGTGCGGTTGTCGCCCTCCCGGTCCCAGTTGGAAATTTTGATGGCGGCCTCCAGCGTGTCGCCCTCCAGCGGCAGCCACGCCACCGTCCATTGGCGGTCCCTGTCGTGGATCGAAATATCCAGGCTGTCCGCTTCTCCGCTTGCTGGATCCGTGTATGTGATCTCTGTTGTTTGGCCCAGCATTTTGCTTTTGACTGCCGCGCCGTTCCAGGTTAGATCCACCTCCGCGCTGCGTGTTTTCATGCCTGCGTCCTCCAGATCGGCAGATTGGCCGTTTCGTCATCCTCCGGCGGGTCCGGCGTTTGCAGGACCGTTCCCGCCCCAAACACGAAAATGTCCAGCAGGGGAAAATTGTTCTGCATAAGCCAGCCGGTATATTTTTCACTTCCATATACCTTGTGCGCGATAGCGTCCCAGGCGTCCCCCTGTTGGGTGGTATAGGTTCCTGCCATGCGTGGCCCTCCTTATGCCGGGGAAAAACTCTTGCGCCGTTCCTCGGCTTTCATCTGCTTATACATTTTCTTGAACTCCGCAAAACTCATTCTTGCGGCGGCCACAGCTTCCTCCTTGGTCGTGTTCCCGTAGAAGTTGAACACGGGGGACCATACGATGTGATCCCCGCCGGCGTCCTCCTGGCCTCCTCCGCCGCCCTGCGGTTTCGGTTTGGTCCACTCGTCCAGCAGCTCCGCCAGCTTGGACAGCGGCATGACCGCCTCCGGCTCCCCGCCCTCGCCGATCATGGCCAGTGTTGGGGCGGTTGCAACGCCGCCGGCGGCCAGCGCCGGGATCGTCGGAATGTTGAAACCCAGCGTCGTTCCGCCCACGCCCGGCACCCAGTCAGGGATCGTCACGGATATGCTGTTGATCTTGGAAATAACCCAGTTGATGGCGGAGATCACCGCGTTAATGGGAACTTTTGCCAAATTCACGATCATCCCGAAAACGGATCCGAAAATATTTACCACATTCTGCCATGCGGCGGACCAGTTGCCGGAAAATACATTCGTGATAAACTCGATCAAATTCGTCAGAATTGTGATCACATTTTCGATGTACGGGGCCATGGCCACAAACGCCGCCTCCAGGCCGCCCAGCACGACGGTGCCCAAATTGGCCAGGACGGGGGCCAGACTGGTGGCGATCAGGCTCACCAGGTTTCCAAATGCCTGAATGAGCGGTTGCACCCTCTGCCAGATCCCCATAACGGAATTTCGGAATTTTTCGCTCCGGTTCCACAGGATCACAAAAGCGCCTGCTACCGCCGCAATTATGGCAATCACCACAGTGAACTGGCCGCCCAGCAGGCCCACCACCGTTTTCAGTAGTCCGCCTTGCTTAATTGCCGTTCCCAGCACCGTGCCGATCCCCTTAATGGCTCCCGCCGCCTGCCCTGCGGTTTTCAGGGCCATATAGGCCCCCACCGCGGTGGCAATGGCTCCGGCCAGGGTCAGCAGCATGTCCTTGTTTTCTCCGATCCATTGGGCCGCGGTCTTGGCCGCCGGGATCACATTGCTTTCCACATATCCGCCCAGCTTTTCCACAGCGGCCTGCACATTGGGGATAACTGTTGCTGATAGGAAATTTAGGCCGTCTAATATGTACGGCTCCAGCTGTTCCCCGATGGTCCACAGGATCTCCTCCGCCTGTCGTTTCACGCCCCGCATGGCGCTTTCCAGGTCGTTGTACCGCACAGAATTGATCTGATCCAGTGCCCCTTGGGTGTCATAGGCCGCCGTGGAGGCGTCCGCCATGGCCTGCATGGCCTCCGCCCCCAGGTCCTCCCACATGGTCCCGAACAGGGAAACGCCGATGGCGTCCCGCTGCACCTGATCGTCCACATCCATTAGTGTGTTCAGCACATCGTAAAACGCCTTGTTTGCCGCCTCTCCGCCGCCGGCAAAGGTTTCCATCATGTCGCTGGCGTTGTAGCCCAGGGCTTGGAACGCCGCCACCGTGGTGTCGCTCCCGTCAATGGACCGGATTGAAAACTCTTTGATGGCGTCGCCCACTTTGTCCAGGTTCCAGGCCGTGCTATCCGCGCCAGATTGCAGCAGTTGGAACATGCTGTCTGCCGTAAATCCCAGCTTGGAGAATTGGCTGGAATATTCGTTGATGGTGTCGATCAGTTCCCCGGAGTAGTCAAGGCCGTTTTGCGCACCCGCCGCAATCAGGCTAAATGCTTCTTTCGCGGATCCACCAAAATTCTTTTGGATGGCCGCCGCGGCGCGTGTGCTTTCCTCCACGCCATACTCGAAAGTGTCCTGGAGGGCCAGGGCCGCCTCCGTTGCCTCCACAATTTCGTCCGGCGAGATATTTTTCATGTTGCGGTCCACCAGGGACACGGCGTCCGCCACATCTTGCAGGCTTTCCCCGTAGTTGTCGGTGTACACCGTGTCCATGGCGTCCTGCAAATACTCCAGTTGCTCACCGGCGGCTCCGGTGGCCGCCGCCATGCTGTTGGCTGCCTGCTGGTGTTCCGTGTAGGCTTTCACGGAGGCTACGCCCACCGCGCCGATGGCCGCCGTTGTCACTCCGGCGGCCACCTTTGCGGCTTTGCCGATCTTTTCCGCTGTCTTGGCCAGTTCTCCCAGCTGTTCGTCTGCGTCCAGGCAGGCTTTTTTCAGGGAGCTGTCCACCCGTCCGGCGATTTTGATTGCCAGATCATAGACTTTTCCTCTTGCCATACAGTTTGATCGCCTCCTCCGCTATGTCCTGTAATTCCTGCACGGACAGGTGCATGAAATAGTCCACACCTGTCCGCAGCAGGAACGAAAGCCCCACGCAGGCTTTTCTAATTTCTGGCGGGGTTAGTCCTCTCCATCCCCGCCGTAGAGAAAACCCGTGACCATGTTTTTCAGCTTAATGCCCTCCTTGGGGGGCAGGCCCTTGAAAAACTCCACCGGCTTGCCGGAGGCGCGGGCCGCCATGTAAATGGCATAATCCACGGTCATTTCCGCCACAGGGTTCACAATGCCCAGTTTGGTCATGATCTTGCCCATGGCGCACAGGTCCTCCGCCGTCATGTCCTCCATGGCAGACAGGTCCACCTCGGTGTACTCCTTGCCCTCGAACATATACGGCTTTCTGAATTTCAGGATCAGGCTCTCCTCCTGGTCCTCCGCCGGCTCCTGGGCGGCGTTGGTCTTAATTTCGTCCATTTAGCACATCTCCTTATACTCTGCCAGCAGGTCCACGCCGTTGACCTTGTATGTGGGGTTCATCTTGTCCAGCTCCAGGACGCTTTCCCCGTCCACCTCAATCAAGATGTAAAGGATGTTCAGGGTCACACCGCTGTCCATAGTGCTGGCCCGTTTCAGTTTGCCGCCGGTCAGCTTTGCGGCCCGCCCGCTGACCACCACGCGGATGGACTTGGGCACGATGTTGCCGGAGCTGTCGATCTCCTGGGCGGCGCCCCGGATCGTCAGCTGGACCGCTCTGGTCTGGTCCATCATGTTGGTGGCCTCTTTGTCCAGAGTTCGGAAAGGGATCTCCAGCTGCATGTTTCCGAAATAGCCGATTGTGGGATCTTCGATCTCTCCCAGGATCCCGGCTCCGCTCACCGTTTCGCTTGTGGCCTCGAAGTCGGGCAGGGTCAATTCATCCCCCACGCCCAGCAGCTTGTCCCCGGCGTTGTACACATTGTAGTTGTTGATTTTGGTGGGGATATTCTTGCTCATGGTTTAGTCACTCCCTCCTGTCAGTGCGGCCTCCAGGGCCGCGGTGTCATATTCGCGGATGTTTACGATCTTCTCCGCGGGGATGTAGGGCGCCAGGTAGGTGTGTGTGGTCAGCTTTCCGTCCAGCAGGTCGGTGATCGGGTTTTCATCGTCCCGGAACTCAATGCGATACCCGGCGCAGTAGTCGCGGGCCACATACCCGTTTCCGATGATGTTCTGGCTGTCCACGATGGACTGGATCAGGCGCTTATTGCCCGGCTTGTCCACTTTCTGCCAGTAGGTGAGGATGAAATTATTTCCATCCCAGTCAAAGAAGCGGCGCACCGCCAGCCAGCGGTCTTTCGGATCCGTGGTAGAGGGGTAGGCCGCCGTGTTGTTTCCCCACAGTTTGAAGCCGTTGGAGTTGATGGCGGTGATCACGCCCTGGCCGTTTAGCAGGTTGGCCTGCTCCTGATCCAGCGCCACCTCGGTGCCGTCATCCAGCACGGTGGCGGTAATGTTCAGGGCCTTATTGGACGGGCTTTCAAACGGCACATCTCCGTTGGTTGCGTCGGTGTTGGCGGTTTCCGCCGCCGCCAGCGCGGACAGGCAATAGATCTTTTCGCCCACCGCGCCCTTGGGCCAGAAAACCGCCGCATGGTTGGAACTTGCGCCCAGTTTTTCCTTTGCCGTTTTCACATCGGTGTACACGGTTGCACCGGAGCTGTTGGCGGCAATATCCAGATATGTGTTGCAGTCGAAATTCCCGTTGATTTTGGTGGTCTTTGCCTGGAGGGCCGCCGCCACCACGGGATCGTCGGACCAGCCAGGGGCCAGCAGAATACCAGGGACCAGTCCCAGCTTGGGGTAAATCTGGCGCACCAGCTCCAGGCCGGTTTCCGCCCCGGTGGAACTGCTCACGCCACCCACAATATCCTCCTTGGTTACGCCGGCTGGGTTCAGGCTCGTGGAGGAAATGGACAGGCTTTCCGCTTCCTGCGCACTCTCGGAGATCAGTGTGATCACCACATTTCCGTCATCGTCGTGAGCCGCCGTGTAGTCGGTATCTTTCACCAGTGCGGCGTCCCCGTTCTTGACCTCCATGGTGCTGATCAGGGCATAGGGCACAGTGTAGACCGCCTGCCCGTCAGTCACATTAACGCTGGTCGCCTCGTTCTGCTTGATGTGCTTGGAATTGTTCGGATCCAGCACATTCACCAGAACGATGGGGGCATTGTTGAAAACCCGGAAATTCACATCAATGCTCTGACAAAGCGTGAAATTCTCGAAGTCGTCGGAATACCCCACGGCGGCCTGGCACTCCGCAAAGCTGTAACACAGTTTCGGTGTGTTTGCCGCCTTGGCCGGATCGTCCGCCAGGTGAATGGGGGCCGTTCCGAAAATCACCTGGAGGGCGGCGCTGCTCTGGATCGGCGTGGTCAGGCTCGTGGCCTGTTCCTGGTTGTACACGCCATGCTGATAGGTTGCCATTTGCTTTACCTCCTGTTATTTCTGCCTCTGCGCCTCGCGGTACAGTGCGTAAATGCGGCCATGTTTCATTTCCAGCTGCTTCATGGCCTCCGGCAGCTGATCCAGCGGTATGGTTAGGGCGCGCAGCACCGGCCTGCGCTCCTGGGCCGCTTTCAGCCCCGCGGTGACGCCGCCCCGGTAAAATGTGAACTGCTTGGCCACGCCGGGAATGGTTGGACCGCAGTACACCAGGGTTCCGGCCTCCTCCGCCGCCTTTGCTTGCTTCTTTGTTGTCATGCCTCTGGCACCTCCTTGTGGACCGCCGGCGCCTGGATCCGCAGGGACATTGCTGTGAGATAAAGCGGGTGGGTGTCCTCCTCTTGGGTGACCCACTCCATGGGGTAAAGGATCTCCCAGCGATTGCCGATCACGGCGCAAGCGGAATAGTGATGGTAAATTTTGTTGATGATGTGCAAGGCGTCCCGGTAGCCTTGGCGCCCCGGATCCGGGTCATAGACACAGGCCACCAAAACCGCGTCGATGATCTGCGGATCATCGTCGCTTTCTGTCTTTCCGCCCCGGAGACGCACCACCACATACGGCTCCGGCGGCGCCTCCTTGTCTATGGCTTCATCGTCCCCCCGGCGGATCGGAACATCCTGGGGGTAAATCTGGATCTCCCGCTCCACGCCCAGGGAATTTTTCAGCCGTTCATGGCTGAAAAGCTCTTTTAGATCCGCCACCATGGCGTCCTGTAAAAATTCTTGCGTCACGCTGCCGCGCCTCCTTGACTTGTTACCGATTGTGCCTTATAATCACCTTTGTGGTAATAATCAGCATATCGGCGTATGAAAAGGGTGGATGAAATGAAAGGGAAAGGGTTGTACATTGCTGCCGGCGTGGTTTTGGTCTTGGCGCTTGTGTGCCTGTTCACCGGCGAAATTCAAGCGTTTGGTGGCGGCGTTGTAATTGCCGCCGCCTTGGCCGCGTATGGCCAATGGAAAAAGGGGCACCCGGAAACAAGCGAACTCCGCACAATAGAGGGGCGGGAGGGGAGCGAAACGATCCGGGAAACTGTTTCGTATTCGCTTGTGTTTCCGGTCAGAAAAACAGAATTGGTTTCCATCCGCAGCAGGCGGTGCCCGGTTGGCCACTCGTTTGGGGAATGGAACGAAAAGGTACACCGCGGTGCGGCGCAGTCGGACCGCTTTGAAAAGGCGTCCCATGAATGTCTTGGGTTGATCAGCTATGATGTGGACACCGGGACCGCAGAGGTCAGCGGATCCACCGGCACCAAATACACCACAACGCTGGATTATTGTTCATGCCCTGATTTTGAAAAGCGCAGTAAACCGTGCAAGCACATATATTTCCTTGCTTTGCAAATGGGATATACCAGCGAAGATTTTTATAATAACTGACCTCCCGGCGGCCCTGCAAAATGGGGCCGCCTTTTTATGCCGCATTTCCGAAACTGCCCAGCGCCCGCTCTACTTCTCGCTGGATGTGCCGTTGCAGGATGGCGTAATAATCCAGTTCCGCCTCCTCATAGCTCTTTCCATACAGCATTGGGACCGCCGGGGCCATAAGGGATCTTACGGGCAATCTGCTGCGGCCTACGCGCTGCACAATGGCCGTATGCCCGCTTTGGAATGTGGTTTGAAACGCTTTCCTCCCGTCTACCTCCAGCGCGGTCATGGCGCTTTCGTTCAGGACTTTCAGCATGGCCGCCGTTGTTTCGGTGTTCTTCCTGGTCATGTAGGCCATGGCCTCCACCATGCCACCCCTGGAGATCAGCGTGGCGGTACTGGAGGATCCGGTGGCCCGCTCCAGGTACATCCCGCCGCGGTCCTTTTTGGTTAGGATCTTCTTGTCGCTGATTGCATAGCGTTTCCTTGCTCGTTGGCCAATTTTCTTTTTCATCTCGTTGGCCGTCGCGTTGATGGCGCTGGCCAGTACGCTGGGGGCTTTCAGCTTATTGGGCAGGGTGTCCAGCTGCCGGATGATTTTTTCAATCTCCGCCTGGGTGTCGATCTGCAAAATTGTCTGCGTATCGCTCACGATCTCACCGCCTCCAGCGTGATGGCCAGCATGCCGGCCTCCTCTGTGCAATCAGCCACCCGGAACAATCGCCCGTCAAAGTCGATCTGTTTCCCGTAGGCGGGGCGCGGTCCATATTCATCTTTGGCCACATAGATCAGGCGGCGGCTTTTATATGTCCCATCCACTTGGATCCCCATTTTCGATTTGTCCCGCTCCAGCAGTTCGTTTTCATCTACCACCACGGTCATGGGCTTTCCGTCTATGGTGTGGGTGTCCGCATGCTCCTGTTTATTCAGGAACACATCGAAAATGTCAGCCGCCACAAGATCCTTGAAACTGGGGGCGCCCATCAGTGGGCGCTCCCGGTTTCGGTTTCAGGGACCTGGACGGTGGCTGACGCGATCAGCTCCGCCCGCTCCTTGTTGTTCTTGGCGTCGGAAATATCAATTCCCAGCTGTTCGGCCAGCTTCTCCAGGCCGGACTTTTTCATGGTGGACAGTTGGTCGGGATCCAGGTGTCCCTCCACCATTTTGGCCTCCTGGCCGTTTTCCTTGCCCTCCTGGCTCTCGTTCTGTCCCTGGCTATCCTGGGACCCGTCCGTTTTCGCCGCGTCCTCCTGGGCGCTCTGCTGCGGCTCTGCGGCCTCTCCGGTCCACTTTGCGCTCTTTGCTCTCAGCCAGGCCGCCACCATGATCCCGTCGCTGGCGGGGAGGGCGTCACCTGGGGCGTACATGCGCCCCAGGTAAAGCACGGACCGCTCTGCAATCAGTCTTTTCATGGCCCGTTACCTCCTTACTCCCTCGCGGTTGCGGTCAGTGTGCCGGATGTGCTCACGGTAATGTCATACACTTTCCCGCTCGTATCTTTCAGCGCCAGGCTGTCATGCACGGCGGCCACCTCCGCGGCTGCTCCGTTGGGATCCCCGATATTGACCAGCACGGTGGCGTCACTTGCCCCCGCGTCTGCGGCGGCATAGCCGGCAGGGACATTTCCCGCCGCCACCGTGGTGATCTTCTCCTCGCTTTCGTCGAAGTAGAGGGCGGCGCCCATGGTCACGGTCACAGAGGCGGCCTTTTCCATGATAAACACGCCGGTAACATGCAGGGCGCCGGTTTCGCCCTTGGCAATGTCATTTCCCGCTACGCCGATCCGGCCTCCCAGGCTCACCACCTGGCCGTTGGTCACGGCCTCCTTGGTGGCGGTGTAGTCCAGGGTTTCGCCTTTCTGCCAATATCTCGCGTTCATTGATCTTTACCTCCTTACTCGGTGATGGCCACACCGTTGTTGCGGACGATTCCGCGGTGGTCCATGACGGTGATACCCCAATCAAGCCAAATGTCCCACACAAAGCCCAGGTAACCGGCCTTTTCACTCCGGCGGAAACTCGGTGTATCAACGCCGTTCAGATAGTCCACCTGGACGCTCTTGGCCGTGGACTTGTCGCCTACGATGTACCAGGGCACCGCACTGGTTCCGGCCAGGGCATTGATTGTGCCCTCCTCCACCACCTGGAGCTGGGTCCGGTACTTGTACAGCGCGTTTGCGGTGTGGCTGCCAATTCCGTCCACATCAACCTGCGCGGTTTCAAGCAGCTGGGACATAAGGAAGCCGTACCCCACAGGCACCAGAATGAATTTGGGCTGTACCATAATGCTTTCGCCGAAAGGATCCGTCTGGCGCAGCAGCTTCATCATCATTTTCTGGACACTCTCAATGGTGGGGGCCGTTCCGGTGGAGATCAGGTTCTTGTGGGCGTCATCAAACAGGGCCACACCGTCATATACGGCCGGGTTCTTCACGATGACCTCATACACCTGCTTGTTGATCTTCCGCTTTGCCACGCGGGCATACTGGCCCGGCATTTCGGACAAAAAGCCAATGTCATCATTGATGAACGCCTCGCGGGTCATGGTGAACTGCGTCCCGTAGGTGTCCAGCTTGCGCAGCGGGTTCATGCTGGTGTCCAGGCTGCTATGCTTCAGCTCTCCGCCCTCGGTCACCTTGTCGAACTCCCCGCCGCCGATGGTGTATTCATGGGCCTTGCTGGGCTTGAAGTCCGGCAGGCTCCCCTTGCTGGTCCACAGGTCAAAGGTGGTGAGCACATTCTGGTACTGGTGAACGATGGATTTCTGGATCGCCTGGTCCAGAATGGCAGGGAAAGAGGCCGTGGGGGAAAGGAACTGGCGCACCGCCATGTCCCACAGGTCATTCTTTCCCATGCGCAGCAGGGAAGTGGTGGTTCCCTCGCCGCTCCGGGCCATGCACTCGATCATAAGATCCCGCACAGACATACCGCGCAGGCTCTCCGCCTCTCTGGCCGGATTGCTCACGGGAACGCCGGCCCGCAGCAGCAGGGCGTCCACGGCTGCGTTTCGGAACTCATTCCCCTGGCCGTCATCGGTCCGGGTTGCTACGGGGCCGCCGTTTGCGATCATGAAGTCCACCGCCGCCTGGCGCACCTGGTCCATGGTGTGGCCGCTGCGGATATGCTCTGCGGGGTCCATGCCCACCTGGCGGCACAGTGCCACAATGTCGCTGTTGCGCTGGCGCTCCGCCTCGACGGCCTGTCTGGTTGCGTCGCTTCCGCCGTCCTGGCCCTCTGCGCCGGCAGGATCCCCGGCGCCGCGGCTGCCGTCTGCGGGAGACTCCGCGCCGCCCTGGGTTCCCTCCTGGCCGCCTGCGGCGCGGGCAGCGTCAATCTTGCCCTGGAGCTGGTCAAACTCCGTCTGCTCCTCGCGGGACAGGCCCCGGCCCTCGTTCCGGGCCTGGGTCACAATCGCCTGCTGTCTGGCGATCATTTCCTGAATGGTCATTGCTCTTTACCTCCTAAAAGTGTTTTGATTGACTTGGATCTGCCGCTCGTATGCGGACAGGTCCGGTGCCGTGTCTGCGTCGGAACGGCCTACGCCCACGGTGGCGTCTGCCGGCACGGAAACAATGGACACCTCCAGGGGCGTCCACCGCCTGGCGATCTGGCACGGTCCCTGAAACCGTCCATCGGCGGATGTGGCGCCGGGGCGCACCTCCTCCCAGCTGTCCACGCTGTATCGGACAGAGGTGGTTTTCAGGGTTCCGCTCTGCACCTTTCCGAAAACTTTTTCTGCGTCGGCGTCGGTGTCAAATTCCACCTCCGCCATGCCGCGGTTATTTTCGATCCAGGCACGGATCACCCGTCCCACCACTTTGTCCACATCGTGGTTGAACAGGAGAACGCCCACGCTGTTCAGGCGCTCCAGGTTTACGGCTCCGGCTGCATGGTCCAGGATCTCCATGCCAAAATAGCGCCGGTATGGCTCCTCGCTGGAAAAGCTAATTGTCCGTCTGCGGCTGTCCTGCCCCTCCTCCTGTCGGGTTAGAATTTGCCCCATGCACCTGGTCCCCTGGTTCCTGTCCTGCGTTCTGCTGTTCTGCTGCTGTTCCTTGGCCATAAATTACACCCCCCATCTCAATGCCGGCTTTACGGCCATATTTCAGGACCTCGGCCATTTCGTTTATGGCGTCTTTCCAGTCCTTGCCCTGTTCGGCTGCGACATCCTGGAATGTCTTTTGCCCCGTGGCCAGGGCGGTTTTTGTGGCGGTGGTTTCCTTTGTGGGGTCGATCCACTTTTTCGGTGCTTGCACCCACTTGTGCGCCATGTAATCCGCCTTTTTATCCCAAAATCCGGGCGGGTTGATCAGCCCGGTGAGATAACAGGAAATAACAAAGGTTTCGTAGATCTCGCTCATGATCTCGGTCAGCAGCTCGATCTCCTCGGCAAATGTAGCTTCGTCCTCATTCGCCCCTTGCCTTGCGCTGGAATAGTTACTTTCCGACATATCCCGGCTGGTGGCCTCGTAGCTCATGCCTTGGCCGGCGCCGATCAGGCGCCATTGCATTTTCAAGAATTGGGAGGCGTCCGATCCTGCGCTCTTTGGTTCCACAGTTTCGATACTGTCCCCACATTCATTTCTTTGATCATGCCAGGAGTTAGGCTCTTTCCCTCGTATGTCACACGGTCACCGTTGCTCACCACGCCGCCGCGTCCAAAACCTCCCGTTGGGGTTGCGCGTTTGATGAATACGGCCAGGCATGCGGCGATCCGTTCCTTGACGGAAACGGCTGTAATAAATTCGTTGGTGTCCCGCACCCTCGTAATGGTTGGGGCCAGGTCCGACACCTCCCGCAGTTGGCTGGGGCGCCGCTTTGTCCAGTATGGGATCACATATTTTGCCTCTATGTACACCGGGGTGGTCAGTTTCCAGCCCTCCACATCGTATTGCTGGATAAAATACCCCACCGCCCGACGGGCCGGATCGTACTCGATCCCACCCACCACCGTGTTTCCCTTGTGCCTCGGTATGGAGGCGGTGGTGTCCAATTCGTCTACCTCGATCATTTGGAGTTTGAACGGCACCAGGCCGCCCCGCGTGTATCTCTTAACGAACAGGATCCCGCCGTCCACCTGCTTTCTTGTGGCTGCCATGCGCATGATCTGGTTGAAAGACTGGGACGCGGTTATGTCGCAGTTTTCTTTGCGGCACCATTGTTTCCACAGTTTCCCCAGCTGATCGTTCAGCAGTTCGCTTTCTGTTTTCGGTTGGAGTTTGTACCCCTTTCCAAATACATTCCGCCGGAACGCTCGGATCACAGACTGGCCTATGTCGCTGTTTCTCTCCAGGTCGCGGGCACGGGCGCGGATCACATCCCGGCTGTAACGGTCCGTCAGCTCCGCGCTCTCGTTGAAAACCCTCCACCCGGAATTTAAGCGCCCATGGCTTGCTGCGTCATACCCCCGCAGCTCCTCCAGGGCTTGCCGCCACGCTTCCCGCTTATAGCCAGCTTCCGGCGAAATGGCGGTTATGATGTTGTCCAGAAACCCCATTGGCTGCCGTCACCTCCCGTCAAAGTAGGCCACAAAGGTCCGATCCAGCAGGTGGGAGGGGGTGCCCGCTGCCACCTGGGCCTCCAGATCGTCCCGCATGGATTTCAGCATGGACAGGTCCGCCCGTGTCAGGGACCGGCTGCCGATCTTGTATGACTGGCCTCCCACCAGCACCGCCGCAATGGCTTTATTTACCTGCTCCAGCATTTCCGCCGGCTTCATCTGCGTGTTTTCCATTTTGTCCTCCCGTTTTATACCCAGCTTTCATTTTGCCGGATCCAATTTTCCTCCGGTGTCGGCGCAGGCTCCGGCTTTTTTGGCTTCTCCGGCTCTTGGCTTTGCAGGTAGAGGGATCGGACGCCCTGCATGTCCGCCGCCGCCGCCGCGTACACCTCGCAGTCCAGATAGTGGTTATCTGCATGGGTAGTTTTTGGCACCCATTTCTGCACCACTTTCCCGTTTACTCGCTCGGTCACTTTATGCTCCGCGGTAACCTGCTCCGCATAGTCCAGATCGCAGTCCTTGTAGACCATCCATGATCCGCGCCCGTTTGGCTTCCTCATGCGGGCGGCGATCATGTCCTTGTATTTTCCCCCGTCCACCAGTACCAGTGTCATTCCGTTGGCATTGCTTCCTGCCTTGTTGATCGTGGATAGGCGATAGTTAGACAGCATGGTGCTGGTTCCTTTGCTTGGCAACACCCAATCTGAATTTAGTAGGCAAAAGTCGTAAACTTCATCCGTCTGGTCTCCGCTGTCCATCAAGGCCAGGGACACCACAAGCCGCTGTCCGTCCGGGTGTATAAACTCGGTGTTCATGATCTGCGCCACCTCGTTCATGGAAAGCGCCTGTCCGTGTGCAATGTTCTGGCTGGTCATGTAATCTCCCCAGGCCCGGATTGTCCAGTAAAGGCAGTTTTCCTGCACATCAATGCCGGCGGTGATCAGCTTTGTCCATTTCGGCAGGTCGTATGCCTCCACCTCGGTCTGCCGTTCCAGCACCAGCTCCGCATTGGTGCGCAGTTTGGTGTCCTCCCACGGCTCCGCCAGCCAGCTGTTGACAAAGTTTTGCAGCAGCTCCGGGTCATCTTTGCAACGCAGGAACTCCTTGGCGATCTCTGAAAACCGCGTGAAAGGGGAGTACAGGGTGTTCAGCCAATAGGCCACGCTGGAGGGCCTGGCGGCGGTCTGCCGGACCGTCTGCCACCTGCCGGCGGCCAGCATTTTCCCCTTGTCCTGGTCTGTGATCACGGCCCCGCAGGCTTGGCAGGAATACGCTGCCATTTCTGCCCGCTCGGCGCTGTCCGGCACATCGTCCTTGCTCGGCCATTTCAGCTGTGCAAAAACAAATTCGATGTACTCACCGCAATGGGGGCATGGTACGAAATAATGCTTCTCCGCTTCTGCCTCCTCCTTGGCTTTCCAGATATGGCCGGATTTTAGCGTCGGGGTGGAGGCCATGAAGATCTTGCGGTTTGTGGTGTAGGTCTTGGTGCGCTCTATGGCCAGGGAAACCGGATCCGCCTCTTTTTTGGAGGCTCCCGGAAATTTGTCCACTTCGTCAAGAAACAGATACCGGATCGGGGTGGAGGACAGGGATGCCGGACTGTTTGCTCCCGAAAGAAAAACGAACATGGTTTCAAATTTCAGCTTTAGCTTTTGACTTTCCGCCTCCCGGTACTTGGCTGCCAGCGGTTTGCATTGCCGGATCATCGGCTCCAGTTTCGCCTCCACCGTCCGCCCTGCCAGTTCCTTGGAGGGGTAGACGATCATAGTCGGTGCTGGGTCTTGGTCAATGGCGCTTGCCAGCATATTCTCCAGGGCCGTGGTGCCTCCCACCTGGGTGGGCTTTACAAATACGATCCGCTCCACATCCTCGTTGGAAAAGGCGTCCATGATCTCCGCCAGATACGGGGTCACGCTGTTGCGGAATGGCCCCGGTATGGCGTTGGTGTCGGGCAGGACCCGCCATTTCTCCGCCCATTTGGAAACCGGCAGGCGTTCCGCTGGCCGCAGGGACAGGAGCGCCCGGTGGATCCACGATGGCACCGTGTACGGCTTTACCCTGTACGGCCTCATGGCTCTGCCTCCTCCGGTCCGATCTCCGCCGCGTCAACGAATACGGCCAGCATATCCTCCAGCTCCTTGCGCATTGCCCTTTCCATGGCCCTGGCCGTTTGCGGGTCCGCATATCCGGCTATGGATTTCACGGCGCGGGGTGGGATGTTCATGGCGAATTTCTTAAACATGGCCATGAAGTCCGCCAGATCCCTGGTGGCCTCCTCTGCCTTGATATATTTCCCCTCGGCAATGGCGGTTTTCAGCTTGTGGAGCTGGCCCTGGCTTTCTTTCAGTTCTACCTCCGCCTCCAGCTTCCGCAGGTTCAGCTCCGCGGTGGAGCTGGCCGCCGCCGTTTCCTGGGCCTTTTGCTCGATGTGGGCAATATAACGCTGGATCGTTTCGCAGGTTTTATATTTTCGGGCGCCGCCGCCGGGCGGCACCTCGGTTTCCAGCACACCGTCCTGGGTGAGCTGCTGGATCCGCCGGGTGGTTTTCCCCAGCAGTTTGGCCACCGCCGTGGTGCTTGCCCATTCCGGGACAGCAGTTAGGGCCGCCGGCGCTTTTTCCGCCTTGCTGTCCGCTCCTGTTTTGGCCGTTCCGGCCCTCTTTTTCCCCGCCACCGGCTGCACCTCCTTTTGTGCCGCTGGCCCGGATCGTCCCGCTCCGTCGGTTTGTCATCCTCCGCCGCGGACGATTTCGCGTTTTTTACCGCTCCTTTTCCTGCCCATACCCCCTAAAGGGGGTATGCTTTCCCCGCTTTTAGTAAATGCGTAACGAAACACCCCTGAAAATTTTGGATTTTTTGCGGAAAATAATCGGGCTTCACTTGCCCCGCAAAGATTTATTTTCCAGAAAGGACCCAAACGGGGGAGGTGGTTGTGATTTTCCGGTGCGCCCAGGGCCACCCCATCGGCATAGGAGGCCCTGGGCACCACCCGGATCGGGCCGGCCCGCCGCACTCTGGTACAATGCGGCAGGACAGGGTGAAAGGAGAAAAGCCCCTGCGGTTCTGCTCCCCGGCCCATGGTGTGAAAAAACACAGAGGCCGCCAGGTTCTTCACGCCCTGGCGGCCTCTCTCTATGTTGCGGGGGTTCTGCTCTCTTGCCCCTGCCGTTTTTCCACGATACCAGCATAACACAGGCGAATGTCCGATAGTGTCCGAACTTTTCAAATTGGCCCACTTTTTTCTCCGCCGGTTCCGTGTCCCCTGTCCTGCTCAAAATCCTGCACCAATTTCTGCGCCCGCTTATTGGACAGGATCGTGTCCAGGGCTGCGTTGTAGTAGTCGTTCACCCTGGACCTGCTCATGTGTACCTCTTTGCAGATCCGTTCCCATTTCTTGCAGTCGATGTGTCGCAACTCCACCACGGTGCGCTCCATGCTGTTCTCCGGCAGCAGGTCAATGAGATCCATTACCATGGTGACGGCCCGTCCCATGGCGGTCCGCTGGGCTTCTATGCGGTCCTCCACCTCCGCAAGCCGAAAGACAACGGACACGGCCCCCTCGCTGTCCGCTGCGGGGTGTGAGGCCGGCATGGTCATGTATGTGGATCCAGGTGCCGGCGCCCGCAGCTCCCGCGCCAGCACATCATGGCGGCGCTCCAGCATGCGGCGGCGCTCTCTCGCCATGTGGTACTGCTGCAAGTATTCTTTTACGGCCTCGCGGGTAGCCCCGCCCGTTGTCTGCTGGTTCATGCTCACACCTCTGTTATGTCAATTCCGCGCTGTTCTTTCATCAGTTTGCGCTTGATCAGGTATTCCCGCGTCCTGGTTGGCCGGCTTTTCACATCCTCCACCACCAGGCGCCCGTCCCGCTCCCTGTATGTAAAATCCGCCCTGTATCTGATAGCGCGGATCCTCCGCCCCTCCTGGTCCGTGTATGCCTCTTGCAAAGTAAAATCCACCTGGAGGCGCAGATCCCGGATTTCTCCGGCCTGCTGGCGGAGGATCAGGTGGTCGTATCTCCTGGCCTCTTTCTGGCTGTCAAAGCGTATGACGGCCCCGGAGGAGGTGACCCGCTCGGTGGGGTTGTTTCGATACTTCATCGGCTTCCCCGGATCCTGCACATCGGCGGCGGAGGGCATAGGCCCCCGCCGCGTCTGTTGCTTCCTGTATTTTTCCATGGCCTGCTGCTGATACTTTGGCGGCAGGTCTGAAAGACTGATTGCCATTTATTCGTCCCCCTATTCCTCCTTATCGTCCGGGATCTCTATGTACTGCCACGACATGGGCGGGCGGGTCAGCCCGAACTCCGCCAGCGGACTGGGCATTTCGTATTCCTCCGCCTCTCCCACGATCCAGCCATACAGGGATTTTCCGCCGGCGTATTTCTCCAGGTCCTCCGCCGGCACACAGGAGCGGGAGGCCAAATAGCGAAAACAGTTGCTTTTTACCCACCCCATGCAAAGGAACTGCCCCAGCACCGCCCCGGTCCCGCTCACATAGGCCAGGACCAGCAGCGGCCACGGCTCCGGCCCTCCGGCTCCGGCCCGCGGGGCCGTTTTTCGGATCTCCAGATCTTTCTCGCCGGCCAGGATCTTCTCCCACCATTCCGGCTTTATGCTCAAAAGCACCGCCCGCATGATCAGCTCCCCTTTCTCTCCGGCGGCCACGGCCCGATTTCGTCCATTATGACCAGGCCGGTTTTCAGGAGGCCGGCGGGGTAGTAGTACGGGCATTTCATCTGCTTTTCTGCTGTCCGCCGCAGCAGCGGGACCGCCTTTTTCAGTTCATTCACGGCATAGGACAGGCGCCAGCGGGCGCAAATATATGCGTCGTGATCACCCAGGGCGCAATACTCGCAGATCTCCGGCCTTTTCTGTTCACTCATTTCTGACCACCTCCCGGCATAGGGATAAACCGGCATTGATCCACGGCAAACTCCGCCACATAGCCGATTGCTGTACAGGCCAGCATAATGTCCGCCATAAGATCGTCCGCGTCCTCCTGTCCGCGTCCGTCCCGGTTCATGTTCCGCAGGTTCCGCGCCATGATCTGGCCAAACTCATGCAGATTTTCGGCGGCCTCCAGCCACCGCTCTTTTTCCACGGTGTAGCCGATTTCTATTTTGTCCACGGTTCACACCTGCCTTTCAAAGCGCCCCATGAAGTTGGCGGCCCACTTTGCCGTTTTACTCTCTCGGTCATCCCATGGGAAAGTGGATGGCGGGAGATCCGGGAAGTGCGCCCGGAGGTTGTCCTTGAAAAACACGGGGATCTCATTCTCCGCGCAAAACTGCACGATCTGATCCACCCATTCCCGCCGCGGCACCACTTTTTCCCGGCGGTTCCCGGTTTCAGCTCCCAGGATCACCCATTGCGGCAGTCCCTCCGCCTTGCTCATGTCCACCGGCCCCAGCAGCGGCTCCATGGACCAAAAGCTGTTTATTGCCACCCCCTGCATGGTGTACATGGCTTCTGCGTCCTCGTTTGCCACGGTGCTGCCATACCAAAAATTGCTCTCATGTGGAAGCAGGGCCATGTGGTCCAGCTCCAGGTATCTGGCCGGGTTCTTGGTCAGAAACAAATAGCGGTGCTGCGGGGCGCGCCTGCATGCGTCCAGGACCTCCACGATCCAGGAGGTGGGCACCCATCTGCCAAACAGGTCCGCCATGCTGCACACAAAAACCGTCTGCGGCTCCTCCTGGCGCTCCGGCTGGTTCAGCCGGTAGCGGTGCATGGTAGGCTCAAACCCGTATGGGTAGGGCGTGGCCTTGATTTTCTCCGTCAGCACATGGAGGCCGCCAGGCAGCGGGGCAGGATCCGCACACCCGGCGTCAAAGCGGCGGGCGGTCCGTCTGGCGTAGCAGTATGGGCACCCATGGCGGCACCCAGTTACGGGGTTCCAGCTCATGGTGGCCCAGTCAATTTTCGTTTTGTTCATGTCGCTTTCCTCCGTTCAGTTGCAGCATTTTTTCTCTCACCAGCTTGTCGATCACATGGCCCCGCTCCCGGTAGCCGCACATGGCCGCCAGTTTGTCCAGGTTATATGCCGTCTGCGCGGTCACCAGGACGCTGATCCGGCGCATGTTTTTCTTTCCGTTCATGGCTCCACCTCATTCCGCCGTCCGTTCAAAACGGATTTTCATTTGTGCTGGGTACAGGTCTACCTCCGGCCTCCGGCGTCCGGTCCATCGTAGGCCGCCGGCCTGTCCTACGCATTTCCACCCAGCTGCCCGCAGGCTTGCTCCGTTTTCGCTCTCCAGGATGTATGTCACCAGGCGCTTATACCCCATTGCCCGCGCCGCCCTCCACGCTGCGGCATACAGCATGGAACAGGCGTTGCGGCTTCCGTCAGTACAAAGGCGGTTTACCTCCAGGGTCCACCCATCATCCAGGTGGCGTGATACCGGGCGCCCTATAATGGCAACGCCCACGATCCGCTCTCCGTCCGAAAGCCCTATGGAGAATTTATGCCCGGCCACCGGGCCATGATGGCGGTGGTTTTGCTCCACAAAGGCGTTGGCCTCCCGCAATGTCATGGGGACGATTTCCAGCATTACACCGCCACCGCCCTTTCCAGTTCCTCCATGGTGCTGATCTCCACCCCTGCGCACCACTCCGGCAGGTTGGCCCGCACCAGCGCCGTGGCAAAGGGAGGGGGCACGGCGTTGCCACATCTGGCCACCTGCTTGCTTTTCCCGTAGGTTTGGCCGGTATAGTCCCGCTCGATCTTGTAATCATCCGGGAAACCGTTGGCTCGGTACAGTTCCCGCGGCGTCAGCATGCGCAGGCCAATGTCCGCCATGAAATACCATACGCCGCCGATCTGGAGTAGGATCACATCCTCCGGCCCCAGGTCATAGCCGCAATATGTATTCAGCAGCTCCCGGATCTCCGGCCAGTGTTTGAGATCCGCGCCCGGCTCCGCTCTTGTGATCCGCGTGGTGACCACTCCATGATGGCCTCCTCCGGCGGTGATGGTCTGCACTGGCTCCGTGGCAGGCCCTCCCAGGTTGGTGCCTTTCATCTTGACCAGGTGCGCAGTTGTCAGGCCCTCGTGGTCCTTGGATATTACCGTGTGGAGCGGGTCTCGGATGTTCTGGCCGTGCTGGTCGTTCCCGTAGTATTTGACCAGGCTTGCCGCCGTCAGGCCGTAGCGGTTGGCTGCGTCAATGGTCATGATCGGCCCGGTGATCTCCTGGCCTCTCACATGTTCTGACTGCTCCGTGTGATACTGGATCAGGGAGGCCCCCAAAAACATTTGACCGCCTCCGCCGCCGGTCCGTGCCGTGTCTATCGGCTCATTGACGGGGTGCCCCGTGGAGTTGGTGGTGTTTGTCACCGTCCACGGCACCATGGCCGGGCCGCAAACTCCATGCTTGCCTTTCCCCACCGCCGTGGGTGCTGGGTCTGCGATATTGTGAACTCGCGGGGCCTGTCCGTCCCGCTCCCCGTAGCCCATTGGTACGATAAACGGGGCAGCGGATTTGATCACAAACTTGTCCACGCCTCTGGCTACCCGGCGCATGGTGTTTGGGCGGAGGGGCCGCTGGGCGGAAAGGCCGTATTTCTCCCGGATTTCCTCCCGCGTGTCGAAAATGGAGGGGCATGGGAGGCTCCAGTCTATGATCTCCGCCGCGCTCCTCCACGGCTTTTTCCGCCCCTCCAGCACCTCCCGGCTGCCCGCTGGCGCGTGGGTTGGTTCCGGCCACACAATGGGCCGCCCGTCGCAGCGGGCGATCAGGAAAAACCTCTTGCGCGTTGTCGGCGCTCCATAGTCCGCCGCCACCAGTTCCCGCCACTCCGCGGCATAGCCCAGGCCCTCCAGTTGGGAAATAAACTGCTTGAATGTCTGCCCGGCCTTTGACTTCACCGGGCGCCCGCGGCGTACCGGCCCCCAGGTCTGGAACTCCTCGACATTCTCCAGGATGATCACGCGGGGGCGGACCGTCCCAGCCCAGCGGAGGACGATCCAGGCCAGCCCCCGGATCCGTTTGTTCACGGGCTTCCCGCCCTTGGCCTTGCTGAAATGCTTGCAGTCAGGGGAGGCCCACAACAGGCCCACCGGGCTGCCGCCGGTGACTTCGAGCGGGTCCACATCCCACACGCTGGCCTGATAGTGTACGGTGTGCGGGTGGTTGGTCTTGTGCATTAAAATGGCGTCTGGATCGTGGTTGATCGCTATGTCCACCACCCGGCCCGTGGCCAGTTCAATTCCCGTGGAAGCTCCACCGCCGCCGGCGAAACTGTCCACAATCTTTTCCTCCCACATGCTGATCTGCGCTTTGCTCACTGTCTGCCGCCCCCTGTCATGTCCATGTATAGGGCGCAGTCTTTCCCAATCCTCTGGCAGTACGCCCATTCCACCATGGCGCCGCGGCTCTCCCGGTAGTCCGGCAGGAACACGGCCAGATCCGCCGCGTTCAGCATGGCCATGCAGATCTGCATATAGTCCGCGTCTGTCAGTCCGTCCGGCAGGGTGGCAGGGTTTAGGACTACATGCCCCATTCCCTCCAGCGCCTTGGCGGCCTCCCGGAACTTTGCCCGGTATTTTCTATCCCCGGCGATCCTGCCGGCAAGGTAAATTTTCATGGCGTCCTCCTATTCGTTGAAAACCTCAAAATATTCCTGGTATGGGTAACCGCTGATTTCATGCCACCCGCTCCGCGTGGTGGATCCGTCATCGAACATGTACAGCACGGCGCCCTTGCTTGGCTTCGGCTCCTTGCGCCAGGAGGAAGCGGCCACGGTGGTGTATGTAATCACGGGCTTGGCCATGTTTTGTGTTTTGCTGTACCTCTTGCCCCGCTTCCCGATCTCCCGGTACTTCTCCATGGTTGACCGGCTTTCTTTGACCAGATAGGCCGCCAGCTTTGCATGGTTCCCGCGGCGGTCCAGCGGTTTGAAGCTGACGCCCCCGCCGCCCCTCGGCACAAACTCCCACGCCTCCGTGATGATCTCCGGGTCCATGTGCGTTATTACCACATGAATGTGCGGATTTGTCATCCTTTTGGTTTCGATGACCACCACGGCCTTGTACTTGATCCCGCGTTTTTTGCAGATCTTCCGCAGGTTCCGCAGGAAAACGGCTTTGTGTTCCAGGATTTCCTCAAAGCTGGTGTCCTTGGCGTAGTAGTGGAGGACGGCGTGGAGATCTCGGTGGCCAAAATTGGCGTTGAGGTCCCAGCGCAGGTGCTCCTCTGCCACCCGCTCGTTGATCTTGGCCTGCTTTGCCGATGTGGTCCCGTGGTTCGGCCCCCTCTGGACCCCCTTGGTGTGGATCCGGTATGACTGCATTTTCCTGTGTTCGATGGTGCGGCCAGCTTTCACCCGCCTATGGACATAGGCCATGGTGTTCTCCTCCTTTTGGTCTGCTGGTCACTTTACTAATTGCTCTTACCGGAGCTATACGGGGCCGCAGCCCCGTCAAATTTTGCGGCTTGCAGGCCGTCCGGGAGTATGCTATAATACAGCTATCCAGGACGGCCTCCGCGCCGCCTCGTATCTGTCCACCTGCGCCGTGTTATCAGCACCAGGCGCAGGTGGTTTTCATTTCCCTAAAAATGTATATTGTGATCAGATACTCCCTCGCCAAATATGGACAGTTGCGCGGTGTGTTGTTGGAACCGCTTTTCCTGGGCCTCGAAATACTCCCGGTCGATCTCGTATCCGATAAAATCAAGCCCGGCGTCCCACGCGGCGATCCGGCTTGACCCGCTCCCCAGGTGTGTGTCCAGGATCCGGTCCCCGTGATTTGCGTAGTGTTGAAAAATCCAGGCATACAGGGCCACCGGCTTTTGGGTCGGATGTATCTTAAACCCTTCTTTTTGAAACTGTGCTCGATTTATAATCACCACCCTTGTCGGTGTGTCGAATGTGGAATACGCCAGTTCGCAGTCGCTCATTGTTAGCCCTTGTTGCCCCTTATACCAAACAATCCATCCTCTATGTGCTTGTTCAAGAAATGGTGTGAAGTAATTCCCTCCAAAAATGACTTGTCTTTTCGATACCCGTTCTAATTCTCGAAAGTATTTTTCTGGAGGAATATTTTTATCCCAGCCCTTTTTCCCGAAATTTCGGTTTTGAATTTTTGAACATTTCTTTGTTTTCCCTAGCCCTAAATTCATATTGGCTGCATCTATCCCATACGGGGGATCTACCACGGCCAGGTCGAAACATTGATCCGGCATGGAGCGCATGGCCTCCATGCAATCCATATTAAAAGCCCGGTTCTCCATTGGCCTGCACCTCCAGCTCCAGCCACCACGCTGGGCTGTTCCGCTCCGCTTCATGCGGGCATACCTGCGGGCAGTCCGTTGTTTGGCAGTTGTCGCAGAAAACCCGGTGGAAAGCGTCATCCCACGGGGCTTCCAGGCAGGGGAGGGAGGCCAGGAAAGCGGCCAGCACCTCCGGGGAGGCGGTGATCCGGTCAAAATTCGTCTGTGGCATTGTCACGCCTCCTCTTTATGGAGATCCACGCCCTCCATGGCGTTCCATACGGCCCGCTCCCATTCCTTTGCCCAGCTTGACCGGGCCTTTCTCACGGTGTCCAGGGCCACCACTTCGTTGTCCCCGCACCATAGCAGGCGGTCCCCGTCTACCACAGTTGCCTGCCCATGCTCTGCAATTTCCCGCTCCATGATCTCCAGGTCGGACAGGCTCACGCCGTAGCAGGCGCCGCCGCCCTCCGGCTGGAATATCTGGTAACCCTGCATGATCACGGTGGCCATGGTCACCGTGTCTGTGCGTTCCCCGGTTCTCCAGTGTGAAGTTTCGTCCCTGGCCACATCCGGCATGATCAGCTGCGGATCCCCGTCCTTTATGATGGACATGGGCGCCGTGTCCGGTATCATGCCCATGTGTTCCACGATTGTGGCCAGCACCTTGCGGGGCAGGGCCGCCCGCTTGCACTGGACATACCATTGCTCCGTGTAGATTGCCATGCTATCGTCCTGGGTCACCACCGCGTACCCGGCGGACCTATACGCCCGCTTGATACAGCGCACCAGGCCGCTTTCGTTGATCAGCATTTCGCTCCGCCTCCTTATTTATATAATGTAGGCATTGGGACCGCCTTTTCTCCAGGTGCCGCCCACACCTTTGCGTCCCGGATCTCCGTCCAGTCGCAGCCCCATACCTCCGCCGCGTTCAGGATCGCCGCCAGGTTTGAACTGTGCGGGACCACTACGGACCCGCGGGCCGGGTGTACCACTCTGGCGCGGCCCGGTGCCTGCCAGCGGTGGATCCGTGCCCTCCGCTCTGCCGCGGCCCGTATTCCTGCCCGGCTTATATCCCATTCCATGCGTTCACTGTGACCTCCCACCGCTCCATGGCTTCCACCACGGCGGTGGAGTAGTCGGTGGAGGTGATACCCTCCGCCCAGGCATTTTCCGCTCCGCTCACTCCCATGTTGTACGCCATAGCCGCCTTGTTTGCGTCCCCGTATTCCTGCATGTACATTCCCAGCAGGTAGCACCCGGCGGCAATGTTCCCGGAGGGGGTGGTGGGGTCCAGCTCGGTTTCTGCCTCCAGGTTGATCCAGTATGTATTCTCCGGGCCTGGGTTCAGCTGCATGATCCCCACCTCGCCGGCGGCGCCCACCGCGCCCATATCAAAGTGGCTTTCAACCTCTGCCACGGCCAGGGCCAGGGGATAGGGGCACTCATAGGCCGCGCAGTAGGTCCGCATGTAGTCCTGGTATTCGTAGCACATAGGCACCGCCACGGAGAAATACCCGGAGGCCAGCAGGGCCTCCTCGATTTTCTCCGCCTCCAGCGGATCCTCTCCCTCGCCGTCCCACATGTCCGGCTCTGCGGTCACCAGGGCGACCGGCGTGGAAGTAACGGCGGCGCCGGTGATCTCTGCCTCTGCGGCTTCCGCCGCCGGCTTGGCCGTGATGGTCATGATCACGGAGGCCAGGAGCATGACCACCGCAAGCGCGCCCAGGGCCAGGGTGATCAGCCTCCGCCTTGCGATCCGCCGCCGGCGTTCCTCTGCCCGTGCTTTTCGCTCATGCTCCGCTTTTTTCATGGTTCTTGCCTTTACCGTTTCCTCCCACTTTTTTGCCGCCGCACGGCGCTGGATCATGTCCACCGCCTTGTCGCGGTCCTCCCGGTAGTGCCTTGCCTCCAACGCTCCGACACGGCGTTTCAGATCGTCCACATCCTCGGCCACCCCGTTGTACTGCTCCATGGCGCGGCGGTATTCTTTGGCCTTTCTCTGGCTCATGTCAGCATGTCCTCCTTTTTCCTGCGGTGTGGCCAGCCGGTCACCTCGTAGGTGTACCCGAAACGCCGGCGGCCACATTCCGCGCAGGTGATTTTCTCACACCGCCCTCCGGCGGCCTTTACGGTCTTTCCGCGGTTCTCCAGGGCAATGGCACATGGCTTGCAAAGCTCCTTTTTCATTGCCCGGCCTCCCGTTCGTCGATCCAGGCGGCGCACATGTCCGCTTCCTGCAAACGCCACACCCACGGGGAGGCCGCCATAGCCGCCGCCATGGCGCGGCTGTCTGCCTTGGCCGCGTCATCGTATGCGCCCATGTGCCACCGGATGGCCAGCGCCTCCTCCGGCAGCAGGACCATGTGGCGCTGGATCAGGTACAGGCTTTTCTCTCCGTGGCCCAGGGGAGGGGGTCCTTGTATGTATATCCCTCATAATCCTCTCAGCGGCCAGTTTCCGGGTTCTTCCGCCGCTTGGTTTCCATGTGATAGCAGCCCACCTTGCACACATCATGCAGCAGGGCAATGACCGCCACCGTTTCCTCCTGTTCTTCCGAAAGGCGGCATTTCCCCGGATCCTCCTTGTCCGCCAGATCGCGGATCGCAATATTCCGCAGGCGGTAGTACACATTAAGGCTATGGACAAGCAGGCCGCCGGGGTGTGCCCCGTGGTACTTCGTGGAGGACGGGGCCGTGAAAAAGTCTGTTTCCTGCTCCAGCCAGTCCAGCATGGCGTCCGCATAGTCCCGGTGGATATTGTTTTGAAAAATGTCCTTGAAATGGGTCTGCGCCGTTTGCAGTCCGTTCATTTCCAAAAAATTCATTGTGATACCTCCACACCCTGAAAGGTTTCCTTGATGATTTTCCCGCGAACACGAAAGGCCACAATGTGAAACCGGCCCAATGGGTGGATATAGTCCACCTGCCCCTGCCTGGGCCGCCGGATCTCCTTTCCGTGCTCCTCCTCGAATATTGTCTGCGGCGTCCGCACCACCACCATTCCGATCTCCAGCCTGGCCGGGCGCCCCTGTCTTTTGTCCATGGTCTGCTCCTATTCTGCGGCCTCCAGGGCCTTGTGTCGCGTGTGCCGGTCCATCCCGTTCATCATGGAGTGGATCTTCCACATCCGTTCCATATCTTCCCATTCCTCTTTTTCCGCCTCTGTTGGTTCCGCGGCCAGCTCCGGCGGCGGGAAAAGCCTGTTTTTCTGGAGAAACGCGCTGTAAAACAGTTCCATTTCCTCTTTCATGGCCTCGTTATAAAAGGCAAAATCTGCCTCGATCTCGATGTATTGGGCCGCTGTACACTTGATCCCCACTTTTTTCCGGGATCTTCCCGTGTATTGACCCATGCACCCGAAAGAATGGCCCGTACCCAGGTGCATATAAGCCAGCTGTCCCAGCAGTCTGCGCTCCCAGTCCGTTTTGTAGCGGATCCAGTGAATGGTGGCCTTTGTGTCCTCCAGGTCCTCCTCGGTGATCCCGTACCTTTTCATAAGGGCGGCCAGGGTGCGCTCCGCGCTCTCTTTCTCCCCGCCCTCGCCGCGATCCGCCATGGCCTTGACCTTTCCCAGCTTCTCCAGCAGTCTTTCCCGCTCGGTCATTTATTTGATCGTCCTTTCTTCCGGCGGCACCTCGTTTCCCCAGGCGTCCCAGCCCTCCGCCCTCTGGCGGGCGAACATTTCCAGGCGGGGCACATCCCCCAGCAGTTCCACGATCCGCCGTCGCGTTTCATCCGGCTTTTTGCTGTGCCCCTCGAAAGGGGCCTCAATGATCTGGTGTACCTTGTGGCTGCGGATCCGCTCTTTTGCCTTAAACCCAGGCGATACCCCCAGCAGGCACACCTCTGCATTGGCGCGGGTGTAGGCTCCCATGCCCCAAAAGTTGGTCCCGCTCCTGGCGTATTTTTTCACCCACACAAAAGCCGCGGTCTTATACTGAAACCCCCATGCCTCCAGGACCTTGATCCCCTCGGCAATGTTCGGGAAAGTTGCCCATAGAAAACAGGCTGCCCCCCCCCCGCAGATTTTCCGCACCGGCAGATTGCATATATCCTCGGTTGCCATGGTTGGGTACTGTTTCAGTGCCGTGCCCCGGCTCTTTTCCGTGGTCCCGTGCTGCCGATACTGCCACGGGGGATCCGCATAAATCACGCTGTATTCCTTATCAGGTAGCGGGAGAAAGTCCACCATTGTCGGCACTCCTTTCTACCCGCCGGCGCTCTGCCGCCGTGATGAACTCCTCCACCATGCCCCGCTCCCGGAGATCCCGGAGGTTCAGGGCGTGTGTGGTTCGGTTCACCGTCTTTCCGGTTTCTCCGCTCCTGATCTCAATGGACAGGAGCGGGCGGCCCATGCAGGTGGAGAAAAAGGCATGTGCCGTGTCCCATTCCTGCGTGATCCAGTCCAGGGCATAGTCCGGGGTTCTCGGATATTTGGTGAAGCTGGTCCCGCTCCGCATGGGAGGCAGGTTCGGCACAAATTCCGCCACCAGCTTGTACAAACTGGTTTTTGTGGCTTTCAGTCGCAGCATTACAGGATCTCCTCCCGATACCAGGCCAGGATCCGCTTTGCGTACTTCTTGCGGATCCGCTTCTTTTTGGTGTGGTGGTAGCGGGCGGCCAGCGGCCTGTTGGCCGCCTCCGCCCACCGCAGGGCCTTGCGGAACTCCTCTGCCGCCCGGATCGCCTCCCATGCGTCTACCATCGCTCTGGTGGCCTCCGCCAGCTTGTCGCAGAAAATGCCGAACGCTTCCGCCATAAAGCGGGCCGCTTCATTGAACTGCTCCACCGTAAAGCCCATTGACGCAAGGAGCGGCGGTGCCTCCGTGCTCTCCATCTGTTCCGGCGCTGCGGTGATCTCCGGTAGCGTGATTTCTCCGGCGTATTGCACCGGCTGCCCGTCTATGTAGACCGCTGCCTGGGCGGTGCCTTTCCCGTCAGGTCCCATCCGGCCAGCCCTCCCCGCGTTCAAATCCCAGGAGCGCGTTGTGTCCCAGGCTTCCCAGGTTTCCCCGCAGCGCCTCCAGTTCCAGCAGGGTGTTGTATGAAATTCCCGCCGCCTCCAGGTGGCCCCGGAACTCCTTGGCCTCTTCCACGGCTTTGCGGAGCGCCTGCCGTTCCCGTTCTGCCTCTATCGCGGCAAACTCCGCCCGCAGGTCCTCCAGGTCAATCTCTCCGGCTGCGATTGCCTGGCAGAACTCCACGGCCTCCTCCCAGGTGAATTTTCTGTAACCCGCCGTGCTGATCGTTCTTGCGGATCCCTTTGTGTCGTAGCAGCTTACGGTGTGTTCCCGCTCCGGCATGTCCCACGGGTGATAAATCCGAAAAATGATCCCGTTCTGCCGTCCGATCATGGTGCCGCGGGCTTCCCACCGCCACTTGATTTCCTTTCGTTTTGCCATGTCCGGCTCCTTTCTCCGCCCCTTGCGGGGCTTGATTTTTCTGGATTGTTCGATTAGATCCAAAAGCCGGGGGCCACGGCCCTCGAACCGTCGGCGTTGTCGGTGGTGGCCGTGCCGTCCGTATAGACACGGCAGAAACTGTTGCTGTACGACGCATAGACGGACCGGGTGTAATGCGGCCATGTCCGCCCGTTCCACATCTTCACGCGGTCCCGCTCGGTCTTGTAGACCGGCAGTTGCTCCTCCGTGGGATCGTCGCCAGAGGCCCATGTCCGACGCCCGAAAAACTCCGTTGCGCTATGCAGCCACAGCAGATCCGTGGTTACCAGCTCCTTGTCCTCTACCGTCTGCCGAATGGTCCGGGGTGTAATGATGGACACCAGGTCCTCCGGGAGATCCTGGACCAGATCGGTGTTGCACCACTTCCGTGCGTCGCTCTCTTTCCAGGACACCGGGCGCACCAGCAGGCTCTCATACATGGGACGCTCTGCCACGCCGTCCACAAAGCCCATCCACACCCGGCCCGGTTCCACCTTTTCCACCATGATGGCCACCTCGGTGCCGCTCCGCAGGTTGAAACGGATCACATCCCGCTCCGCCAGCAGCTTGTCCAGCACACCCATCTCTCTGGCCCTGGCGATCTCCGCCCAGCTGATTTCCTCTTTCGTCTGTTTGATCATGGTTGCCATTGCTTTTTCCTCCTTTGCATTTACCCGCCCCCAGGGCGGTGGGGTCCCTCATTCACTGGCGGCCCGCGCCCTGTTCAGGGGCTTTCCGCGCCGGCGGAGGCTTTCCTGGAAACGACGCTGGGCCAGATCGGGGTTGTATGACTGGCGGCTGTTCTTGTCCAGGGTGCCATTGTTCCCGCGACGCAATTCCTGATAGATTGTTTTAGGCGCCACGCCCACCAGGGCCGCGATCTCCCGCACCGACGCATAAGCGGCCCACTTCTCTGCAATCAGCTGCCGATCCGCGGGTCCCAAATATTTGTTGCTCATGGTCCTTTCACCTCCGTTTTTTCATAAAAAATAAGAGTAACAAGGGGTTTACCCTTTGTTACTCTTATTAGTAGCATTTTCACCGATCATGCTGTTGTGATCGAGGGCAGCTTCTCTCAGCTCAACAGCTATACGGTGACTTACGACTTGAATGGCGGCACAACAACAAGTCCCCAGACCGTATTTCCCGGGCTGGCTTACGGCGATAAGACACCGAGAATTGAGGATCCGACTAAAGAACCCAGCGAACTTTATTCGTATGAGTTTACCGGATGGTCTCCTGAAATAGCGGATACTGTAACCGGGGACATTACGTATAGAGCGGAGTATACGCGCACAGAACGGGAATTTACCGTAACCTATTATCTGGACGGGACTCTCTACGCTGAACCAGAGTCCTACACCTACGGGGAAACCGTTGTAATCAAGAAGCAGGCAGAAGACGCTACTGAATGGACTACAAATGACCTTCAGGAAAGCGACATTATTGAAGGCCTGTTCTACATGCCTGAGCACAACGTTGTCTTCACCGCAACCACCGACGGCACGGTGACGCCCGACGAGTGCACATACACTGTCGTGTACCATTATGTGGACCGAGATGGGAATGAAGAAACAGAGACCGATCCCAAGGATAGGCCGTCCACGGCAGGCACGCCGGTCAGCGGGCTGTATAACACTGACCGTACGTCTTATAACGGTAGCACATACATCTTTGACCGGGCGGAACTGAACGATGTCGAGATTGTAGACGGTGAGACTCTCCAAGCAGGCCATAACTCCATCGACGTCTACTATGACATCGACGAGCTGGGTCCCGACGACGAACCCGACGGGACCCCCGACAAGGACCAGATTGTCTTCACCTATGTCAGTGCCGATCACGCTATGGGCTTTGTAAGCCTGGAGAAAGAAGTCGTCACCAGAGACCAGACGACCGGCATGGCCTCTCCGACGGGAGCTGTGGCGACAGCAGAAGAGGGCTGTGAGTTCGTGGAGTGGACCGATGACTACTATCATAGAACTGACACGAACGCGGGAATGAAGTCCCTGGCAGGCTTGCCCTACGACGAGGACACCACCTTCACAGCGAAGTTCCAGAAAGCTGGAGAGGAGCCGGGGAATACCATCTCGGTGATTTTCCTTGCGGAAAACGGCACGTTCAGCAATGAGCAGACCACCTACACGGCAATCGTGGAGGTTAATGCAGATGGCAAGTATCGCCTGGCCGAAGGCGATATCTTGGAGGCAACACCTGATACAGGCTATGGGGATCCCAGCTGGACCTGCAACTATGAGGACTGTGATGCTCCGAAGATCGGAGACCCGGTAGAGGATTGGGATCTCTTTGTTGTGACCTTCCACCCCGCAGGGGTCGTGCCGACCCAGGTCACGGTTACCTATGCGTGGGCCGGCGATCACCCGGAGGGCGTGGAACTGCCTGAAACGGAAACACTGGCTGCCGGCAGCAATTACACCATTCAGCCGCCCAGTGAATTGCAGGTTTCAGACGAGCAGGGGACCTGGTATTTTATCGGCTGGTATGACAAAGTCGGTGTCCCTTACGGCGGAACGATTTCTGCCATCGATGCCGACACCACTTTGTACGGGCGCTGGGATTTCCAGGCGACTCCCGAAGAGCCCGAGCCCGATCCCGGAGACGGCCGTTTTATGGTGATCAAAGAGCCGGATCAGACCTCTGTCACCGTGGGCGATCCCATCACTTGGACCATCACCATTGCCAGCATGACGGATGAGACGTTGACCCTGGATGTGACTGACAAGTTGGAAGGTGTGACGCTGACAGATGAGGAGGGCAATACGGTCACCAATCCGGTTATTGTCGAAGGCTGGACCTATGCAACGCTGTACGCCAGCTATCAGACCTCACTGGACGATGTGAACCAGAAGATCGTGAACACCGTGGTAGTCACGGACACGGAACATCCGGAGGATCCCCGGTGGAGGTCCCGGCGGACCCCGTGGAGGTGAAGCCCTATGCCATCACCATCACGCCGGCGGACATTGTGATCTACACCGGCGGAACCGGATACAGCGGTGTGCTGGACGATGCGGGCGATTTTGTCGGCAGCACGGAACAGGGCCTGCCGGAGCCGGGTTATCACATCGATCTGCCCGACTCTGTGGAAGCGTGGCTCACCAGCCATGGCGTGGACCTGACGCAGGCTGCAAACCTGGCGGACTACCTGAGCTTCTACTATTATGACCAGGAGACTGGTGCGGCGATCCGCCGCTGGGATCTGATGGACCAGGGCGTCTACTCGAGAGATGCAACCGGCAACGTGAGCCGCTATGTATATAGCCTGAGCCCGAACCAAATCGAGGGTGAAAATGAAGGCGTCAAGGTCCGGCTCCAGTTCACAGATGACGGCAACATCATCACTACCGACAACATCCGAATGGAAGAGGGCGTTGTTTCTGCCAACTATGAGATGACCATCTACGACGGCGGTCTGAACCAGAGCGAGATTCAGGCGGTGTTCTCCGCCGGCGGTGATACGCTCGTCTGCAGCGTTGATATCGGTACCGGCCATCTCTTGGTCAAGAGCGTCACAGACGAGGGCACTTCCACCAACGAGATCGTGACCAGCGCCGACACTGTGGACGCGAACCAGATCACTGCCGTTGACAACGGCAATGTGACCTATTATGTCAATGACAGTGAGGTCCAGGTGGATCCCGGCCGCGTGCAGCTGCTAGTGGACAGCGTCTCCAACAGCGACGCGTTCGACGCCGCCATGGGCGCTGACGCCCTTGCAAAAGTCGCGGCCACGGACAACACGCTATCCGCCCCCCAGTACGAGATGGCCTATCTGGACCTGGTGGACACCCAGAACGGCAACACCGTGGTAACCCTGGGCAACCAGCAGGCGCTGACCATCTACTGGCCCATGCCCGCCGACGCCGACGAGGACGGCGCGTTCTACCTGGTACACTATACCGGCATGGACCGTGAGAGCGCCAGCGACACAGGCGACTTGGCTGGTACCGCGCATACTGTGGAAAAGATCCAAGCTACCCGCGACGGCGACCATCTGGTCTTCACTGCCGGCAGCTTCTCTCCCTTCGTGCTGGTGTACGAGAAGGAGAGCAGCGGGGGCGGCGGCAGCACCGGAGGCGGCGGTGGAGGCGGCAGCCGGCCCACCCTGAACACGGAGGACCATTACTCCTATATCATCGGCTACTCCGACGGCACGCTGCAGCCCTACGGCACCATCACCCGGGGCGAAGTGGCCACCATCTTCTTCCGCCTGCTGACGGACGACACCCGGGAGGAGTACTGGAGCCAGGTCAACGACTACACGGACTGCAGCTCCGACCTGTGGTGCAACAACGCCATCTCCACCCTGACCAACATGGGCATCATCGACGGGTTCTCGGACGGGACCTTCCGGCCCTATGCCAAGATCACCCGCGCCCAATTTGCCAAGATCGCGGTGGGCTTTTTCGAGACCACCCGGGAGGACTACCAGGGATACTTCACCGATGTGGATATTAACGCCTGGTACACCGAGTACGTAGAGGCGGCAGCCCGCGTGGGCCTGATCGAGGGCTTTAATGACGGGACCTTCCGCCCCAACACCAACATCACCCGGGCACAGGCCTGCGTGATCGTGAACCGCGCCCTGGGCCGCAGCCCGGATGAGGATCGGCTGCTGGACGAGGACGAGATGATCACCTGGCCCGACAACAATCCGGAGGACTGGTTCTATGCCGACATGCAGGAGGCGACCAACAGCCACGACTACACCTGGGTGACCGTCAGCGGTGACAAGGTCGAGAAGTGGACGGAGAAGCTGGAACAGCGCGACTGGGCGGCTCTGGAGCACGCCTGGTCTACGGCTCACTCTGCCCCCGGCGGCGAGGTGACCAAGTAAGCGCGTACTCTGGCAGAATTTGATTCCCCAAAGGCCGTGGGAGAGGCATTTGCCTCTCCCACGGCCTTTTGACGGCCTCCGATGGCGCATCGGGACTCTTCGTGGCCAGCGGTCGCGCCGGCGACATTCCGGAGGCGTGATCCTCCGGAGGTGGAAGAGGAAAAGCGGCCGCCAAAACTTTTTTGCCCTTTGGGGCGTCTTATAAGACAGCCGGAGTCCCACAGAGGATGACGCCGGCAAACATCTTGAGGAAAGGATCATAAACGATGCAGAAGAAGCTCATTTTCTTGGCATTAACAGGGCTCCTGTGCCTGTCCCTCGCAGGCTGCGGCCAGAGCGGCAGTACCTCGCCGGAGGGGGGCAGCTCTCCGCAGGCGGAGCAGCCCGCGGAGGAGACCGCTGGAGAAGATGGGGGCCGGACCCCTGAGGAGGACGGTGCGGATACGGAAGCGCCCCAGTATACAGATAATTTTTCCATAGATACGGAGGCTGTTACAGCATTTGCAGAGCAGATCCAGGCCGCAGTGGCGGAAAAGAATCTGGAGGCGCTGGCGGACCTGGCGTCGTATCCGCTGTACATCGGCTTTTCCGATGGAGGGGAATCTGTGGAGTCCCGGGAGGACCTGATCGCACTGGAAGCGGACCGGATCTTCTCAGAAGAGCTGGTCTCTGAGATCGCCGGGGCGGACCCCGGGGGGCTGGCCCCCAGCAAGGCAGGATTTGCCCTGTCCGCCAGCGGCAGGCCCAATGTGGTGTTCAGTGTTGTCGATGGCAGACTGGCCATTGTGGGAATAAATTACTGACCTGCTCTTCCGCAGGGGACAAAAGGCGGCTGGCGGCGGGGGAGGCGTCGCTGCCGGAAAAGCTGGAGCTGCTGGGCAGGACCATCCGGTATCCGGAGCTGGACGTCTATTCCGCCACCCAACTGCTGGAACAGACGGAGGAGCATAGCAAGGCCTAGGCGGAGGCGGCGTGGTGTATATCCAGGCCGACGGCAGTCTGGCCGCCGGTATGCTGTATTTGCGGGGCGGCCCGGAGCACCGGGATGACCATTGGATGATGGTGGACAAGGGCACGGGGCTGCCGGTGTGGATCGACTCCACACTCCGCTCGGCAAGGGGTTCCCTGGGCACGGCGGAAGCGCTTGGACAGGCCTTCCGCAGAGGTCTCAGGCTGGAGATCTGACAGTACGGCCCGGCCCCAGATGGAAGGTGGAGGGCCGCAGCGGGCGCGTCAGTGTGGAGCTGATGGGATTTGTGTGGGACCTCTCCGGGAAGGAACCGGCCTCCCGTGCCGCAGAAGGGAAATGATGCAACAATGATGCCTTTTTGCGGCTGCTTTGCCGGAAACAGGGCTTATGGTATCGGTATCAAAAGGGAACAGGCGCCCGGACGGGTGCTGCGGATGAATATGGAATGGAGGAATTCATCATGAAAAAGAATCGGATGCAGATTTCCACGCTCCTCACACTGCTGCTCTGTATGCTGCTTCTCACTGCCTGCGGCGCGTCTGCCGCGGAGAGTGAGGGGACGGATCCGGAGACTCCGCCGCAGGAATCGGCGGCTGCGCCGGAGACGGAAGAACCGTCTGCCCAGCAGGAGGACGTCACGCTGGAGGAGCTCCTGGGAGAGGACTATGTGAATTACCTGACGGAGACGATCACGATGCAGATGGCCAACCGCATGGACAAGGACCCGGAGGTCCGCTACTTCCCGATTGAGGACAACACGCCGTTGAGCGACTATGTGACCATCGGCGGGACCACGAAGTTCGAGGTGGACGAGGAGGGAAATCCGGTGATTTACTTCCCGGCCGGAACCGTGACGGATGAGGCAAATGGCGAGCAGAGCTTTCGGATCCCGAAGCTGTATCAATAACCGGAGAAACTGAAAACAGGCCGCCGGCTGCAGCCGACGGCCTGTTTCATTATTTCTGGGCAGAAAAGAACTGCCGTCCTGAAAGGGGGGGCTGCATTGCCGCCATCAGAGCAGGAATACTTTTGCAGACTCCAGCCAGAGTGGGCACAAGATCAAAAGGCGCCGGTTTACACTCCGGCGCACCCTGGTGGCAGGCGCCAACATCGCCGGCTTCAAGCGGGTGGCTGAGGCCATGATGGAGCAGGGCGTATTCTGAGGCAAAGCATCCCACGGCTCTTCAGCCGCATAGCAAGGCGGAGCGTGAATAATGGCGGACATGAGCAGATGGCTGATGTGAGAGATGGCATACCATCAGATATGTACCAGAAATGGGAACGGGCATCCGATAAGAGCACTCTGGTGAAGACCCGGGCGAAAGGCCCTGAAAAAGCCGGGCAGAGCTGCTGCGGACAGACAACATGGTTCTGACAGACCCACCTCAAGCAGAGATAGTAAAGAAGCACAAAAGCCAGCACCGGGCAAGATATTTCCTGTCCGGTGCTGGCTTTTGCTGTACGGATCACGCTGTAAGCTGGAGGAGCTGCTTCTATGCACCCATCTGAGCGTTTCTTGTTCTAAGGAATTCTATGTTTCAGCATTCTGTGTAAGGAAGCGTTTGTAAAGAGCGGCTGGCCGATGGGATATACTTCCGGACTGATGATCTCCGGGGGGCATAACACCGGAGAATGGCTCCCGGTCTTATCTTGACAGGCCAACGGCCATAGACTTTGCAGCCGGCCTGTGAACTTCATGCAGCGGTGCTGCGGGGAAGGCGATGCGTCTATCAATTCCTCCATATTGGAGGGAGAGGAGCTCATTCGTCACCGCTCTCCTTCATTTGCAGCAATTTGATTAGATCGCTGGTCATTCGGTCAACCAGAAGCAGCTGGGCAGGGGAGAGCCCGGAGAGCTTTTCCATAACGGAGGCTGCCAGCAGATTGGAGTCCGGAAGGAGGGCCCTGCCCCGCAGGATCCACTCTGTGGAGGTTCCAAGAACTTCACAAAGATGAATCACAGTTTCCAGAGAGGGGCCGGCCAACCCCCGCTCGATTGTGGAGATGAACTGCGTGGAACGGTCAATCCGCTCTGCCAGTTCCTCCTGCGTCAGCCCAGCTTGCTCCCGGGACTGCTGGATCCGTCTTCCGATTGCGATGTTCAGCGGCTTCTTTCCCTGCATGATGATATACTCCTCAATATAATATCATCAGTTTACGCATAATAATGCTTGACTTAAACGAAATGTTATGCTTATAATTCTAAGTGTAATATACTTAGTTTTTGCGGAAGCGGTGAAGGATGATAAAAGGTAGCTGCCCTTTTCCAGCCATTGGCTGGGAGAGGGCAGCGTTTGCGTTATCCGGAAATCCAAATCATTCTTCTGATTTGTTACATAAGGATAACCTTTTGCCGCCGCCCGCCAAGAGAGGCATTATGCGAAACGAGTTCCGCCAGCCGGATGAACAGAATATGCGCCAGCTCCTGCACCAGCATCCGGAGGACCTGCCGGGGCTCATCCTCCGCCTGGCCTGGCTTCAGGGGCTCAGCCGGGAGGAGATCGTCGCCCTGAAATGGGCCCAAGTGGATTTCCAGGAGAGGAGTCTGTTTCTGGAGGACCGGACGGTCCCGCTGGAGGAAGAGACTGCCGGATGCCTCGCTGCCCGCTTCGAAAATGGCGGCGCGGTGTCTCCTTATGTGGTGATCTCCGATAAGTTCCGGGAACCTCTGCGGCCGGAGTCCGTCTCCCGCATTGCCAGAAATGCCCTGACTGCGGGAGGCCTGCCTCAGCTCCAATTGAAAGATCTGCGGCGGGACTACTTTTTCCGCCAGCTGGAGCAGCACGACTGGCCCTATGCCGTCCGGGTCAGCGGTCTGTCGGTCTCCACCTTCCAAGCCTGCTTTGCCGGAGACACCCCGCACAAAAAGCGTTCAACACAGGCAGGGCAGCAATTCGATGAATTCCGTCTGTGGCAGGTCCTTCAAAAGGAGGACAGCTCCGCCGCGGGCATTGCTCTGTGGATGAGCTGGCAAATGGGCGTGCAGGGCAAGGAGCTGGTGAATCTCACCTGGGACCAGGTGGATTTAGAGCGGGGGCTGCTGCATCTGCCGGAGCGGGACATGCTGCTGACCAATGCCGTGCGGCGGCTGCTGGAAAAAGTGCAGAAGGTCCGCTCCCCTGGGGAGGATCCCCATGTGCTGCTCTCCCCCCAGTCCCGGCGGCCTATGGATTTGGCCCGGCTGTCCAAGGTGGTGCAGACG
This sequence comes from Dysosmobacter welbionis, assembly GCF_005121165.3. Lineage (NCBI taxonomy): Bacteria > Bacillati > Bacillota > Clostridia > Eubacteriales > Oscillospiraceae > Dysosmobacter > Dysosmobacter welbionis. The sequence goes on along the minus strand of NZ_CP034413.3, from coordinate 1,517,538 downwards.
GCGCTGATCCGGGGAGGTCTGGAAAATATCACGCTCCGGGACATCCGGGCGGCAGGCGGACAGCGGGAGGACGACCAGACCCTGCTGGAGTGGACCCGGGCCCATGGCAGCATCACCCGGCGGGATGTGATGGCGCTGCTGAATCTGTCGGACACTGCGGCATATCTCCGCCTTCGCCGGCTGGTTGGCCGGCGGGAGCTGGAGCAGGTGGGCAAGAAATACTATCTCCCCGGAACAGTGGTGCCGGAGGAAAAGCAGTGGGAGGTGATCTCAGCCTATCTGCAGGAGGCGGGGTTTGCCTACTGCCAGGATGTAGCGGAGCTCCTGCACGTCGGAAAGCGCAAGACGGCAGGTATCCTGCGGCGGATGGTGAGGGACGGCCAGCTGCTGCAGTTTGAAAAGCGGTATTATCTGGCGAAGCAGCCTGGGCAGAAGCAGATTCAATGAGGGGCGGCGAAGGGCTTCGCCGCCTCTTTTATTCTCCGCGCCAAGGTTACAAAATATAACAAATTCAAAACGTATTGCGTCCATAAGTTTTCGTTTGGATTAAAAACGGGCTGAAACTGTGGACTTTTTAGAGAAGTTTGGATAGAGTTGCCTCAGCGGGGACGCCGGGGCGGATGCGACTCTTCGGCGAATGCGCCGGCAGGGCTAGCGCCGGCGGAGGCATCGAATGGGCCCGGAGGCCGCGGCGGACCACCGCAAATTTCAAAAGGAGGAGAAATCCCAATGAAGAAGTTCCTTTCTCTGGTGCTTGCTCTGGTGATGACCATGTCTCTGGTCACTGTCAGCGCCGGTGCCAAGGACTTCACAGACAGCGAAGACCTCAGCGGCGAAGCCTATGCGGAAGCTGTCAACGTGATGTCCGAAATGGGAATCATCGACGGCTATGCCGGCGGTGCTTTCCAGCCCCAGGGAACCCTGACCCGTGGCGCTGCCGCCAAGATCATCGCCTGCATGATGCTTGGCAAGACCACGGCTGAGGCCCTGGGCACCCAGGCCGCGCCCTTTAAGGACGTGCCCGTGGGTTCCACCTTTGCCGGCTACATCGCCTACTGCGTGGAGTCCGGCCTGATCGACGGCTACGCCGATGGCACCTTCCGGCCCTCTGCGCAGCTGACCGGCTTTGCCTTCCTGAAAATGCTGCTGACCGCTCTGGGTTATGACAGCGCCATCGAGGGCTTCACCGGCACCAACTGGACCGTCAATGTGGCCTCCCGCGCCATCGAGGCCGGTCTGACTAAGGGCAATGAGAACTTTGTTGGCACCCGTGCCGCCACCCGTGAGGAGGCCTGCCTGTATGCCGTCAACGCTCTGAAAGCCACCCTGGTGGAGTATGAAAACAAGGGCACCGACGTCACCGTCAACGGCGCCACTGTTGCTATCGGCGCTTCCAAGCCCACCTACGTGACCAGCAACATCCACGACGCTGCCACTTCTATCAACGACGCCACCGACAACGTGAAGAACGGCTGGACGGTTGAGTTCGCTGAGAAGTATCAGCCCGACCTGGCTCTGAAGGACACCGCCGACGACTTCGGCCGTCCGGCCCACACCTGGACCTGGAAGAAGGCCGAGATCGGCACCTATGTGGACTTCGACAAGATGGTGGCCGAGTACACCACCAAGGTCACCGGCGAGGACCTGTACAACCTGCTGGGCAAGACCGCCATTGATGACAACACCCTGTTCGTCTATGTGGACGGCGAGGATGAGAATCTGGGTGATGCCGCCTTCGGCAAGGCCGACATGGTGAAGAAGAACGACGAGACCATCGGCCGGACCGGCAACGGCGTGCTGACCCAGGTGTTCCTGGACACCCAGGACGACGAGATCACCGTGGCCATCATCAACACCTATCTGGCCAAGGCCGCCGAGGACTACGACGAGAAGAACGACGACGTGGACCTGGATGTCTACTATGTGGACAACAACGGCACCAGCCGCAAGCCCGTCTACATGAAGACCGCTGACGAGGATAAGCCCCAGAAGCAGACCATCTCTGTGGACGGCGAGGACTTCGCCATCGAGGAAGTGGCTGAGAACGACCTGTTCCTGGTGACCATCGCCCAGGGCGTGATCCAGACCATGGACGCTCCCGAGGTCCTGTCCGACACCAGCATCTCCAACTTCCGCCTGGAGAAGTATGTTACCGCCGGTGGTACCCAGTATGACTACGCTGACACCGTCATGTATGATGAGGAAGTGCTGGATCAGTATGACGACGCCAATATGAAGGACGTCACCTACAATGTGATCCTGGACGCCTACGGCTACATGATCGGCATTGAGCAGAACGAGGATCCCGACCAGTACGTGTTCCTGACCGGCATCGACGGCAAGAACAGCAACCTGTCTGTGCGGAACGCTGACGCCAACGTCATCTTCATGGACGGCAACATGGATACCGTCACCGTGAACATGACCAAGAGCGACATCGACACCACTGGCAAGAACCTGTCTCAGCTGAACACCTGGTGCACCTACACGGTCAACAACGACAACGTGTACACCCTGAAGGAAGTGGCCGTGTCCACCTCCAAGAACGTCATCGACGATGACACCGATGTGGCCCAGTATGCCCAGGATGTGGGCAGCAATGGCGCTACCATCGATAAGAAGCACGTGTCCCTGAAGGCCGCCAACAACAGCAGCTACGTCTACGGCAACGACGACTCCGTCTACCTGAACGTGGAACTGAAGAACGTTGAGGTCGAGGATACCACTGGCGGCGATCAGCGCCAGATCGTGGACGACGTGGAGTCCGTCACCACCGGCGTGAAGAACGTCAACCTGGTGATGGAGGACCTCAAGAAGGATGGCAACTACATCGCTCCTGCCGCCGAGATCTACACCCTTTACAATGATGACGGCTATGTGATCGCCGCTGTCACCATCGGCGAGAACGAGGGCACCTCCTCCAACTACGTCTATGTCACCAGCAGCAACGTGAACCGCGAGGCTTACGACGATGAGACCGAGTGGACCTGGACCCGCGAGGTGGTCGTCAACGGCGAGCTCGTGGAGATCTCCGAGGTCGGCGACTCCCTGGAGTGGATCGGCAACGCCTCCAAGAACCAGGGTGAGATGGCTCAGGGCGAGTGGTTCGAGGTCAAGTATGACGCTGACGGCAATGTCCGTAAGGTCGAGGCCATCGACTTCTCCAAGGCTGCTGACAAGTTCGTCGACGAGGTCGAGGACGTGGAGGACGCCGTGGAGGACTTCGACACCGTCCTGCTGTCCGACACCAACACTGTTGAGAAGCTGACCTTCAAGAACGGCACCCTGTACACCGACCGGAACGCCACCAAGGGCTTCTCCGTGTCTCCCGAGGTGAAGGTGGTTCTGTCCCTGGCCGACAAGAAGGGCAACGAGTTTGATGATGTGGATGACTCCTACACCGGCTACAACGGCCTGGAGAAGGCTCTGCGCGACATGAATGCCCAGGGCACCTTCGGCACCGGCGTGGTCGAGGTGAGCGCGATCCTGGATAACGGCGTGGCCACCAGCATCGTGATCAACGACAAAGCCAAGGCTGGCTCTGATGTGAGCAATCCCACGGTTCCCGAGGGTGAGTTCCTGCCCGCTTCCTGGAATCCGACTACGAAGGGGATCGAGCTGCGCTACTATGAGAAGTCCATGAGCGACAGCGAGATCAAGGCCGCCATCGAGGACCTGCTGGGCGCTCCCGTGGATCGCCTGAACAAGTTCATGGGCTATGTCACCCTGGAGAACGGCGACATGTACCGCGTGAACTTCACTCAGATCGAGGTCGTGGCCATCAGCATTGACGGCGAGGTTGTCAGCTATCCCGACAAGGGTGATGCCGCCAATCTGACCAACATTCCCGCTGGCAACTACTTCGACATCAATGAGAATCCCGATGGCTTCATTGGAGGCAGCAACAGAGGTCTGCTGACCGTTCCCAGCACCGGCAAGGTGACTGTGAGCAACACCAACAAGGACCGTGAGTTTGTCACCGCCTACGAGCTGGATATTGACGGCACGATCACCTCCGATGTGTCCGCCGAGGTCAACGGCAAGACCGTTTCCGACGGCGACTACATTGCCGACGGTGAGGTTGTGGAGCTGACCTTCACCACCGCTGGCGACTACACCGTGAACGGTGAGCTGGTCCGCGCGGCTGCCAACGACACCTATGAGATCGAGGCGACCGAGGCCATCATGGTGAGGAGTGTTTCCAACTACATGACTGAGGAAGATATCGCGGACATTGTGGATGCCTATAATCCTGGTACTCCCACTGGTGCGACCATCACTCGGAGCGGCGACACTCTGAACATTGTTCTCAACAATACCGTATCTGATTGGACCGATGTAAGCGGCACTGGCTTGTTTGTTCTGGCAGAAGATCTGCTGGAGGATAACTCCATCCTGATTACTTTCCCGGATGGATCTGCCGAGCGGATTGATAAGGGTACTAATGCAGCTGCGGCAGCTGCTCAGCTGACTCCGAAGCTGGGTAATGTGAGCGATCTGACGCCTACTCCCATCGTGATTACTGTCACGGTTGAGAACGCTGGCAGTGGCGCTTCTGTGGAGTATACTGTAAATCTCAGCCAGGCTGACTAAGCAGTATAGCTTCAAAAGTTTCTCAAGCAAAGCGGAGCCCCCCGGATTTCCGGGGGGCTTCCCTTTTATTCGTCCACTTCCAGAATCGTCACCAGACTGTAGGTCTGCCCGCTGGTGTTGCAGATGTAAATGGCGTTGGGGTAGTCTGGCGTGGCGGTAAATTTGACGCTGTTTTTGACCCATTTGACGGGCACAATTTCTCCTCTGCATCGACCTGCTGTATGCTGCGGACTCTTTCGGCACCCATGCAGGGAGGAATCTGCGCCATACAGGAGGATATCCTGCGGGGACGGAACGTGGAGCACGAGGGGAGGCCCTTTTCCAGCACGGAGAATCTGGAAGCCACGATGCGGAAGGGGGCGTGGTTCAACCTGTTCTGTCTGGACATCTGTATGGCTGGCAAGAGCGGCATGGAGTTTGCCTGGGAGCTGCGGTCCTGGGACGAGAGGGCGGGAGTCTTTTTTATCACCACCGCAGCAACGCATATTTGAAGGCGGGCTATCAGGCCACCCCATTCAATATCTCTTTAAACCAGTGCAGCGGGAGGAGCTGGCCGAGGCCCCGGAGGCGGATCTGCGCCAGCGGCAAGTACCCCGGACATTGACGCTGCGCGGCAGCGGCCGTGCTCTGCGGAATGGAATTGATGGCGGAATGGCCCGTGTAAACTTGAGGGGCCAGCCAGGCCAGCCGTTCCCCATCTCCTCCCGCTGGCGCTGCTGCCCCCGGCCTACGCCGCGGTGGAGGCTGATTGATGCGCAACCGCATGCTGGAGTTCCATGGACTGGTGGACAGCCGGGGCAATCTCATTACAGATAAGAAGATCACCGTGGATGGGGGAACTACACTCCGGAGGAGCTGAAACTGGTCCTGGACATCGAAAAATACTTGGCCCATGTCCAGGCTGCCTACTTTACAGAGCGGGACATCGCAGAGAAACAGCGGGACAGCTTTTATAATCCGGCCGACCCCTGGGACAATGGTGACATCTCCTTCACCGGCGGCATCCAGCCGCTGATGGTGAACGCCCTGACGGACGAGGGGCCTTCCGGCATCGACTACAGGGAGCGCGGGCCGATGTGGAGGTGGAGCAGACCGGAGCGAAAAGCAAAGCTCTCCATATCCATCAATCACCATCACACTGAACCGGCACAGAACGCGGACGTGGGATGTATGCCAGGGCTGCTCCTCCCGGCCGTGCCGGCATTGCCCTGGTGGCTCTCAACGGTGGCCAGAATGTGGAAAACGCGAATGGCCTTACCGTGGCGCGCCTTCCCGACGCAGAGAGCACCGCCCTCCGGTTTAACTTTGCTGTGGGACAGGCTCCCTTCCTGGTGATCCCACAGAGCGGTCGGACCATCACGCTCCGTCAGGGCGGCGCTGTGGCGGTGAACTGGTCCAACAACCGGCGCCAGAAGAACGAGGGCACTGCGCCAAAGTACGCGGGCTTCAGGCCCCCACATCCCATGTGGCGGTATTGTATCCGGATCTCACTGGCGGAGGGATAAAAATGTGGATCTGCTCCCATGGGACCGGACACACTGACCACCACCAGGGAGAACCAGACCTTTTCCTCTGTCACTCCGCCCTGGGAGATGGTGCGGGCGCCCATCTATGAGAGCGGCGCCTGCAGCTTCCGGGTGGCAGGTGTACGCAGTGTGCTGGGAGCAGTATTACGGCAGCTGCAATCCGCCCTGCTGGTCTTTGGGAAGGTGGTTCTGGGAACGATTTCTCACCCGCTTGGGGAAAAAGAAAAGCGTCCGGCTTGCCGCAAGGCAGCTAAACGCTTTTCGGCGGGTATCTGAAATGGGGATAAAACCCATGAATAGCGCTGCATGGCGGGCCGGGGCACCGCCAACGGGCATGTGCCGACACCGGCGGGCAACTGCCGCGCCATGCAAAATTCTGCGGATGCCTTTCGTCCTGCAGCAAAAAATGCTGGATGGAGGAAAAAGGAGGTCTTTGTGCCACAAGTCTGCCGCCGGTTTTCCATGGAAGTCAGTTGATGGTTCGCAGGCGCTGGAGAAATTCCTGGTTTTCCGTCTTTTCGCAGATCGCGTCAATGTTGGAGGAGATGACCCAAACCGCCATCCCGCGTTCTGCGCAGGCAACCAGCAGGTCGATAATCAGTTCATGATGCGCCGTCTCCTGCCCGGAAAAGGGAAAAAAGCAGACCAGCAGCTGCGGATTCAGCAGATACCATTTGAAATAGGAGAACCGGAGGCGCGCCGGTAAGGACCAAGTGCGCAGAGGCCGCAGCAGATCCTCTCGGGGAAACCATCTGGAGGCCTCCTCCAAAATATTCTCCGCGACCCGCCGGCGAACCAGACGGTATCCGGCCTTGGGAAGCAGGCAGGTCGTCAGGTTGTCCAGCGCGGTGAGGTTGTCAAACAATACACCGCCGGGACGGTCCGGCCGTTCGGTCTGAATCCCGATCTCCGTGCCGATCTGCTTTGTCATCTCTTCATGTGTCTGTGCCTGCCCGTTCAGCCACAGCATCCCACTCAGCCAGTTCCTGCCGCCCAGAAAGCACTCCCGGAGTCTGGCAGCAGCCGTGTAGTTCTCGTCCCGGAAGTAGGCGATCTCTCCGCTGTGAATCTGGCAGGTCAGCGGCGCCATTCCCGGAAAAGTGAGACCCTCCAGCCGCAGCACCTGCTTGTCTTCCCAGCGGCACTCTGTATGCTCCGCTCCGCGGTCCCGGGGCTTCCAGCCCAGAACTGCATAGAGCTGCTCCCCGTACTCCTCCGGGTAAAGCCGATAGCAGGTCCTGCGGTCCCGGATGACGTCGATCCGGTCACAGTAGCGGTACATGAATGTCTCGTCCAGATCCAGCAGGAATACCGCCGTCCCTTGGCGCAGCAGCAGCTGTACGCACTCCATCAGTTTTTCCACATCCCGCCGCCGCAGGATTTCTGTGATCCGGTCCAGGACCAGCAACTCTCCCCGCCAGAACCACACCCGAAATACACAGAGGCGGTAATAATCCAGCAGGGAGAGGTCGGCAAGCCGGCTCTCCAGCGGCACACGCAGTTCCATCCGCTGCCGGATCTCCTGGCTCTCCGGACTGTGCAGGCGCCGGACCGCGCCCCATCTCTGCGGCCAGCCGGCCGGACGGTCCAGCGCCAGCAGGAAGTCCCGCACCGTCAGCTCCTGCGAATGGAACCGGTGCCAGTTCACGATCCTGGCGTTTTGCAGGATCCAGCGTTCCAGTTCCAGCGGGCCCACCCGACGGCCGCAGGAAAAGGCCCGTCCCCGCTCCAGGTGTGTGCCGCCCTTGAACAGGTCCAGATATGCGGTGCCGGAGGTAAAATGGTCGTCCACATAGACCCCGATGCACTCCCCCCGGGAAATGGAGATTTCAAAACGGTAGAATTCGTCCTCCCTGCGGAAGCAGCCGTTCTCCACCCGGATCAATTCCTCTCTCACGGTTCTACGCCTCCCGGAAACGCAGCGGCAACGTCACGCAGCACTCCGTGCCAACGCCCGCGGCGCTGAACAAATGCAGGCCGTAGTCCTCTCCGAACATGAGCCGGATGCGGCTGTTGACATTCCGCAGGGCGATTCCTCCGCACGGCTGGGTCATATCCGCGCCCCCAACTCCGCCGAACTGCGCGTTGAGCCGCTCCACCTGTTCGTCCGGCATCCCTACGCCGTCGTCCCGCACCCGCAGGAAAAATGTCCGGTCGCTGTTTTCCACAATGATGCGGACCGTGCCGTGGCCCAGTTTGCCCTCCAGCCCATGTGATACTGCGTTCTCCACCAGAGGCTGCAGGATGAGCTTCGGCATCCGCACTTCCAAAAGCCGCTCGTTCTCCAGCTCCAGTTCCAGAGAGATTTTGTCACCGAATCGGCAGCGCTGGATGGTAAAGTAGTTTTCCGCATTGTCCAGCTCATCTGAAAAGGTCACATACTCCTGGACATTGGAGATGGTGTATCGGAAAAAGGTCGCCAGAGCCTCCGTGGTCTCGGCAATATCCGGACAGTTCGCCAGCAGGGCGTCTGTGCGGATGGCCTCCAGGGCGTTATAGAGGAAGTGGGGGTTGATCTGGTTTTGCAGCGCCAGATATTCCGCCTGTTTCTGCCGCAGTCTGGTGATCTCCTCTCCGTGAAGCCGCTCTTCCACATCTGTGAAAAATGCGCTCAGATCCAAATCCCGGTGCCAGTCCATCTGCAAAACGGCCTCCAGGTCCCGCTCCCGCCGGTAGCGCCGCAGCGCCCGCCGCAGTTTCCAGTCCGTCCACGGCCACATGGTATCACCTACTTATAAAGTTTCTTATAATCTGACGGGCTCACACCGGTAAGCTTTTTGAACAATCTGGAAAAGTATTTGAGATCCCGGTACCCCACCTGCTCTGCCACATCCTGCACAGACAGCTCCTCACCGCACAGCAGCTCCTTAGCTTTGCTGATGCGCAGCTCCGTCAGATAGTCCATGAAGTTCTGCCCGGTCTCTTTTTTGAACAGTGTGGAAAAATAGGTGGCGTTGAAGCCCACGGCGGTGCTGACATCCTCCAGCCGCAGGGCCTCCTGATAGTGCTGCTGGATATAGTGCTTTGCCTCTGTGATCGGCCGCATCTCCCGCAGGGCTTTCGCCTCCTTCAGCCGCTGGATCTCTGCCTGGATGCCCTGCCGCAGCAGCCGGTATACTGCCGCCATGTCCGTGCAGTGCCAGAACCGCTTATCCATCTCCTCCTCCAGGGGCGCTTCCGTTTCACCGCTTTGGCGCATTCCGTAGAGGCATGCCTCCAGAACCTGGCGGAACCAGTCCTCCACCATCTGCCCGTTCAGGTCCGGCAGCGCCTCCACCGTCCGGCAGCTCTCCTCCAGCTCCTGCACAAAGCGCACCTCATCCAGGCACTCGGCCGCCACCTGAAAGCTCTTTTTCCGGGACGCGTCCATCTGATACCGCCGGGCCAGATCCGGCATCTCCAGCGCGGCATCCCGCCAGGACTGCGGCCGGCACAGCCGATCCCTGCACAGCCAGAGCGCCTCCCGCATGGATTCCCCCACCTGCTCCAGAGAGTCCCTCCGGCTGCCCAGGCAGACGGTGGCCTGGACATTCCAGAACAAGTCCCGCTGATTTTCGATCTCCTTGCGGATTTTGGTGAAGCACTGCGTCACTTCCACCGCATGATAGGCCCGCAGGTACAGCAACACTGCGATCCCGGCATGGCCCAGCGAGGCCGCGAACTCCTCCGTCAGCAGGCCGCTCTCCCGCCGCACGATTTCCAGCGCATGGCGCAGCAGGATCCGGTAGCCGTCCTGATAGGATTCCGCATCGGGCACATCCACCCGGATCACTGCGGCGGCGTAAGTGCCGCTCCCAAAGTGAAATCCATACTCCCCGTTGGCCTGCCCGGCGCTCAAAAAGGAGGTGCCACGCTCCGCCGTTCCCAGCAGGGCGTCCAGCAGCAGCTCCTGCTGGTGTTCTCCGCTCCTTTTCAGCTGGAATTCCAGCGCGGCTTCCTGCCCCATCTTCTCCTTGAGGCGCAGCAAAATGCCGGTGAGCTCCTCCTGCTTGAGGGGCTTGAGCAGATAGTCCTCCACGCCGTATTTCAGCGCGTTCTGGGCATATTCAAATTTCCGGTATCCGCTGATGACGATGAAATGCAGCTTGGGCTGGAGGGCCTTGGCCCTCTGGATCAGTTCGATGCCGTCGCAGCCGGGCATCCGGACGTCCGTGATCAGCAGATGCGGCTGCTTTTCCCGCACCAGCTCCAATGCCCGCAGTCCATCGTTGGCGGTGCCTGCGATCTCGTAGCCAAGCGCCTCCCAGTCGATCAGCTTCTGCATCAGCAGGATCACCTTGTTTTCGTCATCGGCCAAAACGACCCGCAGCATCCGCAGCACCTCCCACGCAGATTCTGATAAGGAAAGGGAAAACGAACCCGTTTTCCCTTTCCCTGTCATTATACGCTATTTCTCGGTATTTGCCAAGAATTTTTGGAGAATCAGCGGATCAATTTGTCGCTTTTGGCAGCTTACTCGTAATCCGCCACGTTGGAGGAGTCAATCCACACGCTGTCCGCGATGATGAGATTGTTCTCCAGCGTGCCGCCGTCCAGCAGGGTGACAGCAGCTTCCACGCCGCTGGAAGCCATCAGACCGCCGTCCTGCGCCACGGTGCCGGTGATGCGGCCGTCCTTGATGGCCTCATAGCCGTCGGGGGTGCCGTCCAGGCCGGTGATGACGATGCCGCTGTTGGCACCGGCGGCGTTGCCCGCGCCCACGGCCATGCCGTCGTTCTGGCAGACGATGGCGTCCAGATCATAGGCAGACAGCCAGCTCTCCACGGTGGACTGGGCCTTGGCGGTGTCCCATGCGCAGTCCGCGGGAGCAATCACTTCCGTCATGTCCGGATAGTTGGCCAGAATATTGCGATAGCCCTCCAGGCGTGCGGTCGTGTCGGTGGTGGAGGAGGGGCCGGTCAGGATGGCGATGTTGCCCTTGCCGCCCAGCAGATCCGCTACATGCTGCATCTCATTCTCGCCGGCCTTGACGTTGTCGCCGCAGGACACGGCAGAGATGCCGGCGGACTCCCAGTCGGTGCAGGCGGATACGATGTTTATCATGATGACGCCGGCGTCGGCAGCGGCCTTAGCGGCGTCGCGCAGGCCATCGGGATCCACGGGCTCGAACAGGATGGCGTCATAGCCCTCGGACACGCACTGCTCGATCTGGCTGATCTGCTTGGCAGCGTCCTGATCGGCGCTCAGAATGTTCAACTCCACACCCAGCTCATCGGCCTTCGCCTGTGCGCCCTCGGTGACGCCGATCTGGAACGCGTTGGTCTGGTGCTGCTGGATGAGGGCAATCTTATAGGCGCCGTCTCCGCTCTCGGCGGACGCATCCCCACCAGTGCTCTCCTCGGTGGTCTCGGTGCCGCTGCTGCAGCCGGTGAGGGCGGCCAGCGCCATGGCGCCGGTCAGCAGCAGAGCCAGAAACTTCTTCTTTTTCATGTTCTTTCCTCCTTGAAATGTTTGGTTCATTTCGATATATATCAAGAGCAGGACGGGGAACGCCCCTCTCTCAATACCGTTCAGCGTTTCTTGCTCTTGCCCTTCACGTCGATCAGCACAGCCAGTACGATGATGGCGCCCTTGACGATCTTCTGCCAGTGGGAAGACACGCCCATGATGTCCAGACCGTTGGCAATGACCGTGATCAACAGACAGCCAATCACCACGCCCCAAGGCTTGCCCACGCCGCCGGTCATAGAGACGCCGCCCACCACGCAGGCCGTGATGGCATCCATCTCATAGCTCTCAGCCGCTGTGGGCTGGGCAATGGTAACACGGGAGGTCATTAAAAAGCCGCTCAGGCCTGCCAGAAGCCCCGCGATGGCAAAGGTGGAGATGCGGATCTTGGTGGTGTTGATGCCGGAGACCTGCGCTGCCAGCAGATTTCCGCCGCAGGCATATACCCGGCGGCCGTAGACTGTCTTCGACAGCACGAAGGAGCAGAGCAGAATGGTAATCACCAGAAAGACCGCCAGCATGGGAATGCCGAAGATCGAAGACGCCGCCACAGCCTTGTACGATTCGCTGATTCCGATGATGGGTTTGCCGTCGGAGATCAGGAGGGCAAGACCACGGACCGCCGTCATGGTTCCCAGTGTCATGATGAACGGAGGCAGGTTGCCCACGGCAACGCCCACGCCGTTGACAACGCCCACGGCCAGGCCGCCCAGCATGGCTACGATCAGCGGCACGAAGATCGGATACTGTCCCTGGCCCAGCATGGCGGCCAGGATGCCGGTGAACGCGACCGTTGAGCCCACTGACATATCAAAGCCGCCCGCGATGATGACGAACATCATGCCGAATGCCAGAATGCCGTTGATAGAGGCCTGCTTCAGAATATTGACCAGGTTGGCAGGCTGGATGAAGCTGGGCTTCAGGCAGGTCAGCACCACCACCAGCGCAATAAAAATCACGAAGATGAAGTATTCGCTGATCAGCGATTTTGCACGACTCTTTTCTTTCATAGTTCTTCCTCCCTTTACACCTTGATGGCAGAGGCCAGCGTCATGATCCGCTCCTGGGAGAATTCCTCCCGGCTGACCTCTCCGGAATAGTTGCCCTCGCACATGACCATAATCCGATCACAAATACCCATCAGTTCCGGGATCTCCGAAGAGATCATGATGACCGCCTTGCCCTGGCGCACCAGATTGCCCAGCAGCAGGTAGATATCCCGCTTGGCACCCACGTCGATGCCGCGGGTGGGCTCGTCCAGAATGATGATGTCCGGATCGTTCAAAAGCCACTTTGCAATGACGATTTTCTGCTGATTGCCGCCGGAGAGGTTTCCAACGATCTGGTCTGCGGAAGGAGTCTTGATGTTGAGCTTTTCGATATACTCCTCAGACGCGCGGCGGGCTTTTCCCTTGTTGTAGAGTCCGTGGGTCAGGAGCTTTTTGATGGCCACCATGGCAATGTTGTCGTTGACCGTGCCGCTGAGATTCAGTCCCGTGACCTTTCGGTCCTCGGTGATAAGCGCAACACCCTGTTTGATGATGTCCTCCGGAGAGGAGATCTTCACCCGCTTGCCGTGGACAAAAATCTCTCCCTGTGAAAGGGCGTGCATGCCAAAGATGCCTTCCACCAGCTCGCTGCGCCCAGCGCCCACCAGCCCGCCGATTCCCAGAATTTCACCGCGGCGGACGGACAGGCTCACGCCCTTGACCTTGTTGTCGGCCCGGACGATGTTTTTTGCCTCAAAGACGACCTCGCCGATGTCCGCCTCCAGCTTTGGATACACATCCGTGATCTCCCGTCCCACCATCATTTTAATGAGCTGGCCTTCGTCCAGCTCCGTTGTGGTGCCTGTCCCGATGTACTGTCCATCCCGGTAGACGCTGACCCGGTCGCAGATGGAAAAGATCTCCGCCATACGATGGGAGATGTAGATGATGGCAACGCCCTTCTCCTTCAGGCGGCGGATATGTCCAAACAGCAGCTCCACTTCCCGGTCGGTGATGGCGGCAGTGGGCTCATCCATGATGATAACCTTGGCGTTGACGGAGATCGCCTTGATGATCTCGATGAGCTGGCACTGGGCAACTGTCAGGTTCCGCAGCGTCTCCTTGGGCGAGACGTGCAGTCCGCACTCCTCAATCAGCTTCTGAGCCTGTTCAATCTCGGCCTTTTTGTCCACCAGACCGTTCTTGCGCAGTTCCCGTCCTACGAAGATGTTTTCGTATACGGTCATATCCAAGATGGGATTGAGCTCCTGGTGGATCATGGCCACGCCCATGTCCATGGCTTCCTTGGGGTTGGAAACCATATAGGGCTTGCCATCAAACAGGATCTCACCACCGGCATCCCTGGTGTAAATCCCCATCAGGATTTTCATCAGGGTCGATTTACCGGCTCCGTTTTCTCCCATCAACGCATGGACCTCTCCCGGCCGTACCTGCAGCTGGACATGGTCCAGCGCCTTGACGCCTGGGAAGGTTTTGCTGATATCCTTCATTTCCAAGATATACTCCATGCAGTTCTCCCCCCTCACATATACCTCTTTGTGATTATTTTATCGAACACCCGGCATTTTTGGAACGCCTGTTTTTCACATGACAGGGGAGGATTTTTGGCTTTTTTTCAAAAACGTCATTTTGTGTAAATGTGTAAGTGCTTTTTTGTTATATGTTTACAAAAACCTTCTGCATCTGCAGAGCAGGCGGCACTTATGCACGGTCAGACATTTTCACTGAACGTCTGGAAGTCCCTGTGACATATAAAAATAGCCACACCTAAGGGTGTGGCTATTTTAGTGTGGCTATTTTATATCAGGCGCTGAGAAAAGGTACATATCTCAAAGTCCTGCGGCATGGGGGTGTAGACAATGTGCGTGCTTTTTTAAAAGGCTGACACGCTGACAACGGAATCTGGTATATGAGGCATTGCATCCTTGATACCGGTACGGCAAAGCTCCAATAAAAATTTTTTGTTTTTATTTTCGGGTAACCTTATATAAAAGGCCAATAGTCTCTCATACATCCATCTGGCTTCACTTTTCTCCTGCACGCTATGAAATCCAGAAAGCGCAGGATTGCTGGAGACTGACGGACGCAGGCCGGCGGCCCCGTGCGTGAAAAAGGGGCCTGCGCTCATACCCGTTCCCGCTCTGTTGTGTGCTGTTGTGTCGGGAAGGTACTGGCTCGGTATTCCGCCTGCCTCGTGACTTCTGCCTGTGACGTTTCTGTTCTGTGTCCGCCTGAAAGCGGAACGGCACATGTCAGGCTGAAACTATGCCGCATCGATCAAAGAAAGGTGCTCCTCAGCACAAAAAACCATGTGTACAGTGAGAGGATTGTAAAAGCACCAGGGATAGATCTTTTGCGGGATACCGTTTCGGCCTTCCGTCCAAAAGCTGCCCGACTGTTTGGAGCCGGGGACCCGGATATCCAGACAGCTTTTAAAATGCTCCTAAATGGGTTCATGATTATCCCCGGGCTAGGCTGAACACATGAAACGGGACTGGTTTGCCGCATGTTTTGCGCGGGAAAATCAGATTGTTCCCCGCCTCACACTGCCGAAAGGCAATGAAAATCAAATATAATTTGTCATAAATCTGTCATCAGAGAGGCACAAATCCCTTAGAAAACAGACGTTTTTCATGACATCTTATTGGAAAGGAGGGGAAATTCCGTAACAGAGAAGGAACGGCTCCAGCTTCGTCTGCAGCCGAAGACCCGGGAGAAAATCGAGCGCTGGCAGAGCGATGCCAGCTGCTGCAGCATGAGCAAGTCCGTGGAAAAGGCGGCGAACTTCTACACGGCCTACTTGACATCAGACGATAGTAGCGTGCTGCTCTCACCAGCGATCCAGTCAGCCATCGACGGTCAGCTGCAGGTGCTCAAAAAGCAGATCAGCTACAAGAGGTATATTGTGACGGAGATCATTCCGAATGACCGTCGGCCTACCCGCAAGCAGGACCAGCTTATCACAAAGCCGACGAAAGACTTCATGGATGTGAAAGAGCTGCTGGAGTATGAGGACTATGTGCAGAAGCCAACAAAAGCTCATGCGTCGTCACTCATCACCCTGATACTGGAGGAATACTGGAAACAGGTGCAGCAAACGGACGGCTATCTGAAGTACATCGCAATGCAGCCTCGCGCGGAGCGTCTCGGCTATAACAACGCACAGGCATGGCGGGCTTTGCTCCGTGCTCACCACAATGACATCGCAGCGGCTATGCACTTTCACGTGAGCTATATCTTCCAGCACAATGCGGCTGCCGTGACTGCACAGCCGAGGCTGCACATCGACTGCAAGCAGATGCAAGAGCTCCAGAAGCTGCGGATCGCTCTGGGCCATCAGCCAGACAACCACGAAGAAGAACAAACCCGGTCCCGGGGCGGCATGACCATGAAGGGGTGGTAAGGTTCTGCACTGCATAAAACTCAGATGCGAATTCTGAAAATTGTTTCTGCTTTGAATAATTACAGATTCTTTCGTGATACTCCGTCTTTTTATTGCTGATTTAAAATTGCTCATGTTGCGGCGCGAAACTGTATAACTTTTTCCAATCGGGAGCCTGTATGTAGGAGGACTTATTCCTTACTTCACACAGGAGGCCTATTTATGACCGAAGAAAATTACAATTACCGAACCAGTCAGGCGCTGCTTCGCAATCAGTTTCCCGGCAACGGAAAGTTGAAAATCCCCATCATTCCCATGTTCCAAGAAAAGCCCGGAGACTTTGACGACCTTTTGTTGATAGGCTTCGACAAGACCCA
Organism: Dysosmobacter welbionis; assembly: GCF_005121165.3. NCBI lineage: Bacteria > Bacillati > Bacillota > Clostridia > Eubacteriales > Oscillospiraceae > Dysosmobacter > Dysosmobacter welbionis. Next base: position 1,501,202 of record NZ_CP034413.3, on the reverse strand, counting down.
TTTGGAGGATCAGAATCATCTTGACCGGATGGTTCACTTCTTCCTATATGACTATCGTTTTGAGCGGGTTTGGAAGCACCCAGATAATGACGTCGAAAAACTGTCCCGCTACCGTGCGGTGCTATCGCCGGATTTCAGTATGTACCTGGAGATGGCGCCTGTCATGCAGATTTACAATGTATTTCGTAATCGCTGGTGCGGTGCATATTGGGCATCCAAAGGAATCCGGGTGATTCCTGCCGTCAACTGGGGAGACGAATCTACGTTTGATTTCTGCTTTGAGGGGATTGAAAAAGGAAGCGTTGTTGCTGTCTCAACTTATATGGCCACAGAGCATGACAACTGCTGTGACCAGAAAGAATGGTTCATAGCAGGATATGACGAGATGCTGCGGCGCATTGAGCCGGAAAAAATCATCTGTTACAATACACCGTTTCCTGAAATGCAGGGCAATATCATCTACGTGGATTACGAGCGTAGTTTCCGTGGTGAAGATTTGGACGCCTTTAAAATCGGCAGCACATCGAGTGGTGATCGTGATACAATAGAGCCGTACCTGATTGGCAAAGGCGGCGGCAGTGCTTATGGCGCAGACTGGAAACCAAACCCTAAAAAACCAAACGATTGGAAGTTCTTAGGGAATCCGGGCGATATCAATCAGACATATAATAAACACGGAGAGCTTTATGAGACCCATATTGGCCCAGATGGTAAAGCCGATTATGAGATTCATCATTCAGACCATGGTAACCCGGGGGAGCATGTAAATCCCCACGCCCATGAAATTATATGGACACCAACAGGTCCAAGCTTTAATCCTATGGATATGCCATTGAAGCGATTCATACAAAGAAAGGAGATTGTTTCCATGACTCCTTTGATTCCCGCTAATACACCCGAACAGAATCAATTTGTTTCAATCAGTGATTTTAAATGGTGTGTGGACAAAGGCGGTGAAATCGACTTTATTTGGGATGGGAAAGAATACGGGATCAGCCATTCCAGGGGACGAATCATTGCCTACCTGTGGGGGCAGCCTGATACTACACAATACTTCGCAACAGCTGACGATGTCCTGAACTATATGGTAGGATCTGACCGCCTGCGCGATGTGATCACGCAGGTTACTGTGCTTGACCGGACTATCTAAGATAAAAGTGTCTTGTCTGCTGCTTATAAACCACCGGTATTACCGGATTTCACAGGCCGTTTCATGACACGCGGACGATTGGAGTATCCTTCGGGGTACTCCGATTTTTTATTGTTAATTGGAAAGCGGAGCCGATTGCTCTGGCCATCGGCGTGGATGCCAAGACCCGCTCCGGCATCCTGGACCACACCAAGGCCAGCTTCCCCTTGGACACCTACGCCAACGTCACCGACGATATACAGCGGCAGGCGGCCCAGGTGATGGACACCTTCATGACCGAGATCTTCGGAAAGGGGCTGATACCATGGCAAAGCGGCGAAAGCCCGGCAGCGGCAATCAGATCGGCGACCACCTCTGGGAAGGGCGGTATTCACCCGGAGGGCCGGACGGCAAGCAGAGCTCCCGGAATGTCTGCGGCCATACCCCGGAAGAGTGCGAGGAGAAGCTGAGAGTTCTGATTGCCGCCATGAAAGCGAAAAAGAAACTCCCGCGGATGCGGGAGTTTTCCTGTCTGTGGTATTTCTGTAGTCAATCAAAAACACCAAAAAAATCGGGGCACTGCAAATACGCAAAAAGCAAAGAAAAGAACCTGATTTCTCGTGAAATCAGGTTCTTTTTGGCAAAGACTACTGGACTCGAACCAGCGAGCTTCTGCGTGTGAATCGTACGCTTTTCAGTTGAACTGTATGGCTATATTGGTCGCTTTTTGCTGAAGAAGTTGCATGGGATGAATTTTTTAGATGTTTGATTCTGAGGGGGAACCCGAAAATCGGACGAGAAATTGGAAAGGACAACCGGGCCTACGATGGAAGTCCATATAGATGCGAAGATAAACTAGGTGCGGAAAGAACGGGTTGTCCTGTCCTTTTCGCTCTATTTGTTGTTTTTAGCTGTTAACGAGGGTAATTATCATCCGATCTACTCCACTGCCTCTATCTGCGTTTTTCCTGTTAGGGGCCGATGCTTGGGGCAAGTTCCCATCGCAGCGGATTTGAAGCTGCCATGCTCGGCACGGTCTGTATCTCAAAAAATTGGTTACCTTATCGGACCTCGATATGTCCCAGCGATTCCGCCATGGCCTTGTCAGAAAGCTCCTGCCCTAGGCCAGGCAGATCCGGCACAGTCAAATAACCGTTTTCCGGTACGTAAGCGTACTTTCCGTAGGACACACAGTCAGGATGCGCTGCCATATGGTAGGTTTCGTGGATGTAAAAATTGGGGATGGCGGCTTCCAGCTGAATGGCAGCGGCCTCCGCGATAGGAGTTCCGGCTACATGGCACTGGACGCGGACATCATAAATGTGTGCCAGGTCGCAGATCTTCTTGGCCTCGGATAGGCCTCCGCAGTTGGTGATATCCGGCTGAATCACAGAAATAGCTCCCTGTTTGAGCAGCTGTTCAAAGCCCCAGCGGGTGTGGAAACGCTCACCAGTGGCCAACGGTGTCTCGACTCTCCGGGCGATCTCTCCGTAAAGGGCGGGATTGAAGTTAGAGGTGGCCTCTTCGATCATCAGCACGCCGTACTTGCGGGCGATCCGCTCCAGCTGCACGGCCGCGGTCACATCGGTCCCGCAGAGATTTTCCAGGATGATGCCCAGCTGGTCACCGCACCGCTCCCGCACTGCTGCCAGGCGGGATTCTGCAAGATCCAAAATCGTTTTCTCCAAGGGACCGGTGGTCATCTCCCGGGGCAGGGGCTTTGCCTGCTCGTCAAAAGCCACGGCATTGAATTTGACGGCAGGATACCCGTCCTTCTGGATCTTGGCGCAGGTATCGGCCAGCTGCTGTATAGTGGCCTGTAGGCGGTAATCATCCAGATAACCCAAATGGCACTGGGAGAGATAACACTTGAGTTTGTCACGATGCTTGCCGCCCAGCAGAACATAGATGGGGACCCCCAGCTTTTTGCCCTTGATATCCATCATGGCGGTGTCCAAGGCACTCATGGCGGAGTAGACCGTCACACCGCCTCCGCTGAGGTGTCCCCGGAGCACATTATGGATGTCCTCCCAGATGACCTCGTTGTTCATGGGGTCCTTCCCCAAGACCAGCTGAGAGAGGTCCTTGAGCATATAGGCCACGCCGTTTTCACCGGTTCCTACGGAAATGCCGGCTTCACCATACCCGCAGATCCCTCGTCCGTATTGACACGGCACACCGCCGGACGAAAAGGGAAGGGGGAAAACTCCTCACCGACATGGCGCAGGAGGAAAATGTCGACGCTTGTAATCTTCATGGTTCAATCCTTTCTTGGAGTGCCAAAAATTTATCCCTCCGGTTTTGTGCGTGGGCCCCCATCACATTTTTGGCAGATACCGCGTCATGCGCACAAAAGGCCTGTATCAGTCGCTCATGGTATGGAATACCTTCCTCCGCGCCCAGGGTCACATAGGTGCGATGCATGACCGGCTGGAGAAACTCCAGTAAAAGCGCGTAAGTCTGAACCACCAGGGAATTCTGCGTGATCATCGCGATTTTCGAGTGAAATTCCACGTCCACATTGGTCAGCGCCTCCAGATCGTTTTGATCCTTGGCGGCAATCAGGCGCTTATGGATCGCTTGCAGTTCCGCCAGCTCCTCCTGGGTGCAGCGCTGGACAGCCATGGCTGCCACACTGTCCTCAATGAGGCATAGAAAATCCAGCACTTCCACAATATCTTCAAACTGCAAATCGCCGATAGGCACGATATTGAGCATGTAATTGCCGGAAATCTGCCGCTTGACATAGGTTCCGGTGCCATTTCGGGTCTCTACCATCCCATAATCAGCCAGTGTACGGATGGCCTGGCGGACAGAGCTCCGACTGACGCCTAACGTTTCAGTCAACTCCTGTTCAGAGGGCAGCTTTTCGCCTTCCTTCCAGGTCCCCTGGAGGATCTGGTCCCGCAGCTGTTCAAAAACCTTCTCTGCAATATTCACTCGCGTAATCTGTTTGAGAGCCATAAAGTCCACCGTACCTTTTGTCAAAGTTTGGTATGTATGGAAAATGCATACAATCCTTTACAAAATTATCCTAACAAATACAAGCATTGTCAAGGCTGGGTTTCGCCCAAAATCCAGAGTCTTCTGCACAGGACCAAGGAAATCGATTCACAGCTCTCTGAACACTCTGCCTCATATTCTCTTTCTGCTGTCCAGAGAAGACCAATCCGGAAACAGTGCGATCCGCACCGCCAGTCTCATCACCGGCTCCGGCTCATCGGTCAGGTGGGACAGTAGCCAAACATTCGGGGCCAAAATGATTTTGAAAGAGGCAGGGGGGCTTTTCACACCCCCTGCCCTCTCTATATTGCTTATTCCGCAACGGAAGCAGTTTCCACCTGTGCCAGCAGGCTGTCCACCAGATCGGTGCCGATTTGTTCGCGGACCAGATCGTAGACGTTGGCGGAGACATCAGCCATCTCCTGAATCATGGCGGGCTCCAGAGTGATGATCTCCAGGCCGGCATCCTGAATGGTGGACTTCTGTCCTTCGATGCGCTCGTCGGCCATTTGACGGGCATACTGATGGGCCTCAGCAGCGCACTCACTGACCAACTGCTGGATATCAGCGGGCAGGGCGTCATAGGTGGCCTTGCTGCCCACCATGTTCAGAGTGTGCAGCAGATGATTGGTCTCAATGACATAGGCCTGGGGCTCATACAGCTTGTTGGCCACGATCAGGTCATAGGGGTTCTCCTGAGCGTCCAGAGTACCTTGCTCCAGGGACATATACAACTCGCTGAAGTCAGCGGGAGTGGGGTTGGCGCCCAGAGCCTGCCAGTAGGCGATGTGGTTGGGATTCTCCATGGTACGGATCTTGATGCCGGAGAAATCAGACATCTGGCGGACCGCCTTGCTGCTGGTCATGACGCGGAAACCGGAATCGGCATAGCCGAACAGCTTCAGTCCGCCGGCTTCATAGGCGGCCTGCAGCTCCGCCAGAATGGGGCCGTCCAGCACTTCCCGGGCGGTTTCCAGGTCGGGGAACACGTTGGGCAGGTCGAACAGGGCGGCCTCAGGGATATAGTTCACCAGAGAGCCGGTCATGCCCACGATGAAGTCCACGGAACCGGCAATGCAGGACTCCGTCAGCTCCGCGTCGCCGCCCAGGGCGCCGTTTTCATACAGTGTCACGGTGACAGCACCATCAGAGCGATCTTCGATCAACTCCTTAAACTTGGCTGCCAGCAAATGGTTGACGGAATCCTCCGCAGTGTTGGTGCCTACAGAGAAGCTGTAAGTTTCCCCGGCGGCATCCCCGCCAGGCTCCTGCTGTGCAGTCTCTCCGCCGCCGCAGGCGGCCAGAGACAATGCCATTGCCAGGGATAAAAGCAGAGCCAATAACTTTTTCATGGGAATATCCTCCTTAAAAATAATTAGAACTATGAACGGGCAGCTGCCCGGAGCTCTTACTGCAGCAAGAACATGCTGATCTGGGGCACGAAAGTGATCAGCAGCAAGGCGATCAGGAACGCCAGGATAAAGGGAACTGCCTTTCTGGCGATATCGAACACAGATACTTTTGAGAGGTTGCTGGCCACAAACAGGTTGGCGCCCATGGGCGGGGTCACAAAGCCGATGGCCAAGTTCACGCACATGATGATGCCGAAGTGGATGGGATCGACCCCGATGGCCTCCGCCACCGGCAGCAGCACGGGGGTAAACACCAGGATTGCCGGACCGGTATCCATGATCATGCCCACAAACAGCAACAGTACGTTGATCAGCAGCAGGATAACCACCTTGGAGGAGATGGCACTGAGCACCGCCTCGCTGACGATGGTGGCTACATTCATCAGCGTGATTACACGGGCAAAGGCCACGGCCGCGGATAGAATGATGAGGATAGGGGCATAGGAATGAATGCCTTCCAGCATGATTTTCGGAAGATCCCGGATCTTGATGGTGCGATAGATAAACAAGCTGACGATCAGAGAGTAGAAGATGGAGATGGTAGCCGCCTCTGTGGGGGAGCAGATGCCGCCGTAGATGCCGCCCAGAATGATGACGGGGGACATCAGCGCCCAGAAGCCCTCTTTGAGCACTGTGCCCAGGCCTTTTGCCCGCAGTTCCATGCATTTGGCGTTGAGCTTGTCCTTATCCTCTCCATGGATCTTACAGTAGATGTAAGAATAGACCATCAGGCACAGGGCGATCAGCACACCAGGCAGGAAACCGGCCAGGAACAGCTCGGAAATGGAGGCGCCGGAGGCGTTGCAGTACATGATGTAGGGGATACTGGGGGAATGATGATGCCCAGACTGCCGGACACGGCCACCAGTGCGGTGGCAAAGGTCAGGTCATAGCCCACACTGGTCAGCAGGGGGATGCACATAGAACCCACGGCCGCGGTAGTAGCGGGGCCGGAACCGGAGATGGCACCGTAGAACAGGCATGTAATGGTCACCGCGCAGGGGAGACCCGCTGTTCTGTTGCCGACAAAATACGAGAACACATTGAACAGCCGCTCAGAAATCTGCCCCTTCGCCATGATCACGCCAGCGATGATAAACAGGGGAATCGCAAGCAGGGGGAAGTTGTTTAAACCACTCACCATGGAGCGGACCGCAGCGTCCGCCGTATAGGGGAAACTGGCGTCCACAATGGAGGGAAGCAACGTCACAAACGCGAAAGATACACAGATGGGTACCGTCAGTACCAGCAGAAGGACCAATACTCCGAAAAACAACGCCAGAGACATTTAGGGCGCCTCCTTTCCGATTACGATTTTGGTTTCCGCCACGATCCGGCCCAAAGACCGGAAAATGGAGAGAGTCAGACCCAACAGGGGACCCGCATAGACGATCGCCAGGGGTAATCCCAGAGCAGGGCTGGTCTGTCCGGCGGAGGACGTCACCATGTGCCAGGCGTTGACCGACAGCATAGCAAACACCACGGAGCAGAACAGGTACACCACCATATTCAATCCCGCCCGAACGCGCCGCGGCATCCACAATACGAAAGCGTCAATGGAGATGATGGAGCGGCACTTGATGGAAAGACTCAGTGTGAGAAAGCCCGTCCACACAAATAAATATCTGCTCACTTCTTCGCTCCAGGTCAGGGAGTTGTTGAACAAATAACGGCAAACTACCTGCAATCCTGATACTAGCGTGATGACCGTAATGATGATGCACAGCAGAACTTCCTCAAAATTGTCCCAAGTCCATCGAAGTTTTTTCATATTGCCCTCCTTAAAAAGTTCTCCCTAATAACTAATCGATAGGACGTCATCTGTCTGACAGCTGATAGTTAAATAATAAATTTCATTTTATCTTTTGTCAATAATTTTACCTTTTGTTTCTCTGATTTGGCTGACTAACCAAAAAACGGAGAGATCTTTTGTCTCTTATACCAGTCGACCTGGATATAGACCCTATTCGATCTGGGGCGGCAGTTGGTTGCAGGGCTCTTTGATCTCAAAGAGGTTAGAATAAACATGCAGTTTTCTTCATACGTAAGCCTGTATTTGAGAAAACTCTCAGGAAGGAAACCTATGAGCAAGGAGGCAACTGGTGAAAACGGCGCTGTTCTGGGGAGCGGTGAATATTGGAACCGCGTAAACCGCGCCGCTTTTTTTGGCACGCTGATGCAAAGACCGTCAGAAACGAATTACCACGAAACATTACGGGAGATGGGGAACCGTGCCGGCGCCGCAGTGGAAGAGATCTACGACGACTTGCAGGAACACATAAACGTCATTCGCAATATATCCTCTGATCGAAGGAGCGCACTTGCCAAGCAGGTACAATCACTAATATGATGTATGCAGGATGTCCCGCAGTTTTTGCAGCCATAGCAGTGACTGCATAGAAATCCTGAATCTATCCTCTTTTTATCTCCCAGGCAGTTCTTTTCGTGATGATCGGGCTATCCAAACAGCAATTCAAAAAATTAAGAGCGGTTCGGACTTCTTTACCAGTGAGTGTCTTGATTTACTTCAAAAGGCTGTGGATTGGAGTATTTCCTTTGCGGCGGGAGGGATGCAAGAAAGACTGCATTTCCGCAGGATATTTCACAGGGAAAGGATAAAGAATTCTTACGGGATGTACTGAACACATACCGCAGCAACAATAAATCGGCAGATCTGCGGGGGCGTTGTGGGTATTCCATTGGCAGCAGAGAATATCTGAACTATGCGGAACGGAAAGTCCCTTTGCAGGATCTTCCTGCCATATGCAGCGATGACTACGATGGAGGCATAAAGGGCTCCTTGGAAGATATCGTGCGCCAATTACAGCGGGATTTATCGCAAAACGAACGAGAGAACAACTATATCACAGACGATACAGCCCGCAACCTGCATGCCGCTGTTAGCGAACTGGAACACTGCGGGATCAGCACAGGCATTTCTGACAGCATGATCGAGCGGCTGGCATGGTTTGTGGGTGGCAATGCAGCAAGAACTCGACGAATTGAATTTAGGCGAGCGGCTGCTGGAGGACGGAGTTTGCGGAAAAAAGACTGACGGTGCTCGTGAGAGCTTTCTGGCTGAATTAGCGCGAGGCACCTTTCCAACTCTGGCATGGCTTGACCCGCTCCAAAGCAGTTGGACGAGGATTCTGGCTGCAACAAAAATCGCACGGAATGGACGGGATTTTCCATATTTTGTATTCTTTGGAAGTAATATGCCGCTTTTCGGTGCCGATTTGCACTCCCATAGAGGGAATACAAGCTATTACCTTATCAATGTGGATCCTCTCACAAATGCTTCGGCGTGGCAGAAAAGGCTTCCATCCGGACTGGATCATACCGAGATTTCCAAAGTAGTCAGGATCGCAGGGAGAGTGCTGTTGGTCGCGGGTGCAGCACTGGATGCTTTGGGGCTATGTGATGTCATTGACGGAGATCTGCATGACGCCCATCAGAAAATTGGCAAAAAGACTTATAGTACAGCTGCAAGTATTGGCGGCAGTTGGGCAGGAGGTGCACTCGGCGCCAAAGGCGGCGCTCTGGCAGGTGCTGCAATCGGTACGGCAATTTTGCCGGGACTTGGCACTGCTGTGGGCGGGATTGCCGGCGGATTGCTCCTTGGTGTTGCAGGTTCCTCTTTGAGAAAATGGGTAATTGATATCACAGATGTGGGAGAGTAACTATGGTTTTCCGAAAACGAAAAGAAAGAACTGACAGGTTGCTTAACGAACTGCACCTAGGGGAGTTTTGGCTGATGCCCGGAGCGTTCCGGGCAGAGGAAGCAACTGCCGGTATGATGGGATCATACGGACTACCCGGAGGATATGGGGCGCTGGCGGCCTCGGCCGAACAGGAGGAAGCACTGCGCCCCTTCCATACGATTGTACAGCCACTGTGGAAGAGGTCAGTGCCGGGCTACCTGTGGCGCTGACCGTGTCGGACTATACCGGACATACCTGTGCCCTGTGGGAGGCGCGCTTTCCAGAACTGCGCCAAATGGCGTTGGAACAGTGCCGTTGGTTCAAAGAAGAGGAGGTGGGCAAAGGGGAAAGGCATATATTTCTCTTTGACCGGCTGCCGGCTGCCCAAAGGATTGTATACATCGCTCTATCAGTGTATCCAACCAGAGATTCCCCGGGCGGATGTCTATCTGAATTGTTCTATTCTGAAAAAAGAGTTTCCTCTTCATTTTGATGAAGGTTCGACTCCGGAGAAGAGCGCTCTTCTAAACCTGCATGTGGATTGGGGACATTTGGTACTCATTATACAAACCGCACCAGACTTTCCGATCAAAAAGCTCGCCAAAGAGCTTGCAGACGCGTGTGAGATGGAAGGCCGGATTTTTTCTGGCCATACAAAAAGACTGTAACCATTACGGCAGCACCGGGCAGGGATTTCCTGCCCGACACTGTCCAGCTCTATCAGATACTATCGCCGTATTGGTCGGAGAAGAAGCTAAAAGTTTAAGCATGTTTTTTGAGACGAATAAAAGAAAAGTCCCTGATTTTACATAAATCAGGAACTTTTCGACGGAGACTACTGGACTCGAACCAGTAACCTCCTGCGTGTGAACAGCTTTATGAAACTTTTTTGATTGTTTCCGGCGGTTTTTAATCATTTCTGCTCCATTTCAATTGTTTCCCGGGCGTGATTTACTGTGCAAAATCCGCTTGTTCCACAAACTCCTGTGGTACAAGCTGTGGTCTGACTCTGTTATGTCGGCTAAAGTTCCGATTACTTATTAGTGAAAAAAGAACATCCCAATCCCCAGGGGCAAGCGGACAAAAAGATGGACTGGAAAAAGGCGGAAGAGATGTATTCTTACGAAGAAAGGAAAAGCAATGGTACAGTTTAGTCCGGAAGAAAAAGCGGAGGTATCATTTCTATATGGGTGAGATCTGCTCAGCCGTGGAAAATACCCTTTGGCGGGATTTTCATGCGGGCTTGCTCATCGTCAAATGGGTTATTGACATTAGGAGTTCCTTATCCCCGCTGGCTGAGAAGCGGCGAGTATCCGATCGCCAGTTTAGACTGGGAAGGGCGTTACCGCTGGTAGGGCTAAATTCAAAGCTTGGAGCAGGCTGAACTCACTTGCTCCATGTCTCAAAGGAGGTCACTTCCCCGACAATGCAGTCTGCGTAGGAAGGACGGTTGAAGAACGAGCTGTTTTACGGGAGTTTCTAGGAAAGCACATCTGTTTTCTAGTTCATTAGCAGTGTAGATCCCTGCATGAATATGGTATAACGATGGCAGAATCAAGCTATCCTTGGGGGCGATGAGATCTGCCACATACAGGCGCACCTTGAAACTCCCCATTTAGGTCCAACTTCTTGTTCGCATCTCCCTGGGCTCCAATACTCAAAATTTGTACCGCAGTAAAGTGTATAGGAGGTGAGTAAACCAACTGGAGTGGGCTTTTATCTTTGCTCGGGATTGTTATAAAGCCTATATCTAACCCACGCGGTACGCAAGACTGTCAGGAAAAGCTGTTCATATCTGAAATTCCCAGATTTCAATACAAGGCCTAGTTCCAGCTGTTCGATGGGCTACAGTTCCAGCACGCCAGGAGCGATATCTTGCCACGCCTGATTTTTGCCGCCAACTACTGCAATGTCTACCATAAACTTCCATACGGCTTATTAACCCTTGGATATACGTTCCGCGCCAGATCGCTGGCAGTCACTTAATTCAACAGGATTTACAGCGGAATGCCTCCTGTTTGCAGATTTTATAGCTTCTTGCAGTACGGTTTCCGTCTGTTCACCAGACAGCAGTTGTTCGGGATCAATACGAACGGCACTTACTCTGCTTTCCAGGTAAGCCTACACTTACCTTTGTACCATGGCGGAATAGCTTCCAGAGAGAATTAGGTGAGGTAAAGTCTCATTAGCCGCCAGTTCTTTCAGATTCAGCTTGCTTTTCGCACCTTTTCTGATGAGGCATCTAAGATATACCAGTAGTCCGGAACCACCAGTCAGCAGCGGTAAATGTCAAAATTTTCTGCAGCCTGTACCCCGTTTCCATAGTGCGCCCATTGACCAGCTATGACGGATACAACACCGTACACCAGCTGCTGGTCAGTTCCAGCGCTACTTTTCCGTTTCCAGTACCATCCAACAAAAAGCCTGTAGTCCGGCTTTGCAAAAATGACGCGGCTTTACTGCCGGTAAAATTATTGGCAATGCAGCCTATCCAGAGCTGGTTGTCATTCCAATCCGCAATTTTCCTTTAGTAATGGTGTCGCCAGCGACTTTAAGCCGGCAGCTGCACGCCCGTATTTAAGCATGGAGCTTACGCCAAATCGTATTTCTGCTAATTCCCAGCCGCCTTGCCGCAGCGGACTGGTTCATGTTTTCCTCCATCAGTACATGCTGAATAATATCCCGCTCAATTTCCTCCAGCGGTTTTGTGATATCAATTCCACTGTAATTCAAGTATTCCGTCTCCTCCGGGGGAATAGTATTGTCATTTAAAAGCAGGGTCTGTGCCTCTTTCAGAGTAATCTGTGCTCCCTGTGCGGTCAACACTAATTGCTGAATAAACGTTTTTAACTGGGATAAATTGGTATTCCAATGCTGCTGTTCCAGCAGAGCCACGACCCCTTCTTCAAATCCCCGGATACTCTTTTGATATTCTTGATTTGCCGCAGTTAAAAAAATCTGTGAGAAGTCCGTAATGGAATCAGGAAATTCCCGTAGAGGTGCCAGGATTACATGGAGAGACGAAATCTTCTGGTACAACGGATACAAGAACTGGTCATTGGACAGAAGATGGTGGATCCTATTCGTTGCCGAAGCGATAATAAAGTGCCGCTGATCCGCAGCAGAATCAACTATGTAGGCGCTCAACTCCTGCTGCAGTTCTATTGGAAGTAAGTGAATGTTCTCCAGATATAATGTGCATCCGTTTTCATTCAAAGGTGATGCAGTTTTATCCAAAAATGCATTCCAGCGTTTCCTGGTCAGTAGGTTGCAGCGCACAAAGATGAACGGAGCCATTGGCTCCTTGCGCAGGCCATGCAAATAATAGGCCAGACTGCTTTTTCCGGTACCATATTCTCCCAAAATCAACACAGGCGGCGGAGACACGGATGCGGTGACAATCTCCGCCACCGCTTGTACCCGTGGGTTATTCTTTTGAAGAGTATTGATAAATTCCGGGGACAGTGTCACTGAAAGCGGTTTTTCGATGGTAATGTCTGCCTGGGAGGCATATCCCTTATGCATCAGTGAAATGAAGAACAGGAAGCAGTCCTGATTGCGATAAGAAACCCTTTTGCCGATAATTTCGATTCCCTGTGTTCCGATTTTTTTACAGCCCCTATCGGTGGACTGCTGCAAAAGCACCGGAATAAATAGCAACAACTCTTTTTTAAAGGTTTGATGATCGGTAATCTCAAACGCGCGATTGTCAACAATTACGTTGCCTATCTGGTCCATCAGGATAATCCGGAATTTTAAATTATCAATAACTGTCTGAAAAATCTGAGTGATCTCCTGCCCCTTTTCCATCAACTCCGAATAATAGATGGCTGCAATAACGGACTGGCGGATACAATCCTCTGATGACAGAATTAGGAGTCCCCGAAGTCCGTTTGCCATAGCAGCATTTACGGAAGGCACATCCCCAATAATCAAAGAAAATCCCCGGTCAGCCAGTTCCGCCACCCGTTCCTTAACTTCTGCGTAGCGCACCTCGTAAATCTCCGTGTTTTTCAGTTGAAGCACTTCAAATACTTTTTTGACGGAATTAATAATGCTGGAATATCCGACCACCGCCACACGCTGATCGCTGAATCCCGGTTGGTTAATAGCCCGCAGGATATCCAATAAGGATACATCCACTTCCACCACCGGCACAGAGGTAAACTGCCGAAGAATCGCCGCAATTGCACCACGAGTAATGATTGCGTCAAAGGCGTTAGGTGGATAGGAGTTAAAAATAGAGATTGCCGTAAACTCATCTCCGGTATGCATCTCAAAATCCACCGTAGGAAACTCTTGGATGACGGGCGCGGCAGTCTCTTGGAAGGACAAATATGGGGCAATGATTAATATACGGAATCGTTTCATGGGCCTCCTCCCTCCATTTTTATTCGATTCAAATTGTAGCATATAGCAGGTTTTGTGGCAAGTAAAATCTTATTTGAGTTAATATTGCTACAAAATATAGCATTATTTTGCAACACATACCTTGATGAATGCTATTTCTCTCTGTAAAATTACGGTATAAAGCAATCTGCACAGCATCATTTTTGTGCATTTTGCTCACTCGAATACAATACCATTTAAAAAAATGGAGGAGGGCCAAGATGGACTTGAGCTGTGATTATCTGAAAATGAAACACCCGATCGCCCAAAAGGCGCTATATGCGCTGCTGGAAGTCAAGGATTCGGACCTTCGTTTGGATACGGTATATCAGGGAAACCACGCTGTAGACCAGGGAATCCACATCGGTGGCACCTTCTCAGAACTGATTCCACTGATCGCGCTTTTTTACGGAGGTTTCATTCATGTAAATGTGGAAGACCCCACTGCTCGTGAAAGTGACATCTACGTACAGAGCAAGGGACACGGTATAGCCGGTATGGCATCGGTCTTTTCGGATTTTGGTTTCTTTGACAGAGCGCTTTTGGAGAATTCCCGCGGAAGTGACAGCGATCTGAATGGACATCCTGGCCCTATCCTGCCAGGAGTACATATCGCGACGGGACCTTTAGGGCAGGGCATCAGTGCCGCTGTCGGCTTTGCCATGGCGCAGAAAATAGAGGGTGTTGGGCGGACATTCTGCCTGATGGGAGACGGGGAACTGCAGGAGGGCATTCCATGGGAGGCATTCATGTTTGCCTCTGCCAAAAATCTGAACAATCTGTGCATTCTCATCGATCACAACTATGGACAAAACGATGACTCTCACCGTCTCATGCTTTCCATGGGTAGCTTGCGAGAAAAATTGGAGAGCTTTGGTTTTGATGTTTTGGATGTCAACGGTCAGGAGTACGAGCCGATTTACCATGCGTTGGAGCACTTCCAACATCGGATCGACAGCCGCCCCATGGCCATCATCTCTGAATGCCGCAAGGGTGAAGGTGGTTTCTCCAAAGCCACCGAGAGCCACAAGACCACCGTGGGGCAGGATCTGGCGGAATGGGAAATCCATCAGCAGACGCTCCGCAGGGAAACCCGCATTAAAAACTTGTGTCATTTTCTACAGGCTGCAAAGGTGCGTGCGCCGGAGGAATATGAGCAACTCCTGCACTGGGCTTCCAAGATGGGGATTGATGTACAGCAGGATGAAAATGGCCCTGTGGGTGTTATACGCCGCTATTCTCAACGCCGCACCAAACGGGCTGCTCCCCGAGACAAGACTCTGCATTACCAGGAGCGCGACCTACCCGATCCCAAAATCGGAGATAAGCTGCAGTGCAGCAAAATTGCCGCGGATATGGTAGCAGCCTTTTCCAGAGACCCGAAAATGATTACTTTGGACGCGGATATGGGCCTGATCTCTGGTCTTCAGCCCGGTATGCTGAAACATGCTGGAAACCGCGGCATCAATGTAGGCATTGCTGAATCCAACATGAGTGGCATCGCCGAGGCCTTTGCCGCAAAAGGCTATAACGTCTGGCACTCCACTTTTGGCGTCTTTTTTGACTGGCGAGTTTTGCGCCGGATTACGGTCAGTCAGCAAGAGCGAATGGAATCAATTTCCAAAAGTGACGGCTGGCTGTCCGAGGGCCATCAGCTGGATATTACATTGTTCTCTACCGCTAGCAACATTGACACCGGTGTTAACGGCGCCACCCATATGAGCATCGACGATGTTACCGCGCTTATGCAGCTGCCTCACTTGCGGGTAATCGATGTAGCCTGTCCCCGAATGATGGTGGCGGTCATGAAATGGATTGCCAAGGGTAGCAAGGGGCTGGTGCTACTTCGGCTCACACGAGCCGCTTCTGAAACCATTTACCCTGAATCCCTGCAATTTGAATACGGAAAGGGCTATGTCCACGGAGATCCTCATGCGGACACCGTCATCATCACTAGTGGCCGAGGCATTTATGAGGGACTCAACGCCCAGAAGGCGTTACGGGAACAGGGACGCGAGATCGCCGTGGTGGACATGCCTTCCTTTGATGCAGATCTGGCTGCGCAGCTGACCCAACAAGGCAAACGAATCCTATTTGCCGAACAGAATAACGGTTTCCTGTTTGCCTCTTATCTGGACGAAATGTACCGGCGAGGAATCGCTTGGTCGCCGGAAAAGATTACCACCCTCAGCACCCGCACCAGAGAGCGAAAAGCACGGCATCTGCACTCCGGAACCTATACACAGCTGGCAAAACTCTGTGGCCTGTCTGCAGAGGATCTTGTAAATACGATCACATTTGAAATGTAAAGGAGGGCGCATATGGGCTTTGACATGAATGCTTTTTCCCTGGCAGGGAAAAAAGCCATTGTTACAGGTGGCGCAAAAAAGACCGGCCTGTGTTATGGTATGGCTGTCGCACTTCATGACGCCGGTGCAGAGATTGTCATTCTGGACGCAAATTCACAGGTTGAAAACACGGTGGCAGAATTGGGTGGCGCCAAATCTGGATACCACGCCGTGGTAGCAAATCTATTGGACCTCAACGATCTCAGCAACGGGTTTCAGCAAGCGATTTCAGCTCTGGGTGGACGGCTGGATATTCTGGTCAACGGTGCCGGACTTCAGTATCGCTGCCCCTCCGAGGAGTTCCCCGAGGACGCTTGGGATCGCATTATGGGGGTCAACATCAAGGGCGTTTTCTTTATGAGCCAGCTGGCTGGCAAGGTGATGCTGAAACAGGGCAAGGGAAAAATTATCAACATCGCCTCCACCAATTCTTTCATCGGCCTGCGGAACATGCCGGCGTATGTCTCCAGCAAGGGCGGCGTCAAACAATTGACCATGGCGCTCTCCTCTGAGTGGAGCGGTCGCGGCATCAATGTCAACGCCATTGCTCCCGGCTACATGGACACCGAAATGAGCAAGGATCTGCAGCAGATGGAACAGGGCAAACAGCTCACTAAGCGGATCCCTATGGGAAGATGGGGGCATCCCGAGGATCTGATGGGTACTGTCGTATTTCTGGCCTCATCTGCTTCCGACTACATTAGTGGTGTGACGCTCCCGGTGGACGGAGGTCATTTGGCAAGTTAAGGAGGTGGGTAAATGGCCATTCGTAAGCGCAACGATTTCATTTTAAGCATTCTCTCTTTTGCAATTGGATTGTTCCTGTTCGCATCAGAATCAACTGTTAGTGGTGTCATGCTGTTTGTCGGACTTCCCTTTCTGGCGGAACCCCGCACCTTTATTCAAGGCATCGGTATTCTGCTGATGGTATTCAGCATCCCTCTGTTTCTCAAATCAATCAGTCTGAAGGGTGAGCGGGACTCTGGCAAATTCAGGTTGAAAAAGGAAACGATCATTACTCTGATTGCGCTGCTCCTTTTCGTTCCCGCCTATGAACTAATCGGTTTTCCCATTGCTTCTTTCCTGCTCACTTTCTGTCTGAGCGTTGTGTATGGTCTTTGTGAAGAATCGCAGCGGGAGGAGCATGAACGTACCAGCAAAAAAAAGTTCTATCTTATCCGGTTTGTCTATTCTCTTGTTGTCGTAACCGTTCTGGTCCTCGTATTTACACAGATCCTGCATGTCAAGTTCTTCTGAGTCCGTTCTTTCCTACATTTCGTTATTTTGCTTAGGAGGAAAATTATATGAAAAAGAAAAATATCTTGGCACTGGCCTGCGTATTTCTTATGATGATCGGCATTCTGTCGGGCTGCGGTGGCGGTGAAGAAGCCGCTTACCCGGCGGAAGACATCTCGTGTCTGGTCCCCTACGCCGCTGGCGGCGGCACCGACAACATCGCCCGTGCTGTGGCGGCCAACATTGATCTACCTGTGTCCATCGCCTGCTCCGTTATGACCGGTGCCGGCGGTTATACCGGTTCACAAGAATTTTCCACACAGCCCGGCGACGGCTATCACATTATGTCTCAGAGTCCCCTGGACCTGATTTGCTACTATCTGACCGGTGTCAGTGAGGAAAAACTCTGGGAGAAGATGGAGCCGCTTCCCTGCATGGTAATCGATCCCGGCATCGTGGTTACCAATCCCAACAGCGGGATCAACAGTGTGGAGGATCTAAAAGCAATGGATCCCGCTGAACTGACTTGGGGATTCATCGGTGCCCGTCAGCAGATGGTCACCATCCAACTGCTCCAGGGGCTCGGCCTGGAAGGTGCCACCCAGGTTCCCTACGACAGCGGTGCTGACGCCATTACTGCCATCATGGGCAACCATGTTGATGTCAGTTTCATGCAGGTGGGCGATCTGGGCTCCGCCGTGGAATCCGGCAATGTGAAACCCCTGCTGATTGTGGACGAAAAGCGCTGTGAAATTTATCCCGATATTCCCTGCACAGAGGAACTGGGAATTGAAGCCACCGGCGCCCAGTATCGTGCCTTCTTCGCCACCAAGGATACCACTCCCGAGCAGATTCAGTATCTGAACGATAAGATGGCAGACCTTCAAGATGACCCCGATTATCTGGAGGCTCTGGAAGGCTTTGGCTTCCTGCCTGGCTTTATCCCGGCCGATGAGATGGGGGCGAAAATTGAAGAGTGGTACAACATCTTTGCTCCGATTTATGAGGAGTACCTCAAGTGACTCGCTTCTCACCCGCGCAAAGCAACGTCAAATCGCTCTCGCTGCTTGAAATATAGGAGGTGTCGTGAATGCAGCTATTTGCAGAGGGCTGGGCTTACCTCATGGCGAACCCAATGTCGTTTGTCTATATGACTGGAGGCATCCTGATGGGTATCATCTTTGGATGCATCCCTGGCTTGACGGCTGTTTTAGGCGTTACGTTGATGATTCCTTTTACCTACGCCATGTCTGCTGCGGAAGGCCTTTCCACTCTTATCGGCATTTATGTTGGCGGCATCAGCGGCGGCCTAATCTCTGCGTGCCTGCTGAAAATTCCCGGGACCTCAGCATCTCTTGTCACCACCTGGGACGGCTATCCCATGGTCAAGCGTGGCAAGCCGGAGGCTGCACTGTCTCTTGGTGTGTTTGCCTCCTTGATTGGTGGCACATTTTCTGCTATTGTCCTGGCGACCATAGCGCCGCAGCTATCCAAGGTCACATTAAAGTTCGGGCATTGGGAGTATTTTGCACTGATTTTTTTCAGTATCTGCGTAGTGCTCTCCATGGTCAGTTCTAGCGGAGCCAAAGGCGGAATCGGATTGTTTTTCGGCATGGCTATCGGCTCTGTGGGAATTGACCAGGTCACCGGCGTAAACCGGTTGATGTTTGGCCAGTGGCAGCTCAGTTCCGGCATTGGCCTGACCGCTTTTCTGATGGGGCTGTTTGCCATCAGTGAGGTTCTCAGCCAATCCGGTGAATTGTCCGGACTGCGGATAACAACCCGGGTGCGGCGTGTCCCCTTTATCCCCCCAAAGGATGAGCGGGATGAAATGTGGAAAGGCATCACCATCGGCTCTCTGTTAGGTACCTTCACCGGTATTTTACCGGCCGTGGGTCAGGATACTGCCACAGTGCTGGCCTATAACCAAACCAAAACCATGTCCAAGCACCCGGAAAAATTCGGAACCGGATATGCTGCCGGTATCGCAGCATCTGAGAGCTCCAATAACGCTGTCAACGGCGGAGCCCTGATCCCCTTGTGCTGCCTGGGGATCCCAGGCGACAACGTGACAGCTGCTCTGATTGGCGGTCTTATGATCCACGGTCTGCAGCCTGGACCCATGCTGGCGGTGGACGCCCCGGAGGTGATTGGATGCATTATGCTGGTGTATTTTCTGGCAAATATTGTAATGTATCTGATGGAAACCGGCCTGATGAACATTTTTGTTCAAATGATCCGGATTCCCAAGTCCCTTCTTTTTCCTGCTATTTTGGTCTGCTGTGTTTTGGGCGTCTACGCCATCAACAACCGCATTTTTGAAGTGTTGGTAATGGTAGTTTCTGGAATCGTTGCCTATTTTCTGTTGAACTATTTCAAACTGGATCTGATTGCAATTCTGCTGGGATACCTGTTGGGGCCACTTCTGGAAACCTACTTGCGGACAGCCATGATCGCCGACCAGGGAAACTTGTTGGCTTTCACACAGCACCCCATTGCGCTGGGTCTCATTGTTGCGGCTGTTATTGTCTTAGCGGGACAGGCCTTCTTCCGAAAGTCCCGTAGAAAAAAGCTGTTGCGTTAGCAGGCAATACCTCCGCGCAGGAATAAGGCAACAGGCCGGCCCGTCTTTCCGGCGGGCCGGTCCTTCCTTTCATCTGACATTCAATTTGAAAGGAGCATATTTGACATGAAAGCAGCTGTTCTAACAGCACCGTATGAGATTACCGTTGAGAAGCGGGGAATGCCTCAAATTCAGGGGCCACAGGACGTTTTATTTAAGATTTTGCAAACTGGTATCTGCGGCTCTGATATGTTGGCATTCCGTGGAGGGCATAAAACCGTGCAATATCCCCGAGTCCTGGGGCACGAGTGTGTAGGTGAAGTTGTCGCAGTTGGCTACGAGGCGGAAAAGAAATTTCTCCCCGGCGATCTCGTTACAGTACAGCCTCAGTTGATCTGCGGTACCTGCTATCCGTGCCGGCACGGCAGAATCAACGTCTGCACCCACAAGAAATTTATGGGTATTAACGAAGACGGTTTTTTCACGGAATATTATAAATGTAACCAATTTAACATCGTGAAGCTGCCGCAGGGAGTAACCCATGACATGGGTATGCTGGTAGAACCCTTTGCCGTAGGAGCTAATGCAGCGGAACGGGCCGGAGCTGAACAGGGGAAAAATATTGTAATCGTGGGCGCAGGTACCATCGGCAACTGCACAGCACAAATAGCTGTGGCTAGAGGCGCTAACGTTTTAATTACAGACATTAAAGACGGACGGCTTCAATACGCACAGGACTGCGGCATAAAAAACTGCTGCAACACCAATCGGGTTTCTCTTGCGCAAGCCATCGATGGGGCATTTGGTTCTGCAGGAGCAGATGTATTGATTGACTGCTGCGGAATCCCAGAAATGCTGCAAAACATGGTGTGTTGCGCACAAAATGCTTCTCGCATTGTTTTGGTAGGCACATATGGGCGGGATATTCTGATGAATATGACACACCTGCAACGAGGAGAAATCGATATTATCAGCGTCATGCAATATGTCCGACGGCACTACCTACAAGTATTTGACCTCATGCAACGGGGAAAGCTGCATCTGGAGGGCTTTATTGGGGCCCGCTTTCCTCTGTCAGGCCTTCAGCAAGCTTTTGACTATCTTCATGAACCAAATACGGATGTAATGAAAGTTGCAATTATGGTGCAGTAGGATTGACTGCTGCCTCCACCACGCGGCACGGAGAGGCGTACCATTCAAAGGCCACTGTTTGTTTCCTGGACCCCACGGATATAATGAACCTGATTCAGCATTTACAGTTTGCATTACATAGTAGTGCGTTTGCTGAAGTGGGAAGATGAAATTAGTTTTGGCTGAAATAAGTACTTTGACATTTCAAAGCTTGCGCCGCAGTAAACAGTACAGAAGTCCGGAACTGGCCCATATCACCAGCTCCGGGCTTTTCTCTTTCTGAAGATCACAAAAACCTCTCCCATTCGACACGGTTCGACCGACAAAAAATTCCAGCATGATATAATCAAACCAGGCGCAAGCCTAAACTCGTAGCTTTCCGGTGAGGTCCACACCCCGGTGGGACCTCAGACGTTCATGGGCCTCGTAGGGCACCATCACCATCCCTGTACGAAGGAAACTTCCATGAAGGTCTTCAGTTTTTGGCGCTGTGCCGGCAGCGCGGGTGTGTGACTTTCCGTCGAAAGCGGAAAGGACACAAATGAACGACTTTGTCGTGATTCCTTATAGTGGGCAGCAAGTATCAGTGCCAAAGGAGGTCGCAGACTTCCTGGAGCAGGATCGGAAACGGGAACAGGCGCAGGAAAAGCAGGACGAAAGGCATCTGAGTAAAAGTGAGTTTGAAACGGTGCTGCCCGGCTCGGAATGCGTCAGGCGTCCCGTGGAGGATCCTGTACTCTGGACCCTCCGCCTTGAAAGTCTGCAAAAAGCCATGGAGGTTCTGGATCACCAGAGCCGCGAGTTCATCGATTTCCGCTATGACAGGGGTCTGACCATGGAGGAGATCGGAAAGTTCTACGGCGTGTCCAAAATGGCGGTATCAAAGCGGCTGAGAAAGCTCCACCAAAAGCTGAAGGGCTCTGTCATCTGACAGAGCCCTTCAACTTTTTTTGTTTTCCGGTTTACAAATGCCCTTTGAGTGTCCTAGTAAGTGAGGGGCAATGGTTTCCGCGTTGTGAGAACGCAGCGAGTTGACGTGAGACACACATTGTAAACAAATTGAAAATCTCGCAAAAATAGGTTGTAAAAAACCGTGATTTTATCCCTACCCCTTATGAGGGGATTTTTTCTCCTGCGCTCATGTCTCTGATGGATCTGAGAAAACCATCGTGCCCCAAACGACGCTTCCACACATCGGAGATATGGCTGAAGGCCGCAGCCATGAATGACAATTGAAGGAAGAGGTACAGGATTATGGATGGAACCAAATTCAACCGCAGGTTTTTGAAAATGCTTCTGAAGATGCAATGTGAGAAAGAAACGCTGGACTGTGTGATCCATGAGATGAGAGCTGTGCTGGGAGAGAAGATGCCGGAGGAAGATGCCGTGCGGGCGTATCTGAAAGACCCCGGCAAAAAAACAACCCTCACAGTGGGCCAGCAGGTCCTTGCCATGGACAAGCTGCTGGAAGACGCGGAGGTAAACTTCCACATGATTTGCGACATGGTGCGCTACCAGAACATGAAGGAAGCGGGGATGGTCCACTCTGTGGATGAGTTCCTGCAGCTCCTTCGTTCAGGCAGAACACAAAACGAGTAAAGGAGGTGCACAAGCATGAAGCTGTCGGAGTACAAAAGCTATGACGACCTGCCGCTGTTCCTCAACGCGGAGATGGTGGCGAAGGTGCTGGGCGTGTCTCCGTCATCCGGATACGAACTCCTGCATGAGGACGGCTTCCCGGTGCTGCGGGTAGGCAACCGTATGGTGGTGCCAAAAGACGCGTTCATCCGGTGGGTGGAGTCACACACAGGAGGTGGCGGATGAGAACACAGAACAACTACTTCACGATGCCCAACGAAGTGTTCCAGCTGGGACTCAGCGCTGGGGAGCTGGCGGTATACAGTTACCTGCGCCGCTGCGAGGATCGCAGGACACACCAGTGCTGGCCCAGCTACCGGACCATCGGCAGCGCGGTGGGCATGAGTGAAAACACGGTGCGAAAGTACGTACTGGCCCTGGAAGAGCGCGGCCTGATCGTCACCGAGCCCACAGACGTGCGGCTGAAAAGCGGACGGCGCCGAAACGGAAATCTCAAATACACCCTGCCGTCTATCCAGGAGGTATTGCGGGACTACTACGCCCGGCAGCGGAGTACGCTTGAGGCCCAGACAGAGCGGCAGCGGGTGCAGAAGATGCTGGCAGAGCAGCAGGCAGAAGACTCCCTGTGAGCCCCCTGTGAGGCCCTGTGTGGAGTGGCTTGGGACTCAGCAGGGTCCCAGCCCCTCCCGGGGATTTTGGACGAATTTGGGCCGGTTTCGAGGCTCTGCGGAGGACGAAAGAAAATGCTGGATAAAGAACAGGCGTCACAAGCGCCGCTCTGTTCGGTCATTTCTGCCCGTAGCGCGGGCAATTACGGGAGTTTCTGTGGCTTCAAAAATGGAGTCAATATCCGGGCCGTGATATCATCTCTGCGGTCGTTATCCCCCAACGCATACTCCCACAAAGAAAAAACAGGGGTCACACCCAGAAAGAAGACCATTATGGGAAAAAAAGAGAAGTTTCCCCTCTACCTGTCACCGGAGAAAAGACCATTCTGGAGCGCCGGTATCAGGAGGACAGGAGCCGGAGCATCACCGACTTCATTGAGCGGGCGGTGGACTTTTATCTGGACTACCTCAGCGCCAACAACGCTGGATTGTTTCTCCCTACCTCCATCAAGTCCTATCTGGACGGCCTGTTGGACCAGCTCGAAGGCCGGATGTCCTCTCTGCTGTACAAGCAAGCGGTGGAGCAGGATCTGGTGGCTGGTATCCTCGCCGACGCATATCAGTTCAGCGGCGAGGAGCTGCGCCGACGGCGGACGGAGAGCGTCCAAAATGTGCGGAAGACCAATGGCTGCATCTCGCTGGAGCAGCGGGTGCGGGAGACTTGGGAGGATGGGGATGAATGGCAAGACTGATCGTCAAAAGTCCGTATATCAAGTGCGGAGGTAACCAGGGCGCAGACGGTTACATGCGCTACATCGCGACACGGGAGCGGGTGGAGATCATCCCGGATGACCGTCCGCCAACCCGCAAGCAGGAGCAGCTCATCACAAAGCTGACAAAAGACTTCCCGGATGTGAAAGAGCTGCTGGAGTATGATGACTATGTACAGAAGCCTACAAAAGCCAATGCCTCGTCGCTCATCACCCTGGCGCTGGAGGAACACTGGAAGCAGGTGCAGCAGACGGATGGTTACATGAAATACATCGCAACACGTCCTCGTGCAGAACGACTGGGTGACCATGGCCTGTTCGGTGACGCGGATCGTGTGGACCTGGACACCGCCATATCGGAACTGGAGCACTACACCGGCAACGTCTGGACGTACATCCTCTCTCCGCACCGGGAGGACACCACACGCCTTGGCTGCGACAATGCCAAAGCATGGCGGAACCTGCTCCGCGTCAATCGCAATGGCATCGCCGCCGCCATGAACATTCAGCTGAACCACTTCCGCTGGTATGCCGCCTTCCGCGACGAGGGAAAGCATCCCCATATGCACATGATAGCGTGGTCAACACAGCCAGGAGAAGCGGACCTGACGTGGGATGGTTACCCGCAATATCAAATCCGCGCTCACCAATCAGATCTTCAAACAGGAGATGCTCCACACCTACGAACAAAAGTCGCAGTCCCGGGACGAGCTGGTGCGGGGAGCCCGCCGCATGATCCGGCAGCTTACGCAGGAGATGGCGCAAAGTCTCTGCGCGGCTCCTGAGATTGAGCAGAAGATGGAGCAGCTGGTCGGACAGTTGGAAACGGTCAAGGGCAAAAAGTCCTACGGATACCTTCCCGAGTCCGTGAAGAAAACTGTGGACGAGGCGGTGGACAAGCTGGAGGAACTGCTGGTGGTCCGTGAGTGTTATGACCAGTGGTGCATCCTCCAAAATGAGGTGGAGAACTACTGCCACGATAAGCCCAGAGAACGAAAAAAGCTGGCCCAGGAGAAAAAGTTTCGGCAGATCAAGAACGCTATCATCCAAGAGGCGGAGAATATCCGCCTGGGTGTGATGACATTCGAAGATGAAAAGGTGGAAGATCGAGACGAGTGGGTGGAAAATTGGGAGGTCTCCTACGAGTGCCTGCGGCTACGGGCCAAGATCGAAGACCGCAAGCTGCCGCTCGATCAGCGGGACGAGGCGGTGGGAGATCTGGAGTAGCTGGCAGAGTACGGCGATATCCATGCCAAATACTTCCTGGGACTGCTGTATCGGGACGGCGGGCTGCTCATCCCGGACGCTGAGAAAGTCAGGCATTGGCTGGAACAGGCGGCAAAACAGAATCTTCCGGACGCGCAATACCCCCTGGGCCACCGGCCTGATGACCACGAAGATCCGGAGATGGATCGTGTCAGCATGGGCGGCATGACCATGAAAGGATGGTGATTGTCCGCAATCTTTACGGAGTCCATTGATTATAGAGCACTCCCTTCACCAGATGGTGGGGAAATAAATCAACAAGACGAAGTATAACAAATAAAAACCTCTCCTACGGCTGGAGAGGAGAAATGATATCCAGTGAAAAAAGGAACATTCAAATCTTACGAAGATCTGCCGCTGATGCTCTCGGTTCCTGAGATGGGAGCGGCGCTGGGAATCTCCCGTGCCGGGGCTTATGAGTTGGCACGGTCCGAGGGTTTTCCCGCACTGAGGATCGGCACCCGCATTGTGATACCCAAGGACAAACTTCAGGAATGGGTAGACAAACAGACCGAAAAGATATGATATGAGGGCAATCGTTGATTTGCGGCGAGGCAATGTGGTAAAATACAACATACAAATCAAAGAAAGGGGTGTTCCTATGAAGGATATGTCGGCACAAAAGCAGGTCTGCTCAATAGGGACAGGCGGGGAGCCGGCGGAAGCCATGCGGGAACGCTCATGGGAATATGGGCTCCCACCTTACCTCCAGCATGATCTGGACGCATACAAAGAAGGCCTTGCGGAGGGGTCCTCTCTGCTGGACTGTCTGTGGGGAGAGCTGTACGGAAGCATCAACATCGCGGAGATCAACGATGGCGCGATCACACATGAACATGCCAATTATCTGCGTCAGAAGTTTCTGTGGGGTGAATGAAGTGCCTGATTTTACAAACTGCAAGCGTGTGCCCGGACGTGCTTATAACGGTGCCAACGGAAAGAAGATCGCAATCGAACATCAGGGCGAGCAATATATGCTGAAATTTCCTCCTTCCGGTCAGGGAAAGAGAACGGAGCTGTCCTACACGAATAGCTGTATCAGCGAACACATCGCCAGCACCATCTTCAACATGGTTGGGATCCCCGCGCAGGAAACCATCCTGGGAACGTATGATGTGGGGGGAAAG
Source organism: Dysosmobacter welbionis (assembly GCF_005121165.3). Classification (NCBI taxonomy): domain Bacteria; kingdom Bacillati; phylum Bacillota; class Clostridia; order Eubacteriales; family Oscillospiraceae; genus Dysosmobacter; species Dysosmobacter welbionis. Next base: position 1,474,920 of record NZ_CP034413.3, on the reverse strand, counting down.
ACGAAGATCGTCTGCGCCTGCAAAGATTTTACCGCAGACGGAAGTAAGCTGTTTGACTTCTGCTCCATCAAGAATACCGTCATCGATTCTGAATATGGCGGCACCGGAACGGAGCTGGAGGACATTCTGGATACCATTGAAAAACAGCAGTACGTGAATCCTGTGGAAGTGCTACAACACTTTTGGAATGTCTTTGTGGTGGATGCGCTTCTGGGGAATTTTGACCGACACAACGGAAACTGGGGATTCCTGTATCACGATGACACCCAGACCGCAACGCTGGCCCCAATCTATGATTGCGGCAGCTGTCTGCTGCCGCAGGCAGATGCCCAGGTGATGCGGGCGGTCTTGTCAAATCAGGATGAGCTGAATGCCCGGATTTACCGCTTCCCGACTTCTGCCATCAAACAGAATGACCGGAAAATCAACTACTATGATTTCTTGATGGCAACTGGAAACAAGGACTGCAATGCGGCGGTCATGCGCATGATGCCGCGATTCCATCTGGATAAGATGCTGGCTTTCATCAGAGAAGTTCCTTTTCTGGATGAACTGCAGCGGCAGTTTTACCAGACTTATCTGTCTGCCCGAATGGAAAGAATCATGGTCCCTGTGCATCGGCGGATTATGGAGCAACAGCAGCATCTATCACCGAGACTTCATATGTGAGTGTAAAGTTCAGGACCGCTTCCGAATTTTCGGAAGCGGTCCTGAATTTGCTAACAATTTGATAACTCTGCCCGGTTGGAGTAGCTATTGAGGTCAGGTCATAGTATTGTGTGTCGCTGATAGGAGGCGATTCATGATGCGTGACTATATGAAGGCCCTCTGCTGCAGGTTCGAGACGACATCCCGGAGGGCGGAGTATCTGGACAGGAAAGTCGAACGGACCTACAGGCAGCTCACCCGTCTGCTGGATGAGCCGGAGCGGAAACTGCTCCTGAAGATGGCGGATCTGGAAGACGCTCTGCGGGAGGAAGCGTGTCTCAACAGCTTCATCTCCGGTTACCGTCTGGCCCAGGGTATCCAACAGGAGCTGCTGGCAGACCCAGTCGCCGTACAACTTTGAAAACGAGGACGAACAACGGGCGTGTGAGCTGGCGAGAAAGGAGAGATGATGAATGGGGAAGAAACGCGCCAACAGCGAGGGCAGTATCCGCAAACGGAAAGATAGTAGATGGGAGGGATTCTACACGGCCTCCTATGACCCGGCGCCCGGGAAGCAGAAAATTAAGAATGTCCTGGGAAAGACTCAGGCGGAGATCAAGGAGAAACTGAAAAAGGCCATCGCGGACAGTCAGCGACTGGATATGAACCGTAGCGGCACCCACACGGTGAAAAGCTGGGTGACGATGTGGTACGAGGTCTATGCCGAGCCCCGGCTTCGGGAGAACACCAAGGACTACTATCTGAATTACATCAATAACCACATCATCCCCAACTGGGGGACATCAAGCTGGACAAGCTCACCACGATCCAGATCCAGAAGTTCTACAACGATCTCCAGAAGAACGGGCGGGTGCAGCGGTACCAGCACATCCAGCTGAAGAACAAGGGACTGAGCGTCCGGGTGGTCCATGGCATCCATACCTTGCTGAACAACTGCTTGGAGCAAGCTGTGGCGGAGCGGCTGATCCTGGTGAACCCCGCGAGAGGCCGCAAGCTGCCAAAGATGGAGAAGCGGGAGATGAAGGTACTGCCGGAAGAGAAGATCCGCCCCTATCTGATGGAAGCGGACAAGCGGGGACTGCTGGCACCCTTCTACCTGGAGCTGACCACAGGACTGCGGCGGGGAGAACTGCTGGCCCTCCTCTGGACGGACCTGGACGTGGAGAAGCGAACCATCTCCATCACGAAGCAGGTGACTCGCACCAAGGGAGAATTGGTGGTGAGCCAGCCCAAGACCCACAATTCCATCCGTGTCCTGCCGGTCTCGCAGCAGGCGGTGGAGCTGCTGGTGGAGGAGCACAAGAAGCACCCGGGAAATCCCTACATGTTCCCGTCGCCCAAGACGGGAGGAATGTTCGATCCGGATTCCTTCCGGCATACCCACGAGAAGATCCTGAAAGCCATCGGCACCGAGCATATTCGGTTTCACGATCTCCGGCACACCTTCGCAACGCTGTCTCTCAAGAATGGGGTGGATGTGAAGACCCTGTCCAGCACCCTGGGGCATTACAGCGCGGGCTTCACCCTCAGCACCTACACCCACGCCACGCCGGATATGATGCGAGAAGCAGCGGATACCATGGGCGATGTGATAGGGAAGGCAATATGAAAATACACCTTTGTGAGCACATACACTCACAAAGGTGCATTTTTAGAAATTAAAACGGCAATTCATCATCTTGAACAGAAGAGGCATCTTCTGTTTCCCACTGAATCAGGGTTTTAACCCGAGACATTGGCAATCGTAATAATTTATAATTATCATCAAATAGATCCAAATCAAGCGTAATTGTTTCTTTCATACCATCATGTACTCTGGTGTATCTCCAATATGACTCATCCGGAGCTGCAATATCATCGGAAAATCCAACTACTTGCAGAAATTCTTCCAACCCAGATTGGTCTAAAACAATAAAGGTGGAACTTTTCATACCCAACAGAGATCGAATATAGTAAATGGTATTGTTGGTTGTAAAAAAGGTTCCGTCCAAAACTGAAACATTCTTTCGGTTTCTTTATGAAAAGAAGATAGGAGGTCTTTAAATTGTTCAGTGGTTTCCTGTAAATCATAAGCTGTTTTAGCTTCTGTCAAAGAAGCATCCCTAGCCAAAAAGTTCTGAAATAATCCAGCAAATTGGCTTTTTAGGGAATTAACAATATCGGTTGTAGTTTCGAAAGATTCAATCGGGTTATTTTTAATTGCGAGACGCAGTTCCTCAATAAACTGATGAATTTTAATGTTATCCGCATATGCGGGCCTAAAGGTGCCCGAATCCTTGTTTTGCATGTATGTCCGGTTTTCTATATATACATCTTTAGCGATGAAAATATAAATTTTCTTTTTATTCTTGATAGCTGTGCGAAGTTCCTCCATGGTGATTGAAAAATCGCCTGTGGAAGCCTGAGTCCCAAAATGATTTCCAATAATACAGATTACAATATCGCAAGTGGTCAATTCACTATAACAACTATTTTCAATAGTGTCTGTTTGCGTATAAGCTACACCGCCCCTATCATGCATAACTGGCGTATACCCAAGTGATCTAATAAAATCTCCGATATCATTCCGGACATGCTTCAAATCATAATATGTTGAACTAATAAAAACACGCGGCGCAGCCATGATGGATACTCCTCTCTGTTTTTGAAATTATTTTTAGTATAACATTTCGACTTGTTATCTACAAGAAACTTTTGCGCAGAAAGTCCGATTTTAGAACATAAAACAACAAAATACGACACCACTAGGCAAAATCATTTCGCCCGGAGCTGTGTCCCTTCTGAAACTATCCCCGAATTGGTCAGTGTATTGGTCGGAGAAAAAGTAGAAAATTTGGAGAAAACTTTTAGAGCCTGAGGCAAAAGAAAAGTTCCTGATTTCTTGCGAAATCAGGAACTTTTTGGTGGAGACTACTGGACTCGAACCAGTGACCTCCTGCGTGTGAAATATAGTATTATACTTTCTCAAAACATTGTAGAATGGTTAAACCGAGTAATTTCAAGGAAAATCGAAACTTAAATCGAGGAAAATTTTTAAAAACTTTTTTCGGTTACTAACAAATTTCTAACAATTTTCGACTGCCTGTATCAATTCATCTGCGTCTGTATGCACATAGATATTTGCTGTGGTACTGTAATCCGCATGGCCCAGGATTTTTTGCAAGGTCTCCGGAGCCATTCCCTGTTTTCTTGCCCAGCTGGCATAGGTGTGCCGGGTGCAATGCGGGTTTTTCTGCGGAATGCCCAGTTTCTTCAACAGAGGGTAGTAATCCCGTTTGCGGTAGTTTTCCGGGCGGCGCTGGCCGGTATATCCAGACAGGAGTAGTGGCCCGGTTGCCTGTTGGGCGAAATAGGCAAAATAGCCGCGCCCTTCTAGACGGATAGGAATGATGCGATTGCGTCCGGCCTCTGTTTTTTCTCCGCCTATAACATAGGCACCGTGGTAGTCCGCAAGAGGCAGTGAGAACAACTCCCCAATACGCATACCTGTATAAATCAGCATAAGAACGATTTTTGCCGTTTCGCTGTTATCAGCTTCCAGTTTTGCGATTTCTTGGTCTGTAAAGATGTCTTTTTCTTTTTTGACGTTTTCCGGGAGCCGGACGAATTTGGCAAAGTTGGTGGTGCAGATTTCCTCCCGGATGGCCCATTGTGACATCTGCGTAATCAACTGCTTGTACTTTGACACGGTGGAGTGCGATTTCTGCATGTGTGGGTCTAGGGCCAACTGAAAATCTGCTGTGCGGAGGTCCCTGAATTTCTTCTCGTGGAGCGGGGTAAACACAGCAAAGGCCCGATTGTATCCCTCAATTCCTTTTTCGCCGATCTCCTGATAATGCTCAGCTTTCCACACCTCAAATACCTCGGCAAATGTCATGTTGTACCGCTCAGACAAGTCCCGACCAGACAGTTTTTCCAGAGCCTCTGTAGCGTCTGTTTTGCGCTCATAATACCCGATGATTACTTTATTTTTGGCAGCTACCCAAGGACGGCGCCGCCGGCCGGACAGCTTATAAACTGTTCCGGTGCCATTCGCACGTTTCAAGGCCTTCCGTGGGGGAGTGCCAGTCTGTTTCTTTCCGCAGGCAGGACAGTATGTCGCCCCTTTAGGCAACTCCGCTTTGCAACGTATACAGTTCAAAAAGACACCCCCTTATAAGTACGCCGCCAGGGGAGACCTGACGGCGGTTTTTTATGCTTCCCAATGATACCCGCAATTTTGGCAAACACACACAGATTTTTGCTTTTGTTTCAGTTTTTGTTTTTTGGGCGCAAAAATTTTTACAATTAAAGCGGGAAGTGTAAACACAAGCCATTTAATAAAAATCCACCACCAACCAATGCAAATCCACCATATAATCCCGTGATGTTTGTCTACTAACTGCGTTTCGGTTACCATTTGAACGCTGACGTTTTCGCTTCCACATTTAGGGCATTGCATAGTTTTCCCTCTCTCTAAAAAATTTTATTTTTGTTGCACGCTTCTGTGCAATTTCGACACAACGTTAAGCATATATTGTAAACAAAAAGGAGGAATGTCGGATGAACCTTGAAAAAGACCTGATCCAGATTATCAGCAAAAGCACAAACAAGGAGGCCGCTATTCTGACTGCGATGGAAGTAATCCACGCTGAACTAGAACGGCTTTTATCTGAGCCAGAATTCCCGCTTTCAGATCATCAGGCAACAAGCGGAAAATCTGAATAAGTTCTTCTTCCATCCCGTCTACCTTTTCGGTGGGCGGGATTTCTTTTTGCCCAGTCAGAAAAGAAACTTCAACTCCGAACAAATCTGCAATTCTTTGGATGGTCGTTTCTGCTGGAACAGTTTTCTCGTTTCTCCATTGGGAGACCGCTGATGCTGTTACGTCAGCCTTTTCATAAAATTCTGCTTTTGTCATTTTTCGCTCTTTACGGAGCCTATCAATCTGAGCGAGAAAATAAATAATGTCCATAAAGTCCCTTTCAAAATCACTTAATAAAATTAAGAATAAGGGCTTGACATTAAGAGGCCAATGCTATATACTTAATATTGTTAAGTGATTAAGCCACAAAAAACCAGGCCCACTTAATATTGGGCTTGCACCGTTTTCTATTGTCCTGACAATCCAATATTAAGCGGTGCAGCCCAAGATGTCAAGTAATATTAAGCGTTTTGGGGGTGAAATTTTGAGATTTAAGGAATGCAGGGAAAAAGCGGGTCTTTCACAAAGGGAAGTTGGGGACAGACTTGGTATTTCCGATTCTGCTGTTTGCCTTTGGGAGAGAGAACAGGGCGGATCACTTCCTAGAGCTAGTATGCTCCCTGCAATCGCAAAGCTCTACGGCGTCACCGTAGACAAGCTTCTTTCGGATCAGGGCGAAGGGTGAGGGGAGGTGAGAGAGATGGACAATCAGCAGATATTAGAGACGCTCGAAAAGCAGCTGCAACTACTTTCCGAGCGTTCCAAGAAGTGCATATCAGATAGCGACTTGGTAGCACTTTCTAATGCAATGCTTAGCATTAGTCAGTTGCTTTTAAATCCTTGAACCATCCAGATTTAGCTTTAATTCGGTGGTCTTTAAGGATTTCATAGTACGCTTCTTGATACATAGTATGAATTTCTGACGGTGTTTTTTCTCTAAGGTCTTGATTTTGCAGATAAAGCATCGCAAGTGCCTCTGCATAGCTATCAGGAAACGTCTTGAGAGTTTCATTAGACATAAGGCTCACCCCCTTTCTCCCCTCATCCTATCACATTCAGGGAGAAAGGACAATAAAGATGCCCCCGCCAGTGCTAGCGACACCGACGAGGGCTGCGGAACCTATTGAGTAGACCAACAGGCCCGCGAGGTTATTATACACGCCTCCGGGTCAAATGACAAGGAGGTTTTTATGAACGAAAAAGACAGCATCAAAGACCTGGAAGCCCAGGCGCGCAACACCAAACATCTGATGGACAAGCTTAACCGGGCGGCCTACGGCATGACCTTTGACGAGGCTCTGCGCCTTCGCCCGTCAGACCCGAACAGCAACCACGACCATCAAGAAAAGGAGGACCCGAATGTCTGAGTCAAGATACTACCGCGACAACCTCGCGGACATTCTAGAATTCACCGAAGGGCGGCACCTGCTGTCCCTGGAGGATGTCCGGCGATTCACCGGCATCAAGAAATACAGCACTTTGAAGAACCGCTTCCCCTTCAACGGCTCCAAAATCTCCGCCGCCACCCTGGCCCGGAGTCTTTCGGAGGTGTCGAAATGATCCTTCAAATCATCGTTCTGACCGCTGGAGCCATCTCCCTGACAAACGGTCTCTTCTGGATACTGGACAGACTGGAGGGCCACAGATGAACATTGGAGACAAGCTGTGCCTGGAACCCACCATCCCCACCAGCGCCTTTGTGACCGCAAGGACAGGCCCGCATCCCTGCCGGGTAGTCTCCATCAACGAGCGGCACCATCATTTCACCGTGGAGTTCGATTTCCCCGAAGGCAGCTTCCGGGAGACCTACAAGGAGGAATAACGCATGGACGAACAAGAGTTGAAAAATATTTTGGACAAGCACTTTAAATGGCTACGAGGCGAAAATGGCGGAAAACGGGCCAACCTGTTCGGGGCCAACCTGTCCAGGGCCGACCTGTCCGGGGCCAACCTGTCCAGGGCCAACCTGTTCGGGGCCAACCTGTTCGGGGCCAACCTGTCCAGGGCCGACCTGTCCGGGGCCGACCTGTCCGGGGCCAACCTGTCCAGGGCCAACCTGTTCGGGGCCAACCTGTCCAGGGCCGACCTGTCCAGGGCCGACCTGTCCAGGGCCGACCTGTTCGGGGCCAACCTGTTCGGGGCCAACCTGTTCGGGGCCAACCTGTTCGGGGCCAACCTGTCCAGGGCCGACCTGTCCGGGGCCGACCTGTCCGGGGCCGACCTGTCCGGGGCCAACCTGTCCAGGGCCAACCTGTTCGGGGCCAACCTGTCCAGGGCCGACCTGTCCGGGGCCGACCTGTCCGGGGCCAACCTGTCCAGGGCCAACCTGTTCGGGGCCAACCTGTCCAGGGCCGACCTGTCCAGGGCCGACTACATTGAAAAGGCAAAAAATTTATTTTATCCCATTGCCTGCCCGGAAATCGGCGCTTTTGTCGGCTGGAAAAAGGCAAGGGTCAAAACCAGCGGTCATGAGTGCATTGTAAAGCTGGAAATTACCGAAGATGCCGTGCGCAGTTCCGGAACAGGCCGGAAGTGCCGCTGCTCAAAGGCAACCGTTTTGGAGATTCAGGATTTAGAGGGGATTGTATTGGAGCAGGTCGCCGTCAGTGATAGAGATGAGAACTTCCATTACATTCCCGGAACTGTGGTCTCCGTTTCGGATTTCGACGAAAACCGCTGGAACGAGTGCAGCACGGGCATCCATTTCTATATTACCCGAGAAGAAGCGGTGAGGCATATCCTATGAAAAAGCTGACCCGCGAAGAGCGGCGGCGCCGGAGCCAGAGGCGGCAGCTGATTACATATCTCCTATTTCTGATCTTGCTGCTGGCGTGGCTGGGAAGCTACCTGATTATGACGGTGAAAGCAGATCGGCCCGCCATGCACAAGCCGGAGCCCGCCACGCAGGACGGCAGCCTACCCGGCGACGATACCCCGGCCCTGGTCCGCTGTTATCTCACCGAAGAGGAGCAGGAGGCCGCGGAAAACGAGCTGATCGAGGCGGCGCTGCTGTCCCATGCCGTCCGCCTGGATGATGTCACCGTCACCCACTACTGCACCTGCTCCCGCTGCTGCGGCAAGTCCGACGGCATCACCGCCAGCGGCAGAAGGGCCACGCCCGGCGTCTCTGTGGCCGTGGACCCGTCCATCATCCCATTGGGTTCTGATGTCCTGGTGGACTACGGAGACGGAGAACTCCACTATTACCGGGCGGACGATACCGGAAGCGCCGTGAAAGGCGCCCACATCGACCTCTGCATGGAGAGCCACGAGGCCGCCATCCAGGCCGGAGTCCGTACCGCTACAATCTATTTCATCGAGGAGGGAGCTATTTGACAAGAGAAAAACGTATCAAGGCATTCACGATGCGGATCGACGGCCACAACTGGCAGGAGATCGCCCGGGAAATCGGATACGCGGACTGCACCATCAAGAATGACCTATCGGCCTGCATCCGAATCCCGCCCCGGCCCCCGTCCGTGCTGTATCCGGTCATCCGAAGGTACATTGTAGAAAACTATGGCGGCGTGGTCAAGAGCTTCATTCAGGACGTGGGCAGCGTCTCATACGCCCAGGCATACCAGATGCTCTCCGGGCGGTTGGCTGCCTCCAAGCCATTCCGGGACAGTGTGGCTCGTCTCATGGGTATTCCCGCGGAAGATGCGTTCCGGATCGGGGGCGAGTCATGAAGCACTGCCAAATCTGCAATGCCTACTTTGACGCCCCTATGGTCCGGGAGGGCACGGACCCCACCGTATTCCCCGGCTACCGCTACCGGGAGGAGCTGTGTCCCGTCTGCGGCCAGTCCTATATCGAGGACGCCGCCGTCTGCCCCATCTGCAAAGACTATATGCCCGCTGGGGTCATCCTCTGCAAATCCTGCCGCCGCTCCCTTCTATCCCGTTTCCGGGGCTTCGCCGACACTCTCCGGGAAGAGGAAGAGGACCAGCTGGACGAGTGGCTGGACGGCCGCAGCATCAAGGAAAGGAGCGAGTTCCGGTGATCCAGTTTGATGAAAAGTCCCATACCTATACCCTGGACGGCGTGGAACTCCCCAGCGTTACCCACATCTGCCGCTTTCTGGCATACGACTACAAATCGGATAAGCCGTGGCTGGCGGAGACCGCCGCCCGCCGGGGGACCGCCGTCCATGAAGCCTGCGCCCTGATCGACTATGGCGAGACACCGGAGGAAACGCCGGAGATCGCCGGGTATCTGAAAGCCTACCGCCGCTTCCTGAAAGACTACCGCCCGGACTGGGAGCTGATCGAGCACCCCATGGGGAATCTGGAATTTGGTTACGCAGGAACGCTGGACCGATACGGGACGCTCTATGATGGCCGCAGCTGTATCCTGGACATCAAGACTGGCCAACTCCACGGCCCATCTCTCCGGGCCCAGCTGACAGCCTACCAAGAATTGATGCCCCCATGGCATAGTACCCCGGATTATCTCTATGCTCTGAAACTCTCCAAGGATGGGACCTATGAGCTCACGGAAGTCCGCTATGACCTGGAACTGCTGAAAATCTGTCTGTTCATGAATCAGGCAGTGGAAAGGAAGAACCACGCATGAGTGAAGAAATAATGCTCTACAGCTATAACGCCGCGCCCCTGACGGTGCAGCGCAAGCCCCATACCGGGGACTATGAAATCTCCGTGTTTGGCTGCCAGCCGGAGACCCTACGCCGTGGCATCGACTTCGGCGTGATCCGCAAGAAGAACGGGGAGGCCATGACGAAGCACCCCACCCTGTTCAAGGCAGGCGCCGAAAAAGTTGCTGTAGCCTACGGCCTCTGCCAGCGATACCACATGGAGAGCAAGATCGAAAACCAGGAGACTGGATTCTTCTTCTATGCCGTCCGCTGTGACCTGGTGAAGATCGTGGATGGCAAAGAGTACATCATTACCAGCTCCTACGGCTCCGCCAACACCCGGGAGGGCCGCACCGGCAGCCAGTCCCCCTACGACGGCGCCAACAGCGCCCTGAAGATGGCACAGAAGCGGGCCCTGGTGTCCGCCGCCCTGTCCCTGGGATGCATGTCCGACAGCTTCACTCAGGACATTGAGAGCGACACAGAGGATGCCGGGGCCTACTTCGCGGACAAAGACCCGGAAAAGCCCATTACCCCCGCCCAGGTCAAGTTCTTCTACACCTGCGCCAGCCGCCACGGATTTACCAAACAGGAGGCCAAGGACTTCCTGCGCTCCCACGGCTACGACAGCGCCAGCAAGATCAAGTCCGGCGACTTCGACGCCCTGGTGGACGCTCTGCAAAAGGAGGACTCCTGATGTTTATCAATGGCATTACGGACTATGACCGCAGCGGCAACGAGGTCAAGACCGGACTCGTCATCGCAAAGGCCACCTGTGACGGCGATATCCGCATCACCAGCAACGGCAAGGAGGTCGGCTCCATCTCCGTCCGGGCCTATGGCCGCAAGGACGGAACCGCCGCTTTCCTGACTGTCAAGGGCTGGGGGCATCTGGCCCGCCAGCTGTCCGTTATGGTGAAGGGCGACCGGGTCATCGCCGCCGGGCGGCTGGAGAGCCGGGAGTACAACGGCAAAACCTATACAGACCTGATAGCGGACTATGTGTGGCCCACAGAAAAGGAGTCCCACTTCCCCATCCAGAGCGGCGGCGTCAATGTCTCAGCCGCAGACTTCGCCGAGATCGGCGAAGAGGACGGCAAACTGCCGTTTTAAGGCGGGTGAACTGCTTGGAACGTGACCAATTTACCTTTTACCGCAGCTTCTGGGAGGCGTTAAAAGTGCTTCCGAAGAAGGACCAGCTTCCCTTTGTGACGGCGATTTGTACTTATGTGTTCGAGGGAGAAAGCAAGCCATTAACAGGACAGGCATCCGCTTCCTTTTTGCTTGTAAAACCGATACTTGACAAAGCAAGCAAAAAGGCAGCAAACGGGAAGCGAGGCGGAAGCAAACCGAAAGCAAACCGGAAGCAAACGGAAAGCAATATAGAGGGAGAGATAGAGGTAGAGGGTGAGGTAGAGAGAGAGGAAGAGAATGAGAACGATAGTTATACTCCCCCTACCCCCTCTTCCAGGGGGAAACGCTTTTCACCTCCGACAGTCGATGAAGTCAGGGCATATTGTCAGGAGCGGAACAACGGGGTAGACCCAGAGTCGTTTGTTGCTTTCTACGCCTCCAAGGGCTGGAAGATCGGTCAGTCTCCCATGAAGGACTGGAAACAGGCTGTAATCACCTGGGAAAAGCGCAGGAAGCAGGAAGGGAAGGAAAAACCTACTGCCCAAAGCATGAACGACGAGACGTGGAAGTACATCCGGGAAATGTATCACCACAAGGAGGAACCATGAACAGCAAACAAAAAGGCAAGCGCGGAGAGCTGGAATGGGCCAGCTATTGCCGTGGGCAGGGCTATGACTGCCGCCGCACGGCTCAGTATTGCGGGAACACCGGGGACGCCTCTGACGTTGTAGGGCTGCCCGGCATCCATCAGGAAGTCAAGCGTGTGGAGCGGCTGGATTTGGAGGCAGCCATGGCCCAGGCCAAGCACGATGCGCCTCCTTGGGAATATCCCATTGTAGCCCACCGGCGGAGCCGCTGCGAGTGGCTGGTGACGATGCGGGCGGAGGACTGGTTTTCCCTGTACCGGGAATGGGAGGCAAGTCATGACAACTAAGAAGCTGCAAACCATTCTGGAGATGGTGGACCGGGGATGCCTCCAGAAGGACATTGCCAAAGCGGTCAATGTGTCCGTTTCGACCGTCAGCATCTGGGCCCGGAAATATGGGCGTGTGCGGATACCGCGTCGCTACTGCCTGAAGATGTACACCATCTACGGCAAGGACGGGCAATACGCCTTTGAGGGCACCGCCCGAGAGTGTGCGGAATATCTGGGCATCCAATACCAGTCCTTCCGGCGGATGGCGTCCCAATACCAGCGTTACGGCAAGGGCCAGTACGCAGTCTATCCGTCGGAGGTGGAAGCATGAGAGCCGCCCGCTGGAAAGGAAGAGAGCATGACTGAGCATTTTGCATCATGGTCCGGCGGCGCAGACAGTACGGCAACAGCCCTGCTTGCTCTCGAGCACGGGGAGCCTTTGACAGCCTTGGTATACTGTGAGGTCATGTTTGATGCGCATACCAGCGGAGAGGTCCCGGAACATGCAGATTTTATCCACGGGATAGCAATCCCGTGGTTTGAGGAACATGGCGTGCGCGTGGAGGTTCTGCGATCTCAAAAGACGTTTATGGACGTGTTTTGGCACCAGATCAAAAAGGGGTTGCGGGCCGGAAAGTATCAAGGATTCCCGTCGCCGGGGTTTTGCAAGGTGCAAGATCGCTGTAAGACACCTCCGCTGGGCCGGTTTCGCCGGGCGCATAAAGGAGCAGTACAGTATATCGGATATGCAGCAGACGAGGACGAAAGACTGCTGCGCCTGGGCGGGCAGAAAATATCCCTGCTGCAGAAATACGGATACACCCAGAAGGATGCGCGCGAACTCTGCCGGAAATACGGGCTCCTCTCTCCAGCCTATGAGTTCTGTAAGCGTGGCGGGTGCTTCTTCTGCCCAAATACCAGTGACAATGAGTTCCGACATTTGCGGGCACACCATAGGGAGCTATGGGATAAGCTCTTAGAGCTCCAACACGTGGAAAACGTTGCTTTCCCTGGGCGGTTCCGGACAGATGACAACATCATTTACATGGGGTCCAGGTTTGACCTGGAAGAACGGCAGATCACATGGGAGGATTTAGGACTATGACGGATGAAAAGCGCGCCCTGCTGGGCGACAAAGAGGCGGCGAAGCTATGAGAGTGCTGGTGGCTTGTGAAGAGTCTCAGGAAGTGTGCAAAGCATTCAGGGCGCTGGGGCATGAAGCATACAGCTGCGACATTGAGCCGTGCAGCGGAGGCCATCCTGAGTGGCACATCCAATGTGACGCGTTGGAGATGCTGAAAATGCAGTGGGACATGATTCTGGCGTTTCCGCCTTGTACATATCTGTCGAACGCCGGAGCAAAACACCTGTTCAAGGGGGGCGTTCTCAATCAGGAGCGCTATCGGACAGGGCTTGAGGCAAAAGCATTTTTCTTGAGGTTTCTGAATGCCGACTGCCCGCACATCTGTGTGGAGAACCCAGTATCCAGCAAGATTTATGAAATGCCGCCGCACACCCAGGAGGTCCAGCCGTGGATGTTCGGACACCCGGTTCAGAAAAAGACCCGCCTGTGGTTGAAAGGACTTCCTCCTTTGGAGCCAACTAACATTGTTGACCCGAAATGCAGCTGTCACGAAGCTGGAACATGGTTCATGCGAGGTGGGAAAGACCGACAGAAGAATCGGGCCAAGACCTTTCCAGGCATAGCTCAGGCAATGGCAGAACAATGGGGAGGAATTTGTAATGGATGACGTCAAATTAGCCATGCTCGGAAATAAAGATGCTGCGAAGCGGCTGACGGATGCGGGGGTGCTGGTGCCATGTCCTATGTGCAGAGGACAGGCAAGGGTGCGGAACGAACGTTACTATCAGCCAAATGTCCGCAGAAATGTGATCTGCATGAAATGTTTTACGAACAGCGGATGGTATAAGACGGAACACGAAGCCCGCCTGGCCTGGAACACCCGCGCGCCGATTCTGAGCGCGGAGGAAATGGAGATGCTGGAGGGGATCAAGATGGAAGTGGAGATGGTGATGAAAAGGATGGAGGTCCTGAACGATGCGGATTGAGCGCAAGCGCTATGTGGTCATGCGGAAAAACAGAACAGAGGTCTGGTGCGGTCTAGCAAAGGCTTTTAGTTTTCGTCCCATATCCGAAATAAAAGACGTATCCGTCAAGACATATCGTTCTGAGGCGCAGGCTAGAAGCGGCTGTTCTTCGTGGGACAGAGACTTTGAAGTTGTTCCGGTAATCGAGATGATTGCGACTGAGGAGGCGCTGAAAGATGGAAGAGTTTGATTGCAAGAAGTGCCTGCACGAAAAGGTATGTGCGCTGTGGGCGAGCCGAGAATCGCAGAACGCAAGCTGTTTCTGTACGGATGGGTGTGATTACTTCACGCCCACCCTCACCCCGCCGAACGAGCCGCTGACGCTGGAGGAACTGCGGGAGATGGACGAGCCTGTGTGGGTTGCCTGCAAACCCATCGAGGGCGGGAACGGGTACTGGTGTCTGTGCCAGCATGGGCATATCATCACACCTGCAGGTAGCATTTACAATGTAAAGGAAATCCCGCATTGGGTGTTTTACCGCCGCCCGCCGGAGGGAGAGGATGAAACATGACAAACGCAGATAAAATCCGGGCCATGAGCGACGAGGAACTGGCGGACATTTTTCTCAGAGCCGACTTTTGTAAGTGTTGTGAGCATGAAAAAGGCGGAGTATGCAATTTCATCTGTGCTTATCCAAACATTCCGATTTATGAAGGGTGCAGGCAAGCTGCATTGAAGTGGATGAAGCAACCAGTGGAGGTGGACACCTGATGGACATTGAGAAGCTGATTGAGCAGCTAAACGGATATTTTGAAGGGAAGGACCTGAAAAGAGGCGTTGCACTTGATGGCGCCACCACCCTCTCCACGCTCCGGGCCGAAAACGAGCAGCTGCGGGCCGAGCTGGAACAGGTGAAGCGGTGTATTGAAATTGTAGAAAATCAGAGAGATCAGATGAAGCGGGAGAGGGATGCGGCAGTAGAGGACCTGCACAAACTTTGCCCCGCATGGAAGTGGGACGGCGAGGAGGGCTGACATGAAAAAGCGTAAATACTACCGAAAGTGCGGTATCTGTGGGGAACGGTATGAGCAGAGCGAGATGGTGAGAGATGAATGTTCTCCCACTGGCTGGATTTGCTTTGACTGTTGCATGGGCGTACACCCGGAGTATGAGGAGGACTGACATGAAGCGGCTGACATACTTTGACGGCGGGAAATGGCGGCTCAAAATTGGCAACACCGAATATAGCGGTAAAACCGTTTTCCTGACCCGCGAGGAGGCCGCACTACGGAGGGAGCAGGATGGTTGATTGGGCAGTCATTAGGAGACTTGGGCTTTCCTTCCCTGGATGGTTCATCAACGCCCAGGGGGAGTTTATCGCCCACCAAAAGGCAAATGTGTATTTCAATATCAGCACTTGCAAGAGCGAACTGGATGTAAAGTGCAAGGTGTTGGAGTGGTTTTCCCGCGCGGCTTGTAAGTCCACGCCGTTTCGCCGTGCAGTAGATAATACAGCCCTTCATATTTTCTTCCTGAATGGTATAAATCAATATCTTGACACTAGGTTCAGTGTGGAGGATATGCGAGAGATTTACACTTATCTCGGGAACGCTTGCGACCATCAAAAAACGATCCGATTTATAGAGAGCGGCTATGATATGACCGTATTGGAGGAGCAGGATGGAGAATAAAACTATACCGCCGATGTATCCCGCTGAATTTGTCGAACGGGAATTAGGGATTAGAACTGACTGCTATAACCACAGCTGCCCATTCAGGGTGAATGATACCAGCAACGCCAACCGCTGCGAGTGTACGGCCTGCCCGAATCGGTGTACGGGCGATTTTTCCATTGCGTGGAACCGGACGCTGACGGATGAAGAGCTGGAAATCATTAAACGGATTGCAGACGACCACGAACAGAGGTGGAGAGAATGAAGGAGTACATCGAGAGGGCGGAAGCACTCGACATCTGCCAGAAAGAATATGAAGATCGGCTTAGAATGGCAGACTATTGCGGCGATACCGTGGCTTGGAATATTGGCGGAGCAATCAAAGGCATCCCCGCCGCTGACGTTGCCCCGGTGCGACACGGGAGATGGAATCCAGAAATCCATCATACATATATTCCAGTTGAATATGACCAGAATGGGGATCCTATTCTCCATGAATACACATCATTTCGTTGTAGCTTATGCGGAAGAGAGGAGCTAAAAGAAGAACCATATTGTCATTGTGGTGCCCGCATGGGCAAGGAGGCCGACCATGAAGTTTCGGAGTAAGACGGGCGAAGTCGCACTTACCATTGAACAGGCATTAGCGCAGTTTTGCGATAGCAAAGAAGATTGCGACTATTGCGAGATTCGGGAACCCGTGCAGCAATACGCAGGGACAAAGAGGCCGTGTCATGAATACGTAAGAGCCAACCCTCACGAAGCCGCTCGCCTGATGGGCTATGAGGTGGTGGAAGATGGAAATGTACTTACAAAAAATGATAGCAAAGGTGAAAGTTTGGAGGCCAACATGGACAAACCGAGAATTTGCGAGGTGCTGGGGTTGAGGTAAACCAGAACTTCCAGTTTAATGACTTCCCATTTGATGAGCCGAAAAGTTATTTTGTCGGTACAGATGGAGAGATCAGAAATGCACATGGTGGAGAAGTGACCTCCGGAGAACTTTGTTACATTATCAATAACGCTGATTGCATCATCTGCAAGCCCCGCTTCACCGAGCAGGAGGTGGAGAGGGCGAAGGCAATCAAAGTTTTGCTCCCGGAGATCAATGCAATAAAATACGATGGTGCATGGACGCAGTGCCTGGAAATTGTAGACGGCACATATTTTCAGAGAGAAGTAATCACCAGACATCTGTTCCCGTCTGTTGAAAAGGGTCATGTATATACCCTTGACGAGATCATCGGAGGTGCTGGAAATGCCTGACTGGACCCGCATCTCCGCCCCCATCGAAGCGGAGCAGGACGGTGGTGGATTAAGAAGGAGGATATGGATGGTTCGTAGATACCATTTCCCTGGTGATATGTATTCTGATGCGCAATGGGAGTGGATATCGCTCAAACGCGCAGAGGGGTACTCCATGCGGCAGCTATCAACTTTCTTGGGGCTTAACACGGATGCGATTTTAACGGCGTTGCGGGTCCGAGGATTAGCACCGCAGGAAAGACCGACAGAGCCGCTTAACAGAGACGAGTTTAACGCATTGGCGGAGGTGGACGATGCCAGCTAAGCCGGTGGTATCTGTCAGCAATGATGGGACCGTTACTGAATACCCGTCTGAAAAAGCCGCCGCAGAGGCCCTTGGAGTTGCCAGGAGTCAAATATCCGTGGCCTGCAATACATCTTGGCGATGCGCCGGCATGAAGTGGTACAGGAAAGGAGAGATGCCCGGTGAATGAGTTCCCGGAACGGCTTAGGCGGTTAAGGGAAAGAAACAGGCTGAGCAGATACAAGCTTTCCGAGCTGTGCGGGATATCGTCTGACCAAATCAGAAGGTATGAACTTGGGAACAGAAAACCAGGGACGGACGCTCTGGAGGCAATAGCTGATTATTTTGAAGTGTCAACAGATTACTTACTTGGACGAACAGACTATCCATGCGTAGTTAAACCTTTATCGTCTCATAAGAAAATTTGAAAATTCCTCCTTTTTGAGGAATTGCCAGTTGAACTTATGCGACAATGGAGCATGAGGGAGTGACTTCCCCATGCTCCTTCTTTTTCCTCCCCTTTCGGGCTGTGACCAACCACGGCCCAAAGGACAACCCACTCCCCCGGCAGGGTATCTAGTGAGCAGATATTAAACGGAAAGGAGTACCTCTCTTGTACGTTTCCTGCCGGGGGACTCCCTTCAAATATGCCGCACGAGCGTATCAGCCCACGATCAGGGCCGGAGGGTCGCGCCCTCCATGCGGCGCCAAATAGGGCGTGCCTGTCTCGCTGAAAAGATGGGAGGGACGGGATCGGGGATGCAAACAAAGATAAAGCGTCATCGTATTGGAGAAGTGTCCAGCAAGTACGGATACAATCCGGGACAGTTTGACCAAGACCTGGAAGCCCGTAAAGCCCGCTCAGACGCGCTGTGGGCGGATTTTCTGGGATGGATGAAAGGACACGAGATAACCCTGACGAGGCCAGAGTGCTGTTCAGGAGGCTGTTTGAAGAGTATTTGAAGTAGGTGAGGTGATATGCCGAATGAACAGAACCTTATACCGATGGACCAGAGAAGCCAGAAGGAAGCCAGAGAGCTGGGCCGAGAAGGCGGTCGTGCATCCGGCGAAGCCCGCCGACGCAAGAAAAGCCTGAGAGAAGCGGCGGAATTATACCTGTCTCTGCCGGTTTCCGACAAAAGAGCATGGAACAAATTAGCCAAAGATGGCGTTGCCCCAGAGGATGTGGACAACCAAATGGCGATCATCGCCGGGCTGTCCATCAAGGCCGCTAAAGGAGACGCCAAGGCGGCAAAGGTGCTGTTTGACCTGCTGGGAGACCAAAGTAAAACGGAGGACGAGGTTAAGGTGGTAATCGATGTCTGAAATCAGATTGTCAACAGTCCTTGGCCCAGCGTTCCACTTGCTTGCTCGAGATGTGTTCCAACATGGCCACACTCATTATGATCTGTCTGGTGGGCGCGGCTCTCTGAAGTCATCTTGCGTTTCGCTCCTTGTTCCGTTGATTCTACTGACCAATAAAGGGACACATGCGCTGGTCCTGCGCAAGGTTGCAAACACCATTCGAGACAGCGTATATGCTCAATATCTGTGGGCCATTGGCGAACTTGGAATGGCGGACTATTGGGAAGCTAAGGTCCAGCCGATGGAACTGATTTATAAGCCGACAGGACAGAAGATTATGTTTCGTGGCGCTGATGACCCCATGAAGATCAAGTCTATCAAGGTGCCTTTCGGATATATCGCCGTCACCCACTTTGAGGAAAAGGATCAGTTTGCAGGGCGGGCGGAAATCCGAACCATTCTTCAATCCACAATGCGTGGCGGCTCTAAGTTCTGGAACTTCGAGAGCTACAACCCGCCGATCAGCCGGGACAACTGGGCAAACAAAGATAGCCTTGAAGAGAGAGCGGACAGGCTGTGTCATAAATCCACATACTTGGAAGCCCCGCCAGAGTGGTTGGGGGAACAGTTCCTGCGAGAAGCGGAATACCTCAAAGAAACGGACGAGCGGGCATATCAGCATGAATATCTCGGGATTCCGGTTGGTACGGGCGGGAATGTCTTTGAAAATATCGACGTTCGAGAGCTGACAGACGAAGAAGTTTCCGCATTTGACCGGATTTGCAACGGCGTGGACTGGGGATATTTCCCGGACCCGTGGGCATTCAATCGCTGCCATTATGACGCGGCACGGCGTGTGCTGTATATCTTCGATGAGCTGACTCGAAACAAGATGGGCAACCAAGAAACGGCAAATCTACTCCTTGAAAAGGGCTTGACCAGAGAGGACCGCATTGTTGCAGACAGCGCGGAGCCGAAAAGTGTAGCGGACTATAAGAAATTCGGCCTGCACTGCACGGGTGCTATTAAAGGGCCTGGAAGTGTGGAGTATTCCATGAAGTGGCTGCAATCCCTGAAATCTATTGTGATTGACCCAAAGCGCTGTCCGGATACCTGCGAGGAGTTTATGGAATACGAATACGAGCGGACGAAAGACGGCGACATTATCAGCGGATATCCTGATAGAGACAACCACCATATTGACGCCGTCCGCTATGCTACGGAGCCAATCTGGAGACGGCCTGGGCAACAGGCAAAAAATACTTACATACCTCTTTATGCACGGAGGTGAGATGTTGAGGACATATCAAGACCTGCTGGCGGTGGGTGAGAACGAAAAAGACCGCATGGAATTCGTGCGGGGAGCCGTTCAGGACCATACTTCCAGCGATGATTATAAGATTGCCGCTGCTGCGGAGGCGTACTATGCAAAGCACAACCTGACCATTGAGAAGTTCCAGAAATTCCTGTACAAAGCCAACGGGCAGGCTTATCCTGATCTGTTTTCTGCGAACTACAAGCTAAAAACCCTGTTTTTTCGGCGGTTTGTCATTCAGCAGGTGCAGTATGTGCTTTCTAATGGCGTTACCTTCGAGCAGGATGGCACGAAAGAGCGGCTTGGAGAGACATTTGATAGCAGACTGTCCCAAATGGCTAAGAAAGCCATGGTGGACAAGGTGGCGTTTGGCTTCTGGAACTATGACCATCTTGAAGTTTTTAGCTACGCTGATACTCCGAATGAGCCAGGATTTGTACCGCTGTACGACCAGGACGATGGTTTTCTAAAGGCCGGAATTCGCTATTGGAGCCTGGAAGAGACACAAACGAAACGTTATACCCTCTATGAGCTGGACGGATACACAGAGTACATCCAGCGTAAAGGCGAAGACATACAGGTAAGCCAAGACAAGCGCCCCTATCGGCAGACGATCCGCCGGTCAGAAGTGGACGGGGAAACTGTGGAGAGCGGCGACAATTACCCTGGATTTCCGATCATTCCCATGTATGCCAATGATCTTCGTCAAAGTGAGTTGGTTGGAATTCGGGAGTCCATTGACTGTTACGATTTCGTTAAGTCTGGGCTTGCCAACGAAATTGACGATTCCAGCGGCATTTACTGGGTTTTGAAAAACTCCGGCGGCATGGATGACGTAGACATCGCCCGGTTCCTCGATAGGATGCGGACATTGAGAGCCGCAACGGTGGACAGCGACGACGGAGGCGGGGCAGAGGCTCATACACTGGACGTTCCATACCAGGCGCGGGAGGCCATGCTTACAAGGCTGCGGAGTGACCTGTACGAGGATTTCCAGCTTGTGGACATGGATAAGATCATGAGCGGGAACCTGACCGCCACGGCCATCCGAATGGGATATCAAAGCCAAGACGATAAATGCGGAGATTTTGAGTATTACATCCGGGACTTTATCGGGAAGCTGCTGGCTTTGCTTGACATTGACGACACGCCGTCTTTCCAGTGGAACCGCATTGCAAACCAACTTGAAGAAACGCAGATGGTCATGACTGCGGCTACTTATTTGGACTCTGAAGCCATTCTCCGTCATTTGCCTTGGCTGACAAACGATGAGGTAGATGACATTTTGGAGCGGAAAGATGCCGAAGCAATGGACAGGCTGGGGGTGACGAATAATGCCAACAGACCTGGGGCACCAGTGGACGGATCAGGAACTGGAACGGCTGGAACGGAGAATAGCGAGGGTCTACTGGGAAGCCTGGGATGACCTTGAAAAAACAGTCATCGACTACTTTGAACGCTTCCAAGAACGGGACGAACAGATGAAAAAGCTGATCGGAACCGTTCAAAATGGTAAGGAATGGACAGAAGAAGATTATAAACAGTGGCGCTTAAACCAGATCGGACGTGGAGAACGGTTTGATGATCTAGCCACAAAGGTTGCGGAGCGGTACACAAAGGCAAACGAAACCGCAATAGCTTATGTCAATGATGATACGCCTGGGATCTACTCCTTGAACCGAAATTATGCCGCATACACGATTGAACAAGCGGCGGGTGATGTGGGGTTTACACTATGGGACGAACAGACCGTAAAGCGATTGATCATCGAAGAACCAGACTTGATGCCATACTATCCGCCGGAAAAGGCTGTCAAGCGTGGTATCGACTTGGCCTATGGGAAACAGCAGATCACCGCAAGCGTCACAAGCAGTATCTTACAGGGCAGCAGTATCAAGAAGATAGCTGATGACCTGCAAAACCGGATATCTGACATGAACCGGACAAGCGCCGTGAGAGCGGCTAGAACCGCCGTCACAGGCGCGGAAAACGCCGGGAGGATGGACAGCTATGTGGCGGCGGCTAAGATGGGGATCAAGGTTAGAAAACGGTGGATAGCGACTAAGGATAACAGGACCCGTCACAGTCACGCCATGCTGGACGGGAAAACCGTTGACTATGACAAGCCCTTTGTGTCTGACCTGGGGAGCGAAATGATGTTCCCGGGAGACCCGCAAGGCGCAAAGCCCGGTGATCTGTATAACTGCCGGTGCAGCATGAGAACCGTCGAAAAAGAGGGAATAGAGGCAGAACCTCGTCAAATGCGAGTAAAAGGGCCGGATGGGCGCTATGTGTTGGTGAACGAAATGACCTATTCCGAATGGGAAGAGTGGGTGAAAAGCCGTGGCGAATAACAGCGAAATGCGAATTGACGTTGTAAACAACTCCGCCCAGGTGGGAGAAGCGTTTCGCGCGGCTTGCCTGCGGGCCTTGGAGCGCTGCGGGATGGAGGCGGAAGGGTATGCAAAGGACCTTGCCCCGGTTGACACTGGGCGGCTTAGAAACGGCATTTCACACGCAGTTTCTGAAGATGAAATGGCCGCTTACGTCGGGACGAACGTCGAATACGGCGTTTACCAGGAATTAGGCACCGGCATTTATGCGGAGGGCGGAGGCGGACGGCCCACGCCGTGGGTGTACCAGGACGCACAGGGCAACTGGCATTGGACAAGGGGCAATCAAGCACACCCGTTTTTGAAACCGGCGGTGGCAGACCACCCGCAGACCTACCGGAATATCATAGAGGATGAACTGAAAAATGGATGAAAAAGCATGGGCCATTATCAAGGCCATCATTACCAAAGGAAACGACGCCGTAGTCCGAAAAAAAGGAGATGGGTACATCGTTCTGGAGGACAAGCGGGAAATCAAGTTCCAGGCAAAAGAAAACCGCCCCGGTTAGGGGCGGAAGAAAGGCATTAGTCAACTAATATTTCACGAAATCTTTCTTTGTCATAGTGCACAAGAACCGTGCTTCCACCAGAGCGCAGAGAAACTTCATACCCATATCTGGATGGGACGAGCGATAGCGAGAGAGATTCGTTGCAATCAGCGAACTTGACTTCCCCGGACTTGTGCAATAAATCCCACAACTTGTTAAATCTCGTGTTGTTCATCTTTTTCCCTTTCTGCCCTCGTGACCTCCGGGGCGGGTGGTGTGGTTCAGTATTTGTAATATACAGCGGGTTGCCCCTCGTCGTTTGTGAAATGATACCAACGGGTAACACCATCTTTACAAAAGCCCATGTTCTCAACATCAACCAATGTGCATATGCCGGCGGATTTGTCATGTGTCTCTATGTAGTATGTAGACTCGGCACGAATTTCATCAAGCGTCATGCGCACTCTTTTCATTTTCTTTCCCTCCCGGCCTGTGGCCTGTCGTGGTTTGTTCCTTGTGAGTATAATATAACATGGTTTAACCATATATTCAAGCGGCAAATTTCGCAAAGTTTAACCATATATATTGTGCGGATTGTACATTGTTAAACCATATAAAATCATGTAAAATGATTTTGGAGGTGGTACAATGGCACTCACAGAGGCACAGAAAAGAGCGAATAACAAATACATTGCTGAACACATGACTGTTTTAGGGTGTAAGGTCCGAAAGGAATATGCGGACAAGGTGAGAGAAAAAGCAAAGGAAGAAGGGACCAGCGTCAATTCAATATTGAAAAGGGTGCTTGATGAATTTTTAGAAAAGTAAACACTGAACCCTGCTCTAATTGGTGAGCGGGAAGGACCGTTGGGGTCAACTTGTAAGGGTTTCTTGCAGGTTGGCTCCTTTTTTATTTGGTAAAACCCGCAAAGTACAGCGGTTTTTATATCACAGTCGCCCCCGAAGTACTGGGGCCGAAGAAAAGGAGACTGATTATGGCACTGACCAGACGTGCCCTGAAAGCGATGGGCATCGACGAGGAAAAGATCGACGAGATCATTTCCATGCACAGCGAGACCGTGGACGGCCTGAAAGCGGACGTTGCGAAGTATAAGGCCGACGCAGAAGCCCTGCCCGAAGTACAGAAGCAGTTGGAAAAGGCGCAGGCGGATCTGGAAGCGGGAAAGAAAGACAGCTACAAGGTCAAGTATGAGGCCCTGAAAGAGGAATTCGAGGGCTACAAGACCGAGCAGACCAAAAAGGAGAGCCGCGCGGCCAAGGAAAAGGCATATCGGGCGCTCCTGCAAGAAGCCGGGGTAAGCGAGAAGCGCCTGGAATCCGTGTTGAAGGTCTCCGACGTGGACAGCGTGGAGCTGGACGACAAGGGGGCCATCAAGGGCGCTGACAAGCTCACAGAGAGCATCAAGAGCGAGTGGGCGGACTTTATTACTACCACGGAGACCAGGGGCGCGCAGACCTCCAATCCCCCGGCAAACAACAACAGCGGTGCAATGACAAAGGCCGACATCTACAAAAAGGATGACCATGGACGGTATGTTTTGTCCGCCGCAGAGCGTCAAAAGGCGCTCATGGAAAATCAAATTACTTGAAAGGACTGAATTGAATGGCAGCTACCAATGTTGAGAGCTTTACTACCCCTCGCGATTCGCTCCCCAATGTATATACCACCGTGACCGCCCGCGAGGTGGACTTTGTTACCCGGTTCAATGACAACTGGGAGGCCCTGCGGAACATCTTGGGCATTATGCGGCCTATCCGCAAGACGCCCGGCACTCAGCTGATCTCTTACACCGCAAGCGTGGATCTAGAGGATGGCGAAGTGGGCCCCGGCGAGGTAATCCCCTATTCCAAGACCACCATCGTACAGGCCAAGAAGGATGACATCACCATCCAGAAGTACGCCAAGGCTGTGCCCATTGAGGATGTGGACAAGTACGGCGCGGAGATCGCCGTGGAGAAGTCCGACGATGCGTTCCTGACTAAGCTCCAGAACGTGGTGCTGGGTGACTTCTACACCTTCCTGAACACCGGTTCTCTGGCCGGCACCGCTACCACCTGGCAGGCCGCTCTTGCCCAGGCTCAGGGCAAGGTGCTGGACAAGTTCGCTGGAATGGCAAAGGACGTGACTCAGGTCGTTGGCTTTGCCAATATTCTTGATGCTTACGACTACCTGGGCACTGCTGACATCACGGTGCAGACCCAGTTTGGAATCAACTACATCCAGAATTTCATGGGTTACTCCACGCTGTTCCTGCTGCCCGCCACGATCTCCGGCGGCTCTGGCATTGCCCGGAATACGGTTCTGGCGACTCCTGTGGAGAATATCGACCTGTACTACATCGATCCCGGCGACAGCGAGTTTGCCCGGCTGGGCCTGAACTACACCACTCAGGGTGAGACCAACCTGATCGGGTTCCACGCCCAGGGCAACTACTCCACCGCTGTGGGCGAGAGCTACGCCATTATGGGCATGAAGCTTTGGGCTGAATATCTGGATGGCATTGCCAAGATTACCGTATCGGCGGGGGGTTAATCGGGTCTGACACTTTAACGCTCTTCCCCAGCAGTCAGACCCTATTGGGGAAACAGGTATCTGAATTGGTCGGTGATGATCTGACAGTAAAAGCCGATGGTTCTGTAACTGGTACATTTCACTATGTGACTGGGTATTCCGAGTTCAGCAGTTTGCCAGGTGAAGATAGCGGCTATTACTTCCCCTTCCACCTGACCAAAACCGGGACCAATATGACCTTCAAGAAAAACGGAGAGACCACAAAGGACAAGATTGCCTTTGACCCGGACATTGTATTCCGGGTGACAAAGAATGACACCTTTGAGGTGCTTGTGGACGATGCCAGCGTTGTGACATTCAAATTCTCTGGGGTAACATTTGAACCGCAGGCAAAAGCAAAAACCAGATCGAGAAAGTGATAGGAGGGCGGCGTGATGCTTGAAACCGTTTTGATGTATCTGAACAACTGGTTCGCCGTGGGCCGGTATGACGATACATACATCATCGAGGACGGCGGCATTACGCTGCCTTTCCTCGCAAATGGGCAGTATTTTCGAATTGTGGGGAGCCTGTTCAACGATGGGGTTTATCAGTATCCGGCGGAGCTGACCGATGAGACGTTTACCGGCTCTGTGTGGGCGCTGGCCATTCCAAAAGCATTGTTATCCACGGTAGAGGAAATTACCGCCTGGACGGCCAAAAACGGGGATGGCGGGGCGTACACGTCGGAGAGTTTCGGCGGGTACAGCTATTCCAAGGCCACAAACTCAAAGGGCGTTGCCGTGGGCTGGAGGGACGTGTTTGCCGCCCAGCTTGCCCCCTGGAAGAAACCGGCGGGAAGCTGGCAGTATGCAAACCCGAACCCGCATATGACTCCGCCGGAGCCGCACAAAGACAACCCGTGGAGGTGAGAACGTGTCTTTGCTTGATGATTTTGCACGCACCTGCGTGCTGATGGAAAAAAAGCGTGTGCCAGATGGAGCAGGCGGCTACATGGTGCAATGGGAAGAAGGGGCGGAGTTCACTAACTATCAGGCGCTGGACACCTCCATGGAGGCCAGAATCGCGGAAAAGCAGGGTGTCACAAGCCTATATTCCGCGCTGGTGGACAAGGATTTCCCCATCGAGTACAACGATGTGTTCAAAGACACGGAGACCGGCCAGACCTACCGTGTGACCTCCAACCCGGAGGAAAAGCCTGCTCCTAAATCGTCCACGCTGCCTCTGAAATACTTCACGGCGGAGAAATGGGGCCTGACCACATGACCAAGAACAAAGCCCTTTATGCCTGGTTCAACGAGGGGGAAATCCCGTTTTACCGTGCGTCCTCTGTTCCGGACGATGTGATCATGCCCTATGGCACATACGAGTATATCGAGTCCGCATTTGACGCCGGAGAAGTTGGCCTGACTGCCAATCTGTTCTTTCGGACGGAGAGTGAGGCGATACCGGACGAGGCAGCACAAGAGCTGTCCAAGCGCATCGGATACGGCGGCGTGACAATCCCTTGCGATGAAGGTTATATCTGGCTGAAACGCGGTTCTCCGTTTGCACAAAGCGTTGTTTACGAAGAAGATCCGGCCATTAAGCGCCGGTACATCAACATTACCGCTGAATATCTGACATTCAGCTGAAAGGAGGCCCAAAATGGGCAAATTTACTGTCATCCCGCAGAGCACATTTGAGGAACTGCAGATGGACGCCGGTGTAATTCTAACAAGTTTTGATCCGTCCACACCGGACGCACCGTCTGATGAAGACATTGTGTGCGCTACTACCGGCGGTATCAATATTTCGTGTGTTCCCACTTACTCCGATATGGGCGAGGATGTGGACAACTGCCCCGTGAACATGATGGAACTGAAGCACCTGGACTCTTGGGAATGCACTATGAGTTTTACGGCGCTTGGCACGTCCCCGGAAGCAATCAAACTGGCCCTCGGAGCGGCGGACATCGGCTCTCCCGATACCACAAAAGTTACTCCACGCCGGGATCTGCTGCAGACCGATTTCAAGGATATCTGGTGGGTTGGTGACCGGGCAGACGGCGGCATGGTTGCTGTTTGCCTGAAAAACGCTCTTTCCACCGGCGGATTTTCGCTCCAGACCACCAAAAATGGCAAGGGCCAGGTCTCTGTGGAGCTGACCGGCCATGTGTCCATGGACGCACAGGACACCATGCCTATGGAATTTTACTCTGCAGCACCGGAGGAAAGCACCTGATGAGACTGTCTGATATCAAGGGCGAGCGGACATTGGACGTGATCGCCGACATTATCGATCCGATAGCCAACATTGCAGAAGACGAAGTGGCATCGGAGCTGTTCAAACGGGAGAAGCTCCCAGAGGGCATGACGGCCAATAAATTCCTGTTGCAGAGGGCAAGAAAGGCCGCTCCTGCCCTCCTGAAGGGCCACAAGGGCGACATTATCTCCATCTTGTCCACCATCGAAGGGACCACTCCAGAGGCATACACAGGCACGCTAAACCTCGTCAAGCTCATCAAGGACACGATTGATCTGCTGACCGACGAAGCATTTACGACGCTTTTTATCTCGGCGCAGAGCGGGGATTTCTCTGGCTCTGCGCGGGAGAGTACCGAGGCCGGAGTGTAAAAGCATTTTCCAGGTATGTCTTTGCACGGTTTGAACAAGACGCAAGAGAAAAGGCGTACCGGGTCTATGTAACTGACGTGCTGAAAATCCTTGCGGAGAATACTGCAAAATACTCCGGCGGCAGTTATATGAAGATCAGGTATTACGACCTTATTCGACCGAAGCCGGAGGAAAACCGCACCCCGGAAGAGATCATCGGGAACATGAAAGAAAAAATCGCACGGATAGGGGGTGGAGACGCTGAACCTGTTTGAATTATTTGCCCGGATTATTCTGGATACAAGTGATTATGATGATAACCTAGACGAAGCCAGCAGAAATACAGAGTCGTTTGCTGACAAACTGAAAAACGGCCTGTCTACGGCAGCAAAGGTAGGCGCAGCGGCTTTGACTGCGGCTGCTTCTGGAGTAGCGGCACTCACAAAATCCTCTATTGACCAGTATGCGGAGTATGAGCAGCTTGTGGGCGGCGTAGATACTCTGTTTAAGGATGCGTCCGATACGATCCAGCAATATGCGTCGAACGCATATAAAACTGCTGGCGTATCTGCAAACACATACATGGAGCAGGCGACAGCGTTTTCCGCCTCTCTGATCCAATCTCTGGGCGGGGATACACAGGCGGCGGCTGAGTACGCCAATCAGGCCATCATGGATATGTCTGACAATGCTAACAAGATGGGCACGGACATTGAGAGCATCCAGCAGACTTACCAATCCCTCATGCGCGGAAACTACGCTATGCTGGACAACCTGAAACTGGGGTACGGTGGCACAAAGTCCGAACTGGAACGCCTGGTTGCGGATGCAGAGGAATTGACCGGACAGGCATTAGACCCATCTAAATTCTCCGATGTGATTACTGCTATCCATGCGGTGCAAGAGAACATGGGAATCACTGGCACTACTGCTAAAGAGGCCGCAACAACCATTGAAGGCTCTGTCGGGATGATGAGAGCAGCGTGGGATAATCTGCTTGTCGGCATTGCAAATGATAACGGAGACCTAGGAAGCCTTACATATGAATTTGCGGACACTGTCGAAACTGCGCTAAGTAATATTCTTCCAAGAGTAAAAATAATTTTGGGCGGAATTGGGCAAGTTATTGCAGATATGGGCACAATAATTGCTCAGACGCTTCCTGAAATGATTTCCACAGTTTTACCATCGCTTATCAGCGCCGGGGCGCAGCTTCTTGTGGGTCTGGTGGCGGGCATTATCAGCGCTCTTCCCCAACTGGCGGCGTCTGTTCCGGAAATTGTTTCTGCCCTATACACAAGCATTGTTTCCGCTGGGCCGCAGTTGGCAACAGCAGGCACACAGCTGCTCTCTATGTTCACAAGTGGAATCGAAACCGGAATTCCGGATTTAATTTCCAGATTGCCGCAGATCATAGAAGGAATCCTGAATTTCATTGCAGAAAATCTCCCATCTATCTTGGACATGGGCGTTCAGATTTTGACTTCTCTGCAAGATGGAATTATAAACTCCATTTCGTCTCTTGTTTCGTCTCTGCCGCAGGTTATCTCCGCCATTACTGGGTTTATAGCAGATAATCTCCCAGCCATTGTGAACGCCGGAATTAGCGTGCTTGTAAACCTTGCATCCGGCATTGTATCTGCTATCCCACAGTTGGTTGCTGTATTGCCACAGATTATCTCTGCCATTGTGAACGGTATTGGAAATCTAATGGGAAGTATTGTAGATATCGGTGAAAACATTGTGCAGGGAATTTGGGAAGGCATCCAGAACATGGCAACCTGGATTAAAAACAAAGTAACAGGATTTTTCTCCGGGATTGTCGATGGAGTAAAGGGATTGCTTGGCATCCACTCCCCGTCCACGGTCTTTGCAGACATGGGCAAAAACATGGCCCTTGGACTAGGGGATGGCTGGGACAATGAGTATAGTCATATTCGGCGCGACATTGAGAATGGCTTGAATTTCGGAACCGCTAATGTTGACTACTCCTCTTCCATGTTGGGCCGGTCGCAGTCTGGCTTATCCAATGCATTTAATAACATAGCGGCCACAATGGGCCAGAACTTTACAATCACGGTGCAGTCGGTCCTTGACGGTAAAGTTATCGGCGAAACTGCTTATCAGTATAGCCGCAATAAACAGCGGGCTTACGGAACGTAGGTGATGATATGGATGTAACATTCAAGATCGGGACGCTGGATTTGGCATCGAAGCTGTCCACATACAAGGTAATGTGGGAAGTTTCCTATCAGAAGATCATTACAACCCTCGACAATGTGGAGCATCCGTTTTCTGCACCCAAAAGAGCGATTGTGGATTTCTCTCTTTTGCCCCTTGACGATGACTTGGCCTCGTCTGTTTACGATGCGCTGGCGGAACAAACGCAGACAGTGATATTTACTGATCCATACACCGCTTCTGATCTGGTGCGAACCATGCGCCTGACTAGCAATTTAGAGGCATCCTTTGGGTTAAAATCTGTCAACGGAAAGCGGTATTACAAAGGCGGCGAGTTGCAGATGAGGGCAAACTGATGCAGCTTACAAGTGATCTCTATAAAGAAATACTATCTAACCCGAACCACCACAAGGAAACAAAGCTGGACGTTGCTGGTGTGGAATATGGGCAGGAAAGCATTGTCTCTGTTCGGACGTCAGGCGGACTTTTTACCACCCCAGGAATCGGAAATTGCGCCGCCCGGCAGATTGACCTTGAAATACTACCGACCGGAGCTATCCCGAGACAGGCTCAAATAAAAGTTTTTGTTCGGTTGGCCTTGGGGGAACAGCGGTCCGAATGGTTGGAAAAAGGCGTATTTTTTATCTCCACCAGGACGAAAGACAAGCGAACGGGAAGCCTGACTATTACTGGATATGACGCTATGTTGAAAGCAGAGTCGGTATGGCTCAACTCCGATTATGATACTGAAAACTGGCCCATGTCACAGCAGGAAGCGGCAGAAGATATTGCCTACCGGATGGGGGTAGAGGTAGACCCTAGAACGGTTCTGACAACATCATTCCCTGTGGATTATCCCGTGGACGAAAACGGTGACTTGACCATGCGGGAGGTACTGGGCTATATCGCCGTATCCAACGCCGGGAATTGGATTATCACCGATGAAGGGAAATTGCTGCTAGTGAAGTATGGCGACATTCCTCCAGAAACGTATTATCTGGTTGAGGAAAACGGCTTTGCAATCACGTTTGGGGGTGACAGAATCCTTGTCTGACAAATTTTTTTTGGGGCCCCACGTCGGGGAGCTAGAGACAGGAGACATACCCGCCAACATCAGCAGAGTCAACTTGTCCGTAGACAGCGACCATTACTATACCGCTGGAGACGATACCGGCCGGGCTATCGAAGTAACCTGCCCATGGGGCACGCAGGAGATGGCGAACAGTATCCTGGCCGCTATCAGCGGGAAAACATATCAGCCTTATACAGCGACGGATGCACTTTTGGACCCTGCAGCAGAAATCGGGGACGCGGTGACGGTAGGCGGATATTATTCGGTAATCGCCTCTATCAACAACTTATTTGACCGAGCCTGCGCTCCAACCATTTCCGCCCCTGAATCGGACGAAATTGACGATGAATACCCTTATGAATCCAAAGAACGCCGTGAAACAAACCGACAGCTCGCCCAAACCCACTCCCTAATCACCAAAACCGCCGAAGAAATCCGCCTGGAAGTCGCAAATGAGATCGACGGGTTGTCTGCATCTATCAGTGTCCAGCTTGACAGTATTACCAGCACTGTACAGGGACTTGGAAATCAGGTATCTCAGATTCAGCAGACAGTCAACTCTATTACGCTTGACGTCACAAACGGAACCGCATCGTCTCAAATCCGGTTAGAAATCAATGGAATCACAGTCGCGTCTCAGACTATCAGGTTCACAGGAGATGTAGTGTTTGAATCCGATCTTTCAGATGGGACAACCCTAATTTCTGGGGGTTGTATTCGAACTGGTGAAATTAGTGCCAACTATATCCATTTGGGCGGAAAAATGGACGTGTACCGGACAGCCAGTGGAAGTTCATTTGGCGGATATATTGGATATATGTCTGGCATGACAGCATCCGGCAGCTCAACGGCGGGAATCGCCATTGCCAGCAGCAACGAGGCGGCAGTGGTGATCTGCACCACCAACGGCGCCCGGATGGGATACGACGGCGTTTCCACGGTGGTGTGCACCAGTACGCAGGTCTCCATCACCGGGGACACGGTATTCATCAATGGGGAGCCGGCCACAACCTCCGACGCGCGGCTGAAAACAGAAAAGCAATATGACGTGGAGAAATACCTGGGTGTATTTGACCGGCTGAAGCCCTGCACCTTTGTCTATGATGGGCACAAACGCCGCCACTTTGGCCTGATCGCCCAGGAAGTGCAGGAGGCCCTGGCGGACGAAGGTATCCCGGAGAGCGACTTCGCGGCGCTCTGCACGGAACTACCCAGCGAGGAGCATCCGGACGGCCTGTACACCCTGCGATATGGAGAAATCCAGATTATGGCGATTGCCAAAATTCAGCAGCTCGAAAAAAAGATTAAAGATTTGGAGGGAAAATTGAATGGCCGATTTGACTAAAATCCATGAAGAGGCATCCAGTGCCTATGCAATCTTGTCCTCACTGACTGTTAGCGGAGACGCCGTGGATGCCATTGCAGCTATTAGAGCTAAACTGCGCCGCGTGGTGGAACTATCCGCTCCGGAGGAAACGGAGAAGAAGCATGGCTGACAAAACGATAGGTTCTCTTCCCGTAGCTTCCCAACTTGATAATGATAGCCTGCTAGTTGTAGAGCAACAATCACAGGCGCGTAGTATCAAGGGAGAGCTAATCAAAAAGTTTGCGCAAGCTGCGGCTGCAGAGTCAGTTTCGGCGGCTCAAAAAGCGGCAGAAGAAGCGCAGCTTGCAAAACAGGGAGCTGACGTAGCCAAAGAAGCGGCAGAGGAAGCAAGGACAGGCGCGGAAAACGCGAAAGATGCCGCTGAGACCGCCAAAAACGCCATTGAGAATATGACCGTATCGGCAGAAACTCTACCGCCTGAAAGCAACGCCACAGCCACCAAAACAGCGGTTGCAGAATCTTTCCACATTGCTTTCGGGATTCCGCGAGGCAAACAGGGGGAGCCTGGACCACAAGGCCAGCAGGGAATTCAGGGTCCGCCCGGCCCTCAAGGCCCCAGCGGCGTAGCTGTTGCGGCTGAAGGGCAATATGCTTTCAACATAGACGAAAATGGGCATTTGATCTTGTACTATACCGGAGATTCCGCGCCCGACTTTGAGATTGGAGAGGACGGGCATCTCTACCTAAATATTGCTTAAAGGAGGGCTGTATCATGCCGCAGATTGATTTGGGCCAGGTTGTAGGCCCACAGGGAGCACAAGGGGAACCTGGACCGCAGGGCGCACAGGGTATCCAAGGGCCTGCTGGACCAGCAGCTACTATTAATGGTGTCAATGCATTAACCATTGAAGCAGGAGACAATATCGAGTTGTCTCAAAGTGGCTCCACAACTACATTATCAGTCCCGACGGATGCTGTACCAACAGAAGACAGTACAAAACCTGTCCAGTCTGGAGGTGTACTGGCGGCTTTGTCCAATAAGGCACCCGCGGGGTTTGGCTTTGGGGATGCGGTGCAGAGCATTGAAACCACCAGCGCAGGAGAATCCTATGAGACATACTGCGCCAAGGTAGACGCCGTACTGGACGGGATGCCTGACAAGACCGCAAAACTGGTGCTGGCCTATCCGCCTGCGGTGTACGGCAAAGCGGGTACTACGATATCGCTCTTATATAAGGGTGACGCCAACTATGCAGTGCTATCCAATATCGGCAGTGCAGACACGGCGCTGTGCGGATGGCGGATGATAAAATTAAAAAAATCATCGTCAGACCCGTCTGCTTGGCAGCCGTTTGAGTGGGAGCATCCCCCCATGCAGTTGGGCGTCGAGTACCGCACCGTGGAGCGGTACAACGGCAAGCCGATACACATCAAGGCGGTGAGTCTCGGGCTGCTAGAAAATAATACTTCTAAAAGTGTGGAGCATGGTATATCTGATTTTGAGTCATGCGTTGAATGCAGCGGATTTAGTGGACCTATAAATCTTGTCGGGAGCGGTGGTGTTGATTCAATATATGCAACAACTTCTCGTGTCGGGATTGATACAAATGGAAGTTTTAGTAGTGCAGCAACATCATCTAAATTAAATACTGTTGCGATTATCAAGTACACCAAAACCACGGATTAAGGAGGGCACCATGAAGATCATCAAATATCAGTTGGCAACAGAGATCAACCACGGCACCCCTGAGGAACCGGACATCGAGACGGTGTTAACTGCTGTTGTTGTGTCCTATACAGAGGAGGCTTACGCCATCGCCCAGGCGGAGGCATACCAAGGGCAGATTACCGTGGAGGACGATGGACAGCCGGAGCCGGAACCGGGAGCCGAGGACATTACTCTTGATATGCTGGCAGACCATGAGGAACGCCTGTGTATGTTGGAACTCACCACAACCACTGTATGACAGGAAAGGAGCAGGACCATGACAACTGTATACAATCTTTGCAAGCTGCTGATTGACCGGGGCCGCACTGACGGCCTTCAGGAGAAGATGGACGTGTATCTCGCCGCCGACAGGCTGACCCCGGAGGAATACAGCGCCCTCAGTAAGATGCTGACTGCGGAGGCGGCAGAGTAAAATGGACGAGAAGTGCATCCTGGACCCGCAAAGGGATTGCCTGGGCCTCCAGAAAGCCAACATGCTGGAAAAGCAGATGTCGGAATGGCGGGAGGCGTCCCGCAACACCCACAAAGAACTCTTTAACCGGATGCGGGAACTGGAAAAGGCGGAGGCCGCCCGGAATGAGCAGTACGACAATATCATGGAGAAGCTGGACCGGCTGATCTCATGGCAGGAGGCCGAGCAGGCCAAGCCGAAAAAGCGGTGGGAGGCCATCGTGGACAAGTCCGTGTGGGCGGTGCTGGCGGCGGTAATTGCGTTTGTTTTGGCCCGCATTGGGCTGTAAAAAAGCGACGCCCCCGAAGGAGCGCCGCGAGTGCCCCGATATGGAAAAAAGTAAAACCACATCAATAAGGAGGGGGGCACACCTGCATCTTACATCATCATCAACCGGCGGTCAAGCCGGAAATTTGAAAGGAGCTACCAATCATGAACAAGACCATCAATAACATCATCGATGACTTCAAGAGCGGCAAGATTACTGTGGAGGATGCCAACAAGCTGCTGGTTGAGGCTGGCGCCGGATTCTCCCTGAACCCCGAAAAGAACCCCGATGGCGGATGGACCGAGGCAGAGATGGCGGAGGGATTCCTTCCCGGCGAGGAAAAGGAGCCTCTTCCGGACAAGGTAGACATGGGCCGAAATCAGGCGCTTGCCGGACAAGTGGTTCGCCAGAATACCAAGCGCGGAAAGTTTGATGTGACCTATGATGCAGACGGTTATGCCGTCAAGGCCATCCGAGTGTAATCGGGAGGTCTGATATGGACATTTCCTCTCTTGGCATCACCGGAGTGGCGGCTATCACCGTCATCTGCCTGCTGATTGGGCAGGGCGTGAAAGCGTCCTCTCTGGACAGCAAGTTCATCCCTATCATTTGCGGTGTCTGCGGTGCTGTGCTGGGTGTGGTAGGTATGTTCCTTATGCCGGACTTCCCGGCCACGGACTACATCACTGCGGCGGCTGTGGGCATTGTGAGCGGTCTGGCTGCTACCGGAGCCAACCAGGTAATCAAGCAGCTGGGAAGTGACAGTAAATGAGCTACACGATAAAGGAGCAGCTGGCGAACTCCGGGAACTATGGCGGTTCCCGGAATGCCAGCCAAATCCGGTATCTGGTGTACCACTACACCGGGAATGACGGGGACAAGGCGGCAAACAACGCCGCGTACTTCCAGCGGAACATCGTCAAGGCCAGTGCCCATTACTTTGTGGACGATACCACCGTATATCTGTCCGTCCCCGATCTGAAGATTGCGTGGTCCGTCGGCGGCAGCAAGTACGCCAACGCCGACAAGACTGGCGGCGGCACCATGTACGGCGTCATCACCAATACCAACTCTATCAGCATTGAGATGTGTGACACCATCCGGAACGGTGTCTATCAGGCCAGCGAGGCAACCCTTGCCAACGCTGCCGCTCTGGGCCGGGAGCTGATGGAGAAGTATCACATCCCCATTGAGAACGTGTACCGTCACTTTGACGTGACTGGGAAGCACTGCCCGTCGTACTTGGTGAACGCCCAGAAGTGGGCA
The DNA here is from genome assembly GCF_005121165.3 of Dysosmobacter welbionis. Lineage (NCBI taxonomy): Bacteria > Bacillati > Bacillota > Clostridia > Eubacteriales > Oscillospiraceae > Dysosmobacter > Dysosmobacter welbionis. Next base: position 1,438,729 of record NZ_CP034413.3, on the reverse strand, counting down.
GAGTTCAAGAAGAGACTGGAGGTCAAGATCATGGACAATACACCCAGCGGCGCCCACAAGGAGGGCGTGGAATGGGCCGTAAAGAACGGCATCCTGACGGGCAACAGCGAGGGAGACCTGATGCTCTCCCAGCCCGTTACCCGGCAGCAGATGTGCACGATGTTGCATCGGCTTTGGGAGCTGATCGAAAGGACGTGAAACTGTGGCAACTGCCCGTGTCAGATTACCGGATAGCCTGGATGGCCTTATGCGCTCCGAGATGGAGACGGCCATCCGGGAAGCTAATCTTGGGAACGACGATACGGACATTGCCCGGCGCTACCTGATCGACCAAGTCCCGCAGATCGACATTGCAGCGGAGTTCGGCTGGGAGCGGTCAACCATCTCTTATCGACTCAAACGGATTCTCCGCAAAGTTGAAAGCACAGCTCAAAAACTACATTTCACATAATTTCACCTAAACCCCGCTTGGGAACCACCCAGGCGGGGGCTTTTTTTGCGAAAATATCATCAGGAGGACGTAAGGAACAAGGGCTGGTACACGTCGCCGCCCTCCTTGCGGCCTCCTGATTTCAATGATAAGGACGTGTTTTAAGTTGATTCTGAATGGTTCAGAACTGGTGGCCCGGTTGGTGGCCTGTGGCTTCACGGAGTCCACAGCAAGAGACACCTGCGAGAAGTATGCGGCGGAGGGAGATTTCTCCGGATTGGAACGGTTTATCCGGCAGAATGAGCTTTTGTATGACGACCGAAAGCAATATGTTTGAATTTTACAATCCGAACCCCTACGAGAAAAATGTGGGGGATTGCACCGTCCGGGCCATCTCGAAGGCGCTGGAGCAGGACTGGTACAGGACATATCTTGGCCTCTGCATTGAGGGCGCTGTGAGGGGTGATATGCCAAGCGCCAACGCCACATGGGGCGCTTACCTCCGGCGGCATGGCTTCCGGCGGGACATGGCGCCCGAGGATATGACCGTGGCGGAGTTTGCGATGGGGCATCCAAACGGGACTTACATTCTGGCCCTGTCCGGCCATGTGGTATGCCTGCAGGATGGTGTGATCTACGATACATGGCACAGTGAACACGAAACTGTGCTGTACTACTGGCAGAAAGGATGACGTGAGATGCCGAACTATCCCTATTACTATCAGCCGTACCAACCGTATCAGCCGCCTATGGCGGACCAGCTGACGCAGCTGCGGCAGTCCTATCAACCCATGCAGCAGCCGCAGCAAGCCCCGGCATCTCCGTCTATTGTGTGGGTGCAGAGCGAGATGGAGGCGGCAAATTATCTGGTGGCGCCTAACTCTGCCGTTACCTTGTGGGACAGTAACGCCCCAGTGGTCTATCTCAAACAGGCGGACGCAAGCGGCAAGCCCAGCATGAAGATATATGACCTTGTAGAGCGCAATCAGAGGCCCGTACAGGCCCCGCAGGCTCCAACGGTAGAGTATGCGCCCCTGTCCCGCTTGGAAGCGTTGGAGGCCCGCCTGGATGCGCTGGCGGCAAAAGATAAGGAGGATGCAGAATGAACCCGTTTTATCAGGCTATGGGCGGCAACAGACAGCCCAACATGATGCAGCAGTTTCAATCCTTCATGCAGCAGATGCGGGGCAAAGACCCCAACGCCATGATACAAGAGATGGTATCCTCTGGACGCATTTCCCAAGATCAGCTCAACCAAGTCCAAAAGCAGGCCCAGCAGATGCAGGGCATGTTTGAGGGGATGCGGGGTATGTTTGGGAAATAAACAGCAGGGGCATTAAGCCCCCGCCGTTCGGTCAGGTTTTGTGTGGACTGGCTCTGTCATCATTCTCTCAATGCTCCAGCCACGCACATATCGGTTGTGAAATGTGACCCAGTTAATTCCTAATTCTTTTGCCCATTCCACAAGCGTTTGAGTCCGTCCATTGTACTCAATCACAATGTTATCGGACTTGTTTATATTCTGCGTTTTCATCGTTGCCCAGCGGCAGTTCTCAGGACAATAGGGGCCGTCATTATCCCTTCTGTCCAGCGTATAACCCTCCGGCCTACCGCCAATAGAATCAGACCACTCAACAAACTTGAAAAATCATGCCATTCTTCGCAAACATAAATCCCACGGCCACCATAACGGCGATAGATTTTTGACTTCTCATTGTAACACCGTTGCATCATCTGTCGCCAGATTCCATACAAGGGATGCTTACTGCGGCCGTCTTGTTTGGTGTAGATGGTATTTCTGAGACAACCGCAACTTTTTACGGCTCCGTTTTTGAATTGATAAGGCAATACATCAATTGTCCCACCGCAATCACATCGGCATCGCAACCTCCAACTGGTATCGTCTGGCTTTCTTTCAGCCAGTCCAATTACAGTCAAGTAATTGCTCCGTTTTCCGATGTACTCGTTCACATCGAAATATGGTTTATAGATTCTTTTTTGTTCCATCGCATTTACCCTTTCATGCGCCCTGATTGTCAGATTGCGTGGAAACCGTCAGGGTAACGGCTTGTCGGGAGCGACCCTATCCACGCATAACAATTATAGCACAAAAACATCAAAAAGTATATAGATGCGGCCGCATTTATAAATATTTTTACAAAGGAGAAAGTTATATGTCTCTTAGTAATGACGCAACTCTGACTATGCCGGTAGCTCCTGCGTATTCCGCTGGTGGCTATGGCGGCAATGGTTCCATGTGGGGTGGAGACTGGTCTGCCTGGATTATTTTGTTTCTCATTTGGGGGGCCTTTGGAGGCGGCTGGGGTAATGGCTTCGGCGGAGGTTTTGGCGGAGCAAACGGGCCTGGATTCCAGGGTTACGCTACACGCTCCGACATCAACGAGGGCTTCGCCCTGAACGGTCTCCAGAACGGCCAGACCTCCATCCGGGATGCCGTGAGCAACGGCTTCCATGGCGTGGATACCGCTGTGTGCAACCTGGGCTATCAGACGCAGGCGGGCTTTAACGCCCTCGGCGCCCAGCTGGCGCAGTGCTGCTGCGATACTCAGCGGAGCATTGACGGTGTCCGCTATGACATGGCTACCCAGGCTTGCGATACCCGCAACACCATCCAGTCCAGCACCCGCGACATCATCGACAACGCCAATGCCAACAGCCGCGCGATCCTGGACTTCCTGACCCAGGACAAGATCGCTACTCTGACGGCTGAAAACCAGAGCCTGAAGTTCCAGGCTTCTCAGGCGGCGCAGAATGCTTTTATTACCGCTAACCAGGAAGCGCAGACTGCCGAGCTGATCCGCCGCATCAATCCCATGCCTGTCCCGGCCTATCAGGTGCCCAATCCTTATGCCGGATGCGGCTGCAATCCCTGTGGCTGCGGCTGCTAAAACCCAATACATCAACTTGTAAGAAAGGCTTACATGTTCGGCCCCGTGCCGATTTTGAACCATGCGGCGGGGCAACAGCCTCGCCGCTATCTTTTTGAAAGGAATGAAGTTTATGGCTGAATACAGCAACAGCGCAATCGTAACCGTTGCCGCTGGTCAGAACGTGCCTTTTACTGAGGAGGCCAACACGGGCAAGCCCTGCATTGTGCATCGGGAAGGCGCTGGGCTGGTGACTCTTCGCGGGCTTACGAACCAGTGCCGCGCGAAATTCAAAGTCTCCTTTGGAGCGAATATTGCTATCCCTACTGGTGGGACCGTGGAGGCCATCACGGCAGCGATCTCCATCAATGGTGAGGCGCTGAACGCTTCCACCGCTACCATCACCCCGGCTGCCGCAGAGGATTTCTTCAATATTTATGTTTCCGCTGTGGTAGATGTCCCTCGCGGCTGCTGCGTCACTGTCGCCGCAAAGAACACCAGCACACAGCCCATCCTCGTTGCCAACAGTAATTTTATTGTTGAGCGCATCGCGTGAAAGGAGAACCGATATGGAATATCTGTATGACCTGAAAGAAAAGCTCTGCAAGGAGCTGGAGGAATATGCCCAGAAAAGCAACATGAACGCCGGGGACCTGGAGATGGTCCACAAGCTGACGGATACCATCAAGAACGTGGACAAGATCATGATGCTAGAGGAGGGCGGTTACAGTCAGGCAGCCGACATGGACTCTCCTTCCAGCTATGCCAGAGGCTCCAGCTATGCCAACCGTGGCAAGCACTATGTCCGGGGCCACTACAGCCGGGACGGCGGCTACTCCCGTGACGGGCGCGGCGGATACAGCCGCCACGACTCCAAAGAGGCTATGATGGAGCAGGCTCAGGAGATGATGGATAACGCTACTACTGAGAGGGAGCGCGACGCCATTCGCCGCTTTATGTCCGAACTGGGTCGGGATTGATAGGGGGTGCCCCCTATGCTAGACCCCAAAGAGATCGACATTGAGATTGCACGTCTCGAATATGGAGAAAGCAGCTATCCCGCATACGCTAAATTGGCAACCTTGTACACCATCAAGAACCAGATGCAGAAGCAAGAACCGGAAATGCAAAATCGCACCTATGAGCAAGCCTATTCTGCGGCTCCGGCTGAAATACCTGTAGAGGTCGGGAGATACGGAGACAGCGAATTTCTCCGCGAGGTTGAAGGGAGAAACGAGGAGCAGGTATGGGGCATTATGGATGACTTGATGGACACGCTACAAGTTGCTAACCCCCGTGTGTATAACGGGGTAATGCGGAAGATTAGAGGATTGTAATGTTACTTACACGTTACTAACAAACATAAAATCTTTTGAATAAAGAGAAACCCTAGAACCTTTGCGGCTCTAGGGTTTTCTTTGGTGGAGACTACTGGACTCGAACCAGTGACCTCCTGCGTGTGAAGCAGGCGCTCTAACCAGCTGAGCTAAGCCTCCATACGGATATGTAATTTTTTTCTGCCCATAAGACGCCGTGCACAACGGCGTCCTATGGGATGGTGACCCGTACGGGATTCGAACCCATGTTACAGCCGTGAAAGGGCCGTGTCTTAACCACTTGACCAACGGGCCATTTGGAAGTCCATGAAGCGCCGGGGCGCTTCATGGATCTGGTAGCGGCACCTGGATTTGAACCGGGGACACTGCGGGTATGAACCGCATGCTCTAGCCAACTGAGCTATGCCGCCAAATGTCTAACCCGAACGGGCATCAATTACTATACCAGAAGGCGGCGGCGTTTGTCAAGTGTTTCTTCGAAAAAAATGAAAAATTTCAAAAAACCGGAAGCAGAGGAGAGACTCGCTGCCGCTGGCAGGGTGCCCCGAGGCCGGCAGCCCGGATACGGTGGGAATGAGGCCGGGCGGCTCCTACCGCCCGGCACCGTCTTTTCAAAAATCCACTCATGTCATCGGGCGGACCGGAACGCATTGTAGAGCCGGAAGAGATCCTCCAGGGCGGCGCACAGATCTGCCCGGGCGGACTGGCGGGCTACCTCCCAGGGCACGGCGCGACGGTTGGTGGACACGATAGCGGTGACGCCCTCTTGATAGGCGTCCTCCGCGCCGGGGGCCACGTCGCCCACTACGGCCACCACCGGGATCCGTGTCTGCCGGGCCCGGTGGGCGATGCCGATGACCACCTTGCCCCGAAGGCTCTGACAGTCGATACGGCCCTCGCCGGTCAGGACCGCGGTGGCACCAGGCAGCAGGGCATCGAAGCCCACGGTGTCCAGGACTGTCTCGATCCCCATCTGCAGGCGACTGCCCAGGAAAGCCATCACACCGGCTCCCATGCCGCCGGCGGCGCCAGCACCGGGAAGGTCTGCGATCTCCCGGCCCAGGTCCTGGCGGATCACCTCCGACAGGTGGCGCAGATTCCGGTCCAGACGGGTCACCATATCAGGGTCGGCCCCCTTCTGGGGGCCGAAGACGGCGCTGGCGCCATTGGGACCGCAGAGGGGGTTGTCCACATCGCACATGGTCACGATCTCCACACCGTTCAGCAGGGGGAAGCGATGGGACATGTCGATCCGGCACAACCGGTCCAGCGTGCCGCCTACAGGGACGTACTCCGCCCCGGTGCCGTCCAGAAAGCGGACGCCCAGAGCGGCGGCACAGCCGCAGCCGCCGTCGTTGGTGGCACTGCCGCCCAGGCCCAGAATGATGCGCCTGGCGCCGTCCCGGATCGCCGCCAGAATCAGCTCTCCCACGCCGTAGGTGGTGGCTCCCTCAGCACAGAGACGGCCTTCCATCAGGGGCAGGCCTGCGGCGGCGGCCATCTCGATCACGGCGGTGTAGCCATCGGCCAGCAGACCGTAAAAACCAGAGATCTTACGAAAATCCGGACCGGTGCAGGGCACCTCTACCCGGTGGCCGCCCATGGCGGCCAGAAACGCCTCCACGCTCCCCTCGCCGCCATCCGCCACGGGAATGGAGACCACCTCTGCATCCGGCACGTGGCGCAGAAGGGCCTCCCGCATCAGCTGGCAGATCTCCAGGGAGGACATGGTCCCCTTGAAGGAGTCCGGCATGAGAATCCACTTTGACATGAGTTTCCTCCTCTCTGGATGCGCGGGGCGGGCGGAAGGCCCGCCCCGGTCCGGTCACGGGTTGACCACGTTGATGGGGGCGCCCTGAAGGTAGGCCCGCACGTTGTCCACGGTGCAGTCCATGATGCGCTGGCGGCTCTCCCTGGGGGCCCAGGAGATATGGGGGGTGAGGATGCAGTTCTTGGCGGTCAGCAGGGGGTTGTCGCCCCGGATGGGCTCTGTGGACACCACATCCAGCCCGGCGGCCGCCACCTTGCCGGAGTTCAGGGCGTCCGCCAGGTCCTGCTCCACCACCATCTGGCCCCGGCTGTTATTGATAATGATGACCCCGTCCTTCATCTTGGCGATGTTCTCCCGGTTGATGATGCCGGTGTTGAAGGGGAACAGGGGCATTTGGAGGCCCAGAACGTCGGACCGGGCGAACAGTTCGTCCAGGGAGACGTACTCCACCCCCAGCTGCAGAGCTTCGTCCCGCTGGCGCATGTCGTAGGCGATGACATGCATCCCCAGGGCCGATGCGATGGCGGCAGTGTGGATGCCGATGTTCCCGCAGCCAAGCAGGCCGTATGTCTTTCCCGCCAGCTCGATCAGGGGGTAGTCCCAGTAGCACCAGTCCGGGCACTGTTCCCATTTCCCGCTCTTTACCGTATCATTATGATAACCGATGTGATGGCAGATTTCAAGCAGCAGGGCGATGGCAAACTGGCTGACGGAATGGGTGCCGTAGACCGGCACGTTGGAGACAGGGATGCCCTTCTCTTTTGCGCAGGCTATGTCGACCACGTTATAGCCGGTGGCCAGCATGGCGATGAAGCGCATGGAGGGACAGGCGTCCATCACTCGGCGGGAGATGGGGGTCTTGTTGGTGAGGACCACCTCCGCACCGCCGATCCGGGAGATGATCTCGTCCTCATCGGTGAGGCTGGTGCGGTCGTAAACCGTCAGGTCTCCCAGCTTCTCCAATTCTCCCCAGCTGAGATCGCCGGGGTTTTCCGTGTATCCGTCCAAAATGACGATGTGCATTTCATTCCTCCTGTCTGTGTGTCCCCCGGCCCGCAGGGGCCGGGGGACAGCCGATTCCACTGGAAAGTCAGCAGGATTGCAGCAGTTCCAGCGGGACGCCGTACCTGACGGCCAGATCCGCGAAGTCCTGCTCAATGGCGGGGCTGATGTCGATACCCTCCCGCTCCGCCTGCCGGGTCAGATGGAACTCGATCTCCCCGGGGATCATGATCTCCCGGAAGCCCGGTGCCGTGGGGGCGGCCTTCAACTCATCATACATGGCGTCGGTCCGCACGACCACGGCCTCGCCGGAACTCTTTCCCACCACAGCCACGGTCTCAAATGCCTCGGAACCGTAGTCGGCAATGCCGGTGGCCTGGTTGATATTCAGGCAGGTGTGATAAAACAGGCAGGTATAACCGTCGGGAGAGGCGTTCTTGACTTCCTCGGAACCCAGCGCTCCGCCATTGCCGGTGATATTGGTGACGACTACGGTCTCACCCAACACATCCTCCAGATATTTTGCATATGTGCGGGCATTAAAGTCAGTGTCGCCCCCGGCGCCCATGGGAACGATCATGTTGATGGATTTGGTGGGCCAGTCAGTGCCGCCATCCTCCGAAGAGGCGTCATCGGCCGGGGTATCCGGGCTGTTGCCGCAGTGGCCGGACTGCGACGCCATGATCGCTCGGGGTGCCATCTATCTGGACCTGTGCTGCCGCTCCCTCTCTATCCGGGTGATCGAACTGATTATCAACGGAACGGACATTGTCAATATCCTGCTGTAGCTGCGGCAGAAATACGGCCCGGTTCCAGCTGCCATCCAGGTTTTGCAGCTCTCCCGCCGGGAACAGTATCTGGGAAAGCCGGCATCCTCCGTGTTCTCCACCCCGGCGTTGAGCCGCATCGTGTCCGCGACGGAGAACACGGACGAGATTATCGCTTACAAAAACACCCACCTGTCCGTCAAAACGAAAAACATGATGATGCACGGCCTCCGGGCTGGAACTGTGGTTTCCCTGCTGAACGCCGCGCAGATCCAGACCACGGAGGACCAGCTGCGCAAAAAGCTCCACTACAAGGGACACAAGGCCAAGTACACCTTCGGGGATATCATCACCCGCAGCCCGCGGATGATAGCCTGTATCCAGGAGGCCAAGGCCTTTGCCCAGACGGACTCCAATATCGTGGTGGTGGGGGAGACCGGTACCGGAAAGGAGCTGTTGAGCCAGAGCATCCACGCCTGGAGCCGTCGGTCACAGAACAACTTCGTAGCCATCAACTGCGCCGCCCTGCCGGAGAACCTGCTGGAGAGCGAGCTGTTCGGCTATGTGGAGGGCGCCTTCACCGGCGCCACCAGGGGCGGTAAGCCGGGCCTGTTTGAGATCGCCCACAACGGCACCATCTTTTTGGACGAGATCTCGGAGATCCCCCTGGGACTTCAGGGGCGGCTGCTGCGGGTCCTGCAGGAGCGGGAGATCATGCGGCTGGGGGACAGTCAGGTGACTCCCATCAATATCCGGGTGATCGCGGCCACCAACAAGAACCTGGAGTCGCTGGTCCGGGCAGGTAAATTCCGCAGCGATCTCTATTACCGCCTGTATGTCCTGTAGCTGAATCTGCCCCCGCTGCGGGAGCGGCAGGAGGACATCCCGCTGCTGACGCAGAGCTTCCTTCGGAACTTCCAGGCTCGGGAGGGCGACGGCTGTCCGCTGGAACTGAGCGATGGCGACTGCCGTCTGCTGCAGAGCTGCCCCTGGCGGGGAAACATCCGGGAGCTGCAGAATTTCTGTGAGCGGCTGGCGGTGCTTTACCGGCCTGGCGTCTCTGTATCTGGCCTGATCGCCCATCTGCTGGAGAGTGCCGCCTCTCCCGAGACGCCGCCCCCGTGCCCGCCGCCGATGCCGAAGGCCGCCCATACCAGGATCGACCTGTCCTATGAGGAGTTGCTGGCCGTTCTTCAGGAATGCGGCGGGAACCGGACGCAGACGGCGGCAAAACTGGGGATCAGCCGGGGGACACTGTGGCGGCTGCTGAAGAAGTATCAGGTCGGACAGACATGAGCAGAGGCATAGCCCATGACGCATGCCGACTGCGGTTTCCAGAGTATGGGCAGGGGAGGGCAACGCTGATGGAACCCCAGCGTACGAGAAAAAGCCCTGTGGCTGTAAAGCCAAAGGGCTTAATGGTTGCTGGTACTCAGTATGTGCAGCATCTGTGCCGCTGGTGGAAGCGGGGCGCCGCTGCAAAGCCTGTCACCCCCACTTTCCTGCCATCACAAGCTTCGTATCCTGTATTCCGGCGTTATAGCCGGAACGCAAGCGATTCCCGACTCCGGCTCACCCCGCTCGAAGGCGCAGTGGAGGACTCAATGCTTGATGCTTGTGCTCCGCCGACAAGCCGAGTCTCCACGAGAAAAGCCCCCTGGCGAAAGCCAGGGGGCTTGATGTTTTTTGCACTTAGTACATGCCGCCCATCTCGCCGCCGGCGGGGGCAGCGGGAGCGGGGGCTCGGGCTTATCGGCCACCAGAGACTCGGTGGTCAGCACCATGGCGGAGACGCTGGCGGCGTTCTCCAGGGCGCTGCGGGTCACCTTGGCGGGATCGATGATGCCGGCGGAGACCATGTCGCAGTACTCCTCCTTGTAGGCATCAAAGCCGTAGCCGGTCTTGCCGGAGGTGCGGACCTTCTCCAGGATCACGGAGCCATCCAGACCGGCGTTGGCAGCGATCTGACGGATGGGAGCCTCCAGGGCCTTGGCCACGATGCGGACACCGGTCTTTTCGTCGCCCTCCACGCTGGAAAGCAGAGCCTCCACGGCGGGGATCACGTTCACGAAGATGGTGCCGCCGCCGGCCACAACGCCTTCCTCAACAGCGGCGCGGGTGGCGTTCAGGGCGTCCTCGATGCGGAGCTTCTTCTCCTTCATCTCGGTCTCGGTGGCAGCGCCGACCTTGATGACGGCCACGCCGCCAGCCAGCTTAGCCAGCCGCTCCTGCAGCTTCTCCTTGTCATAGTCGCTGGTGGTGGTGGAGATCTGCGTGCGGATCTGGCCCACGCGATCCTTGATGGCCTGGCTGTCGCCGGCACCGTCCACGATGGTGGTGTTCTCCTTGGTGACCTTCACCTGGCGGGCGCGGCCCAGCATATCCATGGTGGCGCTCTTCAGCTCCAGACCGACCTCCTCGGAAATCACGGTGCCGCCGGTCAGAATGGCGATATCCTGCAGCATCTCCTTGCGGCGGTCGCCAAAGCCGGGAGCCTTGACACACACCACGTTCAGGGTGCCGCGCAGACGGTTCACGATCAGGGTGGACAGAGCCTCGCCCTCCACGTCCTCCGCGATGATCAGCAGCTTCTTGCCGGACTGGACGATCTGCTCCAGGATGGGCAGGATGTCAGCGATGACGGAGATCTTCTTGTCGGTAATCAGGATATAGGGATCGTCCAGGTTGGCCTCCATCTTCTCCATGTCGGTGGCCATGTAGGGGGTGATATAGCCCCGGTCAAACTGCATGCCCTCCACGACCTCGGAATAGGTGTCGGCGGTCTTGGACTCCTCAATGGTGATGACGCCGTCGGCAGAGACCTTCTCCATGGCGTCGGCGATCAGCTTGCCGATCTCCTCGTCGCCGGAGGACACAGCACCGACACGGGCGATGTCCTTGGAGCCGTCCACGGTCTTGGCCTGCTTCTTGACCTCGGCCACCGCGGCTTCCACGGCCTTGGCCATGCCCTTCTTCACCACGATGGGATTGGCGCCGGCGGCCAGATTCTTCAGACCCTCATGGATCATGGCCTGGGCCAGCAGGGTGGCGGTGGTGGTACCGTCGCCGGCCACGTCGTTGGTCTTGGTGGAGACCTCCTTCACCAGCTGGGCGCCCATGTTCTCAAAGGGATCGTCCAGTTCGATCTCCTTGGCGATGGTCACGCCGTCATTGGTGATGAGGGGAGCGCCGTACTTCTTGTCCAGAACCACGTTCCGGCCCTTGGGACCCAGGGTGATCTTGACAGTATCGGCCAGAGAGTTGACGCCGGCTTCCAGGGCCTTCCGGGCCTCGTCGCCGCGCTTGATGAGCTTAGACATAGTAATCAAACCTCCTGTAATAGAGCTTCATGTTTCATAAATTAGGGATGGGGAGTTAGGAATTGGGAATTTTGGCGTCCGGCAGAGCCAAACGATTTGAAATTGGCCGTTGCAGGCGGCTCCACAATTTCCGATTCCTGATTGCAAGCGGGAGCGGGAGATTTATTCCACGATCGCCAGAATGTCGTTCTGACGGACAACCACGTACTCCACGTCCTCCAGGGTGACCTTGGTGCCGGCGTACTGGCTGGTGATGACCTTGTCGCCGGGCTTCACGGTCATGACAACGTCCTTGCCGTCCACGTTGCCGCCGGGACCCACGGAGATGACTTCCGCCACGGAGGGCTTCTCCTTGGCGCTGCCGGTGAGGATAATGCCGCCCTTGGTGGTCTCCTCGGTCTCCACCATCTTCAGAATGACACGGTCTGCGAGCGGAGTGAGTTTCATAATGGGGTTCCTCCTTATAGAAATAAAAATTTGAAAAACAAGTTCAGCGTTAGCACTCATATCATTCGAGTGCTAACGCTGCTATCATAGCGCAATGTTTTCCATTTGTAAAGGGGGTATCTATGAAGAATTTGTGAATTCCGAAAAAATCTCCCTCTCAGAAGGGGAGCGCATGGGAGCCGTCCTGCTGGACAGGAGAATTCAACTGTCATGACCAGCTTTCTGCCCAAACGGCTGCCTCAGGCGGACTGACGGCTTCACATCTCACTGTGCCGCATGAAACAGCTCTGCTTGGGGTTACGCATTCTTCACGGATACGATTTTCACCGGCGCAAATACTGTACAATTCACGGGAAAAAGTTTCCAAATATAAAGAAATTTTTGATTTTTATCAAGTGTTCCGTATAATACGAGGTTTCTTTATATGCTGTTGTTGCGGGTTATCCCATACCTCCCTGAAAAATTTTTCAACACAGCATCCGGCCTCGGTCAATGGTCGAGATGAACGGCAAGCCGCCATGGACAGGAGCGGAGGCTGACGCGCCTTTAATGCAATATTTTTATGGCTTTTTCACTGTTCAATAGGAAGTAAGCTTCTTAAAATTTCTCTTGACATTTTCGCTGCCCTAATTTAATATGAAGTCAGCTTCCTAAGAAGTTAACTTCCTATTTGAGGAGTGAGGAGCGTGAAAACGATTATCAAGGATTTGCGAACTGCCGCAGGATTGACGCAGCAGCAGCTTGCGAACCGGGTTCGTGTGACAGTAAGAACGATCAATTCCATAGAAAGAGGCGAATACAATCCATCGCTTGTTCTGGCCTACAAGATCGCACAGGTATTTCATACGACCGTTGAAGAGTTGTGCTGCTTGAAAGAAAATGTAGAATGTGAGGAAAATCAGGATGAAGATCACAAATAAGAAAATGTTTATCCGGGGGATTTTATTATTACTGCTTGCCGTTGGTATTGGAATATCAAGATTTTGTATATTTACCGAGGCTACGCATGGTATTCCAAAGGCGGTTATCGGCATAGGTATCTGCTTACTTGCAGCTCTTTATCACATGGTAATGGCCCTGCATATTGACGGCGAGGACGAGGGAGCGGAGGAAAAATAACTATGCAATTATTTGGCGGAAAGGGTAAGATGCTGGGCCTGCTCTTGGTATTGGCTGCCTTCGGCAGCTTTTATCTGGGTGATATTACCGCGTTCACAACCTCGCAAAAAGCTATCGCAGGGGTTGCTCTCTTTATTATTGTTCTGCTGGCCGGCATTTCCCTTCTGAAACCTAAAAAAACGGAAGAGGATATGATTGCGGAACAGGATGAGAGAAATCAGTATATCGAATTGAAATGCGCTGAAAAAGCATTTCGGGTCGCACTGTACGCTTCATTTATGACCATTATAGCCGGCATGATTGCCTTTGGCCTGACAAGGGAATATGCCTTTATCTGGTTGGTTATGGGGGGATTGTGCCTTACGGAACATCAAGAATTGCCTATATCGTTTCTGCATTCCGATACGACAAGCCATAAATGGAAGCAGGAAAGCACTGAATGAAAAATTAAGAGGCCAGGACACCTCCTTCGGGTGTGTCCTGGCCTCTATTTATCAATTATTCTAGTTGACTATTATACCGTGCCGAGGCGCAGCGGTTGAATGATCGTAGGATGCCTATAATAGCAGAAAAGCTGTGGAATATCGACGCTTCCTTGGCTTTCGGTCAAATCCTGCCGTGGCATTGGGACTGCACCCCTTCGGCCCGAAGAAGTTCACCCGCTTCTCCGCGAGTACCAGCCGCACCTCCCGGCTCCGGAGGCTCTCCCCGTCCAGACAGGTGACGATGTCCGCCTCCCCGGGGCTGGCGGTGATCACCACCTGCCGGGACGTCACCATTCGGGCGATGTGGGGAAATTTCCAATACTCCCCGGCGGAGTAGGCCGGGAACAACCGGGCGAAGGTGCGCTTCGGCACGTTTTTCACCAGGATGGTCTCCAGCACTCCGTCGTCCATCCGGGCCTCCGGCACCGGCATGGAGCCGCCGCCGTAGTACCGGCCGTTGCACATGGACACCAGAGCGAAGTCATCCTCCAGGACCTCCCCGTCCAGCTCCACCCGCCACCGGCGGCCGATGGGCTTGAAGAGAAAATTCACCGCCACGGACAGCAGGTAACTCCCCCGGCCGGAGAGGCCCGGCACATTTCCGTACCGGTGGACGGTGTCAGCAATGCGGGCGTCAATGCCGCTGCAGGCGATGGTGAGGCACAGGCGGCCGTTGCAGTCGATGAGATCCAGGGGGAATTCCGGCCCGTCCCACAGATGTTCCGGGTCGGAGAATTTTGCAGCGTCCGGGCCGAAGTTCTTCAGAAAGTCGTTGCCTGTGCCGGCGGGGATTACCGTCATGGCGGCGTTGGGAAACCCGGCGATGCCGTTGGCCGCCTCGTGGACGGTGCCGTCCCCGCCGCAGGCGTAGATGCGCACCGGCTCCCCGGTCTCTGCCAAGGCGCGGGAGAGGACCTCCGCTCCGCCGGGGCGGTCCGTCAGCAGGCACCGGCAGTCCAGATTGTGGGCCGCGGCCAGACGGTCCGCCAGGGCGCGGATGCGGGCAGTCTGGTCCTGCTTCCCGGCATGGGGGTTGATCAAAAAGACATGGCGCATGACAGGCCCCCTTGGCGAAATATGAGATAAGAGTGAAGAGATGAAAGATGAGGACTGTCAGCGGCGATCTCTCCTGTCTTTTAACCTTTGTCTGGCTCTGTCTTTGCGCCTCCGTGGTAGAAGAAGGCGTCGCATTTGAGCATGCCGTTGTAGAGCTTGCGTTTCTTCTCCGCGCTGCGGCCGAAGGCGCGCTCAAACTCTGTGTGGGAGGAGAGCACCAGCACGCGCCAGCCCGCCGGCAATGTCCGGGCAGCTTTGCCGAAGGAGCGGTACAGGGCCTCCGCCTCTCTCTTTTCCAGCAGCCGCTCACCGTAGGGCGGATTGGTCACCAGCTGGCCGTAGTCGCTGTCCCGGTGGAACTTTCCGGCATCCGCCACCTCGAAGCGCACGCAGTCGTCCACCCCCGCCAGCTCCGCGTTGTGGCGGCTCAACTCCACCGCACTGGGGTCGATGTCCCCGCCCCAGATGTCGTACTGGCCGTGGAATTCTTGATCCATGGCCTCTTCGGCCGCGTCCAGCCACAGCTTGGCGGGGAGGCTCTGCCACTTTTGGGCGGCAAAGCGCCGGTCCAGGCCTGGGGCCCGGTTTTTGGCGATCAGCGCCGCCTCGATGGGAATGGTGCCGCTGCCGCAGAAGGGGTCGCAGAACGGATCCCTCCCCCGGTAGCGGGAGAGCAGCACCAGGGCGGCGGCCAGCGTCTCCCGCAGGGGGGCGCCGTTGTTGTGGGCCCGGTAGCCCCGCTTGTAGAGTCCGTCGCCGGAGGTGTCCAGGTACACGGCTGCGGTGTCCTTGATGAGGGCGAACTGGATCTGATAGCGGTCCCCGGTCTCCGGCAGGGTCTCGCAGCCGTAGGCCTGGCCAAGCCGCTTGGCAGCGGCCTTTTTCACAATGGCCTGGCAGGCGGGGACGGAGTGGAGCTGGGAGGAGATGGAGTAGCCCTTCACCGGGAACTCCCCGTCCCGGGGGATGCAATCCTCCCAGGGGATGGCGGCCACGCCCTGAAACAGCGCCTCGAAATCCGGGGCCGGGAAGCTGGCCAGCTCCACCAGCACCCGGGCGCCGCAGCGCAGGTTGATGTTCAGCCGGGGGATGTCCGCCGGGCCGCCGTCGCAGTGGACCCGGCCGTTTTCGGCCCGGACGTTTTTCAGGTCCAGCCGCCGCAGCTCGTCGGCCACCAGGGCCTCCAGCCCGAAGAGGCAGGGAATGGTGTATTTCATGGGGTTCCTCCTTGGCGGGGCATACAGATGCCCGTGGATTTTCATTGGAGCCGGTGGAAGAGAGGCTCTCAGGGGGCGGCGTGGCCCAGCGTTCTGCGCTCCACGCGAATGGTGTAGACCTCCGACCCGTCGGCGCTGCCATGGCATCCCGGTACCGTGGAAGTCGCCACATTCCAACCCATCTGGCGGCGCATGTCGTTGGCGAACTTTTTGATGTTCTGCTTGCTCAGCGTACAGCCGCAGCGGAAGACAACATTCACATTCGCATAGCGGGATGTTCCGTCATCCATCGGGCTGAGCGTCCACGCCAGATCGTGGACATGGGGGTCCGGCCGCTCCACGCCAAAAGCGTCTGCAAATGCATTCAGATCGTCAATCTCGAAGAGGTCGCTGCTGTATTCCCCGGGCCAGACGGCATAGAGCCGGATCTCTCCGGCAGCGGCCCGGCGGTAGGCCTCTGCGGCAGAGGAGAAATC
Source organism: Dysosmobacter welbionis (assembly GCF_005121165.3). Lineage (NCBI taxonomy): Bacteria > Bacillati > Bacillota > Clostridia > Eubacteriales > Oscillospiraceae > Dysosmobacter > Dysosmobacter welbionis. The sequence continues at coordinate 1,422,414 of NZ_CP034413.3, read as the reverse complement.
GTGGCCCACCTGCGTGAGACTGCCCGCAGCATCCAGAGACAGGTAGCAGACCAGGCTGCCTCTGTATGGAAAGGGATTGGCCTTCGCACTTCTTGGCTGACGCATGGAACATCCTCCTTGCTGCCTCCGCCTCAGCGGGGCGTTTTTCCTATTATAATGCAGACTGCGGAAAATGTCGAGATGCCCGCCGGCTCTTGCCGCAACTGCCGCCGGCGGGCCGGGAGGTTTTGTAACCAAAATGAAATGGTATTTGCAAAATGGGCATGATACAATAACGATAAACGCCGCCGGAGCCGCACTTCCCGGACGGAAACCTGAAGTTGCACGGGATTTTGCCGGATGCAAAGCAGAGTTGGTGGAAACGGCGGGGCGGTTCTGCTAAAATGACAGACAGAGAGGAGAGGCGTATGGCATTTGGAGAGCGGTTGCAGGAGCTCCGCCGGGCCCGGGGCATGACCCAGGAGGACTTTGCGGCCCAGCTGAAGGTCTCCCGGCAGGCGGTGAGCAAGTGGGAGTCCTGCCGGGGATACCCGGAGCTTGAGAAGATCATCTATATCTGCAACCGCTACGGCGTCACCATGAATGACCTGTTCTGCGAGGAGGTCCCCCTGGGCGGCCAAGAGACGCCGGCGGCGCCGGAGCGGATGGAGTCCCGGACACTGAAAACGGCGCTGGGAGATTTTGTGAGCAACCTGTCCCCGGCCAACAAATGGGCCGGAGTGGGGGGCTGGCGGCAGTGACTGCCCTGGTGGCCCTGTGTATGCTGTATTTGAAAGGAGGCGGAGACAGCGAAATGACGGCATTGTGGATTGCGGCCATCGTGGTCTTTGGCGTGGTGGAGGCGGTGACCGCCGGGCTGGTCTCCATCTGGTTTGTGCCCGGCGCCGTGGCGGGTCTGATCGCCGCCATGGCGGGGGCGGGGCTCCTGATCCAGCTGGTGCTGTTCCTGGCGGTGTCGGCGGCGGCCCTGGCGGCCACCCGGCCCCTGGTGAAAAAGCTCTCCGCCGGGCGGGCTGTGCCTACCAACGCGGACCGGGTGCTGGGCCGCACCGCCAGAGTCACGGAGACCATCGACAACGACAGCGCCTCCGGCGCCGTCTATGTGGACGGCAAGACCTGGACCGCCCGCAGCGCCGACGGATCGGTGCTCCCGGCGGGCAGCCGGGTGGAGATCCGGCGGATGGAGGGTGTGAAGCTCATTGTGGAAGCGGCGCAGAAAGCGCCTGATAAAAAAGAGGAGGTTGTGTGAATATGATGGATGTGCTCAAGTGGGTTCCGCTGTTGATCCTGGTGGTGCTGATCCTGATCCTGCTGATCGGGAACATCGTCATCGTCCAGCAGTCCAAGGCCTATGTGGTGGAGCGGCTGGGAGCGTTCCGGACCGTGTGGGGCGTGGGACTGCACCTGAAGGTGCCCTTTGTGGAGCGGGTGGCCAAGAAGGTGTCCCTGAAGGAGCAGGTGGCGGATTTCGCGCCCCAGCCCGTCATCACCAAGGACAATGTCACCATGCAGATCGATACGGTGATCTACTTCCAGATCACGGACCCGAAGCTGTATACCTACGGCGTGGAACGGCCCATGAACGCCATTGAGAACCTGACCGCCACCACCCTGCGGAACATCATCGGCGAGATGGAACTGGACCAGTCCCTGACAAGCCGGGACACCATCAACGCCAAGATGCGCGCCATTCTGGACGAGGCCACGGACCCCTGGGGCATCAAGGTCAACCGGGTGGAGCTGAAAAACATTATCCCGCCCAAGGAGATCCAGAACGCCATGGAGAAGCAGATGAAGGCGGAGCGGGAGCGCCGGGAGTCCATCCTCCAGGCGGAGGGGCAGAAGCAGTCCCAGATCCTGGTGGCGGAGGGCGAGAAGCAGTCCCTGATTCTCAAGGCGGATGCCGCCAAGCAGGCCGCCATCCTGAAGGCCGAGGGCGAGAAGGAGGCCCGCATCATGGCCGCCGAGGCGGAGGCCCAGGCCATCATGCAGGTGCAGACCGCCCTGGCGGACTCCCTGAAGCTGCTGAATGCCGCCGCCCCCAATGACCAGGTGGTGAAGCTGAAGGCTCTGGAAGCCATGCAGAAGGTGGCGGACGGCAAGGCCACCAAGATCATCATTCCCAGTGAGCTCCAGGGGCTGGCAGGACTCGCTGCCAGCGCCAAGACGGTGTTCGACACAGAGGACCCCAAGGGGGAGTGAGGGAAAAGCAGTACAGGCGCACAGCAAAAGCTGTGCGCCTGTATTTTGCAAATTGGGGCAGAGGGCGCAGCCCTTCATGTCCATTGCCGGGACGATGGGAGCCGGTGCCGGAAGAGCGTATTCCCATGATCCCATACAGACCCGCGCCGTAAGGGCTTCGGTCGGGACCTGCTGCGGCCGGGAGGGTCAGGTGCAGTCTGCGTCCCGCTGAATTGCCCGCGGCGGTCTGGAGTTCTGCCCTGTCTACGCGGGGAGGTTCGCCCAATGAGAGGCGCACCCCGGAAGCCCGGTTTGGGGCACAGTGATTACAGCGATTTTTACCCATTAACCGCCGGTTAAAAGATCGTCAGAAAAATTGAACACCTGTCGATTGCAGCGCACCGCCGGAGATGGTATTCTGGGGACAGATCACAAGAGGGGGCTTTGCCATGCAGATCCACGAGATTATCCGCACCCGGCGGACGGCACTGGGGCTGACACAGGAGCAGCTGGCGGGGAAGCTGGGGGTATCAGCCCCGGCGGTGAACAAATGGGAAAGGGGAAACTCCTACCCGGACATCACCCTGCTGCCGGTGCTGGCCCGGACGCTGCGGGTGGACCTGAACACACTGTTGTCCTTTCGGGAGGACTTGACGGAGACGGAGATCGCGGAGTTTTTGAACCGGCTGTACGAGGTGTCCCGGACCGATGGGTGCGGCGCGGCCTTTTCCCTGGCAGAGGAGAAGCTGCGCCAGTTCCCCAACAGCGACGCGCTGGCATACAGCGCTGCGGGGCTGCTGGAGGGGCTTCTGACCCTGTTCCCCGGCACCGATGAGACAGCCCGGCCCGGCCGGGAGGACTTTGTCGCGGGCCTGTACGAGCAGGCCGCCCAGAGCGCGGACCCCAAAATCCGGGAGTGGGCGACCTATACCGTGGCGAGCCGCTGCATCGCCCGGGGGGATCTGGACCGGGCGGAGGCGCTGCTGGACCAGATCTCCAACACCCATCGGGACAAGCGGGAAGTGCTGTCCGCCCTGCGGCGGAAGCAGGGGCGGACCGAGGAGGCCTGGACCCTGCTGGAGCGGGAGCTGTTCGACCGGGCCCACGGCATCCAGACCACGCTGCTGTCCCTGATCGAGATGGCCCAGGCAGAGGGAGACCGGCAGCGGGCCCAGGGCTTTTGCGACGCCGCCCGGCGGGCGGGAGAGGCCCTGGACCTGAGCGATTACGCAGTGCTGTCCGCCCCCTTCCAGCTGGCGGCGGCGGAGCAGGACGGCCCGGCGGCGCTGGACCTGCTGGACCGGCTGCTGCATAGCCTGACAGTGCCTTGGGATCTGAGCGCCTCGCCCCTGTACCGGCATCTGGCCACCAAGGAGGCCGCCGGAGAGGCCCAGTCGGTGCTGCTGGAGCCCCTTCTGGACCAGGTGGAGGCGGACCCGGACTGCGCCTTCCTCCGGGAGATTCCGGAGTATGGGACGATGGTGGAGAAGTACCGGCGCGCCGCAGATGGGGCATGAGCTGGCGGGACCCGCCGGGCGGCGGATGAGACTGTCCGGTTCCGCCGGTGCCAGGGCGCGGCGTGCCGCAGTTCTGCATTCCCCGCGGGCCGTGCAGGAAAAAGAAAAAGCGGAAGGACGAAAGTCCTTCCGCTTTCATGCGTCTCAGCCGAACAGGGCATCGCCGCTCTTGAAGCCCAGGCCGGGGTGGAAGTCGAACTTCACCGCGCCCACGGCCACGTCGGGACCCACGGCCCGCTGGATGCGGGCGATGCCCTCGTTGCCGAAGCCAGCGCACAGCTCCATAGCGGTGACGCCTACGGCGGCCAGCTCCTTCGCGGCAGCCTCCGCCTCAGCGTAGGTCTTGCAGCCCACCACGTTCAAATGGATGCTAGGGGTGGATACCACGGTGCGGGTGGTCTCATCGGCATCGCCGATAAGAAAGAGAAATGCGGCTTGCAGTGCCATTGTTATGTAGACCTCCCTGAAAATCAAGAATCAGAGCGAACAGATAAGAGATGCCGCTTTCCCTGCGGCTCTCTTATCTGCACACCCGTTATCTGGTATGTCACAGTCTGGTGACCACGGGGATAACCATGGGATTGCGCTTGGTGGTTTTGAACAGGTAGCTGCTGACGGCGGACTTGACGGAACCCTTCAGTTCCCCGTCATCCCGGCCCCGCTTGCGGGAGACGTTCTCCGCCGCGTCCCGGGCCACGCTCTGCAGTTCCTTCATCAAGTCCCCGGACTCCTTCACGTAGATGAAGCCCCGGGTGATGATCTCCGGCTCGCTGAGGAGGTTGCCGTCATGGGCGGAGATGGGCAGAACCACCACCACCATGCCGTCTTCTGCCAGGCGCTTGCGGTCCCGCATGACCACGGCGCCCACGTCGCCCACGCCGGAGCCGTCCACATATACCTCACCGGAGGGAACGGTGCCGCCCAACTTAATGGTCTTGGCCGTGATCTCGATGACGGAGCCATTGTCGGCAATGGCGATATGGTTGCGGTCCATGCCCATGTCCTGGGCCAGCTGGGAGTGGATCTGGAGCATCCGCTGCTCGCCGTGGAGGGGGATGAAGAACCGGGGCTTCGTCAGGGCGTGGATGATCTTCAGCTCCTCCTGGCAGGCGTGGCCGGACACGTGAAGCATGTCGGCCCGATCATAGACCACCTTGACGCCCTTGCGGAACAGCTCGTTGATGACCCGGGACACCGTCACCTCGTTGCCGGGGATGGCGCTGGCGGAGATGATGACCTTGTCCCCGGCGCCGATCTCCACCTGCTTGTGCTGAGAGAAGGCCATGCGATACAAGGCGCTCATCTCCTCGCCCTGGGAACCGGTGGTGACGATGACCTGCTTGTTCTTGGGCAGGCCCTTGATCCGGTTGATGTCCACCAGGGTGTTCTTGGGCACCTTCATATAGCCCAGCTCTGTGGAGACCTTCATGATATTTTCCATGGACCGGCCCGTCACGGCCACCTTCCGGCCGAAGGCCGCGGCGGCATCCAGCACCTGCTGGATCCGGTGGACGTTGGAGGCGAAGGTGGTGACGATGATCCGGTCCTCGCATCCCTGGAACTGGCGCTTGAAGGTGGCGCCCACCGTCTTTTCAGAGGGGGTAAAGCCCGGACGCTCCACATTGGTGGAGTCCGCCAGCAGTGCCAGGACGCCCTCCTTCCCCAGCTCGCCGAAGCGGGCAAGGTCGATGACCTCCCCGTCGATGGGGGTGGAGTCGATCTTGAAGTCGCCGGTGTGGACGATGGTGCCCATGTGGGTGTGGATGGCAAAGGCCACGGAGTCGGCGATGGAGTGGTTCACATGGATGAACTCCACAGTGAACTTGCCGGCCCGGACGCTCTTGCCCGGCTCCACCGTGATGAGCTTGGTGCTTTTCACCAGCCCATGCTCCTCCAGCTTCAGCTTGATGAGCCCCGCGGTGAACCGGGTGCAGTAGATGGGCATGTTCAACTGCTTGAGCACATAGGGAATGGCACCCACGTGATCCTCGTGCCCGTGGGTGATGAACAGACCCCGGATGCGGGCCCGGTTCTTGATGAGGTAGCTGACGTCGGGAATGATGAGGTCGATGCCGTACATGTCGTCCCCGGGGAAGGCCATGCCGCAGTCCACCACGATGATCTCGCCGCCGTACTCATAGGCGGTCATGTTCTTGCCGATCTCATTGAGACCGCCCAGGGGGATGATTTTCAATTTTTCTGCCATAGATCGATGATACTCCTTTGAAAAAATATGTAAAATACCCCCATAACAGCGGAAATGGCGCAAAATGAGCGCACGCAAACAAGAGACGCCCGTAGCCTGCGCGGCCCCGTTTCGCCGGCAGGGGTTCGGTCACGTCATTCCGTTGAAACCGTATGGGGTTTTATTTGACTGAGGCGGAGCGGCGCTCCGCACCAGTGAAATACTGTGGAACTGTGTAAAAAAGGGCGGAAAAGCAGTTGCTTCTCGACGCGCACTTTGTTATACTGAAACGAAGGCGCGGCCCAGGCAGAGGCACGCCCCGCGGCGCTCCGACAGCCGGCGGCCTGCCGCCGGCGGACACGGAAGGCCGCACCATTCTGCCCCTAGTATAGCACAGGTCAAGCGTTTTGTATACATTTTTTTCAAGAAAACCAAGATGACCGGCGGAAGGGCCGGAGAAAGGGAGTGAAGGGACATGCGGGCAACGATCAAGATGATCGCAGAACGGGCGGGCGTCTCCATCGGCACGGTGGACCGGGTGCTCCACGACCGGCCGTATGTGAAGGAGGAGGTCCGGCGGCGGGTGCTGGAGGTGATGGAGGAGCTGGATTACCAGCCAAACCGGGTGGCCAGCGCCCTGGCCACCAGCGGCATGGCCCGGCATTTCGCTATCATCCAGCCCACGTGGGAGAGCTATGTGGGCGAGGCCATGGCCGCTGGCGTGGCGAAGTTCCGGCAGGACCGTCAGGACTACAATGTGAGCGTCACCATCCACCCGTACCGCCAGGGGCGGATGGAGGACTGCCTGCACCTGCTGGACACGCTGGCGGAGGAGGTCCAGGGGATCGCCCTGTGCGCCGCGGACTGCCCCCAGGTGCGCCAGAAGCTGGAGCTCCTGGCGGAGCGGCGGATGCCGGTGGTGACCTTCAACTCCGACATTGCAGGCGCCCGGCGGCTGTGCTACGTGGGGGAGGACGCCCACCACGCCGGCCGGGTGGCCGGGGACATCGCCGCCAAGTTCCTCAGGCCCGGAGACCGGATCCTGCTGGTGTACGCCGACCACGGCTACGCCGGACACAAGGGCCGGGCAGACGGCTTTCTGGAGCGGCTTGCGGAGCGGGGGCTCCGGCAGGAGGACTGCCGGGTGGCAGAAACCCACGACAACTATGATGAGACACTGGCAGCGGTGACCGCCGCTTTGGCGGAAGAGCCGGACCTGAAGTATATCTACATGGCCAACCGCTCCGTGCCTGCGTGCATGGAAGCCCTGCGCGGGGCCGGCCGGATGGGGCAGGTGCGGGTTCTGGCCCACGACAACAGCCCGGAGACGCGGACCTTCCTGCGGGAGGGACTGCTGGACTTCATCATTGACCAGAACCTGACCTACCAGAGCCGCAAGGCCCTGTCGCTGCTGTTCGACGCAGTGGTGGAGCACCGGACGCCGGAGCGGGACTGTTTCTATCCGGAGAGCCCCATCCTCACGGCGGAGAACTGCTGAAAGACTTTCTCCGGCGCCGGCTTCCCGCGGAGGCCGACTCTGGGGGAAGCTGTTTTTGGGAAAAGCTGTGTACGCAAACAGAAGGAGAACCGTGTCATGGAACAGACGAAAAAGCCGCTGCCTGGAGCGGTACTGCTGCTGGCGGCCCTGGGATTTGTGCTGGGGACCTGCGAATTTGTGATTGTGGGCATTCTGCCGGAGATCGCGGAGGGGCTGAACACCTCTCTGGCGGCAGTGGGAAAGCTGGTATCGGTGTTCGCCGCCTGCTACGCGGTGGGGACGCCTGTGATCACTGCAGCTACCGGCGGAATCTCCCGCCGGAAGCTGCTGGCGGTGCTGATGGGGGTGTTCCTCCTCACCAGCGCGGCAAGCTTTGCCGCTCCTAATGTGGCGGTGCTGTATGCCACCCGGGTAGTGGCGGCGCTGGTGTCCGGTACGCTGACGGCGGTGGCCATGCTCTATGCCAAGGAGGTCGCCGCCCCGGAGCAGACCGCCCGGGCCATCTCGCTGGTATACGGTGGCTTTTCCGTGGCAGCGGTGCTGGGAGTGCCCCTGGGCACTGCCGTGTGCCAGATCCTGGGCTGGCGGTGGACCTTCGCCGTGATCCTGGCTATGGGCGCAGCGCTGCTGCCGCTGCTGCTGCGCTCCCTGCCCGCGGTGCCGGCACAGGCGGACAGCGGGCTTCTGAAGTCCTTTTCCATCCTGTGGGACCCCCGATGCTCCCTGTGTGTGGGGATGATCCTGTGCAGCGCCTCCGCCACCTATATCGTGTACACCTATCTCTCGCCGATCCTGACAGAGACACTGGGGCTTCCAGCGGGGGCGGTGAGCCCGCTGCTGCTGGTGATGGGAGCGTGCAGCGCCGCCAGCAATCTCCTCTCCGGCCGGCTGGGGGAGCGGGGCGGCCTCCGGACCCTGCCCATGGCCTTCGCCGCCCAGACGGTGCTGTTTGCCCTGCTGCCGCTGCTGCTGGGAAACCGGTGGGCGGGCCTTGCGGGGGTCTTTGCCATGGGGCTGCTCATGTACCTGCTGAACACCCCGGCCCAGATGCACGCGCTGTCCCTAGCAGAGCAGGATTACCCTTTCGCTTCCAGCCTGTGCGCCTCCGTACAGCCGGTATCCTACAACTTCGGCATTGCTATCGGCTCTTTCATCGGCAGCGCCGTGCAGGAGGGGTGGGGATTCCGCCCCTGGGCCTGCCGGCGGCAATGTTCGCCCTGGCGGCACTGGGGCTGAACCTGCTGCTTCTGCGCGCCAACGGCCGCCGGACGGCCGCGGCGGCATCCTGAGGACCATCAAAACAGGCTCGGGCCGGATCAGCCCGGGCCTGTTTTAACAGTTGCTTCTTGTGGGAAAAACTGCTATACTATTCTTCAATATGGGTATGTATGCGTCCCTTTCAAAAGGAGACCTGATCGAGATGAACAACAAGAAGCTCTCCCGCCTGCTGGAGCCCAATCTCAAGCTCTACTTCCTCTGCATGATCGTCTTCGCGGCGGCCACCGCCACGGTGAGCCTGCCTCTGGGACTGGTGGAGATCGCCTGCACCGTGGGCCTGTATGCCTATTTCACCAACCGTAACCAGAAGCGGCGGCAAAACATCCTCCAGTACATTGATAACGTTACCGGCAGCGTGGATACCGCCAGCAAATCCACCCTCATCAACTCTCCGCTGCCCATCATGGTGTTCCGGCCGGACACCGGCGAGGTGATCTGGAGCAATGAGAACTTCCTGCAGCTGGCCGGCGTGCGGGAGCACCTGTTCGAGATGAAGGTGGAGGATGCAGTACCGGATTTCCCCGTTCAGTGGATGCTGGAGGGAAAGCAGGAGTGCCCGGACCGGGTGGTGATGAACAGCCGGCGGTTCCGGGTGTACGGCAGCCTGGTGCGGGCCAAGGGCCGGGGGGCCGAGCAGAACCTGGTGGCCACTACCTACTGGGTGGATACCACAGAGGCCGACGACCTGCGGGAGCGGTACACCGCCACCCGGCCGGTGCTGGCCATTTTGATGGTAGACAACTACGAGGACCTGATGAAGGCATGCGCCGATACCCAGCGCAGCGCCGTGCTGGCCCAGATCGACGAGAAGCTGAACAACTGGGCCGCCTGCGCCGACGGCCTGCTGCTGAAGACGGAGCGGGACCACTACCTCTTCATCTTTGAGGAATGCCACTACGACCACTTTGTGGAGGAGAAGTTCTCCATCCTGGATGCCATTCGGGAGATCAAGGTGGGGGATGTGTGCCCTACCCTCTCCATCGGCATTGGCAAGGATGCCGACGCTATGGCGGAGCTGTACCGCAACGCCCGTCTCAGCCTGGAGATGGCCCTCAGCCGGGGCGGAGACCAGGCGGTGGTCCGGGGAAAGGTGGACTTCCAGTTCTACGGCGGCCGCAGCAAGTCCACGGAAAAGCGCACCAAGGTGAAGTCCCGGGTCATGGCCAGCGCCCTGAACGAGCTGATGGCCGACGCGTCCGAGATCTATATCATGGGCCACAGCTTTGCGGACATGGATGCCGTAGGCGCCGAGGCGGGGCTCTACTGCATTGCCCGCAAGCACGGCAAGCGGGCCCAGATGGTCATTGATCTGGAGCACAACGCCGCCGGAGCGGTTTTGGCCAAGCTCCAGGCGTTGCCGGAGTATGCGGGGGCGTTCACCTCCGGGGCGGAGGCATTTTTGAAAATGAGGCCGGGCGCTCTGGTCATTGTGGTGGACACCAACCGCCCCGACATGGTGGAGAGCCCCCAGCTGCTGGAGTCCAGCAACCGGGTGGCGGTGATCGACCACCACCGCCGGGCGGCCAGCTACATCGAAAACGCTGCCTTCAGCTTCCACGAACCCTATGCCTCCTCCGCCAGTGAGCTGGTGACGGAACTCTTGCAGTATCTGGTGGAGCCCGCCGATCTGCTGCGGGAGGAGGCGGAGGCGCTGCTGGCCGGCATCGTGCTGGACACGAAGCACTTCACCCTGCGCACCGGCGGCCGGACTTTTGAGGCGGCGGCCTTCCTCCGCCGGGCGGGGGCCGACACCACCGACGTCCAGCGGTTGTTCCAGAGCGATCTGAGCGAGATGGTGTCCCGCTACGACATCATCCGCCGGGCGGAGCTGTACCGGGAGGACATCGCCGTGGCGGCCATCGACCAGGAGGGCGTGGACCGGGTGACGGCGGCCCAGGCGGCGGACGAGCTGCTGAGCCTCAAGGGCGTGAAGGCGTCCTTTGTGGTATTCCCCAGTGGGGAGAACGTGCAGATGTCCGCCCGTTCTCTGGGAGAGGTGAACGTCCAGGTGATCCTGGAGGCCCTGGGCGGCGGCGGCAACTCCACCACTGCCGGCGGCCGTGTGGAGAACACAGATGTGGAGACGGTGAAGAGTCGTCTGCTGGAGGCCATCGACGCGTATTTTGAAAAGTGAGGAGGAGCGCGGCCATGAAGCGATTTCTTTCCACATTTGGCATCTGCTTGGCGCTGGTGGAGGCATTCATCTTTTTCGGAGGATACCAGCTCTTTGATTTCAGCCGGCGCTGGTATTTGGCAGGCGCGTCCATCGCCCTGGTTCTGGCGGTGCTGGTGTGCATTCTGGTTCATCAGAATGACCGGCTGGAGGCGCTGGAAAAACGGACCCGGCAGCTGGAGGAACAAATTCAGAAACAGAACGACTAAAAGGAGACGTTATCATGAAAGTGATTTTACAGCAGGATGTGAAGGGCCAGGGAAAAAAGGGCCAGATGGTGGAGGTGTCCGAGGGCTATGCCCGGAACTTCCTCCTGCCCCGGAAGCTGGCCATCGCCGCCACGGCGGACGCCATCAACACCATGAACCTGAAGGAGAAGGCCCGCAAGGCTGAGGAGGCCCGGCAGAAGGCGGAGGCGGAGGCCACCGCCGAGAAGCTGAAGGAGTGCATGGTGAAGCTCACCGCCAAGGCCGGCAACGGCGGGCGGCTGTTCGGCGCCGTCACCACCAAGGAGATCTCCGACGGGCTTAGGCAGCAGTTCGGCATCGACATCCCCAAGCAGAAGCTGGTGCTGGACGAGCCCATCAAGGCGTTCGGATCCTATCAGGTGAAGGCCAAGCTGGGGTTTGAGGTCAACGGGACGGTGTACGTCTCCGTGTTTGAGGAAAAATAAAGGGAGTTCCTCTGTTTGGGGGCACGCTCTGGGGGAGAGGAATGGGCCGCCATTGCGGCAGTCTCGGGGGCTCCTGCGCCCGCAGGGGTGCGCCCCCGCTCTCTTTTTTGGCTGTGCCAAAAAGAGAGTGCGCCGCGCCCGGTGGAAGAGAAAAGGCGCTTGGCGCGCTCTGGTACAATGGCCCTTCGCGCTTTCCTAACCCAAACAGGTGGACTCCTATTCACGGCGAGGTGACAGTAAGATGGCAAACGAAGACCTTCTCCTGCGGCAGATGCCCCACTCTCTGGAGGGGGAGCAAGCCGTCCTGGGCTCCATGCTCATCGACGCGGACTGCGTCAAGGATGTGATGGACAAGCTCCGGCCGTCAGATTTTTACCTCCGGCAGAACCGGGAGATTTTTGAGACCATCTACTCCATGTTCACCTATGCCAAGCCCATCGACGGCATTACCGTCTGTGAGGAGATGCAGAAGGCGGGCACCTACGACGAGAACACCACCCGTTCCTATCTGGCCCAGCTGATGGAGATCACCCCCACCAGCGCCAACGTGATGGAGTACGCGGCCATCGTCCGGGACAAGGCGTTGCTGCGGGGCGTGGCCCAGGCCGCCGCCGAGATCACCGCCATGGTGCAGGAGGGCGTGGGCGAGGCCTCCGAAATTCTGGAGGCGGCGGAGCAGAAGGTTTACGCCGTCCGCCGGGGCCAGAGCGCCCAGGACATGGTGCCCCTGCGGCAGGTGCTGCCGGAGGTGCTGGACCGGCTGGGAGAGATGAGCGAGAGCGAGAATCACCTGCCGGGGCTCTCCACGGGTATGTCCGCGGTGGACCAGAAGATCACGGGCCTGAACAAATCGGACCTGATCCTGCTGGCCGCCCGGCCCGGCATGGGCAAGACCTCCTTTGCGCTGAACGTGGCCCTGAACGTGGCCAAGGCCGTCCACAAGACAGTGGCCGTCTTCTCTCTGGAGATGAGCCGGGAACAGCTGGCCACCCGCTTGCTGGCCTCCGAGGCATTGGTGGAGAACAACCGCCTCAAGACCGGCGCCCTGCGGGAGACCGACTGGGAGAAGATCGCCGGGGCCGCCACCATCCTGAATAAGGTGGATATCCGGATCGACGACAATCCCATGCTGTCGGTGGCGGACATGAACGCCAAGTGCCGCCGGCTGGATGATCTGGGCCTGGTGGTGATCGACTACCTGCAATTGATGACCTCTGCCGGCGGCAAGGGCTACGCGGGGGAGAACCGCCAGCAGGTGGTGTCCGACATCTCCCGGATGCTGAAGATCATGGCCAAGGAGCTGAACGTGCCGGTGATCTGCCTGAGCCAGCTGTCCCGCGCCAGTGAGAAGCGGGACGACAAGCGGCCCATGCTGTCGGACCTGCGGGAGTCCGGCGCTATCGAGCAGGACGCAGACATCGTGCTGTTCCTGTACCGGGATGACTATTATAATGAGGATTCGGAGAAGCACAACATCGCTGAGTGCATTGTGGCGAAAAACCGCCACGGTGAGACCGGCAAAGTAGAGCTGCGGTGGATGCCGGAATACACCCAGTTCTCGACCTTGGATACGAGGTACGACGAGGACTGAGGTCTGTGCTCTGCTTTGCAAAGCCGCACGGACGTGCGTCAAGTGTTTTGGCGGGGCCAAAACCTTGCAGGGGGCGGACTTTGTCTGCCCCCGGTCAGTGGCCGCCGGGGTCCCCCGGCGCGTTCAGACGTGCCGGGGGAGGAGCTGCGGTGGATGCCGGAATACACCCAGTTCTCGACCTTGGATACGAGGTACGACGAGGACTGAGGTCTGTTTTGGGAGAGGTGAGGTACGGACATGGAGGAACTGCTGTCCCACTGTCCCCGGTGGGTGCTGCCCGGTCGGGGGCGTCCGGCCCTGTGTGCCGTGTCCGGCGGGCTGGACTCCATGTGCCTGCTGGACCTGCTGGACCGGTGGTGTCGGGAGCGGGATGGCCGGGTAGTGGCTGCCCACTTCAACCACCGGCTGCGGGGCGCGGAAGCCGACCGGGATGAGACCTTCGTCCGGGACTGGTGTGCCGCCCATGACATCGCATTCGTCTCCAGCTCCGGGGACGTCCGGGGCCTTATGGAGCGGGAGGGCCTCTCCCTGGAGGAGGCGGCCCGGAAGCTCCGGTACGATTTTCTTCGCCAAGAGGCGGAGAAGCTGGGGCAGCATATCAAAATCTACACAGCCCACCACGCCGATGACAACGCGGAGACCATTCTTTTCAACCTGATCCGGGGCACCGGCGTGGCGGGCCTTACCGGCATGGCCTACCAGCAAAACGGCATTTGCCGGCCACTGCTGGACGTGACAAGGGAAGAGCTGGCGGCCTACGCCGCCGCCCGCCACATCCCCCACGTGGAGGACACCACCAACGCCGACCCCGGCGCCGCGGCCCGAAACTTCCTCCGGCTGGAGGTCATGCCCCGCTTGAGGCAGATCAACCCCAGAGCTGTGGAGCACATCAACGACGCCGGACGCCGCCTGCGGGTGGCGGACCAATCACTGGAGGAAGAGGCCGCCCGCCGTACTGCCCATGTGGAGGTGCAGGAGGGGCGGGTGACCTTATCCCGGCAGGCATTGGCAGAGGCCACGGACGCCGTGCGACCCCGGATGCTGCTGCGGCTCTTCGACCTTTTGGGCGTGGGGCGGAGGGATATCACAGCCGCCCATCTGCAGGACATCCTGCACCTGACCCGGGATACCCTCTGGGGCCGGGAGAGCCGGGTGGACCTGCCCCAGGGCGTCACCGCCCGGTACTGCCGGGAGTGGCTGATCCTGGAGACCCGGCCCCAGCTTTTGACGGAGGTCCAGCTGTTGCAGGAGTGCCCCGTCGCCTGGGGCGATTACCGGATCACCCTGCTGGATCACCGGGAGGGGGAGGGACTTGCCCTTCGGCCCTGGCGGCAGGGGGAGCGGATGGGCCTGACGGTGGGCCCTGCGGCGCCGGGAGACCGTCTGGTTCTGCCGGAGACCCACGGGGGCGGCCGCAGCATCAAACGGCTGTGCATGGACCGCCGGATCTCCCTCTCGGAGCGGGACCGGCTGCCGGCCGTCTACGCGGGAGGATGCCTGGCGGCGGTGTGGCGGCTGGGCGTGGATATGGCGTTTGCAGCACCGGAGGGGGAGCCCTGCCGGTTCATTCAGATTACCGAAGCGGCAAAGGAGAGAGATTTGATATGAAAAGCGAGATGGAAAGGGATATCCTGAAGGTCCTGGTGACAGAGGAGGAGCTGAAGGCCCGCATCACCGAAATGGGCGCGGAGCTGTATGAGCAGTTTCATGGCAAGAACCCGCTGTTTCTGGGCGTGTTGAAGGGGTCTTTCGTATTCATGGCGGACCTGGTCCGGGCTTGCCAGGTGAAGAGCGACGTGGAGTTCATCGCCGTCAGCTCCTACCAGAACGCCACTGTGTCCTCCGGCCGGGTGCAGATCACCCACGACCTGCAGCAGGACATCACCGGACGGCACCTGATCATCGTGGAGGACATTCTGGACTCCGGCAACACCTTGGCGTTTTTGAAGGACTACTTCATGACCAAGGGAGCGGCTTCCATTACCATCGTGACGCTGCTGGACAAGCCCTCCCGCCGGACTAAGGCCATCACCGCCGACCTGGCGGGGTTCGTGGTGCCGGACGAGTTTGTGGTGGGGTATGGGCTGGACTACTGCCAGCAGTACCGGAACGTGCCGTACATCGGGGTTTTGAAGCCGGAGGTATACTCCGGGGAGTGAGGCGATACGCCCTGTTTTGGGCGGACTCCGCCCAATCGTAACATGAAAACAGTCTCCCATTGCGTCCCAGGCAATGGGAAAGGAGGCTTCTGCTCGTGACAAAACAAAGACGGCTATCCAATCTGAGCTTCGTACTGCTGGCCCTCGTGATCCTGCTGTGTGTCAACTGGCTCTGGCAGAACGACAACCATGTGGACCAGCTGGAATACTCCCAGGTCCGCCAGCTGTTCCTGCAGGAAAAAGTGACGGGGCTGACCATTGACAGCGGCGGCACACTGACCCTGGAGCTGCGGGAGCCGGTGAACGGCAGCGAGACCGTGCGGTATGAGCTGTACAGCTTCCAGCTGTTTTATGACGACTTCAATGACCTGGTTCAACAGCAGTATGCGGAGGGTATCATCCAGCACTATGATTACCCGGAGCCGGTGCGCACCAACTGGCTGCTGGAGCTGCTGCCCTTCCTGCTGACGGCGGTGATCCTGGGGCTGATGTGGTACTTCCTGGTGATTCGGCCCCAGGGAGGTGGCATGGGACCGGACAAGATGGCCAAATTCGGCTCCGCCCGGACCCGGATGCTGACGGACAAGGACAAAAAGGTCACTTTCGACGACGTGGCCGGCGCCGATGAGGAGAAGGAGGAGCTCCGGGAGATCGTGGAGTTCCTGAAGGACCCCAAGAAGTACCTGTCTCTGGGGGCCCGGATTCCCAAGGGCGTGCTGCTGGTGGGCCCTCCCGGCACCGGCAAGACCCTGCTGGCCAAGGCCGTGGCAGGGGAGGCCGGCGTGGGCTTCCTGTCCATCTCCGGCTCCGATTTCGTGGAGCTGTACGTGGGCGTGGGCGCCAGCCGCGTCCGGGACCTGTTCGAGCAGGCCAAGAAGAACGCCCCGGCTATCGTGTTTATTGACGAGATCGACGCTGTGGGCCGCCAGCGGGGCACGGGCCTGGGCGGCGGCCATGACGAGCGGGAGCAGACCCTGAATCAGCTGCTGGTGGAGATGGACGGCTTTACCGCTAACGAAGGTGTGGTGGTCCTGGCGGCCACCAACCGGGCGGATGTGCTGGACCCGGCGTTGCTGCGGCCCGGTCGGTTCGACCGGCAGGTGTACGTGGGCCTGCCCGACATCCGGGGCCGGAAGGAGATCCTGGAGGTCCACGCCAAGGGCAAGCCCCTGGCGGAGGATGTGGACCTGGGCCAGCTGGCCCGGGGCACTCCGGGTTTCACCGGCGCGGACCTGGAGAACCTCATCAACGAGGGAGCCCTGCTGGCCGCCCGGAAAAATCAGAAGTTCATCACCATGCAGGATCTGAAGGACGCGGAGATCAAGGTCATCGCCGGACCGGAGAAGAAAAGCCGGGTGATCCCCCAGCACGAGCGTGAGCTGACCGCCTATCACGAGGCGGGCCACGCTGTGGTGATGCACGCTCTGCCAGATCAGGACCCGGTGGCCCAGATCACCATCGTGCCCCGGGGCCAGGCGGGCGGCATGACCATCTCCCTGCCGGAGGAGGACCGGTCCTATCTCTCCCGGCGGTATATGGAGGATCAGATCGTGGGTCTCTTGGGCGGCCGGGTGGCGGAGAAGCTGTGCCTGGGAGACATCTCCACCGGTGCCAGCAACGACATCCAGCGGGCCAGCCAGATCGCCCGGAAGATGGTGGCCACCTATGGCATGAGCGACAAGATCGGCACCGTAGCCTTCGAGTCCGGCCACGACGAGGTGTTCATCGGCCGCACCATGACCCAGGGCCGCAGCTATTCCGAGGCGGTGGCCGCCCAGATCGACCAGGAGGTCCAGCGCCTGGTGGCGGATGCCTATGACCGCTGCGAACGGATCCTGAACGACAACCGCGACAAGCTGGAGGCCGTGGCGTCCTATCTGCTGGAGCATGAGACCATGGAGCGGGAGGCGTTTCTGGCCGTGTTCGGCGAACAGCCGTTGTCCCTGAAAAAAGAAGAGGTCTGAGAAAAGGCCGCCGTCCGGAGAACCGGACGGCGGCCTTTTTACAAAAAGCGGGGAATAAAGCCGCCGCAACCCTCCAAAACTGTTGGAGTGACGGGAAAATGCATCAACGCAGTCACTGGAGTTTGGCAAAATTACCAATTCGCCTGTCTCTCTATCGAGGACAAATGACCGCATTTTTCTCTGCGATTTTTTTGAAACGTCCACAACAGAGGGACAAATGACCGGAATATGCGGAAAAATCTTGAACTTTTTTGAAAGAGAGCGGAAAACTTTCTGTGGATTATTCATCTTGCAAAGCCTGGAAAAAACCTGTAAAATGCCTTTCATACATGAGGGAACAGCGATCCTTAACCATTGATAGGAGGAAAAGAAGCATGAAGAGAGTTCTTGCACTGGCTCTGGCTATGGTCATGGCTCTGAGTCTGGCCGCCTGCGGCGGCAGCGGCGACACATCCACCGGCGACTCCGGCAGCAGCGGGGGAATGTGGTCCGCATCGGTGTGTTCGAGCCCGCCACCGGCGACTCCGGTCCCGGCGGCAAGCAGGAGATGCTGGGTATGCAGTATGCCAATAAGGAGACCCCCACGGTGGACATCGGTGGCACCACCTACAACGTGGAGCTGGTCTACGCGGACAACGGTTCCACTACCGACAAGGCGCCCACCGCCGCGGCGGAGCTGGTGAGCAAGGATGTCAGCCTGGTGCTGGGTTCCTACGGTTCCAGCGTGGCTATGGCCGGCGGTCCGGTGTTTGACGAGGCGGGCCTGGCCGCCATCGGCGTCACCTGCACCAACCCCAATATCACCGCAGGCAACGACTATTACTTCCGGATTTGCTTCCTGGACAACTTCCAGGCCCAGGTGCTGGTGAATTTCGCAAAAGACAAGTTCAGCGCACAGAAGGCCTACTGCCTGGGTGAGTTGGGCAACGAGTACGACCAGGGCCTGATCGCCTTCTTCGAGCAGAACTTTGACGGTGAGGTCATCAAGGACTCCTTCCCCACCAACACCTCCGACTTCACCACCTACCTGAACAAGGCCGTGGCAGAGGATGTGGATGTGATCTTCTGCCCCGTCTCCATCGCCTACGCCACGCAGATCGTGGGTCTGGCCGCCTCCATGGGCCTGGATATCCCCCTGCTGGGCTCCGACACACTGGACAGCAACGTGGTGCTGGAGGCCGCGCAGGGCAGCAACGTACAGCTGTACGTGTCCACCTTCTACCAGGAGGGCGGCTCTCCCAAGTTCGATGACGGCATCAAGGCATGGCTGAACGAGGACTCCACCGCCATGACCAACAACGGCGGCAACGATACCATCGCCGCTGTCACTGCCATGGGCTATGACGCCTACTATGTGGCGCTGGAGGCCCTGAAGGCCGCCGGCTCTACCGACAAGGCCGCCGTGAAGGCCGCGCTGCCTGACGTGACCTACACCGGCGTGTCCGGCTCCATCGCCTTTGACGAGCAGGGCGACGCCATCCGGGACACCGCCTATATCAAGACCGCAGACACCGCCAACAACGCCTGGACGCTGGAGACGGTCCAGACTGTGGAATAAGCCTGCCATCCGGCCAGCCTGGCGGGGTATCCCCCGCCAGGCGGCTTGTTCTTGCGCGAGATGGGACCGCCTCGAAAGGGGCCGCAGCCCGGCCTTTTTGGAGACGGTCCTTCCCGCTCGCCAACTCTGAAAGAAAAGGGGGTATCCCTGTGCAATACGGAATTTCCATCCTGCTCTCCGGCATCTCGCTGGGCGGGCAGTACGCCCTGATCGCCATCGGATACACCATGGTTTACGGCATCCTGCGCCTGATCAACTTCGCCCACGGCGACGTGTTCATGGCGGCGGGATTAATCATGGTCTATCTCAGCGCAAGCCTGCCCATCGGCGTGGCGCTGCCGCTGATGATCCTGCTGACGGTGCTGCTGGGCTTTGTCATCGAACGGGCAGCCTACAAGCCGCTGCGCAGCGCGCCCCGGATGAGCGTCATGATCTCCGCCATCGGCGTCAGCTATCTGCTGCAGAATTTGGCCACCTATATCACCGGCGGACTGCCGCAGATGTACCCCAGCCTGCCCGGCCTGTCCAGTCAGATCACCATTGCCGGCACCTCCACCAAAATGGTGACGGTGATTACGCCATTCCTGGTGGTGGCGCTGGTAGTGGTGCTGACCCAGCTCATCAACCACACCAAGATCGGCATGGCCATGCGGGCCGCCTCCCGGGATTTTGAGACCGCGCAGCTGATGGGCATCAAGATCAACAACATCATCAGCTTCACCTTTGTCATCGGTTCCTTCCTGGCGGCGGTGGGGTCTGCGCTGTACTTCACCAACTATCCCTCCATCGTGCCGCTGTCCGGCTCCCTGCCGGGCCTGCGGGCCTTCGTGGCGGCAGTGTTCGGCGGCATCGGCTCCATTCCCGGGGCCGTGGTGGGGGCATTCCTCATCGGTCT
Source organism: Dysosmobacter welbionis (assembly GCF_005121165.3). Lineage (NCBI taxonomy): Bacteria > Bacillati > Bacillota > Clostridia > Eubacteriales > Oscillospiraceae > Dysosmobacter > Dysosmobacter welbionis. Next base: position 1,402,742 of record NZ_CP034413.3, on the reverse strand, counting down.
CAGCGAGACGGTGATCAAGAGCTCCAACTGGAGTGTGTTTTCCGACGCGTTCACCTTCGCGCTGCTCATCATCATCCTGGTGGTGAAGCCCACCGGCCTGTTCGGTGAGAAGTCCACCGACAAAGTGTAAAGGGGGCGTCACGATGCTGCAAGAAAAAAAGAGCAAACGGGGCGCGTGGATCGCCCTGGGCTGCGTGGCGGCCCTGCTGGTCCTGGTGATTGTGCTGGAGAACACCATGCAGCCCACCAGTATGCTGTTCACCGTGCTGAAGAAGGGGGCTGTGTACGCGCTGGTGGCGGCCTCCCTGAACCTGCTGAACGGCTTTACGGGCCTGTTCTCCCTGGGGCAGGCGGGCTTCATGCTGCTGGGCGCCTACACCTACGCCATTCTGACCATTCCCTCTGCCGACCGGGAGAGCGTCTACTACCTCTACGGCGGCTCGGCAGTGAATTTCTCCCTGCCGGAGCTGTTCGGCGGCGGCGCCCTGGGTCTGATCCTGGGTGTGCTGGCGGCGCTGATCCTGGCGGGCTGTGTGGCGGCGGTGATCGCCTGGCTTATCGGCCTGCCGGTGCTGCGGCTGAAGAGCGACTACCTGGCCATCGCCACCCTGGGCTTTGCGGAGATCATCCGGGCCATCTTCCAGTGGGACCGGCTGGGCCCTGTCACCAACGGCGCCAACGCGCTGAAGAGCTTTCCCACCTTCTCCAGCTTCAACATCGAGAACGCCAATGGGGAGGTGGTGCTGCGCCTTTCCACCTTTGTGCCCTTCCTGCTGGTGGCAGTGTGCATCGGGATCATGGTGTTGTTGATCAACTCCACCTATGGCCGGGCCTTCAAGGCCATCCGGGAGGATGAGGTGGCCGCCGAGGCCATGGGCATCAACCTGGCCAAGCACAAGCGGATGGCCTTCTGCATCAGCTCCTTCTTCGCCGGCGTGGGCGGCGGCCTGTTCGCCATGTTCGCCAACCAGGCCCAAGCCAAGACCTTCACCACCTCCATGACCTACGAGATCCTGCTGATCGTGGTGATCGGCGGCATCGGGTCCATCTCCGGCAGCTGCATCGCCTCGTTCCTGTACGTGGCGGCCAGCGAGTGGTGGCTGCGGTTCCTGGACACGGAGACGTATATCGGCGCCTTCAAGGTGCCCTTCCTGCGGACCGGCTTCCGGATGGTGGTGTTCTCCATCATCATCATGATCGTGGTGCTGTTCTTCCGCCGCGGCCTCATGGGGGACCGGGAGCTCTCTGATGTGGCCCGGAGCCTGCGGGCCCGCCTCTCCGGAAAATCGAAAAAGAAGGAGGCGGCGAAATGAGTGAGAAGATCCTTCGTTTGGAGAATATCACCATGCAGTTCGGCGGCGTCATCGCCGTGAACAACATGAATCTGGAGGTAGGCGAGGGGGAGATCGTCTCCCTGATCGGCCCCAACGGCGCGGGCAAGACTACGGCCTTCAACGTCATCACCGGCGTGTACCAGCCCACCAACGGCGCGGTGTGGTACCGGGGGAGAAGATCGTGGAAAACTACCCCCAGGGCAAGATGCGCAAGCTCTACAAGGGCGAGCACGCCGGGGAGTACACCCACGCCCTGGCCCCCACCCCGGACAAGATTACCCGGATGGGCATGGCCCGGACCTTCCAGAATATCCGTCTGTGGAAGGACCAGACGGTGTTCGACAACGTGCTGACGGCCATGCACTGCCGTGCGACGTGCAATCTCCTCACTGCGACCTTCCATCTGAACCGGCAGGAGGAGGCGCGGCAGCGCCAGCGGGTGGAAGAGCTGCTGGCGGAGGTGAACCTCAGCGACGTTTCCGGGGAGAAGGCGAACTCCCTGCCCTACGGCAAGCAGCGGCGGCTGGAGATCGCCCGGGCCCTGGCCACGGATCCGCAGCTGCTGCTGCTGGACGAACCGGCTGCGGGCATGAACCCCCAGGAGACCGACGAGCTGACGGCCTTCATCGGGGAGATCCGCACGAAGTTCGGCCTGACGGTGTTTCTGATCGAGCACCACATGGACCTGGTCATGGACATCTCCGACCGGATCTATGTGCTGGACTTCGGCAAGCTGATTGCCGACGGCACACCGGCGGAGATCCAGAACAATCAGCGCGTCATCGACGCGTACCTGGGGGTGGCGGAAGATGCTTAAAATCCAACAGCTGCGGGTGTCCTACGGCGGCATCCAGGCTCTCCGGGGCATCGACCTGGAGGTGCCGGACGGCAAGATCGTCACCCTGATCGGCGCCAACGGCGCGGGCAAGTCCACCACCCTGCGGACCATCTCCGGCCTGGTGAAGGCGGAGTCCGGCTCCATCCAGTGGAACGGGGAGGAGCTGCTGGGCAAGCCCATCGACAAGATCATCTCCGCGGGCATCGCCATGAGCCCGGAGGGGCGGCGGGTGTTTGCGGACCTGACGGTGCTGGAGAACCTGAAGCTGGGAGCCTACCTCCGCAAGGACAAAGCGGAGATCGAAAAGGACCTGAAATGGGTCTATGAGCTGTTCCCCCGGCTGGAGGAACGGAACTGGCAGTCCGCCGGCACCCTCTCCGGCGGCGAACAGCAGATGCTGGCGGTGGGCCGGGCCCTGATGTCACGGCCGAAGCTGATGATGCTGGATGAGCCGTCCCTGGGCCTGGCGCCGCTGGTGGTGCAGGACATCTTCTCCATCATCCGGGAGATCAACCGCCAGGGCGTGACGGTACTGCTGATCGAACAGAACGCCAACATGGCCTTGAAGATCGCGGACCTGGCCTATGTGCTGGAGACGGGGAACATCACCATGTCCGGCACCGGCGCGGAGCTGCTGGCCAATGAGAAGATCAAAGAGGCGTATCTCGGCAAGCACAGATAACAGCAGGAGAGAGGCGGAAGCCTCTCTCCTGTTTTTGCGTTTCCACTGCCGATGCCGCGGGACCCCGGAGGCGGCGGGGAGACGCCGCGGCCCGAAGGAGGGACGGGCGGCCTTTGCGGAGAACATGTGGGGAGAACGGACGATTCGTCCGTTCTTTTTTTGCGCGGATTTTTCGGAACGGCGCATGAAATGCCAAAATCCAGAGACCCTAAACCAGAGCGATTTCCCTGTACCTTTCCGATGAACAAAGGAGTGAGCTTTTTGGAAACCGGAATTCACAATACCTCCGAGATCGGGCGGCTGAAAAAGGTCCTTCTCCACCGCCCTGGCGGTGAGCTGGAAAATCTGATGCCGGAGTATTTGGAGCGGCTGCTCTTTGATGACATCCCCTATCTGAAGGAGGCCCAGCGGGAGCACGACGCCTTTGCCGACTGCCTCCGGCAGCAAGGAGTGGAGGTGGTCTACCTGCGGGATCTGGTGGCGGAGTCCATCACGGACGCCGACGTGCGGGCCGACTTGATCCGCCAGTTCCTGGAGGAGTCCGGCGTCAAGGACGACCGGCTCCGGGAGAGCCTGGAGGACTTCCTCTCTGCCCTGCCGGACAAGGAGATGGTGTCTGCCATGATGGCGGGCGTCCGCAAGTCCCAGCTCCGGGCAAACAGCGCCCGGCTGGGGGACTATCTCTCTGCCGCCGGGGATGATTACCCCTTCGCCGTAGATCCCCTGCCCAACCTCTATTTTACCCGGGACCCCTTCGCCACCATCGGTACCGGCGTGTCCATCCACAAAATGCACACCGCCACGAGAAACCGGGAGACCCTGTTCGGCAAGTTCATTTTCGAGCACCACCCGGACTACCGCAACGCCCCCAGGTGGTACGACCGGGGCGAGACCTCCTCCCTGGAGGGGGGCGATATCCTGATCCTGTCCCCTCAGGTGTTGGCGGTGGGCATCTCTCAGCGGACGGAGGAGGACTCCATCGACGCCTTGGCGGAGACGGTGCTCTCCGAGAGCAAGACCTTCCGCAAGCTGCTGGCCTTTGACATTCCCAAGAGCCGGTCCTTCATGCACCTGGATACGGTGTTCACCATGGTGGACCGGGACAAGTTCACCGTCCATCCCAACATCCTCCAGCAGATTACGGTGTTCGTCATGGAGCTGGACGAAAACCGGAAGATGAAAATCCGTCAGGAGGACGGCCGGCTGGAGGACATCCTGAAGGAGCACCTGGAGCTGGATAAGGTGACACTGATCCCCTGCGGCCAGGGCAGCGAGATCGACGCCGCCCGGGAGCAGTGGAGCGACGGCTCCAATACCCTGGCCATCGGCCCCGGCGAGGTGGTGGTGTACTCCCGGAACTATGTCACCAACCGGGCCCTGGAGGAGGCGGGCATCCGGCTCCACACCATTCCCAGCGCAGAACTCTCCCGCGGGCGGGGCGGACCCCGGTGCATGTCCATGCCGCTGTGGCGGGAGGATCCGTAAGCATTCGCGGAGCGTGAATGGGCCGCCCCGGCCAGGGAGGGCTTGTCCAGCGGGATGCACCCCCATGTCGTCGTCGCAAAGTCCGCTCAGCCCCGTTTCCGTGTACGGCGAAAACTGCGCCCGCTCCCTTGCACCCCAAGGGCACTTCCGCGCCCACTCCGTGGGCTTGGGCGCTCCTCCTCTCCCCACCGTGCGGGGCGCGGCGGGACCCCTTATCGGTCTTGCCAAAAGAGAAACGGGCCGTGCACGGTCCAAAGAGAAAGGCGCCTGGATGCGCTCTGGTGCAGTGGCCCTCCGCGCTGAAGGGGGGGCGGCGAATCGGTGCCTGCTCCGATTTGGCCTTGCCTTCGGGCACGCTAGGCCCTTCTGCAATTCCCTCGACTGCCGTCCCGTGGCGGATGGTGCGGAAGTTGCCGGGATGCAAGGACGCATTTGAACTGCTTCGCTTTTCCTGTCTCGCGCTACGGCGCTCCGGGGATTTCCGTCATCAGTGTTCCACTGGTTCCTCCTTCCGCGCGTTCGGCTTCGCTACGCACTGCCCTGGCGGTCATAGAAGCTGCAGCTTGGCCCTATGCTGAAACTCTCATTAACCACCGGCCAGCGGCAGCGAAAATCAGCGCAGCGTGTATCCCGGACTTCCCCGGGCTGGAGGGGTTCACAAGGGCCGGACGTTTCCCTCTCTGACCGCCGCAAGGGATCGCCAACCTTCCCCCGCCGAAACATGTTTTCTTTTCCGCCGGGAGCAGTATCCCCCACAGCCCCTGTTCGGCGGTCCACATCTGTCCCCTCAAAAAGTCCTCATCATGAACAAGATAAAAAGGAGTGCATTTTATGGCAATCAATTTGAAAGGCCGGAGTTTTCTGACTCTGGAAGACTTCACCCCCGCGGAGATCCGTTATCTCCTGGACCTGGGCCACGACCTGAAGGCCAAGCGCCGGGCCGGCATCTGCGACCCAACCCTTCAGGGCAAGCACATCGTGCTGCTGTTTGAAAAGACCTCCACCCGCACCCGCTGCTCCTTCGAGGTGGCTGCTACCCAGGAGGGGGGCCACGTCACCTATCTGGACGCCGGCAGCAGCCAGATGGGCAAGAAGGAGTCTCTGGAGGACACCGCCAAAGTGCTGGGCCGGTTTTTCGACGGCATCGAGTACCGGGGCTACGACCAGAAGGTGGTGGAGGATCTGGCGAAGTACGCCGGTGTGCCCGTCTGGAACGGTCTCACCGACGCAGACCACCCCACCCAGATCCTGGCGGACATGATGACCATTGAGGAGCACTGCCACAAGCCCCTGAACCAGGTGAAGGTGGTGTTCCCCGGCGACGTGCGGAACAATATGTGCTACGCCTGGATGATCGGCGCCGCCAAGATGGGTATGCATTTTGTGGGCCTGGGGCCCCAGGAGCTGGCCAAGGAGATGGACGGCACACTGGTGAAGCGGGTATTCGCCACCGCACGGGAGAACGGCGGCCTCATCGAGATCACCGACAACATGAACTCCCTGAAGGATGCGGACGTGATCTACGGCGACATCTGGGCTTCCATGGGCGAGGAGGACCTGATCCCCGAGCGGGCCAAGCTGCTGACTCCCTACCGGGTGACGGAGGAGACACTGAAGGCCACCGGCAACTCCAACGTGCTGTATCTGCACTGCCTGCCCTCCTTCCATGACTTTGAGACCAAGCTGGCCAAGGAGTGGCAGGACAAGGGCGTGGACATCCGGGAGGTCACCGACGAGGTGTTCCGCAGCCGCCACAGTGTGGTATTCGACGAGGCGGAGAACCGGATGCACTCCATCAAAGCTGTGCTGGTGGCCACCATCGGAAGATAATTCATGGAAAAGGCGCCGCCTTTTTCGTGAGAGCGTTTACAGCTATCTGCATGTACTCGCTTCGCTTGCACACTTGATAGCTGGGAAGGATGTTTGCCGACACGCGTGCTGCCGGCAAACATGATGGAAATGATGTTGACGCCGCGGCGTCAAAACAGAAGCGGGGTAGATATCTTGAATCAAAAAAAATTCCACATGCCCACAGCCTATACGATCCTGTTCCTGCTGCTGATCCTGGTGGCTGCCGCCACCTGGATCATCCCGGCGGGCAGCTATGACTACGTGGACGGCGTGCCGGTGGCGGGGACGTACCACACGGTGGAGCAGAATCCCCAGGGAGTGGGCGACGTTCTGAAGGCAGCTTTTTCTGGCTTTTACGACGCGGTGGACGTGTGCATCTTCATCCTGATGGTGGGCGGCTTTCTGGGCGTGGTGATGAAGACCGGTGCCGTGGACGCCGGCGTGGGCAACGTCATCCGCCTGCTGGGCGGCCGGGAGAAGTGGCTGATCCCCATTCTGATGCTGCTGTTCGGCTTGGGCGGCACCACCTACGGCATGTGGGAGGAGACCATGGCCTTTTATCCCCTGCTGATCCCGGTGTTCCTGGCGGCCGGGTACGACGCGGTAGTGGGCATCAGCGTGATCCTGCTGGGGGCCGGGGCCGGCGTCATCGCCTCCACGGTAAACCCCTTTGCCACCGGCATCGCCGCGGGCTTTGCCGGGGTCTCTCTGGGAGAGGGTATCGTGCTGCGGCTGCTGGAGTGGGTGGCCTTTGAGGCGGCGGCCATCTGGTTTGTGATGGCCTACGCCGCGAAGGTCAAGAAGAACCCCTCCAAATCCGTGGTGGGCGTGGGCGCGGGCAAGATCCAGGTAAGCATGGACCAGCAGGTGCCCTTTACCGCCAAGCGGAAGGTCATCATGGCCCTCTTTACGCTGACATTCCTCATCATGGTCTATGCTGTGGTGCCCTTTGACGAGATGGGCCTGTCCCTGCCCGCTCTGGGCTGGTGGTTTCCGGAGCTCTCCGCCCTGTTCTTGGTGGCAGGTGTCGTCATCGGCCTCATTGACCGGATGAGTGAGGAGGAGCTGGTAGAGACCTACGTGGCCGGCTGCGCGGACCTTTTAGGCGTGGCCTTTATCATCGGCATCAGCCGGGGCATCACTGTGCTGATGAACGACGGCGCCATCACCGACACGGTCCTCCACTGGGGAGAGCAGGCCCTTTCCGGCGCCGGGGCCATCAGCTTCACGCTGCTGGTGTTCGCCCTGTACCTGCCCCTCACCATCCTGATCCCGTCCTCGTCGGGCCTGGCGACACTGTCCATCCCCATTGTGGCGCCCCTGGGCAAATTCGCCGGGGTGGGCGGCGATCTGGTGGTGACAGCGTTCCAGTCCGCCTCCGGCCTGGTGAACATCATCACCCCTACTGCGGCGGTGGTGATGGGCGCCCTGGCCCTGGGCCATGTGCCCTACGACCGCTGGGTGAAGTATGTGTGGAAGCTGATACTCTGGTTTTTGCTGCTGGCCCTGGCGTTCCTGGTGGCGGGTGTGCTGCTGGGATAGAAAAAGCAAAGCGCGCACGGTTTTCCGTGCGCGCTTTTTTGCCATATCCAAATGCCGGAAGATGGCGGTTCCGGCGGCTGACTGCTGTTCCGGAAGCGGCCTTCCGCGGAGGCGCCTGATGGGGAAGGACGTACCTCAGTACCCCACGATGAGGCCCTTTTCCATGGCATAGAAGCTGGTGAGTCCCCGGCAGGACAGCAGGTCCACCTGTTTCACCGGCAGGTCTGCCAGGATCTGCCGCTTCAGGGCCATAGCACCCTCCAGGTTCTCACAGTGGGAGATTACCACCTCTGCGTCGGTGCAGTCCTTGCTGGCCTTCATCAGGGCGGTGATGGCCCGGTAGGTCTTACCCACGCCCCGGGCCTTATCCGCCACATGAATGGTGCCCTCGGCTGTGGCGTCCGCAATGATGTGGATGCCCAGGGAGCGGAGCAACGTGCCCACAATGGGCCGCATCCGGCCATTTTTGATAAGGTTGTCGAAATTCTCCAGGGTGAAGCAGGTCCGCAGGGTGGCCTGATAGCGGTGGAGCTGCTGGCAGAGAGCGTCGAAGTCCCCATCATCCCCCGCTGCCTCCATCAGGGCCTGGGCCCGGCGGATCAGCAGCACCATGGTCCCGGCGGCGGCGCGGGAGTCGATGACGCAGATCTGCTTTTCCGGGTGCTCCTCCAGCACCATCTCCCGGGCGATGCAGGCCGCGTGATACGTGCCGGAGAGCTGGGAGGAAAGCGTGAAGCAGACGGTACGGTCCCCCCGCTCAAAGGCCCCGGCAAAGTCGGCGGGGGAGGGGCAGGCGGACGAGGAGGCAGCCTTCTCCACCGCCATGGCGGAGAGCAGGGCGGGAACCGACAGGGCGTCATCGTCCACAAATTCCCGGCCGCCCACCTGGATGCGCAGAGGCACGGTCTCAAACCGGACGCAGCTGCTGTGGAAGGAAGCTGTCCGCAGGTCGCAGCTGCTGTCGCTCACAATATTCCATGTCATAAAGAACACCCCGAAATCTGATTTTAAAAACGATATCTTCTGCCACCATCATACTGGAGGAAGGGAGAATTGTCAAGGATGGATTCGGAAATCTTGACAGGCGGAAAAAATAGTGCTATGCTGGAACAGTTCTTATAAGAACTGTTTTAAATAAAATGAAAGGGGGCGGGCGCTGTGGCAGTGAGCAGTACGCAGCTGCTGCGGGTTATCCAGCAGTTCCGCCGGTATTACGATAGGCATTTCTCAGAGCTTCTGTCCCGCACCGGGCTCTCCATGCGGGAGATTCATGTGGTGCTGTTTCTGGCCAATCATCCGGCACATGACACTGCCCGGGACGTGACAGAGCTCCGGGGACTGGCCAAGAGCCAGGTGTCCGCCGCGGTGGACCTGCTGGCGGCGCGGGAGCTGCTCCGCCGTCAGCCGGACAAGGCAGACCGCCGGGTGATCCATCTGGCGCTGACAGATGCGGGCGCGGCCCTGGCCCGGGAGGGGCAGAAGCTCCAGAGTACCTGCCTGGACGCGCTGTTTGCCGGTCTGACACAGTCGGAGGCGGAGCGATTTCAGGAACTGCTGGAAAAGGTTCTGACCAGCGCGGAAGTGCGGTTGAAGGAAGGAGGCAATACATGAGCCGTCGAAATGTGGACCTGGGCAGCGGGAGCGTGGGAAAGCTGCTGTTTTCCCTGGCCGTTCCTACCATCACCTCCCAGATCGTCAACATGCTGTACAATCTGGTGGACCGGGTGTACATCGGCCACATGCAGCCGGTGGAGACTGTGGGCAAGCTGGCCCTCACCGGCGTGGGGGTGTGCCTGCCCATCATCATGGTGATCTCCGCCTTCGCGGCCCTGATGGCCTTCGGCGGCGCACCCCGGGCCTCCATCGCCGAAGGGCGGGGAGACCTGAAAGAGTCGGAGCGGATCATGGGCAACAGCTTCACCATGCTGGTGGCGGTGTCCGTGGTGCTGACTGTGGTCTTTCTGGTGTTTGCGGAGCCCATGCTCCGCATCTTCGGCGCCAGCGACAACACCATCGGCTACGCCCTGAACTATATGCGCATTTATGCCCTGGGCACCATCTTCGTCCAGGTGACCCTGGGCATGAACGCCTATATCACCGCCCAGGGCTTCACGGTGGTGGGCATGAAGACTGTGCTGATCGGCGCGATCCTCAATACGGTGCTGGACCCCATCTTCATCTTCGCCTTCGGCATGGGGGTCCGGGGCGCGGCCTTGGCCACCATTCTATCCCAAGCGGTCTCCGCGGTGTGGGTGCTGAAGTTCCTTACGGGCAGCAAGACCAAGTGGCACCTGCGGCGGGAGCACCTGCGGCCCCAAGCCAAGGTGGTGCTGCCGGCCCTGGCCCTGGGCGCTTCCCCCTTCATCATGCAGTCTACGGAGAGCCTCATTACCGTGTGCTTCAACTCCTCACTGCTGAAATACGGCGGGGACATCGCTGTGGGTGCTATGACCGTGCTCTCCAGCATCATGCAGTTCGCCATGATGCCCCTCCAGGGCCTGACCCAAGGGGCCCAGCCCATCATCAGCTACAACTACGGCGCCCGGAATCCGGGGCGGGTACGGCGTGCCTTCCAGGTGCTGCTGATGGCCTGCCTGGCCTACTCCCTGCTGCTGTGGGCGCTGGTGCAGCTGTTCCCCCAGCTGTTCGCCCTGATGTTCACCTCGGACAGCGAGCTGGTGAGCTATGCCTCCTGGGCCCTGCGGATCTACATGGCGGCCACCGGGATCTTCGGCATCCAGATCGCCTGTCAGCAGACTTTCGTGGCCCTGGGCAACGCCAAGATCTCCTTGTTCCTGGCAGTGCTGCGGAAGATCATCCTGCTGATTCCCTTCATTTATATTCTGCCCAACTTTTTTGCGGATAAGGCTTTTGCGGTCTTTCTGGCGGAGCCGGTGGCGGATTTCCTGGCGGTGTGTACCACAGCCACCATGTTCGCTGTCCATTTCAAAAAGAGCATGACCGCGCTGGAGGGAAAGCCCGGCGTGTGAACTGAAAACCCGATGCAGAGAGCCGGCCGCCCTTGGGGCGGCCGGCTTTTTTGCGCGGGGGAGTGGACGGCAGGCATCAGGCCCCGAAGATCTCCGCCAGCAGGTCCATGGCCTCTGGCAGCGCCGCCGGGCTGAGGCCGGCATAGTTCACCACCAGCGTGTGGGCGTAGGCAGGGGAGGGGATGGCGGCGTACTCCGAGAGAAAGCCCAGCCGGACGCCCAGGGCCGCAGCCCGGTCCCGCAGGGCCCCGTCGCTCTCCCGGGTGTCCAGCCGCAGGAGAAAGTGGAGCCCCGCCCCCTGCTCCGAGATCGTGATCCGGTTCCGGAAGGGGCTGGACCGGAAGGAGGCCAGAACCGCGTCGTGACGGGTGCGGTACTCCTTGCGCATCCGAGCCAGGTGCTGCTCGTAGTGGCCCTGGTCCAGGAACCGGGCCAGCACGTGCTGGTCCAGGGCGGGCACCGTGCAGGAATAAAAATCCAGCTCCCGGCGGTACTGCTCCAGCAGGCGGGGCGGCAGCACCATGAATCCCACCCGCATGGAGGGGGAGATGGTCTGGGAGAAGGTGTTCATGTATACCACCCGCCCGGCGGTGTCGATACTCTGGAGGGTGGGAATGGGACGGCCTGTAAAGCGGAACTCGCTGTCATAGTCATCCTCGATGATGATGCCTCCAGCCTTCTCAGCCCAGCGGAGCAGGGCCTGCCGCCGGCCGATGGGTGTCACCAGTCCGGTGGGATAGTGGTGGGCGGGAGAGAGATGGACCACACTGGCTCCCGCCGCCTCCAGGGCCTCCGGGGGAACGCCCTGGCCGTCCAGGGGCACCGGGCGGCAAGCCGCGCCGCACTTGCCGTACACCTGGCGGATTTTGGGATAGCCCGGATCCTCCACGGCAAAGACGGCCTCCCGTCCCAGCAGCTGAGCCAGCAGCAGATACAGGTACTCCGCCCCGGCCCCCACCACGATCTGCTCCGGCGGCACAGCCATGCCCTTATACTCCCGCAGGTCCCGGGCGATGGCCTGCCGCAGGGCGGGCAGCCCCTGGTGGGGCACTGGGCGCAGCAGGGCTTCCCCGTCCTCGGACAGCACCTGCCGGGTCAGACGGGCCCAGGCCGCCGCGGGGAAGCGGCTGGCGTCCACCTGGTTGCTCTTCAGATCCAGCCGCCAGACCGGGGCCTCCGGCGGCGCCTCAGGAGCCGGAGGAGCGGGGACGGCAGGCCGGGGCCGCTCCACCTCCGCCACAAAAAAGCCCCGTTTGGGCTGGGTGTACACATAGCCCTCCGCCTCCAGCTGCTGGTAGGCCCCCTCCACCGTCATGACGGAGATGTGCAGGTGCTCCGCCAGGGCCCGCTTGGAGGGCAGCCGCTCCCCGGCCGTCAGGGTGCCGTCCAGGATGTCCCCCCGGATGCAGCGGTACAGGTATTCATACAGCGGCGCTCTGCCGCGGTTTTCCAGGGCGTAGGTACGCATGGGCTTCCTCCATCTGACCTGATAAAAAATTCAGAAATTGACGCTTTTAATCATATCATATTTGTTCTATGATGGCAACAGCAAATGGGGCGCGAGACGGCCCCGCCGGAAGGAGAAGAGGATATGGAGAAGACAGCGGAGCAGGAGACGGCCAAGACCTTCCAGCGGACACGGATGGTCGTGATGGCGGCGGCCTTTGCGGCGCTGGCCTGCGTGGCCACTATGGTGGTGAAGGTGCCGTCCCCCACCGGCGGCTACATGAACCTGGGGGACACGGTGGTGCTGCTGGGCGGATATCTGCTGGGGCCAGCCTGGGGCGCCCTGGCGGGCAGCATCGGCCCGGCCCTGGCGGATGTGCTGCTGGGCTCGCCCATCTACGCACCCGCTACCCTGGTCATCAAGGCAGGGATGGCGGCTTTGGCGGCCGCGTGCCATCAGGCGTTCGGAAAGGGACGGGGTCCCCTGGGCCTTGCGGCCTGCGGCATCATGGGAGAGCTGCCCATGGTGGTGGGCTACTGGCTGTACGACGCCCTGCTGCTGGGGAGCGCGGCTGGTGCCGCGGCAGGTATCCCCAGCAATCTGGTGCAGGCTGCCTTCGGCATCGCCGCCTCCACACTGCTGGCGGCGGCTCTGGGCCGCAGCGCCTACGTCCGGCGGGAGTTCCCCCGGCTGTGATCCCCGCAACATGGAAGAAAGCTCCCCCGGCGGGCCTTTGGCCCGCCGGGGGAGCTTTGCGTCTGAGGGAGAATCTGAAAGATGCTTGTGGAGGGGGCCCTTGGCGCGGAGGCGGACCCCGGAAGGAGGCCGGATGGCGCAGAGCCCCCGGCCCGGCCCGCAGGCGAGGTCTCCTGAAAGAGAGGCCCCCAGCGGGTTCTAAAACCCGCCGGGGGCTTGTAGGCTTAATGGGGCGCTCAGAAGCCTCCCCAGCCGCTGTCAAAGCTGCCGGGATCCTTGGGGGCCGCGCCCTCTCCCACGCCGGAAGTGTGCTTGGCGGTGTCAAAATAGCCAAGCTCCGTGCACTGGTAGACCGGTAGGTAGAACAACGCCACCAGCAGCGGCCAGACACAGCCCAGCACCACCTGCAATCCTACGGGCATGGGCAGGGTGATGGCATAGACCTGGGCGGGGTTCGCCAAATAGTAGCCGGGGTCCTGGAAAATGCAGGCGTAGATATAGCCCGTCTGCACGACGGAGGTGAGGGACGCCAGGAGGAGCCAGCCGATATAGCTCAGATCCAGCATGAACAGCTGCCCCTTGTAGCCAAGAGTCTGCTGCTTGCTCATGTTCAGGGCCTCCATCACCCCGATGCCGGGGTTCTCATAGAGGTTGTACAGGGCGAAGCGGTAGCGGTAGGCGGCGATGATGCCTGGAATGACGAACAGCAGTGACCAGAAGAACGTGAAGAGGTAGATCACGATGTTCAGCAGGATGACCTTGCCCACAAAGGAGAACCCGTCGAACAGCGTCAGGTATTCCGCCCGCTCGCCCCGGCGGATGGCCATGCAGTACATCACGAAGCCGGAGGCCAGGACCATGCTCATCAGGCCGGTGAGGATGGAGATGAAGGTGCCCAGCAGGCCCGGATTCATAAGACCCATGAAGCTGTCCGCCAGGTTCAGCACCAGCACCAGGGCCAGGTACAGGCAGGTCATCCCGCGGGGGCTGACCTGGGCGGAGCGCAGCAGCTCCTTCATCTCCTGCTTCAGATGCTTTCGGTCGATCAGTTGTGCCATCATAATATGTCTTGGCCTCCAGATAATTTGAAAATGGGGCGGCCGGAGCCGGACCCGTATCACCAAGCATATCATGTTTCTTCTGAAATAACAAGAGACGGCGTAAAAATGGGAGGGAATGACAGAACTGGATAAAACGTGTGAAAAGTTGCAAAGATTCTGTATAAAGAAGCATATTTTTTTCAAAAGTTGTCGTTCACAGTCTGGACATTTTTCAAAAATAGGTGTAGAATGAGGCGCAGTATGTGATAGTGTCGCCTGCCTGGAGACCCCCTCTCTTGGGAAGGGGAGGGGCCGTGCCCTCCTGCCCGGGCCGACTATCAAGGAGTAAAAATGAGGTGAAGACAATGGCACAAGCTTTCTTTGGCGGCGTTCATCCCCATGATATGAAGGCCGCAACCAATGAAAAGGCCATCGAGCAGCTGGCTCCGCCGGCTGTTGTGGTCATCCCCATGTCGATGCACTTTGGCGCGCCCTGCACGCCCCTGGTCAAGGCCGGGGACCACGTGAAGGTGGGCCAGAAGATCGGCGAATTCCACGGATTGGGCGCCCCGATCCACGCCAGCGTTTCCGGCACGGTGAAGGCAGTGGAACCCCGCCCCTATTCCATGGGCGGCAACATCACGTCTGTGGTCATTGAAAACGACATGCAGGACGAGGTGAGCGAAGAGGTCCAGGCCCCCGCGGATCCCAATGCCCTCAGCGTGGAGGAGATGGTGGAGATCGTCAAGAACGCCGGCATCGTCGGCATGGGCGGCGCTACGTTCCCCACCCACGTGAAGATCACCAGCGGCATCGGCAAGGTGAACACCGTCATCATCAATGGCGCGGAGTGCGAGCCCTACATCACGGGCGACCACCGCACCATGCTGGAGCGGCCCGAGGAGATCATTGGCGGCGCCAAGTTCCTGGCCAAGATGTTCGGCGTGGACAAGGTCGTCATCGGCGTGGAGGACAACAAGCGCAACGGCATCGACGCCATGAACAAGGTCATTGCCGAGCAGAAGGCCCCCGTGGTGGTGGAGCCCCTGCGCTGCCGCTACCCCCAGGGCGGTGAGAAACAGCTCTGCCAGGCCATCACCGGCCGCCAGGTGCCCCCGGCGGACTGCCCGCCGATATCGGCTGCGCCGTATTCAACATCAACACCACATGCGCCATCTACCGGGCCCTGACCACCGGTATGCCCGTGGTGCGCAAGATCGTCACCGTCTCCGGCTCCGGCGTGGTGGAGCCCAAGAACTTGGAGTGCCCCATCGGCACCCCCGTCTCCAGCCTGTTGGACGCCTGCGGCGGCCTGAAGGACGGTACATACAAACTGATCGCCGGCGGCCCCATGATGGGCATGGCCCAGTACACCGCGGACATCTCCGTGGCCAAGGGCACCGGCGCCATCCTGGCCTTCTGCGAGAACGAGGAGAAGACCGTGGAGAATCCCCAGTGCATCCGCTGCGGCAAGTGCGTGTCCGTCTGCCCGATGCACCTGGAGCCCCTGTTCATGTACCAGTATGCCTCCAAGGGCATGGTGGAGGAGCTGAATGACGCCCACATCATGGACTGCATGGAGTGCGGCGCCTGCTCCTACATCTGCCCGGCCCGGATGCACCTGACCCATATGTTCAAAACCGGCAAGCAGCTGGTGAAGGACAAGGCGGCCGCTGACCGGGCTGCCGCCGAGGCAAAGAAAAAGGCCGAAGAAGCAAAGGAGGCCGCTGCGAAATGACTGACTACAAGAATCTCAAACTGATTGCCACTTCTTCTCCCCACATCCGGGCGGCGGAGAACACCCGCTCCATCATGCTGGATGTTATCATCGCCATGATGCCCGCCCTGATCTGGGCCATTGTGAAGTTCGGCTTCCGGGCCCTGACTCTGACTGCCGTGTCCGTGGTGGGCTGCATGTTCTTTGAGTGGGGCTATCGCAAGCTCATGAAGAAGCCCCAGTCCGTGAACGATCTCTCCGCCGCGGTTACCGGCATCCTGCTGGCGTTCGTGTGCCCGGTGAACATGCCCTACTGGATGATCCTGGTGGGCGACTTCTTCGCCATCGTGGTGGTCAAGCAGCTGTTCGGCGGCATCGGCAAGAACTTCGTCAACCCCGCGCTGGCGGGCCGTGCCGCCCTGGTGGCCAGCTATGCCGGCACCATGAGCGGCGCCTGGGCGGATCCCCAGGCCGGCTGGGTGCCCCTGGCCGGCACTGCCGACGTGGTTACCGCTGCCACGCCTCTGGCCTATATGAAGACCGGCGACATGGCCGGCCTCACCAGCCAGTACAGCGTGACGGATATGTTCCTGGGCAATATCGGCGGCTCCCTGGGCGAGATCTCCGCCCTGCTGCTGATCGTGGGCGGAGCGTATCTGATCTGGCGCAAGGTCATCAGCTGGCAGACCCCCGCGGCCTACATCGCCACCGTGGCCGTGCTGACCTTCCTGTTCCCCAAGGGCGGCGCCGACAATCTGCAGTTCATGCTGTACAGCATCTTCGGCGGCGGCCTGATGCTGGGTGCCTTCTTCATGGCCACTGACTACACCACCTCCCCCGTCACCAAGACCGGCCAGCTGATCTTCGGCCTGGGCTGCGGCCTGCTGACGGTGTTCATCCGCTACTTCGGCTCCTATCCCGAGGGCGTGTGCTACTCCATCATGATTATGAACCTGGTAGTGGCGCTGATCGACAAGGCTGTGAAGCCCTCTCGCTTCGGCGTTGTGAAATCCGCTAACAAGGAGGCGGCTGCGAAATGAGCAACGAAGTCAAGACCAAAGAAAAGATTGATATGGACCCCAAGTACATCGTAAAGCTGACTGTGACCCTGCTGGGGACCTGCCTGATCGTGGCACTGCTGCTGGGTCTGGTCAACGGTGTGACGGCCGGCCCCATCGCTGAGATCAACCAGCAGAAGACTGAAGCGGCCATGCTGGCCGTGGTGTCCGATCCGGACAACACCACCTTCTCCGACGCGCTGGAACTGTCTGGCGACATGACCGCTGCGGCCACAGCTGCCGGCGGCACCCTGAACGAGATGTACGAGGTCCAGGTGAACGGCGAGGCCGCCGGCTATGCCGTAAAGGTCACCGCCTCCGGCTCCCAGGGCAGCATTGAAATGATGGTGGGCGTGGACGCGGAAGGCGCCGTCACTGGCGTTTCTGTCGTCAACCACTCTGAGACCTCCGGCATCGGCACGAAGGTCGTGGGCAACGAACCCACCGCCTCCGGCGTGGGTGTGCTGGACCAGTTTATCGGCAAGAGCGCGGCGGACGGCACTCTGACGGTGGGCACTAACGTGGACGCCATCACCGGCGCCACCGTCTCCACCAAGGGTGTGACTGCCGGCGTGAATGCGGCGCTGGCTGCCGTGGCTGCCATGGGCTGAGAAGGGAGGAGCAATTCATGAATTTAGGCAAACAGTTCAAAGAGGGACTGATCACCAACAACCCTGTGCTGGTGCAGGTGCTGGGCATGTGTTCCACCATGGCCATCACCACCTCGTTCTTCAACGGCCTGGGCATGGGCGTGGCGGTCACCGTCATCCTGACCCTTTCCAATGTCATCATCGCGGCTATCCGCAAGATCGTGCCGGACAAGATCCGTATCGCCATGTTCATTGTGGTGATCGCTGGCTTCGTGACCTGCGTGGATCTGCTGATCCAGGCATTCGTTCCGGCCCTGTCCGAGTCGCTGGGCGTGTTCATCCCCCTGATCGTGGTGAACTGCATCATCCTGGGCCGGGCGGAGTCCTTCTCCTACAAGAACGGTGTGGCCGCTTCCTTCTGGGACGGTATCTTCCAGGGCTTTGGCTACACTGTGGTGCTGATGGTTATGTGCATCATCCGTGAGTTTCTGGGCGCCGGCACCTTCGGCGGCGGTATCCTCAACGGCGGCGATGGTATTCAGATCCTGCCGGAGCAGTTCCCCATCGGCATGCTGACCCTGCCCGTCGGCGGCTTCCTGGTGCTGGGCTGCCTCATTGCCCTGATGCAGTGGGCGCTGTCCAGACCTAAGAAAAATAAGGAGGAGAGCAAATAATGGATCAAATCTATGAACTCCTGGCAATTACGCTGGGTGCCATTCTGGCAAACAACTTCATCTTCTCCCAGTTCTTAGGCATCTGCCCCTTCCTGGGTGTTTCCAAGAAGGTGGACACCGCTGTGGGCATGGGCATCGCTGTGACGTTCGTCATGGGACTGGCTTCCGCCGTGTGCTATGCGGTCAACGAGTTCGTCCTGGTTCGCTTTGGACTGGAGTATATGCAGACCGTGACCTTCATTCTGGTCATCGCATCCCTGGTCCAGTTCGTGGAGATGTTTTTACAGAAATCCATGCCGTCTCTGTACACGGCTCTGGGTGTGTATCTGCCCCTGATTACCACCAACTGCGCCGTACTGGGTGTGGTGCTGCTGAACGTGCAGAACAACTATAACTTCATCTCCTCCGTAGTTTACGGCATCACCGGCGGCCTGGGCTTCCTGCTGGCCATCGTGCTGTTCGCCAGCATTCGGGAGCGGCTGGTGTTTGCGGACTATCCCAAGGCGTTTGAGGGCTTTCCCATCGCCCTGGTCACCGCTGGTCTGATGGCCCTGGCGTTTATGGGCTTCTCCGGTTTGAAGGTCTGGTAAGAGGAGGCAAGAGGAAAATGGATATCGGAAATGTCATTGCTGCCGTTGTGGTGCTGGCTGTCCTCGGCGCCGTGTTCGGCTTCATCTTGGCAGTAGCCTCCAAGGTCTTTGAGGTAAAGAAGGACCCCCGGGAAGAGGAAATCCTCAGCCATCTGGCCGGCGCCAACTGCGGCGGCTGCGGCTTCCCCGGCTGCGCCGGCTGTGCCGCCGCCATCCTGGCGGGCACGGCTCCGGTGAATGCGTGCGCCCCTGCCGGCGCGGAGAATGCTGCCGCCATCGCAAAGATCATGGGCCAGGAGGCTCCCTCCGGTGAGCGGAAGGTGGCTTTTGTCCGCTGCAACGGCGGCACCAACGCCGCCAAGCGTTATGAGTACGTCGGTGTGAAGGACTGCCTGTCCGCCACCAAGGTGGCCGGTGGTCCCCTGGAGTGCCAGTTCGGCTGTCTGGGCTTCGGCTCCTGCGTGTCCGCCTGCCAGTTCGGCGCCATGTCCATCGGTCCCAACGGCGCCGCCGTGGTGGACCCGGACAAGTGCACCGACTGCATGGCCTGCGCCAAGGCCTGCCCCCGCCATCTGATCACGGAGGTCCCTGTGTCCAAGAAGGTCCACGTGGCCTGCGCCAACCAGGACAAGGGCAAGGCTGCCATGAGCGTCTGCACTCACTCCTGCATCGGCTGCGGCCTGTGCCAGAAGGAGTGCAAGAAGGACGCCATTCATGTGGTGAACGGCGTGGCTGTCATCGACTACGACAAGTGCGTGGGCTGCAAGCTCTGCACCAAGGTCTGCCCGCGGGACGCCATCCTTCCCATCGCCACCGCGGAGGAGAAGGAGAAGTACAAGGCCATCAAGAAGGCCCAGGCGGAGAAGGCCGCTGCCGCGAAGGCTGCGGAGACCGCTGGCGCTGCCCAGTAACGTAGAGTAAGTGAAAAAACGATCCCGGCCGAAAGGGCCGGGATCGTTTTTTCACAGGGGGATATCCACCTCGTACGCCTGATCGATCAGAATACAGGGATACCCCCAGGTCTCGCACATCTGCTGATAGTGCGCGTTATCCAGGAGGAGAGTCTCTTTCGTACAGGTGGAATCGTCAATGCGCCGCTCTGCCGCACAGGCATATTTTTGTATGTCTGCAAAATGGGTCTCGATATATGCCTTGGTCATCACAAGGCAGCAAAAGCGGATTTCCCGGAGATAGGACGGCGTAAAGTCCTGACTCCAGCGTGGGGGGACATAACAGCCCTCCACGATCAGATCCTGGCGGTTTTCAATGGCGGTTTTGATGATCTCCCGCACAATCGGCCACAGATAGGACTCCAGCTCCTGGTCATCCTCCGGCGTGAGGCGGGTGTTGCCGCTTCGGATAAGTCCCATTTTCAGAAGATCCATGGAGAGACAGGGACAGCGGTATGTCTGAAGAAGTCTCTGGGCCAGCAGGGTTTTGCCTGTGTGCGAGGCGCCGGTAATCAAAAGAACCATCTGCGGATCGCCTCCTCTCCTATTCGGGTTGCGGTCATCTTAACACATGGACCGGATTGCCGCAAGGTGTGCTGGAAAAACGGCGGAAACCCTTGCTTTTTTCCGCGAAAGTCCTATAATGGACAATATCTAACAGGCAGAGTAGGGACATACGTGTACATCCAGTGCTGGAGAGACGGGGAGTTGCTCTTCGGACGAAAGGACCGCGAGTCCGCAGTGTGTGTCCCGCATCCCGCTGCCGCATACAGGGACCCTTTCGGCCTTCCTCTGTGCGGCATCTCCGAATTTCGGACTGCCAAAACAGAAGGAGGTTTTTTATGTACGCACATCCCTTTTCCGCCGACTACTGGCGGGACGCGTCCCGGGAGGTCCGGGACCTTCGGAAGCTGCTGTTCTCCGCCCTGATGATCGCCCTGTGCATTGTGCTGGCCCAAGTGCCCTCGGTGCCGCTGTTCGGCGGGGCCAAGGTCACCTGGGGCTTCCTGGCCCGGTCCGTCTGTGCCTGGGTCTGCGGCCCGGTGCTGGGCCTGCTGTTCGCCTTTGCGGAGGACATCCTCAGCTTCTTCCTCACTGGAGGAGGCGGCTATCCCTTTTTCCCCGGCTATACTCTGACCACTATGCTGGGTGTGCTGACCTACGCTCTGTTCCTGTACCGGGCGCCCCTGCGGGTCTGGCGGATCTTCTGCGCCAAGCTGGTCACCAATGTGCAGAACGTGGTGCTGGGGGCGCTGTGGATCGCCATTCTCAACAGCAACGGCCGCTTCAGCCTGGAGGCCTGGTATGCCAGCGCGTCTCTCAGCGCGGTGAAAAACCTCATCATGCTGCCGGTGCAGACGGTGCTGCTGGTGCTTCTGCTGCGGGCGCTGCAGCCGGCCCTTCAGCGGACGGGGATGCTGCCCCGGCAGGGGGCGGGGGCCAGGCCGGACTGAGCGGACAGGGGGACCATGTGAGACGAAAAACCGGCCGCGGCAGGCGGCCGGTTTTTGATTTGCGGAGCCGCGGAAAATGTTCAAAAATCCGATGGCATTTGTTTACAATTTGTTTATATCCATCCGTTGACAATGAAGGCGCGTGGTGGTAAACTCGTTTTAGCACTCCGGAGAAAGGAGTGCTAAAACCAGCGTGAGACAGCTTGGACCAGAGGTGCTTTTTGTGGAACTCACGGACCGGAAAAAGCAAATACTGAAAGTGGTGGTGGAGGACTATGTCCGTACTGCAGAGCCGGTGGGTTCCAAGGCCATTGCCGCGGAGATGGGCGGCGTCAGCTCCGCCACCATTCGCAACGAGCTGTCGGATCTGACGGAGCTGGGCTATCTGGAACAGCCCCACACCTCCGCCGGGCGGGTGCCCTCTCCCAAGGGTTACCGGCTGTATGTCAACGAACTGATGGAGCGCCAGCGGCTCTCCATCGCAGAGACGGAGCGGATCAACCAGTCCCTCCAGATGCGGATGGAGGAGCTGGACCGGGTGATCTCCCAGGCGGGCCGGGCGGTGAGTTCTCTGATGAACTACCCCGCCTATGTGGCCGCCACCGGCAAGAAGCAGATGACCGCCCGGCGGTTTGAGCTGTTGCCCGTGGATGAGCACAGCTGCATCGTGGTCATGATGATGGGCGACAACCGGGTGAAGAGCCAGCTGCTGCGGATGCAGCTGAAGGTGGACACCGAGCAGATGCCCACCCTGGTGAACCTGCTGAACAGCAACTTCACCGGGATCTCCGCAGACGAGATGAACCGGCGGCTGATGGATGTGTCCGAACAGGTGACGCCCCAGATGTTCCTGCTGTTGAGCCAGACCATCGCCTACGCGGCGGATGTGCTGCAGGAGGCGGGGCAGAAAGAGGTGTTTACCGTGGGCACCAGCCAACTGCTGAAGCTGCCGGAGTTCCGGGACGCAGACAAGGCCCACCAGCTGATGAGCTTTTTGTCCGACAGCAAGGAGAATCTCCCTGTGCCGGACGAGGGGCCCATGAAGATCCTGATCGGTCCGGAGAATGTCAGCGAGGCCCTGCAGGACACCAGTGTGGTGGTGGCCAGCTATGACATCGGCAACGACATGCGGGGCCTGATCGGCGTGGTGGGACCCACACGAATGGATTACGGAACCGTGGCCGCCCGGCTCTCCGGCTTTGCGGAGGGATTGACGCGGCTGTTCGGCAAACAGGAATTACCCCCGAAGGAGGATGCAAAAGAATGAGCGAAGAGACGAAGCAGCCGGCGGAGGAGACGCCGGAAGAGCCGCAGGAGGCTCCTCAGGAAGAGGCTCCCCCGCGGAGGAGAAGGTGCCCGATGAGAAGGCGGAGAAGGCCGCCAGGGGCAAGAAGAAAAAGGAAAAGACCTACACCCTGACCCGGGAGCAGATGGAGGCGGCGGAGCTGGCCGCCCGGCAGCTGGAGTCCGTGAAGGATCAGTTCGTCCGGCTGACGGCAGAGTACGACAACTACCGCAAGCGCACCGCTAAGGAGAAAGACAATCTCTACCAGGACGCCAAGGCGGACACCATCAAGGAGTTCCTGGCGGTGTACGACAACCTGGAGCGGGCTGTGGCCACTGAGGGCGATGAGGACTCTCCCCACAAGAAGGGGCTGGAGATGATCTTCCACCAGTACCAGGAGATCCTGAAGAAGCTGGGAGTCACGGAGATCGAGGCCCAGGGCCAGCCATTTGACCCGGAAAAGCACAACGCCGTTATGCACATCGATGATGAGAACCTTGGGGAGAACGTGGTATCCCAGGTGTTCCAGGCGGGGTTCCTGCTGGGTGACAAGGTGATCCGACACGCTATTGTGCAGGTGGCAAACTGAGCGAATTCGAGAGGGGGACTGTGTCCCCCCTCGACCTTCCCCCGCACCAGGGACATCGGCCACTGGCGTGTGCGCCCAAGGCGCACGAGCCAACGTGTTTTTGTCAGGCATATATCCTGACAAATCATTGCAATGGATTCGCCTGGCGTGAATGAAAACAACAATCGCAAATTTTTATTTGTTGAGATAGAATTATTTGATCATAAATTGGAGGCAATCATTATGTCTAAGGTTATCGGTATCGACTTAGGTACGACAAATAGCTGTGTGGCCGTCATGGAGGGCGGCGAGGCTGTGGTCATCCCCAATGCGGAGGGCAACCGGACCACCCCGTCCGTGGTGGCTTTCTCCAAGACCGGCGAGCGCATGGTGGGTCAAGTGGCTAAACGCCAGGCCATTACCAATCCGGACCGCACCATCTCTTCCATCAAGCGGGAGATGGGCAGCGATTATAAAGTGACCATTGACAGCAAGAGCTACACCCCCAGGAGATCAGCGCCATGATCCTCCAGAAGCTGAAGGCGGACGCTGAGGCCTATCTGGGTAGCACAGTCACCGAGGCGGTCATCACGGTTCCCGCCTACTTCACTGACTCCCAGCGCCAGGCCACCAAGGACGCCGGCAGGATCGCCGGCCTGGACGTGAAACGCATCATCAACGAACCTACCGCCGCGGCCCTGGCCTACGGCGTGGATAAGGAACAGAGCCAGAAGATCATGGTGTACGACCTGGGCGGCGGCACGTTCGATGTGTCCATCCTGGACATCGACGACGGCGTGATCGAGGTCCTGGCCACCGCCGGTAACAACCGCCTGGGCGGCGATGACTTCGACGAGTGCATCATGAAGTGGCTGGTCAGCGAGTTCAAGCGCACCGACGGCGTGGACCTGTCCACCGACCGAGTGGCTATGCAGCGGCTGAAGGAGGCCGCCGAGAAGGCCAAGATCGAGCTCTCCGGCGTCACCACCAGCAACATCAACCTGCCCTATATCACCGCCGACGCCAACGGCCCCAAGCACCTGGACGTGACCCTGTCCCGGGCCAAGTTCAACGAGCTGACCGCCCATCTGGTGGACGCCACCATGGGCCCCGTGCGCCAGGCCATGTCCGACGCGGGCCTGAAGCCCAGTGACCTGAGCAAGGTCCTGCTGGTGGGCGGCTCCAGCCGGATCCCCGCCGTGCAGGAGGCCGTGAAGAACTTCACCGGCAACGAGCCCTTCAAGGGCATCAACCCCGACGAGTGCGTGGCCATGGGCGCCGCCCTGCAGGCGGGCGTCCTCACCGGCGACGTGAAGGGGCTGCTGCTGCTGGATGTCACACCCCTGTCCCTGGGCATTGAGACCATGGGCGGCGTGTTCACCAAGCTGATCGACCGGAACACCACCATCCCCGTGAAGAAGAGCCAGATCTTCTCCACCGCCGCTGACAACCAGACCAGCGTGGAGGTCAACGTCCTCCAGGGCGAGCGGGAGATGGCCGCGGCCAACAAGTCTCTGGGCCGCTTCCACCTGGACGGCATCGCTCCGGCCCGCCGCGGCGTGCCCCAGATCGAGGTGACTTTCGACATCGACGCCAACGGCATCGTCAACGTCTCCGCCAAGGACCTGGGCACCGGCAAGGAGCAGCATATCACCATCACTTCCTCCTCCAACATGAGCAAGGAGGACATTGAGAAGGCCGTCAAGGAGGCCGAGCAGTATGCTGCCCAGGACAAGAAGCTGAAGGAGGAGGTCGAGGTCCGCAACCAGGCCGACCAGATGGTCTACCAGAGCGAGAAGACCCTCTCCGAGATGGGCGACAAGATCCCTGCCGATGACAAGAGCAAGGTCCAGGCCGGAATCGACAAACTGAAGGAGGTTCTGAAAGGCACGGATACCGCTGCCATCAAGACCGCTACCGACGAGTTGACCCAGGCCTTCTACGCCGTCAGCGAGAAGCTGTATCAGCAGGCCAATCCCCAGGGGGCCCAGGGCGGCGCCCAGCAGCAGGCCGGCCCCGACGCCGGCGCCCAGCAGGGCCAGTATTATGACGCCGACTACAAGGTGGTCGACGATGACGAGAATAACAAGAAGTGATCAGATGCCATGCGGCCGCGCGGGCGGGGACACCCCCGCCTGCGCGGCACGCTCTCATGAATTAGGAATTAGAAATCAGGAATAAGGAATTGAGGTGTCCGGCGGAGCCGGACGGATTTCAATTCATCCGCCGGGAGCGGATTCCACAATTCCTAATTCCTAACTCCCCATTCCTAATTGAAAAGTTGGTGATTCTATGGCAGAACAGAAACGCGATTATTACGAGGTCCTGGGGGTTTCCCGGGAGCCTCTGAGGATGAGATCAAAAAGGCCTATAAAAAAATGGCCCGGAAGTATCACCCGGACCTGAATCCGGGGACAAGACGGCGGAGGAGAAGTTCAAGGAGGTCAACGAGGCCTATGAGGTCCTCTCCGACGCGGACAAGAAGGCCCGGTACGACCAGTACGGCCATGCGGGCGTTGACCCCAACTTCGGCGCCGGGGGCTTCGGCGGCGGATTCGACGGGAGCTTCGACTTCGGCGACCTGGGGGACATCTTCGGCAGCTTTTTCGGCGGCGGCTTCGGCGGCGGGCGGCGCACCAATCCCAACGCCCCCCAGCGGGGCGAGAGCATCCGCATGTCCATCGCCATCAGCTTCGAGGAGGCGGCCTTCGGCTGTGAGAAGGCAGTCACCGTGGAGCGGTATGAGACCTGCGACACCTGCCACGGCAACGGCTGTGCCCCCGGCACGTCGCCGGAGGTGTGCCCGGACTGCCACGGCACCGGGACGGTCCAGGTCCGGCGGCAGACGCCCATGGGCGTGTTCGCCACCTCCTCCCCCTGCCCCAAGTGCGGCGGCAAGGGGCGGATTATCCACCAGCCCTGCAAGGACTGCCGGGGCAGTGGTATGGTGCGCAAGAAAAAGACCATTCAGGCCAGCATTCCCGCCGGCATCGACAACGGGCAGACCATCTCCATCCGTGGACAGGGCAACGCCGGCAAGAACGGCGGCCCGGCAGGCGACCTGCTGATTACCATTACGGTCCGGCCTCACGAGCTGTTCCGGCGGGAGGGCACCTCCGTCCTGTGCGAGGCGCCCATCACCTTCACCCAGGCGGTGCTGGGTGCGGAGCTGGAGATCCCCACCATCGACGGCAAAGTGAAGTATACCCTGCCGGAGGGCACCCAGTCCGGCACCACCTTCCGCCTGAAGGGCAAGGGCATCCCCTCCATCAACGGCCGGGGCGGGGCGACCAGTATGTCACCGTCTACATTGAAACCCCCAAAAATCTGAACAAGGAGCAGAAGGAAGCGCTGAAGAAGTTCGCCGAGACCATGGGCGAGAGCAATTACGAGGAGCAGAAGAAGTTCTTCAAGAAGTTCAAAAAGTGAGGCACGTATGTATTTAGCCGACTACCACGTCCACTCCCGCATCTCACCGGACGCCTCCGCCTCCATGCAGGAGATGGCGGAGGCGGCCATCCGGCTGGGGTTCCAGGAGATCTGCTTCACAGACCATGTGGAGCCCATCCGGTTCGGCACCACCGAACCCCGGGGGCCTATGACTGGGATCCCATGATTGCGGAGTTCCGCGCCGCCCGGACGGCGGTGGGGGACCGGATCACGTTGCGCCTGGGCGCGGAGCTGGGAGACGCCGTGTGGGGCATCAGGCGGATGGAGTCCATGCTGGCGGAGGCCCCGCCGCTGGACTTTCTCATCGGCTCCATCCACACCCTGTCGGAGAAGATGGAGGGCCGGGACCTGTATTTCCTTACCCCGCGGGATGAACAGGAAGCGCGGGACTGCCTTGCCGACTACCTGGGCCAGGTGCGGAAGCTCGCGGAGTGGGGGCGATTCCAGGTACTGGGCCATCTGACGCTGCCCCTGCGGTATTTGAACGAGAACCGGGGGATGCATGTCAGCTTCGACGGGTTCGAGGAGGAGATCGCGGAGATCTTCCGCCTCATCATCCCCAAGGGCATCGGGATCGAGCTCAACACCAACCGGGGCAACACCCCGCTGCCGGACGAAAAGTGGCTGCGGCTGTACCGCTCCCTGGGCGGCGAGATCGTCACCCTGGGGACGGATGCCCACACGCCGGGGTTTGTGGGCTGTGCCGTCCGGGAGGGGCAGGCGCTGCTGCGGGCCTGCGGATTCCGCCGTTTTGCCGCCTTCCGGCAGGGGAAACCGGTGTGGCATGAATTGTGATTTGCTTTTCAGGGGAAAACTGGCTATAATAAATCCATTCCAGCCCCATTCCTCTCCGAATGGGATGACTTGATTTGAAAAGGAGAACGATCACCATGAAAATCGCTCTGGGTTCTGATCACGGCGGCTACGCGCTGAAATGCGACATCATCCAGCTTCTGGAGAAGCTGGGCCATGAATACAAGGACTTCGGCTGCTACTCGACGGAGAGCTGCGACTACCCCGACTTCGGCGAGGCGGCGGCCCGGGCTGTGGCCTCCGGCGAGTATGATCGGGGCATCGTCATCTGCACCACCGGCATCGGCATCTCCATTGCCGCCAACAAGGTGCAGGGTATCCGCTGCGCCCACTGTGCCGACTCCCTGGAGGCGGAGATGACCCGCCGCCACAACGACGCCAATATGCTGGCCATCGGCGCGGGGTTCACCGGCAAGAACCTGGCGGAGCGGATGGTGGAGGTGTTCCTCTCCACGGACTTTGAGGGTGGCCGGCATGAGCGGCGCGTGAACAAGCTCAACGCCATCCAGCCCTGACGGGCAGGGGCAATCTCCTGGAGAAGAGGTGACGGACATGGGAGGCACCAAGGGCTACCGGAGCTACCGGGGCAGGACCTCCAAGGGGAAGATCGCGCTGGCAGTGCTGCTGGTGCTCATCATCCTGGCGGCGGTGGGCTTTCTATGGCTGCAGGAGTATATCGTCTACGATAGGGACGGCAGCTTCCACCTGGAGTTGCCATGGAAGACGGAGACGCCCCCCGCGGAAGAGGAAGTGCCCCCAGAGGACGTAGAGATTACCATTCAGGAGCCGGAGAAGCCGAAGGCTCTGGCTGCCTTCTCTGCTTCCGCCGCGCCGCTGACCCAGGCGGGCTGGAAAGATGCCTGGCTGGGAGCCTCTGTGATGTCTGCTCCCGCCTATAACGCTGCTGCCGTCACGCTGAAAGACAGCACCGGACACATCTACTTTGCTGCCACTGGCGCCGCGGCCGGCACCGTGAGCACGGCGGAGGACACGGCGGCGGCTCTGGCGGAGGTGACGGAAAGCAGTTACCACTCCATCGCCCGGATGAGCTGCTTCCTGGACCCCATTGCCGCCCGCGCGGACGTGGAGGGCATGGGACTGAAGAACACCGGCGGCTATATCTTCTACGACGGGAACAACGGAAACTGGCTGGATCCCAGCAAGCCGGCGGCCCGGCAGTACCTGTGCACCCTGGCGGCGGAGCTGGCACAACAGGGTTTTGATGAAATCCTGCTAACGGATGTGGGCTATCCCACAGTAGGGAAGCTGGACAAGATCGACTACAACGGCGCCGACCGGGCGGCCAGCATCCGGCTGTTCCTGGAGGAGCTGCGCAGCGCTCTGGGTGAGTATGGTGTGGCTGTCTCCATTGAGCTGCCGCCGGAGGTCATCACCTCCGGCGCCGACGACACTGCCGGCCTGGTACTCTCGGATATCGCCCCGCTGGTGGACCGAGTCTACGCCGTCACCACGGTTGACCAGATCCCCGCGCTGGAAGCGGCGGTCAGTGCCGCCGGTGAGGACACGGACTTCGTGGCGGAGCTAACGGGCCACAGCCCTGATGTGACCGGCAGCTGCCTGATCCTTGCAGATTGAAGACAGATGAAGAGGAGAGCGCCCGTGCCGATTGGCACGGGCGCTTTTCTGGAGCTTCCTCAGCGGTGCGCCTCCTCATAGGACCGCAGGGTCCCCTCTGTCAATCGGGAGAGCTTATGGAGCCGTTCATTCACCATATCCCACATACACATGGGCAAGTGATCCCGGTGACCACGGTGCAGCGTCACGCACTCAAAGCAGTTGCCGTGGTGAGGGCAGGCCTGCTTGCAGGGGCAGTGGTCACCGCTCTCCCGCACCTGCTTCAGAAATTCCCGCTTGATGGCCATGGCTTCCGCATGGCGGCCCTCCCGGTCCAGCTCGTTTTGCTCAATTGCAAGTTCATTGCCATCGATCTTCATGTGTCCGCTTCCTCCTCAAATGTAAAGACTTGACCGACTCTGTTAACGTACACAGTTCGGGATGTGAAAGAAGTATAGCATGACAGGAATTGATTTGTAAAGTTAAAATTTCCCCACTGGTGCATGGGCAGAAAGCGGCGGATATCCGCCAGCTCCAGGAAGTACCGGGGGCCACGGAAGCCGTCCTCCCCCAGACGGGGATCCAGAGGCAGCATGGCCAGATCGATCTTCCGGCCCCGGAGAGGTTCCGCATACCGCCGGAAGTCCGCTTCCATGTTCCGGTTCCAGACGGGGTCCTCGCCCTCCCAGTGCCACCAGTTCAGATCCCCGGCATGAAAGACCGTCCGGCCTTCCGCCGTCACCAGAAAGGCCACGCCCTCGTCGGTGGAGGGCAGTGCCTCCACGGTGACGCCGGGCAGGGGAGAGGCGCTCTCCCCGCCGGAAAGCACCCGGCAGTCCGCGGCGGCTTTTTCCGAGAGTCCCCATTTCTTCCGGTTCCGGTCTGTCAGATGGATGCCCTTGCCAAGAAGGAATCGGACATCCCGCTGCCCGTCATCCAGAGCAAAAATCCGGGGATCAAAGTGGTCTGGATGGCGATGGCTGGCAAAGACCAGCAGGGGGCCTGATGGCAGGGGGGGCAGGTCCCCCTTCCACCAGTCAAAGAGCAGCGTGAGACCGGGCAGCTCCACCAGAAAGCCGCTGTGGTCCAGAAAGGTGACGTGCATCATTTGAACTTTACAGCCGTTCCGTAGGCAATGACCTCCGCCGCCCCTGCATCACGGAGGCAGAGGCGTACCGCAGGCCCACCACTGCGTCGGCTCCCAGAGCCTCTGCCGCGTCCACCATGCGCTTGGTGGCGATCTGCCGGGCCTCCACCAGCATCTCGGTGTAGCCGGTGATCTCTCCGCCCACCAGGGTCTTCATACCGGCCATGAAATCGCGGCCGAAGTTTTTGCTGTACACCACCGTGCCCCGCACGATGTCCAGGGCCTCAAATTCCTGGCCGGGAATGGTCTCAATACTGACGAGCTTCATATAATTCTCCTCCTTTGATCTCTTTCAAGCGGTCCCGCAGGGCCAGCCCCAGCGGGATCAGCCCTGCTGCCTGGACAGCGGCCAGAACCGCCAGCAGAACGGATGCCGCACCGCTGGGGAAAAAGGCCTGCCGCACCCACAGCAACACCGCGGCCGCAGCCAGCAGCCATACGGCCGTCCCTGCGGCGGACACCGCTGCTTGTCGACAATCCCGCCGCTCAGTAGTTCCGCGCATCGTCTTCCTCTCCCCGCTCAATCTCCCGGACCCGCTGGACCAGGGCGATGACCACACCGACCACCACTGCCGCCGGGATGGCCACAAAGAGCGCCAGCACCGGCAGGGGCGGCGCACCGGCCGGATCCACCTCGAAAGCCCAGAGGAAGAGCCAGATCAGCCCCGCCATCAGGACTGACATGACGATGGCGACCACGATGGGCGCCACGAAGCGGCGGCGCCTGGTGTCCTGCTTCTGCTTGTTCATAAAGGTCGTTCCCTCCTGTTCCATCTGGGCCATCCGATCCAGCAGGGACTGGGCGTCCAGCTCCTCCAGCCGCTCCCTGCGGTCTGTGAGCGTCCCGCAGAAGCGGATGGCCGCTTCCAGATTCTGCCGCTCCCGCTCCAGGGACACCAGATGGCGGCGCATACCGTCCCCCACGGTGTAGGCGCCGTGCTGCATCTGCCGGATCTCCTCCAGCGGAAGGCCCAGCTTCCGAAGCAGCTTGATCCGCCGCAGGACCTCCACCTCAGTCTCCCCATAGTCCCGGTAACCGTTCTGGCTGTTCCGCCGGGGGAGAGCAGTCCCTCCGCCTCATAAAAGCGGATGTTCTTCCGCGTGATGCCCACCAGGGCTTCCACTTCATTGATTTTCAAGGGATTACACCTCATCTCTGGGGACAGGGTACACCTTCCACCCGGGGGAAAGTCAAGAGACTTTCAAAATTTTTGTACAGGGGGTGGGAAGTTGGCGCCGGATGTGGTACAATAACCGCAATGCGGCGATTGTGCGGCTGGACAGGCTGATACAGCGGCGCAAGTTCGGAAAGGGTGCCATATCCATTCTGCGGATATGGTACAATCATACCATGTGCGGTGAGAATTTGACAACCAAAACTGTTTTACAAGATTTGCCGGGGCCGCTGTTGGCGTGGTATCGGGCCAATGCCCGGGACCTGCCCTGGCGGCGGACCACAGACCCGTATCAGATCTGGGTCTCGGAGATCATGCTGCAGCAGACCCGGGTAGCGGCGGTGCTGGGGTATTATGCCCGCTTTCTGGAGACATTCCCCACGGTGGAGGCTTTGGCAGCCGCCCCGGAGGAGCGGCTGATGAAGCTGTGGGAGGGCCTGGGCTATTACAGCCGGGCCAGGAACCTGCAGAAGGCCGCCAGGATCGTGGCGGAGCAGGGCGGCCGGTTTCCGGACACCTACCAGGACCTGCTGGCCCTGCCGGGGGTGGGGGACTACACCGCCAGCGCCATTGCCTCCGCCGCCTTCGGCCGACGGGAAGCGGCGGTGGACGGCAACGTGCTGCGGGTGGTCATGCGGCTGACGGACTGCCGGGACGATATTGCCGATCCCAAGGTAAAAAAGGCCGTGCGGGCACAGATCCAGGCCGTCATGCCGGAGGCTGAGGCGGATATCCGCGTCTTCAATCAGGCCACCATGGAGCTGGGGGCCACGGTCTGCGCACCCAACGGCCCGCCCCGGTGTCTGGAGTGTCCGGCCATGGCCTTCTGCAAGGGCCGCCTTCGGGGCACGGCAGAGGATCTGCCAGTGAAGGGGGCCAAAAAGCCCGCCGGGTGGAGGAGAAGACGGTGTTCCTGCTGGTGCGGGACGGAAAGATCGCCCTGCGGAAGCGGCCGGGGACCGGGTTGCTGGCGGGCCTGTGGGAGTTTCCCAACGTGGAGGGAGCCCTGGACGAGGCTGCCGCCGGAGCGGCGGTGTCCGTCTGGGGCCTGGAGCCCAGGCGGTGGGAGAGCCGACTGACGGCGAAGCACATCTTTACCCATGTGGAGTGGCACATGACCGGTTACACCCTGGAGGTGGCGGGAGACGGCCCGGCGGACTTCGTCTGGGCAGATGCCGGAGCCCTGTCGGACCGGGCGGTGCCCTCCGCCTTTGGGCGGTATTACACGGAAGCGGCAGCACGCTTGAAGGAGGAGTGACGAATGGGCTGGCTGGTGGGACTGCCCCTGGGGCTGTTTCGGCTGCTGGGGAGTATTTTGCTGGTGGCGCTGCGGTTTGCGGTGCCCATTCTCATTCTCGTGGCGGTGATCTTGGTGGTGCGGCATGTGCGGAGGCGGTCCGCCCGGTACCGGGCGGAGGACGAGGACAGGCAGGAGCCGAAATTTCACGGCCCTGTGTATACGGTGGATTATGAGGAGGTCCCGGACTCCGAGGACCAGAAGAAGGACGAGGGCAACTGAATGGAACTCATCAACCTGGCGGGCATCGCCCTGCTGGCCCTGCTGATCCGCAAGCTGGTCTGGTGCCTCCGGTGGCTGTGGTGCTATTACCATGGGAAGGAGACGCCGGAGCCCGTCTCCTTCCTGCCCCGGCGGACGGGGGAGACCTTTGAGGAACGCATCCGGCAGGCGAGAGAGCAAAACGAGGAGGATTCGTGATGCCCTTCTGGAGGAAAAGCGAGGATCCCTGGGATATGGAGCCGGAGAAACGGCGCACCTGGACAGCGGGGGAGCCCCAGCCCCCGGCCGCCGACGGGGAGGCGTGGAAGGTCCCAGGGGAGAAGGAGACAGCGGAGGAGCAGACGCCGTCTGCCATGACCTGCCCCTGGTGCGGGCAGGAGATGCGGATGGGGTATCTGGTGGGCGGAAGGGACGCTGTCCGCCTGGTGTGGGAGCGTCCCGGCGCGTTTCGCCTGGCGGATGCCGACGGAACCCTCTACCTCCGGGGGGACGGTTCCTTCTGGAGCGATTACAAGCTGGCCTGGCACTGCGGGGCGTGCCGCAAGCTGGTCCTTGACACGGCCAACTGCACCCGGGCGGAGCATCTGACCTCCGAGGAGATCAACCGCCGCATCATCTACGGGGCTGATGCAGAGCATTTATCCGAAAGCCGAGAGGAGGAGTGACCGTGCCCTTCTGGAAGAAAAGCGAGGATCCCTGGGACTATGAGCCGGAAAAGCCGTCCCGTCCGGCGGAGCCGGGGCAGGAGGAGAAGGACTGCGCTCCCAGCCTGATGGACGAGCTCCGGGACTGGAACGAGGAGCGGAAGGAGAAGAAGGCCCTGCGGGAGACCCCGCCCCCGCCCATGATCTGTCCTTGGTGCGGGCAGGAGATGGAGGTGGGGACGATCACTGGGGGACGGGACAGTGTCCAGTGGTGGCCCGGCTGGCCCAACCGGTTCTTTGGTGCCAGCGGCCCGGAGATCGATATCCTCCATGAGGGGAGCCTTTTCAACAGGTACAAGACCGCCTGGCTCTGCCGCAGCTGCCGCAGGATGGTGATGGAAATTCCGGAGGAGGAGATCCCCAAGCCCCTGACGTCGGAGAAAGCGGCGGAGCAGCTGGAGGAACAGCGGCGGCGGGAGGCCCAGCGGAAGATCGACCGTGGGCTGCAGGGCTGAGGATCCCTCCCGGCGGAGGGGACCGGCACCAAAGAGAAGGCGGCGGAGTGCCGCATAAGAAGATACATAGAGAGGGAGAAAACAGACAAATGGCACAGCTCTATTTCAAATACGGGGCCATGGGTTCCAGCAAGACCGCAAACGCCCTGATGACCCGGTTCAACTACGAGGAGCGGGGGCAGAAGACCCTGCTGGTCAAGCCCCGGCTGGACACCCGGGACGGGGACCACATGGTGGTTTCCCGCATCGGCCTCACCTATCCCTGCATCTACTTTGACGAGATGCAGCAGCTCTCTGTCATGGAACTGCAGCAGAACGCCTGCGTCATCGTGGACGAGGCCCAGTTTTTGACCCGGGAGGAGGTCATGTACCTGGTGGGTCTGGTGGATGACCTGGGCATCCCCGTCATCTGCTACGGCCTGCGGGCGGACTTCAAGGGGGACCTGTTCCCCGGCAGCGAGGCCCTGCTGGTGATGGCCGACAAGATCGAGGAGGTCAAGACCATCTGCTGGTGCGGCAAGAAAGCTACCTTCAACGCCCGGTTCGATGCTGCCGGCAAGGTGCTGAAGGAGGGTGAGCAGGTGGTGCTGGGGGCCAACGACCAGTACATCGGGCTGTGCCGCAAGCACTGGATGGCCGGGGACCTGGGCCCGGACTTCCGCCCCGAGGACCTGCTGTGATCTGCCGCCTGTGCCCCAGAAACTGCGGCGAGGAGCGGACGGAGACGAGGCGGGGCGGCGTGTGCGGGATGCCCAGCGTGCCCGTGGCGGCCCGGGCCATGCTCCACCTCTGGGAGGAGCCGTGCCTGGTGGGGGAGCGCGGCGCCGGGTGCGTGTTCTTCTCCGGCTGCAATCTCCGGTGCTGCTTCTGCCAGAACAAGCCCATCTCCCAGGGGGAGGTGGGAAAGGTCCTGACGGCGGAGCGGCTGCGGGAGATCTTTCACGAGCTGATCGGACAGGAGGCCGCCTGCCTGGACCTGGTGACCCCCACCCACTTCACCGACGCGGTTCTGGAGGCCCTGGGGGACGAGGAATGGCCCGTGCCGGTGGTGTGGAACTGCGGCGGCTATGAGAAACCGGAGACCCTCCGCCGTCTGGAGGGGAAGGTACAGGTGTATCTGCCGGACTTGAAGTATGGCCTCTCCGAACCTGCCCGCAAATACTCTGGCGCGGCGGACTACTTTGACTGGGCCAAGCGGGCCATTCTGGAGATGTTCCGCCAGACCGGGCCTTACCGGATGGAAAACGGCCTTTTAAAGCAGGGTGTGTTGATCCGACATCTTCTGTTGCCGGGAGAACTGGAGAACACCCGAAGAGTCATCGACTGGGTGGCGGAGAGCTTCCGCCCGGGGAGGTGCTGTTTTCCCTCATGAGCCAGTATACGCCCCAGCCAGGGGCAGAAGGGAAACTGGCCCGCCACGTGACCAAGGCGGAGTACCGGGCGGCAGTGGAGTACATGGAAAACTGCGGGATCACCGACGGCTACACCCAGGAGCGGACGTCGGCCAGGGAGGAGTACACCCCGGCCTTTGACCTGCGGGGAATTTGAGTGCCTGCCTTCAGACGCGGTATGGACAAATTCCATGGCCTATGTTATGTTGGAAAAAACAAGACCGAGGGGGCGGAGAGATGATCCGCGGCAAGTGGAAGTGGCTGTTGATCCTGCTGGCGGCGCTGGCTGTGCTGGTGGGGCTGATGGCTTTGGAGACCCTGCTGGGCAGCGTCCGCAAGTGCGGCTGAGCCCCGGCGGCCCTATTTGCAGAGGAGGGATTTCATGGCCCGAAGCGTGAAGCGAGTGGTACTGGTCCTACTGGCGGCGGCCGTCCTGGCCTTTGCAGCCTGGATGCTGTGGCCCCGCTCCATCGGGGATGCGGTGGATCTGGAGGGCGAGGATTTTTACGGCTTTTTGGTCACCCTCGATGTGCGAGACGGGCAGAGCCAGACAGACTCTGAGAGCTATACTGTCTCTGCGGACAGCGAACAGGCAGAGGCAATCCTGGAGCTGTTGGATCAGTACACCTATCATTTCTGCTGGGATACACTGACAGTCGCAGACGTTATTTCGGAGATCGGCGACATCATCGTGGATCTGGATGCCAGCGGGGACCTTGAGCGGAAGTTTTCCGTCTCCAACGGCACCGGCAAAGCCAGGGTCAACGGCCGGGTGGTCCGTATCGGCTATTTTGGCAGTGGGCAGGCCGCCGCACTGTGCGAACAGCTCTCCGCTATCCTCCGGGGCGAATCGGGGGTTGCAAACTGAATCCCGTGTCTTTATAATGAGAGGGCTGTCCGGTGCGGACAGCCCGATTTTTGTGTGTTTTGGGAGAGACCTGCTATGAAGCTGGAGAACAATCTGGGCACGGACGCCATCCGGCCCCTGGTGCTGCGGATCGCCATACCCAGTATGCTGGCCCAGTTCGTCAGCGTGCTGTACAGCATCGTGGACCGCATCTACATCAGCAACATCCCCTTGGTGGGGGAGACCGCTCTCGCGGGCGTGGGGGTCTGCGGGCCGGTGGTGACGCTGATCGGCGCATTCGCCTCTCTTATCGGCGTGGGCGGCGCGCCGCTCATGAGCATCCGCATGGGGGCGGGTAAAACGGAGGAGGCCCGGCGGATCCTCTCCAACAGCTTTCTGATGCTGTGTGTCTGCTCCGTGGCGCTGATGGCGGGGGTGTTCCCCCTGCGCCAGCCCATGCTGATGGCCTTCGGCGCAAGCGATGCCACCTACGGCTACGCCAATACCTATTTCACCGTCTATCTCTGCGGGACGGTGTTCAACCTGCTGGCTCTGGGGCTGAACCAGTTCATCATCTGCCAGGGCTACGCCCGGAAGGGCATGATCTCCGTCATGCTGGGGGCGGCACTGAACATCGTGCTGGACCCGGTGTTCATCTTTCTCTTTGACATGGGGGTGGCTGGGGCTGCCGTGGCCACGGTCCTCTCTCAGCTGGTTAGCTGCCTCTATGTACTGCGGTTCCTCTTCGGCAAGTCTGTGCCCATCGCCATCACTTTCGGCGGTTACGACGGGCGGCTGATGCTCCGCATCCTGGCGGTGGGCATGACGCCCTTCCTCATCATCGGCGTGGACAACATCATGATTATCTCCATGAACGCCATCCTCCAGTCCTATGGCGGGGCGGAGCTGGGAGACCGTCTGGTGACCTGCGCCACCATCGCCCAGAGCTTCATGCTGGTGGTGACCATGCCCCTGGGAGGCATTTCCGCCGGCACAGGCACCATCCTGGCGTACAACTACGGCGCCCGGCGGCGGGACCGGATCCTGAAGGCCCAGGCATTCATCGCCGGACTGTGCGTGGCCTATGTGACGGCCCTGTTTCTGCTGGCCCGTCTGGGGGGAGCTCTCTTCGTGCGCCTCTTCACCACGGAGCCGGAGCTGGCAGCGGAGGCCCTCTCCGCCATCCACATCTGCACCCTGGCCCTGATCCCCCTGGGGCTGCAGTACGCCATTGTGGACGGATTCACCGGCATGGGAAAGGTACAGCTGGCCCTGCCCCTGTCCGCCTTCCGGAAGGCGGTGTACTTTATCGCCCTGTTTGCCCTGCCGGCGGTATTCGGCGCCCGGGCCGCATTCTATGCGGAACCCATCTCCGACATCGCGGGGCCGGTGGTGAGCATCGCAGTCTATGCCCTGTGCATCCGGCGGATTCTGGATTTCCCCGCGGACCCGCCCGCTGCGGAGAACAAGTCCACGCTGCCATCCTGATCGACAAAGCGGCACAGCCGAAGGCTGTGCCGCTTTGTTTGTATAAGATCGTCGGTTCAGACAGAGATGGAGAATTGCTATAAGGGGACACGAAAAGAAGGGACGTCCGCTCCGTATGGAACCAACGACCGCTCTGCAGAGCAGGGGCTGCTGCGCCGGCTTTCCTCATTCGCCGTCCTCCCCTCCCGGCGATCCCCCAGCTTCCGCAGGGACTCCAGGGCCTCGGCAAAGGCTTTGGCGCTGGCGGAGGGGTTGCCCCGCAGGATGCGCAGGGACTGGCGATAACGCCTGGCGGTGCGGGCGCGGATGGAAGCTTCCCGGTCCCGGAGTCGGTCCAAAAGCTGCTGGACTTCCGCCCGGCGGGC
Organism: Dysosmobacter welbionis; assembly: GCF_005121165.3. Lineage (NCBI taxonomy): Bacteria > Bacillati > Bacillota > Clostridia > Eubacteriales > Oscillospiraceae > Dysosmobacter > Dysosmobacter welbionis. Next base: position 1,365,022 of record NZ_CP034413.3, on the reverse strand, counting down.
CTCCAGAGACTCCTCTGTCAGGTCCCTGGCAACTGCCAGCCGGTCCCGGTAGGCCTCCAGAGCCTCCTGGATGTTGGCAAGGGCCGTCAGCTTGGCATCGGTCCGGCGGCGCAGGGACTCCTCCAGCTGGGCCTGGCGGCGTCGGGCGCCCTTGGCATAGGCCTCCTGAATCTGGCGGCGGGTGTCCTCCCAGCGCTCCTGCCGGAGCAGCCGCTCCACCTCCGTGCGCTCCCGGAAGCGGCGCAGGTCCTCCTCCGCAAAGGCGGAGATCACCTCCACCCGCTTGGCAAGGCGGCGCAGGTCCTCGTTCTCCTCCGTGAGGCGGGTGAGGACCTCCCGCAGGTCCATGGCGGCCTGGAAGGACCGGACTGCGTCTACGGTGACGGCGATGGTCAGCAGGAACGCCAGAGGATCCACCAGGAAGGCGGGCAGCCGCAGCACCAGATCCTCCACAGGCGGGTGCAGAAACCGCACCAGCAGGATGGAGAAGGCGCCCCAGGCCAGGGAGCTGGTGAGGCAGATATAGCCGTTGAGGTTGAAGGGCTGCTTGGAGTAATCCCAGTAACGGACTTTGAAGAGGGCCTCCATGGCGGCACCGGTGACATACTCCAGCGCCGTGGCGGCCAGCATGCCCAGCAGGAAAACCAGCCACAGGCTGTCCCGCACGGGGATGGTGGCCAGCAGGATGATGACGGCGCCGGTGCCATAGATGGGCAGCATGGGGCCGTGAAGAAAGCCACGGTTCACCCACTGGCGCCGCTTGGCGGAGACGTAGCAGGATTCCCACACCCAGCCGAGAAAGCAGTAGAGAAAGAAGAACAGCAGCCACTGTCCCAGGGAATAGACGTACATAAGACCTCCGGTTTCAAATGAGGGAGCCGCCCGTCCCGCCGGGGCTCTGGCGGGACGGGCGGCGGGTTCGTCCGGTCAGTGCTGTGCCGCGCCCTCCGCGGTCTCCGGCGCCTCCGCCGCCACGGCCACCCGAACCTCCAGCACCCGGCGGTGGTCCACCATGGTCACAGTGACGTCCAGGCCCTCCGCCTGGAAGTGGTCCCCCACCAGGGGCAGGCGGCCCAGCTGGTCGATCACCCAGCCGGAGACGGTGCTGGCGTCGCAGTCCCCCTTGATGGAGAACAGATCGTACAAGTCGGAGAGGTCGGCGCCGGCGGCCACCAGGAAGCTGCCGTCGCTCTGCTTGCGGAAGGACTCCACCACTTCATCGTGCTCGTCCCAGATCTCGCCCACCAGCTCCTCCAGGATGTCCTCCATGGTCAGCAGGCCCTCGGTGCCGCCGTACTCATCCACCACGATGGCCATGTGGGTCTTTTTTTTCTGCAGCGTCCGCAGCAGCAGGCCCAGGTCCGCATTGGCGGTGGTATAGTGGACCGGCGTGATGCAGCCGGAGATGTTGCCCTGGCCCCGGTAGCGGGCGGCGTTGAAGTCCTTCTCATGGATCACGCCCACGATGTCATCCACGTCCTTGTGGTACACCGGCAGGCGGGAGTAGCCGCTCTCAGCGAACACGGCGGCGATCTCCTCCATGGAGGCAGAGTCCTCCACCGCCACGATGTCCACCCGGGGCGTCAGGATGTCCCCGGCCTCCAGGTCGCCGAACTCGATGGCGGAGCGGATCAGCTGGCTCTCGTGCTGGTCCAGACCTCCCTCGTTCTCCGCCTCGGATACCATGGTGATTAGTTCCTCTTCCGTGATGCCCTGGTCCTCAGAGGGGTGGAAGATCATGTTCAGCAGCCGCTTCCACTGGGAGAACAGGAAGTTCAGTGGCCGCAGGACCAGCAGAAACACCCGCAGGATGGGCGCGGAGAACATGGCGAAGCTCTCCGCGTGCTCCTTGGCCAGGCTCTTGGGGGAAATCTCGCCGAAGATCAGCACCACCAGCGTCAACACCACCGTAGAGACGGTGGGGCCGTAAGCCGCATACAGCTTGGTGAACAGCACTGTGCCCACAGTGGAGGCGGTGATGTTCACGATGTTGTTGCCGATGAGGATGGTGGAGATCAGCCGGTCATAGTCCTCCACCAGGTCCATGGCAAGAGCAGCCCGGTGGTCGCCGGACTCCGCCCGGCTCTTCATCCGGATCTTGTTCAGGCAGGAGAAGGCGGTCTCCGTGGCGGAGAAATAGGCCGACATCATCACCAGCAGGACGATGGCCACGGTCATTGATATAGTGGAACTGTCCATGGGAAAAATCATCACTCCTCAAAAAAATCAGCGGATCCCTGAGGCCCAAAACGCGAAAAGGGCAGTCTCACCCCTTGGGGCAGACTGTCCTTCTGAAAGACACCTCGGTATGTATGGGTGGGCAACGGAGGTTCGTCCACGCGGGTTCACAGATCCTTCCTGGCCGGCAGGCCAACTTACTTATCTGCTAATATACCATAACAACGGAAGGGATGCAACACTGATTTTTCAGGTTCTTGCACCCAGGGCGGAGATGCGGGAGATCAGCGGCAGTCTCCGGTTATAGAGGTTCACGAACCGGCCAACCGCCAGTGCGGAAAAAATGGTGCCGATCTCCAGGCCCTGGAGCTGATGGAAGAAGAGCAGGGAGAGGAGCAGGGCTGTGGACACCAGCGTGGCGTCGAAAGCCGTCTTTACATTGCCGAACTGTCGGCCGGTGACGACTGCGATGGCCTGGACGATCCCCTCGCCGGGGACCATCAGCACCCGGGGCGCCACCTCGACGCTGATGCCGAAGCCCAGCACGGCGCAGCCCACGGCCAGCGCCAGCAGCCGCATGGGCAGCACACCGACCTCCATCCAGGAGAGGAGTCCCATGCTCACATCAATGAACAGGCTGAACACCACATTCACAGCAACCTGTAGGAGCTGAACGGGACGGAAGTCCTTCCGCAGCAGCAGGACCTGCGCCAGAATGAACAGCATATTCATCAAAAAAGTGAACTGTCCCAGCGTGACGGGAAAGCGGAGGCTCAGCACATAGGGCAGGCTGGAGATGGGGGAGGTCCCCAGCGCGGCCTTGGTAATCAGGGCCACGCCGAAGGCGTTCAGCAGGACCCCGGCAGTGAACCAGCCATAGCGGGAGAGAGCGATTTTTATGGAGTGCATCTTGTTGGATCCGTCCTTTTTCGCAGAATACAGGGGGTACCGGTCAACGTGTCAGCCGGCGTCCAGAATGGCCTTTACAGCCTCCCGGGTGGAGCGGGCGGGAAACAGCTCATAGCCCACCAGCCCTGTGTAGCCGGCGGCCTCCAGCGCCTTGTAGACCCGGGGGAAGGCGATCTCCCCGGTACCGGGCTCACGGCGGCCAGGGGCGTCTGCCGCGTGGACATGGCCGAAGGTATCGGCGTACTGCCGGATGGTGTCGCAGAGGCGGCCCTCGTTCAGCTGCATGTGGTAGATGTCATACAGGACCTTCAGGCGGGGAGAGCCGATCAGGCGTACCAGCTCCGCCGCCGTCTGCGTGTCCCGCAGAAAATTACCGGGGTGGTCTGTGGAGATGTTCAGCGGTTCCAGATAGAGGGTGACGCCTGCCTCCTCCGCCAGGCGGGCGCTGGCGGCAAGGCCCGCGTACAGGGAGCAGAGCTTCACCGTGTGGGAGAGGTCCTCCCGGGGCGCCAGCACCACGCCCCCCAGCCCCAGACCGTTGGAGTGGACGGTGACGCCGGAGGCGCCCAGGAACCGGGCCGCCTCCAGAGAGCGGTGCAGAAAGGCCAGATACGCCTCCCGCTGGGCAGGGTCGATCAGAGAGAGGTCCGCGTCCCCGTTGAAGCCGCAGACAGGGATCCCGGCCCGATCTGATGCCGATTTGACGGCAGAGAGGTCCCGGTCCGCCCAGCTCCAGAACTCCACGGCGTCAAAGCCGTCCTCCTTTGCCGCCTGGAACCGGTCCAGGAAGGGCAGCTCCAGGTACAGCGTGTCAATGCAGGCGGAACGTCTCAGCTTCATGGGGGGCCTCCTCGCAAAGAGACATCCTGTCCGCGGACAGGATGTGGAATATGATTACTTTACACCCTGGGGCAGGAGCTGTCAACAGGCACCGTTTCCATCTTCCGGCTTCACCGGACAGCCCTGGCCGCCTGAATAGAGGCCGACCGGGAAGGGCTGTGCCCGGCGGCATTTGCCTGGACGGGCCCCGGGGGAGACCCTTTCCTGAAATCACAGGGGATTGGAGTCGATAGCGCTTTGCAGCACCCGGCAGATTCCGAAAAGACGCTCTCCATAAGGAGAGGCCGGCGCGGATGCGCCGGCCTCTGAAAGGCGAAACTCACATCAGGTTGTAGAGGATCTTGGCCATCTGACCCCGGGTGATGTTGGCTCCGGGCTGGAACGTGCCGTCCGCATAGCCGCTGATGACGCCCTGGGCCGCCATGGTCTGGATGTAGTAGGTGGCGTAGGCAGGGATGGAGGCGGTGTCGGAGAAGGTCAGATCGACAATGGCGTAGCCCTTCTCCTGGGTACGGCCGATCATGGCGGCGGCCTGGGCCCGGGTCAGGGACCCGCCGGGATTGAAGTACAGCCGTCCGTCGCTGCCGGTGGAGCCGTTGATGATGCCCTCGGTGTACAGGGCCTTCACCGCCGTCAGGGCGTAATCCCCGATGGAGGCGTTGTCCGCGAAGGGCAGCGTCACGCTCTCATACTGGGTGCCGTCCAGCCCCAGGTAGCGATACAGCATCACCGCGAACTGCTGGCGGGAGATGTTGTCGTTGGGCCGGAAGGTGCCGTCGGCATAGCCGGTGGTGATATTGGCGTTGTACAGGAAGTCCACATAGGTGGCCGCCCAGTAGTCGTTGATGTCCGTGAACTTGTGGTCCACGCCGTAGGGCTCCACATCCACGGAGGCCCGGCCGATGTTGCCGGAGAGGTCCCGGGCGGTGATGGTGATCCGCATGGCCTCGTGGCTCTCCCCGGGGCCGGGCAGGGCCACGGTCACAAGACCGGTGGCGGGATCATAGCTGCCGTAGGGGGCGCCGTTGTAGGTGACGGTGACGCTGCCCGCTGGCAGGATGCCATCCACCGCGTCGGCGACCGAGGCGGTCACCTGCCAGAGGGAATTGTCGAGGGAGGCGGAGACCACAGGCGCCGCGTTGTCCGGCGTGCCGGAGGCGGTGGCGGTGATGTGGTCGATATAGATGGTGCCGGAGAGCTTGTCGCCGACAGAAACCGTACCGTCTGCGGCGGTGGTGGCGCTGACCTGCAGACCCTGAATCTCGAAGTGTGCGCCGGGGAGGGTGACGGTGACCTGTTTCCAGCCGGTGAAGTCCAGCGGGGTTACCTGGAGGGACTGATAGCCTGCGGCGCCATCGTTGTACAGCAGGGACAGGATGTTGCCGGAGCCGTCGCCGTAGACCCACAGGTGCAGGGCAGTATAGGTGCTGCAGTCGATGCCCGTGGACTTGGAGGCCCGCCACTCGGCGGTGTAGGCGCCTTGGGATGCGCCGGTTTCGGTAAGAGTGTAATCCACCTTGGCGGAGCCGCTGCCCATCCGCACGGTGTCGGCGCTGTGGTTCAGACTGAAGTCCATGTTGCTGCCGCTGCCCCGGAAGATGGTGGTGCTGCCCTCAAAGGACTCCACCTCCATGACGCCGCCGGCGGAGACCGTGCCGGAGCTGGAGACGGTGACGGGGATGGAGACTCTGGCCCGGCCGGCGGAGACCGTGATGGTGCCGGTGCCGGGCGCGGCGGCAGTAAAGAGGCCGTGCTCATCCACCGTGCCGATGTCGCCGGTGACCTCCCAGGTGAAGGCTTCTGGATCCGCCTTCAGGGAGATGTGGTTGTAGGCGGCGGTGGCGGCCAGCTGGGTGGTGGTGCCGGTGGCGGCATTCAGCGTGGTGAGCGCGGTGCCGCTGCTGTCCCGGATCACCACGTCCGTGGGATCCTCGATGGCGTAGACGGTGGTAGAGCCTTCTCTGCGGCCGCTGGAGGCGGTGACGGTGATCTCACCGCCCCGTTTCGGGGTGGTGAGGATATTGCCGTCCAGCTCCCCGTCGGAGGCCTCCAGGTCGTAGTCATAGTCCTCGTCCATGGGGATGTAGTTGGTGTCTACGGCGGCGGCGGAGATCTCTACCTTGCTGCCCGCCAGAACGTAGGCGTTGTCCGCCTGGACGTAGAAGTGGCCCAGTTCGCCGGTGGGCTCATTGGTGGCCACCAGGAACAGGTGGTTGGCCACCGCCCGCTCACTGCCGTCGGAGGGACGGTTGATGGTAGCGGCGGTGGTGTCGTCGGGCTGCGTCACGGTGATGGTGGTGGAGCCGCCGCCGTCCAGGCCGATGGCGGCCACGCAGCCCAGCTCGATCATCCGCTGGGCCACCTGGCTCAGGCTGGCGCCGATGGAGTGGCCGGACCGGCGGCCGTCGATGGTATAGAACACCACGGTGCCGTCAGCTGTCACACCCACCGCCGTGCGGGGGTTCACCCCGGAGGGCAGACCGGAGACCACGGCGCCGTCCTGCACCAGGGAGTATAAGGCACCCACGGCGTACTGCACATCGTTCCACGCCTCATTGGCGGCGGAGACGGTGACGGTCACCGTGGCGCCCACAGGGATGTTCCGCAGGGCGTCGGTGTAGTAGGTGTTGGAGAGGGCGTTGGCGGAGAGGACAATCTGGTCCGGCCCGATGGCCGTTGCGGAGGTGGCCTCGATCACCTGGTCCACCACCAGCGTCATGGTGCCGCCGATGGAGAGGGAGCCGTCCACGATGGTGCACAGCACGTCCACGCCGGCCTCGGTATTGCCGGTGGTGTGCCGGTTGTTGAAGTCGTATGTATAGAGGTAGATGCCGCCGGTGGAGACCCGGGCCTTGTTGATGCCGGCCACCGTGCGGATGATGTCCGTGAAGTACCCGCTGCTGTCCGAACCCTGATAGCCCAGGTTGGCGGAGATGGAGAGTCCGGGCTTGCCGATGACAGCAGAGCCATCCTCCCGGAAACCCATGGCGTAGTAGCCGCCGTCGCTGCTGAGGACCTCTCCCTCCGACACCAGGATGCCGATGGGCAGGCCGTTGGAGGTGTTGAAGAAGTCGCCGTTGATGCCCGCCGCCACCCGGTAGCCCTGGCTCTCCAGTGCCCGGGCCGCAGAGGTGACCGTGGTGCGGGTGGTCAGGGAGTCCCCGAAGGTGACGATGGGCGTCACATCTGCATTGGGCTCGTATGTGACGACGTTCTCCGTCCGCAGGTCGGAGTACGCAGTACTCCAAAACACATTGGTGGAGAGCTGGGTCTTCTGGTTCAAAAGAGTGCCCTTGGAGGTCAGGTCCTCGCCCATGGCCTCGGACGCGGCGGCGGTGAGGCCCAGGGAGCAAAGAAGCGTGAACGCCAAAAACAGGGACAGGGTTTTGCGCAGGGTGTTTTTCATGTCATACCTCCATAAGCTGCAGCTGAGATGGTCTACATAATCCTCTTCAGAATAGCATAAACAGGCGGAAAAGTAAATGGGAATGGGGCAACAAAATCCACCAGATTGCACAGAGTCTCCCAAATACAAGACGGCGTCTGCGGGAAAAAAGTTCCGCCCGCCGCAGAAAAGACTTGGAGAAACCGGCGCGGTGTATTACAATAAAAGGGAACAGCGGGCGCAGCCCGCGGAAAAGGAGGAAGCGCATGACAGTCAATGTGGACGCCTCCCGGTGTATCGGCTGCGGGATGTGCGCGGCGGCGGTGCCGGCCGTGTTTCAGATCCAGGGGCGGGTGTCCGTGGTGCAGGCCCAGCCCCGGACCCCGGCGGAGGAGGCGGGGGCCTTCGACGCGGCCAACGGCTGCCCGGTCAATGCCATCCGGGCCCGGAAGGCATGAGAAAGAACCGCCCGCCGGAGCATTCCAGCGGGCGGCTTTTTTCATTCAATCCAGGTTCACCCGGAAATCTCCCCGGGCGGCGGCATCGGCCCGCCGCTGTTTGTCCGCGGCCAGGGCATCCAGCATCCCACCGATGATCTGGTTGGACACCAGAAAGCCCCGGGGCGTCAGGTGCCAGCGGCCGTCCTCCTCCACCGCATAGCCGGCCCTGGCGCACTGGTCCAGGAAGGGCAGAAAGCAGGTGAACCGGCGGCGGAAGCGGCGCTCAAATGCCTTGGGGTCCAAACCCGCCGTGGTCCGCAGGCCCAGCATTACCCATTCGGTGTCCCGGTCCAGGGGTGGGATGCGGTCGCTCTCCGACAGCATGGGGGCGTGGTCCCGCACGCCCCGGATATAGCCCTCCAGATCCTTTGTGTAGGCGTACCGCACGCCGCCGAAGTCCGAGTGGGCGCCGGGGCCGAAGCCGGCGTACTCCCCCAGGGTCCAGTATTTCAGATTGTGCCGGGAGGCGCAGCCCGGCTTTGCGAAGTTGGAGATCTCATACTGCTCATAGCCCTGGGCCTTCAGGAACTCCACCGTGTAGAGATACATGTCCGCCTGGGCGTCGTCCCCCGGCAGACCCGCGGTCCCCCGCCGGGCAAAAAGGGGCGTACCCTCCTCTACCTTCAACCCATAGCAGGAGAGATGCTCCGGCGTCAGGTCCAAGGCAGCGGAAAGGTTTTTCTGCCACCCCTCCAGCGTCTGATGGGGCAGGCCGTAAATCAAATCCAGGGAGAGATTCTGGAACTTGGCCTTCCGGGCGGCCTCCACGGCGGCTTCCGTCTGAGCCATGGTGTGCACCCGGCCGATCTCCGAGAGCTCTTCGTCATCGGCGGACTGCATTCCCAGGGAGAGGCGGTTGAACCCGCACCGGCGCAGGGTGCGCAGCTCTTTCCAGTCCCCGGCGGAGTCGGGATTGGCCTCCAGGGTGATCTCCGCCTGCTTGTCCACCTTGTATTTTTTCAGAATGGTCTTCAGGATCTTCACCAGCCGCTTGGTCCCCAGATAGCTGGGGGTGCCGCCGCCGAAGTACACGGTGTCGACCAGATGGCCCGCCGCGAAGGGGGCGGTCTCCGCCAGATGGGCGCACAGGGCATCCGTGTAGTCGTCCATCCGGCTCTCGGACCGGGGCAGGGAGTAGAAGTCGCAGTAGACGCACTTGCTCTTGCAGAAGGGAATGTGGATATACAGGCCCAGCGGGGCGGGCATGGGTCTCATGGGGATTCCTCCAAACACACAAATCTTCGGGCAACAGTGTACTCCCTTCCGCGCAGGTTTGCAAGTGCGTATAGTTTCCGAACAAGCAGGAGACCCTATGGGAAAATGGCCTGGAGGGGATTTTCAATGAATATGACGCCGCAGGAATACCAGCAGTATGTGAAGCAGAAGGCCCCAAGTCGCCGCTGCTGAAGGATACGGTCCTGGCCTTTGTAGTGGGCGGGGCCATCTGCGTGGTGGGCCAGCTGATCCTGAACGGCTGGACTGCCGCCGGCCTGGAGGAAAAGACGGCGGGCACCGCCACCTCCTGCACGCTGGTGTTTCTCTCCGCCCTGCTGACGGGGCTGAACCTGTACAACAAGCTGGCCCGCTTTGGCGGCGCCGGGACGCTGGTGCCCATCACCGGCTTTGCCAACGCGGTGGTCTCACCGGCCATCGACTTCCGCAGCGAGGGATTCGTCACCGGCATGGCGGCCAAGATGTTCCTGATCGCCGGGCCGGTGATCGTGTTCGGCACCCTGGCCTCGGTGATTTACGGCGTGGTCCTGGTGCTGCTCGGCTGAAGCGGGAATGCCATGCCGTCCCGCTTTGGGGATGCTGCACCCACAGAGGCTTCCTATATCCTAAATATATCCGATCTCAAAAGTCAGAAGACCGCCCCGGCGCTGTGCAGCGCCGGGGCGGTCTGGTGTCTCGCAGCTTACAGGTCCTTCTTCCAAAGACCGTGGAGGTTGCAGTAGGCATAAACGGCCTTGGCAGTCTGGCCCTCCGCCAGGGCGAACACGACCTCCGGCGTCTCCTCCGGGTGGAACCAGTGGATCAGGGCGTCCCGCTCAGTCTCCACCACCACCCACTGGATAAAGTGCTCGGCGGTCATGGGATGGGTGACAGAGCCCACGTCCACCTTCACCAGACTGCCCTCCACCGTGACGGCAGGCACGTGCTTCTCCTGGGCGGCGTCGGTGACACCGGCCTCCAGCACATGCATCTCCTCGCCGCAGCACTTCACGGGCACCTGGGCGGAGGTGAGCTTGGTGATGACATTGCCGCAATGTTTGCAGATATAGAACTTCATATAGAATTCTCCTTTTTCCGTTTTTTGAAATACTTTCAAGGGGAGAGGGATTTCTTCTGGCAATATATTAGCATATCCAAATGTGCGCATATATTGCATTTGCAACTACAAAAAAATTCCGGGTATCCGGCTGGCTGAAAAGGCGCTCTGTAAAAGCATCTGATCCGAAAAACGGAGCGTCCGGCCGGGGTGTGCGCGGCGCGGTATTTTTTTCGTATTTCAAAAGTTGACATAACGGTGTGGAAAACTCTGTGGAGAATGTGCAAAACCCCGATGAAAAGGGCATTGAGCTGGGTGACGGCCAGGTTATGAGAAATTTTACGCAATAACATTTTTGTAAAATTTGTGTGAAGCGTCGGGAAGCGGGCGGGATCACGGCGTCTTTTGGGGGAGCACTTGAAGGACAGCGCCGGGTGTGCTACAATAAATTTATGAATTTTACGGCAGACACTGCCTTTGGAGGAACTTAATGGCAACCAAGAAGCAGGACTATGGCAACGACAGCATTTCGGCATTAAAGGGCGCAGACCGGGTCCGGAAGCGGCCCGGCGTCATTTTCGGCTCTGACGGACTGGAGGGCTGCGAGCACGCGGTGTTCGAGATTCTCTCCAACTCCATCGATGAGGCCCGGGAGGGCCACGGCCGGACCATCACTGTCACCCGGTTTGCAGACCGGTCCATCCAGGTGGAGGACGCGGGCCGGGGCTGCCCGGTGGACTGGAATGAGAAGGAGCAGCGGTACAACTGGGAGCTGGTGTACTGCGAGCTGTACGCCGGCGGCAAGTACGACAACGTCTCCGGCGACAACTACGAATATTCCTTAGGGCTCAACGGATTGGGTGCCTGCGCCACCCAGTACGCCTCCCGGTACATGGACGTCACCGTCTGGCGGGACGGCTTTGAATACACCCTGCACTTTCAGCGGGGCGAGATCGTGGGGGAGCTGGGGAAGGCGCCCCTGCTCAAGAGCCAGGCCAGAAAAACCGGCACCCGCACCCGCTGGCTTCCCGACTTGGACGTGTTCACGGACATCGCCATCCCGGCGGAGTACTTCACCGACGTGATGAAGCGCCAGGCGGTGGTGAACGCCGGGGTCACCTTCCGGTTCCGGAACGAGACAGAGCCGGGTCGGTTCGAAGAGGCGGAGTTCCTCTACGAAAACGGCATCATGGACTATGTGACGGAGCTTGCGGGAGAGGGGAGCCTGACGGCGCCGGTGTTCTGGCAGACGGAGAAGAAGGGCCGGGACCGGGCGGACAAGCCGGAGTACAAGGTGAAGCTCAGCGTGGCCTGCTGCTTTTCCAATAAGGTGAACGTCATCGAGCACTACCACAACTCCTCCTGGCTGGAGCACGGCGGCTCTCCGGAGAAGGCGGCCAAGTCCGCCTTTGTCTCCGCCATCGACAAGTACCTGCGGGACCAGGGGAAGTACCAGAAGAGCGAGGGCAAGATCACCTGGGCGGATATCGAGGACTGCCTGGTGCTGGTCAGCAACAACTTCTCCACCCAGACCAGCTACGAGAACCAGACCAAGAAGGCCATCACCAACAAATTCGTCCAGGAGGCCATGACGGAGTTCCTCCGCAGCAACCTGGAGATCTACTTCATTGAAAACCCCTTTGACGCAGAGAAGATCGGCGAGCAGGTGCTGCTGAACAAGCGCAGCCGGGAGAAGGCGGAGGAGACCCGCCTGAACGTGAAGAAGAAGCTCTCCGGCTCGGTGGACATCGCCAACCGGGTCCAGAAGTTCGTGGACTGCCGCACCAAGGACGTGGACAAGCGGGAGATCTACATCGTGGAGGGCGACAGCGCCCTGGGCAGCGTGAAGCTGGCCCGGGACTCCGAGTATCAGGGCATCATGCCGGTGCGGGGCAAGATCCTGAACTGCCTGAAGGCGGACTATGCCCGGATTTTCAAGAGCGAGATCATCACGGACCTCATCAAGGTCCTGGGCTGCGGCGTGGAGGTCCAGAACAAGCACGTGAAGAACGTGGCGCCCTTTGACTTGGGCAACCTGCGGTGGAGCAAGGTGGTCATCTGCACCGACGGCGACGTGGACGGCTTCCAGATCCGGACGCTGATCCTCACCATGCTGTACCGGCTGACCCCCACCCTGATCCGGGAGGGGTACGTGTATATCGCGGAGACGCCCCTGTTTGAGATCAACAGCGGCGACAAGACGTGGTTCGCCTACTCCGACAAGGAGAAGAACGACATCGTGAAATCCCTGGAGGGGAAGAAGTACAAGATCGACCGGTCCAAGGGCCTGGGCGAGAACGACCCGGACATGATGTGGCTGACCACCATGAACCCGGAGACCCGGCGGCTGATCCGGGTGATGCCGGAGGACGTGGAGCAGACGGCGGCGGTGTTCGACCTGCTGCTGGGGGACAACCTCCAGGGCCGGAAGGACCATATTGCGGAGAACGGGTACAAGTACCTGGAGATGGCGGATATTTCGTGAGAGTTTTATGAGATCAGCAGCCCGTCCGCCCGCTGGCCCGCCATGAGCCGCAGGCCCAGTTGGAGCCCGATGGCAAAGGACTCCGTGCCCCACAGCAGGCACAGGTCTTCCAGCCGGTCCCACAGGAACAGCGCGTCCGCAGGGCTGCCGTGGGAGACGATCCGCTCTTTGAGCGCATCCGCCTGTTTGCCGACTTTCATCAACGGCAGGGCGTAGTAGTCATACAGCCATTTATAGGTCTCATTCATGGAGCAGCCTCCTTTGAATTTTATGAATACAGCATACTAGAGTTTCGGAAAATGCGCAATACGTGAATTATTTCAAGTATTTTGGCTGTTTGGGTTAATAAATGCGTAGCCGTTGGGACAGAAAGCACCCTCTGTTTCGACAACGGAAAATACACTCCCAATCAACGGATAGCGGAGAGGATGCCATGGAACGCCCCCAGCGGAAGCGCCTGCGGCTGGAGTCCTATGATTACAGCCAGCCGGGATCTTATTTCATCACCATCTGCACCAGGGAGCGGAATCAGGAGGTCCTGTGTTCCATCGAACCCGCCGTAGGGGCGATTATCAATCGCCCGCCTCGAATCTCCCTGACACCTCTGGGGCGGATCGTGGATGAAACCATCCGAGCGATCCCGGATCACTACCCCGGCATATCGGTAGATCAATATATCATCATGCCGGACCATGTGCATTTGATTTTGGCACTCCGGCACATCGGGCCGGACGAGCGGCAGATTGCCGCCCCTACGCCGCTGTCGAACGTCATCCAGCAGATGAAGCGGATCACCAGCAAGTAAGCGGGCATTTCTCTTTGGCAGAAGGGCTTTTATGACCATGTGATCCGCAATGACGAGGACCTAGCCAATGTTCGCCAGTACATCCGCAACAACCCCTTGAAATGGATACAAGATAAGGACTGATTACACTTGCCCAAAAAGAAAAAAACCGACGACAACAAGCATAAGGTAGACGCGTCCAACGTCATCGGCCTTCACGCGGCGGTGGTGGAACAGCCCATCACCGACACGCTGGAGACCAACTACATGCCCTACGCCATGAGCGTCATTGTCTCCCGGGCCATTCCGGAGATCGACGGGTTCAAGCCCTCCCACCGCAAGCTGCTGTACACCATGTACAAGATGGGTCTGCTGACGGGAGCCCGGACCAAGTCCGCCAACATCGTGGGCCAGACCATGCGCCTCAACCCCCACGGCGACGCCGCCATCTACGACACCATGGTGCGCCTCTCCCGGGGCTACGGCGCCCTGCTGACGCCTTTTGTGGATTCCAAAGGCAACTTCGGCAAGGTCTACTCCCGGGACATGGCCTGGGCCGCCCCCCGGTACACAGAGGCCAAGCTGACGCCCATCTGCGCCGAGCTGTTCCGGGATATCGACAGCGACACCGTGGACTTTGTGGACAACTACGACAACACCATGAAGGAGCCGGCCCTGCTGCCCACCACCTTCCCCAACATTCTGGTGTCCGCCAACAGCGGCATCGCCGTGGGCATGGCCTCCCAGTTCTGTGGGTTCAATCTGAAGGAGGTCTGCGACACCACCATCGCCTATCTGAAGAACCCGGACTGCGACCTGATGGAGACCCTGCTGGCGCCGGATTTCCCCACCGGCGGAGAGCTGATCTTCGACCGGAACACCATCCGGGAGATCTATGAGACCGGCCGGGGCAGCGTCCGGGTCCGGGCCAAGTACCGCTACGTCAAAGAGGAGAATCTCATCGAGATCTACGAGATCCCCTACTCCACCACCGTGGAGGCCATCCTGGACAAGGTGGCGGAGCTCATCAAGGCGGGCCGGGCGAAAGAGATCGCCGACATGCGGGACGAGACGGACCTCTCCGGCCTGAAACTGGCCATCGACCTGAAGCGGGGCGTGGACCCGGACAAGCTGATGACCAAGCTCTACAAGCTGACACCCCTGGAGGACGCCTTTGCCTGCAACTTCAACGTGCTGATCGCCGGTACTCCCAAGGTGCTGGGGGTGCGGCAGATCCTGGAGGAGTGGACTGCCTGGCGGACCGGGTCCGTCCGGCGGCGGGTCTACTTCGTGATGAAGAAGAAACAGGACAAGCTGCACCTCTTAAAGGGCCTCAAGCGGATCCTGCTGGACATCGATAAGGCCATCCAAATCATCCGGGAGACAGAGGAGGAGGCCGAGGTCATCCCCAACCTGATGATCGGCTTCGGCATCGACCAGATCCAGGCGGAGTACGTGGCGGAGATCAAGCTCCGCAACATCAACAAGGAGTATATCCTCAAGCGTGTCAACGAGACCGACGCCCTCCAGGACGAGATCGCCGACCTGGAGGACACCCTGAACTCCCCCCGGCGGCTGAAGCAGATCCTGGTGGACGAGCTGACGGAGGCGGCCAGGAAATACGGCGAGCCCCGCCGAACCTCCATCGTGTACAGCCACGAGATCGAGACCTATGTGGAGGAGGCTCAGGTGGAGGACTACTCCGTCCATGTGTTCCTCTCCAGGGAGGGGTACTTCAAGAAGATCACCCCCGCCTCTTTGCGAATGGCGGCGGACCAGAAGTACAAGGACGGGGACGGATTGTCCCAGACCTTTGAGACCACCAACGGCGCGGAGATCATGTTCTTCACGGACCGGTGCCAGGTGTACAAGACCCGCCTCAGCGAGTTTGAAGACACCAAGGCCAGCGCCTTGGGGGACTATCTGCCCGCGAAACTCTCCATGGACAGCGGCGAGAATGTGATCTACGCCGTCCTGCCGGGACCGGACTACGCCGGGGCCCTGCTGTTCTTCTTTGCAAACGGCAAGGCGGCCCGGGTGGACCTGACCGCCTACAAGACCACCTCCAACCGCCGCAAGCTGACGGGGGCCTACTCCGACAAGGCGCCCCTGGCCTGTATCCGCAGGCTGGATACAGACTGCGAGCTGGCGGTGTACTCCACGGAGCCCCGGGCGCTGATTTTCCACACCGCTCTGCTGGCTCCCAAGACCACCCGCACCACCCAGGGGGTGGCGGTGATGACCCTGAAGCCAAAGTACCAGCTGGAGACGGTGAAGGCGCTGGAGGACACGCCCATCACCAACCAGAGCCGCTACCGGGTGCGCAGTCTCCCGGCGGCGGGCGCCCTGCTGCGGGAGGAGGACTCCGAGGAGCGGCAGATGGATCTGCTGGACTGAATCAGATAGAAAAGGAGTAGATCTATGGCGCAGAAGGTGAGGAGCTGCGGTATCATCACGCTGGGGGCAGTGATCTACGCCCTGGCATTTGACTGGTTCGTAGCCCCCAACCAGATCGCCATGGGCGGCGTGACGGGTCTGGCCCAGATCGTGAACGCCCTGGTGCCGGTCCTGCCGGTGGGAGTGCTGTCCATCCTTGTCAATGTGCCGCTGTTTCTGGCGGGCTGGCGGCTGCTGGGAGGCCGCCTGCTGGTGAGCAGCCTGTACGCCATGGCAGTCAGTTCCTTGGCCATTGACGTGATTGCATGGATGCATACCTTCCCCCGATGGACCCGATCCTGGCGACCCTGTACGGCGGCGCCGGGATGGGGGTAGGGCTGGGATTGGTATTCTCCCAGGGGGCCACGACGGGCGGCACGGATATCATCGGCAAGCTGCTGAAGCTGAAATTCCCCTGGCTGCCCATCGGTAAGCTGGTGATGATCCCGGACATGGTGGTGGTGATCCTGGCTGCAGTGGTGTTCGGCACCGTCAACGCGGCACTTTATGGCTTGATTCAGATGTATCTGCTGTCCAAGGTCATGGATATGATCCTGTACGGGTGGGATACCTCTCGTGTGGCCTACATCATCACCGACCGGTGGGAGGAGACGGTCCAGGGACTGCTGGATATGAACCGGGGCGTGACGCTGCTTCAGGGAAAAGGCGCATACACCGGCGCGGAGAAGCAGGTACTGCTGGTGGCCTTCAGGCAGCGGGAGATCGTGCCCATCAAGCGGATGCTGCGGGAGATCGACCCGAAGGCTTTTTTCATCGTGTGCGACGCCCATGAGATCCTGGGCGAGGGATTTGGGGATTATCAGAAGGAGGAAATTTGACATGACAGATTTCACGAAGGTTCAGCAGGCCCTGGAGCGCCGGGGCTACACCGTACGCACCTTTGCGGCGGCGGCGGAGGCCGCGGCCTACCTGGACGGCGCCATCGACGGCAAGACCGTGGGCTTCGGCGGCTCCGCCACCCTGGACGCTCTGGGGGTGTACGACAAGCTGGCGGCCCACAACACCGTCATCTGGCACTGGAAGCAGGAGGCGAACGCCGCCCGGAAGGCGGCCATGCAGACCCAGGTGTACCTGTCCTCTGCCAATGGCCTGGCGGAGTCGGGGGAGATCGTCAACATCGACGGCACCGGCAACCGGGTGTCCGCTACGCTGTTCGGCCATGAGAAGGTGTACTTTGTCATCGGCCGGAACAAGCTGGCCCCCACCTACGAGGCGGCGGTGTACCGGGCCCGGAACGTGGCTGCACCCCAGCGCGCCCGGCAGCTGGGGAAGAAGACGCCCTGCGCCGTGAAGGCGGACCGCTGCTACGACTGCCGGAGTCCTGAGCGGGTCTGCCGCGCCTTGGTGACTCTCTGGGGGCCTATGCTGGGCATGGAGACGGAGGTCCTGCTGGTGGACGAGGACCTGGGGCTGTAAGCGCGCCCCTGCCCGTCCCTGGGCCATTCTGACCGGAAAGGAGGCGCCGAGCCGTGAAGATGCGCCATCTCACCCTGCTCCTGTGCGTCAGCCTGTCCCTGACGGGGTGCAGCGCCCTGCTGGAGCGGAACTATGCCACCGTGGAGCCCCACAGCAGCAAGTTCTGGGAGAGCGAGGCCGCCGGGACTCTCCGGGCGGAGAACTACCAGGACATCGTGAACGACCTGCTGATCCTCATCGGCCAGCACACGGAGAGCGCCACGGTCCGCCTCTACAACTACGAGGACGATCTGACGGTGGCGGACACACTGGAGCAGGCCACTACGGAGGTCCAGCAGGAGACGCCTATGGGCGCCTATGCCGTGGAGTATATCACCGCCTCCAGCCGGTCCCAGCGGGGGTACTATGAGATCAGCATCCAGGTCAGCTACCGCCGGACGGCGGAGCAGATCCAGGCGGTGGTGAACGCCACCAGTACGGAGGCGCTGTCCGCCCTGCTGGAGGCGGCGCTGGACGAGGGCCGCACGGAGCTGGCGGTCCGGGTCGGCTATTGGGGAGAGGACGGCCAGGCCCGGGTGGAGGAGACGGTGGCACAGCTCCGGGAGGCGCGAGGTCTGGCAGAGACGCCGCCCTGGACGATCTCCTATTATCCGGCACAGGGTCCGGTGGGGCTGATCGAGTTTGTGATGGGCGGAGACGCCGCGGCTGCTGCGGAAGAAAATTCGGAAAATCTTGCAGAAGAGTCTTGACAAGCGGGTGTTTCTCTGGTAGAATACCTCTTGTTCCGCGGGCATAGCTCATCTGGTAGAGCGCCACCTTGCCAAGGTGGAGGTAGCGAGTTCGAGCCTCGTTGCCCGCTCCAGAGTGAAACAGGACACCCAATTTTGGGTGTTCTGTTTTTTCATCAGAAAGCGAACTCGCTGCCTCCGCCCCGCGCCGAAGGCGCGATTGGATCAGAGGTGAGGCAGGGGTCCTGCGAATGGCGGTCAGCCATTCGCGGGATGCCGGGAAGCGAGCTCGAGCCTCGTTGCCCGCTCCAGAGTGAAACAGGACACCCAGCTTTGGGTGTCCTGTTTTTTCATCAGAAAGCGAACTCGCTGCCTCCGCCCCGCGCCGGAGGGCATTGTTGACTTCCGGCCAAAGAGTGTGTATCATAGTGGAAAAGGGGGAGCCGATATGAAGCTGTTTCTGGTGGAAGCACTGACGTATCTGCCGCTGTCGTTACCCTGCGGCATTCTCTGCTTTGCCGCCGCCCGCTGGGGACTGGAGCGGAAAGGGCCGCGAATTCGGCAGATCGTCAGGGTGTGCCTTCTGATCGGGCTGGCCCTTCTGGCCGCAGGAATGATCTATGGACTGCTACGGTACTGCGGTGTTCTGGTGTTTCCGGATGACGATTTTTCCTCTGTCCACTTTTTTGATTCCAGCGGCGGCGATGAGGGATTTCAGTATCTCTATGTGTGCGGGATCATATCCTTGGGGATCCTGGCGGCCCTGCGGCAGGATCGGGCGGCGCGTCGTGCAGCCCCGCAGAAAGATGCTACTCAAGATGTCCTTTCCGTCGAAATCAATCATGAATGAAGCCACCCGCTGCCTTTGCAGCGGGTGGCTTGCGTTTTCCTGTTTACTTCTCCATCCCGCAGGGCCAGGCCTCCTGTGCGGCGGTCCGGTCCCGCACCACCGTCTCATACAGCCGCCAGCCGCCGGAGAGGTTATAGCATTTGAACCCCTGCTGGGCCAGAATACGGCACGCGATATAGCTCCGCAGGCCGCTCTGGCAGATAACGTACACCGGCTTGCCTACCGGGACTTCCCGCAGCCGCTCCCGCAGGTCATCCACCGGGAGGTTAACAAAGCCCTCCGCGTGGCCGTCGGCGTACTCGCCGGGGGTCCGCACGTCCAGCAGCGTCACACTGCCGTCCCGGGGCAGGGCGTCCACATCCTCCGGGAAGAACTGCTCCACCAGCCCATGGGACAGGTTCTCGATCATAAAGCCTGCCATGTTCACCGGATCCTTGGCGGAGGAGTAGGGCGGCGCGTAGGCCAGATCCAGATCCTTCAGCTGGAGGGCGGAGAGTCCCGCATGGATGGCCGTGGCCAGCACGTCGATCCGCTTGTCCACACCCTCGTAACCCACGATCTGCGCGCCCAGCAGGCGGTATGTGCCCTTCTCGAACACCACCTTCAAGGTCATGACTTTGCCGCCGGGATAGTATCCGGCGTGACTCATGGGGGAGAGGTAGACCTTGTCGCAGTCGATGCCCGCCTGTTTTGCCGTCTTCTCATTGACGCCGGTGGTGGCGATGGTCATATCGAATACCTTGATGACGGAGCTGCCCTGGGAGCCGGGATACCGGCTGTCTCCGCCGCAGATGTTGTCCGCCGCGATGCGCCCCTGCTTGTTGGCGGGGCCCGCCAGGGAGAGGAGGGTGTCCTGCCCGGTGACGAAGTGCTTCACCTGTACCGCATCCCCCACAGCGTAGATGTCCGGCGCGGAGGTCTCCATCCGGTCGTTCACCAGGATGCTGCCCTTGATCCCCAGCTCCAGCCCGGCCGCCTTGGCGAGGCCGGTGTCCGGCGTGACGCCGATGGCCAGCACCACCATGTCGGCGGTGAGGGGCGCCTCGTTCTTCAGCAGCACATTGACCCGGTCACCGTTGGCGGCAAAGCCCTCCACAGTGCAGCCCAGATGCAGCCGCACCCCTTTTTGCCGCAGCTTGGCGTGGAGGAAGGCGGCCATGTCCGCGTCCAGGGGATTCAGCAGCTGGCGGGGCCGCTGGACCACGGTGACGTCGATGCCCAGCTCCCGCAGGTTTTCCATCAGCTCCACGCCGATGAAGCCGCCGCCGGCCAGCACCGCGGACCGGGGATGGTGCTGTTCGATGAATTCCCGGATCTTCAGGGTGTCCTCTACCGTGCGGAGGGTGAACAGGCGGTCGATCCCTACGCCGGGCAGCGCCGGCTGGGTGGGCCGGGCACCGGGGGAGAGGACCAGTTTGTCATAGGATTCGGTAAAGGTCTCGCCGGTAGCGAGATTCCGCACGTCCACGGTCTTCTCTGCCGGGTGGATGGCTGTGACTTCGTGGCGCACCCGCATGTCCACCCGGAAACGCTGCCAGAAGCTCTCCGGCGTCTGAAGCGTCAGCTCCTCTTTGTCGGTGATGACGCCGCCGATGTAATAGGGCAGACCACAGTTGGCGTAGGATACATATCCGGACCGCTCAAATACCACGATTTCCGCGGTCTCGTCCAGCCGGCGGAGCCGGGCCGCGGCGGTGGCGCCTCCGGCCACGCCGCCTACAATGATGACTTTCATCTCACTTGACCACCTTTCCACGATAGTTGCAGATGCCGCCCAGATCCGTCACATCAGTATACCCCATGCGCCGCAGCAGGCCGGCCGCCTGACGGCTCCTGACGCCGCTGAGACAGTAGACGAAGAGGGGCGTCTCCCGGGCGGGGGGCAGAAGCTCTGTCCGCCCCAACGTCTGCAGCGGCAGATTCCGGCTCTCCGGAATATGACCGTCCGCATATTCCTCCTGTGTGCGCACGTCCAGCAGCAGGGCGTTCGGCGTGGCGGCAAACCGCTCCAGCCCCTGTCCCAGGTCCGGCCGCTGCAGAAATCCAAAGAATCCCATCATACGCATCCTTTCTGTCCGCGCCGCTGCTGCGGCGGGGCTCCCGGCACCGGGAGCCGGGCCGTCCGGCGGCTCTTTTAAAAAGAGTATACCACACGCCGACCGGGATTTCTGTGACAAAAGCACAGAAGTGTCCGGCGCTTGCAATCCCGTCTGGGTGGTATATAATGAATAACAATGCAGACCGGGGCCTGCGGGGGACCGGACAGGAGGCGTGCGGATGGAGTTTTTCTGGGAGATGCTGTCCCTGCAGGAGACGATGTTCCTTCTGATCCTGACGGGCGTACTCATCAAAAAGCTGAAGATCATCGACGCGGCGGGGCGGAAGATGCTCTCCGACCTGCTGATCGATGTGATCCTGCCCTGCAATATCGTCGAGTCCTTTTTAGGCGGGATGGTGTTCCCAGACGGCTTCGCCCGGAACTGCCTGCTGGCGGTTGGACTTTCCGCAGTCATCCAGCTGATGTCCATATACGGCAGCAAGCTGCTCTTCCGAAAGTACCCTCGGGAGCAGAGGAGCGTTCTCTCCTACGGCATCATCTGTTCCAACTCCAGCTTTGTGGGGTTGCCGGTGGCCCGCCTGCTGTTTGGGGATCTGGGCGTGATCTACACGTCCATGTTCCAGATCCCGCTCCGCTTCACCATGTGGACGGCGGGGCTGTCCCTCTTCACCAGCGTCAGCAGGAAGGACGCCTTCCGCAAGCTGGTCCGCCACCCCTGCATCATCGCCGTTTTCGCGGGGCTGCTCCTGATGGCCGCTCCGGTGTCCCTGCCGGGCTTCCTGGACAGCGCCGTCGCCTCGGTCAGCAGCTGCACCGTCCCGGTCTCCATGTTCGTCATCGGGACAATCCTGGCGGACGCCCCCATCCGCTCCATGTTCTCAAAGCCTGTTCTGTGGTACACCTGCCTGCGGCTGGTCCTGTACCCGCTTCTGCTGTGCGTACTGCTCAAACCGCTCCACCTGGACACGACGCTGACCAATGTCTGTATCCTGATGACGGGGATGCCCGCCGGCAGCACGGGCTCTATTCTGGCGGACAAGTATGACTGCGACGCCGTCTTTGCCTCGCAGATCGCGTTTGCCTCCACCCTGTGTTCGATCCTGACGATCCCGCTCCTGACTCTGGTAATGGAGTCGTTTCCCCTTTGAGGAAGCCTGCACCCTTGCGGGCCCTGCCGCTGCGGGACGGCGGGATCCAAAAAACAGACTGCACGAGCAGTCTGTTTTTTGCTGGGTCGGGGCTCTTTCGGGACCGCCCCGCAAAGGCTGCCAAAGCAGGCGGCTTGACGCTGAGGGAGGGCTACCCCTGTTTTTGGGCCTTATACGCCTCGCCCCAGTTCCTCATGGCGTCCAGAATGGGTTTCAGGCTGTACCCCAGGTCGGTCAGCGTGTATTCCACGCGGGGCGGGACCTCCGGATAGACCGTACGGGTCAGCAGGCCGCTCCGCTCCATCTCCCGGAGCTGGGCCGTCAGCACTTTCTGGCTGACCGAGCCGATGGACTTCTTCAATTCTCCAAAACGCTTTGTCCCCGGCATCAGATCCCGGAGAATGAGCACCTTCCACTTGTCACTGATCAGCGTCAGCGTGGTTTCCACCGGACAGGCCGGAAGTTCTTTTGCCGCGGCTGCCATCTGCAGGTCCCTCCTGTATACCGATCACTTCAAATCCTCTGATATCATCCATATTTTATGGTACCTGCAGAGCGATTGTCAAGCTCCCATGGGGCGGCGATGAAAAATTTCGCCCCGTGGAAAGCCCCGCAGCCCCTTGGTTACCTCCCGGTGCCTATGTCACAGCATTGTGCGTACTTTACGAGTGGTGAATCCCGCCGTACAATAGAAAGCGAGGGGTGAAGCAGCCTGCGCTTTCCCGCAGAAGGGGACGCCCTCTGCAAGTGCCGGGAAGCGGGCTCTGTGCCGATCTCCGCTCTGGCATTTCCGGTATCAGACCGTACAATGAATCTTTCCTTTGGAGGAGACCCATGGATCGCAGGGAACAGGTACAATATTTGAATCAAACCCTTCTGGCGGAAATGCCTCAGTACCGGGAGCAGGCGGAAGCATTTCCGGTGGATGCATTCTCACAGCGGCGGCTGCTCCGCTCCCTGATGAATGTCCGGCCGCCCATGCCCCTGGCCCCCAAATTTCTGGAAGTCCAGGATGCCCTGCTCTCCGCCGAGCGGGAGGAAAAGGGCGTGGTGAACGGGGATGCCCTGCCTCCCACTGCAGGAGATCCCCGCCTGGTGCTCTGGCAGGGGGACATCACCCGGCTGCGGGCGGACGCCATTGTGGATGCAGATAATTCCGCTCTGCTGGGCTGCTTCGCCCCCTGCCACGGCTGCATCGACAACGCCATCCACTCGGCGGCGGGGCTCCAGCTCCGGGACGCGTGCGCAGAAATCATGCGGGCCCAGGGGCATCCTGAGCCCGCCGGCCGGGCCAAGCTGACACGTGCCTATAACCTGCCGGCCCGGTATGTGCTCCACACTGTGGGGCCCATCGTGGGCAGATGGGTGACCTGGAAGGACCGGCGGGAGCTGGCCGCCTGCTACCGCTCCTGCCTGGCGCTGGCCGCGGAGCATGGTCTCCGCAGTGTGGCCTTCTGCTGCATCTCCACCGGGGAGTTCCACTTTCCAAACCAGGAGGCCGCCGAGATCGCCGTGAGAACGGTCCGGGAATTTCTGGAGCAGCAGACAACTTCCGTAGAAAGGGTGATCTTCAATGTTTTCAAAGACCTGGACGCAGCCATCTACCGCCGTCTCCTCGGACCCGATTGAGCAGCTGAAGGGGGCCCTGGCCTCTGCGGACGCAGTGGTGGTCGGGGCGGGGGCGGGTCTGTCCGCCTCTGCGGGGATGACCTACTCCGGCGAACGGTTCCGGCGGTATTTCAGCGACTTTCAGTCCAGGTACGACATCCAGGACATGTACTCCGGCGGATTCTATCCTTTTGAAAGCCTGGAGGAGTACTGGGCCTGGTGGAGCCGGCAGATCCTGGTAAACCGCTATGAAAAGGCGCCGAAGCCTGTATATGGCGATCTGCTGAAGCTGATAAAGGACAAGGACTACTTTGTCCTGACCACCAATGTGGACCACCAGTTCCAGCTGGCGGGCTTCGACAAGCAGCGGCTGTTCTACACCCAGGGGACTATGGCCTGTGGCAGTGCTCCAAGCCCTGCCATCAGGAGACCTATGACAACGAGGAGACCGTCCGCAAAATGTTTGCAGAACAGAGGGACATGCGGATCCCCACGGAGCTGGTGCCACGCTGCCCCAGGTGCGGCCGTCCCATGGCCATGAACCTGCGGTGCGACGATACCTTCGTCCAGGATGCGGGCTGGTATGCCGCCGCCCGGCGGTACGAGGACTTCCTACGGCGGCACAGGGGACGGCGGCTGCTGTTCCTGGAGCTGGGGGTGGGCGGCAACACCCCGGGCATCATCAAGTATCCCTTCTGGAAGATGACCCTGGAGAACCGGAGCGCTGCCTATGCCTGTATCAATCAGAAGGAGTCCTATATTCCCCCGGAGATTCGGGGGCGGTCTGTCTGCATCCCTGCGGACATCGGACATATTCTGAAACGACTCACCCTGCTGGAGCACTGAGACCTTCCCCACCCGGGGAGGCGCATTGAAATCCCTGCTTGCCGGTGATCCCTGTGTAAATGGGACAGAGGTGCGGAAGACTCGGTGGGGTCTCCACGGGAAAATGGACTACCATCCCCAAATGCCTGCCGGCAGCTGAAACGGCTTGCGTCAAAGCCGCGTTTGCAACGGTATTGACAAGAACACACAGCTTGCGGGATCACGTTGCCGCCCAATCCTTCGCTGCGGTCCGATGTTTTCACAGCTCACGGCAGTTCTCGGGGATATGAAAAAGGCCTCCGGCATCTTGCCGGAGGCCCTTGTTTTTTAGCGATGGAGGGTTTTTCAGGCGGCTTCGGCCTTCCGGTGCTCCGCATACAACCGGTACCGGAACGGATAGTCCGGGCTTGCAGAACAGCTGGACTGTACCGGCGAACCGATCCACGCAGCTCGCTGCCCTGCCGTATGGGAACCCCGACCGCAGTTTTAAATCCCAATACTCATCAGAATCTGTGCAGCAAGCCACAGCAGCAGCGCGGACACCACAGCCATGCTCCTGGGGTACTTGCCCGCGGCACCGGAGGAGATCCGGTCCAGGATGGAGTGGAGCAGTACCTCACAGATCAGGAACACAGCGCCGCCCAGGATCCCGACCCGCAGCGCGTCCAGCACCGTCGGCACACTGCCGGCGCACAGAGAGAGCACGCCGAACGCCACAGTGCCCACGATCAGCGAGGTTGCCCAAAACCGGTGGTTCTCCCCAAAGAGGATCACCTCCAGGACCAGCGCGAGGAGAGAGAGGGCCGCCAGCGTGGGAATGTCCAGCGCGGGCAGGATGATGTTGGGGACCAGCGCCGCTGCAATCTGGGCGGCAAGACCCGCTGCCAGCAAGGTCACGGAAAGGCAGATGGACGCCGTGCACAGCGGCGATACAATGATCTTTTTCAAGCAGCATCAACCTCCCCACTCTGTCGCAGACGTGCTGACATCTGCACCGGTGACATACGCGCAGGCGGAACTGACGCCACGGGCAACCGCCCGCGAGGTGACGGTGGCGCCGGTGATCGCGTCCACACCACCGCCCACCTCCGCCTCTCCGGAGGTGCCGACGAACTGCACCAGAAAATCAATGTCCGTCAATGCGTTCCGGCCCAGGCCGAAGGTCTCCTCCATGTCCCGGACCACCAGACCTGTTACATGGCCATTGCTGTCCACACCGGTCCACTGGCGGATGGGGCCGGCATAGCCGTCCACAGTGGTCTCTATGATCCAGCCGCCTTCCCCTTTCCAGACGGCCGTAATATTGGCATCGGTCCCCGTGTCCTCTTCCGGGGTGAAGACCGTGCTTCCGGGAAGCAGGGTCTCCATCATCTCCTGTTGCTCCGCTGCGGCGTTTGCGGCCGCGGCGGGAGCCACGGCATTCCCAGCCACTACCAGGATCAGGCCGGCAAGCAGCAGGGAACCGGCACTGACAAGCAGCTCTTTTGCCTTCATCGAAGGCCTCCTTTCCGTTGCGGCGCGCCGAACAGGCGGGTGGGCGTGAAGCGCTCCAGCAGCCAGGACGCGGCATTCATCAGTAAAATCGCGTAGGTGACGCCCTCCGGGTAGAGACCGACGGAGCGGAAGAGCACGGTCAGCACGCCGCAGCCGATCCCATAGAGCACCTGCCCGCCGGGCGTGGCGGGGGAGGTGGCGTAGTCCGATGCCATGAAGAGGGCCCCCAGCAGGACCCCGCCGCCCAGAAGACTGTACAGCATCCACCGAAGCGGTTCCATCGGTGCGAAGGCGAAGCTCAGGACCGCCATCGTTCCGAGATAGCTGACGGGGATCCGCAGCTTGATGACCCCGCGGACCACCAGATATCCGCCCCCGATCAGCAGCGCCAGCGCGGAGACCTCACCGATACACCCACCGATGCTGCCCAGGAACATCTCCGAAAGCGGGACGTCCGGCAGCGCGGGCATCACCATGCTGTGGAGGGGCGTGGCGGCTGTGACCACGTCTGCGGAGCCCAGGTCCAGGGGAACGGATGCCCCAGGGGCCGCGAAACGGGTCATGGACGCGGGAAACAGCAACAGCAGCAGGGCGCGGGCCGCTAGCGCGGGATTGAAAATGTTCTGGCCCAGGCCACCGAAGGCAGCCTTCACTACAATGACGGCAAACACCGCACCCACCGCCGCCATCCAATAGGGCACGGTGGCCGGGAGCGTCAGCGCCAGCAGCAGCCCCGTGACGGCGGCCGAGAGATCTTCCACGGTCTGGTACCGGCGGGTAAGCTTGTTCCAGAGCGCCTCGGCCAATCCTGCGGCCGCAATGGATACCGCCGCAAGCAGCAGGCAGCGGAGCCCGAAGAAGATCGTTCCCGCCAGGAGGGTGGGCAGCAGCGCGATCAAAACGTCCAGCATGATCCGCCGGGTGTTGTCGCCGCAGCGGATATGCGGGGATGAAGACATGGCAAACCTCATGATGGTTCCTCCCTTACCCGCTGTTTTCCCTCCCGGATCGCCGCCACGATGGGCAGCTTCCCCGGGCAAGTGTAGGCGCAGCAGCCGCACTCCACGCAGTCCAGAATGCTGTATTGCCGAAGCATTCCCACATCCCGGCAGCGGGAGAAGCGATAGAGGTACAGCGGCTGGAGCCCCATCGGGCAGACGGACACGCACCTGCCGCAGCGGATGCAGGAGGGGTGGGGAGACTCCAGGTCATCGGCGCTGGTCAGCGCCACAATGGCGTTGGTGCCCTTGATTACCGGCGTGGAGAGATCCGCCTGGGAACGGCCCATCATGGGGCCTCCGGCGATGACCTTCCACACATCCCCCTGCAGGCCGCCCGCCGCCTCGATAGCGTGGGCGAAAGGCGTCCCGATGGGGACGATCAGGTTTTTCGGCTCCTTGATCCCGTGGCCGGTGATCGTGACGATCCGGCGGAGGATGGGCTCCCCGTCCGCCACGGCCCGGCATACGCTGGCGCAGGTGGCGATGTTGAAGACCGCACACCCCACATCCTTGGGAAATCCGCCGGAGGGGACCTGGCGGCCGGTGACTGCCTGGATGAGCTGCTTCTCCGCCCCCTGGGGGTAGCGGGTGGGCAGCACGACCAGTTCCACCTCGTCCTGCTGCTTCAGCTTGTCCGTCAGGATCGAAACGGCCCGCTCCTTGTTGTCCTCAATGGCGATCACTGTCCGCCGGGGCTTCAGCAGCTGCCGCAGCAGCCGCAGTCCGCGAATCGCCTGGTCCGCATCCGTGCAGAGTAGGGCGTCATCCGCCGTGATATAGGGCTCACACTCACAGGCGTTGGCGATCAGGGTCTCCACCTTCCCGATGTTCGCCTTGATATCGGTGGGGAACGTGGCGCCGCCCATGCCCACCAGCCCGGCCTCCCGAATGCGGCGGATCAAGGCGTCGGCGTCCAGGGCATCCGTGTCGGCGCAGGGCGGGACCGCGCTGTGGTAGGTGTTCTGAAAGTCGTTCTCGATCACCACAGCCAGATGGGGCTGGCCGCTGGGGTGGCTCCGGGGCTCCACGGCCTTCACGGTGCCTGACACCGAGGCGTGAACAGGGACGCACAGTCCCTCGCCGTCACCGATCTTCTGCCCCATGTCCACATGGTCCCCGGCCTTTACCAGGGGCGTGCAGGGCTTTCCGATATGCTGGAGCAGCGGAATGACCACCTCCCGCGGCGGCGGGCAGTCCTCCAGCGGTGCTCCGCTGGACAGCTCCTTGCGCCCCGCGGGGTGGACGCCACCCCAGAAGGTTTGCTTTCGCAGCATATGATCTCACCTCTCCTCATGTTCCGTTTATGAATGAAAATAGGCGTCACAGCCCCCCGTCCAGGAGGCGGAGCCGTCTGCGTAGACCCACAACGCCTCTGCGCCATACGTCTCCAGCAGGATCCGGCCGCTCTCCTCATCCATGATGAATGCCGCCGTGGAGAGGGCGTCTGCCAGCCCCGAGTCCGCGCAGATGACCGTCACGGACCGGTAATGCCGGGCGGGCCAGCCGGTATCCGGGTCTATGATATGGTGGTAGGCGACGCCGTCCACCGTGTAATACCGTTGATAGTCCCCGCTGGTGACCACCGCGCCGCTGGTGATATCCAGGCGCTGGACATACTCCGTGTCGTCCCCATCAGGGTTCTGGACGCCGATCACCCAGGGGCTGCCGTCGGGTTTGGGGCCCGTAACGCAGACGTTGCCGCCCAAACTCAGTACCATGCCCGTCGGCAGTGCGGCGGCCACGGCACCGGCGGCGTACCCCTTGGCGACAGCCCCCACGTCCAGGCGCTGTGCCGGGTCCGTCAGATACACCGTGGAGGCCGCTTCATCCAGCACGACATTGTCAAAGGAGGTATGCTCCAACGCGGCCTGGATAGCATCCTCCTCTGGGAGATAGGCATGCTCCGGGTCGTTGACGGACGCCTCACGGGCCTCGTGCCACAGCAGAAGGACGCTCCCCATGGCGGCATTCACCTTGCCGCCGCTGTCCGCATACAGGTCCCGGCACAGGAGCAGCAGATCCAGGATCCGCGCATCCACCGTCACCGGGGCGATCCCCGCCTGGTCATTGACGGTCTTGAGGTTGTGGATCCCCTCATAGTCGTTGTAAATGTCGTAGAGCTGGTGGTATTCCAGCAGCAGATCGTGAGCCATCTCCGCCGTCTCTGTAAAGACCTCCTGGCTCTCCGCATAGCCCATGACCGTGGTCACTGTATCGAACACGTCCAGAAAGGTCGCCTGATATTGCTTGGGCCTCGTCTCCACCTCCTCCGGAGCGGCGCAGGCGGTCAGAAGGAGGCAGGGGAGCAGCAGGGACAGCAGCCGGAGCCTCACCGGAGTTTTTCCAGCAGGGCCTGGAAGCCGCCGATGGAGATGGTGACGCTGGAGGCCAGGTCCGCCTCTGCGGGCTTGGTGGCCTCATCCACCGCGATGCCCGCCACCTCGTCCAGGGTCTTGCCGGTGACATAGGCGGCAAAGGCCGCCGCCTGTTCATTCCACTCCTTGCCGATGCTGCTGACGGCGCCCATGCCGTAGTCCGCTCCCCGGTCATTCTTGCTGGGCACCGGGGCGGAGAGATCCGTGAGGAGCTGTCCCTGGCCGTCAAAGCTGACCTGGGCCTGCACGGCGTCGATCACGCAGGAGGTGATGGCATCTCCGTTCATGGTCACGGCGGCGATGTTCACATTGGTCTCCACCATGCCGGCGGCGCCCTCTGGTGCATTGCCGGCGGCCATGGAATTGCTGGTCACCAGCCGCAGCTCATCTCCGGCCTGAGCGCCCAGCGGCTGGGCGCGGTCCACCGCCTCCGCGATGGCGTTCTGGAAGCCGCCGATGGAGATGGTGACGCTGGAGGCCAGGTCCGCCTCTGCGGGCTTGGTGGCCTCATCCACGGCAATGCCCAGCACCTCATCGGCCGTCTTGCCCACTACATAGTCCGCCAGAGCCTGGGCCTGCTCGTTCCACTCTTTTCCGATGCCGCTGATGCTGCCCATGCCGTAATCAGCGCCCAGTTCATTTTTGCTGGGCACCGGGACGGTGAGATCCGTGAGGAGCTGGCCCTGGCTGTCAAAATTTGCCTTTGCCTGTACGGCGTCGATCACGCAGTCAGTGATGACGCCCGTCTCATCCACGGTGACGGCGACGATCGTCACATCCGTTTGGATCAGACCGTCCTCCTCTCCCGCACTGGCGCTGGAGGATAGGGAGCCCACCGCATAGAGGCCGGTGCGGAGGCTGCCCTGGCTGTCATGGGACGAACCTTCCTCCGCATCCGCGGAACTCTGGAGAACATCCGCTGTCGTGGCGGGCCGGCCGCTGCAGCCGACAGTTGTGAAAAGAGCTGCTGCGACTAAAATCGCTGTTAAAAATTTTTTCATCCGATTTTCCTCCGATCCTGGGATTGATGCGGCGTAGAGATGAGCTCCCAGAAATGAGCATAGTACTTCTGATTTGTTACTTTTTTATCATATCAAAAAAGCGTGTATCCTGTAAAGTATTTTCAACGAATTCTATAAAAAGTGGAAAAGATATCCGAATTCTTGGAAAGAAGCTGTGAAAATTGAAAGCCTTTCACAAAAGAAACCGTCAAGAAACAATCGCTCCACTCAAAAGGAAAAAGCATTCCGCGTTTTCGGGGGCTTTTCCGGCTTTGTCGCTGTCCGGTGCGGCGATTTTCTGCAATAGAACCGGGAAAAACGATTCAAATTTCTGCGGTATGATATTGCCATTGCCTTTGCGGCGCAACATCCGCCGGGCCTTGACAGTATGTTTCTCAGGGGAATCAAGGGCTCCCGAAGCGAGCTGCCGGGACTCGGAGTGGTCATCAAAGAATGGGACGCCATCACCATGGCGAACCCCAGTAGTGTTCGCATGGAAATCAATGAGGCAAAGAGCGGTGGCGTCTTCGATTCCCGCAATGGGACGATACTGAAAATATGCAGCCTCATTGATGTCGGCGAACATGCCGGCAGTGGCATCGCAATATCTTTTACGTATGGCGCCTGTAATCACAGAGCGGTTTGAGCCGGAGTGGACTCTGCTGGAGCTCTTCCTTAAGAAAAACAGCGATAAGAGTAAGGGTGGAAGAGACCATCATGACATACCTGGCCGATCATTCCGAAGCAAAGCATCGGAAACTGCAGAGTCTATTGGCCTGAAGCCGCCCTGTACAAGAGATTATCTGAATGATCTGATTTCAGGGGGCCATCGTGACCAGGGGCGGGAATCGAAGCTATCAGCTAAAAATGGGACAGTTTAGAGAATATCATCGGAAATGAGACCCTGACAGAAAAAGAGAAGTATTTTTAGAACGACAGCGGTATGGAATTCCATGCCGCTGTTCCGGAAGGAATACAGACATGCACTATCTGAGCCGTTTGAGATGGTATTGAAAGATAGAACCTTTGCGGAATCAAGAACTTGCATATACGTTTTTCTACATACCGACTTCCGGTACGGCCTCTGGTATCATGTTCGCCGTAAAACGGGAGGAGGCGCGTCCCTTCATAGAAAAACTGGCAGATCCGCGTATAGCTTTTTGGAACTGGAGAAAATCTTACGATTACGGCACTAAAATAACAAGGCCCACAGCGGCAGCTGCCGCTGTGGGCCTTGTTATATTTGCACATCCGGTAAAATATCGTTGTGAAATCACAAAAGGAGGCATCTTATGACCGAAGACAGACTGACTCCCCTGCAAATCCAGGCATTTGCCCGCCACCTCCGGCTGGAGGAGAAGAGCGAAGCCACTATGGAGAAGTATCTCCGGGACATCCGGGCCTTCGCACGCTGGCTGGACGGGCGGGAGATCAGCAAAGGGTTGAGCGCGGCGTGGAAGGCTCATCTGGTGGAGCGGGGCTACGCCCCCGCCAGCATCAACGCCAAGCTCTCCGCACTGAACAGCCTGCTGGAGTTCCTGGGCCTCGGCGGCTGCCGGGTGAAATTCCTGAGGGTCCAGCGGCGACTGTTCCGGGACGCCGGCCGGGAACTGACGAAGGCGGAGTACCAGCGCCTGCTGGACACGGCGCACCGGCTGGGACAGGAGCGGCTGGGCCTGCTGGTGGAAGCCATGGGGGCCACGGGCATCCGGGTCAGCGAGGTGCGGTATCTCACGGTGGAGGCCGCCCGGCAGGGCAAGGCCGAGATCTCCCTCAAGGGCAAGATCCGCACCATCCTATTGCCGGAAAAGCTCTGCCGGAAGCTGCTCCAATACGCCCAAAAACAAAAAACCGCCTCCGGTGCAATCTTTCGCACCAAAAGCGGAAAAGAGCTGGGCCGCCGGCAGATCTGGGCGGAGATGAAGCGGCTGTGCGGGCGCGCCGGGGTGGACCCGCGCAAGGTGTTCCCCCACAATCTGCGGCACCTGTTTGCTATGGTGTTCTACCGGACCAGCCGGGACATCGTCAAGCTGGCGGACCTGCTGGGCCACAGCAGCATCGAGACCACCCGCATCTACCTGGTGACCTCTGGCGCAGAACACCAGCGGACGCTGGACCGGCTGGGACTGATCTCCTAATCACGGAATTCGCATTCCGACACAAATGATCGTGAAAAAATAGTTCGTCCTACATATCAATAGACAAATTTTAGCACAAAGGACAGCTAACCGCAAGGGATTTTGCCGCTTTGGGCAGCAGAAAAAAGCCGGAAAAATGTCAAATTTTGTCCGGCCTTGGTCCCTGCGCCATTTTTTACGCCCGTGCCAGCCGCACGGGCTTTTTTCGCACTTGTTCTGCGGAGCTTCTTGCGCCAGCTTGGTCGGGCGCGGGATGGAATGCGAATTCCGTTGACAGGGGGTGTGAATATGCAGTGCGCGGAGGCAGCCAGGCTGCCAGAGACTGGGGAGCAGACTGGCGCTGTCATCACATCAGAGATGATCCGGTCCTATCTGGAGACACTCTCCCGCCGGGGGAGGAGCCGGAACACGGTGCAGATGTACGGTGCCAAGCTGCGGGCCTTCTATCACTACCTGCCGTCTGACAAGCGGGTGGAGGAGGCCAAGTGCAACCCCTGGTGCCTGCGGAAGTTGTATCTGGCCACCCGGTCGGAGATCGAGCGGAACGTGCGGCTCCCGGCGGAGCAAGCCTATGAGCAGATTCTGGATACGGAGCAGTTGGCTGCCGGATGGACGGAGAATGAGAGCAATTCCATCCAAAAGGATGTTTGCGATAGATATTTTCTCGCCGAGAGGTGTAAAGGAGGAGAAGAGATGAAGAAACGGATCTTATCAGCTTTGATGGTGCTGTGCCTGCTGCTGACACTGCTGCCGGTTTCGACACTGGCGGCAGAGGAGGGGACTGGCGAGTCGGATCCTGCGATCAATCAGGATGGATCGGACTTGCGGAAAGACCCCGCAGAGGAAGGCGGGAAACAGGAGGCCGTGGAAAGTGGGACCGCCGATGAACCGGATGGCCCCAGTGCGCCAAATGAGCCGGGGACTTCAGGGGATCCAGAGGAAAATGAGCCGACAGAGGTTCCGGGAGATCCCCCTCAGGGTCCGGATCCCACGGCCCCCACGGAGCCTGCGGGAGAGCTGGATCCCATAGAGCCTGCTGAGGATCCGGGGACAGTGGTAGAAGAGCCTGTGGCTGAGAACGCGGTGTATGTGTCGGCAGCAGGCGATGATGCGGACGGCACTGGCACAGCAGACGCTCCATATGCCACCTTGGCAAAGGCGGCGGAAGCAGCCCCGGATGGTGCGACGATTTATGTCATGTCAGATGTGGAAATGAACCAAATGGCATGGGTCTGGGAGAAAGAGCTGACCATCACCAGCTATGGTGTTGATCCTGTGACGCTCTCCCGCGGAGAAAATTTTCATACCAACGCAGATCCCGCCAGACAGCACTACAACCCCGCGATGATCGAAGTAGGCGGGGAAACGGAACAAGGGACCGTTTCGTCTCTTATTTTGACCCACATCATTTTGGATGATATGGGCAAATACGAAGGTGAATACTTTGTGCAGGCCGATTCCGAAGGCGATGGGGAGACCACCGTTAGCAGGAGTGAGGTCCCAAATACAAGCATTGTGCAAGACGCCATAATCGCAACTTACAACGGTATGGGTACGATTACTTTGGGGGATGGTGCGGAACTTCGCAACTACGGCGGTATGAGTGCCGTGCGCCTGTCCGGTGGCGAGCTGATCATGGAAGAAGGCAGCGCCATTTTGGATACAACCGAAAACGAACGTGAGAAAGGTGCGTCCGGCAGCTTTGGCCCCGCTGGTGCGGTCTGGCTCCAGGGCGGCATCTTGACCATGAACGGCGGCACGATAGGCGGCGATAAAGGTGTCATGATGAATGGGCGTGCACTCTATGCAGACGGCGGCACCGCTAACATCGGCGGCACCATTCAAAATATTCATGGTACCGATGCGGCCTGGCAGGGGCAGAACGGTGTTGCTGTCCATCTGCGGTCTCACGGTGAAGCTACCCTTGCCAGCACTGGAGAGATCACCAATGTGACCGGCACCAACGCAGGCAATAACTGCGCCATCTGGACCCAATTTTGCAACTTTACCACTAAAGCGGGATCTAAGATTTCTCATGTGGACGGTTTCCAGCTGCTCTATTTTGACGACCTCGACAACAACAACTACAGCCATGAGGTGTACCTCAACGGTACGATCTCAGAATGCGCTTCGGGTTCGGCGAGTCTTTTGCGGTCCTGGTACGGCCAGATCACATTTGGCCCGAACAGCGTGATTGAAAACTGTAGTTCCAGCAGTGCGGGCGGCCTGATCTATTCCAATAACGGCTCCCACTACACATTTGCGGGCACCATCCGCGACAATACCGCCTCTAAAGGCATGATTTATCTTGCCAACCAGGGTGGCGGCGGTGTCATCGCCACGATTGAGGAGACTGCCCATATTGTGGACAACAAGGGTCTTGCCGTTCGTGTGAACAACAGCTCCAATCTCACCATGAACGGCGGTGAGATTGCCCGCAACTCGAGCTACGGTATCCAGATCAGCGGCAAGACCGACTGGACGGGTGTCAGGTTCATTATGAACGGCGGCAAAATCTGCGACAACGGCAGCTATGGTATCTACCATACCGTTGCAGGGAAGTCCCTCGTCGAGATCAATGGCGGCACCATTTCCGGCAATAAGGGATCGAGTGGCAGACAAATCTCCTCCTCCGGCGGTTATGCTGTTGCTGAAACGGAGGAAGGCGCCGGATATGAGTACACCCATGTAAGCGCTGATGTGATGGGGGAACCCCGTACCATATACGTCAGCGCCGGGAAGGTGGAACTTCCTGAGGGCTATGCGGATGTGAACCTGGGCCGCGCCACGAATGAGGCAGTCAACACGCTGAAAGCTGGCGTTGCTAACGAGCACGCCGACTGGACCCCCGTGGGCAGCAGCGCCCTGTGGGTTCAGCCGTCTGCGACTGAGTACAGCTTCGAGCTCGATCCTACTTCCTCCCCTAAGAAGACCGACCTCTATGTGGCCTATGTACAGGTCAATCCGGACGGTTCACCCATTGATGGGGCTGAAGTGGCGGTCGAAGAGGTGGAGAATGCGGAGAAGGTGCCCATCGCTTTGAAGGATCTGACGGCAGGTGCTCCGTATGCGGTGATGCTCTTCAACAACAAGGAGTATACCCTGGCCCCCGATGACATCACCATCTACACCGGCGGCGGTCAGGGCGAGGAGAACTATGACGACGGCGGTTTCCCCAAGCTCACCATCAATGGCAGTGTTGACGTAAAATACACCGGCGACATTACAAGTTTGGAAATCAAGGGTGTGACTATCCCGGCAACGGACGACAAGACCATGCTCGATCAGCTCCTTGAAAACATTGAGGCGGTCTATACCTATGAGGACGGCACTGTCGCCACAGATGATTCCAAGCCGGGCGTGTACACAGTTACCCTCAAATGGAAGAACGGACTTACCAATGAGGACGTTCGGGTGAATGGCAACAATGTAAACCTTGACGGTGCGGGTACACTAATCGTCCGCCATACGCAGGATATTGAGGAAGCGCAGGACGGCGCCAATACATATGTGTTGTTGACCGCAGAGCCCACCAAGGCTGTGATCCACGCCGAGGCGATTGCAAAGACACAAACCAGCTCATGGGGAACCGTGTATCAGCCGTCTTTCTACACCAACGATAACGAAGACTTTGAGATCGAGGATATCGCCGGTATCCAACTCCTGGATGACTCGCTGCTGATTGATGATGACGGCACGGACCGCCAGGCTCTGCTGGAACAAAAGGCAGAGGATTCTGATCTTCTGAATGAGTTGTCCGATGGCAAAACCTACCGCTACGACTTTCACTACCTGGATCTGGTGGACGCCTACAACGGCAACGCCTGGGTTTCTGCCAGCTATGGCACCACAATCTATTTGCCATATCCCGACGGTGTGACAATGGATAACGCAAATGACCTGGATGTACAGGTCATCCACTTTCCGGGCCTGCACCGGGAATATGGCATTGCCGGTCAGGCCGAGGTGACGGATGCCATTGAAGCCTGTGAGCCGGAGGTTATAACCGCTGAATTTGACGCCAATGGTATCGAATTTGATGTGGACCGTTCCGGATTCTCTCCTTTCGCTGTTGTCTGGCAGGAGAACGCGCAGACCTTCACTATCACCGCCTCCGCCGGTGACGGCGGCTCCATCAGCCCCCGCGGCAGCGTTGCTGTGGCCGAGGGTGCGGACAAGATTTTCACCATCACGCCGAACGGCGGCTATACCATCGCCAATGTGAAAGTGGATGAAAAGAGCGTAGGAGCAGTCGATAGCTATACATTTACGGATGTTAATGCAAACCACACCATTTCTGCAACCTTTGCCCGCGATAGCTCCGGAGACGGTGGCGGCCATGACAGCGATCCCTATCTGAGGTTCGACTCCAATGGCGGCACCCGCTTCGACCCCATCGATGAAGACGGAAGGAGCTTCTCCCTCAATGTGTACGATGATGAGGAGTACGGCGCCCACATCCCCACCCGGCCCGGCTACCGTTTTACCGGTTGGTACAAGGACAGCCGCCTGACCATACGGGTGGACGAGGATGAGACTCTGCGGGTGACCTCCTCCGTGACGCTGTTCGCCGGCTGGACGGAGACCTCCGTGCCCGGCATGCTGAACGGCGACGACCACTACGCCTACATCCAGGGCTATTCTGACGGCTCTGTGCGGCCCAACGCCAATATCACCCGGGCCCAGGTGGCCACCA
Organism: Dysosmobacter welbionis; assembly: GCF_005121165.3. Taxonomy (NCBI): domain Bacteria; kingdom Bacillati; phylum Bacillota; class Clostridia; order Eubacteriales; family Oscillospiraceae; genus Dysosmobacter; species Dysosmobacter welbionis. The sequence continues at coordinate 1,327,876 of NZ_CP034413.3, read as the reverse complement.
TCTTCTTCCGCCTGCTGGACGAGAATGTGCGGGACGACAATCTCACCACGTCCAACGCCTTCCCGGATGTGAACGAGGACTACTGGGCCAACACGGCCATCTCCACCATGGCCCGGCTGGGCGTCATCAACGGCCGCAACTCCGGCCTGTTCGACCCCGACGCTAACATCACCCGCGCCGAATTCGCGGCCATCTGCGCCCGGTTCGACGACAGCGGCGTCGCCGGCGTCACCACCTTTACGGACACCGCCGACCACTGGGCGGAGGACGAGATCAGCCGCGCCGCGGCGCTGGGCTGGATCCAGGGATACAGCGACGACTCCTTCCGGCCCGACCAGTACATCTCCCGCGCCCAGGCGGTGACCATGATCAACCGGGTGCTGTGCCGCCTGCCGGAGGACACGGACGATCTGCTCTCCGGCATGAACACCTGGACCGACTGCCACGAGAGCGACTGGTTCTACCTAGCCATCCAGGAGGCCACCAACTCCCACGACTTTGTCACCAAGGACCGGGTCTATGAGAGCTGGACCGACCTGAACCGTGCTCCCGACTGGAGCCGGTACGAGTAAGGAACTCAAAAATCAATTTGACAGAAAGCCCGGGCAGATTTTTTCCGCCCGGGCTTTCTGTATTACGATAGAAAAGTGGATATCGCTACGGCTTCTAAGCGCCATAAAAACAAGTGCCAAATAGAAAAGCGGATTGCCCAGGCGCAATATAATAAAGAAGGACGGATAAACAGAAGTAGGTGAATCAAATGGCAATGAGAGCAGCCTGACATGAGGCGCGGCTTGAAACGTGGAAGAAGCAGATAGAAGGTTGCCGAAACAGGGGGAGACGAGTAAGTGAATGGTGCTTGGAACACGGTGTCGGCCCAAAGATATACCAGCGGTGAGAGCGGGAGCTGTACGGCATAAACAGCGAAAACCAAAACAGGCAGAAAGAGGGGCGGATGCCGGAAGCAGCGCCGGTATTCGCGGAAATTACCGCCTCGGAATTGCGTGGGAGCCGAGGCAAGGTGATTGCCGGGATTAAAACCGGAGCAGTTGAAGTGGGGATTTACATCCGAGCAGACAGCGCGGCCGAGGCAGCGTTGTGCTGGGGGCTGAGGGATGCTGAATGACCTTGCGGGAGCAGGGCAGATTTATATTGCCTGTGGGTATGCGGCTTTGCGACATTGGTACAGCAGAAGTTCCGTTTAGCTCCGTTCAGCGGTACGCTGTTTTTGTTCTGTGGTTATAGGCAGGACTGGAACAAGAGGCTTTATTGGGAAGAGGATGGATTTGTACTGGTCACGAAGCGGTTGGAGGCTGGAAGCTTCCAGTGGCCTCGGAACAGCGCAGAGGCTCGGAGGTTAAGTTACCAGCAGTATCCTTAATTGTCAAAAGCATTGAAAATGACAACTTTCCAGGTAATTTTTAGCCACCAAATTTGCAAAAACAAGACCAATACACAGATGAACAGCACGGAGATGGTAACGCTCTCCCGTGCGGAATAGGATGAACTGCTTCGAAAGAGCGCGGGGTATACGGAACGAAACCGGAAGCCGGAATGGCTGATGGAACAGGTGCGTCTTGCCAAAAGAAAGCCTGTGGGCATTCTCTGAACAGATGAAAGAGGAATTGGCGGGTCAACTGAGCCCGATGCTTGATGAGACGGAGGCATGGTTGTCTGTCAGAGCTGCTATAAGGGGAACCGCGGCAGAGCCCCATATCCGGCAGGAGCGGTCCCTACAAGTGGAGGAGCTTCCGCCCGAAAATGTCACTATTGAGATGATGGAGCACCGGCTTTCTGAATCTGGGCGTGTATGCTCCGGATCGCCCATGGAGGGGATTGGCAGAAAAGTCCGGCGGACATGAGTCATGATCCCCACACAGGTGAGGATTCGGGCATACATACGCTTGTCAAAATTGCACACGGCAGAAACGGAAATGCCCATCTTGAAAGCTGAAAAGAAGACTGCCCGAATCCCTGGCAGCTCCGCAAGTTTTGAAGCTGGAGGGCCGGACTATCCGGAGCAAATGCTATATGCGGCTGTACCGGACCGCAGGGATGTGGAACACCCTGTCGTGCTGTATGAATACCAGCCGAACTGGAGGACAAAGAGGAGGCGGAGAAACTTCTGCCGGAGAGTGCACCGGATACTCACAGAACATTGAAGGGAGAATGGTTCCATTAAGCGAGCCTGCTGAAAAGCGGGCTCGTTTTTCAGCCCTGGACAGGCAGATGTCTCTCTTTGCCCCGAAATGCCGAATTTTCCAGCAGTTAGATTGCCATGGAAATGCCGTTTAGAGTGATGGACGACTATATGCAGACGAATTTCCCTGAAGCAAAACCACACACTTCAGCCCCACCATGTGCATAGCATACCATGAGCATAGGCCTTATGAGAAAGGAACGATTGTAATGTCTGCTCTCTTGAAGAAATTCAGCAACCTTCTGTGTGTTAAAAGCATTGTAACGCTTGTCTTGACGGTAGTATTTGCCTATCTCGCTGTTTTGGATCGAATTTCCAACCAAGATTTTTTAACAATTTTTTCAGTTGTCATCGCATTCTATTTCGGCACACAGAGTCAGCGCCTGAATGAAAAGATCGAGAAGGACACAGACAAGAAGCAACTTTAGCTATAACCACAGTTCCCTTACTTTGGATGAGAGGTCAATGAGATGAATTATTTTCCCAACAACAATTTAAATAAAGAACGTCATTGCGGCTCTGCACCTGACAGAGACTCCTCCTGTCAGTGTTTTTGCCCCATTCTCTCCGGTGAACGCGGCCCCCAAGGTGAACGTGGGCCGCAGGGCGAACGCGGGCCCCAGGGTGAACGCGGCCCCCGCGGAGAGCGTGGTCCCCAGGGGCCAAAGGGTGAGCAGGGCTGTCCCGGTCCCATGGGCCCAAAAGGAATGGTGGGCCCTCAGGGACTCCCGGGGCCTCAGGGTATTCGGGGCGATATGGGGCCAAAAGGAGACACAGGAGATATCGGACCGCAGGGTGTCCGCGGGGATCCCGGCCCCATGGGCCCCAAAGGCGACCGCGGCCCCGTAGGGCCTAAGGGTGATCCGGGACCGGCTGGCCCAGTCGGCCCCAGGGGGAAAGAGGCATTCCGGGCGACCGCGGCCCTCAAGGAGAACAGGGACCTCAGGGTGAGCAAGGGCTTCCTGGTGAGACCGGCCCTCAAGGACTCCAAGGAGATCGCGGCTGTCCCGGACCACAGGGAGAACAGGGCCCCATCGGTCCGGCAGGGCCCCAAGGCGAGCGTGGCGAAAGCGGCCCTCAAGGTCCGGCAGGACCCCAGGGTGAGCGGGGTGAAACCGGCCCTCAGGGTGAACCTGGCCCTCAGGGACCCGCGGGCACGACACCTACCGTCACTGTGGGAACTGTCTCCTCCGGTACTGCCGCAACCGTCACCGCCAATCCGACGGACACCGGGATCTCCCTGGACTTCGTGGTTCCCGTCGGCCCTGCAGGCCCTCAGGGAGAATCCGGCCCGACAGGTCCCCAGGGCCCGGAAGGGCCTCAGGGCGAGCGGGGCGAAACCGGCCCTCAGGGACCTGCGGGCACGACACCTACCGTCACTGTGGGAACTGTCTCCTCCGGTACTGCCGCAGCCGTCACCGCCAATCCGACGGACACCGGGATCTCCCTGGACTTCGTGGTTCCCGTCGGCCCTGCAGGCCCTCAGGGAGAATCCGGCCTGACAGGTCCCCAAGGTCCGGCAGGACCCCAGGGTGAGCGGGGTGAAACCGGCCCTCAGGGTGAACTTGGCCCTCAGGGACCCGCGGGCACAACGCCTACCGTCACTGTAGGAACTGTCTCCTCCGGTACTACCGCAGCCGTCACCGCCAATCCGACGGACACCGGGATCTCCCTGGACTTCGTGGTTCCCGTCGGTCCTGCAGGCCCTCAGGGAGAATCCGGCCCGACAGGTCCTCAGGGCCCGGAAGGGCCTCAGGGTGAACTTGGCCCTCAGGGACCCGCGGGCACAACGCCTACCGTCACTGTAGGAACTGTCTCCTCCGGTACTACCGCAGCCGTCACCGCCAATCCGACGGACACCGGGATCTCCCTGGACTTCGTGGTTCCCGTCGGTCCTGCAGGCCCTCAGGGAGAATCCGGCCCGACAGGTCCCCAGGGCCCGGAAGGGCCTCAGGGCGAGCGGGGCGAAACCGGGCCTCAGGGTGAACTTGGCCCTCAGGGACCCGCGGGCACGACACCTACCGTCACTGTGGGAACTGTCTCCTCTGGTACTGCCGCAGCCGTCACCGCCAATCCGACAGACACCGGGATCTCCCTGGACTTTGTGGTTCCCGTTGGCCCCGAGGGGCCGAAAGGTGAACCTGGTGAAGTTGGACCCGAAGGACCGCAGGGCATCCCTGGGTAGACTCCTGAAATTACAGTGGAGCAAAATATACCTACTGTCTACAAGGTTCGGTTTAAAACTGCGGAGACAGATTTCCTGACTCCCAATCTAAAAGCTGTTCCGGAGGTTTACAACGCAAATCTGTCCTCTGCTGGAAGTGTCTTGACGGTTCCTCTGGAGGCGCTGAACATGACCTTGCAGAACACTTCGGCCACTTCACTCCGCTTTTCCCTCCAGCCTGCGGTAACAGGAACGTCTATTGTGGCCGATATTCGCCGCGCAAGTATTTACGATGGAGCTTCTATTGACAGCCAGACCAATGACAACCTGACAATCTCAGGTGTGTTCGTAGTGGATGATCTGATCTACAGCCAGTCTCAGGAGATGCACTGGACACGAATCCGGCAACAAGAGCCCTCTACCGGTCTTTGGTCCATGTGTGAGATCCGAATCTTTTCTTCCCGAGGCGGTGCCCGTACGTCTGTATGCGTCAACTGGCTATACACGGGAGCCAGTTTCCTGACACCATAAGTTTTCTTTCTCAGGACTGCAAGTTGCTCTGTGGGGCACTATAAATATTCATCAGAAGTGCAGTAATGTAAACGTGAAACAGAGGGGCAGCCAAACGGTCGCCCCTCTGCTCACACTTACCCATAAAATCAGATGATGAGATGTGAATGCTTTGCAGATGCTCCTTACCCCACTATACTGAAAGCAGAACATGGAATGGGAGAGGGTATGCTGGGCGGGCGGGACTATACCGGGTACTACCAGCGGTGCGATGGAAAACTATCGATGGGATTCCTGCGGCCATGGATGCCGACACCGGCGAGGAGACTGCCATCCGGATTCTGTTTCTGTTCTTGGACCCGCCCAAGTATTACACGATAAGCAAGCAGTCCCTCTGCGCATTTCTGGAGGTGAGTGGGGGAGCGGAGAGCCGAGTGCAGGCGTCTGAGAAATAAGACGATTACGGGTTCCGCTATTAGTCTCCTGGAAGAAAGCGGAGTCCGCGGGCCGGTGCGCCGGAGCCCTGGCTATTCTCTGTTTCTGTGATATGTTGTGTTGCTGAACAAGGGAGGCGACACGTATGAACGACTACATGAAGGCCCTGCACCAGCGGTTCTTCTGGGAACTGGAGCGTCCCAGCCTCTCTACTCCCCGAAAGTGAACGGGAAACGAATGGCACCAACGTCTCCGTCCATACAGAGGCGGTGTGCAAGGAGAAGTTGGCCCGGCTGATCGCGGAGATCGCCGCCGAGAAAAAGCGGCGGAAGCAGGCAGAACTGGCAGGTTGAACAAACGGGCCTCCCAGGGCGAACTGCTCTCGGAGGCCCGTATTTTTCCTGACTGTGGCTGGTTGAGTGGTCAGGGATAAAATAAGGTTACATAACACGCATGAAAATTGTGAAAAAATTATAAAAAAGTTCCGCTTTCAACAGAAAGCGGAACTTTCGATGGTGGACGATACAGGACTCGAACCTGTGACCCCCTGCACGTCAACCGACATTTGAAACTTTTTATAATATTTTTCGTTCGTTTATGGTCATTTCCGTTCCGTTTCATTTGATTTCCAGCACCTTTTAAGTCCACCGTTTCCACATATTCCACGCAGGTCTGTGGCTGTTTGTGTGGTCATTCATCTCTACATCCTAATAAAAAGCAGTAATAGTTAAGTCACACCGTCACAAACCGCTATTTAGGACTGTGTGGCTTATCCAGCATAGTCAACCAAATGGCGACACTCTCCACTAACGGGCCAAGATAACACAAGCCAAGCAAAAAGTAAAGAAGAATCGCAAGGCATTTCTTAACTTTCTTTTAAATTCTCTTATGTTGTCCAAGAAACGCAAGAATCTCTCTTGCGTTTCTAAACGAACTTTAGTTTGTGTCGCTTCTCCAGATTTCACCGCTTGCGTATTTTACTTTTGTGAATTCCACATTTTGATACGCTGTTATCAAAGAGAAGTGGGCTCAATATCTGATTAGAGACATAGCACAACACTTTATATGTCATCCAAAAATTTCAAGCCTCTATTCCGACCCGAGTGCTGCCATCGGCATCATTCCGGATACTTTTGCAGCCGGGTACATTTCAAAGGCGATCCCAAGAACTACGGAAAACAAAAACGCTCCAACCATGAGTGGTGTAAGATACTTCGCCGGTGCAGGTGATTATTGAGTGTACTTACGCTTTTTCTATTATTCAGGATACATTAACAAGTTCTATTACAAACGAGAGACTTGCACGAACCGGATGCTATAATCTATCCAGCAGGTACGAGTCTCTGCACTATACGATTGAACTGCCGTATAGGGAGCCCTTCGTACAGCGGTGTGAGAGGACGGGGCTAACCGCCCTTATCTCGATTAGGAAGCCCTTTCGGGTTCCTATCCGCAATGTTAGGCACTATTTTGCAACGTGCCCTTTTGGGAATATTGCAAAGTTGCGAGATTATACAGGCAGAGAATTAGCGCACCATTTTTCCAGCGCAGAAGCCGCCGTCAATGGGCAGATTCACACCAGTAATAAAGGCAGATTCATCCTCAAAGAAGAAGCACACACCATGTGCAATTTCCTCCGGCATACCAAATCTGCCGATAGGCATGTTATTACTATATGACTTATACTCCTCTGCATGCGTATATTTGATGGACTGAACCAACTCCGTTTCAATGGCACCAGGAGAAATACTGTTCACAGTGATGCCGTCCCTGACCACGTCAAAGCATGCATTTTTTGTTACACCAACAACGCCTGCCTTGGATGCTGCCAAAACAGCCATGCCGGGAGCGCCAATATTTGCTGCACCGGAAGCAATATTGACGATGCGACCGAAGCTATGCTCCCGCATAATCTTGATTTCTTCAATCATGCAGTAAATCAGGCCCTTCAAATTGATATCGATCATCATATCAATCTGATCGTCTGTGGTATCGTCAATTTGGGTGGAGGGAATCCCCGTACCGGCAACATTGCCTGCAAAGTCAAGCTTTCCGTATCTTTCTCGAATATACCCGAAAACATCAATCACATTTTGATGCTTTGTAATATCGCAGTTCTTATATTCAGCCTCGCCGCCCAGTTCTTTGCATTTGTTGATAACTTCCTGAGCCTTGGCATCATCTCTGCCGACAAAAATGACCCGTGCGCCACGCTTGACCAATTCATATACGGTAGCCTTACCGAGGCCGCTGGTTCCGCCAGAAATAAATGCAACCTTACCTTCAAACTGTTTGTTCATCTGATTTACCTCGATCCATTTAATTTGTATAGTATTCGAATTTGCAATCTTTTCTCATGAAAATCTGGTGAAACAAAATGCTTTTATATGTTATTTGCTTTCAGTTCCTCGCCGACATTCCAATTCTTTCACAATTTCCGCATGCTTTTTGCTGTCCATATCATAAAAAATCAGAAAGTTTAATGCAACAAGGAGAAGCAAGACTGCAGGGATGAAAGAAATACCCATATTCAGCGCATTGAGTACACTGGCATTCTGAGCCTGATTAGCTACATAGCCCAGGGAATCCAGCCAAACCAGCAACACAGCAGGACCTACGGCACCGCCAGCCTTCAGCATCATAGAGATAAAGGCGGAAAGAAACCCATCCACACGGATACCGTACTTATACTCGGCATAGTCAGCGTTATCGCCGTCACAGCCATACCGCAGGCCAAATGCCGCAGTACCAAGTGCTGTGGAAACAGCGTAGAAGACCCAGAACAGGACACCTTTTGCAGAAAGCCAGAACATAGGGATGGAGAGAATACCGGAGAGGCCAAATGCGGTACCCACAGCTCTGCCCTTATGCTGAATGACTTTGTACAGCCAAGGGCCGAGTAGTCCAGAACCAGCAATGCCGGTAAACAAGCCGATGATGCCGGTTATGGAATACAGGTTAAAATCACCTTCATAATAGGTGAAGTAGTAAGCCATAATTGTGTATCGGCCGTAGGTATAAAAACCGGCTACAAACTGACCGAACATACACCCCAGTGCATATTTATTCCCCAACAAGCACTTCATCTGAAGTCCTAGAGAAATTTTGCTTTTCTTTTCCATTTGCTGAGGTGGCGGTTGCACGCGTTCCTTGGACTTGACCGCACTCCAGAGGATAAACGGAAGACTGATCACAACACTGCATACCGCAGCTCCAAAATAACCCTGAGCGGTATTGCTGGTCCGGTTTGTACCAGATAACAGAAGAATTAGCGTTGCAGCAATCAGGTTGGTAAAGTTTGAACCTAGGCTAGAACACACCATTCGGGTATTTGACAGTTTAACGCGCCCTTCGTCATTTGATGTAATAACGCCACCAAGGGCATTAAAAGGCATAGCATAGCAGGTAGCTGCTACAGTGACCACAATGTAAACGATCCACATCCAGGCAATTTTAACACCCATAGACCAGGTCGGCTGCACGGCAAACATCAGTGCAATCATAAGACACATGACTGTTCCGCCAACGGCAACCCATGGTCTATAACGTCCGTATTTCGACTTAGTACGATCTGCAATGGAACCAATGATTGGATCATTAATTGCATCAAAAATGCGCACCACCAACAGCAATGCCGAAACAGACGCAGCTGGAACACCGACATAATCGGTAAAAAAGATGGTCATGAACGAGCTGACCCACATATAAGCGGAAGCATATCCAAAATCTGCAACACCATAACTGATCCGTTCACCAAGAGACGGCATTACATTGGAGGATTCATAAGTGTGTTCTTGCTGTTTGTTTTCCATACACTCCACCCTGATTAAAAAATGTTTCTAAGAAAAGAGCTTCCAGTGTTCTGCTTTTATTGTGCTTTTACCTGTCAGCATTCATTTTATAATGCGTAGATTTCATGAAGAACTTTCTGCAAAACATCCATCTTCGGCGGACAGGGATTATAAGCCAGGTTTTTGTCAGCTTTCAGGTTTTCGATGATTTCATCAACGTAGGACTCTTCTGCACCTAATTCCTTGATGTTCTTCATGCCGCACAGTTTGCGCAGATCGTCGTAAGCCTTCACGACCTGAACGGCAACTTCATCATAGGAAAGGCCATCCTGCTGGATGCCAAGACACTCTGCGTTCAGCCGGATCCATTCGGGATTCTCAGTAACATTGTAGTGTACGAAAGCAGTCATGCCAATGCTGCATCCAGCGCCATGAGGGGTATGGAACGTGTTGGAAATCTGGTTAGCGATTGGGTGGCCAAACGAGATCATGCGCAGGCAAAGTGCGAAACCACCCATCGTTGCCGCATAGGACATCCACTTACGGGCTTCCTTATTGGAGCCGTCCTGATAGGCAATTGGCAACCATTTGAATATGGTGCGGATGACCTCCATACAAACAAGGTCTGCAAAAGGATTCGGTATACTGGTACAGTTGCACAGCACCTCTGAAGCGTGGCACAGTGCATCAATACCGGTGTTGGCCGTAACGACGGGGGGTAGCTTATAAGTCAACACAGGGTCGACGATCGCACAGGTAACAGGCGTATTGGCAACACCGCCTTTTTTCCCGTCTTCTGTTGCACAGGTCAGGTAGGGCGTCAACTCAGCTCCGGTACCGGCAGTGGACGGAAGTGCAATGAGCGGACGAAATACAGTGTTTCCAATGCATGGATTATTCTGATAATCCCGCGTCTTACCGCCGTTCGCCAAGAGTTTTCCCACCATTTTGCCGGTGTCCATGGTGCTGCCCCCGCCGATGGCGACGATTGCATCAACAGACTTGTCCTTTGCGAAATCATAAGCCCGGTCAGACTTCTGGGCGGTGGGTTCACCTTCCTCAACCTGATAACAAACTACTTTGATATTAGCGTCATTGATAACTTTTTCGATCTCTCTTTGATAGCCAAACTGATCCATGGCCATATCGTAGAGAAGCAGCGCGGTGGTGGCTCCGTAGCTTTTCAACTTTTCCCCAACTGTCAAGCGAGAGTCTTCTCCAAATGTAATTCCACAGTTCACATTTAAATTCCAAATACTCATATTCAATTCTCCTTTAATACAAATATTGTTTCGTTCAGCTGAGGATTGGGGAATACGACACAAAGGCCCTGCACATATGAAACAGAGCCTTTGTGCCTGCGTGGCATACCGTGCCATCAAACAGATGGGAACCAAGTATACACTTGTCTCTCAACCGGGATGATATGCCACCAGCTTAAGTGTCTTTAATCAGTTTTCCTCATTCTTGACCAGGAACTGAGAAATGACCAGCACGATGATCGCAGCGACCATGGCAATCACAAAGGCAACCTTCAAGCCATCCACAATACCCTTGGCAGCAATCACCATGGAGTAAACTGCAGAGCCGATGGAGGAACCCAGTGCCATGGTTACTTGGATCATCGCATTGCCATAAGTGCGCTTGTCCGCTGCAAGCTGGATCTGCGGCGCAGTGGTCATCGTACAAACATGGGCGCTCTGGTAGAACCCGGCGATAATCATCAGCGCATAGATCACCATCAGGTCGGTACTGGGACTGAGGATGAAGATGAATGCGGCATGAACCACAACGCGAAGAATCATGCCAATTGTCAGAACACCCCTTGCACTGCCCTTATTGGCAATCATTCTGGAGTAAATGGGCCCCATGAACAGGCCGGGAATAGAGAGCAGTGTAGTGGTCAGGCCGGACTGCGTAGCGGAACCATTCAGCACATAAAGGATGTAAGAAGGAATAAAGAAGAAAATGGCAATCAGAGAGAAATTCATCAAGAAACTATTGATCGTCAGAATCAGGGTATTCCGATCCTTCAACACCGGCACAGGGATGATGCAATTGTTACCCTTCTTACGAATGGTGAGAATCAGCCCAACCAGACCAACCAGGCTTACAACCAAAAGGATATTGCTGGTGGTGCTGCCAAAGGGAATCAGAGAGGAGCCCAGTGCCAGGAAGAGGCTGATCGCACCCAGGAAAACGCTCAGAGAAATCGTACCGCTAAGATCAAAGGAACCCGTTTCAACAGCCAATTCCGCAGCATCTTCCTTGGTGACCTTCACGCCGGCCATGCCGAGCAATGCGCTGACCAGAGCAATGATCCAGATGATATGGCAAACAATTCTCCAACCCAGCATATCAATCATAACACCGGAAACAATAGGGCCGATCAAAGTGCCCAGGCTGTTCATGGTAACGACAAAGCCCAGATACTTTGCTGCAGTCTTTTGGTCATAAATATCTCGGATGATAGAATAGCCAATGACATAGAGACCGGAAGAAAACATACCGTGCAGAATGCCAGCTGCCACAATAATTGCCATATGCGTCGCAATTGCACGAAGGAAGATGCAAACCGCACCGGCTAAAGCAGACCAAATAAACAGGCTTCTCTTGCGAGAAGGATCCTTTGCGCCCAAATAGGCAAACATAGGCATCAGGACAGCCGCAGACACGGATGAAAAGGATTTTGCCAAAGCATAGTATTCGGTGCCACCGATCTCTGCGGCTGCCAGCGCCAGAATCACAGAGTCAGTACCGGACTGGAGCACAGAAGCAAACAGCATTACGAAGACAGCAATCAGGGTCAGGCGCTTCTTATTAGCGGGGGCTCTTTCAAAACAAGTCATACACGAAGCTCCTTTATTTATGAACGTGAATTCTCTTTGGTTCATTTACTTTTCCCAGCAGGCACTCTCCATAGTAGAGTGCCTGCTGGTTGCTTGAAACTTGCAAGAATCACTTCATATAATCGGGAATCTCAAGACCACGCTGTTTCATGTACTTGGGATACAGCTCTTCATCCACCCACTTGCGGATCTTGGGGGCGTTTTCGAAGAGTTCCTCTGCTGCAGAACGAGAGCAATTCAGGAAGCCGAAGCTGCCATCGTAGAGGACGACCTTATCGGAGCCGGCAATCTCTGCTGCCTTCTTGATTGCATCAGGCAAGGTGTCTTCCAGCATGGTATACTTCCAGTTTTCGATACCTCTGTTGTTGGGGTCCTCAATCCACATGTCCAGCTGATCCTTGCCCACAAAAATGGTAGGAAGGGTCATCGGCCAGGTAACATTGATACCAACCCAGGTCTGGTTATACACAATGGCCTTCAAGCCTTCATTGGTGGGCAGCGCTCTGAGATCCAGCGCGCTGAATCGCTTATCAATATCGTAGTGGTCCTGCCAGCCAGCAGTATTGACACCGGCGATGATACCGGCAGCAGCGGTATAGTAGGGCCACCGGGAGCCGTCGCAAACAATGGAGTAATCCTTGAGGGAGATCAGCAGCTGATGCATGTAAGGATACCATTTCAGATTTTCGATCATCATGCGGTCATCGATGGCATACAGGTTATTATCTGCATCAATGCCGGAAACACCAGCGGGCGTTGTCCGCAAAATAGTGCCAAACACCCACTTGCTCTGAACGTAGTCAGAGTCATAGATCGCGGTGGGGACAATATTGGAAATAGGACCATGGCCGATAGCGGTACCGAAAGCATGATGATACAAGTTGCGGGTCTCAAAGCGGGCCATATCCATGGTAAATGCCTTGAATACGCGGCGGTAATACATACTGCAGTAGACCTCGCGGGGGTCGTCGTAGGCCGCAAAAATCATCTTGTCGGCATCGTAGCACTTCTCCAGGCCGTAAACCGTACCAACTCTGGTCTTGATGGGGACTGCCTTGTCATATGCAGCTACATACTCGACGTTGCCCTCAAATTCCTCCATCAGATTGTAGTATTCGACAACTTCTTTGCCTTCCATGGGGGTGCGGTACATCACGCATCTGAGGCGAACATTGTAGTTGCCGGTCCGCTCTTCCACGACCTTCTTGATGGTTTTCAGCATCTGGATATAGGGTCTGCCGCCAAAGATGTAGAAACCGTGCTCGCAGCCAATCAGGTTGACGGTGTCATCATGATGGATTTTGGACATGTCGACATTTTCAAGAGCCTTACGGGTAGCCAGTTCAACCAGTTTGGGATCGCTGTCATCACCTTCGTAAATGGCCTCAGGCATGTTGGGAAATAAGTCGCGCACATTGACAGAGACCATGCCCGGCAGTTCATATCCACGCATAGCAGGGGTATTGCCATACACGGAAGGCATACACTTGGGCGTTACTCTGGCAGGGTACATTTTTGCATTAGCCATTTTTCTTCTCGCTCCTTTCCTTTACCACTTTTCTGTAGGCATCTGCAGCCGCATTAAACACTTCGTCGCTGTACAGAGTGGTCTGCATTTCTCTCATTTTGAAGATCGGGTCAAAGTCCAGTGCTTCATCGGAGAAGTCCCACAGAGTCTGGGTGATAGGATGGTAGTTATCATCTTCGCGGGATTCCAGAGGACGTCCGCATGCCTCAAAAAGTCGGCTGATCTGGCCAACGCAATACATCGTGCAACCAGCTCTGGTACCGCTCTTGAGTGTCAGATCTGTCATGTCGCGTGCGCCATCCAGAATAGCGTTGACGATTTCCTCCGTGTTGGTAGGGCCGCACTTGCAGATGATCTGCATGGGCAGCAAGTGTGCCTTTCGGCAGATAGCGAGAATTTCTTCAGCACGCTCCATGGTATCAGGCAGAGGATACTGCAACGTTCTGCCCTCAGGCAGAGGCTCCATGGTAATGGCACCCTGGTCGCAATACTCCCAGCACATACCGCAGTCATAGCAGATGCTTTCGTCTACGGTTGCCTTACCCACGCAGCGGTAGCAGCGCTGGCTCTCTGTCTTGACCTGCTCCTCAGTAAGGCCCAAAGCGACCTCTTTGTTATTCTTAATGCGCTCTTCCCGGGGCAGATTGTGCATTCTGCTGACCAGCGCATTGCTCCAGCCAAATTCCTCTCTGGGAGGCAGTTCGATCTCCGCACCCTGATTGATGCCGGTGGGAGCCTTAAGATAGTTATTGATGTTAATTGCAGCCTGCTTACCGTCTGCAATGGCTTCAATAGCAGTGGCGGAACCACGGCTCACATCACCGCCGGCAAATACGCCGGGCAGGGTGGTCATGCGCTCCTCATCCAGAACCAGCTTGCCAAACTCTGTGAGCTCAACTTCGTCCTTATCGATGAAGGGGAAATCGGCGTACTGACTGACTGCCATGATAACAGTGTCTGCTTCCAGTTCAAATTCGGATCCCTCGATTGCGTGGGTGCTGAGGCGGCCGCGCTCGTCGGGCTCACCGATCTTCATACGGGAACACTTGATCTTTTCGACCTTGCCGTCGCCAACGATTTCGACAGGAGACACCAGCGTCTGCAGCTGAACGCCTTCTTCCAAAGCTTCAATGACCTCGCGCCGCTCTGCGGGCATATCACCCTCACGGCGTCTGTAAACAATGGTCACATTTTCGGCGCCCATACGAACAGCAGTGCGGGAAACATCGATTGCGGTGTTGCCGCCGCCAACGACCACCACGTTCTTTCCGATTTTGGGGGCATTCCCGTGGCTGATCTCTTTCAGGAAGTCCAGACCGTGATAAACACCAGCCTTATCCTCGCCGATGACACCTGCGGTTTTGCAGAACTGGGTGCCGGTAGCAATGTAGACAGCGTCATAATCACGGGTCAGATCCTCAAACTTGACATCCTCGCCAACCTTCGTGTTCAGATGAATCTTCACACCGGCCTCTTCAATGGCCTTGATATCTCGAGCCAGAACTTCCTTGGGCAGGCGATATTCCGGAATACCGAACAGCAGCACGCCGCCGGCAGTGCTCTCAGACTCAAACACATCAACCTCATAGCCGGTAAGTGCCAGATAATAACCGCAGGTCAGTCCGCTGGGACCGGCACCGATGATAGCGACACGCTTGCCGTTCTTGGGCCATACAGGCTCCTTTACAAACTTGCCGTCATATGCTTTATCCGCAACGAAGCGCTTCACATCGCGGATCGCCACCGAATCATCGTAACCGCCGCGGTTACAGGCGGACTCGCAAGGATGCGTGCAGACTCTGCCGCAAACAGAAGGGAAAGGATTGTCTCTGCGGATGAGACGATATGCACCTTCGTAGTCACCCTTTCCCGCAAGGGCTACGTAGCCAGGAACATTGATGCCAGCAGGGCAGGTGTTTTGGCAGGGGGCAACATACTTACAGTCACCCGCAGGTTTTACCTTGATGGCACCTGTGGGACAACGCCGCTCGCATCGTTTACAGCCGACACACTTGGACTTGTCCACTTTTGCTACTCTGTAGATATGGGTCAATTTAATTCCTCCTCCTTTTTCCTTTGGAACATTTGCAATACAATATCAATTACGCATTATGATGATAATGCATCATAACCCCAATCTTTTCCTTCAGTCGGGTCCTTAGAATTCTCGCCAGTTCACCTGCAAGAATCTCTTTACTCCAACCTTCGGAAATTCCCCGTACAACCGTGTCAATACAAACGGAAACCTCGTCATTGGGGCCAGGTAGGGCAATGAAGGTTGTTAACCCTAACTGTCCGACCGCTATGCGAATTCCGTCTTTGCTGTGGCGGCCATGTCCAACCTGGAACTTCGCTATGTAAGGTGTGCAAGCTTGTGGATCCAGCCGCAGAACCGCCTCTACACTGTGGTCCTTGTTTTCAGCACCGACACCGCCAGTGGTGATCGAAACGCTGTATCCCTTTTCTGCAGCACGCCACAGCTTCCGGGAAAACAGCTCTACATCGTCTTTCAGAATTTCACCCTTGTCAACCGAAAAGCCTGCCGCAGCGAATTTTCCCATGATAAGAGGGGTGTTGGTGTCTTCAATCTCTCCACGTTCCACTTCAGTTCCGGTTGGGAACACGATCACACGGTTGGAAATGCTTTCTTTGATTTGAGTCACCAGACTCTGCGACATTTCCATCGCCTGGAGGCCTTCTTCGATATCTGCATCATTGCCGACGATCCAGCCCAACATGCCATTGGAACTGATGTGGGCCTCTTCAGAAAGCGTAATTCCCTTCAAATCACGCAGGCGGCGAAGAATCCGTTCTTCTTTGGCAATAAACTTGGATGGATCCAGACGCTTTTGCAGAATATCCAACGCAACTGTGCCGTCGCGAACATCAATGACCAATACATCTTCGGCATTGATTCCGATTTCTTCTGCAACAACAACTGCCAGTTCCGTCAGATTTGTCTGGTTCAAGAAAATGCCCTCGATTTTTAATTCGCTTTTATCCAGCAAATCGTAGTCACCGTGGGCGTACAAAGGGTCTTCTGCCTTCGTTACTTCCAGACGCAGATCCATCAGGGGAGCATCTACGATGCTTCGTCCGACGCCAACAATATCCGCGCCGGCCTCTTTCAGTGCATCCAGATCGCCGTAGCGAACGCCTCCGCCAAAAGCGAATTCGACTTTCCGGTAATCGGCGGTTGCTTCCATCTCCTGAAGGACGGGCTTGAGGCTCTGGGTAATGCGCCTCAAATCATCAATTCTTCCGGTGTCCACATAGACGATATCCGCGCCGGCTGTAATTGCCGTCCATGCTTCACGAACAATATCGCCATTCTCAAAACGCCCTCTGACCTGAATGCACTTTTTGCGGTCATTGAACTGTGCGGCAGCAGTGAGACTTGCTTGAATTCCGCCAAACATAGCCACATAATTCTTATCAAGATAGACCATTGGATCGTCTGATATACGCACATGCGCTCCACCAGTTTCTATGGCCGTGCGCAGTTCGTTTTTTATGTTGGAGGACATTTTCTTCCAGGAACCGCAAACGATCCGCATATGATGGCCCGCCTTTTGAACAAAAGCCTTTGCTGCTGTTGCGACGCCGGAAAACTTAGAAATGTGACCGATGATCATATCCTCTGCAACTGCAATTTGCTTGGGTGTGCCGGAGATCTGCATAAGCAGATCTCCAGCCAGCACATCGGTTCCCTCAGAGACAGAAAAATCCACAATGAGGCCTATACGTTCTGCTTCGTTCAGAGCACTGGAGATGCCGGAGACAACACCGTCCATGTCTGTATACAGACATGCTGTGATTTTTTTGTGTTCTATTTTTTGAAACAGTTCATCTCTCAAATCTTTCATGTCCTTCACCTGATATGCGCACTTGGCGCCGATTGCTCCTGACCCAAATGATATGCAACCTCGAATGCCTGACATACCGGATTATAGAAATCGTCAGAATTCTGAATGGAATTGACTTCGTACACCGCAATATCCTTGCCGTAGTCAACCGGAACATGAGGCTTGCTTTGCTTCGAACCAAAAGACATCACAACACTGTCAGCGCGAATAAAATCTTTTTCCCCGGAATCGTCACAGGGTGCAAGGATCACCCCCTCATCTGTAATTTCGATCACCCTGCTGTTGGTGATGATCTCAATGTTCAGATGCTCTATGAAATCGCTTATCACCGTTTTGTAAGCCTGGGAGATAAAATTGCAGTCCAGGATCTTAGGAAGCGCTTCCAGGACCGTGACCTTCCGACCGGCCTGTGTCAGGCACGCGGCGGTTTCAAGCCCCATGATGCTGCCGCCAACAACAATCACTTTTTTGCCGATGTTTGAAATGTCTTTGATGGCACTCGCCGCGGGAATTGCCTTATCAGCACCTTTGATAGGGTCAGACACCGTGCTGCCCGCTCCGGTTGCAAGAATGACAGTATCAAATCCCGAAGACCGGATCTCCTCGACAGATATCTCTCGATTGAGATGGACGGAAATTCCCTGTTTCTCCAGTCTGCACAGCATCCATTCCTGAAGTTTGCGAATTTCACCATTCGAATCACATGCGCCAGATGGGATCATTTCCCCCCCAGAGAGCTTTGCCGTTCAAACAGTTCAACCGTATGTCCGCATTCCGCAGCAGTAGAAGCCGCCTCCATGCCGGCGATACCGCCGCCAATCACTGCTATCTTCCTGTGGGAAGAAGCTTTTAGAGGATAAGTGAGCGATGTAACAGGATGATTCTTCATGTCACTCATATACAGACTGCTAATCAATTTTTTGCCATAGCCTGCTTCCACTTCTCCTGAAGCTCGTCGATCTGCTCGGGAGTATATCCCAATTCCCCGATGATCTCATGGTTCCATGCGCCAAAACCCTTGGTGGGAATATACTCAGGAGACATCTCGGAGAAACCAAAGGGACTGCTTACGATCCTACGGGCCTTTAGATCGGTCATTTCTTCGGGCATAGGAATATCAGTAAACCAACCAGCCTCATGATAATGTGGATCCTTGTCCACATCTTCATAACTGTATACCCGCGAACAAGGAACTCCGCCCTCCAGAAGCGCCTTCTCGATGTTGTCGATCGTACCCATTTTGTCGAACCATTCGTACATAATGGGTGCCAGGATCTTCTGGTGTTCAACACGTTTTACGTTGGTTTCAAAGCGGGGGTCGGAGATCAGATCCTCTCGGCCAATGACCCGGAAGAACTGGAATGCCAAAGCGTTATTGGACGCGGCTATAATGATCCAATTGCCATCCGGACATTTAAAGACACCGTAAGGGCACAGAAGGGGGGAACCCTGATTGCCCTGTTTCTCTGTCTTTTTGTGGAGGATACGCAGATCGTCCAGTTTTACAGACATAGATGCCAGGACTCTGACCAGAGAGATATCCACATGCTGCCCCAGGCCGGTTCTTTCGCGGTAGTACAGTGCGGCATTGACTGCAGCGAAGCCTGCCAAACCGCCGCACTGATCGCCAATTTCTGTAAAAATCTTTACAGGGCCAGTTTCTTCGTCACCGTTGTAATACATAATACTGGATGCACCCTGCGCAATGAGGTCATAACCAGGGCGGTGTGCATAGGGGCCGGTCTGCCCCCATGCCGAGACGGAGCAGTAAATCAGTCTGGGATTCAACTCATGCATAGCCTCATACCCCAGTCCCAATCGGTCCATGACACCGGGACGGGTGCTTTCCAGTACGATATCGGCGTCCTTGCAGAGCTCGCGGGCAATTTTGTTTCCATCCGGGTCTTTTAAATCAAGGATAACGGACTTTTTTCCGTGGTTCAGAGTACAATACTTGATGCTGATGCCGTTGACCAATGGCGGATATGCTCTGCTGTCATCACCGATGACGGGCCTTTCGATGTGGATAACCTCCGCACCGTATTCGGCAAGCCACTGTCCCACAGTCGGACCGGCAATATTGGTAGTAAATTCGACTACCTTCAGTCC
Organism: Dysosmobacter welbionis; assembly: GCF_005121165.3. Classification (NCBI taxonomy): domain Bacteria; kingdom Bacillati; phylum Bacillota; class Clostridia; order Eubacteriales; family Oscillospiraceae; genus Dysosmobacter; species Dysosmobacter welbionis. The sequence continues at coordinate 1,308,424 of NZ_CP034413.3, read as the reverse complement.
CTCATACAGTTTCATAGTCATACTCCGGTCAGTTTCCCATGTCGAACGGTTCGAAGCTGTCCCATCCCTCATTCCACCAGGGCTTGGGGTTCTTGAGTTCCACAGACACTCTGGTCTTATTCATCAGGTGATAATACTGCAGATTCTCAGAGGGGAAACCGCCGCCCCAGGTACCGCAGCCAATGGTAATCGTCTTGCTGACACCATTGTTGTAGCCAGCAGTGGGCTGGTTGATGTGGAAGCGTCCCACCGGAATTCGTTTGGCAGTATACTCGATATGCTCCTGGTCGTGGCTCCAGATGCAGCTGCTATGACCTTTTCCCTCGACTTCCAGATTCTCGATTGCTCTGTCGACAGCGTCTTCGAACTTCTGATAAGTGGTATAGCGAATGATAGGGAACAGAATCTCACGGCAGAGAACGTCCCGAGTGCCCCAGGCCTGGTTCTTCACAAGCAGAATTTTTGTGTCTTCTGGAACCTCAATGCCCGCCATTACGCCAACTTCATGGGGCTGCTTACCGACAACCTTTCTGTTGATGCTGGTGCCTCCGCCGGGGAAAATCGCATCGCGCAGCTTGGCAATATCATCGTCATTGTCGACCAGGAAGCAGCCGTTCTTCTGCATGAAGCCGAGATACTTATCCAGAAGTTCTTCAGGAACATGAGCAGTCTGTTCACCGCCGCAGGGAACGCCATTGTCGACGGTTCTGTTCATAATAGCCAGTTTAACCAGGCGCTCATATTCTTCGTCTGTCATGCCGCGGTCGATGATCTCCTGGCAGTTACCCTGGCCGACGCCAAAAGCGGGCTTGCCGACAGAATAAACGGATTTCACCATTGCGGCACCGCCAGTTGCGACATTGCAGTCACACATGGACAAAGTTTGCATCGTCGCTTCAATACTTGCGTATTCACCGTCGATACACTGAACCAGGTCAGCTGGGGCACCGATTTCCTCCAGTGCCGCTCTCATAATGTCTACTGTCTTCATAGAGACCTTCACAGAAGCGGGGTGAGGCAAAATGATAATAGAGTTTCGGCACTTCAGAGCCATCATGGCATTGCCGATGATAGTAGCAATCGGATTTGTGCTGGGCATTACGGCACCAATTACACCCATGGGCTTGGGCAGATACTTGACGCCGGGTTCGCCGGGACAATCCTCGTACTCCACTGAATTTTTCCCGCGCATCTGGACCCACTGGAGCAGGGCCACATTCGTCAGCTTGGCAATCTTGCTTTCCACATTGCCCATACCGGTTTCGGCAAATGCCTCTTCACCTAAGGTTTTGCCATTGTCACACACAGCTTTGCCGATTGCTCTAACGACCTCATCGATCGGCCGCTGCTTGGTATAATCGCGTTCGAACTGTTTTTGTGCAACCTTGCTCTTTTCTACGAGCGTTTTCAGATATGCCTGCAGATCCTCATTGGACACTTTTTCGCGAACTTCCATCATTTTACCTCCTTGCATTTTGAAGCTGGATATGCGGTTTTATCCAATTTGCTTACATTTTCACTCTATCACACTGCCTCTTTTATGTGAAATGCCGGCTAATTATCAAAATGCGTGCCTTATCATTCGCTTTCGACATAGGGTGTCTGTCTTTTACAGCAAAAAAATGCTCGCCATCCAAGTTGGACAGCGAGCATGAATGCCTATTATTTATTTCTGCTTTTCAGAATTCTCTATCATACAGTTCACAAAGCGTTCCGCATTTCCGTTGGATGGATGATACACCGCGCAATAATCAGCAAAGTTAAAATCCATATCCGCGCAAGGGATCGCACGAATGCAATCCGCATAATAATCGAAATATTTAGATGAATATACTCCGTCCATGCCGATATATCTTCCAGTTGCGATTTGAAAGATCCTGGTGTTTGCAGATTCGCATTGTAGGGCGTTTTCAAGGAATACTCCTTTGGCTTCAAAGCTCTCACGTATGGAATCCGAAACCTGGCTTTTGGTTTTTGATATTGCAAACCGTTCTCCCACCAGATCAGAGCATGTTACATATTGCCTGTCCCATAGTTTGTGGCCTTTGGGAATTAAAATGACAGACTGGGCCTTTGCAATTACCTCAATAACAGAATCGTTTGTTTGAGGAATATCACCCCGGCAAAGGTAAGCGATATCTATTTGCCCATGTAAAAAGCTGTAAATCGCATATCGGGGAGACATAGACTGGAAGTCTGGCTCAATGTTGGGATAGGTTTCTCCCAACATATGCGCAGCATGCATGAGAGGTTCCATAAAACAATAAGAACTATATCCGATACGTACCTCGCCGTAAAAGCCATCACGGTGCTTTTCCATCTTCTGCTTTAAAGCTGCTTCTACATTGATGAGCTTTTTGGCATCCGAATAAAACAGTTTACCGCCTTCTGTGAGCTGCAAGCCACCGTTTGCGCGATCCAATAGTTTTACGCCCAGTTCATCTTCTAACGCGAGGATGCGTCGGCTCAGCGCCGGTTGAGAAATATAGAGGTCTTCTGCGGCCTTAGTAAAGCTGTGCAGTTCACAAACGCGCAGAAAGCAGACAATACTTTTATAGTCCATAAAAGCCCTCCCACACAATGATCGCGGCAATTCAATCAGGTTTTATGCTGTTAATTTCAGGTTATTACAAAAAACTATGCTTGGCAAGAGGAAATTTGAAAACCAGCCCCTTGTTAATACTCCACAAAGTCATAAGGCACATGCCATATCTCTATGCAAAAAAAGTATAAACAAACCTTCAAAACAATCAGAAACCGGTATTTCACAACATTTCTTGCGAAAGATATAATTGAAATAACCCATCACGTAATAAACACAGCGCAACTGGATGCCCTATCATTACAAAAGACATTTTACTGGGAGGCGGAAGTATGTACGAGAATCATCATCCTAATACACCGGAAGTGACACAGGAAGACATGAACCAACTGTTTACCCCATTCAACATTGGCAAGGTCCAAATCAAAAATCGCTTCTGCATGGGGCCAATGGGCATTTCCGGTATTCAGGGTTCCTTGCAAGATTGGAATGATGTTGTCCAAGAGTATTTTTTGGAGCGGGCCAAAGGCGGCTTTGGCCTCATTACCACTGGCGTTCTCTTCACGGATACGGAGATCGATTATTTTGACCCCAAAAGCATGAAGAGCCCACTGTATAATCCGACTGTTTTTCGCAGGGGTGCAGAACGGTTGGTAGAGCGCCTGGGGGCGTATGATACAAAACTGTTTTGCCAGGCATCGATGGGTGTAGGAAGAACAGCGCCAGGATTTAAGACCCCTTCTCCGCTGCCTATTTACAGCATCCCATCTATGACTTCTACCGCGCTTACAACAGATGAAGTCAAGAGGAAAATTGAACTGATGGTCAAGACTGCTGAACTTTATAAAAAGTCAGGTGTTCACGGCATTGAACTGCATGCTGTGCACTGGGGCTATCTGCTGGATCAGTTTGTCATGGCCATGACCAATCAGCGCACGGATGAATATGGCGGCACATTGGAAAACCGTATGCGTGTTGTCAAAGAAATTATCGAGGGAATTCATCAAACCTGTGGTGATGATTATCCGATTTCTGTTCGCCTGGGCTTGAAGAGCTACGTTAAGGCGTTCAACAAGGCTTCTCTGACGGGAGAAAACGAGGCGGGGCGTACATTGGAAGAGGGCATCGAAATCTGCAAGATGTTGGAGTCCTATGGAGTTAATGCGCTGAGTGTAGATGTCGGTACATACGATTCCTTTTATTATGCATGCCCCCCGCCTATATGCCGAAGGGGCATGGATTGGAACTGTATGCTAAGGCGAAAGAAGCTGTCAAGATCCCCATTCTGGCTGGTTCTCGTATGGGTGATCCCTGGATTTGTGCCAAAGCACTGAGAGACGGACAAGCGGATGCCTTCGTTCTTTCCCGCCCTTCTTTGGCTGATCCTGAATTCCCCAAGAAGACAGAGTTGGGCATGCCTGAAAAGATTCGCCCGTGCATCGGCTGTAACTTTGGCTGTATTGGCCGCGTTGAAGACCAGGGCCTCCCTCCCGCATGCGCTGTGAATCCCAGAGCAATGAGAGAATCGTTCTATCCGCCCCGGAAGGCAACGACTCCCAAGAACATTATGGTTGTAGGCGGAGGCGTGGCAGGTATGGAAGCGACTCGTGCGGCGATTCAAGCGGGACATACAGTCACACTGTATGAGAAGTCTGACCACCTTGGCGGCGAACTGCTGGCGGCAGGCAACCGTCCCTTAAAGGGCGAGGTCACAGATTTGAATCTGTGGTATCAGCGTGAACTTAAGGAACTGAATGCGAATATTGTCCTGAATAAGGAAATTACCCATAGGGATATTATTTCCGCGCATCCCGATGTAGTTATCTTGACTGTTGGTGCATCTTCTGTTATGCCGCGCAGCATTCCCGGAATTGATCATCCCAAGAGCGTTTCCGCTATCGATGCGTTGGAAGGGCATAAACCTGTTGGTGAAACGGTGGTTGTTGTTGGCGGCGGTGAGATTGGCTGTGAGACTGCTATGCATTTTGCATTGCAGGGGAAAAAGGTTTCAGTTGTGGAAGCCATGCCCAATCTCATGAGCCTGGAATTTGTCCCCAACCAGTGCAAGTCCATGCTTGAAGATCTGATGGAGCACTACCATGTTCCCGTCTATACTGGAAATCGGCTGTTGGAGATCAATGATGCGGGAGCAGTGATTCAGTCTGCGGATGGGGAAAGTAAAACACTTGAGGCGGATACGGTCGTGATGTCCATTGGTATGCGTTCCAATCTGTCCATGAAAGAAGCTCTGATTGGCACTGGTATCGAGGTATATGAGATCGGCTCTTGCAAGAAACCTGCAAATATTTTTAAGGCTGTGCATGACGCCTTTGAACTTATTTACAACATGTAATAGAATTTTTAGAAATGACAGGACCGCATGAAAGCATATGGTCCTGTCATTTCCCTGACCGAGAAACCCACGGGTTCGGGTGGAGCTAAGGAACTTGTGGAGATGAAAATACGTGGAATAAATTATAGATCATGAAAAGAAAGCATGCAATTCCTCCCTTTTTACAATTACTTTCGACTTGATTAATGTATGCGTATTTAGAATTGCTTTTCCGAAATTTCTATAAAAAAGGAGAATTTCACATTTTTGCGTAATTATGTTATGCTTTTTGCGTAGAAAAAAATGATTGTTGCAGATATTCAAACTATAGGTGTATTCGCTAAAACTGCGATAATTTGCGTAATACTGGCTTTGTAAAAGTTTGGGTTTCTACATATCTCACTGAAGATAATCTTTTCAAAATAGACGGGATAGCCTGTAGAGAAAAGGAGAACGCTCGTTGCCATATCCTGTTGGTTTCACCTCCCAATGGGATATACTCTCTCCCAGTATGGGTAGCAATTTTACAATTGCTACCCATACTGCATATTCAATCTGAGAGGGAACGTAGCCGCACGAAACTACATGCGTCCATATTGTGAGAAATTCTGACATTCCTGATTTATTGGGAAATCAAAGCGAAAGAAAAGAAAATGTATATATCTGCCGAATGGAAACAGAAAGGGATGAAGAAAGGTTTATGAGCAGATTAGAAGTCAAGATGCCTGGTCAGGCACAGGCTGTGGTGGAGCAGCTGTACCGGAACATGGAACGGCGGATCGCCGCCAGCCCTCCGGGCCTGTGCCCTGTGGATATGGCGCTGAATTTCCTGAACCTGTGCCAGGCCCAGACCTGCGGCAAGTGCGTGCCCTGCCGCATCGGACTGACCCAGCTTTCCAACATGATCCGGGAGGTGCTGGAGGGCGAGCCCGAGCTGAAGATCCTGGACCGGATCGAGGCCACTGCCCAGGTCATCGTGGACACGGCGGACTGCGCCATCGGCATTGACGCCGCCAATCTGGTGCTGATGGGCCTGAAGGGTTTCCGGGATGACTATGAGGAGCACATTCTCCACCACCGCTGCCTGGGCAGCCTGAAGAACCCGGTGCCCTGCGTGGCTCTGTGCCCCGCCGGCGTGGATATCCCCGGTTACATCTCCCTGGTGAACGAGGGCCGCTGCGCCGATGCCGTGCGGCTTATCCGGAAGGACAATCCCTTCCCCACCGCCTGCGCCTACATCTGCGAGCATCCCTGCGAGGCCCGCTGCCGCCGGAACATGGTGGACGACGCCCTGAACATCCGTGGGCTGAAGCGCTACGCTGTGGACCACGCCGGCAATGTGCCCCAGCCCAAGAAGGCTCCCGCTACCGGCAAGTCCGTTGCCATCATCGGCGGCGGTCCCGGCGGTCTCTCCGCCGCCTACTACCTGGCCCTCATGGGCCACAAGGTCACGGTCTACGAGCAGCAGACCAAGCTGGGCGGCATGATGCGCTACGGCATCCCCAGCTACCGCTTCCCCCGGGAGAAGCTGGACGCGGAGATCGACTCCATCCTGTCCCTGGGCATTGAAGTCAAGACCGGCGTGAAGGTAGGCCAGGATGTCACCTTCGACCAGCTCCGGAAGGAGCATGACTGCCTGTACATCTCCATCGGCGCCCATACCGACAAAAAGACCGGCATTGAGGGCGAGGACAGCCAGGGCGTCATCTCCGCCGTGGAGATGCTGCGCCGCATCGGCGACGAGGAGATGCCTGACTTCACCGGCCAGAACGTGGCAGTTATCGGCGGCGGCAACGTGGCCATGGACGTGACCCGCAGCGCCATCCGCCTGGGTGCCGCCAAGGTCACCTGTGTCTACCGCCGCCGCCAGGAGGATATGACGGCTCAGCAGGAGGAAGTGGAGGGCGCCATTGCCGAGGGCGCCGAGGTCCTGACCCTCCAGGCGCCGCTGAAGATCGAGGCGGACGAGAACGGCCACGTGACGGCCCTCTGGACCCAGCCCCAGATCATCGGCGAGATGGACAAGGCCGGCCGTCCCCGGCCCAACACCGCCTCCGTGGAGCCTCTGCGGATCCCCGCCGACACGGTCATCGTGGCCATCGGCCAGGGCATCGAGTCCCGGGGCCTGGAGGAGAGCGGCATCAAGATCCAGCGCGGCGGCAACGTGGACGCTAACACCAGCACCCAAATCCCCGATATGGAGGGCGTGTTCGCCGGCGGCGACTGCGTCACCGGTCCTGCCACCGTTATTCGTGCCATTGCGGCTGGCAAGGCGGCGGCTGCCAACATCGACGAATATCTGGGCTTCAACCATGAGATCAAGGTGGATGTCACGGTGCCCGCAGCCTGGAGCAAGGGAATCCATCCCCATGGCCGCGTGAATTCCAGTGAGCGCGACGCCAGTGAGCGCAAGTGCGACTTCCAGTGCATTGAGTGCGGCATGACGGACGAAGAGGCCGCCCAGGAGTCTGCCCGCTGCCTGCGGTGCGATCACTTTGGCTACGGAAACTTCAAGGGAGGACGTGTGGAGAAATGGTAAACTTCAAGATCAATGACCGGGAGATGTCCGTCGCGGCGGGCACCACCATCCTGGAAGCCGCCGAGAAGGCCGGCATCCCCATTCCTCACCTGTGTTTTCTGAAGGAGATCAACGAGATCGCCGCCTGCCGTATGTGTATGGTGGAGATCGAGGGCGTCAACCGCCTGGTCCCCGCCTGCAACACCGAGGTGGCGGAGGGCATGGTGATCCAGACCAACTCTCCCCGGGTCCGGCAGGCCCGGAAGACCAATCTGCGGCTGATCCTCAGCCAGCACAACTCCAATTGCACGGTCTGCGTCCGCAGCGGCAACTGCCAGCTGCAGAAGCTTTCCAATGACCTGAATATCCACTACCAGCCCTATGCGGTGCAGCCAGAGCGCTCCAATGTGGACCTGAGCGTTCCCATCGTCCGGGAGGCCAGCAAATGCATCAAGTGCATGCGCTGCATCCAGGTCTGCGACAAGATCCAGGGCATGCACATCTGGGACGTGGCGGGCACCGGCTCCCGCACCACCGTGGATGTCAGCTACAACCGCTATCTGAAAAACACCGCCTGCGTGTTCTGCGGCCAGTGCGTCACCCACTGTCCCACCGGCGCCCTGACAGCCCGGGATGACACCAACAAGGTTCTGTGGGCCCTGGCGGACCCGGAGATCACCACCGTGGTCCAGGTGGCCCCGGCGGTCCGGGTGGCTTGGGCAGAGGAATTCGGCATGAGCCCCCGGCAGGGGACTACAGGCCGTATGGTGGCCGCCCTGAAGCGCCTGGGCTTCGACTATGTGTTCGACACCAACTTCTCTGCCGACCTGACCATCATGGAGGAGGGCAGTGAGTTCATCGAGCGCTTCACCCACCGTGGGAAGTACCGCTGGCCCATGTTCACATCCTGCTGCCCCGGCTGGGTGCGGTTCCTGAAGACGGAGTTCCCCGACTATACGGAGAACCTGTCCACCGCCAAGTCCCCCAGCAGATGTTCGGTGCCGTGGCCAAGAGCTACTTCGCGGAGAAGAAGGGCATCGACCCCCACAAGCTGTTTGTGGTGTCCATCATGCCCTGCTCTGCCAAGAAGGCGGAGAGCGAGCTGCCCACCATGAAGGACGCCTGCGGCGACCCGGATGTGGACATGGTGTTGACCACCCGGGAGATGGTGCGCCTGTTCCGCAGTGACTGCATCGTGCCCGCTGAGCTGGAGGAGGCGGAGTTCGACAGCCCCCTGGGCAGCGGCACCGGCGCGGCGGTGGTCTTCGGCGCCACCGGCGGCGTCATGGACGCGGCCCTGCGCAGCGCCTACTATCTGGTGACCGGCAAGAACCCCGACCCGGATACGTTCGAGCAGGTGCGGGGCAGCAAGCCCTGGAAGGAAGCCGCCTTTGAGATCCCCGGCGCCGGAAAGGTCCGGGTGGCGGTGGTCAGCGGATTGGCCAACACCCGCAGGCTGATGGAGGCCGTGGACAGCGGCGAGGTGGACTACGACTTCGTGGAAGTTATGGCCTGCCCCGGCGGCTGCGCCGGCGGCGGCGGTCAGCCCATCCACGAGGGTGTGGAGATGGCGGCCTCCCGCGGCAGTCAGCTGTGGAAGCTGGATTCCAAGGCCGATATCCGCTTCTCTCACGAGAACCCAGATATCCAGGAGCTGTACCGGACTTACCTGAAAAAGCCCCTGGGGGAGAAGGCCCATCATCTGCTGCACACAGACTACCAAATTTAGCATATTAAATCTGCGTTATAGGAGCTGTTTTTGCTTATGCATTTTTAGCGCAGAAGTCGTACGAGTCTTATCGTTCCGTTATCAAATAAAAGAACTGATGAAGCAAAAATACCAGGAAGATATTTGCCCTCTCGAAGGGGGCAGATATCTTCCTGTTGTCTTTTTAGGGGTGCAATATACAGTTATCGGTTTTTTTGAACAAAATCCATGATGGACAGTGCCTTTTCCAGCGGGGTGGATTCATCCCTTCTGGTCTGGGCGGCTATGAAATATGGCCGGGACTGGTGTGCCTGCTACATCCATCCTGCATTTCAACCCACATGTGAATTGGAGGACTGCCAAGAACGTCGCCATTCAATGCAAAATGCCCCCAACCGTGATTGAGGCAGACATATTTCAGTATCCGGAAGTAGTAGTCAATCTCGCAAACCGATGTTATTACTACTGTTTTGGTGTGGTTCAGAACAATACTGGTAGCTGTGGAGGGCAGGTAAACGAATTCCTGAATATGTGCGGGTAGGGGATAGGCGTTTTCTATGAATCTCAGCTTGGAAAAAACGATTTTGCTGATAGATTCCTGCGTTGCATGAGATCGGGTAATTCTCATTCATAATGAGAATTGTCCAAAATTAGCTGCCTGCTTATAATATAAAATGACCAAATTGTCTGGTATTGGAGGTTGAGGATGAACAAGGACATCGATCAGAGTATTTTTGAGGATATGCCTGTGCCAAAGGCTCTGGCAGCTATGGCCCTGCCTACGATTTTGAGCCAGCTAATCACCACGGTCTACAATCTGGCAGATGCCTTTTTCATCGGAAAAACAAACGACCCATATAAAGTAGCGGCACTATCACTGGCGTTTGTTCTCCACTTATTCTTGACGGCAATCGCAAACCTATTTGGCATTGGCGGCGGGAGCCTGATATCCAGATTGCTTGGAAAGTTCGAGAAAGAAAGTGCCAGGCATATTTGTGCGTTTAGTGTGTATGGGGCTCTCTTGCTGTCACTTGTGTATTCTGCGGGGGTATTCATGTTCATGGAGCCATTGCTGAGAATTATGGGGGCCAGTAATGATACTTTGCCATATGCACAGCAATACGCCGTATGGGCAATTATTGTAGGTGGCGTCCCTACGGTACTCAGCATAACTGCCGCCCATATTCTTCGGAGCGTAGGCTATGCGAGGCAAGCAAGTCTTGGGATCGGTCTGGGTGGAATTCTGAATATCATTCTGGACCCTGTTTTTATGTTTGGACTTTTGCCTCCCGGAATGGAAGTGACAGGTGCGGCGGTTGCCACGATGCTGTCAAATGTGTTTTCAACGCTTTTTTTAATGATCTGCTTTTTCCACCTGAAAAACAGGACAGTTCTTTGCCTTTCGCTGAAAGGAATATTCCAAAGCAAGAAACATATCCTCTCGGTTTTGGTAGTAGGCATTCCAACTGCATTGGGCACGATGCTGACCTGTGTATCGAATACTATTGTGAACCGGATGGCAGCTGACTATGGGGATATTCCGTTGGCAGCAGCGGGTATTATAAAGCGCGTATATCAATTTCCATACAGCGCGGCCATTGGAATAGGTCAAGGAATGTTGCCGCTTGTGGCTTATAATTATGCGTCAGGAAATTATTCGCGCATGAGACAAACAATTCGGTGTGCAATGATTTTCAGCATGGCTTTTGCCAGTGTATTAATCACTGTTTATGAATTGTTACCATCGCAGATTATTCGACTATTCATTAATGAACGCACTACCATAGTACTTGCGGCGGATTTTTTAAGGATCGTTTGCACTGCGATGCCTTTTGTTATTTTCAATTTTCAGATATGTTATGTGTTTCAGGCTATGGGTATGGGAAAAGAAGCTCTGATTATTTCTGCCTGTCGGCAGGGTATCATTTATATTCCAATGATTCTTCTCATGAATGCAGTTTTTAAAATGTATGGTGTTATTTGGGCACAGACTATTACAGATATGCTTGCCCTTCTTATTTCTGTAGTACTTTATATGAAAACAAACAGGAATCTGAGAATGCAGGAGAGCAGTAAAATTGGGTAGGACTTGGAATAAATGACATTCCTATGCGGAATTAAAAACTGTAAAATCCATGCAAAATCAGCATTTTGTTTTTGTTTTATCCCATGCTATACTTAACATATCAAGAAACTTTGACGATATTCTACGAAACAGGAAGCGTGGTGCAACTGCATGAAAATACTTGTCATTGATGGACAGGGGGTGGACTTGGGCGTCAACTGGTGTCTGCATTAAAAGCTGCTTTCCCAGAGTCTGAGATTATTGCGGTTGGCACGAATGCATTAGCAACGAGTGCTATGCTCAAAGCCGGTGCAGAACATGCCGCCACTGGTGAAAATGCTGTTGTTGTGAATTGCCGCAAGGCGGATATTATTGTCGGCGCTTCTGGCATCGCCATCGCGGATTCCATGTACGGAGAGATTACGCCAACGATGGCGCTTGCTGTTGGACAAAGTTCCGCAAAGCGCATTTTTGTTCCCGTGAATCTTTGCGACAACTATATTGCCGGCGTTCCTGAACAGTCGATGTCCAAATTGGTGGAAAGCGCTGTGTTAGTGGTGCGATCCATTGTTCAGTTACATCCTTACAGACTTAGAATCCGGCAGAAGCCGGATGAATCGGCAGAAGCTGTATAAGTCTTACCGTTCCATTATCAAATAAAAGAACTGACGAAACTAAATGCCAGGAAGGTATTTGCCCTCTCAAAGGGGGCAGATACCTTCCTATTGTCTTTTTTAGGGGTGCAATATGCAGTTATCAGATTTTTTTGAGCAAAATCCGCGCGGGGCAGTGGCCTATTCCGGCGGAGTGGATTCGTCCCTTCTGGTCTGGGCGGCCATGAAATATGGCCGGGACTGGCGTGCCTATTATGTCCATTCCGCATTCCAGCCCGCATTTGAACTGGAAGACGCCAAGCAGGTCGCTGCACAATGCGGCATGCCACTGACTGTGATTGAGGCAGACATCTTTCAGCATCCGGAAGTGATAGCTAACCCTGCGAACCGATGCTATTACTGCAAGCACAGGATATTTGCTGCCATCCTCCGGCAGGGCGCGTCCGATGGGTATTCCCTGGTCATTGATGGCACCAATGCCTCGGATGACGCGGGTGACCGCCCCGGCATGAAGGCCCTGCGGGAGTTAGAGGTCCGCTCTCCCCTTCGGGAGTGCGGCCTGACCAAAGGCGATGTCCGTGCGCTGTGCAGGGAGGCCGGCCTGTTCGTCTGGAACAAGCCCTCCTACGCCTGCCTTGCCACCCGCATCCCCGCCGGGACTCCCATCACAGAGGAAGCTCTGCGGAAGGTGGAGCAGGGAGAGGACCTTCTTGCCTCCATGGGCTTCCGGGATTTCCGCATCAGGCTCCGCGGAGGCGCGGCAGTTATTCAGGTAACGGAAGACCAGCAGGATGATGCCTGGGCAATGCGCCATGAGATCCGCTCCGGGCTGGGCCCCATCTTCCCGTTGTTCTCTCTGGATCTAACGGCCCGAAAAAACAGCGACTGAAAGGAGTGACAGACGTGGCAAGCAAGCACGATATTCTCTCTGTCCTACAGGATGTGCAGTCCGGTGCGCTGACGCCGGAGGATGCCCTTCTGCACCTGAAGCTGGCCCCCTTTGAGGACCTGGGTTACGCCAAGGTGGATTACCACCGCGCCGTCCGTCAGGGCGTGCCGGAGGTGATCTACGGCCAGTCCAAGACCAAAGAGCAGATCGGCGGCATACTGGCCGCCATGGAGAAACGGGGAAGCCGCAATATTCTGGTGACCCGCATTGGGCAGGAGGTGGCGGACTACCTGGCGGAGCAGTTCCCGCTGCGGTATGAGCCTCTCGCCAAATTGGCGGTGGCCCTTCCAGAGCCGGTGAAAGGACATGGTTCCATCGTAGTGGCCACCGGCGGTACCAGTGACATGGGCGTGGCTGAGGAGGCCGCCATTACCGCCGAGACACTGGGTAACCGAGTCACCCGGCTTTACGATGTGGGCGTGGCAGGCCTGCACAGGCTGCTGGGCAACTTGGAGCCGCTGATGAGCGCCCGGGTGGTCATCGCCGTGGCGGGCATGGAAGGCGCCCTCGCCAGCGTGGTGGGCGGCCTTGTAGACTGCCCCGTCATCGCGGTCCCCACCAGTGTGGGCTACGGCGCGTCCCTGGGCGGCATCTCCGCCCTGCTGTCCATGCTGAACTCCTGCGCCAGCGGGACCAGCGTGGTGAATATCGACAACGGCTTCGGCGCGGGCTTCTTGGCCGGCCGGATCAATCAGATGGAGAGTGCGAAAGAATGAAGACATTATATCTGGAATGCAACATGGGCGCCGCCGGCGATATGCTGATGGCGGCGCTGTATGAGCTGATGAGCGAATCCGAAAAGCAGGATTTTCTGGAGACCATGAACCGCCTGTTCCCCGGCGTGGAGATTCAGCCCCGGCAGGCTGTTACCTGCGGCATCACCGGCACCCACATGGACGTCACCGTCCGCGGCGAGGAGGAGCACAGCCACGATGTGGCTCTGGGCTGCGGCCATGACCACGACCATATCCATGAACACCATCATGAGCACGACCACAGCCATGCGCATGACCATCATCACGACCATGACCATGACCATGGCCATACCCACCATCACACCGCTCCGGCGGACATCGCCGCCCTGCTGGATGCCCTGGATGCCCCGGCGGAGGTAAAGGATGCCGCCAAGTCCATCTATGCCCGCATTGCGGACGCCGAGGCCAAGGCCCACGGGATGCCGGTGGAGAAGATCCACTTCCATGAGGTGGGCGCTCTGGACGCGGTGGCGGACGTCACCGGCGCCTGCCTGGCGGTCCATATGCTGCGCCCCGACCACATCACGGCATCCCCCGTCCATCTGGGCAGCGGCCAAGTCCGCTGCGCCCACGGCATCGTTCCGGTGCCCGCTCCCGCCACCGCCCACCTGCTGGAGGGCGTCCTCTGCTACACCGGGGACATCCGGGGAGAGCTGTGTACCCCCACCGGCGCCGCCCTGCTGACCCACTTTGCTGAGAGCTTCGGCCCCATGCCTGTCATGTCTCTGGAGAAGACCGGCTACGGCGTGGGCAAAAAGGAATTCCCCGCCGCCAACTGTGTCCGGGCCTTTTGGGGTGAAAGCGGCGCCCCCCAGCAGGCGGAGATCGTGGAGCTGTGCTGCCATATCGACGACATGACGGCGGAGGCCCTGGCCTTTGCCGGAGAGCAACTGCTGGCCCAGGGCGCTCTGGACATCTCCTGCGCGCCCCTGACCATGAAAAAGGGTCGGGCCGGCGTCAGCTTCACCGTGCTCTGCAAGCCCAGGGACGAAGGGCGCATCGCCCACGCCATCCTGCGGGAGACCACCACCAACGGCGTCCGCACCCGCCGTTGCGGAAAGTACATTCTGACGCCCTCTGTCAAAACCGTGGAGACCGCCTACGGCCCCATCCGCGTCAAGTGCGCCGACGGCGAGGGCATCCACCGGAAAAAGCCGGAATACGAGGATGTGGCCTCTGCCGCCAGAACTGCCGGGCTGCCCTTCCAGAAGGTCTGGGAGGACGTGCTGTCCGCCATCCGCGGGGAGGTATCGCAGAATGGATAAGGCTATGTGGGAAAAGGCGGTGGCATTCCATGGCCATGAATGTCCTGGTCTGGCTTTGGGCGTCCGCCTGTGCGAGTTTGTACGGCTACGTCTGGGCCGGACGTCCGCCCACGATGAGGAGTTGGTCTGCATCGCTGAGACTGACGCCTGCCCCGGCGATGCAATTCAGGCTCTGCTGGGCTGTACTCTGGGCAAGGGGAATTTTATCTACCACTGCACTGGAAAAACCGCCTATACCTTCTTTGACCGTGCCACTGGTGAAGGTTTCCGGGTAATTGCCAAGCGGAATCAGACACCCCTTAGCCGTGAGGAACGTAAGCAGCAGATTTATACTGCACCATTAGAAGAGCTATTCAGCGTGACTGTGCCCAAAGAGCCTCTGCCTGAAAAAGCCCGCATCTTCACCACACTCACTTGTGCCTGCTGTGGTGAGGGCGTAGCAGAGCACATGGCCCGTCTGCAGGACGGCAAGGTGGTCTGCCTGCACTGTTTCCATCCCTACGACCGATAAAGGAGAATCACTTTTATGAAAAAAATAGTTTCCGCCCTATTATTCTGCGCCCTGCTGCTGTCTCTGGCCGCCTGCAGCCAAAAATCCCCCACCGCCCAAGAAACCGAGCCAGAGTCTTCTGCTGCCCGCACTGTCACTGACAGTTTCGGCCGTGAGGTTACCATTCCCGCTGAAGTTAAAGCAATCGTGTGCACCGGCTCCGGTGCCCTGCGTATGGTGACCTATCTGCAATGCACTGACCGGCTGGTGGGCGTAGAAGACTGTGACAAGGAATATGCGGATTCCACCCTCCGGGATTATGCCTACGTTTATCACGATACCTTTGACGCCTTGCCCTCCATCGGCAAGGGCGGCGGCACCGCCAACACCGCCTACGTGGAGGAGTTGATCCGCCTGCAGCCGGACGTCATTCTGTCCGGCTATACCCAGGAGGCGCTGGAAGATCTGGCGCAGTCCACCGGGATTCCCTGCGTGTCCATCCGGGCCAAGAGCATCAACTTCATCGACGACAGCTTTTACACCGCCATGCGGGTGGCCGCCGAGGTGCTGGGGGTTCAGGAGCGGTGCGAGGAAGTCCTGCAGTACATCGACGGCTGCAAGGCTGACCTGGACGCCCGGACGGCGGACATCCCTGACGAAGGCAAGCCTGCCGTTTACGCCGGCGCCGTGACCTTCTCCGGCGCTCACGGCTTTACCGGGACTTACTCCAACTTCGGCCCCCTTATGGCCATCCACGCTAACAACGTGGCGGACGAGATGGGCGAGACCGGCTACTTTGACGCTGACCCGGAGCAGGTGGTGGCTTGGGACCCGGAGCTGATTTTCCTGGACCCCGGCAACATGAGCCTTGTTCGGGACGAATACCAGACCAATCCCGGCTTCTTTGACTCCCTGACTGCGGTCCGGGAGGGCAACCTTTACGCCTGCGTCTCCTTCAACAACTATTCCACCAACGTGGGTTACGCCCTGGCTGACGCCTACTATGCCGGCAGCGTCATCTATCCTGAGCGCTTTGATGACGTGAATATTGCCGAAAAGGCCGACGATATCCTGGAATTCCTGCTGGGACGCCGCTATTACAACGACATGAAGGCCAACGGCCTCACCTTTGGAGTGATTGAACTTGGATCTGCACAGTGAACAGCTTCATACGGCGACACCTGACAGCTACCGCCTGTTTCTCCGGCGGAAGCGGCTTGTGACCCTTGTTCTGCTGGCGGCGGTATTGGCGGCAGCCCTGCTGTCCCTGACCACAGGCTCCGCCGGGCTTTCCCTTGCGGAGCTGGCGGACACTCTGGCAGGCGGCGGCACAGCCCAGAGCCGAGCCATCGTATTCCACGTCCGTCTGCCTCGCATCACTGTGGCTATCGTGGTGGGCGCCGCCCTAGCGTTGTCCGGTTGCGTGATGCAGAACGTTCTTCGCAATCCACTGGCCGCTGCTTCCACGCTGGGCGTATCCCAGGGCGCCGCCTTCGGCGCGGCCCTCGCCATCATCGCCCTGGATGCCGGCGCCCAAAATGCCGCCAACGCGGGTACTGCCGTCACCATCAGCTCCCCCGGCACCGTGACCCTCTGTGCTTTTCTGGGGGGGCTTGCCACAACGGCGGTCATTCTTATCCTGTGCCGCCTGCGGTCTGCCTCTCCCTCCTCCATGATTTTGGCAGGCGTGGCCCTCAGTTCTCTCTTTTCCGGGGCCACCACCCTGCTGCAATACTTCGCCGATGACGTGCAGCTGTCCACCGTGGTCTACTGGACCTTCGGCGACCTGGGCCGTCCTGGCTGGTCGGAAATTCGGCTGATGTACGCGGTCACCTTGGCGGCTCTGGTCTACTTCCTCTGGAACCGCTGGAATTACAACGCGCTGAGCAGCGGCGTCCAAACCGCCAAGAGTCTGGGAGTAAGCGTGGATCTTTTGAGCTATATCAGCATGGGCCTTTGCACCCTGATCGCCTCGGTGGCGGTGGCTTTCGTGGGCATTGTCAGCTTTGTGGGCCTCATCGCCCCCCACATCGTCCGCCGGTTCGTGGGCAGCGATTATCGGTTTCTCCTGCCCTGTTCCGCTCTGGCAGGCAGCACCTTGCTCCTCCTGGGCGACCTGGCAGCGAAGGTCATCCTGCCGCCCGCCATTCTGCCCATCGGCGCCATCACGTCCCTCCTGGGGGCGCCGCTGTTCCTGCTGCTGATTTTCAGAGGGGAGGCGCTACGATGATAGAAGTTCAAAACCTCTCCTTTGCCTATGGCTCCCGCCCCATTTTGCAGAACGTGAGTTTTTCTCTGGAGCAGGGCGAGTGCGTGGCGGTGCTGGGCAACAACGGTGCGGGAAAGTCCACGCTGATCTCCTGTATCAGCCGTCTCCGCCGCCCCTCGTCAGGCAGCGTCCTGATTGACGGCACCCCTGTCACTCAAATGACCCGAGGCCAGCAGGCACAGCAGATCTCCTATGTAGCCCAGAAAAATGAGCTGGCCCATACCACGGTGTTCGACGCGGTGCTGCTGGGCCGCAAGCCCCACATGAAATGGGGCCCCTCCGACATTGACTATGATGTGGCGGAGCACGCCCTGCGGGCCGTTGGAATGGAAAACTGCCGCCTGCGGTATGTAAACCAGCTCTCCGGCGGCGAACAGCAGAAGGTGATGCTGGCCCGGGCCATCGCCCAGGAGCCGAAGCTGATGCTGCTGGACGAGCCCACAAGCAGCCTGGACCCCCGCAACCAATACGAGTCCATGGAGCTCATCCGCCACTGCGCCCACGGCCACCATATCGCCGTGCTGGTTGTTATCCACGACCTGAACCTGGCCCTGCGGTTCTGCGACCGTTTCCTGTTTTTGAAGGACGGCACCGTGTATGCCTCCGGTGGCCGGGAAGCGGTGACGTCCGAGAACATCCGGGCCGTCTACGGTATGGATGCCGCTGTGGAGCAGTTTGACGGGATTCCCATGGTCATTCCACACTTTCACGCGCATAGTTCTCCCTATTAGTATCCTCCGGATAAGGAATTTCTGTTCTTCCGGAGGTTTTGATCCCCGTAAACCATCGACTTGTAAAAATCCCGATCAAGGGGGTCAATCCAACTTCTTTTGGCATCTACTATAAATCCATACAAGACAACCCTTCATTGAAAGCGTTCATCACCGAGGCAAAATCTGTATTCTCACACTAAAACTTTCCAAAATTATTATCAGCAGTGCTAAGTGCGCCAGATCTTCATGATATCGAAAATCATGTGGAGTGCTTGTCTGAGCCGCAATATTTCGATTTCAGAGCAAATGAATTTGGGGAAAGCCGAGCTTTTTATTTCAGAGACCCGGATGGCATTATCCTTGAAATGATGCAGCCGCTCTGATAATTCGGGGAGAACCGTATGGAGAAAACACAAGAAAAAATCCAGTTGCTGTTGCGAATCGTACATCGACTGAACGAGGCAGGTGTCGAATGGGCCTTGGGTGCATCCATGCTGCTGTATTTCAAGGGCATCACCTCCGACTTCCACGACATTGATTTAATGGTCACTGACTGTGATGCGGAATGCGTCCGCACAATTTTATCGGAAATGGGTGAAAGTTTTCCATCTGCTTCAATTCCAAACCCTATGTACCGGGCAAAAACCTTTATGGAGTTCTTTATTGATTCTGTCGAGGTCGATGTGATGGCTGGTTTTGCAATCGTGAAGGATGGAAAGGTTTATGATTGTGCTCTACGCAAAGAGTAAATCGTGGAGAAAATGCCGCTGGAAACAGAAGTTATCCCGCTACAATCACCGTCGTTATGGTGCAAATACTATCTCGGCTGATGGGAAGGGCTGAAAAAACTGAGATGATTGAGAAGGCAATAGAAAGATAACAATTCCAGTTTGTCGGGCAACAGAAAGGGATTCACTAACTTACAAGCGAATCCCTTTCCGTTATTTTGACGAACGATTTTCCGAAAGCTTAACACCAACACATGAAAAGGAATCTTTTATTGTCTCAACCAACTTGAACGCATTTTTACGAGCCTATGCTGAACCTGCTCAGGATCGCGGCCACCTGTGCGCGGGTAGCTGTTCCGTGTGGGAGCAGGCAGCCGCCGCTCCCCGTCAGAATCTGATTTTCCACCGCCCAGCTCATAGCCTTCTTCGCATAGGAGGAAACCTGTGCCGCATCCGAAAAACCGGAAAGGTCTTGGACAGACGTCGGCTCCCCAGCGAAACGCCAGAGAAGCATGACCAGCTGCTGTCGGGAAAGCGTACCTGTGGGATCAGAACCGTCAGACACCCCGGCCCGGATCGCCCAGGATCTGGCGGCGCTGTATACGCCGCTTCCGGACAATTTCTCCCCCGCCATACGGCCCAGCACCGTCCAAAGCTGCTGCCGGGTCATATTCTGATAGGGTGAAAAAGTCGTGGCAGAAGTACCGGAGAATATCCCGTTTTGATACACATACAGGAGAGAATCATAGTACCACGCCCCTTCCGGCACATCGGAAAAAGGCAGCGATTCCGGCTGAAACAGCTCCATTGTCAGCGGCAGCATCTCAGAATACCAGCGTTTTTCCACTCTGTCGTAGAATTTTGTATCCGAGTTTACCGCAAAGGGGATACTGGCATCTTCCAGTGCCTGCGCCACGAAGGAGGCGAATGCCAGCTGTTCATCCAGCGTATAGTCATTTCCGTCGTTGTAATTTCCCGGCATCCAGGCGCCCACCCAGGTGGGGATGCCCGTTTCCCTCTGCCATTGGAGCGCCTTGTCGATCTTACTCTGTACCAACTGCCGTTCTGCCGGAGTGCCTGTGGTCCACAGTTTTTTCTCATTGGTCTTGGACGGACCTGCCGCATAGAAATGCCATTCCGCCATCAGGTATCCGTTGGCATCAGATGGGATCTCCAAATCAGATAGATAGGCCGAATCGGACCGCAGGCGGGGGGAGATCATCAGGATGCGGTCATGATTGGATTTCCGGACCACGGACACCAACTGCTCGTAAATATCATTCAGAAGTTCGGGCTTATCGTTCAGAGCGTTCGTCACCTCAATGACGAGGTCGAAGGACAACCGATAGGACTTATCCCGATACCGTTCGGCCACGGTCTGCCACCAGTCGGCCACCCGGTCGATGTTTTTCTGTGTGGGCTGGTTTTTCATGTCATCCGCCTGATAAGCCAGCACCGGAATGACGCCGCAGTCCAGGCAGTCATCGATTACCCGGTCCAGAACGGAAAAGAGCTGTTCGTCGGCATCATCCTTCACGCGGATGCGCACATGGGAGAGCCCCATATCCCGGAAATTCTCCACAATCTGCCGGTCATACGTCTCCATGCCCTGTCTGGTCTTGCACCAGTCTACATCCATTCCACGGCCCAGAAGACTTTGATACGTCCAAGGGTCGATGGGGTTATTTCTTTCTGCCGCAAACGCAGAACTGGACAGGCAGGCCAGCAGCATCGCCGTCAGCAATAAACTTAGTATCCGCTTTATCAAAATTCCTCCTCGCAGTCGATTTACTTTAATCCGCCTTGGCAGCATCCGCCAGCGTCAGATAGTCGCCGGACTGCATATCCACAGTCAGGTCATTGGAGATAATGGCCTTTCCGGTAACAGCGGCCAAATCTTCCACCACTTCGGCATCAGCGGGATTGCTGTAAACGCCGTCCGAGCAGACCAGCCGCACATATTCCGTCTCCGCTCCACCGCCGCTGCGCTGGAGGATGGGCTCATGGGCACCGTTGGTCGTGGTATCGCTGACGATGATGGGAGTTCTGATCAGCGTGAAGGACTGGGAGACCGTCATACCCGCGTAAGGGATCAGCCACATTCCGGAATCGCCGCCGCTGCCGCTGGTGTAAGGCCCCACAGCTACGGCGAAGATTTCGTTGCTGCCGTCGCCATTCAGGTCCACATAGTTGTAGTAGGTCAATTGTTTTCGCTATCTTAATAATGCGATACTGTTGACAAAGAAAGCTCTTTTCTGGTCTCAACTCCATTCAATGCATTGGCACCAGTGAAATCGCACGGTCCACCATGTGTCTGGCTCGGCGGAGCTTCCATGCCATGCTGTCCAGACACCATTCCCGCAGTTTTTTCAGCGCTTGTTTCTTCGCCTTCTCCACGCCGTCCTCCCGCAGTCTGTTTCGGATGGCGATCTCCCGCAGGTCTGTCTTTGAGTAACCAAAAACGCCGAAGCTCCTGCCCAGAATATCCTGTTCCCGCTTGGATAGGCTTTGGAACTGCTCATGCAGAGACTTCATCGTAAGCGCCCGAAGGACAATCTCCTCCGCAGATGCAGACAGCAGATCAGACATGAGGTACTCAAAAATATCTCCGTCCTCCTCCGGGATTGGCAAGTCATAAACAGAGAAGAAATGCGTGGGATAGGCTACCGCCCTGGCTACTTCCGCTAAAGAAACACCCAACTCCCCTGCGATTTCGCTCATCTCTTTTCCATCCCGGTGATAGAGCATCTGCGCCTTGCGTACCAGCCCCATGCTGTCCCGGTCCAGGGAAAGGGTACCCATGCTGGCTTCCAGGTGCCGCCGCATCGCGCCGTCCAGAAATGGTACGTTGTATGTTCCGAAAACTCCCTTGGAGCTATCATAGCCGCCATTCATGGCGCATTCGATCAGCGTCAGCATCCCAACGCTCTCCAATTCGGAGAGCGTTTCTTTCGTATAGTCGCTCCAACCTCCGTGACTGCCGGGGCGCAGACAATTGTATTGTCGGGCGATCCACTGCGCACGTTTCCGAATCAATTCAGCATACCTATCACACAGTTCCGTCAGCGCGGCCTGATCTCCCTGCGCGATTCGATCCAGCAATTCTTGGTCGCTCATGCGTCCCCACCACCCTTTCGGGGACGCCCTCTGGGTTTCGCCTTCCGGGTAACACCGCAGTATGGGTAAAGTCTCTCACTGGAGATGGACCGCTCAAAGTCCGCGTTAGAGACATCTGCCTTGTTGAGCGCATTGAACAGCATGTCCCGGACCGTATCCTTCAGCCGCCGTGCTTCCTCCGCCGTGATAACGTCGCGCTTTTGGTCCTGCCGTATCCGTTCAAAAGCGGCGAGCTTCGCTTGGAGCTTCGGCACATCCCGAGCCAGTTCCTTCTGCACTTCGTAGGTTCCGAACTGTCGGCAGGTATACTGGGGCGCATGGGGACATGCTCCCTCACAATATAGTGCATGAGCGCCGCCCTTCACCAGAAAGTATTTTTTGCAGACAACACACTGGCGGATGTTGTGTCCGGCATTCAGTGCCGTCATGTAATCCGCCTTCAGCAGCATCTGCAAGCTGTCGGTGGTGTGCTCCTGGCAAATGGCGAAGCGCTTGTCCGGCAGCTCCCGCGGCACATAGCTCACGACGCAGTGGTCATATTTCTGATAAAACGGCTGCTCCAGGCTTCTGGGATTGACGATCAGCTTCTCCACCAGCCGCTCATCGTTGTAGAGCTGATAGAGGGAGGCGGCATAGTTCTCCGGGGAGTTATGCTCCAGCTTGGCGAGGAGGAAGTGGATGAAGTTATGGATGGTAGGATTGAAGCACGCGACGTCGCCCAGATAGCGTTCATAGCGCTTCATCTGCTTCCGATAATAACTCCACTTCGTTTTCCGCCCTCCGGGAATAATCAGAAGCGGAACTGGGATCTGGCCGGTTGTCTCCGCCTGCTCCGCCATGTCTCCCCATTGCTCTATGGAAAAATCCTCATAGTCCAGATCTTCTTCCGGCAGCAAGGAGCGGAACTCGGTGTACTGCTGGGTCTCGTCGAAAAATTTGCTGTCATCCCGAAGCAGGATCTGAAACACCCGGAACTCCATCATCCGCTTACGCAAAGCCACGAACTGGTGGTTGAGCTTCCACCAAAATTCCCGGTCCTGGGTTCGCTCGTACTGCTCCGCAAGGTCCTTCATGCACTGGACGTTTTTATGGATGCACTGATAGTCCTTCAGTGACAGGTTCAAAATATCCGCTGTCAGTTCGCCTGTGGAAAATAATTCCCCACCGTACTCGATCGTATCACCGTGGATATAGAAAACGATATCCCCATCCATGCGCTCGCCTCCCTCGAAATAAATTGTCCCCCCTGGAAAATAATTCGTCCCAACTTTTTATTATCTTATCAAAATCTCCGACACAATACAAGCAGAAGGGCATCAGCGTCGCCGCTGATGCCTTTACTTTCTGCAAAGGAGAAATCGAAAATGAAACAGTCACAGTACAACTCTTACGATGACCTGCCTCTGTTCCTCAACGCCGACATAGTGGCGAAGGTGCTGGGGGTATCGTCCTCCACCAGCTATGAGCTGATGCATGAGCCGGACTTCCCGGTGCTGAATGTCGGCAGCAGGATGGTGGTTCCCAAGGAAGCGTTCATCCAGTGGGTCACCAAGCACACGGAAGGAGGTGTCCGCGAATGACTGCGCTCACCTATCAGAAAGACGCGAAAGCGTATCGGTTCTCGCTGCCCAACAAAATTTGGGGGCTGAAACTTCCGCCCCCCGCCTTCAGTATCCTCGCCTATCTCTGCTATCTCAACAGCCACCATAGGGGTGGCGCCGTTCCAAGTGTGGATGAGATTGCAGCGCTGCTCCACATGAGTCCAGACATGGCAGAAAAGCAGTTGGATACTCTGGTCAAACGAAATCTGATCTCGCCGCAGATGGTTCCGGTATTCAGTCGCAAACACGCAGGAAAGTTTTTCTCCCTCCCTAACGAAATCTTTTCCCTGGACCTGGGGCATGGCGCGATCACCGTCTACGCCTACCTGCTCTACTGCGAAGACCGCAGCAGCCATCAATGCCATCCCAGTTACAACACCATCTCCGCCACTGTGGGGCTGGCCGTGAACACGGTGATGAAACACATCGCCAAACTGGAGGACAGGCAGTTTATCACAGTAGAGCGCACCAGCTATTTCGACCGCCAGGGAATGAAGTGGAACGGCAACAACTGCTACACCATCCTGCCGATCCAGGAAGCCGTCGACCATTCCTACGAGCGGCAGATGGTGAAACTGGAGGAAGTCACGGAGCGTCAGCGGGTAGCAGAGGAACTGCAAAAACAAGGCCGTGTTCGCCCCTGTGAGCCGCTGTGTGCGGCTTTGCCGGGAGCAGCGAGAACAGATACCGGCCAGGCCTATTCGAACGGATTTGGGTCGCCTTTCGAGAGCTGACGGAGGACAAAATAAGGGCTCCCGCCGAAACCCAGCGAAGCGGGTTCGGTGGGAAAAGGAGGAGCAGCGAAATGAACGAGTTTTCGCCCATTTGGGTGGAAGCGAGGGATATGGAGACAGCGATGACGTGAAGCAGGATAAACACCAGGCGTCAAGTGCGACGCTCTGTTCGGTCACTTCTGCCCGCAGTGCGGGCAGTTACGGGGTTTTCAGGGAGTTCCAAAGTGGGGTCAAAATCGAAGGGGTGCTATCACTTCTGCGGTCGTTATCCCTGAAAGCCTACACCCACAAGAAAAAAGTAGGGGTCATACCCCGGAAAGGAGCTCATTTTGAGCAAGAAAGAAAAATTTGCCCTCTATCTCACTCCTGAGAAAAAGGCACGCTTGGAGCGACGATATCAGGAGGATGGCAGCCGCAGCATCACCGGATTCATTGAGCGGGCCATCGATTTCTACCTGGACTATCTCAGTGCCAACAACGCTGGGCTGTTCCTCCCCACCTCCATCCAGTCCTATCTGGACGGTCGGGTGGGGCAAACGGAAAACAAAATGGCATCGCTGGCTTACAAGCAGGCGGTGGAGTTGGATATGCTGTCCGGGATCATTGCGGACAGTTTTCAGTTCAGTGAAGAGGACCTGCGCCGACGCCGTGCGGAGAGCGTCCGAAATGTGAAACAGACCAATGGCCGCATCTCGTTCGAAAGACGGGTGCGGGAATCCTGGGAGGACGATGACGGATGGCAAGACTGATCGTCAAAAGCCCGTACATCAAGTGCGGAGGCGGCAACTCAGCAGGCGGATACATGAGATACATCGCCACCCGTGAGCGGGTCGAGTTGATCCAGAATGACCGTCCGCCAACAAGGAAGCAGGAACAGCTTATCGCAAAACTGGTGAAGGATTTTCCTGACGCAAAGGAGATGGGTGAGTACGGTGACTACCAAGAACACCCCACCAAGGCCAACGCTTCGGCGTTCATCTCTCAGGCGTTGGAGGAAAACTGGAGCGATGTTCAGAAATCGGATGGCTACATGAAGTACATCGCAACACGGCCAAGGGCAGAACGGCTGGGCTCCCATGGTCTCTTCGGTGACAAAGATGGCGTGGAGCTGGACAAGGCCATGGCGGAACTGGAGAGCTACACAGGTAACGTGTGGACACACATCATCTCCCTGAAGCGAGAGGACGCAGAACGGTTGGGCTACGACAATGCCAGGGCGTGGAGGAATCTCCTCCGCGCCCACCGCAACGACATCGCCGCCGCTATGAATATCCCGCCCCAGGACTTCCGCTGGTATGCTGCCTTCCATGATGAGGGCGACCATCCCCATGTGCACATGATGGCATGGTCCGTAAAGCCGGGACAGGCGTATCTATCTCAGGACGGCATCCGCCAAATCAAATCCAAGCTCACCAACGATATCTTCCAGCAAGAAATGCTCCACCTCTATGAGCAGAAAACGGTTTCCCGTGACCAGTTGGTGCGGGAAGTGCGGCAGGCCATGCGGGAGTTGGTCCAGCAGATGCGAACCAGGATCTGCGACCACCCCGAGGCGGAGCGGCTCATGCAAGAGCTTGCACTTCAATTGGAAACGGTCAAGGGAAAGAAGTCCTATGGCTATCTTCCGAAGAAGCAAAAGGCGCTGGTAGATGAGATTGTGGACCAGATGGAGCAGCTCCCGACCGTGGCCGAATGCTACGAACAGTGGTGGCAGCTGCAAGGTCAGGTGGAAGATTTCTATTCTGAGAAGGAGCGGCACCGCCCGCCGCTGTCCCGGCAGAAGGAGTTTCGCCAAATCAAGAATGCGGTCATCCAAGAGGCGGAGACGATCCGGCTGGGGAAAATCACCTTTGAGGACGAAACCTTGGACCTGCGTCAGGGCGATGAGGTGGACAACGGCAAAGATGTGTCTTGGGACTTCCGGACGCTTCGTATGGACGTTCAGGATGAATACTCGTCACTGGCAGAACGGGATGATGCCGTGGAAAGTATGCGGGAACTTGCGGAGAACGGTGACATCCATGCGCAGTATTTTATGGGAGAACTGTATCGGGACGGCCCGCTGCTGCCGCCGGACTGGGTGATGGCCCGATACTGGTTTGACAAAGCGGCAAAGCAGGGATATGTAGCGGCTCAGTATGCTTTGGGAAAATTATATCTCTCTGATGATGCCAGCGTCCATGATCCCGAGCTTGGCATCCAGTGGCTGGAGTACGCTGCCTACAACGGAAACCACGATGCATCCTACCGCCTTGGCAAGGAATATCTGAAGGGAGAATCAGTAAGAAGAGATACCCGCAAGGCTATGGATCACATCTATACCTCCGCTCAGGCCGGCAATCTCCATGCGCAGTATCTGTTGGGAAAGCTGCTGCTCCAAGGGAAGGCGGTCGAGCGTGACAAAGAGGCGGGCATCCAATGGCTGTCTCAGGCGGCGGAGCAAGGACACAGTTACGCGCAGTGCCTTCTGGAAAGGCAGAGTGCTTCGACAGCGCCGGAGGTGTTCCTTGCAGTGACGAGACTGCTCCATCACATGGCAAATATCTTCCAGGACAACTCCCTGCCGCAGAGCGGCACGGGGCTCACCCACATCGACCGCAAGCGCCGTCAAGAGCTGCGGGAGAAGCGTCTCGTCCATGGCCACAAAGAGGACGATCATGAGGAGCAGCAGTATGGCAGTTGGAATATGACGATGCATTAGAGCTGCGTGCTTTCGCAAAAGTCTGAAAACGTCGAATCCTTTAGTGCCTTTCTTTCTGGGTCCTTTACATGTTGTGTTTGCAAAAAATCATCAAAGCAACTCAACAATCATGAAAGGAGGAAGCCTGATAAGGCAAAAAAGATAGCTCTCCTGCTGGGAGAGCTATCTACAATTTCAGTTGATTAAAAACGCCATTCTCAAAAGAGCTTTCTTGCTGAGCGAAGAGCACGGTCAGTCCATCACATCATCGTGTTGAACGTAAGTCCAGGGCCTATAGCCGCCTCTTGCACCCTTCGTTCTAACTCGTCGATAGACGGGCTTTGCTTCAGCTGACAGGCCTCCTCCTTAAGGCGCAGTCGAAGGATAGATCGTTGCATATCCTGAAGTTCCTCATCAGGCCAAGGTCTGTTCCAATATTGACGTAATACTTCGGATGGACACTCCGCAGTCCCACAGCTATCGTAAATTTTTGTCGGTGTTCTATCCCAAATGGTAATTCCGGAAATCACAGGATGCCCATTTTGCTCACGCCTCAATACCAGCGTAAAATTTACGAGCAAAATCAAACTGCGTTTCGATCTGATCCAATTCGGCCTCAGTATCCGCACCCAGGATGCTGCTCTTGGCGTTCCATACCAAACCGTAAACAACATTAACTGGATCTTTTTTGTCAGAGGGAGAAATATGGTTATTCCTTGCAAAATGAAAAAGTGACCCGAGAATGTCGGCCCCCTTTTCAAGCAGGACTTCCTGTCTGAGGGAAAACTCATAATTGCTCACACGAAAGACCTCCCCGCTCGATCTGTAAATACAGTATATGCACTATACGATAGCATCGTACTGGAAATCAGCGTTCCTATCTTTGGAGATCATTGTAGCATACCACAAACAGAGTTGCAAATCAAAATGGGAATCGACCGTTGCGGCGCAAAACAATCGTGAAAGCACCCCTTCCGAATTGTCAGCTGGGTACGGATATACCCCCACGGCTTCGGCTCCAACCTGACGGTGTTCACCGTCACGACCCCCGATAGAATTCCCGAAAAGGCTGTATCGAACTGGGAGAACTCTCCCGGCCATCTGGCAACGATGATTGACCCGAATTGCGATACCGTTGGCGTCGGCGTTACCATCGATAACGGTAGAGCCTTCTGTTACATGTTCGTAGGCAATCCGACAGCGCATAATCCCTATGCATAAGAGGAGTTCAGATGGGCCGCATCCGAAATTGGATGCGGCCCATTGCAGTTCACTCTGAACTTGATAATTTTCTGATAATTGTTGTCATTTGGGATGGCTATTCAGCAGTGGTTGCGGTATTGTGTGTCGTTGACAGGAGGTGGCACACCATGCATGACTACATGAAAGCCCTTTACCACAGGTTTGAGGCAGAAGACGAGTCAGGCCTGCGAAAAGTTTTCACAGAGAAAAAGCAGCTAACAATACCGTCAAAAACTGCGATGGTGTAAACAAAGAAGAGTTCCTACAGAGGAGGCGATTCAAATGAGTAAACGCAGGCCGTCCGGTGACGGCATGGTGCGCAAAAAGGACGATGGCCGTTGGGAGGGCCGCATCGTGATCGGCCATAAGGAAAACGGCGACAGCATCTTCCGCTACATCTACGCACCCACGCAAAAAGAGTTGACCGCAAAGCTCCGCCAGGAGATCATCGCCTACCAGGGCGTTGACCTGACCGAGGACAGCAAGCTCACCCTGAACGAATGGATGGACTACTGGCTGGATGCGATCATGGCCGGAACCATCCGGCCCAGCACACTGAACGGATACCGCAGGTACGCGGATCTCTATATCAAGCCATACCTCGGAGATAAGCAGATTTCAAAAATCACCCCGACGGATGTACAGAAGATGTACGAAGTTCTGAAAGCACGGGGGCGTGTCAAGGAACACGCTCAATACGGTCACCAGCTATCCGGCAGTATGGTACACAGCATCCACACCATGTTCCACGAAGCCATGAAAGCGGCGAAGGAATCCCATATCATTGCCAAAAATCCCACCGAGAATATCCCGGTTCCTAAAGCAAATCCCAAACCCAAGCAGATCCTGAATGATGACCAGCTGGAACAGTTCATGGAGGCAATCAAACACGACGCCGTCTGGCACGACTTCTTCTACACAGAGCTGACCACCGGTCTGCGGCGGGGTGAGCTCTGCGGACTCATGTGGGCGGACTTCGATGAAGCAGCCGGAACACTGGCAGTAAGGCGGACCATCCACACGGAGAAAGGCGGCAGGCTGGTGGCCGGTGCCACCAAGACCGGGCGAGGGACCCGAAATATCCTGCTGCCGGCAAGTACTGCCCAGCTTCTGTCGGAACGCAAAAAGCATTCCTGGTCAGAGTGGATCTTCCCGAATCCGCTGAAGCCCGAATCCCCTACCAATCCCCGCTCCGCATACGGCCACCTGAAGGCCTTGCTGGACTCCGCTGGCCTGCCCAACATTCGGTTCCACGACTTGCGGCATACCTTCGCCACCCATGCCCTGGCCTCCGGCGTGGACGCCAAGACGTTGTCCGGCATTCTGGGCCATACAAAGGCATCCTTCACGCTGGATACCTACACCCATGTCACTGGAGATATGCAGCGCACCGCCGCCGAAATCGTCGGAGATTTTATGACAGAAATCCTGGGAGAGGAGATGAAACCTTGGCAAAACGCAGAAAACGAGGGGACGGGAGCGTCCATCTGAGAAAAGACGGCCGCTGGGAGGGCCGGGTAGTCATTGGCTATGATGACAACGGCTATCCCAAGACAAAGAATGTGCTGGCAAAAAACAAGAAAGAGTGCCTACAAAAGCTGAAAGTCCTGAAAGACAGCCTGAAGAAAGTAGAGCTGGAACGACTGTCATCCGATATGTGTTTTGGAGCATGGCTGGATCACTGGTACCAGAACCAATGCAAGCCTACGATTGGAGCAAAGACACAAACGGACTACGAGAACCGCATCTACCGGCACATCATCCCGGAAATCGGCCAAATCCCGCTGAACAGGCTTACCGCAGCAGACCTTCAACAGTTCTACCGCCAACTCAAGCAGGGTGGCCGCCTCCAGGCTGTGGAGCAATATGGCTCCGGACTCTCTGACCGTATGGTGAAGTGCTGCCATGTGACCTGCCGGGCGGCGCTGGATCAGGCGGTAAAACAGGGCCTCATCCTGAAAAATCCCGCCGATGCCTGTAAGACGCCGACGCTCCGTCCGAAGGAGATGCAGGTATTGTCTCCGGAGGAGATTCGGCGTCTGCTGATACAGGCCCGTGAGAACGACTGCTATGAGCTTCTGCTATTAGAACTCTCTACTGGTCTGCGCCGGGGCGAGATCCTGGCCCTCCAATGGGATGACTTGGATCTCTGCACAGGAGTACTGCGGATCGAACGGCAGGTCCAGCGGGTACGCAGGGAACTGGTGATCTCCGCCCCTAAGACAAAGAGCTCTTGTCGGAGCATCATCCTGCCAGCCCCCATTCTGGGTGTCCTGCGAGACTACCGGCAGAGCATCCGTTCCAGGTGGATGTTCCCTTCTCCGAAAAAGGAGGACTCCCCACTGGACCCGGCCGCCGTCCGGAAGAAGCTGGCCAAGGTTCTGAATCGGGCGGACTGCAAGCACATCCGCTTTCACGACTTGCGGCATACCTTCGCCACCAACGCGCTGGAACATGGCATGGACATCAAGACGCTGTCCACCATCATCGGCCATGTGACGTCCGCCACCACACTGAACGTCTATGCCCATGTCACCGACACCATGCGGGAGAATGCCGCCGCCAGCATCGATCGGGGGATCGCCGGGATCGAACCACCGCGTCGGGCATCCTCCCCGGCTAAGCCAAAAGTCGCAAAAACGGACTTCCAGCCGGTGAAGAGGAAATACCGGAAGCCGGGAACGGGTTGTGTCAGTCAAATCAGCGAACACCTCTGGGAGGGCCGCTACTCCCCGAAAATCAACGGGAAACGAATGGCACGCAACGTCTACGCCCATACAGAGGCGGAGTGCGAAGAGAAGCTGGCCCATATGATCCGGGAGATGAAAGCAGAAATCGCCTCTAAGAAAGAGCGGCGGAAGCAGGCAGGACTGACAGGTTGAACAAACGGGTCCCCGAGGGCGAATCGCCCTTGGAGGCCTAAATTTTTTCTGACTGTGGCTGGCCGTGTGGTCAGGGGCGCAGCAAGGTTACATAACTCTCGAGTAAATTGCATAAAAAGTTACGAAAAAGCACCGTTTTCATCAGAAAACGGTGCTTTTTGTGGTGGACGATACAGGACTCGAACCTGTGACCCCCTGCACGTCAAGCAGGTGCTCTAGCCAGCTGAGCTAATCGTCCAAAACGGAACGTATATAGGATACACGAAAACGCACCTTTTGTCAACACTTTTCTTGCGCGATCCTGTTTTTTTTGTTATACTGCTGACAGCACTATGACAGGAGGATCACTATGAATCGTGTGGCATTGGTCACTGGGGCTTCCCGGGGGATCGGGAGAGCGATTGCGGCAGAGCTGGCGGAGGCGGGACATGCTGTCTGTATCAATTACCTGACGCACCGGCAGGAGGCGGAGACGCTGGCAGAAAAAATCCGGAACCATGGTGGAAATGCCATTGCAGTTCAGGCGGATGTGGCGGACCGGGCGGCTGTGGAGACGATGGTTCGCACTGCGGAAGCGGAGCTGGGACCCGTGAGCCTGCTGGTGAACAACGCCGGCATTGCGGGGCAGATCCAATTTCAGGATATCACAGATGCCCAGTGGAATCGCTATCTGGGCGTGAACCTGGGCGGCGCCCGGAACACCATCCAGGCAGTACTGCCCCACATGCTCCATGAGAAGGCGGGCTGCATCGTCAACATCTCATCCATCTGGGGACTGCGGGGAGCCTCCTGCGAGGTGGCGTATGCCTGCACCAAAGCCGCTCTCGTGGGGCTGACCCGGTCCCTGGCGCTGGAGCTGGCGCCCTCCCACATCCGGGTCAACTGCGTGGCTCCCGGCGTCATCAACACCGACATGGTTCAGGTTCTGGGACAGGAGACCCTGCGGGATCTGGCGGAGCAGACGCCTCTGGGACGGCTGGGGACGCCGGAGGACGTGGCCCACGCCGTTGCCTTTCTGGCCTCCGACAAGGCATCCTTCCTCACGGGGCAAATCCTCGCCGCCGACGGCGGGTTCATCGTTTGAAGACTGCCGAACAAGAGAGCCGGGCGCCGCATAGGCGGCGCCCGGCTCTCCGTTACGTCCGCCCCGGCAGCGGCAGCGCGTGGAGGATCACCCGGCCGAAGCAGGCGAGCGTCCGGCCGCTGCCGGCGGTGAGTACCACGTCCGCATCGGCCCGCGCCCGGTTTAGGGAGAAAAGATACACCGTTCCGGCGGGATCCTTGTAATACTGCTTGCAGAAGATATCCCCGTCCACGCAGAAGATCCCCACGTCCCCGGCCTTCAGGGGATCGCGATTCACATAGACCACGGAGCCGTCCGGGATGTAGGGGACCATGGAGTCCCCCTGGATACGCACAGCAAACTCTGCGGCCTGAGGCACGCCGTCTGTGACCTGGAGGTAGTCGAAATCCTCGCCGAACACTGGCGCCGCATAACCGGCCGCCGCAGGGGTCCGGTACAGGGGAATGACCCGGGGCTCCTGCTCCGGGGCTGCGGATTCCTGCTGACAGGCCCGCAGCGCCTCCACCATCGTCTGGACGCTCTCCCGCCCCAGGGGAGAGAGGGAGCGATACTGCTCCAGCAGCTGCCGCTCCCGCTCAGTCAGGACGTCCGCGCCGCGGCGAAAGCTGTCCTGAAACAAGGTGTTGGGGTCCGTCTCCAGACAGTCGAACAGCCGGAGCATCATCTCCTCCTTAGGGAAGCTGACACCGGTCTCGTAGTTGCTGACAGTGGACGGTGTGACGCCCAGCCGATCCGCCAGCTGGGGGCGGGAGAGAGCCAGCTCCTCCCGACGGGCTTTGATCCGGTCTCCAAATGCCATGGATCCCATCCTTTCCGATGTTCTTGACAGTATCCTATCGGATTTCAAGGAAGCTGTCAATCCAATTTTACAAGAAACTTGTAAAATTATACTTGACTTTCAAAAAAACTTGTGCTACTGTATAGCTGTAAACAAGATACTTGTAAAATAAATAAAAATTTACAAGTATCTTGTTTATCAAAATGAAAAAAGCGCCCGCGATTGCAGGCACCTTTTTGGTGGGGGAAGGTGGATTCGAACCACCGAAGCCGAAGGCAACAGATTTACAGTCTGCCCCATTTGACCGCTCTGGAATTCCCCCATATTAAAACTGGAGCTGGTGGACGGATTCGAACCCCCGACCTGCTGATTACAAATCAGCTGCTCTACCAGCTGAGCTACACCAGCAGTTCCAACAGCAGAATTTATCTTACCAGATAAGCGCCTGTTTGTCAACAGAAAATTTTTGCTTTTCCACCCGTTTTTTTCATTTTGCCGGCGGGGCACATGAGACTTGCCGGGATCTGTATACAGGAAAGGAGCATCGCATTTGGAAACAAAGGAACATACCCGCCGACGGCGGACGCTGCGCTGCTCGCTCTGCGGGCTGGAGATCACAGAGGGAGAGGACTACTGGTACTGCAACGGCAGCAGCGTATGTGGGGCCTGCCTCCCGGTGTTCGCCCGGGCGGAGCTGGCTCCCTTCCGCCAGGTGCGGGGAAGGGAGGCGGCGCCATGACGCTGCTGGAGATGTCCGCCCTCTACGCGGAGAGCGCGGCCGCCCTGCGGCGGCGGATCGGCGAGCTGCGGCAGGCGGCGCGGGAGCTGAAGGACGAGGAGGACCGCCGCCTTCTGCGGCGGCGGATCACAGAGCTGACGCCGCTGCTGCAGGAGACCCGGGAGCTGGCGGCGCTGACGGCCCATTATTACGACAGGAGCTATCACAGACATGAGAGATACACGCTTTGACGCCCGCAGCAGCGAGTGGATCGGGGACATGACCGTCTGGCTGCGGGACCATGCGGAGGATAACAGTGAGCAGCTGGAGCGGCTGCGGCGCGGCCTGCGCCGGGCCCGGGAGCAGGAGCTGACGCCCCGGCAGCGGGAGATGGTGTTCCTCTATTACGACCGGGGACTGAAAATGTCCCAGATTGCTCAAAAGCTGGGGGTGAACCGCTCCACCGTCTCCCGCACGGTGAAGCGGGCTAAACAGCGGCTGTACCGCTGCCTGCGGTACGCCCTGTAATTTTCCCTCTTGAGGTTTTGCGGGATACACCGTATAATCGGTATCAAAGAGGGACCATGGATATCCGCAGAAGGGAGCTGCACTCCCAAGGGAGGTTTTACCCATGCTGTACACTACCCTGCACAACCGAATCCTGCGGCTGGTGCTCGCCGTGCTGGGCGAGCTGATCGCGGCCGCGGCGCTGAATCTCTTCATTGTCCCCCTGAGCCTGTACACCGGCGGCCTGCTGGGCTTCTGCCAACTGGTGCGAACGCTGCTGCAGGACTTCCT
The DNA here is from genome assembly GCF_005121165.3 of Dysosmobacter welbionis. NCBI lineage: Bacteria > Bacillati > Bacillota > Clostridia > Eubacteriales > Oscillospiraceae > Dysosmobacter > Dysosmobacter welbionis. The sequence goes on along the minus strand of NZ_CP034413.3, from coordinate 1,273,842 downwards.
GGGCGTGAGCTTCGGGGCCTACGACATCGCAGGCGTCCTCTATTTTCTGCTGAACATCCCGCTGCTCATGATCGGGTATCGGAACCTGGGCAGGGGACTGGCGGTGCGGACCATCATCTGTACGGTATCCTACTCTGTTTTTTACAGCATCATTCCCATTCCCACGCAGCCCATTGTGGACGATTATCTGACGGCCTGCCTGCTGGGCGGCATCCTCACCGGGATCGGCAGCGGAATCGTCCTCACCTGCGGCGGCAGCGGCGGCGGACTGGACGTGCTGGGACTCATCATGAGCAAGCGGGACAGTGCTTTTACGGTGGGTAAATTTGCGCTGGGCTTCAATGCCCTGCTTTATACGGCCATCCTGATCCTGTTTGACCCGGAGGTCGCCATTTACTCCGTGATTTACAACTTCGCAAACTCCATGATCCTGGACAGGATGCACCAGCAGAATGTTACCGTTCAGGCTCTGATTTTCACGCGGGAGGACGAGAGCGTCCTGGCGGACTTCATTATCAAACAGCTGGGGCGGAGCGTGACCTACTGGGACGGCGTGGGCGCCTACACCAAGGACGATGTCCGTGTGTTGTGCGTGTGCCTCTCCAAATATGAGATCGAGGAGCTGCTCCACATGGTGCACTCTGTGGACCCCCACGCGTTTTTGACTGTGCAGGAGGGCGTCCGGGTATTCGGCAACTTTCCGCGGAAGCTGGGATGAGGAGAGGAGGATCGCCATGAACGGACCCATTGCTGTATTGGCCGGCACACCGGTGGACACCCGGATGGGCGTGGCATATCTGGAGGAACGGGGGCTGCCGGGCGTGCCGTTTCCCCTCTCCCGGGGACCCAGGGAGCAGACTGCCTTTCAGCACGCCCCGGCAGCGGACAAGCGCCGCCAGGCCCTGGCGGTGCTGAGGGGCGCCATGGCCCAGGGCTGTCGGCGGGCTTTCGTCTACTGCAACTCCCTGTCTGCGGCAGTGGATTTCCCGGGGCTTGCGGAGGAGACGGGGATGCGGATCGTGACGCCGCTGGACGTGTACCGGCGGCTGGCGCTCCGCTACCGGGCGCTGGGAGTCATCGCCGCCAACGCCCAGGGACTCTCCGGCATCGAGAAGGTATTGCTGGAGGCCAATCCCGCCCTGGATCTGCTGGGGGCCTGTGCGCTGCCGGTGGTGCTGGCCGTGGAGGCGGGGATGCCGCCGGAGGAGCTGGTGGAACGCTACCGTCTGGCGGCGCTGGCAGCGTGGTTTGCCGACGGCGGGATGGAGGCGCTGGTGCTGGGCTGCACGCACTTCCCCTATTTTAAGGAGGCCCTGGCGGCCCGGACAAGGCTGCCGCTGGTGGACCCGGCGGAGGAGATGCTCCGCCTGCTGACCCAATGAAGAAAGCGGACCGTGGTTTTCCACGGTCCGCTCTATTTGGCGTGGGAAAGATCACCGACGGCGCCGGGAGCGGTGCGCCGGCCGGGGTCTGCGGGGAGCGCGGCGGCGCTTTGCCAGCCGCTCCCGGCGGCGGTCCAGGGCCGTGGTGCAGCGGTCAAAGCACCACTCCAGGCCCATCTGGATGGGCACCACCAGCAGCACCAGCACGATCAGCACCAGCCAGGCTGCAAAGGACAGGGAGGAGAGAGAGAAGAACGCCCCATAGAACACCACCGCCACGAACATGGCCGCACTCATGGCCACCAGCAGCACCAGCCGCTTGGCATCCAGGGGTCGGGCAGCGTAGTAGATCACCATGAGACCGTTTACCGCCATCAGGATCACGCAGATGGTGGAGAGCTCTGCCAGCGTCAGGTCGAAGGTGTAGACGAACAGCTCCGCAAAGAGGATGACGAAGATGGCTGTGAGACCGCCGGGAAAAGCCCGCCGCAGCACATTGTGGAGGAACTTGCCCTTCACCAGGTCGTGGTTGGGCTCCAGCGCCAGGAAGAAGGAGGGCACGCCGATGGTCAGGGCGGAGATCAGCGTCAGCTGGATGGGAACAAAGGGATAGGGGAAGGCGGCGAACAGGGTGATGAGGGCCAGAAAGAAGGACAGAATGTTCTTCACCAGGTACAATGCCGAGGCCCGCTGGATATTGTTGATGACCCGGCGGCCCTCCGCCACCACCTTGGGCATGGCGGCAAAGTCACTGTCCAGCAGCACCAGCTGGGCCACCTGGCAGGCGGCATCCGCGCCGGAGGCCATGGCCACGCCGCAGTCGGCGTCCTTCAATGCCAGCACGTCATTCACACCGTCGCCGGTCATGGCCACCGTGTGGCCCTGGCTCTGGAGGGCCCGGACGATCTTCCGCTTCTGGTTGGGGACCACTCGGCCAAACACAGTGTACTCCCGCACGGCCGCGGCGATGTCTTGATCCGTCTGGAGCTCCCGGGCGTCCACCCACTGCTCTGCGTTCCGGATGCCTGCCTGGGCCGCCACAGCGGAGACGGTCACCGGGTTGTCGCCGGAGATGACCTTCACATCCACGCCCTGGGTGTGGAAGTAATCGAAGACTTTGGGAGCGTTGGGGCGGATGGGATTCTCCAGCACCAGCAGGGCCAGGGGGATCACCACGCCGTGGAGGCGCCCGATCTCCGCCCCGTCGCACTGGGCCAGCAGCAGTACCCGGCAGCCCTGGGCGGCGTAGGGGGCAGTACGCTTTTCCAGGGCGGCGAAGTCCTGCCCCAGGATATACTCCGGTGCGCCCACCACATAAGCCCCCCGGTCCAGGAAATTCACGGCGCTCCACTTGGTGGCGGAGGTGAAGGGCACGGCTCCCCGGTCCGGCCAGCCGGGCCCCCGGGGAAACTTGTCCGCGATGGCCTTCGCCGTGTCGTTATCCGGATCCAGCACCCGGTAAAAGGCACCCAGAATGTCGGTGATGTCCGTGTCGGAACAGGACTCCGGGTCCAGGGGCACCACCTCCCGCACCTGCATTTGAGGACTGGTGACGGTGCCGGTCTTGTCCACGCACAGCACGTCCACCCGGGCCAGGGTCTCGATGGCGTTCATCTCGTGGATCAGCGTCCGATTCTGGGCCAGCCGCACCACGCTGACCGCCAGGGCCACGGAAGTCAGCAGGAACAGCCCCTCCGGGATCATGCCGATCAGGGCCGCCACCGTGCTGACCACGGACTGCTGCAGGCCCAGATCCTGATTGATGAACTGGTTGTAGAACAACGCTGCGCCGATGGGAATCAACACGATGCCGATGAAGCGGATCAGGCTGTCCAGGGAGCGCATCATCTCGCTTTTGCCGGGGCCGTCATCTTTCTTGGCCGCCAGCGTCAGCTTGGAGGCGTAGGAGTCTGCTCCCACCTGGTCCATCCGGGCCCGGCACTTGCCGGAGATGACGAAGCTGCCGGACAGCAGCTGGTCCCCAGGCTCCTTGGTGACGGCGTCCGCCTCGCCGGTGATGAGGGCCTCGTTCACCTGCACCTGCCCGGTGAGGACCGGTCCGTCCGCAGGGATCTGGCAGCCGGCGGTGAGCTCTACTACGTCCTCCCGCACCAGCTGGTCCACCGGCAGCTCCCGGACCTTTCCGTCCCGAATGATCCGCACCTTCGCGGCGGAGAGGAGGGACAGCTTCTCAATGGTGCGTTTGGAGCGCAGCTGCTGGACGATGCCGATGACGGCATTGGCTGCCACGATGAGGAGGAAGGTCATGTCCTTCCAGTCCCCTACCAGCAGCAGGCACACCGCCAGAACCACGAAAATCAGGTTGAAGTAGGTGAAGATATTCTCCCGGATGATCTGCTTATCGCTTTTGGTGGGAGACTCCACCGGGCGGTTGTCCCAGCCGGCCTCCGCCAGGGCCTGAGCCTGGGCGGAGGAGAGGCCGCTGTCCGCCTTGGGGGCACAGCGGGGCATCTCCTGGCGGCCAGCGGCCGCGGCCTCCGCGGGGGCCGCTTTCCGGTGCGGTTTCACGGACACTCCTCCTTCGACAAAATTTGATTCATTATAGCAATTTTCGGAAGATTTGTATAGAGATGAATTGAAAACTTTCCGTGCCGCAGCAGGCGGAGGAACGCCTTGCTGCCCGCGGAGAGAATATGGATATCCTTTGTATAAAGACAAACTGTAAAAACGATGTCATTGAATGAAAAACATTGGAGGAGTTGTGCATTGTATTCTGCCGGGCACGCCGATATAATGAAGCATAAGAAAGACGTGGGAGGGGAGTCCATGCTGACTTTGGATATGGTCCGGGAGGCCCAGGAGGCCCTGCGGGGCATCGCCCGGCGGACACCGCTGGACAGGGCCCCGAAATTTGGGGAGAACGTGTACATCAAGGCGGAAAACCTGCAGCTGACCGGGGCCTTCAAGCTCCGGGGCGCCTACAACAAGATCCGCAGCCTGACGCCGGAGGAGGCGGCCCGGGGCGTCATCGCCTGCTCTGCGGGGAACCACGCCCAGGGCATTGCCCTGTCCGCATCCCGGCTGGGGATCAAGGCGGTGATCTGCATGCCCGCCGGGGCGCCCATCAGCAAGGTGGAGGCCACCCGTGGCTACGGCGCAGAGGTGGTGCTGGTGCCCGGCGTCTATGACGACGCGGCGGCGGAGGCGGAGCGGCTGACGAAGGAGCAGGGCTACACCTTCGCCCACCCTTTCAACGACCCGCTGGTGATCGCCGGCCAGGGCACCATCGGCCTGGAGATCCTGGAGCAGCTGCCGGACGTGGAGCAGATCGTGGTGCCCATCGGGGGCGGCGGCCTCATCGGCGGCATCGCCTTTGCGGTGAAGCAGCTGAAGCCGGACTGCCGGATCGTGGGCGTCCAGGCGGCGGGCGCGGCGTCCATGTACCTGTCCCGCCACGCCGGGGGCCCCACGGAGCTGCGGAGCGTGTCCACCATTGCGGACGGCATCGCGGTGAAGAAGCCAGGTGATCTGACCTTTGCCCTGTGCCAGCAGTATGTGGATGAGGTGGTCACTGTCAGCGAGGACGAGATCGCCTCCGCCATCCTGGCGCTGATGGAGGGGCAGAAGACCGTGGCGGAGGGCGCCGGCGCCGTGCCGGTGGCGGCGGTGATGTTTGGCAAGGTGGACACGTCGGAGAAGAAAACCGTGTGCGTGGTCTCCGGCGGCAATGTGGACGTGACCACGCTGTCCCGGATCATCACCAAGGGCCTGTCCAAGGCCGGGCGGATCGCAGAGATCAGCACGAAGGTGGCGGATAAGCCCGGCAGCCTGCTGCAGCTTTTGAAGGTGGTGGCGGACAGCGGCGCCAACATCCTCAGCATCAACCATGCCCGGGAGGATCAGCATTCCGACGTGGGAGCCTGCATGGTCTCCATGGTGCTGGAGACCCGGGACGCCGCCCATGTGGAGCAGATCCGACGGGAGCTGACGGCCATGGGCTATGAGCTGGAAAAGGAGTAAAAAGGCGGGCATCCAAAGGATGCCCGCTTTCTTTTCCCTCAATTCCCGGTCTCCAGAGAGATCTGATTGAACATGGTCAGGATATCGTCCATAGAGGTGGCCCGCTTTTCCGCTCCGGCCCGGTCCAGCACCACCCGGCCCCGGTTCATCATCAGGATCCGGTCTCCATACTCCACCGCGTAGCGGAGGTTATGGGTGACCATCATGGCCGTCAAATGCTTTTCACGGATGACTCTGTCCGTCAGGGCCATGATGACCTCAGCGGTCTTGGGGTCCAGGGCCGCCGTGTGCTCGTCCAGAATCAGGAATTTCAGGGGCGTCATGGTGGCCATCAGCAGCGCCACCGCCTGCCGCTGGCCGCCGGAGAGAGCCCCCATCCGCACATCCAGCTTATCCTCCAGTCCCAGGCCCAGGGAGGCCAGCTGCTGGCGATAGAAGTCGATACGCTTTTTATTGACGCCCCGGCCCAGGCCGTAGGACCCGCCCTTGTTATCCGCCAGGGACAGATTTTCCAGCATGGTGAGGTTGGGGCAGGTGCCGGCGGCGGGGTCCTGGTAGACCCGGCCCATGGTGGCGTACCGCTGGTAGTCCTTCAGCTTGGAGATGCTCCGGCTGCCCACCAACACGTCACCGCCCTCGATGGGGATAGAGCCGCAGATGATGTTCAGCAGGGAGGTCTTGCCGCTGCCATTGCTGCCCACGATGGCCACGAACTGGCCCTCCTCCACTGTCAGGGAGAAGTGCTCGAACAGCCGCTGCTCCGTCAGGGTGCCGGGGTTGTAGATCTTCGTGATGTCCCGTACTTCAAGCATGGATGATCGCCTCCCCCTTCCGGCCGGACAGCACCAGCACCAGCAGGAACAGTGCAGCCGTAATCAGCTTCATCATATTGGTGGGCAGTCCCAGGCTCATGGCTACCTGGATGCACAGCTTGTAGAGCACACTGCCCAGCACTACCGCCGTGGTGCCCTGGGGGGAACCCAGGAAGCGGAGGGGCCCGGACTTCCGCAGTCCCCGGGCCAGCCGGGTGCCGGTGTAGAAGTGTATGATGGACACACCGATAATCACCGCCGCCAGGCCGTACACCAGCTGGCCGGTACCCATGGTGGCGGAGAAGCTGCGGGTTTCGTGGCAGACGATGCAGCCGCCGAAGGCCACCAGGGCGTTGGAGATCACCAGCCCCAGGATCTTTACTGTGCCTCGGTCCTTGGCCAAGGTGGTCACCAGGGTGGCGTTGTCGCCCACAGCCCGCAGCAGCAGGCCGGACTTCGTGTGGAAATAGGCGTCCAGCAGCAGCTTGATGACGATGACCAGCGCCAGGGACACAATCAGCTTCCGCCCGGAGAGGGAGAGATCCCCAAACAGGGCCATCACCGGGGCAGAGGTGAAAATGGTGTCCGTACCCCGGTCGATGGTCAGGTTGGACCCGGCGATCTGCAGGTTCACAGAGAACAGGGCGGTCATGGTGATGATGCCCGCCAGCAGGTTCCGCACCTTCAGCTTCACGTGGACCAGACCGGTGAAAAGTCCCGCCAGACCGCCCACTATCAGGGAGGCGGGCAGGGTCAGCCAGGGATCGACGCCCTTGGTCATCAGCACCGCCGTGACAGCGGCCCCCAGGGGAAACGTGCCATCCACCCCCAGATCCGGAAAGTCCAGAATGGAATAGGTGATATACACGCCGTAGGAGATCAGGGCGTAGATCAGCCCCTGGATCAGAGTGCTGGTCAGCAGTTCCATCACATCCATGAGATGAGAAGCCTCCTTGTGAAAAGATCAGATCACGGTGCTGCAGAGGGTGCCGATGCCCTCGATGGCGCATTCCACCGTGTCGCCGGACTGGAGGAATCTGGGCGGATCGAAGCCCATGCCCACTCCCGCCGGGGTGCCGGTGGCGATGATGGTGCCCGGCAGCAGCGTCATTCCCCCGGTCAGCTCCTCCAGGATCTGCCCGATGGAGGTAATCAGCAGAGCGGTATTGGACTTCTGCCGCAGCTCGCCGTTGACCCGGCTGGTGATCTCCAGCGCCGGGGGATAGGCGATCTCGTCGGCGGTGACCAGTACGGGGCCCATGGGCGTGAAGCCGTCCAGACTCTTGCCGAAATACCACTGCTTATGGCCCGTCTGCAGGTCCCGGGCGGATACGTCGTTGAGGACGGTGTAGCCGAAGATGCAGTCTGCCGCATCGACGGCTTTCACGTCCCGGGCGGCTTTGCCCAGCACCACCGCCAGCTCCGCCTCATAGTCCAGCCGGTCCGTAAGGCCCGCGTGACGGGGGATGACGCCGTCGGGCTTCCCGGCCTCGCTGACCCGCTTGGAGAAGTAGACCGCCGCTGTACTGTTCTTGGTGAAGGCATCGGCGCTGTACCGGGCGGATTCCTCCGCGTGGTCCCGGTAGTTCATGCCCAGGCAGACCACATCCTGCCGGGGGCGGGGGATGGGAGCCAGCAGCTCCACATCTGACAGCGGGACCGCACCGCCCCGCTCTGCCGCCGCGGCGGCAGAGCGAAGGTCGGCAAGGGTCATGGTTTCGATCAAGGTGTTCATATCGGCGGCGGGGAGGGGCAGCACGCCCTTTCCATCGGCGGTGAGGGCGCCCACATGCTCGGCGCCGCTGAGACGATAGGTGACAAGCTTCATGAAGAGTTCTCCTTGGTAATGGATGTTACAGATGTTATTCCGCGCACTCCTGGGCCTCCTGGGCGATGTCGTCGGGAATGGTGATGCCCAGCTCGGCCGCCGCGTCGGAGTTGATATACAGGCCATAGTTTTCGATGGTCTCGTAGGGCAGGTCTTCACAGGCGGCCTCGCCGGTGAGGACTTTGGCGGCCATCAGGCCGGTCTGGATGCCCAGCTGGATGTAGTCCAGGCCCGCGCCGCCCACGCAGCCCAGCTTTACCTGCTCCACCTCGGAACCGTAGACAGGGATACCCGCCTCGTCCGTCTTCTCCAGAATGGCGCCCAGCACGCCCACCACATTGTTGTCCGTCAGGTTGGACAGGCAGTCCACCCCATGGGACAGCAAGGTATCCACCGCCTGGGTGACCTCTGCCTGGGAGGTGACGCCCACCGCGTCAATGGTGAAGCCGTAGTCCGTTGCCAGCTCCTCATAGACGCTGATGGAGTAGACGGAGTTGGCCTCGCTGGTGGTGTAGACGATGCCGATGGTGTCGGCATCCGGCTGCAGGGCCCGGATCAGCTGGAGCTGGCCCTCCACCGGCAGGGCATCGGAAGTGCCGGTGATGTTGCCCGCGTCCAGGTGGGCGCCCACCGGGTCGGTGATGGCGGTGAAGATCACGGGGATGTCCTTGTCCTCCGCGGCATTGAAGCAGGCGATGGCGGAGTTGGTGGCGATGCCCACCATCAGGTCCGCGTCCTCGGCGGAAAACATCTGGCCGATTTGGGTAGCCTGGTTGTCGTCGAAGTTGGCGTTCTGGTAGTCCACCTCAAAGTCCGTGCCCTCCACCAGACCGGCCTGCTCCAGGCCCTGGAGGAAACCCTCCCGGCAGTTGTCCAGGGAGCCGTGCTGGCCGTACTGGCTGATGCCGATCAGATACTTGACGGGCTCACCGCCGCTTTCGCCGGAGGAGGTGTCATCGGTGCCGCCGCAGGCGGCCAGGGACAGGATCATGGTCAGGGACAGGCCGCAGGCGGCCAGCTTCTTCAGCAGATTCATCATAATAGATTCTCCAATCTTTGATACAGAATATTTGAAAGGGGTCCGTTCAGGGAATTGATATTGCAGCACAGGCCGCGCCATCGTCTGGTATTGTGTTTCATATCTCCATACTCCTTTCCCGGACCGATCAGGGGAATCAAAAAAAGCCCTGCCCCATATTTGGGACAAGACTTGAAACCATCCTGCGGTACCACCCAAGTTGACGCAAAGCGCCCGCTCGTTCCACGTACATTCATACGCGCCGCCCGGATAACGGGTGCGGGCCCCGTCAGACGCTACTGAGCATTTTGCCGTTTGCGCTGCCCTCGCAAGTCCATTCGCTGGAAAGTTCTCTGCCGTGATCCCACCATCCACGGCTCTCTGAAAGGTGACCTGACCAGGTACTCCTCTTGCTCATCGGTTTTGCTTGATTGCTTTGCATTATACGAAGCGGCGGCGGAAATGTCAACCGTGATTTTGCACAAATCTTTTTTGCTGCTTTAAAGAGATAAAATCCGGGGCAAGAACTACCCCGGCAGGATGGCCCTGCCGGGGAGTAACATGCAGTTTGAATCGGGTTTTCCGCGGCTCAGGAAAGCAGCAGCTTGTCGTCGGCTTCGTCAGAGCCGCTGACTTTGCTGAACAGGGCCAGCAGGTCGGGAACGGTGAGCTTCTTCTTCTCCTCGCCGGACACGTCGATGACAATACGGCCGTCGTACATCATGATGAGCCGGTTGCCGTGGACGATGGCGTCCTTCATGTTGTGAGTGACCATCATGGTGGTGAGGCCGTTTTCCTCCACGATCCGGTCGGAGAGAGCCAGAACCTTGGCGGCGGTCTTGGGGTCCAGGGCGGCAGTGTGCTCGTCCAGCAGCAAAAGCTTGGGCCGCTTCAAAGAGGCCATCAGAAGCGTCAGCGCCTGGCGCTGGCCGCCGGAGAGGAGCCCCACCTTGCTGGTCAGACGGTCCTCCAGACCCAGCCCCAGGTCCCGCAGCAGCTCCCGGTAGTCCGCCCGCTCCGTCTTGGTGATGCCCCAGCCCAGGCCGCGGGGCTGGCCCCGGCGGGCCGCCAGCGCCAGATTTTCCTCGATCTGCATGGTGGGGGCGGTGCCCATCATAGGGTCCTGAAACACCCGACCGATGAATTTGGCCCGCTTGTGCTCCGGCAGGCGGGTCACGTCCACCCCGTCGATGACGATGGCGCCGCTGTCCACAGAAAAGGTGCCGGCCACCGCATTGAGCATGGTGGACTTGCCGGCGCCATTGCCGCCGATGACCGTGCAGAAGTCACCGTCCTTCAGCGTCAGGCTGACGCCCCGGAGGGCCTGCTTTTCATTGACCGTCCCGGCGTTGAACGTCTTCCAGATCTCCTTGATCTCAAGCATCCTGATCCCCTCCTGTTTTTGCTCCGGCATTGGCGCTCCCGGCGGGCACCTTGACGTGGGCGTATTTCCCCTTCCAGTAGGGGATGGCCAGAAAGGCCGCCACGATCAGGGCGGTGATGAGCTTCATGTCATCGGTGTTCAGGCCCAGCCAGATGACCACCTGGTACACCAGGTAGTACAAAATGGCGCCGATGGCCACAGCCAGCATCTTCAGCGCAAAGTTGCGGAACACTTTGCCGAAGATCACCTCGCCGATGATGACGGCGGCAAGGCCGATGACGATGGCGCCCCGGCCCATGTTCACGTCCGCGAAACCCTGGTACTGGGCCAGCAGGGCGGAGGACAGGGCCACCAGTCCGTTGGACAGCATCAGGCCCAGCACCTTGGTGAAGTTGGTGTTGATGCCCTGGGCCCGGGACATATTGGGGTTGGAACCAGTAGCCCGCAGGGAGGCACCCAGCTCCGTGCCGAAGAACCAGTACAGCAGGGCAATGACCGCCGCCACAAAAATGGCTACCACCAGGATGGGGTTGTCCAGGCTCAGGGAGCGGACGCTCTGCTGGTCCACCAGCAGGTCATACTGTCGGGAGCTGACGGGCCGGTTGGCCTGTCCCATGATCCGCAGGTTGACGGAGTACAGGGCCAGCTGGGTGAGGATACCGGCGAGGATTGCCGGAATGCCGCAGGCGGTGTGGAACAGGCCGGTGACCAGTCCCGCCAGCACACCCGCCAGAAACGCCCCCAGCATCGCCAGCGGCACCGGCGCCCCCGCCATGGTCAGCATGATGAAGGCGGCGCCGCCGGTAGCCATGGTGCCGTCCACCGTCAGGTCGGCCACGTCCAGGATCCGGAACGTGATGTAGACGCCGATGGCCATGATGCCCCAGATCAGTCCCTGGGCGGCCACACCCGGCAGGGCGTTGACCAGATGCATGATGTTCAAGTGAAATCCCTCCAAAATCCCCCGGCTGTTTCCGGAGGCAATTTGCTGCTCTATTCTAGCAAAGTTCAGCGGAAAGGGGAAGCCCCTTTTCCGCTGAAAGTGTGTTGATAAGATTTGGATGACGGGGCGGAAGGGTGGCATACCGCAGACGCCGCCCATAGGACGGAGACCGGGCGGCGGAGAGCCCCGGAGAGGGCTCCCCGCCGGTGAAGGCGGAAGTTTTGCAGACAAGAATTTGAAAACATCCGCCGGCTCTTTATCGGTTCTCCGTCCATTCGTCCTTATTCGGCGATGGCCTCATAGCCGTCGGGCGGGGTCAGGCCCAGAGCCTCGCACATGGTGGGGTTGTACTTGGGGGTGAACTGGGGGGCGTACTCGATGGGCATGGTGGCGGGATCGGCGCCGTTCACCAGGATATCATAGGCCATCTCACCGGTTTTGTAGCCGATGTCATAGTAGCTGATGGTCAGCGTGGCCACGCCGCAGCCCTTGCAGATGCCCTCCTCACCGGCGATGATGGGAGTGCCGGTGTCCAGGGAGATGTTGCCGATCAGTTCGGCGTTGTTGGCAGCGGTGTTGTCGGTGGGAACGTACAGGACATCGCTGGCCGTGCAGGCTGAGGAGGCCACAGCGGACAGGTCGTTGGAGTCGGAGAAGGAGTATTGGGTGCAGGTATAGCCCAGATCCTCCAGGTAGCCTTGGACGGTGTCCACCTGATACTGGCTGTTGGGCTCGGCGGAGCAGTACAGCAGGCCCACAGTCTGGGCGTCGGGGAACCAGGTGTGCAGCATCTCAGCCTGCTGGTCCAGGGGCGCCAGATCGGAGGTGCCGGAGACGTTGTAGCCAGTGGTGCCGGTAAAGCCGTCAATGCCCAGAGCCACGCCGTACTCGGTGATGGAGGTGCCCAGAATGGGAATGGTGCTGGTGCCGGTGGCAGCGGCCTGGAGAGCGGTGGTGCCGTTGGCCATGATCAGGTCCACGCCCTGGGAGACAAAGTTGTTGGCAATGGTGGTGCAGTTGGCGGTATCGCCGGAGGCGTTCTGGGGGTCGATGGTGACACTGTCGCCCAGCAGTTCCGTCAGGGCGTCCTGAAAGCCCTGGGTGGCGGCGTCCAGGGCCTCGTGCTGGACCTGCTGGATAATACCCACGGTGTAGGTCTGGCTGCCGGAGGCGGACTCGTCGCCGCTGGTATCGGCATCGGTATCTGTGGACTGGGTGTCGCCGCCGCAGGCAGCCAGGCTCAGAGCCATGACGGCGGTCAGCGCAAGGGCAAGAAACTTCTTTTTCATCGCAGAGATCTCCTTTTCAAGATTGATCGCGGGGAAATTACAAAAAGCGGCTCTGTCCGAAGAGCAGAGCCGCCTTCCATACGGGGTGAGATCCACCGGCCGCCGGACCTTCACTGGCTGCTCTGCCTATGACAATATCGGCCCGCATAGCGGACCTGGCAGCCATAAAATCGAGAGAACCCCGCCACAGTGCGGAACGCTGCTGCAAACAAAACCATGGAAGAGCTCCCTTCTGCCGACCGGCCTTTGTACTTTTACACCATACTGCTTTAAACAGGCAAAGTCAATGGTGAATTTATACAAAATCTCTGGAAAATGTTTCAGAGGCAGGAGATTTCCCAAAAAACAGAGCCGCCCGGCAGCTTCCTCAGCAGAAAGCGCCGGGCGGCGGGGCCACGCGCTCCTCAGCCCCACAGGGCGGAGAGCATGGGAATGACCTGCTTTTTCCGGGACATGACCTTGGGCAGGAACACCACGTCCTCCGCATCCTCCACATTGAAGGCCTGGCGGATGCTGTCCCTGTCGCCCACGAACAGCAGCTGGGTGCCCTCCAGCAGTACATCGGTAATCATCAGGATTACCATGTCGAAGCCCTGCTTCTTCTGCAGGGAGCTCATGAGCTGCAAAAACTCTCCCTTGCGCTGGAGCAGCTGGTCGGAGTCCATGCAGGTGACCTGGCTCACCGCCAGGTTGTGGCCTGCGATGTGGAACTCCTTGTAGTCTGTGCGGAAGATCTCCTCTGCAGACTTCGCACCGCCGCCGGAGGCGGAGAAGATCACCTGTCCCAGCGCCTGGAGGGAGATGTTGGCGATCCGGGCCATGCGGTTGGCCACGTCGATGTCCCGCTGGGTGCAGGTGGGAGACTTGAACATGACCGTATCAGAGACGATGGCCGCGGCCATCAATCCCGCCATCTTGGCGGTGGGCATCAGGCCCTTGTCCTGATACATCCCCGCCACGATGGTGGTGGTGCTGCCCACGGGCTCGTTCCGGACAGTGATGGGATTCTTGGTCTGGATGTCCGCCAGCCGGTGGTGGTCGATGATCTCCAGAATCTCCGCCTGGTCCAGGCCCGGTACGGACTGGGCCTTCTCGTTGTGGTCCATCAGGATCACCTGCTTGCGGCGGGGCCGCAGCAGATGGTAGCGGGACAGGGTGCCCACCACCCGCTCCTCCTCATCCAGAATGGGATAGGCCCGGAAGCGGCTTTCCAGCACGGTGTTCTGCACGTCGTCGATATAGTCGTCCAGGTGGAAGCACACCAGATCCTTGTTCTTGCAGATGCTGCTGATGGGCATGGCATGGTAGATGAGCCGCACTGCCCGGTAGGCGTCATAGGCGGTGGAGATGATGCAGGTGTCCGTCTGCATGGCCAGCAGCTCCGGGTCCACCTCCGCCTGACAGACGATGATGCAGCTGACGCCGATCTCCAGCGCACGGCGGATCATGTCTGGCTGGTCGCCGCAGACCACGATGCTGCCCGGGTCGGAGAACACCAGGTTCTCCCGGCTGGCGGGCAGGGCGATGGTGACCTCACCGGAGATCACGTCCCGCATCTCGCCGCCCTGGTTGAGAATTTTGCCCTCCAGCACGGACAGCAGGTTGTACACCGGGATCTCGCCCACCTTAGGGTTGCGGACGGAGGACATGTCATAGTTGGCCACATCCCCGGCGGAGAGCATTCCGAACAGGGTCCCGTCCTCATTGGCCACGGGGATGGCGGAGATCTTGTCCTTCTGCATGGTCCGCCAGGCCCGGCTGATGGTGGCAGCGGCGGACAGGGTGGCGGGCGTGTCGTAATCCAGGTCCCGGACCTGGGTACGCACGTTGTTCAGCAGCTTGGGGGGCTGGAAGCCGAAGCGATCCAGCACGGTCTGGGTCTCGTCACTGATCTGGCCCAGGCGGGCGGCCTCGTACTGCCGCTGGCCAAGGGCGTTCTTCAGCGCCGCGTAGGCCATGGCGGAGACGATGGAGTCCGTGTCCGGGTTCCGGTGTCCGGTGATATAGATGGTGTCCATGAATACTCCCTCTCAAGTGGATGCGGGGCATCCAATTTTTGGCGTGTTGATAGCTTTATTATGCGTCTCCGGCGCAGGTTTGTCAACAGCCCGCAGGCCGGAAAACCGGGGGCCGGAAGGGCAAAAACTGCCTCCGCCAGCGGGGGCGGAGGCGGTTTTGCGCCGGTGCGCGACGGCGTTCACAGGGTTTCCAAATAGGCCTCGATGGCCTCGCCCATGAAGTGGGCTGTGCCGGGGCCGTAGCTGTCCAGAACCTCTGCAAAGCGGTTGTCCCAGCTGTACAGGTCCGCCAGGCGGCGGAGCTTCTCCTCGTCGCAGCTGCGGCTGAACTTCACCAGATGGGCCTGCCAGCGGAGCACCAGCTCCCGGGCCTCCGGACTGGCGGGGTCGCCCTTGGTCGCCTCAGCGGCAAAGGCCATGAGAATGGGGTCGGCGTCCTCCTGCTCGGCGGACGCGCCGATATAGCTTGCCATGGGATTTTTCCTCCTTGCGTGGGATTGAATCGGGGTCAGAGAATGACCAGCTCCTTGGGGGCCAGAGTGAGGTTTTGACAGCCCTCCGGTGTGAGGTACAGCACGTCCTCAATCCGCACACCCAGCTTCCCGGGCAGGTAGATGCCCGGCTCGGCAGAGATCACCGCCCCGGCGGGCAGGGGCTTGTCGTTGGAGGGAGTGGCGTTGGGCCCCTCGTGGATCTCCACTCCCACGCTGTGGCCGAAGCTGTGGCCGAAACAGGGACCGTAGCCCGCCTGCCGGATGATGTCCCGGGCGGCGCCGTCCACGGCCTTTCCAGTGGCCCCGGCCCGGGCGGCTGCGATACCCGCCAGTTGGGCCTGCAGCACCGTGTCGTAGACCTGGCGCATCTCATCCGTCACGGATCCCACCGCCACGGTACGGGTCATGTCGGAGCAGTAGCCGTGATAGATGCAGCCGAAGTCCATGGTGACGAACTCCCCGGCCTGGATGACCTTTTCCGAGGGTACCCCGTGGGGCAGGCTTCCGTTGGGGCCGGACACCACGATGGGATCGAAGGACTTGTCCTCCGCCCCGTAGTGGAGCATGAGATACTGGAGCCGGGCGGCGATCTCCTTCTCCGTGACGCCGGGCCGGATCTCGTTCAGGATATCCGTCAGGGCCTTCTCCGCAATCCGCTGGGCGGCAATCATGATCTCCAGCTCCTCCGGGTCCTTTACCGCCCGCAGTTCTGCCAGCAGGTCCGCCGCGGGCACCAGCTCACAGGGCAGAGCCCGGGCATAGGCGTCGTGCTCCCGGACGGTCATATAGGCGTCCTCAAACCCCAGGCGCTGGATGCTGTGGCGCTGGACGGCCTCCATCAGCAGGGCGGAATAGCCCCGGCCGTGGCCTGCCTCCTGGACCTCCGCATCCTGCACATGCCGCCGGGCGGCCTCTGTGTACCGGGAGTCGGTGAAGTAATAGAACTTCTCTCGGGTGACCAGGGCCATGCCGTCGGTTCCGGCGGAGTGGAAGCCGGAGGCGTAAAAACGGTTGGCCTCATGGGTCAGCAGCATACCGTCCAGGTCACGGGATTCCAGCTGGGCGGCGATTTTAGCAAAATGATTCATCGTGTTACCTCCTGAGCCTCTATTTTCTTCACAGAGGCCTTTACAAATCCGTAGAACAGCGGATGCGGCCGGTCGGGACGGACGGCCGCAGCGGCAGTCCGCGAGAGATGCTGGCGGGCTCGCCCCTTGCGGGGCAACCGCCCACATGGCAGATAGCCGTCCCGCCCGGGACTTATTGAGTGTCAGCTTCCATTTTCTCCACAGAGGCTTTGATAAACCCATAGAACAGCGGATGCGGCCGGTCGGGACGGCTCTTGAACTCCGGGTGAAACTGGGCACCCACGAACCAGGGGTGGTCCGGCAGCTCGATGATTTCTACCAGGCGGCCGTCCGGGGACAGGCCCGCCAGCCGCATACCGCCCACCTGCATCTCCGCCCGGAAATCGTTGTTGAACTCGTAGCGGTGGCGGTGGCGCTCGGAGATCTCTGCCGCGCCATACAGCTCCCGGCTGCGGGAGCCCTCTGCCAGCACGCAGGGGTAGCGGCCCAGCCGCATGGTGCCGCCCTTGGCGGTGACATTCACCTGGTCCGGCATCAGGTCGATGACCGGGTGGGCGGTGGAGGAAAATTCGGAGGAGCTGGCGTCTGCCCAGCCCAGCACGTGGCGGGCGAACTCGATCACCGCCATCTGCATCCCCAGGCAGATGCCGAAGTAGGGAATGCAGTGTTCCCGGGCGTACCGCACGGCCGCGATCATGCCCTCGATGCCCCGGTCGCCGAAGCCGCCGGGCACCAGGATGCCGCTGCAGCCCGCCAGCCGCTCCGCCGCACTGGCCTCCGTCAGGGTCTCAGAGTCCACCCACCGGATGTCTACTACCGCGTCGTTGGCGGTGCCCGCATGGTTCAGGGACTCCACCACGGAGAGGTAGGCGTCGTGGAGCTGGGTGTACTTGCCCACCAGGGCGATGGACACCCGCTTGCGGGCGTTCTTCTCCCGCTTCACCATGGCGCTCCACTCCCGCAGATCCGGCTGGTGAGTGATGAGGCCCAGCTTCCGGCACACCACCTCGTCCAGACCCTCCTTGGCCATCAGCAGGGGCACCTCATACAGCGTCTCCGCCGTGGCGTTCTGGATGACGCAGTCCGGCTGGACATTGCAGAACAGGGCAATCTTCCGGCGGATGTCCTCTGTGATGGGCACGTCGCACCGGCATACCAGAATATCCGGCTGGATGCCCAGGGACAAAAGCTCCTTCACGGAGTGCTGGGTGGGCTTGCTCTTCAGCTCGCCGCTGCCGGGGATCTGGACGATGAGGGGCACGTGGATGAACACCACATCCCCCTGGGGCCGCTCCGCCGCCACCTGCCGGATAGCCTCCAGGAAGGGCTGGGACTCAATGTCGCCCACGGTGCCGCCGATCTCCGTGATGACCACGTCCACGTCCTCTTCCGCCATGGCGTAGATGCGGCGCTTGATCTCGTCGGTGATGTGGGGGATGATCTGCACCGTGGCGCCCAGGTAGTCGCCCCGGCGCTCCCGGTTCAGCACGGACCAGTAGATCTTGCCGGAGGACACGGAGCTGTTGCCGGTGAGGTCCTCGTCCACGAACCGCTCGTAGTGGCCCAGGTCCAGGTCCGTCTCGGCTCCGTCCTCGGTGACGAACACCTCGCCGTGCTGATAGGGACTCATAGTCCCCGGGTCCACATTGATATAGGGGTCGAACTTCTGGTTCCGCACCCGGACGCCCCGCTGCTTCAGAAGCCGCCCCAGGGAGGCCGCGCAGATCCCCTTGCCCAAGCCGGAGACCACGCCGCCGGTAACGAATACGAATTTCGTTGACATGCCGCTCACCTTGCCTTTCCACGCAAACAGTTTTAGCAGGAAACCGAATTGTACGCCCCGGGCCGACAAACAAAAAACAAACTTCATGCGCGGTACAGTGCACCACGAATACAGGCAAATGCCGCTGCGCATGAAGTTTTGCGCATCATTTCCGGTTGCCCCAAAGGGGCGGGGAAATGGCGCATTTTCGTTTTTTGTTATGCAAAAGCATAACAAAAAACACCGCCGGACCGATTTTGCGGCTGAAAGTCCCAGTCTCTTTCGGGACGTTCGGCCGCGGTCCGCGGTGTGTCTGTTCGGTTGTCGCGTTGCGGCATCCGCCGCAAACCGCTGCCCAAAGCGTTTCCAAAAAATACTGTTTCAGTGTAGCACCGGCTTGGGAAAATGTCAACGGCCGTCAGATGGCAAAACCGGCAGAATCCGCAGGGCGATTCCAACTGGTTTTCTGTGGATTTCGGCAAAGGCCGGGCGCGGAAACTCCGCGCCCGGCCTTTGGAAGAGTCATGGAGCCCCGTAGGTCTGGTGGATCTGGACCAGCTCCATGGGGGACTCCACCCAATTCTCCACATACCCGCAGCCGCAGCTGACGTAGCGGATCACCGGGACCTTGCCCAGCAGGGTGTACCGGGTGGTGTAAATGTTGCTGCCGCTAGCGTAGCGGCTGGGGTGGTCGGGGATTCGGACGATGTCTCTGCTGCCGCACTTGGGACAGGTGTGCGAATTCTTCATTTCGGCTCCTTTCGATTCAGGAGGGCCGCCCCGCACAGGGCCAGCAACGCGGCCAGGTCCGCCGGGGCCGGCGCCGGGCAGAGCGTTTTCGGTGTATCCTCCATACCGCTCACCGGCTCCGGCGGCCGTAAAACCGGATGGCGAGAGGGATGGACACCACGGTCAGCACCACGGCGGCGATGGCGGCGGGAACCAGGGAGAGGGACAGATAGAAGCCGCCGTCCAGGGAGGACTGCTCAATGGTGGCGATGCCTCCGGCGCTGGCACACACCAGAAAGATGATGAGGAACATCGCCAGCCGCCCCTTTTCTACGCCGAACCGGAACATCATGGGCAGGGTGATGTCCAGGATGCACACGGCCACGCACACGGACAGCAGGATGACGGGGATGGAGGGACCCTCCACATCGCTGAGCCAGATGACCGACAGGATGGTCTGAAGGACAAAGGTGGCCGCCGCCGAGACGGCCACGGCGATCCAGCCGAAGAGATACTTGCTCAGCACCACGTCCCGGGCGGAATACGGCATCATGGCAGCCATCTGGTCCCAGCGGCTCCGCTCGTCATAGGCCAGGGCGGTGTAGGGCAGCATAGAGGCATACACCACGGCAAAGGTGCTGTAAAACGTGCCGGGGATGCAGGAGAACACCAGAATTAACAGCAGGAAGATCTTCATCTGCCGGAAGATCACGTAGTAGTCTTTCAAAAGCAGGGCACTCATTGCTCCTTCGCTCCTTTCACCAAAAACAGGACGATATCCTCCACTGTGGGCCGCTCCAGCGCCCAGCCCGCAGGCACCAGCGCCCGCTTCACCAGGCACCGGACGCCGCCGAAGCTGCTGTTCTCCCGGGCTACCACGGCCCCGTCCTGAAGGCTGTTCACTTGATCTGCCGTGCCCACGAAGATGCCATACTCCTCCAGCAGCCGATCCTTCTCGTCGCAGAACAGCAGCCGCCCCTGGTGGAGGAAGGCGATATAGTCGCACAGCTTCTCCAGGTCGCTCAAAATGTGGGAGGAGATCAGGATGGAGTGGTCCTCCTCCCGGGTGAACTCGTTGAAGATCTCCAGCACCTCGTCCCGGACGATGGGGTCCAGGCCGGCAGTGGCCTCGTCCAGCACCAGCAGCCTGGGGCTGTGGCTCAGGGCCACGGCGATGGCCAGCTTCATCTTCATGCCACGGGAGAAGTCCTTGAAGGGCTTTTTCTCCGGCAGGCCGAAGCGGGTGAGGTAATTCTGGTACTGTTTTCCGTCCCAACGGCGGTAGGTCTTGGCCATGACGCCTCCCACCTGAAGGGCGTTCAGGCTCTCTGGGAAATAGGCCTCGTCCAGCACCACGCCGATGTCCTCTTTCAGGGAGAGAAACTCCGGCGCGGCGGAATCCGCCCCCAGGACGGTGCAGGTGCCGCTGTCCGGCCGCAGGGCCCCCATCAGCAGGCGGATGGTGGTGGACTTGCCGGCGCCATTCTCTCCCACCAGACCGCAGATGGTGCCGCTGGGCACGGTGAGGGACAGGTCCTGTAAGGTAAAGCCGGGAAAGTGTTTCGTCACATGGCTCAATTCAATGGCGTTCATACGTGAGGTTCCTCCTCTTTCAGCAGGATGCGGAGCATTTCCATCAGCTCCAGTGCCGAGACGCCGCACTGGGCGGCCAGCTCCACGGCGGCGTCCAGGTGGTCCTCCAGCTCCTTCAGCTTCTGCTCCCGGATCAGGTCCAGATTCTTTTCCGCCACAAAGCAGCCCTTGCCGGCCACGGTGTAGAGGAAGCCGTCGGCCTCCAGCTCGTCGTAGGCCCGCTTGGTGGTGATGACGGAGATCCGCAGGTCCTTGGCCAGGGCCCGGATGGAGGGCAGCGCCTCTCCGGGGGAGAGCTTCCCGGCAATGATCTGGGCTTTGATCTGGGAGTAGATCTGATCGTAGATGGGTTGGTTGGTGGTATTGCGGATGATGAGTTCCATGGAAGTCACTCCTGTTCGTACTGTACATTTACAGTATATACAGTATGCACGGATTGTCAAGAGGGAAATGCTGGATCCCGCAAAAATTTTTGTGGTCCTTGGGGCTAGGCTCTCAACAGAAAATGTGATACACTACTAAAGCTGAGACTGACGGCTTGTCCGGAGAAAAGGAGGTGAGCGCCGTGGAGACCATCCCCGGCAGCGGAAACTGGAAGCTAACCATTCGCCGGGAGGCGGCGGGGATTACCATCCTGCGGGCGGCCACCTGCGACGCCCGGGCCCGCCTGCCGGAGACGTTATACGGCCTGCCGGTGACGGCCCTGGGGGACCACGCCCTCTCGCCCACCGCCGCTTCCGCGGAGGGGGAGGACCTGCTGGTGACCTGCGGCACCGGGACGGACCCGGGGACCTGGAGCAACCGGGACCTGGAGGACCTGACCCTGCCCCGGTCCCTGGAGCGGGTGGGGGATTACGCCCTGATGAACTGCGGCGGCCTGCGGACCCTGCGGCTTCACGACGGCATCGGTCAGTGGGGCGGCGGGGTGCTGATGAACTGCCGACGGCTGGCAGCCTTCCATCTGACCCGGGTGGGGGAGCAGGGGGACACCCTGGCCTGGTTTGCCGACGAACTGCCCTGGGAGCTGGACGTCACCGTGGAGGAGACGGACGGCACCGTGTTCCGTTTGCTCTTTCCGGAGTACCGGGAGGTTTATGAGGAGAACTGCCCGGCCCATCACTTTGATTACAACATCTTCGGCGCCGGATATCCCTATCACCACTCCTTCCGCCGGAAGCGGCTGGACCTGCGGACGTATGACGAGCTGTGGAGCGGTTTTCTGGGCATGGAGCACGATGAGGACTGCGCGGTGCGGCTGGCCTTCTGGCGGCTGCGCTACCCGGTGGAGCTGACGCCCCGGGCGGAGGGGCAGTACCTGTCCTACCTCCGGGCCCACGCCGGAGAGGCGGCAGTCTGGCTGGTGGGAGAGCGGGACATGCCGGGGCTGGCGTTTCTGCTGAGGACGGCGGAGCCGGACCGGGAGGCCCTGTCCGCCGCCTGCGCCCTGGCGAGGGAGAGCGGGGTCTCCGAGGCCCTGGCCCTGCTGCTGGAACAGCAGCGGGATGTGGCCCCCCGGGGGCTGGACAAGACTTTTGACTTATAGCAGGGAAGGAGGCGCACCATGGCGGCCAAGGACCTGACGGCCATCGGACTGGAGATTTTGCAGACGGCCCGGAATGAACTGTATCTGAATCTGCCCTATCTGGATGTGGCGCTGTGCAGCCTGGACTTCCAGCCCGGCGGCGGGGTGACGCTGTCCCTGGCCACCGACGGGGAGACGCTGTACTACGACGGCAGCTTCCTCTCGGAGCGGTATCTCCGGTCCCGGACGGCGGTGGACCGGGCCTATCTCCACGTGCTGCTCCACTGTATGCTGCGGCACCTGTGGAAGAAGCGGGGCAGGGTGGCGGAGCTGTGGGATCTGGCCTGCGATGTCGCGGTGGAGAGCATCCTGGACGAGCTGGACTACCCCTGCCTGGCCGGGGGCTTCGTCCCCGCCAAGCAGAAGTTCTACGGCGAGTGCCGGGCAGAGATGCCGGTGCTGACGGCGGAGGGCATCTACCGCCATCTCCTGCGGCTGGACCTGCCGGAGTACGAGGTGGCCCGGCTCCAGCGGACCTTTCTGGTGGACGACCATGGCCTGTGGGACCCGGACCAGCAGGACCAGGAGCAGCAGAAGCAGCGGGAGCAGAAGTGGCAGGGCGTCTCCGAAAAGACCCAGACGGGACTGGAGACCGTGCTGGCCGGCAAGGCCACCGGCGGCGAGGCGGTGCTGGAGCAGATCCAGGTGGCCAACCGGGACGACGTGGACTACCGGACCTTCCTCCGGCGGTTCGCCGTGCCCCGGGAGGTGATGGCGGTGGACGGCGACGCCTTTGACTATATCTTCTACACCTACGGCCTCCAGCTCTACGGCAACATGCCCCTGGTGGAGCCGCCGGAGACGAAGGAGGAGAAGCGGATCGAGGACTTCGTCATCGCCGTGGACACCTCCATGTCTACCTCCGGTGAGCTGGTGCGGCAGTTTCTGGCCTGCACTTACGCCATCCTCCGCAGCACGGAGACCTTCACTCGGAAGGTGAACATTCGCATTCTCCAGTGCGACGACCAGGTCCGGTCCGACACCCCCATCCGCGACCTGGAGGAATTGAAAGCCTATATGGAGAACTTCTCTCTGATGGGCGGCAGCGCCACGGACTTCCGGCCGGTGTTTGAACACGTGGCGGAGCTCCAGGTAGAGGGGGCCTTCACCTTCCTTCGGGGGCTGGTATACTTCACCGACGGCATGGGCGTCTATCCCCGGAAGCGGCCGCCCTATGACACGGCCTTCGTGCTGTTGGAGGAGCCGCCCCTGTCCGTAAAGATGCCCCCCTGGGCCATCCGGCTGGTGGTGCCCACCCCGGCCCTGGAACAGGCCGCCCGGGAGGCAGCGGAGGAGGCCAAAGCCGCCGGGCTGGACCTGATCGATTTGGACGAACTTCCCCAACTGTAAGGAGCTAACGATATGAACATCAAACAGGCAAAGCAGGAGATCACCAATACCTTGAAGGCGTATCTGGCCAAGGACCAGCTGGGGAACTACCTGATCCCCACAGTGCGCCAGCGGCCGGTGCTGCTGATGGGCCCGCCGGGCGTGGGCAAGACCCAGATCATGGAGCAGATCGCCGCCGAGACCGGCGTGGGCCTGGTGGCCTACACCATCACCCACCACACCCGACAGAGCGCCATCGGCCTGCCCTTCATCGAAAAGCGGACTTATGGCGGGGAGGAGGTCTCCGTCACCGAGTACACCATGAGCGAGATCCTCTCCTCCGTTTACCGGCTGATGGAGCGGACCGGACTGCAGGAGGGCATCCTCTTCCTGGACGAGATCAACTGCGTCAGCGAGACCCTGGCCCCCATGATGCTCCAGTTCCTCCAGTGCAAGACTTTCGGCAACCAGGCCCTTCCCGAGGGGTGGCTGATCGTGGCGGCGGGCAACCCGCCGGAGTACAACAAGTCCGTCCGGGACTTCGACGTGGTGACCCTGGACCGGGTGAAGCGCATCGACGTGGAGGAGGACTACGGCGTGTGGAAGGAGTACGCCCGCCGGAAGAACCTCCACGGGGCCATCCTCTCCTACCTGGACATCAAGAAGGACAACTTCTACCGCATCGAGAACACGGCAGACGGCCTCCAGTTTGCCACCGCCCGGGGCTGGGAGGATCTCAGCGAACTGCTGTACGCTTATGAGACCCTGGGCATCCGGGCGGACCGGGAGGTGGTGGGGCAGTACATCCAGATGCCCCGCATTGCCAAGGACTTCGCCAATTACCTGGAGATGTTCTACAAGTATCAAAAGACCTACCACGTGGAGGGGATCCTCAGCGGCACCTGGGAGAACATCACCGTGCTGGAGCTGCGGGAGGCGCCCTTTGATGAGAAGCTCTCCGTCATGGGGCTGGTGCTGTCCCGGCTCAGCGAGGAAGCCCGGAACACCCGCTGCCAGGACGCCCTGACCGACGCCCTCCACACCTCCCTGACAGAGTTTCGGGAGAAGATCGCGGACGCGCCGCCGCTGACGGTGCTGGACCAGCTGCTGTGGAAGCGGCGTACTGCCATGAAGCAGGCCAAAGAGGCCGGCCAGTTGGACAAGGAGTCCCGGGACCTCAAGCAGCGGGAGATCAACGCCCTGGAGGACTACCGCCAGCGGCTGGACCGGGAGGCCGTGGCCCCGGAAGGGGCTATGGACGCCGTCCGGGGCTGGTTCGGTGAAGAGGTGGAGCGGCGGAAGGCCGTGGCCATGGAGACGAAGGACATGTTCGACAACGCCTTCCGTTTCCTAGAGACCACCTTCGGCAACAGCCAGGAGCTGGTGATCTTCGTCACGGAGATCACCGTCGGGTACAACACCTCCTGGTTCGTGGAGCAGTTTGGCTGTGACGCCTATTTCCGCCACAACCGGGAGCTGCTGTTTGACAGCACCCGCCACCGCATCCGGGAGGAGATTGCCGCCGCCAAGGCGGCAGAACAGGAGGAAAACACATGAGGGAAGAGTGGAAGCAGATCGAAGCCGTGCTGGACGAGAAGGTGCGCCCGTCTCTCCGGGCCCACGGGGGTGAGCTGGAGATCGACCACCTGGAGGACGGCGTGCTGTATATCAAGCTGCTGGGCCAGTGTGCCGGGTGCCCCTCCGCGGACCTGACCAACGAGACGCTGATCGAGCATGAGCTGACGGCTGCCCTGCCGGAGCTGGTGCAGAAGGTCGTGGTGGTCCAGACTGTCAGCGACGAGCTGTGGGAGCAGGCCAAGCGGCTGCTGCGGGACCATCATCTTTGAAAGTCGGCAGCCCCTGAAGAGAAAAAAGCGCCCCCGGCAAAAGCCGGGGGCGCTTTTCAACAGCTTACCAGCTGTGGTGCTGCCAGGACTCTTCGGCAGTCATGGCGAAGTAGTCGTAATTGGGGGCGGGGCCGCTGTCGCCCCAGGTGGTGTCGATGTGGTAGTCTGTGCCGTCCAAGGTGGCCACGGTCCAGATGTGGGAGTTGTTGGAGAGGGCTGTGCAGTCGATGCCCTCCAGCTTCAGCAGCAGGTTGTAGGCGCCGGTGTACCCGTCGCACACGGCGGTGCCGTTTTCAAACAGGCTGTATGCAATATGGCTCAGGGAGCTGTCCCCGGCGGTGTAATCATAGACGCAGTTATCGCAGATCCAGGTGAAGTAGACCCGGGCCTTCTCATAGTCGGACATGGAGGTGGTGATCTCTCCGCTCTCCCACAGGGCATCATGGACGGCAATGGCCGCCTCCATGGCCGCGTCGCGGTAAGTCAGGATCTGATCTCCCGCGCTGGCGGCGGAGAAGGTGAGGGTGATGGACCCGTCCGCAGAATAGGTGCAGTTGACCGTGTTGTAGCATTGCTCACAATAGGTTTTCACAGCTGCCAGGGCCGCCTCCATCACCCGTCGGGCGGAGGTTACGGAGAGACTGGGGTACTGCAGGACCAGCGTGTTCTGGTTGGATGCCAGCATGTAGCGGACGCTTTCATCTATCTCCGCCGCAGTGGCGGGAGCGGCGATATACGTCCCCAAGGGCACCAGATCTCCCATGGCAGCGCCCAGGGCGCTCCAGGACTCCTTTCCCAGGTCCCAGTCCGGCGTTGCCCGCAGGCTTGGATCCACCATGCGGGTCAGCATGGCGGCGGCCGCGCCCCGGGTGATGGGCTGGTCCGGCAGGAAGGAGCCAGCGGCGTCGCTGCCTACGGACACGCCGGTGCGGTAGAGGGTCAGGATGTCCTGGTAATAGGGGGTGTACTCGGTCACGTCGGTGATGAACTGCCGGCTGGCGTAAGCCTGAGTTACCAGGTCCGCGTGAACGGGCGGCAGGGCCTCCTCCGGAAGCGTGTTCGCCAGCACATGGGCCACCTGGGCCCGGGTGGCGGGGGTGGAGAGGGACTCGTCCAGCTCCGTGCCGATGACACCCTCCGACTGGAGATAGCGCAGGTACCGGAGGGCCGCTGCCTCATTCTCGGCGGCATAGGCGCCTGGACCTGCCTCCGCGTCTCCGGTGCGGTACAGACTGCGGATGCGGCCGGCGAAAATCACCACCTGCCCAACGGTCAGCTGGTCTCGCAGGCCGAAAGTGCCGTCGGCCTTGCCTACGGAGAGACCATACGCATACAGCGCCGCCACATTGTCGTAGAACGTGGACTCCGGCGTCAGGTCGGAGAACTGGCCGGCGTAGGTTTTGCTGCGGACAAAATTGTCCGGGGTGTCCTGGGCGGCCCAGGCGGGGACAGTAAGAGCAAGCGCCAGTGCCAGCACCAGCGCGGGGACCCGTTTCTTCATGACGGCACCTCCTTATACAAAATGGAAGATCGAATTCAGGATTTCTGCCTGATGGAACAAAACGCGGACAGGGGCCTTTTCAGGAGGGGATGTCCAAATCCTCCATGGTCCGGTCCTCCACATAGGGATTCAGGTACTGGTTGACCAGCTCCAGAGTGGCGTCCGGGTCCAGATAGATGTAGGGGGAGCGCCACTCGTTGGGCAGAGTGGAGAAGGAGATCTTATCCACGCCCATGCTGATGGCCTCCTTCCCCAGCCAGGCCAGGTTCCCAAGGGACAGGTCCGTGTCCACATACTGCTGGAAGATCTTGGCGAACTCCCCCACCTTGTCCACGTTGGAGAGCGTCAGCGTCTGTTGAGCCACGGCTTTTAGGAAGTTCTGCTGGGTCTGCATCCGGCCGATGTCCTCGCTGCCGTAGCCGGAGCCGTCGTTGTTGTGGCGGAAGCGGACCACCTTCAGCGCCTCCGCACCGGAGAGATGCTGCATCCCGGCGGAGAAGTGGATGTGCAGGTCCTGGTAAGGATCGTCGTAATTCATGCTGATGGGGACTTCAAAGTCCACGCCGCCGATGGCATTCACCAGCGCGGCGAAGCCGTCCAGATCTACGGTTACCGTAAAATCCACTGGGATGCCCAGCTGCTGGGAGATGGTCTCGGCCAGCAGAGCGGTCCCGCCGGAGTTATAGGCGAAGTTGATCTTGTGGTTCTTTCCATTGATGACGGCCTTGGTGTCCCGGGGGATGCTGACACCATAGATGTAGTCGTTCTCTGCATCCACGGCCACCAGGATATTGGTGTCGCTGCCGCCATTGTGGTCATCCACGCCGGACACCAGAATGGTGTAGAAATAGGGCTTGCGCTCCAGATGGGCCGCCTGGGCCAGGACTTCTGCGTCCTGGGCGGTGTCTTCGGCGGAGACCTCCTCCGCTTCGTCGGGCCGGGTGGTTTCGGCGGGGACCTCAGGGGACGGAAGAGACAGAAGTAGCCGGCATACAGTGCGGCGGCCACAAAGACCACGAGAAGCAGCAGTCTGCTCCAGCTGCGCCGTCTCCGGCGGGTTCTCTTTGCCATATTCAAAACGCTCCTTACAGCCGCGGCGGTGCCGCGGGGGTTTCTTTGGAAAAACTGGGTGAGAAGATTTACATAATACTCGTTGCAACATTATAAAACGGGAAGCGGAAAAACACAAGAGGAAAATGGCGTGCCGGAGCGCGGCACGCCATTTTTCAGGAATTCTCCGCATCTTCCCGGGTCTCCTCCGGAACCAGCTGCTGCAAGAGAGTCTTGATGTCAGCCAGCAATTGGTTCTGATAGGAGAGGGCGCATCGTATGTAATGGAGTGCCGGATCCAGGTCCTGGATGGGCTCCACGCCCTCCACCGGGTGAGGCCAGCGGCGGACGGGAGGCTCCGGGGTGGCCGGCACTGCGGCGACCGGGGGCTCCGGTGTGGACCGGGCCACGCGGCGGCAGCGGGATTGCTTTGCCATATCGATTCCTCCGTTGCGAGCTTTCTAAGACTAGTCTATGCGCATTTTATTCCCCGCGGTACTTTTTCCGGGTGGCGATGCCGCCGCGGATGTGTCGCTGGGCCTTGTTCACCTCCAGGACTTCCTTCACCTGCTGGTACAGCACCCGATTGAACTGGGGCAGCCGTTCGGAGATGTCCTTGTGCACTGTGGATTTGCTGATGCCGAATTTCTGTGCGGCGGCGCGGACCGTGGTCCGGTTTTCGATGATGTACTGAGCCAGCCGTTCGGCCCGCTCCTCCATGTTACCCTTCAAAACACAACACTCCCCGCCTCTTGTTGCTCCATCCTATGCGGGGAGAAAAAGGGATATGCGCGGACTGGGGCGGAGGGAAGAGAACCTCTTCTGTCTTTAGACGAAAAAGGGCCCGTCCGGGTTTTCCGGACGGGCCCGAGGGGGATTATTTTTTCAGCTTCTGGATCTTCTCCAGCCGGTTCAGGGCCTCGTTGAGGGTGTCGTCATTCTTGGCGAAGTGGAGGCGGATCAGGTGGTTCACCGGCTCCCGGAAGAAGCTGGAGCCGGGCACGGCCCCCACGCCCACCTCCCGGGCCAGGTTCTTGCAGAACTGCAGATCGCTCTCATAGCCGTACTCTCTGATGTCCAGCAGCACGTAGTAGGCGCCCTCCGGGTCATTGTGGGAGATGTGCAGGTCATCCAGCCCCTTGAGAAACAGGTCCTTCTTGTGGGTGTACTTGGCCAGCAGGTCGTCATAGTAGTCCTGGCCGAACTCCAGGCCGGGGATTACCGCCTCCTGCAGCGGCGCGGCGCAGCCCACCGTCAGAAAGTCGTGGACCTTCTTGGCCCGGTCGATGATCTCCTCCGGCGCGATGATGTATCCCAGCCGCCAGCCGGTGATGGAGTAGGTCTTGGACAGGGAGGAGCAGGACAGCGTCCGGTTCCACATCCCCGGCAGGGTGGCGAAGTAGGTGTGCCGGTGGGGGGCGTAGACGATGTGCTCATACACCTCATCGGTGATGACGTAGGTGTCGTATCTGGTGGCCATCTCCGCAATGGTCAGCAGCTCCTCCCGGGTGAAGACCCGGCCGCAGGGGTTGGAGGGGTTGCACAGCACCAGGGCCTTGGGACGTTGGCGGAAGGCAGCCTCCAGCTCGTCCACGTCGAAGGTGAAGGCGGGCGGGTGCAGTGGCACATAGATGGGCTCCGCCCCGGAGAGGATGGTGTCTGCCCCATAGTTCTCATAGAAGGGGGAGAAGACGATGACCTTGTCCCCGGGGTTGGCCGCGGTCATCATGGCGCACATCATAGCCTCGGTGGAGCCGCAGGTGGCCACGATTTCCTTGTCCGGGTCGATGGTGCGGCCCATATAGCGGGACTGCTTGCGGGCCAGGGCCTCTCGGAAGTTCTGGGCCCCCCAGGTGACGGAGTACTGATGGGGGCCCTCCCGGGCCACCTGGGCCAGCCGTTCCAGGATCGCCTGGGGCGGCTCGAAGTCGGGGAAGCCCTGGGACAGGTTCACCGCGCCGTACTTCAGGGAGACGCGGGTCATCCGCCGGATCACGGAATCGGTGAAACTGGCGGTGCGTTCAGAAAGAGGCTGGGGCATGGTCAAAATCACTCCTTAATTTGGAACAGTTGGGAAAAAGTCCTGCCAAAGCGCAATATTTTTATCAGTATAGCACGTCACGGGACAGCTGTCACCTCCGGAATCCGCAAAGGGGCGATACCTGATGTGAAAAAACGTTGGGAATTCCGGGGGGATGTGCTATAATAGATGAGAAAGGGGCACGGCCATGCACGTTGCATTTTCCGCTCTGCTGGCGGAGGGGCGGCCTTTTCTGGGGACCTTCATCCAGTCCGCTGCACCGGAGTTTGTGGAGGCCGCGGGCTACGCCGGGTTCCGGTTCTTGACCGTGGATCTGGAGCACACCTATTACGGCCCGGAGAAAACTGTGGAGATGGTCCGGGCCGGGGAAGCGGCGGACCTGTGCGTCCTGGCCTGCGCGACACCATCCTGATGTACCAAAAGTGCCGGGAGATTATGGGGCAGGTGCTGGAACCCGGAGCCATTTGATTTTCAAAGCAACATAACGATAGAAAGGAAGCTGCGAACATGAACGAGACATTGAAGGTTTTGAAGGAGCGCCGGAGCGTCCGCAAGTACAAGGCGGAGCAGATCAGGGACGAGGAGCTGAACGCCATTCTGGAGGCGGGCACCTGGGCGCCTTCCGCCAAGGGACTCCAGACCTCTGTCATGGTGGTGGTCCAGGACCCGGAGACCATTGCCTGGATGTCCAAGCTGAACGCGGAGATCCAGGGCAATCCCGGCACGGATCCCTTCTACGGTGCCCCCACCGTGGTGGTGGTTCTGGGGGACGGAGAGAAGCTGAACTGGCTGCAGGACGGCTCCCTGGTGATGGGAAACCTGATGACCGCTGCCGCGGCTTTGGGACTGGGCTCCTGCTGGATCAACCGGGCCATGGAGCTTTTTGACCGGCCGGAGGGCAAGGAACTGCTGAAGAAGTGGGGGCTGCCGGAGACCTACCGTGGTGTGGGCAACTGCATCCTGGGGTATGTGGAGGGGGACCTGCCCGCCCCCAAGCCCCGGAAGGACGGCTGGATCCTCCGCGTGTGACAGATACACAGGGCGGCGGGAGCATTCCCGCCGCCCTGCTGTTTTGCTGCGGTAGCCCTTGGCGAATCGTATGCAATCGCTTCATTTGGTGAAATCAACAGAGAGGCCTGTAGATATGATCGGCTTGTGATTGCGCTCAAAAAGATGAAAGTTCCCACTTGATTGTATCCATATCCACATAGGCATGTACTGGATTGCGTGGATCAAGATAAATAACGGGCTGCTGAAAATCAGTAGCCGGCTTTATCCATGACAAGAGGCTTTTGACTGTATAAGTCCGTCCGCCATAACAGTAGGAGCATTGAACGACCCACGGAGAGCATTGCCCGGGCCAGTTTACAAATGTCTTTGTGTTCCAGTTGATCCAAACTAGATGTCGAACGGATTGAATTTTTCCGACCACTGAAATGCCGTTTGTTTTTAGGTGCTTTCTGCGCTGCTCCTGCAGACCGCACCTCGCCAAACAAACAATACTGCCCAATAAAAGGATCGCCCCAATTGGGATAAAAGACCAATTGCAGCCGCCATTCACAGGGATGTCTGTGATATAAAAGAGCATCCCGAGGAAAACAAAAATGATTCCCATCAACCCAAATATAAAAGCGCATAAGGACCAGATCGTTTGGGGCTGGCGCATACAATCCCTCCTGATACACAGGCTCACTGGAAACACCCCTATTTTATCATACAAACCCATTTTTCACAAGGTCGGTTGGTGAAAGACGGAGTTCAGGCCATCACAACGGAGCTTGAAAAGGGAACTGCTGACCTCCCCCCCTTGCGTCGGCGGGGAAATTGCGATACACTGGACGGGAGAACACGAAGGCGCTGCCCCGGGAGACCGGAGGGGCGGCCGCCGTTTGGAAAGGAAGAACCACCATGCCAGATATCACCGCGGTAACCCATGCCCAGAACATCCGCTACGACCGGAAGGCGGAGGCCCTTTACATCATCGACCAGACCCTGCTGCCGGGGGAGGAGAAGGAGATCCGCCTCCAGACCATTGACGAGATGGTGGAGGCCATCCGGGCCCTGCGGGTGCGGGGGGCCCCGGCCATCGGCATCTGCGCCGCCTACTGCATGTATGTGCTGGCCAAGTCCATCCGGACCGAGGACCGTCCCACGTTTTTGAAGCGCCTCAGCGACTATGGCCAGCAGCTGGACGCGGCCCGTCCCACGGCGGTGAATCTGGGCTGGGCCATCCGGGAGATGATGCGCACCGCCTTGGAGCATGTCCACGATACCCGGGGCCAAATGCTGGACGCTTTGTACGAGCGGGCAGTAGTCATCCATGAGGACGACATCGCCAAATGCAGGGCCATCTCCGAATACGGTCTGAGTCTGCTGAAGGAGGGCGACGGCGTCCTGACACACTGTAATGCCGGGCCCCTTGCCACCTCCCGATACGGCACGGCCCAGGGCCCCTTCCTGCTGGCGGCGGAGCGAGGGATGCACATCCGGGTATTCGCCGACGAGACCCGCCCCCTGCTCCAGGGCGCCCGGCTCACCAGCTATGAGCTCCAGCGGGCCGGGGTGGACGTGACGCTGATCTGCGACAACATGGCCTCCATTGTCATGAAGAACGGCTGGGTCCAGGCCTGCTTCGTGGGCTGCGACCGGGTGGCCGCCAACGGCGACACCGCCAACAAGATCGGTACCTCCGGCGTGGCGATTCTGGCTAAGCACTACGGCATTCCCGTCTACGTGCTGGGCCCCACCTCCACGATTGATATGGCCTGCCCCGACGGGGACCACATCCCCATCGAGGAGCGGGACGGCGAGGAGATCAAGACCATGTGGTACGAAAAGCCCATGGCTCTGCCCGAGGTGAAGTGCTACAACCCCGCCTTCGATGTGACGGACCATGAGCTGATCGCCGGCATCGTCA
Source organism: Dysosmobacter welbionis (assembly GCF_005121165.3). Taxonomy (NCBI): domain Bacteria; kingdom Bacillati; phylum Bacillota; class Clostridia; order Eubacteriales; family Oscillospiraceae; genus Dysosmobacter; species Dysosmobacter welbionis. Next base: position 1,241,254 of record NZ_CP034413.3, on the reverse strand, counting down.
CAGAGAAGGGCATCTGCCGCCCGCCTTATACCAAGAGCCTGAAGGCGCTGTTTGACGACAAGAAGTGACAACGAAATGGAATATCTGACATCTACATTACAAGGAGGAATCAAAAATGGCCATCAAGGAATCCCCATCCGCCTCTATCGCGGCGGAAGAGAGCCAGATTGCAAAAGCTGTGCTGATGCCCGGCGACCCCCTGCGGGCCAAGTACGTGGCGGACCACTATCTGGAGGAGGTGGTGTGCTTTAACACCGTCCGGAACATGCTGGGCTACACCGGCACCTACAAGGGCAAGCGCATCTCCGTCATGGGCCACGGTATGGGCGTGCCCTCTATGGGTATTTACAGCTATGAGCTGTACCAATTCTTCGGTGTGGATACCATCATCCGCATCGGCTCCGCCGGCGGCATCGGGGATGATGTGAAGGTCCGGGATGTGGTCATCGCCCTGGGGGCCTCTACCAACTCCCACTTCGCCGACCAGTACCGGTTCCCCGGCCAGCTGTGCGCCACCGCCGACTTCCGGCTCCTCCGGGACGCGGTGGAGACGGCGGAGGCCATGGGCGTCCGAGCAGATGTAGGTCAGGTGTTCACGGCGGACCAGTTCTACAACGACAACCCCGACGCCGGGGCCATGTACCGGAAGTTCGGCATCCTGGCGCTGGAGATGGAGACGGCTGGCCTCTACTGGACGGCCCAGCGGCTGGGGAAGCGGGCGCTGTCCCTGCTGACCATCTCCGACCACATCTTCACCGGGGAGTCCCTCTCCGCCCAGGAGCGGCAGGACTCCTTCCACGAGATGATGGAGATCGCCCTGGAGACTGCCTGGAAGTCCCTGGAGGGCTGACGTATGGCGCTGTTCGGAAAGCGTGAGAAGGCCTATGAGGTCTGGGGCGACAAACCCCGGTGGAAGGAAGCCCGGCAGCGGCTGAAGGATGCTGGCATCAAGGTCATGGAGACCGGTTTCTATGAGACGGAGGCGCCGGCGTGCGGCTGCGGCGCCAAGCTGGACCACCGGGACTTCGGCCCCAACGGGAAGATCGACCGGCTGACCTACTACATCTCCGTGAAGCCGGAGGACGTGGAGCGGGCGAAGGAGCTGCTGGCGGATCTGGTAAAGCCGGAGCACGTGGCGCCCCAGTAACCGGAACTGCAAAAGATAAGGACCCGCTGGGGCGTGTGCCCCGGCGGGTCCTTCTTCTGCAAAAAACGTTTTGACAGGACAGGCAAAGTTTTAATTTAGAGCAGTGCGGGCCCCTTCGTCTGAGAGCCATCCGATAGAGGCGGCCGCACAGTTCTCTGCGCTGCTTCCGGAACGGTTCGGCCTGCCTGGGAATGCCTCAGCTCACTCCGCTGTCAGATCGTACACCACGCCGCCCACAGAGATGGAGGCCATGTCCTCCATGGGGAGGACCTCAGAGAACACCTCGCCCTTGGAGCAGACAGTGACGCCATCCTCCGGGCCGATGCTGCCGCCGGCGTTAGACAGGTCGATCACCGTGCCGTCGGTGAGGGTCAGCAGGATTTCCACGTTTTCGAAGTACCGCTGTGTGGTGAGGCGGTCCTCTTCGCTTTGCCGGCCGCTGCCGGAGTTGCTCCACACCACCTCGCTGTCCACGGTGTAGTCCACCTTGTAGGCCACGGGAGAGAGGGTGATGGAGTCGATGGTGAAGGTCATGCCGTCCTGGGTGAAGGTCTCGCCGCCGCTCAGGGTGACGGAGCTGTCCTCGTAGGTCATCTCAAACTTGAGCCTCCACTTACCCTCGATGATGGGTACGGCCTCGCCGGCCTCCTCGTCCCACTTGTAGAGGTTCTCGAACACACCGGTGGCGGTGCAGTCGTTGATGGGCTTGTCGGCGCTGACCGTCTCCACCATCTGGATGGAGCTGGCTGCGGGATCCTCCACCACAAAATAGCTGCTGCCGTGGCTTCCGCCCAGAATGCTCAGGTCCGTGCCGTTGCCGTGGACCAGCAGCATTTCGCCTGTGATGTCCTCCGGCAGCAGGCGGGTACCGTCGTCCCGACTGATGGTGTAGACGATAACGGCATTATACGCATCGCCCATGACGGCGTCGGCGGTGACGGTGACGCCGTTGTCCGTGTCGCTGGCGCCCACGGGATAGCCGATCTTGTCGATGATCTCCGTCTGAGCGGGTGCCCCGCCAAAGAGGGGAGAGAAGACCTCCGCAGCGGACCGCAGGATGCCGGTGGCGCCGGCGGTGCCCACTGCCAGCACCAGCACCGCCGCAGCGGCGATCAGGGCTATCCGGCGGACGGGGCGGCGAGCGGGCCGGGTCTGCTTCCGCGCCGCCTCAGCGGCCCGGCGGGCGATGGCGGCCTTTTCCTCCTCTGTAAAGTGCAGGCTGTTCAGGGACTCCTGATATTCAAACGAGCTGTTCATAGCCATATCCTCCCAAAAGTTCTTTCAGCTTCGTCCGTCCCCGGGCCAGCCGGGTGTGGACGGTTGCGGTGGGGATGCCCAGGATTTGACCGATCTCGGCAGCCTGGTAACCCTCGTAATAGAACAGGTAAATGACGGCCCGGTAGTGGGGCGGCAGCTGATTTACCGCCTCCAGCACAGACCCGTCGCCCGCCTGGGGGGCGGGGACCTCCAGTCCGACATCCAGGGATTGCGACCGCTGCCGCCAGGGGCTTTTCAGCAGGTCCTTGCAGGCGTTGGCCGCCATCCGCAGGATGTAGGCCCGCTCGTGCTCCGGGCTCTTAAACTCCCGGGGCTCCATCAGCAGCTTCACGAAGACCGTCTGGCAGATATCCTGGGCATCGTGGGTGTTTTTCAGATAGGTGTAACTGAGGCGGAGGATCGCGTCGGCGTATGTGTTGGCCAGCCGCTCCGCCTGTTCCATATCGTCCATGTATCTCAACTCCTTTGGAGCGCTCTCACCCAGGATACGATCCGGCGGGGAAAAAACTTTCAGGGAGGGGAAAGTTTTTTTCAGGGCAGGAAAAAGCGGCCCCTGGGGCCGCTTGGATCCGGTTTTATTCTCCCACGATTAAAGCAATCAGCTCCACGGGTTCCGTGCCCCGGTTCTCCAGGCCGTGGACCTCGCCGTAGCCGGTGGCGCAGATGTCGCCGGGGCGGACCACGATCTCCTTGCCATTGTCGTTGAACACGCCCTCGCCCTTGATGATGTAGTAAAACTCGGTCTCATGGTCGTGGGGGTGGTCGCCGATGGAGCAGCCTGGGTCCACGGTGACGTGGGCGAACAGGCGGCCGTGGTTATAGAGGCCCTCCTTGTCCGTCAGGTCCTTCATGTGGATGAGGCCCTTGCCGTTCTGGACGCAGGCATCCCGACGGGGGCACTTGTCGGATGGGGTGAACATGGCAGTCTCTCCTTTTTATTGATCTGCCGGTGGTCTTGCAGAGCCCCGGCGAAGATGATACCATCATAGCAGAGGCAAAGGGGAATGTCCAGCCGGGAAATCTCCGGCGGCGGGCGGCTTTTTTGCGAAAAAGGCTTGACTGTCAAGTCCCTTGATACTTTATCCTGAGGCCAAAGGAGGCGGTATCATTGACCAGCAAGGAGATGGAGGCCCGGTCCGGCGTGCCCCGGGCCAATATCCGCTACTACGAGGCGGAGGGGCTGCTGGCCCCCGCCCGGTCCGGTAACGGCTACCGGGATTACAGCGAGGAGGACCTGCGGACCCTGGAGAAGATCAAGCTGCTGCGGCGGCTGGGAGTAACCATCGAGGCGCTTCGGGCCTTGCGGGACGGCAGGGCGGAACTTTCTGCCGTGCTGGACCGGCGGCTGGCGGAGGTGGGCGGCGAACAGGCCGCCCTGGGCCGGGTGGAGCGGGTCTGCGGCGACCTGCGGCGGACCGGCGCCACATTCACCGGCCTGGACCCGGGGAGGTACCTGGCGGACCTGGACGCCCCGGCCCTGCCGGGGGAGGGCGGCCCCTGGTGGGAGAAGGCATCTGCTTCGGCCCTGCCGGAGACGGACCGGCTGCCTACGGTGTGCAGCGCCTCCCGGCGGCTGTTCGCCCGAATGTTCGATGAGATGCTGGTGCGGATGCTGCTGGTGGCGGGACTATGCCTGCTGGGGTATAACCCGACTCGGGCCGCACTGGCTATCAGTTTCGCGGGGGTGGTCCTGCTGGGTGTTTTGGAACCTCTGTCCCTGCATCTCTGGGGCACCACGCCGGGCAGGCCCTGTTGGGGATGCGGCTGGCTGGAATGGATGGAAAAAACCTCCCATACAGCGAGGGCGTGACCCGCTATCTCATGATGCTATGGATGGGATTGGGCTTTTATATCCCCATACTGTCTCTTGTGATGATCCTCCGATCTGCTTGGCGGTGCTGGAAAGAGGAGCCCCAGCCCTGGGACGACGGGGTGGCCTACACCGCAAAGCCCTTCCGGCTCCGATACGCCGCATCGCTGATCCTGACGGTACTCCTGGTGCTGATAGTGGGAGAGGCTGTCAACAGCTGGTCCCAGCTGCCGCCCAACAGAGGGGATCTGACTGTGGCGGAGTTCGCGGAGAACTACAACCGCCAGGCGGAATATCTGGACTTTGGCGGCAGGGCCTATCTGGATGAAGACGGCCAGTGGCAGGAAAAGCCGGAGGATGGCAGCCAGATCATCTCCCTGGAAGACCTGATGGATGTGAACCCCTGGGACGATGCCAAGGCGTTCCACTACACGGTGGAGGACGGCCATGTCACAGCGGTCACCATGTCCGGAACCTTCCAAAATACCACAGCTATGTGGGTGGAAACACCTGACAGCTATGTGCCCCAAATCGTGACGGCCCTGGTCTGGGGGCGCAGGGAGGCGCCTTTCTGGTCTCTCTCCCGGCAGGCCCAGCTGCGGGAGCAGGAGGAGGCGGACTGGGAGCGGGGCTTCACCCTTCATCAGCCGGGGGTAATCATCACGGCAGAGGTGGAGCAGACAGGCTTTTGTTACTTCCAAGGCATGGGCTGGCAGCCGGTGGAGGAGGGCAACCGCCTCTCCTTCACCTACACCGTGGCCCTGGACAACGGATGACCGGAAGCAAAACGGCACGGCGCGGAGATCTCTCCGTACCGTGCCGTTAATCCTGGGCAAACAGGGCGTTGTAGTCCACTTTCAACGCCTCGGCCAGCTTGTCGATCTCAAAAATGGAAGTGGAGCGGTAGCCCGTCTCGATGTGGCCCAGCATGGTCTCCGTGATATCGCAGCCGTTGGTCTGCAGCTGGGCGGCCAGCTGCTTCTGGGAAAGGCCGCGGAGCTTCCGGTAGTATTTCACTTTCGCGCCGATGTTGCGGGTCAGAGGGGTACTTCTTTTCATTGCCATACTCCATAGAATCATGGGTTTTCTTTAAATGATAAAAGGAGCATTTGTCGGAAATCCTCTATCTATGAAGAAAATTTCATTTTTAGGGCTGGAAATGTCAGGGCGGGAACAGGGGAAAGGGAGATTGCAAAAACACCATCCTGGGTGTAAAATCACGTTAACTTCTGTTTTGTGCGAAGTTGAATTTGTTAAAAGCATAGAATTTTTCTTACTACCGAATTACCGCTTTACTTTGCTAATAAAATAAAGTAAAATAAATGCTGAAATCAACGCGGGCTGATAGTCCGCCGGGAGGAGAGTCCCCATGGAACTGGATCTGAACGTCCTGCGGCCCCAGGAGCGGGCATCGCTGCAGCTGCGGCTGCTGTATGAACAGGAGGGCTTCCGCAAATACCACATGGGTCGGTTCGAGGAATACGGTCTCTATCAGGAGAACCGCCGTTTTCTTTCCAGCGAGCAGGTCATCACCTTTACGGACCTGGACGGGCGGCTGCTGGCGCTGAAGCCGGACGTGACCCTCTCCATCGCCAAGAATGCCCAGGTGGGGCCCGGCGGCTGCGGCCGGTACTACTATCAGGAAAACGTCTACCGCCCCAGCCAGGAGAGCCATACCTTCCGGGAGATCAGTCAGATGGGCCTGGAGTGCATCGGTGCCGTGGATGATGCCGCTGCGGCCCAGGTGGTGTCCCTGGCCCTGCGGAGCCTGGCCCTGACCGGGCGGGACTTCGTGCTGGAGATCAGCCACATGGGCTTCGTCACCGGCCTCTTTGACGCGGTGGGCGCCCAGGAGGCTGTGCGGCCCAGGCTCCTCACCTGCATCCGGGACAAAAACGTCCATGAGCTGCGCAAAGCCGCTGAGGCCGCGGGCCTCTCCCGCCAGGGGACGGACGCACTCTGCCGCCTGGGGACTCTGGCAGGGCCCTGGCAGGAGGTTCTTGCTGCCGCGGAGGTGCTGGCCCTGAACGCCGCCATGGGGGCGGCGCTGGAAGAGCTGCGGGGCCTGTGTCGGGCGCTGGAGGACCAGGGGCAGACGGACCACTGGAAGCTGGACTTCTCCCTGGTGAACGATATGGAGTATTACAACGGCTTGGTGCTCCAGGGATATCTGGCGGGAGCGCCCCGGGCAGTGCTCCGGGGCGGGCAGTATGACCCCCTGGCGGAGCAGTTCCGCCCCGGCGCCCGGGCCATCGGCTTTGCGCTGTACTTAGACGAGCTGGACCGGCTGTCCGACGCGGCGGCGGAGCCGGCTGGCCTGGTGATGCTGAACGTGGCCCTGCCCAAGGGCCGCCTGGGAGACAAGGTTTACGACCTGCTGGCGGGCGTGGGCTACGGCTGCCCGGAAAACTACGCCGACACCCGGAAGCTGGTGGTGGAGAACCGAAAGGCGGGCATCCGCTACTTCTTGGTGAAGCCCAGCGACGTGGCCATCTACGTGGAGCACGGCGCGGCGGACATCGGCATCGTAGGCAAGGACATCCTGGCCGAGTCCGGCGCGGATGTGTATGAGCTGCTGGACACGGGCTTGGGCAGGTGCCGCATGTGCGTGGCCGGGCCGAAAGACTTTACCGAGGACCAGAGCCGGGCCCTGCGGGTGGCCACCAAATTCGGGAATATCGCCAAGCGGTACTACGCCGCCCAGGGCCGGGACATCGACATCATCCAGCTGAACGGCTCCATTGAGCTGGCCCCCATCCTGGGCCTCTCTGATGTGATTGTGGACATCGTGGAGACGGGCACCACCCTGCGGGAGAACGATCTGAAGGTGCTGACGGAGTTCATGCCCATCTCGGCCCGCTTCATCGCCAACCGGGCCAGCTACCAGTTCAAGCACCAGGAGATCGAGGCGCTTCTGGGCAGGCTGAAGGAGGTGACGGAGGCATGATTCCCATCTATGAGGCGGACCGCCTGGAGGACCTGCCCCTCTTTGACCGCCCCCCCAGGCGGAGGAGGATGTGGATGCGGCGGTGGCCGCCATTCTGGCGGACGTCCGCACCCGGGGGATGAGGCCCTGCGGGAATACACCCGCCGGTTCGACGGCGCAGATCTGGAGCGGTTTGAGGTGACGGCGGAGGAGCTGCGCGCCGCCTGGGACTGTGTGGACGGGAATTTCCGGGAGACGCTGCGGCAGGCGGCGGACAATATCCGGCACTTCCATGAGGCACAGGTCCACCGGGACTTCTGCCTGACGGACCGGCCCGGCGTGGTGCTGGGCCAGCGATACACGCCTGTCGAGCGGGTGGGCATCTGCGTACCCGGCAGCCCGGTGGCTTTTCCCTCCACCATTTTGATGAACGTCATCCCTGCCAGGATCGCCGGGGTAAAAGAGATCGCGGTGGTGACGCCGCCGAACCAAAACGGCGCCATCTCTGCAGAAGCTCTGGCAGCGGTAAAAATCGCCGGGGCGGACCGGGTGTTCAAGATCGGCGGCGCCCAGGCGGTGGCGGCCCTGGCCTACGGCACGGAGACAGTCCCCCAGGTGGACAAGATCGTGGGTCCCGGCGGCGTCTTTGTGGCTGCCGCCAAGCGGAAGGTGTTCGGACAGGTGGACATCGACATGATCGCCGGCCCCAGTGAGATCCTGGTGGTGGCGGACGGGAAGAGCGACCCCGCCTGGGTGGCGGCGGACCTGTTGAGCCAGGCGGAGCACGACGCCCACGCCGCCGCCGTGCTGGTGACGGACAGCCGCCCCCTGGCGGAGGCCGTCCAAAACGAGGTGGAGCGCCAGCTGACGGACCTGCCCCGGCGAGATATCGCTCAAAAGTCCTTGGAGGCCAACGGTAAGATCCTGGTGACAAAGGACCTGGCCGCGGCAGTGGAGGCCGCCAACCGCATCGCTCCGGAGCATCTGGAGTTGTGCGTGGACGATCCCTTTGCCCTGCTGCCCCTGGTCAAAAACGCCGGCAGCGTTTTTCTGGGCCGCCACACGCCAGAGGCGCTGGGGGACTATTTCGCGGGTCCCAACCACACCCTGCCCACCAGCGGTACGGCCCGGTTTTCCAGTCCCCTCAGCGTAGACGACTTTGTGAAGAAGACCCAGTTCATCTACTACACCCGGGAGGCGCTGGCAGACGCCGCCCCCCGGATCGCGGACTTTGCAGAGCGGGAGGGCCTCCACGGCCACGCCCGGTCTGCCCTGTCCCGCACGGAAGAGAAAGGAGAGTGATCCCATGAGCCGCTGGATTTCCCAGGAGGCGGAGCGCCTTGCCCCCTACACCCCCGGCGAGCAGCCCCAGGATCAGCAGTATGTAAAGCTGAACACCAATGAGAGCCCCTTCCCCCCGTCGCCCAAGGTTCTCAAGGCCATCAACCGGGCGGAGATCCTGAAACTGAACCTGTACTCCGACCCCACCTGTGCCGCGCTGACGGAGGCCATCGCCAGGCGCTATGAGCTGAAAGCCAAGAACGTGCTGGCGGGCAACGGCTCTGACGAGGTGCTGGCCTTTGCCTTCCGGGCCTTCTGCGGAGCGGGGCAACCCGTGGCCTTTGCGGATGTTACCTATGGGTTCTATAAGTCCCAGGCTGCCCTGTTCGATCTGGATGTGAAGATAATCCCCCTGCGGGAGGACTTCACCTTACATGTGGACGACTATATGGATTTCCCCGGCACCATTGTCATCGCCAACCCCAATGCCCCCACCGGTATTGCCGTGCCCCGGAACGACATCCAGCGGCTGCTGGAGGCGAACCCAGACCGAGTGGTGATCGTGGACGAGGCGTATGTGGACTTCGGCGCCGAGAGCTGCGTGCCCATGATCTACCGTTATGACAACCTGCTGGTGACCCAGACTATGTCCAAGAGCCGGTCCCTGGCCGGCGGTCGGGTGGGCTACGCATTGGGCAGCCCGGAGTTGATCGCGGACCTGAACCGGGTGAAATACAGCTTCCATCCCTACAATGTAAACCGGCTGTCCATCGCGGCAGGGGCCGCCGCTGTGGCGGACGAGGCGTACTTCGCCGCCTGCACCGCTGCCATCCGGCAGACCCGGGCCTGGACCGTGGGAGAGCTGGAGAATTTGGGTTTCACTGTCCTGCCCTCCCAGGCCAACTTCGTCTTTGCCCGCCACAGCCAGCTTCCCGGCGAGACCCTGTACCGGAAGCTGAAGGAGAACGGCGTCCTGGTCCGCTGGTTCGACGCGGACCGGATCCGGGACTATATCCGCATTACCATCGGATCCATGGAGCAGATGGAGACCCTGGTGGAGGAGCTGACGGCCATCCTGGAAGAGCTGTAAGGAGGCGGAGAGATGCGCACTGCTGATATCAGGCGGGACACCCGGGAGACCCGGATCCAGCTCTCTTTAAACCTGGACGGCACTGGGAAGGCGGACATCGCCACCGGCGTGGGGTTCCTGGACCACATGCTGGAGCTGTTCGCCCGGCATGGGGATTTTGACCTGACCATCCGCTGCCAGGGGGACACCCAGGTGGACGGCCACCACAGCGTGGAGGACATCGGCATCTGCCTGGGCCGGGCCTTTGCAGAGGCTCTGGGGGACAAGCGGGGTATCACGCGCTACGGCCAGTTCCTCCTGCCCATGGACGAGACGCTGGTGCTGGTGGCCTGCGACCTTTCCGGCCGGGACTATCTGGGCTGGTCCGTGGACCTGCCCGCCCAAAGGGTGGGGGACTTCGATACGGAGCTGGGCAAGGAGTTCTTCCTGGCCTTCGTCCGGGCGTGCCCCATGTCCCTCCACATCCGGCAGATGGCCGGGGAGAACACCCACCACATTCTGGAGGCCGTGTTCAAGGGCGCGGGCCGGGCCTTGAAGATGGCTGTGGCCCCGGACGAAAAACACCGGGATGAAATTCCCAGCACGAAGGGTGTGCTGTAAATGATTGCAATTGTAGACTACGGCGTGGGGAACTTGTTCTCTCTGCTCTCCAGCCTGAGGGCCCTGGACCTGGAGGCGGAGGTCACCGGCGACGCCGGCCGCCTCCGGGCGGCAGACCGGATCATCCTGCCCGGCGTGGGCGCCTTTGGGGACGCCCGCGCCAAGCTGGATGCCACCGGCTTGGTGCCGGTGATTCAGGAGGAGGCGGAGAAGAAGCCTCTCCTGGGCATCTGCCTGGGGATGCAGCTGCTGTTTGACAAGAGCTTTGAGTACGGGGAGCACCCCGGCCTGGGGCTGGTGCCCGGCCAAGTAGTGGACCTCCGCCGGGACCTGACGGACAAGACGCTGAAGGTCCCCCACATGGGCTGGAACAGCTTGCAGATTTTGAAAGATGACCCCCTGTTCCGCCACGTCCGGGACGGAGAGTATGTGTATTACGTCCACAGCTTCTATGCCCGGGACTGCGCCGCCGGCACTCTGGCCGCGTCCCGGTACGGCAATGTGGATGTCACCGGTGTGGTGCGCCGGGGAAACGTCTACGGCACCCAGTTCCACCCGGAGAAATCCGGGGACACGGGACTGCGGTTGCTGCGGGCCTTTGCAGAACTGTGAGGGAGGATGCCATGAGACCTATGAGACGACAGGACAGGGCCGTCACGGCTCCGGAGAAGGTCCGGGCGGTTATCGACGCATGTGAAGTCTGCCGCCTGGGCCTTCAGGACGGCAGAGGCGTCTACGTGGTGCCGGTGAACTTCGGCCACACGGTGGAGGGCGGCCGCCATGTCTTTTACTTCCACGGCGCCGCGGAGGGGCGGAAGGTGGACCTGGTCCGCCGAAACGGCTGGGCCGGGTTCGAGCTGGACACCGGCTACCGGCTTCAGGGGCGGAGGCGGCCTGCGGCTACACCGCCGCGTTTCAAAGCGTCATCGGCGAGGGCCCCATCCGTGTGGTAGAGACGGCGGAAGAGAGGCGGCGGGGTCTGGCGGCTATCATGCGCCAGGCTACCTGCTGCGGGGACTGGACCTTTCCGGACGCGGCGGTGGACGCCGTGTGCGTCCTGCGGCTGGATGCGGAGGAGCTCTCCTGCAAGGAGCACCTATAATTAGATTGGGAGGAGACGGCATGAGGCGGATCTGGCTGGGTTTTGCCTGGATCCTGTTCGGCATTCTGCTGGTATTGGTCGGATTTGAGCCCCCTGCGCTCACGATTCTTAGTTGGATGCGGGCCTATTGGGCCCCGGTGGGTCTGCTCTGTGGGATCATCGGTCTGGTGCTGGTGCTTCTGGACAACAAGAACAAAGATTGACAGAGGAGACGTGGTCTATGCAGATTTTTCCCGCCATTGACCTGCGGGGCGGACAGGTGGTCCGCCTGTATCAGGGAGACTATGACAAAGAGACGGTCTACGCCCAGGACCCCTGCGCCGTGGCCCGGGACTTCATCGCTGCCGGTGCCGGATACCTCCATGTGGTGGACCTGGACGGCGCCAAGGACGGCACCCTGGCCAACTTTGACACCATCGCCGCCATTGCCGGACAGGGTGGCCTCTACATCGAGGTGGGCGGCGGAATCCGGGACGAGGACCGCATCCGCCGGTACCTGGATCTGGGTGTGGGCCGGTGCATCCTGGGCACCATCGCGGTGAAGGATTTCGACTTCACGGAGCGGATGGCCCAAACATACGGCGACCGGATCGCCGTGGGGGTGGACGCCCGGGACGGCTACGTGGCCGTCAGCGGCTGGAAGGAGCTGTCTGCGGAAAAGGGCGTGGACTTTTGCCGCCGCCTCCGGGACGCGGGCGTCCAGACCGTCATCTATACGGACATCAGCCGGGATGGGGCGGAACAGGGCACCAATCTGGCGCTCTACCGGGAGCTGGCAAAAATTGAGGGCCTGGACATCACCGCCTCCGGCGGCGTCAGCAGTCTGGAGGAGCTGCGGGAGCTCCGGAAGATCGGGGCCAAAGCCGCCATTCTGGGCAAGGCCCTGTACACGGGCCGTCTGGATTTAAAAACGGTCATCCGGGAGGTGGGCGCATGTTAGCCAGGCGGATCATCCCCTGCCTGGACGTGAAGGACGGCCGGGTGGTGAAGGGGACCAACTTTGAGGGTCTGCGGGATATGGCAGACCCGGTGGAGATGGCCCGGTTCTACAACGAATCCGGGGCGGACGAGCTGGTATTCTATGACATCACCGCCTCTGCGGAGGGCCGGAACCTGTTTACGGACATCCTGCGGCGGGTTGCGGGCGAGATTTTCATTCCCCTGACGGTAGGGGGCGGCATCCGGACGCTGGAGGACTTTGACCGGGTCTTGAAATGCGGCGCCGACAAGGTGAGCGTCAACTCCGGCGCCATCGCGGACCCCACCATCATCGGCGCGGCAGCCAAGAAGTACGGCGACCAGTGCGTGGTGCTCAGTATGGACGTGAAGCGGGTGGACGGGCAGTTCCGCCTCTTCGCCAAGGGCGGCCGGGAGGACACCGGCATCGACGCTATGGAGTGGGCCGCCCGGGGCGTGGCCGACGGCGCCGGGGAGATCGTGTTGAACTCCATCGACACCGACGGCGTCAAGCAGGGCTTTGACCTGGAGATGCTGGACGCCCTGGCATCACGGGTGAGCGTGCCCATCATCGCCAGCGGCGGCGCCGGGAAAATGGAGGACTTTGCCCAGCTCTTCACCCACCCCGGCATCGATGCGGGGCTGGCGGCGTCCATCTTCCACACCCGGCAGGTGGATATCAAGGAGCTGAAGCACTATCTGCGGGCGCAAGGCGTGGAGATGCGGATCTGACAGAACGCCCGGTCCCGGACGGGAAGCGGAGTCCCAGCCGCCCACGGGCGGCATACCCAAGAAAAGGAGACAGCACCATGGATTTGAAATTTGACGCAAACGGCCTGATCCCCGCCATCGTCCAGGACCACTACACCAAGGAGGTCCTGACCCTGGCCTACATGAACGCAGAGAGCCTGGCCATCACCATTGACGAGGGCCGGACCTGCTTCTTCTCCCGCAGCCGCCAGCAGCTCTGGCGCAAGGGGGAGACCTCCGGCAACGTCCAGCATGTGGTGTCCATCACCGCGGACTGTGACAAGGACGCCCTGGTGGTGGAGGTGGTGAAGGACGGCCCCGCCTGCCACACCGGGGCGGAGAGCTGCTTCTTCCGGCCGGTCTACCTCTCCGAGGAGTTGAAGGCTTTCAGCTATGAGGGCCTGTACCGCTTGATCCAAGGGCGGAAGACCGATCCCAAGGAGGGCAGCTACACCACTTATCTTTTTGAAAAGGGCCTGGACAAGATCCTGAAGAAGGTGGGTGAGGAGTGCACCGAGGTCATCATCGGCGGCCGCAAGGAGGACAGGGAGGAGACCATCTATGAGATCGCCGACCTGACCTACCATGTGATGGTGCTGATGGTCCAGATGGGCATCACCCTGGAGGACGTGATGGCGGAGTTGGAGAAGCGCCATGTCATCGACCACAAGGTGAAGCAGGAGCGGATGCAATGAATCTGACACCGGAATGCTGCTCCGTCCACACCCACTCCGTTCTCTGCGACGGGAAGGGAACCCTGGCGGAGATGGCTGCGGCCGCGTATGCGGCAGGGGTCCGCTTCTTCGGCGCCTCCGGCCACAGCCACACGGAGATCCCCCACGACGCGGGCAACGTCCTGCCAACCGATCCGGCGGAATACCGGGAGCAGGTGCTACGCCTCCGGGAGGAATACGCCGGACAGATGGAGGTCCTGCTGGGTATCGAGCAGGACAGCCGGTCCGCACAGCCGGTTCCGGACTGGGCGGACTACTGGATCGGCTCCGTCCACAACCTCTATGACCCGAAGACCGGGAAGTACCATGGCATAGACTGGGACCGGGAGCGGCTGATCGCCTGCCGGGACCAGATGTTCGGCGGCGATATGCTGGCCCTGACAGAGGGCTACTACCGGGATGTAGCCGCCATGGCGGACCGAAGACCCGCCATTCTGGGCCACATTGACCTGGTGACCAAGCTGAATCGGGGAAATGCCCTGTTTGACGAGGACGATCCCCGCTGCCGCACGGCGGCGCTGGAGGCCCTGCACCACACGGACCCGGATGCCACGCTGCTGGAGGTCAACACCGGCGCCATCTCCCGGGGATACCGGGACACGCCCTATCCGGCGGTGTTCCTTCTGCGGGAGTGGCGGGGCATGGGAGGACAGATCATCCTCACCGCCGACGCCCACAGCCCGGAAACGGTCGTGTACGGCTACGGCCAGGCGGCGGAGCTGGCAAGAGCGGCGGGTTTCCGGGAATGTGTTCTGCTGACCGGGAGGGGTTGGAAGCCCTGCCCCCTGTGAAATGACGGGAAACTTTCATAAAAAAGGCGCGGTGAAAACCGCGCCTTTCGGTTTGAATGCCAGTTGTAGCGGTGCGGAGAAATTGATAAAATAAAAACAATCTTACCGAAGAACAAAGGAGACGGGCCATGTATCATACAGTGATCTTTGACCTGGACGGCACCCTGCTGGACACGATTCAGGACCTGACCAATGCCGGAAACTGGGTCTGCCGCCGGAACGGCTGGCCGGAGTACTCCGCAGAGGAGTTCAAGACCATGGTGGGCCATGGAATCCCCAATCTGGTGCGGCGGTTTTCTCCGGAGAAGAGCCGCAGTCCCCTGCTGCTGGCCAATACTCTCGCCCAGTTTTCCGCCTATTACGGCGCCCACAACATGGACGAGACACGGCCCTATGACGGCATCCCGGCACTGCTGGAGCGGCTGGGGAGACGGGGAGTGACCCTGGCGGTTTACTCCAACAAGGCGGACGGCTTTTGCCGGGAGATCGTGGAACACTACTTTCCCGGTGTCTTCCATCTGGTGCGGGGCCAAGTCAAGGGAGTGCCGGTGAAGCCGGACCCGGCGGGCATCCACGCTCTGCTGGCCGACCTGGCAGTGCGCCCGGAGGAGACGTTGTTTGTGGGAGACAGCGGCGTGGATATGCAAACGGCCCACAACGGCGGCCTGACGGCCTGCGGCGTCACCTGGGGATTTCGGAGCCGGCAGGAGCTGGAGGACGCCGGGGCGGACCATCTGGCGGACACGCCGGAGGCCCTGGGGACTATATCCTGGCATGAGAAGAGGCGGAGCCGCGGCTCCGCCTCTGTTTTTTATTGGACCGTGACGGTGTATGTGTCCGGCAGTGCGGCGGCAAACAGCTGCTCTACGCTGGAGACGGCTTTGGCGCGAGCCTCCGCCAGAAGCCCGCGGGACAGGGCCTTTTCCTCCATGGCTGCCTTCTGATCCGACTGGAAGGAGGTGAAATCCTCCACTGTGAAGGGATTGAAGATGGAGGTCTTCTCGTCGAACACCTCCATGCTGTCCTCATCGATCTCGTGGGAGAGGATCTCCGCCTCCGGCAGTGTGATGGTGACCGTGGTGCCGCTGACGGACACCTCCGCCCCGTCCAGGTCCACCCCGGCCTTGACGGTGCCGTCGTAGGTAAGGATGAAGGACTTGGTGGTGAAGGGGATTTTCACCCCGTAGAAGTCGTTGCTGCTCTCGAACTGGGCCATGTTGGTGTAGGCGTAGGTGACCGTGGCCAGCTCCCGGATCTCCGACAGCTGATTCTGCAGGACGACCGTGTCTATTTTCGCTGTCTCAGACCGGCCGGCGGACCACCGCCCGCCCAGAAAGCAGGCGCCGCCCACCAGGGCGCAGAGAAGGATGCCCAGCCACAGGTACCGGGCTGTCCTCAGGGGGTGGAGGGGTTCTTTCACAGTGCTCATAGCGGCTCCTTTTCCACAAAATGTATGCTTTGCCTTATTGTACCATGTTCCCTGGAAAAGGCAAGGACCTTCCCAAGCCCTTTCGGAAAAAGACAGGGCCGCAGCTGTTGCCGCGGCCCTGTGTGTTTTCTGCGCGCCGTCTTCCTGTTCAAGCAGGCAAAACGCTTCTCTGTCCGTTTTTATGCTGTGCGGCCGCTGGCGGCATTTTCGTGGTCCGTCAGAAGCCCGTCGGAATCGTGGACCCGGGCATTGCGCAGCATTTGTCCGTAGGATACGCCGGGACGGCTGTTCTGCTTGGTGACGGCATCCTCCACGGTGGTGTCGCCGCCGGTGAGGGCACTGTCACCTCTGTCGGTGGTGTTCTGGTCGTTCTTGTGATCGCCGGTCCCGTTGTCCTTGTTGCTATTGTTGTTGTCGGGGTCCAGGATGTCCTCGCCGGCATCCATGATGTCTTCGCCAGCGTTCTGGATATCCTCTCCGACCGTGTTTTGGCCGTTGTTATCTTGGTTGGTGTCTTTGTCGTTGCCGCCGCAGGCGGTCAGGGCAAACACCACCAGGACAGAGGCCAGCAAGAGCGTAAACTGTCTTTTCATGGGTTGACCTCCCTTTGCGCGGGCGTTTGTTTCGCGATACCCAGGTGTTATTGTCTCCGTGGCGTCTGGATTTAGCAGCGGAAGTTTCCGCCAGCGCCGGACAGTCGAATGTTGTCCGAATTTTGAAAAAGTGCTTGCATTTTCCAGCAGGATATGATATATAAATAATAGTAATTATTACTATTTAAGGAAGAAAGCCTATGCCGCAGCGTTTTTCCCAGCAGCGGGAGCGGATCTACCAGACTGTGCTGGAGAGCCGCGCCCATCCCACGGCGGAGATGGTCTATCAGCAGCTGAAGCCGGAGATGCCCCGGCTGAGCCTGGGGACCGTGTACCGCAATCTCCAGCAGATGGCCCGGGAGGGGCGGTTGACAGAGCTGGACGGCCCTGTGACCCGCTTTGACGCGGTGACTCGGCCCCATACCCATTTCCGCTGCCGCGCCTGCGGGGCTGTGCTGGATCTGGAGACTGTGCCCTATGACGAGAGGCTGGACCGTCTGGCTGCGGCCCGGGGCTGCGTGGTCACGGGCCACACCCTGATATTCACCGGACACTGCCCGCGCTGTGCGGGACAGGACGGCCGGCATGAGTATAGACCAGAGGAAAAAAGAGACAATTGTAAAATTTGAAAGGAGTCAGACACATGGAACTGAAGGGCAGCAAGACGGAAGCCAATCTGTGGATCGCGTTCGCCGGGGAGTCCCAGGCCCGGAACAAGTACGACTATTTTGCCAGCAAGGCCAAGAAAGAGGGCTACGAGCAGATCGCGGCCATCTTCCAGGAAACCGCTCTGAATGAGAAGGAGCACGCCAAGCTGTGGTTCAAGGCCCTGGACGGCATCGGCAGCACTGAGGAGAACCTGGTGGCTGCCGCTGCAGGCGAGAACGAGGAATGGACCAAGATGTACGCCGAGATGGCGAAGACCGCCGAGGAGGAGGGCTTCCTGGCGCTGGCCGCCCAGTTCGAGGGCGTGGCCAAGATCGAGAAGACCCACGAGGAGAGGTACTTAAAGCTGCTGGACAACCTGAAGAAGGGCGAGGTCTTCAAGAAGGGCGAGAAGGTCATGTGGTTCTGCCGCAACTGCGGCCATGTGGAGATCGCCGAGAGCGCGCCGGCGGTGTGCCCGGTGTGCAAGCACCCCCAGGCCTACTTCCAGGTGAAGGCCGAGAACTATTGATCCCACTGTCCACAGGGGACCTCCTTTTGGGAGGTCCCCTGTCTGCGTCTCCAGCCGCCCTTGTAGAAATAGATAAAAAAGAGGGGGTAACTGCCGGAAAATTGTGAAAGATAGGCTAAAAGACGAAAAGACTGTGTACGGTTTCCTGGAAATTTTAAAATGTTTGTGAAAAACGCCGTTGACTGTCTGTGTAAAACCGGGTATGATGTTATCAGAAAAATCATCGGTTATCATGTGGAGCTGTTGGAACAGACTTGGTTGACTTGGTATAGAAAAGGAGAGCTGGATCATGTATACACAGGAGATCACCGTAAATAATGAGGTAGGTCTGCACGCAAGACCGGCCACGTTCTTTATCCAGAAAGCAAATGAGTTCAAGAGCGGCATCTGGGTTGAAAAGGAGGATCGCCGCGTCAATGCCAAGAGCCTGCTGGGCGTTCTGTCCCTGGGCATCGTGAAGGGCACCACCATTACGTTGATCGCCGACGGCGCCGATGAGAAAGAGGCTGTCGAGGCGTTGGTGGAACTGGTCAAGGACAACTTCGGCGAATAACACATTCGATACAGGAAGTACGACACGGCCCTGCGGCGCGCAAGGCCGTGTATCTTTTATGCGAGGAGGCGGCGGGCGTGACAAAGGAAGAGCTGCGGGAGAAGGCCAACGACCTGCCACTGGTGCCGGGCGTCTATTTGATGATGGATAAAACAGGCAGGGTCATCTACGTGGGCAAGGCCAAGAAGCTGAAAAACCGGGTGAGCCAGTATTTCCAGGACAGCGCCTCCCACACCGCCAAGACGCGGAACATGGTGTCTCAGGTGGACCGCTTCGACACCATCTTCGTCACCAGCGAGTTCGAGGCCCTGGTGCTGGAGAACTCCCTTATCAAGCGGCACATGCCCCGCTACAACATCCTGCTGAAGGACGACAAGGGGTACCCCTTCGTCCGCCTGTCCAAAGAGGCATACCCCCGCTTCTCCCTGGTGAACAAGATGGCCAATGACTCCGCCCGGTACTTTGGGCCCTTCGGCGGTCGGTTCGAGACCCGCCAGGCCCTGGACGCGGTGTGTGTGGCCCTGCGGTTGCCTACCTGCAGCCGGAAATTCCCACGGGATATCGGGGCAGAGCGCCCCTGTCTGAACTTCCACATGGGCCGGTGCGACGGATTCTGCCGGCCGGAGATGACAGCAGAAGCGTATAACCGCCGGATCGAGCAGGCGGTGCAGCTGCTGGAGGGGAGGAGCAAGCAGCTGCTCCGGGACATGACCGCCGAGATGGAGGCGGAGGCGGAGGCCCTCCACTTCGAGCAGGCGGCGCTGCTCCGGGACCGGATTAACGCCATCGGTGCCCTCAGCAAAAAGCAGACGGTGATCGCGGGCCTCTGTGCCGATACGGACATCTGGGGACTGTACCGGGGATCCGGCAAGAGCTGTTACGCCATTCTCCACATGGAGGAGGGAAATCTGGCCGGCCGGGAGACGGAGCTGTTCTCCGCCCCCAACGAGGAGTCGGAGGCCGAGATGCTCTCCGCCCTGACGGCCCAGTACTACCTTCCCCGGGCCATCCTGCCCCACGAGATCCTGCTGCCCATGGAGACGGAGGACTGCGAAGAGCTGTCGGAGGTCCTGACGAAGCGGGCGGGCCACAAGGTATGGGTCCACGTGCCCCAGCGGGGAGAGAAGGCGGAGCTGCGGGCCATGGCCCAGCGGAACGCCCAGGAGGAGACAGAGCGAGCCACCACCGTGGAGGAGCGGACTGCCTACACCCTGGAGCTGCTGGGGAAGATGCTGAATCTGCCGGAGCCTCCGAAGCGGATGGAGTCCTTCGACATCTCCAACACGGGAAAGAGCGACATCGTGGCCTCCATGGTGGTATACAGCGGCACCCGGCCGCTGAAGTCCGCCTACCGCCGTTTCCGCATCCAGTCTTTGGAGGGACATCCGGATGACTACGCCTCCGTGCAGGAGGTGCTGCGCCGACGGCTCCAGCGGGCAGCGGATGGGGACGAGAAGTTTCTGCCCCTGCCGGACGTGTTTCTGATCGACGGCGGCGAGACCCACGCCCGGGCAGCGCAGACGGTGGCCTGGGAATTCGGTGTGGATGTGCCCATCTTCGGCATGGTGAAGGATGACCGCCACCGAACCCGGGCCCTGGTGACGCCGGAGGGCCGGGAGATCGGCATCGTCACCCAGCAGGCGGTGTTCTCCCTCATCGGCCAGATCCAGGAGGAGACCCACCGCTTTGCCATCACCTACCACCACGAGAGCCACAGCAAAAGCGCCACCCGCTCCGCCCTGGACGGTATCCCCGGTGTGGGCGAGAAGCGGCGGGCGGAGCTGCGGAAACACTTCGGCACCATCAAGGCCATCCGGGAGGCGGATGTGGAGACCCTTGCCGCCGTGGTGCCCCGGGCCGCCGCCCAGGCGGTGTGGGAACATTTTCACCCGAAAAACGAGAACGTCTGAAAGCCAGCGGCACAGCCGCTGGCTTTTTTGCGGGAGATGAGGAAAAGGATGCAGCCATTTCGTTTGATAAACAGAGCGTGAGGAAAGGACTGGTATTTTCATGAAGAAGGAACACTGTGTTTTGATCCTGATCTGCTGCTTTCTCATGGCGGCTTGCGGCCGCCTGGAAGATATTCCGGAGGATCTGTCGGCGTTTCCAGAGACAGAACGGAAAGAGACCGCCGAGACCCCGGCAGGGCCGCAGTTTGAAACCCTGACGGTTGCCGATGATCCGATCACGGCAGAATTCTCCCTGACCACCCGGCAGGAACCGGCGGCGTTTCTCTATGTCGCCGTGGAGGAGGATTGCACGACCACGGTGAACTGCACCTATGCCTCCCAGGACCAGCCGGTGACGGTGTGTCTGGCCGGTGGGGAGTCCTGGGAACTGCAGGGGGCATCGGAGGAGGCATACGGCGCCATCTGGAGCAACTGGCCGGTGACGCTGCGGCAGGGGGAAAACGTGTTCTGCATCACCGGCGGCGGGAGTTTCTGCCGGATGCGGCTGGAGCTGCTGGATGCGGTAGGCGTCTCCTATGCCGGGGCCTTCCCGGAAGGAACGGAGCTGCAACCGCTGGAGGGGATGTAGGCAAAGGAGCACGGGATTCCGGGCCGGAATTCCACACGGCCTAGCTTTCCATGGGCCGGCCAATGTCCCGATCCATCAGGGGCGGGAGCTCCACACCGAACCGCCCGGAGCCAACGGCTCCGGGCGGCTTTCTTGTCAGGAGTTGATTTTGCGAAGGAACCAGGCGACAATGGCCGCCAAGGCCACCCCAAACAGCATTCCGCTGTAGCATACCCGTAGGTAGAGCAGGTGGAAAGCGGTGGACTCATTGTTGTGATAGCCAGTAACAAGTGCCAGCAGATTGTTAGTGGCATTTATGTCTATACACAAAAGACGGAATAGACCCAGGCAGACCGCCAGAGCCAAGACCCAGGGCCAGATCCGGCGGCCTCTCCGGGCCCAGAGAAAAAACGGCCCCCCGTCACCAGGGCAGAGATACAAGCGTAGAGGAACAGAGACAAGAGCGTCCCTATGAGAGGAACTGTCCCAAGGAAAAGAGACGACAAATCCCCCAGCAAGCGGGAGGTGACATAGGGGATAGCCGGTGCGGCAAAGACCACCAGCACAGCCAGCGCCAGTTCCCGTTGAGACCAGGACTTCATGGGGCGCACATCCTTTCAAAAGATGGGGCTTTTCTCCATTGTATCAAGGGCAGTCAGACCTGTCAAGAAAAGAACGGCCCCCGGCGGACACTGTCCACCGGGGGCCGTTTTCAGTCGATCTCCTTATACATCAGCTTGTAGTAGCTCCACTGACGCCATTTGGCGATCTTCGCCGCCTGTTCCTCCGTCAGCTGGTCCGTCACTGTGCCGTCTGCCAGCTGATACGCCTGCTTCTGCACCACAGGCAGCTCCCGGCGCAGCTGGTTCAGAAAGTCGAACCAGGGGCTCTCCCCGGTCCGCCCGGTGAGCTCCAGCACCGCGGCCCCCAGGAAGCTGGCGGAGAGCCGCCCATCCTCCGGCAGGTCCAGGGACGCTACGGCGGCCTCCCAGTCCAGGGCCTGCGCGGCGGCGTCATTGGCCCAGATCACATAGGGCGTCTCGTAGGAGGTCAGTGCGTCCCACTCCGGCCGGGCCGTGAAGCCCAGTTCCGCGTAGGCCAGCTGGTTGTCGCCCAGATAGGGCAGATGGTCTCCGAAGAACACCAGCACCACCGGCTCCTCCACGGCGGAGAAGGTGTCCACCAGGCGGCCCAGCATGGCGTCCGCGTCCCGAGCCCCTTCGGTGTAGACTCTCAGCAGCGTCTCCACCTCGTCGGACACCGCCGTGTTCAGCGGCACCTCCGGATAGGCATAGCTCTCGCCGTACTTGTCCAGGGTGTAGGACATGTGGTTCTGAATGGTGGTTGTGTAGTGGAACAGCGTCTCGCCAGCGGCCACAGTGTCCGCGAATTCCTGTTCAATCAGGCCCGCCATGTAGTCATCCGTGACCCAGCGGCCCTTGTATGCAAGCGCCTCCATCTGGTCAGCAAATACGGTCTCCTCCGCCCCGAACCAGCGGTAGACGTTCTCCCGGTTGTAAAACCAGTCGTCCCCCGGGTGGAAGAAGGAGGTGTGGTAGCCATCGCCGCCAAACACCCGGAAGAGGCTGTCCAGGTTCCGGTTTACCACCCGGAAGGAGGAGGTCGTTCCGGCAGCGAGCGCGTTGGTCTGCATGCCTGTCAGCACGTCGAATTCCGTGTTGGCAGTGCCGCCGGCGAAGCCGGGCACCACGATATGGCCGGCGACGGCGTGGGGATCCTCCCGCAGGGCGTGGAGGTTGGGCAGGGGGTCGTTCTCCGCTGTGAAAGCGAAAGCGTCGCTGTCCGTGATATCGGAGAAGGCCTCATCCATCACCATAATGACGTTCACATCCTTCCCCAGACCGGTGTCGCCGCCCTGGTCCCAGCCGGCCGCCTCCGACCGACTGAAGCCCTCAGGCTTGTCCACCGGGTAGGTGGTGAACTGGTGGCAGAAGCAGTAGGGGAACCCCAGCTCGTTGAACACGGAGGGAATATAGTAGGCGTTGGATACCCGGAAGGAGTTGTACAGATCATTGGAGGCATAGACTGTCAGGATCAGTCCTGCCAGCACGGCAAAGCTGGCGGCAGCCCCCAGCAGGCTTCCCACCCAGCCGCGGAGCCGGGCGATGGGGAAGGGGCGGCTGCCTACGAAAAGCCCCAGGGCCACCAGCACCAGCGAGAACACCACGACGGCGGCGATGGACGGCACCGGGAACTGGATGTCGTAAGTCCCCACAGCGCTGCCCGCTTCTTTCAGCAGGGCAAAGTCCCGGGGAAACACCGGCTCGTCCCGTACCTCGATCTTGATGCGGTTGGCGATAGACAGGGCGCAGACGGCGAAGTTCGCCAGCGCCCCGGCGAAGAACACGTTCCGGAGCAGGCAGGTGAACACCAGCAGCAGCATCCCCACCGGCAGGCAGTTCAGGATAATCAGCAGCGGCTGCGCCCGGAAGACGGCCAGGACGCTCCGCAGGGCATTGGGCTGGCACCAGAGCGCCAGCAGAGTGATGGCGCCCGCCAGCAGCACAGCGGCCAGAAGCGTGGCCCACAGGGGCAGTCGGACTTTGGGAAAATGGTCATGGAGCTTCAAGAGCAGACGGTCCTTTCTGGTTGGATTTCCACACACACAGAATACCTCCATTATAAGGATTTTCCGGAAAAAAGCAAGGCTCCTGCGAAGTGTAGAGTGCCTTTGAGACAGTTTTGTGGTATGATATGGCTGGAAAAGGAGCGGATGGCATGGACGCAAAAGCCACCGGCGGGCTGATCGCCCGGCGCCGAAAAGAGAAGAACTGGAGCCAGGGGGAACTGACGGAACGGCTCCACGTGACGGACAAGGCCGTGAGCCGCTGGGAGACGGGCCGGGGCCTGCCCGATGAGAATCCTTGGGCGCTTGGTCTCGCATAAGACAAAAATCCCCTCCGTTCAACAACGGAGGGGATTTTTGCAGCAAGGTTATACACCCCGTATCGAATTTCGAAGAAATTCGGATCCATTTTCGGCAGGACATGCGCCTGCCGAAAATACGTTGATCCGTGCGCCTTGGGCACACACCAGTCCGCAGACTGGTGGTAGGGTGGTTAGGAGGGGAGCCCGCTCCCCTCTTAGAACGTCACGACTTCTTGCTGGGGCTTCTCACAGGGCCCGATGGAGATCACATGCATCACCGGCCCCTTGCCCTTGTAAGCGGCGTGCTTCTCCACCGCCATCCGGCCGGTGACCTCCACCCAGTCCCGGTTCTGGTACTGGTTCAGGTTCATGCCCTTGGCGATGAGACCCATGAACTGGATGTCGTTCTCACAGCAGGTCATGACAAAGCGGCCGGGGCAGTGGATGCCCGGGTACTTCTTGGAGTGGCACATGATAAGCTTCATGTGGACCATCTTGCCCGCCCAGCGGTCCGGGTGATCCATCACGTCCACATACCACACACCGAAGTCGTCGTCCGGCACGTCGATCAGGTCCTGGCTCAGGTCGAAGGGGCACTCGTCGCCGGTGAGGTAGTCCTCGCTGGTGCCGTCCTCCATCTCCAGGTAAATGTCAGCCCGACGGTTCACCATCCGAAGGTTCCGCTTCCGCAGGGCGTCCCGCAGCTCCGGCGTACAGCGGTTGAACACCAGCATGTCCGCGTTGGTGATTTTCTCCATCATCAGCTGGCCCATATTCTTGGCGTACATCTCAAAGGTGGGGGCGTAGACGAAGGTCATGATCTGGTACAGCACCCAGTTGGCGGGCAGAACCTCCCGGTACAGCCGCTCCATCTGCCACATGCCGTTGTACTCGATCAGCACCTGTTTGGGGTGGTACTCTTTCTCCAGCTCCTTCAGGTAGGAGCACTTCAGGTCCTCCTCGTCCTCAATGGTGATGACCGTCACGTTGTCCAAAGCGTTTTTCTCGTACTCCTCCTCGCCCTCTTCGCAGCAGAGCAGCAGGGTGGGATCCTGGCGGGCGAAGCCGTCCTCCAGGATGCCGTTGATGAAATTGGTCTTGCCGGCATCCAGAAAGCCGGCCACCAGATAAACAGGAATGTCTGCCATTATAATGTGCATTTCCTTTCGGGTAAAATACGCGGAACGGGCGCCCGGACAGCAGGAAATCTGACTTTCGACTCTGACAGTCCCTCACACCGGCCACCGCGGCGCGCTGAAGCTCTTTTGGCTCTTTTCCCTACTTCGGGGACGGACTCCACTTGATTTTGTGCAGCAATATCAAGTGTGGTTACAGTCTTTCAAGAAAAGAGTTCACAGACCGAAGAGCTGGGAGAGCTTGTCCTCCTGCAGCTCGGCGCCGATGACACACAGCCGGCCGGTGTAGTCGGGATGGCCTGCCCGGACCTCATGCTCCTCGGGGACGAAGTCGAACTCGATCCACTTGCCGCCCTCGCCGTTCACGATGCCCTTGGCCCGCAGGATCTTGCCGTAGTCGCCGGAGTCCAGGGCCGTGAGGATCCGCTCAATGTCCGCCTGGGCAAACACCTTGGGGGTCTCTTTGCCCCAGGAGGTGAACACCTCGTCGGCGTGGTGGTGATGGTGGTGGCAGGAGCAGTTGGGATCGTCGCACTCGTGGTCGTGGTCATGGTGATGCGCGTGTTCATCGTGATCGTGATGGTGGTCATGCTCCTCGTGGTCGTGATGGTCATGATCGTGATGGTGTTCGTGCTCCTCATGCGCATGCTCGTGGTCATGGTGGTGATGCGCATGCTCGTGCTCCGCCTCATCGGCGGCGTGCTCGGCGCGCATCTTCCCCAGCAGCTCGTCCGCCAGGGACACCTTTTCAATGGCCGCCAGGATGGTCTTGCCGTCCAGCTGGTCCCAGGGGGTGGTGAGGATGGCGGCGTCGGCGTTCTTCTCCCGCAGCATGGCCACGGCGGCCTCCAGCTTCTCCTGGCTCATCTTCTGGGTCCGGGAGAGGATGATGGTGCCGGCGGCCTCGATCTGGTTGTTGTAGAACTCGCCGAAGTTCTTCATGTAGACCTTCACCTTGGTGGCGTCCGCCACGGTGACGAAGCTGTTCAGCTTCATGTCGTCGGTCTCATCGGCGGTGTTCTGCACCGCCACGATCACGTCGGACAGCTTGCCCACGCCGGAGGGCTCGATGAGGATGCGGTCCGGGTGGAACTGAGCCTGCACGTCCTTCAACGCCTTGTGGAAGTCCCCCACCAGGGAGCAGCAGATGCACCCGGCGGACATCTCGCTGATCTGCACGCCGGACTCCTTCAGAAAGCCGCCGTCAATGCTGATCTCGCCGAACTCGTTCTCGATCAGCACCAGCTTTTCGCCGGGAAAGGCCTCCGCCAGCAACTTTTTGATAAGAGTGGTCTTGCCGGCGCCAAGGAAGCCGGAGACAATATCAATTTTGGTCATGGTATCAAGTCCTTTGTTTAAAATTTTTACCGTACTTTATCTTACCATCAAACTGGAAAAAAGCAACTCCTCCAGAAAAAAATTCACGAATTCCGCCATTTCCCATCCGAATGGGGAGACGGACCTGCACACGGTCCCGGACATGCCGGCAGGGGCAGGCGGCCCCCGTCGGTGGCACCTGAAGAAAGCGGACTCAGAGTGCCCGCCGGACGGCCCGCCTCTGCCGGAGTCTCCGCCCGCGGCGGATCTCCGGCTGGAAGGCCTCCAGCTCCCGGGCGGCGGTGCCGGAGAGGAGGAGCAGGGAGATCAGGTTGGGCACTGCCATCAGGGCGTTGAAGATGTCGGAGAGATTCCATACCACCTCCAGGCTCTGAGTGGCGCCCAGAAAGGCCGCCAGGGCGAAGAGAATTCGATAGAGAGGGATGGCCCGGCGGCCGAAGAGAAATGCAAAGGCCGTTTCCCCGCAGAACTCCCATCCCAGGATGGTGGAGAAGGCGAACAGCACGATCCCCAGGGAGACCAGCAGCCCCCCCAGGGGGCCCAGCACGGTCTTAAAGGCCAGGGCGGTGAGGGCCACGCCGTTTACCTGCCCGCCGGAAGCGTCGGCAGTCCCCAGCACGCCGGAGGCGCAGATGCACAGGCCCGTGACTGTGCAGATCACTGTGGTGTCGAAGAATACGCCGGTCATGTTCACATACCCCTGGCGGGCGGGGCTGTCTGTGGCGGCGGAGGCAGCAGGGATGGCGGCGGAGCCCATGCCCGCCTCGTGGGAAAAGCAGCCTCTGGCAATGCCCCAGCGAGCGGCGTTCAGGGCGGAGGCGGTCATAGTCCCCGCCGCGCCACCCGCAGCGGCGGCGGGAGAGAAGGCCAGGCGGAACATCTCTGCCACGGCTCCGGGCAGAGCGGACAGATGCCCCAGCAGCACTGCGGTGCCCGCCAGCAGGTAAAGGACCGCCATGAGGGGCACCACCACGGAGCAGACTCCGGCAATCCGCCGGATACCGCCCAGAATGACCACGAGAGCCAGCAGAGCCACTGCCACCCCGGTGGTCCGGGCCGGAACGGAGAAGCTGTCGGCCAGCGCCCCGGCGATGGAATTGGCCTGGGCCATGTCCCCCATGCCCAGGGAGGCCAGAACTGTGAAGAGGGCGAAGAGAAAGGCCAGGGCACCTCCCAGCCGCTTCCACCGCAGGGCGGCGCACATGGTATACATGGGGCCGCCGCGCATTTCGCCGCCGGCGTCCCGCTGGCGGTACTTGACGGCCAGCAGGCACTCCGCGCACTTGGAGGAAAGGCCGAAGAGGGCGGAGATCTCCATCCACACCAAGGCGCCGGGGCCGCCCGCCACCAAGGCCGTGGCCACGCCCACGATGTTTCCGGTACCGATGGTGGCGGCCAGCGTGGTCATCAGGGCGGAGAAGGGGGACACATCGCCGGCCCCGCCTGCCTTGGCGCGGGAGTCACGGCCGAGAACACTTTTCAGCGCCCAGCCCAGGTTCCGCCAGGGGAGAAAGCGGGTGCGCAGGGTGAGGAAGACGCCGGTGCCCATCAGCAGCACCAGCATTCCCGGGCCCCAGACCCGCTGGTCCACATACGCGATCCACTCTGAAACTGTCATGGAAGCAGCTCCTTCCGAATTGGGGGATACTTCCAGCATAGCGTCTTTCCGGCATTTCATGCCATCAAAAACGCGGACGCCTGTACAGGCGTCCGCGCGGGAGAGAGGATTCAGCTCTCCATGTGCCGGCCCAGAAAGGCGGCGATGGTCTGGGCCAGCTTGTACTCGGTGTCGCCGGTGACGGCAGCGGGATCGCTGGAGATGAACAGCACCAGGCCCAGCAGGTCGCCCTCCGCCAGGATGGGGGCCGCCACGGTGGTCAGCAGGCTGTCGATGCCCTCCGTCACCTGGAGGGGCTGGCCCTCGCCGGTGTACTGGTAGATTTTCCGACTCTCCATGATCTGCTCCAGCTCCGGGGTGATCCGCTTGCCCATAAGCTCCCGCTTGCTGCCGCCCGCCACGGCGATGACCGTGTCCCGGTCCGTGACGGCGCAGACGCTGCCGGTGGACCGGCTCATGGTCTCGCAGAGCTCCGCGGCGAAGTCCTCCACACCGCCCAGCAGCGAGTATTTCTTGAAGATGACCTCACCCTCGCGGCTGGTGTAGATTTCCAATGGATCGCCCTCCCGGATCCGCATGGTGCGCCGGATCTCCTTGGGGATTACCACCCGGCCCAGGTCGTCGATCCGCCGCACGATTCCAGTTGCCTTCATATCGAAAACTCCTTTTGTCTTTCAGATTTTTCAGGATGATTCTGCTTGGCAAAAGCTAGTATCCGCAGGATTTGTTTGGCTATGCAGGCCCGGCGGGTGGTTTCATTTGGCAATCAATCCGTCTCCGGCAGGTACTCCTGGACCACCAGCCCGTCGGTGGATACCAGATAGTTGGTGAGATAGGACAGGTGATCGCCGTCCACCAGCCAGGAGACCCGGTAGTTGTAATAGTCCACTCCGTCCAGAGTAAGCGGCCCTTCGTAGCCGTAGGACATCACATTGCCGGTGGCCTCGTCCACTGCGCCCAGTTGCTTTTCCAGAATGGCGACGCCTTCCTCCGGCGTGATGGTGTCCGTGGCGGAGAGCCCTTCCGCTGCGGCTCCGCTGGCCTCTGGTGCCGGATGACCGCAGGCGGAGAGCAGGAGCAGCAGCACGGCCAGTGCCGCACAGAACAGAGAGCGGGATTTCATGGGATTCTTCCTTTCCGTTCCGCCCAACACGGGCGGAAAATTTTTCCTCTGTTCAGACGAGATTAAAAAGCGGAAAGTTCCGGGAAAAATCCTGACCAATCCCACAAAAAGCACCAAACATTCTTGTGAAAATACGGGAAAAAACTGGGAAATCCCACCAACTTGTGCCGCCCTTTTTCGACAGGACCATCCTTGACGGTATTTTTCCCAGGAAGTATAATATAAACAATTATATGCATATCCAGATTCCGCGCAAACGCTTTACTCTAAGAATGACGAGCCTGCCGGGGATACTCCGCGGCGGGGAGAGGAGCTGCTGCCATGGCAAAACAAGGACAGGCGGACCGTTTCCACCAGGGGACGATGACGGACGGCTGGCGCTGGTTCGGCGCCCACCCTGCCAAAAAGCGGGGCAGAGATGGCTGGACGTTCCGGGTCTGGGCCCCCCATGCGGAGGCGGTGTCCGTCGTGGGCGACTTCAACGACTGGGAGGAGGGAGCGGCCCCCCTCGCCCGTAAGGGCGAGATCTGGGAGGGCTTTCTGCCGGACCTGCCGGTCTATACTTCCTATAAATATGCGGTGCGGGGGGCGGACGGCCAGGTCCGCCAGAAGGCGGACCCCTACGGCTTCCACACAGAGACCCGGCCGGCGACAGCCAGCAAGCTGTATGACATCAGCGGATTCAAGTGGACGGACGGCGCTTTCCGGGAGAAGAAGGCCAAGCACCCGGTCTATACATCACCGCTGAATATCTATGAGGTCCATCTGGGCTCCTGGAAAAAGCGGGGAAACGGGGACTTCATCGACTACAAGGACCTGGCGAAGGATCTGGCCGCCTATGTGAAGGATATGGGCTACACCGCCATCGAACTGCTGCCGGTGACGGAGCACCCCCTGGACGACTCCTGGGGCTACCAGTGCACCGGGTACTTCGCCCCAACCTCCCGGTTCGGCACGCCCAAGGACTTCATGTGGTTCGTGAACCACATGCATAAAAACGGCATCCTGGTGCTGCTGGACTGGGTGCCCTCCCACTTCTGCAAGGACGCTCAGGGCCTCTACGAATTCGACGGCACCTACTGCTATGAGTACAGCGATCCCAACAAGCGGGAGCACGCCGCCTGGGGCACCCGGGTCTTCGACTACGGCCGGCCCGAGGTGAAGAGCTTTCTCTTCTCCTCCGCCCGCTTCTGGCTGGAAGAGTACCACATCGACGGCCTGCGGGTGGACGCGGTGGCCTCCATGCTGTACCTGGACTACGACCGCCAGGGCGGAGCCTGGACCCCCAATCAGTACGGTGGACACGAGAACCTGGAGGCCATCGAGTTTCTGCGGGAGCTGAACACCATGGCCTTCCAGACGGACCCAAGCGTGCTGATGATCGCCGAGGAGTCCACCGCCTGGCCCCTGGTGACCCGCCCGCCGGACGTGGGGGGATTGGGCTTCAATCTGAAGTGGAACATGGGCTGGATGAACGACATGTGCCACTATTTGAAGCTGGATCCCTATTTCCGCCAGTACAACCACAAGGACATCACCTTCTCCATGATGTATGCCTTTTCTGAGAACTTTGTGCTGCCCATCTCCCACGATGAGGTGGTCCACATGAAGGGGTCCATCGTGGGGAAGATGCCCGGGGACTACGACAACCAGCTGCGGTGCCTGAGAGGCTTCTACGCCTATCTCCTGGCCCACCCGGGGAAGAAGCTGCTGTTTATGGGGGCGGAGATCGGCCAGTGGCACGAGTGGGACTCCGACGGGCAGCTGGACTGGTACCTGCTGGACCGACCAGAGAATCAGAAGCTCCGGAAGTTCTTCCGGGAGATCAACGCCTTTTATAAAAAGACGGCGGCTTTGTGGGAGGTCGACTTCGACTGGGCGGGCTTTGAATGGCTGGTGCCGGACGACAACCACAACAACGTGGTGGTGTTTCTGCGCAGGGACAAGAAGGGCCGCGACCTTATGTGCGCGGTGAACTTCTCGCCCAACACCTATACGAACTATCGGATGGGCGTGCCGCCCTACAGGCGGTATGTGCCCGTGTTCAATACCGATGACCCCGCATACGGCGGCGACGGTTTCGGCGATTCTGAGGCGGTGATGGTGGAGGCCGTGCCCTCCCATGGAAAGGAATGCTCCGCCGCCATCCGGATCCCGGCCTTCGGTGCGGTGTTCCTGCGGGGCGAGGGGACGTTCCCCAGACCCAGGAAGAAACAACAGGCAAAGGAGTTGGAAAAGACATGAAAAAAGAGTGCATCGCCATGCTGCTGGCCGGCGGCCAGGGCAGCCGCCTGTACGTCCTCACCGGCGACATGGCCAAGCCCGCCGTGCCCTTCGGCGGGAAATACCGCATCATCGACTTTCCCCTGTCCAACTGCACCAATTCCGGCATCGACACCGTGGGCGTGCTGACCCAGTACCGGCCCCTGGAGTTGAACAGCTACATCGGCAGCGGCGTGCCTTGGGACCTGGACGGGTCCACCGGCGGCGTCCACATCCTGCCGCCCTACATGGGCAGCAAGGGCGGCACCTGGTACAAGGGCACCGCCAACGCCATCTATCAGAACATCGGGTTCATCAACCTGTATGACCCGGAGTATGTGGTGATCCTCTCCGGCGACCACATCTACAAGATGGATTACTCCAAGATGGTGGAGCGCCATAAGGCCGTGGGCGCCGCCTGCACGATCTCCGTCATGGAGGTGCCGTGGTCGGAGGCGTCCCGCTTCGGCATCATGAGCGTGGACGAGAACGACCTCATCACGGAGTTCGCAGAGAAGCCCAAGGAGCCCAAGAGCAATCTAGCGTCCATGGGCATCTACGTCTTCACCTGGAAGACCCTGCGGCGGTATCTGGAGGCTGACGAGGCCAACCCCAACTCCGAAAATGACTTCGGCAAAAATGTGATCCCCGCCATGCTGGGGGATGGAGAACGGATGGCCGCCTACCGCTTCAGCGGTTACTGGAAGGACGTGGGGACGCTGGAGTCCCTGTGGGACGCCAACATGGATATGCTCTCCCCGGAGTCGGGCCTGGACCTGCTGGACGAGTCCTGGCCCATTTACGCCCGGTCCGTCAACGCGCCGCCGGCCTTTTTGGGCCGCCGCTGCCAGATCAGCCACAGTGCCTTCAACCGGGGCAGCGATCTGGAGGGGACGGTGGAGAACTCCGTCCTGGCTCCCAATGTCACCGTGGGGGAGGGGGCCCGGGTGTCCTACTCCGTCCTGTTCCCCGGGGTGACCGTGGAGCCCGGCGCCGTGGTGGAATACGCTATCCTGGGCGAGGGCTGCCGCATCGGCCGCAACTGCTGCCTGGGCGGCACGCCGGAGGAGACGGCGCCGGATCCCTGGGGCCTGACGGTGCTGGCGCCGGGCTGCGTCCTGGAGGATGAGAAGCGGGTGCGCCCCGGCGTGATGCTGAACAAGAACGGCGAGGAGGTGTCCAGATGAACGGCATGCACGGGATCATCTTTTCCTATGAAAAGCGCAATGACCTGCGGGAGCTGGGGGAGATCCGCTCCGCGTCGTCCATCCCCTTCGGCGGGAGGTACCGGGCGGTGGACTTCGCCCTGTCCAACCTGGTGAACGCCGGTGTCACGGACGTGGGTGTGGTGCTTCACGGCCATTATCAGAGCCTGCTGGACCACTTGGGCACCGGCAAGGACTGGGACCTGTCCCGCAAGCGGGGCGGCTTGAAGATCCTGCCCCCCTTTGCATACAAGCAGCACTGGGGCGAGGCGGCGGTCTTCCGGGGCAAGATGGAGGCCCTGGCGGGCGTCCGCTCCTATCTGGAGGAGATCCGCCGGGACTATGTGGTGCTTATGGACGGCGACCTGGTGGTGAACCTGCCCCTGTCCGACATCTATGACCAGCACATCAAGTCCGGCGCGGACATCACCGTAGTCTGCGGCAACGACAGCTTTGAGACGGAGAACGGCACCTATTTTGAGCTGGACGGCACCGGCCGCGTCACGGATGTGTTGTATCACCTCCACCGGCCCAGGGGCTACCGGGGGCTGGAAGTGTACATCCTCTCCACCAGGCTGCTGCTGGATCTGGTGGACGAGTGCGCCACCCGGGATCAGTACAGCCTGCGGCGGGACGTGCTCCAGGCCCGGAAGGACAGCCTGAAGCTCCAGGGATACATCTGGGGCGGCTTCGCGGCGCAGATCCGCTCTGTACAGGAGTATTACGACCGCAGTATGCAGCTGCTGGACCCGGCCATCCGGGCGGAGCTGTTCTGTGCCGAGCGGCCCATCCGGGCCAAGGCCACTGACAAGTCCTCCGCCTACATCGGACCCGACGGCTACTGCGAGAACTCCCTGATCGCAGACGGCTGCAACATCGAGGGCGTGGTGGAGAACTCCATCCTCTTCCCCGGCGTGGTGGTGGAGGCCGGCGCTGTGGTGCGCAACTGCGTGCTCTTCAAGGAGACGGCGGTGCGCCGGGGCGCGGCGGTGTCCCATCTGATCGCGGATAAAAATGTAGAAATCCTGCCGGACCGGACGCTGATGGGACACAGCTCGTATCCCATCGTGCTGGCCAAGGGCAGTCAGGTGTGAGTGCGGGAGGAAGGCTTCCAGGACGGCGAATAGACGGGCGGGGCTCCGGCTGACGGAGTCCCGCCGGTCCCTGACCCTGCCGGAGGGCGGGGCGCATGAGCGTGAAAGGAGAGGACTATGAAGATTTTATATGCGGCCAGCGAGGCGGTTCCGTTCTGCAAAACCGGAGGCCTTGCGGATGTGGCGGGCTCCCTGCCTGCGGCGCTGGCGGCCCAGGGCGCGGATGTGGCGGTGGTGCTGCCCCTGTACCAGAAGGTGAAGGAGAAATTCAGCGACCAGCTGCATTTTGAATGCTACGACTATGTGGACCTGGCCTGGCGCCACAGCTACTGCGGGCTGTTCTCCATGGAACGGGACGGCGTCACCTGGTACTTCCTGGACAACGAGCAGTATTTCCGGCGTCCGGAGTTGTACGGCTACATGGACGACGGCGAGCGGTTCGGATTTTTCTCCCGGGCCGTGGTGCGGATGCTGCCCCACCTGAGGTTCTGGCCGGAGGTCATCCACTGCAACGACTGGCAGACCGCCCTGGTGCCCATCTATCTGAAGGACGACAGCGTGCGGGAGGAGCGGTTCCGGAGTATCCGGACCGTGCTCTCCATTCATAATATTGAGTACCAGGGCCGCTACGGCCGCCAGACCCTGGGGGACCTGTTCGGCCTGGACCACGGCTGGGCGGATGACGGCACCATTCTGATGGACGGGGACGTGAACCTGCTGAAGGGCGCCATTTTGTGCGCCGACGCCGTCAACGCCGTCTCTCCTACTTACGCCAACGAGCTGAAGATGCCCTACTTCGCCCACCGGCTGGACGGCATCATGCGCCGTTGCGGCTACAAGCTCTCCGGCGTGCTGAACGGCATCGACGTGAAGCGGTATGACCCCGCCGCGGATCCCCACATCGCCGTCAATTACAGCGCGGCGGACATGGCGGGCAAGCAGGCGGACAAGGCGGAGCTGCAGAAGCTCATGGGCCTGCGGCAGGAGCCCTACGTTCCCATCGTGGGCATCGTCAGCCGCCTGGTGTCCCACAAGGGCCTGGATCTGGTGTGCGAGGTGCTCCACGACATGATGGAGCTGCCCCTGCAGATGGTGATCCTGGGCAAGGGGGACCGGAAGTACGAGGAGTTCTTCCAGTGGGCAGCCCAGCAGTATTCCGGCCGCATGGCCGTGCGCCTGGACTACAACGAGGAGCTGTCCATGGCCATCTATGCAGGCGCGGATCTGTTCCTGATGCCCTCCAAGAGCGAGCCCTGCGGCTTGAGTCAGATGATCGCCATGCGGTACGGCACCGTGCCCATCGTCCGGGAGACCGGCGGACTGAAGGACACCGTCAGCCCGTACGAGTCCTGGAGGGACGCCGGCAACGGATTTACCTTTGCAAATTACGCCGGCAGTGATATGCTGTATGTGATCCGGGAGGCGGTGTATCTTTACAAGGACTATCCCGACGCCTTCGCCCGGCTGCGGGCGCGGGCTATGGCCTGCGATTTCAGCTGGGCCCGGAGCGCGGGGGAGTACCTGCACATTTACAGCACCGTCACCGGCCAGCCTTGGCCCCCTGCGGAGGAGCCCGTCCGGACAGAAGAGTCCGCCCCGGCGGAGGAATCCGCTCCCGCGGAAGAGACCGCCCCCGCGGAAGAGACCGCCCCCGCGGAAGCGGCGGAGCCCGCATCTGACGAACCTGCTCCGCAGCCGACCGCGGAAGCGGCACAATCGTCCGCCGAGCCGGCGGCTGAGGAGGCCGCTCCGGCCGCACCGGAGAAGAAGCCTGCCGCCAGAAAGCGGACGGCAGCCAAGAAACCGGCCGCCAAAAAGACGGCCGCCAAAAGCGGCAGGAGGACGCCTGCCAAGAAAGAGACCAAACCCAAGAAGGGGACCGCCGGGAAACAGGAGCCGGCGGAGTAAGGAGACGCATGACACCAATTACCACACAGACCCTGGAGAACGCCCTCACCGCCAAGCTGATGGTCAGCTTCGGAAAGACGGCGGCGGAGGCAACGGATGGAGAGATGATGCGGGCCAGCGCCCTGGTCCTGCGGGACATGATGGCTCTGCGGGAGGTGGAGACCCGTCAGAAGGCCCGCCAGCAGCATGCCCGGCAGGTGCACTACCTGTCTCTGGAGTTTCTGATGGGCCGCAGCCTGATGAAGAATGCCTATAACCTAGGGCTGCTGCCCCAGCTGCGGGAGGCGCTGGAGCACCTGGGCTTCAAGGCGGCCGACATCTTTGAGATCGAGCCGGACGCCGCCCTGGGCAACGGCGGCCTGGGCCGCCTGGCCGCCTGCTATCTAGACTCCATGACTACGCTGGAGATCCCGGCCACCGGCTATTCCATCTGCTACGAGCTGGGCATCTTCAAGCAGAAGATCGTGGAGGGCCAGCAGGTAGAGCTGCCGGACAACTGGAAGGACCTGGGCGCGGCCTGGCTGATGCCAAAGCCCGCGGAGACCCAGGAGGTCCGCTTCGGCGGCACCGTGCGGGAGTTCTGGGACAACGGCCACCTGCACATCGTCAATGAGGACGCCACGGTGGTCCAGGCCGTGCCCTGCGACATGGAGATCGCCGGCTACGGCACGGAGCATGTGAATGTCCTGCGGCTGTGGGACGCCCGGTCCACCCAGCCGGTGGATATGTCCCTGTTCTCCCGGGGCGAGTACCTGAAGGCCGCGGAGGACGAGGCCATGGCAGAGACCATTGCCAAGGTCCTCTATCCGGAGGACAATCATCTGGAGGGCAAGTCTCTGCGGCTGAAACAGCAGTACTTCTTCGTGTCCGCCACCCTCCAGTCCATCGCCGCCAAGCACACCGAACTGTACGGCACCATGAAGAACTTCCATGAGAAGAACGTCATCCAGATCAACGACACCCACCCGGCCCTGGTGATCCCGGAGCTGATGCGGATCCTGATCGACGACGCCGGCATGGACTGGGATGAGGCGTGGGACATCACCACGAGATCCGTGGCCTACACCAACCACACGGTCCTTTCGGAGGCGCTGGAACGCTGGCCCCAGAGCCTGGTGGAATTCCTGCTGCCCCGGGTGTGGCAGATTATCCTGGAGATCTCCCGCCGCTGGCAGAAGAAGGTGGAGGACTTCTACCACGACCCCAAGAAGACGGAGAAAATGGCCATCGTCTGGGGCGGTCAGGTCCGCATGGCCAACCTCTGCATCGCCGGCGGCATGGCGGTCAACGGCGTCAGCGGCCTACACTCCGAGATCCTGAAAAAGGACGTTTTCAGGGACGCCTACGGCATGGAGCCCTGGAAATTCCGGAACGTCACCAACGGCATTGACCACCGCCGCTGGCTCAGTGAGATCAACCCCGGACTGGACGGCTTGATCCGGGACCTGACCGGCGGGGACGACTATCTGCTGCACCCCCAGGCCCTGAAAAAGCTGGATGACTATGCCGATGACGCCTCTGTTCTGGAGAGGCTGGGTGCCATCAAGCGGGCCAACAAGGCGGCCTTCGCCGCCCATGCCAAGAAGACCCGGGGCGTGGAGCTGAACCCGGACGCCATCTTCGACGTTCAGGTGAAGCGGCTCCACGAGTATAAGCGGCAGCTTTTGAACGTGCTGCACATCATCGCATTGTACCAGAAGCTCCAGGACGACCCCAACGCCATCACGCAGCCCCACACGTTCCTGTTCGGCGCCAAGGCGGCGCCGGGGTATGCAGTGGCCAAGCGGATCATCCGCCTCATCAACTCCCTGGCGGATCAGATCGACCACGACCCTATCTGCCGCGATAAGCTGCAGGTGGTGTTTCTGGAGAACTACCGGGTCTCCCTGGCGGAGCAGCTGATGCCCGCCAGCGAGGTGAGCCAGCAGATCTCCACCGCCGGCAAGGAGGCCAGCGGCACCGGCAACATGAAGTTCATGATGAACGGCGCCCTGACCGTTGGCACCCTGGACGGTGCCAACGTGGAGATGCACGACCTGCTGGGGGACGAGAACATGTTCCTCTTTGGCCTGCGGGCCGACGAGGTGGAGCAGCTGAAGCGGGAAGGCTATGTGCCCCAGCGGCTGTACAACCGGGACCCGGTGCTTCACCGGTGCCTGGACGCGCTGCGGACCGGCTTCCGGGACGGTGTCCGGTACGACGACCTGTACCAGCGGCTGCTGTTCGGCGCCGGGGGCAGCCCCGCGGACGAGTACTTTTTGCTGGCGGACTTCCAGGCATACTGCCAGGCGGAAAAGCGCATGGCGGAGACCTATCGGGACCAGACGGCCTGGAATCGCATGAGCCTGCACAACATCGCCCGCAGCGGCGTGTTCGCCGCCGACCGGGCTGTGGCGGAGTATGCCGACAACATCTGGCACGTGCCCCACAAGTGATCCGATCTGAGAAAAACGCAGAAAACCGGAAACGGCTCAGCCGTTTCCGGTTTTCGAGATCCCGCTCCTGCGCGGGGCGCATGATTTTTGAAAAACTTTCGGACTGGGTGAGATATTTCACCCCAGTGAGGGATATTCCCGATAGAAAGGCCTTTCCGGGCGGCGCTGCCGCCCATCCCAACAGCAAGGTGTGATGAGATTGACAGACGCGGCATTCGAGGGGGCGGTGGAGCGCTATGGCGACACCGTGTTCCGGCTGGCATACAGCTATTTGAAAAACCGCGCCGACGCGGAGGACGTGATGCAGGAGACGCTGCTGAAGCTCTATCTGGAGCGAAAGCCCTTCCGGTCGCCGGAGCATGAGCGGTACTGGGTCGTCCGGGTGGCGGTGAACGAGAGCAAGAAGCTGCTCCGCTCTCCGTGGCGCAGGCGGACCGGGCCTCTGGAGGAGGCCGGGGAGCCGGTGTTCGACACGCCGCAGCAGAGTGAGCTCTACCAGCACGTGATGGGCCTGCCGCCCAAATACCGGGCCGCGGTGTATCTCTACTACTACGAAGACTGCTCCGTACAGGAGATCGCGGCGGCCATGGGGGCCAATCCGTCCACCGTGCAGACCTGGCTCATGCGGGCCAGGGGGAAGCTGAAACTGATCTTACAGGAGGCAGAGTCATGATCGACAAGAGACTGTACCAGGAGACCTTTTCCCATCTCCGTGCCTCCGACCAAGCCAAACAGGAGGTTTTTCAGAAAATGCAGGAGATGAAGCACAGAAAGCGGATGCCCCGGGTCCTGCGGGGCGCGGCCATTGCCGCTGCCATGGTGATGGCGCTGGCCGTCACCGCCGGGGCAGTGAACGTGGCCACGGACGGGGAGTTCTTCCGGCAGTTCACCATCGTCTGGACATCCGGAAATCAGTACCTAGCCCAGGATAACCAGGGCAACGAGGTGTATGTCACCGTAGCGGCCGGGGAGCCGGTCACCAAGGAGAACGGCCGGCTGATCCTCCACGCTCAGGGTGAGGAGATTGACATCACCGAGGCCATGGAGACCGCGGGTGCCTATCACTACGCCTACGATATGGATGTGGTGCATGAGGACGGCAGCCGGGAGACCCGGACTGTCACCATTGACGTCACTGGCGACCTGGACCGGTGGACTGTGTCCCAGGACAACGGGGACGGCACCAGCTATGAGACTGTCAGCGGCGACAACGGGCTTACAGAGTTTTCCGGCACCATGACCGGGCAGGCAGCAGATCACTTTACCGCGGACCTGCCCGATGCCGACGAGAGCAGCGTGGTCGAGGCAAAAGCACAGGAGATTGCCCCGGCAGATTGAAGAAACCTGAAAAACGCGGACAGGGAGCTCTCCCTGTCCGCGTTTCAGCGTTCCTTGCTGAGACCCAGCAGGTAGTCCGTACTGACCCCGTAGTATTTGCTCAACGTGATCAGATGATGGATCGGAAGCTCGTTGGCCCCGCGCTCATAGCGGGCGTACATCGTCTGGGATGTTCCGAGCACCTCAGCGATCTGGGTCTGGGTCTTGTCAGCATCTTCCCGCAGGTCCCGCAAAATGCGTACATAATCCATTCCGCCGTTCACGTGGCACCTCCGTATCCGCTCTGGAGCTTTCTGGTTCTTACAATGTACCATAAAATTTGTGAATCTTACGGGGCACAATACAAAATTTTACTACAATTATAAGACAAATTTACTCAAAAAACGGAGGAATGCGGGGAAATGCGAACATATTCCGGGACTGCTTTTCTCCGGGAGAGCAAGGAGCGGCCGGGCGGGGCTGCTC
This sequence comes from Dysosmobacter welbionis, assembly GCF_005121165.3. Classification (NCBI taxonomy): domain Bacteria; kingdom Bacillati; phylum Bacillota; class Clostridia; order Eubacteriales; family Oscillospiraceae; genus Dysosmobacter; species Dysosmobacter welbionis. The sequence continues at coordinate 1,201,708 of NZ_CP034413.3, read as the reverse complement.
CGCATGGACGGGCGTTTTCCTTGACAGTGCTTTACAAAAGCGTATTTTCCATATATAATAATACCCGTTTCCCCCGGCGCAGTCCATAGGAAGCCCGGAGAAAAGAAAAATTTTGACGGCAGAGCGATCTGCCTGCGGACCCCAGAAGGAGGACCCGGCTGACTATGAGCAACCGAAAAAAGAGAGAGGCCCTGCCCCGCGACCTGGAAATCCGGGGGGCTGAGATATTTGGAAAGCACCTGTCGCCGGAAAAGCAGCGGGCGCTGCTGATCGTGACGCTGACGGCCTGCGCCCTGCCAATGATCCTGGGCGTGCGGATGTGGGACCGGATCCCGGAGATTGTGGAGACCGGCCTGATCGGCCCCGGCGGCCAGGATGACTCCCTGCCCCGGTGGGCGGTGGCGCTCCTCCTGCCCGGTTTGATGTGCCTGCTGGAGGCTGTCGCGCAGTTCATGCTGCTGCAGTATCAAAAGCGGATGAAGATCCCACCGGCGTTTAACCGGCTCATGGGGCGCTGGGGCTTTCCAACCATTTCCCTGCTGTTCTGCAGCGGCGCCATTTTGGAGACTTCCGGCCAGGGGCTAAGTCTGAACTTCTACACGCCCTGCATTCTGGGTCTGGTGCTGATGCTGCTGGGCTCCCACATGTTCGACTGCACGGAGGATGCCAAGCTGGCCCTGCGGTTCTCCTTTACGGTAAACAATCCGCCGTTGTGGAAAGAGGTCCACCGGTTTGCCGGCTGGCTTTGGATGCTGGCGGGCCTGGTGGTGGCCGCCGGCGCTATGGTGACCAGCGAGACCACGTTCTTCTCAGCCCTGCTGGCACTGGTAGTCCTGGTAGTGCCCATGATCTACGGGCGCAGCCGCGCCGGCCAGGCCAACGGATAAACGAAAGAGGAAGAGAGCCATGGAATTTACGGAAGGCGTCCGGTTCGACAGCCTGCACCTGTCGCCGGAGATCATACGCGCCATTGAAAAACGCAACATTGAGGTGTCCACCCCGGTCCAGGCAGGCTGCATCCCGCCTATGATGGACTGGCAGGATGTGATCGCCAAGGCCCCCACCGGCACCGGCAAGACCTTTGCCTACGGCATCCCCATCGTGGAGCATGTGGACCCGGAGGACGAGAGCGTCCAGGCGGTAATCCTGGCCCCCACCCGGGAGCTGGCCATCCAGATCACCGACGAGATTCGGGACCTGGCAGCCTTCAAGCCCGGCGTGCGGACGGTGTGCCTCTATGGCGGCGCCCCTATCGGCCGGCAGATCGACACGCTGAAGAAGCACCCCCAGATCGTGGTGGCCACGCCGGGACGGCTTTCCGACCACATGAAGCGCCGCACCGTCCGGGTGGACACGGCGCAGACCGTGGTGCTGGACGAGGCGGACCGGATGCTGGACATGGGCTTCATCCATGACGTGACCCGCCTGCTGGACAAGATGAACAAGCGGAAGAACCTGGGACTCTTCTCCGCCACTATCTCCCGGGAGGTCATGGACATCGCCTGGGTGTACCAGCGGGACGCGGCGGAGATTACCGTCCGGGAGGATGAGCAGAACAAGCCGGACATCAAGCAGTTCCGCATGGACGTGCCCCACGACGGTAAGGCAGACGCCATTGAAAAGATTCTGAACGAGACGGGTTTCGACCGGTGCATGGCCTTCTGCAACACCAAGGGCTCCACAGAGCGGATCACCAAGTTCCTGCAGATGCGGGGCATCGACGCGGAGTGCATCCACGGCGATATTCCCCAGCGGAAGCGGGAGCAGGTGATGGAGAAGTTCCGCCGGGGCGAGCTGCGGGTGTTCGTCTCCACCGACGTGGCGGCCCGTGGCATCGACGTGGATGATGTGGACATCGTGTTCAACTGCGATGTGCCGGACGAAAACCAGGACTACGTCCACCGGATCGGCCGGACCGGCCGGGCCAGGCGGCAGGGCGTGGCAGTGACTTTCATCTCCGACTATCCTGCCAAGATGCGGATCGACGACATCGCCCAGAAGACCCGGAACGAGATCGTTCCGGTGAAGTTCGACGAGGACGGCCGCCTGACCACAGCGTGAAAACGGCTTTGAACGCCGGACGCGGAAATCCGCGCCCGGCGCTTTTCACGCCACTGGTTCCGGCTGGGAGACAGGGCATTTTCGAGTTCTTGCTGTGATTTGTGAATAAATTTTTAATTTTGTAATTATTTGTTACTTTTTGAGGGCTCGTAACTTTACAAGCTGCCTGATAATCTTTATAATAGACCAGGTCCTTTGATATGCAGGGGTGCCCGGCAGGGGTGCCCGTTTTAGACTCCAGAGCGGGAGGAACGACGATATGAAGAATTGGAAGCGCCGGTGGGCGCTGTTCTTGGCGGCGGCGCTGCTGGCTCTCAGCCTGACCGGCTGCGGCGGAAGCGGGGAGGGGCCGGCCCTCTCCGTCTGCGTGGGCGGCGCGCCGGAGGAGCTGGATCCCATCTACGCCACAGAGACGGCGGACCAGACCGTCCTGGTCCACCTGTATGAAAATCTGATGCGGAAAACAGGAGACGGCTCCGGCGGGACCACGGTGACGAACGGCGCAGCCAAGAGCGTCAGTACGGAGGAGAATGCCGACGGCACCGTGACCTGGACCTTCAAGCTGCGGAAGGCCGAGTGGTCCGACGGCCGGGCGGTCCGGGCCGGGGACTTTGTCTTTGCCTGGCAGCGGCTGGCCGATCCGGCCAACGATTCCCCCAGCGCGTCGCTGCTGTCCGTGGTAGCAGGCTACGACGCCGTGCGGGAGACCGGCGACGTGTCGCTGCTGCAGGTGACGGCGGAGGATGACAGCACCCTGGTGGTGGTGCTGAACGGAAAGTTCGACTGGTTTTTGACGGAGGTCTGCACTGCGCCCGCCACCATGCCTCTGCGGCAGGACTTGCTGCAGGAGGAGACCGCTGCCGCTGACGGGGAGACCGCCGAAGCAGCGGCGGAGCCGGCGGAGGCGGCCCCTTGGTGGAACGACCTTACGGGCCTTGTGACCAACGGGCCGTATCAGGTGAGCGGGTATGAGGCTGGTGAGGCGCTGACCCTGGAGGCCAGCGAGACCTACCGCAACAGTTTCTCCGGGCCGCAGACCCTGACGTTCCGATTTGCGGAGACCGCAGAGGCGGGACAGGACCTCTACGACGCCGGGGAGGTGGATTTCCTGGGCATCCTCCCGGCGGAGCAGCTGACGGCCTTGATCGAGGCGGAGAGCCGGACCCTGGCGCGGGAGCTGAGCGTTCAGGCGGTGGTGTTCAACTGCGCGCAGGATACGCTGATGGATGCCCGGGTCCGTCGGGCGCTGACTCTGACGGCGGACCGTTCTGCCGCTGCTGAGGCGGCGGGCGCCACGGCGTATGCCGCTGAGGGCCTGATCCCTCCCGGCGTGCCGGGGAGCGGGGAGCAGGATTTCCGTACAGATGGCGGCGTGCTGCTGGACAACGACCCCGCGCACCGGGACGAGCTGGCGGAGGAGGCCCGCGGCCTGCTGGCGGAGGCCGGATACGCCGACGCCCGGGACCTGGGGGAGCTGGAATATCTCTACGTGGACGAGGGGAACGGCGCCGCCGTGGCCCAGGCGCTGGTAGACGCCTGGCAGAGCGCCCTGGGCCTCCAGGTGACGGCCCGCGGCGTCAGCCGGGAAGAGCTGGACACCGCCCTGCAGGAGGGGACCTTCACCCTGGCAGGAACGGAGATCCGGGCTTTGGGCAACGATGCGGAGTGCTTTTTGATGCAGTGGGGCTCCGATAAGCCGGAGAACCTGGGTAAATACGCCAACAGCGCCTATGATACCCTGCTGTCGGTCATCGCCGGCGCGGAGGAGGGGGAGGCCCGGATGGGTTGCCTCCACGATGCGGAGGCCCTGCTGCTAGAGGAGGGGGCCGCGGCGCCCCTCTACACCAGCGTGACGGGCTGGACACTGCGGGACGGCTTCTCCGGTGTCCAGCGGGACGCCCGGGGGTGGTTCAGCTTCGCAGCCGCTGGCAGGACCGCCTGAGATGAGCCGGAGACGGCGCCCTGAGGGCGCCGTCTTTTTTGTGCCCCCGGCGGGCCGCAGTGCCGCTGATAGCAGACATAAGACCTGCTGAAATAGACAAAGCGCCCCATCAGCCAGGCTCAAAATATGACGGCGGGATAAAATTGACAAATCCGGGCTGGAAGCCGTTGCAACCGGCGGCGGGGTTGGTGTATACTAAGCTGAACCAAAAGATTCCCGCCTGCCGGCGGAGAGAAGGAGGAACGATATATGAGCCAAGCATTCAAGAAGGTCCTGGTCGCCAACCGGGGCGAGATCGCCATGCGGATCTTCCGGGCCTGTCACGACCTGGGCCTCCAGACCATTGCCATCTACTCCAATGAGGACGTATACAGCCTCTTCCGCACCGCCGCGGACGAGTCCTATCTGATCGGAGAGAACGAGAGCCCCCTGGGTGCCTATCTGGACATCCCCCGGATCATCGAGCTGGCTAAGAAGCACGGCGCCGATGCCATTCACCCCGGTTACGGTTTCCTCAGTGAGAACGCGGATTTTGCCCGGGCCTGCGAGGCTGCGGGCATCAAGTTCATCGGACCCTCCTCCCAGGTTCTGGACCTGATGGGCGACAAGCTGTCCGCCAAGCAGATCGCCGTGGCCTGCGGCGTACCCACCACCCCCGGCACCACAGAGCCCCTGAAGAGCCGGGAGGCTGCTCAGAAGCTGGCTATGGAGTTCGGCTTCCCCGTCATTCTCAAGGCGGCCGCCGGCGGCGGCGGCCGCGGTATGCGCCGGTGTGACACCGTGGAAGAGGTGGGCACCAACTTCGATCTGGTGAAGGCGGAGGCCAAGAAGGCCTTCGGCAATGACGACATCTTCATGGAGAAGTTCCTGGTGGAGCCCAAGCACATCGAGGTGCAGGTGCTGGGCGACGAAGAGGGCAACGTGGTCCACCTGTTCGAGCGGGATTGCTCTCTCCAGCGGCGCTATCAGAAGGTGGTGGAGTTCAGCCCCGCCTTCTCCGTGGACAAGAAGATCCGTCAGGCCCTGTATGAAGACGCGGTGAAGATCGCAAAGCACGTGGGCTATGTGAACGCCGGCACCCTGGAGTTCCTGGTGGACAGGGAAGGGCACCACTACTTCATCGAGATGAACCCCCGTATCCAGGTGGAGCACACCGTCACCGAGATGGTGACGGGCGTGGACTTGGTGCGCTCTCAGATTCTGATCGCCGAGGGCTGTCCTCTCAGCGATCCCCGCATCGGCATCAGGAAGCAGAGTGACCTGCACCTGAACGGCTACGCCATCCAGTGCCGCGTCACCACCGAGGACCCGTCCAACAACTTCGCTCCCGACACCGGCAAGATCACCTCCTACCGGTCTCCCGGTGGCTTCGGCGTCCGGCTGGACGCGGCCACCGCCGGCGTGGGCAGCGAGATCTCCCCCTACTATGACTCCCTGCTGCTGAAGGTCACCACCTGGGATAACACCTTTCAGGGCGTGTGCCTGAAGGCCGGACGGGCCATCCGGGAGATCCACATCCGGGGCGTCAAGACCAATATCGCCTTCATCTCCAACATCCTGCAGAACCCCACCTTCCTGGCGGGAGGCTGCCACACCAAGTTCATCGACGAGACGCCGGAGCTGTTTGAGCTGAACGAGGGCCAGGACCGGGCCACCAAGATGCTCAAGTACATCGGGAACATCGTGGTGAAGGAGCGGGACGGACACAAGATGTACGATCCCTGCCGGTTCCCGCCGGTCACCGGCAACCGGCCCGATGGCCTGAAGCAGATGCTGGACGCCAAGGGACCCAAGGCCGTGGCGGACTGGGTGCTGGGGCAGAAGAAGCTGCTGATCTGTGACACCACCTGCCGGGACGCCCACCAGTCCCTGCTGGCCACCCGGGTCCGCACCCGGGACATCGTCAAGGGTATGGAGGGCACCAGCGAGATCCTGGCGGATGCTTTCTCTCTGGAGTGCTGGGGCGGCGCCACCTTTGACGTGGCCTACCGTTTCCTCCACGAGTCCCCCTGGGAGCGGCTGGACCTGATCCGGGAGAAGGCCCCCAACCTGCTGCTGCAGATGCTGCTGCGGGGCGCCAACGCCGTGGGCTATACCAACTATCCCGATAACGTGATCCGGGAGTTCATCAAGGAGGCCGCCCGCAGCGGCATCGATGTGTTCCGGATCTTCGACTCTCTGAACTGGATCCCCGGCATGGAGGTGGCCATGGATGAGGTCCTCAAGCAGGACAAGATCTGCCAGGCCACCATCTGCTACACCGGCGACATTCTGGATCCCAAGCGGGACAAGTACACCTTGGACTACTATGTGAAGATGGCGAAAGAGCTGGAGCACCGGGGTGCCCACATGCTTGCCATCAAGGATATGTCCGGCCTGCTGAAGCCTTACGCCGCCAAGAAGCTGGTGTCCACCCTGAAGCAGGAGATCGGCATTCCCATCCAGCTCCACACCCATGACACCACCGGCAATCAGGTGGCGGCGCTGCTGCTGGCCGCCGAGGCCGGTGTGGACGCGGTGGACTGTGCCATCAGCTCCATGGCAGGCATGACCAGCCAGCCCTCTCTGAACGCCGTGGTGGCGGCCATGAAGGACACAGAGCGGGACACCGGGCTGGATCTGGACCGGCTCCAGACCCTCACTGATTACTGGGAGGATGTGCGTAAGCGTTACGACTCCTTTGAGGGCGGCCTGGAGTACAATACCACGGATATTTACCGCTACGAGATCCCCGGCGGTCAGTACACCAACCTGAAGCCCCAGGTGGAGTCTCTGGGCCTGGGCGACCGGTTTGTGGAGGTCAAGGAGAACTACCGTAAGGTCAATGAGATGGTGGGCGACATTGTGAAGGTGACGCCCTCCAGCAAGATGGTGGGTGACCTGGCCATCTTCATGACCCAGAACAACCTGACCCCGGAGAACATCGTGGAGAAGGGCGAGAGCCTGGCCTTCCCGGACAGTGTTGTCAGCTACTTCTCCGGTATGATGGGCCAGCCTGCAGGCGGGTTCCCCAAGGAGCTGCAGCGGGTGGTCCTGAAGGGCAAGAAGCCCATCACCTGCCGTCCCGGTGAGCTGCTGCCCCCCGTGGACTTTGAGGAGAAGAAGCGGGAGATGCAGTCCTTTGATGCAGATCCCTCCTGGCGGGCCATCCTCAGCTACTGCCTGTATCCCAAGGTAGTGGAGGATTATGTCAAGAACCAGAAGGAGTACGGCTACATCATGCGGCTGGGCAGCCATGTGTTCTTCCACGGTCTGGCGGTGGGCGAGACCAACAAGGTCAACATCGCCGACGGCAAGACCCTGGTCATCAAGTACTTAGGGTTGGGCGAAGTGGACAAAGAGGGCATGCGCACCGTCAGCTTTGAGCTCAACGGCATCCGCCGGGATGTGCAGGTGCCCGACGAGGAGGCCCAGAAGAACATTGTCAAGGTCCCCATGGCGGACCCGGAGGACAAGAGCCAGGTGGGCTCCTCTATCCCCGGCGCGGTGAGCAGGCTCAACGTCAAGGTGGGCGACACCGTGGAGAAGAACCAGACCCTGGTCACCATCGAGGCTATGAAGATGGAGACCGCCATCACCGCCCGGATGTCCGGCACGGTGTCGGAGATCCTGGTGAAGGAGGGCGAGACCGTCAAGGGCGGCCAGCTCATCTTGGTCATCAAATAAGCATACGCGGCAGAAGGCCGGCCCCGGTGGGGCCGGCCTTTCGGCATTTCAGAGAGGTGGGACGGGAAAATGAAGGTTGTGCAAATTGGACTTGCAGAAATATTAAAAAATTGTAAAAAAAACCTTGTAAAATGAATGAGGATAAGGTATGATATGCAAAGCGACATACGAGCTGTATCGACTAACAGGAAAAGAGGAATGGAAACATGAAAAAGTGCTTATCCCTGCTTCTTGCCGCGCTGATGCTGGCGGCGGTCCTGACGGGCTGCGGCGGCAATCCCTCCACGGAGGAGACGGATACCCCCGCCGACACCGGCACTGAGCAGGCTGCCCAGACCAACTGGAGCGTCTCTTCCGTCACCGGCACCGGCACGGAGCTGAAATTCCGCACCGGCGGCGACCAGGGTACTTATTACGGCTTCGGCAGCGTGCTGGCGCAGGCCATCACCACCAACGGCAACGGAACCAAGGTCACGGCCGTGGTCAGCAACGGCTCCCAGGACAACATCGAGCAGATGCAGATGAACGTGGCCCAACTGGGCTTCGTCCAGTCCGACGTGATGAGCTACGCCTATAACGGCGAGCGGCTGTTTGAGGGGTTCCCCTATGCGGATTTCTCCACTGTCGCTGCTCTGTATATGGAGCAGGTGCAGATCGTCACCTGTGACCCGGACATCAAGTCCGTGGCGGATCTGGAGGGCAAGACGGTCTCCATCGGCGCCTCTGGCTCCGGCGTGTACTACAACGCCCTGGATATCCTGGCCGCCTATGACCTGACAGAGGATGACATCAACGCCCAGTACCAGGACTTCGGCGCCAGCGCCGACGCCCTGCAGGACGGCAAGATCGACGCCGCCTTCGTGGTGGCAGGCGCCCCCACCGTGGCTATCACCACTCTGGCCACCGCCAAGGACACCTATCTGGTGGGCCTGGATGACGAGCACATTGCCAAGCTCCAGGAGTCCTCTCCCTACTACGAGGAGTACATCATCCCCGAGGGCACCTATGAGGGCGTGCCGGAGACCAAGACCGTAGCCGTGGTAGCCACCGTCATCGCCCGGGACGATGTGTCTGAGGATGATGTGTACAACATCTGCTACACCATCTTTGAGAACATGGACAATCTGGCCCATGACAAGGCAGGGGAGCTGGATGTGGAATTTGCCTCCGGCGTCACCGCGGTGCCTTATCACGCCGGCGCGGCCAAGTACTTCGCCGAAAAGGGCTTTGACGTACCCACCAAGTGATCTCAGGCGGAGCCTGATCGGGAACTACGGCGGAATCTCCGCCGTAGTTCCTTGACTTCGGGTCGGTCCCGGCCTGGAAGATATCTTGCGAAATGAGAGGGGACCCTATGGCACTGTTCAAGAAACACAAGACGGAGCCTGTGCCGCCGGAGGATACCGGCGCCCACGATACCTCCGTGGGGACCGCCGCCGATGTGGAGGCGGTCATGAAAAAATACGACCGGGAGTCCAACACCCGGGTCTGGGAGGGTCTGCCGAAGCTGGTGATCCGCTGGCTGATGGTAGCGTTCTCCGCCTACTGCATCATCGACACTGTGTTCCTTTCCACCCGGCAGGAGGTTCGGCTGCCCATGTTCGTGGGGCTGATCCTGCTGTTCGGCTTCCTGACCTTCCCGGCCAAAAAAGGGGACGAGCGGGTCAACCACATGCCCTGGTATGACATCGTGCTGCTGATTGCCGGGCCCGGCGCCTACTTTTTCTACGCCGTCAATGCCCAGAACGTGGTCCAGATGTCCGCCCGGGTCATGCAGAACGACCTGTACATGATTATCGGCCTCATCGGTATCCTGGCCCTGGTGGAGCTGTGCCGCCGGTGCGTGGGCCTGCCGATCCTGTGCGTGGCCGGTGTGCTGCTGGTGTACACCTTCTTCAACCTGGGCGGCAGTGCAGATTTCAAGATGACCCTCTATCAGGTCATCCGCACCATGTTCTACACCTTCAACGGCATCTTCGGCGGCCCCATCAGCGTGTGCGCCAAGTTCATCGTGGTGTTCATCATCTTCGGCGCCTTCCTGGAGAGGACCGGCATCGCCCAGTTCTTCATCAACCTGGCCAATGCCGTGGCCGGTGCCGCCCCCGGCGGCCCCGCCAAGGTGGCCGTCATCTCCTCCGCCCTGTGCGGCATGGTGTCCGGCTCCTCCGTGGGCAACACCGTCACCACCGGCTCCGTCACCATCCCCATGATGAAGAAGACGGGCTACAAGCCGGAGTTCGCCGGCGCCGTGGAGGCGGCTGCCTCCACCGGCGGCCAGATCATGCCCCCCATCATGGGCGCCGCAGCCTTCCTGATGGCAGAGTTCACCGGCGAGCCCTACGGCACCATCGCCATGCGGGCCATCCTGCCGGCGGTGCTGTACTTCACCGGCATCTACATCGCCGTCCATCTGGAGGCCAAGAAGCTGGGCCTGAAGGGCATTCCCAGAGAGCAGCTGCCCCGCGTGCGCCAGCTGCTGCCCAAGATCTACCTTCTGGCGCCCCTGGTGCTGTTGGTGGTCATGGTCTCCACCAATATGTACACCATGGCCTTCTCCGCTGCCATCGCAATCGTGGCGGCCGTGGCCGTAGGCCTGGTCAACAACGTGGTGGAGATCGCCAGCAAGAGCAGCAACCGGGAGGACTTCCTCACCTTCGGCAAGATCATCGACGCCCTGGAGGGCGGCGCCAAGGGCTCCATCACTGTGGCGGTGGCCTGCGGCGTGGCCGGCATTATCTCCGGCTGCATCACGGTGACGGGCCTGGCCTCCAAGCTGTTGAGCACAATCGTCAGCCTCTCCGGCGGCCACATGATTATCGCCCTGGCGCTGACCATGCTCTGCTGCATCGTGCTGGGCATGGGCGTGCCGACCACCGCCAACTACTGCATCATGGCGGCCACCTGCGCTCCCATCCTGATGGATCCCTCCATCGGTGTCACCAAGATGGCGGCCCACTTCTTCGTGTTCTACTTCGGCATTGTGGCGGACATCACGCCGCCGGTGGCCCTGGCGGCCTATGCCGGCAGCGCCATTGCCAAGGCGGATCCCATGAAGACAGGGTTCAACGCCACGAAACTGGCCATAGCGGCCTTTATCGTGCCGTACATCTTCGCTTTCAGCCCCCAGATGCTCTTTGTGGATGTGACCGGTGCCTTCCAGGTGGTGCAGATCTGCATCAGCGCCCTGCTGGGCATCTTCGGCGTGGCGGCGGCCCTCAACGGATTCCTGTACCGGCCCATCCCCGCGCTGCTGCGGGTGGCCATGGCTGTGGGCGGCCTGGGTATGATGATCCCCGGCACGGCCACCGACATCGCCGGCTTTGTGTTGGTGGTTGGCATCGTCCTCTATCAGCGCTTCAGCGCCCGGCGCGCCGCCATGGTCTGAATGACCTTGAAAGTGCTCCCCGGCTTCCGGGGAGCACTTTTTCACACATACCCGCAGGTTACAAGAGATACAGGCCGCGGGAGAAACTGTAACTGTTTTGTTATTGCTTTGCCCTACATACTGTACTATTATAAGCAATACAGTTGATGCATCTGTGAAGAACAAGAAGAGGAGTACATACCATGGCTGAAGTCAAAGACCTGGAGAATGTAGAACAGGAAGCGACCGCTCCGGCGATGGAGGAGACGGCGGCGGACAGCGCCGCCCCCGCGGAGACGCGCGTAAACCTGAAGGCCCGGTGGCAGGCGATCCCGCGGAAGAAGCGGCGCCGGATCATCCGCCTGTGCATACTGGCACTGCTGCTGGTGATCGCCGCGGTGGTGCTGCTGAAAGTGCTGGGCGGCAAGAGCAGCGATGAGGGAGAGGTGGTCACCGACATTGTGCAGTACGGTTCCATCACCTCCACGGTCCAGGGCAGCGGCCTGACCAAGGCCAAGAGCAGTGAGACAATCACCATCACCACTGTCGGCACAGTGGTGGATGTGCTGGTGGCGGAGGGTGAGACGGTGACTGCCGGCACGCCGCTGTTCACCATCGACTCTCCGGCGGCAGAGACCGCCGTGCAGAAGGCCCGGAGCAATGTGGAGGGCTATGAGAAACAGCTCTCCCAGGCCCAGAAAGACATCGCAGGACTGAATCTCTCCGCCGGCTATGCCGGCAAGCTGATGGAGACCGTGACGCTGAATCCCGGTGATTCCATCACCAAGGGCCAGAAGGTGGCGGTCCTCTCCGACGATACCCGTCTGCGGCTGGAGCAGTATTACAGCTACGCCTATGCGGGCGACCTGCAGGTGGGACAGACGGTGAATGTTTCGATCCCTGCCCTGATGACCTCCGTTCCCGGCACGGTGGAGGCGGTCCACATGGTCAGCCGCATCACGCCGGAGGGGTCCAAGCTCTTCTCCGCCGACATTATCGTGGAGAATGAGGGAGCCCTGACGGCGGATATGGTGGCCTCTGCCACCGCCACTGTGAACGGTGAGACCGTGTACCCCTATGAGGCCGGCAAGCTGGCGTACTACCGCACCGGCGACCTGGTTTCCACGGTGGATGGCACGGTGATTTCCAGCAATCTGGTGGACTACCTGCAGGTGGCGCCCGGCCAGGTGCTGGTGCGCATCGACGGGGAGGAGAGCGAGAGCCAGCTCTTCACCATCCAGCAGAACCTGGACACTGCCCGGGAGGAGCTGAAGACTGCGGAGGAGAACCTGGCCAACTGCAACGCCAAGGCTCCCATTGACGGCATGGTAATCGGCCTGACCATCCAGCCCGGCGATGAGATCGCTGCAAATACCGCAGTGGTGACCATCTCGGACACCTCCAGCGTGGTGATTACCGCCAATGTGGACGAGCGGAACATCAGCTACATCAAGCCGGGGATGCCGGTGGAGCTGAGCCAGTGGGGGACCCCGGCCTTCGGCACCGTGGAGACGGTCAGCCTCTCCAGCACGGTGAACAACGGCGTGGCGACCTATCCTATCACCATCTCGGCGGACAACAGCGAGGGCACCCTGCAGGTCAACAGCTATATCGACTACACTCTAACTGCCAGTGAGAATGACAACTGCCTGGTCCTGCCGCTCCAGTGCGTGCGTACTGTGACCCAGGAGGACGGCTCCACCGTGAACGTGGTGTTTGTAAAGGGCAGTCGGCCGGACAACGCCATTGAGACGCCCACCCTGAGCGAGGAGATCCCGGAGGGCTTCTGGGCGGTGCCGGTGGAGATCGGCATCTCCGACAACTCCAATGTGGAGATCAAGTCCGGTGTGGAAGAGGGGACCGAGGTCTTCACACAGATCCAGTCCCTGCAGGCGTGGGGTTGATGCCCATGGCGAAGAACTTAGTAGAGCTGCGGGACGTCTATAAGATCTATGGCGAAGGGCGGGAGAGCGAGGTACGGGCCCTGGACGGCGTCTCCCTGACCATCGGAAAGGGCGAGTTCGTGGCGGTGGTGGGCCAGTCCGGCTCCGGCAAGTCCACCATGATGAACGTGCTGGGCTGCCTAGACATCCCCACCCGGGGGACGTATCTCCTGGGTGGAACGGACGTCCGGGAGCTGACGGACAAGGAGCTGTCCCACATCCGCAACAAGCAGATCGGCTTTATCTTTCAGCAGTACAACCTGATCCAGAGCCTGACGGTGCTGGAAAATGTGGAACTGCCCCTGATCTACCAGGGGGTGAATGCCGATGACCGCCGGGACATGGCCCTGGAGGCCCTGGCCCGGGTGGGGCTGGCGAACCGCATCAAGCACCGGCCGGTGGAGATGTCCGGTGGCCAGCAGCAGCGGGTGGCCATTGCGCGGGCCATCGCCACCAAGCCTCCCATCATCATGGCCGACGAGCCCACCGGCGCACTGGACTCCCACACCGGGCAGGAGGTGCTGAAATTCCTCCAGGAGCTGAACAAGGAGGGCAGCACCGTCATTCTCATCACCCATGATAACGGCATCGCCGCCACGGCCCGGCGGGTCATCCGCCTGGCGGACGGCAGAATCATTGAGGACCGGGAGCAGGAGGTGGACTGGCTTTGAATATCCAACAGGCCGTGAAGATGGCGTGGAAGTCCATCTGGGGCAAAAAGGGCCGGTCCGCCCTGACCATGCTGGGCATCATCATCGGCATCGCGGCGGTGATGACCATCGTGTCCGCCATCAACGGCTATACGGAAAAGACCATGGAGCAGTACGAGGCCATGGGCAGCAACAAGCTCACCGTCAACATCTGGAACTACCTGTATGACGAAGATGGCAACAGCCTGGGTCAGGATTACTTTCCGGCGCTGTACGACTACTGCAACAGCATCAAGGAGTATGTGCTGGGCGTGACGCCCCAGGCGTACTGCAACGCCACGGTGGTATACGGGACCAAGAGCACCGCCAATATGAGCTATAATTACGATGAAAACGGCAATCTCACCGGCGACGTGCCGCCCAGCATTTACTACGGCAGCGACCAGTACAGCATCTGCAACAACCTGACGCTGGCCTCCGGCCGGGACCTGTCCGTGTTGGACATCCGGGGCTACAAGCAGGTATGTGTGCTGGGGGACCGGGCGGCAAAGATCTTCTTCGACGCCGCGGACCCCGTGGGCAAGGTGCTCCAGCTCAACGGGCAGAGCTTTGAGGTGGTGGGGGTCTATGCCCCCCGCCTTACCGGTGAAAGCGCATCCGCCAGCCAGATCGACAATGTCATCATTCTGCCCTACACCGCCCGCCGGGTGCTGGGCGGCGACGCACCGGAGCAGTTCATCGTGAAGACCCGCAGCAGCGAGGACATGATCGAGGCCAGCTCCCGCATCGGCGGCTTTTTGAAGGGAGTGGTTAATCCCAACGCAGGCGGCTTCCAGGTGGACCAGGAGAACTCCTGGCAACAGGAGCAGAACAAGCAGATGGGCATGATCTCCCTGATTCTGGGCGGTATCGCCGCCATCAGCCTGCTGGTGGGCGGCATCGGCATCATGAACATCATGCTGGTGACCGTCACCGAACGGACCCGGGAGATCGGCATCCGCCGGGCCATTGGTGCCGAGCGGAGCAGCATCGTCATCCAGTTCCTCATCGAGGCGGCCATGCTCTGCGGAATCGGCGGCATCATCGGCATCCTCATCGGCACCGGCGGCAGCCTGCTGGTGGGACGGCTGATGTTCCAGATGACCATCTACCCGGCGGCGTGGATTACCCTGTGCGCCTTTACGCTGTCGGTGGCGCTGGGAATTTTGTTCGGCATTTATCCGGCGGCAAAGGCCGCCAGGCTCCAGCCCGTGGAAGCACTGCGGGCAGAATGAGAGGGAGAGACTGATGAAGAGACGAATCATGACATTTCTGCTGGCCGTGTGCATGGCGGTTTCCCTGCTGGCGGTGCCGGCGGGGGCGGCCAATACCGCAGCAGTCACATTTTCCGATGTCGGGGACAAGAGCACGGCAGTGGCGGTGGAATCCCTGCGTCTGCTCGGTGTGCTGGACGGCTATGGGGATGGGACCTTCCGCCCCGGCACTGTCCTCACCCGGGCGCAGTTCTGCAAGATGGCGGTCTACGCCATGAACGGCAGCAATGAGCTGGGACGCTACCGGACCGTCACGGTATTTTCGGATGTGAAGCCCTCTTATTGGGCGGCGCCGTATATCAACATGGCCGCCAAGGGCAAAAACATCATCTCCGGCTACGCAGACGGGAAATTCCACCCCGACCGCACGGTGACCGTGGGCCAGGCGGTGACCATCCTGCTGCGGATGCTGGGCTACAAGGACGAAGACGTCGGCGGCGTCTGGCCGGACAGCTATATGGCGGAAGCCGCGCTCATCGGCCTGACCGACGGCGTCAGCGGAACTGGAAACGAGGGCCTGACCCGCGGACAGGCGGCCAAGCTCTTTTTGAATCTGCTTCGGGCGGACCAGAAAGAGGGCGGCAGCTATCTCGCCACACTGGGCGAGACCCGGACGGGGCAGATGCTGGTCTCCTCCACGGCTGACGGACCGCGGGGCGCCGGAACGGCGCTGCAGATGGCCTCCGGCGCAGTTTACTCCCTGGCGGACGGCAAGGTCTCCAACGGCATGCTCAACGGCACCAAGGGGACACTGCTGCTCAGCAAGAACGGTAATGAAGCCCTGACCTTTGTGCCGGATTCCGTGGGCAGCAGCAAGGTCGTGGTCCTCTCCACGGCCAAGGCCACGGAGCTGACGGATACCACCGGTACCAAGTACGTTATGGACAACGACACCGGCGTCTACTACAACGGCAAGGAGTCCGTGTGGAGCGAGGTCTACTCCTGGCTGAACGCGGGCACCTCCCTGACGCTGTATCTGGATGCAGGCGGCGGTGTGGACTATGTGTTCGTCGGCGGCGGCGGGACCACGTCCAACGAGGCGGTCATCATCTATGAGAAGGGGTCCACCTCGGGCTTCAGCTCTCTGGCCGGCGGCACCAGCGGATACGCCATCTACAAGAACGGCCTGCCCGCCACGGCCGGGGATATGCGCAAGTACGACGTGGCAACCTATTCCAGCACCACCAACTCCATCCGCGTGTGCGACACCCGGATTACCGGCTACTATGAGGAATGTTATCCCAATCCCAAGGAGCCCACGAAGATCACGGTCCTGGGCTATGAGTTCAACGTGCTGCCCACCGCTATGCAGACGGTCTCCCAGTTCAAGCCCGGCGACCAGATCACTCTGCTCCTGACCGAGGACAATCAGGTGGCCGGCGCGGTGGCGGCCAGCGGCAACACGGCCACCGGCAATGCCATCGGCATCGCCGAGGTCTCCAGCGGAAGCGCCACGGTGGACCTGCTCTGCGGCATCCAGGTGAAGGGCTCGGTCAGTCTCTCCGCCAGCGATGTGGAGCGGCTGAACGGCCAGCTGGTGCGGGTCTCCTCCAGCCGGAAGGGCGGCCTGTCCCTGACACGCCTGACGGGCGGCGTCTCCGGCGAGCTGAATGTGGCGGAGCGCAAGCTGGGCAGCCGGAATCTGGCGGACAATGTGGTTGTCTTCCAGAACGACGGCAGCGGCCTCACCGCCATCAGCCTGTCCCAGATCGCGGACGGCAGCGTGCCCGCTTCCCAGATCACCTACGCCGGCACCGACTGGGCAGGCAGGGTGAAGGTCATCGTGCTGAATTCCGCCATCGGCGGCGGCTACATCTTCGGCCGCGCCAACTATACCGCGAACTATGACGAAGAGGGCAACCGGGAGGGCAATGCCCAGCTGTCTGTGGAATACGGTGCGGGCAAGAGCACGCCCACCTTTGAGACCGGCTATGTGGTGCGCAACGGCGACATCGTGGGCATCACCATCGTCACCTCTGGAAACACCCAGCGGATCGGCAGCCTGGTCTATCCTGACGAGCTGCGGAACGTGCCCAACACCGCTTGGAGCGGCAAGGGCGCCGTCACGGTGAACGGCCGGACCTACACGGTCCCTGCCAGCGTCCCCTGCTACAACACGCAGACCAAGAGCTGGGTCACCCTCACTGAGGCCAGAGCCTATGCAGACAGCGCCACGCTGTATGTGTACCAGGGCGTGGTCCGCTTCCTGGAAGTGGGCTGAGAGAACCGGCTGAAATCCGGGACAGATCCTCCTCTGAAAACGGTATATGTCCCATAAAAAACGGGCCGCCCCTTGTGGGGCGGCCCGTTTGCGCAGGGCGGCACGTTGGGAAACGGCGGCGTCATACCACCTGGAACAGGTAGAACTTCAGATAATTCGTCTCCTCGACGCCCCAGAGGATGGGGTGGTCGCAGGCCTGCTGCCGGGCCTCGATCTGCCGCAGCTGCACTCCGGCGTCCCGGGCGGCGCTGTGGAGCATGGCTGCGAACTTCTCCTCCGTGGCGAAGTGGGAGCAGGAGCAGGTGGCGAGAAGACCGCCCCGGGGCAGCAGCTTCATGGCCCGGTAGTTGATCTCCTTATACCCGGAGATGGCGTTGGCAACGGTCCTGCGGGACTTGGTGAAGGCCGGCGGGTCCAGGATGATGAAGTCGTACCGCTTCGGCTCCTTCTCCAGCGCGGGCAGCAGGTCGAACACGTTGGCGGCCACGCAGTCCACTGCGCCGGTGAGGCCGTTGCGCGCCGCGTTGGCCCGGGCCATCTCCACGGCGGACTCCGACACATCCACGGCGGTGACGTGCTTCGCCCCGCCCATCGCGGCGTTCAGAGCGAAGGATCCGGTGTGGGTGAAGCAGTCCAGCACCGTCCTGCCCCGGGCGATGCGCCCCACCGCCCGGCGGTTGTACTTCTGGTCCAGGAAGAACCCGGTCTTCTGGCCGTTCTCCACGTCTACCAGATATTTCACGCCGTTCTCCGTGATCTCCGTCACTGCAGAATCCGGCGCCGCTTCCCCCGGCAGGGGATACCACCCCTTGCCCTGGGGCAGCCCCTCCTTCTCCCGCAGGGCCACGTCGTTCCGGAGAAGGATCCCGCGGATCGGGAACCCGTCCGCCCGGAGGAGCTCCGCCAGCGCCGGCAGCAGGATGTCCTGGATCCGCTCCATGCCCACGGACAGCACCTGGACGGACAGCAGGTCGTGGAACTTGTCCACCGTCAGTCCGGGAAAGGCATCTGCCTCCCCGAAGATGATCCGGCAGGCGTCCAGGTCCTCCGGAGACATCACGCGCTTCCGGTATTCCCAGGCCCACTGAAGCTTCCGGCGCCAGAAGGCGGCGTCGAACTGGTCATTGGCGTTGCGGGACACCAGCCGCACCCGGATCTTGGACTGTTCCGACAAAAAGCCCGTACCCAGATACCGGCCCTTTTTGCTGATCACGTCCACCAGGCCGCCGTTTTCCGCCTGTCCCTCTGTGGCTGTAATTTCTGCGTCATAGACCCAGGGGTGGCCCCGGAGGATGGCGGCCTCCGCTTTGGCCGTGACGGTGTATCTGGGGTAATTCCGTTCCGCTTTCATGGCATGATTCCTTTCCCTCTGATATTTCCAGGCCAGTGTATCACATTTTTGAGGGAAACGCCATAGACTGGGAAAAAAGGAGGGACAATTCCATGCCCAAGATCTATCTGAGCCCGTCCACTCAGGACTGGAACATGTACGTTACCGGCAGCGGGTCCGAGGAGTACAACATGAACCTGCTGGCAGACGCCCTGGTGCCCTATCTGCTCTCCAACGGCATCCAGTACCAGCGCAACCGGCCGGAGATGACTGCCGGCAGCTCCATCCGGGAGGCCAATCAGGGGGAGTATGACCTGTATCTGGCGCTCCACTCCAACGCCGCCCCAGAGGGGCGCTATGGCGAGGAACGGGGCATTATTGCCTTCTATTACCCCGGCAGCGTGGGCGGTCAGCGGGCCGCAGAGCTCATCGCCCAGGAGCTGCGGAAGATCTATCCATTGCCCAACAAGGTCACTACCCGCCCCACCACTTCACTGGGAGAGGTCCGCCAGCCCCGGTTTCCCTCTGTACTGCTGGAGATCGGCTACCACGACAATTACAGCGACGCCACCTGGCTGGAGGGCCACTGGGATGCCATCGCCCAGCAGATTGCCCGGGGCCTGACGGAGTATTTCGGCCTGCCCTTTATCTACCCCATGGACCCGATGCAGGGCACCGTGTCTGTGAGCAACGGCACGCTGAACCTGCGGGACTATCCATCCTCCTCCGGCAAGGTGATCGCCAACCTTCCCAACGGCGCCGCTGTTACGATCTACGGCGAATGGAACGGCTGGTATGTGGTGCACTACGGGGATCAGGTGGGGTATGCCGCCGCGGCATACATCAATACGTGAGAATCCGCCGGCTTCCCGCCGCGGCGGGAAGCCGGCGGGCCGGAGACAGGGGTACACCTGACAGACCTCGTAAAAAACTCCAAAAGCGTTCGGCGGAATTTGGGTAAATATACAGATTTGCCTTGACAGAAGAGGGCAGAACGATTAAACTAAAAACGGATAATTGTCGGCAGGCAACAGGGGCCTTCCGATTGTTTTCTGCCCATGCGGCCCATGCGGCCTGCATATAAAACCCAAAGCGTACAGGATACCGGACACAGGAGGAGAAGATACCGTGATTGGAAACGTCGTTGCCGCCCTGATCGGGCTGGCAGTTGGCGGCGTGATCTGCTTCTTCCTCGGTATTCGCTACCGGAAAACCGTTTCTGAAAAGGAAATCTCAAGCGCGGAAGAAGAGGGAAAGCGCATCATCAACGAGGCCATCAAGAGCGCCGAGACCAAGAAAAAAGAGGCACTGCTGGAAGCCAAAGAAGAGATTTTGAAGAACCGCAGCGAGTACGAGAAGGAAGAGAAGTCGCGCAGAGCCGACCTGCAGCGGCAGGAAAACCGCCTGCAGCAGAAGGAAGAGAACCTCGACCGCAAGACCGAGGCTCTGGAGAAGAGAGAGGAGTCCCTGGCCCAGAAGCATGCGGCCATCGACAAGGAAAACGAGGAGATCAAAGTCATCAAGCGCAGCCAGACGGAGATGCTGGAGCGGATTTCCGGCTTCACCGCCGAGGAGGCCAAGGCCTATCTGATCGCTCAGGTGGAGGCCGAGGTGACCCACGAGACCGCCCTCAAGATCAAAGAGGTCGAGTCCCGGATGAAGGAAGAGTGCGAGGCGCGCGCCCGGGAAGTGGTGGCCCAGGCCATCCAGCGGTGCGCTGCCGACCAGGTGGCCGAAATGACCGTCAGTGTGGTTCCCCTGCCCAATGACGAGATGAAGGGCCGCATCATCGGCCGCGAGGGCCGCAACATCCGCACCATCGAGACCCTGACGGGTGTGGATCTCATCATCGACGACACGCCCGAGGCCATCACCGTCTCCTGCTTCGAGCCGGTGCGGCGGGAGATCGCCCGCCTGGCCCTGGAGAAGCTGATCGCCGACGGCCGCATCCATCCCACCCACATTGAGGAGATGGTGGAGAAGGCACGCCGGGAAGTGGAGAACACCATCAAGGCAGAGGGTGAGCGCGCCGTGTTCGAGTGCGGCGTGCGGAACCTGCACCCGGAGCTGGTGAAGATGCTGGGCCGCCTCCACTACCGGACCAGCTACGGCCAGAACGTCCTGCAGCACTCCATCGAGGTCAGCCACATCGCCGGCATGATGGCCTCCGAGCTGGGTGCGGATGTCCAGGCTGCCAAGCGGGCCGGCCTGCTCCACGATCTGGGCAAGGCCGTGGACCACGAGCTGGAGGGCACCCACGTGTCCCTGGGTGTGGAGTTCGCCCGGAAGTACAAGGAGCGGGAGGACATCATCCACGCCATCGAGGCCCACCACAACGATGTGGAGCCCCGGACCGTGGTGGCCTGTCTGGTGCAGGCGGCAGACGCTATCTCCGCAGCCCGCCCCGGTGCCCGGCGGGAGAATCTGGAGAACTACATCAAGCGTCTGGAGCAGCTGGAAACCATCACCGGCTCCTATCCCGGCGTGGATAAGGCCTACGCCATCCAGGCCGGCCGCGAGGTGCGGGTCATGGTGAGGCCCGAGCAGGTCAGCGAGGACCAGATGGTCATCCTGGCCCGGGACCTGGCCAAGAAGATCGAGGAGGAAATGGAGTACCCCGGTCAGATCAAGGTCCACGTCCTGCGGGAGACCAAGGTCATCGAGTACGCGAAATAAGAATTGCAGCAAGGCGGCGGGCCATCGGCCCGCCGCCTGTTCTTGGTTTCGAAGAAGGGTACTTCCGTCAGCAGATGGGAGCCGCCGGAGCACATAGCCTGCCTATATGGACGAATCTCCTGCAGGAAAGCGCCCTGCTTTCCTCTCAAATATCAAAGAGAGCAAGCTTCGGCGCAATATCAGTTCTGCAAATGCGGAACCAGGGAGCCATAACAGTTGACTTTTTCTCCCAGAGTGGATACAATAAATGTTCAGTGTAAACTGCGCCGAAGGACGGCGCGATCATAGAGAAAAGGATGAAGACTATGGCACAGGATAAGAGACAGGTGGACGCCATCACCGCACGGGACGTAGACTTCGCCCAGTGGTACACGGACGTCTGCAAGAAGGCGGAGCTGATCGACTACACCTCCGTGAAGGGCATGTTCATCTACCGGCCCTACGGCTACGCCCTGTGGGAGAATATCCAGGCGGAGCTGGACCGGCGCTTCAAGGCCACGGGGCACGAGAACGTGTACCTGCCGGTGCTGATCCCGGAGTCCCTGCTCCAGAAGGAGAAGGACCATGTGGAGGGCTTTGCACCCGAATGTGCGTGGGTCACTGTGGGCGGCAGTGAGAAGCTGGAGGACCGCTGCGCTATCCGCCCTACTTCGGAGACGCTCTTCTGCGAACATTATGCCAACATCATCCACTCCTGGCGGGACCTGCCCAAGCTGTACAACCAGTGGTGCAGCGTGCTGCGGTGGGAAAAGACCTCCCGCCCCTTCCTGCGCCATCGGGAATTCCTGTGGCAGGAGGGCCACACCATGCACGCCACCGCCGAAGAGGCCCGGGAAGAGACCATGCAGATGCTGAACATCTACGCGGACTTCATGGAGAACGTGCTGGCTATGCCTGTCATCAAGGGCCGCAAGACCGACAAGGAGAAGTTCAACGGCGCAGAGGAGACCTACACGGTGGAGTGTATGATGCACGACCATAAGGCCCTCCAGGCGGGCACCAGCCACTACTTCGGCGACGGCTTTGCCAAGGCATTTGACATCACGTTCACTGGCAAGGACAACCAGCCCCACTATCCCCACCAGACCAGCTGGGGCGTCAGCACCCGGATGATCGGCGGCATCATTATGACCCACGGCGACGACAACGGCTTGGTGCTGCCTCCTCGGATCGCCCCCACCCAGGCGGTGGTGATCCCTGTGGCGGCCCACAAGCCCGGGGTGCTGGAGGCGGCGGCCTCTCTGCGGGACCGGCTGAACGCGGCCGGCGTGCGGAGCAAGATGGACGACTCTGATAACTCCCCCGGCTGGAAGTTCGCAGAGTATGAGATGAAGGGTGTGCCCGTCCGGGTGGAGATCGGCCCCAAAGACATGGAGAAGGAGCAGTGCGTCATTGCCCGGCGGGACACCGGCGAGAAGATCACCGTGGCCCTGGCGGAGCTGGAGAGCGCCGTGAAGGCCCTGCTGGATCACATCCATGACAATCTGTATGCCATGGCCCTGAAGAACCGGGAGGACAACACCTTCGACATCCAAACTCCCGAGGAGGCCAAGGCCATTGTGGAGGGGAAGGGCGGCTTCCTCCGGTCCAAGTGGTGCGGCAGTCTGGAGTGTGAGCTGGCCATGAAGGAGCGGGCCGGTGTCAGCTCCCGCTGTATGCCCCTGGTCCAGAGCGGCACGGAGGGCACCTGCCCCGTGTGCGGCAGGAAATGCACCACCGACATCTACTGGGGTGTGGCTTATTGAGAACGAAAAGGGAGGAGGGGAACGCCCCCTCCTCTCTTTTTCAGCAGTCCGGAAGGGCTGAAACCGACGGTTTTCCTCCAAAATTTCGGAAGAATTGGAAAAAGATCCAGCCCTCCAAAAAAATCTTCATATTTTCATAAAAAACAGAGAAAATAGGCTTGACATTAGCAAGATTTTCTTTTATGATAATAAAGCTCGCGTGGAGGGCAGAACTGCGCCCGGCGAGTACTGCGATGAACCGGGAGATTGCTCGAAAGAGGTAACTTCCGGGGAGTATGTCCGATAATCGGGCGGCTGAGAAGGATCTGTACGTTGCGTAGATCGCTGCGCCATGACAGGATACCGGCCGTATCATGCGCCGGTATTTTTCATGAGCTGGAATGATACGCACGGTTAAGCGTATAGAAAAATTCTCTCGCCGTAGGTCGTCGAGACTCGTGAAACTACCTACGAAATCAGGAGGAAACAACCATGGCTCAGAAAGAAATGATCCGCATCCGGCTGAAGGCCTATGACCATCAGGTCATCGACCAGAGCGCAGAGAAGATCGTGGAGACCGCCAAGCGCACCGGCGCTTCCGTGTCCGGCCCCATCCCTCTGCCCACCAAGAAGGAAGTCGTCACCATCCTGCGGGCCGTCCACAAGTACAAGGACAGCCGCGAGCAGTTTGAGCGCCGCACCCACAAGCGCCTCATCGACATCACCAAGTCCACCCCCAAGACGGTGGAGGCCCTGATGGCCCTGGAGCTGCCTGCCGGCGTGGAGATCGAGATCAAGCTGTAACCAATTAAAGAGGGGATGAAATCCCCCTTTAGATTCCCCCTCGCCAGTGTGCGCACTGGCGGCGCCGCCCAGGGCGGCTGAGTCAAGGTATTTTCGCCACGTACACGCCGCGGCGAAAATAGATTGAAAATTGTTTGCTGTCCATGTCTGCCGTCTTGCGAGGCAGACGGGTCATGTCGGCAGAGCAATGCGGCGGGACCCAACCCGCACGTATCTAAGCCGACCAATAACCTTTAAGGAGGAACAACCATGAAAGCGATCATCGGCAAAAAAGTGGGCATGTCCCAGATTTTTGACGAGAACGGCCATGTGATCCCCGTCACCGTGATCGAGGCGGGTCCCTGCGTGGTCGTGCAGAAGAAGACTTCCGAAAAGGAAGGCTATGAGGCGGTCCAGCTGGGCTTTGAGGACATCTCTGAGCGCAAGCTCACCAAGCCCGAGAAGGGCCACCTGGACAAGGCCGGCGTGGCTCCCAAGAAGTACCTGCGGGAGTTCGACCTGGAGAATGCCGCCGAGCTGAACGTGGGCGACATCGTGAAGGCTGATGCCTTCCAGGCGGGCGACTTCGTGGATGTCACCGGCATCAGCAAGGGCCACGGCTATCAGGGCGTCATCAAGCGCCACGGTGCCCACCGCCTGAAGGAGACCCACGGCTCCGGCCCTGTGGCCCGTCAGATCGGTTCTCTGGGCGCCACCAGCCACATGTCCAAGATCATCAAGGGCACCATCGGCGCCGGCCACATGGGCGTGGAGCAGGTGACTGTCCAGAACCTGAGCGTCGTCAAGGTCGACCCCGAGCTGAACATGCTGGTGGTCTGCGGTGCGATCCCCGGCCCCAAGGGCGGCCTCGTGACCATCAAGTCCACGGTCAAGGTCCACAAGGTCAAGCAGGCCGGCGCTGACATCAGCAAGAACCCGCAGAAGGCCTCCGGCCGCAACCCGCAGAAGGCCTCCGCCAGAAACAAGTAAGAAAGGGGTGCTTGATCAATGTCTACTATGAAAGTGTTGAACATGGCCGGCGCAGAAGTCGGCACTGTGGAACTGAACGACGCGATCTTCGGCATCGAGCCCAACCAGACCGTCGTGCACGAGGTTGTCAAGAACCACCTCGCCAACTGCAGACAGGGTACCCAGAGCGCCCTCACCCGCGCCGAAGTCTCCGGCGGCGGCAGAAAGCCCTGGCGTCAGAAGGGCACCGGCCACGCCCGGCAGGGCAGCACCCGTGCTCCCCAGTGGACCCACGGCGGCATCGTGTTTGCCCCCAAGCCCCGGGATTACAGCTATGTGCTGAATAAGAAGGTCAAGCGCCTGGCGCTGAAGTCCGTCCTCTCCGCCAAGGTGGCCGAGGGCCAGATGGTGGTCATCGACTCCATCAAGATGGACGCCATCAAGACCGCTGACTTCCGCAAGTTCCTCACCGCCGTCGGTGTGGACGGCAAGGCCATGGTGGTCACCCCCGCCGTGGATCAGACCATCGTCAAGAGCGCGCGGAACATCCCCGGCGTTGTGACCACTCCCGCTTCCATCCTGAGCGTCTATGACATCCTGAACGCCAAGTATCTGGTCGTGGACAAGGACGCCCTCGCAAAAATCGAGGAGGTGTACGCGTAATGGCTACCGCTTACGATATTATCATCCGCCCCATCATCACCGAGCGCGCCATGTCCGGTGCCGCCGACAA
Source organism: Dysosmobacter welbionis (assembly GCF_005121165.3). Taxonomy (NCBI): domain Bacteria; kingdom Bacillati; phylum Bacillota; class Clostridia; order Eubacteriales; family Oscillospiraceae; genus Dysosmobacter; species Dysosmobacter welbionis. Next base: position 1,176,333 of record NZ_CP034413.3, on the reverse strand, counting down.
GAAGTACGTCTTCGAGGTGGCCAAGGACGCCGGCAAGATCGAGATCAAGAAGGCGGTGGAGGAGATCTTCGGTGTGAAGGTTGCCTCTGTCAACACCCTGACGGTGCCCGGCAAGGAGAAGCGCATGGGTGCCGGCCGTCCCGGCATGACCAAGACCTGGAAAAAGGCCTATGTCCAGCTGGCGGCGGATTCCAAGACCATCGAGTTCTTCGAAGGTATGGTCTGATAAACGGAAGGAGTGTAACGCGACATGTCTATCAAAACTTTTAAGCCGACGACTCCCTCCAGACGGCAGATGACGGTCTCCGGGTTCGACGGCATCGACAAGAAGGCGAAGCCCGAGCCCAGCCTGACTGAGCCCCTGAAGAAGAGCTCCGGCCGCAACAGCTACGGCCGCATCACCGTCCGCCACCGCGGCGGCGGCAACAAGCGCAAGTACCGTATCATTGACTTCAAGCGGGACAAGATCGGCTCCGCCACCGTGCTGCGCCTGGAGTACGATCCCAACCGCAGCGCCAACATCGCTCTGATCCAGTATGAGGACGGCGAGAAGCGCTATATCCTGGCGCCCCTGGGCCTGAAGGCCGGCCACAAGATCATGACCGGCCCCGAGGCGGACATTCTGCCCGGCAACGCCCTGCCCATCGCCAACATCCCCGTTGGTACCGTGATCCATAACATCGAGCTGCATCCCGGCAACGGCGCCCAGCTGGTGCGCTCCGCCGGCACCGCCGCTCAGCTGATGGCCAAGGAGGGCGGCGACGCCCAGATCCGTCTGCCTTCCGGCGAGGTCCGCATCGTGCGCACCAACTGCTACGCCACCATCGGTCAGGTTGGCAACATCGAGCACGAGAACATCAACATCGGCAAGGCCGGCCGCAAGCGTCACATGGGCTGGCGTCCCACCGTGCGCGGCTCCGTCATGAACCCCAATGACCACCCCCACGGCGGCGGCGAGGGCCGCGCACCCGTCGGCCGTCCCGGCCCGGTGACCCCCTGGGGCAAGCCCGCCATGGGTTACAAGACCCGCAAGGGCAAGAACCCCACCAATAAATTCATCGTCAAGCGCCGCAACGAGAAGTAAGGAGGCAAGTCAATATGAGCAGATCCATTAAAAAAGGCCCGTATGTTGCCCCGGAGCTTCTGAAGCGGGTCGAGGAAATGAACGCGAAGAACGAGAAGAAGGTCCTCAAGACCTGGAGCCGGAGCTCTACCATCTTCCCCGCCTTCGTGGGCCACACCATTGCCGTTCACGACGGCCGCAAGCACGTGCCCGTCTATATCCAGGAGGATATGGTCGGCCACAAGCTGGGTGAGTTCGCGCCCACCCGCACCTTCCGCGGCCATCGGAAAGATTCTTAATGAAGGAGGATGCAGAACATGGAAGAGATGAAGATTGCCAAAGCGTATCTGCGCTATGTCCGCATCGCTCCCCGCAAGGTCCAGATCGTGTGTGATCTGATCCGCGGCAAGGACGCCGGCACCGCCATGGCGATCCTGATGCAGACCCCCAAGGCCGCTTCCGAGCCTCTGATGAAGCTCCTGAAGTCCGCCTGTGCCAATGCCGAGAACAACTTCGGCATGGACCCCGCCAAGCTGGTGGTGTCCGAGGTGTTCGCCACTCCCGGCCCCATCCTGAAGCGGATGATGCCCCGGGCTCAGGGCCGCGCCTATCGGATCAATAAGAAGACTTCTCACGTCACCCTGGCTGTGACGGAAAAGGCATAAGAGGGAGGAGAACAGTTTTATGGGACAGAAAGTAAATCCCCACGGCCTGCGCGTGGGCGTCATCAAAGACTGGGATTCCCGTTGGTATGCCAGTGATGAGAAGGTCGGCGATCTGATCGTCGAGGATCAGAAGATCCGCAAGTACCTGAAGAAGACCCTGTACGGCGCCGGTGTTCCCAAGATCGAGATCGAGCGGAGCAACGAAGTCGTCACCATCTTCCTCCACTGCGCCCGGCCGGGCATGGTCATCGGCAAGGGCGGCGAGCAGATCGAGCAGTATCGTCTCGCTGTGGAGAAGCTGATCGGCAAGAAGGTGCGCCTGAACATCGTCGAGGTCCGCAACCCCGACATGAACGCCCAGCTGGTGGCGGAGAACATCGCCCAGCAGTTGGAGAAGCGTATCTCTCACCGCCGCGCCATGAAGAACGCCATGGCCCGCGCCATGCGCGCCGGCGCCAAGGGCATCAAGGTTTGCTGCTCCGGCCGTCTGGGCGGACGTGAGATCGCCGGCGTGGAGCACTATCACGAGGGCACCATCCCCCTGCAGACCATCCGCGCCGACATTGAGTACGGCTTCGCGGAGGCTGCCACCACCTTCGGCCGCATCGGCGTGAAGGTCTGGATCTACAAGGGAGAGGTCCTCTCTCAGACCCTGCGCACCACCCCCCGCACCATGGACACCTCCAAGCCCTACCAGGAGCGTCGTGAGCGTCGTCCCCGCCGGGATGGCGACCGCCGCGGCGGTTTCGGCGACCGGCGCCAGGGCGGCGGGTTTAACCGTGACCGTCAGGGCGGTTTCAACCGCGGCCAGGGCCGCCCCCAGGGCGGTTTCAACCGTGCCACCAATCCCAGCCGTCCGGCTGCCCCCGCGGCGCCTGCGGCACCCGCTAAGGAAGGAGGAGCCCAGTAATGCTTCTGCCGAAGAGAGTCAAGTATCGCCGCGTACACCGCGGCCGTATGACCGGCAAGGCCACCCGCGGCAACACCATTGCCTACGGTGAGTTCGGCCTGCAGGCCCTGGAGCCCGCCTGGATCACCAGCAATCAGATCGAGGCGGCCCGTATCGCCATGACCCGCTACACCAAGCGTGGCGGTCAGGTTTGGATCAAGATTTTCCCCGACAAGCCCGTGACCAAGAAGCCCGCTGAGACCCGCATGGGTTCCGGTAAGGGTTCCCCCGAGTTCTGGGTTGCCGTCGTGAAGCCCGGCCGCATCATGTTCGAGATCGCCGGCGTGTCTGAAGAAGTTGCCCGCGAGGCGCTTCGTCTGGCCAGCCACAAGCTGCCCATCAAGACGAAGATCGTCGCCCGCACCGAGGAAGCAGGTGAGTGAAGATGAAGGCAAGTGAAATTCGTAGCATGACCCCCGAGCAGCTCAACGAGAAGCTGGTGGGCCTGAAGAAGGATCTTTTCTATCTGCGTATGCAGCACGCCACCAATCAGCTGGATAATCCCCTGAAGATCCGGGAGACCAAGCATGACATTGCCCGAGTCAAGACCATGTTGCGTCAAAAGGAGCTCTCCGGAGCTTCTGACAAGCAGTAAGAAGGAGGGAATCGAACATGAACGAAGAGAAGAGAACTTCCTCCCGCAAGACCCGGGTCGGCAGAGTCGTATCCGACAAGATGGACAAGACCGTGGTCGTCGCCATTGAAGACCGTGTGGCCCATCCCCTGTACAAGAAGATCGTCGGCCGCACTTACAAGCTGAAGGCCCATGACGAGGAGAATGCCTGCGGCATCGGCGACCGGGTCAAAGTGATGGAGACCCGCCCCCTGTCCAAGGACAAGCGGTGGCGCGTGGTCGAGATCATTGAAAAAGCGAAGTAAGGAGGTGCCGTTATGATTCAGCAGGAAACATTTCTGAAGGTGGCCGATAATACCGGCGCCAAGGAGATCAAGTGCATCCGTGTCCTGGGCGGCTCCAAGCGGAAGTTCGGCAACATCGGCGATGTGATCGTCGCGTCCGTCCGCAAGTCCACCCCCGGCGGCACGGTGAAGAAGGGCGAGGTTGTCAAGGCCGTGATCGTCCGCAGCGCCAAGGGCGTCCGCCGGGCGGACGGCACCTATGTCCGTTTCGACGACAATGCCGCCGTCCTGATCAAGGATGACAAGAACCCCAGAGGCACCCGTATCTTCGGGCCGGTTGCTCGTGAGCTGCGCGACAAGGATTACATGAAGATCCTGTCCCTCGCTCCCGAAGTGATTTGAGGAGGGCAGCGAAATGGCTATGAACATTAAGAAGGGCGATACCGTTGTCGTCCTGTCCGGCAAGGACAAGGGCAAGCAGGGCAAGGTGCTGGGCACCGTTCCCGGCTCCCTGAAGGTTGTCGTGGAGGGCATCAACATGGTGACCTGCCACGTCAAGCCCCGCAAGCAGGGCGAAGAGGGCGGCATCATGAAGCGCGAGGCCGCCATTGCCGCCTGCAAGGTGCAGGTGGTGTGCCCCAAGTGCAGCAAGGGCACCCGCGTCGCCCACAAGATCGAGGGCGGCAAGAAGACCCGCGTGTGCAAGCACTGCGGCGCTGAGCTGTGAGAAAGGAGAGCTGACAAATGGCCAGACTGAAAGAAAAATACACTGCCGAAGTCGCTCCCGCCCTGATGAAGCAGTTCGGCTACAAGAGCGTCATGCAGATCCCCAAGATCGACAAGGTGGTCGTGAACGTGGGCTGCGGTGAGGCGCGTGAAAACTCCAAGGTTCTGGAGAACGTGGTGGGCGATCTGAGCCAGATTACCGGCCAGAAGCCCGTCATTACCCGGGCCCGCAAGTCCATCGCAAACTTCAAGCTGCGTGAGGATATGCCCATCGGCGCCAAGGTCACCCTGCGGGGCGACAAGATGTGGGAGTTCCTGGACCGCCTGTTCAACGTGGCCCTGCCCCGCGTCCGTGATTTCCAGGGCATCAACCCCAACTCCTTCGACGGCCGCGGCAACTATGCCCTGGGCATCAAGGAGCAGCTGATCTTCCCCGAGATCGAGTACGACAAGATCGACAAGATCCGCGGCATGGATGTGGTCATCTGCACCACCGCGCACACCGATGAAGAGGCCCGCGCCCTGCTGGAGCAGGTCGGCGCTCCCTTCGCCCGCTAAGGAGGAAGAAACGATGGCAAAGAAATCCATGATTCTCAAGCAGCAGCGGGCTCCCAAGTTCTCCTCCCGGAGATACAACCGCTGCAAGCTGTGCGGCCGCCCCCACGCCTATCTGCGTGACTACGGCGTCTGCCGTATCTGCTTCCGGGAACTGGCCTACAAGGGCGAGATCCCCGGCGTGCGGAAGGCCTCCTTCTGAGAGGCGCCCCGCGCAACCAAATTTTGTGACCACGGGCTTTTGATATGGAGCCTTTGGCAGATCGGATGGCGAAAGGTCATGACGAATTGGGCACCACGCGCGAGCGGACTGCTCCATTCGCCATGATACCTCGCTGCCGCAGCGGTCTCGAGAGAGCCGCAACTCTAAAATAGGAGGATTTATTATGCATATCACCGATCCGGTTGCGGATATGCTGACCCGCATCCGCAACGCCAACAACGCCAAGCACGACACCGTTGATGTTCCCGCCTCCAACATGAAGAAGAGCATCGCTCAGATTCTGCTGGATGAGGGCTATATCAAGAACTTCCAGGTGGTGGAGGACGGAACCCAGGGTGTCATCCACATCTCCCTGAAGTACAACGCGGGCAAGGAAAAGGTTATCACCGGCCTGCGCCGCGTCTCCAAGCCCGGCCTGCGCGTCTATGTGGGCGCCGACGAGCTGCCCCGCGTGCTCCGCGGCCTGGGCATCGCTATCATCTCTACGTCCAAGGGCGTCATGACCGACAAGAAGGCCCGCGAGCTCCATGTCGGCGGCGAGGTCCTGGCATTCGTTTGGTAAGGAGGGTATTGGACCATGTCTAGAATTGGCAGAATGCCCATTACCGTTCCCGCCGGCGTCACCGTCAATGTCGCCGAGGGTAATGTGGTGACCGTTAAGGGACCCAAGGGCGAGCTGACGAAGGCTCTGCGCCCTGAGATGATTCTTAAACAGGAAGGCAGCACGATCACCGTGGAGCGTCCTTCCGACGACAAGCTGCACCGCAGCCTCCACGGCCTGACCCGCACTCTGCTCCATAACATGATCGTCGGTGTGACCGACGGCTACAAGAAGGAGCTGGAGGTTAACGGCGTCGGCTACCGTGTGGCCAAGGAGGGTAAGAACCTGGTCATGAACCTGGGCTTCTCTCACCAGGTGATCGTTTCTGAGATCGAGGGCATCACCATCGATGTCCCCGCTCCCAATAAAATCGTCATCAACGGATGCGACAAGCAGGCTGTCGGCCAGTTTGCGGCCGAGGTCCGCGAGAAGCGTCCTCCCGAGCCTTATAAGGGCAAGGGCATCAAGTACGCCGATGAAGTCATCCGCCGCAAGGTCGGTAAGACCGGCGCCAAGAAGTAAGGAGGTGTGCCGATATGATTAAGAGACCGAATACCAACGCCCAGCGCCTGAAGCGCCACAAGAGAGTGCGCGCCAAGATCTCCGGCACCCCTGAGATGCCGCGTCTGAATGTGTTCCGCAGCGAGGCCAACATCTACGCCCAGGTCATCGATGATGTCAACGGCGTGACCCTGGCTTCCGCTTCCTCCCTGGACAAGGCCATCGAAGGTTACGGCGGCAATATCGCCGCTGCCACTGCCGTTGGCAAGCTGGTGGCCGAGCGCGCCAAGGCCAAGGGTATCGAGACTGTCGTGTTTGACCGCGGCGGCTATCTGTACCACGGCCGCGTGAAGGCTCTGGCTGAGGGTGCCCGCGAGGGCGGCCTGAAATTCTAAGGGAGGAGGAACGACAACATGCCTAGATTTGAAAGAGAACAGAGCGAGTATATCGAGAAGGTCGTTTCCCTGAACCGCGTCTCCAAGACCGTCAAGGGCGGCCGTGTGATGAAATTCTCCGCCTTGGTCGTCGTGGGCGACGGCAAGGGCAAGGTGGGCTATGGCCTGGGCAAGGCCGCTGAGGTCCCCGAGGCCATCCGCAAGGGCATCGAAGCCGCCAAGAAGAACATGATCACCGTGACCCTCTCCGGCACCACTGTGCCCCATGAGACCATCGGTGAGGCCGGTGCCGGCCGCGTGCTGATGAAGCCCGCTGCCCCCGGTACCGGCGTGATCGCCGGCGGCGCTGTGCGTGCCGTCGTCGAGGCCGCAGGCATCAAGGATATCCGGACCAAGTGCCTGCGTTCCAACAACCCCAACAACGTTGTCGCCGCCGCCTTCGAGGGCCTCAAGAGCATGCGCGGTCCCGAGGAGGTCGCCCGCATCCGCGGCAAGAGCGTCGAAGAGATCGTGGGTTAAGGAGGCGCAAAAATGGCAAACTTAAATATTAAGCTCGTCAAGAGCCTGAACGGCCGCCTGGAAAAACAGGTCGCCACCGCTCATTCCATGGGCCTGCGCAAGATCGGTGACATCACCGTGCAGCCCGACAACGACCAGACCCGCGGCAAGATCGCCAAGATCGGCTACCTGCTGCAGGTCACAGAAGTGAAATAAGGAGGCACGGAATTATGAAGTTGAGCGAACTGTCTCCCGCCGAGGGCTCCGTCCGGGCCCCGTACCGGAAGGGCCGGGGCGCCGGCTCCGGCAACGGAAAGACCGGCGGCCGCGGTCACAAGGGCCAGAAGGCCCGCTCCGGCGGCAAGATCCGTGTTGGCTTTGAAGGCGGCCAGATGCCTCTGGCCCGCCGCATCCCCAAGCGCGGCTTCAACAACATCTTCGCAAAGCCCCTGGAGATCGTGAATCTCAGCACCCTGGATCAGTTCCAGGACGGCGATACTGTCACGGTCCACGCGCTGCTGGAGAAGGGTATCCTCTCCAAGTGCCGCTACGGCTACAAGGTTCTGGGCAGCGGCAAGCTGTCCAAGAAGCTCACTGTCCAGGCTTCTGCTTTCTCCGCTTCTGCCAAGGAGGCTATCGAGGCAGCAGGCGGAAAGGCCGAGGTGATGTAACGTGATCCAAACCATTCGCAAAGCGTGGGGCATCCCCGAACTGCGGAAGAAGATCATTTTTACACTCCTCATCCTGTTGATCTTCCGGATCGGCAACGCCATCACGGTGCCTTACGTGGATGTCGGCCTGCTGGAGACCTATCTGGATCAGATGGGCGGCACCATTCTGGGCCTGTACAACGTGATGTCCGGCGGCGCCTTTGCCCAGGCAACGGTCTTCGCCCTGAGCATCCAGCCCTATATCAACGCATCCATCATCATCCAGCTGCTGACTGTGGCCATCCCGGCCCTGGAGCGGCTGGCCAAGGATGGCGGTGAAGAGGGACGGAAGAAGATCCAGTCCATCACCCGCTATACCACTGTCGGCATCGCCATCCTGCAGGCGGTCGGCTACTATTTCATGATGCGCAACTACAACCTGCTGGCATCTGATGCCACCGGCATCTGGCCCGCACTGGTCATCGTCGTGTCCTTCATCGCCGGCTCCTCCTTCGTCATGTGGATGGGCGAGCAGGTGACGGAGTTCGGCATCGGCAACGGCATTTCCATCATTCTGTTCGCCGGCATCCTGTCCCGGATCCCCACCTCTGTCAGCTCTCTGTACAGCGGCGTGGTGAGCTGGGCCAACGGCGGCGCTGCCGCGGACGGTGCGCTGCACCCGGCTCTGGTGGTGTTGCTGCTGGTGGGCGTCCTGGCGCTGGTTGTGTTCGTCGTGTTCATCAGCGACGCAGAGCGCCGCATTCCCGTCCAGTATGCCAAGCGGCAGGTGGGCCGGAAGATGTACGGCGGCCAGAGCTCTCACCTCCCCATGAAGGTGAATATGTCCGGCGTTCTGCCCATCATCTTCGCCCAGAGCATCGCGTCTCTGCCCGTGACGATCTGGACCTTCATCGGTATTCCCGAGGAGGAGACGGTTTCCCGGGCAATCTACGACGCCATCGATACCCAGTCCTTCATCTATATGATCGTGTATTTCATCATGATCATCGGTTTCAGCTATTTCTACTCCACCATCCAGTTCAATCCGGTGGAGATCGCCAACAACCTGAAGAAGCAGGGCGGCTTTATCCCGGGATTCCGTCCCGGCAAGCCCACTGTGGACTTCATCAAGAAAGTCCTGAGCAAGATCACCCTGTTCGGCGCCATTTATCTGGGCATCGTGGCGATCTGCCCGCTGCTGCTGGGTAAGGCTGTCGGCAACGCTTATCTGGCGATCGGCGGCACCTCCGTCATCATCGTGGTCGGCGTGGCTCTGGAGACTGTCAAGGCGCTGGAGGCCCAGATGCTGATGCGTCAGTACAAGGGCTTCCTGGAATAAGAGAGAAGGCGTTTCAATTGAAGCTGATCCTGTTGGGCGCCCCCGGCGCCGGTAAGGGAACACAGGCGGAAATCCTGTGCAGAGAACTGAGTATTCCCACCATTTCCACAGGCAACATCCTCCGGGCGGCCATCAAAAACGGCACGCCCACCGGCCTGAAGGCCAAGTCCTATATGGACGCCGGCCAGCTGGTGCCGGACGACGTCATCATCGGCATCGTCACGGAGCGGCTGGCAGAGGATGACTGCAAGAACGGCTATATCCTGGACGGGGTGCCCCGCACCATCGCCCAGGCCGCGGCCCTGGAAAAGGCCGGGATCACATTTGACGACGTGATCTCTATTGAGATCTCTGACGAGACCATCATGGAGCGGATGAGCGGCCGCCGTGTCTGCGAATCCTGCGGGGCCAGCTACCACATGGTAGCTGTGCCCCCCAAGCAGGAGGGCGTGTGCGACAAGTGCGGCGGTAAGCTGGTCCAGCGGAAAGATGATGCCCCCGAGACCGTCAAGGCGCGGCTCGAGGTCTATCATAAGGAGACCGAGCCGCTGAAGGACTTCTATGCCCAGCGGGGACTCCTGAAGCCTGTGGAGAATCAGCCCTCTGTGGAAGAGACCTCCCGGGCCATCCTCCACGCACTGGGGAGATGAGCGTATGATTACACTCAAATCCCCCCATGAGATCGAATTGATGCGCCGGGCCGGAAAAATTACCGCGGCTGCCCGTGCTTATGCAGGGGAATTGGTAAAGCCCGGCGTCACAACCCATGAGATCGACCGTGCAGTGGAGCATTTCATTCGCAAGCAAGGCGCAGTCCCCTCCTTCCTGCATTACAACGGCTATCCGGCCAGCGCCTGCATCAGCGTCAACGACGAGATCATCCACGGAATTCCCGGACCCCGGGTCCTCCAGGAGGGCGATATCGTCAGTGTGGATGTGGGAGCGTACATTGGAGGGTTTCACGGCGACTGTGCGGCCACCTTCCCCTGCGGCAGGATCTCCCCGGAGGCGCAGGATCTGATCGACGTGACCAGACAGAGCTTTTTTGAGGGAATCAGGTTTGCCAAGGAGGGCTACCGGCTGTTCGATATCTCGGCAGCCATCCAGCAGTACGTGGAGAGTCACGACTACTCCATCGTCCGGGAATACGTCGGCCACGGTGTCGGCGCCCAGATGCACGAGTCGCCGGAGATCCCCAATTACGGCCATCCCGGCCGGGGGCCCAGGCTCCTCCGCGGCATGACGCTTGCAATCGAACCCATGGTGAACGCCGGCTCGGCGGCCATCCAGCAGATGAGCGACGGCTGGACCGTCAAGACGCTGGACGGCAAATGGGCGGCCCACTATGAAAATTCCATTCTGATCACGGACGGCGAGCCTGAGATCCTGACGGCCCCCGCCATCTGAGAGGAAACGCATGGAAATTGCAGCATCCAACATCGTAAGATCCGTTGCCGGCCGGGACCAGGGAAAGCTCTTCATCGTTCTCGCGGTGGAGGGGGAGTACCTGCTGCTGGCGGACGGGAAATCCAGGAAGGTGGAGTCGCCCAAACGCAAAAAGCGCAGACACGTGCTGTTTGTAGCGGCGGACGAGAACCGGCTTTCTGAAAAGATCAGAGGCGAAGCCAGGATCACCAACAGCGAGCTTCGCAAAACCCTTGCGGCTTACCGCGAGGAGGTTTATCCGGACCAGGAGGGATAACGTTTGGCAAAATCCGACATGATTGAAGTGGAGGGTGTCGTGGTGGAAGCCCTGCCCAACACAACGTTCCAGGTAGACATTGGAAATGGACACAAGATTTTGGCACATATTTCCGGAAAACTCAGAATGAATTTCATCAGGATTCTGCCCGGCGACAAGGTGACGGTGGAGATGTCCCCGTATGACCTGACCCGCGGCCGGATCACCTGGCGCAGTAAGTAAGCGCCACTTGAGCTGAAAAGACACAAACCGCTGAAAGGAATGGTTAAAAACTATGAAAGTAAGACCGTCCGTAAAGCCCATGTGCGAGAAGTGCAAGGTCATTCGCCGCAAAGGCCGTGTCATGGTCATTTGCGAGAACCCCAAGCATAAGCAGAGACAGGGCTAACATTTAATTGGAGGTGCTTTGAGAGTATGGCACGTATTGCCGGTATTGACCTGCCGAAGGATAAGCGTATCGAGATCGGCCTCACTTATATCTACGGCATTGGCAGAAAGAGCGCCAAGGACATCCTGGCGCAGACAGGCGTCAACCCCGACACCCGCGTGAAGGATCTGTCCGACGCCGACGAGCAGAAGCTGCGCGACGCCATCGACAGCTATACCGTTGAGGGCGACCTGCGCCGCCAGACCGCTCTGGACATCAAGCGGCTGACCGAGATCGGCTGCTATCGCGGCATTCGCCACCGCAAGGGTCTGCCCGTGCGCGGCCAGCGCAGCAAGACCAATGCGCGGACCCGCAAAGGTCCCAAGAAGACCATTGCCAACAAGAAGAAGTAAGGAGGGAGAACCAAGATGGCAACTGCAAAGGCATCCGCCGGCAAGAAGGTCATTCGCCGCCGGCGTGAACGGAAGAACATTGAGCGGGGCCAGGTCCATATCCGCTCTTCGTTCAACAACACCATGGTAACTGTTACCGATACACAGGGCAACGCGATCTCCTGGGCTTCCTCCGGCGGCCTCGGTTTCCGCGGCAGCAAGAAGTCCACCCCCTTCGCGGCACAGACCGCGGCTGAGACGGCCGCCCGCGCCGCTATGGAGCATGGCCTGAAGACCGTCGAGGTCTTCGTCAAGGGCCCCGGCCAGGGCCGTGAGGCCGCGATCCGGGCGCTGCAGGCCGTGGGCCTGGAAGTGACCATGATCAAGGACGTCACGCCCATCCCCCACAATGGCTGCCGCCCCCCCAAGCGCCGCCGTGTCTGATTTGAAGAGGAGGTAACAAGCAAATGGCTAAGAATATGCAGCCGATCGCGAAGCGCTGCAAGGCTCTGGGCATTTCTCCTGCCGTGATGGGCTATGCGAAGAAGGAGACCAATCGCAACCCCGGCGGCCAGATGAGAAAGAAGAAGAGCGAATATGGCATCCAGCTGAATGAGAAGCAGAAGGTCAAGTTCATCTATGGCATTCTGGAGAAGCAGTTCCACGCCTATTACGAGGCGGCCGCCAAGACCCCCGGCAAGACCGGCGACAACCTGCTGATCGCTGTGGAGCGCCGTCTGGACAACGTGGTATACCGCATGGGCTTCGCCATGACCCGCCGTCAGGCCCGTCAGCTGGTGAGCCACGCCCACTTCACCGTCAACGGCCGGAAGGTCGACATTCCGTCCTATCAGGTCAAGGCCGGCGATGTGATCGAGGTTGCCGAGTCCAGCCGCTCCTCTGAGATCTTCAAGCGCCTGCTGGGCCAGGATGCCCCCGTGTTCCTGATCCCCGCCTGGATGGAGCGTGAGAAGAACGCCCTGAAGGGCACCGTGACCCGTCTGCCCGCCCGGGAGGACATCGACGTTCCCGTCGAGGAGCACCTCATCGTTGAGTTGTACTCCAAGTAAGCGGAGGATACCCTCAATAATGATAGGAACTGCCGGCGGCGCGCAATCATGCGTGCTCGCAACAAGAAGATGAAGGAGGGTACTACTGCATGATCGAAATTGAAAAGCCCCAGATTGAGTGCATCGAGACGCCGGGGGACGCCACATACGGCAAGTATGTGGTGGAACCGCTGGAGCGCGGCTACGGCACCACTTTGGGCAATGCGCTTCGCCGCATTATGCTTTCCTCTCTGCCCGGCACGGCCCCGACCACCATCAAGATCGCCGGCGTGCAGCATGAGTTCTCCACCATCCCAGGTGTCAAGGAAGACGTGACGGAGATCGTCCTGAATGTGAAGGGCCTGCTCACCAAGCTCCACTGCGAGACGGTGAAGACGGTCTACATCGAGGCGGTGGGCCCCTGCGAGGTCAAGGCCGGCGATATCAAGGCCGACGGCGAGGTGGAGGTCCTGAATCCCGACATGCACATTGCCACGCTGGACAACGGCGCGACGCTGAACATGGAGATCACCCTGTCCCACGGACGCGGCTATGTGCCTGCGGACCGCAACAAGCCGCAGCAGAACGTGATCGGCGTCATCGCCGTGGACTCCATCTACACCCCCGTGTATAAGGTCAACTACACCGTGGAGCCCACCCGTGTGGGTGCTTCCAGCGACTTCGACAAGCTGACGCTGGAGGTCTGGACCGACGGGACCATCTCTGCCCGGGACGCCGTGTCCTTGGGTGCGAAGATCCTGTGCGACCACTTCACGCTGTTTACCGACCTCTCTGAGAACGTGGGCAGCAAGCCCACCGTAGTGGAGAAGGCGGAGGCCCAGCGGGACAAGGTGCTGGAGCTGACCATCGAAGAGCTGGATCTCTCCGTCCGCAGCTTCAACTGCCTCAAGCGTGCCAACATCAACACCGTGGAGGATTTGATTTCCAAGACGGAGGACGAGATGATGAAGGTCCGCAACCTGGGCCGCAAGTCCCTGGAAGAGGTCATCAACAAGCTGGCGATGATGGGACTCCATCTGGCTGACGAAGATAACAACAACTGATTCCAATGCCGGCGGACGTTCCCCGGCTGACCAAAATCCTGATAAGGAGGAAACCAAAATGCCCGGAACTCGGAAACTTGGCAAGCCCACTGACCAGCGCATGGCGATGCTGCGTCAGCAGGTGACGGATTTCCTGGACAACGGCAAGATGGAGACCACTCTTGCCCGCGCCAAGGAGATCAAGCCTCTGGCTGAGAAGATGATTACCCTCGGCAAGAAGAGCGACCTGGCCGCTTATCGGCAGGCTATGAGCTTCATCACCCGCGAGGATGTCTGCAAGAAGCTGTTCAAGGAGATCGCTCCCAGCTATGCAGAGCGCAACGGCGGCTACACCCGCGTGATCCGCACCGGCGTGCGCCGCGGAGATGCCGCGGAGACCGCCATCATCGAGCTGGTGAAGTAAGAACCCGCAATCAAAAAAGCCCTTTGTCATGGGAACCTAGGACCTGTGACAAAGGGCTTTTGATTGTTCTTGTGGACCTGAAGGAGATGTGATACAATGGAAGCGAAGGGGGAGATCTCTATGCGCATGGTTCACTGTGAGGACTGCGGAAAGCGGTATGACTACGATGTGGATGGCTTCTGCCCCCGGTGCGGGGCCTTCAACCAGCCTGTCTGGGTCCGGAGCGGCGGGACCGCCGCGGCCGCTGAGTCCCCTGCGGCACAGCAGAAGCGGACAGGGAGGCTCCAGCGGGAACTGGGAGAAAATCTCCGTCAGGCAGAGATGGCCATGGGCCGGCTGCTGAAGGAGCAGTCCCACGGTCGACGGCTGCCCGGCGGGGACTTGTGAGCGCCCGGCAGCAGAGCAAAGGAGGGAACATCTGTGAAGAAGATTTCCTGCGCTTCGTGCGGCAAACGGTATGATTGCGATGCAGACGGCTTCTGCCCCCGGTGCGGGGCCTTCAATCAGCCTGCAGGGGACGGAGACGCGCCGCAGCTCGAGAAGAAACCGGAATTTCAGCAGAGGGAGAAGCCCGCAGCACGCGGGCGAAAGAGAGCCCATTCAGCTGCCAAGGAGGGGGGAGTGCTTCTGGGACTGGAAGTGGTGTCAGATCTGGCAGTGGACCTGGTGGGAGATGCCATTTCTGACCTGTTCTCCTGACCGTCTATGCAGAGCACCGAACGGAATATGAGATGAAGGAAGCGGGCGGGGCCCGCTTCCTTTTTTCGTGTTATGAAAAAACAGGAGAAAATTTTAACGGGTGTAAATTTTCAGCTGCCGCGCAAACTACCGCTGCATGAATGAGGAGGTGTGGGCGCGATGTGGAGAGGTCGCCTGTTTTTTCTGTGCCTTGCCCTGGCACTGCTGTCCGGCTGCGCGCCGGGCGGCCCTGTGGCGGAGGCTGGGGCAGATGCCCAGCTCCCGGCGGACAAGCTGATCGCCATTACATTTGACGACGGCCCACGCCGGAACACTACCGAGCGGCTACTGGACGGCCTGCAGGAGCGGGGGGCAAGCGCCACCTTTTTCCTGATTGGCAAGCAGATCGAAGGCAATGAGGACCTGGTCCGGCGGATGCAGGCAGAGGGCCATCAGGTGGGCAGCCACACCTGGAACCATGTACGGCTTCAGGGGATCTCCCGGGAGACGCTGCAGCGGGAGGTAGGCCGTACAGAGGAGACGCTGGAAGCGTTGCTGGGAGGGGGGCCATATTGGCTCCGCCCGCCATACGGGGCCGTGGATGCGGCGGACCGGGAGCTGCTGCAGGTGCCCATGATAAAGTGGTCCATCGATCCCAGGGACTGGGAAAAGCTCAATACAGCCCAGGTGAAGGCGGCGGTCCTGGAAAATGCGGCCCCCAATCAGATCATCCTGCTCCATGATATCTACGATACCTCTGTGGACGCGGCACTGGAGATTGTAGATACGCTTCAAGGGGAAGGCTACCGCTTCGTGACGGTGCAGGAACTGCTGGAAGCCAACGGTATCCAACCGGAGGCCGGTGTGCTGTACTGCTCCGGCGACATATAAAAAAGCGCCCGGTGTGCTGGCACACCGGGCGCTTTCAGCGCGAAATCAGCCCTGCAGGATCAGCAGGACCAGCGTCAGGATCAGGAAGATGGCCCCAACCCATTTGGTGGCGCGGGCCAGCTTGGCGTCCAGAGTCTTGGCCTTGTTGCGGGACAGGAAGGAGTCGGCCACACCGCCGATGGCACCGGAGAGGCCGGCGCTCTTGCCGGACTGGAAGAGCACGATGACAATGACTGCCAGACCGCAGAGAAGCTGCAGGATCGTGATGACGAGCGTTAAAGCGTCCATACAGGATAACCTCCAAAACTTTCAGCCATGCAGCGCATGGATCATGATTTCACAGATGTTAATGATACCATAGTTTTCTCTGTATTTCAAGGGGATTTTGCAAAAAAGCAGACAAATCAAAGCTATGCGGAAGCGTACGGACAGACGACAAAAAAGTTTGAAAATGATGGAACAAATGTTTGCTTTTCCTGCGGCGTTGTGGTATAATACAGCCAGAAATCCAGCGGAGGTGGACACGTATGCGGGAGCTCTCAAAGATGCAGCAGAAAATCTACGAGTACATTGCCGCCTGTATCCGGGAGCAGGGCTACCCCCCCTCGGTGCGGGAGATCGGGGAGGCCGTGGGGCTGAAGTCACCCTCCACAGTCCATTTTCACCTCAAACGGCTTGAGGAGGCAGGCGTCATTGAAAAGGGCGCCGGCAAGGGCCGCGCCATCACGCTGCGGGAATCTCCTAAGCCTGAAAATCAGGTCCCAGTGGTGGGCAATGTGGCGGCCGGCAGCCCCATTCTGGCGGAGGAGTGTATCGAGGACTATTTGACCTTCGATACCGCCGGTCGGCCCGGGGAGTATTTTGCCCTGCGGGTCCGGGGCGAGTCCATGCTGAACGCAGGCATCCTGCCCGGCGACCTGGTGGTGGTTCACAGCCAGCCCACTGCGCAGCACGGTGAGATTGTGGTGGCTCTGATCGATGACGAGGCGACGGTTAAGCGCCTGTCTCTGAAAAGCGGTCAGGTATGGCTGCTGCCGGAGAATGAGGCATATTCCCCCATTGACGGCACCTATGCCCAGATATTGGGCAAGGTGGCCGCCGTGGTGCGGCGCTATTGAAAGGCGCGGAAGCGCGCAAAGAAAGGGCGTGATGGAAATTTTCCATCACGCCCTCTGTTTTCCAAATCCGGCGGTCACGTCCCGGAGGAATGGGGCCTCCGCCGGACCAGCTGGGGCGCAGGGCCGTCCTGCAGCTCCTGGCGCAGCTTTTCCAGCGCCCGCTTTTCGATGCGGGATACATAGGACCGGGAAATCCCGAAGGAGGCGGCAATTTCCCTCTGGGTCAGGGGGATGGTGCCGCCCAGCCCGTACCGCAGGCGAATGATCTCCGCCTCCCGGGTGGTCAGACGCTCCCGGATGATCTGGTGGAGCCGGAGCGCGCTGTCCCGGTCGTGGATATCGTCCAGCATGGTGTCATCCACGCCCACCACATCCATCAGCTGGAGGGCATTGCCCTCCTTGTCTGTCTCAATGGAATCCGACAGAGAGACTTCTCCCTGGAGCTTTTTCTGGCTGCGGAAGTACATGAGAATTTCGTTTTCAATGCAGCGGGCGGCGTAGGTGGCCAGGCGGGCGCCCTTCTCCGGGTCGAAGCTGGAGATGCCCTTGATGAGGCCGATGGTGCCGATGGAGATCAGGTCCTCCTGATCGGCGCTCTGGGTATAGTATTTCTTGATGATGTGGGCCACCAGGCGCAGGTTCCGCTCGATGAGTACATCCCGGGCCTCCTGATCTCCCTGGGCGTAGCGGCGGAGATATTCCCGCTCCTCTGCGGCGGACAGCGGCTTTGGAAACGACCCGCCGCCGGACAGGCGGAGTGAGAAGAGCAGCGTGTTGGCGAAGAGCAGCAGTGCGGCAGACAACATAGAATCCCTCCCTGTACCATCATTCCTATGCCGGGCAGGGAAGTCCCCATGCGGAAAGCCCTTTGACGGGGCGGCGGGCTGTGGTATACTGGTCTCATCGGACAGAGGAGGGACGGTATGGGCTATCTGGTCTACATCCTGCGCTGCGGGGACGGCACACTGTACACAGGCTGCACCAACGACCTGCCCCGCCGCCTCCAGGCCCACCAAAGCGGGCGGGGCGCCAAGTACACCCGCAGCCGCCTGCCGGTGGAGCTGGTCTACCAGGAGGCGGTGCCGGACCGGTCTGCGGCCCTGCGGCGGGAGGCCGCCATCAAACGGCTGGATCGCAGGCGGAAGCTGGCCCTGATCGCGGCCTTCCGACCGGGGACGGCGGAAAAATGAACAGAACGTAAAATGCGGGAAAAATGCTGACAACCCCTACACATCAGGGAGAAAACGTGCTATCATATATAAGTTGAATTATGCGTTTTTCGGCGGGGGCAGCCCACCGGCAGAGAGGAGGAGGCCATGAGACAGCGAATACAGCGGATGCTGACGGCAGCGGTCGGCCTGCTTCTGCTTCTGTCCGCCAGCGGCTGCGGATTTTCCTTTTCCCCCACGGACCTGTACAGCCTGCCGCAGCTGCCGGAGGAGTACACGGAGCTGAACAGCTCACTCAACCAGCTGCTGGAGAGCGGGGCGGAGTACGCGGCCCCCGTCTCCGGCAGCAACATCCAGCCCGTGCAGCTGGAGGATCTGGACGGAGACGGCGAGGAGGAGGCGCTGGCCTTCTTCCGCAACTCTGCGGATGAGAAGCCCCTGAAGATCTATATCTTTACCGCCGGAAAGCAGGGATATGAGCAGGCTGCCGTCATTGAGGGCACCGGCACCAGCATTTACAGCATTGCCTACGAGGATCTGGACCAGGACGGCCGGAAGGAGCTGCTGGTGGGCTGGCGGGTCAATACGGACCTCCTGGCCCTCTCCGTCTACACCCTGCGGTCCGGGGAGCCGGAGGAGCTGGTGCAGGGCACCAGCTATGTGAAATATGCGGTCAACGATCTGAATCAGGATGGCCTGTGGGAGCTGGTGGTGCTCCGGGCCGATGAGGAGGGCAACGGCATTGCGGATTACTACTGCTGGCAGGAGGAAGAGTTCCAGCTGCGAACCTCCGCACGGATCACCAGCACCATGGCGGAGCTGAGCCAGCAGGGGCGTGTGAAGAGCGGTGTCCTACAGGACGGTACGCCGGCCCTGTTCGTCACGGGGGTGGAGGAGTCGGCCTGGATGGTCACTGACATCCTGACCGTGAAAAATGGAGAACTGGTGAACATCCTGCTGTCCGACGTGACGGGGGTGTCTTCGGAGATCGCGCCCTTCAGTTCCCTGTACCCGGAGGATATCAACGGCGACGGTATCACAGAGGTCCCCCATCCCGAGCCGATCCCGGCCTGGGGAAACGTGGGTGAGGACCCCTGCCGGCGGATCGACTGGTATACCTATACCAGCGACGGCACCAAAGCGGCTGTGGTGAGCACCTACCACAGTGTGGAGGACGGCTGGTACCTGCGCCTGCCGGACGTGTGGAAGGATCAGATCCTCATTACCCGCACGGCCGGGACGGAGGAGGTCACGGTCACATTCTCTTACCGGGGAGACAGCGGGGAGCCACCACAGGATGTCCTGCGGATCACCAAGCTCACAGGCTCCGGCCGCGAGGCCAGAGCTACCCGGGGCGGCCGGGTCATCCTGCGCCGTCTGCCGGAGATCATCTACACGGCCGAGCTTCTGGACGCAAATGGGAGCTGGGAATACGGCCTGACGGAAGACGAGGTGCGGGAGGCGTTCAGCCTGATCACCACGGAGTGGTCCGCCGGCGACAGCTGACAGAGAAGAAAGGACGGTATGCCGAATGAAAAAAGTAATGGTGCTGGAGGATGAGTCCAGCATCCGCAGCTTTATCGTCATCAACCTGCGCCGTGCCGGGTACGACGTCATTGAGGCGGAGACCGGCGAAGAGGCACTGGACAAGCTGAAGGAGAACCCCGATACCCGGGTGGCGCTGCTGGACATCATGCTGCCGGGGATCGACGGTTTTGAGGTCTGCCGCCGCATCCGGGCCACCAACACCAAAATCGGTATCATCATGCTCACCGCCCGTTCCCAGGAGATGGACAAGGTGACGGGACTGATGACCGGCGCCGACGACTATGTGACCAAGCCCTTCTCCCCGGCAGAGCTTACCGCCCGTGTGGACGCCCTGTTCCGCCGGGCCGGCGGAGAGGAGATCCCCCAGACCGGGGAGATTCGGCAGGATCCCTTCCTGCTGAACACCCGCAACCGGACGCTGGAGAAGAACGGCCAGCGAATCAAGCTGACCCAGGTGGAGTATTCCATCATGAAGGTGTTCATGGAAAATCCGGGCAAGGCCCTCTCCCGGGAGGAGATCCTGGATATGGTCTGGGGCCGGGACTACTTCGGTGAGCTGAAGATCGTGGATGTCAACATCCGCCGCCTGCGGCTGAAGATCGAGGACAACGTGCAGAATCCCACGTACATCACCACGGTGTGGGGATACGGATACAAGTGGGGGTTCTGAGCGGCTCCGGGCGTTGTCCGGGGCCCCGCGGAGCGGGGCGGGCCGATGGCCCGTACAAGCGTTTTGGCGGAAGCCAAAACCTTGGCGCAAGGTGGAATTTACTTCCGCCGCGCAAGCTGAGGAAAGGGGTCCCATCCCGCGCCGCGGGATGGGAAGCAACGTGCAGAATCCCACGTACATCACCACGGTGTGGGGATACGGATACAAGTGGGGGTTCTGAGCGGCTCCGGGCGTTGTCCGGGGCCCCGCGGAGCGGGGCGGGCCGATGGCCCGTACAAGCGTTTTGGCGGAAGCCAAAACCTTGGCGCAAGGTGGAATTTACTTCCGCCGCGCAAGCTGAGGAAAGGGGTCCCATCCCGCGCCGCGGGATGGGAAGCAACGTGCAGAATCCCACGTACATCACCACGGTGTGGGGATACGGATACAAGTGGGGGTTCTGAGCGGCTCCGGGCGTTGTCCGGGGCCCCGCGGAGCGGGGCGGGCCGATGGCCCGTACAAGCGTTTTGGCGGAAGCCAAAACCTTGGCGCAAGGTGGAATTTACTTCCGCCGCGCAAGCTGAGGAAAGGGGTCCCATCCCGCGCCGCGGGATGGGAAGCAACGTGCAGAATCCCACGTATATCACCACGGTGTGGGGATACGGATACAAGTGGGGGTTCTGAGAAAATCGGCCGGCCAGTGATGCCGGCGTAAGGAACGCAGGGAAAGGAGGAGCGGCCCATGGCAGAGGAAGAACGGGATCGGAAATGGACGGTGCTGCGCCTCCGGGGCCTGCGGAAGCGGTGGATCGTCAATACCATTCTGCCGGTGCTGGTGCTGCTGATGCTGCTGGTGACGCTGGTATCTGTGGGCGTTTCCACCTACTATTACAGCAGCATGGAAAACGGCCTGATGAAGCAGGCGGAGGCCATGTCCAGTGCTTTCAACGACTACTTCATGAACAGCTACTCCGAGTACAACCAGATGGCGACCCAGGCAGTGGACACCTATGAGGACAAGTCCCGGATTGAGCTGCAGTTCATCGGCAGCACCGGACGTATCCAGATGTCCACCTCCGGCCTGACAGCAGGCAGCTCGCCGGGTACCAGCGATATTACCAGAGCCATCACCAATCAGGAGATCACGCCCTTCCAAGGCAGAGACCCGGAGACGGGTGAGAAGATCATGGCGGTCTCAGCGCCCCTGTTGTTCAACGGCCGGGTGGCGGGCGTCATGCGGCTGGTGACGTCCATGAAGCTGGTGGACCGGCAGATTGTCCTGGTGGTCTTTATCATTCTGGCGGTGGGAGGCATCTGCATGGCCCTGGTGCTGATCTCCAGCCTGCTGTTCATCAACAACGTGGTGGAGCCGGTGGCCGTGGTGTCTGAGGCGGCCAAGCGGATCTCTGCCGGGAGCTATGGCTTCCAGATCGAAAACAAGTACACGGACGAGCTGGGGGAACTGGTGGACAACATCAACGATATGTCCCTCAAGATCGGCCAGAACGAGAAGATGAAATCCGAGTTCATCTCCTCCGTGTCCCACGAGCTGCGGACGCCCCTCACTGCCATCAACGGCTGGGGCGAGACGATTCTGGAGGACACCACAGATGACCCCGCCCAGATGCGCCGCGGCATCCGCATCATTCTGAACGAGGCCCGGCGGCTCTCTACCATGGTAGAGGAGCTGCTGGAATTCTCCAAGATGGAGGACGGCCGATTCACCCTCCGGATGGAGCAGGTGGACCTGCAGGCGGAGTTTGAGGACGCCATCTTCACCTACGGCGAGCTGTTCCGGCAGGAGGGCATCAAACTGAACTACGAGTGCGGGGATGAGGACCTGCCTCCCATCCCCGGCGACTCTGAGCGGCTGAAGCAGGTGTTCTGCAACGTGCTGGACAACGCCGCCAAGCACGGCGGCTCCGGCAAGCGGATCGACACTTCCATCAGTCGGGAGGGCGAGTTTGAGGTGGTTCGGGTCCGGGACTACGGTCCCGGCATCCCGGAAGCGGAGCTGCCCTTCATCAAGCAGAAGTTCTACAAGGGCTCCTCCAAGGCCCGGGGCAGCGGCATCGGCCTTGCGGTGTGCGATGAGATCGTCGGCCTTCACAACGGCATCTTCACCATCGGCAACGCCGATGGCGGCGGCGCGGTGGTCACCATCTGCCTGCCGGTCAAGGAATGATTTCCGAAAATCGAACAAATGTTTGCGTTTCTGCACAGAGCATGGTAGAATTCAACTGTACGGAATTAGAAAGGAAACACATGGCAAAACAACCCCAATCCTGCGCCTTCCGCACCAGCATCGGCGGACAGGCACTCATTGAAGGCATTCTGATGCGGGGCCCGGAGAAGCAGGCCATCGTGGTCCGGGACCAGGAGGGCAATCTGGTAGAGAAGGTGGAGGAGCTGCGGCTCATCAAGGACCGGCATCCTATTTTAGGCTGGCCCCTGATCCGAGGCACCGTCAACTTCCTCTCCTCCATGGTCAACGGCGTGAAGGCGCTGATGTACTCCGCGGACTTCTATCCGGAGGAGGAGACCACGGAGCCCTCCAAATTTGAACAGTGGCTGGACCGGACCTTTTCCAACAAGAAGCTGGAGGGGCTGATCGTGGGCCTCTCTGTGCTGCTGGGTATCGGCCTGTCCATCTTCCTCTTTCTGGTGCTGCCCACCTTCCTCACCGGCGGGCTGCTGCACTTCTTCCCGGACTTCCCCATGTGGGGCCGGAACCTGATCGAAGGCGTGCTGAAGGTGGCTATCTTCCTACTGTATCTGATCTTCTGCTCCAAGCAGAAGGACATCTACCGGGTGTTCCAGTACCACGGGGCGGAGCACAAGACCATCTTCTGCTACGAGGCGGGGCTGCCCCTGACGGTGGAGAACGTCCGCATTCAGCCCCGGCACCATCCCCGGTGCGGCACCAGCTTTCTGTTCGTGGTGATCTTTGTGTCCATCCTGGTGTCCAGTGTGGTGTTCGGCATCTGGCCCATCACCAATGTCTGGCTGCGGACACTGGCACATCTGATTCTGCTGCCTCTGGTGGTGGGCATTACCTATGAGTTCAACCGCTGGGTGGGCCGCCACGTGCAGGACAGTCGGCTGGCCAAAATCCTGACGGCCCCCGGAATGTGGATGCAGAACTTCACCACCAATGAGCCGGACGACTCCATGATCGAGTGCGCCATCCGGTCCCTGGAGCTGGTCTTGCCCAGTGAAAAAGGGAAAGACGAATGGTGAATTTTTGATAATGAGGCGTATTATGGCGACGACATACAACAATTTGTATTTGGATATCCGCCAGCAGCTGCGGAGGGCAGGGATCGAGGAGGCCACGCTGGAGGCCCGGGAGTTGGTTTGCTTCGGCACTAACAAGAGCCGGGAGGAGCTGGCCCGGGATGGGGGACTGTACGCCTCCCCGGAGCTGGAGCACCGGGTCCGGGACTTGGTGCGGCGGCATCTGGAGGGCGAGCCGGTGGCATACCTTATCGGTGAGTGGGAGTTCTATGGGCTCCCGCTGGACATCTCCCGGGACGTGCTGATTCCCCGGCCGGACACGGAGGTGCTGGCGGAGCAGGCCATTGGCTATATCAAGACCTTGGGGGAATGCCGGGTGCTGGACCTGTGCGCCGGCAGCGGCTGCATCGGGCTGGCGGTGGCGGCCCAAGTGCCCCAGGCCCGGGTGGTGCTGGGGGAGTGGTCTGACGGGGCCCTGAAGATCTGCCGCCAGAACGTCCGCCGCAACAGCCTTACCGCCCGGGTGGTGCCCATGCAGGCGGACGCCCGGGAAAAGCCGGAGAAATCCCTGGGAGAGTTCCAGTGCATCGTGTCCAATCCCCCCTATATCCCCCGGGCGGACATCGAGACGCTGGACACCTCCGTCAAGGACTATGAACCCCATCTGGCCCTGGACGGCGGCGAGGACGGCCTGGACTTCTACCGGAGCATCTCCGAGAAGTGGAAGGAGGCCCTGGCTCCCGGCGGCCGTCTGTATTTTGAAGTGGGCATCGGTCAAGCGGACAACGTGCTGCGGATCATGCGGACCCAGGGCTTCGGGGATATCCAGGTGGTGAAGGACCACCACGACATCCCCCGGGTGGTATTCGGAACGCTGTGTACAGAGCTCTGACGTTTAGAGAAAGGAACGGCAATGGTGGGGCTGCCGTTTTATGTGCAGGAGGCGGGAAGTCCGACCCTGCTGTGGGCCGGGCCCCTGGTGTCGGGCTGGACGCTGATGCGCCGGGGTTTCGTTAAGCACTCGCCCAAGCCGCGTTATACGGCGTATAGGGCGTCAGCCCTTTCCATGGCGGCCACAGCGGTGACCTAACCTTTTTGCAGCGGTTGAAACAGGCCCGTCCAGTTATGCGCCTGAGTATTGGGACCCTGTCCGGGAGACGCTGCCTGGCGGCCGCGCGGTGATCGTGTATGGAGGGATGCTGTTTGGATCCCTCTGCTGGGGACTCTCTCAGAGAAGTAAGGGACTTACAGATGAGTTGAAATAAAGAGTTTTTATAGAGAATCAGGAGGAGAATACAATGGCGAGAGAGAAAGCGCCGCTGCCCAACGCGGCTCCGGCGGACGATAAGAAGCGGGCCATCGACACGGCCATGGCCCAGATCGAGCGGATGTACGGCAAGGGCGCCATTATGCGCTTCGGCGACAAGGCGGAGCTGAACGTGGATTACATCCCCACCGGCTCTCTGTCCCTGGACGTGGCCTTGGGCATCGGCGGCCTGCCCAAGGGGCGGATTGTGGAGATCTACGGGCCGGAGTCCTCCGGCAAGACCACCCTGGCTCTGCACGTCGTCGCGGAGGCCCAGAAGCGGGGCGGCGAGGTGGCCTTTGTGGACGCAGAGCACGCCCTGGACCCCACCTATGCCCGGGCACTGGGCGTCCAGGTGGAGGACATGCTGATCGCCCAGCCGGACACCGGCGAGCAGGCGCTGGAGATCACCGAGGCCCTGGTCCGCTCCGGCGCCATTGACGTGGTGGTGGTGGACTCCGTGGCGGCCCTGGTGCCCCGGGCGGAGATCGAGGGCGAAATGGGCGACAGTTATGTGGGCCTGCAGGCCCGGCTGATGAGCCAGGCCCTGCGGAAGCTCACCGGCGCCATCGGCAAGACCAACTGCATCGTCATCTTCATCAACCAGCTGCGGGAAAAGGTGGGCATCATGTACGGCAACCCGGAGGTGACCACCGGCGGCCGGGCGCTGAAGTTCTACGCCTCCGTCCGCATCGATGTGCGCCGGATCGAGGCGCTGAAAAACGGTTCTGAGATCGTGGGCAACCGGACCCGTGCCAAGGTGGTGAAGAACAAGGTGGCGCCCCCCTTCCGGGAGGCGGAGTTCGACATCATGTACGGCGAGGGAATCTCCCACTTCGGTGAGCTGCTGGACCTGGGCGTGAAGCTGGAGCTGGTGCAGAAGTCCGGCTCCTGGTTCTCCATCGGGGAGACCCGCATCGGCCAGGGCCGGGACGCCGCCAAGCGGTATCTCCAGGAGAACCCGGAGACGGCGGACAAGCTGGAGGCGGACATCCGCCGGAACTTCGACAAGCTGATGAGCAACCAGTCCCGCATCGCCGCCAAGGCGGCAGGCCGGGCGGTGGATGTGAGCGCCGACGACTTCGAAGATGCGGATTGAGCGCGTCCAGGCGTCTGCCCACAAAAAGGGCCGGGTGCTGGTGTTCCTGGAGGACGGCGCCTGCCTGAAGATCACAGAGCAGGAGGCGCTGGACTTCGGCCTGCGGACTGGAGATGATTTGGACGGCAGACGTCTGGAGCAGCTGAAGAAGGCTGCCAGCGTCTCCAACGTGAAGGCCACGGCGGCGGACCTCATCGGCAAGCGGGCCATGAGCCGCCGCGACCTGGAGCGGAAGCTCCAGGAGAAGGGGGCCAGTCAGGCGGAGGCGCGGTACGCCGCTGAGTGGCTGGAGGCCATTGGTGCCATCAACGATGCAGATTACGCAGCAATCTTGGTGCGCCACTGCGCCGGCCTTGGTTATGGCCCGGCCCGCATTCGAGAGAAACTGCGGGAGAAAGGCGTACCCCGGGAGCTGTGGGACGAGGCTCTGGATCAGGCACCGGACAGCGCCTGGCAGATTGACCGATTTCTTGCGGCCAAGCTCCGGGGCCGGGCCCCAGAGGAGGCGGAGAAGCGGCGGCTCACCAGCGCACTGCTGCGGCGGGGGTTTGCTTGGGGAGACGTCCGGGAGGCATGGAGCCGTCTGGGAGCGGAGATTCTCGAAGAATGAGTCCCGTCTCGCAGGGGTATTCCCTCCGGGGAGGCATACGGGCCGCCGAATGGCGGTTATGGGGTGCCTGCTCCTACAAGTGGGCGTATCTGCCCAGCCACATCATGGCTGTCATTCCCTGTCCAATGGGACACACATGCCGGCCCCGCCGGGCCCATTTTGCAACAATCCATCGATTGGAGGACTCGATCGTGCCATATAACATTTCCTTTATCTCCCTGGGCTGCGCCAAGAATCAGGTGAACTGCGAGCAGATGATGGCCTCTGTCCAGGCCGCCGGCCATACCATCCAGGCCCAGCCGGAGGGGGCCGACGTGGTGGTGGTGAACACCTGCGGCTTCCTGCAGTCCGCCTGCGAGGAGGCCATCGACAACATTCTGGAGATGGCGGAGCTGAAGCGGGCTGGCCAGGTACAGAAGATCCTGGTCACCGGCTGCATGACCCAGCGGTACAAGCAGGACGTTCTGAACGAGCTGCCGGAGGTGGACGGCATTCTGGGCACCGGCAGCTACGGCGATATCTGCGCCGCCATCGACGAGGTGATGGGGGCCTCTGGCCTGAGGCCCTGCCACCTGGGCAGCATCCACACCGCCCCCCAGGACGGGGGACGCATCCTGTCCACGCCCCCCTGGTATGCCTACCTCCGCATCGCCGAGGGGTGCGACAACCACTGCGCCTACTGTGTGATCCCCTCCCTGCGGGGCAAATACCGCAGCCGCCCCATGGAGGGCCTTCTGGAAGAGGCCAGGGAGCTGGCGGACGCCGGCGTGAAGGAGCTGCTGGTCATCGCCCAGGATATCACCCGGTATGGAACGGACCTGAACGGCGAGCACCAGCTGGCGTCTCTCCTGCGGGAGCTGTGCAGGCTGGACTTCCACTGGGTCCGGCTCCACTATCTGTATCCGGACGAGATCACTGAGGAGCTGATCGACACCATTGCGGAGGAGCCCAAGATCGTCAAGTATCTGGACATCCCCATCCAGCACTGCAACGACGGGATCCTGAAGGCCATGAACCGCCGGGATACCAAGGCGGAGCTGCTGGACCTGCTGACAAAGCTCCGGGCCCGCATCCCCGGCCTGGTGCTGCGGACCAGCCTCATCACCGGCCTGCCCGGCGAGGGCGAGGCGGAGCTGGAAGAGCTGTGTGTCTTTCTCCGGGAGACAAAGATTGAACGGGCCGGGGTGTTCCCCTTCTCCCCGGAGGAGGGCACCCGGGCGGCCCAGATGGACCATGTGGACATGGAGGAGGCCCGCCGCCGGGCGGAGCTGGTGGTGGACGTTCAGTCCGACATCATCGACGCGTACAACGAGTCTGTTCTGGGAACGGAGCGGGAGGTGCTGTGCGAGGGCTTCGACAGCCAGGCCCAGATGCACTTCGGCCGCAGCTACGCCGAGTCCCCGGACATCGACGGCCGCATCTGGTTTGACGCGGACCGGGAGGTGGAACCGGGCACCTTTGTGACCGTCCGGCTTACCGGCGTCATGGACGGCGAACTGACCGGAGAATTGGCGGAGGAGTAAACATCCATGAATTTGCCCAATAAATTGACGCTTTTGCGCATTATTCTGATCCCGGTTTTCATGGTGGTGCTGTACTGGGGCTTCCCCGGCGCCACGTGGGTGGCGCTGGCCATCTTCATCATCGCCAGCCTCACGGACATGCTGGACGGCAAGATCGCCCGGAAGTACAACCTGGTGACGGACTTCGGCAAGTTTGCCGACCCCCTGGCGGATAAGATGCTGGTGACCGCCGCCATGCTGTGGTTCGTGGAGATCGGGCAGATGCCCGCCTGGATGCTGCTCATTGTCATTTGCCGGGAGTTCGCCGTCAGCGGCCTGCGGATGATCGCCAGCGACAAGGGACGGGTCATCGCCGCCGGATGGTCCGGCAAGGTCAAGACTGCCGCCACTATGGTGTGCGTGGTGCTGATGTTCCTGCCCATTCCACCGGTGGTGAACACGCTCTGCGTGTGGGTCATCACCCTCACCACCCTGTACTCCGGCGTAGAGTATTTCGTGAAGAACAAGGATGTCATCGCCTCGGCGTGACTCTGACAACAGACGAGCCCCCGGCGGGTCACTCCCGCCGGGGGCGTTTTGACATGTTCAGCTTCCAGGCCCCAGCCGGTCCCACACCCGCCAGAGGGACAGCAGAGCCACGCCCCCCAGCCACACCGCCAGGACATCCCGGAGGTCGCCCACGGATCGGAGCAGGTACAGAGGCGTGACCACTTCCCAGAAAAGGCCGCAGGCCAGCAGGAAAAGCGAGGCAGGCAGGGCCCGCTCCACTGGCCGCCGGCGGGTGAGACACAGCAGACCGTTCAGCAGGCACAGCATCAAGCCGCCGGCCAGGAAGTCCGCCCCGTGCCAAGCCAGCAGGCGGCAGCTGGTCAGGGGGACCAAAAGAAAGCGGTTCAGGAGATACAGCCCGGCGATGACCGCGCCGGAGGCGGCGTACCGCCGCAGAAAGGACCGGTCCATCATCAGAAGAACGAGAGGATCAGCAGGGCAACGATAACAGCACCCACCACGCCCCAGAAGCCGATGCCCTCTTGACTCTTGACGGGAGACGGTGTCTCGAAGGCTTTGGGTTTGTAAAGCAGCGCCTCCTCGGATTCCCCGCAGTCCACTACGATCTGCGGGCAGAAGAAATCCTGGTCCAGATGGGCGGCAATGTACTGGGCCGCACTGTCAACCAGTCCCCGCTGCAGCAGGATGCGGGACTGGTTGTTCACATAGTGGGCGATGGCATTGTTGGCATCCTCTTGGGTGAAGCCGCAGTATTTCACCAGCTGGGCAGACGACTCCGTGCTCTGCACAAAGCCGGGGCGGGTGGCAACGACAGCGTATTGGGGCCCACGGGGCGGATGATTGGGCAGCTGATAGCCGCATTCCGGACAGATGCTGCCGGAGACCTTCCGCCCGCAGCAGGGACAGGTGTCCGGCGGCTCATAGGCGGCGGTCTGTCCCTCCCCCGGCTCCTTTCCCAACAGCACATAGTCGGCCGACACATGGAGCTTTTCGCACAGCGCGGCGATGGTGGCGGCGTCCGGCGTGGTCTGGCCGCTCTCCCACTTGCTGACGGCCTGCCGGGTGACACCCAGCAGCTCGCCCAGCTGCTCTTGGGTCAATCCCGCCGCTTTGCGGACGGCAGCGATACGGTCCTTCAATTCCATGGAGTATCCCCTCCTTTTCTTTGGTCCCATCATACCGAAAAGGCGGGCGCTTGGCAAGCGACAGCCATTGGAATTTTGTCAACCGCCTGTTGACAGGGGGACGGTTTCCACATTCCGGCATATTCTGTATGGAGAAGCAGGTGCGCTGTCAAGGCGCAGGGCGCAGGGCCGGGATATTCCTGCGTGAAGTTGTCTCTTGACACCTCTCTCAAATCCTGTTAAGATACAAAGCGTAAATGGAATAGCGTGTTGATCGGGAAGAGTAACAGCACTTCCAAAGAACAGAGAGGGCGCGTCACCGGCTGCAAGCGCGCCTGCGGCGGGAGCTGTGAACGTGCGCCCGGGAGCGCGGGGGATGTGGAAGCCCTCCGTCTGGCCAGCGTCAACGGGCCTCCTTGAGTGATAAAAGAGAGTGGAACCGCGATCCGTCGCCTCTCGTACCTTGGTACGGGAGGCGTTTTTCATGGCCTCCCGATCCGCACAAGGAGCAATTCGATATGGCAAAACGAGTAACCCGACTGGGCGGCCTGCTGGCCGCCTACCAGCGCCGCGACCCCGCGGCCCGCAGCAAGCTTGAGATTTTTCTCCTGTACCCTGGTGTCCATGCCGTTCTGTACCACCGGGTGGCCCATTGGCTGTACCGGCATCATCGATTCTTTCTGGCCCGGTGCGTCTCCCAGTGGAGCCGGTTCTGGACCGGCATTGAAATCCACCCCGGCGCCACCATCGGCCACCGGCTGGTGATCGACCACGGCATGGGCATTGTCATCGGCGAGACTGCGGAGATCGGAGACGACTGTCTGCTCTACCAGGGGGTGACCCTGGGGGGCACCGGCAAGGACAAGGGCAAGCGCCACCCCACCCTGGGCAACAATGTGATGGTGGGTTCCGGCGCCAAGGTACTGGGCCCCTTCACCGTGGGGGACAACGCCCGCATTGCCGCGGGCGCCGTGGTCCTCAGCGCGGTGCCGGAGGACTGCACCGCCGTGGGCGTCCCCGCCCATGTGGTCCGAGTGGCCGGAAAGATCGCCACCTTCGCCGACGAGGTGGACCAGATCAGCGTCCGGGACCCCGTAGAGGAAAAGTTGAATGCAGCCTTATCCCGTCTGGAATTTTTGGAAAAACTCATGGATGAACAATATCTCAAGAGCCGGCGGGAGGAATCCGCCGGTTCGGAAACGTAAAAGGAGCAGTGTTTATGTACCTGTACAATTCGGCCACCCACAAGAAAGAGGAGTTCAAGACCCACACCCCCGGCCGCGTGGAGATGTACACCTGCGGCCCCACAGTGTATCACTTCGCCCACATCGGCAACCTGCGCAGTTATATCATGGAGGACGTGCTGGAGAAGTTCCTCCGCTGGACTGGCTATGATGTCCACCGGGTGATGAACATCACCGACGTGGGCCACCTGACCTCCGACGCCGATGAGGGCGAGGACAAGATGCTCAAGGGCGCCAAGCGGGAGCACAAGACGGTCATGGAGATCGCCCAGTTCTACACCGATGCCTTCTTTGAGGACTGCCGCAGGCTGAATATCAAGACGCCGGATGTGGTCCAGCCCGCCACCGGCTGCATCGACGAGTATATCAAGATCGTCTCCAAGCTGATGGATACCGGCTATGCCTACTTCGCCGGCGGCAACGTGTACTTCGACACCTCCAAGCTGGGGCGGTACTACGTCTTCAACGACCACGACGAGGAGGACTTGGCCGTAGGCGTCCGGGAGGGCGTGGAGGAGGATCCCAACAAGCGCAACAAGAACGACTTCGTCCTCTGGTTCACCAAGAGCAAGTTCGAGGACCAGGCCCTGAAGTGGGATTCCCCCTGGGGCGTAGGGTATCCGGGGTGGCATATCGAGTGCTCCGGCATCTCCCTGAAGTACAATGGGGAGTATCTGGATCTCCACTGCGGCGGCGTGGACAACGCCTTCCCCCACCACACCAACGAGATCGCTCAGAGCGAGAGCTACCTGGGCCATCCCTGGTGCCCCCAGTGGTTCCACGTCCATCACCTGAATACCTCGGACGGCAAGATGTCCAAGTCCAAGGGTGAGTTTCTCACTGTGTCCTTGCTGGAGCAGAAGGGCTATGACCCCCTGGCCTACCGGTACTTCTGCCTCCAGAGCCACTACCGCAAGGCGCTGGTGTTCACCTGGGAGAACCTGGACAACGCGGCGGCGGCCTACACCAAGCTGATCGCCCGCATCGCGGCCCTAGACCCGGCGGACGGTCCGGTGGACCAGGAGGCCATGAAGCCCTACCGGGAGAAGTTCGGGCAGCAGATGGGCAACGACCTGAACACCTCCATGGGCGTGACGGCCCTGTTCGACGTGCTGAAGGCAAAGACCAACGACGCCACCAAGCTGGCCCTGATCGGGGACTTTGACAGCGTGCTGTCCCTGGGCCTGCTGGAGAAGGCGGCGGCCAAGCGGGCGGAGGCCGCCCAGGCCAAGACCACCCAAACCGAGAGCGGCTACACCGTCACCGGCGAGGGGGACCCGGCCATCGATGCGCTGGTGCTGGCGCGGTACGAGGCGAAGAAGGCGAAGAACTTTGCGGAGGCGGACCGCATCCGGGATGAGTTGAAAGCCCAGGGCATCGAGATCATCGACACCAAGGGCGGCGCAAGCTGGAAGCGGGTCTAAACGCAATACAGACAGAAAAATCCTCCCCGTTTGATAACGGGGAGGATTTGTTTTCGGGGTCACCACTCCCGGTCCTGATAGGGGGTGTCCGCCACGCCCTCGTCCCGGAGTCTTGCCACCAGCCGGTCCAGGGGGCCCCGCCAGAGCTTCTGGAACCAGGCGGTCCGGCCGAACCACTTTACCAGCGTGGGGCTGACGGCGTAGTAGGCATGAAGGAAGGTCCGGCCGTACCAGGAGGCGGCCAGGGTATGATCCCGGAAACGCCGCAGGGTCCACACCTGGGGGCAGTCATAGGAGCCATACACCGCAGTGGCTATGTAGCAGCCGGGAGGATCGCCGTACTTGATGTTGGCTCCGGTGAGCTTTTCCGAGCTGCCGTCCATGTAGAGGACCTCCACCATGACCAGGTCCAGCGTTGTAATGGAATAGTTGTACCAGACATTTTCCCAACATACGTCCCGGAAAATCTTGCCCGGCTGAATCGGCCCGGTACATTTCAGTCCGGCCTTGGTCTTGCCGGAGATGGTACAGCTTTAGGCATCCTTCACCGCGTTGTAGGGGACCACATCAAAGTAGACGTATTTGATGGTTTTCTGCGTGTCATTTTGAAAGATAATCTGTACACTGACACCGCCCGCGCTGTTGGGACCTGGCTTCCATGTATCCAGATCCTTGTGACCAAGCTGCAAATCTCCCAGAATAATCATACCACCGCTCCTCCGCAATAATTTTTAGGATTCCCTTTTTCTCAAAACTGCACAGGGAAGCGGGATACCGCCTCTCCCTGTTTTTCACCGCACCGGCCCCGGGGGCTGGCGCCTCCAGGCGGCGGGTGAAAAACAAAAACGCCACGCAGGGTTTCCCCTACACGGCGTAAGAAGAGACTTCTTGTGCAACACAGGCATGAATGGATAACGAGAAAAGCCGCCCTTTACAAAAAGGCCGGAATGTCGTATCATAATTCATGCGGTGCGGCCTTTCGGCCGTTGTGTAGGTGCATCATCACCTGCATAGGTTTCCAGGTGTTGGCGCACCTGGAAACTGCCGCATTTTTGTTTTTCATATCGATGATATCACGATTGGGATTCGCTTGCAAGTCCTTTTCCAAATTTGCCCGGCGGGGCAGCAGGGCTGTCCCGCTTTCCTCTTGACAAAATCCGACAAACCGGATACTATAGAACCGCTATTGTGCAACATAGTGGCCTTTTTGGCCGAGAGAGGAGATCGCGCCATGGAGCTGACCCGGGCGGTGGGGGAGAATCTCAAGCGCATCCGCAAGAGCAAGAAGCTCAGTATGGAGCGGCTGGCGGCGGAGGCCGGCGTGTCCCGCTCCATGCTGGGGCAGATCGAGCGGGGGAGGCCAACCCCTCTGTGGGGCTGCTGGGCAAGCTGGCCGGGGCATTAAAGGTCCCGGCGGAGGTGCTGCTGGAGAACGACGACTTCGAGCCGCTGCTGCTTCTGCGGGAGCTGGACAACAAGGCCGCCCGGCTGGATGGGGGCAAGGCGCTGTTGCGGCCCTCGCTGCCCTATGACAACGTGTTGCGGCAGGAGACGTTCTTTCTGGACCTGTACATCAGCGGCCGGTACGCGCCGGAACCTATGGTGCCCGGCTGCGTGTGCCTGGCCACCAGCCTCTCCGGCACGGTGCTGCTCCACGCGGAGGGGCAGGACTTCCAGCTGCTGGAGCGGGACGCCCTGCGGTTCGCGGCGGATCAGCCCTTCTGGCTGGAAAACCAGTTCAACGGCACCGCCCGGTTGCTGCTGACTTACCGTTATTTGAAATGAGGAGGATTTTTTCATGCACATTCGGACTGCCTCTCTGGCGGACGCGGCTGCCCTGGCGGCGGTGGAGGCCGCCTGCTTCCCACCAGCGGAGGCTGCCACGGCGGCGGAGATCACAGACCGTCTGGCCTACTACGCAGACCACTTCTGGCTGCTGGAGGAGGACGACGGCACGCTGGTGAGCTTTGTGGACGGCATGACCACCGACGAGCCCACGCTCCGGGACGAGATGTATGAAAACGCCGCCCTCCACGACGAGGACGGCACCTGGCAGATGATCTTCGGCGTCAACACCCTGCCGGCCTATCGCCGCCGGGGCTGCGCCGGAGCGGTGCTGGAGCGGGTGATTGCCGACGCCCGGGCCCAGGGAAGACGCGGCTGCGTCCTCACCTGTAAGGACAAGCTGGTCCACTACTACGAAAAATTCGGCTTTGTGAACGAGGGCGTCTCCCAGTCCACCCACGGCGGCGTGGTATGGTATGACATGCGCCTGACCTTTTGAAAGAGAAAGAGAACCCGCCGGCCATCAGGCCGGCGGGCTTGTCTTTGTTATGGCGGGAACTCAGTCACCCATAGGGGCGCCGCACTGGGGGCAGAACTTGCTGTCAGAGGCCGCGCCGCAGATGGGGCAGATCTTCTGGGCGGGAGCTGCTGCCTCAACCTCGGCGCCATCGTCCTTACGGGGTTTGCTGGCCTCCAGCTCGGCGATCTTGGCCTTAGAGGTGTTGACGGCCTCTACCAGGTCCCGGACGGCGTCGGGGATCTCCCCCTCGTACTCGCTGACGAACCACTCGCCTATGGTGCGGTAGTTCTTGTCGATCTCCCGCTGCTCCCCGGCGATGGCCATGGAGATGCGGGTCAGCTCCGCCGCGTCCTTGGCTTTATCCGCTGCCACGGCGGCCACATCCTTGGCCTTGTCGGCGGCCACGTAGGCCAGGTCCTTTGTCTTTTTGGTCAGATCCTCAAAAAAAGCCATGTCGATAAACTCCTTTCACCTGCGGACGAAACGCCGCACTGATCGTCTTCATTTCCGTTTCATGCCTCTCACTTGGCTTCAGTATAGCGCACTTTTCCACTGAACGCAACAAATTCCGGATTTGTTTACACATCGTTTTCAATCCACCGCAACGCCCGGTCCACCGCCCGGCGCCACAGGCGGTACTGGGCCTCGCAGGCGGCCTGGGGCCGCTGGGGCAGAAATACGTGCTGGCTGCGGCGCAGGGCAGCCACTTCCTCCAGACTGCCCCACACTCCGGCCGCCAGCCCCGCCAGGGCTGCAGCGCCGAAGGCAGTGGTCTCCACCTGGGCGGGTCGGTCCACCGGCAGTCGCAGCAGATCCGCCTGGGTCTGCATCATGATGTCGCTGACGGAGGCACCACCGTCCACCCGTAATGTGGTGATGGGGCAAGGGGCGTCGGCGTTCATGGCCTGTACCAGATCCGTCACCTGGAAGGCGATGGCGTCCAGCACCGCCCGGGCAATGTGGGCCTTGGTGGTGCCACGGGTCAGCCCCACGATGGTGCCACGGGCGTACATGTCCCAGTAGGGGGCGCCCAGGCCGGTGAAGGCGGGCACCACGTAGACGCCTCCGGCGTCCGGCACGCTCTCCGCCAGCCGGTCGCACTCCGGGGCGGAGGAGATGAGCCCCAGTTCATCCCGCAGCCACTGGATGGTGCTGCCGGCGTTGAACACGCTGCCCTCCAGGGCATAGGTAGTCTCGCCCCCCAGGGACCAAGCCACGGAGGTTACCAATCCCGACTGGGAGGCCACCGGCTCACCGCCCACATTCATCAGCGTGAAGCAGCCGGTGCCGTAGGTGTTCTTCGCCTGGCCCGGCGTGAAGCAGGCCTGGCCGAACAGGGCCGCCGGCTGGTCCCCGGCGCTGCCGCAGATGGGGATGCCCGCCAGATCCTCCAGTCCGGGAATGTCCGGGGCCACACGGCCGTAGAGATGGCAGTTGGGCAGCGGCTCCGGCAGCAGGGAAGCGGGGATGCCCAGCGCCCGGCAAAGCGCCTCGTCCCATTGGAGGGTGTGGATGTTGAACAGCATGGTCCGGGAGGCATTGGAGTAGTCTGTCACGTGGGCTGCCCCGCCGGTGAGGTTCCAGATGAGCCAGCTGTCCACCGTGCCGGCGCACAGCTCCCCCCGCTCCGCCCGTTCCCGGGCGCCGGGGACGTGGTCCAGCAGCCACCGGATCTTGGTGCCGGAGAAGTAGGCGTCGATCAGCAGGCCCGTCCGCTCCGCCACCAGGGGGCCCAGGCCGTCGGCCTTCAGCGTGTCGCAGAGGGAAGCGGTCCGGCGGCACTGCCATACGATGGCGTTGCAGACCGGCTGCCCGGTGGAGCGGTCCCAGAGGATGGTGGTCTCCCGCTGGTTGGTGATGCCCAGGGCGGCGATCCGCTTGGGGTCGATGTGGGCGGCGCCCACGACCTCCGCCAGGGCCCGCTTCTCCGTGGCCCAGATTTCCAGCGGATCGTGCTCCACCCAGCCGGGCTGGGGGTAGATCTGGCGGAAGGGGTGCTGGGCGCGGGAGACGATCTCCCCGGCCCGGTTGAACAGGATGGCCCGGGAGCTGGTGGTTCCCTGGTCCAGGGCAGCGATGTATGTTTCCATGAATGCGGCCTCCTCTGGCGTTTGTGACGGAAGTGTGGTATCATCGACCCGGAAAGCAGGCATCCTACGCCTGATGGCACACAGTATAGCACAGAGAGGATGATTTTTCCATGGTGAGAAACGAATTTACCTTCCCCTCCGCAGACGGGCGGACCGGCATCCATGCGGTGGAGTGGACGCCGGACATGGCACCCCGGGCGGTTCTGGTGCTCTCCCATGGCGTGTCGGAGCACATCCTGCGGTATGAGCCCCTGGCGGCCTACCTGACGGAGTGGGGCTTTGCCGTGGCAGGCCACGACCACCTGGGGCACGGTCTCTCCGTGGCGGCGGGGGCGCCCCGGCTGTACTTCGGACCCAGGGGCAGCTGGGACTGGGCGGTGCAGGACCTCTATGCCCGGCGGGAGCTGGCAGGGCAGCGGTTCCCCGGCCTTCCGGTGTTCCTGCTGGGGCATTCCATGGGGTCCTTCCTGGCCCGGACGTATCTGATCCGCTACCCCGGCACCGTGGCCGGAGCCATCCTGATGGGCACGGGGCAGATGCCCCCGGCGCTGGTGGCGGCGGGCCGCGTCCTGGCCGCCCGGGAGGCCAGAAAGGTGGGGGACCGCCATTCCAGCCCCTTGGTGAACAAACTGGCCTTCGAGGCATACAATCAGAAATTTGCCCCCAACCGCACGGGATACGACTGGCTCTCCGCCAGCACGGAGAACGTGGACCAGTATCTTGCGGATCCCCTCTGCGGAGGGGACCCCACCATCGGACTCTTCCGGGAGATGCTGCGGGGGATCGCCTGCATTGAGAAGCAAGAAAACCTGAAGCGGATGAACCGGAATACCCCGGTCCTCTTCCTCTCCGGGCAGGACGACCCGGTGGGGACATGGGCAAGGGTGTCCGGCGGGCGTACCGCAGCTTCCGCCGCTCCGGTGTCCGGGACGTGGAGATCAGGCTTTATCAGGGCCTGCGGCATGAGATCCTCCAGGAGACGGGCCGGGAGAAGGTCTATGCGGACGTGGCGCACTGGCTGGAGGCCCACCTGCCGGAACAGTGACCGGCCGGACGCAAAAGGAAGCCGGGCATGGACGTTTCCCCATGCCCGGCTTCTTACGCAGCCCGCAGATTTCCCAGAGACAGCACTGCGGGATCTCCTGCCCGGCGCAGCAGCTGGAGGGAGACCACTGTGTCGGCGGTGAACACCAGCAGCGCGGCATAGGTGGCGGTTGGCGGCACGGCGGCCAGCGCCGGGGCTATCGCTGCCTGGATCACCGGCAGCCCTGCTGCCACCAGCAGGCTCCAGGCCAGGGAGAAGGGCAGGCAGACCCGGCCCCGCAGATTCCACCGGACCTGGGAGTAGTCCCAGAACCGCACACCCAGCAGACGGTCATAGAGAACGTGTACGGCATACTCCACTGCTGTGGCCGCCAGACCGCCCCACAGGGCCAGAGACCAGAAGCTGCCGCTCAATGATTCCGGCAGGGCCAGCACCGCCAGGGCCCCCAGCCCGTACACCGGGCACATGGGCAGCAGCAGAAAGCACTTCCGGGCCTGCCGGTCCGCGTGGGTGGCGATGGCGTACCCCCGTTCCAGCAGATAGCCGAGAAAGCTGTATGTCCAAAATGTCCATAGCCACAGAGACAAGCGTCCCCCTCCTCTCCCTGTCCAGTCTGTCCGGACGGAAGAGATTCATACCTCATTGCGCGGCGGAAGATTTTGTGTTACAATGGCCGCAAAGAGGCCGCTGCCATTTGGCTGGGCGGCCGAGGGGCATCCGCCGCCGGTGTGGTGCCCCGGAGAGAGGCACGAAGGAGGGGGAGGCGGATGGCGGATACCTGGGAGGCGCTGGAGCAGGCCTGCGGACAATGCCGGAACTGCGCCCTGGCGGAGACCCGGCTCCACGTGGTGTTCGGTGACGGTGCCCGGGACGCGGAGATCCTGCTGGTAGGGGAGGGCCCCGGTCAGCGGGAGGACGAGCAGGGCATCCCCTTCGTAGGGCCGGCGGGGCTGCTGCTGGATGATATGCTGGAGATCATCGGCCTGGACCGGACGAAGGTGTATGTGGCCAACATCGTCAAGTGCCGCCCGCCCAGGAATCGGGACCCGCTGAATGTGGAGCAGGACGCCTGCATCGGCTGGCTCCGGCGGCAGACGGCGCTGCTGCGGCCCAAGCTGATTGTCTGTCTGGGCCGGATCGCCGCCAAGGCTATCATCAAGGAGGACTTCAAGATCACCGCCGAGCATGGGAAGTGGTTCCAGCGGGGCGGCGTCCAGATGACGGCTATCTACCATCCCTCCGCGCTGCTGCGGGATGTGGAGAAGCGGCCGGAGACCTTTGTGGACCTGAAAGCTATTCAGGCCAAGGTGCGGGAGATCTGCACCCACACGGACTGCTGAACCGGGAGGCACTGCCTCCTGGTTTTTTATCTATATTGTAAACTTTATTTTTTTAAGGTTGACAATTATGGAAAGCCTTGCTATACTTCCTCCAGACACAGGAGAGGAGCGATCTGATTTGAAACAGACTTCCAAGACTAGGACCCGGCTGCGGACGGTGGACCTGGCGTACGCCGCCCTGTTCGCAGTGCTGCTGATGGTGTGCGCCTGGATCAACATTCCCCTGACAGTGCCGTTCACGCTCCAGACCTTTGGCGTGTTTGCAGCCCTGGGGACCCTGGGGGGCCGGCGGGGGACATTGGCTATCCTGGCATATCTGCTGCTGGGCCTGGTGGGCCTGCCGGTGTTCTCAGGCTTTCAGGGAGGCCCGGGCGTTCTGCTGGGCACCACCGGCGGGTATATCCTGGGTTTTCTGGCCTCGGCCCTGCTGTATTGGGGCATGACCGCCCGGCTGGGCGACCGTCCGGCGGTGACGGCCGCGGCCATGGTGCTGGGCCTGCTGGTGTGCTATGCCTTCGGCACCGCCTGGTTCCTGGTGGCCTATGCCCGGGCGGCGGGGCCCATCGGCCTGTGGGCAGCACTGGGAATGTGCGTGTTCCCCTTTGTGGTGCCG
The DNA here is from genome assembly GCF_005121165.3 of Dysosmobacter welbionis. Classification (NCBI taxonomy): domain Bacteria; kingdom Bacillati; phylum Bacillota; class Clostridia; order Eubacteriales; family Oscillospiraceae; genus Dysosmobacter; species Dysosmobacter welbionis. Next base: position 1,136,813 of record NZ_CP034413.3, on the reverse strand, counting down.
GACCTGGTGAAGCTGGCCTTGGCGTGGATGCTGTCCCGGCGGCTAGCGGGCTGCCTGCGGTAGAACAGCACAGCCTCCCCAAAAAGGTTTGCGTTCCCGGAAAAAGTGTGATATGGTGGAACGCGGATTTTGTCAGCCTTTGGAGGGACAGAAATGAGACTGTTGGCATTTTTCAAGCGGGAGGCGGTGCTGACCGTGGCGGCACTCTGCGCACTGGCCACCATGGTCCTGGTGCCGCCGGACGCCGCCTATCTGGGCTACATCGACCTGCGGGTGCTATGCCTGCTGCTGTGCCTGATGGCGGTGGTGGCGGGCTTCCAGTCCTGCGGGGCGTTCCAGTGGCTGGCCGGCCATCTGCTGTCCCGGGGGACCGGACCCAGGGCCCTGGCAGTGATCCTGGTGCTGCTGCCCTTTTTCTGCTCCATGGCCGTGACCAATGACGTCGCTCTTATCACCTTTGCACCCTTTGCGCTGCTGCTTCTGGACCAGATGGACTGCCGGGCCGCAGCGGTGCCGCTGCTGGTGCTGCAGACCATTGCCGCAAACCTGGGCAGCATGGCCACGCCGGTGGGCAATCCCCAGAACCTCTACCTTTACGGGGCCTATGGACTCTCTGCCGGGGATTTTTTCCCGGTGGTGCTGCCCCTGGCGGGGATCAGTCTGGCCTGCCTGACCGCGGCGGCCTTGCCGGTCCTGCCCAGGGATCTCCAGATCCCTCCGGTGCACCCGCAGCCCCTGCGGCAGCCCGGGAAGCTGGCCCTGTACGGCGCACTGTTCCTGCTGTGCCTGCTGACGGTGTTCCGCATTCTGCCCTATGGTCTGCTGACGGTTCTGGTGCTTGGGACGCTGGCCGCAGTGGAACCTGCTCTGCTGCGGAAGCTGGATGTGAGCCTGTTGTGCACCTTCATCTGCTTCTTCGTGGTATCCGGAAACCTGGGACGGCTGCCTGCCGTTCATGGGTTTCTCCAGAGTCTGCTGGAGCGCAGCACCTTGCTGACCGGCGTGCTCACTAGCCAGATCATCAGCAATGTACCGGCGGCGGTGCTGCTGTCGGGCTTCACGGACAATTGGAGGGAGCTGTTGCTGGGCGTGGATATCGGCGGTCTGGGAACCCCGGTAGCATCCCTAGCAAGTTTGATCACGCTCAAGCTGTATCTTCGCTCCCCGGGGGCCCGCCCCGCCCGGTATCTGGCGGTGTTTACCGCCTGGAATGCAGCGCTGCTGGCGGTGCTGCTGGCGGCGGTCTGGCTCACGTCGGTGGGGGCGTAATATCAGACATAAACCGGAGGCACGGCCAAGCCATGCCTCCGGTTTGTGCTTTTACACGTTATCGCAGCAGCTTCTTCCGCTCCCGCCAGTCGGGGAGTACCTGCTCCAGCAGCGCGTAGAAATCCGGCCCGTGGTTTTTCACTTGGATGTGGCACAGCTCATGGACCACCACCAGGTCCATGGCCGCATCCGGACAGTTCATGAGAAAACAGGAGAAGCACAGGCTGTTCTTTCCGCTGCAGCTGCCGTAGCGGGTGCGGGCGGAGGTGATCCTGACGCCAGTAGGGAACAGGCCCATTTTCTCACTGTAATAGGCGATTTTCGGCGGCAGGACCTGCCGTGCCTTTTCCTTCAGGGCGCCGATCTCCGCCTGGGTGGGGGCGGAGGGGGCCAGGGCAGCCCGGCGGCGCTGCTGTTCCAGGTGCCGGGCGATCCAGCCGGCGTGACTGGCCACAAAGTCGTCGATGCGGGCCTGGGACAGGCGGCGGGGGGCCCGCACCACCACGCGGCAGTCCCTTGTGATCTCCAGGGCCAGGGTCTTCCGGCCGGAGCGGATGAGTTCATACGTTTCCATGCCGTTACAGTAGCACATCCGGCGGAAAAACGCAAGCGCGGCGGAAGGGATAGAATAAGGGTAAAACGCCTAAAAGAGGAATGCTAAAATGAAATAATTGTAAATTAAGATAAAATTATTTTCAATTTCGCTTGCCTTTTTTCAAATAAGAGATATACTAATTGCGAAAGGAACAAGAAAAAGGAGGTAATAATATGCCACGGACTTCTCAAAAGACAATTGCAGCAAAGCCTAAAACCAATACACGCCTGTCTAAAAAGCCGCCGTTGACGCCGGCGCAGCTGAAACAGGTCGACGCCTGGTGGCGGGCGTCCAACTACCTCTCCGCCTGCCAGCTGTATCTGTTGGACAATCCCCTGCTGAAGCGCCCACTGGCCGCCTCCGACCTGAAGCAGACCATCGTGGGCCACTGGGGCACCGTGCCGGGGCAGAACTTCATCTACACCCACCTGAACCGGGTCATTCAGAAGGACGATCTGGACATGATCTACCTCTCCGGCCCCGGCCACGGCGGCAACGCCATGGTGGCCCAGGACTGGCTGGACGGCACCTATACGGAGGTCTATCCCAACATTACCCAGGATGAGGACGGCATGCGGAAACTGTTCAAGCAGTTCTCCTTCCCCGGCGGCGTGCCCAGCCACGTGGCGCCGGAGACACCTGGCTCCATCAACGAGGGCGGCGAGCTTGGGTATTCTCTGGCCCACGCCTTCGGCGCTGTGGCGGATAACCCGGATCTCATCGCCGCCTGCGTGGTGGGCGATGGTGAGGCGGAGACCGGGCCCCTGGCCACATCTTGGCACTCCAACAAATTCCTGAACCCCATCACTGACGGCGCGGTGCTGCCCATCCTGCACTTGAACGGCTTCAAGATCGCCAACCCCACCATCTTCTCCCGGATCTCCCATGAGGAGGTGGAGCAGTTCTTCCGCGGCTGCGGCTGGGAACCCCGCTTTGTGGAGGGCAGTGAGCCGGAGAAGATGCACCAGCAGATGGCTGCCACCCTGGACTGGGCCATCCGGGAGATCAAGCGCATCCAGCAGCACGCCCGCACCACGGGAGACACCACCCGCCCCCGCTGGCCCATGATCGTGTTCCGCTCCCCCAAGGGCTGGACCGGCCCCAAGGAGGTGGACGGAAACCCCGTGGAGGACTGCTTCCGGGCCCACCAGGTACCCATCTCCATGGGCCCTGACACGGAAAAGCACCTGCCCATCCTGGAGCAGTGGCTCCGCAGCTATCACCCGGAGGAGCTGTTCGACGAGGAGGGACGGCCGGTGGATCTGCTGCGCTCCTTCGCCCCCAAGGGGGACCGGCGCATGGGTGCCAACCCTCACGCCAACGGCGGCCTGCTGCTGCGGGACCTGCGGACGCCGGACTTCCGGGACTACGGGGTGGAGGTTCCCGCCCCCGGCGAGGTGGAGGCCCAGGACATGCTGGTGCTGGGCGGCTACGTCCGGGATGTGATGAAGCTGAACCTGGAATCCCGGAATTTCCGCATCTTCGCCCCGGACGAGACGGCCTCCAACCGGCTCCATCCGGTGTTTGAGGTCACCGGCCGCCGCTTCCTGGGGGAGCGGTACGAGAATGAGGACCCGGATGAGCACCTGGACCCGGACGGTCGGGTGATGGACTCCATGCTGTCCGAGCACATGTGCGAGGGCTGGCTGGAGGGCTACCTGCTCACCGGCCGCCACGGCTTCTTCAACAGCTACGAGGCATTCATCCGCATCGTGGACTCCATGTTCGCCCAGCATGCCAAGTGGCTGAAGACCTGCAACGAGCTGCCCTGGCGGCAGGATATCGCCTCTTTGAACTATATCCTCTCCTCCAATGTGTGGCAGCAGGACCATAACGGCTTCACCCACCAGGACCCCGGCTTCCTGGACCACGTGGCAAACAAGAAGGCGGACGTGGTGCGCATCTATTTGCCCCCGGACGCCAACTGCCTGCTGAGCGTGTTCGACCACTGCATCAAGAGCCGGAACTATGTAAACGTCATGGTGGCCAGCAAGCATCCCCGCCCCCAGTGGCTCACCATGGACCAGGCGGTGAAGCACTGCACCCAGGGCATCGGTATCTGGGACTGGGCCTCCAACGACCAGGGGGAGGAGCCGGACGTGGTCATGGCCTGCTGCGGCGACACGCCCACTCTGGAGACGCTGGCGGCGGTGACGATCCTGCGGAAGGAGCTGCCAGAGCTGAAGATCCGGGTGGTGAACGTGGTGGATCTGATGAAGCTCCAGCCCCACACGGAGCATCCCCACGGCCTCACGGACATGGAGTACGATATGCTCTTCACCCAGGACAGGCCCATCATCTTCGCCTACCACGGATACCCCACGCTGATTCATGAGCTGACCTACCGCCGGCACAACAAGCATCTTCACGTCCGTGGCTACAAGGAGGAGGGCACCATCACCACGCCCTTCGACATGCGGGTCCTCAACGATATCGACCGGTTCCATCTGGTGATCGACGTGGTCCAGCGGCTGCACTCCCTGGGTAACCGGGGGCCTATCTGGTCCAGCGGATGAACGACAAGCTGGTGGAGCACCGCCAGTATATCAAGGATCACGGCGTGGACCTGCCGGAGATCCGGGAGTGGAAGTGGAACAACGGCAAGGGAATTGAATGAGCCGGCTTCATTTGCACAAAAGAAGCGCCCCGTCTCCTTTGAGACGGGGCACTTCTGACGCTGTTTTAGAATTGCGGGGTGAAAATGGTGGTTCCATCTTCTTCCGTGACCACATAGAAGCCGTGACATGTCAGGTCCAGCAGCTGCTGCAGGGCTGCCGGTGAGGTGGCGTAATCCTTGACACTCTCCGGGGCAGTCCAATCCGCGCCGGCATCCAGATTGTAGGCTTCGATCCAATCCGGCAGGGCCTGGTCCACTTCCTCCAGTGTCACAGAGCGGGTCACTGCGGTGCCGTCCGGGGCGGCGTAGGTCCACTGCACCTGCCCCAGGTTGCCGATCAGCGCCAGCAGGGAGGGAGCGATGGCATACATCCGCTTGTCGATGTCGCGCTCCACACCCAGTACATGAGCGGTGACGCTGTCGAAGTGAATGGTCAGGCCATAGGGCTCGCTGGTGGTTTGCAGGCTGATGGTGTAGTTATAGGGGAGCTCCATACTGGAAAGCCAGAGGCCGATCTCATGGACCAGGTTCCCCACGGCAGTGGCGTCGCCTACATAGGGGGTGCGGGCGTCGTAGATCCACAGTGTGGATTCAAGAATAGTGGTGCCGTTCTGCCAGACCAGCCTGCCACAGACCCAGACTTCCTTAAGCCCCTCCAGTGGGACCCGAAGGTCTACTAGATCGTTTGGGTGAATGAAAGAGGCTCTCGCTTCACGGGCGGTGAAAGAAACAACCCCATCTTCTGTCTCATCCTGTTCCCAGCCGTAGAAGGCATTGACAGCATACAGGCAGTCCACATTGACAGACAGGGTGTCCCCATCCACAATTTCCACGAGGCGAACCCCCACATCATTGGCTTGTCCCGGCCCGCCAATGATGAAGATTTTTGTAAGAATCACTGCCGCCAGCACCAGCGTGGTGCAGGCCACCGCCAGCCATACTCTCCGCCGGTTCCTGCGCCGCACCTTTTTCAGATAGTCCACCTCCCGGGCGGTCTCTTCGGCGTTTTGACCCGCCGCTTCCGTTTCCTTCGCCCCCATGGCGGTCCGCTTGGCCGCACAGGCGGGGCAGGACGCCAGATGGGCCTCCACCGCCATGTTGGTTTCCTCCGAGGTCAGCCTCTCCACATAGGTGGGCAGCAGGTCCTCCACAATGGCGCAGGATAATTCAGGAATGTTCTTCATGGTCTGCTCCTCCTTTCCGCAGTGCCTCCTTGCCCCGGTAAAACGTCACCCGGGCCCAGGTCTCCGTCCGTCCCAGCACGTCCCCGATCTCCCGGAAGCTGAGGCCCCCGAAGGCCCGGAGGTACACCACCTCCCGGGTGCTGGGGGGCAGGGCATGGATCTGCCGCAGCAGGTCCAGATGGCCCTGCCGGGTGAGCACGTCCTCCTCCGCGGAGGGGCCCGGCAGGCCGTCCTCCGGCAGGGGCTCCTCCGGTTTTCGTTTCCGCAGGTGCTGGTACCACAGGTGCTTGGCGATCTGGCACAGCCAGACGGACACCTTGCAGGAGCCGTTGAACCGGTCGATGGACCGGACGGCCTGGTAGAAGGTCTCCTGGGTCAGCTCCTCCGCCAGGTCGGCGTCATGGCACTGGGAGAGGAGAAATTTATAGACGGTCCTGGCATGGGCCTGGTAAATTTCTTCCATGTTGGCCAAGGGCATCTCCCTCCTCTCTGTCAGGTATGTCCGGCTGGCGGGGGATTCGTTACACGGATTTGAAAAAAATTCTCCATCCCGGCAGGGAGAGGGATGGGCCGCCGAACGGCGGCCGCGGGGGATTCCGCTCCCGCAGGGGATGCGCGCCCCATTTTCTTTTTGAGACATCAAAAAGAAAATGCGCCGCGCCCGGTGGAAAAGAAAACATGTTCGGCGGGTCGGCCTGCGCAGGCGCAGCCCTCCTGCCGCCGGCGGGGGAAGGTTGGCAGTCCCTTGCGGCAGTCAGAGACGGAAACGCGCCGCCCTTGGGGAAACCTCCAGCCCGGGGAGGTACAGGGATACCCCCTGCCCCTCTCCCCGCTGCCGCTCACGCTCCCGCGAAGAAGCAGGCAGCGCCTGGCGAAGCGGAAGGCGCAGAAAGAGAAGCTGGTCGAATGCATCCTTGCACCCCGACGCTGTCGGCACCATCCGCCACGGGACAGCAGTCACGACCTCGCAGAAGATGATAGCGTGCCCGAAGGCAAGCCCAAATCGGCGCTTGCACCGATACGCCGACCCCCGTCAGCACAGAGGCGCGAATGCGCCGGCGTGCGCCAAAAGCGGCCTTTTCTTTTGGACCGGGCATTGCCCAGCCATCCTCATGGCTGAATCCACCCGGGCGGCAGATTGCCGCCCCTGCGGCGCCTCCGGAAGAAAGCCCCCTCTCTGGGGGCGGGGAAGCAAAAAAGGCGGCCGGCCCTCCGGCCAGCCGCCCCGCGGTCTGTCTTTATGCCAAAAATCCCTTGAGGATCCGGTCCTCCGCTTCCTCCTCGGTGAGGCCCAGGGTCTCCAGCTTCAGCAGCTGGTCCCCGGCGATCTTGCCGATGGCGGCCTCGTGGATCAGCTGGGCCTCGGTGTCGTTGGCGGCGATCTCCGGCACGGAGCTGATCTTGGCCTGTCCCATAATAATGGAGTCGCACTGCACATGGCCGAAGCACTTGGCGTTGCCCACCACGCAGGGGCGGAACACCTGGGAGGACTCGTCCTGGGCCACAGACCGGGAGATGACCCGGCCCTTGGCGTCCTCACCGTTCAGCTCGATGACCATGTCGCTGTCCGCCACCTGGCGGCCGTGGGTCAGCAGCCGCTCTGTGATGACGGCCTCGGCCCCCTTGCCGCAGACGATCTTGGTGTACCGCTTGGTGGAGTCCACGCCCCGGATCTGCACCGTGTCCATCTGGATGGAGGCGCCCTCCTCCAGATACACGATGGTCTGGGGGTTCATGATCTTCTCGCCCCTGCCGTCCCCCTCAGCGTAGTGCTTTTCCGAGTAGTGGACATGGGAGTTTTTGCCCACATGGAAGGTGTGGATGCCGTCGTGGCGGGACTCCTGGTCGCCGCAGTTGTGGATGCCGCAGCCGGCCACGATCTCCACATCGCAGTCCCCGCCGATGTAGAAGTCGTTGTACACCGTCTCTTCCACACCGGACTTGGTGATGATGACGGGGATGTGGCAGGTCTCGCCCTTGGTCCCGTCCAGAATCCGGATGTCGATGCCGGCGTGGCCGTCGGTCCGGTCGTCGATCTTGATGTGCTCCGTGGACACCCGGCCGTCACAGCCGCAGTCCTTACGAATGTTGAAGGCCCCCACGGGCTTACCGATCAGGTCCGCGATCTTCTCCAGCAGCTCCCGGTCCACCTGTGTGTCCATCATACAGCAGCACCTTCTTTCGTCAGCACCGGGCACCCGGACAGGGTGTCCGCCAGGATCTGGGGCAGGATCTCCTCAGGTGTGCCCCGGTGGCGCAGCTCCCCGTCGCCCACCACGATGATCTCGTCTGCCAGGGAGATGATCCGCTCCTGGTGGGAGATGATAATCATGGTCGCGGTGCCGCTGGCGTGGATCTGTTCAAACGTCTCTGTCAGCCGGGCGAAGCTCCACAGGTCGATGCCCGCCTCCGGCTCGTCGAAGATCATCAGCTGGCTGCTGCGGGCCAGGATGGTGGCAATCTCGATGCGCTTCACCTCGCCGCCGGAGAGGGAGGCGTCCACCTCCCGGTCCAGATAGTCATTGGCGCACAGGCCCACCTTCGTCAGGTACTGGCAGCACTGGTCCTTGGACAGCTTCTCATTCCCGGAGGCGATGGTCAGCAGGTTGCGGACCGTCAGCCCCTTGAACCGGGGGGGCTGCTGGAAGCCGTAGCTGATGCCCAGACGGGCCCGCTCCGTGATTCCCAGGTCCGTGATATCCTGACCGTTCCACAGAATCTGGCCGCCGGTGGGCTTCACCAGACCCATGATGATCTTGGCCAGAGTGGTCTTGCCGCCGCCGTTGGGACCGGTGAACACCACCAGTCGGTGGTCGTCGATGGTCAGGGAGATGTCGTTTAAGATCCCCAGCTCACTGTCGCCCTCCCGGACGGCGTAGCTGATATGTTTCAATTCCAGCATACAATCGGAACCTCCTTTGCTGGCATCAATCCTCGCAGTTTCCCTATTTTAACAGAAACAACGGGAAAAAGCAATGAAAAAGGGAACTCTCGTCCTATGATATTTTAACCCTGGGGCGAATTTCATACGTGTGATTTTTGCAACAGGAACCGTTTTTTCCAAAGCGCATACACTGGGGAGAAAAGGAGGGACCTGGATGGAACAGACCATACATACTCCGGAGACCTATGACTTCCGGAAATACGACCAGATCTGGCGGCGGGTGGCCCCCAACCTGGAGCCCTATCCCGACCTGCGGGAGCCGGCGGTGCCCGCGATGGCGCCCCTGGCCTCTGGTGCCGCACCGCGGGCTTCCCAGCCGCCGGCCGGTGAGGACTTGGAGCACCTGCCCGGTGCGGAGGAGAACCCCTGCTGCATGGGCACCATGGCGCAGGAGGAACTGGGAGTGATCGAAGGGTTCATCGAGGTGGAGCTGGCAGACCGGCGGACCTATCAGGCATTCGCCCGGCGGGCACCGGCTTTCGCCCGGGGGACGATGCGGGATTTGGCAAACGCGTCGGGCGCAGCTGCCCGGCGGCTGATGACGGCCTACTACCTCATCACTGGGAACTGCTACCGCCCGGCGGTGGCCAGCGGACGGATTTCCATAGATAGCTGGTGCCCCGCCCTGCGGGAGCGGTACCATGTGGAGGCCTGCAACGGCATGAACTACCTGCGGGCGGGGGAGGAGACCACAGACCCCTGCCTGGGGAGGCTGCTGAAGGAGCTGGGAGAGGAATCCTACCGTCAGGCGGACCAGCTGATGGCCCTGCTGGAGCGGGCGCTGTGAGCGGAAAGAGGGGAAGGGCGCCGAAAAAACGCCGTTCCCCTCTTTTCCATGGCCGGAAAATGTGTTATACTAAATCTTAAATTTTGAAATCCAGCGGGAGGAACGGGATGTTTACCGGCTTTACAGACGAGACTGTGGACTTTATGTGGGGCATCCGCTTCAACAACGAGCGGGCTTGGTTTGAAGCTCACAAGGAGATTTATCTGACGCACTTTTATCAGCCCATGCGGGAGCTGGGGGACGAGCTCTATGACTACATCGCCGCCAAGCGGCCGGATCTGGGGCTCATCCGCAAGGTGACCCGGATCTACCGGGACGTCCGGCGGCTCCACGGCCGGGGGCCTTATAAGGAGAGCCTGTGGTTCTCTATCGAGCAGCCCTCGGAGGAGTGGACGGCCCACCCCACCTTCTGGTTCGAGCTGATGCCGGAGGGGTGGACCTGCGGCATGGGGTATTATATGCCCAAGCCGCTGACGATGGCCAAGCTGCGGGCCCGGATCGACCGGGACCCCGCCGCCATGGAGAAGCTGATGCGGAAGCTGAACCGCCAGAAGGAACTTGTCCTGGAGACGGAGGACTACAAGCGCCCCAGGGCCCCGGCCCCTTCCAAACTGCTGGAGCCCTGGTACCGGGCCAGGAGCTTCACCATCTGTCACAATGACAAGCTGACGGACGAGCTGTTCAGCCGGGACATCGTGGAGCGCCTGAGACAGGACTTCACCTTCCTGCTGCCCTATTACGACTACTTCGTCACCCTGGAGGGCGACCCGGATCCCCGGGATGCTGCCCCGGTCTGATTTTACAAAAGGAGAGCGATCAAAGATGAAAGCATGTCCCGAGAGAAGCGCGGCCCTGGCGCTGCTGCGCAAGTACAATGCCGAGCCCTTCCATATCCAGCACGGCCTGACGGTGGAGGGCGTCATGCGCTGGTACGCTCAGGAGCTGGGTTACGGCGAGGACGCGGATTTCTGGGCCGCCGTGGGCCTGCTCCACGATGTGGACTTTGAGAAGTGGCCGGAGGCGCACTGCAAAAAGGCTCCGGAGCTGCTGGCGGAGATCGGCTGCAGCGACGAGTTCATTCACGCCGTATGCAGCCACGGATACGGCCTGTGCTCTGACGTGGAGCCCACGGAGGAGATGGAGAAGGTCCTCTTTGCCGCGGACGAGCTGACGGGCCTCATCGGCGCGGCGGCGCTGATGCGCCCCAGCAAGAGCTGCCAGGACATGGAGGTCAGCTCCCTGAAGAAGAAGTTCAAGGACAAGAAGTTCGCCGCCGGCTGCTCCCGGGACGTCATCAAGACCGGGGCTGAGCGGCTGGGGTGGACGCTGGAAGAGCTGATGGAAAAAACCCTCCAGGCTCAGCGGAGCTGCGAGGAGAGCGTGGCGGCCCAGATGGCGGCCCTGTAACCCTGTATGGAAAACTGAGAACAGCCGGCCCTGGTGGGGGCCGGCTGTTCCTGATTCAGCGGTGGAGGGCGGTCAGAGGAGCTTTTCATAGGCGATTTTCTCACTGTTGTCGAACCGGATGGTGCCCCGGTACTGAAACCCCTGCTTGGCCAGGATATGCTGCATTTTATGATTTCCCGCGTCTGTGTCCACCCGAAATTCCCGGCCCCCCGATCCCGGCACAGGTCCTCCACCAGCTGGAAGGCCGTACCGGCGGCGCCCCGGCCCCGGGCCGCGTCGGATAGGGCCAGGCGGTGTACCACTACATAGGGCTCCTCCCGGGCCCAGGTGCCGTTCAGATGGTCGTAGGCCGGTTCTCCGTCGAAATCGACGCAGAGGTAGCCTAGAGGGATGCCGTCCTCCTCCAGAAAATACCCTTTTCCCGTTCGGACGTCCCGTTCCAGGCAGTCCCGGTCCGGATAGCCCGTCTGCCACTGGTCGATCCCCTGTGCCCGCAGGTGGGCCTTGGCCTGGTTGATGATGTCCATAGCCAGCTCCACCTCGGAAAGTGCGGCGGCTCTCAGTCTGCGCATACGACTCCTCCTTTTGGTGCCGCGCCGGGAAACTACCGCACCGCTCTTGACGGACCGTTTCCGGGTGCAGTACAATATCCAATGGAATTTTTTCAAGATACTGGATTTCCTGTATATTATATGATTCATCTAATATCTTGTCAATAGAGAGGGGAGAAACGTTTGGAGATCAACGCAGTGGTGTCGGAGAACGCCCGGCGGCTCCGGGAGGAGAAGCGGCTGACGCTGGACGAGGCCGCCCGTCTAACGGGGGTGTCCCGCAGTATGCTGGCCCAGATCGAGAAGGGGGACGTGAACCCCACCATCTCCATGGTGTGGAAGATCGCCAACGGTTACAAGGTGTCTTTCACCTCGCTGGTGGAGCCGGCCCGGGAGCGGCCGGTGCTGCTGCGGGGCGATGACGCGCCGATTCTGGAGGAGGATGGGGGGAGGTACCGGAACTGCCCGGCCTTCCCCTTTGACGGGGAGCGGGGGTTCGAGACCTATCGGATCGTGATGCTCCCCGGCGGCGCACTGGAGGCCCAGCCCCATCTGCCGGGGACGGAGGAGTATGTGACCGTCTTCGCCGGGGAGGCGGAGATCGGCCTGCCGGGGGAGACCTACCGGCTCCGGACCGGCGACTCCCTGCGCTTCCCGGCGGACCAGCCCCACCGCTACCGGAACCCGGGGACGGAGGAGACTCAACTCAGTATGCTGATCTGGTACAGGCATTAAAGAACCAGCCCGGGCCTGACGGCCCGGGCTGGGGCATTTTTCAGGAGAGGGGGCCGGGTCACCGCCTCCGCCGGCCCCATAGGAAGCCCAGGGAGAACAGCACCGCCAGCATCAGCAGGGAGAGCGCATTGGCCGCCAAGGTTTCCGGCGGCCCCCAGCTGTGATTGGAAAAGGGGATCACCAGCCGGCAGGCCAGGGAAAACAGCGGGAGGCCGGGGTACTGCCCCAGCCCCGCCAGCAGGAAGCTCCGGGCCTCACTGGAGACAAAGTGGAACTGCCACACGTACAGGGCAAAGCTCACCAGGCTGGGCCACTGGGTCAGCAGCAGGCAGGCGGGGTAGCTCCTTTCGGAGCGGCCGCACAGATGCCCCAGCCAGAGGCAGAACACGATGGCTGCAGGCACCTGGATATAAAATGCCAGTGTAAACAGGAAGGCAGGGCCGTTCAGGGACACGGCGGTGAGCCAGTTGCACAGCCAGCCCCACAGGCCGGGCACCAGGGCCAGCAGCAGGAGCTTCCAGGTCTTCATAGGGCGCCTCCTTTTCAAAAAGAAAGAGGTGTCTCTGCTTGAAAGAAACAGAAACACCTCCTGATGCTTTATTCCATGCTGATAATATAATAGTACACAGGCTGTCCGCCGGAGAGGACCGCCACCTCCGCACCGGGACACACCTCTTCAAACAGGGCCCCGGCCTTCTGAGCGTCCGCCTCCTGCACATCCTCGCCGAAGTACAGGGAGATGAAGGAGGCCTCCCGCCCGGCGGCGTCCTCCGCCAGCTTGTGGAGCAGCGTGTCAAGGGAACCGTCCGTGTCGAAGAGCTTGCCTTCCTCCAGGGCCAGATAATCGCCCTCCTTGATGGCGAAGCCGTCGAAGTCGGAGTCCCGGGCGGCGTATGTGATCTGGGCCGTGGTGACGGAGCTGAGGCTTCCCGTCATGGCGTCAGTAATGGTCTGGGCATCCGGCGCGTCGAAATCCACGTTCATCATGGCGGTGATGCCCTGGGGCACGGTCTTGGTGGGGATCACCACCACCTGCTTCTCCGTCAGGGCGGCACACTGCTGGGCTGCCATAATAATGTTGCCGTTGTTGGGCAGGACGAACACCGTCTCCGCCGGGATCTTGTTCACGCCCTCCAGAATACTCTCGGTGGAGGGGTTCATGGTCTGCCCACCGGACACCACACCGTCGGCCCCCAGGTCCCGGAACACGGCGGCCAGGCCGTCCCCAGCACACACCGCCAGAAAGCCGTAGGGCTTCTCCGGCGCCGCCACGGCGGGCGTTTCTTCCACGGGGACGGACTCCAGCTCCGCCTCCACCGCGTCCAGGTCATCGGTGCTCTGGACGTGCTTGCCCGCGGCCAGGTCGTCCGCCTGGGTCCGCATGTTCTCGATCTTGGCCAGCTCCAGGGTACCGTATTTCTGGGCCTCGTTCAGGGCGTTGCCGGGGATGTTGGTGTGGACGTGGACCTTAAAGGCCTCGTCGTCCTCGCCGATCACCAGACTGTCACCGATGCTGTTGAGATATGTCCGCAGCGGCTCCAGCGAGATATCGGCCATGGCCTTGCGGACGATGAATACCGTGTCGAAGGCGAAGGTGATGTCCTCCGCCGCCATGGTGGCGAAGTCTGCCTTCTCCTCTCTGGACTCGCCAGCCTCCGTCTCGGGCATGGGCTCGCCCCGCAGTTCCGCCAGCATGCCGTCCAGGATCAGGAGATAGCCCTTGCCGCCGGCGTCCACCACGCCGGCCTTTTTCAGCACCGGGTTCATCTCGGTGGTCTGGGCCAGGGCGGCATAGCCCACTCGGATGGCGTCCTCCAGGACCCGCTCCAGGTCCGTCTCTCCGGCGGCGGCTGTGTCCACCGCCTGCTTGGCGGCAAGACGGGAGACGGTGAGTACCGTGCCCTCGGCGGGCTTCATCACCGCCTTGTAGGCGGCGGAGACACCCTCCTGCATGGCGGCGGCGAAAGCGGCGGCGTCCGCAGTCTCCCGGCCCTTCAGGGCCTTGGACAGGCCTCGGAACAGCAGGGAGAGAATGACGCCGGAATTGCCGCGGGCCCCCCGCAGCAGGGCGGAGGCAGTGACGGAGGCCGCCTGCTCCACAGTGGCGGGCTCGCTCTTGCGCAGCTCCGTCACGGCGGTGCCGATGGTCATGGACATATTGGTGCCCGTGTCGCCGTCGGGCACGGGAAAGACGTTCAGGTCGTTGATGGCCTGCTTCTGGGCCGTGATGACGGCTGCGCCGTGGAGCACCATCCGCTTGAACAGTGCGCCGGTGATTTGTTCGTTCATCTGTCTCGTTCCTCCCTCACAGGGTCATGGAATCCACGCACACGTCCACGTCCTTGACGGTGACGCCGGTGTTCCGGGTGACGACATAGCGCACTTCATTCATGATGGAGCGGCAGACCGCGGGGAGATTGACGCCGTTTTCCACGATGATGTGGAGCTCGATGGAGATGGAGTTGTCGTCGTGATAAGTGATGCTGACGCCCTTGCTCATGGCCTCCCGGCGCAACAGATGCACCAGGCCGTCCGTCATGGAGCGGTAGGCCATGCCCTTGACGCCGAAGCAGTTGGTGGCCGCCATGCCGGTGATGTTGGAGAAGACGGCGCTGCTGACGGTGATATCGCCGTGGTCAGACTTGAATTGAATCATGAGAACGTCCTTTCTTTCCCAGGAGTTTGGCACGAAGGGCGGCGGGCCGCCTGCTCTGGACAGCGGCTGTCCACAGCCTGTACTTTGAGAACCTTATTATATACGATTCCCCGTGAAAGTACAAGTCTAAAAAAGACCCGGCTCCGGCGCGGAAAGCTATTGAAATCTTCCGCGGCTTGCCGTAAAATAGACAAATCACGGGATTTTTCAGAAACTGAAGGCCACAGAGGTGAAGGCTGGAGGGGAAAGGAGAGCGACCCAATGAAAAACAAGGGCCCGCTGTATGTGCTGACCTGCTATGTCATCTGGGGCCTGCTGCCCATCTTCTGGAAGCTGCTGGCCCAGGTGGATTCCCTGTATGTGCTGGCCAGCCGCATCGTGTGGTCCATGGTGCTCACCGGAGGCATCCTGCTGCTGCGGCGGGACCGGCTGGCCGGTGTGCGGGCCGCGTTCCGGGACCGGAGGGAGTGGGGGCTGCTGGCCGCTGCGGGCTGCGTGGTCTGCGTCAACTGGGGCGTCTACATCTGGGCGGTGGCCAACGGGCACATGATCGACTCCAGCCTCGCCTACTATATGAATCCCATCCTGGCGATCCTGTTGGGGACGGTCCTGTTCCGGGAGCGGCTGACAAAGCTCCAGTGGCTGGCGGTGGCGGTGACCTTCGCGGGACTGGTAATCACTGTCATCCGCTACCGGCAGATCCCCTGGATCGCCCTGGTGATCGGCGGCAGCTTTGCTGTTTACGGGGCGCTGAAGAAGCAGGTCCGTTCCGACGCGGCGGTCTCCACCTTTGTGGAGACGCTGACCCTGGCGCCCTTTGCCCTGGTGCTGATCTTCTGGATGGAGGCCCACGGCACCGGCGCCGCCGGGGTCCTCTCTGGTTGGCAGTGGCTGCTGCTGCCGGTGTCCGGCGTGGTGACCACTGTGCCGCTGATGTTCTTCGCCGCCGGCATGAAAACCACGCCAATGACCCTCTCCGGCATTCTGATGTATATCAACCCCACCATGCAGCTGCTGCTGTCCGTGGCGCTGTATGGAGAGGCATTCACCGCCACCCACGCCATTTTGTTCGGCTTCGTCTGGACGGGGCTGATCCTGTACCTGATCTCCGGCGCCCGCGAGAACCGGAGGCACCGAGAGGAGGAAAAACCATGCGTGTGATTACCGGCACTGCCCGCGGCCGCCGGCTGAAGGAGCTGGAAGGGACGGAGACCCGCCCCACCACCGACCGGGTGAAGGAGGGGCTCTTCAGCGCCCTGCAGTTCGACATCGAGGGGCGCCGGGTGCTGGACCTGTTCGCCGGAACCGGCCAGCTGGGCATCGAGTGCCTCAGCCGGGGTGCCGCCTCTGCCGTGTTCGTGGACCGGCGGGCCGACGCCGTGAAGCTGATTCGGGAGAATTTGAAGCTGACGGAGCTCCAGGACCGGGCCCGGGTAGTGGCGGGGGACTCCATGGAGTTTCTGCGGTCACTGCGGGAGCGGTTTGACATCGTGTTTCTGGACCCTCCCTATGAGGCGGGGCTGCTGGAGCCCGCCGTCGCCCATCTGACAGCGTTTGACATTCTCAATCCCCATGGTATAATTGTGGCAGAACACCCGGCGGACCGGAGCCTTCCGGCGCCTGCGGCGCCCTACCGGGTGCGCCGCACCTACCGTTACGGCAGGATCGCCCTGACGCTGATCCGCCGGGGCGGAGACCGAGAAAACGAGGAATGACCCCCATGAGAACAGCGATTTGCTCCGGCTCTTTCGACCCCATCACCCTGGGGCATTTGGATATCATCCGGCGGGCGGCTGCCTGCTTTGACCGGGTCTGTGTCTGTGTCAGCCCCAACGCTGAAAAGCGAAACCAGATGTTCACACCGGAGCAGAAGCTCCAGCTGGTGCGGACGGCGGTGGCGGACCTGCCCAATGTGGAGGCGGAGCTGTGGCCGGGCCTGCTGGCGGATTTCGCGGTGCGGCACCATGCCTCCGCCATCGTCCGGGGCGTGCGCAACACCACGGACTTTGACGTGGAATATCAGATGGCTCTCATCAACCGGGGGATCCATCCGGAGCTGGAAACGCTGCTACTGCCTGCCAGCGCGGCATATCAGCACTTCAGCTCCTCCATGGCTCGGGAGATGATCCGCTATCACCAGCCGCTTGAAAACTATTTGCCCGCGTCCATCGTGCCTCTGGTGCGGGAGATGACGGAAAAGAAGGAAGGATGAGTCCCATGGCAAATGATGTGAACCGTTTGATCGATATGCTGTACGAGCGGATCGAGGACGCCAAGTCCCCGGCCCTGAAACCCAATATGAGCATGGTGGACCGGGACGAGCTGCTGGATCTGCTGGACGAGCTGCGGGCCCAGCTGCCGGTGGAGATCAAGCGCGCCCAGGAGCTGCTCTCCGCCCGGGACAAGTTTGTGGAGGATGCCAAACGGGACGTGGACCGGATGATGCGTCAGGCGGAGCTGGATGCCAAGACCAAGGTGTCCGACAGCGAGGTGCTCTATGCGGCCAAGGAGAAGGCCCGCCAGATGGTGGCCCGGGCGGAGGAGCGCTGCCGCCAGTTGTACCAGGTGACCAATGAGTATGCCGAGGACGCCCTGGCCCGCACGGAGGAGGCGGTGCAGATGGCGCTGGATGAGGTGAAGCAGCAGCGGGTGCGGTTCCGCAGTGCCTCCGCTGCCAAAATGCAGGAGCAGCGGGACAAGCTGGACGGCAGGACCCCGCCCCAGGAGGATGGCGGCGAGGAGTGATGCCGCAGGTCAACCGTAATCTTAAAAATTTGTGAAAAACGCCAAAGGATTTGGCGAAACTTTTTTGGAATACTCTAGATGTTGCGGAGAAAATGAAAAAAAGCACCCCATGGCACAAGTTCTTGCGTCATGGGGTGTTTTTTATTTTACGTAAACTTGTCAAAGAGATGTCGAACATCTGTTTTAAAATGGCGATTTTGGCCGAAAAATGCCATAATTTGGCGTTCTTAGCGGCGGTTTTCCCGGAAAAAACTGCTTGCAATCCCGGCCAATTTCGCTTATACTCAGAGCATGTGGTGGGGAAAAGTGGGTAAAAGTAGAGATTAAGTGCCAAAGAGACCCCATCCAGACCCAAAAAACGCGGGAAAGGGGGGATCAACCGTGGCCAGGCTGTTGGGAAAATCCAACAACAGCATCGACTCCAAGGGCCGTCTGGTGATCCCCTCCGCCATGCGGGAGGCCCTGGGCGACACGTTCTACATTACCATCGGCGCGGAGCACTGCCTGACCATTTACCCTCAGGCCAAGTGGGACCAGATGTCCGAGGAGATGGACGACCTCTCCTATACAGAGGCCCGGGCGCTGACGCTGCTATACGCCAACGCCGTCCAGTGTGAGCCGGACGCCCAGGGGCGGGTGCTGATCCCTGCCAGCCTTCGGGCCCACGCGGGACTGAAAAAGACCGCCACCATCGTGGGATTGAATTCCTTCGCCGAGATCTGGGACGAGAAGACCTGGACGGAGCGGGAGCAGCGGATGCTGGAGAGCGACGATATGGCCGCGGCCATGGACGCCCTGGCCCGTGTCCGGCGCAGCCGCGGGTGAGTGCCGATGGAATACACGCACAAGCCTGTTCTGCTGGACGCCTGCATCCAAGCACTGAACATCCGCCCCGATGGGATCTATGTGGACGGCACCCTGGGACGAGCCGGACACTCTCGGGAGATCGCCGGTCGGCTGACCACCGGGCGGCTCATCTGCATCGACCGGGACCAGGCCGCCATCGACGCGGCGCAGGACCGTCTGGCCCCCTGGCTGGCCCGGGTGACGCTGATCCACAGCAACTTTTCGGAATTGAAGGAGGTCCTGTCCCGGTGCGGTGTCAGCGGCGCCGACGGGATGCTCTTTGACTTGGGCGTGTCCTCTCCCCAGCTGGACGACGCCTCACGGGGCTTCTCCTATATGCAGGACGCCCCGCTGGACATGCGGATGGACACCTCCGCCCCCCTGAGCGCCGCGGACATCGTGAACACCTGGAGCCAGGAGGAGCTGCGGCGCATCCTGTTTGAATACGGCGAGGAGCGGTACGCCCCCGCCATCGCGAGAGCCATCGTCCGGGCGCGGGAGACCGCGCCTGTGAAGACCACCCTGGAGCTGGTGGAGATCATCAAGAGCGCCATGCCTCCCGCAGCTCTGCGGGAGAAGCAGCACCCGGCCAAGCGGAGCTTTCAGGCCATCCGGATCGCGGTCAACGGTGAACTGGATGCCCTGCCCCCCATGCTGCGGGCGGCGGTGGACGGGCTGAACCCCGGCGGTCGCCTGGCCGTCATCACCTTCCACTCTCTGGAGGACCGGATCGTCAAGCGGACGCTGGCGGAGCTGGCCCGGGGATGCGTCTGCCCGCCGGAGTTTCCGGTGTGCGTGTGCGGCAAAAAGCCCCAGGTGCGGCTGGTGACCCGCAAGCCCGTCACGGCGGGCGGCGCGGAGCTGGAGGAGAATCCAAGGGCCCGCAGCGCCAAGCTGCGGGTGGCGGAAAAGTTCGGCTTTGACCTTTGACCACACCGGGACCATCCGGTGTTAATGTGTGTGAGAACGGCTCCGTGCCGGTATGGCGGAGCAAAAGGAGGGACCTTCTTTGGCAGCAGCGCGGGAACTGCGGTACAACAGCCGCAGCGCGGTATATGGGGACTTGGCGTACGACCTGGACCGGGAAGTCCGGGAGCGCGCTCTTCGGCACGCCGGAGAGGCTCCCCGTCACCAGACGGCGGTAGAGGCCGTCCCCAAGGCGAAGCCCCGGGTGCGGAGCCTCTCCAAGGCGCAGGTACGCCAGCGGCAGAAGGTGTCCGTCCTCTCCGTTTTGGGCGTGGGCGCGGCCATCGGCCTTGCAGTGATGGTGCTGATGGGCTACATCCAGCTGACGATCATCTCCGACGAGGTGGTGTCCCTCCAGAACCAGCTGGAGGAGCTGCAGACGGAGAACGTCACACTCACCGCCCAGCACGAGCAGATGTTTGACCTGGCCACCGTGAAAGAGGTGGCGGAGGCGGCGGGCATGAGCAAGCCCAGCAGCAGCCAGATCTATTACATCGATCTGTCGGAGGGCGACAGTGCCGTGGTCTATCAGCAGGAGGAGTCCAATCTGCTCAGCCGTTTGCTGACCTCGCTGAACCACGGGATCTACGCCGTGGTGGAATATTTCGAGTGACGGCCGCACTATAATGAAGCGAACGGTGGGGAGTAAGAAGGGGGCCTTCTTACTCCTTGCTTTGGTATTGCGTATGGACGGGGGAAGCGGCCCCGGCGTTCCGAAAGGAGAACAGGCATGACGGACAGACCCAGAAGAAAGAGCGACGCCGCCCGCCGGGCGAACCAGGTAATCCGGGGCAGGACGATGCTCATCATGCTGCTGTTGGGTGTGGCCTCCTTCACAGTGCTGTTTTGGAAGCTGTACGATCTGCAGATCAACCGGCACGACGAACTGAAGGCCGAGGCGGTGAGCCAGCAGACCGACAGCATGGTCATCAGCGCCTCCCGGGGGACGATCTACGACAAAAACGGCGAGATCATGGCCATCTCCTACTCCACGGAGACAGTCTTACTGGATCCCGGTGGCGTCCAGGACTTTGTAGAGTCCCAGGAGCAGAAGATCCAGGATGCGGCCGAGGAGGCTGCCGAGAAGGGAGCGCCTTACACGGCGCCGGAGGTGCTGGACCAGGCGTATATCGCCCGGGGCCTCAGCCGCATTCTGGATGTGGAGGAGGAGACCATCCTGGAGCACCTGGAGAACACCGCCAACCGATACTGGGAGGTCAAAAAGAAGGTAGACCAGGACGTGGCCGACGAGGTCCGCCGGTTCATCAACGGAGAGATCGACGATGAGGGGAACCAGCTTACCACGGTGGACGAGGACGGCAACACCGTTCTCATCTCTACCGGCGGGCGGCCCACCCGGCTCCAAGGCATCTCCCTGACGCCGGACACCAAGCGGCTGTATCCCTTCGGCTCTCTGGCAGGCAATGTGATAGGGTTCGTCAATGCCAACAATATGGGCGCCTACGGGCTGGAGGCGTCCTATGATGACGTGCTCAGCGGCAGCACTGGACTGACCATCACGCCTACCAACGTAAACGGCACGCCGTTGTTGTTCAGCGGCGGCGAGCAGATGTTTGATGCGGAGAATGGCAGCAGCTTGGTGCTGACTCTGGACACCAACGTCCAGTACGCCCTGGAAAAGGGCCTGGAGAGTATGCTGGATAAGTACGACGCGGCCAACGGCGGCACCGGCATCGTCATGGACGTGAACACCGGCGGCATTGTGGCCATGGCCTCCTATCCCAACTATGATCCGGGAGACTTTTCCACCATCTATACTGAGGGACTTCAGGCGGAATTGGATGCCGCTCTGGCGGAGATCCAGCAGAACCGCAGCACCTACGAGACGGAGGAGGCGTACAATCAGGCGCTGGCGAATGCCCGGGCCACCATCCAGTTCAAGCAGTGGCGGAACAAGTGCTATCAGGACACCTACGAGCCCGGCTCCACCTTCAAGCCCATCACGCTGGCCACGGCCCTGGAGGAGGGCGTGGTGAACATGAACACCACCTTCACCTGCACCGGCTCCATCCACGTGGAGGGCTGGGGAAAAGCCATCAACTGTTCCAAGCGGGCCGGCCACGGCACCCAGACCCTGAAGGTGGCTACCGGCAACTCCTGCAACCCGGCCTTCGTCACCATGGGCCTGAAGATCGGCACGGAGGCATACTACCGCTATCTGAAGTCCTTCGGCCTCATGGAGACCACCGGTATCGACCTGCCTGCGGAGGCGGAAGGCATCTTTGCCAATGAGGACAGCTTCAACTCCAACGTGGTTTCCCTGGCGGCCTACTCCTTCGGACAGACCTTCAACGTCACGCCCCTGGAGCTGATCCGGGCCCAGGCAGCCACCATCAACGGCGGCTATCTGTATACCCCCTATCTGGTAGAACAGGTGCTGGACGACGAGGGCAACATCCTCAGTCAGCACGAGACCACAGCGGTGCGGCAGGTCATCAGTGAGGAGACCTCCGCCAAGGTGCGGGAGTGCCTGGAGTGGGTGGTGTCCGACGGCGGCGGCCGCAACGGACAGGTGACGGGCTACCGCATCGGCGGCAAGACCGGCACTGCGGATAAAACCGGCACCAAGGACGTGGTGGTGTCCTTTATGTGCTTCGCCCCGGCGGACGACCCACAGTACATCATGCTGCTGACCATGGACACCCCCAGCCGCACGACCGGCACTGCCGTGTTCGGCGGCACCATGGTGGCCCCGGTGGCCAGCCAGATCATGAGCGAGATCCTGCCTCTGCTGGGCGTTGAGCCGGATTACACCGCCGAGGAGCTGGTGGGCGCTGACACCACGGTTCCCAATGTGGTGGGACAGACCAGGGAGGCCGCTGAAGATCGGCTGGCTGACCTGGGCTTCACCTTCCGCACTGTGGGGGACGGGGACACGGTCACCGACCAGACCCCCGCCGGCGGCGCCATCGTGCCGGGAAATGCCTCCATCATCCTCTACCTGGGGCAGGAGAAGCCGGACACCCCCTGCACCGTGCCCAATGTGGTGGGGAAGAGCGCCTCAGAGGCCAACAAGGCCATCACCAACGCCGGACTTATCATGAAGGTGACCGGTACCACCACAGCCAGCTCCGGCAATGTCTACGCCATTACCCAGTCTCTCCCTGCGGGCACGGAGGTGGCGGCGGGCACGGTGGTGACCGTCCAGTTCGGCGACAACTCTGTCCTGGATTG
Organism: Dysosmobacter welbionis; assembly: GCF_005121165.3. NCBI lineage: Bacteria > Bacillati > Bacillota > Clostridia > Eubacteriales > Oscillospiraceae > Dysosmobacter > Dysosmobacter welbionis. Next base: position 1,114,316 of record NZ_CP034413.3, on the reverse strand, counting down.
AGAAAGCAGGTTCTGCATGGTTTTTGGCACCTTCCTCCGTATACTTTGCAAATCCCCTTGTTTATAATGAGGGACGGCAAACTGCTGCCAGACTGAACAAAAGGGGTGTGCATACAATGCATTTGAAAACGCTGCTGGCAGGGCTCTCCCTGCGGTCCGCTACCGCGGACATGGAGACGGAGATCACCCATATCAGCTATGACTCCCGGACCACGGCACCCGGGGACGTCTTCGTGGCCATGACCGGCTTTGCCACCGACGGCCACGCCTATATCGGAAAGGCTGTGGCGGCGGGAGCCGCCGCGGTGGTGTGTGAGCGACCGCCGGAGGACAGCTCCGTGCCCTATGTCCTGGTGGAGAACTCTCGCCGGGCCCTGGCGGTGATGGCCGCCAACTATTACGGCCATCCGGCAGACAGCATGACCATGGTGGCCGTCACCGGCACCAACGGCAAGACCACCACCACCTATCTGCTCAAGGCCATCCTGGAACAGGAGCTGGGGGCCAAGGTGGGCCTGATCGGCACCAACCAGGATCTGATCGGCGATGAGGTGGTGCCCACTGAGCGCACCACGCCGGAGTCCCTGGAGCTCCAGGAGCTGTTTGCCCGGATGCGCTCCGCTGGCTGCACCCATGTGGTGATGGAGGCATCCTCCCACGCTCTGGCGCTGGACCGGGTGTACGGTATCCACTACGCGGTGGGCATTTTCACCAACCTGACCCAGGACCACCTGGATTTCCACAAGACCATGGAAGCCTACTGCGACGCCAAGGCCATCCTGTTCCAGAACTGCGACGTGGGCGTCTGCAACGCCGACGATCCCTGGACAGAGCGGCTGCTGCAAAACGCCGCATGTCGGCAGTACTTCTATGCAGAGCACGCCGCGGCAGACCTGCGGGCGGAGCATATCACCCTTGCGGCGGACCACATCGCCTTCGATGCGGTGACAAAGGATAGCCGCACGCCCATCAAAGTTGGCATTCCCGGCGGGTTTATGGTATATAATACGCTGGATGTGCTGGGTGCGGCTCTGGCTCTGGGCGTTCCTCTGGAAAAGAGCGCCCGGGTGCTGGCTGCAGTTCCCCATGTGAAGGGGCGGGTGGAAGTGGTCCCCACACCGGGAAAGGACTACACGGTCCTGATCGACTACTCCCACACGCCGGATAGTCTGGAGAATATTCTTCGCACCGTGAAGGGCTTTGCCAAGGGACGCACCGTGGCCCTGTTCGGCTGCGGCGGCGACCGGGACCGGACCAAGCGGCCTATTATGGGCAGCGTGGCGGCGGAGCTGGCGGACTTTGTGGTGGTGACCTCCGACAACCCCCGGACCGAGGACCCGGAGGCCATCATCGCCGACATCCTGCCGGGCCTGGAGGGCAGCGGCACCCCCTACCAGGTGATCTGCGACCGGGTGGAGGCCATCCACTGGGCGATGGACCACGCGCAGCCCGGCGATGTGATCGCCCTGTGCGGCAAGGGCCACGAGACCTACCAGGAAGTGAACCACGAGAAGCACCACATGGACGAACGGGAGATCGTGGCGGAGCACTTGACGGGGAAGTAACCGCCGGACGTCCGGCGTCAAGCGGTTTGCCGCAGGCAAACCCTTGAAATCGGCTGAATTCACTTCGGGCGATTTGAGTCAAATGCGGGGTCCCCACAAAATCGGAGATTTTGTGGGGCGTGAACCACGAGAAGCACCACATGGACGAACGGGAGATCGTGGCGGAGCACTTGGCGGGGAAGTGACCGCCGGGCGTCCGGCGTCAAGCGGTTTGCCGCAGGCAAACCCTTGAAATCGGCTGAATTCACTTCGGGCGGTCCGCGTGAAATGCGGCGGTCAGCCGTGGGCGGCGCCGCATGGACAATGGGATACGGCGGGACATCCGGCGGAGGATCGGCCGCCGGAGAACCGCTGGAATCAGGAACGTACCAAAGGGCCGGGGCTGTGCCCGGCGAAGGAGAGGGAGACGGATATATGACACTTTCTTTGATCGCGGCGGCCGTCAGCTTTGTGCTGACGCTGCTCATCGGCAGATTTCTCATCCCGGAGCTGCGCAAGCTGAAGGCCGGCCAGGAGATCCGGGAGGACGGACCCACGTGGCACAAGTCCAAGGCCGGCACGCCCACCATGGGCGGCATCATGTTCATCCTGGGTGCGGGCGTCACCGTGTTCATCCTGGGTTGGAGCTTCATGCTGGAGGGGGTGTTCTGGCACCTCTACGTGTATCTCTTCGCCCTGATCTTCGGCCTGATCGGCTTTGTGGACGACTACCGCAAGGTCCGCCAGCACCAGAACGAGGGACTGACGGCCCGGCAGAAGTTCATCCTTCAGCTGGCGGCGGCGGTGGTGTTCCTGGTGCTGATGCGGTACGAGGGCCTGCTGACCAACGACCTGTATATCCCCTTCCTGAACATGAGCTTTACCATCAACTGGATCGTGTATCTGATCTTCGCGGCCTTCGTCATTGTGGGCTGCGTCAACGCTGTGAATCTGACCGACGGCATCGACGGGCTGGCTGCCAGCGTCACCTTTGTGGTGATGGCGTTCTTCACCGTAGCCGGCGTCCTCTGGAGCACCTACGGCATCCAGGCTCTGTTCCCGGCGGCTATGGCGGGAGGGCTGGCAGCCTTCTTCGTCTATAACCACCACCCTGCCAAGGTGTTCATGGGGGACACCGGCAGCCTGTTTCTGGGCGGCGCGGTGGCGGCCCTGGCCTTTGTGTTCGATATGCCCCTGGTGTTGATCCCCGTAGGCATCATCTACATTCTGGAGACGCTGTCCGATATTATCCAGGTGGGTTACTTCAAGCTGACCCACGGCAAGCGGTTCTTCAAGATGGCCCCCTGCACCACCACCTGGAGCTCTCCGGCTGGAGTGAGGCGAAGCTGGTGGCGGTATTCTCCCTGGTGACGCTGGCGGGCTGCGTCCTGGCCTATCTGGGCGTCCAGGGACGATTCTGAGCACTCTGCGCCGGCCCGCTGCGGAGCGCGGCAAGATCCACAGACCCCGAGAGGAGGGAAGCAGTATGGTACGGCAGAAAAAAGCCCCGGCGGCCCGCCGGCGACCCATGAGTCGGGAAGAGGCCCTGGCCCGGCAGGAGCGCCAGCAGCGCCGGCGGGAGCTGGAGCAGGAGAGCCGGGAATTGGCCAAGGGGCCCATTGACCTGCCCTTCTTCATCCTGGTGATGCTGTTGACCGGCGTGGGCCTGGTGATGCTGCTGTCCGCCAGCTTCCCCTCCGCCTATTACGAGACGGACGGCCAGAACCCCATGTCCTACTTTATCCGCCAGGGCGTGTTCGCCATCATGGGCGTGGCGGCCATGCTCTTCATTGGCAAGATCAACTATCAGCGGTTCCGCGGTCTTGCAAAGCCGCTGCTGTATCTGGCCGTCATTCTGCTGATCCTGGTGATTGTTCCGGGCAACCCCTTGGCCATTACCCGGAACAACGCCACCCGCTGGCTGGGCATTCCAGGTACTTCGCTGCAGTTCCAGCCCTCGGAGATCGCAAAGCTGGCGGTGGTGATCTATTTTGCCGACAGCATCTCCAAGAAAAAGGACCGTATGCAGACGTTCCGCTACGGCATCGCCCCCTATGCGGTGCTGCTGATTGTCTTGGCAGCCCTGGTGGGCATCGAGCCCCACCTCTCCGGCGCCATCCTCATCATGGGCGCCGGCGCGGTGATGATGCTGGTGGGCGGCATCCACTGGAGATGGGTGGGGCTGGCTATGGGTGCAGCCGGACTGCTGCTGTATCTGGTGCTGGGCGTGATCGGCTACAACGCCTCCCGCATCGAGATGTGGCACAACCCCTGGCTGGATCCCCAGGGAGCCGGTTACCAGCTGCGCCAGAGCCTCATCACCATCGGCTCCGGCGGGCTGTGGGGCGTGGGCCTGGGGAAGAGCCGCCAGAAGTTTCTCTATCTGCCGGAGGAGCACAACGATTTCATCTTCGCCATCGTCTGCGAGGAGCTGGGCCTGATTGGCGCCACCGTTATCATGCTGCTGTTCGCGGCGCTGATTCTCCGGGGCTTCTGGATCGCCCTCCATGCCCGGGACCGGTTCGGCAGCCTGATGGTGGTGGGCGTCATGACCCTGGTGGGCCTTCAGACCTTTTTGAACATCGGCGTGGTGACGGGCCTGCTGCCCACCACCGGCATCTCCCTGCCGTTTTTCAGCTATGGCGGCACGGCGCTGTCCATCCAGCTGGCGGAGATGGGCATCGTCCTGTCGGTATCCCGGCAGATGAAGCCTACAAAGGCGGGGTAGTACGACCCAGAGGAGTTAAGAGATAAAAGATAAGAGATAAAGGCGGAATCTCAAAATGTCCGGCTGTGCCGGACACCGAATCTCTTCTCCCTTCACTTTTATCTCATATCTTTCGATTGGAGTGCAGCAAAGTGGAAGCATCATTGAAGAAGGTGATCTTCACCTGCGGCGGCACGGCTGGGCACGTGAACCCGGCTATCGCGCTGGCCCAGCTGATGCGCGAAAAGGACCCGGAGACAGAATTTTTGTTCGTGGGAGCGGAGCGGGGACTGGAGAAGGACCTGATCCCCAAGGCGGGATACGACTTCCGCACCGTCCACATCTCCAGCTTCCACCGGTCCTTCAAGCCTCGGGAGATCCGGCACAACCTGGTCTCTGTGGGGAACCTCCTTCGGGCGCCCGGAGAGGCCCGGGCCATTCTGCGGCAGTTCCGGCCGGACGTGGTCATCGGAACGGGGGGATACGCCAGCTTCCCTATGGTGAAGGCCGCTGCCAAGGCGGGGATCCCCACGGCCGTTCACGAGTCCAACATGGTGCCCGGCCTCACCACGGAGATGCTGGAGCCCTTCGCGGACCGGATCATGGTGGGGTTTGAGGCCTGCCGGGAGCACTACCGCCACCCGGAGAAGGTGATCGTCACCGGTACGCCGGTGCGGCGGGACTTCTTCCATCTGACGAAGGCACAGGCCAAGCGCCGCCTGGGCGTGGAAGACGGCCGGCCCCTGCTTGTGTCCTTCTGGGGGTCCCTGGGGGCCTCGGGCATGAACCGGCAGATGGCGGACTTCCTGGCGCTGGAGGCGGCCAAGGAACCTTTCCACCACATCCACGGCGCCGGAAAGGATGGCTATCCAGTGCTGCTGAAGCTGCTGCGGGAGAAGGGAGTGGACCTGGCGGACCACCCGGCGCTGCAGGTGCGGGAGTACATCTATGATATGGCCGCCGTCATGCGGGCGGCGGATCTGGTGCTCTGCCGGGCGGGGGCCTCCACCATCAGCGAGCTGACGGCACTGGGGGTCCCGGCGCTGATCGTGCCGTCCCCCTATGTCACCAACAACCACCAGGAAAAAAACGCGAGGGTCCTGGAAAACGCCGGCGGTGCCGCGGTGCTGCTGGAGAAGGACTGCTCCGGTCAGGCGCTGTTCCAGGCGGCCTGCGGCATCCTTCATGACGGAGCGCGCCGGGCCTCCATGGAGCGGGCCATGTCCGCCCTGGGAATCCGGGACGCCACAGAGCGAATTTATCAAACCGTGCTGGAAATCTGCCAGTAACCACGAAACCCCGCCGGCCATAGGATGGACTGTTGAACCATTCTGGATTCGGAGGGGAACGGATATGAGCCAGCTTTTGTCGGTGCGAGGCGGCCGCCGCCTGGAGGGAGAGGTCACGATCCAGGGGGCCAAGAACAGCGTCCTGCCCATTCTGGCGGCCACGCTGTTGGCAAGGGGGCAGGTGGCGCTGCTGGGCTGCCCCCGGCTGCGGGATGTGGACGCCTCCATCCGCATCCTGCGGCATCTGGGCTGCGACGCCCATTGGGAGGCGGATGCCCTGGCGGTGGACACCACCGCCCTGCGCCGCTGTGAGATTTCGGATGTACTCATGCGGGAGATGCGCTCCTCCGCCATTTTCCTGGGGGCGATCCTGGCCCGGTGCGGGCAGGCGGACCTGAGCTACCCCGGCGGGTGCGAGCTGGGCCCCCGGCCTATCGACCTCCACCTTGCGGGCCTGCGGGACCTGGGGGCGGAGATCCGGGAGGAGGGCGGCTTCCTCCACTGCCGGGCGGACCGGCTGCGGGGCCGGGAAGTGGTGCTGCGGATGCCATCCGTGGGGGCCACGGAGAATCTGATGCTGGCCGCCTGCGGGGCGGAGGGCGTCACGGTGATCTCCAACGCCGCCCGGGAGCCGGAGGTGGTGGACCTGCAGAACTTCCTGAACGCCTGCGGGGCTCGGGTGTCCGGGGCGGGGAGCTCCGCCGTGTCCATAGAGGGCGGGCAGGACCTCCACGGCTGTACGTACCGGGTCATGCCGGATCGGATCGCGGCGGCTACTTACCTCTGCGCGGCGGCCTCTGCCGGCGGGGACATCTATCTCCGGGGCGCGGAGGAGGGGCACCTGTCCACAGTCACCGCCGCCCTGCGGGAGGCGGGCTGCACGGTCACGGCAGACAGCGGAGGCATCCGGGCTCTGTGCCGGGAGCGGCTGCGGGCCGTGGGGCCGGTGCAGACGGCGCCCTACCCCGGCTTTCCAACGGACGCGCAGGCGGTGCTGATGGCGGCACTGCTGCGCAGCCGGGGCGCCACGGTATTTGAGGAGAACATCTTTGAAAACCGCTATCGCCATGTGGACGAACTGATCCGCATGGGGGCCAGCATCCGGGTATCCGGCCGGGTGGCGGTGGTCACGGGTGTGGAGCGGCTTCACAGCGCGCCAGTGCGGTGTACGGATCTGCGGGGCGGGGCGGCCCTGTGCGTGGCGGCTCTGGCGGCGGAGGGGGAGACCCGTGTCTCCCAGATCTGCCACATCGACCGGGGCTACGAAGACCTGGCCCGGGACCTGCGGGCTCTGGGGGCGGACGCGGTGCGCGTGGAAGAGACAGAAAACGGGTAGGAGAGACGACATGGCCAGACGCAGACATTCCAACCGGCGGCGCAGGAGGGGAAACTTCGGCTTCCTCTATAAGCTGCTGTCCGTGCTGGTGATCTGCGCGGCCGTGGTGATGGCCCTGACGCTGTTCTTCCGGGTGGACACCATCGAGGTCACGGGGACTGAGCGGTACACCGAAAAGGACGTGATCGAGGCCAGCGGTATCCAGCTGGGCGACAACCTCTTTCTGCTGAACAAGTACGAGGCCGCCCGCAGCATCGCGGAGCAACTGCCCTACATCGACATTGAGGACATCCGCATCCGGCGGGAGCTGCCGGACACTCTGCTGATCGATGTGGCGGAGTGCGGTACACCCCTGGCGGTGATCCAGGACGGCAGCGCCTGGCTGCTGAGTCCCAAGGGCAAGATCGTGGAGCAGCTGCCGGCGTCTCAAGCTGGGGACTATGCGGTGATCGACGGCTGTGAGCTGCTGGCCCCCTCGGTGGGCACGGACATCGCCCTGTCCACAGAGTTCGCCAATCAGCAGACCAGTCTGCTGGCGCTGCTGGCGGCGCTGGACGCCGCGGGCCTGACGGACCGGGTGGATGCCATCCACCTGGACGATCTGTCCCGGCTGACCATGGACTACGCCGGCCGCTTTTCTGTGGAGATGGAGTACAACGCGGACTATGACCGGATGCTGCAGATCCTGGAGGCGGGAATCAGCAAGCTGGAGAGTAACCAGACAGGCAGCATCCGCCTGGACCTGAATCCGCCGATCCTCACGCTGGACTGAGAGTGGCGGATTTGGCAGAAGATTGCCGAGACAGGGGGGACGGACCGCCGCCCCTCCTTTTTCCGGACAAAAATCTGAGGGAAAAGCCCGATGGACTCTTGACCAGAGGGCGAAAGTGTCATACAATAAACTAAATGTTATGAGATACAGGATATTGTGAATCCAAAGGGACGATCCTCCCTTTTTACACAAACGATAGTAGGAGGCACCACTATATGGCATTTGGATTGGAGACCGGTCCCGATACCGTTGTCAATATCAAGGTCATCGGCGTGGGCGGCGGCGGCAACAATGTGGTCAACCGCATGGTCCGCAGCGGCACCAAGGGCGTGGACTTTGTGGCGGTCAATACCGACAAGCAGGCGCTGAACGTATCCAGCGCCACCTATAAGATCCAGATCGGCGAAAAGCTGACCCACGGTCAGGGCGCCGGATCCGACCCCGAGGTGGGCCGCAAGAGCGCGGAGGAGAGCCGCAACCAGATCGCCAAGGCACTGGAGGACACGGATATGGTGTTCATCACTGCTGGCATGGGCGGCGGTACCGGCACTGGCGGCGCCCCCATCGTGGCGGAGATCGCCAAGGAGATGGACATCCTCACCGTGGCGGTGGTCACCAAGCCCTTCGGGTTTGAGGGCCGCCGGCGGATGCAGCAGGCAGAGGCCGGCATCGCGGAGCTGAAGGACAAGGTGGACTCCCTGGTCATCATCCCCAACGAGCGGCTGAAGCACGCCACGGACCAGAAGATCACCTTTGCAAACGCCTTCGAGATCGCGGACGACGTGCTGCGCCAGGCGGTGCAGTCCATCTCCGACCTGATCCGGGATACCGGCTTCATCAACCTGGACTTCGCGGACGTCACCGCCATCATGAAGAACGCCGGCATGGCCCACATGGGCGTGGGTCGGGCCGCCGGCAAGGGCAAGGCCGAGGAGGCCGCCAAGATGGCCATTTCCAGCCCCCTGCTGGAGACCTCCATCGAGGGGGCCAAGGGCGTGCTCATCAATGTCACCGGCTCCATGGACATCGGTCTGGAGGAGGTGGAACAGGCCGCCAGCTTGGTCCAGGCGGCGGTCCATCCCGATGCGCTCACCATCTTCGGCGCCACCTTCGACGAGACGCTGGACGACGAGATCCGGGTCACCGTCATCGCCACCGGCTTTGACAAGGTGCCGGAGCAGCTGCCCAAGGTGCCGCCCATCCAGGCGGGGGCCGCGGGCCAGCAGAGCGCCGCGGCGGAGCCCATGCCCCTGAAGGAAGAGGACGTGCCCAAGCCGGAGGAGCCGGAGGATGACCCTTTCGAGGATATTTTCAAAATTTTCAATAAGCGGGATTGAACGATTTTTTCCAGGACCTGCGGGTATTTGCCTGCGGGTCCTGTTTTTTTGCCGCCGCGGCGGCACAGTCAAAGCCTGCCATGGGGCTGCTTCCGCATTTTGCAAGGCGTGTTTTTCCGTCTGCGGCAGATGATAATCTCGCCGGCAGATCAGCGGATTTGCCGGCCGCGTTTCGGAAAGGGGTGATTTCATGTATGGACCATTTCAAAAAGCGAGACACGTGCTGCGGGGCGGAGCGGCGCTGGTCTTGGCATTGCTGTTGTGCGCGGCCATGCCGGCGCGCGCTGCCGGTGTGACGGCCGGCGGCGCGGACCAGGACACCTCCGCCCGGATGCTGGTCCCCGTGGGCCACACGGTGGGCATCAAGCTCTTTGCCCGCGGGGTGATGGTGGTGAAGGCGCCGGAGAGCGGCACGCCCGCGGATGACTGCGGCCTGCAGACCGGCGACATCATCGTCAAATGCGGCGGCGTCTCCGTAACCTCCTCAGAGCAGTTCCAATCCCTGCTCCAGGAGAATGGGGAGACGGCCACCGACCTGCAGGTCCGCCGGGAAGGCGGGAGCGTGACGCTCTCTGTTTCCCCGGAACAGAACGAGAAGGGCGCCTACTGCATTGGGGCCTGGATTCGGGACAGCATGGCCGGCATCGGCACCATGACGTATTACGACCCGGAAAGCGGCGCCTTCGGCGCTCTGGGTCACGGGATCACGGACGCCGACACGGCGCTCCTGATGCCCTTTGCCTCCGGATCCATTCTGCCCTCCACCGTGAAAGCGGTGAAGAAGGGTGCCATCGGAGAGGCCGGTGAGCTGCGGGGGGATTTCGACCTGGCCACAGATTTGGGTGATCTGTACGCCAACACCACCAGCGGCGTCTTCGGCACGCTGGACCCCGGCGAATTCACCGAGCGGCTGGGCGATCCCATGCCGGTTGCGGCCGCCGGGGAAGTCCACGCCGGTCCTGCCACCATCCTCTCTAATGTGGAGGGTGATGCCGTTCAGGAATATGATGTGGAAATTTTACAGGTTGTAGAGAATGCAGCAGACGGCCGGGACCTGGTGATCTCTGTGACGGACCCGGAGCTTCTGGCCGCCACAGGCGGCATCGTCCAAGGTATGTCCGGCAGCCCGATCCTGCAAGACGGAAAATTCGCCGGTGCGGTGACGCACGTCCTGCTGAACGATCCAAGCAAAGGGTATGGAATTTTGGTGGAAACTATGCTGGCAGCGGGAGATTTCTCAGAAGAACCCGTGGCCTGACATGGTCTCCCAGGCAGACAGCGGCGGCGGGAAGCATTTTGCTTCCCGCCGCCCCGGAATTTTTTACAATACAGATTTACGACTCTCCGCGCGGGAGTTCCTGCGCTTGGACAGTGGATTCGGCCTCCGCCTGGAAACTGCGGAACGCCGCAAAGTTCAATAGAATCAACAATAAATTGACCATCACAAAGGCGATCAGCACCCCGGCCACGATCCTCCAGATCCGCCGGGCCCGGCGGTTTTTCACCGCCAGCTGCTCGGCGATGCGGGCCAGCTGCTCCGCTGTTCCGCCGCGCTCCGCCTCTGGCGGGACCTCCGGCCCCAGCAGAGCCGCGGAGGTGGTGTCCAGCTCCTCCGCCAGCCGGATCAGCAGGTCCGCGTCCGGCACGGACCGGCCTTTTTCCCATTTGGAGACGGTCTGCCGCACCACATGGAGTCGGGCGGCCAGCTCCTCCTGGGAGAGGCCCTTGGCCTTCCGCAGGGCCTTCAAATTCTCTGCAAGCATTGCGTTGCCTCCTTTCCGGGATCATTCTACCAGGGGAACCGCCGTTGCGGCAAGCAACGCAGACGCACATGGCCCCTGAGCTGCAGAGGTGTTACATCCCCTGTTCCCCGGAGAACAGCGCCAGCTTGGCGTTGAGCTTCCTGTAAATGCGCTCCCGGAACCAGGGCTCCGACGAGGCGGCCACCGCCTCCTCCAGACCGAACCAGGCCACAGCGCTGTTCTCATCCGGCTTCCGGCGCACGGGGGCCGCCGGGTCTGCCTCCAGCAGGTAGGTCACATTCAGATGCAGGTGGGAGGAGACGTAGGCGCCCCGCTTCTCGTGGCCGTCCACAGTGAGGATTTCCAGAGAGTAAATGTGGGGCGATACCGGACGCACCGCCGTGAGTCCGCTCTCCTCCCGGACTTCCCGCATGGATACCGCCAGCAGATCCCGGTCCCCGTCCGCGTGGCCGCCCAGCCAGGACCAGGAGTCGTAGAGGTTGTGGTACGCCATCAGCACCTGTGTCAGGTCCGGGCTCACCACCCAGGCGGAGGCCGTCAGGTGCCCGGCAGCGTTGTCCCGGGTGTAAAGCGCCTCGCCGCTCCGCAGCCGCCGCAGCAGTTCCGCCCGGTCCCGTTCCTCCTGGTCATTCCAGGGGCGATACGCTTCTAATTCCTCCAGCAGCGTCACATGTCTCATCCTTTCTCTTGAGATGGCTCCATTGTACCACGGCCCCGTCCAAAAGGGAAGCCACTGCTGCCGGGAGACTCTGCACCCCTTGCGGCACAATGAGTTAGGAGGCGCGGCGCAGAAAGTGTCGAATGATTCTTGGAAGTTATTTACAGTTTCTTGTTGCAAATCGTGTCCGTTTATGCTACTTTATAGAAAACGCGATTTGAAGCTTCATGAATCCGTCGTAAACAGGAGCGCCCACTTTTTTCCGGCAGGGAGAGGGGGCCTGCTCTGAAGCATTTGTGCCTGGTAAACGAAAATTGTGGAAAGAGGACAGGGGAAGACATGGACATCAGAAGAACTGTATTGCTGGCAGATGCCAATGAGGAATTCCGCACCCTTGTGCGGAAGATCATAGACGAGACAGAGGAGTTTTCGGTGGTGGGGTCTGTGGGAGACGGGACGGAGGCCCTGCGCCTGGCGCGTGAGGAAGCGCCGGACCTGATTCTGATGGATGTGGTCCTGCCGGGGCTGGACGGCTTCGGCGTACTCAAGCAGCTGCGGGAGCAGGAGGGGAAGGTCCCCAAGGTTATCCTAATCTCCGCCTTCTGCAGCGACAGCGTGGTGTCGGAGGCTGTGGATCTGGGAGCCAGCTACTTTTTGACAAAGCCCGTGGAGGAGAACGCCCTGCTGGATCGGATGCGGGCGCTGTTCAGCCGGGGTGCCCCGGTGGAGGAACACCCGGCGGAGCTGAAGAATCTGGTGACCTCTGTTATCCATGAGATCGGTGTGCCCGCCCACATCAAGGGCTATCAGTACCTGCGGGAGGCCATCATGATCGCCGTGGACGACATGGATGTGATCAACGCCGTCACCAAGGTGCTGTATCCGGAGGTGGCCAAGCGGTTTTCCACCACGCCCTCCCGCGTGGAGCGGGCCATCCGCCACGCCATCGAGGTGGCCTGGGACCGGGGCGATCTGGAGACGCTGCAGAAGTATTTCGGCTACACCGTCTCCAATGCCAAGGGCAAGCCCACCAACAGCGAGTTCATCGCCATGATCGCCGACCGCCTGGTGCTGGAGCAGCGGAAGGACCGGAGAGCGTAAGAAAACAGACAGAAAACCAGCCGGGAGAGGGTATCCTCTCCCGGCTGTTGTCAGGCGTACAGGAGCTTTTCTCCGATGACAGCCATCTGGTCTGCCGTCAAGCGCCAGTCCCAGGGCAGCTTGACCTCTGCCATCCGGTCCGGCCAGCACAGCAGGAATTGGTTCACCGGCTCTGCACCGGAGTACCGCTGGAAAACCTCCTCCGCACCCCAGGGGGCGGCAGTCACGGTGAGGTACTCCTCCCAATACTCCATGGGCAGCTGATCGTTGTCCCGCTCCACCCACTGGATGAAATCACGCTTGCACAGGCCATAGAGGAAAGGAAGCTTCACCGTGACGATCTCATAGCGCAGCTCCGGCAGGTCTCCGTCCCCCAGCCGGGCGTCCTGCCGGTACTCCCCGTGGGCGGCCAAGGGGACCACTCCACATCCGCCTCCGTGGACCAGCCGTCATAGTCGATATCGATCAGGTCCTCCACCCGCAGGGGATGGGATCGGCGTAGACGGACCAAGTCATGCCGTGGGCGGTGTAGGTCTCCACCGGCGGATGGTCCTCCAACCAGCCGGAACCGGCATTGCGTATCATGAGGGCGAACAGACCTGTTGTCCCGCCCGCAAACATGGCGATGCAGATTCCTACGATTACCAGGAGGTTGGCCCAGGGCGGGCACCGCAGCCGTTGGAGAGCCTTCCGGGCGGCGTTGGCCAGAAAATAGACCAGTGCGAAAAACAATACCATCCCGATGGTCAGTATGACCATCCCGGTGGACCGGCTTATGGAGGCAAACAAGCCTGCAATCAGGAGTCCGGACCACATCAACACCAGAATGCCAAGTCCCCGGGCACTCCGCAGGTCCGGCAGGGGCAGCCCCGCCTCGACGGCGGCCTCGGCCCGCCACTGCCAGCGGCGGTAGAGCAGCAGGCTTGCCAGCGTCAGCACCAGCAGGGGCAGGTAGGCTGTGGCCGCCAGTAGGGCAGTGGGACTGGCCAGGGTGTCCACGGGATCCGTCCAAATCTGGTAGCATTGAAACGCCACTTCCAGCAGACAGAGGAGCAGCAGCGCCAGGTAATTGCGTATCATGGGCTTTCCAATGCTCCGTCGGATGTTCTCCAGCTCCGCCGCCGGGTCGGTGTCGATGGGAACGGCCGCCGGATCCTCGCTGTAAAACACTTGTACCTGGTCGGAGCTGGCCGCCCGGTGCCACCCGGCTTGGGCGCAGTAGTCCTGAAAGGTGTCCAGCCCCGCCGCCGGAGCGGGAGAGAACCGCCCGGCCCCGGCGAAAAAGGTGACGGCGAACCGGAGCTGCTTCGGCTCTGTCCGCCGGTAGTGCCAGGACCAGGTCCCCAGCCGGTCCAGCATCCAGCCCCTGGCGGCCATGTCTGCCAGATGGTCTGTGACCCGCTTCCGGTCCAAAAAGCTGTACAGGGGCATCCACTCCCGCTTTGTGTGCTTCATGGGGCGCCTCCTTCCGATTCCATCAGCCGTTCATAATCCGCCGTCAGCTGCCGCAGCCGCCGGGCCTCTGCCTCCAGGGCTTCCCGCCCAGTGGGGGTGAGCACATAGCTCCGCTTCCGGCCCTCCACCTTCGTCTCCCGGATGTACCCAGCCTGCAAAAACTGCTCCAGCAGGTTGTACAGCGTCCCCGGGCCCACCGCCACCCGGCTGCCCGTGGCCTCTGCGACCCAGGCCATCACGTCGGCGCCGCACCGCTCCTGCCGCAGGCACAGGAGAATGTAGAACATCTGCTCGGTCAGGGTCTGAAATTTTCCCCGGGCCATGGCGCTGCCGCCTCCTATTATCGAATATCGTTATTGCTTTGAGACCACTATATCATCGAATATCGATATTGTCAAGCCGGGATTCTTTAACCCGCCTGCAGTCTCTTTTCGAGATAACTGATGATGACGCAAACGCTTCCGCCTTCGCCAGGCGGCCTTGATCCGGATCAGATGATCTGATAAAATAAAAAATGCAGGTTTCCCGGACGGGCAAGACCCATTCGGCGGATTGGGGAGGAGGCAAATTACATGCAGATATACTGGTGGTTTCTGATTCCTGCTTTTTTCCTTCTGATCTTTTCGGACCGGATAGACAGAGCCGTCAAGGCAAATAGAAAGCTCAGAAAAGCAATGTTGGTAATACTGGCTTTGTGCAGCGGCCTGCTGCTGGTATCTATCATGGCTGTGCTTGCATCGCGCTTTGCCTGAAATCCGAAACGGCAGGAATGGACCCTGACAGTTGGGGAACGGAAAGGAACCGCCGCATGTTCCGCTGAAATGACGGAGAATTTCCCCCCCTTCTTCAAATTGTGCCGCCTCTTGCCATTCCCGGCGGGATGTGATATCCTAAACGGGCAATATCATGAAAAGAGGAGATTTCGACCATGACGTATACGTTCCGTCCCCGGGGCGTCTGCTCCCAGGAGATGCGCGTGGAGGTGGATGACGCCGGCATCATCCAGAAGATGGAGGTCCTGGGCGGCTGCAGCGGCAACCTCCAGGGGATTTCCGCCCTGGTGGTGGGGATGCCTGCCCAGGAGGCGATCCACCGTTTGAAGGGCATCCGCTGCGGTGCCAAGAGCACCTCCTGCCCAGACCAGTTCGCCTGCGGGCTGGAGTCCGCCCTGGCCAAACAGAAATAAGCCTGAGACAGGCCCTGCGGCATCTGCCGCGGGGCCTGTTGTTCAGAGTCCGTTCAGAGATCCCGCAGGCGACGAAATTCCCTGGACAAGCGATGAAAAACATGGTAAACTAAACCGTTAGCGGCGGAAGCGCCGCCAAACCAAAGAAAGACGGTTCAGACGTTTATGAAGATCGTTTTGGTCATCGACCAGTTTGACGACGCGAACAACGGCACCACCATCAGCGCACGGCGTTTTGCCCAGGCGCTGAAGAACCACGGCAACGAGGTGCGGGTCATCGCCACCGGCAAGCCCGCGGACTACAAGTACGCCGTGCGGCAGATGAGGTTCTTTCCAGTGGTGGAGCATCTCATCACCAGCCAGGGGATGCGGCTGGCCATCCCCAACCGCCATGTGTTTGAAAAGGCGGCGGCCTGGGCGGACGTGGTGCATTTCATGATGCCGTCGCCCCTGGGCATCATGGGCCTGAAGCATGTGGAAAAGCTGGGCATCCCTCACACGGCGGCCTTCCACTGCCAGCCGGAGAACATCACCTTCACCCTGCACATGGGCAACAGCAGGCGCGTCAACGACTTTGTATACAACCGCTTCCGGGATACGTTCTTCAACCGGTTCACCCACATCCACTGCCCCAGCAATATGATTGCGAACCAGCTCCGCCAACACGGCTACACCGCCCGGCTCCACGTGATCTCCAACGGCATCAGCCCGGAGTACATCTACGGCAAGCGGGAAAAGGAACCCTGGATGCAGGGCCTCTTCAATGTGCTGATGGTGGGCCGCTACGCCGGGGAAAAGCGTCAGGATGAGCTGATCGACGCCTGCGCCAAGTCCCGCCACGCCCGGGAGATCCAGGTGATCCTGGCGGGAAAGGGTCCGCTGGAGAAAAAATACCGCCGTCTGGCGGAGAAGCTCCCCAATCCCATCGTCATGGAGTTCTATGAGCCTGCCCGCCTGCTGGAGATCCTCCACATGGCGGATCTGTACGTCCACACCTCCGACGCGGAGATCGAGGCTATGAGCTGTATGGAGGCATTTGCCTGCGGCTTGGTGCCGGTGATCGCCGATTCCCCCCGGTCCGCCACGCCCCAGTTCGCCCTGGATGAGCGGAGCCTGTTCCCGGCCGGGGACACAGACGCGCTGGCCCAGCGGATCGACTGGTGGATCGAGCACCCGGAGGAGCGGCAGGCAATGGAGCGCCGCTATGCCGAACACGCCAGACAGTACTCTCTGGAGGAGTCCATCCGCCAGACGGAGGAGATGTTCCGTCAGGCCATTGCGGAGCAGCGGGGGGCGAAAGCCTAAGCGCCCGGAAAACCGAACACGCAGAAGAACCAAAGGGACGGCAGCGAAATCGCTGCCGTCCCTTTTGCGCCGCCGCGGGGCTGCTCACTCCGCGTCTGTCAGCCGCTGGACGGCCTCCTTCATGGTGGACACGAAAAAGAAGTCTTTGCCATGATTGGACTCGCGGATAAAGTCCCGCAGCGGCTTGCTGGCGTAGTGGGAGTAGTCGCCGTAAATGGCGGCCTTGAACCGGTAGTTCATCAGCTTCTGCAGGATGTCTCCCGCCACGCCGGTGCTGAGAATGAAAAAGTCGCTGCACACCAGGCGCTTGTCGATGGCCAGCCTGGACGCGCCGGTCTCATACCGGACGGACATGGCCAGGTCCAGGGCCGCACCCGCGTCCGTGATCTGCACCTTCCCGCCGGAGAGCACTGCGATGGCGCCCCGCGGGGCTTGTATGGTTTCGATATTCATCAAAATCCTCCTGACAGGGGCGGGAGGCCCGGAGGCTGCCGGAAGACCGGCTCCCGGTCAGGGAGCCCAGCGGAACTGCGCGGTCCCCGCCCCGATTTCAAAATGGTATTTGGCAATGCCCAGGTCCACCTTGGTGTAAAAGCCGGTTCCGGCTTTCGCGGCCACGCTGCCGCCTTGAAGCGTGAAGGTAAATTTCTGCTGGTTCATGGCTGTGGGCGCCAGCAGCGCCGCCCGCACGCCCCGCTGGAACCAGTCCGGCACAGGGGAATCCGCCTTGGACACCTCTTCCGGCTGCTTGACCGGGTGTCCGGCGCCCTGGGTGGTGCCGTGGCCCACCGCGATCACCAGGCAGAGCTTCTCGCCCGGGGCGATCTGAAAGGCGGTCTTGACCTTGCTGTACGTCATGGCGACCCAGCAGGTGTTGAGACCCAGCTGCTGGGCCCGCAGTACGATCTTCTCCCCGTAGTACCCGCAGGCTTCCTCCAGGTTCGGGGACTTCTTTCCGATCAGCGCGATGTAGTTTTTTACGCCGGAGAACTTCCCGTAGTGGGCCGGAAGCCCTCCGAATCCTCTGGGCTCATCCAGAACAAGCTGGATGTGAAGCCCGCTCTCCCGGTTGCACTGGGCGATGCACGCCAGCAGTGCTTCTCTCGCCTCCGGCGCGATGGGCCGGTCCTCGTAGGAGCGGACCGCATGCCGGTGCTCCATGGCCTCGAACAAATCCATAACTGTATTCCTCCTGTGATAGCCGCAGTCAATCCTCGCCGCTCTTGTCCGGAGCGTTTCTCAGGATCTGCAGAATGTCTGCGAACAGGCGCGCTACGTTTTCGATCCCACTGTCCTGCAGGGCCAGATAGTAGAAGACGCGAGTCGCTTCTTTTCGGGCTTTTATCACGCCTGTCTCCCGCAGAACCTGCAGGCGGGGGAGACAACAGGACGCGCAGCAGGTCCTGCCGCGTCTCGCCGCCAAAGGCGGTGAATCGGTTCCGGCACGGCTGGAACTCCCTCCGCAGATGTGCGGGATCTTGAGGCGTATTTTCCATGCCGCGGCCGCCTGACTCGTTCGCTGAGAATCCAGTATACCACATTCCGGCTGGGCCGGTCCATCCGGAAAAAATCGAGACCGACTTTTTCGCTGGGAGACTCCCCCTTCACGGGACCGGGAGGCTGCCGCTGACACCTTCTGCAGTCCCTGTGCATATCCTGAGGGTGAAACGTCCGGGCCAGGCGGTCTGCCGGACCGGCGTTTGGTACGTATGGCAGGCCCCGACAGAGGAGTGATCGACCAATGGCTTATTCCGACCGGGAGCTGCTGGCGCGCCTGATCCAGTGCGAGGCGGGCGGAGAGGGTGAAGACGGCATGAAGGCGGTGGCCGGTGTTGTAATGAACCGGGTCCACGCCAAGGGCGGGGAGTATGCCCGGGTCGGGCAGGGCAGCATCCGCAATATCATCTTTCAGCCCTATCAGTTCGTCTGCGCCAGCGAGACGGAGGGCGGCGCCTACAACCCCCAGAATATCTACAACATGAGACCCGAACAGATCCACTATGACATCGCCGACTGGGCCATCGCGGGCAACCGCCTGCCGGATGTGGCGGATTCCCTGTGGTTTTACAACCCCTTCGGCCCCACCTGCCGGTCCTTCTTTCCCTCGAAGGTGGGATACTGGCAGACCCGGATCGGCGACCACTGCTTCTATAATCCCACAGACGCGTATTATCAGACTTGAGAGGTGTTGGAAATGGCACACTATCAGAATATCTACAACGGCGGAAACGGGGCGCCTCCTGTGGCGCAGGTCGCGCCCAGAATGACGGACTGGTCCGGTGAAGTCACACCCATGCCCGCCGACCCGCCCATGCCGGAGGCGCCCGGCCGCACCGTCACCAGTGCCGGCCGCCCTATGGACCGCCTGAACGCCGCGGAGGAGCAGGGCGGCCAGTCTATGGGGTCCCTGGACATGCGGAACCACCTGCCCAGCGAGGTCATCACGGACCCCATCTCCATGGAGGAAGCCTACCGGGGATCTTTGAAGGCCATGCTGAAGAAAAACGTGGGCAACTACGTGGTGGCCACCTTCCTGGTGGGCACCCAGAGCACCACCTCCTGGGAGGGGATTCTGTACGATGTGGGCAACGACTATATGACCATCTACCAGGAGGGCCGGGACCGCTACATCGTCTCGGACATTTATTCCCTGAAATTCATCGAGTTCTACGACACCCGCTGCCGGGACATCTGCGACGAGGTCCTCCGCAGCGGCTGGATGCCCAACCAGGGGATGTGAGAAAAACAGTTGCGGCGGCCGCGGGGATGTGCTAAAATCAGGTATCTCTACATCAGAAAGGAAGCATCCCCATGGATTTTGCGAAACTGGCCGCGGAGCGCTATTCTCTGCGGAAATTCAGCGACCGCCCCGTGGAGGCGGAGAAGCTCTCCGCCGTGCTGGAGGCCGGCCGCAATGCCCCCACTGCCCATAACCTCCAGCCCCAGCGCATCTTTGTGCTCCAGAGCTCGGAGGCGCTGGAAAAGGTGGACGGCTGCACCGGCGCTCACTTCCATCCGCCGGTGATGCTGCTGGTGGCATACGACCCGGAGGCCGCCTGGAAGCGGGAGGACGACGGCAAGAACCACGGCGAGATTGACGCGGCCATCGCCGTCACCCAGATGATGCTCCAGGCCGCGGACCTGGGCCTCGGCACCACCTATGTGGGCATGTTCGACCCGGAGAAGCTCCACGCCGCATTCCCGGAGCTGGCGGGGCTGACACCCATCGCCCTGCTGCCTATGGGCTATCCGGCGGAGGGCGCCCATCCCTCCCGCCTGCACACGGACCGCAAGCCCCTGGAAGAGCTGGTGCGGTATCTGTGACAATAAGGGATCTAGAATCAGGGGCGCACGCCGTGCGCCCCTGAATTCTATTCCGGATTTTCTGGAAAGAGTGAAGAGCAGAGCGGGAGGATTCCGTATCTCAACAGCTGCGCTTTGTGCCTCTCTCTGTAAAAAGGCCCTGGGGATGCTGCCCCAGGGCCCTTTTGTGTCAATGCCGCCTCCGGCCCCGGTAGCCGCCCCCGCGGCGGCGGGGTACGCTACGGCCGTACCGGTAGCGCCGGCGGCCTACCGTCAGCTTCCAGACGATCAGCGCCGCCGCCAGCACCAGCAACGCGATGCCAACCACCTTCACCGCGGTGGAACTGAAGAAGTTCCGCACGTTCCGCCAAAACAGCAGCAGGCCGGAGGCCTCCACATCATGGGAGGCCAGCAGGTCCACCGTGGTCAACACCTCTCCCTCCAGAGAGAGGGAGAGAGTGCCAAGCACCTGCCCCTCGGTGACCGGAGCGTCCACAGGACTCTCCAGGTCCAGCGTCCGCTCCAGAGAGGCGGGATCAGTGCCCTTGGGCAGCAACAGCTCCACATCCGCCGCCGGATGGACGGACACATGGTCCACCTTGGACAGCGCCACGCTGACCTCCTTCACCAGCTCAGCCTCCTCCAGCACCGTCTGATAGGAGAAGTTCTCAAAACCCCAGTCGAAGAGACGGGAGGTCTCGGAAAAGCTCTGGACCTGGGTGCCGCCGCTGGGCAAGGTCACGGATTCGGCCCCCAGCACCACGCTGATGAAGGAGAGGCTGCCCTCCGCGGCAGTGGATACCAGGCAGTGGCCGGCATCGGAGGTGGAGCCGGTCTTGACGCCGTGGGCCCGGCTGTCCAGATATCCCAAGGCCCGCCAGTTGGAGATCAGGTAGTTGGTGGAGTGGAGCACCCGCTCCTCGCTGAGATTGGTGGCGGGGATGGTGGCGCTCTTCATATCGCAGATCCGCAGGAAGTCGTCATGCTTCAGGGCCTCCGCTGTGATGAGGTACAAGTCCCAGGCGGAGGTGTAGTGCTGGCTGTCATGCAGGCCGGTGGTGTTGACGAAGTGGGTGTTCTCACACCCCAGAGCCGCAGCCTTTTCATTCATGGCGCCCACGAAGGCGTCCACGCTGCCGCTGACCTGCTCCGCCAGAATGTTGCACGCCTCGTTGGCGGAGACGATCAGCATACACTCCAGCAGCTGCTCCACCGTCAGCACCTCCCCGGCCCGGATGCCGGCGGTGCTGCCATCCGCCGCCAGCCCCTCCAGGGCGCTCTCCGTAACAGTGATTGGCTGGTCCATGGACAGCTGCCCGCTGTCCACTGCCTCCAGCGTCAGCAGAGCGGTCATGATCTTGGTGAGACTGGCGGGATAGAGCTCCTCGTGCTCGTTCTTTCCATAGACCATGCGGCCGGTGTTGGCGTCCACCAGCAGGGCAGCCTTGGCCTGGATGGCGGGGTCAGGCACCTCTGCGGCGGAGGCAGGACCTGTCAGCAGGGAGACCGCCAGGATCAGCAGCAAAAAAACAGAGAAAAAGCGGTGTGTTTTCATATCAAACTCCTACCATCTGTGGTATAATCAACTTGCATCGCGCGGCAGCGGCGGCGAAAAGCGCCGCGGTTCGACATTTCAATTCATAGTATATCAAAAAACGGGTGGGAGTTCAACAGTGAGTGGACGGGGAAGGCCGACAAAAAGTGAGATCATTCTGCTGGGGTTGACGGCGGTGTTCCTGTGCGCCCTGGCGGGCCTGTCTCTTCGGGATCGGCAGGATCGCGTCCCGGGCGTAGTCATCGAGACAGAGGCGGAGGTCCCCCGGGAGGAGATCGCCCCGGACTTCCCGCCGGTGGATCTGAACACCGCCACGGCGGAGGAGCTGGACACGCTGCCCGGCATCGGGGAGAGCCTGGCCCGCCGGATCATCGCGTACCGGGAGGCCAACGGCCCCTTCGGGAGCATTGAGGAGATCATGGAGGTGAGCGGGATCGGAGAGGCGAAATTCGCCGAGCTGGAGGACCGCGTCACTGTGGACAACGGCAAAGGAGAGGTGACAAATGAGGATTCTGGTGGTTGATGACGAAAAGCTGCTGGTCAAAGGCGTGAAATTCAATCTGGAGAACGAGGGGTACGAGGTGGAGTGTGCCTATGACGGTGCCTCCGCCGTGGAGCTGGCCCGCAACGGCCGCTTCGATCTCATCATTCTGGATGTGATGATGCCGGAGCTGGACGGGCAGGAGGCATGTATGCGGATCCGGGAGTTCTCCAATGTGCCCATCATCATGCTCACCGCCAAGAGCGAGGACGCGGACAAGCTGATGGGCTTTGAGTGCGGAGCGGATGACTATGTTACAAAACCCTTCAACATTCTGGAGCTGAAGGCCCGGGTTCGGGCGCTGCTGCGGCGGGCCGCCGGCACGCAGCGGAACCGGGGCGCCGTCCTGACCGCGGGGGACTTGTCCCTGAACACGGAGGAGCGGGTGGCCATCCGGGATGGAAAGACCGTGGATCTGACCGCCAAGGAGTACGATCTGATCGAGCTGCTGATGCGCAATCCCCGGCGGGTGTACAGCCGGGAGAATCTGATGAACGTGGTGTGGGGCTATGCCTACGCCGGGGACTACCGGACGGTGGATGTCCACATCCGCCGCCTGCGGGAGAAGCTGGAGAAGAACCCGGCGGAGCCGGAGTATATTATGACCAAGTGGGGAGTTGGATACTATTTCAAAGGATAAGGGCAGGATCTGGGACAGCCTGCAGTTCAAGTTCGGCCTGAGCTATATCCTGATTATCGCGGGCGTGCTGCTGCTGCTGAACACCTATCCGCTGCGGGTATCGCAGGATCTGGTGTTCCGCTCCAAGGCAACCACGCTCCAGAGCAGCGTGTCCGTGATGGTCTACTCCCTGTCCGGCCTGGACCGGCTGACCGAGGAGAATGTGTCCCAGGCCATGGCGGTGGTGGAGGAGACGGGCCTCAGCCGCATCCTGGTGACGGACAGTGCGGGCAAGGTCCTCTACGATACCCGGGAGACCAACGACGCCCTGGGGGAGTACAGCTTCTACACAGAGATCGTCCAGGCCCTGCTGGGGAACGACGTGTTCTCCAGCAGCTACCGGGACGGGGCCTTCCGCAGCCGGGCGGCCTCGCCGGTGCTGTACCAGAACCAGATCATCGGCGCCGTATACGCATACGAGTATGACACGGAGCAGGCCGCTCTGCTGGAGGGGCTGCAGGGCAATCTATTGCGGCTCTCCGCCGGCATCGCGGTGGTGGTGCTGTGTCTCAGCGGCCTGCTGTCCCGGGCGCTGACCCGGAAGATCGGCCAGCTGCTCACCGCCATCCGGGAGGTGCGGGAGGGCGCTTACAGCCACCGGGCGGAGGTGCCCGGACGCGACGAGATCGCCCAGCTGGCCCAGGAGTTCAACAGCTTGACGGACCGCCTCCAGACTACGGAGAACGCCCGCCGCCGCTTTGTGTCCGACGCCTCCCACGAGCTGAAAACGCCCCTGGCGGCCATCCGGCTGCTGACGGACTCCATCCTCCAGACGGAGAACATCGACCGGGAGACGGCCCGGGAATTTGTCACAGACATCGGGCAGGAGGCGGAGCGCCTCTCCCGTATCACAGAGGATCTGCTCCGCCTGACCCGGCTGGACAGCAACGTGCTGGAGCGGCCGGTGGTAGTGGACGCGCTGCCGGTGCTGGAGCAGGTGATGCGGATGATGAGCCTGGTGGCCCAGGAGAAGGGAACGGAACTGACCTATCGGGCGGAGGGGACCTGTACGATGCTGGCCACCCGGGATGAGATCCACCAGATCATCTATAATCTGACGGACAACGCCGTGAAGTACACGCCGCCGGGCAGCACGGTCCAGGTCTCCCTGTTTCGGGAGGGGGATCAGGTGGTGCTGACGGTGGAGGACAACGGCGCCGGCATCCCGGAAGAGGACCTGCCCCGGATCTTTGAGCGGTTCTATCGGGTGGACAAGGCACGGTCCCGCGCTGCCGGCGGCACGGGTCTGGGATTGGCCATCGTCAGGGACACGGTGGAAAAGCGGGGCGGCACTGTGGAGGCGGCCAACCGTCCTGGAGGCGGCGCAGTTTTCACCGTCCGCTGGCCCTGGCGGGAAGGAGGCGGCCAGACATGAAAAAGCGATGGATTGCCGTGCTGCTGTGCGCCGCCCTTCTGGCGGCCTTCGGCTGGGGACAGCCCCGCATTTCCGGCGAGGGCGAGACATACGACCTCTATTTCCTGGAGGCGGATCTGTCCGACGCCCCTGGCGGCGATGCCCTGCGGGCGGAGCCGCTGTACATCGAGTCGGGCGAGGTGCGGGACACCCGGGAGCTGGCGGAGTATCTGGTGACGGAGCTGCTGGCGGGACCGGAGGACGCCGCCCTCACCAGCGCCATTCCAGAGGAGACTACCCTGCTGTCCCTGGAGCTGGATGGTACCCGGGCCAAGGTGGACCTCTCCTCCCGCTACCGGCTGCTCTCCGGCGTGGCGCTGGCCTTGGCAGACTATGCCATCACCCTGACGCTGACCCAGCTGCCGGAGATCTCCGCTGTCAGCGTGACGGTCCGGGGCCAGCCGCTGGCCTACCGGGACCGGCAGATCTTCACAGCCAGGGATGTCCTGTTTTCCAGCAACGAGGATGTGATCGACACGCTGAACGCCACCCTGTACTTTCTGGATGAGACCGGCGGCCTGACGCCGGTGGAGATGACACTGGACCTGTACGAGGGGGACACGCAGGCCGGGGCCGTGGTCAAGGCCCTGCTGGAGGGGACGGAGGAAAAGGACTGGCTCTCCGCCATTCCGGAGGGATTCCAGGTGACTTCCGTCCGGCTGGAAGAGAGCACGTGCTATGTAGACCTGCCCACGGCGGCTCTGCCGGGTCTGCCGGAGGAGGCGGATCTGTCCCTGGCCCTCCGGGCACTGGCGGACTCCCTGCTGTCCCTGCGGGCAGTGGAAGAGGTGCGGTATCTGGTGGACGGTGAGTTCGCCTCCGCCTACGGCGGCGCCGCTGTGCTGGAGCCTTATCTCAGCGCAGCTTGACGGCGCGGGACGCCGCCCCATCAGGCGCCGAAGAACAGCCGCACCGCGAAGGCGGAGGCCAGAAACCCCGTCAGGTCCGCGGCCAGGGCTGCCGGGACCGTGTGCCGGGTGCGGATGATCCCGGCAGAGCCGAAGTACACGGCGATGGTGTAGAATGTGGTTTCCGTGCTGCCCAGCATCACGGCGGCCACCCGGCCGATGTAGCTGTCGGGGCCGTAGGTGGCGATGAGGTCCGAGCCGACTGCCAGGGCGCCGCTGCCGGATACGGGGCGCACCAGCATCAGCGGCGTGGTCTCCGGCGGAATGCCCAGAAACTCCAGCGCCGGGGCGCAGAGGCCCGTGAGCCACTCCAGGGCGCCGGAAGCCCGGAACATGGCCACGGCGGTCAGCAGTCCCACCAGGGCAGGCAGGACCTTCAGCAGGACCGTGAGCCCCTCTTCGGCCCCGTGGGTCAGGGCGCCGTAGACATCCACCCGCTTCCCCATGCCGTAGAGGGCCACCCCGGCCAGCAGTACGGGGATCACCAGAGAACTGAGATTCAACGCCGGCACCTCCCCACGGCGGCCAGGAATTTGGCCGTCAGAACGCCAACCACCACCGACAGGGCCGAGGCCAGCCACACCGCCGGCAGGATGTCGAAGGGAGACTGGGCTCCACTGGCGCTGCGGACGGAGGCGATGGTGGCGGGCAGCAGCTGGATGGAAGCGGTATTCAGCACCACCAGCAGGCACAGTTCGTCGCTGGCGGTGCCGCTGCAGCCGCGGGCCATCCGTCGGGCCGCCTGGATCCCGAGGGGCGTGGCGGCGTTGCCCAGTCCCAGCAGATTGGCGGACACGTTGGCGGAGAGTGCCGCCAACGTTTTTTCATCCCGGCTGGCCTGGGGCATCAGTCGCCGCAGAATGGGCCGGAAGGCCCGGGCCAATCCGGCAGAGAGGCCGCAGACATTCATGATTTCCATGACGCCGCTCCACAGGCACAGAATGCCGGCCATGGAGACACTGAGCTCCACGGCGGAGGCGGCGCCGTCCATAGCTGCGTCGGCCACGGCGTCCAGATTCCCGGTGAACAGGCCGAAGACCAGGGACAGCACCACCATCCCGGTCCAGATCCAGGTCATTGCCATTGTCATTCCCCCTGTGTTTGTGACGGATACCCAGTTGCCTCACAAAAATATAGAGAGGACAACTGAGATTTCAAAAAAGCAAATTGGTAAATTCACTTTATTTTTGGAATCAAATTGACAAAATGCGACCGTCTGTGATATGTTCTTATAAATGGATAGTTAGGACATATTGCTGAAAAAGGAGATACATCGTGAAATCAACGGGAATTGTCAGAAAGGTGGATGAACTGGGACGGATCGTGCTCCCTATCGAGATGCGCCGGACGCTGGATATCGGCGAGAAGGATGCATTGGAAATCTATGTGGAAGGCTCGTCCGTCATTCTGAAAAAATACAAGCCCAGCTGCGTTTTCTGCGACGCCACCAAAGACATCACGGTATTCAAGGGGAAGAATATCTGCCCCAAGTGCCTGAAAGAATTGAAAGAGCTGTGAGCGCCCTGTGCGCTGAAAACATGACGCCCATGCGGAGTTCTCCGCATGGGCGTCTTCTGCGCTGCATGTCCTGCGCGGGTCATGACCGCTCCAGGGCCGCGGCGTACAGCTCGTTTTTGGAAAGACCCGTGTGGGCCGATACCTCCCGGGCGGCATCTTTCAGCCGGATTCCCTGGGCCACCAGCCGCAGGACTTGCTCTGTCCCCTCCTCCAGCGTGACGGCGGCGGTCTCCCGGGGCGGGCTGCCCGCCACCACCAGCACGTATTCTCCCTTGGGGGTGTTTTCCTGGTAATAGGCCGCCGCTTCTCCCAGGGTGGTGCGCACAGTCTCCTCGTGGAGCTTCGTCAGCTCCCGGCACAGGGCCACCCGCCGGTCCGGGCCGAAGGTCTCCCGCAGGTCCTCCAGCGTGGCGCGCAGCTTGTGGGGCGCCTCGTGGAAGATCATGGTCCGCTCCTCGTTTTTCAGAGAGTCCAGCCGTTCCCGGCGGCTTTTCTTGTTGACGGTGATGAAGCCCTCAAAGGTGAACCGCCCCGTGGGCAGGCCGCTGACCGCCAGGGCATTCACTGCCGCGCAGCAGCCGGGGATGGAGAGCACCTCCACCCCATTTTCGGCACATAGCCGCACCAGATCCTCTCCGGGATCGGAGATGGCCGGTGTACCGGCGTCCGTCACCAGAGCGCAGGACTCCCCAGCCAGCAGCCGCTGCAGGATGGCCTGGCCCGCAGCGGCATGGTTGTGTTCGTGGTAGCTCACCAGGGGCTTTTTGATCTGAAAGTGATTCAACAGCTTCACAGAGACCCGGGTGTCCTCCGCGGCGATGAAGTCCACGGCTCCCAGCGTCTCCGCTGCCCGGGGAGAGAAGTCCCCCAGGTTGCCGATGGGCGTGGCCACCAGATACAGCGTACCGCTCATGCGTTCGTCTCCTTTGTTCGGAAATAGGCGTTGTCCAGCTCCGCCGTGGGGCGGCCGGTCCCGTCCTCCAGGCAGAGGGGGGCGGCGATGTCCAGCCCGGGCCGTCCGCCCCGGCGGGCCTCCAACAGCAGCAGGGAAGGGGCGTCCCCCGCCCGGCGGCAGACGAGGCGCAGCCGCTTGGGCTCCAGTCCCCGGGCCCGGAGGGCGCAGCACAGGTCCGCCAGCCGCTCCGGCTTGTGGACCAGGCAGAAGCTCCCGCCCCACCGCAGCAGCCAGGCTGCTGCGGTGCAGATATCCTCCAGGGTGCAGCCAGTCTCGGACCGGGCAGCCCGGAGGGCCTCAGTCTCCGGCAGCCTGCCGGACCCGGCGGGATAGTAGGGGGGTTGCACACCACCAAGTCAAAGCCACCGGCGGGCAGCAGGCCGCGGATCTTTCGTAGGTCTCCCCGGCGGAAGATCAGGCGGTCTGCCAGGCCGTTCCGGGCGGCGGCCTGCTCCGCCAAGCGGACGGCGTCCAGCAGCAGCTCCACACCGGTGACGGACAGTGCCCGCTGGCGCTGGAACAGCAGAAGGCCCAGCAGTCCGGTGCCGCTGCCCAGGTCGCACACCCGAAGCCCCGGCTTCAGCCGGGGAAAGCTGCCCAGCAGAAAGGAGTCGGTACTGGGCTGGAACAGGCCGTCATCGCAGACGAAGGAGAGTCCGCCGGGGCAGAGGAGTTCCCAGTGCTGCAAGTCGATCCCCCCATTGGATGATGTCTATATTCATATTATAATGGAAGATCATCATTCTTGCAATGGGGGGCACGGTTCAAAAGAAAAGGCCGCTTGGGCGCGCTCCGGTGCAGTGGCCCTCCGCGCGACGATCGGTGCAAGCGCCGATTTGGTCTGGCCTTTGGGCCTTTTGCGATTCCTGTAGTTGCTGCCCCGTGGCGGATCGTGCGGACGGCGCGGAGCGGCCACTGCATGTTCTCTCCTTCTCTTTTTGCTGCCGCTGGCCCGGTGGGTGATGGAAGTTTCTGCAGCAGGCCGATGCTCTCATCGCCCGCCGGTCCAGGCCCCTGCGGGTCGTGAGGGCCGAGACTTACAGCACGGCCCGGAGCCAGCCCAGGACCAGCAGGTGGAGGGGGTAGAACATATAAAAGAACCACTTGGAAAAACCGCCGCTGGTTCCGTGCCGGCCTGTGTAGCGGGAGAGGAGCAGCAGCGGCAGAAACGCCCCCACGTACTCGACGGAGTAGGCGTAGAGCTCCCAGTCGATCTGGAAGACATGGTCGTAAAACAGTCCGAAAAACGGGTGGATCAGCAGGGAGAGCACCCCCATGTCCAGCATGACCACCATGCAGTAGGCAAACGCCTGGTGCTTCCAACTGCCATAATAATAGTCGAACACCAGGATAATCACCACGCCTGTGTAGCCCCAGTCCGCCGGGACAGACAGGATGAACAGGAGCAAAATCAGCAGGACCTTCCAGGCAGAGCAGAGGCGCGGGCTCCTGCGGATGCGGACCGCCAGAACGCCCAGAAAAATGGTATAGATGACATTGGGGCGCATCAGCTGGATGGCGGCCAGATCGCCGCCGAAGTGGAAGTACAGAAAGGGAAACCAGCTGACCAGCGCGAAAACAGCCAGGCGGAGCAGATACCGGTTGAGGTTTCTGGTGTGGTGACAGCCCTCCACGGCGGCAAAGAACATGGTGGGGCCGGTGATTTTTCCGATGGAATGCAGGAGAATCGCCAACAGGGTGCCGTCGGGGACAAAGGCGAAGGCGATATGGTCGATCACCATGGCCGCCACCGCCACGGCCTTCAGATGATTGAGGGAGAGCCCGCCCCGGGACCGCTCCAGGCATTCAGCGGACGGGGGAGGGCAGGCGGGCAGCCCCTGTGGCGTTCCTCCGGAAAGGCCGCGGCTTTCCTCCAGACAGTGGTCGGTCATGCGACTCCCTCCATGGCCCGCAGGGCCGTCACCAGAGCCGGTTCCCCGGCAGGGGAGAGAATGTCCGGCGTGGTGCCCGTTTCCTCACTGCTGGAGCCGTCACCGTTCAGGCCGAACATCATGGTGAACTGCACCAGGATGCCGCTGTTGGGCAGCTGCAGGAAGACTGGATCCAGAGCCCCGATGCCGTCGCCGCCGGTGGGACTGCCCACCAGGGTGGCGAAGCCTGTCTCCTGGCAGAACACGGCGAAGGACTCGCTGGCGGAGTAGACCGCTGGCCCCACCAGCACCCAGATGCGGCCGTGGAAGGGGGCCCGCTCTGCCGCTGGCTCCACAGAGAGGGTGCTCTCCACAAAGTGGGTGGCGGCCTGGATTCCGTCCCGCTCCAGCTTGGGCAGATCCGGCAGGTCCGCGATGGGGTGCAGCTCCTCCGGGGAGAACACCTCCTGGATATAGGGGCGGTTGTTGCCGCTCTCCGCCAGCAGGGCATAGTTGGTGCAGGAGAGGGGACGGTCCGTCAGGGGCGCCGCCAGCAGCTGCTGCCAGTAGACCTCGCTTCCGCCGGAGTTGTCCGTCAGGTCGATGATGAGATCCGTGCAGTCCGCCGCCTGGCGGTAGAAGTCCGTCAGGGCCGCCCGGTCTGTGGCGTAGCTGTCCTCATATTCCGCCGGGAAGCTGTCGATCTTCACATACCCCACGTCTCCGCCGGGCAGGAGCAGGGTGTGGAGGTTCGCGGCAGGCTCCTCCGAATCGGCTGAATTGACCGTGCCGTCCTCTTCGCCGTAGGCATCCAGCAGCGTCTGGAGTCTTTCATAGCCCCGGACGGTCACCGGGTCCGTCAGCACCTCCCGCCAGTGCTCCCGGTCCTGGATGCCGCCGTCCTCATAGGCCTCACAGTAGGCGCGGTACATATCCGGCTCCACGATCCAGAGGTGGCCGTACGTCCCCAGGCGGAACAGTGTGCTGTAAACAGCGGAATAGAATACCTCGTCGCTGTCGCTTTCCTGGATCATCTCCCGGTATGCCTGGAAGATGGCCGCCGACGGGTCCTCCGGGTTGTCCCGGTCTCGGACACCCATGCAGAGATAGCTGTCCCCCAGTGTCTGGACCAGGTAGTCGTAGTCCTCCAGCCGCTGTTCCTGGGTCAAGCCAAGCAAGTGGTCCATGGAGGGGACCTCAGATTCCGGCCCTCCCAGGGCACCGCATCCCGCCAGCAGACAGGGCAGCACCGCTGCTGCCAGCAGCTTCTTCCAAGCGTGTTTCATCGTGTGTCTCCTTTCAAATCGGCTGTCCCCAATATTACGGGAGTAAAGGGCCTCTTTCTTCACTCCAGCGGGGAACACCGGCAGGATAACACCAATTTCTTACAACTCTATGGAGAAATCTCTTACAGATTTCTTACAGTTGCCGAAACGACAAAAAGGTCCGCGAGCTTTGGCTCGCGGACCTTTTATGTATCCTCGATTACTCCTCGGGGACGATGGCGCCGTTGGGGCAGGTGTCGCTGCAGGAACCGCAGTCCAGGCAAGCGGCAGCATCGATGACGTACTGGTCATCACCCTGGCTGATAGCACCGGCGGGGCAAGCGTCCGCGCAGGAGCCACAGCTCACGCAGGCAGAAGTGATTTTGTAAGCCATGGGAAGCACCTCCATCAGAATTGTACCCCTATTGTAGCATAC
Organism: Dysosmobacter welbionis; assembly: GCF_005121165.3. Taxonomy (NCBI): domain Bacteria; kingdom Bacillati; phylum Bacillota; class Clostridia; order Eubacteriales; family Oscillospiraceae; genus Dysosmobacter; species Dysosmobacter welbionis. The sequence goes on along the minus strand of NZ_CP034413.3, from coordinate 1,083,418 downwards.
AAATTAAAAAAAGCAAGTACCAGCCGTTCAAATTCTATGGTTAAATTTTCGAAAAAATACGGGAAAGCGTCCAAAAATGACGTTTGTCAAGACTAACTGTTCATAAATTGTTTTCAAATAGGTCAAAGAAAGTCAAAATTCAGCTCTTGACATTTTGCTCGGGCGTGTTATACTAAACACAGAACAAAAGGTTAAAGAAAGTCAAAGTCAAAGAGACAAGGCGTTCTTTGGAAAGGGAGGAATCATCCGTGGGGATTTCCGATTTGATTGCCAGCTTCCTGCAGGAGAGTTTGGAGGAGACGGACGGTGGTGTGCTGGAGGTCCAGCGCAATGACCTGGCCCAGCGCTTCAATTGCGTACCCAGCCAGATCAACTACGTGATGTCCACCCGCTTTTCCCCGGAGCGGGGTTATATCGTGGAGAGCCGCCGGGGCGGCAATGGCTACATCCGGATCACCCGGGTCCGGGTAGACCGCCAGACGCTGCTGATGCAGGTCATCAACACCCTGGGCAGCCAGGTGGACCTGGCCTCCGCTCGGGCCATCCTGAACAATCTGGTCCAGGCCGGCGCCCTGGAGGAGAACGCAGGTCGGAGCATTCTGGCCGCCGTCGGCGACAAGGCCCTGGCCGCGGTCCCGCGGGAGAGCCGGGACACCGTCCGGGCGGACATCATGAAGCAGGTGCTGATCCTGCAGGTGTAGCCGGGACCCGGGCAGCGGGGAAAAATGTTTCAATAAGCACGCACAGTTTCCAGATGATAGGAGGAATTGATTTATGAAATGCGAAAATTGTGGTAAGAATGAAGTTACCTTTGTGTATCGGAGCAACGTGAACGGCCATGTGGAAGAGAAGCACCTGTGCAGCGACTGCGCGGAAAAGCTGGGCTATACCCAGCGGCTGGGTGCCCAGAGCCAGCGGATGATGCAAAGCTTCTTCGGGAACAGCCTCTTTGGAAACGATTTCTTCGACGATTTCTTCTCTCCCATGCCCAGCCTGCTGGGGCGGAGAATGAAGATGCTGGAGGACCCCTTTGACGACTTCTTCGCCGAGATGCCGGCCCTGAGCGCCTCTCCTGTCCAGCAGCAGGAGGCAAAGCAGGAAAAGAAGGACGACCTGGTAGGCCAGGAGGACCAGAGCCGCTTTGCCTATCTGCGCCAGATGAACGCGCTGAAGCTGGAGATGAAGAAGGCTGTGCACCAGGAGAACTTTGAGCGGGCGGCGGAGCTGCGGGACCAGATCAGGTCTCTGGAGGCCGCTCACAAGGAGCAGAAGGAAAACAAGTAAACGGGACTTTCCCATGGAAAGGAAGGTAAGACACTATGAATGAGAACAAATTTTCGCCCAGGGCGGAGGAGGCCCTGCGGCTTTCCCAGGAGGCAGCCGGTGAGCTGGGCCACGGCTACGTGGGCACGGAGCACCTGCTGCTGGGCCTGATCCGGGAAGAGGAGGGCGTGGCCCACACCGTTCTGACGGAGGCGGGCCTCACCGATGACATGATCGTGGAGATCATCAAGAAGAGCGTGGGTGCCGGTCTGCCCGGCAGCAATCCCGCCCAGGGCCTCACCCCCCGCGCCAAGCGGGTGGTGGAGCTGGCCATGGAGGACTCCATGCGGGGCGGCTACAACTACGTGGGCACGGAGCACCTGCTGGCGGGCATCCTGCGGGAAGGCAACAATATGGCCGTCCGTATCCTGCGCACCGCTGGCGTGGATGCCCGTCACCTGTACACAGCCCTGATGCAGAAGCTGGGTGAGATGCCCCGGAGTCAGGCCGCCGATCCCGGCCGCTCCGGCACCAGCCCCGCAAAGGAGGATAACGGCAAGAACAAGACCCTGAAGGAGTTCACCCGGGACCTGACCGCCGACGCTCGGGCCGGCAAGCTGGACCCGGTCATCGGCCGGGACGGGGAGATCCAGCGGGTGATCCAGATTCTCTCCCGCCGCACCAAGAACAACCCCTGCCTGATCGGTGAGCCCGGTGTGGGCAAAACCGCCATCGCTGAGGGTCTGGCCCGGAAGATCGTTATGGGCGACGTACCCGACGAGATGCTGGACAAGCGCCTTTTGTCCCTGGACCTCAGCGGCATGGTGGCGGGCACCAAGTACCGGGGTGAGTTTGAGGAGCGGATTAAGAAGCTGCTGGAGGAGGTCAGGAAGTCCGGCAATGTGATCCTCTTCATCGACGAGCTCCATACCATCGTGGGCGCCGGCAGCGCCGAGGGCGCCGTGGACGCCGCCAACATCATCAAGCCGGCTCTAGGCCGGGGCGAGATCCAGGTGATCGGCGCCACCACCCTGAACGAGTACCGGAAGTATATCGAGAAGGACGCCGCCCTGGAGCGCCGGTTCCAGCCGGTGCAGGTGGGTGAGCCCAGCCAGGAGGCGTCTCTGGAGATCCTGAAGGGCCTGCGGGAGAAGTACGAGAAGCACCACAGCCTCCAGATCACCGACGAGGCCCTGGAGGCCGCCGTGAAGCTCTCCGCCCGGTATATCAACGACCGGTTCCTGCCGGACAAGGCCATCGACCTGATGGACGAGGCTGCCAGCCGGGTGCGGATGGAGACGGAGGAGATCTCCCCGGAGCTGAAGAGCCTGGAGGAGAAGATCGCCGCCCTGGCCAAGGACAAGGAGGCTGCTATCGAGAAGCAGGACTATGAGACCGCCGCCAAGCTGCGGGACATTGAGAAGGACTACCAGGAGCAGGTGGAGATGGAGCGGGAGAAGCGCCGCAAGAACAACACCCAGCACCGCCCGGTGAACGCTGACGACATTGCCGCCGTGGTGGCCGGCTGGACCGGTATCCCCGTCACCCGTCTGACGGAGGATGAGGGCACCCGCCTGCTGCACATGGAGGACACCCTCCACGAGCGGGTAGTGGGTCAGGACGAAGCCGTAAAGGCCGTGGCCCGGGCCATCCGTCGGGGCCGTGTGGGTCTGAAGGATCCGAAGCGCCCCATCGGCTCCTTCCTGTTCCTGGGCCCCACCGGCGTGGGAAAGACGGAGCTGTGCAAGTCCCTGGCAGAGGCCATGTTCGGCGATGAGAACGCCATGATCCGGATCGATATGTCTGAGTATATGGAGCGGCACACAGTGTCCCGTCTGATTGGCTCCCCGCCGGGCTATGTGGGCCACGAGGAGGGCGGTCAGCTGACGGAGAAGGTGCGGCGCAAGCCCTACTCCGTGGTACTGTTTGACGAGATCGAAAAGGCCCACGAGGATGTGTGGAACATCCTGCTGCAGCTTCTGGATGACGGCCGGATCACCGACTCTCAGGGCAGGACGGTGGACTTCAAGAACACCGTCATCGTCATGACCAGCAACATCGGTGCCCGCAGCCTCACTGCCATGGGCAGCAAGCTGGGCTTTTCCGCCGAGGAGCGGGACTCCGATCCTGACGCTGAAAAGAAGTTCGAGACCGCCCGGGAGCAGGTGATGGCGGAGCTGCGTCAGACCTTCCGCCCGGAGTTCCTAAACCGGATCGACGATATCATCGTATTCCGCCCCCTGACGGAGGAGGACATCCGGGAAGTGGCCCGGCGGATGCTGAAGACCGTCTCCGCCCGGATGGAGACCATGGGCATCCACCTGGATGCCAGCGACGAGGCTGTGGCAGAGCTGGCTAAGGAGGGCTTTGATCCCAAGTACGGGGCCCGTCCCCTGCGCCGGGCCATCCAGAGCAAGGTGGAAGACGCCGTGGCCGAGAAGATGCTGGACGGCACCCTCAAGGCCGGTGACACCGCCAAGCTTACCGTGGAGAACAATCGACTCTGCGTTTCCAAGTGAAGAGACCTGGTCAAGCCGTCCGGAGGCCCCATAGCCTCCGGACGGCCTTTCCGACATACCGGCCGGAAGCGAATAGACTTGACTTTGGCGGAGAAACAGGTAAAATAGAGAGGTATAAAATGAACCCATCGTGCTGTCCCCGATCCAGTAAAAGATGGTGCCAGAGTGCCAACGCGGCGGATCGCAGAGTATATTGCCGCACGTATGTGGGGAAGAACGCCCCCGGGCGGGAGAAATATCTATGACCAAATGTAGCGTAGTTGGCAGCACGCGTGATTTGGGAGGATAGAGAGCCTATCCATTCCCCAAAAAGTGAAAGCCTGGAAGTCCTTGGGACAGTAGCCTGCGGCGGAAATCCCCCGCCTGAAGATCCCCCCGCAAAACCGGGCTTGACCACAGCACTGCCCACAGACACGAAAAACTTGCTTTTTCCTTCTCCGCATGGTATCATGCAGAAAAATCGAATATCCGGGTATAGCGCAGTTGGTAGCGCGCCAGCTTTGGGAGCTGGATGTCGTGCGTTCGAGTCGCACTACTCGGACCAAGATGTGTTGATGAAAGATGCAACACAGAAAACACCGCACGAAAGTGCGGTGTTTTTGCATCTTTACAGGCTTTTTTCTGGCGGAAAAGTTAGGAAAAACGCTTTTTTCGGAAAATCGGTTTTTCCACGCGAGAGGCGACATTTCAGAGATTCAGCAGAGCGCTCTTATGGACTGGTGTGACTTGAACACCGAGGCTAAAAAAGAATAAAGCATAAGAAGGCAGGCCGCCGTTCGGTTCCCCATGTGGGAGAGAACGGCGGCCTTTTTCGTTTCATTGGTGCTTATGTTGCTTTCGCTTCGTTTGTCTGCCATTCCTTGGTGGTGTTGGTAATAGCTTTCTCGTAACCTTTCGGGTATGCTTGCGTTACAAAAAACGAGGAGGTATCCGAGAATGGCAACCACTAAAAACTTGTGTGCTCAGATTCCCATCGACCTACATGAGCGGGTCAGTGAAGAACGAGAACGGCTGGGCCTGACCACCAGCGAGTACATCGTCAACCTCATCCAAGACTATTACAACATGATGGAAAATCAGAAAGGCGGCATTCAAATGACTGAAAAAGGCAGAACGATGGCATTCCAGATTCCCGAAGAACTCTTCCAGCGCATCAAGCGTCACTTGGAGCGCGAGACGCTCCGCAGCGGCAAAAAGCTCACCCAGCGAGACTTCGTGCTGAACCTGATCACGCAGGCACTGGACGAAGCGGACGCTGAGAACGCCACGGAGCAGAACACCCCCACTGAGGCCCCTGTCGCGCCCCGTGTGGCCGACGTGACCGCTCCAGCGGACACGGACACCCCCCACGAAGGTAACGCCGTGTAGGCCCGCGTTAAAGCCCAAACAAAAGAACACGATTTAGGGAAAAGCCACCCAGGGCATCCGAATCTCTCGGATGCCCTGGGTGGCTTTTTGCGTTTCACCAGAAAGGAGGTCATCACTATGGCAAGCGAGATCAAAAGACGCTTCACAGACACAGAAATGCAGATCGCCAAGGAAACGGATCTGCCGGAACTGCTGACCCATTTGGGCTATCAGGTGCGGCGGATCGGCAGATACCACACCACAGCGGAAATGGACAGCCTGCGGATCAAGGACCGCCGCAAGTGGTTTCGGTACTCGCAGAATACCGGCGGGGACTCCATTACTTTTCTCCAGCAGTTTTGCGGAAAATCCTTTCCGGAAGCGGTGGAATACCTGCTGACCTTCCACGGGAAAGCCAGAGACTCTCCCGCTAAAGCGGCGCCTTTTGTCAAGCGTGACGAGGTGCAAAAGCCCTTTACCCTGCCGCCCCGGAATACGGATGATCGCAGGGTGTTTGCCTACCTGCACAAGCGCGGCATCGCCCCACAGGTGATCCGTCAATTTTTGAACAGCGGCCTGCTGTATGAGGACGCCGAGCATCACAACTGCGTGTTCGTCGGAAAGAACAGCGCGGGACAGGCAAAATACGCGGGCCTGCGCGGAACCTATGACCGGGAGGGCAAGGGCTTCCGCGGAGATGTGACGGGCAGCGATAAACGCGTTGGCTTCGCACTCCCGTATGACCGCAGCTCAGATCAGGTTTTCGTATTCGAGGCGCCCATCGACCTGATGAGCTATCTCACACTCCACCGGAACACACCGAACGCGCTGGCCCTCTGCGGCCTTTATGGCGGTGCGCTGCAAGCCTATCTGGCAGATCATCCGCAGATCAAACGGATCGAATTGTGCCTGGACGCAGATGGGCCGGGACGGGAGGCGGCTCGGCAATTACAGGACAAATACGCAGCCATGGGCTACGTCGTGACCGTGGAGGAACCCCACAGCGGCAAGGACTGGAATGAGTATCTGCAAAAAAGAAAAACACCTGAGAGGGGCGGTAATCAAGTAATCAACACGAAAGATCCAAAGAAACCTATTCGGAAAATATAAGGAGGAAGTTCGCATTTGAATAAAAAATATTTCTTTTCCCACCGTGTAACGGCCATGCTTCTAACACTGGCCCTGTGCCTTGGCATGATCCCCACGGCATCAGCCGCCCAGCAGAACAGCTACCATGATCCCGTCGAGCATTGGCAGCAGGCCAGCAACCGGACCAATGAACTGGATGTCAACGCCATCGTCACCCACGAGACCTTCTACTGCGCCACCTGCCGGGAAAACACGGATTTCACCGTCTGGCGTGTTCCGGAGTATACCCGCTCCGGTGAGACGGCCCTGAACCGCAACGTCAAGTATTCCAACGGGATGTGTATTGACGAAGTAACGGTAGGCAGTCTGGATGCCGGTGTCCCCGGCGAGAACGCCTATTACACCGGTTACCACTGGACCAAATCCGTATGCAGCCGCTGTGGAGACTGGAACAGTAACGAGACCAACGGCGCCCCCTACGCATGGGATAAGAACATCTACGTTCTGCATGACTGCGCCGCCAAATTTTATCTGGATCTGCCGGAGACCGTTACCCATGAATGTGTAGACAGCAAGTACCACCGCACTGTCACCAAAGGCGGCACCTACTGCTGCTTCTGTTACGGTACGAATTACGAGAAATCCTCTGTGCTGGAGCGCCATGACATGGCGGTGGAGACTCTGCCCCAGCCCGCTCATGGCCGTTTCGCTGCCGTGGAGAAGTGCCGCCTGTGCGACTATACCTGCTATGACTACACGGCGGCCAAGGCCGTTGTTGCCAGCTACTACGGCGTGGCAGACGGACAGCCCCATACCATCAGCGTCACGGACTTGTCTGAAGCCGGTGTCCGCACGGCCATCCGCTACGGCAACAGCGCGGATAGCTGCACCATGACCACCGCACCCAACTATACGGACGAGGGTCAATACACTGTCTATTACGAGATTACCTACACCTGTGACGGTGTGGATATGACGGAAAACGGTGTGGCCTATGTCTGGCTGCGGGATGACACCACAGATGAGAACGGCAACTGCGGCTGTGGCTGCTCTAACCCCAACTGTGGCTGTCAGGACAAGCACTGCAACGGAAATTGCTGCACCGACAAGGGCTGTGGTGAAAACCACAAGTATATTCTGCTGGACAGCACCAAGGCCGGCTGCACCACCCTCGGCTATGACCGCTACCTCTGTACGGAGTGCGGCAAAATCGAAAAGCGCGACTATGTGGACTCTCTGGGCCACGCATGGCAGGGCATCGTCATCCGTGACGCTACCTGCGAAACCGATGGCAAGCTGCTGGAGCTTTGCTCCCGCTGTGGACAGATGAAGCAGACCGCCACGCCCAAGGGCGAACACAGCTATGAGGTCTATACCGTGGCTGCCACCTGTACCAGCCCCGGCTATACCGTCCGGGAATGCTCCGTTTGCGGCGACCGCCATATCGAGGAAATTACGCCCACCATTCCGCATGATTACAAGGCCCATGTGATCGAGGCTACCTGCGATGCAGAGGGAAAGACCATCCATCGCTGCGATGGCTGCGGCGGTTCTTTTGTCACAGACTATACGGACGCCCTGGGCCACAGCTGGGACAAGGGCACCCTTGTCACCAACGCCACCTGCACTGGCGAGGGGGTCATGGAATACCGGTGCACCCGCTGCGGTTGCCACCGTCTGGATGCCGACCCCGCGGATGGCCATATCCCCGGCGCTCCTGCTACCTGCACAGAACCCCAGCTCTGCACCCGCTGCGGCGCTGTGCTGGAAAAGGCTCTGGGACATGATTACAAGTCCGCAGTGACGGCTCCCACCTGCACGGAGATGGGTTATACCACTAACACCTGTGCTCGCTGCGGCGATACCAACAAGAGCAACTACACCGAGCCTGCCGGTCATAAGCCCAGCGACTGGATCGTTGACAAGCAGCCTACCACCGATTCCGAGGGCAGCAAGCACAAGGAGTGTACCGTGTGTGGCGAAAAGCTGGAGACACAGCCCATCGAAAAGATCTACAATAGCGCCACCACAGACAGTAAGGGTGAGGCCATTGTGGGCGGCTACCTTGTGACCGTCACCGATACCGACACCAAGAATCCCGTAGCAAACGCCGCTGTCGCGCTCCACAAGGATAATTCGATCTCTATCCGCCTGCCGAATAGCCGCCTGCTGGACTACGTAGATCAGACCACCGTCACCGTGCAGCTCGTCAAGGACAAGAGCGCTGTACCGGGCATGAGCATTGCCGTTACAGACAAGAATGATAACTACGCCTCCAGTAAGACCGACGCCGCGGGCCAGATCACCGTTCCCACCGGCAGCGGCAAGACCAATGAGGACGGCAAGGTCACTGCTGGCTATGAGGATGCGGACGGCGACCGCTGGACGCTGACCATCAAGGTGGAGCACACCGATACCGGACGCCCCATCCCCAACGCGGAGGTCGCCATCGGCAAGACCGGCAATATTACGGTCAAACTGCCGGATGGCACGGATCTGGATAAAAACCACCGTGTGACGGTTACCGTCACCGACCACAAGAAAAATCCGCAGGAGAATAAAAACATCATTGTTAAGGGCGACCTGAGCCAAACGGCCAAGGGCAAGACGGATCAGGACGGAAAGCTGACCGTTCCGGAAATCGAGGAAAGAGAGCGTCACGGCACCTATATCCTGGGCTACACAGACGGGACCTTCGGCCCCAGCCGCAGCATGACCCGCGCGGAGGCCGCCGCTATCTTCGCCCGTCTGCTGGCGGAGAAGAACGGCGATACCATTTCCACCGTGGCCAACACCAGATTTACGGATATTCCCGCCCATGCCTGGTACTCCGGTTATGCCAAATACCTCAATAACAACGGTGTCACCTACGGTAAGAGCAAGACTATCTTTGCCCCCAACGATGCCATTACCCGTGCCGAGTTCACAACGCTGGCCGTCCGTTTCTTTGATGTGTACGGCGATGGCGATGCTGAGATCATGGAACAGTATAAGGACTTTAACGATGTGAGCGACGGTTATTGGGCCGCCGCGTACATCAAGGCTGCCGCCAAGCATGGCTGGATCAACGGCTATGGTGACGGCTCCTTTCGCGCTGACGACGAGATCAACCGTGCGGAGGTTGTGACCATCGTCAACCGCCTGCTGGGTCGCGAAGCGGATGAGGACTACATTGTGGATAATCTCCGCAAGATGAACACCTTCCCGGATGTCAACCGCAAGCATTGGGCGTACTACGCAGTCATGGAGGCCGCCAACGCCCATACCGCCATCCTCGGTGACAGCGAAAGCTGGAGCAAGTAAACACTCTGCCGCCCTCCCGATGCCGGGGGGGCGGCTTTTCAAACATCATAATATAAAAAGGAGAACTGAACAATGCTGAAGATCACTGCCATTGGTAACCTGACCAACGATGTGGAACTGAAAATGAACGAGACCACCGGCAAGCCCTACGCCATCCTGCGAATCGCCTCGGATCGCCGCTATAAGGATAAGGACGGCAACAAGCTCACCGACTTTATCTCCATTAAGGTGCGCGGCCCGCTGGCCGAGCGTTGCGCCGAATTCGCCTGGAAGGGCTGCAAGCTGGCGGCCTCCGGCGATTTTGAGACCATTACCTTTGAGGACGAGCCGGAGCGTCAGCCCGGTTTCCTCATCAAAGCCAGCGAGGTGGAGTTCCTCTCTCCCCGCAAGGTGGAGGAAACGGCGCAGGAATTGGAAGATGAGCCTGTCCGCGAGGTCGCTGCCTGATGAAAAATACCGGGATCACATATACCAGCGCTGAACGCAGCCCTGTGATCCTGCCGGAGATGGCCGAGCTGCTCCCGCCTTTGAGCGCGGAGCAGCTCGGCGCTCTGGAAGCAGATCTCATCAAAAACGGCTGCTACGCACCCATCATCGTCAATGAGGACATGGTCATCATCGACGGGCACAACCGTCAGGCACTGTGCGAAAAGCATGATCTGCCGTACACAATGGCCGTTTTCTCGTTTGAGGATCTGTTGGAGGCCAAGCAGTGGGCGTTGGATACCCAGAAGGGACGCCGCAACCTTGAAAAGTGGGAGCTGGGCAAGATCGCCCTGAAGCTAAAACCAGAGATTGAAGCCAAGGCCAGAGCAAATCAGTCTGCTGCCGGTGGTGACAAGTTCTCTGAAAAACCGCTTTCGGCAACATTGCCGGAAGCGGTTTCCGCTGTCGATACCAGAAAGGAACTGGCAGAGGCGGTCGGCTTGGGCGAGCGCACGATGGGCAAGGTCATGCAGATCGATGAGAACGCCCCGGACTCCATCAAGGAGGCACTGGACAAAAAGAAACTGTCCATCAACAAGGGGTATGACCTGACCCGCCAGCTTCAGGAGGTACCGGAGGATCAGCGGGAACAGGCTGCCGCGGAGCTGCTGGAATATGAAAAGGCGAAGAAGGATCTCAAACAGCAAAATGCGGAGATCGACCGCAGGGGCAAAGTTGCAAACACTTTCTGCAAGGCATACGAAAAGGCTTCTCTTCTGACCGCCACGGAAGAAAATGTCCGCTGCTGGACGGAAGGTACCCGCATGACGCCGGAGGAACTCCAGGACACCGTCAAGGAATCCCGTGAGATCGCCCAGGTGTTCGCCGCCATTGCCGATATCATCGAGCAGAAGATCCTGCCTGCAGACTGGCGAAACACCGGCCCCGCGGAGGATATTCCCTGTGAGGTGGCGTCATGAGCGAGATGCTTTCTGCTCGCCAGTGGCAGGACCTGTTCCGCGGTGGGGCGTTTCAGGATAGATCCCGTGAGACGCAGATCCGCGCCGGGTGGTATGACTGGTTTTGCAGCGATACGGCTCTTGCCGGCAGACTGCAGAGGATCGGCAGGGTGGTCATGGGGATCACGGAGCCTGCCATTCTGGACAATTACTATGTCTGGTTTAAAAACAACTGCCCTCTGGACGGCCCCCTCTATGATGACGTGCGCTTTGAGCCGTTGGAGGGAGACCGCTGCGGACGGTACTTTGTGGTGTCTCAGGATTGCCCTTATGAAAAGCAGAAATGGACGCTGTATACGGAGCGTGGCGGTTTTCAGGAACCGGAGTTTGGGTGCCAAAGTGTCCGTGAAATGCAGAGATATCTGAATGAGCATGGAAAGGAGTTGGCGCGGGCAACAGAGCCGCCGACTGTTACGAAAATGCCAAAAAGGAGGTGCCGACGCGATGAGCCAGAAGAAAAGTCCTTCGCCGCCCACCCTCCCTCCTGACGCCCAGCGGGAGATCCTGGACAGGCTGTCCGCGGAGACCCGGATCAATTCTCAGGAGATCGCCGCCATTTTGAAGCGGCACGGCGTCTGCGGCGATATGGACGCCTTGCAGGATGCCTATCGGAAACGGCTGGGCCAGCGCCTTATGTCCACCATTCGGGATGAGACCGGCAAGCGTGAGGTACTGGCCGCCAGTGGCGGTGAGTATGTCATCGTGGACTGCTGCAACGATCCGCAGAAGCTGAAAGCCATTCGGCACCGCATCCAGGCGCAGATGAACGGACTGGATGTGTCTGCCGGAAAGGTGCGCAAGCGTGTTCGTTTTCTGGAACACTTCGCTTCTTGGGTGAGAAAGGAGACCTCGGATGGGGCGGCGTGAATTGTCAGCGACGGATATCTACCGTAAATTCGCGGCGCAGCTGGATGAGGATGGCTTTCGGCTGTACCGCGCCGCGCAGCGGAGCACCGGCTTCCAGCCCTATGACGCTTTCCCTTATGAAGATAACCGGGGCGCGTTTGAGGCAGCGGACGGACATACCCTTCTGCGCTATCTGGAAGCAGCTCATTTCGATGCAGTCACATGGGAGATCGTCCCCGGAACCACCTATGAACGGGCCGTTCTCGGCAAGGTGGACACCACCACGCCGGAATACCGCGCGTTTCGTGAAGCAATCTGCGCGGACGCGCTGGGGCGCATGGGGTTGGCACATCTCCTGAAAACAAAGGAAAAAGAAGCGAAAGAGGTAGGATATGAACGATAACATCACCGAGATCAACAAAGATACCTTCTGGAAGCTGATCCAGAGTGCAAAGGAGACCTGCGGACAGGATATGGACGCTATGATGGACTTCCTGAAAGACCGGCTGGTATCCATGGGGCCGGAGCAGGCACAGAACTTTCACGACATCCTCCACGCCTATGAGGATCTTGCGGACAAGTTTGGACTGTGGGATGCCGCCGGGGTCATGAAGGAATACGGCTGCAGCGATGACGGATTTATCGACTTCCGCGCCTGGCTCATTGCCCAGGGAAGGGATACCTATCTGTCCGCGCTGGCGGACCCGGACTCTCTTGCGGAGGTCATCCCCTACGAGGACTGCTGCTTTGAGACGCTCAGTTATGTGGGAGATTATGCCTATGAGCAGCTCACAGGCAAAAGCGCCTATGACCAGACGGATTGGGCAAGGTATGAAACGTTGCTGGCAGAACTGGAACAGGATATCGTCTACAAAGGCGGTATTGAATTTCCCAGAGAGGGACCGGAGCTGAAACAGTACCTGCCACGGCTCTGCACGGCGCATCCGGGCTGGGATGGCAAGACACGCTGGAATGTGCAGCAAAAGGAAATGCGGGATCTCATCCGTGCCGGAAAGGCGTATGACCAGCGGCAAGCGCCCAAAAAGAAACACCGCAGTCATGGAGGTGAGGCCAGATGAGCGAACCCATCATCATCATCGGTGTAGATCATGGCTACGCTGCCATGAAAACCGCGTATTTTTCCTTTCACACCGGGCTGGTGGCCCATGAGCATGAGCCGTACACGCTGAACAATGTGCTGGAATACGGCGGTAAATATTATGTGGTGGGCAGCGGACGCCAGCCGCTCCAAAAGGACAAGACCCAAACGGAGGATTACTACCTTCTCACGCTGGCCGCCATAGCAAAGGAACTGGCATACCGCAATGCCGGAACGGCAGCGGACATCCATCTGGCAGCCGGACTGCCGCTCACCAGCTTTGGCAGGGATAAGAAAGCGTTCCGGGACTACCTGTGCCGGGGCGGCAAACCGGTGTCTTTCCGTTATGAAGGACAGGACTATGTCATCACGATCTCCAAAGTGTCGCTGTATCCGCAGGGCTATGCCGCAGTGCTGACGCAGGGTAGCATGCTGGATGAGCCATCCGTCATCATTGCGGACATCGGCGGCTGGACGGTGGATCTCATGCGGCTGGACAACCGTATCCCCAACGCCGCCACCTGCCGCAGTCTGGAGCTCGGCATGATCCGCTGCCTGGATGAGATCAGCGAGCAGATCCGCCGTGGCCTTGGTCTGTCTATGACGGCCGCGCAGATTGAAAGCGTTCTGCGCGGCGATGCCAGCCATGTGAACGAGGACGCGAAAAAAATCATTTATCAGGAAGCGGAACGCTACACCAAACGCCTGCTCTCTGCCATCGCGGAGAGCGGCCTGGACGTCCGAGCCATGCCTGCTGTTTTTCTTGGCGGCGGTGCGACGCTGCTGAAGCATCATGCTTCCGCTGCGGACGGACTATGCCGTCCCATCATACTGGATGACGTTTGCTTAAATGCCAAGGGATATGAGCGTCTGACAGAGCGAATGTCGAAAAAGCATGAGCAGTGACAAGAAGCGGCTGAACCTGTCCTTCTCCATGGCCTCGCCCATCCAGCGGCAGGCGTGGCGGACGCTGATGGATATTCCGGCGGGTGAACGCACCGGTGCCGTCTGCCGGATGATCTGTGAACACAAAAATCAGCGGGAACTGCTGGAGGCTGTGCGTCAGGTGATCCGTCAGGAATTGCAGGGCAGCCAGATCCAAATCGCACAAGCAGCGCCGCAGGCCGGGAGCATCGACGAGGATATTCTCGGCTTTCTTGCGTCGCTGCAGGAAGGAGATGATACAGACTGATCCGATACTTTGATATGTTTGCCGGCATTGGCGGCTTCCGCTCCGGATTGACCCGCGCGGGCGGATTCCGGTGTGTTGGACACTGTGAGATCGACAAGCACGCCAATGCCAGTTATCAAGCAATCTACGAACCGGGAAAGGAGGAACGATACTATCCCGATGCAACCAAACTCGATCCCGCAGACCTGCCGGACTTCGACCTGCTCTGTGGAGGATTCCCCTGCCAGGCATTTTCTAACGCTGGCCGCAGACGGGGCTTTGCCGACGCCAGAGGAACTCTCTTCTTTGAGATTGCCCGATTGGCTCAAGCAAAGCGACCTCCGTATCTGCTGCTTGAAAATGTTCCCGGCCTTTTATCGCATGACAAAGGGAAAACCTTTTCGGTCATCCTCTCCGCACTGGATGACCTGGGGTACCATGTCGAATGGACTGTGCTTAACGCTCAATTATGTTCAGCTGAACATAATTGAGCTAATGTATAGCAGAAAATAATGTAAAGTCACCTCCTGAAGTGTAGTAAAGCCAGCAAGAATGCTCCTGCTGGCTTTACATTATTCTGTGAAATTATTTAGTTGGAATATAGAGCTGAGTCAACCATTGCATCAAATTTTCGTCATCTGTCCAAGAGGGCTGCTGGTCACTAAGCTGCTGCGGATGCACTTGCTCCAACAGCTTTTGCTTCATTTTAATGTTCAGCCGGGCATACACCTCGGTAGTTTTAATGTCAGAATGCCCTAACAGGTCTTTTATATATTGCAAATCCACACCGGCCTCTAACCAATGCATCGCTCGGCTGTGTCTGAATACATGAGGATGGACCCGCACTGGGAACAAATCAGGCTTCTCCTTTTGTGCAAGGGAAACATATTTCTGTATGATGTAGTAGACACCGCCTCGTGTTAGAGGGGCCTTGCTTCTGTTGCAAAAAAGCGGGGCATCTATATCACATTGGCGATATTGGGATTCCTCAGCCAGATAATCCTTCAAGATCTTTGCAGGTACAGGAAGAACTGGTATATCTCGGAACTTTCTTCCCTTACCTTTCAGATGTACAACGGCCCATTTTTTATCAAAACGGATATCACCAAAGCGAAGGTTAGCGATTTCAGATGCACGAGCAGCAGATTCATAGATTAAGGTCAAGAAGGCAAAGTCACGCCGTCCCTCACGCGTTGTAAGGTTCGGCTGTCCAAAAATAGTTTGGATGGCTTCTTCCGAAAGATGCGGGACAACCCTTTGCTCACATTTCTTCGGAGGAATTTCCCGGATCTGTTGGCATAGCAGTACAAAGCCTGGATCTTCATACTGCAGGAACTTAAAAAACGCATTGATTGCTGCTCGCCGTTGGTTCCTTGTCGTAATAGAGTTACCTTTCTCCTGTTCCAGCCACCGAAAAAAAGCATCAATTAGCTCTCTATTGAAATCGCTAACTTCCAGCCTATCTCTTCGAATTTTGCGTTCCCGTTCACAGAAATCCAGTAGCAAGGACATTGCGTCTCGATAGGATTGAATTGTTTCTTGGCTTAGTCCCCTTTCAGATGGTAAATACTCAAAGAAATATCTTGATAACGCTTTGGCAAAAAAAGTCGGTCCACGATTAGCCATCCTGCAATCCCTCTCTTTCCATGGCAAGGTCAAACGGAGCATACATGCCGCCCAAATTCTGTTCACAAATATCCATGATATGGGGGAAGGATTGTGCGGTCAGGCGGAGATAGTACTGGGTGGAACTAATCGATGTATGCCCAACATAACGGGAAAGAATCAGTAGATTGCTGTATATTGGGAGTCCAGCTTCAGCCCATTTTTGGATATTATGGCAGCAAAATGTATGACGGAGATCATGCACGCGCGGCCCAAATTGCTTCCCTTTATATGGAATCCCCACATCCCACAAAATGCCGCGAAAGAACTTTCCAATGGTGGATTTTGTATAAGGGGTCCCGCCCTTTGCATAAAAGAACGGCGTTGATTCGACAGTGTTTTTATGAACAGCCTGCGCATATTTTCTACATTCTTCCGTCAATGTGGCAGACATTGGGACAATCCTCTCGCGGTCATTCTTTCCGTGCCGTATGTGCAAAATTCCGTCTTTCAAATCCACATCGTTTTTTAGTAACGCCAACGCTTCAGAAATTCGAAGGCCACAGCCATAGAGTACGCGAAATAAGAGTGGCATAGTAAGATGTCGGTTAGGGGATAGGTTAGTCGGAGAAAGTGAGTCAAGTCGTTCAAAAATGAGATGTAACTCATCCGTTGAAAAAATATAGGGTACGTGTTGTTCTCCGCATTTGGGAAGGGCTGGAAGCAGGTAGGATGGATAACCTTGTTTGCACAGGTATTGGGCAAACCTCTGCATTTCACTCACTCGGCTATATCGGGTGGCGTCCGCCTCATTTGGGCGCTTCTTGCACCATGTCAATGCAATCTCTTTCGTAATTGTGTAACTCTGAATCTCATAATCTTTACAAAAATTATCAAATAGCCGCAGCAGTTTGGCCTGCTGGTTATAGTCCAGACCAGATGCCCTTTTTTGTGCCACATAGGATTCGCATATTGGAGCAAATGGTCCTGTAAAGAAGGGCTTCTTACTCATAGAAGCACCTCCAATGCACATCGTCTCAGCATTTCTGTATTGAGGCTAACGTATACCTGTGTGCTTTCCGGTGTGGCATGACCCAGCGTTTGCGCAATGTCAGTTAATTCTGCTCCATTATTCAGCATGGAGGTAGCGACACTGTGTCGGAAGCTGTGCATCCCAATCGGTTTATCCGTAGAGACATGAATACCTGCTTTAGAAACGAGTTTGGAAACCAACCTTTGCATAGAACCGCTCATGACATCAAACGGTGCAAGGTGCCGGACAAATATACATGGACAGTCTGTCTCTGGGCGGCCATGCTGGAGGTAATCAATGATTGCCCAGCCCACATCTTCGAGCAATGGAAGTTCTAAGGGTATCCCGGTTTTTTGTTGATGAATTGAAATTCGCTTGTTTTTCCAGTCAATATTCTCGAATCGAAGCAATCGCACGTCACTGATGCGCAGCCCCAGCCGGGTAACCAACAACAGGATCGCATAGTTCCGCTTCCCCAACGGATTGGATCGGTCTACCTGAGTCAGAATGCACTCTACCTCATCCGGTGAAAAAACAGTAGGCAGGCGATACTTATGCGTCCGTCTGATACAGGGCAAAGCATTGGCGTAACTGATATAATGGTAGCCTTTGGCCAATGCGTAATCAAACAGCTTGCCTAAGATGCGAATTGTTGCCGCAACCGTACCGGGAGAAAATCCAGTCAAAGATTCAATATAAGTATTTACATGGTGCAGCTCAAGCAGGTGGAAATGCTCAATGCCGGACTCCAGCAGAAAATACTCAAAGCGAAATAGCCTGCTCCGCCAAGTTCTGATAGAACCTTCAGCCACTTGGTTTTGGCGCAAACTGTCCAAAAAGCCTTCAAATAGCTCCTTATAGGCTGGAGAAAAGCCCTTCAAGGTGATACTTGATTGCTTAAAGACCATCCCATACTGTAAATAATCGTCCAACATATGAATAGCCCGGCTGACATTCTGAGATATATCCCTATCGCCAAGATCGGCACCATACCGTTCCCAGACAAATCTCCGCTCTAAATCCACGGTGAACTCAGTTGTCTGATGCGCTTCGCAGTATACAATCAACTCCTTCCATGTCGCGTCTAACCTTAAAATCGTGCTTTCACTGTAGCCGAGTTCAGCTAAGTGTGACTTTAACTTGCTGATCGTTTTCCTGAGCCATTCGCTCAATGAGCCTGTGTGCTCTATCGTCATTAGCATATTCCTCCTATTAGTTGATATGGCAATGCCATTGTTTAAATTATACGGAATTATGTTAAGTGTGACGATGATTTTTTCTGATTTTTCATCAGTTTTAGGAGGTGACTATACATTATTTTCAACTATACATTAAGCAAATGTTTCGGAGTCCCGCAATCAAGACGAAGGCTGTTCCTTATCGGATATCTTGATCCCCGATGCGCCGGGAAAATATTACCTGTCTTCGGCACAGGTGGAAAAGCTCTTGTACAAGTCCTCGGAGGGCCGCAAGGCTCCCGGATCTATGACGCAGACGGAGTAGCCTGCACCCAGACTGCCGGCGCTGGTGGCATGGGCGGGAAGACCGGATTATATCTGGTGGGCTTTAACCGGAAAGATGGGATCGTCGGAAAGCGGGATACAGCAATTCCGCTGAACGCCAGCGATTTCAGAGGAATCAACCGGAACCAAACACAAAACGCTGTGCTGGTAGACCTTTGCAGCGGGCATCCAAAGCAAACGGACGCTGCCCGCTGTCTCACCGCCCGGTATGGACAGACCACACTGTCCAACCGTAAAGGCGAGCGCTCCGGTGTCCTGCTCATCAAGGAGGCGACCAAGAAGGGGTACAAGGAGGCTCAACCCGGCGATACGGTGGATTTGGGCTACGCAGGCAGCAACACCCGCCGCGGGCGCGTTGGGCGTGACATTGCCCATACGCTGGAAACCAGCTGTATCCAGGGGATCGTGGAAAACGGCGGACGCATCCGCCGTCTCATGCCCCGTGAGTGCCTGCGGCTTCAGGGCTTTGAGGAATGGCAAATTGACCGCATCCTCGCCATCCAGTCTGACGCTCAGGCCTATAAGCAGGCGGGCAACAGTGTCACCGTCAATGTAATTGAGGCGATTGCCAAGCGTATCCAGACAGTGGACGAGGAATTGAAAGCGGGGGCCGCCGCATGATCGGAATGAAGGATCAGTGCTTTGGCGTTGAGGTCGAGATGACGGGACTCACTCGTGGGCAGGCTGCGCAGGCGCTGGCCAATTATTTTGGCACAGAACCTTACTATGTGGGGGGCGGATACGATAAATGGAGCGTGAAAGACCCGGATGGCAAGGTGTGGAGCATTATGAGCGATTCCAGCATTGTTACGGAAATGAAAACTGAAAGCGGGTATATGCATACCAGCAACATCGAATACCGGGTTGAGATGGTGACGCCAAAACTCACTTACGCGGAGTTACCCAGGCTTCAGGAGTGTGTCCGTCAGGTGCGCCATGTCGGGGCCAAAGTCAACCACTCCTGCGGTATCCATGTTCATGTGGACGCCGCCAACCACAACCGCCAGAGTCTGAAAAACCTTCTGAGCATTATGTACTCCAAGGAGGATATCCTGTTCAAAGCACTGCAGGTAAATTCAAGCCGTGTCAGCCAATACTGCCAGAAGGTGCGGGAGCCAATGCTAAAGGAAGCACGCAAGCTCTCCTCTGACGAAACAAAAAATCTCACGGCGCTGGAAAGCATCTGGTATGAAGGGAATATCTCTGACCGAGAACACTATAACTGGACGCGCTATTATGCCCTGAATCTGCACTCTGTGTTTTATAGAGGAACCGTTGAGTGGCGTTGTTTCAACTCTACGCTTCATGCCGGAAAGGTCGCGGCCTATGTGAATTTATGCCTTGCCATGTCTGCCCAAGCCATTAACCAGCGCAGCACCGTTATGCGGAAAACCCATAGCGACAACGAACTGTTTACCTTCCGTGTCTGGCTGGTGCGGCTGGGACTCAACGGTGACGAGTTCAAGAATACCCGTAATCATCTGCTGGCCAATCTGGAGGGTGATCGGGCATGGCGCTATGACAAGGATACTTATGAAGCCAATAAAAAGAAGAAAAAATCCAGAGAAATGGAGAGGTGAAGCCATTGAAGATACAGATCGAAGAAACCGTCTATGAGGGAACGGCCACGGAGATCATGGGCCGTCTGCGGGACCAGACCTTTGATCCCACAGAGTTCCCGGACATCGAGAGCTACATCTGGTTTTTACAGAGCAATGTCATCCGCACCACAGGAATGGACTGCCCACTGCCGGATGGAGATACGGAAACGCAGGCGCAGGCCATGTTCCGCCATCTGGACAGAATCGGCGGACTCAGACTGCTGGGGGACTAAGATGGAAGAAACTCTGTATTTCGCCTACGGCAGCAATATCAATTTAGAACAGATGGAGCATCGTTGTCCAGACGCCCAGCTCGTTGGGCCGGTGACGCTGCAGAACTATGAGTTGCAGTTCCGCGGCAGCGGCTTTGCCACTGTCTCTCCCAAGAAAGGCAGCGTCGTCCACGGTCTGCTATGGAAGCTCACGCCGAAGTCTGAACAGGCGCTGGACCGCTACGAAGGCTATCCTCGCCACTACACCAAGGAGCAGGTATCTGTGCGGACCACAGATGACGCAGCCGTTTCCGTCATGGCTTATATCATGGCAGAACCGATGAGCCGCCAGCCCGCACTGCCTTCTCCGTATTATTACCGTGCGATCCAGCAAGGCTTCGAGGCCAATGGCTTGCCGGTGGAATCGCTGGAGGAAGCGTGGAACAGGACCATCGACGAAATCTGGTTAGGAAAAGTGGAGAGGCCGAAGAATGGGAAAAACCCAAAAACCAGAAAACCGGAGAGGTAACTTCGTAAGATGGGCATAAAATCGTCGGGCGATGCAACGTTTGAGTCGCCCAAATCACACAAAGTTCATACCTCGATTACCCGGACCTCCTTCTCCAGCGTATGGGCATAGCGCATGGTGTAAAGCGTTCCACCACGATCTCGCCCATCATAAACGGCAATCACACGCTGGGACTTCACGGCCATATACCGGTTTCTCCGCATAAAGCATGAAGGGGTATATTCTTGGCATACGACCGTGACCTCATCGCAGATTCGCAGCAAATCGTGAAATTGCTTGCTTTTTGTTTTGATCCTGCCCGCATAGGGCAAAGCCGCCTCTAAATACAGATTGGGGCTGTATTCCTTTTGCTCGGCAACGATGGCCGCAAACATGAGATCCGTTCCTTCAGCAAAACCAGAGATGAAGCGGGTATATCCATCCTCAATCGCTGCCAGGACTTCACGTCGAAGCGCTTGCTCTACGTAGACGGCCCGATCTGTTGGAATATCCCGATGTCCCGTAACACAACATACTTTTGTTTCCATTATGGTTCCTCCCATTGCGGTTCAAGTTTAGAACGTCCTGATATGGGCAATATTGCCTATAACGCTATATGTTCATTATAGGCAATAATGAAGATATGTAAAGCGCGAAACGGAGGGAGGAACCGGGATGATCTCATACGCCCCATTGTGGGAAACGATGGAAAAGCGTGGAGCGACCACATATACGCTGCAATGTAAAGGTGGGATCAGTAGTTCTACGATCCGGAGGCTGAAAGCGAATGAATCCGTTTCGACCAACACTTTGGACGCGCTATGTAAAATACTGGATTGTACTT
Source organism: Dysosmobacter welbionis (assembly GCF_005121165.3). NCBI lineage: Bacteria > Bacillati > Bacillota > Clostridia > Eubacteriales > Oscillospiraceae > Dysosmobacter > Dysosmobacter welbionis. The sequence continues at coordinate 1,062,010 of NZ_CP034413.3, read as the reverse complement.
TGGCTGATATAGTGACTTATCTGCCAGACAAGGAATAACGAGGAATGGAGGGGAATTCCATTCCTCGTTTTTGGAATCGTTTTGCCCTAAAAGCGAAAGGTGGGGAACACATAAGGACATTCTTCGGCTGGTCATTCCCACTGCGGAGATGCGCAGATTGGCGCGCTTGACTATGGAAATCGTGATAGGGCTTCTATTATCCCTTCGTATGTGCTACAATGATGCCTGTTTGTGTGAAAGGGGTGTCGTAGTGTTTTATACGATGGAGGAAGCGGCTGTCCTTTGTGGGTTTCTGGAACTGTATTTGAACCGGGACAGCGTAGATGCGGCAGTACGAAAGAACTACGAAAAGTTCCGACTTGGACTCGTGCAGGAGTCCCTGGGGCGGGATGACTACATCTGGGCCACCAAAGCACTGAGTTTTCTGCGCCCCCACTGGTGGCAGGATCACGAGGACCATAGAGCGTTGGAGAATGCTTTGCTGAAAACACAAACGCTGGCTCTGAAAACAAAAAAATAATCAAATCATTTCGCGGCAACAGTGGTCTCAGACTGCTGCTGCCGCTTGTTTTTTTTAGGAGGCGATCCTATCAATCATCAAAAAATGACCATTCTTGTGGTGGAGCCGATGAAAACGCCCACTGTACAGGAGATCGACGGCAGCCTGGAATCCATGCAGCGGATCGTAGGTGGAGATATTGAGGCTGTTTACCCGTTCGATGACCCGGTCGCGCTCGTCTGTCACGGAGAGGGCAAGCTTCTGGGATTGCCTATGAACCGTGCCCTGACAGATGAATCCGGAGTGCCGTATGACATTGTCTGCGGCACCTTTTTTGTAGTCGGAATTGGAGATGAGGATTTTACATCCCTGACGGAGCAGCAGATCGAAAAGTATCGAAAGAAATACGCCAATGAGATGGTGTTTTCTGTTCCTGTGCCGTCCGGAAACCATAAAAAACAATGCAATAAGGAGAAAAACGAACATGAAAGATAAGTATGTCTTAACTGCGGAGTCTGTCACTGAGGGCCACCCGGACAAGCTCTGCGACACCATTGCCGACGCCGTAGTGGATGCCTGCCTGGAGCATGACCCCACCGCCCATGTAGCCTGCGAGGTCATGGCTACCGCAGGTAAGATCATCGCGGCTGGCGAGATCACGGCGGCGTGGCTCCCGGACATCCCTGCCGTCATCTGCCGCACCGTGCGGGAAGCCGGATATGGCGGCAGCGATTATGAGGTGGAGGTGATCACCCACGAGCAAAGCCCCGACATCGCCGGAGCAGTCAATAGCGGCGCGGAGACCGGAGCAGGCGACCAGGGTATCGTGTACGGCTACGCCTGCGATGAAACGCCTGAGCTTCTTCCACTGCCGGTAGTGCTGGTACATGAACTCACCCGCCTGCTGACCCAGGCGAGAAAGCTGCGCACGATTCCCGGCTTGAAGCCGGACGGTAAGGCGCAGGTGTCTGTGGAGTATCAGTTCGGCGTTCCCAAGCGTGTCTCTGCCGTAGTGGTCTCCTGCCAGCATGAGGATGGTGTGGAGCTGGCAGAGCTTCGCCATGCGGTCATGCGACATATTATCCAGCCCGCTTTTCAGGACTTCCCGCTGGATGCCGAAACGGAGATCCTCATCAATCCTTCCGGCAGATTTGTGGAGGGCGGCTTTGAAGCGGATACCGGACTCACGGGCCGTAAGCTGATGGTGGATACCTACGGCGGTCTCGCACCACATGGCGGCGGCGCGTTGTCCGGCAAGGATGGCACCAAGGTGGATCGCAGCGGCGCTTACATGGCCCGCTACATCGCAAAAAACATTGTGGCGGCGGGACTTGCTGAACGCTGCACCGTCAGTATGGCCTACGCCATCGGCAGGGCGAAGCCTGTCATAGTGGAGGTGGATGCCCACGGCACTGGCAAGTACTCCAATGCTGCACTGGAGCAGGCCGTTCGCACGGTGTGCCAGCTGACGCCGAACGGCATGATCGATACGCTGGGTTTGGACAAACCTATTTTCCGCAAATTCTGCAACTACGGACACTTCACCCACGCGGATGCCCCGTGGGAGCAGACGGATATGACGGAGGTGCTGGAAAGCGCCTGCCGCGCCAAGGAGACAGGGGTTTCCGCCCGCTGATAAAAAAACAGCGAGAGGACTCGCCTCTCGCTGTCAGGTATTACTGAATGCTGTCCTTGAACGCCTTGCCGGCCTTAAAGACCGGAGCCTTGGAAGCGGCGATTTCAATGGTCGCACCGGTGGCCGGGTTTTTACCGGTGCGGGCAGCACGCTCTTTTGCCTCAAAGGTGCCAAAGCCAACCAGTTGGACCTTGTCCCCAGACTTCAGAGCAGCTTCCACGGTATCAATGAATGCGCTCAGTGCGGCGTCGCAGTCCTTTTTAGCAAGGCCGCTGGTCTCTGCCATAGCGGTGAGAAGTTCCGTCTTGTTCATGTTGTTTTCTCCTTTGTTTAGATAGTGGCTGAAAATAATATTTTTTATTATACCAAAAAATCACCCGGCTGACAATATAGCCGGAACAATAAGAAAAACAAGGAGTGATACCATTTCAAAAGAAAGATCAAAACCTCTTCATATTGTCAGCTGCAGCTTTGGTAAGGACAGTCTTGCCACCATTTTGCTGGCGCTGGAGCATGGGGAACCGCTGGACGAAGCCGTCTACTGCGAGGTGATGTTTGATAAAACCATTTCAGGTGAGGTGCCGGAACACCGGGACTTTATCTATCACACCGCCATTCCAAAGCTGGAGCGGATGGGGGTGAAGGTGCGTGTTCTGCGTGCGGAGAAAACCTATGTAGACCTGTTCACAGGGACGGTCACCCGCGGCCCCAAGAAAGGGATGCTGCGGGCCTTTCCAATCTGCGGAAAGTGTTATGTCCAGCGGGACTGCAAAATCAAACCGATTTGTCGGCATCAAAAGAGCCTGCCTGCCGACACGATGCAGTATATCGGCATCGCCTACGATGAGCAAAAACGGCTGTCACGCCTGAAGAATCAACAGGTGTCCTTGCTGGCAAAATACAAGTTTACAGAGGAAGATGCGAAGCAGCTCTGCCGCAAGGCAGGGCTGCTTTCTCCTGTGTATGCGTTTACCGACCGGGGCGGCTGCTGGTTCTGTCCCAACGCCAGACGAAAAGAACTGCAACATCTCTATGATCATCACCCGGAACTGTGGGAACGGATGCTGGAACTGCAGGCCCTGCCGGGAAAGGTGTCTGAGAAATTCAACCGCACAGACACATTTTCAGATATCGACGCCCGTTTCCGCATGGAGGATGCCCAGAAGTCTCTTTTTGAAAGCGCGGCATAATGAAGGAGTTGATGAAAAACGAGCAATTTGAAATATGAAATCACTGACATTACCCACGAAGAATATCCCTTCCTCCACCGCATCCGTGCGCTGCGGGATGTTGGCGACCAGGTGAAAGCGGGGGATCTGGGCGGCTTTGTGGAGAGCGAAAGCAATCTGGCAACCGACCCGTCCGACGGCGCCTGGATCTTCGATGATGCCATCGCAGCGGGAAACGCCTATGTGGATATGGGTTCTTACCTGCGAAAAAACGCCATTGCTTGTGACAATGCCTATGTATCTCACGGCTCTGTTCTTTCCAACCATGCCCGCGCGGAGGATGACGCCTACCTGCGGGGCGCTGTGATGAATGGCAGTGCGCGTGTGTCCGGCTGCGCCCAGATCATCAGCGTGCCGAGTCAGTTCGGAACGCCCCTGCTGTCTGGGCACTGTCAGGTGTACGGAAGCGTGCGCGGGGATGTCCGTGTTACCGGCACCGCCGTTATTTTGCCAGGGGAAGAAATCCTGAATGATACAAAGGATACCTTTGTCCTGACGGACACCGGCCGCAGTGTCATCCGGGGTAGAGACAGAGAGTGCCTTGCGTCCAGCCAAACGCCGCCTGCCAAAGAGAAAAAACCAAAGAAATGGGGGATGGAGCGATGACTGTCTATGAAAGAGAACTGCGAAAGCTGTTTGAAAACAGCGACCTCATTGATCATCCCCAGTATTCCGGACGTGTCTGTGTAGGAGAACTTGGGAAGGATCTGCGGGTACGGGCAGAGTTCCTTTCCACCTGTGTTGCGAATCAATATGACGCCATCCGCCTCACGGTGCTCAACCGCACGGAGGGGGTAGTGGATCGGACAATGCTGCGGTTCAAGGATGTCTGGGGTAAAAAGCCTGTCCCTGGCAACCCGAACTTCCGCAGCGGTGTAATGCCTCACCTGTGGGATGACCGCGGAGATGTGGACTGGTATGCCTATCATCCCTCGGCTGCGGATTACGATGTCCTCCGGCAGTCCATCGGGCAATACCTGTCCGTGTTCCGGGAACGGACGCCGGAACGGGAACAGGCCGGCCCCAAGCTGGTGTTCATCTGCGCGCCGCTGCGGGGTGATGTGGAAGCCAATATTGAATTCGCACGGCAGAAGGCACGGGAGGTGTTTGCGGATGGAGATATCCCCGTTTGCCCACACCTGCTGTTCCCACCCATAGCGGACCCAAACGACCCGGAGCAGGATACCAAGGCGCGTGAGATGTCCCTGCAACTGTTGGAATCCTGCCAGCAGCTCAATGTTTATGGGCCTGTTTGGACGGAAGGAATGTGGGATGAGATCCACCATGCCAGCAAGCTGGGAATTCCGATGATGACGGATCAGAAAACCATTGGCCGGACGCCACCCAGGCGTTCCGGCAGGAAGGAGCGATAACGCTGGAACAGGAACGCAAAAGGCCGTCCTGCCCTCTTGTCGGGCAGAACGGCAATATTTTCAATCTCATCGGTCTTGCAAGCCGGACACTGCGGCAAAACGGTATGACAGCCGAGGCAAAAGAGATGCAAAACCGAATTATGGGCGGAGACTGCCACAGCTATGAGGAAGCCTTGGGAATCATCAGCGAGTATGTAGAGACAGAGTTATCCGGCAGCATTCCCACAAAAAACAAAAACAAGGAGGACCACACACATGAACGATAACCAGAAATGGGAGATCATTCAAGGTGACGCGCTGAAGGTGCTGAGCGGGTTCGCCCCCAACACCTTCGATGCTGTCATCACCGATCCCCCGTATGCTTCCGGAGGCCGGACACAATCCGAGAAAAACAAGTCCACCGCCAGGAAGTATTCCAGTATGGGGAGAACGCGCCACCTCCCTTTGACGGCGATGCCAAGGACCAGCGCTCCTGGACCCGCTGGGCGGCAGAGTGGCTGTATGAGGCGAGGAAAGCAAGCAAGCTCGGTGCGCCGATATGTATGTTCATCGACTGGCGGCAGCTTCCCGCAGCCACCGATGCCCTTCAATGGGCGGGGTGGATCTGGCGGGGTACCGCTGTCTGGGATAAGGGCAACAGCCGTCCTCAGAAGGGCCGCTTCCGCCAGCAGGCGGAGTACATTGTCTGGGGTTCCAACGGAAATATGCCTATCAGCCGTCCGGTGCCCTGCCTGCCAGGAGTGTTCAAATATGGCAATCCGCAGAACCGCATTCATCTTACGGAGAAACCCTTGCAGCTCATGCGGGACATTGTAAAGATCACGGAACCGGGCGGCCATATTCTGGACCCCTTTGCCGGTTCCGGCACCACGGTGCTGGCGGCTGTTCTGGAGGGTTATTCCGCCACCGGCATTGAGGTGACCGACACCTATGCCAAGCTGGCAAGAGAAAGAATCTGTTCAGAGCTGGAGGAAGCTGCGTGACCTGATGCGCTGTCTGGCAAAGGGACTTGCTATAATGCCGGAAAATCGGTATAATAAAAACGATCCAGTAAGAGAGCATTGTGAGGAATTAGTTATGAATCACGCACAATATGATCAGGAAACCGGAAAGCCGTTGGATCAGTCGTATCTTGAATGCGGACTCCCTGATGATTTGCAGGCTTCTATTCAGGAGATGCAAAAATCTTGGGACATTATAGACGGCGGAAACCGGGATCCTCATTGGGACATCTACTGGTGCAATCTGAACGCGGACATTAACTCAGCCGAAGTCGAACGGATTATTTCTCCCGAGCAGGCATGGTATTTGCGCGAAAAGTATCTTCGCATGGAAAGAGAGTGATACCTCTTGATAAACTTTACAGACCTCCCCACTCGCAATAAGTTCTATGCAGGGGCAAACGGCGCAAAGCGGGCTGTAATTTATCAAGGCGAACAGTATATGCTGAAGTTCCCCGCACAAGCCCCCAAGAATAAAGACTTGAGTTATGCTAACAGTTGCATTACCGAGTATATCGGCTGCCATATTTTCAACAGCGTTGGGATCAAGGCTCAGGAAACGCTCCTTGGCACTTATGAAAAAATGGCGTAAAAAAGATTGTTGTTGCTTGCAGGGATTTTACCTCTCCCGGAATTGTGTTGCAGGACTTTGCCTCACTGAAAAACACGGTGATCGATTCCGGTCACAGCGGGTATGGTACAGAACTGTCTGACATTATGCGGGCCATGGAGGATCAGACAGCATTCCCTCCCGCGTTGTTGCAGCAGCATTTTTGGAATGTATTCATTATAGATGCGCTGATCGGGAATTGGGATCGGCACAACGGAAACTGGGGTTTTCTTTATAATACCGCGACAGACGAAATTGCCATTGCCCCTGTGTATGACTGCGGGAGCTGCCTGTATCCCCAGGCTGATGAAGCCATCATGCGAGACACCATAGATAAGCAGCCAGAACGAGATTTTCGCACTTTCTCAATCCCTCTTTCCAGCATTAAGGTCAATGGTAAAAAAATCAACTACTTTGATTTTATTTCCTCTTTGGAGAATGCGGATTGCAACAAAGCATTGAAGCGGATGCTGCCCAAAATCAACATGGATGCAATTTTCCGTATCGTGGATGAGACTCCGTTCATTTCGAATCTGCAAAAGCAGTTCTATAAGACAATGCTGCAGACACGAAAAGAGCGCATCCTTGATTTTGCAATGGAAAAACTGCGGAAAAGGGAAATGGCCAAAGAGCTTGAGGCACGGTAATAAATAAACAAAAACGTTTTTTCAAGAGCAGGGTGTTCACAAAACACCCTGCTTTTTCTATAAGGGTGTTCACAAAACACCCTGCCACAAGGAGAGAAGTATGTTAGAAAATTTTGCGAGTTTTTATCGGAAAGCAGCCAGTGTGCGGGATATTCTCGAGAAGGCTCCGTTCCCGGAGAAAGCGCGGTTCCAGATCACAAAAGTGATCGAACTGCCGAAAGAGCAGTACCGCCGCTACATGAACGAGCTTTTGCGGGATGTTTCCTTCATATCCCGGAACGTGTCGGATATGGGGTTCGATGGAAAAACTGAAACATTTCTCTGTCTGTTCGTGACCTGCCGAGATGTGAACACCGGCCTGCTGGTGGAGTCCGAAGGTTTTGGATATGCCAGGTATGCGGCATTTATTCCTGAAAAGAGTGCTCTCTCATTGGATGGTATTCCGACGGAACGCGCAAGCGAAAAGTACCTTTGCCGGCATCCGACCCCGGAGAGATGATTTCTTTTTTACGAGGAAGCGGGCAGTGCCCGCCCAATATTGCAATTACCATACCGCTTGAAAACAAAGCCCCGCGCAGCGGGGCGAAAGCCAACGCCGCCGTGGCGGCGCTGGCGCAAGCATAGCGCAAATGTACATTTAGCGCGCTTGCTGGGGGTATCCCCAGTCCCCAATGCCGCCTGCGGGCGGATGATCAGCGGCCACAGGCCGCAGAAAGGAGTGCGGCGTGGCCAAAAAAGAACCCAAACACCATCTGCACATTGAACTGACGCAGCAACAGTACCAACTGCTGTGCCGTCAGGCCAAGCAGAGCGGCCTGACAAAACGGGCATATCTTGCGCGGCTTATTGAAGGACAGCCGGTCAAGGCGCGCCCTTCTCAGGAAATCAAGGAATTGCGCACGGAGATCCACCACATCGGAAACAACATCAACCAGATTGCCCGCAGCGTGAACGCCGGAATCGCAAAACCTGAGGATGCTAAACGAGGACTGTATCTGCTGGACCGTGTGTATGAACTCATGTATCAGGTAGCGAAAAAGTAATGGCCATCACAAAGATCCTTGCCAGAAAGGGGCGGCTCGATGCAGGCATCCACTATATACTCAACGGAGATAAAACAGATGACCGAATTCTGACCGCCTATCTGAACTGCGATCCCGGTATGGAGTGCCGTCAGATGCTGGATACCAAACGAGAACTTGGTAAGGAGGATGGCGTGCAGTATTACCATATCATCCAGTCCTTCCAACCCGGAGAGGTCACACCGGAGGTGGCATTGCAAATTGCCAAAGAGTTTGCACAGGAACATTTGGCAGACTATGAGGCGGTGATTGGCGTCCATGTGGACAAGGAACATATCCATGCTCACACAGTGTTTAATTCCGTAAATTCCATAACCGGAGAAAAATACCACAGTAACGCCCAAAGCTACTACCAGCAGATCCGCAGCACCTCAGACCGGCTCTGCCGGGAGCATGGCTTGTCCGTTATTATGGCGGGAGAGCCTGCCAAAGCCGTCAGCTATGTGGAGTGGCTGCGGCAGTCCAAGGGCCAGCCGACCTTTCGCTCCATGCTGGAAGCGGATTTGCGGGCGGCTATCCAGGATGCCAACGATCTCGGACACTTCTTCCTGCTCATGGAACACATGGGATATGAGATCCACCACGGTGATCGGCTGGGTTTTCGCCTGCGGGGACAGGAGAGATTCCAGTATCCCGGCAGACGCAATACGCTGTTCACGGAGGATGGTATCCGTGTTGCTATTCAAGGAAATCTTGCGGAAATTGAAGCAGGCAGCCGTCCCGCTGTGCTCTCACGGCCTAAGTATCGGCCATACCTGGCGCATCCGAAATACACCGGCTTCCTTGCCCTCTATGTGCATTATCTCTATTTGCTGGGTAAGATCGGGCAGCGGCAGTACCCGCCCCGCATGACGCCTCATCTTAGGCGGGAGGTCATGCGCTTTGAGCAATACCGCACACAGTTCGACTTTCTGCGGGAAAATGAGATCGTCACCCAGGCGGATATGGATGCCTTCCGGACCCGCACAGAGAAATCGCTGGCCAAACTCATCAAGCAGCGTACCATCCTCAATGTGCGGAAAAAGAGACGGCAAAAACTGTATACGGCTTTGACGGATGTGGAAGCGTTGGCTCCCAGCAAAGCGCTCTATGAAGAAGGTCTGACCGGCATGGAGACGGAATTTGAACGGTACATGGAAGCGGTGGCGCTGCTGGAGAGCAGCGGCGTTCCCAGGAACCGGCTGACGGAAGAAAAGGCGGAGATCTATGAACAGTTGGCGGAGCTGAACCGCGAGATCCGCACGGAGCGGCAAAAGCTGAAGCTCTGCCATAAGATACAAAACCAAGTGCCTGTCATGGAACAGGACATTCAAAGAACAGAAGAACACCAGAAGGAGGTGCGGAAACATGAACATCGGAGGCGGTGAGGCGGCGGACCAATTGGTGCGCATGATGCTCTCCGGCGGTGAGGTAGCTGTCCGGCTGAGTGGTTCCGGCCTTAAAAATATGCTGGCGCTGACGCTGGCACTGGCAAAAAACCATAAGACGATCTCCGGCAAAGTCAACTTCGCGAAGATGCTGAAAGAGACCCGCGACGTGCGCCGGTTCGCCATGTCTCCGGAGCAGTATCAGGCATTCAAAAAGAAGGCTGGAAAGCAGAAAATCTTATTCTCTGCCATTCGGGATACGGACGGTCACGGCAAGGTGGTGGATGTCATCATGCCGGTAACGGAGATCGACAGAGCGAATATGATCTTCGAGCGCATCCATTACCTCGGTCAACCAGCGCAGGCACAGCAGCCTCCACGGGAGCAAGCCCCGTCCAAGGCCAGAGAAGCCCGTGAAAGGCAGGCTGCAACCCAAGTCGAGCAGGATCAGCGCCCCCAAGAGAACACCCCTGTGACACCGCCTGTGGGCCAACGTCAGGAGGTGGAGCCAAAAAAAGGATCTCGGTCGGGACAAGACTTGCCCGCTACCGTGCCCAGCTCGACCTCGTCCAAAGACGGGAGCCGGATGACGAGTGAGGAACGCCCCTCCGTGTTGGAACGTCTGAAGGGCTACAAGGCACAGTTGGATCAGCAGCAGAAGTCTGCCTCGGCCAGAACAAAAAATCGGCAAAAGAGTAAAAATGGTAAAATGAAATAAGTATTATAGATCACCCAAAGCAGTCCCATTGGCGATACACGATCCGCCGATGGGACTGCTATTTTGTTCTCCCGGAGGTGAATTGCCTGAAACAAACATCCAAGCAAAGCAACCTAATTTTGCGCCTTTTCCTCTATATCCCGGTCATCTGGGCGGCGTTGCTCATTGCACAATCCCTTGGCGGCGGTTTGCCGGATCTGTTCTCCAACCTGGCCGCCGCGCTGGAGCACCCTTTCCAGATTCAATGGACGGACAAGAGCCTGTTGACCATCCTCATTTGCACTGGCGCCTACATTATGGGTCTGTGCATCTATGACGCCGAGAGCGGCAGGACGCGGGACGGCGAGGAACACGGCTCCGCCATGTGGGGCTCGCCCAGGCAGGTCAATGCGCAGTTCTGCCAAAAGCAGAATAAGATCCTGACCCGCCATGTGCGGCTGGGGCTGGATACCCACAAACACCGGCGCTCCTTGAATGTGCTGGTCATCGGCGGCAGCGGCGCGGCCAAGACCCGCGGTTATGTGAAGCCCAACATCTTGGAGGCCAATACCAATTATGTGATCACGGACCCGAAAATGGAAGTTCTGACCGACACGGGCGGATACCTGAAAAAGAAAGGCTATGACGTCCGCGTGCTGAATCTCGTGAATTTGGAACAGTCTGACGGCTATAACCCCTTCTGCTACCTGCGGGACGAGAAAGATGCTCTGAAGCTGGTGAATACGCTGATCCAGGCAACCACGCCCAAGGGCAGTCATGAGTCCGACCCGTTCTGGACGAAGTCCGAAACAGCTCTGCTCCAAGCTATCATCCTCATGCTGCACCAGGAAGCGCCGGAGGATGAACAGAACTTTTCCATGGTCATGCGCGTGTTGGAATACGCTGAAGTCCGGGAGGATGATGACGAATACATCTCGCCGTTGGACCTGCTGTTTAAGGCGATGGAACATGAGCATCCGGAAAGTGTGGCCCTGCGGCAGTATAAGGTATTCAAGCAGGCGGCGGGTGATATATGCTCTAAGTGACTTCTTAATCATGATTTTGTCATGGTTAGTGAAGCAATCACTTAGAGCATTTTTGTTTCAGGAGGTACAGCCATGAGAAATGAAAAAATTACCCCACTGTACGAGCGCCTGAGCCGGGACGACGAGTTACAGGGCGAGAGCAATTCCATATCCAACCAAAAACAGATGTTAGAGGATTTTGCCCGCCGGAATGGGCTGCCAAACCCTACGCACTTTACAGATGATGGTATCTCAGGCACCCGTTTTGACCGCCCCGGATTTTTGGCGATGATGGAGGAAGTGGAGGCAGGGCGTGTAGAGGCAATCGTCATCAAGGACATGAGCCGGTTGGGGCGCGACTATCTGAAGGTCGGTCAGGTCATGGAGGTTTTGCGGCAACGCGGTGTTCGTCTGATCGCCATCAACGACGGTGTGGACAGTCTGAAAGGCGATGACGATTTTACCCCATTCCGCAACATCATGAATGAATTTTACGCCCGTGATACCAGCAGGAAAATCCGTTCTGTGTTTAAGGCAAAAGGTATGAGCGGCAAGCACCTGACCGGCACTGTGATTTACGGCTACTTATGGGACGAAAAACGGGAGCATTGGCTGGTAGATGAGGAAGCCGCCGAAGTGGTACGCCGTATCTTCTCCCTCACGCTGGAGGGATATGGGCCTTATCAGATTGCCTGCAAATTATCCGCAGATCGGATTGAAATTCCCGTCGTACACCTTGCCCGCTTCAACGAGGGTGTGAACCGTTCAAAGCCGGTCAAAGACCCCTATGGATGGGGATCATCTACCATCGTGAACATTTTGAAAAAACGAGAGTATTTGGGGCACACCATCAATTTCAAGACCCGCAAGCACTTTAAGGACAAGAAAAGCCACTATGTTTCTGAGGACGAGTGGACGATCTTTGAGAATACCCATGAAGCCATTATCGACCAGCAGACCTTTGATCTGGTGCAGAAAATCCGCAGCAATGTACGGCGTTATCCAAACGGCTGGGGCGAAGCAGCTCCCCTCACAGGCTTACTCTATTGTGCCGATTGTGGCGGCAAGATGTATGTCCACCGCACCAACAATGGCAAGCGGATTTCTCAATATACCTGTTCCAATTATACCAAAGTTCCGTGTGGGACACTATGCCTTACACAACACCGTATCAATGAGAGTGCTGTTCTGACATTGGTTTCCGACACACTCCGGGCTATCGCTGAATATTCGAGAAATGACCGGACGGAATTTATTCACACTGTTCAGGAGACGCAGGTTGCTCAACAGAGTGCCGATATATCGAAAAAGCGCAGGCATCTGGCTACTGCCCAAAAGAGAGCCGGAGAACTGGAAAAACTGATTTGCAAAATCTATGAGGATAACGCCCTCGGCAAGCTGCCGGATACACGATATAAGGCGCTTGATGCACAGTATGCCAAAGAGCAGGACGCACTTGAGATTGAAATTGCGGAGTTGGAAAAGGCTGTTACCGGCTATGAGCAGAGCCAGAAATCAGCAGAGAAATTTATAGCCCTGATTGATAAGTACGAGAATTTTGACACGCTGACAAATACCATGCTCAACGAGTTTGTAGAGAAAATCCTTGTCCATGAACGCTCCCGAAAAGGCAGTCAGGATACCACGCAGGAAATTGAAATCTACTTTAATTTTTTAGGACGCTATATTCCACCATCCTTACAGCCGGTTCCTTTAACCCCAGAGGAACAGGAAGAATTGCGGAAAAGAGAAGAACGCAAGGACAGGCTCCATCAGAACTATTTGAAGCGGAAAGCCAGCGGCGCACAGAAACGGTATGAGGACAAAATCAAGGCGAAGAAAAAAGCGGAAATGGACGCTAAGAAAGCCCTGATCCGGGCTGAGGATATGAAAAAAGGTGTTTTTTCTACTATCGGGCAGCTACCAAAAGAAGAACCGCGCAAAGGCAGCATAGCAGCCAGCGCAGCAGTCTAATCATCACGGAGCAAAGGAGCATGAATATGAGTAAGTTGACTTACATTCGTTGTGGAGATTATGATATACCCAACCTAAAACTTTCTGAACAGCCGGAAACTTCTATCGGCAAGTACGGCAGGATGCGAAAGTCCTACCTGAAGGAACACCGTCCTATTCTCTACAACCAACTGCTGATGAGCGAGAAACTGTATCCGCACCTGTTAGAGATTGATTGGACAGCGCAGGAGCGCGTGGACACCATGTTGCCTCACATGATGGAGGCTGCGGGTGTCACTGAGGAACTGAAAGCCTGTGATCCTATGCGCTGGGTAGGACTGATGAACACATTAACGGCACAGATTGAGGAAATTTTAATCAGGGAACTGATTTGCAGTTGAATGGGAGGTGTGGGAAATGCTGACCTTTGAAAAGGTTCTGGAAGTGTTTCAGGCATATCTGGATGATGATCCTCTGTATGAGGTGGTGCAGACCAGCCACGGTTATACATTGATGGCATGGGAACCTCACCGGAATGACTGGTACAGCGCCGAAATACAGAAAACTCCGGAGGATTTGCGAAACGCCTTGCTGGATACATACGCCAACTTTCTGGAAGATAAGATTACCGGAAATGACCGCGATCTGACTGTGACAGAAACCGGAGAAATCCAGCAGAGGTGCCGGGAACTTTGGGAAAAGTGCCGGGAAACTTGATATAGAAACGCCAGAAGGAGGCCGCGATTATGCGTCCTCCTTCTGCTTCGCAGTCTGTTCCATTTTGAGCGCCCCGTCTATGGCACCTTCGATAATCGGCAGGTATTCTTCAGGGCAAAGCTTCAGCTTGTGGCTGACTCGTTGCCGCTGTTCGCTTTCTTCCCGCATGATCTCCGGGTTAAAATACCGTTCCACGGGAAGTCCGCAGACCTTAATCAACTGGATCATCACAGGCAGGCTCGGAATCGCACCTTGATTCTCAATGTTGGCAAGATACCGCCATTCAATCCCAACCATTTCTGCCAATGTTTTTCGTGCCAGACGCTTTGCCTCTCGTGCGGCTTTGACATCTGCGCCGAAGGTTTCAAAACCGGGACAATCTTCAACTTTCGCCATATAACATCACCCAGTTACATTGTATAATTCATACTTTGCCTGTGGAATGTTGCTATATGCAGGTTGGTTGAAGTTTATAATTCACATTCCGTTTCTTGCATTGTTCGAGAAAGAGAACTATAATGTACTCTGTGGAGGTGCGAAATGGACTATATGACATTGAAAGAGGCCGCCGAGAAATGGGGCGTGACACCTCGTAGGGTAAATTATTATTGTGCCGGTGGGCGTATCCCCGGCGCTGTGAAAATGGCCGGTGTTTGGCTGCTCCCTAAAACTGCGGAGAAGCCGCTTGATGGCCGGACAAAACAAGGAAAGGAACTACGCCATGAATAAAATTTTGATTATAGATGATGACAGAGAACTGTGCGCTTTGATTAAACGCAGCGTACAATCGGAACATATAGAAGCCGATTTTTGTAATACCGGAAAAGAGGGCTTGCAGAAATTAAAAGAGCAGGAGTATCAGCTTGTGGTGCTGGATGTGATGATGCCCGGTATGGATGGCTTTGAAACGCTGGAAGAAATCCGCAAAGAGAACAGCCTGCCGATTTTGATGTTTACATCCAAAAATGACAGCATTTCTAAAGTGCGGGGCTTACGGGCCGGGGCGGACGATTATCTGACAAAACCGTTTGATATGGACGAACTGATTGCCCGTATTGCGTCCCTCATTCGCCGCTACACCCGCTTTAATCATCAAGCCGGAGCTGTGCAAAAACTGGATTTTGATGGATTGCAAATTGACCTTGAAAATCGTTCTGTTACGACGGAAAATGGCACTTTTGAACTTCCACCAAAGGAATTTGATCTGCTCCTGTACTGCGCAAAGCATCAAGGAAAAATTTTGACAAAACAGCAGATTTATGAGGAAGTTTGGGGCGAAGAATATTTCTATGATGACAGTAACATTATGGCGATTATCAGCCGGCTTCGTAAAAAATTAGAAGTCAATCCTTCAAGCCCAAAGTATATCCAAACGGTCAAAGGGATTGGCTACCGCTTTAATAAGGAGGTATAGCCAATATGGAAATCATCGTTTTCTTGTCCATTGTGATTGCTGTTGTGGCTGTGCTGACTTCCATCGTTCTCGTTCGGCGCGTAAAAAAACAAATCGCAGAAATGACCGATGTGCTGGTTGATGTGAAAAACGGAAATGGCAACCGGCGTATTCTGTCTGCAACAAATGAATTGACAGCACCTCTTGCCTATGAAATCAATGAGATTGTTGTGTCCTATGAAAGCAGACTTTCAACTGTACGGCAGACAGAAGAAACCAACCGCCAGCTTATGACGAGCCTTTCCCATGATGTTCGGACACCCCTTACCACTCTGATTGGGTATCTTGACGCTGCACACAAAGGACTGGTCACAGGAAAAGACCGGGATGATTATATTGAAACCGCCCGACGGAAAGCCCATGATCTGAAAGAATATATTGATGTGCTCTTTGACTGGTTCAAGTTAAATTCCAATGAGTTTGCTTTGGAAATCCAGAGCGTTGAGGCCGCAGAGCTGACAAGAAATATCCTGATTGACTGGATACCGATTTTTGAGGATAAACAGGTTGATTATGACATTGATATTCCCGAACAGCCTGTCCGGGTAAGATTGGATATGGACAGCTATATGAGGATCGTCAACAATCTCATTCAAAATGTAATCGCTCACAGCCATGCAGACAAAATCAAAATTGTCCTGTCAAAGAAGGAAAATAACATGGAGCTGCTGCTGGCGGATAATGGAGTAGGAATTGAGAAAGACGATTTGAAACACATATTTGAACGGCTTTATAAGTGTGATAAAGGACGCTCCGAAAAAGGAAGCGGACTTGGTCTTTCTATTGTCCATCAGCTTGTAGAAAAGATGGGTGGAAGCATAACAGTTGAAAGCTTTCCGGGAGAAGGAACTGAATTTATGTTGCTTTTTCCTTTGGAGATTTAAGCGGGTTCCCGTCTTTATGGCGGGAACCTTTGTCATTTTTGCCGGATTTCAAATTGCAAGGTTAATGCAAGGTTGCGGCAAGGTTAATGCAAGGTTGGCGTGATAGAATACCTTACAGAACAGGAGGTTTTGAATATGGATACAAATTACATCATTGAAACAAAAAATCTGACGAAGCAATATGGCTCACAAAAGAGTGTGGCTGACTTAAATATCCATGTGAAGCGTGGGAGAATTTATGGTCTGCTGGGCAGAAACGGAGCCGGAAAAACCACTACCATGAAAATGCTGTTGGGCTTAACGAAGCCGACTTCCGGGGAGGTCAAAATCTGGGGGAAACCCTTGCAGGGGAATGAAAAGAAATTGCTGCCCCGTATTGGTAGCTTGATTGAGTCTCCCGGCTTTTATCCCAATCTGACCGGCACAGAGAACCTGCGTATCTTTGCTACCCTGCGGGGCGTACCAAACAATCATGCCATCAAAGATGCTCTGGATCTGGTAGGACTGCCTTACAAAGATAAAAAGCTCTTTTCACAGTATTCTCTTGGTATGAAGCAGCGGCTTGCCATCGCCCTTGCCGTTATGCACGATCCAGAACTTTTAATTTTGGATGAGCCGATCAACGGTCTCGATCCTATCGGTATTGCAGAAGTACGCTCCTTTATTCGGGAGCTTTGCGACGCAAGAGGAAAAACCATTTTGATTTCCAGTCACATTCTTTCGGAGATTTCCTTGCTGGCTGACGATATTGGAATTATCGACCACGGCGCATTGCTGGAAGAAGAAAGCCTTGCTGAACTGGAGCAAAAAAGCAGTAAGCATATCCGGTTTACACTCTCTGATACTGCACAGGCGGCAAGAATTTTGGAACGCAATTTCCATGAAAACCATTTTTCCATACAGGACGACCACAATCTGCGCCTGCACAACCTTGATCTGCCTGTGGGGAAAATTGTAACTGCCTTTGTAGAAAACGGATTGGAGGTATCGGAGGCGCATACTTGTGAAGAAAGTCTTGAAGATTACTTCAAGCGTGTGACAGGGGGCGAAGGAATTGCTTAAACTAATCAAATGCGAATTTTTGAAATTAAAACGGAAGCCCTTGGTATTTATTTCTCTGCTGCTTTCTGTTTTCATGCCATTGGCTTATGCTTTCTTTCTGGCAGATGTAAACACTGATGTGGATGCTGTAAATGGAGTGATGTCCAGCCTGTTCCAGCTCAGTGCTTATTTGCTTTTGATGCCGCTCCTTGTGATACTGGCTTCCAATCTGCTGTTTGAGGAGCTGGACAATGACACACTAAAAAACCTTGTTACCATACCGATAAACAGAACCAAGTTGGTGCTGTCCAAGATGCTGGTTTTGCTATTGTTTGCCGTTGGCTTTATGGCAGTTGGAGGATTGGTAAATCTTGCGGTTTTGCTGTTTCAGGGCTGGGAGCCGGTTGGGTTTTGGACCTTGTTTGGCGTTGGGATAGAAGAAGGGCTGATTATGTGGGTAGGCGCACTTCCATGTATCCTGCTCGTTGTTCTTCTTAATAAAAACTATATCGTGTCGGTCGTGATTACCTTTTTCTATACGACTGCAAATTATATCCTTTCGATGAGCGATGCGTTCCTCACACAGCCTTTTGGTTTGAATATCGGAACCCTGTTTCCGGGACCGCTGGCTTTCCGCTGGACCTTCCAATTTTATGACCAAAGCCAGACCAGTGCGGAATTGGCAGACTTGTTGGAACGGATCAGTCCGTATTTTCTGAATGGTGTTCAGGTGTTCGGTGTGATTGTTGGGGAAGCCGTTGTATTTCTTGCGCTGATTGCGTTGGTTTACCGGCGCCAGGAAATCTAAGGGGGTGTAATTATGTGGAATTTATTAAAAGCAGAATTGCTCAAGCTACGCCGGTGCCAAATACTTTGGGTGGGGCTGGTGGCGCTTGCACTCTGTCCGTTGGTGCAATATGGGAGCCAGCTGATTGTGGAGACGGAGTACCGAAATCCAAACTATGATTTTTCCACTCTGTTTGAGAATGTTGTCTGGGGCAATACGCAGATGTTTTTTCCGATTTCACTGGTGATGATTGGCAGCTGGCTGATTGACAGAGAATCCACCCATGATACGCTGAAAAACATCATGACAATTCCTGTTTCCATGCCGAAAATGCTGGGAGCTAAGCTCTTTTGGGTCGGGATTTTTGCAGTCCTGCTGGGAATATACAGCGTTGGCGTTACCTTGATTACTGGATTGACGGTTGGATTATCGGGACTGACAGTGGAAGTGTTTTTTCATGGAGGTACACAGATCGTGTTGGCAGCTCTGACGACCTATTTGGTCTGTATGCCGCTGATCTTGATTTTTGGGCAGATCCGAGGGGCATATCTGGGAGGTTCCATTCTGGCGTTTTTCCTTGGATATAGCATGCTGTTCTTCAAAGGCGGTATCCTTGCCAGCATCTATCCGTTTTCTGCTGCGCTGATTTTAGTGGGCTTTGACATGAGTGGATATGCCGGAACAACCACAGCCCCGAATCCTTTGCTGGCAGTCATTGGGGTTGGCATCATGGTTCTCTGGGCGGTGCTGTTGTTACTGATGTCCAGTAACAAAAAGAAATAAAATCCCGTAAACAGGCAAATTCCAAGGGAAAAGGAAAGCGTGCTGTACGCAGGAAAGGAAGGTGATACCTGTGAAGAAAATAGTTCTATCATTATGCTTGATACTGTTGGGCGCTTCTGTGCTTTCCGGTTGTACAAAAGATGAAGTTCTCGATCAGTATAACAATATTGTTCAGTCTGCTGGTTCCATAGCACTTACCGGAAATTCATCCTTACAAGGTACGAAAGAAAAAGGAATTGATGATTATACAGGAAGCTATACAGCCAACTATGAGGATTTTTCAGATACAGAGTATTTGTTCGGCGGAACTTCCATAAAGCGTGAAGCGGGTAAGGATCTGTCTATTGACTGCGCGCTGGAGGTTACGGATGGAACTGCAAAAGTATTTTGGATTTCTGGAGCTGATGAAGAAGTCACTTTGCTTGAAACAACCGGAACATATAGTGATACAATTACACTCCCTGAAGGTGGAAACTATATCGGCATTGAATGTGAAAATTTCACTGGAAGCATTGAATTGAATATGGAGTAACATTCTGCCGGACGACGGCAAAAGAAAAAAAGCCGTCGTAAAGCAGACACATTTCCACGCGCCTATGAAGCGGTGGCTTTGATTTCAGAGCCGCCGTTTCTTTTCGTTTATCCTAAACCAACGACGACCTAACACCGTGTAAATCCACGGCGGCACATAGGAGGATGCCGCCGTGTCTATGTTTGCCTTTTTTCACAGTACCCATGACCTGCACCAGCTAAAAAAAGCCTGTTCCCAGCAGCGGAGCAATGCGGTCAGAAGTATGCACTATACCATGTAATTAAACAGCAAAATATATTCCATGACGCTCGTATGGCTTTATGCCGTCCGGGCGCTTTTTTGTCCCTATGGAGCCGGAACATCGGGTCAGCATGGCCCGAACTTTATCCCCGGTGCCGCGCCCCACCACCCCATTCAGATTTTCCCAAAAAAGTCTGAATGGAGGAAGGACAGATGGAAGTTACCATCAATTATAACGGACAAGCTGTGGCCGTGGAGGTCACGCTGGAAGTCTATGAATTTCTTGATCGGGCAGATCACAAAACGGAGAACCTGTTCCATGAACAGCGGCGGCATTGGGATGGCCGGGAGTTTGACGAGTACATCATTACCACCGAGGGTGTAGGAGCCTACGGCGAAACGCCGGAAGAATACCTTTGCCGCATGGAAACGCTACATGAGCTGATGGCAGTTCTGGACACCTGTACCGAGGCCCAGCGCCGCCGGTTCCTGCTCTATGCGCTTGACGGGCTGAGCCTTGCAGAGATCGGTGTGCTGTGCGGCTGCTCCAAAGTGGCTGTGTATCAAAGTGTGGAGGCGGTCAGAAAAAAATTTATAAATTTCTTTGAGAGCAGGCTTAACGAATGACCTGTTTTCTGGCTACCAAGTGAAAGGGATCATTTCCCTTATCTCAGCGAGGGGCGGACAGCGGACGAGCTGCCCGCCTCTCCGATTTTCAGGAGGTAAGCCTATGAAAACAATCAATCTGCGGTGGATGTATCCCCACTACCGGCATGACGAGTTTGTGGATGTTACGGACGAGGTATGGGCAGCGATGTATCAGGCCCAGCGGGAGATGGAGAACTATGAGCGTCGGAAAGTCTACCACCGCGCCTACTACTCTCTGGAGGCATACAGCTGGCTGGAAAATTACGCACTGGAACACAGCAGATCGCCGGAAGATATTTTGCTGGAACGAGAAGAAATGACCACCCGCCTGCACCTGATAGCAGCTCTGCCGGTGGCTCTGGCTCATGCCACTCCGACACAGGCCCGCCGTGTTCACGCCTACTACATTGCCGGTATCAAGCAGCCGGAAATCTCCCGGAGAGAGGGCGTCCACAGCAGCAAGGTCAGCGTTTCCATCCGTCGGGGTCTGCGGAATATGCGCCGCTGCTATGATGACCTTTTTCAAACAGAGTGAGGGCGTGCCTATGCAGACCATCAATCTCAAACAATATTATCCATTTTGCAAAGAGGACATTTTTGTGGAGGTGTCCGATGAGATCGTCGAAGCGTTTCTTCTGGATAAGAGAGCCGAGGCCGCCAGAGAACGCAAGATGTTCCGGTATAAGGCGTTTTACTCCCTCGATTGTAACGATGGAATCGAAAATGCTGCAATCGGCTGGGCGCAGCCATCGCCGGAGGATCATCTGATAGAAAAAGAAGAATTAGCCGAATACGAAGAACTGATACGGCGATTGTATGAAGCCATTTCTTCCCTGCCGCCTATGCAGGCTCGCCGTGTCCACGCCCGCTATATGCTGGGTATGAAAGTGAAAGATATTGCCGCAATGGAGGGTATCACACCATCACAGGCGGGAAAATCCATCCACGCTGCACTGCGGAGGCTGCGCCGGTACTTTGCGCGTCAGAAATGGACGGTCAATCTATAAGCGTTTCCAAAGAAAAGAGGTGCATGACATGAACGAAAAAATTACAGCCCAACCCCCAAAAGAAGAACGGCAGGAAGTCCTGAAGGAGATCCGGCAGCTTGAAAACCGCAAGAAGATTTTGGAGAACAAGCAACGAAACGAAGAACGCAGGGTTCGCACCCGCCGCCTGATTGAGCGCGGAGCCATTTTGGAGGGGATTTTCCCGCTGGCTTCCAGCCTTTCCGGCGCAGAGGTCAAAGCATTTCTGATTGCCCTGTCCTATCTTCCGGGGTCTGCGGAATTGACTGCAAACCTGCCAAAATCCGGGGATATGCCATAAGTCCCTTGTTTACAAGGGCGCATTATCCCAGATATTCAATTATCCGAGGTAAACTTCAAATGTCGTTTGGTATTCTGGGTTTTGAACAGAAAATCTCGGATAACGTTTTTCATGTATGGTACAGTTAAAGCCACTAAAATAACGAGGAGGTTTTAACCATGTGTCAACAGACAAACGAAAACGACATTGCATCATGCAGGTATCAGGAACTGAATCCCGAGATGGATGCTTTTTTGTCGGAATATCTTGAAGACGGACGACGTAAGGGGCTACAGGAAAGTACAATTCATCTTCATGATAAGATTGGACATTACTTTTTATCCGCCCTAACCAGAATCGGTTGTGTGAAACCGCAGGAAATGAATCCCCAAAATATAGGAACCGTATGCTTATCAGTCAGCAGCAAGTGGTATCTTTCCCACATCCGGACATTTCTCCGGTATGCTTATCAGTCCGGTCATACCGACAGGGATTACAGTGGTATTGTCCCTCTTTTTAAAAGACCGCAGCCATACCCTTCTGTATACACAACAGATGAAATTCTAAAAATCGAAAGCAGCATAGACCAGACTTCCCCACACGGAAAGCGTGATTATGCAGCCCTGCTCCTTGCGACGCGGCTCGGAATCAGAAGCGGGGACATTTCATCCATGACATTCAAAGAGCTGGATTTTGACAGGGACCTGATCCTGCTTACCCAGCATAAAACCAGTGTCACTATTGAACTTCCCATGGTTCCCGATGTAAAAACTGCTTTGGAGAGATATTTACAGGAAGAGCGTGCCGACAATGAAAGTCCATATGTGTTTCTCCGAATTATTCCGCCTTACAGCCATATCTCAGTACAGGCAATCACTAAGATTGTAAGGACTGCCATTGAAACAGCAGGAATCGATCCAGGTAAACGCAAGCAGGGAGCACATGCCTTCCGGGCATCCCTTGCAAGTTCCATGGTCAATGACAACATCCCTTATGAAGTCGTAAGAAAAACTCTTGGACATACAGACCAAAATGCCATCCGTTCTTATGCCAGTCTGGACATTGAGCAGCTTCGGGGCTACGCACTCCCTGTACCGGAAGCAGCAGGTACATTTGCCGGTTTTCTGGAAGGAAGGTGGTCTTTGTCATGAATGAATTTAAAAGCATTTTCAAAAACGAGCTGGCGGAATACCTTGCAATCAGCCAGGGCACAATCAGTGACGGTACTTTACAGAATACACGCAGAATCCTGCTTTCGTTCGACTCACTGCTGGCAGAAGAAAATACCGGCGAAATCTCAGAAAGGACAGTGAATCGTTGGATTGGCAGACTTCTCCAGACTAACGCACCTAAAACAGTCAGCGACAAGGTGAGCTATCTCCGGAAATTTTTAAGGTATCTCCAGTATGAAGGCTACAGTGTTTTTATGCCTGACTGCCCTAAAACATCAGACAGCTATGTCCCATATATTTTTTCGGATGAGGAAATACAAATGCTTCTGGCCAGTGCCGATAGCTGGGGCAGTAGGCACACAGACCCGCAAACGCGACAGATGGACATGGAGTTCTGTATGTTACTGCGGATGCTTTTGGGCTGCGGATTCCGGTTGGGGGAACCACTTGCTGCCAGGGTGAAGGATATAAACTTTTCCCGCGGAACTATCCTGATCCGCCATGCCAAGAATAACAAGCAGCGTGTCGTTCCGATGGATGTAACATTAACCAGAATGCTGGAAAAGTACTGCATTGCGATGGCAATCAAAACAGAGCCGGAAAGCCACCTGTTTCCATCGGTCAGGAAAAAAGGGGCAGCTGTTACAAAAGGAACTTTCGGATTACGGTTCAGGAAGCTGTTACAGCAAACCAACCTGTGTGTACCTGGAAAGGCTCATTCCAGAGGTCAATGTCTTCATTGTTTCCGTCATTACTTTGCCATCCATTCTTTTGTACAGGCAGAGAAAAAAGGACGTCCGGTAAATGATTCTGTACCGTTCCTGTCCGTTTATCTTGGACACCATGACATGAACGAGACTGAGAAGTACCTGAAATTCAGCAGCGACATGTTCCCCGAATACACGGAATTGTTTGAAGACTATGCTGTCAGCGTATTCATGGAGGTGGGCGATGAGGAAAAATAAACTTCCCGACTTCATGCTTCTGCTGGAACAGTTTTTTACGGAATATATGCCGCTCTCATCAGGTCTTTCTCCTAACACCGTCCGATCGTATAAGCATTCTTTTCGGCTTCTGTTCCAGTATGTTTATCAAGTGAAAAAGAAAGATGCCGGAGAAATCGTGTTTCAGGATCTCGATTTTGAAACAATCGACAGTTTCCTGAAATGGATCGAAACAGAACGGGGCTGCTCGGTATCCACAAGGAACCTCCGGCTTTCGGCACTCACATCCTTTGCCGCTTACGCACAGAACAGAAATTTTGAAGCGGCGACTGTGTTTGCGAATGCTGTAAGGAGGATTCCTGTAAAAAAGGCATCCAGCCAGCCAAGGATTATTTTTTCGCTTGATGAAGTGTCAGCCCTGCTCCGGCTTCCTGACACTGAAAAACGCTTGGGCTTCCGTGACCAGGTTCTTTTAAACCTGATGTATGCAAGCGGAGCCAGGGCACAGGAAATCTGTGATCTTAAAGTCAGAGATTTCCTTGTTGAAAAAAATCTGTACAAGCTGACAATCACAGGAAAAGGGAATAAGACCCGCAGGATTGTAATCGCTAAACCTAGCGGAATCCTCCTGAAACGGTATCTGGAAGAAACAGGCAGAACTGGACGGTTAGATGCCTATATCTTTTCCAGCCAGACACATCCGCAGATGACTATCTCCTGCATTGAGGAAATTTATAAAAAATATGTTGCCCTTGCCAAGGCGGAGTATCCGAAGATGTTTCTTGAAAAGTGTTATACCCCGCATACCATGAGACATACAACCGCCACACATATGTTAGAAGCCGGAGTCCCGATCATAGCAATCAAAAACTTTCTCGGACATTCCTCGATTTCTACGACTGAACGGTACGCAGAGCTTTCCCAGAGTACCGTGAACAGGTATATCCGAGATTGGAACGAGAAATGGTTTTCACATCAAAAGGAAACCCCTGCTAATCAGAAGGAAAATCAGTTGCCTGATTTTCTGAAATAGCCATTACATTATCCGAGGATATTTCTTTGAAAGCCTTTAATATCAGCAATATTTAAGAATTTCCTCGGATAATTGAATATCTGGGATAATGCGCCCTATCCGAGTTCTGGGATAGGGCGCACTTATACACCGTTGCCGGTGCTGTGCGCCCTGCCGGGGGCTGTTGCGTACTTCGTCCGCGATGGGGCGCTACACTCCCCAAACCCCTTGTGCGCCCCGCGCAGCCAAACACACGCTTCGCGTTTGTTCGGCTCCACGGAGCCTGAAATATCCCCGCCGAAAGGAGGTGCCACCCATAGATTTCTGTCATATCCCCGTCAGTATTATCAAGCGCAGCGCAGGCCGTTCTGCTGTTGCCGCAGCTGCTTACCGCAGCGGAACCAAGCTGACAAATGAATGGGACGGCATGACCCACGACTACACCCGGAAAGGCGGCATTGTTCATGCGGAGATCATGCTGCCTGCCCACGCGCCGCCGGAATTTGCAGACCGATCTATCCTCTGGAACAGCGTGGAGCAAATCGAGAAAGCAAGGGACAGCCAGCTTGCCCGCGAGATTGAAGCAGCCCTGCCCCGTGAACTGTCCGGCGAAGAGCAGCTTGCCCTTGTGCGTGCCTATGTGAAGGACAACTTTGTAGACAAAGGAATGTGCGCCGACTTTGCTATCCATGACAAGGGAACCGGCAACCCTCATGTCCATATCATGCTGACGCTCCGGCCTCTGAAAGAAAATGGACAGTGGGGCGCAAAGTGCCGCAAGGCATACGACCTGGACGAAAACGGCCAGCGTATCCCGGACGGGAAAGGCGGCTGGAAGAACCACCGGGAGGACACCACCGACTGGAACGACAAAGGAAATGTGGAGATTTGGCGGGCGGCATGGGCGGCCTGCACCAACCGGGCATTGGAGGCCGCCGGTCATCCCGCCCTGGTAGACCACCGCAGCTACAAGCGGCAGGGCATTGATAAGATTCCCTCTGTCCATCTGGGGCCAGCCGCCAGCCAAATGGAAAAGCGCGGCATCCGCACCGACAAGGGTGAAGTAAACCGGCAGATCGCCGCCGACAACAAGCTGCTGAAAGAAATCAAAGCCCGCATTACCCGTCTTTATCTCTGGTCGAAAGACGAAGCGGAAAAACCACAAACGCAGCAAAGCAGCTTGACCGCCTTGTGGGAAGCCCAGCAGCAGTTGAACGCTCCCCGCACCCGCACCGGCAAAATCCGGGCTTTGCAGGAAAGCGCTGCACTATTCAGCTTTTTACAGGCAAACGGCATCCAGTCTATGCAGCAGCTTCATGAAAAAATCGCTGATATGAACAGCCGTTACTATGACCTGCGGGGAAAGATCGTCAAGGCCGAGCGCCGGATCACTACCCTTACCGAGCGCGGGGAGATGTGGAAACAGTACAACCAGTACAAGTCCATCCACAAGCAGTTTGCCAAAGTAAAGCCGGAAAAACGGGAACAGTTTGAACAGCGCCACAGCCGGGAACTGATTCTGTATGACGCAGCGGCCCGGTATCTGAAAGAACTGAAAGACAGCGGCGAGGCAATCACCCCAAAGGCATGGCAGCTGGAAATTGACCAGCTGGCCGCTGGAAAGCAGACGGACACGCTTGCCATGAAAGCCATGCGGGAGGATTTGAAAGCAGTGGAACGGCTCCGCAAAACCGCCGAGCAGTTGTCCCGACAGGAACTGGACAAACCTCACGACCGGGAACCGGAGCGGTAAGGGCTACCGCGTTTTGGCGTACTCCTTTTAGGTGCGTCGCGTTTCACGACACCCTTTTGCACACAGAAAAACCGCCGTACAGGTTTCCCCATACGGCGGCAGTCGGTTTATTTGCCGAACAAGTCGCTGTGTGTGCCGGTGCGGGCCAGCGTCAGCACCAGAACATCATCTTCTATGCGGTAGACAAGCAGCCAGTCCGGGAGAATATGACATTCCCGATGGCCTGCCCAATCGCCGGACAGGTCATGGTCACGGTTCTTATCCGGCAGCGGTTCGCCCATCGCCAGCAACGCTACGACCTGCTCCAGCAGCTCGATCTTCAAGCCACGCTTGATGGCTCGTTTGTAGTCTTTTTTGAAACTGGTCGTGTACTTGACGGTATATTTGGTTTCTTTCATCTTTTCAGGTCAGCAAACAACTCGTCAAGGTCATTGTAGCCCTTTACAGACGGGTCTTTTGCAATCCTTTCCGCTTCCAGCATGGCAGCAACCGTTTCTTTGTTCGGCTGTTCCAGCCTTACTTCAAAGGGAATGCCGCCTTCACGAAGCGACTGGCGCACAAAGATGTTAAACGCCGTAGTCAGGTTCATGCCAAGTTCAGTAAACAGTGCGTCCGCCTGCGCTTTCAAATCTGCGTCCATGCGGATACTGATGTTTGTGGTATTTCCAGCCATACGATCAACCCCTTTCTGCTGGCAATTATAGTATATGCCATTTGCACGAAGAAAACAATACTTTGCACGAATATTTAATAATAAATTCATTTGAGGAGGTTGCCGGCTTTATGAAAGAAATCATTTATGAAGAACAATAAGTCTGAACCTATCCCCGTCATGGATTACCGCCAGTACCGCAGAGTGCGGAGGCTGGTGCATGAGTGCTGTAACTACATCGACGGAAACTGTATCGCCCTGGACGATGGGGAAGAATGTGTCTGTGTCCAGTCTATTTCCTACTCCCTGTTGTGCAGGTGGTTTCGGGCGGCGGTATTGCCGCAGGATAAGGAACTGGAAACGGCACTGTTCCACCGGCTGAATGCTAAGAAATGCTCCGTATGCGGGGCGCTGTTTACCCCCGGTTCCAACCGAGCCAAATACTGCCCGGAATGTGCCGCACGCATGAAGCGGATCAACGCCGCAAAGCGCAAGCGGAAACAACGGGAGAAATGTCACGCTTTAGGGGCTGAAAAACCCTTGTAAATCAAGGCTTTTTTCGGGGGTGTCAAAGGCAGTCTGATAGATTTATCCTCTGCCCCCTAAAATAGCCTTAAAATGCGTACAGAATCCCAAGAGAAACCCCAAGGAGGAACCCTATGTCAGACAACCGAAAATATTATTACCTGAAACTCAAAGAAAACTATTTTGACGATGATTCCATCGTGCTGCTGGAAAGTATGCAGGACGGTGTGCTGTATTCCAACATTCTGCTCAAGCTGTATCTGAAATCGCTGAAACATGGCGGGCGGCTCCAGCTTGACGAGGACATCCCCTACACGGCGCAGATGATCGCCACCATCACCCGCCAGCAGATCGGCACTGTGGAGAGAGCCTTGCAGATCTTTTTGAAGCTGGGCCTTGTGGAAGTGCTGGACAGCGGCACATTCTACATGAGCAACATCGAACTTTTAATCGGCCAGTCCTCCACCGAGGCTGAGCGAAAGCGGGCTGCGAGGCTCCAAAACAAGGCTCTTTCTGCGCCCCGGACAAACGGCGGACATTTGTCCGACATTCGTCCACCAGAGATAGAGATAGAGTTAGAGAAAGAGATAGAGATAAAGAGAGAGATAGAGAAGGGATGCTCCGCCCGCGCCTATGGCCGTTACCAGAATGTTTTCCTGACGGACGAGGAACTGGCAGACTTGCAGGCCAGTTTTCCCACTGTATGGGGCCAGTACATCGAAAAGCTGTCCGAATACATGGCCTCTACCGGTAAGCGGTATCAGAGCCATGCCGCCACCATCCGGCGCTGGGCCGGTGAGGACGCGAAAAAGGCGGCCCCGCCCACCCGCAACCGTGATTACAGCGTAAAGGAGGATGAAACTGTATGATTGAGATTACCGCAGAAATCCGGGCATTCATCGACAAGGCAGCTGCCGGTGTGGAATTGGCTGAGGACGAGTATATAGACCCGTCAGACGGGCTCATTCACTGTAAGAAATGCGGCGGCCAGAGGCAGACCGTTGTGCCATGCTTCGGGAAATCCGGCTACTTTATGCCGCACTGCATCTGCCAGTGCCAGCGGGAGGCTGAGGAGCAGCGCAAGGCTGCTGAAGAACGGCAGCGCCGCATGGAGCGTATCAAACGCCGAAAGGCACAGGGCCTGCAAGACCGTTATCTGTACGACTACACATTTTCCAATGATAACAGGCAAAACCCATTGATGGACAAGGCTCATGCCTATGTGGAGAACTGGAAAGAGGCATATAAGAGCAATATCGGGCTTTTACTGTTTGGAGATGTGGGAACCGGCAAGTCTTTTTTCGCCGGATGTATTGCCAACGCTCTACTTGACCAGGATGTGCCGGTGCTGATGACGAACTTCCCCACCATTCTGAACCGCCTGACAGGGATGTTCTCTGAGGACAGGTCAGAGTTTATTGCCAGCTTTGACGAATATGACCTGCTTATCATTGACGATCTGGGTGTAGAGCGCAGTACCGAATATGCTATGGAGCAGATGTTTTTCGTCATCGACAGCCGCTATCGCAGCCGAAGACCCATGATTATCACAACAAACTTGAAACTGTCCGAGCTGAAAAATCCGCCTGATCTGGCCCACGCCCGTATCTATGACCGTATTTTGGAACGGTGTGCGCCGATCCTCTTTGACGGGAAGAATTTCCGGGAAGAAAATGCCGGTGTCACCCGACAGGCAGCAAAAGACATTGTAAACAGTAAGCACGATTGATTTTTTACCGGGCGGCACAGACCCGTTCGGAGAAAGGAGCGCTATGAACAAAGAACCCCGTACTATGCAGATGGCAGACGCCGCTGCTGCGGCCAGAGCGCCGGAAAACACGCCAGCGATGGTAAAGAAAATCGGCAAGACGACCTACAAGGTTCATGTCCATTTCAGCAATACCAGCACAGAAACCATGAGCGATAAAATCAAGCGTATGCTCAAAAATGAAATTCAGCAGATGTGACAGACTGATAAACTAAGCCGCCTTGTGCTAAACTGATGATGGTACGCACCAAAATTTTTGTCAAGGAGGACATGAAAATGCTTTACACAGAAAAAGAGAAACATGAAATTGAGCGAGTAAAGGAAGTCTTTGCGGAACATCTGCGGCAAAGCCCTGATTTTGAATTGCTCTGGTCGGACAAGGTGGGCTATGTCTGGCTGACGATTGGCGTAAATCCAGTCTATGTGGATACCGGTATCAGGATAGAATCTGCCGCCGATCTCTGCGGCAAGTGTTTGGATGATGTTGCTACGGATGTTTTATATATGACTGGCAACGATCATGCACTGGAAGCAGCCGACCCGCTGGAGTTAGCCGAAATCAAGCGGCTCTGGGAGCCATATATCAACCAGCTGCCAGACTATGCGTATCTCTGCAAAGACCTGCTGAACGGAAAAATGTAATCTGTTAAATGAGGTGTCAGGAGCCATACAGTGCTTCTGGCACCTTTTGTGAGTTTTCTGTGAATTTGATTAAAAAGTCCTTGACAATTTGTCTCTGGCAAGACAGCGAAAAGTATTTTGGTAAGCGCCGCTGTGCGGCTGGCCCCATTCAATCTGCCGCAGATCAAGGCCATCACCGACCATGATGACATGGACTTGTATACCCTGGGAGAGAAAAAATGTGCCCTCTATGCCGTGATCCCGGATAATGATACGACCTTCAATTTCCTCGTCAGCCTGCTGTATTCCCAGATATTTCAAGCGCTGTACTACTGTGCTGACCAGATCCACCATGGCGCGCTGCCGTGTCATGTCCACTTTATTTTGGACGAGGCTCCGTCTGTCAATCTGCCCGGTCTGCCGCGGGAATTGGCAACCATGCGCTCCCGAAATATTTCTTGCAGCACCATCATCCAGAACATGGCGCAGATCAAGGAACTGTATAAGGATTCGTGGGAAACCATCCCCGGCAACTCGGATACCCTTCTTTACCTCGGCGGTAACGAGAGCAGTACCCACAAGTACATTTCGGAGGCCCTGGGCAAGTCCACCATCGACACCAAGACCCATGGGCAGACGAAGGGGCGCTCCGGTTCCTACTCCACCAACTTCCAGATGAGCGGCAGAGAACTGCTGACCCCGGATGAGGTGCGGATGTTGGACAACCGGTACTGTATCCTGTTCATCCGCGGGGCCAGACCGGTGCTGGATCTGAAATACGAGCTCATGAATCACCCTGCCATCCGCTACACCATGGACGGCGGCGCACCGCCCTATATCCACCATGGAACAGCGGCACCGGCCCTGCCGGGAGAACCGCTGTTCCGATTTGATCAAAACGATGAAAAGGAGACTGCTGCATAATGAAACATGATCTGAAAACCAAGAACTTTGAAAGAAAGGCAAAGCGCGTCTACGCCGTCCTTGCCTGTACAGCCATGGTGATGACGGTTACCGCAGTTCCCGCGCTGGCTGCGGACGACCCGCTGACGGTGGTCAACAATCTGAGTGAGTTTATTTTCTCTCTCATCCGCGCCATCGGCCTTATCCTACTGGGGTTCGGCATCCTGCAGGTGGGCCTGTCTCTCAAGAGCCATGATCCCTCCCAGCGCGCCAACGGTATGCTCACCGTAGCAGGCGGCATTGTGATCACCTTTACCAAGGAAATCCTTACCCTTATCACCGGCTAAGTATAAGAAAAATGCTGTGGGCCATCACAGATCCACAGCATTTTCTTAATCATTTGAGAGACAATCAGGAGAGCAAGAATTAAATAACGACTTTGCTGTTACGAGAACTACAAAGGACATGACTGTTAGAAAATCCGAAACCATCGGCAACACCTCCGCGATAGGCAGTGACAATTGCCCCATATATGGTCGCCCTGCTATCCGATGGCTCTCTCCATTGTGCCTCTTGGGGCCAAATGCAGTATAGCATTTGTAACATATTTTTTCAATCTTGAATCTTTAGTTGGAGGTGATTTTGAATGGGAAGTGGAAACTGGATCATTGACAACCTGAACTCCGCGCTGGAGATGTGGAACGGCAGGCTGGAGGAGATCTGGCAGCTCATCACCACATCGCCGGAGAATTTCAAAGGCGGCGGTATCTGGAATGTCATCGTCGGCATCAACGGCGGATTGAAAGCGGTGGGATATGCGCTGCTGGTGCTGTTTTTTGTTATGGGCATTGTAAAAACCTGCGGCAGCTTTGCGGAGATGAAGAAACCGGAACTGGCGTTCAAGTGCTTCATCCGCTTTGTGCTGGCGCAGGCGGCGGTGACCTGGGGCATGGAACTGATGACAGGGGCCTTTCGGGTAGCCCAGGGCATGGCGACAACGATCATCGACTCGGCTGGCCTGACGGCCATGTCGGCAACAGCGCTGCCGGACGAGATGGCGAGCATCATCGAGGATGTTGGCTTTTTCGATTCTATCCCCTTATGGGCGGTGACGCTGTTGGGCTCCCTTTTTATCTGGGTTCTGTCCCTTGTGATGATCCTGACGGTGTATAGCCGTTTTTTTAAGCTCTATATCGCAACGGCCATCGCCCCTGTGCCGCTGGCCAGTTTTGCGGGACAGCCCTCCAGCAGTATAGGCGTAGCCTTTTTGAAAAGCTATGCCGCCATCTGTCTGGAGGGCTGTGTCATCATATTGGCTTGTGTAATTTTTTCGGCGTTTGCGTCTTCACCGCCTGCCATTGCGGACGATACGCTGGCGGCAGCCACCATTGTGTGGAACTATGTAGGTGAACTGATTTTCAATATGCTGGTGCTGGTGGGGGCCATCAAGATGAGCGACCGGATCATCCGGGAACTGATGGGCCTGGGTTAATCCTCATCGTCAGACAATTCAATGTCGCTCAGGTCCATGGCATAGCCGCCGTGCTCATCCGGCTGCACATCGTTTCTTCGCTGCTCACGGATACGATAGCGAACAATACTCTCCAGGTCTTTTTCTTCCTGGCGCTTCTGGAAGATGCTTTGTATCTTCCGAACCAGAGAAATGATCCAAGACAGGACTACCAGACCAAGGAGGACAAAGAAAATAATATCACCCAGGCTTTGGTGTGCCTGATACCAACTACGCCAAAATGTATTCATAGCGACCACATACAGCAGCGGAATCGTCAAGCGAAATACGGCGGCCAACTTGAAAATGATAGAGATGATGAGCATTGCTATGCTCAAAAGAATGACCGGCATGCAAAGAGCCTCCTCTCAGTTTTGGATACGGCGCTATGTTACCATAGCCGTGCCGATCATACAAGAGGCTGTATGCCAATTCTCAAAAGGAGTTGATATATTGGAGGTACGCATCAACAAGGAAGTGCGCAACTATCAGGAAAGTTTGTTTTTTGGACTGTCACTGCGGCAGTTTTTATTTGCCCTGTTGGCGGTAGCCGTGGCGGTAGGCGTTTATTTTGGACTGCGCCCCGTGCTGGGGAATGGCGAGATCGGCTGGGTCTGCATTCTGGCCGCGTTCCCATTTGCCTTGGGCGGTTTTTTCCAGTACAACGGCATGAATCTGGAACAATTTTTATTGGCGTTTTTTCGCTCGGAATTTCTCACCCCAAAACGGCTTGTGTTCAAATCGGAAAATATGTACGCAAAACTGATGGCATACTCATCTGTGAAGGAGGCATTGAATCTTGATTAAAACCCTGCAGACAACGTTAAAACAGGACAAAGAACAATTCAAGGTACCGAGATCTGTACAGGACACCATCCCCATCCGGCGACTCTGGCCGGATGGGGTCTTTCAGTTTGGCAGCAAGTATTCCAAGACACTGCGATTCAGCGATATCAATTACGCCATTGCATCCAAAGAGGATAAGACAGCTATGTTTCTCAGCTATTCCGAACTGCTGAACGCGCTGGATACCGGCTCTACTACAAAAATCACCATCAACAATAAGCGCCTGAACCGCCGCAACTTTGAACAGGAAATCCTCATTCCTGCTCACGGAGATTTTCTGGACGGCGGACGGGCGGAGTATAACGCCATGCTGTTGGATAAGGTTACCGATTCCTCCAACAGCGTGGTACAGGAGCGTTATATCACCCTGTCGGCGCATAAGAAAAATATCGAGGAAGCCCGTACTTTTTTTGACCGCACAGTCAATGATGTGACTTCCCGACTCAATCACATGGACTCCCGCTGTGAGGAACTGGATGCCGTGGAGCGCCTCCGCATCCTTCATGATTTCTACCGCGTGGGTGAAGAAACGCAGTTCCAATTGGATCTAACAGACTGCATGAAGCGTGGCCGTTCCTTCAAGGACGCCGTCTGTCCGGACAGCATGGAGTTTAAGAAAGACCACTTTGTCATGGGCAATAAGTATGGCCGGGTACTGTTTCTGAAGGAGTATGCCAGCTACATCAAAGACTCCATGATCAATGAGCTTACCAGCCTGAACCGAAGTCTTATGCTGTCTATCGACATCATCCCTGTCCCTACCGACGAGGCGGTGCGGGAGATGCAGAACCGCCTGCTGGGCGTGGAGACCAATGTGACCAACTGGCAGCGCAGACAGAACAGCAACAACAATTTTTCCGCAGTTGTGCCCTATGACCTGGAACAACAGCGCAAGGAGACCCGTGAGATGCTGGACGATCTCACCACTCGCGACCAGCGGATGATGTTTGCCGTGGTGACGCTGGTGCATCTGGCGGACAGCAAGGAGGAACTGGACAGTGACACGGAAACGCTGCAGTCCATTGCCCGGAAGCACCTCTGCCAACTCACAACCCTGAACTGGCAGCAGGCAGACGGCCTTGTGACGGCGCTGCCGCTGGGTCTGCGCCGCATCGACGCCCTCCGCACGCTCACCACCGAGGCACTGGCTGTGCTGATGCCATTCAAGGCGCAGGAGATCTGGGACCGGGGCGGCGTGTACTACGGACAGAACGCCATCAGCAAAAATCTCATCGTAGCGGACCGCAGGCAGCTTCTCAATGGCAACGCCTTCATTCTGGGTGTTTCCGGTTCCGGCAAATCCTTCAGTGCCAAGAAGGAGATGGTGTCGCTGGCATTGTCTACCGACGATGATATTATCATCATTGACCCTGAATCCGAGTACCGCCCGCTGGTAGAAGGGCTGGGCGGTCAGGTCATCAACATCTCCGCCACATCACCCAACCATATCAACGCCATGGATATGGAGCAGGGCTACGGTGACGGCGAGAATCCCGTGGTGCTGAAATCTGAGTTTCTGCTGTCTCTTTGTGAGCAGCTCATCGGCGCCGGGAAGCTGTCTGCCAAGGAAAAGTCCATCATTGACCGCTGTACCGCCCAGGTCTATCGGGAATACATCCGCGGCGGGTATCAGGGGCAGGCCCCGACCCTGCAGGACTTTCATGCGGAGCTGCTCCGCCAGCCGGAAAAAGAAGCCACGGATGTGGCGCTGGCAATCGAATTGTTTACGGAGGGCAGCTTGAACACCTTTGCAAAACCCACCAACGTGGATACCAATGCCCGTATCCTCTGCTATGATATCCGAGACCTTGGCAAGCAGCTTCTGCCGGTAGGTATGCTGGTGGTGTTGGACAGCATCTTCAACCGCATCATCCGCAACCGCGGGCTGAAGCGGAATACCTGGATCTATATCGACGAGATCTATCTGCTATTCCAGCATGAGTACAGCGCCAATTTCCTGTTCACACTCTGGAAGCGTATGAGAAAGTATCAGGCGTGCGGAACGGGGATCAGCCAGAATATCGAAGACCTGCTCCAGTCTCACACGGCCCGCACCATGCTGGCCAACAGCGAATTTCTCATCATGCTGAATCAGGCGGCAACGGATCGGGAGGAATTGGCGCGTCTGCTGAATATCTCAGACAACCAGCTCTCCTACATCACCAATGTAGACTCCGGCCGGGGCCTCATCAAGTGCGGAAGTGCCATCGTGCCTTTCGTGGATCATTTTCCCAAGAACAAGCTCTACCGCTTGATGACCACAAAGCCCTCGGACCTGGCTGCGTGATAGCCCATGGAGAAAATTAAAGAAAAACCGGCGCTGAGTGAGCGTGTCAAAGAGAAAGCTGTATCCGCTCCAAAGGAGCTTTTACGCAAGGGGCTGGATGACGGCTCGGAGCGTCTGCGGACTCAGCTCCGGGATACCGCCCAGCAGGGGCGGCGGGATGAATATGGCGGCGACGCCATTGAGGACACCGCCGCCAGTGGCCTGCACCGCGCCGAAAAGGAACTGCTGAAGCAGCGCAAGAAGAAAAACACGGAGCAGAGCGCGTCACCCCAGGGTGACGCCTCTGCCCCCAGCTCCAACAGCAACGTGCCGCCTGTCATCCGCACCAGAGAGACTGACGCGGCGAGGGTAAGAGCGCCCTCACCGCCAGTGCGGGAGCAGGCACGGCAGGCGGCTATGAAGCAGGCAGTCAAGACGAAGAATGCCTATATCAGCGCACAGGGCGAGACCGCTGTAACGTCAGCGCCTGAGTCGAAGCGGCAGGGCCAGCAGACATTCATTCAAGAGCAGGGCCGCAAAGCGTCCCGCCAGCAGGCGCAGCGCAGGCGGGCAGAGCGGCGGTTCCGGCACCAGGATGATCTGCGTGGTGATTCGCTGCGTACGGAAGGTTTCGAGCCAACCAGCAGGGGCAGAATCAAAGAGCGCGGCGGCATCCAGCAGCCAAAGAAGCACCAACTCCCCGAACTGAAAACACCAAATCACGCTGCGGGGATCGCGCCAAAAGCGCGTGAGGGCAGCAAATCTGCTGTGCTGTCCTCTGAACAGGCCATGCACTCATCCACCGTCCATGCGACTGCGGCCAGAACACACGCTGCCAGAGAAGCGGCCATGCAGATGGCCAAACGGCAACAGATGACAAAAGCGGCAGAAACCGCAACGCAGAAAACCGCGCAGGCGGCGGGCCGCGCGCTGCGCTCCATCATTGCCGCTGCCCAGAGCTTGCTTGCGGCAATAGCGGCTGGTGGGAGTACAGCCATAGCCATGGTGCTGGTGATTTGCCTGATTGGACTTCTGATTGTGTCGCCTTTTGGGATCTTTTTCTCCGGAGAGGACAGCGGTACCGGCTACACCATGCCGGAAGCTGTCAGCGTATTGAACGGCGAGTTCGCCGCCCGGATCGAACAGATCAAGACAGAGAACCCGCATGACGAACTGGATATGGACAACGCCGGCAGCGCCGCCATGATCTCCAACTGGCGGGATGTGCTGGCCGTTTATGCTGTGCGGACCACCACGGACAACGCTTCGCCGGATGAGGTCGCTACGCTGACCGAAGAAAAAATGGAGATCCTTCGTGAAATCTTCTGGGACATGAACACCATTACTTATTGGACGGAAATAGTACCAGGCGGCAAAGATGAAGCGGATACGGTCATTTTGCATATCACCGTCACAATAAAAACGCACCTGCAAATGGCGGATGAGTACCAATTCAACACGGAACAGCGCAGATTGTTAGAGGAACTCATGCATCCGAAATATCAGGAACTGTTCATGGCTTTGACGGGAAGTTATCAGAATATCGAACTCAGCCCGGAGAATGTGGCGAAAATTATGGAGAATCTTCCCGCCGACCTTAGTGCGGAACGTAGGCAAGTTGTGCTGACGGCGTATCAACTCTTGGGTAAAGTCCATTATTTCTGGGGCGGGTGCGCTTTGTTCCTTGACAATCTGCGTAGAAATACGCAATAAAACAAGGCAGATTTCATAAGAAATCTGAACTCTATGCTTGATTTGGCAGGGGGAGTACCTGCCTGACCCGGTGTGACGGGTAACAAAAACTCTGAGACTCCGGCACGCATATCACAGTGTCATGTGATGTGTGCGAAGCCCGGTAAAGAGCGGTAGTGCGGTTTGAGATGGATGCACCCGCAGGAGGCTATAAATCGGTCATGTCCAGTATGTCTTGTTGCAACCGACAAAAGTCCTGAGAGTAAGGCTCGTAAAGAAGAGGATGATAATACAGCCATCAGCCCCGGAATGGGGTGCTGCCGCTGTTCGACGCTTCCACCCGCAGAGAACAGCAGAAAACCATTGAGGTCGAATGTCTTTGGCAGAAGTTCACACCAGCCAAAGATGGCAGTCGGGCCAGAGGGATGGACTAAAACCAACATGTAAAGCTAAAGCATAGGGAACAAAGGAACCGTGGACGGGCACATGGAAATGTAAAAGGGATGACACTCTCGCCCGCGCAGGTAGGAAATGACCTGCTTATCCACGGGGCAGGAGCCCGTAGTAGTGATGAAGCCCCTGTAATGGGGGTGGAGCGAAGGGGCATAGTCAATGCAGATTGTATGTGAACAGAAAGTCGAGGAAGCCGTAGGCATACCTGACTAAAACCAGAAACACCAAGTCCGGAGGGAGGCGGTGCGTATGGCACAACAATTCGACAGTCCAAAAACCGAAACACAATTACGCGAACTCCAAGACAAGCTGTATCAGCACAGCAAAGAGGTCTACGACGCAGGCGGGAGGCCAGCGTTCAAGGGACTTCTGGAAATCATGTCAGCAGAAGCAACCGTTATCACAGCAATTCACAACATCAAAAGCAATCACGGCAGTGAGACTCCCGGTGTAGATTTCAAAACCATGCGAAAGGACTATCTGGAGAGACCCTATCAGTGGGTAATTCAGGATATTCAAAACGCATTTAAGCACTTTGAAGTTCAGAAGATACGCCGGAAATATATCGACAAACCAGGAAAAGCCGAGAAACGTCCGCTGGGCATACCTACTATTCGAGACCGCATCGTACAGGAGTGTATGAAAATTGTGCTGGAACCGATTTTGGAAGCACAATTCTTTGAGCATTCTTACGGGTTTCGGCCCATGCGTGATACCGCGATGGCGCTGGCGCGCATCAATCAGGTAGCGCACACATCTGCTAAATACTGGATTGTTGAGGGAGACATAAGCAAATGCTTTGATAACATTGACCACGGAATTCTTCTAAACCGCCTGTACCACATCGGTATCAGAGATAGGCGTGTGTTGCAAATCATCAAGGCTATGCTGAGAGCCGGGATCATGGATGAATGCACCGTAAACGAGTACGGAACCCCACAGGGCGGAATTATCAGTCCGCTGCTGGCCAATGCCTATCTGGACATAATGGATGAGTGGGTCACAAAGCAGTGGGAACATAAGAAAACTCGACGAACTTACCGGACTGCGGGAACCAAGCGAAGGTCACTTTATCAAACCTCTCTGAATCCGGGATGGCTCATACGGTACGCAGACGATTTTGTCATCATCACAGACACCCGCGCCCATGCCGAACAATGGAAATCCAGATTGCAAACATTTCTGCAAGACAAACTCAAGCTGACATTATCCACAGAAAAAACGCTGATAACAGATGTGCGGAGAAAACACATCCACTTTCTCGGCTATGAACTCAAAATGATACCGGGAAACAGCAGAACAGGCTATATTACAAAGACAATACCAGACAAAGAACGGTTACAGCGGAAAGTTGACAGTATCGCAGAGGATATCAAGAAAATTCCCAGAAATTTTAGCAAGGAACAATTCATCGGGGAAATCAATCGCATCAACAGCCAAGTTCGAGGGATTATCCAATACTACCAGTGCTGTACATGGGTCAGCGTCGCCTTGCGGCGACACTCCCACCGATTGCAAATAATTTCCAAGGCGCGCATAAAGCAATACGGTGGCAGATGGATACCAGCAAATCAAACGCAAAACCTATCCCATGTTCATCAAAAGCACCAGCAGAAAATCCCCTCGATAAAATATCGCGATATCTATGTTGGCTTTACCGCCCTCTCCTTTTGCCAGTGGGAAATGACGCCCGTGAAGACACAGGCAGAAACGCCATATTCGGAAGATGGCAGACAGCGTTATTTCAAACGCACAAAAAAGAAACGCATGAATACGCGGCTGGATGAGATGTACTCAGAGAGTACATCCCGCGCTGTCTGTTACAGCAAATGGGGGCAACTCAACAATTTCGAGTTCATTATGAACAGGGCCTATGCGCTTAACCGTGACAGGCTTAAATGCCGGGTCTGCGGTGGTTGGTTAATATCAACTGCGCCTTGCGCTCACAGAGTCAACCCCTATTTCCCGCTGAATCAAGTGAACCGTGTCAACAATCTGGTCTCTATGCACAGAAAATGCCTTGAAGCTGTGAACGACCCTAATCAGGATATCGGTGAGTTCGACAGCGAAGCGCAAAAGAAAATCAAAGGTTTTAGGAATAAACTGGTTACTTCACATACACGCAACAAATAATCTGCACTGATGGTGCGCCGTGTGCGGTGAAAGTCGCAAGCACGGTGTGAAGCGGGGGAAAATCCACCCTGACTGTCCCGGTAACACCGGGATAAAAGCGGTGGATTACCTATCGCTATAAAGTCCCTCGTCATCGGCTGGGACTCCCGCTGGGGGACGCCTATGGAGGTCACAGCAGCAGGCAGTTCTACGACCGGAACGGTGCGTTCATTCGGGTTAGACTGTTCCGGCTTTGTCGATTGGGTGTTTTACAACCAGTCTGGCGGCAGTTATGTTATCGGTCATGGTGGTGGAGCAACCATGCAGCACGAATACTGCACTGCCATCGCTTGGAGCGATGCCCAGCCGGGAGACCTTGTGTTCTATCCGGGAGACAGCCATGTCGGCATTGTCTGTGGATTTGACGGAAACGGCAATGTGCTCATCATCCACTGCGCCAGCGGCTACAACAATGTAGTCATTACCGGCAAGAGCGGATTTACCTCTATTGCAAGGCCGACGTACTATCAAGAGTTACTGAAAAGCGAACCCCCCAGTTCAACTGGAGGGCCATATAGAGGATATTACGGATAAGATATTCTAAGGGTACTCAAAAAGTATGCTGGCAGCATTTCATTCTCGGACTGACTTTCAAGTTATGATAGGAATTTTTCCTGTTTGTGAACGGAGTTATAAAATCTCTATGTTGATTTTGCCAGATATCTTATCCTCATTCAGCCACTTTCTTTTACTCACAATGTGCTAACGAAATGACGCTGTTCATACGAGTCCAATGGTATGAAGTCAAGTAGGTGATGCAAGAAAATTTTAAGCGAAACAGAGTAAAAAGCACTGTGTAGACAGCAAAAAGGCAACACCAACCAAAGCCCTGTCCCTGAGAAATTTTGAAACAGGGCCTATGAGTCAGAGTGGCAAGCTGCGCTCTCAGCCCTCCGGCGGGATATACAGGCGGTTGTCCTTTAGCAGCCGAAAGACCAACCGGACCAGTTTTCTGGCAGTTAAAGCGAGTGCGCGTTTATGCTGGTACTTGTTGACCTCTTTGAATTTGAGGTCATAGTAACGCCGGAACTCGGAGTCGCATCTTCTCACGGAGTTGGCGGCTTCCAGCAGGTAGTAGCGGAGATAGCGGTTGCCGGATTTAATCATTCTGGAGTGTTCGGCCTCGAAGTCGCCAGACTGGCTCCTGTTCCAGACAAGGCCGGCGTATTTGGCAACCGAGGCTTGGGAATCAAAACGGTGGATATCACCAATCTCAGCAATGATACCGGCGGAGTAGACCTTGCCAATACCGGGGATGGAGGTCAAAGTGTTCGGAATGATTTCAAACTGCTGTTCAATGGCCTTATCTAATACTTTGACCTGCCCTTTCAAGGCGCGCATGGAGGCAATAGAAACAGCCATTGCTTGG
Source organism: Dysosmobacter welbionis (assembly GCF_005121165.3). Lineage (NCBI taxonomy): Bacteria > Bacillati > Bacillota > Clostridia > Eubacteriales > Oscillospiraceae > Dysosmobacter > Dysosmobacter welbionis. The sequence goes on along the minus strand of NZ_CP034413.3, from coordinate 1,020,843 downwards.
TTTACAGTGTCGTTTACTGTTTTGGGCAGCCGATAGGAGCCTTTGGCTGCAGCCCGAACTGCCTTGGCGGTAGCATCCGGGTCAGCAAATTTGCCACGGCCTGTTTCAGTAATAAAGGCAGTCAGTTCCTCCAGGTCGGCATTCGCCAAGTCATCCACGGTTTCAAAGTGTTCCATGAGTGCGATGGTGGTGGCGCTGGTGTTCTGAATGTCTTTGTCCTGGGCCATGCCGGAGCATTTGAGGAATAAGTAGTTGGCGAACCGCTGCTTCTCCCGGGTCAAGTTTTGGATGACATCAAATCTGGCTCTGGTAAGGGTTTGCAGGGCTTTGTAGCGGTAATCGTCCATGTAGACCTCCCTGTTGATTCTGCCGAAACGGAGATGGTCGGCAATCACAAAGGCGTCCACCCAGTCGTTCTTTGGCAGGTCAGAATAGGCTTCCTTGAATTTCCGCACCTGCTTTGGATTTAGAACATGGATTTTCCTCTGAAACCGCCCCAAGCGGCCATCCTCACGAAGAGCATAGACTAGGCTGTCCCCGTAGATGGAGGTGGCCTCCAGGCCAATCACCACACGCTCAAGCTGCATGGAGCCAAGTGCCGATACGATTCTCTCTGATAACAGTTTAGCACCGCCAAGGTTATTCTGCACGGAGAAGCTGGAGTGTTTGCTGCCGTCCGGTTTCATCAGGTAGGCCACATTGTTCTTGCTGCTCACATCAATGCCAACGAATAGTGGATTCACAATTTTCACCTCCCCGCATGGAGATTTCAGGCCAGCAGGCTTTGAGATACCCATGATAACCGGAGCATCTGGCACCCTCGCTTATCAGAATCATTCCTGGGCAGACCAATGCGATAGCCCTCACTGCTGAAAGGGCGGTCTTGTCCCAGGCAAACAGCCAATGAGTTTGCAGCTAACTTCCGGTTCAGGGGAACAGACTTTCAGTGAAGTAGCCTTACGGCTCAACCGGAGGACTCAGAACTTGACCCTGCTGTCCTACAGCTATTGTATCACGGGCACCTCAAAGCCTGCTGATACCTGAAACTATTAACTTTGAAACTTATTATACGAGGAGGACTTCAAATGGACATAGATCAGGAAAAGCGTATGGCCGGGGACTATGAGATCATCCATGCGCTTCACATTGGCGACCGGGAGATCGTGCTGGGGGAAAACCCGTCAGCGCCGGAGGATGAGCGGTATGTATGCGCGTTCTGCCAGCAGCATGAGATATTCGCAAACTATACCGAGGTCATGGTCAGCGATGACTACCCGGAACTGGTAAAGCTGTTTGGGGAGCGTGTGGCGGAACAGGCGGAAAAGACCCATATCACCTTGAACGGCCCGAAAATTCAGGGCATCCCCAATTCAGCCATCACCGCCGAGGACTGTGAACAGGTCAGTTACCAGGAGGACATCCGGGGCAAAGTCGTGGTGATCCGCCCGGAGGTGCTGCGCCGGGAATACCGCCACGCCACCTGCCAGCTCCAGTTGTGTACCAGCGGCTCCGGCGCATACCCCAACAGCCGCGGCACTGCCTGTTACTGCACAGAGCTGTATTCCGGGCAGAGGGCGCGGTTTGAGCGCAGCGACATTCTCGGCGTCATCGCCCCGGAGGACCTGCCCAAATGGGCAAAGCATTACCTGGAGCTGCGACAGGCTGAAAAGGAACGAAACTCTCGTGACAGGGAGGGCCGCTGATATGGGCAGCCGTATGAACGCCGGCTATCTTATCACCGACTCCATCCACATCGGGACCACCGAGTTCGTGCTGGGTGTGAGCATAGCGGAACGGTCCATGTTTGTGACATGGGCCTGTCAGGGAAGTGATTACTACTACTGGGGCCATTATCACTCCGATCTCCTGGCCGCTAAAAAGGACCTTCTGGAACGGGCCGGGGCGGAACTGGAGTACCAGATGACAAAGCAGGAACGCTCCGGCGAACAGCCGGAGAAATCGGGGAAGGAGCGTGAGCGGGAATGAGCTATGAGCCAGCCTATTCTCCCTGGGGGCTTATCCAGACCCGCAAGACCCTCTGCCCTGGTTTCTTCGATGTTTCCACAGCCAGCCACGGCGGGATCATGGTGGCGCGGGAATTTGTGGCCGGGAATTTATCACCCACCGCCCAGCGGTACGGGTTCTGGGAAGGCGGCTATCTGTGCTTTGAGGAGGACAGCGACGCGCAGATCGTCCTTCGGGAGTTGATGGACCGGGGGCTTTACACCGCGCCGGTCAATGAATACTTTGGCCCCGGAGAATACAGCAAATGTATTGATGATACCATCCGAGTATGCCATCCCGACTACTGGCGGGCGCATGAGGCCGGACTGACACAGCCTGCACAGCAGCCGAAGGTAAAGGAGCGTGAGCGATAGTGGAGCTGACTTTGCGGCCTGCGACACCAACGGAACGACTATACGCCAAGCGGCAGTGTATTCCGATCATGGAGCGGTGCGGAAGTCCGGGTATCTTAGTTGCTGAATTGGACGATAGCGGCACGGCGTTTTACAGCCATTGGGACATTTGGGACCCCGCATGGAAAACACCGGAGTTCTCGGTGGAACTCGATGCCATGATTGAAATGCTCCGATCAGACCAGCGATATGGCCCTGTGCTGAAGAATATCCCCGCGATGATTGCCTACTGCCTGAACAACCAGGAAAGCCGCATCATACAAAGCCCCGAATATCTGTTCCGCGTTGATGCCGGCTACCATGCTTATCTACTCCGTTGTACGCCATCCGAGCTGCTGGATAACGCATATATCTATGCTTACCGCCGGGACCTGCTGGAGCGGCACATGAAGGAAGCCGAAAAAGGCATCCGCTTTGTCACCACGGACGGCAAAGAGAAATTCAGGGTGTCGGATGGGGAGCAGATCCGCATTATCACAGGCGGAGATGGCACCCGTGACCGCACCGCCCGCTATATCGACGCCGGCCACATGGAACTGTCCCACGAGTGGGGCAGCACCGTTTATTCTATCCGGGAGTTTGCGGAGCGGCTGGAGCAAACAGGCGGCATGGTGATTCCCATGCGTTCCACCCTGCCGGACAAGTGTTATGCTGTGCTGCCCAGCAGTGATGAAATCATTATTGTCAAAAAGGGCGAGAGCGGCTATTACCGTACAGACAAGTACGGCCATGACCGGGCGGAGGCTCTGGAGATCGTAAGTGAGTGTAACGAGCGCGGCGGCGTGACCAAAGCACAGACGGCGGCGATGCTGGCCGGCTCCCTGTTCGGCTGGCAGGTGCCAGCCGCCGACCCGAAAAAATATGATGAGCAGGGCCAGCCCATCAAGCCCAAGCGCCACGACCGGGGCGACGCCCGGTAGAAGGTCTATCAATATCGTATAGAGAGAAAGCGGCTATCAGTGGGAAGCTAATGGCCGCCTTCTTGTTGACAAGGAGCGTGATCGTATGGAATTAACTTTTCACGCCGCTGCTCCAGCGGAGCGGCTTTATATTGCCAGACAAAGCACACAGATTGAGGGCCAGACTGGGAGTATCGGGCACCTTCGAGCGGATATGGGTGAGGATGGCAAGGGCTTCTTTCCCAAGTGGACCAGCCACCGGGAAAATCTGGACACCGAGGACTTTCAGCAGGAGTTTGAGGAGGTCCTGGAGGCCCTGGTGGGGGACGAGCAGTACGGCGGGTTTCTGAAAAGCCGTGACGCCATGCGGGATTTCTGCCGGGGACACCAGGAGAGCGGCTACGATAGCGGCTTTGCGTTCGGCTTCCGGGCGGACACAGCACAGTATGCCTATCTGATCCGGCTGCACCCCTACAAGGGGGAGGAAAATCTGTTTCTCTACTGCTACCGCCGCGACTGGCTGGACCGGCACATGGAACAGGCTGAAAAGGGCATCCGGTTCATCGACCCGCACTACAAGGAACTGTTCCGCATCCCGGACGGCGGGCAAATCCGTATTCTCCGGGAGGGCTGTGCGCCCATCGACCGGACCTGCCGCTATATTGATGACTGCCATGTGGAGGTAGGCAACGGCTGGGACAGCCTGTTTCACATCTGCCAGTTTGCCGAGCAGATGGAACGCTGCCACAACACCGTCCTGCCACTGACACCACCCCTGCCGGAGAAGTGCTTTGCCATTTTGCCATCATCCGGCGAGCTGATCGTCATAGAGCGGTATAAGCCTGGGTATCAGGTGTCCCCTATGGCCCATTTCAAAGGGAAAACGCCCCAGCAGACGGCGGATGTGCTCAACGGCGATATGGGCGTGACCAGGGCGCAGGCGGCGGCGATGCTGGCCGGGGTGACCCAGGGCTGGACTTCCCCTGCCGCTGACCCGAACCGCTACAACGAGCGAGGACGGCCTGTCAAGCCCCGCCGCCACGAAAGGGGCGGTTCACGATGACAGAGCAAAGGCACTTAATATGGAGCAACTACGATCTGGACTATGAGGACTGGAGGGACGATCTGGAGGAAGATCATCCGGAGCTGACCGAGGACGAGCGCATGGCCCTGATGTACGAGATCAATAACCGCTATCTGGACGATGAGCGCGTCAATCTGAACATCCAGCTTGACCAGCCCATCCTTGTGATCGCTGACCTGGGACTTTGGAATGGGCGGCGTACAGGCTATCAGGAAATCTCCAGCGGCAATATCCGGGACTGCCTTTACAGTGGCCGGGATATTGAATACGCCACATGGTATGTGGATAAGCTGGGCGACCTGCGCTGCGACGCCATACACCACGACGGTACGAACCATCTTCTTTACCGCACCTATAAGCCCGGAGCACGGGACTCACAAATTGACTTGCTGAAAGAAAAACTGTATTACGGAAAGGCTGTCCGATCCGATATAACCCGGATTACCCGCAGGCTGGGAGACGAGATCGGCAAGGTGTACGGCTGGGATTTTCCCAAGCCCCGGCAGGCCGTTTCCGTGGAAAGGTAGGACGATGATGGCACAAATACCCAACACCAAATTAGAACTACACCCCTCTATGTTTGACCTGTTGATGACTGTCCTGGCATACAACGCCGCTAACGCCCCCGTGGAGAGCGTCCGAAGCGGTGCGAAGGACTTGATGGAGAAACGTATGCGCTTTACCCGGCTCTATATGAGTAAAGACGGCGAACAATACGCCAGTCTGTGTATGTATGAAAATGAAGCGGAAGAAATGATCTGGCAGCTCCTTTTATCCGCAGCCCTCAACTATGATGTGAGCGAGGAATATCACAAAAAGTTGAAGGTGGGAAGCAGGAGTGATCCCCAATGAAGGGCGTACCCATTGACGAGTCCCTGTGCGCGTACCTGAAGAAACACCACAAGGGACAGGAGAACGCAGCTTCCAGCAAGGAGCTGGAGGCCGCGTTTCATGTCGGCGGGACGGAGCTGCGGCGGGCGGTCAACCGCCTGCGCTGTGACGGCCACCCCATTTGCAGCGCCGATGCAGGCTACTTCTACGCGGCGCGGCGATCAGAGGTTCGGGCCACCGTTGCCCAGCTCACCGGGCGCATCTCTAAAATCGCCGCAGCAGCAAAGGGCCTGCTACAATCTTATGAAGAAACGGAGGGATAGAGTGTGGCGAAAAAACTGGACTCCATTGTAGAACTTGCGGCGCAAAAGACCCGCGAAATTTCCGCCAACAGCGGGAACTATATGGCGTTCCTGACCACCGCCGCCCACAACTTCAAGTACAATTTCCGCGACCAGCTTTTGATTTACGCACAGAAGCCGGACGCCACCGCCTGCGCCCAGATCGACTTCTGGAACAAGCATGGCCGCTATGTTAACCGGGGCACCAGGGGGATCGCCCTGCTGGTGGACACGGACCAGGGCTACAAGCTGCGGTATGTCTTTGATATGTCCGATACCAACAGCCGCCAGGGGCGCATGATCCCCATCTGGAAGATGGAGCCGCGGTATGAGAACGCGGTAATCGAGGCACTGGAGAACAGCTATGGCGAGTTCCCGGACCGCTCCGGCCTTGCCGCCTGCCTGCTGGAAACGGCAAAGGTCATCGTGGAAGATAACCTTGGCGACTACTACACGGAACTGCGGGGTGTCAAGGCGGGCAGCCTGCTGGAAGAACTGGACGATCTCAGCACTGAAACATGGTTTAAGGGTCTGGTGGAGAACAGCGTGGCCTTTATCATGCTGACCCGGTGCGGCATCGACCCCATGGACTATTTCAGCGGCGAGGATTTCGCCCATGTCTATGACTTTGACACCCCGGAAACCCTCTCCATCCTGGGCGGCGCGGTGAGCGATATTGCGGAAATGCCCCTGCGGGAGATCGCCAGCACGGTTTTGAGCCTGTACCGGGCAGAGCAAAGGGAAAATCGCACATTTGCGCAAACTCCAAACAGGCCGTATCATGATAGCAGGACAAAACAGGAAAGGAGCATTGAACATGGAACTGACATACCGGACGGAGGGCGACTACCGCCTGCCCAATCTGGAAGCGCCGGAGGCCCCGAAGGTCGGAAAATATGGGATGCTGCGGCGCAGTTACCTTCAGACCCACAGGAACGCCTACTACACGGGGATGCTCCTCAGCGGCAGGCTGAACGCCCATCTGGAGAAGATCGACCGGCAGGCCACGGAGATGGTGGAGCAGTTGATGGCGCGGATGGCGCGGGAGCAGGGCGTGACGGAGGAGCTGAAGGCCAGCGATCAGATGAAGTGGGTGGGCCTGATGAACAACATCCGGGCAGCAGCGGAGGAAGTGGCGCTGACAGAGCTGGTCTACGCGGACACATAAGCGGCCCGCTTATTGCTGGGGAAGAACTTCCACAGGCCCCTGTTGACGGGACATCCGCTACTGCCGGACTTCAAAACAGCCACCATGATTTTGACGCCCGCACGGACATCCCTTACTATCATGAGGACAGCGAGAAACAGGAATTACTCCGCATCAGCGACGCCCTAAAAGACCATAGGACCGAGATCGCCGCGTTCTTTGAAGCCCATGAGGGCAGAAAAGAGCGCGGCGATTTCATTAAGGGTTTCTTTGACAACACCTATGTGGAGAAAATTTTGAGCAATGGCCAGCGGGCCGGGTATCGGGCATGGGACGATGTGCTGAACCTCTGGCGCGGGGCGTACTTCTCCCGCGAGAAAGAGGAATTCCTTCGGTGGCCCCATGTTGCCGACACCATCTACGGGATGATCCTGCTGCACCAGTGGCTCGACCCGGATGAGCGCCCCCTGCCCAGCGAAGCGAAACAAGTCTCTCTCATAGAACAGGCAGAAGCAGAAAAGGCTTCGGCTTTTATTTTGCCCCAGGAGGCCATTGACTATGTTCTGTGCGGAAGGTACTCACCGTCCAAACTCCGCATCTATGACCAGTATCAGAAGCAGGAAAGCAGACAGGAAAATGCCAAATTCCTGAAAGCGGAATACGGCGTAGGCTCCTATTCCAACGCTATCCCCAGCAGCGGCTTTAGGGTAGACCACGACAGCACGGGCATCACCATCTCCCGCGACTACGGCGACCCTGACGGGAAATTCCTGCTGACCTGGGCCAAGGTGGAAAAGCGTATTGGGGAACTGATTGCCGCTGGACGCTACCTGAACCGGGCTGAAAAAGAGCATTATCCGAAATACCGGGCACAGGTAGAGCAGCGGAAGGCCCGTTGGGACATCGCAGCGGAGATTTGCTCCATCATTGATGATTATGTGGATTTCAAAACACGGACCGGTGAAACGGACCCATACAAGGAACTCCTACTTGCCAGAACGTGTGCGAACTCCTTTAGAATAGGGGAAAAGAAGTGCTATGTTCTGTCAGGAGATAATCTCTTTGTCCTACCCACCCTGCGAAACGCCATGCAGACGATCATCCGGGACAAGACCCACCTGACGGAACGCTGTGAGGCTGTGCTGGCTGATCTGAGCGGTCCCCTTGCCACACCGCTGGAACCCACCGAGGAGGAACTGAATCCGCCGCCCCCTCCAAAAAAGGAATACCGCTTGACCCTGGGCGACACGGTGTACCTGGGGGCGCAGGAGTATGAGCTGCTGGCCTATAATGAGCAGACCGTCCGGCTCTATGACCCGACCTTTCCTATTTTCAATAAGGAACTGCCCCGTGAGGAATTCGACCGTCTGCTGGCGGAGAACCCGCTGAACGACAGACTGCTTCAGGTGGCGGAGAACGCGGCACCCGTGGCTGACGCCGAAGAACCGGATGCCGGGGAATCGCCGGACGCCCCGCTGCCCGTGGGACGGATCGACTTCCTGGGCACGAACGGCAGCGTGGGCGAAAGCGTGGAGTACACCGGCGCGGAGGAATTTGTGGCGGCAATCAAGGAAGAAAACCATGCTGGCGCGCCCATGCGGATCGTCCTCTACCGGGACGGCCAGGGCCAGACCATTCCCCAGGACTTCCTTGCCGAACTGGACCCGCCGCCCCAGGGCTTCCAGGTCATTGACATGGCGCAGGCGCAGTTGGGGCGGGCAAAATGGCTCATTAACGCTTACTGTATGGAGGTCTTTGAGCAGGAGGCCGACTTCTCCGACCTCTCTCATGTCCCCCTGGCGTTCAGCTCCACCAGCGACAGCGCCCACACCGTAGAGATCAGTGTGGACTTGGTATCGTTCCGCCTGTCCTATCTGGTGGACGGCTCAGAGGCTGCTTCCATCCAATGCGCCGGCTTCCATGACCTGAATGAACTTCTCGCCAACCTGGATTTTGACGAGATGGTGGCCTTTGCGGAGGAGGAGTACAACAAACAGCGCCAGGGACGGGAACACCCCGCGGACACAGCGCCCAGTCAAGAGGAGAAGGCCGGCGCGGAGCCGGATGTCCGCTTCTATGCTGTGGAGCTGGACCGCGGCTCCCAAATCGCCTATGGCGTGTGGGATGGCCAGAACGACCGTATCTATGTGGACGATGAGGGCGTCAGCGAGGAATTTACCAGCCGGTGGCAGGCGGAGGAATACGCCCGTCAGTTGAACCAGGTGGAGCTCTGCGCCCGGTATTATGGGGAGGGCGAAACCATCCTGATCCGGCAGTACCCCAACGGCCAGTATTATGTCCAATACTGCTATGACGATCAGGATAACACGGTGTATGCAACGGCGAGTGGCTTTGATACCTTTGAGCAGGCCGAAGCAGCACTTTATACCCATCGGCCCCAAGCAAAAAAAGACCCCATCGCCGCCCAAGACCTCGCGTACCGGCAGGCCGCGGAATATTGGTCCGGCGATGAGCATCTTGTGATCTTCCGGGAACCGAACGGGACCTTCTGCAATCAGTACGGCTTCATTTCCGGCAGGGTGACGCCCACGACCGGGAGCTTTGCCAAACTGGAGGAGGCGGAGAAACAACTTTATGCGGACCGCCCTCTGGCCCAAAAGGTCCAGGCACGGGAGAAGCCGCCCGCCCATGCCCCGGCGGACCGGGACGAAGCGGAGCGCCGGTATCAGGTGGTGGTCTATCACCACCTGGAAAACGGCATGGACGAGAAGCTGGAATACGCGACGCCGGAGGAAGCGGAACAGGCGGCACGGGGCTATCTGGAAGGCACGATGGAACCAGACGGCTTTGCCTACGAGGGCGCGGCTGTCTACGACCTGCTGGAGAAGAAGTGGCTCCGCGTGATCGGGGACTTCCCCACACCGGAACCTCCCACCGCAAAAGAGGAACAACCTCTGCCCCCGCGGGAGGATACGGAAACGGCTGCTTCGGACCGTGACCTGCTCGGTAAGGAGATCACGCTGGAGGGCCGGCGGTTTCGTGTAGAAAAGATCGACGAGGATGGCCGGGCCTCCCTGCGGGATCTCACCTTTGAGGGCGCAGTTGGTTTCCCCATCGAGCGCGTGGAGCATATTTCCGTCATTCGGCGTCTGATGGGACCGGCTGAAAAGACAGCGGGACCGGGAAAGGGCGTGGAAAGTTCAGCAGATGGGCACGACCAAGGCGGTACGGAGCCGCCACTGGCCCCCCAGCGCAGGGCCAGGGTTTCCCCCTTTGTCCTCCATCCTGAAGTTCCCAACGCAGACCGGCATGAGTACCACATCACCGATGACGCCCTGGGCGTGGGAACCCCTGGGGAGCGGTTCAACAACAATGTCCGGGCGATCCGCCTGCTGAAAAGGCTGGAGGCCGAGGACCGGCTTGCCACCCCGGAGGAACAGGAGGTATTGGCGCGGTATGTGGGCTGGGGCGGTTTGGCAGACTGCTTTGACGAGCGCCACAGCAAGTACGCCGAGCTGAAAGCCCTGCTCACCGAGGAGGAATATGCCGCAGCCAGGGAGTCCACCCTGACGGCCTTCTATACTCCGCCCGTGGTCATCCGCTCCATCTATCAGGCCCTCACGAACATGGGCTTCCAGACCGGAAATCTGCTGGAGCCGTCCTGCGGCATCGGCAACTTCATCGGTATGCGCCCGGAGGCCCTGGCGGACTCTAAAATCTACGGCGTGGAGTTGGACGGCATCTCAGGCCGCATCGCCCAGCAACTCTATCAACAATCGTCTATCGCTGTCCAGGGGTTTGAAAAAACAGACCTCCCGGACAGCTTTTTTGACGCCGCTATCGGGAATGTGCCCTTCGGCTCCTTCAAGGTGATCGACAAGCGGTATGACCGATACAATTTCCTCATTCACGACTACTTCTTTGCCCGGACGCTGGATAAGGTCAGGCCGGGCGGTGTCATCGCCTTTGTCACCAGCAAGGGCACGATGGACAAGGACACCCCCACTGTGCGGAAGTACCTTGCCCAGCGCGCCGACCTGCTGGGGCCATCCGCCTGCCCAACAACACTTTCAAGGACGCCGCGGGAACGGATGTGACCAGCGACATCCTCTTTTTGCAGAAGCGGGACGCCCTCTCCAGCGAGGAACCGGATTGGGTACACCTGAACACCGACGCCAACGGGCTGAAAATGAACCAGTATTTTATTGACCACCCGGAGATGGTCATGGGCGAAATGCGGGAGATCAGCGGCCCCTATGGGCCGGAAACCGCCTGCCTGCCCATCGAGGGGCGGGACCTGGGAGAACAGCTTGCCGCCGCCATTCAGAATATCCAAGGCTCCATCACCGAGTATGTCATGGACGACCCGGAAATCGAGGGCGAGGACAAGTCCATCCCCGCGGACCCGGAGGTACGGAATTTCAGCTATACCATCGTGGACGGCAAGGTGTACTACCGGGAAAACAGCCGCATGAACCCGGTAGAGGTGTCCGTGACAGCGGCCAACCGCATCAAGGGGCTGATCGGCATACGGGACTGTGTGCGGACGCTCATTGAGTACCAGACCGAGGACTGGCCCGACCAGGACATTCAGGCCCAGCAGCGGAAGTTGAACGCTCTTTACGACGCCTTTGTGGACAAGTACGGGCGGATCAACTCCCGCGCCAACAGCTCCGTGTTCAGCATGGACAGCGCCTACTTCCTCCTGACTTCGCTGGAGGTGCTGGACGATGAGCGCAACTTTGTCCGCAAGGCGGATATGTTTACCAAGCGCACCATCAAGCAGAGGGTCACGATCACCCATGTAGATACCGCGTCCGAGGCCCTGGCCGTGTCACTGGCTGAAAAGGCAAAGGTGGACATGGACTATATGGCGGAGCTGACCGGCAAGACCGAGCAGGAGGTCTACGCCGACCTGACCGGCGTGATCTTCCTGAACCCCATGCACGAGTATGGCGGTGGCTCCGAGGAAAAGTACCTCACCGCGGACGAATACCTCTCCGGGAATGTGCGGGAGAAGCTGGAATGGGCAAAACGAAGCGCCGAACTGTACCCGGAGGACTACACCGCCCATGTCCAGGCTTTGGAACGGGTGCAGCCGGTGGACCTGACCGCCAGCGAGATCGCCGTCCGGCTGGGGGCCACCTGGCTGCCCACAGAGGTCATTGACCAATTTATCTATGAACTGTTCGGGACTTCCCCCCGCAGTCAGCGGATGATACGCAGCCATTACTCCCAGCACACCGGCGCATGGAATATCGAAAGTAAATTTGCCGACAGGGGCAATGTCAAGGCGGAGAACACCTACGGCACCACCCGTGTCAATGGCTACAAGATCATAGAGGAAACCCTGAACCTCCGGGATTTGCGTATTTTTGACTATGTGGAGGACGAACACGGCAACCGTGTTCCTGTCCTGAACAAGAAGGAAACGGCTATCGCCCAGGGCAAGCAGCAGCTTATCAAGCAGGCGTTTCAGGACTGGATTTGGAAAGACCCAGCCCGGAGGGAGCGTCTGACAAGGCTCTACAACGACAAGTTCAACAGCATACGGCCCCGTGAGTATGACGGGAGCCACCTGAACTTTGTGGGCATCAACCCAGAGATCACCCTGCGGCCCCATCAGGTGAACGCCATCGCTCACATCCTCTACGGAGGGAACACCCTGCTGGCCCATGTGGTGGGAGCAGGGAAAACATTTGAAATGGTAGCTGCCGCCCAGGAGAGCAAGCGGCTGGGGCTGTGCCAAAAAAGCCTGTTCGTGGTGCCCAACCACCTGACGGAGCAGTGGGCGTCGGAGTATTTGCAGCTCTACCCCTCTGCCAATATTCTGGTGGCGACCAGGAAGGACTTTGAAACCAAGAACCGCAAGCGGTTCTGCGGCAGGATCGCCACCGGCGACTATGACGCCATCATCATCGGACACAGCCAGTTTGAGAAAATCCCGGTGAGTGTGGAGCGCCAGCGGTATCTTCTGGAACAGCAGCGGAGTGAGGTCCTGAACGGCATCGCGGAACTGAAAGCCAACCACGGGGAACGCTTCTCCATCAAGCAGATGGAGCGCACAAAAAAGTCCATTGACGCCAAGTTAGCAAAGTTGAACGACCAGAGCCGTAAGGATGATGTGGTCACATTTGAAGAACTGGGCATTGACCGCCTCTTTGTCGATGAAGCCCACTACTACAAAAACCTCGCCGCCTTTTCCAAAATGCGGAATGTGGGCGGCATCAGCCAGACGGAGGCCCAGAAGTCCAGCGACCTCTATATGAAATGCCGCTATCTGGACGAGCTGACCGGGGGCCGGGGCGTTGTGTTCGCCACAGGCACCCCCATCTCCAACACCATGGTGGAGATGTATACCATGCAGAAGTATTTGCAGTACCACACCCTGGAAGAACACGGCCTGCTCAATTTTGACGCCTGGGCGTCTACCTTTGGCGAGACTGTCACCGCCATCGAGCTGGCCCCGGAGGGCACCGGCTATCGGGCCAAGACCCGGTTCTCCCGGTTCTACAACCTCCCAGAACTCATGTCTATGTTCAAAGAAGTGGCGGACATCCAGACGGCGGATATGCTCAACCTCCCCGTCCCCAAGGCCAACTACCACAACATCGTGCTAAAACCCTCGGAACAGCAGAAGGAGATGGTGGCGGCGCTGGGGCAGCGGGCGGAGAAGGTCCGCAACAGGATGGTGGACAGTACCGAGGACAATATGCTGCTTATCACCAACGACGGGCGCAAGCTGGCCCTGGACCAGCGGCTCCTCAACCCCTTGCTCCCGGACAGCGACACCAGCAAAATCAACGCCTGTGCTGGGGATGTGTTTGATATATGGCAGCGCACAGCGGACCAGCGTTCCGCGCAGATGGTATTCTGCGACCTCTCCACCCCTGGCAAGAACCGGCCCATTGAAATGGTCCCAAACGAGCAGGGCGGCTACGAGATGGCGGAATTTCAGAATGTCTATGATGACCTGCGGAATAAGCTGATTGCCAGGGGCATACCAGCCGAAGAAATAGCCTATATCCACAGCGCCAACACGGAGACACAGAAAAAGGAGTTGTTCGGCAAGGTGCGCTCCGGGCAGGTCCGGGTGCTGATCGGCTCCACCCAGAAGATGGGCGCGGGCACCAATGTCCAGAAGAAACTCGTGGCGCTGCACCATCTGGACTGTCCCTGGCGCCCCTCCGACCTTCAGCAACGGGAGGGCCGGATCATCCGGCAGGGCAACGAGAACAACGAGGTGGACATCTATACCTATGTTACCGAGAACACCTTTGACAGCTACCTCTATCAGCTGGTGGAGGGCAAGCAGAAGTTCATCGGGCAGATCATGACCAGCAAATCCCCGGTCCGGTCCTGCGAGGATATAGATGAAACCGCCCTGTCATACGCGGAAATCAAGGCGCTCTGCACCGGCAATCCCCACATCAAGGAGAAGATGGACCTGGACATTGATGTGCAGCGTCTCCGGCTCCTGAAAGCCAACCACCTCAGCCAGCGGTACGCTCTGGAGGATCAGATCATTAAGACGCTGCCTCAGCAGATTGCCAAGTATGAGCAGTCTATTGAGGGCTATCTTTCCGATATGGACCGGCTGAAGGAGAACACCCACCCCAATGAGGACGGCTTCTCCCCCATGGAGGTGGAGGGGACCGTCTACACCGACAAAAAAGCCGCAGGCAGCGCCATCCTCGCCGCCTGCAAAGCCATGACCAGCCCCGAACCTGTCCCCCTGGGCCAGTACCGGGGCTTTTCTATGGACCTGTCCTTTGCAAGCCTGACCAGGGAGTTCAAGGTCACGCTGAAAGGGGCGCTGTACTACACCACGAACCTCGGCACAGATGTTTTTGGCAACATTCTCCGCCTGGACAATCTGCTGGAAAGCATGGAGGAGCGGATCAGCACCTGCCGGGAACAGTTGGAAAATACCAGGATGCAGCTCGAAAACGCCAAACTGGAGGTGGATAAGCCCTTTCCCCAGGAGGACGAGCTGAAAAGAAAGTCCGCCCGCCTGGATGAATTGAACATCCTGCTGAACATGGACAAGCGGGAGAGCGAGATCGTGGATGGAGATGTAGGGGATGAAGTCACCGCCCCCGCCCGTGGCAGTCCCGACCGCGAACGCTGAAAGAGTGAGAAATGTCTGACCCTCAAAAACATGATACGGGAGCAAGCCGCAGACTTGCCCCCGTACATAGTTTGTTGTATCATTTCCGCGGATGGGTGTCCCACGCCCACCTGTATACGGTATCAAAATTCATGATAGAATGGAGTTGAATGCTATGGCAACCTATCTCACAGGTGACACACATGGGAACTTTCTCCGCGTGGACACCTTTTGCCGCGCAATGGAAACAACAAAATCCGATACCATAATCATCCTTGGTGATGCGGGTTTCAATTATTACCTGAATGACCGCGACACCCGCGCAAAAGAGTATGCCAGCGCCATTCCGGTCAAATTCTTCAGTATCCACGGCAACCATGAAGCCAGGCCCCAGCGCATCCCATCCTATATGGAAGGAGAATACTGCGGCGGGAAAATTCTCTATGAAGAAGCATTTCCGAACATCCTCTTTGCTGTTGACGGCGAGATTTACAATTTCGATGGGTACAAGTGTATCGTGATCGGGGGCGCGTACAGTGTGGATAAGCACTACCGGCTGGCGCACGGGTGGCATTGGTGGCCGGATGAGCAGCCGGACGAGGAGATCAAAGCCGTGGTTGAAGCGCGGCTTGCCGCCTTACACTGGAACATCGACATTGTTTTGAGCCACACCTGCCCCCGCAAATATGAGCCGACCGAAGTATTTCTCTCCGGCCTTGACCAAAGCTCCGTAGACAAGAGTACCGAGGACTGGCTGGATGGCATAGAGGACCGCCTGGACTACAAAAAATGGTACTGCGGCCACTACCATACCCGGAAACAGATCGACAAAATACAATTCATGTTCGAGGACTTTGACACGATGTTTATTCGTTTATAATCATCGTAATTCTATTTTCCTGGGCATAGGGAGCATAAGTGATTGACAGACAATCGGTATGCCGATATAATGGAGGAAAATATTGAAAGGAAGGCACAGGGTATGGACCTGCAAGGGTATCTGAATCAGCGGGGCATAAGTAAATACCGTCTGGCGCAAATCAGCGGCGTCCCCAATACTACCATCGTTGACATCTGCGCCGGAAGGAGCGAGATCGGACGGTGTGCCGCCAAGACTGTCCAGCAACTTGCCAAGGCGCTGGACTGCACCATGGAGGACATCATGGAATTATCCCCGGCCTATGAGAGCGATACCGGACTGCCAACAGATAAGAGTTATCTGGAGTGCGGCCTGCCTGATTTTTTGATGGAATCCATAGCCCAGATGCAGGCGGCCTGGGACCGGCTGGATCGGGGTGAGAAGGACCTGCGCTGGGACTGCGACTACTGCAACTTGCAGACAGACATCAACAACGCGGAGGTCAATCAGGTCATCAGTTCAGAACAGGCGTGGTATCTCCGGGAGAAGTATCTGCGGATGGAAAGGGAGTGACCACATGGGCGTTATTGACTTTACAGGTATGCCAAAAAGGAACAAGGCATACGCCGGCGCGAACGGCAAGAAGATCTCCGTCCTCTATGACGGGGAGCAATATATGCTAAAATTTCCCTCTATGGCGAAGAAAAACCCGGACATGAGTTACAGCAACAGTTGTTTTTCTGAATACCTCGGCTGCCAGATATTCGAGATTGCCGGCATCCCCGTACAAAAGACCCTGCTGGGCACATTCACGGTGAATGGCACAGAGAAGATCGTTGTTGCCTGCGGCGACTTTACCCGGCCTGGGCTCGTGCTTCAGGACTTTGCCTCCCTGAAAAACCAGATCATCGACTCAGAGCGCAACGGGTATGGCACCGAACTGTCCGACATCCTCCATACGATTACGGCACAAACGGCCATAGACGCCGCTCAACTGCTGGACCGCTTTTGGGATATGTTCATCGTAGACGCCCTGATTGGGAACTGGGACCGGCACAACGGGAACTGGGGCTTCCTCTACGATGCCGTCAGCGACGCCATAGAACTGGCCCCGGTCTACGATTGTGGGAGTTGCCTCTATCCCCAGGCGGATGACGAGATCATGCGGTCTGTCCTTACCAATCAGGGCGACCGTGACTATCGAATTTATGAGATACCGACCTCCGCGATTACGCTGGAAGGAAAGAAAATTCGGTATTTCGATTTTATTTCCTCACTGCGGGAAGAGGGGTGCAGCCGCGCCCTGCGGAGGATCGTCCCCCGGATTGATATGGGTAAAATCGGGAAGTTGATTTATGACACCCCATTCCTCAGTGATTTGCAGCGGCAATTTTATCTGACCATGCTGGCGGAGCGGAAGGTGAAGATACTGGATTTTGCTCTGGAAAAATTAGAGCAGGCGAAAGATGGACCTCTGCCAGCGAAACACAAAGCCGGGAAAGACCGGAACGCCCGATAAAGCAATCACATACCTTTTTGGCAAGGCCGTGTCTGCGGCCTTGCCGTTTTACATAGCCGGGAGGTTTTCATCTGGAGATCTCCCGGCTATCACTATTTTATAAGGAGTGATACAGCATGACCAACAAAGAAATGATGCGCCAACTTTATGAACGGATGGCAGCCGAGCAGCAGAAGTATAAGGCATGGCTTCTGGAGCAGCCCCCCAATGTGATCCTGGACAATGCCTGCAAATTCACGGTCCGAGAGGATATTGTGATGGAGTTGGAGGTACTGGAACTGACGGACGCCCAGGCCGCGGCTCTGCTGCGGTCCCGGACCCCGCTGGCGGATGTTTACCGGGCGTGGGAGCGGGCGGAAACCCACCACATGGACGATGTACGGGATGTGATCGAGGCCCGCGCAGATACCGTCATACGAGCTGAAAAGGAAAAGGGCCAGCGGGAGGAACGGTAGGATGGGCTATGTCACCCCGGAGCAGATCGCTCAGGCTAAGGAATGGGACCTGCTGACCTATCTCCAGCGGTATGACCCGCACCAGCTCGTCCATGTAGGCGGAAGCACCTACTGCACCCGTGAGCATGACAGCTTGAAGATCAGCAACGGAAAATGGAACTGGTTCTCCCGCAAAATCGGCGGGAAAACGGCCCTGGACTATCTTATCAAGGTCCAGGGCTTTTCCTTTACCGAGGCAGTGGAGGCCCTGACGGGGCCGAACTTCTCTCCCCCGTCTCCGGCGCCTCAAGCCAGGCCAAAGGAGCAGGAACCCCGGAAGCTGGTCCTTCCCCAATCCAGCCGGTGTGCAACCCATGTTGTCAGCTATCTTCATGGGCGGGGCATTGATTATGATGTGATCGACTACTGCATCCAGACCGGGCGTTTGTATGAAAGTCTGCCCTATCACAATGCTGTATTCGTGGGCCGGGACCGGCAGGGCCAACCCCGCTACGCCGCCCTGCGGGGCATCATAGGGGACTTCAAGGGCGAGGCCACCGGCAGTGACAAGCGGTATTCCTTCGCCATCGCGGAGGACTCCGCTGTACCCAGCGTCCACCTGTTTGAATCGGCCATCGACCTGTTGAGCTACGCCACCCTGCTGAAAATGAAGGGCCGGGACTGGCGGCAGGACGCCATGCTCTCCCTGGGCGGGGTGTTCAAGCAGAAACAAGAGTTTGTCATCCCCATGGCTCTCAGCCAGTACCTTCAGGACCACCCCGGCGTCCACACGCTCTGCCTCCACCTGGACAATGACGAGGTGGGCCGGGACGCGGCAGCGGGTATCATGGCTGGCCTGGGGGACAGATACGAAGTGCTGGACAGGCCGCCGCCCAGCGGCAAGGATGTAAACGATCTGCTGCTCCAGCGGAGGTTGGGGCAGGCAAAGAGGAAGGAGGAATGGAGCCGGTGAAAGACCATCAGGGCATGAAGATCATCGGGATAGACAATGGCTACGGCAACATCAAGACTGCAAACTGCTGTTTTCCCGCGGGGCTGACCGTCCATGACGCAGAGCCGGTATTCAAAGACGATCTGCTGGTCTATGACGGACGCTACTACCTGATTGGGACAGGCCACAAGGAGTTTAAGGCGGACAAGACCGGGGACGATGACTACTATATCCTCACCCTGGCCGCTATCGCCCGTGAGCTGAATGTATATGGCCTGACAGACGCCACGGTATATCTTGCAGTGGGATTGCCCCTCACCTGGGTGAGTCGGCAGCGGGCGGACTTCAAAGCCTACCTCATGCGGAACCGGGAACTGGCCTTTACCTTCCGGGGAAAAGCCTACCGGGTGGAGATCGCCGGGGTGGATGTGTTCCCCCAGGGCTTCGCTGCGGTTGCCGGCCAGATCAGGGACTTCCAGGGCGTGAATATGCTCTGTGACATTGGCAACGGCACCATGAACATCATGTTCATCAACGACCGCAAGCCTGTTGTGGACCGGATGTTTACTGAGAAGTATGGCACCCATCAATGTATGCTGGCCGTCCGGGAGAATGTCATGCGGACCCACCATGCCACGGTGGACGAGTCGATCATCAACCGGGTGCTGCGGTTCGGCACAGCGGATATTCGGGAGGACTACCTGACCACCATCCGGGAAACCGCCGCAGAGTATGTGGGCGAGATTTTCCGCATCCTGCGGGAGCATGAGTACAACCCCGCTCTTATGCGGCTCCATGTGCTGGGCGGCGGAAGCTGTCTGGTCCGCAACTTCGGGGCTTATGACGCCGACCGCGTAACGATCTACGAGGACATCTGCGCCACCGCCAAGGGCTATGAGTTCCTGTGTGAGCAGGCTTTGCACAGGGGGACGAGAGAATGAATACCAAACGGTTTTCGCTCCGATTTAACCTTGACCGGGAGAATGACCGCAGGGCGTGGGAAGCCCTGCACCGCATGGAGGCCCGATCCATCAATCAGGAGATCATCGCCAGGATCAACGCAAAAGAGCAAACCAATGTGTTGAAAGAGCTGATCCGTCAGACCGTATCTGAAGAATTGGAGCGAACCGCAAAGAACGGCTATGACCGGCCAGCGGCGCAGGCGGAAGCCAGCACGGAGGACCTAAACGCCGTGTTTGACTTCCTGAACAGTTTTTAGCGGCATCACCTATGATGCCGCTTTTTCCCGCCCGTCGAGGGGTATGGCATCACCTATGATGCCGCAAAAATCATAATAGGAGGTTGTCACTCCATGAGTGAAAAGGCCCTTTGTGAAGTCAATATGACCTATGCAACCATGCGAAGTTATTTTCGCGCAGCAGAACGTGCCCGCCAGCATTTGTCCGGCTTCATTGTGTTCTCTCCGGCCAGCTTTGACAAGGAGTATTCCGTGGAAAGCCGTACCTATGCGGTGTCCAGCGACAACAAGGCGTTTCGGCCTAATATGGGCGGATATTCCATCTATGCTTCGTCCCTGGATGGCTCCGATCCCTGTGTCCGTCTGGAACAGTACATGGCATCGGAGTACGGCGGCAAGAACGGCTGGCAAATTGAGCGGTGCTATATGATGTCCGATGAAGTGGAGCGGGCGAAGGCCCTCATGCGAACCGAAAAAGAGCATGAGCGATAACAAAGAGGCCAAGCCCGCACGCTCTCACGCGCCGCAGGCGCGGAGGATGGAGGCATTGTCTTAGCAAGCAACGAATTGTGGGGCCACAATTCCGCTTGACAGGGGCTTGCCGCCCCTATGACCCTGCATTGAGAAAGGATGATCGTTTTGAAAAGAACACTTGAAATGAAGGTCCGTTTTACCAAAACGGAACTGGATGCCCTTACCAAGAAGGCCC
The DNA here is from genome assembly GCF_005121165.3 of Dysosmobacter welbionis. Lineage (NCBI taxonomy): Bacteria > Bacillati > Bacillota > Clostridia > Eubacteriales > Oscillospiraceae > Dysosmobacter > Dysosmobacter welbionis. Next base: position 1,000,382 of record NZ_CP034413.3, on the reverse strand, counting down.
GCAAGTCCGGCCTGTCCCGCGAGGGTTACTGCCGCCGCGTCCTGAACGGCACGGAGGTGAAGGAGGCCCCGCCCGCCGATGTACCTGTGCTGATCCAGGAGGTGCGGCGCGTGGGGAATAACCTGAATCAGGTCATGAAGCGGGCCAACGCCCTCGGACTGCTGGATGTGCCCCAGCTCCGCAAGGCACTGGAGGATAACCGGGCCGTGGAGAAGCTGATCGCAGACACCTATACCGTGCCTTCCGACTGACATGGCGGTGACCTCCATCTGGCCCATTCATAGGCGCGTGGACAAGGTAATCGACTACGTTCGGAACCCGGAAAAGACCACTGAGGCCGGCTTGCCGGAGCTGGCGTCCCTCCATGCCGTTGAGGATGTGGTGGAGTATGCCGCCGACGAGATGAAAACGGAGCGCCGGTCCTATGTGTCCTGCTTGAACTGCCGGGAGGACACCGCTGCCGCACAGTTCATGGAAACGAAGCGGCTGTGGGGCAAGCCGGGTGGCCGGGTGTGCTACCACGGGTATCAGTCCTTCAAAGCGGATGAGGTCACGGCGGAGACAGCCCATGAAATCGGCGTCAGGTTGGCGGAGGAGCTGTGGGGCGGGCGTTTTGAAGTTGTAGTGGCGACCCACTGCAATACCGGCCACTATCACAACCACTTTGTCATCAACTCCGTGTCCTGGGTTGATGGAAAAAAGTTCTACAACTCCCCCGCCGACTACGCCCGGATGCGGGAGGCATCGGACCGTCTGTGCCGGGAATACGCCATCTCCGTGATCGAGAACTCTGGCAGACAGACAAAGGACTATGCCGAATGGCGGGCCGAGCGTGATGGAAAACCCACCCACCGGGGCACTATCCGGGCCGACATTGACCGGGCTATCCGCGCTTCCACTACTGAGCGCGATTTCCTGCGGGTGCTGGACGAAATGGGCTATCAGGTCAAGACCCACGGGAAGGACGGAAAGCCCCTGAAATATCCCGCATTGAAGCCACCGGACGCGAGGGGCTATTTCCGCTTCCACAAGCTGGGCGAGGGCTACACGCTGGAGGAGATCAGGGTGCGTATTCTACGCAACATTCACAAGCAGCCCCCGTTCCCGGAGCTTGTCCATCACCTGCCCCAGCATTACCGGGTGCGGGGAAAGCCCCAGAAGAAAGTCACCGGCCTGCGGGCGCTGTACTTCCATTACTGCTATGAACTCCACATCATCGTCAAGCAGCCGGCATCCGTCAAGCGGGTGTCTTTTTTATTGCGGGAGGACATCGCCAAGCTGGACCGTCTGGACGCGGAAACCCGCTTTTTGGGGAAACACCACATTGGAACGATTGAGGAATTGACTACCCACCGGGAAACGGCGTTGATGGAGGCGAACGCCCTGACTGCCCAGCGGCAGGAACTCCGAAAGGACCTGCGCCGGCTCATCAGACAGGGCGACTTCGCAGGTATTGACGAGGTGAAACAGAATATCAGTTCCCTGTCCGACAGGATCAGGGCAGTGAGAAAGGATGTGGTCTTATGTGACGGCATCGCCCAGCGTTCCGGGCAGGTCCGTGAGAACCTGGGACGGCTGGTGAAGCAAAAGGAATTGGAACGAAAGGAGCGATCAAACGATGAGTTATTCAGGCGACGCGGCGGAGCAAGTCGTGAGGATGTCGCTGGAAACAGGTGAGGTTGCGGTCAGGCTGGCCGGCTCCGGGGCCAAACAGCTTGCCATTTTGATCTATGCCATCCTGCGTGAGCAGAAAAAGACGGCGGGCAAGGCCCGCCTGACCAATATGCTCCGCAGCGGCAAGGAGCTGAAGGTGTTTGCCGTCAAGGACAGCGACCTTCAGCTCTTTTGCCGGGAGGCAAAAAAGTACGGCGTCCTCTACTGTGTATTGAAGGACCGGGACGCCACGGATGGACTGACCGACATCATGGCGAGGGCGGAGGACGCCGGCAAGATCAACCGCATCATTGAGCGGTTCGGCCTTGCCACCGTAGATATGGCCCAGGTCAAGCAGGAGATCGAACAGAGCCGGGTGGAGCGGCGGATGGACGCCCCGGAAACACCTGCGGCGGAACCGGCAGCCGGGGTGGACACTCCCCAGGAGCCGATGACTGAGCGGGAGATGGATGGATTTCTGGACGCCATGCTTGCCCCGGCCCCGGAACATGGCCCGGTTGTTCCGGAGCGCAACGATCCGGACCGGGACCTGGATGAATTTTTGAAGGCGGCGCGGGGCGCGTCCTCTGCCAGAGAGGAGGGCAGGACCGAAAACCCCACCGTGGGCCGGACCGAGAAATCCCGTCTGTCCGAGCCTACCTCAAAGCCCAAAGAGGCCGCCGAGCCGGGTATCCCTGATCCGCTGGAGCGCCCCCGTCCCTCTGTCCGTCAGGCATTGAAGGAGATCAAGGCGGAGCAGAAGCAGCGGGCGGAGGAGAAAGCCAGAGAGAACGCTGGGCGGCAGAAGCCGGTCCAGCACAAAGCACCCCCAAAAAAGAAAATCAAAAAGCAAAAGGAGAGGTAATGTATGCCGAACTATGATGATCTGTTTACCGGCCAGCCCACCCAGCAGGAGGAGAAGCCCTTTGACAAGACGGTTTGGGCGGCGCGAAAGCAGGCGGAGCGCGAGGGCGTCTACGCCATGATCGACAGCTATGTGCAGGATATGGGCAGAGAGGGCGGGCTGTTCCAAGCCTACCTGGATGTGCAGGCCCGGTTTGACCTCTACTCCGTGAGCAACGCCATCCTGATCGCGGCCCAGTGCCCGGAGGCCACCAAACTGGCCGACTTCGACAGTTGGAAAGCCAACGGCGTGTATGTCCGGCGAGGAGCGGATGCTATCACCATTCTGGAACCGGGTAAGGAGTACCAGCGGGACGATGGCAGCGTGGGCGTGTCCTACAATGTGCGGAAGGTCTTTGACATTTCCCAGACCAGGGCCGCCCAGCGCCCCGCCCCCACCACGGTCCGGGATGAACGCCTGCTGCTGAAGGCCCTGATGAACGATGCCCCCTGCCGGTTTGCTATCTCCAACGAACTGCCGGAGGGCGTCAATGTGGCCTATCATCCCCAGGAGCATACCGTCTATGTCCGCCAGGGGTTGGACGCCCCTACCATCTTCCGGGGGCTGGCCCAGGAGCTTGCCCGCGCCCACATGGACCGTGATGGGATTACCTGTGAAAGCCCCGATTTTACGGCGTACAGCGTGTCTTATATGCTGTGCAAAAGAAATGGCGTATCGGTAGAGGGCTTTTCCTTTGAACGCCTGCCGGAGAGCTATGCCGGGATGGACGCCAGGGCGCTCCGGGCTGAGGCGGGTGTCATACGGGATGTGGCCGGGAGTATCTCCGCCGATATGAACCGACTCTTTGCCGCCCAGGAAAAGGCGCAGAAGAACCGAGATGACGAGGCGAGATAAGGAGGGCGCTCTATGCGTGATGAGAAGCGTGTGGTCACGCTGAATGACTACGAACAGCGGCTTATGGTGCGGGGCCTGACTGACTTCCGCAACGATGCCATCCGGGACGGCAAACCCACCGAAGATGTGGACGATCTCATTCTCAAAATCATAGACGCGCCCACGAAACGGGAGAAACGGAGGGCTGACCGTGAGGCAAGATAAGTTCTCCAAAGCCTACCTGACCCTCTACGCCTGCGGCGTCATTCCTGTGGTCTGGCTGGCCCTGCTGCTGGCCCCCTATATGGGCGGCGGACTGGTCTGGCTGGTGCGGTACGGCGGGGCCGCGCTGGACCATCCGTTTCACATTGTATGGTGTGAGGACAGCTTGAAAACTGTCCTCATTTTTTTGTTGTGCTATGGGCTGGGGATTGGCGTCTACCTCTCCACCGACCGCAACTACCGCAGGCGGGAGGAACACGGCAGCGCCAAGTGGGGCGACCCCAGAGCGATCAACAGGAAATATGCGGATAAGGAGCTGACCGCGAACAAAATCCTCACACAGAATGTCGCCATTGGACTGGATGGCCGCAGACACCGGCGCAATCTGAATGTCCTGGTGGTGGGCGGCAGCGGCGCGGGCAAGACCAGGTTCTACGCCAAGCCCAACATTATGAACGCCAATACCAGCCTTATCATACTGGACTGCAAAGGTGAAATCTTGCGCGACACCGGGGGACTGCTTGAAGCAAACGGCTACGACATCAAGGTGCTTGACCTAATCAATATGGAGAAAAGCCACTGCTACAACCCTTTTGCCTATCTCCGCAACGACAACGACATTCAGCGGCTTGTGACCAACCTGTTCAAGAACACCACGCCCAAAGGCGCACAGTCACAGGACCCCTTCTGGGATCAGGCAGCGCAGATGCTCTTGCTGGCGCTGGTGTTCTATCTCCACTACGAAGCTCCGCCCGAAGAACGGAACTTCTCCATGGTCATGGAAATGATCCGGGCTGGCGAGGTCCGGGAGGATGATGACACCTACCAATCCCCGTTGGATGAACTCTTTGACCGCCTGGAAATGCGGGACCCGGAGCATATCGCCCTGAAATATTACCGCAATTACCGCTCCGGCAGCGGCAAGACCCTGAAGTCCATCCAGATCACGCTGGTGTCCCGGCTGGAGAAGTTCAATCTGGAATCGCTGGCCGGCATGACGCAGACGGACGAGATGGAATTGTGGAGCTTAGGTGAAAAAAAGACGGCCATCTTTGCCGTGATCCCCGACAATGACTCCAGTTTTAACTTCATTGTCGGCCTACTCTACACCCAACTGTTCCAACAGCTCTACTATCAGGCGGATGTGGTACACGGCGGCAGGCTGCCCGTCCATGTGCATTTCGTCATGGACGAGTTCGCCAATGTCGCACTGCCTGATGAGTTTGACAAACTGCTTGCCACCATGCGGAGCCGTGAAATCTCCGTGAGCATCATTATCCAGAACCTCGCCCAGCTCAAGGCTCTTTTTGAAAAGCAGTGGGAGAGCCTTGTGGGAAATTGCGATGAATTTCTGTATATGGGCGGCAACGAGCAATCCACCCATGAGTATGTGTCCAAGCTGCTGGGCAAGGAAACCATTGATACTGTGCGCCCAGATAGGGCGTTGAGCAAAGTAGTGTAAGGCACTACCCCGTAAGATAACACGGGAAACAACCTGCCTAACCGAAAGGCGAAAGCTGAAACGGGAACACAGCACGGCAGGAAAGCAGTAAGTCACCTAAAGATAACTTGGTGCGACTGAACTGCAATGTTAAGTGGATATGAGGCTTAAGTTGGGTTTACTGAACGCAAGTTTCTAATTTCTGTTATCGGTCAGGCGGAGGAAAGTATCTGTAACCTCTGGCACACTGGCGATTGGTTATAGGTGTCAATCAATCGGTTATCAAAAACGGTGTGCAATCTGTAGGAGAACCTATGGCAAGGAAACGAAAGCGGAGACCGACAATCCACATTTGCCTATGCTCAACGCTAACTGGGGATGCCCTAAACAGGAACGCCAACCGAAGGAGGTGAAAATTCGGCTATGGCTGTAGAGCCTGAAAATCCTGCATGGGCACGGAACGCCCGTAGTAGTCCGAGAGGGGTAATGACCCTCACATGGCGAAGGGGCGTAGTTATTGTGTACTAAAAGAAAAGTTGATTAGGGAGGAAAACCTCAAAATGCAACCAACAACCGAAATTTTAGCAAGAATCAGTAGAAACTCACTCGCAAATAAAGATGAAATTTTTACCAGACTGCATCGCTATATGCTGAGGCCAGACCTGTATTTTCTGGCATATAAAAATCTGTATGCCAACAGTGGTGCCGCAACTAAGGGTGCAAACGATGACACGGCAGATGGATTCAGCGAAGCCAAAATCGCAAATATCATCCAAAGGCTCGCTGATGAAACCTACCAGCCCACACCCGCCAGAAGAACCTATATCCAGAAGAAGAACAATCCCAAGAAAAAGCGACCTCTGGGAATCCCGACATTCACAGATAAGCTGGTACAGGAAGTTCTGCGGATGGTTCTCGAAGCGGTGTATGAGCCTGTTTTCTTGCCAGTTTCTCATGGATTCAGACCCAAAAGGAGCTGCCATACCGCACTGAAATCCTTAAAAATGGAGTTCAATGGTATGCGTTGGTTCGTGGAGGGTGACATCAAAGGGTGCTTTGACAATATCGACCACAGCGTTCTTGTAGGCTTGATTCATAGTAAAATCAAGGATGCCCGGTTGATAAAGCTGATTTACAAATTTCTAAAGGCTGGATATTTGGAGGATTGGAAATATCACAAAACCTACAGTGGTACTCCACAGGGCGGTATCATTTCTCCGCTCCTTGCTAACATCTATCTGCATGAGCTGGACAAATTTGTAATGAAGCTGAAAAGCGAATTTGATACCCATGGGCAAGAACCTGTCAGGACAGAATATCGCCTCCTAAGCAATGACCTCCAGAAACTTTCCTATCACATCGGCAGACGCACCGGGGCAGAAAGAGAACAACTGCTTTCCGAATACAACGAAAAGCGGAAGCTCATGCTGAAAATGCCCTGTACAGCTCAGACAAAAAAGTGCATCAAGTATATCCGCTATGCGGATGACTTTATTCTCGGTGTGAAAGGAAGTCAAGAGGACTGCCAGTGGATAAAGAGTAAACTTTCTGAGTTTATCCGTGAAACCTTAAAGATGGAACTCAGCGAAGAAAAAACACTCATCACTCATAGCAGCGAAAGGGCAAGATTTTTGGGGTATGATGTTCGTGTTCGCAGAAGCAGCATTATCAAGCATGGTGGGCCAGGCAAAAAGACAAAACGCACCCTCAACAATTCCTGTGAACTGTCTATCCCATTCGATGATAAGATTCACAGCTTCATTTTCGCCAAGGAAATTGCGATACAGAAACCGGATGGGAAACTCATGCCTGTCCGCCGTAAATCTCTTTTGCGACTCACAGATTTGGAAATCGTTTCTGCCTACAATGCGGAACTGCGGGGAATCTGCAACTACTATGGAATTGCCAGCAATTTTTATAAACTGTGCTACTTTTCCTATCTCATGGAATACAGTTGCCTCAAAACCCTCGCAAGTAAGCATAAATGCACCATAGCCAAGGTGGTTGAGAAATTCAAAGACCACTACGGAGAATGGGGAATCCCCTACGAAACCAAAACGGGGCAAAAACGATGCTATTTTGCAAAATACTCCGATTGCAAGGATAAGGCCAATCCGACGGACATCGTATGCAATGCTGCGGTGGAGTACGGATATTCCCGAACAGCCTTGGAGCAGAGATTGAAAGCAAAGGTCTGTGAGCTATGCGGTACGACCGAGAGCGATTGTTACGAAGTTCACCATGTCAACAAGCTCAAAAACCTTAAGGGCAAGCAGGCATGGGAGGTTGCAATGATTGCAAAACGGCGTAAAACGCTGGTTGTGTGCAAAAAATGCCATGTTGCAATCCACAACCAGTGAGTAACTGCTGACCGAACGATAACAGAGCCGGATACATTGAGAGATGTAAGTCCGGTTCCCGGAGAGGGTGGTGCGAACCTACCATAGTAATATGGCAAGGCGGTGCCTCCCTACTCCACTATAACACCGGCGAGAGCCGTGGCCGCGAGGTTTCCCATTCGCTGAACTATCAGAAATTGGGCAAGGAGCTGATGAGCGTGGATGAGCTTGCCGTGCTGGATGGCGGCAAGTGCATCTTGCAGCTTCGCGGCGTCCGCCCGTTTCTGTCCAACAAATATGATCTCACAAAGCATCCCCTCTACCGCTACACAGCGGATTATGACAAGAAATACGCCTTTGACATAGAGCGTTTTCTGTCCCATCGCCTCAAGCTCAAGCCGGATGATGCAGTTGAGGTGTATCAGGCAGACCTTTCCGGTGAACCTGTCGCCTGACGGCGGCAGTCTAATTTGACAACGACTCGATGAAACTTCGTGGGAGAAATGTACCCTCCAAAATCTAAAAAACATATTTTTCGGAGGTACTATTTATGGCTTTCTTTAATTCTGCTGTTGGTGTTCTTCAGACCCTCGTTGTGGCGCTGGGCGCTGGCCTCGGCATTTGGGGTGCGATCAATCTGCTGGAAGGTTATGGTAATGACAATCCCGGCGCCAATGCTCATGTACGGTAAGGAAGCAAGCAACCGAAAACAAGAGATAGACCGCCAGCACTACACTATTCCGAACCAAAGACCAAAAGATAAGCATTGTGGGAAAATCTAAACTTTTGGATTTTCCTACAATGCCAACTACGGCGGAATCCCTCCCACTCCTTATATCTTTCTGTATACATTGAATTTGTATTTAGTAAAATGCAGACAACACCACGGATCGGCTTTTGGTTGGACAATTCCAACCAAACACCACAGCAGACAGCAGAAAACATTCTGAACGCTAGGAAGCCGGTATGATTGTTACATATAAGGGGAAGAAAAATTTCTTTTAGGTACTTGCTTTCCTAAAACTGATGTGATACAATGATTTAATCCAGAAAAGGAGTAAAAAATATGCGGCAAGGTATTCTTAAATAAAACTATAATCAAATAGTGGGAACAAAGGATTATGATAGCTCCTTTTGTAGGGGCTTAGTTTTTTGTACCCAATTTAAGAATACTTTTGCCTTATCAATTTTGACATATCCCCAAAAACAGCAATCACAAACAGGTGTATGCTGTATATGTGTATGTCCGCAACTTATAATCCCCAGTGGTAAAAGTATTTTACTGCTGGGGATTTTTATGCCCTTTGGGGCTGTAAAGGGAGGACAATCACATGAAAATAATCAATATTGGAATTCTTGCCCATGTAGACGCTGGAAAGACGACCTTGACGGAGAGCCTGCTATATGCCAGCGGAGCCATTTCAGAACCGGGGAGCGTCGAAAAAGGGACAACGAGGACGGACACCATGTTTTTGGAGCGGCAGCGTGGGATTACCATTCAAGCGGCAGTCACTTCCTTCCAGTGGCACAGATGTAAAGTTAACATTGTGGATACGCCCGGCCACATGGATTTTTTGGCGGAGGTGTACCGCTCTTTGGCTGTTTTAGATGGGGCCATCTTGGTGATCTCCGCTAAAGATGGCGTGCAGGCCCAGACCCGTATTCTGTTCCATGCCCTGCGGAAAATGAACATTCCCACCGTTATCTTTATCAACAAGATCGACCAGGCTGGCGTTGATTTGCAGAGCGTGGTTCAGTCTGTTCGGGATAAGCTCTCCGCCGATATTATCATCAAGCAGACGGTGTCGCTGTCCCCGGAAATAGTCCTGGAGGAAAATACCGACATAGAAGCATGGGATGCGGTCATCGAAAATAACGATGAATTATTGGAAAAGTATATCGCAGGAGAACCAATCAGCCGGGAAAAACTTGCGCGGGAGGAACAGCAGCGGGTTCAAGACGCCTCCCTGTTCCCAGTCTATCATGGCAGCGCCAAAAATGGCCTTGGCATTCAACCGTTGATGGATGCGGTGACAGGGCTGTTCCAACCGATGGGGGAACAGGGGGGCGCCGCCCTATGCGGCAGCGTTTTCAAGGTTGAGTACACCGATTGCGGCCAGCGGCGTGTCTATCTACGGTTATACAGCGGAACGCTGCGCCTGCGGGATACGGTGGCCCTGGCCGGGAGAGAAAAGCTGAAAATCACAGAGATGCGTATTCCATCCAAAGGGGAAATTGTTCGGACAGACACCGCTTATCAGGGTGAAATTGTTATCCTTCCCAGCGACAGCGTGAGGTTAAACGATGTATTAGGGGACCAAACCCGGCTCCCTCGTAAAAGGTGGCGCGAGGACCCCCTCCCCATGCTGCGGACGACGATTGCGCCGAAAACGGCAGCGCAAAGAGAACGGCTGCTGGACGCTCTTACGCAACTTGCGGATACTGACCCGCTTTTGCGTTGCGAAGTGGATTCCATCACCCATGAGATCATTCTTTCTTTTTTGGGCCGGGTGCAGTTGGAGGTTGTTTCCGCTTTGCTGTCGGAAAAATACAAGCTTGAAACAGTGGTAAAGGAACCCTCCGTCATTTATATGGAGCGGCCGCTCAAAGCAGCCAGCCACACCATCCATATCGAGGTGCCGCCCAACCCGTTTTGGGCATCCATAGGACTGTCTGTTACACCACTCTCGCTTGGCTCCGGTGTACAATACGAGAGCCGGGTTTCGCTGGGATACTTGAACCAGAGTTTTCAAAACGCTGTCAGGGATGGTATCCGTTACGGGCTGGAGCAGGGCTTGTTCGGCTGGAACGTAACGGACTGTAAGATTTGCTTTGAATACGGGCTTTATTACAGTCCGGTCAGCACGCCGGCGGACTTCCGCTCATTGGCCCCGATTGTATTGGAACAGGCATTGAAGGAATCGGGGACGCAGCTGCTGGAACCTTATCTCTCCTTCATCCTCTATGCGCCCCAGGAATACCTTTCCAGGGCTTATCATGATGCACCGAAATACTGTGCCACCATCGAAACGGCCCAGGTAAAAAAGGATGAAGTTGTCTTTACTGGCGAGATTCCCGCCCGCTGTATACAGGCATACCGTACTGATCTGGCCTTTTACACCAACGGGCGGAGCGTATGCCTTACAGAGCTGAAAGGATATCAGGCCGCTGTCGGTCAGCCGGTCATCCAGCCCCGCCGTCCAAACAGCCGCCTGGACAAGGTGCGCCATATGTTTCAGAAGGTAATGTAAAGATACATAATCGTCAAGACGGCAACAATCAGAAGTTATGGAGGGTAACAATGGAATATAGTAAGGAAGATTTAATGGAAGCAAAAAAGCAAATTTGGGGAGTGGGAGAGAACATGGGAACAGAGGAAAGTAAAAAAATCTGGGAGGAGAACGCACAATTTTGGGATAATGCAATGGGTGACGAATCTAATGAATTTCACAGAGAGGTAGTGCGTCCCAAAGTAACGGAACTTCTATCTCCTAATCCTGCGGATTACATTTTGGATATTGCGTGTGGCAATGGAAATTATTCTTCGTATCTTGCACAAAGAGGCGCTTCGGTTGTCGCTTTTGATTACAGCAAAAAAATGATAGAATTGGCTAAAAGACGGCAATCACAATATGCAAAACAAATTGAATTTTGTGTGGCGGATGCGACCGATAGAAAAAGTATATTAGAATTAAAAAGAAATCGAGCCTTTACGAAAGCAGTTTCTAATATGGCAATTATGGATATTACGGATATTGAACCACTTCTTATGGCTGTTTATGAACTGTTGCAGGAAAGCGGAATTTTTGTCTTTGCAACGCAACACCCTTGTTTTGTCACGTTGACTGAAAAATATATGACACCGCACAGTTACTATGATATAGCGATTGAAGGGCAACCGAAAGAGCAGATTTATTATCATCGTTCCATACAAGATATTTTTAACCTTTGTTTTAGAGCTGGATTTGTCATTGATGGATTTTATGAAGAATGTTTTAAAACCAACAAAGAAATTCCTATGGTAATGATAGTAAGGCTTAAGAAGGTAAAACGTGATAGCTTAAAATAAATTCAAGTTTGTCGGGTAAATAGCAAACCCAGCCGAGCCAGTCAACGGTCAAGATGAACGGCGCATATGCGCAGCCGTTGACAGCCCCGCCCGCCTTTGCTGGTAGGCAATCAAGGGGCGACAGCAAGAAGTGCCACCGCCCCGCACTATTATTCAGAAAGGGGAATTTCCATGACCGACCAGATAGCCTATCAAGAATATATCCAGCGCAGGTACAACGCCTTTTGCAAGACTGTTATCCGCTGTGCCGCCTTGGACAAGATTTTGAAGCTTAAACGGCAATGGGAACGGCAAGTTTCCCTTGACTATCTGATGAACGAGAAGTTTGTCCAGTTTGCCGCGTCGGAGCCGGACGAGGAATACCCATTTACCGTCTGCGGTCAGACCGTCCTGCTCTGCAACGCCGCCCTTGCCGACGCGATCTCTGTTTTGCCGGAGCAGACGCGGGAAGAAATCCTGCGCTATTACTTTCTGCGCCAGCCGCAGCGCGTGATCGGCGCGTGTATTGGCCGGTCACGCAGCACAGCGGGGCGGCATATCCAGCTTGCCTTGCAGCGGCTACGCGAAGAAATGGGGGTGAGCCGGTATGAGTAGACTTCTCCCCTATGAAACAATCCTCAAAGCCCGTGAGGGCGACCCAGAAGCCGTGAACGCTGTCCTGCTCCACTACGCCGGATATATCCGCTATTTCTCAAAAGTGAACGGGCAGGTCAACGCCGAGGTGGAGGACTATGTAAAGCAGCGGTTAATTGACTGTCAATTCAAGTTCCGGCTTGACGAACCACCGGACAAGTCATAAAAACTGAATACCAGCCGCCACCGACGCGGCCAGCGAAAGCAGTAAGTCTTGAAAAAGATTTACTGCTTTTTTTGTTGTCCGGCTCCGCTCCCGGCCATTTTGCCCCCTGCCGGTTGTAGTAGTAAGCGAGGAGGGAATTTTTCTGCCCTGGTGTTTGGCATTTGGAGCATTTACCCGTAGTAGAGGGCAAAGAGAAAGGATTTCTCCAACACCGGGTAGAAACCACTGCGTCCGGTGTCATTTTAGCGAAAGCGGGCAGGAATGCCCTTTACAGGATTAGTAGTAGCAGAAAAAGAGAAACAAACTTTTGTGGTTGCAGTTTTCCAAAAAAGTGGCGGACGGAAGTGAGAGAAAGTTTGCAGTCACGGAGAGCAAGTATCGACCAGTGTACCAAATTTCGCTTTTCGCTCATTTGTCCCCCGGTCAGATACTTGTTGGGGTTGCCACCCCAAACCCGCCTTTTGCGGCTTGCGCCGCTGAAAAAACTTGCCCCAATACTTGTGTTTTAGATAAAAATTGTCCGTTGCAGTTTGAAAGGAGTTGAGCCACCATGCCACACAAAACCTACAACACCCCCAAGCGGAAATGTGTTGTCAAGACCCGTCTGACCGAGGACGAGCGCAGAGCCTTTGAGGACAAATGCGCCGCCCTCTCCATGAGCCAGTCCGAGTATATCCGGCAAGCCGTTTTTTACAGCCGGATTTCTCCTGTTATCCGGGTGACTGCCCACAGCGAAGAAATGCTCACCGCCATATCTTCCCTTGTGGCGCAGTACGGGAAAATCGGCAGCAACCTGAACCAGATCGCCCGGTATCTCAACGAATACGGCGCACCCTACAACGCCCTGTCCAGTGAGGTGAGAGCCGCTGTTTCCGACCTTGCCGCCCTCAAATTCGAGGTGCTGAAAGTGATAGGTGAAGCCTATGGCAACGATCAAGCATATCAGCTCTAAAAATGCCGACTACGGAGCCGCCGAAGCCTATCTCACCTTTGAGCATGACGAGTTTACCATGAAACCCACCCTTGATGAAGCCGGGCGGCTCATTCCCCGGCAGGACTACCGGCTGGACACGCTGAACTGCGGGGAGGAAGATTTTGCCCTGTCATGTATCCGGGCAAATCTGCGGTACGGCAAGAACAGCAAACGGGAGGACATCAAGAGCCACCACTATATCATCAGCTTTGACCCACGGGACGCAGCCGACAATGGCCTGACCGTAGACCGGGCGCAGGCGTTGGGGCTGGCCTACTGCAAAGAGCATTTTCCCGGACACCAAGCCCTTGTCTGTACCCACCCGGACGGGCACAACCATAGCGGCAATATCCATGTGCATATTGTCATCAACAGTCTGCGGATTGCCGAGGTGGAGCGCAAGCCCTACATGGACAGGGCAAGCGACACCAGAGCCGGGAACAAGCACCGCTGTACCGCAGCCGCCATGCGGTATTTCCGCAGCGAAGTCATGGAGATGTGCCACCGGGAGGGGCTTTACCAGATCGACCTCTTGAACGGCAGCCGAAACAAAGTGACCGAGCGTGAATACTGGGCGAAGCGCAAGGGGCAAGCCAAGCTGGACAAGGAAAACGCTGTGCTGCTTGCCGAGGGTATCGCACCCCGACAGACCAAGTTTGAAACCGACAAAGGCCGTTTGCGGCAGACCATACGCCAAGCCCTTGCCACCGCCGCCAGCTTTGACGAGTTTTCCGCTCTCCTGTTGCGGGAGGGCGTGACCGTTAAGGAGAGCCGGGGGCGGCTGTCCTATCTCACGCCGGACAGAACAAAGCCCATCACCGCCCGGAAGCTGGGGACGGACTTCGACAAGGCCGCTGTCCTTGCTGTTTTCCAGCAGAACGCCCATAGAGCAGCCGCAAAGATGCAGGACAGACAGGAACACCAGCCGCAGCTTACTAAGGGCATACAGCGGACAAAACCCGCCCAAATCACCCCGAACCCTGACAGCCCGCAGCGGCTTGTAGATATAGCCGCCAAGCGAGCCGAGGGAAAAGGTATCGGTTATGAGCGTTGGGCAAAAACCTTTAACCTCAAACAGATGGCAAAGACCATGAATTTCCTTTCCGAGCATGGTTTTGCCAGCCCCGAAGAAGTGGACACAGCTTTGGAAGCCGCCATTTCCGGGCAGCACGCCGCCGGAGAAAAGCTGAAAGAACTGGAATCCAGAATCACCGCCAACAAGGAACTCATGCACCAGATCAGCGTTTACCGCAGAACCAAGCCCGCCCATGACGGGCTGAAAACTGCCAAGAAGCCGGAACGATACCGGGAAGCGTTTCATGCAGACCTGACGCTGTATGAAGCGGCGGTGCGGTATTTTCGGCAACAGGGCTTAAAGAAGCTGCCCGCCGTTTCCAAGCTGCAAGCGGAAAATGAAGCCCTGATTTCCGAGAAAAACGGGATTTACACCGAGTACCGGGAGCAGAAAGCCAGAGCCGCCGAGCTGCAAAAGGTCAAATCCAACCTTGCCGCCATGCTCCGGCAGGAACGGACAAAAGAGGTGCGTCGGGATTGGGAGCGGTAAGGGTGTTCCGTTTTGTTCCACCCCTACCCGGAAAGGGGGTTCCATTTTGGACACCCCTTTGCTATGGGAAATTGACCACTGAACTCCACCCCGAAATGATACCGAAACCGCACAAAAGCGTTCCCTATATCTGACCCTATCCGCAATACCACCTGCCTTTTTCAAGGGGCATACAGAGAGGAAAATCCCCGAAAATGACACCGAAATCATACACCAAACGCCGCCTATCCGGTTACATCGATAGAAACGGCAGAAAGGAGCCGCCATGCCGAGAATGAGCAAGAAGCGCAAGGAAGAATGGGCGTTCTTCCTCAATGAGCGCAACCGTATCACCTACAATCCTCTTTGCCGCAAGTGCCGCCGCACCTGCAAGCAGAGTTTCCGGGCTATGATCATCGAGTGCCCGCCGTTTCGCTCCAAGCGGGCGAAGCCATGAAGCCGGACAACACGCAGGAAACCATTTATGTAGGGCTGGACACAGGCTTGCCGCCCTACCTGCCATATCCCCGGTTCCTGCTGAAAATGGACATTTCCCAGACCGCCAAGCTGCTCTATGCGCTGCTGTTAGACCGCACCACCCTGTCACAGCGGAACGGCTGGCAGGACGATCAGGGCAGGACATTCATTGTCTATCCCATAGCGGAGATTGCCGAAATGCTGGATAAGGGGCAGACCGCCATCAAAGCCGCCTTGAACGAACTGGACGCAGCCGGACTTCTGGAACGGAAACGGGCGGGATTTTCCGCAGCCAACCGCCTGTATGTGAAGCTGCCGCCATTAGTTCGGATTTCCGACCCTATGACAGTCGGAAAAGCGACCCTCATAAGTGCGGAAAACCGACCTACTGATGGTCGGAAAAGCGACCTTATGACGGTCGGAAAACCGACCCCTAACAACCTTACTATAAACAACCTGATAGAAAACCAAACAATGGGAGTGAGTGGAGAGCCGCACAAACCGTTTGGCAGATATGAGAATGTTTTTCTGACCGAAGCCGAGTATGCAGAACTGAAAGCCGAGTTCCCGGACAGACTGGAACGGCTCATTGAGGAAATGAGCCGCTACCTTGCCGCCAACGGGAGAACCTACCAGAACTATGCCGCCGCCCTGCGGATATGGGCAGAGAATGACAAAAAGGACGCCCCGAAACAGGGTGTCCCGGACTACACCTGCAAGGAGGGAGAAAGTTTATGAACAAAATCGAGAATATCAATCTGCTGCCGGATACCGAGCCGGACAGCGGCGACTACACAGGCGAGGACGGTTTGCTGTACTGCGGAAAATGCCGCAAGCCCAAAGAAGCCTATTTCCCAGAGGGCAAGACGCTTTTCGGGCTTGACCGCCACCCGGCAGAGTGCGACTGCCAGAGGGCGCAGCGGATTGAGCGTGAAGCCGCCGAACAGCAGCGCAGACACCTTGACACCGTAGAGGACTTGAAACGCCGGGGATTTTCCGATACCGCCATGCGGGACTGGACTTTTGAAAACGACAACGGCAGGAACCCCCAGACCGCCGTTGCCCGGTTCTATGCGGAGCATTGGGACACCATGCAGGCCGAGAACATCGGTTATCTCTTTTGGGGCGGTGTGGGAACCGGCAAAAGCTACCTTGCGGGCTGTATCGCAAACGCCCTGATGGAGCAGAAAATCCCTGTCCGCATGACGAACTTTGCCGCTATCCTCAATGACCTTGCCGCCAGCTTCGAGGGCAGGAACGAATACATTTCCCGGCTTTGCCGCTATCCGCTGCTTATCCTTGATGATTTTGGCATGGAGCGTGACACCGCCTACGGGCTGGAACAGGTTTACAGCGTGATAGACAGCCGATACCGCAGCCGCAGGCCGCTGATCGTCACCACCAACCTGACCTTGCAGCAAATCCAGAACCCAACCGACACCGCCTATGCCCGTATCTATGACCGGCTGCTGGAAATGTGCGCCCCTGTCCGTTTTACGGGCGGCAACTTCCGCAGGGAAACCGCACAAGCCAAGCTGGAACGGCTGAAAAATCTGATGAATGAGTGAAAGGAGTAGCCTATGGCAGATTACGAACAGACCACAAAAACCAATCCCCGCCGCCCCGACTGCGTGACGAAAATCCGCATGGGCAACTCTGTCCTTGTGGTGTCCGGCTATTTCAAGCAGGACAGCACCGAAACTGCCATCGACAAAATGGAAAAAGTGCTGCAAGCCGAAGCCGCTGCTACACAGAAGCCGACTTATCCGGCATGAGCCGGGGGCATGGAAAAAGCGGCCATGCTTTGACATGGCCGCTTTCGCGTTGGGTTAATACACAACTATCCGATATGGGGATTTTATCCACTAAATGCTTTGACTTATTTTTGAATTGCTTCTTCCTTTGTTGCAACAAAGAACACATCTTTCCCTTTATTGCTTTCAAAGATAAAGTCTTTCAGCGGCTTGCTGGTGTAATGTGAAAAATCCCCGTATATAGCGATTTTTCCACCGTAATTGATAAACTTTTGAAGAATTTCTCCCGCCAAGCCGCTGCTCAAAATGAAGAAATCTTCAATGATGTTCTTTTTATCCACGACAATATACTTTGTGCCTGCTTCGTATTTGGCAGACATAAGCAAATCAAGCGCAGAATCGACATCAGTAATAATCATGCTGTCACTTGATACGGCAACCGCAATTCCGTTGCCACAATCAATTTTTTCAAACTTCATGCCTGTACCTCCTTCAATGAATTGCAGACAAAATCCCGCATTATCGTCGCTGGTAACGCTTTTCGTATTATAGCATGAAGTAAAGGGATTTTCAATTACCGTTTTTCATGATAATCCCTATGAAAAGAACGCTCTTTTTTATAAACTATAAAGAAGCAGATTTTACACTTTTGCCGCTATACAGACAGCCGCCCCATGTGGTATGATAAAAATACGGAATAGTGGGGCTGGCTGTCGGAAACGGAGGATTTTATGTTAAGACAAGCCACCCAAAACCTGATTACCGCCCTTTATCCGAGATTATCCAAAGACGATGAACTGCAAGGAGAGAGCAATTCCATATCGAACCAAAAAAGGATACTCGAAGCCTACGCAAAACAGAACGGCTTTACCAATCTGCGCTGGTACACCGACGACGGTTATTCCGGGGCAAATTTCCAAAGACCGGGCTTTCAGTCTATGCTTGCAGACATTGAAGCCGGAAAAGTGGGAACCGTTATCGTCAAGGATATGTCAAGGCTGGGGCGAAACTACCTGCAAGTGGGGTTTTACACGGAAATGCTGTTCCCTCAAAAGGGTGTGCGTTTTATCGCTGTCAACGATAATGTGGACAGCGCAAACGGCGGCATGGACAACGATTTTACCCCGCTGCGAAATCTGTTCAACGAATGGCTGGTGAGAGATACGAGCAAGAAAATCAAGGCAGTAAAAAGGTCAAAAGGCATGAGCGGCAAGCCCGTTACCAGCAAGCCGGTTTACGGCTATGTGATGGACGAGGACGAAAACTTCATCATAGACGAGGAAGCCGCCCCGGTGGTACAGCAGATTTACCAGCTTTGCCTTGCCGGGAACGGCCCGACCAAGATTGCCCGTATGCTGACGGAGCAGCAAATCCCCACGCCGGGGACGCTGGAATATCAGCGGACAGGCAGCACCCGCCGTTACCACCCCGGCTATGAGTGCAAGTGGGCGACAAACACCGTCGTGCATATCCTTGAAAATCGGGAGTACACCGGCTGTCTGGTAAACTTCAAGACGGAAAAGCCCTCTTACAAGGTCAAGCACAGCGTAGAGAACCCCATTGAGAAGCAGGCCATTTTTGAGAACCACCATGAGCCGCTGATCGACATGGAAACATGGGAGCGTGTGCAGGAGTTACGCAAGCAGCGCAAACGCCCGAACCGCTATGATGAAGTGGGGCTGTTCTCTGGGATTTTATTCTGCGCCGACTGCGGCCATGTGCTGTATCAGCAGCGGTATCAGAACAAAGACCGCAAGCAGGACTGTTACATCTGCGGCAGCTACAAGAAGCGCACCCGCGACTGTACGGCGCACTTTATCCGCACCGACCTGTTGACCGCCGGTGTCCTGGCAAATCTTCGGCAAGTGACCGAATACGCAGCCAAGCATGAGAGCCGGTTTGTGAAACTGCTTGTCCAGCAGAACGAGATCGGCGGCAAGCGAAAGACCGCCGCAGCCACCAAGCAGCTTGAACAGGCACAGGAACGCATTGCCGAAGTGAGCCGGATTATCAAGCGGCTGTATGAGGACAATGTAAACGGCAAAATCAGCGACGAGCGTTTCATGGAACTGTCGGCTGATTATGAAGCCGAGCAAGCTGAACTGAAAAAGAGAGCCGCAGCCCTGCAAGCTGAACTGGACAAGTCGCAGGCCGCCACCGTCAACGCCGAGAAATTCATGGGCATTGTCCGCAAGCACCTTGCCTTTGAAGAACTGACCCCCACCCTGTTGCGGGAAATGGTAGAGAAAATCGTGGTGCATGAGTGCAGTTACGACGAGAACGGCACCCGCAGGCAGGACATTGAGATTTATTACAGCTTTGTCGGCAAGAT
The DNA here is from genome assembly GCF_005121165.3 of Dysosmobacter welbionis. Lineage (NCBI taxonomy): Bacteria > Bacillati > Bacillota > Clostridia > Eubacteriales > Oscillospiraceae > Dysosmobacter > Dysosmobacter welbionis. The sequence continues at coordinate 981,042 of NZ_CP034413.3, read as the reverse complement.
TGACTTGCCCGAATAACCGCCCGACCTATCCGACACAATGGCCAAGTGCCGGATAGGAACGGCAAAATTTTTTACACTTCTAATGCTTCTTTATCACACATTAGCAAAATCTCAGGGCATGAAGCAGCTTATGGCGGGCGGCGGCGTGGCGCTAATCGGCATTACCCTCGTGCCGCTGCTGTCCGGTCTGTTCGGCTAATCGGCAGCTCGTTTGCTTCCCATAAATCCACGGAGGGTGCCGCTTTCTGGCGGCATCCTCCCGAAAGGAGGGCAACCCTATGGATTTCTTATGGGATAAGATCACGGAATGGCTGAAAGAAATGCTCATCGGCGGTATCGTGAGCAATCTGTCCGGGATGTTCGATGCAACCAATCAAAAGGTTGCCGAGATCTCCGGTCAGGTGGGCTTATCGCCGCAGGCATGGAACGGCAGCATTTTCAGCATGATACAAAACCTGTCGGAAACCGTGATCGTCCCCATCGCAGGCGCAATTCTCGCCTTTGTGATGACGCTGGAACTGATCCAGCTCATTACCGACAAAAATAACCTCAACGACATGGACACATGGATATTCTTCAAGTGGGCGTTCAAGTCCGCTGCCGCTGTCCTGATTGTAACAAACACATGGACGATTGTGATGGGCGTGTTCGATGCCGCCCAAAGCGTCGTTGCCAGCGCCTCCGGGCTGATTATCGGCGACACCAGCATCAACATTTCAAGCGTCATGGTGGGCATTGAGGATCGGCTGATGGAAATGGAGCTGGGGCCACTGTTCGGCCTGTGGTTCCAGTCACTGTTCGTTGGCATTACCATGTGGGCGCTGACCATCTGCATTTTCATTATCACATTCGGAAGAATGATTGAAATATATCTCGTCACCTCTGTTGCCCCCATCCCAATGGCGACCATGATGGGCAAGGAATGGGGCGGCATGGGGCAGAATTACATCCGTTCCCTGCTGGCGCTGGGCTTCCAAGCGTTTTTGATTATCGTCTGCGTTGCCATTTACGCGGTTCTGGTGCAGAATATCGCGCTTGTGGATGACATCATCTACGCCATCTGGACTTGCATGGGCTACACGGTGCTGCTGTGCTTCTGCCTGTTCAAAACGAGCAGCCTTGCCAAGTCCGTGTTCAATGCACATTAACGGGGGTGATACCATGCTGACACTCACGCCCGTCGCGCTTGCAACAGCGAACGCATTTGTCAATGCGCATCACCGGCACCATAAGGCAACTGCTGGACATAAGTTTTCCATCGGCTGTGCCAAGGATGGAGAGCTTGTCGGTGTTGCAATCGTAGGCCGTCCTGTGAGCCGGTATCTGGATGATGGCTGGACATTGGAGGTCAATCGTCTTTGCACCACCGGTGAGAAGAACGCTTGTAGCATCCTTTATGCCGCATCCGCGCGGGCGGCAAAGGCAATGGGATACCGCAAGATCATCACCTATACGCTGGATAGCGAGAGCGGCAGCAGTCTCCGCGCCGCTGGTTGGAGCTGCGCAGGCTTGGCAGGCGGCAAATGCTGGACAGGCAGCCGTAAGCCCGCCTCCGCTTTGTACCCGGCGCAGATGAAACTTCGATATGAAAAGCTCTTGTAAAGGGGGATTTCTATGGCCTATGTCAACGTCCCAAAGGACTTAACCAAAGTTAAGACCAAGGTATTATTCAACCTCACGAAACGACAGCTCATCTGCTTCGGAAGCGGCGCGCTCATCGGCGTACCGCTTTTCTTCTTGCTCAAGGGCAGCATCGGCACCAGCCCCGCCGCCATGGTGATGATGGTGGTGATGATCCCGGCTATGCTGTTCGCCATGTATGAAAAGAACGGTCAGCCGTTGGAGGTCGTCATCCGCAACATCTACCGCGTGTGTTTCCAGAGGCCGAAGCAGCGCCCGTATAAGACCAACAATTTCTATGCCGTTTTGGAGCGGCAAAACCAGTTAGACCGGGAGGTGTATCAAATTGTCCGAAAAGAAAAAGCTGACCCGCGCCGAACGAAAACAGATCGAAGCCGCCATCGCAAGAGCGAACCGAACGGATAAGAAAGAAAAATCGGCGCAGGACAGCATCCCGTATCAGCGTATGTGGCCGGACGGTATTTGCCGTGTGACCGACACGCGCTACACCAAAACGATCCAGTATCAGGACATCAACTACCAGCTCTCGCAGAACGAGGACAAGACCGCCATCTTTGAGGCGTGGTGCGATTTCCTGAACTACTTTGACAGCTCCGTGCAATTCCAGCTTTCCTTTGTGAACCTCTCGGCTTCGCAGGAAACCTTTGCACGGAGCATTTCCATTCCGCCCTGCGGGGACGAGTTTGACGGCATCCGCACCGAGTACGCCGGTATGCTGCAAAATCAGCTTGCCCGCGGCAACAACGGCCTCATTAAGACCAAGTATCTCACGTTCGGCGTTGAGGCCGACAACCTCCGCGCTGCCAAGCCCCGTTTGGAGCGCATCGAAACCGACCTCCTGAACAACTTCAAGCGGCTGGGCGTTGTGGCTGCGCCGCTGAACGGCTTTGAGCGCCTGCACGTCATGCACGACATTCTGCGGATGGACGAGCAGGAACCGTTCCGCTTTTCGTGGGACTGGCTGGCTCCCTCTGGGCTGTCCACTAAGGACTTTATCGCGCCCAGCTCCTTTGAGTTCAAGACCGGCAGGCAGTTTCGTATGGGCAAAAAGCTGGGCGCGGTCAGCTTCGTGCAGATTCTGGCACCGGAGCTGAACGACCGGATGCTGGCGGATTTTCTGGATATGGAGAGCAGCGTCCTCGTCAATCTCCATGTGCAGTCTGTGGATCAGGTCAACGCCATCAAGACCGTCAAGCGCAAGATCACCGATCTCGACAAATCCAAAATCGAAGAACAGAAAAAAGCCGTCCGCGCCGGGTACGACATGGACATCATTCCAAGCGACCTTGCTACCTACGGCGCAGAGGCCAAAAAGCTGTTGCAGGATTTGCAGTCCCGCAACGAGCGAATGTTCCTGCTGACCTTCCTCATTCTCAACACAGCGGACACGCCCCGGCAGCTCGACAACAACATCTTCCAGACCTCCAGCATCGCGCAGAAATATAACTGCGCGCTGACCCGGCTGGACTTCCAGCAGGAGGAAGGACTGATGAGCAGTCTCCCGCTGGGGCTGAATCAGATCGAGATTCAGCGGGGCTTGACCACCTCCAGCGTAGCGATCTTCGTCCCCTTCACCACGCAGGAGCTGTTCCAGAACGGTTCGGAGGCGCTGTACTACGGCATCAACGCCCTTTCCAACAACCTCATCATGGTAGACCGGAAGCTGCTGAAAAATCCCAACGGTCTGATTTTAGGCACTCCCGGCAGCGGCAAGTCGTTTTCGGCAAAACGTGAGATCACCAATGCGTTTCTCATCTGCCCCAAGGATGACATCATCATCTGTGACCCGGAGGGCGAATATACGCCGCTGGTGGAGCGTCTGCACGGTCAGGTCATTAAGCTGTCGCCCACCGGCAAGGGCTACGACGGTTCGCCCTGCTACATCAATCCGATGGACTTGAATCTGGATTACAGCGACGATGATAACCCGCTGAGCCTGAAATCCGACTTCATTCTGTCGCTGTGCGAGTTGATCGTCGGAGGCAAGGATGGGCTTGCCCCTGTGGAAAAGACCATCATCGACCGCTGCGTTCGCATCGTCTACCGGGACTACCTCAATGACCCGAAGCCGGAGAATATGCCGCTGCTGGAGGACTTGTATAACGCCCTCCGTGCGCAGGATGAAAAAGAAGCGCAGTACATCGCCACTGCTTTGGAAATCTACGTCACCGGCTCGCTGAATGTGTTCAACCATCACACGAACGTGGATGTGAATAGCCGCATCGTCTGCTACGACATCAAGGAACTGGGCAAGCAGCTCAAAAAAATCGGGATGCTGGTGGTGCAGGATCAGGTGTGGAACCGTGTGACCATCAACCGCGCCGCCCATAAAACGACCCGCTACTATCTTGACGAGTTCCATCTTCTCTTGAAGGAGGAACAGACGGCCTCGTACAGTGTCGAGATTTGGAAGCGCTATCGCAAATGGGGCGGCATCCCCACCGGGATCACGCAAAATGTCAAAGACCTGTTATCCAGCCGCGAGGTTGAGAACATTTTTGAGAACAGCGATTTCATCTATATGCTCAATCAGGCCGCTGGCGACCGGCAGATTCTCGCAAAGCAGCTCAACATTTCGCCGCATCAGCTTTCTTATGTGACCCACTCCGGCGAGGGCGAGGGGCTGCTGTTCTACGGCAACACGATCCTGCCCTTCATTGACCACTTCCCGAAGGACACCGAGCTGTACCGCGTCATGACCACCAAACCGCAAGAGGTGGCGTCGGCATGAAAAGAGAACCGCGTTTGCAGTTTTCCGACGCCGATCTTGCCGAGCCGAAGCTGGAAAAGCCCATCAAGCGGGTGAAAAAAGCGGAGGCCAAGGCGGATAAGGCGCAGGCGAAAATCCCCAAGAAAACCGTGGTCAAAAGGGAACGCGGCTTTGATCCGGCCACCGGCAAGGTCAAAACGCAGCTCCGTTTTGAGGAAGTGGATAAGAAAAAGCCGCCCTCAAAGCTGACCCATGCCGTGCGGGATGCCCCCGCCAACTTTGTTCTCTCTCAGGTTCACCGGGAGGTGCGGCAGAGCGAGGATGACAATGTAGGCGTAGAGGCCGCGCACAAGGTAGAGCAAGCCGTGGAGAGCGGCGGGCGGCTGGTGCAGTCTGCCCACCGCGCCCATCAGCTCAAGCCTTATCGTGCTGCCATCCGTGCAGAGAAAAAGCTGGAACGAGCCAATCTTGACGCGCTCCAGAAGAAAGCAGAGATCGACAGCCCCACCAGCAATCCCGTTTCCAAGTGGCAGCAGAAGCAGGCCATCAAAAAGCAGTATGCCGCTGCCAAGCACAATCAGGCGGCGCAGACTACGGCAAAGGCGGCAGAGAATACCGCCAAGGCCGCGAAAAAAGCCGCTGAAAAGGCTGAGAAAGCGGGCAAATATGTGTGGGAACACCGGCGCGGCTTTGCCATTGCCGCCGCAATTCTGCTGATGCTGGCATTTCTGCTCAACGGCCTGTCCTCCTGCTCGGTGATAATGGATGGCGTCGGCTCCGGGATCGCGGCCAGTACCTATCCGTCGCAGGACACCGATATGCTGGGTGCGGAAGCGCAGTATTGCGAAATGGAGGCAGAGCTTCAGCGCTACCTCGACACCTACGAAAGCACCCATGACTACGATGAGTACCACTTTGATCTAGACACCATCGAGCATGACCCCTATGTACTCATTTCCATGATTACGGCGCTGCATCAAGGGGAATGGACGCTGGATGAGGTGCAGGGTACGCTCCAGATGCTCTTTGACCGCCAGTACATTTTGACCGAGGATGTGGTGGTGGAAACCCGCTACCGCACAGAAACCGACACATGGACAGACGCGGACGGCAACACCCATACGGACACCTATCAGGTGCCGTATGACTACTACATCTGCACGGTCACGCTGGAAAACTTCAATCTCTCCCATGTTCCCGTCTACATTATGAGCGAAGAACAGCTCGGAATGTACGCCACCTATATGGCCACCCTCGGCAACCGTCCCGACCTGTTCCCCGGTTCAGGCTACATCGGCAAGTATGTGGAGGGCAGCTATACCGACTACGACATTCCCCCGGAGGCGCTGGACGATGAGGTATTCGCCGCTATCATCAAGGAAGCGGAAAAGTATCTCGGCTACCCCTACGTTTGGGGCGGCAGCAGCCCCTCCACCTCGTTTGACTGTTCGGGCTTCGTCAGTTGGGTCATCAATCATTCCGGTTGGGATGTGGGCAGACTGGGCGCGCAGGGGCTTTGCAATATCTGTACGCCCGTATCCTCTGCCAACGTCAAGCCGGGCGATCTGGTGTTTTTCACCGGAACGTATGATACCCCAGGTGTCAGCCATGTGGGTATCTATGTTGGCAACAATATGATGATCCACTGTGGCGACCCGATCTCTTATGCGAACTTAAATTCAAGCTATTGGCAGTCCCATTTCTACCGCTATGGGCGCTTGCCGTAAAGGAGAGTGAACAATATGAATCCGAAAATTATGAAGCTCCGTGGAGAGCTGGAGAAGAACAAAGGCAAAATTTCCGATCTGCAAGGCCGCAACCGCGAGCTGGAAAAGCAGATTCGTGAGTTGGAGGACACCGACATCATCGGCATGGTGCGTGAGAACGGCATGACGATGGAGCAGTTTGCCGAGCTGTTCCGCCGTATGCAGGCCGCGCCTGCACCGGCCACTTCGGAAAAGGAGGCGTTGAACCATGACTAAGAACACACCGCGCATTTTTATCAGTCTGCTGCTGATGCTCCTGTGTATCGGGATTCTCCCCGTTTCTGCCTTTGCCAGCGGCGGTGATTATCCTGATGATGCGCTGCCCACCGCCGAAAGCAGCGCCGCAGACACACAGGAAACAAAACAGATCGGCACGGTCACGACCAACGGCGGCAACCTGAACGTCCGCACCGGCGCGGGACTGGACAACACCGCGTTTACGCAGCTCCCCAACGGCACGGTGGTCGATGTGATTGGCAGGGACGGCGATTGGGTAAAAATCCTGCTGCCCGCCCGTGTGGGCTATGTGTACGGCAGCTATCTGACCGTCACCGACGCCGCCGACAGTACCGTGAGTATCGGCGGCATTACGCTTCCGTTTGATGAAAAAGAGCTGGCCGACCTCTGGCAGCTCCTTGTCGGCAGCATGACGGGCGGCAGCGACGCGCTGACACCGGACGGCAATCTGACGCTGATCGACGATATTGGCTCCAGCACCAAGGCAGGAAAACAGTTCATTACGCTGGAAAGCAAGAACGGCAATGTGTTTTACATGATTATTGACCGTGACGATGAGGGCGAAGAAACCGTCCACTTCTTAAATCAGGTGGATGAGGCTGACCTGATGGTGCTGACCGGCGAGGAAGAAACGCCCGCCACTTGCTCCTGCACCACCAAATGCGTGGCCGGTACGGTCAATACATCCTGCCCCGTCTGCGCGGTCAACATGACCGAGTGCGTGGGCAAGGAGGCAAAGCCAGAAGTCCCCGCTGAGCCGACAGAACCCGCCGCCGAGGAACCGGAGAAAAAGAGCGGCGTGGGCGGCATCCTTGTCGTTCTGCTGATCGTCGCGCTGGGCGGCGGTGCCGCGTTCTACATCTTCAAGCAGAAAAAGGCCAAGCCGCAGACCAAGGGCAGCGCCGATCTGGACGATTATGACTACGGTGAGGATGAGGACGAATACGAGTTTGAGCCGTATGAGGACGAACCGGAACAGGATACTACGGAGGATACAGACGCATGAGATATTTCACCAACAATCCGCTGGAACGCCTGATGATGCAGAAGCCGAAAGCAGCGCGGGAGGACAGCCCTCCCGCCGCTGCCAAGGAACACTTCTGCTATGGCTGTAAGCGCTTCGGGCAGAGCTGCGTTCGCCCCTGCTACCGTGACGTAAAGAGAATGGAGGCTGCACCATGCGCCTTGTGATTGCCGAAAAGCCATCCGTGGCGCAGAGCATCGCCGCCGTGCTGGGTGCAAAATCACGGTATGACGGGTATCTGGAGGGCGGCGGGTACATCGTGTCGTGGTGCTTCGGGCATCTGGCAGAGCTGGCCGACGCCGCCGTTTACAATGCCGATGATGCCAAATGGACGCTGGCGGCGCTGCCCATCATTCCTACCTCGTTCCGCTTCATCGTCCGCTCTGAAAAGCAGAAGCAGTTTGACATTCTGCGGGAGCTGATGCGCCGGGAGGATGTGGCAGAGGTGGTCAACGCCTGCGACGCTGGGCGCGAGGGTGAGCTGATCTTCCGCACGGTTTACTGCCTTGCGGGATGCTCCAAGCCGATTCTGCGGCTTTGGATTTCTTCAATGGAGGATGATGCCATCCGCAGCGGCTTCCAGCAGCTTAGGTCTGGGCGCGACTATGACGGCCTGCATCAATCTGCCCTGTGCCGCGCCAAGGCTGATTGGCTGGTTGGTATCAACGCCACGCGGTATTTCTCCCTGACGTATGGCCGCACATTGAACATCGGGCGCGTCATGTCGCCCACGCTGGCGCTGCTGGTACAGCGCGAGGCGGAGATCTCCGCATTTGTGGCAGAGCCGTTCTACACCGTCCAGCTCGATTGCGGCTTTCCCGCCACGACAGGCCGAATGAAGGACAGAAAGGATGCCGACGCCATCGCCAACGCCTGCAAGGGCAAGGCAGTAACCGTCAAAAGCGTGGAGCGCAAGGAAAAGTCTGAGAAAGCGCCCGCGCTCTACGATTTGACCTCCCTCCAGCGCGACGCCAACCGCGTTCTCGGCTACACCTCTCAGCAGACCCTCGACTATCTCCAAGCGCTCTATGAAAAGAAGCTCTGTACCTACCCGCGCACCGACAGCCGCTTCCTGACCGACGATATGGAGGGCAGCGTCCCCGGCCTTGTCGCCGCCGCTGCCGCTGTCTGCGGCATGGAGAAGCCGCCGACCATCTGCGCCAAGCAGGTATGCAGCAGTAAAAAAGTCACCGATCACCACGCCATTGTTCCCACCATCAGCGCGGAAAAGGTAGATATAGCCTCTCTGCCGCTGGGCGAACGCGAGGTGCTGAAGCTGGCGGCAAGGGGCTTGCTTCGTGCGGTGGATGAACCACATCGCTACGCAGAAACGGTCATTACGGTGGACTGTGCCGGTCAGAGCTTCACCGCCAAGGGCAAAACCGTCCTTGCACCCGGCTGGAAGCGCTATGAGCAGGAGCAGGCAGAGGCAGCGCCCGCGCTGCCGGTGGTGACGGAGCAACAGACGCTTTCCGTATCTGCCGCATCGGTCAAGACCGGAAAAACCACGCCGCCCAAGCATTTCACCGAGGATACGCTGCTGGCTGCGATGGAGAACGCGGGCAAGGAGGATATGCCAGATGATGCCGAGCGCAAGGGCATTGGCACCCCGGCGACCCGTTCCGGTATCATTGAAAAGCTGGTGTCCTCCGGTTTTGTGGAGCGCAGGAAGTCCAAGAAGATCACAAATCTGCTGCCCACCTCCACCGGCACGGCGCTTATCACCGTTCTGCCCGAACAGCTCCAGTCTCCGCAGCTCACCGCTGAATGGGAACACCGCCTGAAAGAGATCGAGCGCGGCGAAATCGCCCCGGACAGCTTCATGGATGGGATTGCCGCCATGCTACATGAGCTGGTGCAGACCTACAAACCCATCCCCGGTACGGAAGTCCTGTTCCCCTCCGGGCGTGAAGCGGTCGGCCAGTGTCCCCGCTGCGGAGCCGAGGTGACGGGATCTCCGAAGGGTTTTTTCTGTGAGAACCGCACCTGTTCCTTTGTTCTCTGGAAAAACAGCCGCTTTTTCACCGCCAAGAAAAAGGCGCTGACGAAATCTCTTGCCGCTGCGCTTTTGAAAAATGGCCGCGCCCCGCTGAAAGGCTGCTACTCGGAAAAAACCGGGAAAACCTATGATGCCGTCGTTCTTCTGGAGGATGATGGGCAGCACACGGGCTATAAGCTGGTGTTCGACAATGGCTGATGCGCCGCGTATGGATCACAAGCAGCTCCGCCGCGCCAAGAAGCTCATTCGGAAGCTCTGCTGTAATTACGATCACGGCAACTGCCTCGCGCTGGATGATGGAGAGCCTTGCGTCTGCGTACAGGGTATTTCCTACTCGCTGCTGTGCAACTGGTTCCGAAACGCGGTACTTCCCGCCGACCATGAGTTGCTGGCCGACGTGATGCGGGAAAGGCCGGGAAAGCGCTGCGCCGTCTGCGGTAAGCCGGTCTATTCTTCCTCCAATCGCACCAAATATTGCCCCGCCTGCGCCAAGCAGGAGCGTCGAAAGCAGGACGCCAAACGGAAGCGTAAACAATACTGGAACCTCCGCAAATAGAGACTGGGAAAGCCCCGTGCCGCAAGGCTTTTTCCATGCCGGATTGCAAGTGGCTGCGTCATTCTATCCGCAAGCGCAAAAACGGCCTCTATCTGCGGAGAATTGCCCCTGTGCAGGATGTGTTTTCTTCTGCGCAGGGGCGCTATTTTTTCTGAAAGGAGATCATCATGGCTGAAAAACAAACCAACAAAGACCGGATGCGGGAGATCGTTGACAGCATCGAAAATGGCATCAAGGAGCTGTTCGAGAGCGATAAGTACCGGAAGTACCTTGCCACCATGAGCCGCTTTCACCGCTACTCGGTCAATAATACCATGCTCATCTATATGCAGCGCCCCGACGCAACCCATGTGGCGGGCTTCAACAAGTGGCGCGATCAGTTCGGCAGGAACGTCCTGAAAGGCGAAAAAGGTATCCGCATCATCGCTCCTACTCCCTATAAGAAAAAGGTCGAGGAAATCAAGACCGACCCCGAAACCAACGCGCCGATACTGGACGCAGACGGTAAGGCCGTCATTGAGGAAAAGGAAATCCGTATCCCTATGTTCAAGGTGGTATCCGTCTTTGACGTGTCGCAGACTGCGGGAAAGCCCTTGCCCCAGCTTGCCGCCGATCTGAGCGGCAATGTGCAGCAGTATGAGGTTTTCATGGAGGCGCTGCGCCGTGCTTCTCCCGTTCCGATGGAGATAAAGCCCGTTGCGCGGGATACGGACGGCTTTTTCAGCATTAAGGCGCAGAGCATCACCATCCGCGCCGGTATGAGTGAGGTGCAGACGGTATGCGCCGCCGTCCATGAGATTGCCCACGCCAAGCTCCACGACTATGAACACATGACGGAGCTTGCGGACGATGGTGAGACGATCCTTGTCCCCGGTGAAAAGAGCCGCAACACCGAGGAGGTCGAGGCCGAAAGCATTTCCTATGCGGTCTGCCAGTATTACGGCATTGAAACGGGAGAGAACAGCTTCGGCTATATCGCCACATGGTCAAAGGGCAAGGAGCTGAAAGAGCTTCGAGCCAGTCTGGAAACTATCAATAAGACGGCATCCGAGCTGATTACGGACATTGACCGGCACTTTGCGGAGATTTGCAAGGAGCGCGGCATAGACCGGGAGAATTTGGCCGCTGCGGAACAGCCAAGTGTGGAAGCGCCAGAGGCGGAAAAGCTCTACATGGTGGACAACGACAAATACATTCACGTTCAGCGCAGCGACACAGGCATTGATTACACCATCTATGACGCCGGTTCCGCAAAAGTGCTGGATGGCGGCGTACTCGATGGCACCGAACAGCAACTGTCCACAGCGGCGCTTGGAATTTGCAAGCTCCACAATATTGGCAATGCCGCACCGATCCGCCTTGCGCCGCTGGAGCTGTTGAAAGACTTGCAGGAGGCAAACGAGCTGCCCCTCGGTGCCGGTGAACAGATCACCGGCGCAGTCGCTGTTCCCACCGATGCGGCAGATAATATGCTCCCGGAGCTGGAACAGGCCGTCCCGATGCCTGACCCCACGCTGACGGTGGATGATATGCGCAGCTATGGGTATCTGGATAGCGATATGCTCCCGCTTTCCAAGGATCGGGCAGTGGAGCTTCTGGAACATGACATCACGGTTTATATGCTCCATCCCGGCAACACCGAGGAAATGGTCTTTGAAGCCGAGGACATCATCAAGCACGACGGAATGTTCGGCGTCACAAGACCGGATTGGGATGCGGTCAAGGGCCATATCCCACCCCGCGATGTGGAGCAGCGTTTTTTGAACAGTCCCACCGATTCTATGGCGATCTACCAACTGCGCCGGGATGCGCCGGTGGAGCTGCGTTTTGCCAACCTCGGCAGTCTGGCCGCGCCGCCTGACCCGGCCAACTATGAAGCCGTCTATACCCGTGAGGTGTACCCGGACGATGATACCGGCAGAATCCTTGAAAACTTCTACTACATTTTCAACGACGAGCGCCCCGGCGATTTTGTGGGACACAGCCTCTCCGTCAGCGACATCGTTGCGCTGAAACAGGACGGCAAGGTATCCTATCACTACTGTGACAGCACGGGATTTCAGGAGCTGCCCGCCTTTCAGAAACCGGAGAATTATCTGAAAGCCGCCGAGATGTCGATGGAGGACGATTACGGCATGATCGACGGCATTATCAACAACGGCCCCAAACAGCCCACCGTCGCCGACCTTGAAGCACAGGTCAAGGCCGGTATGTCCATCTCCTTGATGGATTTGGCAGAGGCGGCACACCGGGAAAAGAAGAAATCTGTACTGGAGCAGCTCAAAAGCCAACCGGCCCAAGAACGTCCACACAAAACAGCGCTCAAAAAGAGCGCGGAAAAGGAGCTTTGATATGAACATCACCTTTGAAGAACGCCAACTTATGAGCCTCTACAACACCGGCACCCGCACGGGCTTGATCGCGGCGCTGGAGGAAATGCGCGGCTACCTCGCTGCGGATGAAACGGAGCTGCGGGAGCTGACGGACAGCGCCATCGCAAAGCTGCGCAGGATGAGCGACGCGGAATATGACGCGCTTGACCTGTTCCCCGATTTTGAAAAGGAGGATATGGATGCCGAGTAAAGTACAGCTCTATGCGCAGATGGCAGACCGCACGGCGGAGCAGATCACGGGAAGCTACCAGAAGTGGACGGCATTTCTGACCACCGCCGCAAGGCTGTATAAGTACCCCTACAATGAACAGCTCATGATTTTCGCCCAGCGCCCGGAAGCCACGGCCTGCGCGGAATACGACCTTTGGAATAAGCAGATGCGCCGCTATGTGCGGCGAGGCAGCAAGGGCATCGCCCTTGTGGATACCAGCAGCGACCAACCCAAACTCCGATATGTATTTGATGTTTCCGACACCAGCGGCGGCGAGAACTCTCGCCGCCCTTATCTTTGGGAATACCGGCAAGAGCATCGTGAGGTGGTATCTGCGGCGCTGGAACAGCGCTTCGATGTTTCCGGTGAAAACGGACTTGCTGATCAGTTGGAGCGTGTGGCGGCGCAGCTTGTAGATGAATACTGGCACGACAATCGGCGCGATATTGTCGGCATCGTTGACGGCTCCTTTTTGGAGGACTATGATGAGTTCAACATCGGAGCCGCTTTTCGGAACGCCGCCGTTGTCAGCACCACCTATACGCTGCTGTCCCGCTGCGGGATGCAGCCGGGAGATTACTTCGAGCATGAGGATTTTCTGAACGTCTTTGATTTCAACACCCCGCAGACCGTCGCCGCCCTTGGAACGGCCATCAGCCAGTCCAGCGAGCTGGTGCTGCGGCAGATCGAAGTCACCATCAAGAATTACGAGCGCGAGAAAATCGCGGAAAGGAGCGAAAGCCATGAGCGAACTGACCTACACCCGCAGCGGGGATTATCTGATTCCCGATCTGAGCCTGACCGAGCAGCCGCAAGCCCCGCTGGGCAAGTACGGCAGGATGCGGAAGGATTACCTGAAGGAGCATCGTCCGGTGCTGTGGAACAGCCTGCTGCTGTCCGAGAAGCTGTACCCCCATCTGCGGGAGATCGACGAGGCAGCGAACAACCGACTGGAACAGATGATGCCGGAGCTGATGAAGTCAGCGGGCGTGACGGAAGCGCTGAAAGCCAGCGACCCGATGAAGTGGGTAGGGCTGATGAACACGCTGAAAGCGCAGGCCGAGGAAACGATCCTCACGGAACTGGTGTTCAGCTAAATATGTTCGATGCCCCTGCTGGGGCACAGATGTCCTTCTTCCCCTCAGAGGCAGAACAAATTCAATCCATCGCAGAAGCGGAGAGTGTAACACCCTCCGCTTTTTCTATGTTCATTTCTCAGGATGATATTGACCACATCCTGCGCACGAGCGGTAATGCGGATGCAGCGCGGATGAAAATTGCTGCGGAATTCTCCAAGCAAAAGCCTTTAGAGGATCGCGCGGTATTTCTCAAAAAGCTCTACTACGGCGGCAACGGCCTGATTACGGATAACGGCAGGTTTTCCGCATGGTACGGAGACGATGGTATCCATATTGCAACCGGAGATACCTCTCGCTATCTTCGTTCTGCCCAAGTGATAGGCTGGGCAGATGCGGCGGAGCATATTGAGGAACTTCTGGACGGCGGCGCATTTGCCACCAATCTTGAGGTCACGGAAGCCCCGCGCTATGAGCGGCTGGGTATTGCTGCGGATGTCTGGAACCTTTATCACGATTTCTCGGATGAAGCAAAGTCGCTGGGGTATCTGTCCTGCTTGGGTAATATCCATAGCACCAGCTTTCCAGAGGAAACGGAGCGTCTGACGGACGATCTGCTGAATCCGGCGTTCCGGGATAGGCTCCTGTCAGAATACAAGGTATTCATGGACGCCTACCGCGAAAACCGTGCGCTGCTGCGCTTCCATTACCACCGGCCGCAGGCACTTCTCACACGTTTAGAAGATCTGTCCCTTCCACGAAAGGAATTCCGTTCCGATATGGAGGCTATTCCAGCAACCGGCAGGTTTATCACCGAAGATGAAATTTCGGCTTCTCTTGCAAACGGAAGCAGCTTTGAGGGTGGAAAGGCCCGCATCTATGCGTTTTTCCAGACTTCGCACACCCCCAAGGAGAATGCCGATTTTCTGAAAAAGGAGTACGGCATCGGCGGGCATACCCATGCCGTATCCAGAGAAAGCGGCAGCTATGAAGATCACGGCAGCAAAGGCATCACGTTGAAAAAAGCGGGCTGTGCAGATGTTCAGATGAATTGGAACAAGGTCGCTTCGCGTATCTCTGAGCTGATTCGGATGAACCGCTATTTTACACCAGACGAACAGGCGCTTTATGATAAGGCGCAGGCACAGGATGTGGCGCGAAACACCGCCTACGACAGCTATAACGCCATCAAGGAATCCCACCCGGACAACATCGTGCTGTTTCAGGTGGGGGATTTCTTTGAAATGTATGGCGAGGACGCAAAACAGGCGGCGGAGCTGCTGGATATGAACCTGACCACCCGCAATATCCCCGGCGCTGGCCGTGTGGAAATGTGTGGCCTTCCGTCGAACAATTTAGAGATGTATGTGGAGAAATTGCGCGATAAGTACGACGTGACGATTGCCGAAGCGTCAGACTTTAGGGGTGAGCGCCACATTTACACGCTGCGCTCTATTGACCATGAAGCAGAAGCCGCCATCAATGCTTATGAAGCAGAGTTCGGCGCGGACGGCACGAGGGTGTTCCGCGACCCCGCCGCAGAGCAAGTTCAGCCCACGGTGCAGGAACGTTTGGAGCATTACAGGCCGGTGGTGATGGCAGCGGTTTCGGAGGATACGGCCTATCGCAACGCCTGCGGTCACTCTGACCGGGAAAATGCGGAAATCGAGTGTAATGCCGCTGTGCGCCGTGCCGTTCTCAATTCAAAAGATATGGAGCTTATCCGGCTATTTTCGGATGTTCCAGAATTCCGCAGCCGCTTACATCAGGAGGTTTTTGAGGGAACCTATGAGCGGCTTCACGATCTGCTGCGACCGCTCTCGCAGGACGATATAGACGATGCGCTCCGTGCATGGAACAGAAATATCGAGAGCAAACACGCCGTAGTGCGGTATATGCAGCAGCACGGACGTGAAAAAGAAACTGCTGCATGGCTTGCTCACGAGTACGGCGGCAAGGAGGGCAACAATCTCTTTATCGTCCGCGCTGGAAGCCCGGAAACCGCCGAACTGACATGGCCGAAGGTGCAGCGGCGACTGGCGCAGCTCATCCGCGAGGATAAATTCTACACCGAGGCGGAACGCGACAATTTCGATGATATTGACCCTGTTGTCATTCGGGAAACCCTCGCCGAGCGCGGCATCGTGGGCGGCAAAGTAGTTGACCCCGAAAAGCTGAACAGCGATCCATTTATCCAGCGTGTGATGCAGGATGCGGAGCGTGTTGCGGAGCAGGCGCTCATGGAACGTGCAAAGGGACTGATCTCCGACTTCTGCCGGAGTGAATACGGCTCAGAGGCGGATTTCAGCGACCCCACCAAGATTGGCGTCGCTTACACCACCGTCACCGACGATGAGATTCCCATTCAGGTGAACATTGACCTTGTGAATTACCGGCTGGAGCGCTATCTGGATGACGAGCATCTGGAAACCCGGCAGTACGGCTCTTTGCAAGAGATTATTACCAACGAGCTGGAAAACCTCGATTTCAGCGACCTCATTCATGTTTCGGATGAGGATGTGGAACAATACCGCTGGCATGAGCCAGAGGAAGCAGTTACAGACGTTCCCGAAACAGCTCCTGTCCCGCAGAGAGAACCGTTCCCGTATTCCGTAGGCGATACGGTATATTTGGAGGACGGCAAGCCGTTTATTATTGAGAGCATCGGTCTTTTTGATATTTCTCTCCGCGATCCGTCGCTTCGCTATCCCGTTTCCCGTGCGGAGAGCAGGGAGAGCTTCGCACGGCTCATGGAGCGGTATCCGCAGCCGGAACAGGCACCCGCCTACACCGAGCAGACCGTGGCGGTGTATCCCGCTGACAAAAACAACCTCCCCTATGATGTGGAGATTCGCACCCTGCGCTTTGACGAGCCGGAGCATGACCCGCCCTCTGCGGAACCCGCCAAGCCTGAACCTCCTGCTATGAACGAGGAAGAAAGGCTGATTCTGGAGCATGAAGGTCGAGCGGCACTCTCGGAAATGGGCGAGTTTGTGCCTGATTTTGATGATGCCATCTCACAGGCCGAGATCGACGAGCCTCCCGCACACCGTCCTGCGGTATCCATCCCCGTTGACGGCGAGTGGCAGGAATTTCACAGCGTTGCCGCTGCGGAGCAGGCCGCTTACGCTGACTTCAAGGCGGCAAGCCACCGCGACGCGCAGAATTTCCACATCACCGATGATGCCCTCGGCGTCGGCGGCGCAAAAGCAAAGTTTCGGGCAAATATGGCGGCGATTCGCCTCCTGCAAGAGCTGGAGTTTGAGGGCTTACAGGCCAGCCCGGAGCAGCAGGAAATCCTCTCCCGCTATGTGGGCTGGGGCGGTCTTGCGGATGCCTTCGACGAGAATAAGCCAAACTGGTCGGACGAGTTTGCAGAGCTTTACGCCACACTTTCCCCGGAGGAATACGCTGCGGCCAGAGCGTCCACGCTGAACGCCCACTACACCAGCCCCACCGTCATCAAGGCAATCTATGAAGCGGTCGGCAATATGGGCTTTCAGACCGGCAACATTCTGGAGCCGTCTATGGGCGTTGGCAACTTTTTTGGCCTGCTGCCGGAGCAGATGCAGGGCAGCAAGCTCTACGGCGTGGAGCTGGACAGCATCACCGGACGTATTGCCAAGCAGCTTTATCCCAAGGCGGACATTACCATCGCGGGCTTTGAAACAACGGACAGGAAAGACTTTTACGACCTTGCCGTGGGCAACGTCCCGTTCGGACAATATCAGGTAGATGACCGGGCTTATAACAAGCTCGGTTTTTCCATTCACGACTACTTCTTTGCCAAAACCCTCGACCAAGTGCGTCCGGGCGGCGTGATTGCGTTTGTGACCTCCCGCTACACGATGGACAAGCAATCGCCCGAAGTCCGCAGGTACATCGCGCAGCGGGCGGAGCTGCTGGGTGCCATTCGTCTGCCCAACAATGCGTTCCGCGCCAACGCCGGTACGGATGTGGTTTCGGACATTCTCTTTCTCCAAAAGCGTGACCGTCCCATTGAGATCGAACCGGATTGGGTATACCTCGGCCAGAACGAGGATGGCTTTGCCATCAACCGCTATTTTGTTGACCACCCGGAGATGATTTTAGGCAGGCAGACCTCCGAAAGCACCCAATACGGCAAGCAGGACTTCACCGTTGTCCCCATTGAGGGGCTGAAACTTGCAGATCAGCTCCATGATGCCGTGAAAAACATTCGCGGCACCTATCAGGAGGCGGAACTGCCAGAGCTGGGTGAGGGCGAACAGATCGACACGTCTATCCCCGCAGACCCCAATGTGAAAAACTACTCCTACACCGTGGTGGGCGGCGAGGTGTATTACCGGGAAAACAGCCGCATGGTCAAACCGGAGCTGAACGCCACCGCCGCCGAGCGTGTCAAGGGCATGGTCGCGCTGCGGGATTGCGTGAATGAGCTGATTGCCCTGCAAATGGACGAGTACAGCGCAGAAAGCCGGATTCAGGAAGCACAGGCCGAGCTAAACCGCCTCTATGATGCGTTCTCCGCAAAACATGGCCTAATCAATGACCGTGCGAACCGTCTTGCGTTCTCTGACGATTCCTCTTACTACCTCCTGTGTTCACTGGAAGTGCTGGATGACGACGGAAAGCTGGAGCGCAAGGCGGATATGTTCCACAAGCGCACTATCAAGCAGCAGCGCAGCGTAGATTCTGTGGATACCGCCAGTGAAGCCCTTGCTGTCTGCATCGGAGAAAAAGCCTGCGTCGATCTCGACTTTATGGCCTCCCTCATGGGCGGCAGCGAGAAAATCCCGCAGATCGTTGAGGATTTGAAGGGTGTCATTTACAAGGAACCCAACAGCGGCCCGTTTGACTTGCAGGACGGCGGCGAGCATTGGGCGAAGGGCTGGCAAACGGCGGACGAATATCTCTCCGGCAACGTCCGGCAGAAGCTCCGCACCGCGCAGCGCGTGGCAGCGCGCGACCCATTCTTCGCCGGGAATGTGGATGCCCTGATCGCCGCACAGCCGAAAGACCTTGAAGCCAGCGAGATTGAGGTGCGGCTGGGTGTGACATGGCTTGATAAGAAGTACATCGAGCAATTCATGTATGAAACCTTTGAAACGCCCCGCTATCTGCGCGGACAGATCGAGATCAGCTATGTCCCGTACACCGCAGAATGGCAGGTTTCCCGCAAGAGCATGGTGCGCTACAACGATGTGGCGGCGTTCACCACCTACGGCACAGACCGCGCCAGCGCCTACCGGCTGCTGGAGGATGCGCTGAATCTCCGCGACATTCGTATCTACGATACCATTGAGGATGCAGACGGACGGGAGCGCCGTGTCCTCAACGCCAAGGAAACCACCCTTGCCGCGCAGAAACAGCAGCTTATCCGGGATGCGTTCAAGGACTGGATTTGGAAAGACCCGGAGCGGCGCGAAACGCTGGTACGGCAATACAACGAGGAAATGAACAGCACTCGTCCCCGCGAGTATGACGGCAGCCACATCGTTTTCTCTGGGATGAACCCGGAAATCACCCTCCGGGAGCATCAGAAAAACGCCATCGCCCATGTGCTGTACGGCGGGAATACGCTGCTGGCACACGAAGTTGGCGCGGGAAAAACCTTTGAAATGGTAGCCTCTGCGATGGAATCCAAGAGATTGGGCCTGTGCCAGAAATCCATTTTTGTCGTGCCGAACCATCTGACGGAACAGTGGGCGTCTGAGTTTCTGCGGCTCTACCCTTCGGCCAACATCCTTGTCACTACCAAGAAAGACTTTGAAACCCACAACCGCAAGAAATTCTGCGCCCGTATCGCCACCGGCGACTATGACGCCGTTATCATCGGCCACAGCCAGTTTGAGCGTATCCCCATCAGTCCGGAGCGGCAGGAACAGCTCCTTCACCAGCAGATTGAGGAAATCACCGATGGTATTCAGGATACCAAGCTCGCAGGCGGCAACAGCTTTACCATCAAGAGCTTGGAGCGCACGAAAAAGGGGCTGGAGGCGCGGCTGAAAAAGCTGCAAGCCAGCGACCGCAAGGATGATGTGATTTACTTTGAACAGCTCGGCGTAGACAGGATGTTTGTGGACGAGTCGGACAATTATAAAAATCTTTTCCTCTATACGAAGATGCGCAACGTGGCAGGGCTTTCTACCACCGATGCGCAGAAATCCTCGGATATGTTCTCCAAGTGCCGCTACATGGATGAGCTGACCGGTGGGCGCGGCGTGGTGTTTGCCACCGGCACCCCGGTTTCCAACTCCATGACAGAGCTTTACACCATCCAGCGCTATTTGCAGCATGACCGGCTGCAAGAGATGGGTATGGGCCACTTTGATTGCTGGGCAAGCCGCTTTGGTGAAACCACCACCGCGCTGGAGCTTGCCCCGGAGGGCACCGGCTACCGGGCAAGGACGCGCTTTGCAAAGTTTTTCAACTTGCCCGAATTGATGAACCTGTTCAAAGAGGTCGCCGACATCAAAACGGCGGATCAGCTCCACTTGCCCACGCCGGAGGTTGCGTACCACACCATCGCCACCAAACCCACGCAGATCCAGCAGGACATGGTGAAAGCCCTCTCGGAACGAGCGTCCAAGGTACACAGCGGTGCGGTCAGCCCGGATGTGGACAATATGCTCAAAATTACCTCGGACGGACGCAAGCTGGGGCTTGACCAGCGCATCATCAATCCCATGCTCCCCGACGAGGAAACCACCAAGGTCAATCAGTGCGTGGCGAACATTCTCCAATACTGGCGTGACGGCGAGGAGGAAAAACTGACACAGCTTGTGTTTTGCGACATTTCTACGCCAAAGACCACGCCCTCACAGCGGGCGGCAAAGGCTTCCCCCGGTACGCTGGACAGCCCGGAAATCCATGCGCTGGAGAGTGCGATTTCATTGGAGGAAAGCGCGGAAACGCCGTTCACGGTCTATGAGGATGTGCGCCAAAAGCTCATTGACGCCGGTATGCCCCCGGAACAAATCGCGTTCATCCACGACGCCAATACGGAGGTCAAAAAGCGGGAGCTGTTCGCAAAAGTACGCAGCGGTCAGGTGCGCGTCCTGATGGGCAGCACGGCCAAAATGGGCGCAGGAACCAACGTGCAGGATCGTTTGGTCGCACTTCACGATTTGGATTGCCCGTGGCGTCCCCGTGATCTCACGCAGCGAAAAGGCCGCATCGAGCGTCAGGGCAATCAGAACAAGCTCGTTCATGTATGCCGCTATGTGACCGAGGGGACGTTTGATGCCTACCTCTGGCAAACGGTGGAAAATAAGCAGAAATTCATCTCTCAGATCATGACCTCAAAATCCCCGGTTCGCTCCTGTGAGGATGTGGACGCCACGGCGCTGTCCTTTGCGGAGATCAAGGCGCTCTGTGCCGGTGATCCCCGCATCAAAGAGCGTATGGATTTGGACATCGAGGTGTCCAAGCTCAAAATTATGAAGGCAGACCACAACAGCAAGCAATTCCGCTTGGAGGACAGTCTGCTGAAATACTTCCCGGAAAAGATAGAAGAACACAAGGGCTTTGTTCGTGGACTGGAGGCGGATATGCAGACCCTCGCAGCGCATCCGCTCCCGGCAGAGGGCTTTGTCGGCATGGAGATTCGCGGCGACCGGCTCACCGATAAGGAAAACGCCGGTGCCGCACTGCTGGACACCTGCAAGGAGGTCAAGGGCAAAGACCCGGTACAGATCGGCAGCTATCGCGGCTTTACCATGTCCGTTGCTTTTGATTCCATTTGGAAAACGTACACGCTGACGCTGAAAGGCCAGATGACCCATCGCGTTGAACTCGGTTCGGATGCCAGAGGCAACCTTGTCCGCATCGAGAACGCGCTGGATAAAATGCCGGAGCGTCTGCGCAGCGTTCAGGAGCAGCTTGAAAACCTCTATAACCAGCAGGCAGCGGCAAAGGCTGAGGTCGGTAAGCCATTCCCGCAGGAGCAGGAGCTGGCCGCGAAAACTGCGCGGCTGATTGAGTTGGATATGGAACTGAATCTGGACGGCAAGGGACAGCCGCAGCCTGAGCAGGCGATTGCAAAATCGACGCGGCCTTCCGTTCTGGACAGGCTGAAAGCGCCGCCCGTTCATGGCACACCGGAAAAGCCCCACAAAAAAGAAATGGAGGCACGATAATGAAAAATCTCCCCGTTTACAAACACCCGGCATCCTATGCCAGAGAGCATGACGAGCTTGCGGCCTACCGCGCTTCCAATCAAGCGAACACGGCCTGCAAGGAAGCGATTGAAACCGCCATCCGTGACCACTACCGGGATAACCGGTTGGATGCAGCGGCAGTCGATCAGGTGGTGCAGCAGTTCGGCTATGACCGCGCATTTTATATCCTCGCCATTACCGTCTGTCAAGCGGATTGGGACAGACGGTATTCACCCGACAACCGGGCATGGACAAACGCCATGTCCATCCCCGCCAATCCCGACACATGGGGTACTGACCGCAACTGCTATCTGGCCGTCAACAGCCATCCCGGTCTGGTGGATCTGTTTCTCAGCCAGACCCGCAAAGCCTACGCACAGGAGCGGCAGAAAACCTCTGTCCGGGATAAGCTGAAAAAGCCGCCTGAAACAACTTCGCCGAAAATTTCGGCGAAGTCCAAAGCCCCGGAGCGCTGAGCGATGGCAAAGCGCAAACGGGATATTCAGCTCAAATTCCGCGTCACGCCGCAGGAGCGGGAAATGATTGAAACGAAGATGGCGCAGTTCGGCACCACCAACATGGCGGCGTATCTCCGCAAGATGGCGATTGACGGATATGTGGTGAAGCTCGACCTTCCGGAGCTGCGGGAGCTGGTGTCCCTGCTTCGGTATTCCAGCAACAACCTCAACCAGCTTACCCGCCGCGCTCACGAAACAGGCCGCATCTATGAGGCCGATTTGGAGGACATTCAGCAAAGTCAGGAACGGATATGGACGGCGGCAGAGAAAATCGTTTCCTCGCTGGCGGCGCTGAAATAAGTCGCAGGGGCGGCGGTCACTCCGCCGCCCCTGTTCACACAAAGCAAAAGCCTCGCATTGTTGCAAAGCGCGCGCTGTCATGGTATTCTGATATTAGAAAAGCATAACGTCTTTGAAAAGGAGGCCGTCAAATGTCCATTCTGAAAATTATCCTTGTGCCGCTATCGCTTATCCTGTCCCTGTTCGTCTGGCTGTGCGCGGGGCTGCTGTCTTGCTCCGGCTTCGCGTTCAAGCTGGCAAGCGGCCTGCTCTCCCTGTTGGCCATCGCCGTGATGATTACCTACTCTGTAAAAAATGGCATTATCCTCCTTGTGCTGGCGTTTCTAATCAGCCCGATGGGACTTCCGCTGCTGGCGGTGCAGGGACTTGGCAAGCTGCAAGACGTGAACGCTGCCATGAAAAACTTCATCCATAGTTAAAGCGCAAGCCGGGGCGATGCCTCGGCTTGCTTTTCTAAAATCGTTGTTTACTTTCTTGCTAATCTCGGATATAATATTAGCAAGAAGGAAGTGATAACATGACCGCCTACGACCGGCTTGATCTGCTTTTTCAGCAAAACAATGGGATCGTCAAAACCGCGCAGGTTTTGGAAATCGGTATTGCCAAGTCCACGTTTTACGCCTACGCCAAGCAGCGCGGCGTAGAGCAGGCCGCGCATGGCGTTTATGTTTCGCCAGATGCATGGACGGACGCCATGTACCTGCTGCACCTTCGTTGTGCGCAGGCTGTATTCTCCCATGAGAGCGCGCTGTTTTTCCATGACCTGACCGACCGGGAGCCGAATCCGTATTCCATCACGGTCAAGACCGGCTACAATCCTGCCAGCCTGCAAGCAGACGGCATCAAGGTCTACACCATCAAGAAAGAATTGCATGATGTGGGGATCGTCACGATGAACACGCCCTTTGGCAACTCGGTTCCCGTCTATGATATGGAGCGTACCATCTGCGATCTGATCCGCAGCCGTAGTGGAATCGAGATGCAGACCTTTCAGGATGCACTCAAGCAATACGCAAAACGAAAAGACAAGGACTTGCGGAAGCTGATGCGCTATGCGCAGATGTTCCGTGTTGAAAAACTGCTTCGGCAGTATTTGGAGGTACTCTTATGATTAAGACTGCACGGCAGCTCAAAGACCTGATACGCAATCTCTCCAAGGACAAATCCGCAGATGCGCAAATCCTGATGCGCAATTACATGATGGAGCGCTTTCTGGAGCGCATTTCTCTTTCGGAATATCGGGACAAGTTCATCCTTAAAGGCGGGATGCTGGTGGCTGCAATGGTCGGCCTTGACGCCCGCTCCACGATGGACATTGACGCGACCGTAAAGGGTGCGACGGTCGGCATCGAGGACGTGGAGAACATGATTGCCTCCATCATCTCCGTACCGGTGGACGATGGCGTGGGGTTCCGGGTGAAGCGCATTTCCGAGATCATGGACGAGGCCGAGTATCCGGGCATCCGTGTCAGCATGGAAACGGAGTTTGACGGCGTGATAACGCCGCTCAAGATCGACATTTCCACCGGCGACGCCATCACGCCCCGCGAAGTGCGTTACAGCTTCAAGCTGATGCTGGAGGATCGTTCCATTGAAATTTTGGCGTACAATCTGGAAACTGTTCTGGCTGAGAAGCTGGAAACTGTCGTGTCCCGCGCCACCACCAACACCCGCATGAGAGATTTCTATGATCTGCACATTCTGAGCCAGCTCCACGGCCAGAGCATCGTCCCAGCCGATCTCCGTGCGGCGCTCATTGCAACGGCCAGGAAACGCGGTACAGAGAAGTATCTTGCCGACGCGCCTGCGGCCTTTGATGAAGTTGAGGCCGACCCAAACATGGAAAAGCTGTGGCGGGCTTATCAGAAGAAGTTTTCCTATGCCGCCGACCTGTCGTGGCATACGGTCATGGAATCCATCCGCAGCCTATATGAACTGGCACGGGAGTAATAGAGAGCAGCAAATCGGAATTTATATATAAAGGAGAATATTGATGAAACTGTTTTTATGTTCGCACTTTTCAAGTGTAGGAAGTCTGATAAAGGAAGAAATTGAAAATAAAAAAGTCGCATTTATTCCAACAGCTTCGCTGCGTGAAGGCTACACCGGTTATGTCGGCTCGGCTCGAAAATTATTCAAAAAGTTGGGAGCAATCGTAACTGAAATTGATATTTCAACGGAGGCTTATTCAACGATACAGTCTGTTTTTGAAGATGCGGATGTGATATATTTTACCGGCGGAAATTCTTTTTTCCTTATAGACCAGCTCCGTAAAACGGGAACGGATGAGCTGTTGAAGAAAGAATTGGCAAAGGGAAAACTGATGATTGGTGAATCGGCAGGTGCGATTATATGCGCTCCAAGCATCCAATATATCGAGCAAATGGATGAAAAGCCGGAGGACTACTCACAAGAAGATGATGCAGGGCTTGATTTGATTGATTTCTATGTTCTTCCGCATTATCTTACAGCACCATTTAAGAAAGTTACCGAGAAAATAATGACTGAGTTTTCGGATTTGAATCTATGCCCAATTAACAACCGTCAGGGAATTGTAATTGATGGTGAAGGTTCAAAGGTTATTTGCAAAGACTAATTTGAAAATTCCAGTTTATTTGTTAAATCCCCTTGAAACCCTAATATGTCAAGGCTTCCCACAGATTAAATGTTCAAGCCTTATGTACTTTCCCTTGTTTTTGCCCTCACGGGCTGGAACAAGGGAAACTTTTTACTCCCCGCAGACCACCTTATCCAGCAGACGTGCGGAGGTACGCTTGGCTTCCCTCGTGGCGTGGGCATAAATGTTCATCGTGGTACTGACATCGGCGTGACCCAGCAGCTCCTGCACGTCCTTGGGAGCCGCCCCGTTGGACAGTAGATTGCTCGTGAAGGTGTGCCTGAGCATATGGAAATGGAAATCCTCCAGCCCCGGCACTTTCTTCTTCGCCTGACGGCACATGATGCTTACCGTCCCCGGCGTCTCAATGGCCCCGTCAGGGCGTAGACAGACAAAGAACAGCTCCCTATACCCCTCCGGCACTTCCACCGTCCTGGGCAGGGTGTAGACCTCGTAATAGGCCCGGTCTTTCTCCCTGACCTCGGTGCAGTAGTTCAGGCTGTAAAGCTCCCCATAGCGCAGGCGGTTCCCAATCTGCTCCTTTTTGGCCCTCCGAAGGATTGCCGCCAGCGTGTCGCAGAAATCCACGGTACGGACTTTCTTCCGCTTGGTGGCCCCGATCTCCGTCTTGTGCCTCGCCCCGTTGTAGCGGATGCTCCGCCGCACTGTGAGATACTGCTCGTCCAGGTTGATGTCCTGCCAGGTGAGGGCGCAGACCTCCCCAATCCGAAGCCCGGTGTAGTAGGCAATCTGAATGGGCAACAGGGCCGGATTGTCTTTCTTTTTCAGAAAGTCCTCCAACGCCCGGAACTGTTCATGGGTGAGGGTGGGCACCGCCGGGGCATCCCCGTTCTCCTGGGAGAACAGCTCGTATTCCTCTTTCTTCCCCCGCCATACTACATATTGCATGGGGTTGAAGCTGATGAGCCGCTTGGGGAACACCGCAAAGCGGAACGCCCCTTGCAGGACTGCCGAATACTGCCGTAAGTACCCTTTGCTGAGCGCTTTTGCCGCTGTGCCGTCCGGGTTTGTCCCGCCGAAGCTGAGCAGGTCGATGTAAGCTTGCAGGTGGTCAGGGGTGACACTTTTCAGCCTGCGGTTTCCAATAGGGTGCTGCTTGATGCGGTTGACCGTCCCTTGGTAGGCCATCACGGTGCCGTTGCTGAGGTTTCCGGGCTTCAGTTCTTCTTCTACCCACATATCCAATAACTGCCCCACGGTGGCGTTTTCAGACTTCGCCACGAACTTCTTCGCCTCGTAATCCTCCATCGCCTTGCGGAGCAGGGTCTCCGTCTCGGATTTGCTCTCTGTCCCGGCGAACTCCCGCTGTACCTGCCGCCCGCTCTCGTCCTCCACATAGAAGCGGTAGTACCACTTTTTGCCCTTTTTGCGTACAGAACCTTTTGCCATTGATGAAATGCTCCTTTCTATCCGTGGCAATCGGGCCTGTGACGTATGATGTGCGTTGCATCATTTCTGCCGGGTTTTCCCGGCATATTATGTTGTCAAGGTGCCACGGAATCGTTGGCGGCGTTCAGCCGCACTTGGGCGTCATGCAGGATGTTATACAGATAAACTGTATCTACCCTGGTACGCCCTTTGTCGAAGATATGTAGCAGCCCGTCCAGGAACCGCTTCATATCCTCAATAGGAGCTTCCATCTCCCGGCAATAGACCGGCACGATGATGTCGTCAACGTGGATGGTGTACTGCTGGATGGATTTTTTGAGGGCTTCATCCCCGGCCAGCCGGTCGATCTCGTTCAGCGTCCTGCCATAGTGCTGGGCAGTAATGGAGAACAGGTCGATCAGCAGGCACAGCGTAGAGGTCAGAAACCGCTGCTGGACTTCTGGCTGTACCGTTTTGGTCACAGCGTCAAGGAAGCTGTTGAGGTGGTCTAAGACCTCGCCCTCGCAGATGGTGCGGCTATCATCGTCCGCCGCCGTGATTTCCTTTTCCTCGGACAGCCCTACGAGCCATTCCGAGGTGGTTTGCAGGGCGTCCGCCAAGCCGTTGATGATCATGCTGCGGCTGGGATTGACCCCATCTGTTTCATACCGCTGGATGGTGGACTTGTTGACCCCTACCCGCCGTCCAAGCTCCGGCATAGAGATACCGATCTCGTTCCGGCGCTCTTTGATACGTTTTCCCACTTCTTTTGGAGTGAGCATTTCTGCGTTGTCCAAGAAGTTCACCTCCTATCGAGTATGAGTATAGCACAACTGGGTTTGATTTGCAACCCAATTTTACGTATATTTTCAAAAATATTTTTTAATACGCCTTAAAACGAGTTGACAGATGACGGCGCTTTAAGTATAATATCGGTGTTGCGGTTGCAAAACAAGCGCAATAGAAAGGGGCGTGCAGAATGAGCGCAGTTAAAATGGGGCTGACCATTGAGGAAGCCGCCGAGTGTACGGGCATTGGGCGGAACACCATGCGGAAGCTGGTGGACTGGGGCAAGCTGCCGGTGCTGAAAGTAGGCCGGAAAGCCATCATCCGTCGGGACACGCTGGAACGGTTCATGGCCGTCAATCAGGGGCGGAATCTGCTCCGGGAGGGCGATGTCCGCAGGGTCGAGTGACGGTTTTTTACCGGCTGAAAAGAGCAACCGGGGCGGCGGGGACGCACCCGCAAAATACGCCATGGGGGAAGTGGTACAGTCTTAGCAAGCAACGTATTGTGATATCACAATACCGCTTGACAGGGGTTCCACCCCTATGACCCCGGAGGAAGGAGAATCTATGCGAAGCAGAACCAACCAAATCATCATCCGTCTGTCTGATGAGGAACTGGCCGACCTCAACGAAAAGGTCAGCAGGGTACGGGGTTCCCGTGAGCGGTTTATCCGGCAGTGTATCAGCGGCGCTGCCATCCGGGAGGCCCCCTCCGTTGACGTGCCGAAGCTGATCTACGAAGTCCGCAGGGTGGGGGCCAGCCTCAATCGTATCCTCATCATTGCCAACGCCAAGGGCCTGCTGGAAGTGCCGGAACTCCGCAGGGCGATGGAGCGGAACCGGGAGTTGGAAGTACGTATCGTGGACGCCTACACAAAGGACTGACGGCAAAAAGCACCGCACAGCCAGAAGGCCATGCGGTGCGTACATAAACGGTTGGCATCATAAAACTGCAAGGCCCTTTTACTTAGAGTTGGCGAATCAGGTTTACCATCTCAATCGCACCAACAGCGCAATCATAGCCCTTATTCCCAGCCTTTGTCCCGGCCCGCTCAATCGCCTGTTCAATGTTCTCCGTAGTGAGAACGCCAAACATCACCGGGACACCGCTTTCCAGGGAAACGGCGGCAATCCCCTTGGACACTTCATTGCAAACATAATCGTAATGGCTGGTAGAGCCTCGGATTACTGCCCCCAGGCAGATCACAGCGTCATACTTTCCGCTTTTTGCCATCTTGGATGCAATCAGCGGAATTTCAAACGCGCCGGGAACCCACGCGACATGAATATCTTCCTCACACACATCATGCCGCTTTAGGCCGTCTAATGCTCCATCTAACAGCTTAGATGTAATAAACTCATTGAACCGTGCGGCCACGATGCCAACCTTGACCTCTTTTGCTACCAGTTTTCCCTCAAATGTTTTCACGGCGATCTTCCTCTCTTTCATAGGTTAAGATGTGTCCCATGCGCGTCTGTTTTGTTTTCAGATAGAACAGGTCGTAGGGGGTAGGCTTCATCTGAATGGGAACACGCTGTGTAATTTTCAAACCAAACTCCGAAAGCTGATAGAGCTTATCCGGGTTATTCGTCAGCAGCCGCATACTCTTTACGCCTAACTCCCTCAAAATCTGTGCGCCAATATAATACTCCCGCTCGTCCCCGGCAAAGCCCAGTTTCAGATTGGCCTCCAATGTATCCAATCCGCGCTCCTGAAGCTCATACGCCCGCAGTTTGTTCATCAGGCCAATGCCCCGCCCCTCCTGCCGCATATAGAGTAAAATTCCTCGCCCCTCTTTCTCAATCTGGGTAAGAGCGGCGGCAAGCTGTTCACCGCAGTCACAGCGGAGGGAACCAAACGTGTCCCCGGTCAGACATTCTGAATGGACACGGCACAACACATTTTCGCCGTCACCAATCTGACCCTTTACCAGTGCCACATGATGCTCACCGTTTAATCTGTTTACAAAACCATAAGCGGTAAATTCCCCGTATTTTGTGGGCAAGTTGACCTCCGCTACCTGGTCAACCAGCCTTTCGTGGCATTTGCGGTAAGCCTGCAAATCCCGGATGGTGATAAACTTGATTCCCCATCGTTTTGCCAGTTCCGAAAGCTCCGGGGTACGCATCATTGTCCCGTCCTCGCGCATGATCTCGCAGCAAAGGCCACATTCTTTCAGACCGGCCAAACGGCACAGGTCTACCGTTGCTTCGGTATGTCCGTCACGCTCCAGCACGCCGTTTCGCTTTGCCAGCAAGGGGAACATATGCCCAGGTCGTCGAAAATCCTCCGGCCTGCTGTCCTCTGACACGCAGGCCAGGGCCGTCACAGAGCGTTCAGCGGCGGAAATGCCGGTAGAGGTGGTCACATGGTCAATGGACACGGTAAAAGCCGTTTCGTGATTATCCGTATTTTGCTGTACCATCTGCGGGATTTTCAGCTTTTCCACATAAGCCTGCGACATGGGCATACAAATCAGCCCTTTGCCATAGGTCGCCATGAAATTGATGTTTTCCGTTGTGGCAAATTCCGCCGCACAGATGAAGTCCCCCTCATTTTCCCGTGTGGGGTCATCCGTAACCAGAATGATTTTGCCCGCTCGAAGGTCGCAAAGAGCTTCGTCAATAGTGCTGAACTGTATCATTGCCTGCCCTCCTAAAATCCGTGTTGAGATAAAAATTCTTTGGTGATTGTGGTATCCTGCCGCCTGCCCATGGTGGGGAACAGCAGCTTTTCTACATACTTCCCAATCACATCTGTTTCCAGGTTGACCGGGTCGCCCCTTTTCCGTTCCCGCAAAACCGTATTCGCCACGGTGTGGGGAATGGCGGAAATGGAAAAATCCGTCTGTGTGACTGCCGCCACGGTCAAGCTAATCCCGTCTATCGCCACAGAGCCTTTCTCCACGATATAGCGCAGAATATCCGGCGCCGCCCGCACGGTGAACCAGACTGCCGTATCGTCCCGCCGCACATTTGCCACCGTTCCAACGCCATCCACATGACCGGCCACGATATGTCCGCCAAAACGCCCGTCCGCGGGCATGGCCCGCTCCAAATTCACATGACTTCCCGTACCCAGCCGGGACAGAGCAGAGCGGTTCAGCGTTTCGTGCATGACATCCGCCGAAAAAGAGGTGTCCGATAAAGCGGTAACGGTGAGACAGATACCGTTGACGGCGATGCTGTCTCCGATTTTCGTAGTTTCCAAAACGGTTTCAGCCGCTATGGTGAGGATTGCGGAGTGCGGGCCGTGCCGGATTTGTGTCACCGTTCCAATTTCTTCAACAATCCCGGTGAACATGACTTGCCACCTCACTTTCCAGCAGAATGTCCTCCCCCAACTGCGTGATAACCATGTTTTTCAACTGGAACGCACAGTCGGGCAACGGTACACCAGCGCCCTCTACCGGCGTTTTTGCCGTCTGCCCTCCGAACAGCTTGGGCGCGATATATGCCTGCACTTTCTGAACGATGCCGCTTTCCAGCGCGGCCCAGTTCAGCGTGCCGCCGCCCTCCAACAAAATGCTGTCAAGGCCCTCCTGCCCCAGCCGTTCCATCAACCGCTCCAAATCAATGCGGCCATTCTTCCGTTCCGCCGGCAGAATACGGCAGCCGGCTTCTTCGTAGCCCGTCCATTTTTCACGGTCAGCGCAGCAGGTAACGAGGATAGTAGGAGCCTGTTTTGCCGTAGTGACTACTTGGGCGGTTAGAGGAGTGCGTAAATCGGTATCACAGATAATGCGAATGGGGTTTTTGCACCCGGCTTTCCGGCAGGTCAACAAGGGATCGTCGGCCAGTACCGTTCCAACTCCCACCATGATGCCGGTGTAGCGGTGGCGCTGCTCCTGCACATGATTTCTTGCCTGCTCTCCCGTGACCCATTTGGAGGCCCCTGTATAGGTTGCGATTTTTCCGTCCAGCGTCATGGCGTATTTCATCACCACAAAGGGGCGCTTTGTCTGGATGTAGTGGAAGAACACCTCATTCAGCCGGGTACATTCGTCCTCCAGGATATGTTCCGTCACCTCTATTCCGTGTTCTCGGAGTATTTGAATACCTCTCCCGCTGACAAGGGGATTTGGATCGCCGGAACCTACCACCACCCGCTTGATGCCGACGTTTAAGATGGCCTCCGTGCATGGTGGCTGATGCCCGTAGTGGCAGCAGGGTTCCAGTGTGACATACATAGTCGCTCCCTCCGAGGGCTCGGTACAAGAGGCAAGGGCGTTCCTCTCGGCGTGTGGCTGTCCACATTTTTCATGCCAGCCCCGCCCGATCACCCGGCCCTCTTTCACGATAACTGCGCCCACCATTGGATTCGGGGCCGTCCAGCCAACTCCCTTCTTTGCAAAATGCAAAGCCAAAGACATATAATCCTCGTCACTCATACCATCACCTCAAAAGCAAAAATCGCCCTGAACAAATCGTTCAGGGCGACGCAGATAGACACAGACATAGCGCCGGCATAAAATAAAACTCTGGATTGAAAACAATCCAGAGCAACTTACACGCACAGGGTGATAAACTTCATCCCTGTGTACTGCAAATCTTCTTTCATCCAGACTATACTGTCGGCTTCGGAGTTTCACCGAATCATGCCTTTCGGCTCGCGGGCTGTACCGCCGGTAGGGACTTACACCCTGCCCTGAAGATTTTATTCAATTGACAGAACTGAGTATATAGAATTATAGTTCGTTTGTCAAGAGGGTATATTTTAATTTCGCATTGCTTGATTTTCTTTGCAAAACATCCTTTTGCCTGGCGTGAAATGCAACAAAATGGGGTTGAAAGTTGCAAAGTATTGTTCCCTCTCCTTTTAGTCTGCCTTGTCTTATTTTCAATTACTGATATAGAGGGCTGCATCTTCACTGGCAGATAACTGTTTTGACGAGCATGAAAGCGGCAGGGTATATCCCCAGCCGCTTTCGTACTTATGCGTATATGATTTCATCATGAATCATTTCTACTGCCGCAAAACAGATATTATTCATCATTCCTACCCACTCCGCTTGGTTGGTAGCTTTCAACACTTCAGTAATTCCTTGGGCCTTCGACATTTGCCGAATGACGGTGACCATTTGCTCCTGTGCCTGCCGGTCAATATCGGCAAGGTAGCCATTCAGTTTGCCGCTTAACAGCAAAGCATTATAAAAGGCTGGGCGGTATTCTTTGAGATACCGCTTGTGCCGCTGACCCCATACGCCAACAGGCTGTCCTTCTTCAGCGGGTACGGTCAGACAGGGAAGATAGTAGTCGCCAATCAGTTCATACCAAAGGCCGTTGTTCTTGTCAAAAATGTACTTGTCCATAATAAAATCCTCCGCTATAATATATTCGCACATACGTCACAGTTCCCCGATTGCCACACGTTGCCATATCCTGTTGCGAGATTTTCTTGCCCTTGCTTTTGCCCTTATGAGTGGCCAGGGCAAGGGTAAACTTGTGTGAAACCGAATAAAGGGATAAGGCGAACACGCTGCGAAAAACCCTTTGTTTTCAAGGCTTTTGGAGGATTTTATTGAAAACCCACGGTGAGCGATAATCGCTCATAAAATCGTAGTATTCAAATTCCCATTTGTCGAACTATCAGTTTGCTTTTACCTCTTGCAAATTAACACATTTCAAACGGTCTGCTACGGCAGGCCGTTTGACTTTTCAAGGAGGTGTCCAACATGGCAACCACACGCCTGATGCCTCTCCACACCGGCAAAGGCCGCACGGTGGGACAGGCCATCAGCGCTATCATCGACTACACCGAAAATCCGCAAAAGACGGACGGCGGCAGGCTGATAACAAGCTGGCAGTGCGACAGCAGGATCGCCGATGCCGAGTTCCTTTTCGCCAAAAATCAATACACCCACAAGACCGGCAGAGTGCGCGGCGAGGATGATGTGATCGCCTACCATCTGCGGCAGTCCTTCGTTCCCGGAGAGATCACACCGGAGGAAGCGAACCGTTTGGGCTGTGAGCTGGCCAAGCGATTCACCAAAGGCAATCACGCCTATATCGTCTGCACCCATATCGACAAAGCCCATATTCACAATCATGTGATCTGGAACTCCACCGCACTCAGCCAGACCCGGAAATTCAGAAACTTTTGGGGCAGCAGCCGCGCCGTGCGGCGGCTCAACGATACCATCTGCATCGAGAACGGCTACTCCATCGTGGAGAATCCGAAGCGCCACGGCAAGAGCTACAACAAGTGGCTGGGCGACAAAAAGAAGCCCTCCCACCGGGAGCGGATATGCGCGGCCATTGACGATGCGCTGGCGCAAAAGCCCGACAGCTTTGAAACGCTGCTGGAGCTGCTGCGGCAGGCCGGGTATGAGGTCAAGGGCAAGAAAGTCCCGTCCCTGTTAGGCGGCGAACAGAAAAAATCCATTCGCATGGATACCCTCGGCGACGGTTATACTCCCGCAGATCTTCGTGCGGTGATTGCAGGTGAAAAGGCGCATACGCCGCGAAAGAGCGCCGCCGCACCGGTCAAACCGGAAAAGCGCAGCGGGAATCTGCTGGTGGACATTCAGACAAAATTACGCGCTGGCAAAGGTGCCGGTTATGCGCGTTGGGCGACGTTGTTCAATTTGAAGCAGATGGCACAGACGGTGGCCTATCTGCAAGACCATGAGCTTTTAGATTACGCCGTTCTCTCAGAGAAAGCGGCGGCAGCGTCCGCTCACTTCAATGAGCTTTCCGCAAGGATTAAGGCTGCGGAAAAGCGCATGGCTGAGATTGCGGTGCTGCGGGAGCATATTGCCAATTACGCCAAGACCCGCGATACCTACGTTGCCTATCGCAAGGCCGGGTACTCCAAGAAATTTCTTGCAGAGCATGAAAGCGAGATCACGATCCACAAGGCCGCAAAGAACTATTTTGATGGACTGGGCTTCAAGAAGCTGCCCACCATCAAGGCGCTGAATACCGAGTACGCCGAGCTGCTGGCGGAGAAGAAAGCCGCCTATGCCGACTACCGAAAAGCCCGTGAGGAAATGAAAGAGCTGCTGACGGCCAAGGCCAATATCGACCGTATTCTGGAGCTGGATAAGGAGCAGGAGGAAGCGAATGAACGACGGGAAAAAGAGGCAGAGCAGCGCTGAGCTGCCTGCCCATAAGCGATTTGCAAAATCGCGCAGCCGATGGATTTATCCATCGTTCCAGAACACAGTTTTTGTGTTCTGCGGGGATTGGGGCAGCGCCCCAACAAGCATGAAACAGGCGGGCTCCGTGTAAACGGAATCCGCCTGTTTTTGCAAAGTGGGTACCGCTTTGCATTGCTTGCCGCTTTCTTGCCCCCGTTCGTACCCCCGTTTTCCCCTCTACCCATACTACAATCCGAAAGGGGCGTTTTGGCCAGTTTCGGAGGACTTTTTCAAAAAATGTCGCTCCTATCCGTAACTTTTCTCTGAACACTTCGCCGGATGTCTTGTGTTTCTTCGGATATTCGTATATAATGTATCGTGTTGAGTATTATCCATGCGGAGGTGCGGTATGAACGGGATCAAGGGCTATATCTCCATTCGGGAGGCGTCTTACCGTTGGGGCGTGTCGGAGCGGCGGGTCAACCAATATTGCGCCGAGGGGCGGATCCCCGGCGCGTCCCGGTTCGGGCGCTCATGGGCGATCCCGGAAAACGCGGAAAAGCCCTCCGACCCGCGCTTCAAGGGGCAGCACCGCGATTCCGGCAGGACAAGCACCTGACGAATCCCCTCCGCATTGGAATTGGAAGCATCCGCAAAAAGGAAGTGAACGCTATGACTTGCGACGAGAGCTTGTACCGCCAATATCTGAGCGGTGATGACGAAGGGCTTAATGCCCTGATGAAAAAATACGGCGACCCCCTGACCCTGTATATCGACGGCTATCTGCACGACGTTCACGAGGCGGAGGAGCTGATGCTGGATGTTTTCGCCTATCTGTTCACGAAAAAGCCAAAAGTACGGGACGGCGGCTTCAAGGCGTATCTCTATAAGGCGGCGCGGCACATGGCACTGCGCCACAAGAGCAAGCGAAAACCGCTATTCAGCCTCGATGCGCTGACCGGTGAGCCGGACGGACGGCTGCTGGCGGAGGAGGTCATACGGACGGAGGAGCGAAACCGCATCCTGCACTTCTGCATGGATGAAATGAACCCGGACTACCGGGAGGTTTTGTACCTCACCTATTTCGAGGATATGAGCTACGCACAGGCGGCGGAGGTCACGGGGAAAACGGTAAAACAGATCACCAACATGGTGTATCGCGGAAAAGAAAGCCTGCGAAGGCTGCTGGAACGGGAGGGAATCACAAATGCGGAGTCATGAGGAGCGCGTCGCGGAGACGAAGCGGCGCATCGCCCAAATTGAGCGGGAAAAACGGCTGCGGCGCAATACGATCACCATGGCTTCTGCCGTGGCGGCGTGCCTTGTACTGCTCATCGGCGCGTCCCTTGCCATGCCCGGCATTGCCGCAAGCATCCAGACAGGCGACTACTCCGGCTTTGAAACGGCGGCCAGTATGTACGGCGGCGGCGCTGCCTTGGGATACATCGTCATCGGGCTGCTGGCGTTTTTACTCGGCGTGTGCGTGACCGTTCTGTGCTTCCGGCTGCGGCAGATGAACCGGGAGGACGGGCAGAACGAGGAAAGCGAGGATGCGCATGGAGCTGATTGAGAACCTGCTGCAACTGCTGGTCACGTTCGTGGGCGCGCTGCTCTCGGGTATCTCCTACCGGAAAAGTGGGCGACAGGCGTATTTTCTGCTGCTGTGCTTCTACGGCTGCTTTGCCCTCGGCGCGCTCTACTGGACGCTGTATCTGCTGCTGTTCGATACCACGCCGCGGGTTTTCTATGTCTCGGAGTTCGGCTGGGTGGCCAGCGTCATTTTCCTGCGCATTTTGCAGGCCACGCTCGCCAGTCAGGACGAGCGCAGCTTCCGCTGCCGCAGGGCATGGCTCGCGCCTGCGTTCGGCGTGCCGCTGCTGGCGTTCTACTGCACCTTTGGGGACATTCTCTCCAACCTGATCTGGTGCGGCATGATGATATGGCTCTCCTTCTGCGCCATTCGGGGGCTGGTCTACGCCAACGGACAGACGGGCGCGGCGCGGAATATGCGGTGCTTCCACATCGGCGTGCTGTGCTTTGCCGGTTCGGAATATCTGCTGTGGACGGCGGGCTGCTTCTGGCCGGATACCTCACCGGCAAGTCCCACCTTCTGGTGTGATATGCTACTGACGCTTGCGATTCTGGGGCTGCTGCCCGCCACGAGAAAGGCGGTGGACGCATGACCTACATCGAAAACATCTTCCTCTGCATGGTATCCCCGCTGCTGGTAGCCGCCCTGTGCATGGGCAGGCGGCAGCTCCGCTTCTTCCTGTTCTGCATTGCCGGAATGGGGGTGTGTCTGCTTTCGGCCTATATCAACACCTTCCTCGCGGCGGTGTGTCAGGCGGACGCCCTTGCCGCCACGGCGGAGATCGCGCCGGTGGTGGAGGAAATGATGAAGCTGCTGCCGCTGGTGTTCTATCTTCTGGTATTCGAGCCGGAGGGCGATAAGATCAAGCCCGCCGCCATCACGGTTGCCCTGAGCTTCGCCACCTTTGAAAACGTCTGCTATCTGATCCAGAACGGCGCAGACCGCTTCTCCTTCATTTTCTTCCGGGGCTTCGGCACGGGGGCCATGCATGTGATCTGCGGCTTGATCGTCGGCGGTGGCCTTGCATACACGTGGCAGCGGACGTGGCTGAAGATCGCAGGCACCTGCGGCCTCTTGGGCGCGGCCATCACCCTCCACGCCATCTATAATCTGCTCATCGCCTACGGCGGCGCGGCGCAGTATGTGGCCTACGCCCTGCCGGCGCTGCTGGTGGCGGCGGGAGAGCTGTCCGCTTTCCGCCTCGGGCAGAGGAAATAACCGAATAGCCACTCCCTGAGAGCTGCTTTTTGGCGGCTCTCAAATTTTTTTGAAAAATTTTGCGTTTTGGGTGAGAGTTTTTTCGATTTTTTGTACCTATATAAGTGAAGGGGTTTTTAAGCCGCATTTCAAAAAATCCAGAGAGGAGGTTCAAACGAAATGTACGATACCGCAAGACGGGTCGCACTCGTCAAGCAGCGGGTGCGGGAAAACAACCGCCGGAGGCAACGGCGCGGCATCTATGGACTGAGCGCCGCGTGTATGCTGCTGTGTGCGGCGCTGATGCAGACAGCGGGCACGGTCGTCGGGCCGGGACAGACAGCCGTATGGGGCGTGTTCGGCGCGATGCTGCTGCGGGAGGATGCGGGCGGCTATGTGCTGGTGGCTGTCGTCTCCTTTGCCGCGGCGGCGGCGATCACCGCGCTGTGCTTCCGGCTCAGAAAAAGAGAAAATCAGAAAAAAGACGGGGCGGATAAGCCGAACCGACACGAACAGGAGGGAAAAAGGACATGAAGAAACGAATCCTCAGCATCCTGCTGCTGTGCTGCATGGTGCTGACGCTGCTGCCGACAACGGCCTTCGCGGCGGGTGAAATCGACGAGCAGTTCATCCTTGCCCCCGGCGGCACCTATTACTTTGACCTCTCGGCAATGGGCATCCCCGGCACGGTGAACGATGCTCTGCCGGACAAAACAATGCGCTATGTCCCCTTTACCTATGCTGGGACAGTGGACTCCTACAAGCTCACGTCGGAGATGGCAACCACAGAGGAGTATGCACAGCAGAGCAAATATGCCCACAGCCTATTCATTGCGGATTTTGCCGTAACGCATGAGGTAAGCTGGGATAACCTGAATGCCAAAGGGCTGATTTTCGGCAAGAACTACACCGCCGGCGGTGTGAGCTATACGCTGCGTGCGCCGTCCGTGGGAAGCGATAGTGCAGGCTCGGGCGATTCCCAACACGGCACGCCCCAAAGCAACGAATGGGACAGAATACTGGATAAGAACGACGGATATATCAAAAACTGGAGCAGGATGCATTCGTGGGGGCAGGATATTTCGCGCTCTTCGTGGACGAGCCGTGCGGTTCGCGGGTACAGTTCGGCCCGCTTCTGGGGCTACAACCGTGCTACGCGCTCCAGTCCGTACGTCGGTTTCCGCCCCGTCCTTGAAATCCTGAACCCCGGCACACTGGGCTCTGACGGACTGAAGGCCGTTACCCTTGACCTTGGCGGCGGCAAGCTGGGCGGCAGCTCTGAGGATATTCAAATCATTGTGAAAAAGGGCAGCGAATTTACCGCGCCTGCGTCCGACGGTCTGACCCGCCCGGAGGGAAATACCGACAGTTATTTTCAGTGGCTTGGCAGCGATGGGAAACTGTACGCGCCCGGCGATAGCGTTCCGGCGGATGTAATCAAGCTGACGGCACAGTTTGATGAGCAGTTTACCCTCACTCCCGGCGGCGTCTATTACTTTGACCTCTCCGGCGTGAGCATTCCCGGCACGGCAAACGGCTCTCTGCCGGACAAAACAATGCATTATGTCCCCTTTACCTATGCCGGGACAGTGGACGCCTACAAGCTCACATCAGAGATGGCCACCACCGAGGAGTATGCAGAGCAGAAAAAATATGCCCATAGCCTGTTCGTGGCGGACTATGCCGTAACGCATGCGGTAAGCTGGGATAACCTGAATGCCGAAGGGCTGATTTTTGGCAAAGGCTACGCCACCGGCAGCGTGGACTATACGCTGCGTGCGCCGTCCGGGGGAAGTGGTGGTACAGGCTCGGGTGATTCAGAACGCGGCACGCCCCAAAGCAACGAATGGGACAGGATACTGGACAAGGACGACGGATATATCAAAAACTGGAGAAATATAGGTTCCTGGGGACAAGATACTTTACCCAATACGCTATCGAACCGTGTGATTCGCGGCCGGTACGATTTGCCCCGCAAATATGCCGGCGCCAATACTACGCTCTCCTTCCCGTTCCTCGGTTTCCGCCCCGTCCTTGAAGTCCTGAACCCCGGCACGCTGGGCTCTGACGGGCTGAAAGCCGTTACCCTTGACCTTGGCGGCGGAAAATTGGGAGGAAGCTCGGATACTATCCAGATCATTGTGAAAACCGGCGAGAGCTTTACCGCGCCTGCGTCCGAAGGTCTGACCCGCCCCGACGGAAATACCGGCAGCTACTTCGAGTGGCTTGGCAGCGATGGCGAGCTCTACGCTCCGGACGATAATGTTCCGGCGGACGTAACCAAGCTGACGGCGCAGTTTGTTCCCCCAGAGCAGTTCAACCTCGCTCCCGACGGCACCTATTACTTTGACCTCTCCGGCGTGAGCATTCCCGGCACGGCGAACGGCTCTCTGCCGGACAAAACAATGCATTATGTCCCCTTTACCTACGCCGGGACAGTGGACGCCTACAAGCTCACATCGGAGATGGCAACCACCGAGGAGTATGCAGAGCAGAACAAATATGCCCACAGCCTGTTTGTGGCGGACTATACCGTAACGCATACGATAAGCTGGAATGACCTGAACACCGCAGGGTTGATTTTTGGCAAAGACTACACCGCCGGCGGTGTGGACTATACGATGCGTGCGCCATCCGAGGGAAGTGATTATACAGGCTCAGGTGATTCAGAACGCGGCACGCCCCAAAGCAACGAATGGGACAGGCTGCTGGACAAGGACGACGGATATATCAAAAACTGGAACGGGATTTTTTCGTGTGGACAAGATACTGTGATCAGATTGCCGTGGCGCCGTACGGTTCGCGGGCACTATTCGAGCCGCTTCTGTGGCCACCGCGACGCTGCGGGCCAAAACCCGCAGGTCGGTTTCCGCCCCGTCCTCGAGGTTTTGAACCGTGACACGATAGGTCCTGACGGGCTGAAAACCGTTACTCTTGACCTTGGCGGCGGCAAGCTGGGCGATGAAAGCAGCATTCGGATCATCGTGAAAAACGGCAGCGAATTTACCGCGCCTGCGTCCGACGGTCTGACCCGCCCGGAGGGAGCTACAGGCAATTACTTTAAGTGGCTTGGCAGCGACGGCAAGCTCTACGCGCCCGGTGATAGCGTTCCGGAGGATGTAACCACGCTCACGGCGCGGTTTGTGCCAGACACCTATACCGTCATCGTGACCACGGACAGTCTGCCGGACGGCAAGACAGGCAAGGCTTACAGCCATACCCTGACCGCCATCGGCGCAGCGCCCATCACATGGAGCATTGATGAAGGCGCTCTGCCTGCCGGTTTACGTCTGAACGAAAAAACCGGAGAAATCAGCGGCATACTCACTGCGGCGGGAACCGCCACCTTCACCGTCAAGGCAGAAAACAGCGAGGGCAGCGACACAAGGGCGCTGAGCATTACCGTGAACAACGCTGTCGAGCAAACCCCCGTGCGCTATCTGGACGCGGACGGCAAGGAGCGCTTCTGCACCGAATACACGGTGCTGGAAAGAGTTATTATCGAGGATTTTTTCAATAGCGACAACAAGTGGTACGATATGCCCGCAGGCTGGTACGTGGTGGAGGGCGACGTGACCATCACGCCCCGCTTGGACACCCACGGCGCGGTCAATCTGATTTTGAAGGACGACTGCCACCTCACGGTACCGTGGGGCATCAACGTGAAGGAGGGCGACACCTTCACCATATACGCCCAGAGCACCGCTGAGGCATCCATGGGCAAGCTGACGGCGTGCCTCCCGGAGCTGTCTGATCATGAAAAGAGTGTGTGGCCTGTGGCTGGACTGTCCGGCATCGGCGCCGGTGTGCGCGTGTGGGCTGCCAACGACAACTACTATGAAAACGAGGGTACGATCATCATCAACGGCGGCAATATCCACGCCAAAGGACAGCAGGGCTCCTCCGCCATCGGCGGATCGGATTATGATCGCAACGTTTCCTCCGACGGAGATACGCCTGGCAATCTCAGGCAAGGCGGCAGCATCACCATCAATGGCGGCGTTGTCCGTACCGAACCCTTTGCCTTGCCGGAAGGCAATCCTCTTGCTGTGGACAGCGTAGGGATCGGCACATGCCAAATGGGATATGGCGGCAGCGTCACCATCAACGGCGGAACGGTCATCGCCGAGGCTACCTGCGATGCGATCACCACAGGATATGGCGGCACGATCACCATCAACGGCGGCGATGTAACCGCCATTGGGGGCGTCAACAACTTTGGAGAAAATTCGCACAGGGTGCTCTCCGGAAACGGAATCGGGCCGTATGAGAGCGGCAGCGTCATCATCAACGGCGGCACGGTCAAGGCAACTGCCAAGGGAGAGGGCTTCGGCATCGGCGGAGCCAGAATTTATAACACCGGGGCAATGACCGTTACCATCAATGGCGGAGAGATAGAAGCCACGGCCAATCACAATAACGCCGCCATTGGCGATAAAGGCAACGGCAAGAGCGGCGTTACCATCAACGGCGGCGTCATCCATGCGGTCGGAAAAGGCGGTGCGGCAGGCATCGGCAGTAAGGGCGACATTCGCATCACTGGCGGTGAGCTCACCGTTTCCGCCGAGGGCAGCGGCGCAGCCATCGGCGGCTTTACGGACAGCTATTCCGAGCGTGTGGATTGCAAAAGCATCACCATCAACGGCAATGCGATCAAATCCATTTCCAGTAAGGACGGCGCCTGCATCGGCGGAGCTGCCGGCGGAAGCGTCGGAAGCATCACCATTTCGGACGCAGAGCTTCCGCTTCTCAGCAGCGAAAAGGTCCTGATCGGCTGGGACGCAGACTCGCCGGGTGGGAAGCTCACCATCCGAAACTGCCGCGTTGAATCCACGGACATACCCACCACTCATACCGACGGGATCCGCGTGGGCAGCAATAGCGAGATCGTTATTGAAAACGGCGAGATCAGGCTGCCGCATTTGAGAGGCATTCGCGTCGGCGGCAATGGGAGCATCGCCATCCGGGATTCCGATCTGCACACCTACGGTATTTTCATGGACGAAACCGTGCAATCACCGAATGATGCAAAGACGCTGAAAAAGCTGGAGATCACGGACAGCATCGTGTTGACGGGCGATATCATCGGCGCACGTGGAGAATATTCTTCCGTTGAAGAGATCGTGATCCGCGGCAGCAGCATCCGCCTGAACGATGAGTACACCTATAATCGCTGCACGATTGGCGGCGGCGAAAAGGCTTCCTTTGGCAGCATCGACATTCAGGACAGCCAAATCGATAGTAGGTCTTCAGTCAACGCGGTTATCGGCAACGGTACACAATCCCAATCCTATGGTGAGAGCCGTATCCGCATTGCGAACAGCCAGGTGTCCGTTCGCAATGAATTGTTCGGCCCCGCCATCGGCGCGGCGTATGGCTCAAGTGGAGGCCAGATAAATATTCTTATTGAAAACAGCACCGTGACCGCAAAGGGCGGCAATTTGAGGTCTGGTACCGACTATATTCCCGGCATCGGGAAAAACTCGTCTGGCAGAGCTTCAGAGATTGGAAAGATTCAAATTCTGAACAGCACGGTGGAATCCTTCCGGCTTGAGGAAAAGGACGGCACAAACTATGTCTATGACAAGCTGCACACAAAGGAGCTGCCCGGTATTCCGGCGGAAAACATCACCATCTGCGGCAGCACCGTCAACGGAAAGACCATTGACCATAGCCCTGACGAGTACGGCAAATGCGCGCTCTGCGACAAGTATGATCTTGGATACTGCTATGAGCATGGGCTTTTGACGCTCGAGGGGCTGACGGACTGCGCCCATGACGGCAGCGAAAAGAAGCTGACGGGGCTTTCCCATCAGACGGGCGAGAACAAAACGAAGCAGCTTACGGAGAACACGGACTACACCGCCATCTATTCCAACAACGTCCATCCCTACACCCTCACACCGGGCGACGAGGGCTTTGACAGCAAAAAGGCTCCCAAGGTGACGCTGTACGGCACGGGAAACTACTGCGGCAAGGCGGAGCACTACTTCACCATCAGCACAGAGGCCCCCGCAGCCGAGCACACCGTCACCGTGAGAACGGATGGAAACGGAACGGCTTCCGCATCTTATGCAAAAGCCGCGGCCGGCACGGAGATCACCCTGACCGCTACGCCCAACGAGGGCTACCACTTCAAGGAGTGGGAGGTCATGAGCGGCGGCGTGACCATCAAGGACGATAAGTTCACTATGCCGAGTGCCAACGTGGAGGTTAAAGCCATCTTCGAGAAAGATGCACCTCCCGCGCCCACCGAATTTACCATCACCGTGAGAACGGACGGGAACGGAACGGCTTCCGCATCTCATGCAAAAGCCGTGGCCGGCACGGAAATCACCCTGACCGCCACGCCCAACGAGGGCTACCGCTTCAAGGAGTGGCAAGTCATCAGCGGCGGCGTGACCATCAAGGACGACAAGTTCCTCATGCCGAACGACAACGTGGAGGTCAAGGCTATCTTCGAGGAGGACGCACCTCCCGTGCCCACCGATCCCGCAA
Organism: Dysosmobacter welbionis; assembly: GCF_005121165.3. Taxonomy (NCBI): domain Bacteria; kingdom Bacillati; phylum Bacillota; class Clostridia; order Eubacteriales; family Oscillospiraceae; genus Dysosmobacter; species Dysosmobacter welbionis. Next base: position 937,308 of record NZ_CP034413.3, on the reverse strand, counting down.
AGCCCAACATCAGCGTAACGGGAACATATACCTATAACGGCTCTGTGCATACCGCGACCGTGAACGGCTATGATCTCGCTACTATGGACATCTCCGGCAACACCGGCACGGACGCGGGCGATTACACCGTTAGCGTCACATCCAAGACCGGCAAATGGGTGGACGGCAGCACCGATGCCGTGACCGCAGCGTGGAGCATCGGCAAAGCCACGCGGGAAGCTCCTGACGGCTTGATCGGTGTCGCGCCCATCACCGTGGGCGGCAGCGACGGCAAAATCAGCGGCGTGACTGATAAGATGGAATACCGTATGGCAGGCGAAAGAAGCTATACGGCGTGCAGCGGCACGGAGATTGATAACTTGTCCGCTGGCAATTACTTCGTCCGCTATGCGGAGGATAACAACCACTTTGCCAGCACCGATGCGGAAGTCACTGTGGGTGAGGGTACGCCGCTTGCGGATTGCACAATCACCTTCAGCGGCAACGGCGGCAGCGGCAGCATGGGTCCCGTGATCGTCAAGGCAGAGACAAATTACATCCTGCCCGTCTGCGGCTTCACCGCTCCCACCGATCAGGAGTTCAAGGCTTGGGAGATTAGCGGCACGGAGTACAAGGTAGGCGATACCTATACCGTGAGCGGGGACACAGAGATCAAGGCGCTGTGGGAAAACAGCGTTATTACCCCACCACCTACACCGTCACCGTCAGCAATGACGGAAACGGCACCGGCACCGCAACTCCTTCCACCGCTGCGACCGGCACGGAGATCACCCTGACCGCCATGCCCAAAGAGGGCTACCACTTCAAGGAGTGGCAAGTCATCAGCGGCGGCGTGACCATCAAGAACAACAAGTTCCTCATGCCGAACGACAACGTGGAGGTCAAGGCCATCTTCGAAAAGGACGCGCCTGCACCCACCGAGTACACGATCACCTATGATCTGGCCGGCGGCACTGCGGAGGGCAATCCCGACACCTACACCATCGAGACGAGGACTTTCACCCTCAAGAATCCTACCAAATCCGGCTATACCTTCACCGGCTGGAGCGGCACGGGGCTTGACGGCGAGAACAATATGACCGTCACCATCCCAACGGGCAGCACTGGCAACCGAACCTATACGGCACACTGGCGTTATAATGGCAGCGGCCATTCTTACAGCTATTACACCATCAAGGCAACTGCCGGGGCTGGCGGCTCCATTTCTCCCTCCGGCAATGTCAGCGTCCGTGAGGGCCGGGATCAGACCTTCACCATCACCCCGGATAAGGGCTATGCTGTCGCCAACGTCAAGATCGACGGCAAGAGCATCGGCGCGGTGAAGTCCTACACCTTTGAGAATGTCAGCAGAACCCATACCATCGAGGTCATCTTTATGAAAGCCAACGGCAACCCCCAGACCGGCGTGTTTGTGGATGTAGCCACCGGCAGCTATTATGAGGATGCTGTGGATTGGGCAGTGGAGAACGGCATTACCAAGGGAACCGATGATACCCATTTCTCCCCGGACGGCATCTGCACCCGTGCGCAGGCCGTGACCTTCCTGTGGCGCACCGCTGGAAGCCCCGCCTCTAAAACCAGCACCATGCCCTTCACCGACGTTCCTGTGGGCAGCTACTACTACGACGCTGTGCTGTGGGCAGTAGAAAACGGCATCACCAAGGGCACCAGCGACACCACGTTCAGCCCCAACATGACCTGCTCCCGTGCCCAGATCGTCACATTCCTGTGGCGTTCTGAGAAGTCCCCGACAGCGGGTACAGCCAATCCCTTTGCTGATGTGAAGTCCACCGCCTACTATGCTGATGCGGTATTGTGGGCGGTCAAGGAGAACATCACCAAGGGAACCACCAGCACGACATTCAGCCCCAATGCGGATTGCACCAGAGCGCAGATCGTGACCTTCCTCTGGCGCTGCAAGAAGTGACCGGCTGACATACGGCTAAACATCAAAGCCGCTGGCATGACCCCATAAGCGAACATCGGACAGCGCAGCGGACGGGCATCTCGCCCTGAAGCTGCGCTGTTCTCTTTTCGCTACAAGAAACAAATCAATGACATTTTGAGCTGCGCCGCTATCCCAGCGCGGCAAGGAGACAGCATTATGAAAAGAATCACAAGAATCATTCGTCCGATCATCTGCATGGCCGTCCTTCTCTTTGCCATGACCACGGCAGTCATGGGCTGCTATCAGAAAGGGACGGAGCCTATCGACATTCCCGACAGAACGCCTTCCGGCACATCTGCGTCTCAGCCATCAGCGACTCCCGCGGGCGAAGTTATCCCCTCGGTGGACAGGCAGGCAGAGTTGGCGGAAGCCAGAGCGAAGAATCCCGACACCGTGGCATGGCTGTATATCCCCGGTGCGGAGGTAGACGATCCCGTGATGCAGGCGGAGGACAACGGCTATTACCTGAAGCTGGATGAAAACGGTGAGTATGCCATGTGGGGCTGCTATTATGCCCATTGTGAAAACGAAATCGGCGGCAGGGATAAGCTGGACAAAAACACCACTGTTTTCGGTCACTCCGCCAGCAACTGCGACCCGGACGGTGTGCGGTTCACCAAGCTCTACCGTTATATGGACGCAGACTTTGTAAAGGAGCATCCGTATATCTATCTCTCTGTGGATGGCGAGGACATGATTTTCCAGATCACCGCGCTATTCGTCACGGATATTGGCTTTGACTATATTGCGCCTGATCCCACGGGAGATGATCTGACCAGCTTCTTTGAGACGATTGCGCGGAAAAACTGGCTTGACTTTGATGGCGTGACCTTCTCCGAGGAAGATACCGTTCTGACCCTCTCCACCTGCTGCCGGAAGTATGACAAGGCCAACAGCGGCAATCAGCGGCTGGTGGTCATGGCAAAGCTGCTGCCGGAGGGGGCAACCGCGCAGGAGTTCAGCGTATCCCTTGTGGATAGTCCTGAAATGCCCTAAAAGAAATCAGAATACGACGATAACAGGACACCCATCCTTGCGGTACTGAAAAGCAGCGTATGGTATAGGGAAAACGGCGGCTGCTCTGTACGGGGCGGCCGTTGTTTTTGCTGTCCCAACATTTTTCAGATGAAAGGGACCTATGCGTATGACAGGAGAGCACAGGAGGTGCCGCTAATGCTGCGGCAACAAGCCGCGCCGGGAGCATAGCCGGACGATACCCGGACACCGTAGGATACCTATGCCCTCCGACAGCCGCCGACAATTTCCATACTGAACCGCACCGAAGCGCCCATGCAGGCTTTTATGCCTGTGTGGGCGCTTTTTGTCGTTCCCGGCACTTTTTCGCCGTGGGCTGCCGCTCCCCGCCGCCCTTCGTTCAGACCTTTTTACCCACTCGGATCTGAACGGAGGAACAAAATGTTTAATAGAAAAAGCATCTATGCGCTGAATAAGAAAGACCCCGATGCCATCGTTTATATGGACGCCAATGAAGTCATCGTCCGCCTGACCCGCGAGGACTTTGCCAGCGAGAAAGAATTTCTGAAATGGAAAGCCCTGTCGGACGAGGACTATCACGCCTCCGAAAAGGAAGCTCACGTCTATGCCAATCACACGCTTGCGTTGGATGAGCTATCCGAGGAAGCGGCCTCCATTCCTGCCGTGGATGTCTGCATGGAGCAGGCGCATGACCGGGCAGAGGCAATCCACCGCAGCGTCAGAAAGGTCACGCAGATTCGGAAGCACCTGACGGATACGCAGTTCCGCAGGGTGTGGATGTATTTCGTGGATGGGATGACGGTTGATGAGATTGGCGCAGCCGAGGGTGTCAGCCATCAGAATATTTCCAAGAGCATCGGCGCGGCGATGAAGAAAATGAAAAAACTTTTCCCTGATTGCTGAAAACAGGGTGCAAAAGTGGCCCAAAATCGGCGATAGGTGAAGGGACATTCTCCACGAAGCCTTTCACCGAACGTTGAAAACTGAATAGACCATGATGCAGGCACAAAACCCGCGTGATAGCGGCATAAGGTGCGCCGCCACGACGATGGCTTCAAGGAGGTGATTCCGGAAAAGCCATCCGAGCGATCTACGCAGCCTTAGACCCGATTCGGCAAATCGGGCGCGATGACAGCGCGGCGGATAATGAAACTTGCTCACGCCCTCCCACAGACTTGAGGGGGAACCCTGCGGTATGCGCCAGCTCTTTGAGGCAGCGGTATCGTGGAGTTATGACAGCCCTGCCAAGGGCGGCCTGCATCATGCCCACTATCCGGGGCGCGTGGCAAATAGGATGGATCTTCTCAAATGGACAAGCAGAGCGGCTGCGCCGGTATTCGCCATTATGTTATGTGGCTCCAATTCTGCCCGCGCAGCCGCCTCTCAAAGTCAGATACCATGCGCTGATGGCCTTTCCCGTCAGCGCATTCATGTGACCTTGAGGAAACCCACCAAACCGAGAAAGGAGATCGCCATGATGCAGCCGACACCAAACGAAACCCAAATCCACACGGATGAACTGGTGGACATCCGGGAAGTATCCGTAGACAAAAATCTTCCCAAGGAAGAACGCATTGCCGCCTTTATTCGCCAGATCAAAAATCCTTACCGCTTCCGCTGCGGCGATTTCGTGGTAAACGCCTGCTTCGCCGGGAACGGTGTTACGTTGGAGGAATGTCTGCAAGGCATTTTGCGCTGAGCGACATCCTCGCTTTTTTCCGCAGAGAGTGCTATGATCGGTGTGGAAAAGGATGAAAACCTAATAGCCAGATAACCACTATTTTCATGCGGGAGCAGTCCGGGAGAAAGGAGTGCTTTTTCATGCCTAAATTCAAAGCCACCGCTTATATCCGCCTGTCCTACACCGACGATCATTCCAGCGAGAGTGACAGCGTTTCCAATCAGCGCAAGCTCATTGAAAACTTTGTGGAGCACAACCCGGATATTGAGGTCGTTTCCGAAAAGATCGACGATGGATACAGCGGCATCATCTTCGACCGTCCCGCATTCAAGGAAATGATGCAGGATGTCACCGATGGAAATATCAACTGCGTCATTGTAAAAGACCTCTCCCGGCTGGGGCGCGAGTACATTGAAACCGGCCGGTATCTGCGCCGGGTATTCCCGGCCTATGGGGTGCGCTTCATCGCCATCACCGACAGCATCGACACCGCCCACGACAGCGGCGATGATCTGGCCGTATCGGTCAAGAACATTATGAACGAAGCCTACTGCCGGGACAGTTCCATCAAGACCCGTTCTTCTCTGGACGTGAAGCGGCGCAACGGCGATTTCGTCGGCGCGTTCCCGGTGTACGGCTACATGAAAGCCGAGGACAACAAGAATTTGCTCGTCCCTGACCCCTACGCCGCCCGCGTTGTCTGCGACATCTTCCGTATGCGGCTGGAGGGCGCAAGCGCCTCCAAGATCGCGGCAGAGCTGAACCGGCTGGGTATTCTCTCCCCGCTGGCGTACAAGAAGAACAACGGTCTGCCCTACGCGAAAAAGGGCTATGCGGACAAGGCTGACTGCAAGTGGTCGGCAACCACCATCATCCGCATCTTGCAGGACGAAACCTACACCGGAACGCTGGTGCAGGGCAAACAGGGTACGCCGCATTACAAGATCAAGCAGATGGAGCAGCGCCCCGCCTCCGAGTGGGTGCGCGTCCCGGATGCCCATAAAGCGCTGATTGCCCGTCAGGATTTTGAGCTGGTGCAGCGCATTAAGGGACTGGATACCCGCACTTCTCCCAACGAGGATACGGTGTACCTGTTCTCCGGTATTCTGATCTGCGGGTGCTGCGGAAGCCGCATGACCCGCAAGACCAACCGTGCAAACGGCAAGGAGTACCACTACTATTATTGTCCTACCGGCAAGAAAAAGGGCTGCGCCCATCCGGTCATGCTGAAAGAAAGCAGCCTGATCGACTGTGTGCGGGACAGCCTGAAAGCCTATATCGGCAATATTGCTTCTCTGGAGGCGCTGCTGACCGGCATTGACCAGACCAGCATCAATCAGGCGCTTGCCAAGGAATACAGCGACCACATCACCGACAACGAGCGCCGGTTGGAGCAGGTGCTGGAGTTCAAGGCACGGCTTTATGAGAGTCTTGTGGGGGGTATGCTTACCAAGGAAGAATACGCTTCCTATAAGGCAAAGTACACCAAGCAGGCTGAGGACATCCGCGAGAGCGTCCGCGTTCTCAAGGAAAAACTCACGGAGGTGCTGGAAAACCGGAGTGAGCGCAACCGCTGGATTTCACAGTTTACGCAGTTCTCCACGCTGGAAACCTTAGACCGCAGGGCGCTCATTCACATGGTACAGAGCATCCGCGTCCGTGGGAAGAAGGAGCTGGATATTACCTTTACCCATGAGGACGAATACAAAAAGGCGTTGCAGCTTCTGGCGCTGGCAGCGCAGCAGAAAGATTACGAACAGAGAAAGGTGGGCTGAGCATGGCAAGGAAAAGCAGAAAAGAAACGGCTGCGGTGGCCGTGCAGGAGGCTGACGCCGCTTGCCGCGCCGCGATCTATGTCCGCCTTTCGGTGGAGGATACCCACACGCACAGCGTATCCATTGAAACCCAGCAGATGATTATTGCCCGCTATCTGGAGCAGTACCCGGAGATCAGCGTGTACGATACCTACATTGACAACGGCGCGACCGGGACAAACTTCCACCGTCCGGGCTTTCAGCAGATGCTCTCGGATATTGAGGCCGGTCACGTCAACTGCGTCATTGTGAAAGACCTCTCCCGTTTGGGGCGGAACACCATCGACACCGGCTATTACATCGAGCAGTATTTCCGCATCCGCAGCATCCGCTTTATTGCGGTCAATGAAAACTTCGATACCGCCGCCCCGGAGGATGCCCATTCCGGTATCATCATCCCGCTGCGGAACATGATAAACGAAGCCTACGCTTTGGACATTGGGCGCAAGATCAGGGCGCAGCAGCGGCAGGCCATGAAGGACGGCAAATTTATCGGTGCGCGTACTCCCTACGGCTATCTGAAAGCCGAGGACGATTGCCACCAGCTTATCATCGACCCCGTTGCCGCCGTCGTGGTGCAGCGGATGTTTCGTTGGGCTTCCAAGGGCGCTGGCCTGAATACCATCGCCGTGCGGCTGAACGAGGCTGGCATCCTCACCCCCAGCCACTACAAGAAGATGCAGGGAAAGATCACCCACGAAAATTTGCTCGGCAGCGGCAAGTGGCAGACCCGAACGGTCGGCGTCATTCTCCGCTCCGAGGTCTACACCGGAGATCTCGTTCAGGGGCAGACCAAAACCGTGGATCACCGGCAGGTCAAGGCTGATGCCGAGGAATGGACGGTGGTGCGGGACACCCATGAGGCCATCATCAGCCGGGAACAGTTCGCGGCGGTGCAGGAAATTCTCAATCAGACCGCCAGCCGCGCCAAGGCGCGGGAGATCAACGCATACACACCGAATTTGCTCAAAGGCAAGGTGTTCTGCACCCATTGCGGCGGCAGCCTGCACCGGCAGAGAAACATCCGTAAGAAGTCCGACGATGTGTACTTCTACCATTGTCTGAGCAGGAGCCGAATCAGCAAGGATGCCTGCCCCGGCGTGACCATCCGCGAGGATGCGTTGCTGGATATGTTGGCAGATATGCTTCAGGACGCGCTTGATACGGCGCTGGGGCAATACACCCTCTCCCTTGCAGAACTGCCCCGGCAGGCCGCTGACCGCGCTGAGCTGCGGGAGAAGATCACCAGCCGCAAACAGGAAATCCAGCGGCTTCGCGGTATCGTGCGGAGCCTGTATGAAAACCTTGTTCAAGGCGTTCTCACCAAGGATGAATATTTCGACTACAAGGAAAAGTACGAAAGCCGCATTGCCGATCTTGCCGTGGAAATGGAACAGTTGGAGGACGGTCTGCGGACAATGGATGCCCAAACCAAGCAGCACCGGGCGCTGAAACAGGATGCTGCACAGATCAAGACCGACCGTGCGCTGACCGGTGCGCTCATTGAGCGGCTGATCGACCGCATTGAGGTATCCCACAATAAGCAGATCACGGTGCGCTATCGCTTCCAGAGCGAGTTTGAAACCTATGCGGAGGTGCTGGAACAATGCAGAAATATGTGATTGCCCTCTACATACGCCTCTCCATTGAGGACTACAAGTACGACAGTCTGAGTATTGAAAATCAGAGCCTTGTCCTCCATGAGTACGCAGCTTCCATGCCGGAAGCTCTGAACGCGGAGATCATGGAGTTCATCGACAACGGATATAGCGGTACAAATTTTGAGCGTCCGCAGGTGCAGAAGCTCATTGAGCTGGTGCGGGCCAATCAGATCGACTGCATCATTGTCAAGGATTTTTCCCGTTTCGGGCGCAACAGCATTGAAACTGGATACTTCATCGAGCGTGTGTTCCCACTGTTCCATACCCGCTTCATTTCCATCAGCGACGATTTTGACAGCAGCAAATTCAAGGGCGACACCGGCGGCATGGATGTGGCGTTCAAGTATCTCATCAGTGAGTATTACAGCCGCGATATGTCCATCAAGACCAAGAGCGCAAAGTACGCCAAGATGCAGCGAGGCGAGTATCAGAGCAAGATTTGTCCTTACGGCTACCGCAAAAGCGCCGATGGCAGAATGGAGCCTGACCCGGAGGCCGCTGCCGTTGTGCAGCTCATCTTCCAGCTTGCCGCCGAGGGCATCAACGCCACCGCCATCACGCGGGAGCTGTTTCGCAGAAGCATCCCCACTCCCGGCCAGTACAAAGCCGCGCACGGCAATCACACCCATGATATTTCCCGCTGTCACGGGATTTGGAGTACATCCACTATTCTCCGCATTTTGGAGGATGAACGCTACACCGGCGTGTATGTGATCGGCAAGCGGGCGGTTCTCGAAGTAGGCGGCACCAGAAGCCACCTGAAGGACAGAGAATCATGGTACATCATCCCTGACCATCACCCGGCCATCGTAGAGAAAGCCGTGTTTGATACCGTGCAGGCCAGCCAGCTCCGCTTTTCCCAGCCAAACAAGAAAAAGCGGGACTACCCGCTGAAAGGCAAAGCCTTCTGTGGCTGCTGCGGTCATGCGCTGTCCCGCACCATGCAGAAAACCTCGTATTATTACTGCCGCCATTCCGAGGCGGACGTAGAAAGCCGCTGTCACAAGATGCGTCTGAACGCCGCAGAGCTGGAACAAGCGGTATTCCTGACGCTGAAAAAGCAGATGGAAGCCGCCGCACCGTTTGCCCCGGACGGTTCGCTCCGGGTGGATGCCTCCGTACCGGAACGCGCCGAATATGAGCAGCAGATCGAGACGCTGCAAGACGGCAAGCGCACACTTTACGAACACTATCTTATGGGCGAGATTGACCTTAACACCTACAAGGCGGAAAAGGCCGCGTGTAACGAGCTGCTGCTGAAAACAAAAAACGCCTATGCCGCAGTATTGGCACAGGCGAAACAGAAGCAGGACGAACAGGCACGGCAGGACAGCCGCAAGGAAGCGTCCAAGGCGATTTTCGATGCGGACACGCTGACCACCGAGCTGGCCGAGCTGTTGATCGACCGGGTGCTGGTATATCCCGATAAGCGCATCGAGATCGCATACAAAATCCAGGACATTTTTGATTGAGGTGGCAGTCATGAAAATCGCTTTCTATTGCAGAGTGGACGGACAGGGCTTTGGCTTTGTCCTCCCCGATGAAGCTGACAAGCTCCGCGAGTTTTTCGCCGAGCATCAGGATAAGCCTGCGCTTGAAAAGCCATCGAGCGCAAGCTAAAAATTTTTGTCGTGTGCTTGACATACGGGTGCCTTAAATCATGAAACCTAATACTTGGTAGGCCGGTATTTTTCAGGATCGTTTTCATCCGATTGTAGGCATAACCAGGATTGACTGCTTCCTCCGGATGCAAGGGATTGGGAAATATCCAATCGCTGATGGCAGTTTTCTTCCGCTCCCGTAGCCGCTGGGCCGTGCTGTCCGGCAGGGATATGCTCCGGTGGCCCTTGTTGGTTTTGGTTTCTCCGACCTCCAGGCTGCCTGCCTTGCGGGTGCTGACGGAGCGGTTGACTTTGAGAGTTCCCTCCGCCTCGTCGAAGTCCTCCCATCGAAGGCCGCAGATCTCGCCCCGGCGCAAGCCAGTGGTCAACTCGGTGAAGAAGAAGTCCCGCCACACCTCGTCCTGCTCGATTGCGGCCATGAAAGTGTCCAATTGTTCCTCATTCAGAATCTGCTTTGGACGGTAGTTGGGCTTGGGGACCACCGTGCCCTCGGTGGGATTCTTGGCGATTAAGTGTGCGCCCACCGCGTCTTTCATCGCTTGGTGGAGCATGGCATGGATGCGGGAGAGCATGGCGTCTGAGAGTTGATACCCGTATTCTGGATGCTCATGGATGCGACCCTCCCGTTTCAGTTTTGTGTACATCCGCTGGATGTCCGTCGAGGTGATGCGGGAGATCACCTTGTCTCCCAGGATGGGCTTGATGTAAAGTCTGGCATACTGCCGGTAGCCGTACATGGTGCTGTGGCGGATCGTCCCCGCTTTGTATTCATCCAGCCAGCGGTCCAGCCACTCTCCCAATGTCATGCGGCTGTCCTCGGTCAGTTCTACATCCTGATAGGTTTCGATGCTCTGGTGGAGTTTGCTCAGTAACTCCTTCTGCGTGCGGCCATACACATACCGGAAGATGGGGGCGCCGTTGGCCTTGTGGCCTACCACGATGCGGCCCTCCCAACGGCCGTCTTCCTTCTTCCGAACCATGCCGTCGCCGGATGGCCTGCGCTTTGCCACGATGATACACCTCCTTTGTAACGACACAACATACCGCAGAAAGAGAAAACTATCCAGGGGTACGGCGAACTGTTATCAAAAAGTTATCATTTGGGGTAGCGAACACAGTGGCAATCAAAAATTTTTTTGTGATAAACCAAAATATATGGTATACTGTCTTCATAAAGTAGCGGAGGTGGCCGCATGGATCTATACGATCAGGTGAAAAAACAGTGGCAAATGTGGGCTGTCCGTTCAGGCGAAGACTTGGACCTGCGCCTGGACAACTTCCGCATTCTCTTCGCGTACAACTCCGGGAAGATCGAAAACGCAGCGATTTCTTACCACGACACCCGGGAGATTTTTGAGAACGGCCGGGTGGTCGGCTATACCGGCGATCCCCGCACGCTGTTTGAACTTCAAAATCAGAAGGTCTGCTATGACTTCCTCCGGGAGAAGATTCCTGTTAAGGAGCCGCTTTCCCTCCCACTGATCCTGGAGATCCATCGCGCGCTGACGGAGGGAACTTACGATGCGCGCCGTTATCTGGTCAATGGAGAGCGGCCCGGGACATTCAAAAAACATGACTATGTGACTGGCATCCATGAGGTCGGCTCCTACCCTGAAGAAGTGGAAGGTGACTTGGCAGAACTGATCGGTGAAGTCAACTCTGTAGGTCCGAAAGCCCCGCTGAAGGCCGGAGCGTATCTCCATGCGCGTTTTGAGAATATTCACCCCTTCGCCGACGGGAACGGCCGCGTTGGGCGGACATTATTGAACTACTGGCTGATGATCAACGACTATCCCCCCATGATCATTTATGAGGAAGATAAAAAGGCATACTATGAGGCGCTCCAGCAGTATGATGAACAGGAGTCTCTGGATGCTTTGGTCCGTTTCTTGGAAGCGCAGACGGTCAAGACTTGGGCGCGCGTCATGAAACTCTCCCCAAATGATACGCCGAAACATCAAGGAATCGAATTTCATATGCTGTAAATGCCTGGCCTCCCGTAGCAGCGGGAGGCTTTTCTCTTTGTTTTGCAGCGCAATTTTTGAAGGGGCAATAGTCCGAATATTCACTTCTTGGATTTGCGATAAAACCAACCGATATCCCCAAGGTGCCCCCGCGGGTTCACCCTTACAACCCTGATTTCATGCGGATTTGAGGGCGCAATCCTCTGATTCCGGCCACCTGTGACCCCCGAAGTGAGCCAAACCGACCACCTATGACCCCCGCAGGCAACTCCCCGCAAACCACTGTCCCGTCCCGCGTTGCGGGGCGGTGTGACCCGGCCGGAGGGCGCTTGCGACCCCCGGCCTTTATCCTGCACGATTTTCGTCCCCTCGGTTCACCCGCTCATTTTGGCTTCCGGGCGATCCCGGTACCTGCGGCACACAGCCCCCCACACCGCGCTTTGTGGTGCGGGAGTGTCTGTTCCTGCCCATGCCGCAATCGCCGCACACAGCGGCCCACAGGCGGTCACGTGCCGGCCTGGGCCGCTGTCGTCCGCTGACGCGCCGCAACGAGCTCCAGCTGATCCAGTTGCCGGTCGTAGTGTTCATCTATCACCTCCTGGATCGGACGGAGCGTGTACAGCAGGTTCCCATTGCGTTTCTGACCAGCCCTGGTGGTGATTTCAGTTGGCTCGGTGGAGATGAGCCCGCGCTCCTCAAGGCACAGTGTGTACTTGCGTACCGTGTTCTCGCTCATACGCACTGCCTGCCCGATGGTCCTGTAGCTGGGCCAGCATTGATGCGTCTTTCGATTTTCGCACCGTTTCAGGAAACTGTAGACCGCCAGCTCGCCGCTGCTCAGACCCAGCAGGAAGATCTCGTTTGGAAGAGAGAAATAGTTTCCGATCCCATACTTCATGTGCCGCCTCCCGTATGCTCCTCCACCCAGCAGATGAACTGTTCTTTCGGCACCACCATCCGGCTGCCGATCTTCAGCACCGGGAAACCATAAGAGGCCCCCATGAAAACGCAATGCGTTTTCATGGGGAGAGGAGGAGCAAGGGAGCAGAGCGTATACCCGGCATATATGCCGGGTGGAGCGGAGTGGACTTTGCGACGACGAGCATCAGCTCGTAGCCGGATGAGGGAGACACCCCCAGCACCTTTGCCACTGTTGCCGCGTTCAGGAACAGCGGCAAGTCCTCATAGCTTTTGTAGCCTGATTCTTTCATGGCCAACACCTCCTTAAGTGTGAGAAGCAAAAAGCCTCTCACTATATACAGGCAATAAGTAGGCCACTTCACAAATGAAAATAGGAACAAATAATACGCCCTCATAATATACAGGCAACAAAACAGAGGAGTGAGCAGGCTCGAAAACAAAATTTAGAGTTCTGCACAGAAGAACATACCTTGAGTGAGTGATTTTGCCGATTCACTATTCCTGTGAATCGTAAAATGCACAGCCGGATCTAAGCGGGGTTCAGAGGGATCAGTGGTGATAAGGCATGCGGACAGTTTAGGGGATTTCAAACTATCACCCTCAGAAAAAAGGCAGGCAGGAGAGCTCGCTCTCCTGCCTGCCTTTTCATTGTTTATACGGCGCAATTCCTGCGCGGGTTACTTTACGATATTCTGGCAGAACCGGGTCAGGATCACCGCCGCCTGCGCCCGGGTGGCGGAGCCGCCGGGCGTCAAAGTGGTATCGCTGGTGCCGGAGACCAGGCCCTCTGCGTTGGCCCAGCGGATGGCCTCCACCGCGTAGGAGCCGACCTGTGCGGCGTCTGCGAACTTGCTCAGGTCCGCCTTGGCTGTGGTGTCGCAGCCCTTGTACTGGGCGTAGCGGTACAGGATGGCCGCCATCTGTTCACGGGTGATGGTGTCATTGGGGCCGAACAGCTCGTCGCTGTATCCAGCCACGATACCGTTCATCCTCGCCCAGTAGACCGCCGTGGCGTAGTAAGCATTGACATCCACGTCCTTGAAGGGATAGCCCCAGATCTCATTTTCGATATTGGGGGAGCCCTCCAGCCGGTAGAGGATCGTCACGATCATGCCGCGGGTGGTGGTCAGATCCGGTTCGAAGGTGCTGGCACTGGTGCCGGCCATGAGGCTGTTCTCGTTGACATACCGCACCGCGTCATAGTACCAGGCGTCCTCCGCCACATCCACAAAGGGATTTGTCCACTGCTTTTCGGGTACAAAGGTCACATCCACGCTCACCTTGCTGTTGGGCATGGTGAAGGTGTACTTGCCATCGCCCCTGTCGGTGACCTTGACCGTGTCGCCGTTCTTGTCGGTGACGGTGACCTTGTCCACCTGATAGCCCTTGTCGGGCTTGGCGGTGATGGTGACCGTGTCGCCCTTTTCCGCACGACTTGGCTTTACTGTGATCGTGCCATGGTCGATATCAGCAGCGGTATCCACTACATAGCTGGGCAAACCACTGCTGCCGCTCCCAGATCCGCCGTGGTCAGGATTGATAGGTGCTGCAGTAACTGTGACCGCACAGGTGGCGGTCTTGTTGCCATCCTCTGTGGTGACGGTGATGGTCGTGGTGCCTGCCTGGATGGCTTTGACATTGCCGCTGGCATCCACTGTGGCTACGGAGGTATTGCCGGAAGACCAGGTAACGTTCTGATTGGTGGCGTTGCTGGGGCTAATAGTGGCTTTCAGCTGGCCCGTGCTGCCTGCCGTCAGGTTCATGCTGGTTTGGTTCAGACTCACGCTGTCGACTTTGACAGCCGGCGCACCTCCGGCCTCGACCGTGACCTTACACTCAGCGGTTTTATCGCCGTCTGCGGTGGTGACGGTGATGGTCGCGGTGCCCGCTTTGTGGGCAGTGACTTTTCCGTTTCCGTCCACCGTAGCTACCTTGGAATTGCTGGAAGACCAAGTAACATTCCTGTTCGTGGCATTGTTTGGCTCAACAGTTGCTGTCAGCTGGCTCGTGCTGCCCTCCGTCAGGGTCAGGCTGGTCTTGTTCAGGCTCACTCCGGTGACAGAAACAAAATCGGCATTGTTGGTCAGCTTCAGCGTGTAGCTTGCGGAGTTGCCGCCGTTGGAGACTGTAATGTTCCATGTGGTAGTACCGGAGGCAAGCTGGGTGGCATGCGAGGCATCCACATCATAATCCTGACCGTCCAGCTTGATCGTTGCGTTCTGGGGGTCCTTGGGCGCGATCTCCAGGATACTGTTGGTCAGGCCGACAGCATCGACCGTATAGGTGTTTGTGCTCGAGTCGAAGACAGCGGTGTGGCCGCCGATGGAGATATGGTCCAGTTCCACGCTACTGTCCGTCAGAATCAGGTCGGAGAACTCCACCCGGACGCCGGCAGCACCGGTGATGCCCGCGAACTCAAAGGTCTGGGTTGCGGCACCCTCTTTTTCCAGCGTCAGCAAACCGTCTGCCTTGGTGTAGCTCTGCTGCTTGGCGATGGGCTGGCCCTGGGCGTCCAGTAGCGTGACGATCAGGTTGCCGCTGGTGGTGCCGCCGAGGTAATTGTACTGCACCTTTGTATTCACAATGGTCTTGCCGTTGGCAACGCTCATGTCGTAGATGACGGTGACCGGCTCATCCCGCTCCTCAGCCAGGCTTCTCAGAGTCAGAGAGGTGGTGTTGTTGGCGGTGAAATACTCGCTGACGCTGTTGTAGGAACCGGTTCGGGCCCGCATGGCCTGATCCTCCACAGGGGCTTCGATCCAGGCCTTGACATAGACCGGGATACCGGTGCTGGGGATCTCCGCCTGTGCGCCGCTTTCCTCCTTCATGTACTCTGCTACAGGCAGCGTGACCTCCGCGCTGTAACCGCCGGCGTCGATGAGGGACAGATCTGCCGTCTCCGTGATGGTATCGATCAGATCCTGCCCATCGGTGCCCTTCAGAATCGTGGTGCAGCTCTGGTCGGCGTAGAAGCCCACCTTGACCTGCCAGTTATCCTTCTCGTCTGCAAGGCTGGCGGCCAGGCGGTTGTGCAGGGCATAGCGCAGGGTGCGTACGCCGTCGGCCTGTTTGACGGTCTCCACTTTGGAGATACCCACGTCGGGGATGTCCAGATAGAGAGTGCCGGGCAGTTCCACGGTCACACCATTCTTGAAGGTTGCCTTGATGGTGTAATTCGCGTTCTCAATGGCCTCCCCCGTGGGGAACTTGGCCGTCACGGTGACGTCCCGGTTGGGCATCAGGTTCAGAGAAGTGTCGCCGCTGGTATAGACGCTCTCATTTTCCGAGATGATCTCCAGCTTGGTAATGGCGTCCATGCCGGTGTTGCGGATGGTGAACTGGACGTCGATGTCGCTGTTGGTGTAGAGCTCCTCATATGCCAGCATCACCGCCGACTCCTGGATCTGGTTGGTGAACTTCTCCGTGGCGGTATACATTCCGCTGACGGGGTTGGCCACAGTGATGGTCGCAGTCTCATCGTTCTCACCGTCGGAAATAGTCACCTCACGCTCTGTAGTCTCACTGTAATTAGTACCCAGGATGACTGACCTGATCTCGTACGTGCTCGTATCGTTGACATAAGCGTCGAAGTGGTCGATGAGGGTGCCCTCCTGCATCTCCGCAACTTCCACAGTGCCGGACAGGGTGTAGGAATCGCCGTCCTCCACGAACTTGACCGCCTTGAGCACATCGTGGCCCACGTTAGTGGAGCTGGCAGATACCGCACCTGCAAGGGAGTCGTAAGTGGTCTCGTCGGTCTCGCCGCTGACAGAGTCCACCCACAGGATGGCGAGGTCGCCGATGTCCTGGGTGTTCTTTGCGAAGCGGAAGTTGGAGCCGATTGTGTCGCCGGCACCGCCGGCAGCCACGCTCAGGGACTCGGGCATATTCTCATAAAGTTTGCCGTCCGTGTCCATAACGGACAGCCGGATATCGGACTCAGTCTCGCCGTTCGGGTCGTCGGTGATGGCTCGCTCAGTGTGCCAGGCCACCACGAACCGCTCCTCGCCGTCCCCAAACTCCGCAGTAGTGATCTGGGGATTTTCGTCCAGATTGTTGTCAGAAGTCAGGCGGAAGGTGCGCACCAGGTCTTCGCTCTGGGTATCATCCGCACCGTATGTTCCGTCCACGGCGGGGATAATGGCCACAACGGTCTCCCAGTCGGTGGTGTTCTCGGTGGTGGAATTGGTATCCAGGGTATAGACCACAGCGGCGGTACCGTCCTCCAGCATGGCCATCTCCAGGCCCTTGACAGAGGCCGTGGAGCCGGTGCCGTCATACAGGGTCTGGGCGGCGACGTATTCATTCCCGAACACATCTTCATCCCGTATCCACTGGCCGTTCTCGCAGACGGCATACCGGATGGCGTCCTGCTGGTCAAAGTTGGTCAGATTGGAGGCGTCGGAGGATTTGACCTCACGCCATGCCACAATGATGCGATTGCCGCTGGCGGCCACCACGGGGGCCAGGTCGGGGGTGCTGTTGTCGGTGAGCTGCTCCAGCGTCCAGTCGCTGCCGCCCGTGGAAGTGGCGGCCATGATCTCGGTGGAATTTATCTGGAGCATCTGCTGACCATCGTCCAGGGCAGTTCCGGGGACCACATTTTCGGTGATGTCCTCTGTCTGCCGGACCCACACGGCGGCGTAACTGCCGTCAGAGCCGGCCACCTTCACATTGCTGTCGCCGTAGCCGGTGGACACTTCATCATTGCTGTCGAAGCGCTCTCCCTGCTGGAATTGACCATTGCTCTTAGTGGACACGGCCACACGAGTGTTGCGGATGTCCAACGCACTCTCCGGGTCGTTGTCCTCCCGGTCGCTGAGATAGAACATGACTTCACCGTCGTCGGACAGCACCGGGTTGGCGTAGGAGTAGGCCCCGATCTGGAGGGTCTCCGCCAGTGTGGCGTTCTGATCCTTGTCCAGGCTGAACAGCCCGATGGAGGGCCGTCCGCCCAGCCACTCCTGCTCGGCGGTGTCCACATAGTCCCGGCGTTCCAGTTGCGCCCCCAGGTCCACGGCGTATATCACCTGGCCGTTGGGCATGGCCATACGGGTGACGGGCTTGCCGTTGATGGTCTTATTGGCTTTCCAGATCTCCTCGATGGTCCTCCACCCCGGATCATCGGACTCCGACTCAAAGCCGATGGAGCAGAAGATCTTTTCATAGCTGATGAACAGGAATTTGAATACGAACTCAATGCCGGTGGAGCCGCTGACAGACAGGTTGGAGCCCTGTATAACGTCGTCCGTCCGGCTGCTGACCGGCCCCACGGCGCTGATATTCGAGCTTTCCTCCAGATAACCGCGGTTGAGCCATTTGTACTGCATATCCAAATTCAGCTGGCCGAACACACCGATCTTAAAGGCCACCACTGAGACGTCGAAGCCCACGCCCGCGAAGGCTCTGATATAGAAGTACATCCGCAGGTTGGTAAGATAATCGCTACCGGTGGCGTCGGTATAACTGGCACTGGCCAGGGCGGTGTTGAAGGCGCTCTGGTCGCCGGCGTTCTTCAGACCGTCCATGCCGGAGGTCACCTCGTAATAGTTACCCTGCTGCATGTCCATGCGGACCTCCAGCGCGCCGCCCAGGTTGACGCTGGCGGTGATGGGAACGATGCCCACGACGGCGTTGAAGTTCCAGTTGAAGTTCAGGCCAGCGCCTACGTTAAAGCCGCCGCTGATGGGCTGGCACTCCCACTTGCCGCTGCTGCTGTTGTAGGAGATATTCGCCTCCATGTAGCCGCCCAGCGCCATGCTGGTCCCCATGAGGCCCTTTCCGGCGGCGGCCTGCTGGGCCTCCTCCTTGGCGGCGCTCAGGTATTTGCCCTTGACCATGCTGTAGACGTCCATGGGGCCGGGAAGGGCTTCCAGCTCCTGGTTCTTGCCGGTGGAGGCGTCCCCGTGGACGAAGGTCATGTTGTCCGGGTCGTCATACTCGGGATAGACGCCGGGCTCCAGATCGCCCATGTTCACGCCGAACAGGGCGCGGAACACGGTGGGGTCGCTGGTGGCGTACAGGCGCACGGCGAACTTGTCCTTCTCGGGGTCGTAGCCGGCATCGTCACTGAGCAGATCCATGCCGCCCTCGATCATGATATCGCCGTCACCCATATCACCAACGTCTCCGCTGGCATCCACGGTCATTCCGCTCTTGACGTCGGCCAGGGCTCCGGTCAGGGCATTGGAGGCCTCCGCCTCCGGTACGCCGATCATATTGACCATCTGGAAGGGCAGGCTGATGGTGCGGCTGGCGGTGGTCCCGTCCTCGCTGAGGACGGCCCGCATCCCGCGGCTCTCGCCCGCGGCCATGCCCCACTCCTCCATGCTATCCTTGTCCATGGTCATCCGGTTCTCGGTGAAGGCCAGATCCGTGAAGGGATATGTGGTTGTCTCGCTGGTCTGACATTCCGGGGTCTTGCCGGTGGCGTCCTGGAGCATCACGGTGTTAGCCCGCCCCAGGTCCTTGGCGTGCTCGTCGCCCCACCACATGATGGAGGTGGTGACATAGGCGGTGGGGAAGGTATCACTGGGGCCCACGTTGCCGGTGTTCCCGCGGATGTCGGCCACGCTGGCGTATTTCTTGGGGCTGTAGCTCAGGGTCTGCTGGGCGATATAGGGCTGCTTCTGCCCGCTCTCATTCTTCTCCCAGGCCACGATGCTGTCGCCGGAGATCGCCACATCGTCCAGGTTCAGGTTGGCGTCCACCCGCAGCATGATTGGATAATATTCCGCACCAGTCCCGTCGCCGTACTCCAGCTGGAACAGGTAGTAGAGCGCCTCGCCCGCCTGGACCTCCTTCTGGTTGTCAGCGGTCTTGAACTTTCCAAGATCCATGTTCACCAGCAGGCGGCCCTCGTCATTGGTGCTGACCGTTTGAGGTGTGTTGCCGGGCTTCCACTGGCTTGGATCCTTCTCACCCTGCAGGCCAAACTGCACCGCAGAATTTCTGTCGCCCGTGCAGTACTCGCCGCCCCGGTACACGCCGCCCCGGAAGGTGACCTGCCCCTCATAGGGCGTGCCGTCCGAGTTTTTTAGATAAATTTCCGCCTGGGCCGCCCGGCGCAGCTGGAGGGTGTTCACCGGGTAGAGCTGCAGCTTGGTGGAGTCGGCCTCGGAGGACACCAGGCTCTGGCTGCGGATGACGCCCAGGAAGATAACGTCCTCGTCATCCCCATCATCCGCCACGGAATTGCAGTAGATGTCCCCGGCGATGCCGTGGGGCGCATAGATGGCAGCCTCGCCTTTGTCGTTGGTGGTCAGGGTGTATTCCTCGGTGGCGGTTTTGGCGGCGCTGGTGTACACCTGATAGGTCAGGGTGGTCTCCGTCTTGGGGTAGCACTGGAACAGGTAGAGCTGATCCCGCAAGGTTTCCACATCCACCGTCAGGCTGTCCGAGATCTCCGGCAGCTTGCCGTGGGTGGCGGTGACGGTGGTTTCGCCGTCCTTCAGGCCGGAGAGGACGAAGTCGGTGGAGGGGCGGTAGGTGGTGTAGGAGAAGTTCTCGATGTTCTCATACAGAGTGCCCTGCCGGTAGTTGACGGAGGCCACCGAGCTGTCGTTGGAGGCCCAGGCGATCTGGTCAGCCAGCTCCGCCCAGGCATACTGGCCGTAGTTGATGGAGATGACGTTTCTCAGGGCGATGTCCCGCTGGAGGGCCACGATGGCGTTGGAGCCGTTCTCTCCGCCGTCGCCCCACAGGGTCTTGATTTTTTCCACGTTGGACATGGTGTAGCTGCCGCCGGTGTTCTCGTCGTGGTCCAGCAGGATCTCCAGGATGTCCTCCGAGTAGACATAGAGCACATAGCTGTCATAGGCCCAGGCGGCGTCGGCGGCGTTCTGGACCTTAACGGTGACGGTATAGGCGTCCCGGTAGCTGGCGGGGTCGCCGGTCTCCGGCGTCACAGCAGGGACATTCAGGGTGTAGGAATAGGTATTTCCATCCTGCGTCACCCCGCCCGTCAGGTCGGTTTCCGAGATGGTCTTTTCGCCACCGGCGATGTACAGTTCAAACTGTCCGCCGCCGTTCTTTACATCCAGGTTGTCTGCCGTCCAGCTGAGAGTGATGTCCTTGCCGTTCCCGCCGCCATCGGTCTGGTACAGGCCGCCTGCGGGCTGGTCCAGTTTGACGGACGCGGGCGGTGAGAGCAGCGTGATGTAGGCAATGGCAGGCTCCTCGCCCTCCCCCATCTCCGGTACACCATTCTCGTTGATATAGGTGCCGAGCCGCTTTTCCTGATATTCCGCAGAGATACAGGCAACGATCAGCCCCGTTCTTTCCTCATTGTAGAATGTATCCAGCCCTTCATCCCACGGAATGGTAAAGGCGGAGAGGATGGGGTTCTTCTCATCGGTCGTCACCGTCCACTCCTTGACAACCGCTACCGTTGGATCTGCATCCTCTAAATTGAGCGTACCCAGCTGCACTGTGAAGGTGGTGGGAACAAAGGCTCCGTCCTCCCCAGCGTTCTGGTTCAGGGCGCAAATGTTGCTGCTCCAGTAGATCCGGGCGTCATTCCCCTCACGGACGGAGATGTTTCTGCCGCTTTCGGGAATCTGGAGAAAAGCGTTCCCTGTCCCGCCTCCCCAGTTTTCACAATGGAGGGTGACGCTTCCAAGCAGCGCATCCTCCATATCGCCGTTGAGGGCCACCAGTCTGGCATTGGCATATCCTGTTTCCCCGGTGAGCATAAAGCTGGTGCTGCCGTCCTCGTTGAGTACTACCGTGACGGGGCCGGAGTATTCCCATGCAAAGTGAAATTGATTGTCGATCCCCTCCGGCTTGTTGTCCTCCGGGTACGCGGTGACCTTAGTGACGTCGCCCCAGGTGAAGTCGCCTTCCTTCAGGGTGAAGGACAGCGTCATCTCCCAATCCGCCATTTCCGCCAAGTCAAAATAGACTGTGCCGCTTGTCTGTTCCTCGCGCTCTCCAGTCTTGCTGTTCGTGCGGGTAAGCTTGATGCCGCCGTCAAAGGCACCCACCGGCTTGGAGCCGTCCAGGGTGTACTCCCGACCCCAGCCGATCATCACATAGCCGTCCAGCAGGAAGTCCACCTGACCGGTGAACTCCTCCACAGAGGTATTATAGGGCAGGGTGATCTCCGCCACCAGCGCCGTGGGGTTTTGGGGGTCGTTCACCCGGAAGTCATACTGGGTGTCCCCCGTCTGGCTGAGCACTGCCTTGAGGGCGGGCAGGATGCCGGTGGTCAGGTCCGTCACCTCATTCAACACCCAGTTGTCATAGGGCTTTCCAGTCAGGGGCAGGGTGATGGTCAGCACGGGCTTCTGCCCCTGCTGCTCCTGGCGCACCGCCAGCGTGGGCGCCCCAAAGGCCAGTTCCCGGTCCAGAGATTCCAGTGTCACGCCGGTCAGGTCGTCGGTCCCCCGGGAGATGGTCAACTCCAGCTTGTTGGCGCCCTCCAGCTGGCAGGTGGGTTCATCCCCCACGAAGTTGGCGGCAGTGACGGAGATGGCCCCGCCGCTGGTCTCGGTCACGGGATAGAGGAAGGTGCAGCTCTCGCCGGTGGTTTCCACCTCCTCTGGGGTCAGTGTTTGATCGTCGTTCACCGTGATGGTCATGTCCTCGGTGATCTTCACGGGGTAATCGAAGGTAGCCACGATGGGCACCTGCTGTCCGGCGTAGTAGGTGCCCGCCGGGGCGGAGAAAGAGACGGTGGTCTCCTTGGTGGTCTCCTGCATGTAGTAGGATGCGCGATATTCGAGGTATGGATCAAAAGCGAATGAGGTTTCGCTGCCACTGCTGGTCTGATACCGGCGGTAATATCCGGACATATTCATTTCCATCGTGTGCTCGGGGATCTCATCACCCTCCTCATAATCCAGATTTTCGCTTTGTGTGGGGAAAGCCTCTAACCCGATAGAAGGAAGCAAGTAAGTCTCTTCTACGACCCAATCAGTAAAGTTGTCGTCCGCCTGGAGCACTTCATCATCGATCTTTAATTCATAGGAGAATGGCCGCTCCTCGGCGATCGGGCGCGAGGAACCGGGGTCAAAAAACCACCCTAAAGCACCAACTGTGTACTGAAAATTGCCGGCAATCAAACTACCGCCGCCGCTTTCAAATATGCGTAAATAGTTTCCGGAGGACATCCCTTCAAGAGAAAGCGTTTCTTTATCCGCAAGAAACATGGGGTTGCCGCCATCCCGGATCCGGTCCCGCATTTCCTCATCTCCGCCTGCGACGACCCAATCAGTCTCAACACCATGCTCTCGTCTCTCATAGCTGAGCGTTTTCGAGACACGGGAATAGTATTTGAAATAGTCGTCGCTATCTACCGTCACGGTCTGCTCCCAGCGGGTGGAGCCGTCAGAGAGAAGGGCGTTTTTCAGGTCATAGAGCTGCACCAGGAAGGTTCCCGTGCCCTGGACGCGCTCTGGGGTCTCGCCCACATGGACGGTCAGGGTCTTGCTCTCGCCGGGGTACATGGTAACGGTCTCCTCGCCGTCAATGTCGGCGGTCACGCTGCCGTCCACTGTCCGCCAGGAGAAGGTGATCTCCTGATCTGCGGCGGACCGGGAGGCCTCCACGGTGACGGTATACTCGCCGTTTTCTTCGGCGGTGGCCGCCCCAGTGACGGTCAGCCGCACGTCGTGGTCCACCCCGGCGGGGCCCACGCCCTCCAGGGCATCGGCGGCCAGCATCACCATATCCCCGTTGGCCCAGGCCTCCGCCAAGTCGTAGAAGTTGTCGATCTGCTCGTCGGTCAGGTCCTGCTCGGTGAAGTAGGTGGCCTTGAGATAGGCCAGATACCGCTCGATCTCCACGACGGTCTTGAGGTCGGCCAGGGTGAGATAGTCGCCGTCCACCTCCACCACTTTGGTAAGGTCGGTGGCCGGGTCGTCCAGGATAGCCTCGATCTCATCCAGGGTGTATGCCTGCCCGTCCATGATGATCTTCTCGTCGGTGACGATGTTGCCGTCCTCGTCGATCAGGCCATACTGCTTCAAAATGGCCAGATACGCCTCGGCGTCGTCGCCGTAGACCTCCTCCAGCGCAGCCAGCAGGGCGGTGCGCTGCACACCGCTCATGTCCAGCAGGTCGCCAACTGCGGCATAGGCCACCGTGGGCAGCATGGTGACCAGCATCACGGCAGTGAGCAGCCCCGCGATCCATCGTTTCCAGTTCTTTCTCATAGAAACTCTCCCTTCGCTTTGCAGGAGGATCTTTGCACGGGATGGTCCTCATCCCGTGCAAGGGGGTGACCCCCTTGCAATTCTTCTCTGTACGCCAGTCCTTTAGTCCGGTGCACAGTTCCTTACGCCTATCACTATACCGAAACATTTTGCTGTTTCAATAGGGATTGCAAACATGGTCAATTTTCCTGCAAACTTGGTAAGCCCGTACCCTTGACGGAAGGAAGATTCCCCGTTACTCTTAGAATAGGAAACACGTTAGATGGGAGGGCGGGCTGAATGAGACGTTGGATCATACGGGGCGCGGCGGCGTTTATGGTTCTGCTCCTGTGCGGATTTTTCGCTGCGGCGCTGCTGTTCTTTACCCAGCCCATGACGGAACAGACCTTTGACCTGTCCGTAGAAACCGTCCAGTGGGAGGTCTATATCCAGGAGGGGCAACAGCGAACAGACCTGCTGCCCGATGGGGACATCGGCTACACGGGTCTTTCCGCGCCGGGGCAGACCTTTTACTTTTCCCGGATTTTGACCGAGGAGGTGGAAAGCCCCGTTTTATATCTGGACACGGTCAACCGCAGCGTGGCGGTGTTCCTGGATGGGGAGCGCCTCTACACGGACTGTCCGGAGCAATCCGGCGGGGTGGGAGAGCTGACGCTGCCCATGCTGGGCTGGGACCGGCTGGAGCCGGTGGAGATCACCCTGCCCCCGGACTATCTGGGTAAAACCCTGACCATTGCCCAGTCCACCGGCCTGGGGGAAAAGCAGATCCCGGAGATGGAGCCTACCGTTTACCCCTGCACGGTGACGCTGAGCTGCGGATATGCCTATGAGAGCGGCATCGTGGCAGAGAGCTTCCGGACTGCCATCCCTGCGGCCCTCTGCTTTGTGCTGGGGCTTCTGCTCTCCACTGCGTTTTTGTGGCAGAGCTTCCGGGGTCGTTGGGACATTGGCCTTTTCATATTCTCTTTGGCCGCCTTTTTCCTCATGCTGGTCCCTCTGGGGGCCGCCAGCTTTTTCGGTCACTATCTCCCATACCCGGAAGTGGATCTGAACGCTCTGAGCCGCGCCCTGTGCCTGACCTCTCTGCTGCTCTTTCTGGGGAGCCGGGGCAACGGGCGGCTGCGCTGGATTCTGTGGGGGACAGCGGCTCTCCACGGTCTGACCGCACTGCTGGGCCGGGCCTCTGCCACTTCTCTGCTGACAGTGGTATCGGAGTATCTGGGGCTTCTGGGCCTGCTGGCCGCTGCGGTCCTCTCCCTGGTTTGGAGAAAGCGGGGGAACGGCTTCTACTGGCTGTTCTCCCCGTTGCTCCTGGCGGTCCTGGGAATGGGGCTGGCTGTATGCGGTGTCCATGCTGCGGCCGATCCCACATGGGGGCGTGAGCTGATGATTCATCTCCGGACCGGCTTCCAAAATGGCCTGCCCCGCTTCCTGCTGTGGTCGTGGTCCGCACTGACCATGGCTGCCGGCATCCTGGCCGCCTTCATTGACCTGTTCCGGCGGGAATCCCAGCGCCGCACCGAGGAGCGGCTTCTCCTTCAACGTGGGGAACTGATTCGGGAAAACTATGAAAATCTTCGGAAGCACAATGAGGAGATCCAGACTCTTCGCCACGACCTGCGGCATCATGTCACCGCCCTCCAGGGCCTGTGCCGGGAGGGAGATATGGGGGAGATCCAGAAGTATCTGGAGTCCCTGTCCCAGCGGCCCGAGCTGAACCGAAGCAATGGCTACACCGTCCACCCGGCGGTGGACACCGTTCTGACAGCCATGCTGGCCCGGGGCGCGGAGACAGGCGTCCGCGCCGAGGTACGGGTGGAGCTGCCGCCTGAACTCCACATACCCAACAGCGACCTTTGCCCCCTGCTGATGAACCTGCTGGAAAACGCGCTGGAAGCCAACGAAAAAGCCCCGAGGGGGCGGAGAAGTGGCTCCGGGTGACCATGCACCTCCGGGGTGAATACCTGTATGTGGGAGTAGAAAACGCCCGGTTCGCCCCGGTGAACTTCGACCCGGAAGAGGGGCTATATAACTCAACCAAGCCCGGCACACTCCACGGTATGGGACTCAAGTCCGCACGGGCCACCGCCCGGAAGTATCACAGTGAGTTGGTCCTGAAAGCCATCGAAGACTCCTTTTCCGCCAGCACCGCTCTGCTGCTCCCCAAAACGGAAGCATAGAAAAACTCCGCTGTTTCCAACAGGAAGCAGCGGAGTTTCTATTTCAGGGATTCCACATAGCGGGCCATGAAGTCTTGGTAATACCGGCGGCTGACGGGGATGGCTTCCCCTGTGTCCAGGGTAAGGGCGTCCCGCTCTACCCGCGCCACATGGGCCAGATTGACCAGATAGCTGAAATGGCTCAGGCAAAAGCCCTGCTTCTGGAATTCCTCTTTTAATTTGGAGAGAGGAACGGTGTATTCGATCCGCTCCTCTCTGGTATGGACCGCGGTCTTTCGCCCGGCGGTCTCCAGATAGGCGATCTCGTCCAGGGGGACGGTCCGACCGCCCACACGCAGCACCGGGCGCTTTTTCCGGTCCTGCCGCCGCTGCCAGTCCCAGTCCAGGGCAGCAGCCAGCCGCCCCTCGTCCACCGGCTTGAGCAGGTATTCCAGCGGGTAGGTGGGGAAGCTGTCCAGCGCGAAACCGGGGTGGTCTGTGATGTAGATGATGGAGGCGCTGACCTTATGTTCCCGCAGGAAGCGGGCCAGCTCCACACCATTATCCCCGTCCAGCTGAATGTCCAGCAGCAGGAGCTGATAGGCGTCCGGGTCCGCGGTCAGCCGCTTCATCAGCGGCGCGGCGGTGTGGAATACCTCCACGTCATAGTCCCGTCCCTGGGAACGTCCTTTTCCCTCCAGCACATGACAGGCGGCTGTTTTATTTTGCTCCGCGGTGCGCGGGTCATCTTCGCAAACGGCGATGCGGTACATGAGCTCACCTCTGGGTATGTGGATTTTCACCGTCATTATACCATGCCTGTTTCCCCATGACCAGCTATGTGGGACGTCTTTTTCATACTTGAGGCAGTTCCGATCGTTTTTGTTTTATGTTCCGCAAATTCTGATTCGTGGGTTGAGGCAAAATGGAGCCGAGTGCTCTGAATATGAGGCGCCAATGTGGACATCTGAAAACGCAAACATCCCTGCCCTTTATCGTTTCCATGCGGTACTTGTAAAAGGCATGGGGGGTGTTTTGACCACAGTTTTAGCCACAGTGTGGTGTGGAACACATGGAAACAGCACCTCTAAAGAGTGACGGAAAGCAAATAAACCAGAGCAGAAACGTCAGAAAATAAACCGAAATTATACAAAAAACTTTTCTTCAACTCTTTGGGTGTGCCGTGGCGGTATCCGGGACGGAGCAAGGCGAAACGCCGGAAAGCCTTGTGACACCTGCATTTGTGGGATTTCCCCCAGTCGTTGAAAACGGCATAAAAGCGGCTTTGACCACAGGAATGACCACAGACAGAAAAAACTTTATTTTTACCGCTCGCCGTGGTATCATGACAGAAAAGTGAATATCCGGGTATAGCGAAGTTGGTATCGCGCCTGGTTTGGGACCAGGAGACCGTGCGTTCGAGCCGCACTACTCGGACCAAAATCCCTCTGAAATCGTTGATTTCAGAGGGATTTTCTTATTCTTTGTCTATTGCGGCGCAATTTCTGAGTTACTCTCTACAGCAAAACCGTCCGCTTTCGGTAGTAAATCCTGTCGGAAGCACTTTTAATATACAGAAGTCCATCCCACACAAAAGCCTTCCATCAAACATTTTTCCCTCTTGCAGTATTAATTTGACTGTGTTATAATTTTAATATTCCAATTAGCCGTATTAGCTTAGTTGGATAGAGCGCCTCCTTGACTAAGAGGTAGACGGGGGTTCGAGTCCCCCATACGATCATTTTAAGCTGTTGCTTTTTATATTTGTATTCAACTCCTCTTTTGGTCTTTTTTGATTCCAAAAGAGGAGTTATTTTATGTCAAGCAACAATTCGAGTGTAAAGCGGCCAAAAAGCCGCACGGCACTCGATTTGGAAAACTTTAATGATGGAAACTGTAAATGACATAGGGCGCTTTCCTATGATACTCGTCCAAGTAACCAATCAAAGCAATTCTATCAGCAAGGAGGTTGCTACCATATGAGACCGTTTTCAATCAATATACGCGGTCGCGTAAAAAACTTTAATCTTCCTAAAAATCAGCCACTTGTGCCGCTTTTTGAGGCTATCGTGAATGCAATTCATGCCATTGGTGAGCGGAAATCCACCGATCCATCTTTTGAAGGCCAAATAATTATCAGAATTCTTCGTGATGGACAGTTTGTACTCGATGGCACTGGTGAATTGCCCCAAATTCAGTCCTTCGAAATTATTGATAATGGAATTGGATTCAATGAAGCAAATATTGCTTCGTTTATGGAATCGGACTCAACATACAAATCCCAAATTGGCGGCAAGGGTGTCGGACGGTTTTCTTGGCTGATTGCATTCGAAAAAGCTGAGATAGAGAGTGTCTATTCCGAGGAAGATGAATATGTAAAACGATCCTTTGATTTCTCCATTTCTAATTCTGGCATCAATGATACCCTCACCGACTGCACCGGGTATAATGATAATCAAACGACAGTCAGATTGCTCAATTACATTAAACCGTATGCCGATAATGTTCCTAAACGCAGTATTACCATTGCTATGCGGATAATCCAGCATTGTCTTGTATATTTCATTTCTGATGATTGTCCCCAAATCATCCTGCAGGATATTGATGAAACTCATAACTTAAATCATATATTTAAGGAGAAAATTCGATCTGAAGCTAACAGCAAGACTATTGTCTTGAATGATGAAACCTTTGAGTTGCTCCATGTAAAAGCCGAAGAGTCCACTATCAACGGCAACAAATTATATTTGTGTGCACATAACCGCTTAGTAGAAACAAAAGAACTGGATAAGTATATTACCGATCTTGATCGACAAATCTTCGAAAAAGTGGATTCTGGTATGTTGGTGTTTTGAGAGGGCATTACCTCGATGAGGCCGTTGATATGAACAGGCTTTCCTTTAACATTCCTGACGGTGGCCCATTAGATAGCATGGCAAACATGATTACTATGGATCAGATCATGCGAGCGGTTGTCGTCGAAGTAAATGAATTTCTTAAAGACTACCTTCAGCCTATTGCCACAGAAAAAATTCGAAGAATAACAGATTATGTAACGCATCGGGCCCCACAGTTTCGTCATCTGTTGAAGTACACACCTGAGGCAATTGCGAAAATCAAGCCTAATTTAAGTGAGGATAAATTGGATGATGAACTACATCGTATAAAAAGAGAGTTCGATAGAACAACAGCCAAAGAAAATACTCAGCTTCTCGATGAACTGAATAAAGGTGTAATCAGTTCAGACGAGTACATACAGAAATTTGGATTGCAAATCGAAAAAATAAATAGCGCTAATGGGGCCGCATTAGCCGAATATGTTGCTCACCGCAAGGTTATCCTCGACTTGATGGAGTTTGCAATACGTCAAAATGATGATGGGCATTTTCAAAAAGAGAGTTTTCTCCATAATATCATTTATCCAATGAGAACAACCTCTGCGGATACTCCTTATAGCAATCATAATTTGTGGTTGCTGGATGAGAAGCTCGCCTATTGCAGTTATATTTCCTCCGATATTCCGTTTAATAACAATCCGAAAGAAGACCGAACAGACATAATGATCTTGGATTCTCCAGTCGCTGTTTCTGATGAAGAAAATGACGGTCGAGAATACGAGAATATTGTCTTGTTTGAACTCAAACGTCCGATGCGAGATGACTATAATAGCAGTAATAATCCTGTCAATCAGTTATATGAATATGTTTCACAGTTGAGGAGCAACAAAAAAAGGGATAAAGATGGACGTGTAATCAGAGTCGGACAAAACACCAAATTCTACTTATATGCCGTGTGTGACATCACAACCACATTAGAGCAGATTTTGGATTTCCACGATTTTTCACAAACACCTGATAAACTTGGGTATTATAAGTATAATGATAAGATGAATGCATATATCGAAATCTTATCTTATGACAAAATTATAAATGACGCAAAGAAGCGCAATAGAATCCTCTTTGATAAACTGGGGATATAATTTTCTGTAATTCTGTCATACATGAAATACCAATTCACAGTCATATTCCGCAACCAAAGTGGTTGCGGAATACGCTCTTTGCTCATGCCGAGCTGAAACCAGCGTCCCCCCATTATTTCCGAAGTGCCCTAACACACAATCAAGTGTGTTAGGGCACTTGTTTATCAGTTAGGTCGTATTCATAACCAGAATCATAAACAGTTCTCTATCATTGTTTTATTGCGGTGTAGAATTTGAGACATTGTGTTGTAAAGTAAATAGTGTACCAATCACTTCACACTCTTACCGGTGTTTTTTATGTCTTCTTTCCCCGCTTTTTCTGCTCTTCTGGCGGACTTCCATTACCTTCGTCTATATCCCTCAGCCGCTGTGCTTCCGCAATTTCCGTTTTCATCTCCACGATCAACACCTTCAACTTCTCTTCACATTCCTCGCGGGTACGGGCGTAGATGTTGCGGGCGTGTTTCTTGCCGTCGGGCCATTTGGGGGAATAGCGTCCCTCGAAGAGGTGGTCGTTGATCTCGCTGACGCAGCCGGTGCCGGACCTGCGCTTGCGGCCCACGTAGGGCTTAAAATCGGTCATACTCGGCTTTTCCGCCTGGGCCGGGGCAGTTTCCTCCCCCGACTCTGAAGCGTCCTCCTGCGGCGCTGCTTTGCCGATGCCACGGTCAATGTTGGCGGCAGCCGTGAGCCGCATATCGTCGGTGATGTGGGTGTAGATGTCCAGCGTGGTGGCCGCCGACACATGACCCAGCATAGCGGAGAGCGTTTTCACATCCATGCCGTTCTCCAGCGCCAAGGTCGCGAACGTATGGCGCAGATCATGAAAGCGTACATGCTTGCACCCAGCGTGTTCCAGGATGAGCTGCAACCTGCGCCGCACCACGCCGGGCGTGATGGGACAGTCCTCCTTCACCGGCGACGGGAACATCCAGCGGGAGTTCACCGTCTTTTTGTACTCCCGCAGCACCGCCACCACAGCAGGCGGCAGGACGATCTTGCGGACGGAGTTCTTCGTCTTGGGCGTGCTGATCTGAAGCTGGCCACGCACATCGTAGACCTGCTTATTCACATTCAACACACCGGTTTTGAAGTTCAGGTCGTCCCATTGCAGCGCCATCAGCTCACCCCGGCGCAGGCCGGTGGCTAAGTCCAGGAGGAACACTTCATAGTAGCCCTCAAACTTCGCTTGGATGAGAAACCGTTGCAACTCCTCCCGCGTCAGCACCTGCATCTCCCTCGCCTTCTTCGGCGGCAGCTTGCAGCCGAGGGCCGGGTTCACACGGATCAGCCCATCCTGCACCGCTTTCTCCAGCGCCGAGCGGCAGGTGGCGTGGCACATACGCACCATTCGGTCGGACAGCCCTTCGCCGTACTTGTCGGTGAAGCGCTTCCGGCCACTTTTCTTGAGCCGACCGTAGAACTGCTGCAGGTCGTTCTGCGTCAGCTTATTCAGCGGGATGTCCCCAATCTCCGGAATGATATGCAGGCGGATGCGGCTCTCGTAGGTCTCCTGCGTAGTTGGGCGGATCTTAGGCTTGGAGTGATTCTCATACCAGTATGTCAGCCAGTCCCCGAAGGGCATCTCAGACCGTACTTTTTCGGGCTTCAGCCCGCCGCAATCCACCTTGAGCTTCTGGAGCTTCTCGACGCATTCCTTCTTCGTTTTGGCAAGGACATTTTTCGTCTTGGGATAGCCGTTATCGTCATAGCCGATGACGATGCGGCCTTCCCACCGACCGTCCTTGCGCTGCCTTACTGTTCCGTCTCCGGCTTTTCGTTTTCTTGCCACGGTTTCAACTCCTTTCCGAAAATATCCTCCATGAAGCCGCCTACGATGCCGCAAGCCTGCTTTTGCATATCTGAGGTGACATGGGTGTAGGTATCCAGCGTGAAGGAGGCGTTGGTGTGGCCCAGGATACCGGACAGTGTCTTGGCGTCCACGCCGCTGGTGAGGGCATGGGTGGCGAAGGTGTGGCGCAGATCGTGGAAGCGAATACTGGGCAGCCCCGTCCGCTGGAGCAGCGTCTTCATGTGGCGATACGCCGCGTTGGGATCGACGGGATCTTCCGGCTTCACCGGATCAGGGAATATCCATTGGCTGATGGCATCCGCTTTTCGCCGCCGCAGGATGTCCACCACGCTGTGCGGCAGAATGATGGTACGCATACCTTGATTGGTCTTTGTCTCACCGACGGTATACTCGCCCTTCCGCTGGCTGTGGAGAGTGCGGCCCACCTTCAGCGTACCGGTATTCCCATCGAAGTCGCTCCATTGTAGGCCGCAGATCTCGCCGCGGCGCAGGCCGGTCATCAGCTCCGTCTGGAAGAAGTCCCGCCACACCTCGTCCCGCTCCACCACCGCGCGGAAGGCATCCAGCTCCTCGCCGGTCAGGATGCGCTTGGGCTTGTAGTTGGGTTTGGGCGCCGTTGTACCTTCGGTGGGATTTCTGGGAATGACATGCGCCTGCACCGCGTCTTTCAGTGCGGCGTGAAGCGTGGAGTGGATGTGGCGCACCATGGAGTCGGAGAGCTGATGCCCCATCTCGGGATGCTCGTGGATGCGCCCCTCCGTTTTCAGGCGGCGGTACATCCGCTGGATGTCCTGCTGGGAGAGGAGGGAGATCTGCTTGTCGCCCAGCTGCGGCTTGATGTAGTATTCGATGTAGCGGCGGTAGCCCTCGAGGGTACCGGGGCGCACCGTACCCGCCTTGTACTCTGTGAGCCAGCGATCCAGCCACTGGCTCAGCGTCATGCGGCTGTCCTCGGTCAGCTCCACATCACGGTAGCACTCGATGTTCTGATGGAGTTTGTCCAGCAGCGCCTTTTGCGTCTTGGCGTAGATGTGACGGAACAGCGGTTCGCCATTTTCCTTGTGGCCGATGACGATGCGGCCCTCCCAGCGGCCGTCGTCACGCCTTCGCACCATGCCGTCGCCGGCCGGTCTTCGTTTTGCCATGCATTTCACTTCCTTTGAATTCGTTTTCTTTTTGCAACACAAACAACTACCACACTTTTGCGGAAATAGCTATCAGAACTTTGGAATTGTTCGTCATTACATCCGCATAGAAAACCCGTGGTACTGCTCGTATTGTTCCTCTTCATTATCTACAGCGTATTCCACCGTGCGGTCGATCTTGCCGCCGCGTTCCAGAATACGCCGGATCTCCTGCTTGCTGTGATGCAGTGTTTCCAGATGGAAGCGGTCATTGTCGCCGGTGTTCATCGCATCCAGAATGGAGATCAAACCGCAGACGGCATCGTCCACCGTAGGCAGGAGTTCACCGTACTCGGTGGCATCGATGCGGCTTTCCAGATACTCACAGCCGCCCATATCGAAGTAGGCTTCCATGCTGCTGCGCAGAAGCGTCTGGTCGAAGAGCTTATTGTCTCTGCATCGGACATTCTCCGGTGTGGTGTAGGTGATGTATTTTTGATTCGGCTCCCATCGCACCTTGTAGCCGTACTCCGCCATGAATGCGATGAACTCCTTACGGGTAGCACAGTTCTCCATAGCTTCCTTAATGGTACGGCACAGCCGTTTCTTCCAAGCAGGAATACGGAACGGATCCGCCTTGCTCTCGGTGAAGGACAAGCCATACTCCCGGCAGAGTTGGTTGCTGTACTCCTTTGCCTGCTGCATCTCCCTGGCGCTCTGATGAAACTTCTGACCGGTTTCAAAATTTACCGAGTTCATGATGATGTGATTGTGGATGTGCGCTGTATTCATATGCGTGACCACCACGCACTGGTAGCCCTTGAAGTATTCCGCAAACTTCAACCCGATCTCATGCGCTGTATCAAAATCCAGCGGATCGTCCGGGGCGAAGGCTTGGACGATGTGGTAGTAGCTGCGGCCATCTGTTTTGCGGAACTGTTTCTTTACCGCTTCGAATTCATCCTGAGCTGTTTGAGCCATGCAGTTGACACCGGATATGAGACGCTCCACCGTTTTCTCACGGTTTGTAACATAGTCCAGGATACCGCTCAGACTGCGTGAGACAGCAATGAATTTAATGTTTGCCATGCGTTCCGGTACACCTCCGTAAAGGGTTCATAGTTCACCTGCGTGATACGCCCCTGCCGAGCCATGACCGTGAGCTGGTTCAGGTTATTTCCCTGATAGCGCAGCTCCCGCAGAAGTTCATCCATACCTTCAATGACCGTGACCTCACGATCCATAGCCGCCCGGCGCACAAACTCGCTCTCGGTCATATGAGCTGCATCCGCCTTACGGCGGATGCAGTCCTTTTCCCACCCGGCAACGCGGGCGCGGATAAATTGATTCTTAGCCATGGTGCTCGTTACCTCTGCTTGCCAGCATAGTCATCGTCTCGATCTGCTTAGCCAGAGTCTCGTCCCGCGCATGCACATAATAGAACTCCAGCATCTTTTCGACTGCAAAGCACTGCTGCCACTCCGCACAGCCAGATAGTGCGGCTTTGCCCTTGCCGGTGAAAAAGTGATTCAACTCTTCACAGGAGACATCCACGCCGAGTTGATAGAGCATGGCTTCCCGTACATCGCTGAGCATCTCTTCCTTATCGTACTTGTCCATCATAATTTCATAGGGATTATAGGTGTTCTTCGTCATAATCTTTATCTCCTTTAAATTCATTTTTCTTTGTGTTGATAGGGGTGTGGGCTTAGCCCGCCTGCCGAAGGGGTCGGAACGGGGCAATCGCCCCGTTCCGTACCACGAAGGCGAAACTTGTCATTCTCGAAGCGAGAATTTTCGGCGCTGACGCGCACTTCAGCCGCTCTGCGGCGCTTTGCGGAAAAGGCAGTCATCCCGCTTGGTCAAGCATCCATGGCGCATCACCCCCTTCCGGGCAAAACACGCTGCGGTAGGTACCGCTGTCCGGCACCATGCCACGCTCCAGCATGATCTCACTTTGCAGCAAGCGCACACACAGCTCCGCATAGACACTTCGCATCTCGTCCCGGCTCCGACGGGCAACGGCTTTTTGCTCATCGGTCAGATCACCGTAGTGCTCATCGCAGAGGAACAGGCGAAGCTCTTCTTCGTCGATGGGGTCGGCATGATCCTTGTTCCACGCCCACCGAATGTAGTGCATCGTGTCGTGCGTGCGACGGAGAACCATCATCGGGTCATGGTCTACAATGAAGTTCGCAAGTTGCTGCATCATGCGCTTTCCTCCTTTTTGTTCTGCTGATTCAACTCGACCAGCCGCTTCTCTGCCTGTGCCCGCTCCATATCACGCTCCGCCTGCAGAAATTGCCGCTGGTAGTTCAGCTCCAGCGCTTCCTGAATGGGACGGATGGTATAGATGAGACTGCCGTTGCGCACGCGGCCGTCCTTCGTGGTGATGGTGCTGGGCTCCGTGCGGATGAGGCCCTTCTCTTCCAGCCCGGCCACATATTTTCGCACGGTGTTTTCGCTCAGCTGCACCGACCGACCGATGGTGCGGTAGCTGGGATGGCACTGATAGGTCCTGCGATCCTCGCAGCGCAGAAGGTAATTGTAGACGGCAATCTCGTGAGAAGTGAGACCGAGATTGAAGACTTCGTTTGGGACGAGATAGTAGTGCTTGTTCGGATCCCGCTTAGGCCAGCGCTGGAACATCAGGCATCACCTCCTGTCTGCGCATCGACCCATCGGCGGAATTTTTCTTTTGGTACCACGATGCGGCTGCCGATCCGCAGTGCGGGGAAGCCCGTCTCGTGCATGAGTTCGTAGGCGCTGGAGATGGACACGCCCAGCACCTGCGCCACCGTGTTCGCGTTGAGGAACAGCGGCAGCTGGTCATAGTTGGTGAATGTGGATTCTTGCATTGGATTCCTCCTTTATAATTTTTATTGAGAGCTGCAAGCAAAAAGCTCCCACTGAAAAAGTGGGAGCAGTATCCATATTGCAAATTTGGAACCTCATGATAGAATAGAAGCATCAGGAGGTGAGCCGATGCCGTTGATGAAATACAGGATCTACGAGCTGTCCGCCAGAGCCGTGATCAGCTATGGCAGGCAGCAGGACGGGACATATACCTTCCATCTCAGCGCCGCCGAGACAGAGAAATGCAAATCACTTTCCGCGCCCCATGAGCAGGACGATAACGCACTGTTCTATCAGACCATGTGCGTGCTGCACGGCGACGCTTTCACCGGAGCACCTGAAGGGCAGCTGGTGACCGACCTTTCGGATGTCATTTTCTATATGGACTTCTCCGGCATATTCGACCGGAGCGGTGCCAGAAAGAAACACCTGATTCGACAGGAGAAGGCCAAGGCCCTGTTCCGTCCCGAGGGCGTGAGCCTTGATTTTGGCTCCGACCCGCATCGATATCTCGCCTTTGAGCGGTCAGGCAGCATGAGCCGGCAGGCGCGGCTGTCCTTCATTCGGGAAGATTTTTTTGACGCCGTGCGTCGACGCATCATGATGGATATGACCATCGGTGACTGTCAGCTCAGCAAACTCTACGCCTACAACGGACTGATGCTGTCCAGCGGTATCCGCATTGACGGCATCGGCATTGACCGGCCCCACCGGGTGGTGGTCATCGACAATCCTACGCGCACAGAGCGGAATGTCAGCGTCATCACCGTAGAGGACGACGGAACGCAGAGCAGTACCCGCAAATATCACCGGGTGGAGAAAAAAGAGGACATCGAAATCACCTGCTTCGACGGCGAGGGGCTGATCTCAAAAGAATATGCCCGCGTCGTGGACGAGAAGCTGTGCGGGAAGAAAGTCCACACCTCATTCCAGATCCGTATGCCCTATGTCAAGGGTATGCTGCACGAGGTGGACTTCAAAGACTTCCTGACCCTCTGCGGGACGGACACCATCACCGATCTGTGGGGCATGGAGCATTCCGTCCGGGATGTGGACGTCATCCTCACCAAGAGCATGTTCAAGGGATACGGCTGGCTCACTGCCAGTGGCATGAACTGGGAGGACTACCGGGCGGTGTTTCGCAAGTACCGCCATGCGCTGTACATCACCAATGTGAGCAAGGAGAAACCGGAACAGACCACCGAGCTGAACTATCAGTTTCTGACCACCGTTTCCATTCAGGGTGACGAGTTCCGCCCCGCCGATCTGCCGGACGGCTGGGATCACAGCCCGGAGACGGACGAGCGAAATTGGCTCACCAAGCAGACGGAGCTACGGTACTATAACCTCTGCGCAAACCCGCAATTTCGGCAGAACTACTTTCTGGAGAAAGCGGATTGGATCAGCTGGTGGGAACGGCATCAGGGCAAAGACCAGATTCTTGCCGCCGTGCTGAAAAAGAATCCGCATTTCATCAACGAACCGGTCTATGCCAGGCGGCTGGAGGACGAAGCGGACAAGATCGTGGAGCAGTACGCCGTCGGCCGCCTGATCGTGGCGGGAGACAACCGTTATCTTTCCGGTGATCTTCTGGACTTTCTGGCATTTCTGCTCCCGACTGTTCCGCCGCGCAAACGCAGGCAACGGATGTTTTACAGCACCGTCATGACCGACCACTTCCCGGAGAGTTCCTTCTATGCACCCCAAGCGGCCTATGCCCATGACGACGCCTGCACGCTGCTACGCAATCCGCACATTGCCCGCAACGAGGAGCTACAGCTTTCCTTCTACGACGCGAAGGAAGAGAGAAAGCAGATGCGGCATTACTATTTCGGGCACCTGACGGATGTGGTGATGGTGGATTCCAATATGCTGGCTGCGGAGCGGCTGGGCGGCGCTGACTACGACGGTGATATGATCAAGACCATATCTGATCCAATCCTGAATGCCTGCGTCCGCCGCAACTACAACCTCTACCGCTACGAGAAACACAAATCCCTCACCAACACAGAGAACATTCCTCTGCTGATGATCCCTACGGCCCAGCCCCAGATCCGCAGTGCCGACGACTGGGAGGCACGCTTTGAGACCGTTCGCAGCACCTTTTCCTCCCGCGTCGGTCAGATCTGCAATGCCGCGCTGGATCGCAGCATCATTGCCTACAACGAAAACTCCGACGCCGAGGAGCGGGAGCGCTGCCGGGAGGAGACGGAAACATTAGCCATCCTTACCGGGCTGGAGATCGACTCGGCTAAGAGCGGCATCCGCCCCGATCTGGATGAGTACCTGACCCACAAGACCGTCAAGCGCAGTGCCTTCCTCAAATATAAGACGCTGGTAGAGGAGGCGGAGACCCGGCGCGCCTGGTACGAGCCTACCCATGCGGCCAAGGTAAAGGCGTTTTTCAAAAAGGTGGATTGGGACGAGGTGGACTCCAATGTGGAGCGCCTGCCGTATCTGGCACAGCAGCTGAAAAAGAACACGCCGCGCATCAAGGCAAAGCCCGCCAAGGACGAAGAATTGTTTTCCTTCGCTCGGCAGCCGGACTGGAAGGAACAGTTAAACTCCGATAAGCTGGCGGCAGTGGATGCGCTGCTGCGGGATTACGATGCCTGCCTCTCCCGCATCCGGGCCTGCCGCGTTCCGTTGAAGGAGAAAAAGCGGAAGAGCGATGTGGAGCGCATTCTATATGCCAGAGGGCAGGAGGATGCATACGATCCTGACGAGCTGTACGCTCTGTTCGGCAGCCTGCCGCCGGAAAAGGTGTCCGCCCTGCTGTATGCCATGCGGGAGCAGGCCTGGCACCTCATGGACGAGGATGCACGGGAGCGTTTCCTGCGGGAATGGCTGCCGGTGCCGGAGTTTGAGGATATTTACGATCTGCTGACCGATTTCCGCTTCGGCGGCTACCGCATCCTCGGAGACATTGTCTGTGATATAGAGGAAGAGAACACCGGCAGGGAGAAAAAGCAGCTGTTCCGCGAAAGCGACTCGAAAGCCTTCACCGCCATGATGAGCGCCTTCGCGGACAAATCCGCCTCCCAGAGCTACCGTGATGCGGTGACGGCTAAGTGCCGGGAGTTATTGACCGCGATTGTAAGACCGGCTCTGGCCGTGCGCTATGTGGTCGCTCTCGGCAGACGTGACCTGCTGTGGGATCTACTGCCGGAGTATATCGAGAAAAATGTTCTGGAGGTGCGGGATGATTAACGAACGGGAGGAATTCTGCGCATATACCGGAACGGTTTCCTATACCGCCAGCAGGAAGAGCGATACGACATGGCTGGGCCGTTTCACCTTTGCCACGATCCTGGAGTTTGAGGGAATGGCTCGGATTCTGACCATCCTGGCCCGCGGATACCTGTTCCACGGGGAGGATGGAGCAATCCTTTCGGGTGATTCGCATAATCGGATCGACCACGCCCGCCGTGCGCTCTGCGCCTGGTGCAGTGTGCCAGAGGACGGAAAGCGTGTGCAGGACAAGGAGTGGCAGTTCCAGACGGACTTTTCGGAGCTGCATACAGAGTTCCCGGAGCTGGTGGATGCGGATGGGGTCGGCTGGTTCCTCCGTCATGTTCTCCGTGCGGCGGACTTCATGCTGACGCACCCGGAAAAGGTGCGCAGCACCTCGCTCAAGTATGTGGAGGTCATTCGCTCAAAGTTTGCCGCCGCATGGCGAAGCAAGGTGATGCAATATCAGATCCCGATTTTTGCGTCCCAAACCAAGGGCGCCTGGACACTGCGCTTTGATGATGTCCTTGCCGATGCGTTGGAGCTGGGACCGCTGCGCAGAGAGGAGCCGGAGCTGCCGCCTGAACTGACAGAGAAAGTGAAAGCGGCGCTTCCGAAGGAAATTCCAGCCGAGGTCGTCTGTACGCTGATCCGCTATTACCTCGCCAACCGTCAGGATGATAGCGAATGGGTCGTCCTGCCGGTGGCAAGCTTTGACGCCTACTTCGGGGACACCAGCTTCAGCAAGAAATATCTGCCCAAGATCCCGCCGGAGATCGTGGAGCGGAGCAGCGCCTTCGGCATGAGCCGGTATCGGATCACAGAAGAATATCTGCCATAGGATACAGACAGCGGGACAAGCCTTTACGGCCTGTCCCGCTGCTTTCTCTGCCCGGATTGAAAGTGTTTTCCTTGTCTATGGCGGCTCAATCGCTGAGCTGCCGCCTATGCTCTACTCCTCGTCATCATCGGGCCACGAGGAGATCATGTGAATATCCCCGGTGTCCATGTCCATCGCCATGTGATCTCCCATGCGCATCATGAGATTCCCATCGGAGTCCATCGCCATGCTGTCAGAAATGCTCATGGCGAAGTCGCCGTCATCGTAGTCGAAAATGTACTTTGACATACCGTGCACCTCCAATTTTAATCATCGTATTCCGGATAGTCAGGCGCCCACTCGGGCATCCAATGCGCTTTGTTTCTGCGGTTTGCATTGTGAGTTCTCTGGTACGATCTGTGGTTCGGATTCATCTGATTGGCCCGATTGTCAGCGTCAGCTTGATATGCCTTGTTATTGGGATTATGCAGATTTGCCCAGTGATCCAGTTGTGCTTTGGTATGTGTTTTTCCTGATACCTTTCCCATAATCAGCCTCCTTTCTGAACCGAAAAAAGCCCACGCACTTTGCTTCGTGCGTGGACTGCGATCATCCGGAAGACCGCTTTGCACGCAACAAAACAAACCCGACGAAAGAACACTTTCTCCGGTTCGATTTTGTGGTGCAAAGCATCGAAACAACAGGGGGACAACGACAGTCAACCAGCAAACTGCTTTCTCAATTCCATAATGAGAATTTGATTGGAATCAATAGTTTCGAGGATTTACTCATTTGTCCGCTAAATTGTCTATATCACTACATAGGTTCAATATGATTCGTACTCTCATGATACGAATGGTTGAAGCTTAGGATAGTCCAACAATTCAGCATTAACATGGTAACATAAATCGAAATCAAATGCAATAGGCAACTGCAAATTGAGAAACGATACTGCCGATTTCCGCGGTTTCTATTACAAATCCCCACACTATCGCCCCGCAAGCAGGTGCGCACATGAGTTCTTTCATCGTGCGCCGGATGGCGCTTTTCAATTCCACACCGACAAAAAAAGTGGTTGGTATCACATTTTGATACCAACCACTTTTCGGTGCAGCAACTTTCGTAATCAAGCAGCTTAACCGCTCCCAGCAGCTCCTGTTTCAGCCCATGCTCCCGATTTTATTGCCATTTTCGTACATATCCGCGGCATACTCGCGGTGATTCGGCCCCTCGTATGGTACCCAACCAAAGCCCGGAATATAGACCTCGTCGCCGGGCTGCAGCTCTATGGTCGGCTGCGGTGCGGGAGGCGCAGGCTCCGGCTGCGGCGTTTCGACCGCAGGTGTCGGCTCTGCCGGTGTGGGGACAGGAACGGCGCCAAGCTCCTCGTCCGGCTCTGCCCGCGGCGTTTCCGTATTTTTCCTTTCTGCCGTTGTCACAGCATCCGTTTTCGGAGCAGCTGCGGCGTGCGTTGGTATTGGGGCGGGTCGTTCCTCCCGTGTGTCTGGCTGCGGCCACACAGCGGCACACAGGGCCAAGCAAGCGGTAATCACAGCTGTCACGATGCGCTTCTTCATTGTTCATCATCCTCCTTTTTGAACGTAAAACGAGCGCCCGGTTTCTCTGCCGCTTGGCAGCGCGCCGGACGCTCATCGTCATAGTGATTCAATTCTGCGGACAGCCGCCACGCCAGCCGAAATCCGGAGATGAAGCTGTCGAGCGAAGTGTCCTCCGAAATATGATCCTTGGCATCGATGATCTTCAGCACCAATCGGCGCTCCGGCTTGCCCAGCGCCTCAATGAGCGCGCGGTGGCATTCTTCGATTTCCCGCTTCGTCGCCGCCAGCTCCGGCGGGGTGTAGAAGCAGTCGTACAGATCCTTCAGCAGTTTGTTCATGTGCTCGCCTCCTTGCAGCACAAACATATACCACAGGTCAGCAGGAATAGCTACTGAAATTTTTAAGAAAAATAGCGACTGAAGCATTGCATTTCAGTCGCTATTTGGGATGTGGGGTACTCATGATGCGGGCTCCCATCTGAGCTATACCCCCATATGGAAGAGAATGTAAATATTGAGTTTTAAGTGCGGGGGTTGTTTACCGCTTCAACCGGGCTCGCAGGTTAACTATGCCCCTTCAAGAAGCAAGATTTCAGAATCAAAACATTTCTCTGTTTGTTAGCTTTTACTCTGTTGGATTTTTGTTATAAGCAGATTTAAGTTTTCTTCTCGCACAGCTCTTTTCAGTTCACATTCCCAAACTGTAATGACATTCCACCCTAAGGCCTTCAATTCTTCGGTATTCTTTTTATCGCGCTCAACATTCCGCAGGATTTTAGGTCTCCAGTAGTCTTGATTTGAACTCGGCCACACAAATCTGGAGCAATCATGTCTATGCCAAAAGCACCCGTTAACAAAAATGACAGTATGATATTTAGGCAGCACTATATCCGGACACCCTGGGAGCTTCTTCACATTTTTTCGATATCTGAGCCCTTGTGAAAAAAGATATTTCCTCACAATTTCTTCCGGTTTTGAATTTGTGCTGCGAATATGGGACATATTCATGCTCCGGACTTCTTTAGAGTGATTATCAGCCATTTCTTTCACGACCAGCTAAATTCTTTTCCAAAATCTGAGCGAGTTTTTCTGCTATCGACTTAGCCATAATTGGAGGAACAGCGTTGCCAACTTGTTGATACTGCTTATCCTTTGACCCACAGAACACAAAACTATCTGGGAATGTCTGCAATCGCGCGGCTTCTCTAACACTTATCGCCCGATCCTGCGTTGGATGAATCCACATTGACTTTCTAACGTTGACCACTGTCCCGCTTGGTTCATCATAATTTAGTCTAAGGTAGATTGTATTCTGAGTCCGTGCAGCATCTGTATAGGTATTCGTTTTCATAGAGTCTTTAAGTGAATGAAAATTCTGCCCTTGTTTAAGAGCACGAAAGCGCTCCATCGCAGTATCAGTTGTTTTCGTGACCATGTGATTTCTTAGGATTAAGGAGTTACGCAAAGATGAAGCAAGTTCACTAAGGTTTTCCTTGGGCTGTAGTACAATGCCATTTTGGTCATCAGCAAGATCAATAACCGGCTTGACATCTTCCAGGTCGCTAATTGCATCCCTTACTGTACGATATTCATCTGCGTCAAAATGCCCCTTGGGCAAAGCAATTTTTGCAGAAATACTACGTTTTATTCCTATAACAACAAAACGCATTCTTTTTTGAGGTGCACCATAATCAGCAGCGCAAAGAACATCGCTATAAATCACGTAATCATTTTCTGGAGCTTCGAGGATTTTTTTCAGGTAATCATAAACTGCGAATGAACGTATTTGGGCGGCTAAGCCATTATCTTGAACATATTTGTCTACAACAATGTTATTCTCAAATATTTCTTGAGCCTTGCTCAGCATTCGCTGGATCATTATGGACGGTTCAATCTTATCTTTTATTCTATCAATAGCCAGTCTTCCCTCATAGAAGTCCACTACCGCCTGAAATGCTGTTTTTGCTTCTGCAAAAACATGATCATTCTCTGCAATCGTTAAATACCGCTCTGCTCTTTTAAGTAATTTTTTCTTATGTTTATCCAATGCTTTTTGCATTTTAGCGGCGCTTCTTGATGCCTTGTAAATAACATTCAACAGGTAATAATCTTCTTCTGCCCAAAGATACTTCGAAATTTCTTTTTCCGACTGCACAATAGTCAGTGCTTTTTCGAACATAAACTTCGCATCCAGCAAATGCAGAAGAGTATCCTTTACTGGGATGTTGCAGCGCTCAATGGTCTCTTCATCGCGCTTTTCCATATAAAATCGATGTACTTCGGAACTCAACATGCTTACATTTTCCATAACAAAAGCCTTTGGTTGCAGTTCCAAAATTGCACGTAAATATTGCTTCACAAGCATATTATTTTGGCTAATCGCATGGTTTTTCTGGCGATTAGCATTGGAAAATCCCTGACATGGAGGGCCACCAATTACAACATCAATAGCGCCATATTTGCGCATAATGTCACTATAGTTGGCCGAGCATACATCACCTAAAACTTCTACGCCTGGATGATTCAAGCGATATGTATCTTGCATATAGGGACTATTCTCAAAAGCCACTTTAATATCATATTTTCCTGTTTGCATGAACCCAAGACTGAGTCCCCCCGCTCCGGCAAACAGATCTACCGCTGTGTACATATCTTATCTTGCTCCTGCTTTATCTTTTTGTGCTTCAAAGCGCTTTTGCAGCAGTTCCCAACAATCCTCTTTTTTACACCATTGACCGATATTCACACCGGGTACACTGGGATTTTGGAAATGCTCCCATACAAAATAAGCCAAGGTTTCGATTATCTTCGCTGTTTCTGCATTAATATCTTGATTGTTCCAAATTTCCTGAGGATTTATAAGATCCGAATAGTATTTCCCGATAAGCGCAACAGTATAGTAATCTTGCTGAGCCTTGAAACCACCGAATTTCAAGCTTTTTATAATATCATCACATCGATTAAATAAAATCACTCTTGAAATCATTTCGATGTAACTC
Source organism: Dysosmobacter welbionis (assembly GCF_005121165.3). Taxonomy (NCBI): domain Bacteria; kingdom Bacillati; phylum Bacillota; class Clostridia; order Eubacteriales; family Oscillospiraceae; genus Dysosmobacter; species Dysosmobacter welbionis. Next base: position 893,006 of record NZ_CP034413.3, on the reverse strand, counting down.
TGTTCAGACGGTTCTGGAAATTCGCCTTTGGAAACCATATCTGAGAAAAACACAAAGTTTGTTTCCAGCCCTTTGCTTACGATATATGGATATCCAGACCACGCCATGACGCACTTTGCGGCAACAGTTTTTGAAATACAGCGATTCTTGGGGCATCGACTTTTGAATTGATCTTTTGCCGCTTTGGTTGGCTGTCTGCTCAGTTCAACAAGGTACTGACCTCGGGCACGCTCATAAAACCACTGATCGGTAGGCTTACCTTTTGCTACTGGAATATAGGTACTTCTGGACAGCCGTTCCATTTTCACATGATAGACATCATTTGCATTAAAGTCAGACATATTGATTTTATTCTGACTATTGGCATATTTAGATATATTCTGAATAATACCATCCGCTTGCTCTTTCTGTTTAATGACAGATAGCTTTATTTGAACATGCACTTTTTCCAGAGGCAGTTTTGCTTGAAATGCATTATAAATAGACGCCGTTGTTTGTCCGCCGTTTACTATCTGCCACCCAGTAATTTCGGTGATGGTCACTAAATCGTCATGGCTGCTTGCTTCGTCAATAACAATACTATCTGCAACTGTAGAAATACCGTTGTTATATGCCATAAACATTTCGGGACTACTTGCCAAGGACATTTTAATACCCTTATTGACCTTGCCAGTTGCTTGCAGAAACGAACGAACATTCTTTTGAATTAGTTCTTGCCCTTCATCCTTGTAAATGCGAGCCAGTAGTTCCCCGGAAATGACACCAATATAGCAGTCATAGATATCATTGCTCCCATTTACTTTAATTAGATGCAACGGAGCAGCATACTTCTTCTTTAGCTTTATAACAAGCTGACGTTCTACTGCTGTTCCGCTGAATATACTCTGATAAAGGCGTTCAATATCCCAGACATCAAACTTAATGGAAATCTTTCCGTAAGAAATATCCTCTGGAACGAATTGTACCACTTCGTCATTCGTCAGAAAAATAATATTCACTGTCTCAATATCCGCTCTATGTGCCTTAATAAACTCATAGGCTTGATACCCATCACTGGACTCTTCTAATTCCTCGAAATAATTCGTTTGGCAGGTCTTATAGAATTTTACTGCTTTTCGCATCAGTTTATCAAGCTCTGTTTTTTTGATTTTATCTGGTATGGCTTTAGCCTGATACTTGCTGACGAGTAGCGTCAATGAACGAAAATACTCACTGAAGGCATAACCGTCCAAACGCATATTCTCAGAATCTTTTTTGAAATCAACGAGAGTGCAGTCCGAAACAAGTGTTTCTCCGGTTTCAGTCAGATATGACAAGAAAAGTGTCTTAAACGCTGTGTTAACAGAGACGGGGCCGTTGGTTTTCACATAATCTTGCACTTCCTCGCGCAGTTCGCTGTAAAACTCCAATATTTTATCATTCAACATTGTTAACCCCTCCCTTCAACTTTGCAAACACGCTATTTTTGTTGACCGCAAATGGCATGCACTGAGCAACACTAATCGTATAAGTTAGATCTGTTACACCTGTGGGCACCGCAGCTTTTGTGATTCGTGCAAATCCATCTTTAACAGTAAAATAGTATTGATCACGGACAAAATAACCGGCACCATAATAATCCGCAGCCGCATCATAGTACCCATACTTTTGAATTTTTTCTGTGAAGGTCTGTGCTGTCTGTGGAATATGTGAAATTGCCCGACGGATCCGCTCTATAATGTCTGGCAGCTTATCCCCTGCACTTTGACTTTTTCGAAACGCATAAAAACGCAGGAATAACTTTCCGGGAATATCATTGTTGTCAAGTTGATATTCACTGCTGATATGTGCATAGTACGGAGCCTGAGAAGAAGTTGTTTTCACCTCAACCGCATTAGACGAGAAGTAGAAATCATGAGTCTCGTCATTACTGCCAGCCCATTGAGAAACAGCCATTGGTCCAAATACTTCAAGGCATTCTTCTAAAAACAGCAGTTCTCCATACAGCCCTTGCTGGCGTTCTTCAGACATAATAAGATCTTTATCTGTCTTGAAGAATTCTCTCCATTTGGTCAAAACCGCAGCAATAACTGCAAAGGAGTCTTCTGCAACGGAGCATTTCTCCAGTTCGCTTCGCAAGTTCTCAATGACAATTTCGAAAATATCAGTTGCACTTCCTGGTAACTGCATTACATTTACATACTCCTGATCAGTACCATAGGCAGGAAGTTTAGCGATGACGATGTCAACGCCTTTCCAGCGAGGGAATTGATTTGCCGTTGCTTTAGCGTCAACTGAGAAAAACGCTCCCCGCATGTATGTAAGTGTATTAATAGAGAATGCAATATTAATTCCGTTGGAGAGTTTCAACATTCTCATGGCGTAAACAGAATTAGGCCGAGAGTTTTTTGCAATATCCGTACATATTTCTTTATAGATGTCAGCCGTAAAACTCATCGTTATCTTTCTCCAGTGCTATATCGTTCATCCGATAAGACTTTAGATTACCTTTTCCTTTTCTATCAGGAAACACAGCTGCGAAGCCAAATGGGGTATTGTGATCTTCTTTCTGAGCAGTTAGTTTTCCTGCATCTGCAATTGGATAGAGGATTAACAATCCTTGATCAAAAGACCGCGTTTCCTTTCGAATTTTTTCGTTGACCCGATTAATGGATGGATCAGCCGAGTACATTTCTCGGAGCTCATGTTCCTTGTCGAGCTGTGCCTGACTGTAATCAAAATACTCGTGCCCAGCGGATGTCATGGTGTGTATTGAACAGGTTGTCTCAAAAGAAGATACACCAGCACCTTCTTTTCTGAGAATACCCGCACCAACATCAAGTCCCGCAATAGAAAATGGCTCTCCGTTTCCGCTGACATTTATAAGGCAGACGGTCCAATTTTTTACTCCGCCAAGACCATCTACATTCATCGCACGCACATAGTCTGCCATATACTTACTATTGGCGCGAGTAGCCGTTTTCGATGTTTCATAGCCTTCGAAGAAATTAGCAACATCATAAGCCGATACATCCATCCAAAAATAATGATCACCTGGGTGCGTTCTCTTAAGACGAGCTTCATACTGTTCACTTGAAACTCTGCATCCCGCTATGGAATACAGCAGATTCTCAACTGTTGCAAAATTGCGGTCATATTGGGAACCGTCAATATCGAAAACGCGTGTCTGGCTAAGCTTGCAGCTGAAGTCTCTTTTTACCTCAAGACCCGTCTTTAGTTTGTTTTTACTTGTAATCTCTAAAGAGGGATGACTTGCGACACGCAGGCCAAAATCTGCTGGAGTCTGATCTACATCATTCATAAAATCAAACTGTCCAGCCAAGTCCTCGGTTGCCATAGAAATGTGAGAAAAAAGTCCTCTTAGCCCTGGCGTTGTATATAGGCGACACGCATCCAAATAGCCAGGACGGAAGCCAAACCAGCGCCCCATTTGCATAAGAGTATCATAAGTATTAGAGCTTCTCGTGAAGTAACTGATAGTTAATCCCTCAAGCGTCAGGCCTCGGGACAGTTTGTCCCCGCCAATGACAATAACATTAAATGGCTTTCCTTCGTTGTTTTTGTATAGCAGAGCATCCTCGCTTTTTCCGTTGACACTGTATATTTTAATTTCTTTCTTTGCTACGATTCTCCTAATTTCATCCCAAATATCATCCCATTCAATATCTGCACAATCAGACATATATTTACTGAATTGAGAACGTAATGCAGCTGTTGTCTCAAGGTAATCATTTTCCCAAATCGTCTTCAGTTCATCATAGATACCTGAGTCGCCATATCGGATGAAGTTGGCAAGTTCATCTTGGTAGTATGCAGCAACTTTCTTTTTTACTGCATTTTGCTGAGAAACGAAACGCACAATGTGAATCAACATCGTATTGGGTTTATTAATTTGTCCTCTGCAATTACGAAGCGCGGTGGATATCAAGAAACATTTCACTGCTTTTTTTAGCTCTTCTGGTATGTTGCCAACAGGATCTCCTGCTTTAGTACCCTTACCAAGGTAAGAAGCTCCCGCGATAATATCTCTGCACAAAGGCATTACCGGCGTATTTTCATCGCCGCTTAATCCAAAAAACTCTCGGGCACCGATATACTGATCCGCCCGCGGTGTTCTGAAAACAAAGTTGCGAGGGAAGAGATCTGTTCCATATCGCTCAGAGTTAATATGCGGTGGTATAAAAATGTTGGCGAACGGAGTAGCTGTATATCCAACATAAGATCTGCACTCAAATGTTTTAAGAATTTCTCGAATCAGTCCATTTATTGTTGTAGGATTATAATCATCAAGAAGATTACCCTTCTCATCATAACTATCGTTTGTATTAATGGAGGCCTGGTCTGCTTCATCATCAATTATGAGCGCCGGATATTTAGCTGTTATAATTTTTTTGCCGTCAATTACTTCGGCACATTGGTTTTTTCGGAAAAAGCGCAGGATACGACGCAAAACCGTTGCATTTTTCTTTGTAACAATAATAAACGGCGGAACCATGGAGACGCCTTCTGTAGTTTTATTTACATCGCCTTTTTCATCACGGGTTGTAATGGACTGCACTATCGTTTTCACGCGGTTGTGCGCACCTATCCCAACACCAATAACATTCGGTTCCCTAATCATATCGGCCAAGTTTTCCAAGCTTGTCTCATAGCCCAAAACTTCTTCATCAATACGTGATTGCGTCTGGCTGCGTAGGCTATTATGAATGCCAGTCAACACTACTACAATTCTATACCCCGCATCAACCGCTTTATTGATCAGCCCAATGTAATGTGCGGTCTTACCAGATTGTATATAACCAAAGACCATGCCCATGCGATCACATGCTCTACCACTTCGTGGGTTTGCAAGTGCGTTCATTATCTCGTCAGTGGACGAATCAATATCCTGCACTGCAGTTAAACTCCAAGAAGGTTTTCTATTTAAGTAGTCATAATATCGCTGCCAATACTCAGGTATGAATTTTTCCGTTTTTTTAAGTTTACTCCACCAAGTTTTATCATCAAGTTCTGGGGACACAACACCTATTGATGGCTCGGTATATGCAGTGATTTCTCTAAAAAGAAACTGTGCAAATAACTCTTTATCCGAAATAATAAAGCTGTATTTCTCCGTTGTCTCTGTTACTGCAGCGCCAATATCAGTATTCTGTTCCTGAATTAACTTTTCGCAAAACTTGAAGGCACTTATGTAAAGATCAACTTCATGCGGGGCTAAGCCCTTAGGCACGTTTATCATTCGGCTTCCTCCAACAACTCAATAATCTCATTACGGAGATGACGGTAATTCACCATATCCAGTAAGGTGGACCTTGTTTCTTCTTTTGTAAATCCTTGAGACAGAAACAACGCGATGTATTCTTTTAATTCGGATATCTCCACTTGATATTCAAGTGAGGCTTTATTTACTGCAGTTTCAGTCGATTTTTGCAGCGAGTCTGTTACACCAGACAGCATAAACGGTGCAAAATTTTCTACCAGAGTTAAATACGCTGACAACGCAGCTGCGCCATCTGTGTCAAGATGCTTTTTGACCTCGGTGAGCAAGGCATGTTTACGGTTAATATGGAAGGAATAGCGCCCATTCTTTTTTCGCTGTTCCCAAACATAACTTAGGTTCGGTGCACTTATATTAGATTTTGAGTATGTCCCACGGGAGTTATAGACACGAGCGGACGCCTCCGTACAAATATCAATAGCCCGTTCCACAGTGTCTCGAACATACCCAGGTAAAGAGGCTGTTGATTTTTTAATGTCAATTTTCCACTCTTCATCACTAACAGAAGATATATCAACTTTAATCCTTGCAAGATTGTATGCTGGCTCTTTCTTGATATAATCAAACCATGTACCACAAATTATAAGTCTACGATTTCTATAGACATACACACCCTGATGATAGTTCCACCCTTTTGCACCGCCCGCAGCTTGATAGTCATCATCCGAGGCAAACTTGGTTCTATGGGGAAGAACATATGGCTGAATTACAACTTCAGATGCACCATCGTCTGACCATATAGTTTCATCTGCAAGCTCTTGAGTGGCATTATTATTGATAACGAACGGGTTCCATGGTTGAATCTCTGTTCCATTGATGCGAATAACAAGGCCATCTTCCTCAATGAACCGATGAAAAATAAGGGCGAGATGCTTTTCAACTTTTTCCGCTGTTTTGCAAAACTTCTTTTTGGCCTTCGCTTCATCTAAAGAACCGATTACTCGATCAAGATTCTCAATACAAACAACAGTACCTTGCGCTCCAAGCCTGGATGAAATCTCGGCTATTGAGTCACTTTCCTCGATAATAAGATTCCACCCAATATCAGGTATTTTGTCTAAATCCCATGCAGCGTTACTGGTAGATTCCTCAAATCTGGTTACAACAGTAAGCCTTTTCCCCAATGAAAAGGCGGCAGTTTTCATGCCCATACCAAATCGCCCAAGATCAGTATCATCCCGCTGTTTCGACGGATCAGAAGACCCAATTCTCATATTCTCTATTAGGGCTTGTGCTGTCATACCAATACCATCATCAAGAATTAGAATTCGCATTTTCTCAGTCTCAAAGATAATATCAATATGCTTGGCTTTAGCAGAAATACAATTATCAACAATATCCGCAATTGCGGTTTCCTCTGTATATCCAACGGAGCGTAAAGAGGCCAATAGAAGCTTTGCTTCCGGAATCGACTGAATGATGTTTCCCATATGTATCCCTTTGTTATCAAGAATATTCTACTATTTAACGACTCTTATCAGGATCCGGCACAATCTCCACGATATCTTCTATCCGGCAATCCAGCGCAGCGCAAATCTTCGCAAGAATCTCCGTGGTAACATGCCCGTTCCGCCCCATCTTAGTGACGGATGCTGGGCTGATACCCGCCTTTTCATATAAGTCTTTTTTCTTCATGTCCTTATCGATGAGCAGTTTCCAGAGTTTTTTATAACTCACAGACATAAATATCTCCTCCGTACCGATATGCGAAAAATGCTCTGCCACTTGGCAGAGCATTCGGTCTATTGCAGCCATACTGCCAAGGCCTATTCCAACACTTGACAGCGTTGTTTATAATGATAGCACATTTGGGCAGGAAAAGCAAGAAAATGATAAATCCGCACGAATTCCGACCCTATTGGATTTCTTTTCGAGCTGCAAAAGAAACGGTTGAACCTCCGGGCAGTCAGAGCTACAATGCCAACACCTCATCGTGAGGACAAACTGATTGGAGGTTAAATGATGAATTATGAAGTAAACCCGTTTCAGGACTACGAATCGATCACCATTGATGAGCTGAAGGATCAAGCTAACAGTCTACTGAATCTGGTAACGGAAGAACAGCGGCCGCTGCGCGTATGCATGAATAATGGCAAGGAGTTTCTGCTGTTCCCTCAGGATCTGCTCGCCCCAATCTGCGACTCTGACTTTCGCTTGATTCTGCTGTCGGCAATGCGGTATGCGATGGGCAGGAATACTTGTATGCCCATGGTAGTCGCTGATTATATCAAGCGTCACACTCAGCTTCTGGATGATAAGTTTCTCGTACTGGCTGCCGATGAGATTAGGCGGCATCTTGAAGATTACGCAGAACACGAGCCGAATCCGAATCTTTGGCATGACCTTTTAGATGCACTTGAGACAGAACAGAGAGAGCGTGCCACTCGTAAGGCAAGGAAAATCAGACTATGTCCAGCCTGCGGAAAACCATTGGAGATCATGAGCATTACCGACAACTGGCATTCACCCGGCGGCTTCGATGTGATTGCTCACTGCCGAAATTGTCTCTCTAATTATGAATGGTTCTGCGATAAGGATGGCGCTGTCTCAGATATGAAGCAGTATTTCTTCGGGTAAGGCAAGTGTGTGTTCCGGCAGGAGACTTTGGTGTATTCCTTGTTTATAGCGGCTCAACCCTTAAACTGTGCGCCAACTACTATAAAGCGACTAAAAGGGCCGCACCTGCTCGTATGAACAGGTGCGGCCCTCTAATTGACGGAAATTTAATTCAGTCTGAAATAGCAGGTGTTTTTACCTTTTCCTTCTTTTTTCAGTTCACCAACGGCGACTAACTTCCGCAGAGCACCCTCAATGGAACTGTCGCTGAGCGTCGGGCAGAGCTCCCGGATGTCCTGCTTATTAAACCGCCCGATTCTATTCTTGCTTGCTCTGCGCACCATTTCCAGTGCGGGCAGCTTGGTTTCCACAAGCGCCATGCGATCCTCAAAGTCCTTATACGCCGCAAGAATTGTCCCGAGCAGATACTTGATGAAAGGCACTACATCCTCTGTGCCTTCGTGCCAGCCGGTTTGCGCCTGTGCAAGCGCATCATAGTACAAATCCTTGTTTTTGGCGATTTTGGCTTCAAGTGAGATATACTTGCCGACATAAAATCCGCTCCGGTACAAAAGCAGCGTTGTGAGCAATCTGCTCATTCTTCCGTTGCCGTCATTAAACGGATGAATGCACAGGAAGTCATGGATGAAAACCGGGATTGCAATCAACGGCTCCAGCTCCATATTTCCAATCACACGGTTGTATTCCTCGCAGATTCTGTCCAGCGCTTCCGGCGTTTCATAAGGGGCAAGCGGCGTGAACAGCGTTTTCACATGACCGTCCGGATAGGTGGCAGTGATATAATTCTGCACGCTTTTTGTGCGGCCCGCAAGCGGGTTATTCATGTGGCTGTACAGGATTTTGTGAAGCTGCAGGATATAGTTCTGCGTAATTGGTATCGCGTCAAAGCTCTCATGAATGATACTCAGCACATCGCGGTATCCAGCGATCTCCTGCTCATCTCGGTTCCTCGGCGTGGTTTTCTCCTCGACGAGCTGCCGGATTCGGGTACTCGTGGTGACGATGCCCTCGATGGCATTCGATGCCTCAGTGCTCTGTATCTTGGCAATCTCCACGAGCTTTTCAAGTTCCTCCGGACGCTGCTTCAAATACAATTCTTGCTTTCCGGCTTCCTTGTATATGGCCGCAATTAGGCCAAGAACATCCGAGTCCCACTTCTGTTCCTTAATTGCAGAGTAATTGAAGGTTCTCATTCCCTCACCTCCATTCGCTTTCCCTTAAATAGTAATACGAAATAAGGGAATAGTCAATAGACTGTGCCATAAATCCCTTACTATTATGCCTGTATTAAGGAATTTATACTCAGGGAGCACGAAAAGTACCTCGCTTATCTTCCTGCCTATTCTTTGTCTATAGCGGCTCAACCTTTGAGCCGCACCCTTGCAGAAACCACTTGCATAACACCCTCCGCAGAGTTACAATGCAGACGATTTGAAACACAAAACGCTTCCCGTCCGGCCCCGGTGACAGTTCACCGGAAACCGGGCGGGAAGCGTTTTTGACCACATAGATTACCACATACGGCTCCGGAACACTCGGAAACAGCGGAGATAAGAGCGTCAAAGAGTAAGTGAAACAAATTAAAAAGCGCCGAAAACCGCTATAAACGAGCGGAAAAAGTATTCCCGATAAGTTTGGGAAATGAGGGCAAGGGCTCGCCCATCTCAGCGGGAAAAGTTTGTCAAAAATGCAGTTGTATGTTGCCGGCAGCAGGCTGCAAATTGAGAGGAGCTGTGTGAAGAACCTGTCGACACTGATAGCTCATTCAGCCAGAGAGATCAATGTCTGGCACCACATAATTCCAGGAATGATCAAGGAAGAGCCGCAGGTTGGTGGGGGAGAAGGCGGATGAGGCGCTATTTTCTTCATTTCAATATCTACTGTAAAATAAAGGAGCAGCATTCTATCGACCGGAACATTGCTCAGATATCGGCATGACTGCCAATAGAACCAGATGGGAGCGAATGTGGCATTTCCCAGGCGCATGAACGCCATGCTCTCAGGAGTTGAAAGCTGCGGACGATAGGCGCATCCGACCGGAAAATTTGGCTCCGCAGTAGGTCTTCTTGAAGTGTTACGGGATGTAACAATATGTTACGGTACATTTAATACTTACTGATACAAATTAGCAGCTTGATAGCGGACGGTTCAAAAAAACAGACCGATATCTGTGGTATTACGACGTCTGGGCTGCTCCAAAATGTTGGCACAAAAATTGCTTAATATCCCGATAGGATAAGGCCCTCCTCTGGTCTCGCCCCCAGAGCGATAGGCCAATTCTGAAGGCATATTATTGACGGAAAAGGAAGGTTTATCATGGAGCACGAAAAAGGCCTGCTGGAAGGCATTGTTATTCTGGATCTGACCCGCGTGTTGGCAGGGCCCTACTGCGGTGCGCTGCTGGCGGATATGGGCGCTACGGTTATCAAGGTCGAGCAGCCTGGCAAGGGTGATGACAGTCGGAGCATGGGCCCCTTTATCAATGATCAAAGCGTTTACTTTGCCAACTTTAACCGCAGTAAGATGGGCGTCACCCTGAACCTGAAAGCCCCCGAGGCCAAGGAGATCTTCAAGGAGATGGTGAAGAAGGCCGACGTGGTGATCGAGAACTACCGTCCCGGCACCATGGAGAAGCTGGGCCTGGGATATGATGTGCTGAAGGAGATCAACCCCGGCATCATCTATGGCGCTTGCTCCGGCTTCGGCCACACAGGCCCATACAGCAAGCGTGCGGGTTATGATATTGTAGGTCAGGCCATGGGCGGACTGATGAGCACCACCGGCTGGCCTGGCGGCCCTGCCACCCGCTGCGGCACCCCCATGGGCGACGTGCTGGGAGGGCTGAACCTGACCGTCGGCGTGCTGGCGGCCCTGGTGAACAAGCAGAGGACAGGTCTGGGTGAAAAGGTCGACGTGGCACTGGTGGACTCTGTGGCCTCCGCTATGGAGAATATCACCATGATCTATCAGTCTACCGGCCGTATCCCCAGCGGATCGGCAACCGTTATGAGTCCACCTATCCCTATGATGTGTTCCCGGCCAGTGACGGCGACGTGGTCATCGCCGCCGGAAACGCCAAGCTTTGGAAGATCCTGTGCAGTGTGATGGGCAGCCCCGAGCTGGCTGATGCCCCCAAGTTTGCAGGCATCCAGGAGCGCATCGCAAATCACGAGGAGCTGCGGGAGATCATCAGCAGTTGGACCAGAAACCATACCATTGACGAAATCGACAAGATGCTCAATGACGCCGGCTGCCCGGCCTGTCCGGTGAACACTATTGACCGTCTGGTGAAGGACCCCCAGATCGCCGGCGACCGCGGAATGTTCCCGGAGATCGACCAGCCCGGCATGGGCAAGCTGCAGATCACGGCCATGGCCCAGAAGCTGACCCGCACCAAGTCCTGCCCCAGAAAGGGGGCGCCCCTGCTTGGCGAGGACAATGCCGCGATCTACGGTGAGATGCTGGACTTCGACGAGGCCAAACTGACCGAGCTGAAGGAGAAAGGCGTTATCTGATTTTAGAGGAGGATTTCCTGTCATGAGCAAGCAAGTTGAAGTCATCGAAGTGGGGCCCCGGGACGGATTCCAGAGTGTCAAATGCACCCCGATCACCACGGAGCAGAAGCTGACCGTCATCGATCAACTGGTGGCTGCCGGAGTGAAGCACATCGAGTATACCTCCTTCGTCAGCCCCAAGGCCATTCCCCAGCTGGCAGACGCGGCTGACGTGACCCGGGTGGTGCTGGAGAAATATCCAGACATGGATCTGTTCGCACTGATCCCCAACCTGCGGGGCGCACAGAACGCCTATGAGCTGGGCTTGCGGCGGGTGTGCTATGTGGTCTCTCTCAGCAAGAGCCATAACAAGGCCAACATCAACCGCACCCACGAGCAGTCTCTGGAGGCGTACAAGGAAATCCGGGCTGCCTATCCCGACCTGGACATCATCGTGGATCTGGCCACCACCTTTGGCTGTCCCTTTGAGGGGAAATACGACAATCCCTCCGCCGCGGTAAATTTTCTGAAAGACTATGTGGACGCCGGTATGAAGACCTGCTGCCTGTGCGATACTATCGGCATTGCCGATCCCGCCCAGGTGCGCGCAGTGATCGGCGCCGTGAAGAACGCATATCCCGGTCTGGATCTGATGGTCCACTTCCATGATACCCGCGGCCTGGGCATGGCCAACACCCTGGCGGCCATGGATATGGGGGTTACCAAGGTGCAGGCTGCTCTGGGTGGTCTGGGAGGCTGCCCCTTTGCCCCCGGTGCCTCTGGAAATCTGTCCACAGAGGATGTGGTGTGGACTCTCAATGAGATGGGCTGCGACACTGGCATTTCCTTCTCCAAGCTGCTGGCTGCTGCGAAGGCCCAGATGCAGGCCATCCCTGGTACATACAGCGGCCACCATATCCATGTAGAAAAAGAGACTCCCTGCAAGCCTGAGCGATAAGTCATCTAACACACACTCCTTCCCGCCCCCTTCCCAAATGGAAGGGGGCGGGGTTTTTCTGCAGGGCTGGGCGAAGAAGATGCAGGCGGGGATTCTGCGGCGGCTTACGCAGAGCCCGTACAGAGAGAAGAACACAGGGGGATCGCACGAGAAAGGGCTGACGCACAGGGCTTTGGACGGGCTGGCCCTGGGGATTACAGACTCTGTACTCGGGGTGTATGTACCCTATGATTCTCCTGAGGCCGCCTGTGAGACAGCTGGAAGAGACGGTGTGGATCGGTCCGCACACCTGTGCTGTGCCTGTGAACTCCAGCAGCTGGATCGCTGGAGCGGAGGAGCGGGGGGACAGGAAAGGGCTCCGCACATACTGTGCGGAGCCCTTGTGACAGATGTACCAGGGACGGTCAAACCGTGCCGACACCGAAGATGCCCATGGTGATGAAATACAGAACGATGGGGAAGATGATCAGAGCGATGAGCTTCAGGCCAAGGCCGCATTTCAACATATCTTTCAGCTCGATTTCGCCGGAGCCATAAGCAATGGCGTTGGGGGGCGTTCCGGGAGGCAGCATGAAAGCAAAGTTGCAGGCCAACATGCAGGCGATCATCATGGCAAAGGGACTGACTCCGATAGCCTCGCCCACACCGGCCAGGACCGGGATAAAGGCGGCCACGACCACGGCGTTGGTAGTCAGTTCAGTGAGAACAGCGGTGACAATACCAACCAGAATTACAATCAGGATGGAGTTCATGCCCGCCAAGCCGGAGAGCATATTGGCGATCCACTCCGCGCAACCGGCATCCCGGAAGGCGTTGCCCATGACCATGGAGCCGCCCAGCAGAATAACGGCGTTCCAGGGGATGTCATTGAAGCCGGTCTTCCAGTCGCAGACGTACTCACCTTTCTTATAATCCATAGGTGCAATCATAACCAAGATTGCACCGAACATGGCGATAGTTTCATCCGTGGCATAGGGGAACCAGTCACCCCAGACCAGAGAACGGGTGACCCACAGGATGACACACAGAACGAAGATGGCGGCAACCCACTTCTCGCCCTTGTTCATGGGCCCCAGTTCCTCATACTGCCTGCGGGCGATGGAGATGTCAGTAGGGGGCATCTTGTCGACCTTGAAGAACTTCACCATATAGAGCCAGAAGAAGGGGATCAGGATGACGGTGAAAGGCAGGCCGATCTTCATCCAGTCCAGAAAGTCGATGTCGATGCCAATGGTCTCACGGATCAGGCCGATGCCGGTGGGGTTGGTGGTGGTGCCGATGACAGTTGCCATGCCGCCGATGGTGGCGGCGTAGGGGATGGCCAGGACCATGGCTTTCTTTAGACCGGCGGCATTATCGCCCAAGGTGCTGGAAATAGCCAGAGCTACAGGCAGCATCATGACAGTGGCGGTCGTGTTGGACATCCACATGGACACAAAGCCTACGGCAATGATGAATCCCAGGATCAGAGTGGTGGGCTTCTTGCCGACCTTGCTGACGATGCCCAGAGCAATACGCTTGTGCAGGCCGTGCTTCACCATGGCGCCGGACAGGAAGCCCACGCCCACCAGCAGGTAGCAGGTGGAGTAGGCATAGTGCGCGAACAGCGTGATGTCATTCTGTCCCTTGGAGCCGGTGATTTGCATTACCGGGAACAGGAAGATCGGCAACAGCGCTGTGAACGGGATCGGCATGGCCTCAGTGATCCAAAAGACCACCATCAGTACGGTGACGGCCAGCACCCGCTGCCCCACCAGCGACAGCCCTTCAGGCGTCGGCATGAAGCCGATGACCAGCATGGCAACGATGCCGACAAGGAAGCCGATCTTTTGGACTTTTGTTTTACCCATGGAATCTCCTCCTAAAAGATAGTAGAGTCTTGCCACAGGATCCCCTGTGACCTGCCCAGACGCAGCTCGCCCACGACGTCAAAAGCTATTATTACAGATATAGCAAAAAATGTGCCAATCCTTCGGGGAAAATTCATATATTTGACTAAATGTTTGAAAAAGCTGTAGAAAATTTACAAAAAGGGGGTAAAAATGCACAAAAAACGCCTTGCCCGCGAATGAAAATAGGCAGACAAGGCGTTTGGCCGGGGGAGTGTAACGCGATTTGTTAAACGTGTGTTGCAAACGGTTAAAGGCGCAGCAGAAAATGAAACGATCACCGTTGGATGCCGTATTTTTTCATCTTCCGCCATAGAGTTTGTCGACTGCAGCCAAGGCTTCTGGCGGCATCCGCCATAGAGCCGGGGTGGTTGTGCAGAGCGGCCTCGATGGCGCGGCGGTCACGTGATTCCGTTTCCTGGCAGGGTTCCGGCGCAGGCTCAGCGCGGCGGCGCAGAATATCCGACACCGTCACGGAGGAGGCTCCGGCGTTCCTCATCAGAATATTGGCCCGCTCCACAAAGTTTTGTAGCTCCCGGATATTGCCGTACCACTGATAGGGACCGGCCTGTTCAAGCAGATACAAGAACTGGCTCTGCATGATGGGGTCCTTGCCGCCGGGCAGCTGGCGGAACAGATGGAGGCCTAAGATCTTCACATCGTCACCCCGCTCCCGCAGAGGCGGGAGCTTCAGGTCCAGCACGTCCAGACGGTAATACAGGTCCTCCCGGAAGCGGCCTTCCACGGTCTCCTGCAGCAGATCCTTGTTGGTGGCGGCGATGATGCGCACGTCCACAGGGATCACCCGGCTTCCGCCCACCCGGCGGATCTCTTTTTCCTGCAGGACCCGCAGCAGCTCCACCTGGGTCTCCCGGGGGATCTCGCCGATCTCGTCCAGAAACAGGGTACCGCCGTGGGCCAGTTCAAACACGCCCTCCCGGCCGCCCCGGGAGGCGCCGGTAAAGGACCCGGCCTCATAGCCGAACAGCTCGCTCTCCAGCAGGCTGTTGCTGATAGCGGCGCAGTTGATGGCCACAAAGGGGCCGTCCCGGCGGTCACTGGCGTTGTGGATGGACTGGGCGAACAGCTCCTTGCCGGTGCCGGTCTCCCCCAGAATCAGCACGGAGGCACGGGAGGCGGCATAGCTCCGGGCAATCTGGATGGTGCTGCGGATGGCTGGGGAGTCCCCCAGGATATCGTTGAAGGCGTACTTGGCCACCAAGCCCTTTTCGTGCAACTTGAGGCGGATCTTCTGTTCGCTGTTCTGCAGCTGCTTCACGTCCTGAAAGGTGGCCACTACGCCCCGGCGCTGGCCGTCCACCAGGATAGGGATCCGGTTGGTGTTGCACAGGGTCTGGTGGATCTGCATGATCTGGTCCAGCTGCTTCTCGCCGCTCTCCAGCACATCCGGCAGAAGGGTATTGGGCAGGACCGCCTCCACCGGCTGTCCCACGGAATCCGCGGCCCGGCAGCCCATGATCCGCTCTGCCGGAGGATTGAGGACCTGAATCCGGCCGTTTTCATCAATGGCCAGGATGGCGTCATGCGTGAAGTCCAGTACTGCCTGATACATCTCTGATTGAGTCTTAAAGAGGCACTGTTTTTCTGCTTCCTCCACCTGGACACGGCGCAACTGAGTGGCACTCTCCAGTGCATTGAGAATGGTCTCCACGGAATTTTCCACGATCACATGGGGAAGTCCCAACCTTTTGGCCCACGGATCGGTCCAGGCACCGCCCACACTAAACACCGCGCCGTCTTTCAGGGCACGCTCCACGCAGCCCCGGCAGTCGGCAAAGCTTTTGAAGATGTAGTTCTTTGTCTGCACCTCCAGCATCTCACACATCTGCAGAATATCAGAACTCATGGGATCATAGGAAAAAAAAGCAATCAGTCCAGGTGTGTGCAGACCACGCTCCTTCAGCATCCAAAGATAGTCAGAGAGGGAGTTGTTCAGGCTCACGACTTTCAGGTTGGTGACCTCTTCCACGATCCGGCGGGTCCCTTTGCGGGTGATAATGATTTCGGCACCCGCAGCTGCCAGCGTCTGTGCACACTTGACCGTCTCCTGGCGGCCGCTGGCGGCCACCACTACATCAATGTTCTGATAATTCTCCTGTTTGATCAGCATCTCAGCTTTTTCCGCCAACTGTAGGGTCGGGGCCATAACACAGATATCGTTGACATGCTGAACGTCTTTCCAATTCAATATCTCCACATATATACCTCTCTGCTCTACGTTTTGAACGCAGATACGGATGGACCGACTGAAATCTGTCCGCACTACGCGCCAGCGAAGGGATGCACCAGAAAAACGTTGCACTGGGATGGGAGTGATTTTCCCTAAAAGGCTCCCAAGTCCGGGGAAGGACCGGCGTCAGCAGCGAGTGAAACGCCGCTGGTGCCATTCTGTGCCGCTGATCCCTTAGACGCAGGGCTTCGTCTTGTACAGGGACATCAGATGGCTGACGATAGGGGCGTGGACATACTGTTGGAGCAGCAGCACCGCCTCATGGAGTGCATCGTTGTCGATGCCGGTCTCAATGCCCATCTCATGCATCATGTTCAGGGTATCCTCTGTGGCAACATTACCGGCTGCGCCGGGGGCGAAGGGACAGCCGCCCAGGCCGCCGGCCGCGGTTTCAAACTTGTGGACGCCCAGTTGCATGGCGGCCAGGGTGTTGGCCAGAGCCAGGCCCCGGGTGTCGTGGAGATGCATGACGAACTTGTCCGCTCCGAACTGGGCGGTGAGCGCATTCATCAGGTCATAGGTGCGCTTGGGATTGGACATGCCTACCGTGTCGGCAATGGAGATTTCCTTGCAGCCCAGATCCAGGCCGAACTGCACCATTTCCGCCACCCGCTCGGTGCGGATCTCCTCTCCAAAAGGACAGCCCAGAGCGGTAGCCAGAGCCAGGCGGAAGTCGATCTTGTGGCCGTACTCCTGAATCAGGGTCTTGAACTGTTCCATGGATTCCTCCGGCGTCCGGCGGACATTGGCTATGTTGTGAGAGCGGCTGACACTGATGACATAGGTCAGTTCGTTGATGCCGCACTCCACGGCGGTCTCCACGCCCTGGGCGTTGGGGACCAGCGCTACCGTGCGGACGCCGTGCGCCTTCAGCGTATCCCGCACAGCGGCCACAACCTCCTTGGCGTCGGCCATCTGGGGGATGGCTTTGGGGCTGACGAAGGAGACAACCTCCAGCCGCTTGAAGCCGGCCTCTGCCAGCTTCTTGATAATAGCGACCTTGCCCTCAAAGGGAATGATATCATGGACGTTCTGGAAGCCGTCTCTGGGGCAGACTTCGATCAGCTCAATGCGTTTCGGTAGATCCATTGTGAAAAACTCCTTTCCATATTTGCTGATTGGCATGATATTTGTTCGACCTGCGGATATAGTCCGCAGAGGATACGCTTGACCACCGGAGAGTTGCATGGCGTGTCTTATGTAACAGAGACAATGTTTCAAAACGTTACGGCGTACGCCCTATATGAGCCGCGCTGTGCGCATGGCAAAGATGATGGCTGTCATGGTGAACAGAGACATCAAGTGGGTCACTACTACGGCGCTGCAGGCCAGGGCTCCGTCGCCGCCCATCTTGTCTGTGATGATGTAGACATTGACGGCGGCCGGCATGGCGCCGACGATGATCAGGGTGACCAGCTGCTCCGCCGGAAGGCCGGCGGCGATCCCCATGGCAGCCCAGATGGCCGGCATCAGCAACAGCTTGACACCGCAGAGACGCATGAGCAGCGGCAGATCGTTCTTCAGGGCACTGAGACGGATGCTTCCGCCCACCACCAGCAGCGCCATGGTATTGGTGGCGGCCTGGAAATAGCCCAGGCTCTCAGAGACCACGAAGGGCAGCTGGATCTTGAAATAGGCGAAGGGGATGGCTGCAAGCACAGCCAGGATCATGGGGTTTTTCAGAACGTTCAGAAGCACGGTGGACAGGCGGAACCGGCCCTGGCGCTCCTTGACAGTCATCAGAACAACGCCCTGAATATTGTAAAGGGGGATCACCAGCGCCAGGATCAGCGTTGCGCTGGGCACATGGGAGACTCCATAGATATTTCGCAGAAGAGCCGTGCCCAGATAGACGAAATTGCCCCGGTAGGCGGCATGGGAAAAGGCGCTCTGCTTGCTGCGGTCCGGACACAGCAGCCAGCCGGCTGCCCAGGCCAGCGCGAACTGCAGCACCACGCCGCCCGTTGCCACCGCGACATATCTGATGTCAAAGGCGGTGCTGAGATCGCTGGTGGCGATGTCCAGAAACATTTTTCCAGGCAGCAGTACGTAGTACACCAGATTGGTGGTATGGGCAATGTAATTCTCTGTGAAAAACCCCTTGTGGGTGAGAATACAGCCCAGCCCCATGACGATGAAGAGGGGCAGGCTCATATTGAGGCTGAACAGCAGATTCTCCAGCAAAATCGGTTCCTTCTCTCCCGCGGTGTTCAACACCGCGTCAAAATTATTAAGCAATTTTCATGCCGGCTTTTTCAGTGGAGCGGTTCTTCTCCGGGGCCCTGGCAGTTCCCGGATGTCCGGGGTGGCTTCAAACCCAGCTTCTCCAGCTTCCGGTACAGGGTGGAAAGGTGGAGCTCCATCTTTCCGGCGGCTTTTCGAAGGTCCCCGCCGCAGGATGCCACCATGGCGGAGAGGTATTCCCGCTCATAGATATTCATGGCCTGCTGATAGGGCAGAAGGTCCGGGACTGGGCATTCGCTGGTTTTTGGAGAGGATATGCCCGGTGGGATTTCCCGGAAGGCCGCCGCATCGATGATGGAATCCCGGCTCTCCACCATCATCCGCTCCACGGTGTTGCGAAGCTCTCGGACATTGCCCGGCCAGGACCACTGTTCCAGAGCCCGAATCAGAGCGGGCATCAGATGTTTTGTAAAGCCATACTTTTTGTTGAAAAGCTGGACAAAGTACCGGGTCAGTGGGGCGATATCCGCCACTCGTTCCCGCAGAGGCGGCACGTGGATGGTCAATACGTTCAATCGGTAATACAGGTCTGCCCGGAATGCCTTTTCCTCTACCATCTCCCGCAGATTCCGATTGGTGGCGGCAATGATCCGTACGTCGCATTTCTGGATTCGGTTGCTGCCCAGACGCTTGACTTCGCCGGTCTCGATGATCCGCAGCAGTTTGGCCTGGAGTTCCAGAGACATTTCGCCGATCTCATCCAAAAAGATAGTGCCCTTGTCGGCGAACTCGAACAGGCCGATCCTGCCGTCCTTGGAACCGCCGGTAAAGGTGCCCCGTTCGTAACCGAACATCTCCTCTTCCAGTAAAGAGGGGGGGAGAGAGGCGCAGTTGATCGGGATGAAAACCTGATCGGCTCGGTCACTGCGGGCATGGATGTATTTGGCGAACATCTCCTTGCCGCTGCCGGACTCGCCGTACAGAATGACGGTGCTGTCCACCGCGGCTACATGATCGGCATACTCCAGCAGTTTCACCATGGCATCACTCTCCGCGATGATCATGGATGGAGTTTTGTCAGTGCCCTGCATGAAGCGAATGACGTTGCGGACGTTGTCCCGCTCCTGGTCGAACTTCTCCAGCAAGGTGTACAGCTCCTCCTCATCCCAGCTGTATGTAGGGACGTATTGCAGCTCCCCGTCCGGGCCGAAGTGAGGCCGGGACAGGGCAAGCACCTGTCGGCCGGAGGCGGTCAGCGTGTGGTTGCTGAGACACTCCTGCTTTGTTTCCAACGTCTTGATGGAAGAAGCGCTGGTGGCAAAGCAGTAGCCCTTGAGGGTATCATAGATCGAGAGCTGCAGCAGCGTCTCACGGTCGACACCCAAAAGGCGACAGGTGCCGTCGCTGACATAGAGAAAACGGCCCCGGTCATCCGTGACCAGCATGCTGCCGAAGTAGTGCTCCGCCAAGATCTTCAACAACTCATATTCCTTCTGAGCTGCGGGGGTTGAAGCCAGATCCCCGGCCAGATGTGTTTCCGGTCTCTGTACCATGCTGTGGTCAATTCCTTTCTGAAAAATTTGCATTTCGCCGAAATGCGAAAAACAAATTCGCGAATCAGAGAAAATCAGAGGGCATTTTTTCTAATATATCTTGGAAAACGACAAAATTGCAAGGACAATTTAGGCAAAACGGACAATAAATGAATGGCATATCTTTTGCTAAAAAGAAGAGCAGCAAGCCGGACCGGAATCTGCCGGCCGGAAGAGAATTTTAAAGGAGTGAGAATCATGGAAAACAAAAAACTGTCAAATGTCGATCTGGAGAGTACCGACTATGACCCCGCCCAGGTGGGCAATCTGGACCGCCGCCTGGAGGTGGGCAAAAAAGACGCCGTGTTCTTTCACGTGCTGGGGGTGGTGGCCACAGTGATCGCCACCATCTGGATGTACGCCTTCGGAACCGGCGATCCCGCAGAGATGAGGTACTTTCTGGGCATGCCCATGTGGGTGTCTGGCGCAATCGTGATTTATCTGGCCATGTTTGTGGTGGGCATGATCTGGCTGGTCAAATGGGAGGAGTTTCCGCTGACCGCAAGGTTTAAGAAAGACAGTATGAACAAGAAAGAGGGAGGGGAACAAGCATGAGTTATGATCTGGGCGGATTCTCTGTAACCGCGTCCACATCTCGGGTCATGTTGATCATCTTTGCCGTTTACAGCGTTGTTATCGTGGGCTTCGGCTTCTACATCAAATATCAATCCAAAAAGGGCGGTAAAGACGGCCTGGCCTCCTTTCTGACGGGCGGCGGCGGGCTGGGAGCCTTTGCCATCGCCATGATCGCCGCTACAAATTCCATGGCCGGCGGCACCATGGTGGCCGCGCCCGGCCTTGGGTATTCCGTTGGATTCACAGCTGCATTGGTCTATTACGCCGGTTTCCTGACTGCTGCCTATGGCCTGGGCAGCGTGGGGCGCAAAGTGGCGATCCTGCGTGACCGCACCGGTGCCGTCACGTTCCAGCAGCTTTTGGGGCTGCGGTTCCAGTCTAAAAAGGTCGTGGGGGCGCTGGCTATCACCGGAGCTTTCGGCCTGACTTTTTTCGCCGTGGGTCAGATCACCTCCGGCGCCAAGGTCTTCGCCGCTGTCACCGGCTCCAACTCCTACTACTTGGGCATCCTGCTGACCATCGTCATCACTGTGATCTACACCGTCTCCGGAGGGATCAAGTCCATGGCCAAGGTGGCCAGCATTCAAGGTGTCATCATGCTGATTGCCACGTTCTCCATCATCGGTGTTCTGATTGCCGACAACGTGGAAAAGTACGGCAGTGTCCAGGCCGCCATGGAGTATCTGGGCACAGCCTTCCCCGGCGCGATCCAGGCGGACACAGGCTTCACCTTCTGGAACGCTATGGGCACTGCGTTGTTTGCCGGCGTGGGCCTGGGCGCTGTACCCCACGCCCTGTCGGTCACGATGACCTACAACAACCATAAGAAGTTGAAGCAGGGCGTCATCATTTCCTGCTGTGTATTTACTCTGATCCAGGGCATCATGTGCTTCACCGGCCCCCTGACCCGGGCCATTAACCCCGGCCTGGAGACTGCGGACTATACGACCATCTTCAACGCCACCAATCTCCTGCCCTCCTGGATGGGCGGCATCATTTTCTGCGGGATCTTTGCTGCGATCCAGTCCTCTCTCGCGGGGCTGGCCATGGCCGGTGCGTCCATACTGGCCAAGGACTTCGTGGTGGACTGCTGGAAGCCAAACACGCCTCCCAAGACCCAGAGCACCATCAACACCGCATTTGTATTGGGCATCTCCCTGGTGGCGACGTTGATCGCCCTGAAGCCCTCTACCCTGACCCAGTACATGATCAACTTCGCCCTGGCAGCCCTTGCAGCGGCCTGGTACTTCCCTGTTCTGGTGGGCATGTACTGGAAGAAAGCCACAGCAAAGGGAATGTTCGCCTCTACGGTGGGCGGTTTTGCCGCATACGTCATTCTTTATTTCATCTCCGGCGTGATCCCATCCACAAAGGAGTGGTGGGCTGCGGCGCTGGGGGGTGTCCACGCTTTCCTGCCTGCCTGGCTGATCTCTCTGGTGCTGTTGGTGGCTGTCAGCTATGCCACGCAGAAAGAACGGGTCAAGCTGGGATATTTCCAGGTGTTCTTCTGTGAGGACTATGATGAGAAGTATGCCAAGATCGATACATTGAAAGACTAAGAAAGGAAGTAGAGGTATGATCAGGAGCAAGGACAATTTCCTTCAGGTCAGCGACGGCGCCTGGATCTATTTTGAGGACTACGGCAAGGACAAGGGGGAGCCGATCATGATCCTCCATGGCTTTCTCTGCTCGTCCAAATTTTTCTATAAAAATATTGATGCCCTCTCCGCCGATCACCGGCTGGTGCTGATAGACTGGCGGGGGCACGGTTCTTCGTCAAAAACGCTTCAAAATCTCACTATGGACCGCTGTGCCAAGGATGTTCATGAACTCATTGAGTATTTGGGCCTGGAGGATGTGACACTGCTGGGCTGGTCTATGGGCAGCAGTGTGGTGATGGAGTACTACGAGCAGTTCGGCGACGAGCATCTGAAGAAGATCGGCGTCATCGACTCTGCCTTGTACCCTTTTTCGCCGGAGTCCTGGAACAGCCATTCTTTGGCGGGCTTCAACATGGACGCCATGACTGCCACCTTGGAGAACGCGCTCTCCCACCACGATGATTACGCCCGGACGTTTACCCGGCTCTGCTTCCATACACCGCCTTGTCAGGAGGACGAGGACTGGGTCAGTACGGAAATGAAGAAGCTGCCGGTATATATCGCCTTTGCTCTGTATAACGATTTTTTGTTCAAGGATTATACAGAGACTCTCTCCAAGATCGACATTCCCCTCCTGCTGTGCTGTGCGGACAGCCCGGCCATCCCCCGGGGATCGAAATGGGGCGGCACTATCGGGATTTGGTGAATGGTAATTGCTGCTTCCACGAATTCTTGGATCTGGGACATGTGATGTTCCTGGAGGACCCGGAGCAGTTCAACAAGACCATCCTGAACTTTGTGGAGAATTACACCTGGACATAAAGCCCGCTCACCCGACCCTCACAGAACACAGGCTCCCGGCTACACCAGACAGCCGGGGGCCTGTGTTGGGGTACCCCGGAAGCGGGCCTGATCTGGGACCGTCACAAATAGGGCGCGGGGTCGGCGATGCGTCCCTCCAGCGCGGAGGCCGCGGCCACTGCGGGACTGGCCAGAAAAGTCCGGGCGGCAGGGCTGCCCATACGGCCGATGAAGTTGCGGTTGTGGGTGCCGATGACCACCTGCGCTCCGCTGACCAGACCGCCGCTGCGGCCCTGGCACAGAGAGCAGTATGGATGGGTCACCATGGCGCCTGCCTCCACCAGCGTCTTCAGGTATCCCAGCCGGGCGGCCTCCCGGTAGACAGCTCTGGAGGCCGGCGTCACGATCAGCCGGACAAAGGGGGCGATGGCGTGTCCTTTCAGCACTGCCGCCGCCGCGGCCAGATCCTCCAGACGGCCATTGGTGCAGCTGCCGATGAACACCTGATCCACCGGCGTGCCCGCTACATCCTCGATGGGGTGTACGTTGTCCACCCCGTAGGGGCAGGAGAGATAAGGCCGGAAAGTGCCTGCGTCATAGGTCAGGACCCGTTCGTACCGGGCATCCCCGTCAAAGCGAAGCCAGTCACAGTCCGCCAGGTCCACGCCGCAGAAGGCGGCGGTCTTTTCGTCCGGGGCGAACAGGGCCGCCTTGGCCCCGCACTCCACTGCCATGTTGGCGATGGCGGCCCGGCCGGAGATGCTGAGCTGCTGAATGGTAGAGCCTGTGAATTCCAGGGACTTGTAGATGGCACCGGCGGCAGTCAGGTCTCCCAGTACCCGCAGGATGATGTCCTTGGGAAAGACACCTTTGGGCAGGGTCCCGTTCACCACCACCTTGATGGCGGAGGGGACCCGGACCCACAGCTGCCCGCAGCCGATGATGGAGGCCATCTCCGTATAGCCGACGCCGGAGGCGAAGGCGCCCACGGCACCGTAGGTGGTGGTGTGGCTGTCCGTGCCGAAGATGATCTTGCCGGGGGCGGCCAGACGCTCCTCCAGCGCCAGCTGATGGCTGATGCCGTCCGCCACATAGAGGCGCTTCACGCCATACTCGTCCTGGAAGCGGCGGCTGTACCGGAAGCATCGGGGGTCATCATCCAGACAGGTGGGGTACAGATGGTCCACCATGACGGAGATCCGGTCCGGGTCATACACATGATAGAATCCCATGTCCCGGAACTGCTGGAAGATATAAGGGGTGTAGATATCATGGAGGACCGCCTCGTCCACCCGGACCGTCACCACGTCTCCGGGGCGTAGGTCCTGTGCGCCGGTGTTGTGGATGAGGAGCTGCTCCGCCAGGGTATGGCCTGGACGGTGGACGTCCCGCAGCGTGTCCCGTGGAGCGGGAGCGGCCGGGAGAGATTTGTCCAGCGCCCGCATCCGGGACACCAGGCCGCCGTAACGGAGGATATCCAGTACCTCCGTGCTCATACCGGGGACAGGGTAGGCCGTGCCGTTGCAGATGATCTGCCGGCCTACCTCCACCTTCACAGTGTCGCCTTCCCGGCAGCGGTCATACAGGTCCCGGCACTCGATCAGCAGCAGGCCGTTGTTGATGGCATTGCGGAAAAAGATCTTGGCAAAGCTCTTGGCGATGATGCAGCGGATGCCCGCGGTTTTGAGGACGGAGGCAGCCATCTCCCGGGAGGAGCCGCAGCCGAAGTTCTCCCCGGCCACGATGGCATCCCCGGGCCGCAGCCGGGCGGCCAGCTCTGGCCGCAGGGGCTCGAACAGATGGGGGACCATCTCCCGGAGGGAGGGCTTGGCCAGATACTTGCTCATGATGATGATATCAGTATCGATATTGTCGCTCAGCCGCCAGATGCGGCTGCAAAACGTCTGTTCCATGGCGGACCTCCTCTCAGGAACCATAGAGACTGCCGGACAGCGCCGCCTGGGCGGCCCGGCGGACCGTGGTCAGGCAGATGCCGCTGTGGGCTCTGCCCGCCCAGCCGGCACAGTTGATGGAGCCAGTGGAGACGAACACCTCCGCCTGATCGCACCGCCCCTGGCTCTGGGCCCAGCAGGCGGAACAGCCCTGGTTCATCACCAACGCCCCGGCATCCAGAAAAACATCCAGAAGCCCTTCCTCTAGTGCCTGGACATAGACAGAGGAAGTGGCGGGCGCCACCATGACCCGCACATAGGGGCATACGGTCCGGCCCCGCCAGAGGTCCGCTGTCTCCCGCAGGGCCTCCAGGCTCCCGCCGCCGCAGCCGCCGATGAACACCTGATTCACCCGCAGTCCGTCGGTTTCTCCGGCGGGAACGACCCGCGCGGCGTCCCCGGGCGGCGTTGCCATGGGCTGAAGGGCAGTCAGATCCACCGTCTCATCTGCCGGGAAGTCCTCCCGCACACAGAGCGCGGTCACAGCTCCGGCGGCGCCCAGCAGGCCGCACAGGTCCATGGCCTGGGCGGCGGTCAGCTGCGGCGCCCGGATGACCACGGCTTTTCCGCTGCACTGGCCGCTCCGGATCAGGGTCCAGGCCAGATCCCGGACGGAGAGATAGGGAGAGAGCGGGCCGGTCACCGCCAGCCGCAGCGGCGGAGCCGGGGACAGGGAGATCTGCCCGCTCTCCAGCGCGCCGGCCAGCTCCGCCGGAGGCAGGGACAGGCCCACCGCGCCGGCGGCTCCCACCGCCGCGGCATGGGCTCCGCCGGAGAGGACGATCTCGCCCTCCCGCAGCCCGGACTCCAGCAGCAGGGCATACCCGATGCCCCGGCCGGAGCGGAAGACGGCGCCGGTCTGCCGGGCCCAGTCCAGCAGGGCTTTCTGTTTTTCCGCCACCGCCACGGAGCCGGCGGGAGTGTCGTGATCAATGACCACCCAGACCCGGTCCGGCGCGGCGGGGGAGACAGCGGTGATCTGCTCCACTGCCTCCGGGGACAGGCCGTCCGTCACCAGGAGACGGTCCCACGTCACGGTCCCGCCGGACAAAAGGCGTTCCAGTTTGGAGATCATGCTGCCCCTCCTCACAGTCCCAGCTTTTCCAGCTTGCCCAGCACAGCGGCGGAGGTCAGCTGCCCCTGTCGGATCTCCGCCATGCGGCGGGCCTCGGACTGATGCCGCTTTTCACAGCCCTCCAGCACCCACTCCACCCATGTGGGGGGATGACGGCGACGCCGTTGTCATCCGCCAGGATGATATCTCCCGGATGGACCGGCACACCGCCGCAGCTGATGGGGTGATTCAGCTGGCCGGGGCCATCGCTGTCCGCGGCGCAGGGAACCACGGCGGCGGCGAACACCGGCCAGCCGTGGGCGCGGAGCTCCTCCACATCCCGGACGGCGCCATCCACCACCAAGCCGCCGATGCCTTTGCCGAAAGCGGCCCCGGACATGATTCCGCCGATGACGGCCCTGCGATAGCTGCTGTTGGTGTCCAGCACCAGAATGTCCCCGGGCTGGGCGGACTCAATGGCCTTATGGAGCAACAAATTGTCTCCGGGGTGCAGACGCACGGTTACCGCACAACCGCATATGCATTTGCCCGGTACCACCGGCTGAATAGAGCCGTTCATGGCGTTAAAGCCCTTCAGGGCATCTGCCACCACGCAGACACCATAGGATTTCAAGCGGTTCAACAGTTCTCGGGGCTGCTGGGGAAAACTGGGTCCCATCCAAAATTCTCTGTCCATCACAGGGCAGTCCTCCTTTTTTGAATTCCGCAGAGCGGCGGTTGACTTTATTTTAGCACGTATTTTATAATAGAAGCATCAAATCCAGTCCCCACGCCACTTTTAGGCCATAGGTGTAGGAGTAGTCAAGAAATAACCGGCTCTCCTACACCTTTTTCGACCTCTAATCACTACTTATGGATCTGCCCGAGGGCTTCTTTCAGCTTGTCAAATCCGAACATTGCCGCATAAGCCACCATGAACGCGAGGACCACCGCGGCAAACACCATATACCACACAACAGCGATCCCCTTGATGGAACAATATGCAAAGAAAGCGCCGAGCGTCAGCACCAGCGAAACGATCATCGCCAGAGCATTCGTCGGCAGCTTGTCCCAGGTTACTTTCTTGAGTACCTGTACCACAATGTTCGTCAGCACCACCAGCACGCCAATGATGCTGATGATGACAGACCAGTTCAGTACACTCTCCATATTCTTTTCCTCCTGTTATCCCGCTCCGTCTTCGGGCGGAGTAGAGTTTCCCTTGTCAGGCCACGAGTTGTTCTTGCTCAGGTTTTCAAACAGCGCCTTGAGACCGTAGATCAGCACCACGCCGATGATCTCCTTGAGCGCGACCTGTGACAAGGCCTCTGCGATCTGCTCCCGTCCGAGCAATGCAAGGATATAGCTGCACCATACCCATGCAAGTCCGTTGAGAATGCAGACCCACACGATAATCTTCATCGTGGTGACCTTGAACCCTGCTTTGGAAGAAGACGGGGGGTCCTTTTCAGGAACACCCCCATCCCCCTCCAAAATATCAGTGAACGGTTCCGCTTCTTTGCAGGCTTTCATTTGCTCGGAAAGGCCGATGCCCCACCTGCTCACAGCGTCGCCACCTCCTTCTTATCCTCGTCCTGAAGGAAGTCTCGTTTCTTCAGCCGGACCTTATACACCTCTCGAATGTTCTCAATGGCAATTTCCGCTCGGCTGTTTGGATACTCAGGGTTCTTTTCGCAATAATGCTCGTACTTGTCGATATACCCAAGTACCTCTACGAATTCTTCCTTCGTATGACGGATCGGACGAAGCAGCTCATTGTTAAATCGGAGTATCGCCGCTCGCCAGTCATCGGCCCGGCCTTGATCATCCGTTTTGATATGTGAGTCCAGCTTTTTCTCAATCTCGTCGAGGCGCTTTGAAATGTCAGCATTGATCGCCTTGCCAATGGCTTTGGCGAGTGCTGACCAGGGGTTGATTTTGACGGGGGCGATTTGCACCAGGGTCATAAGGATCAGGAGCAGACCGCCCCCGCCGGCTAAAATCTCTTGAATAGTCACATCTCAATCCTCCGGTGCGTTCATTCTGCCTTGAGCATGGCGATGAGCTCCTGATACTCGCTTTCGGTCAGCTTGCCGGCTGCGAAGAAAATGTCGATCTTTTCCTCAAGGCCGTTGGTCTGGCCGCGCTCGATCATGCGCTTCAGAGTGCGATACAGCATAGTCGTTTTCCTCCTTTCTCAATTATTCCGAGAGACCCAGCTCAAGCAGGGTCAGTCGGTATTCGTGATCCACGCTCATCGCGTCCGTATCCTGGACGATGGAGTCTGTGTTTTTCTGAGCGCGGAACAACGCATAGTTACTGCGGTCGACCTCATTGTCCTTACCCTTTGCAAGGTAGGTGTCGTAGTTCTCCCGCACGCTGGCAGCAAGTCCGGGCCAACTCTCGACCTCAACGCAGTATTCGTCATACTGGAACCCGTCAAGGCCTTCCTTGTCCTCGGCATCCTTAGCGATCTTGCACGCCTCCACATTCTGGTAGAGACGGACAAGACTTCGTTTGGTACCGGGGATCTCTTCCACAGTAAAGCTGCCGGGGTTGACCATTCCCTGTACTTTCATGAAAATCACTCCTTTTTATGCCGCCTGGTATGGCGGATATAATGCCTGAAGTCTTCTGCACTCCTTTCGGACGACTTTCTTCAGTGCAAACATCGTCTTGGGCTGATAATGCCTGTCCAAAACCTGCTGATGATTGCATTTGCGAAGCTGTCCGAGCCGTGAGATCAGTCCCGAAGCCCTCTTGAATGAGATGACGCGGTTCCTGTCTCGCCGGTAGTAGTAAAGATGAAGCGATTGCTTGAGCCGGAATAGATTATGCTTTCGCAAGATCGTGTAACCGTGTCCGAATCGGTATCCAAGAGCCGATGGTAAGCGCGGGCGGCGGTGCCGTTGCTTTTTCTTCGGCAAAGCCTGATGTGCTCTCTCGACTTTTGGCGTAAACCCGACGCGGAAGATCTGCCAGTTACCTTTGATCTTCATTCCGATCTCGGCAAGCCACTTCTTGATATCCTCCAGCAGCCTCCTCAGCTTTCGCTTGTTGGAGCCGAAGATCGTGAAGTTGTCCATCTGCCGCAGATAGTGTGATACGCCATACTGCTTTTTATGGATCATCAGATCCAAGGGCTGGAGTGTCAAATGGAGAAACCATGCGGAGAAGAATGCGCCGATGAGGACTCCGTATTCCATAATGGCGTCGCACAGCCAGAGCGTTTCGGTGTCCTTGAACACCCGCTTCAAGGCTTCAATGACATACGGCGGATCAAGCTCCTCAAAGCAGTGGTAAATGTCGCACTCGCAGCAATACTTCGTGCCCTCCACATCGTTCTTCATCCACTTCTTCAATGCCTTGACGCCGTAGGAGTTCCCTCGGCCGGGGACGCTTGCGATGCAGTACCGGTCCATGCTCCGCATAATGTGCGGGATCATCGGCTGCACAACAGCGTGGTGAACATATTGGTCCGGCCACAGAAGCGGCTCGTTGATGTCTCTCCATTTGCCTTTGCCGCTGTCCGCGTTGCGGTCCCAGCGCCGTCGCTTAAGGGGAGGGTGCATGTGCTCGTCTCCGTCGACCAGACCTTGGATGAATGCTCGGAGCTTCTCCACATATTCATCCATATTATTTTCGATCTCAATGACCTTTTTGTTCAGGCTGTGATTGCCGTTTCGCCGATGGCCGGCGTTCACTTCCCGAATTGCCAGACGAAGGTTTTCGTCTGATATGATCTCTTTGTAAACTCGAACTCGTTTCATCAGGGATGTTTTTCCTCCTTGTAGCCTCACAACCGTTCCAGCGCCGCGGGGTGTTCCAAGGCGAGACCTGGCCCGAAGTGTACTAAGCTGTGTCCTGTCGGCTTTTCTTCAGCAAGTGCTGTGCGGTCAACCGTGCGATATAGAAAGGGTGAGGAACCCCTACTACCAAATGGAGGGTTAGCCTGTGGCTCAGCAAGGATGCGACAGCCGATGTTGTCGTTCGTGTTCGACGCGTTGTTGTAGTTGATGTAGAACGGACCGTGATTCTGGTTCTGGTTATAGTTACCGCCATGGTACAGGCACGGATATCTACCATTGAAGTTCCAGTTATCCGGGACCATCGTCTGCTGCACAGTTGACCCCATGTTAAATTGTTGTTTTTCTTAAAAATATCAGTGAAATGCAAGGGGAAGGGGCTGCGGCCCCCTCACCCCTGCACCCCTACCTCTTCAGGGGAACAGTCACGCCGCCTTTGGCGGGCGTTCCTGGAGGCGACAGCCGATGTTGTCGTTCGTGACCGACGCGCTGTTGAAGTAGATGATGAAGAACGGACCGTGATACTGGTCCTGGTTATAGCTACCGCCATGGTACAGGCACGGATATCTACCACTGAAGAACCAGTCATCCGGGACATAAGTCGTTTGACTGCCGTTTGCCGCGCTCGGGAACAGTGCCCATTCAAGACCGCTTGCTGTCGGAATGGTGAAGTCGGACGGATAGCCCGAAGAGGGCGTGCCGACCAGCGTGCCATTCGCGCTGTCGCTGAAGTTGTTGGGATTGCTGATGACATTCAGGCCGTTATTGTTGTAATAGCAGCCGTCCATCCAGTCATAAACATTGTCCCACCAGCCTTCGATGTTGCGATACTGCGTGAAGCCGTAGCTGTCGCGGCTTGCCGCGGTCGTACCGGTGTGATAACCCATCGCGTCGGTCTGACCGTTGTTCATCTTGGAACCGTTCGTAGAGCAGCCTCTGCCGATGCGCTCGCCGTTCCAGTCGGCAAATTCCACGAGAAACAACATATTCACATACCAGAACTGAGCGAAATCCATCTGCCAGAAGTTAGCACCGAGGTTATGGATGCCGGTTCTCGCCTGGCTTCTCGTGATGTTTACCTGCTGTGCGGCGCCCGTGGTGGACTTATAACCGCTGGCGCAGTGATAACGGCCGATGTAGGAGTAGTCCAGCTCGCCAAGGCCGTCCCCGCGATCCCTGTTTACAGGGTCGACGGAGAAGCCCTCGACATAACCGTCCGCGATCTGGAGCTTCAGCTTCTTGCCGGTCTTCGTCCACTTGAACCAATACTTTGGCTCCTTGACCTCAACGCCGCCGCTGCGGGTCTCCTTCACCATGCCGGACCACGGCATCAGGTTGTCAAATGGAGAAGAGCCACTGCCGTTGTTCACCGCCGGAGACGGGTCACCGAAGCCTGCCGCCGCGTCTGTGCGCGTGCCCTTGGTCTGGCCGCTGCTCGTCCAATCCCACTCAACGCCGTAGATCGTGACGAAAGTGGCCGTCACATTGACCGTCGTATCAGAAGCCGCCTTGTAGTTCGTCCCCTCGGCGACCTTGACGGTGATCTTGGCCGTGCCGGTCGTGTCGTTCACGCTCTCAACGGTCACAACGCCGGTGCTTTGATTGATGGATTTGATCTTCGCGACGCTCGTGTTGTTCGAGGTGGCTGTGATCGTACCGTTGCCCTTGCGGTTCACCGTAAAGGTTGCGGTCTTGGCACTGCTCTTCAGCATGATGGAGCTCGGCGAATTGGTCACGCTGTTCACGGCCTTGCCGATCGTCCACGATACTGTCTTGCCTCCGGTGCTGCCGTCGGACCACTTGTAGTTGGAAGTCGGCGTAAAGGTGGCGCTGTAAGTGCCTGCGTTGGTAGCGGCCGTCACGGAAACGGTCATCTTTGCCGAGTCATAGGCGGTATTCCACGAAGGAGTCTTCGGGTTGCCGTCATAGACAAGCGTGCCGTTCTGGGCGGGGACCGCCGCGATGGTAGCTCTGCCGATGGTCCACTTGATGGTCTTTGCCGCGGTCGTACCGTCCGTCCACATACCCTTCTTCAAGGTAAAGGTCGCCATGTACTCGCCGGCATTCGTCTTGGCAGATACGCTCACAGAGGAGTTCTCATTGTCGAAATTCTGCCACTTCGGCGTCTGGGCGCTGCCGTTGTAGGTCAGCGTACCGCTCTGCGAAGGAATGGAAACGAGCACCGAGATGATCGTCCACTTCACTTCCTTGGCGCCTGTGCTGCCGTCGGACCACTTGTAGTTGGAAGTCGGTGTAAAGGTCGCCGTGTACTCACCGGCAGCCGTACCGGAGGTATCGCCGCCAATGGTCATCTTGTTGGTGTCATAGCCGTTCCAGCTCGGTGTCTTGCTCGTGCCGTCGGCAACAAGCGTTCCCGTCTGCGTCGGCAAAGCCGAGATGACAGCGCGGTCGATCGTCCACTTTACGCGGGCCTCATCCGTGCCGTCCGGGAACAGATAGCCGTAGGACAGCTTGAAGATCGCCGTGTAACCACCTGCGTCAGAGGCGCTCGTAACGCCGGAGATCTCCATTTTGAGTGGATCGTAGCCGTTCCAGCTCGGCGTCTTATCCGAACCGTTGTAGGTCGGGATGTTCGTCTGCGTCGGAACGGCAATGGTCTTGCCCTGCACCGTAACGACAAGGTCTGTGCTCTTCGTCACGCCTTCGTAGGTGTATTCAAGCTTCATGACCTGACGCCCCAGTGTAGAGAAGTTCGTCGTCGGATAGGTGTAATCCAGTACCGCCGCCGTGCTCCCGTCCGAGAAGGTCGCGGTCACGACCATGCCCGTCGGATCAAGGCTCTCCTGATACTGGTAGACCGTCTTGGCTGGCTGCGTGGTGATGGCGATGCTGACAAGCACCTTTTTCACCGTCACAGAAACAGTCGCGGTCTTCGTGATGCGACCCTCGGTGTAGGTGATGACAACTTCGCTCACCCCGTCCGTAAGAACGGAGGGAGAGACGGTGTAACCCGTCACATTTGCCATCAGACCTTCGCCGTAGTTTGCCACAACGACCATGCCGGTGGGGTCGAAAGTTTCACCGGACTTATAGACCGTCTTGTTGGGCGGGGTGGCGATAGTCAGACTTTCCATCTTCGGAGAGCCGCTGCCACCGCCGCCGGAAAGGTTGAATACCTTGCCAACATTACTCATCTGTTCCGACCTCCAGTCGAATGATAAAGACGGACAAGTCAACGGTCGGCGTTGTATCGCACCGGAAAGTCATCTGCCCGCTTGTGGTTACATTGTCTGCGCTCACGCCATAACTGTCGTACACATTACGGGTACCGGCGTCTGCGCCTACAAGATAAATATAGTTGCTGTCAGCTAAGAGGGAAGCATGTGCAACAGTCTGCGCTCCGCCGCTCCAATTCGCGGCCGGCAGAGTAACAGAGATGCCGATATGCTGGAGATCCTCCAGTCCGGCGGCAACAAGCTCCGCCAATTCAGCTACCTGCTTGGCGGAATCCCTCTTCCCCGCAAGTGCCAGCTTTTTGAGCTGGTCAAATGTGGAAAGCTTATGCTCTGCCATGTGTTGTTACCTTCCTTTCAAAAGGTGGAACGGGGGACAGGAAGCCCCATCCCCCGTTCGCATATGCTGGATCAGACGGTAGCCTGAGCGCCGAAGACTTCGGTCAGCATGGCGTCGACTTCCTCGTCGGTAGCCATCACGATGTCCGTCTTCTTGACAAAGGTTTCGTCGACCTGGGTCTTGGTGTAGTAAGACTCCAGGGCGGTGTTGATCGCGGCAGTCACCTCGGTCGTCTTGGCGTAATCGCCGATGCTCAGAGCATTGATCGCCTCGGTGATGTAGGCGACAACGGTGGTAGAGGTCGCACCATCGGGCAGCGTGCCGACAAGAGTCTTCAGGTCGGCGATAGCGGTCTTGTTCTCGCTGATGCCGCCGGCCATCTTGGTCGCCTCAGGTCCGTGCTTAGCAACCCAGTCGATCAGCTCTTTGTAGCTGTTGACCACATTGTCATCGGTCACATCGGTGGCGAACTTGTTGATAGCCTTGTCGATCATCTTGCTGATGGAGCCTTCGCCGTCGCCGGTCAGGGTATCCAGGTCAGCCTGCTTCGCCTTGGCGTCGATGATGGCCTTCAGAGCGGCAGCCAGATCGCTCTCAGCAACCTCGGACTTGTAGGCCAGAGCCGCCAGACCGTGAACGGGAATATCAACGCCGTTGGCGGAGATGGTGCCGTTGGTCTTGCCCTCAGCGATGAGAATGTCGGCGATCTTATCGGTCAGGGCCAGCAGAGTGCCGTTGAGCTTGATGCCTTCCAGCTTGTTAGGCTCGCCGCCGGCAGTCACCAGGTCATTGACCTTAGTGGTCAGGCCGGCAACCTTAGCGTCGACAAGGCCAATCTCGCTCTTTGTGCGCAGCGCCAGTTTCTTGAGCTGTTCAATAGTAGTGTGCTTGGTAGTAGACATATTGCATGTCCCCCTTAAATATATTTGTTCACGGCTGTTCGCCGAAAACATCATTGAGTAGGTCATCCACTTCTTTGTCAGAAGCGGTGTTGTCGGGTGTGCTTCCGCCCGGGTCGCTCGAAGCAAAGGCGTCGTTCAGCATATCGTCGACCTCTTTATCCGAGGCCGTTCCGGAAATGCTTCTCTGGATCTCAACGATCACCTCGGTCAGCGTCTTGTTTCCAAAACCCGCCGTTGATGGGTCTCCGATGATTCCCATGATCTGCTTGTAGGCTTCATCGCCCATCGGGTCTCCGGAGCCGCCTGTGCCAACGCTGATATTGGCCGGGAAGAGGATCTTGCTGGTCACATGCCAGCCAGTCGACTTTCGTTCCTCGCCCTTGACGCCATAAACGGCGATCTTCAGCGGGATACCGCCTTTCTTCAGGCATTCGCCCGGAATGTCGCACTTGTCTTCGCTAAGCACCACAGCCATGCTGACGCCGCCTGCCTCAAAGAGCGCAGTCTTTGCGAACCCGTCCCAATCCTTGCTGAAGGCGAATTCGACCGGATAAGGCGTCGCTGCGTTCTGGATCAGTGTAGTGTCCTCCACCAGCGTGGTGAAGCAGCTTTTGATCGCGATTTTCAAATCATTCGCCTCCTTCTTCGGCATTGACCGACAGTTCAAGACGCACGATGTTCACCGTGATGTCTTTGATCGGGTCGGTATCGTTCACAAATGTAATGAAGCCGGTAGTGGAGATGTCTTTCGGACGCACACTGCATTCGAGGTATTCTTCACGGCTGGCTTCATATGCATCAATGAGGTATTTGTACTTGGCAGCGGCCACAAGGCGGCTCTCCGCCACAGTGATGGAACCGTTCGACCATCCGGAGGCAGGCAGCACCAGATCGAAATGGATGCCGAGCACATCGCCCGTACCCGTTCCGTTCAGGCCGTTGTAGACGGCGATGTTGTACTTGCTTCCGTCTGTCATCGTAACGGTGTAAATATCAGTCGAGCCTGGCGTATGATTGCCCTGCGTCAACTGAATGCTCTGGATACCGTTGCCGGTCGGGCCGGTCAGCTCGCAGCTGATGTTGGTGTTTACATAGGTGCCCTTTTCAGCGTCCCAGATCCACCAGGTACCGTTCTCCGGCTTAGGCGGCTTTCCGCTGTACTGCTGTGCGGTTGCGGCGCTCTCTGCGGCAGACTCCTTGTAAGTCTTGGCGTTTGCCTCAGAGTTCTCGGCGGACTCCCGCGCGTTCTCGGCGGCCGTTTTAGCGGTCTGCGCCTTGTCACGGGCATCCACAGCAGCCGTTTTAGCGGCTTCGGCGTCCGTCTTCGATACAGCAGCGGCATCTTCCGATGCTTTTGCTCCATTTTGACTCTTCACCGCCGCGTCTCTTGCAGCTTCCGCAGCAGCACGAGCCTCTTCCGCTGCGTTGCGGTCAGCAGTAGCCTGTGCGCCAAGCGTCTCAGCCTCCGAGCGGATGGTTCTCACGCGCTCCTCGGCAGCCTTGACCTCTCCCTCGGCAAGCATCGCCGCTGTCTTGGCGTCCGTGGCCTCCTGTGCCTTCTGCTTGGCGATCTCTTCCGAGTTCTTCGCCTCTGTCTCAGACGCCTTAGCACCGGCGGCAGCTTCTTTTGCGTCTGCGGCCTGCTTGTTGACATTTTCCTCAGAGGTCTTGATGCTCCCCTCGGAGAGTGCAGCCGCCGCAGCGGATTCAGAGGCGCTTGTCGCCTTTTTCTCGGCATCTTCGGCGGACTTCTTGGCAGCCGCGGCATTTGCCTGTGCAGAATCCTTGGCGGTGGAGGCAAACTCCATCGCGCTGCTGGACTCCGTGTTCATCGCCGCCAGAGCATCATGGATGGAGCCGCGAACCTCTTCGCCATAAATGGCGCTGAGGATTTTTTTCAGAAAGCTGCTGATATCAGCCATCTAAATCACTCCTTCCTTAGTCCTCCAGCATCCAGTCGAGCAGCAGAATCTCCTCGCCGCTAAGACAACCGATCGTATCTTCATACTTGGCGGTCATCAGCTCGACCTCATGCTCCATCTCGTTGAACGGGGCAAGCTCGTCGCAGAAGGCCTTAAAATTAGGAGAGCCAACCTTGATGGAAATGGTTCCGGTCTCGTTGCCACTTTCATCCTTGTCGGGCTCTCCGTATTTGTTGATGAGGTCGTGTTTGAATGCTTCATACTCGGTCAGAGCAGTAGAAAGCATCCGGAAGTTCCTCGCGGCGATATAGCCGATCTTGTTGCGGAGCTGAAGAAGCGGCCGCAGGTTCTGGACCATCACGACCATTTCTGAATTTTTAAGCTGTTTCTTCAACATTATCCCTCCTTTTGCTGAAGCAGTTCTTCGACCATTTGATAGAGTTTCTGGATCATGTGCGTATTGAGCGCGATAAGTTCACCGTATCGGATGCTGTAACGATAGTCTATGATGCCATCCGAAAGGATCTCTTTGACAGGATCTTTGACAAGTGCCGCAAGTTGATCCGACGTCAGTCCGGTGTCAAGCATTGCCTGTTCTACATCCTGCGCGATGAAGCCGAAATGTTTCCGCCCGGAAGTACCTTTGTTGTACTTGAAGGTGGATGGCTTCAGCGCCAGGAAGAACGCCTCATAAGAGGCAAGATCATAGTCGATGCTGTTCTTGATCCTTAAGTCGGAACCGTAACTTGGCTCTTCACTCATGGTGATGCCGCCGGAAACTACAAGGTCTGCTCCGGTTCCGGAGATACGGGCGCCGGCATTGGTAACGATAATATAAGGCTCCCAACCAGGACCGTTAGAACCATACATCATCGCGCCATAAGTCGTATGCTGACCGTCAGAGCCATGCCCTTTGCAGAATCCACCATAATCGCATGATAGGTCGATATAATCGGCATTGATTGTGCCGGAGCGAATATAATCGGCATTGATGTAAAGCCGTCCGCTGTACGAGTCGCTGAAAATACCGAACTTCGTACCACCTGAGGTGAGCACATCAAACACATTCTGGTCGGTGCACCGATCCTGATAGGCCTTATTTGCTCTCGACCATGCAGCAGAAGCCTCATCGTAAGCATCATCTGCTGCGCTCTTTGCAGTGGCCGCGTTTGCATTCGCCGTGCTTGCCAGCGAGTAGGCTGGGTTGGAGGTGAGATTCTGGTTCGTCACGGACGCCCAGTTGATCGTGCTTCCGGCGGACAGCGTCACCTTACCATCTATGGTAACGGAACCGCTGGAATCAACAGCAAAGGTCGTGCGGACACCGTTGGTAACGGTAAGCCCGTAGACGCTCAGATATTTGGACTTGAATCGCTCGTCATCCATCATGCTGTTGCCCGCTCGGTCAAGGAAGTCAGAGGCCTGAACCACGCCCTTGAAGTTTCCGTCCACACCGACCAGCGTACCGCTGAAGGTGCCTTTCGCCGCAGCCAGAGTACCCGCAAAGGTGCCTCGGCGTGCGGTAAGGTTGCCTTCCTCGTCAACAGTGAAGTTTCCGTCTCCAATGTCGATGGAGCCTTTCTTCATCGTCAGCTTGCCGCTCTCGAAGTCAAGCGAGAAGTTTCCGCCATAATCTTTCAGCGTACCGGCACGGATTACATCAGCATTGAGAACACCGGTCGTGATATAGTCTGCCACAATAGAACCATCCATTGTAATGGCAAGCCCAAAGGTCTTTCCGTAATCCTTTGAGTAGCCAAGGCCGTTCATGTTCCATTTCCAGAGCTTGTCGGCTTTGGTATAGTCGCGGATATTGGAAATATAAAGCGTGTCAGAACCGTATTCGTCCCGTGTGATCGTGATGTAGCCGGTCGTGGCCGCTGTCATGATCTGTGTGGCGTTTTCTTTTGCCTCTTTCAGGATGTTGTGCGCCTTGGGGAGACCCTCGATTTTCTCAAGGATAGCGGCGCTGATCTGGTTGTTCACACTGGTAAGGCTTGTCTGCACCGTGTCGCCGAGCGTAAACTGGGTATTCTCCGGGCTGTCCAGAGGGATCTCCAGCTTCGTGACAGGAAATACACGGTCAAGACCATGCGGTCGCGAGATCACGCGGATCTCGTCCAGCAGTTTCACTGCCTCCACATTCGCATTAAGATAATGGAGGTCAAGGGCACTCACTTCCAGTTCCATATTGTCGAACTGTAAGTCGGCAAGATATGCCTTCGCCTTTTCCAGCAGCGCTTCAGGATCAGAAACGCTGTCCCATGTCACTGTTTTCTCGATCCAGCCATAGGTTTTCACAGCCTCGGAGGACTGGACATAAAGGCTGCCCTCATTCACACTCTCCACAGTCAGATAGGCGTCCAATGCCTCGATCTCGCTCTTGTCAAGCCTGTTGCCAAGCGGAACGATGACCGTTGCGAACTCCGTCATATCCCATCCCTTGGTGTGTTCGATGAGGTTGGAGCCGAACTGGATCGTCTGGCTGCAAGTGTCGGGGTAATCAGCCAAATAGTCGAGATAGCGGATGCCGTCTTCCTTACGCACCCGCAGATGACCGCCGTACTGCGCCACCAACGCATTCAAGATCGTGATGGTCTTTTCATAGTTGGTGTAATAAGTCGGAAAATCTTCATCCACCACAGTAACAATGCCGATGGTGAACTTCCGGTTGTCTCCGACCTTTGCGTTGTGAATGGCGATCATCGCCTCAAGGTACTCACGAATCGTCCCTCCGGCGTACTCCGCAGGCGGCTGTGTGCTGTCGTTGAAGAATGCAAGCTCGCCCTCGCAAGTAAGCACCCGGTTTCTGTAAAAGTCCTCGTTTTCAGAGAGGACGCGCCCCGCCCAGATCTCTTTTCCGTCCTTGTGGACGGCGATGTCAGTCACCATACGGATGATGGTGCTGTATCCGAGATTGGAGGGCGGAACCGTCATCACGAAGGAACCGGCCGCATTGTCTTCCAGCGTCAGCTTGGGGCTTGCAAGCTTCATGTTGTCCAACGCGAAGGCATCATTGTAGATGCAGACGCCATCGGCATAAACAGAATACATCGCTTACAACCTCCCTTGTCTGAAATCAACGGACACGGTCCCCGTTCCCTCGTCGACCCAAAGATAGATCGTTCCGCCATAGTCGCCAAACAGAATAAACTCAGGGATCTGAATGGTTCCATCCGGCAAAAGCTTTGTTAGGTCGATGCTGAGCTGACGGTTGACAAATCGGACATGAACGCCGCGCCCTTCACTACTTTGCACAATGAATCTGGGGCATACCGGAGCCCGTCCGTACATCACCGCGTCCAGCTCGATCTCTTTCATCTCTGTCGTCACCGCAATATTGCGGAACAAAGCTGCCTGAATGACTCCATTTTGAAAGTTGAACGGGTCCCATAGCCAGTTGTCGATGGAGGAAAGGTTTTTCCACTTGTACGGGCCGACATCGTAGTCGATGACGAGCCGCGACCAGTCCTTTTCCGACTTCCAGGCGTTCACTGTGAAGCGACCTTCGTAGAAATATTCAGGATCGTCCTCAAGGATCGCCCGCATGGTCTGTCCATGCAGATAGTCCATGATGTCCGAGTACGCCATGTGCCATGGTTTGAAATCATTCATGACAATAAACTCGATAGACCCTGTCCGGTTCTGATACACCGGATACCCGGTGAGGGCTTGCGACAGATCAATGACGCCGTCCCCACCGGGAATGTCCAGAGTCTTTACCTTTTGCGCAGGTGGATTGAATAGCGGACGGGAAGCGGGGGCAAGCCGCCAATCGTCCCATGTGTTCTTATCGCCAAATGTGATCGAATGGTACAACTTAAATCCCCCTTCCTCTTTGTGTAGACCGCTGCCCGAGCGCCACATCCATCGGTTCAGCAAGTTCGCCGACGAGCGCACCGGTGTTCAGCACAACACGCAGCTTCTCCATGCGTTCCAGCATCGAAGCCATCTCACCTCGAAGCGTACGGAGTTCAGCCACAACATCATCATTGTCGACGGAAATGGTTGTCTGGCTGCTTCCGCCGCGCTGTGCCTCAAATGCAACGGCAGCCTGCCCGACAAGGCCGACCGCTCGCTGCGAATAGAATAGGTTGTTCAAGGCGTCTGCTCCAGCCGATACGGCGGAGAGATCCAGAACAGGACGGATCACTGGCTCCATGTCGAACCCGCCGCTCACAATGTCGGCAATGGTCTGGAGCACACCGGAAAGACCGCCCTCGGCCGACTCCGCCATCTCAGAACCGGCCGCATAAGATCGGTCAACATAGTCCTGAAGACCTTTCACGAAACCAAGGCCGGTGTAGTTACCGATCTCACGGAATACCCTCGATGGAGAGTGGATGTCCAGTGTCGATTTCGCCGCCTGTACGCCTGCAAGAGCCAGTTGCGTGATCTCATCAACAAAGCTGGACTTCTCAGACTGAATGCCTTCAGTAAGCCCCTTGACGATCTGCTTGCCGGTCTCATCCCAGCCAGCTTCCGTCAGAACCTTCTGCGCCGTGTCGGCCATCTCCTGAAGCTCATCCTCAGTATTGTTCTTGATAAGACCAACCTTTTCCTCAAAGCTTCTGCGGAGCTGTTCCAACTGAGCGTTGGCATCTTCCGTAACCTGGTTCATCTTCTCCTGCCAGAGAGCACGATACTCGGTGAGCTCCTGATCGGCCTCCTCGCGGAGTTTTGCAATATTCTGCTGGGTCTCTTCACGCAGCCCCTCTAATTCGCCGACCGCCTGCTCGCGAGCCATTGCGTGCTTGACCTTCCAGAGGTCAGCATACTTCTCAAGCTCGGAGTCGCTCATGTTGTTCAGCGCCTTGATCTGGGCGATCGCGTCAGGACCCATATCCTGAAGTTCCTCGATAAGGTCACTGTCAAGTCCTCTGCCGGCAAGAGACTCTAAAATATCCTGCCATTCGCCAAATTCCTTGACCTGACCCTCAAGATTCTTCATCAGGGTGTCGCCGCTGACCTCATCACGCTCCTTCACAGCGTCAAAGAGGCCATAGGACTTATAGAGGGAATCCTCGCGGGATTTCAGAGCATTCTCGTACTTGTCGTTCTCAGCCTGAATATCGCTCGCCAGTTGCGCGTTGATCGACTTTACCTTATCGGCGTACTCTTCCTCCAGGTCGAGCCGCTTCTGGTTCGCCTCGCTCTGCACAGACTGCACATCAGAGATATACTGTTTCTGCGCGTCGCTGATCTCTTTCTCCAACTGGTAAACTTGCAGGTCGAGCTTCTTCCGCAGCTCTGTCCCCTTGGCATATCGGCTCTGAACACGCTTATAGGCAGCCAGTTCCTCCGCAAGGGTCAGCTTGTTATACGATTTCTGCTCTTCGATCCAGTTCATCGAATACTGATAAGTGGCCGTAACCAACTCATTTTGAACACGATAGACCTCGCGGTCGATCTGCTTTCGTTCCTCACTGCCCTCGCGGTATTTCTTCTGGAGCGTTTCCCATCCGGCAAGCTCCTCTTTCAAGCTGAGCTCGCTGTAATATTTCCGCTCTTCCGCCCAATCCTTAAAGGAGTCGAGTCCCTTCTGCGCGACCTTGATGGCTTCATCGCTCATCTTTGCCGCAGCCGAAGAAACCGGAACGATCGCGTTGTTGATACCGATGGTCATACCCTCGCCAATGTTTTTACCAAGCTCGATAAACTCACGGGAGGGAGAATGGCTGTCCAACGCCTTCTTTGCCGCATTCAGCGCCGCAAGGCCCAGATCACGGCCCGCCTGAGAGGCGCCGCTCAGCTTCGAGCGGATGCCGTTGATAAAGCCCTGCGAAACATTCCTGCCGGCTTCATTGAACTGGTCCTTGTAGTTGTTCACTTCTGCCACAACGACCAGCATGACAGACTGCATCGCCGTCCGCACGGAAGCACCGTTGCTGCGGATCGTGGTGCTGAAGCCGACCATCATCTGCACGACCGCGGTATTCATGCTCGTGGTATGTGCTTTCACAGTCGCGGCCATCGCAAGCATCAGCTCAGCCATCGCCACATTAACGATCGTCTGGTTCTGCCGGATGGTCGTGCCTGCGGAATTGAGCATATAGATGATTGCCGTGCTCACGGTAGCTCCACTGTTATAGAAGGCGTCGGTAAAGTTTTGGATACTTGTGTTTGCCAGCAGAATCAGCGCATTCGTAAAGTTCACAAATGCATACTGATCCATATTCTTCACCATATCGGAAAGCGCCACCAGCTTCTCGACCTGTGTGATCGCGCTGGAGAGCTTGCTCATGTTGATACCCTCGATAGAGGCGGAGTAAGCCGCAAGACCATTGCCGAAAAGAACGAGCTGGTCGCCGAAGTCGGCAATACTGTTGTCTCCGGTGAAGAAACTCACAAGCCCGCCGCAGTTCGGAATGGTATTGGATAGTTCCACGAGCGCCTTACCGGCAGAAGCGGAATTGCTGACGGCACCGACATCCATTCCTTTGACAGCGAGAGAGTAATCCTTCATGGCCTTTCCGAACGGAACCAACTGCTCTCCAAACTTGTCCATGTCATTCTCACCGGCAAAGAAGCCGACTACACCGCCGCTGTTCGGCAGCGTTGTGGCCATCTCTGCAAGTGCCTTACCGGCAGTCGCCGCTTTGGAAACAAGGTCGGCGTCCATCCCGCTGATTGCGTTGCTGAACTCCGTCATGCTTTCTCCGAACGGAACGAGCTCATCAGCAAAATCAGAAAGAGAAGAACTACCCGTGAACCAGGATGCAATACCCTGCACAAGCTCGGCCTTCGTAAGCAGCAATATCGCGTCTGTCAATGCCTGCACACCGCTGAACATCGCCGGAGAGATGCTGCTTGCGCCGTCGATAAACGGCTGAACATTTGTCATAAACGCTGCAAGATCACTGCCGATCTGCGGGAACTGACTGGAAATACCACTCATGAATCCACCGACAATGCCGCCGACAAACCCACCGATCGCCGTACCGATCTGCTCCAGCAGCTTACCGCCCTCACCGATCAGCCAGGAAAGGCCGGGGATCTGTGCAAGGGTACCAACAGCAGCAAGAACGATCGCCAGCTCAGCGATAAGAGCACCAATGCCGAGCACACCTATCATAGCGCTTGGGATCAATGCGGCTACCGCACCCAATGCGACCATAATGCCGGACAGCAGACCGATGCCGGCGATGGTTTTCACCAATACACTTGTATCAAGTCCTGCCAGAGCATCAATGATGCCGGAGAAGAATGCCGCGATCACATTGACTGCCGCCTGAATGAGTTCGGGCAGCCGCTCTGCAATGCCGTTCAGCAGGTTGATCAGGAACAGCATAATAGAGTCAACGATTTCCGGAGTATAGTTTGCAAGAGAGGCGAGCACGCCGGACAGCAGTGCTAATGCACCGTCAGCGATTGCAGGGACGCACTCAACAAGTACATCAACCAGCGTAAGAACGACGGCCTTAACAGCTTCTCCAATAGCGGGAGCTCCCTGAGTGATCACGCCGCAGAACGCTATAATAGCCTCACCGAGCTTTTCGGCAACGGCAGGGATCAACGCGGCAATCCCTGTGATGATCGTGCTGAGTCCTGCCACAATAACGGTCACACCTGCGCCAAGAGAAGTAGCCAAGGCGGTAATGCCGACTGCAATAGCCGACAGTCCGGCACCGGCAGCGAGAAGACCTGCTCCGATGGCTGCGGTACCGACACCGATCAACGCAAATGCTCCGGAAAGTGCCAGGATCGTCGGAACAAGAGGAGTCAGCACAAGACCGGCCACACCGATCACGGTGAATGCACCGGCAATCGTCACAAGCCCCTTGGCGATGCTCTCCCAACTCATTGAGCCAAGAGCCAGCAGCACCGGAGTCAGAATAGCCAATGCGCCAGCCGCTACCAGCATGGCAGCAGAGCCAGGCAAAGTACCGTTCATCACATTCAGACCGATGGCAAGCTCTGCAAGAGCGCCGCCCATTGTGACGAGCCCTTTTGCAATCTCTTCCCAGGTCATACCGCCCATCTTTCCAAGGGCATTTGCCACGATCTCAAGTGCTGCACCGACAGCGATCAGACCAATGCCAACACTTATCGTGTTCTTAGGCATCACCTTCATAGCGATAGCCACTTCGGCCAATGCGCCGCCCATAGCGACAAGCCCCTTGGCGATCTGATTCCAGTCAAGGTTTCCGAAGTCGCCCATCGCGGAAGCAAAGATTTTCATAGCAGCGCCAATCCCGATCATCGCGATCCCGGTGGATACCAGACCCTTTGCATTACCGGTCAACTTGGTAAAGACCGTGATCTCCGCCAGAAGAACACCAATGGAGCCAAGCCCCTTCACAAGCTGTCCGAAATCGAGACTACCGAGATCCTTACAGGCAGATGCCAGGATTTTGATTGCCGAGGCAAG
Organism: Dysosmobacter welbionis; assembly: GCF_005121165.3. Classification (NCBI taxonomy): domain Bacteria; kingdom Bacillati; phylum Bacillota; class Clostridia; order Eubacteriales; family Oscillospiraceae; genus Dysosmobacter; species Dysosmobacter welbionis. The sequence continues at coordinate 848,264 of NZ_CP034413.3, read as the reverse complement.
GATGACGATTCCCGCCGCTGTTGTCAAAGACTTTCCACTGAACTTTGCGGTGTTCATAAAGAGTGAGACTTCTGCCAGCAGTACACCGACACCAGTCAGCCCTTTTACAAGCCCATTCCATTCAAGTGTTGCAAGGTCTGTACAGACCGATGCAAGGATCTTGATGGAAGCCGCAAAGAGAACCATCTGTGTCGCACCCTTCATCGAAGAACCGCCGCTCATGTTAAGCAGCTTCACCGCACCGACCATCGCCGCCATCAAGGCTGTCACACCGGCAACACCTTTTGCAAGCTGTCCACCATCCAAGTCACCGATCTTTTTCAGAGCTGATGCAAGGATCAGGATGGATGTGGACATGGCGAGCATCACTGTCGAACTCTTCACCGCGCCTTTAACATCTCCGCTGATTTTGGTAAAGACCGACATGGATGCCATCAATTCGGCAAAGAGAACCGTAATAGCTCCCAGTGACGCAGATAACTTCTCACTATCAATAAGAGAAATCGCGACGATAGATGCCGCCAGAATTGCAATAGCACTTGCTATTTTCAGCAAAGTTCCGGCTTTTAACTGCGTCTGATACGCCTCAAAGCATCCACGAACCCCATCCAGAATCCCCTTCACATTGTCAAGAAGACCTCCGACTTCATCAAAGGGCTTCGTCAAACTATTAGTGAATTTGGTTATGGCAATCGCAATACCGCCGATAGAAATTCCGTTCAGCAGGTCGATGATTCCGCTAAAATCAGCGTTACTCACCGCAGTTACGATCTTATTGATGCCGTTGCCGAGCGCATCGAAAATACCCCCGCCAATTTTCTTAGCGGCAATGGATAGTGCTTGGATCAATGCGGCAAATTTCGACACATCGGTATTTCCGCCAATCTTAGAAAACGCATCGGAGATGCCATCTTTCAGACCGACAATAGCGTCTTTGACCTGACCGGCACGCTCTTTCAGCTTCTCCAGGATCGTGTGCAGGAGTTCCAGTCCAGGAACCTGAATATTCTCTTCGGCAGTACCAAAGAGTTCTTTCATAGACTCCTTCGCTTCGTCAAGCGTCGGCAGACCGAGGTATTCACGAACAGACTCGGCAAAATTCTTGATGGCCGTAACGGCACCGCTCACAAAATCAGAGATTTCCTCAATGCCTTTGCCAAAGGCGTCGTTCTTCTTGATCGCTTCGTCAAGCTTGACGAGCCATTCTCCGATAGAGCCGGTCACGCCGAGAACACCGCCGCCTAAGCCGGTTACTTTCCCAAGAAGAGAACCGACCGGACCCAGAATTGCACCGATTGCCCGCTTGCAAATATCAAGAATGGCGAACAGACCCTTGAAGGTGTTCTTCAGGTTTTCGGAAGCAGTGTCACTAAGCATCAGCTTTTCTGTGAACTTCAGCAGTCCTTCCGTCAGATTATGAAGCTGTTCCGCAGTAGTTGGCGGAAAAATATCACGAAAGGCTTCTGTGATCGGCTTGATAACTGTCCCGATCCCCTTGAGCGTGTTCTTGAGAGACTCGATCAGCTCGGTTCTGCCGCCAAGGTCTTTCCATCCCTGAAGTACCGAATTACGAGCATCAGACTGCGTATCAATAAATCCGCCGATCGCCTGACTAAGACCAGTCCACAATTCCTTGGTTTCCTCAAAGTCACCAAAGAGGATTTCCCAGGTATTCGCCCAGCCAGAGCCCGCAGCTTCCTTTAGGGTGTCTATCAACTGTGAGAATGTCTTAACATCCTGTGCAGCAGCGAATGCCTTCTTGCCGATATCGGTCGTTTCATCAGCATAATTACGAAGTGTGCCGACAAGAGCTTCCGTCGTCATCCACTGATCCTGCAAAGAATCGTTAAAGTTATGTGTGGCGTCGATGACATTTCCCTTGACGGTCTTATACATTCCGTCTGCGGTTTTCGTCAAAGTTCCGCACGCAACAGCCGACTCCAAAAGCTGCGTCTTGAATTCCACAGTTGCCATGTTCGCGTTTTCAATGGATTTCCAGTCGATCAGCTTGACATATCCTGCGGACAGGGCCTGCGCAAAGTTATACATTGCACGGGAAGCCTCGTTTGCATTTGCACCAGATACGGCAGCCACATTCGACACGCCCTGGATAGCCATAACAGCATCCTCAAGGCCGACGCCGGCATTCGTGAACTTACCGATATTGGAGGTCATATCCTGGAAAGAGTAAATTGTCTTATCGGAGTAGGTGTTCAGCTCCTGAAGATACTTGTTGACCTCCTCTAACGATGCGCCGGTGCTCATCATGATCGTCTGAATAGAGCCCATCTTGAGCTCGTATTCATCAAAGCCTTGTTTGGGAGGCTCCAATGTAAACGATTCGATCATCCGTTTTCCGGTATTGATGACCGAGTTGGTAATGTTTGAAAGGGCGGTCACCGCCATGACTTCGAGCGCCGAGAATTTCATCCGAACAGTCTCGACGGAATTGCTAAGGGTCGAAAGGTCGCACTTTTTAGCCGCGTCGCCAAGGCCCTTCAGACCTTTAGCCGCACCGTCCAGATCCAAACCCTCTTTGAGTTTGTCGAGCGTGGACAAACTTGTCTTCACACCCGCCTCGAATTGACGGTTGTCGAATCGCATTTCAACAACTCTCTCGTCGATCGTTGTGCTCATGTCTTCGTGACCTCCTTCCATGCGTCATTTGCGATTTGATCAAAAATAGGCCGGATAGCAGGATTGATGTAATCACGTCCCGCTACCCAGCCGCCGGTTCCAGTTCCATGTCCATACTGCAAAATGATGGCGATTGGAACTCCATTTTGAATATTTGAATTGTGAAACGAGATGCTCACAAAACCCTTCTTGTTCGTGATCTCGTAATACCACGATTGGGCCGTTTCTCCAGAGTCAACAGGCGTTGCAGACGCAAGAGCGGCCACTCCGGCTCGGCCATACTGATCGAGGTCTCCGAGATGCACCGTTTCTTTGGCTCTCTCCAAAAACCTCGTCAGCTTGGAGAAGTCGCCCTTTTGTCTGAACGTGATCATGTTTTCCTCCAAATTGCACTTGTTTACTTCTTCAAATACTGAGAACTGCAAAATCCGGTGTATGTGACACCCTTGTAAGTGACCTGAACATAAAGCCACTTTACATTGCCGACAAGTGTGTAGTACCCGTAGTTTGCAACTTTTGTACCTTTGGGAAGTACGGCGAGACTGGCCTTACCGGTTCCTGCACCATTACGGATATGCAGCCCAACATTCGCCGTGACAACATAAGTACCGGCCAAAGTCTTATTGAAAGACCTTGCTGCCTCAGATGCCTTTTTAGCACTTGCGGGCTTGCTTGCCGAGCCATTACTCGGCGGTGTTGCCGTGTTGGAACCTGTCGAACCAGCTTTGGCAGAATACTTGGGGAGGCAATAGCCTCGAATGTATTTGCCATTCACCCGCAAGGTTCTATACCCAACGGCATCACTCATATTTCCTTCGATGACCTTGATGGAATTTCCGGAAACACTCACCACAATGCCAACATGATCAGCGGCACCGGTATTATCACCAACGCCGTTATCTTGCCAGTCATACATAACAACATCACCCGGAGAGGGGACATAGGCATCATTCTCTTCCCAACGACCGATCTTCTTATAAAGATTGATCATTGCTCCGCATCCGCATTCGGTCGGCGCGATCTCTGTCAAGCCGGCCTCAATAAACACAGCGCTCACAAAAGTTGCGCACCAGGCGTCTGTGTATTTCACGGGGTAGCCTCGTGCAAGCGGTTTGTGACTGTTATAGAGGTCGATGATTTTTCTATGCGAGCCATTGCTTTCCTTGCATCCGAGATACTTCTCTGCAATCGAGACTACTTTGGCTCTCAGTTCTTTTTCTGTCATGGTATTACCCCCTTGTATTCCACTGCTTCCGTCGGGCAGCGTTAAGCGCTTTATACTGCGCGGCAACCTCCGCTCTCGAAAGCTTCTGAGGCGGCGACCCCTCCACATTACACACATTGATAAGGGTCAGAAGTCGGTTCAGATGCCATTTCTGGCACTCAAACGGGATACCGTAGGAGATCATCCAATAATAAATGACCTCTGCCGTGACGATTTTACGGCTTCCACCCTTTTTCTTTGCATTGGAGATGGTCGTGGCGGTCATCGGAGCGTCAATGTACTCCGTGACCGTCTTCAAATTTGATGGAGTGATCGCTTTATACACATTCGGGTCGACATTCTGTGTCAGTGTCATGCACCGGATGTAGTCGATCGTCTCTTCTATGGTCATCGCCTTGCGGGACAAGTAAGGCTTGTGCCATTTGGCTTCCCATTTTGAAAGAGAGACCAGCGAATGCTCCAACTGGAGCGTCTGCTCCTTGGTGTTGATAAAGTTTCCGACCCCGTCAAACAATTCGGTAGCCGGCACTGTGATCTTCAGCATCGCCGGTCCTCATTATCATCAGTTTTCAGGAACAGCGGGAGCTTCGGCACTCTGATCGGCCGGGGCTGCCTTTTCCGTCTTGGGAGGAACAATGCCGTTGACGAACTCGCTCGCAGCCTTAGCGTCGGTTGCCAGCTCCATGAACAGGTTGCTGTATGCCTCGGTCTGAGCGAAGGCATCGCGGACTTCCTGGTTCTTAATGAATCGACGGCCATCCGGAGACTTCTCACCGTAAGCGCGCAGAATGATGTCCTTGAAAGTCTCGATGATGACCTTGCCATTCTGCGCGGCAACGATGCGGTTGATCATTTCGACCAGGCCTCCCTCAACAGAGACCTCCAGTTCAGTCACCTCAGCCTGTGTCAGGTTGAAGTAAAAATCCTCCTTGCGAGTGGTACCGTTGTAGTCGGTATAAGCGATGGTTTTCTTAAGCATGATGCTTTCTCCTTTCAAAAATTAAAGAAAGCGGAGCCCTCAGTGAAGAGAGCCCCGCTTTAGAAGTTCTTGTACCGTGAATCAGCCGGCAGCCTTCGTCAGCTCGATGACCTTCTCGGGCATCGGAAGCATGGGTTCGGTGGCCTGGTCGCCATCGGTGCCGTACAGCATCTCCTCCAGCTTCGCAAGCTTGGCCTTGTCGGTCTTGGTGGAGTCGATGACCAGATGCGCGGTCGGCTTGAAATTGGGAACATCCACAGGCGTGGTGCTGATCTCCCAGCTCATGGTGGCAGCCTCGGGGCTGTCGTTCACGGTCTGGTTGTTCTTCTCAGAGGGAGAAGCCTGCGCACCGTACACCAGATGGAGCTTGTAGCCATATTTCGTACCAACCGTATCGTTGCCGATCAGCGTGCGATAGCAGAAGCCGAACATCTTTCGATCCTGCTGGGAGATGGTGACGCCCGGGGCGATCTCAGCGCAGCCGTTGCAGGCCTCGAACTCATCGGGATAGGTGTAAGCCTCGATGGTGGCGCCGAAGTCCTCGGCACTCATCAGGTTCAGGTACTTGATGTTGTCCGCCCATACGGCATTAGGCTCGCCGCCGGAGGGGCTCTCGTTAACGGCGCTCAGGCCGTACCAGGGCACGCCTTTGCCGTATGCATTGTCCTCGCCCATCGGGAACAGGACGCCGTGGTCGACGCCGGTCTCATACAGACGCTTGCCGGCTTCATCCCATTTGATCTTCATAGCTGTTTCCTCCTTGTAAGGTTAGAAATATAGGTTGAACACATCATGGTTCAGGTTTTCTTTGGTATAGTGGCGTTCATGGCTGCACATCGGAAGAAGCGCGATCTTGCTTGGGATCTCGCTGTCAGGATTTCTGTAAATCACAGTTACCTGATACCGGTCGTGAAGCGCATAGGGCTGATTATCAGCAAAAGTAGGTTCAATACGGCTGCGCTCGTAAACGATGCAGTCATAAATCATTTCCTTGCTGGCGGGAGGCTGAAAGTACACACGGCACTTTTCGCCTCGGTCGGGGCATCCAAGAATGTCAGATAGCGTCTTCTGAAGAAGCAGTCTCTCCATTGTAGACACCTCCGATCGTCAGGATCAATCTTGGATAATGGACTTCAACATTGGAGATTTTCCAATTTGCCCCCATAAAGCCAACATACCGCATTCGGTGGAAATTCTGGTTGGCAAACGGATCGGCGACTATGCTGATCTCATTCGCAACATTGATGTCGTCATTGAGCGTTTCCGATGACTGAAGACGCCTGGTGTTACGGGTCAAGTTTCCGAAGTACATCCGCTCCGTGATCTTTTCCACATATACACCAGGCGCCGTTTCCACCGTTTCAGCATAGCCTACCGGTCCGTAAAATTTTGCCATTTTGAATTTTCTCCCTTAGATGCCGTCGTGACCGGCATCCTCGGTCTGGCCGGAAGAGGCCTTCACGGGCTCTTCCAGTGCGATAGCAGACCACAGTCTGGTCAGCGCGCCGGACAGACGAGTCTCGATCAGGTACTTCTCCTGGTTGAAGTCGATGTCGAACTGGTTGAAGCGGGTGATCTCGCCGCCCTTGGTAGAGCCGACGGTATAGTCGCTCAGGTTGACGAAGATACCCAGCAGGTTATGCTTCTTGCCGGTCTTGTCGGTGCGGGCCAGACCCTCGAACTGCTCAGCAGTGTGCAGCTCATTGATGTTCAGCGCGGCAGCCAGATCAGCCTTGGAGTTGTAGATGCGGCGACCGTTGGTGTCGCGGGCCAGCAGCATCACATTCACCAGATGCGGCGTGCAGAAGAAGTCGGGAGTGCCGGTGCCCTTGAACTTCTCGCGGGAGTAAAGGGCAGCCGTGATGATCGCCTCGGCGTAGATGTAGTTCTCGCCGAAACGGGAAGCGGTGCCGGTACCCTGAAGCTCGTTGCGGGCAGCCTCGATGTCCACATCATAGTGAATGGTGTAGAGATCGTCGTCATTCCAGATAGAACGGACATGCTCCTCAGAGATCTTGTGCTCATCCGCCTCATCGCGACCATCACCGATCAGGATAGCAGTAGCGACCTCTTCCAGCAGAGTCTGACGCATCACACCGTACTGGTACTCGACCACATCGAAATCGGTGATATCGATGATGTCATCGCGGTGCATGGAGTCAGTGATGTAGATGGTCTGCGGATCGGTGGTGCGCTTCATCAGCTTCATGTTGCCGGAAGGAACCTTCTTCTTGCCCTTCTGGTACCCATGCGCGCGGATATCATCGCCGCGGGCATCCATGTTGCGGGTACGGATACGGCTGATAGGGCTCTTGTGGACCTTGTTCATGACCACATTGACCCAGCCCTGGTCACGGGTGATGAGCTCAGGAGCGCCGGTGCGCAGATCCTTATACTCGGGGAACAGGGCCTCGATGTCGTCGATACCGTGCTTCAGAGTATCGTTATGCTGCTCGGCGTAGAGCTTCATAGCCCCCTGAAGAGTGCCTACGCTCTTGAGCTTGGCGCTGGCGATGATCTCGGTCTGAGCGGAATGGCTCAGGGTGGTCGCCTGATTGTCCTCAGGCTTCTCGAAAACATTGTGTTTCATAGTCTTATCTCCTCCTTCGGATTTGTCAGAATGTTCGATGTGGCCGTCGTCCTTCTTCTCTTCGCCATCATCGTTGTCAGAATCGCTATGGGCCATAGCATTGGCGAGTAGAGCAACCACAACGGTCTTCTGCTTTTCGGTCAGGCTGTTGATAACATCTTCAACGGTATCGCCATCTCCGGTGTCTTTCTTGTCGCCATCGGCGGACTTCTTGCCGTCATCGGCAGAGTCATCAGCTTTGCCTTCATCTGCATGGGCGAGCGTGATAGGTTCGTTGGCACAGAAGATAACTTCCTGCTCAGCGCCCTCTCCATGAGCAAGATCGACAAAGTCGATGAATGCTCCGGGATTTGCGCCGGCGACCACAAGGCTCAGCTCCTTGATGTCACCATGCATCACATTTCCGCCCTGCTGCTTCAGGCCGTTGGCATAGATGGACAGGGAATCCACATCTCCATGCTGCACGATCAGCTTAGCAGCCTTACCGGCAGCAGTTTCGTTGAATGTGCAGTAAGCGTAAACGCCATCCTCGCGGTTTTCCAGCAGCGCATGGCCCAGAATATTGGTCGGGTCGTCATGCTGGTGATTCCATACGAGGGGGACGGTCTTTCCGTCGCAATGCGCAAACGCATCACGGCGAATGGTGCGGCCATCACTGCACACAAGGTCATTGCGCGTCGCCCAGCCGCTGAAGTCGTACTTAAGTTTCTTCTCCATTTTGATTGTTGTCCTCCTTCGGTGTTGATGCCGGCGTGCTTTCCGCCGGTGCGCTCAGATTGCTGTTGCGCAGCTCGTCCGCCTTTGGGTCGGAAGAAGGCTTCATGCCGATCTTCTGCCGGATCTCATTCGAGGTCATAACCTCATTGCGGGTGAACTTGTCAGTCATCTCAGCGATCTTATCGACAGGCACCAGCTTGAAGGGATCTCGGAAGAACAGGATGGACTGCTTTTGCGACCGAGCAGTTTTTGTGAGGAATTTCCTCTTGATCTCATCAACAATGGCAGAGAGGATTGGCTCAACGATTCGAGTCAGGTAGTTCTGCATCGTCTTATCGTCGGCAGAGCCATCCAGAATGCCCTGGGTCAAACCTAACTGGCTGTAAAGCATACTCGTTAGGTATTCGATCTGGGACATCAGGTTGTTCTCGACGGGGCGATTCAGTTGGACCACATGCTCAGTTCCGTCAGTGTATGCAACACCGTATTTGGAGCTGGCTAACTGGTTCTCGATATCTTGTCGGCGCAATTCCGCCTGTTGACGACGTGCTTCTGTCTTGATGACATACGGCAACTGAATGATGAGGTTCAGCTTTCCGGAACTGTTCTGCTCGTCAATGGCGTCCAGCAGGTTCAGCTTTCGGATAAGCCGCTGCATCGTAGAGTTCGGTTCATTCATGACAGCATAGAAAGGATTCTCCACAATGCCGACGGTACTCTTGGGGACAAGAATATCCTCTTTCTCACCGCGCTGGTCATTGTAGACGCGAACCTTTACATGCTGCGGGAACCATTCAAGAATCTTGCCGGTCCGCATCGTCTCGATGTCAATGCCGCCGGTTTTCTCAGGATCAAAGTTTGTATCGACAGGGATGATAGCAACGCAGCCCTCGTCCAGCATCGACATAACAATGTCCTGCATAAAAGCCCTTCCGGTCTGGTCAACATTGGCTTCTACCGTTAAACAGTTATTAAGCCCACTCTCGATGACCTCCTTGAATCGGTCGCTGCCATCCAGTCGCACATGCTGAACGGTCATAGATGAGACATCCAGCGCAATACGGTTATAGACCGAGGTAATGATCGAACGCTCATTTCCACGGCTGAAGAGTGGACGGTCGGGGCGATAACCGTAACTCGGCCCAATCGACATCCGAGAAACATAAGAATCTCGGTTCATGAATGTATTCCATGCGTGCTTTAGCCGCGTGGCAACTGTCATTTCCATTCGGAACTCATCACCTCCTTCATGGCATAAAAAATTCCGCAGACCGTTCAAAGTCTGCGGAGCATTGTAAATGATTTAGCTCTCCATTTTGAATTCAATAGAGACTCGGTTCGATGATGTCAAGAAGATCGACAATCGACTTGCCATCAAAGAAACCATCAAGCAGCAATTCATCGAAATCGGAATAGTCCTTAAAGCTGTCTCCATACCACATGGTAAATGTAAATATGGAATTCTGAACTTCAGGCTCAACACCACACTTTTTTCCGTTAAACTCAAAGTAGATGCCCGTTCCATTCTCCAAAATAGCGGCTTTCAGTTCATTCAAAGTCATAGAATGTCTTCATTCTCCTTTCTCTCATCATCTGTTAGTTCACGCCGTTCAATGCGTTTCACACTGCCATCCTCATTCCACTCATAGAGATCAATGTGCTCCCCATGTTCGCCAAAAGAATGATGCTTCGGATTTCCGTGGTTGCTCAAATGAATGTCTTTTGCTTTCCAACCATCTTCATCGTAAAAACTGCGTACATCGACCTTTCCGTCATCTCGAACATGATCTGCGATAGAATTCGGGGCAGCTTGCTTTGGGGTGGCGCTATGCCCATAAACAGTTGTCTTTATTATACCGGGTTCTGTGGTTTTTTCAACCATTTGCTTCGGCTTATGACCCAACTCTTCTGGTGTGCGCCTGACACCCCACTTCATTCCTTTTACACCGTAATGCATCAGAAACAAGGCCGGAGATGGCTTGTTGTAAAAATCCATGTTCCACCTCGTTTCTTATTCAAATGCTTCCGGATTCCGCTTGTAAGCGATATAGGCATCCATCATAGCCGACACAGCGTCGATTTTCTGCTCGTACCGCTTCTTCATCAGCTTCCGGTTTCCGTTGGTATCTTCCATGGCGATGCAGTTACCCATGGCATAGGTCATCAGCTCTTCGTCAAAGAGGAGCATCCGGTCTTCGGCCAGCTTCTTCAGCTCACCCAATGGAACGGACTCCGTCTTTGCGCCCTGAATGACTTTCTCAATTCCGAACGGGCCGTTCTCAGCCGCCCAGCGTTCCACAAATTCCTTGGCGTTGTATGGGTCATAGCCAAAGCAGCGGACATCATACCCACACGCAACGATGTACTCGTCCAAGTCCTCATAGACCTGCATAGGGTCCAGAACCGTTCCATCCAAAACGACAAGACTGCCCTCATCCATAAACTGCTCATACTTATTACGCATAGCAGCGGGCAGCTTATTAAGTGTTCTGGAAGTAATGTAGTTTCTGGTCTTCACACCAAAGGAACCGTTACGTAGCGGGAACAAAAAGGTGAACGAACAGAAGTCGTCACCCTGAGAAAGGTCTCCGCCAAGCGCGCAAGCCATCTGCCAGTAATCGCGTTTGCGATGCGGCAGTGTCTCTTCGTAGGTGAAGTAATAGGTATAACCCTCCATCGGCAATCCGAAACGCTTGGCAAGAATATCATTCCTTGCGGCAGGCGCTTTCTCGGCGCGTTCCACATCAAGCTGATAAGTCTCGTAACTTACCGTCTTTCCGATGTTCGGGTTTGCCTTCATCCACATCTCCGGATAGCCGACCTCGTCGACAGAGTCGAGCTTGTACCACCAGATCGAAACATGCGGGTTTGGATAATCCCTTTGAGAATGCTCATAAGCTCCATTTTGATGGTATCGCCGGCGCCGTTACGAACAGTACCCTCCGAACTGGTGGCCACGATCAGATAGTCGTCCACCTTGGAAGCGCCCTGCTCAATAGCGCCGATAACATCCTCGCGAATGTCGCCGGAGAGCCACTCGTCTACGGTTGCGATCTTGCATCGAAGACCTTGCAGCTTGTTGATCGACATGGGGCGGATCTCAATGAGAGAGCCGGTCAGAAAGTTCTCAATGCCTTTCTTGGTCGAGGCCAACTTGACGCGGTTGGCCTGTGAACCAGTCGTGTTCTGGAGCGAGCCTTGTGTCAGAAATTGGAATACGGGGCCGCGGGCTCTTGTGATGGCAGTGCGGATCGGTGACATGACCTCTTCGGCAAGCTTCATGGTCGGAGCTGTCGTGATCTGATGGGTCGTACTTGTGTCTACATTCTCAAAGAATGATTGGATGCACGAATCATAGATCGACTTAGCGGCGCCTCGTCCGACGATCAGGTATTGCTTGTTCACAAGCCGCTTCTTGATCATCTTCTTGACATAGTGCCCACCTCGTCCGTCAGCGTTCGGCTCATAGACCGTGCGCTCCACAAAGTAATACCAGCCGAATACCTGCTCGCCCCACAGCTTGAAGCTGTCAAGGAGGTGAAGATCGGAACCATCCGTCAAGGTCATCTCTGCCTCGCAATACTTGATCCAGCCCTCAACAGCTTTATCATCGTAATAGATTCCTGGATTTGCGATCAGATCGTCGATCCGGTTCATCTCCATCGAAATCTCTTTGCAGACAGGGATCTCACCCCGAATCACTGCTTCACGAAACTTTCCGTAATACCGGGGAACAGCAGTATTCGACAGGGCCATCAAGTATTACCCCGCCTTCTTCTGCAACTGCTGAATTGCGAGAGCAATGCTCAGAGCCGAGCTGCCGACAGCCAAAACCGTTCCGGCGTTGTCAAGCACATCGGAAAGATAGCGGCGGCCTTTGGACACCGACTCCTTGGCAAACAGATCGTTGTACTGCCGTTCCAAAAGCTCGCGGTTGATCTGGTCGCGAAGCTCCTTGTCTGTCTTCTTGCTCAGGTCCATCCGCTCTTTCTTCGTAGCCTTGCGGCTGTCCTGATCCATCTTCTTCGCCCGATTGACAAGTTCAGAAGTGGCATCCACAGCTTTCTTGGTCGACTCAAGCTTGGAGGGCGGGGTCGGCTTTTTAGTCAGATCCTTATATTTGTTTTCCAGAGATAACCGATTGATTGCCTTTCTAAGGTCTTCATCTTTCATCTCTTTCACAGGATCTTTCTTCTCCTGCTGAGCGCGGCGTTTTCCCTCAGAGGTGTAACTGCCGTCCGAATTCTGAAAACGGCGAACACCCCATTTCTGGCCTTTGATGCCATAGTGGCAAAGTTCATCCATTTTGACTTTCCCCCTCTCTTGCAGCATTATCGGCCGCCACGAAAAGCCGCCACTCAAACTCGCTGATCTGACGGTTCATCGCGTCAACAGCAGAGGAAGCGGTAGGCAGGTCGAAAAGCAGCCGAACTTTAAGGTGCATATAAGATTTTACAAGGGCAAGCCGACCGGGGTCATCCTCCAGAAAGTCAGACCACTTTTCATCAGCCCCTGAAATGGCAAAACCTTTCTTTGGGCCAACTCCCATCTGCCCAAGAATGGAAAAGACGGAGTTGATGTGCATGATGAGGTCGGCGTCAAAGTGAGTGTAACTCTCGTCAATTCCGAGAAGCTTCTTCACTGATGTCAGGATGCTTTCAGTCGTATCCATAGATGCACTCCTTACTTGGAAAGGGCAATGTACTTTCTCATACAAAAGCCCTCGACCCCATCAGAAGTGCGAACTTTGTAAAAGTCTTCCGTGGACGCATCCAAGTCAACGCAGACCTGTGCCAGCACGTCAATGACGACCGCAACATCTGCGTTGATGTCGGGCAGCTTACGTACATTCAGATAGAGACAATCCGTAACAATACCGGAGCCAGTGTGCGGCTCATCGACCGCTTCTGCCTCAGTGCAGAGTTCCGTCACATCCTGACGCTTACCGCGAAGCTCCTGAATGATGTCCTGCTTACGAGGATTATTCTGCATAGTCGGTTCCTCCTTTGGTTTAATGTTTCCAGGGGCAAGTATCGTTCCTTGCCCGCTGCGGTGGTTCGGTGAGCAACAGATTTTTGTCACCGTAGTGAATTGCCTGATGCGTCTCATGGGTCGTTGTGATGAGATACTCAGGGTCGAGCAGAATGTCTGTCCGTTCCAGAAGATCTCTCTGCCGAATCGGGTTCAGATGGTGAATGATGACTCGACCAAATATCTCGTGACCTTCGATGCCGAGGTCGCAGCCAAGATCTCTTGCGATCACCGTGTCTCGGATCTTCTTCCATTCCAGCGACCTGTAAAAGACCTGGTTCATATAACGGTCGAAGCCAAAAGTTGTTTCGCCGACGATGCCATCAAGCCGAAGATACTCAAAGCGATCTTCAAAGGTTGGAAGAAGAACAAGTTCTGAATAGCTTTTAATATTCATCCTCTTCATCCTCCTGCCCCTGATAGCTCTTCATAGCCTTGGCCGCCTTAAGGTACAGATCTTCCATCTTGGCGGAGGACTCGATCGCTTCGGCCTTTGCCGCGGCAAGATCCCTCTGCTTCTCAAGCAATTCTTTTTCGATCTGGGCTCTGGTGGAGCCGAGTTTCAGAAAATGGGAAATCACCTGAGAGGAAGCAGTGCCGTTGCGCATTTGCTCTTCGGCAACATCAATGGCTAAGGCGATCAGTTGCTTCTCTCTTGCTTCAGGAGTAAGAGCCGCACGGGATTTAGGTACTTTCTCAGATGATCTTGCGGCCTTTGCCATCCTTGCCACCTCCTCTCGCTGTGTTTGATCATGGTATTCGCTGTGTTTTGCATCACTTATTTGGACTTTGAGACAGGGCTTGAAAGAACCCACAGAACTGACTGGCTGAACAAGTTGAAAGGAGAAATCCCCAAATGAAAGATGGAGGTAGAGAAAGCACTTGCATGACCCGGTCGTGGCAATTCCATGGAAAGAAGAACACATCAGGAGGTGAAATATCAGCCCTGTGGGCCCGTTCAAACCCTGTCTCGTCGCCCAAAACTCCCGCCGGCTGCCCCCAACCCCGAAAAACATTTTTCAAAAATATCCCCCGGAGAATTTTCAAAGACCGCCGCGATGCAGAGGGGGTGCTGTTTTTGCGACCCCCCCTATACCTTTTAGAAAGCAAGGTAATCTCGCTAAGCAAAAGGTGACTTGGAGTTAAAACTTATCGTGTTGTAAAAGCAGAGCAAAAGATAAAGCCTCCCGATTTGAGCGAAAGAGGCTGCTAAAGCCTTTATGCACTCACGGAAGGCGAATCCTTTGTGTCTGCTTTTACTTTTTGTAGATCCCAAGGGGATCGTATTTGATGATGTCGTCAATGGCACGCTCAAGTTCCTGTTCGTTTTCAGCATCTGAAAGCTGATCGGAGGTCCTGGCTATACGGGCCAGATAGGCGCAAGAGTGATAGCCTTTGCCTTCATCAAAGCGATACCAAGCATCGTACTGGGTAAAGGGATCATACGGATTGTCTGTCGTAGTTAGCGCGCATGATTGAGCCATTTTCTCTCACTTCCTTTCATGAATTCAGATACTTTGAAACGGCAGAAGTCGAAATTCCCAAAGCTTCAGCGATTTCAGCATTTGTGTTGCCAGAATTCGCCATTGCTTTGATTCTGCTAATGCGAGCATCGGACAACTGCGTTGTTCTTCTCGGCGTTGCTCGTTCTCTGACAGTTTTCGGTTCGGCATAGCGCAAGATCTCGCTCAAGGTTGTGTCTGAAATTGCACCAGACTGAATTGCAGTCCATTCACCATCGCTGATTGTAATGCGAGTTCGCTTTCCGCTTGCGCCAGTAGAATTTCTGGCATCACTGATAGCAGCACGACGGATCTTGGAAATCTCATCTTTGTCAGTAATGTTGTTTGCCTGAACCTTTGCTTTTACACGAGCATTTGCAATTCGTTGAGCCTCTCGTTCAAGAGGAGCATTCAACTGTGCGACCTTGAGAGCAGCCATAAGGCGGTTCACTTCGGGCTCAAAGGCCTTGGCCGCACTGGCAGAGCGCTTCAGAGTAGGGGTAGCCTTGTATTCAAGACGGGCCTTGTTGGCAAGGTCTTTCATCTTATTGGCATAGTCGGCATAGGCCTCTTCCTGAAGCGTTCCAGAAGACATCGAACGAACATCATCAACCGCGAGGATGCGTTTAACCTTAGTGGTTGCTGCTACCGTCTTTCCGGTACGGGGGTCCACATAAGTTCTGCCGGACTCCTTGTAAACGACTTTTCCTGTCAGAGGATCAATGACACCGCTGCCCTGACGCTCCGGTACCTCAACATCCTGCTTTCTACGGGATAAGAGGGTAGAGGCGCCACCATGGTGACCAGTCTCGTCGTCAAAGCCTTGATACTTCTTCTTGAGCTCGGCGATACCATTGTCTTTCTCAGACTGCCGGTAGTCGAGCTTGTGCTTGGCCGCATCAATGACAACCATGCTGTGTTTGACCGCTCTTGCGATCTCAGGCTCAGTAGCGCCTTTCAGAGTCATGTCAGTAATGAGATTTGAAATCTCACCCATCTGTCTCTGTGTAGCAGCACCCTTTGCAAGGAGCCGAACGCCAGTCTTGCCCTCAGTTGAGTAGTCAGTCTTAGGATCGAAGTCCTTCAAATCCTTAAGGGCGGGGGTAGATTGGATTTTCACCCTCCCACCGGTCGGAATGACAACGACCTGGTCGCCATCAAAGTCAGCACCAGAAAGACGCTCTGCAACCTTAGGGTTGATACCCACAGCATCCCGAATGTTCTTTCCGAGAACGGAAACGGCAGTCGGGTTTTTGTTATTGACCGTAAGCTCAGGGATCTCAAAGGTACCACCATGCGGATAGCGAATTAGCACGACCTTTTCGCCATCACGATAGTTCGGGGCAAAGATCTCGGTCTCTTTCATCGCATTGAGCGGTAGTATGACCTGCGTGCTCTGACGAGGGAGAGCAGCCGCTTTCAGATGGACAGCAGCCGAGTCGCACTCATCCGCAAAGTCTAACAGGAGCTTCCGCTTTACGGTGGGATTGTTCAACGAACAGATCTCCGAGAACTCATCAGCAGCATCAGCGTAAGTCAAATCCAACTGCTTCTTAATAAGCTGGATGGGCTGCTTGGAAAGGAACTGGGAAGAAAGATTTTTACTCATCTTGTCCCAGTCGCCCTCTTCTTTCAGCTTGTTGATCGCAGAAAGCTTCTCATTGCCGTCGGCGTCGATATAGTGACTCTGGCCATTAGCCTTAATCAAGGCCCCAAAAGGGTTGTCGGGATCATCCTGAATTTTCTTCAGAACATCCATCTTAGGTGTTCCGGTATGCTTGTTGGTGTTAAAGACAATGTCTGCGCCATCAGGCATATCGTCAGAATACATCGCCATTCCTTTGAGGTAATGAGTGCCATCTACAAGGATACGAACCTGAGCATAGTGAGAGTCTCCCAAATCAAGGTCAGCAACGCCGCGACGGATCTCAATGACACCGTCTTTCAGTGCGCCACCCTCATCGCCATAAAGGATCTTCACACGGCTGGAATCAATGCTCGCCGGATACTCACGCTTGTCCCAAGACTCGCCACCATCGGTAGAATGGTAGTCGCCAACAGACTTCACCAATTCAAGGTTCTGATAAACCTCTCTCTGGTCAATCTCAGGAACGGAAATAACGGGGGTGATCGTGCGTTTCTTCGGGTCGTTTACCTGGGGAACGCCGACGCCATAGCGGTTATAACCCTCGGTTTCCAAAATGAAAAGAGCCTCTTGAAGAACACCGGTAGAAACGCCAAGCTGCCGCTCAACGCCGGTGCCTACATCAATGGCTCCTTTTTCCGCAAGCTCTTTCTTCAGAATCTCTGCCGTGGCTTGCGCCTTATTCTTATTGGCTGCCGTATTCTCATTCAGCAGTGCGCGAACAGAAGAGTCATTCGCATAACCGAGGATTGAGGCGATCTCATCCAGCGTCTTACCGTCTTCCCGCAAAGAACGGGCACGGTCTGCCTGAAGAGCACGGCGTTCATGCTTTGCGACGCGAACCTGCATCCGCAAGTCAGTCGTCGAAAGATGAAGTTCATCAGCAATCTGTTTTTCAGTTTTGCCGAGCCGCTGAAGCTCTTCAACGCGAGCAAGAAAGTCGCCGCCATGTTGGTAAGGGTTATCACCGGAACCCCACGGATAGCGCCCAGAGCGCCGTTTGACGCCATAGTGCATCAGAATATCTTCCTCTACGAGGTCCATAGCTTAACCCTCCTCTTCTCTAATTTTGTTGATGACCTTATCGGCTGTGATGATCCTGTCCATGATTGGCAGAATATCCTCAACAGTCGGCTTATGGTACAGAATTTGGTCGTGCTGGTAGATACGCAGTTCCATTTCAATGTCGGCTGGACGAATATGATACTCCAAACAGAACAGAGCGGCATAGACCTCCAACTGTTCAATGTGAGCATCAATTTCTCCGGTCTTCAAATCATGGATGCGAAGAAAATTATTTCGGAAACAAATCGCATCGGTCGTTCCGAAACAGTTCGGGGAATAGTAGAGGATCTGTTCCGGCGTCATCTTATAACCGATAGCGTCATTCACATACATGTTCAGAGTCTTCTGAGACTTGGGAAGTTTCTGCCCCAAAAGAATACACTGAGCGGCGAATGCGTGAAGAACAGTTCCTTTCTGTGTTGCCAGAAATCTCACATAGGAGTCCGCGATTTTATCATCGGTGTAATTGATCCAGTGATACTTACTTGCACCAAGGAAGGCGTGCTGACCTTCAAGGTTGGAATGCCTGTTGAAGTTCATTCAATACCTCCTCTTTATTTTCCGGACACACAAAGCGAGAGAATGACATATCGTTCATCTTCTCGACATAGTAGTCCTGATTTGGGCGCTTCTTAGCTGTCGCAGACCTCTTGCATTCGAGGGAGGCCCACTTCTCGCCATAAAGAATCAACAGATCGGGAAGTCCCTGAATTTGGTCCATCTTGAAAACCATGCATCCAGGGAACAACGCTTTCAATGACTCGATTAAACGGTCTTGAAATCCGCTCTCAAGTCTGGAACTTCTGGCCACGAAATGACCTCCTTTCGACAAAAAATAAAATGGAGAGAGGGAAATGTGTAACACATCTCTCTCTTCTCCATAAAAGACCCTGTTTTTTCTGCGGAAGCCAAAAAGGGCATAAAAAAAGCCGAGACACCTTTTCAAGCGTCTCGGTTAAATATCCAGAGGGTCAGCTATTATTTCGCAGATACCGAATGAGTATCCAAATCAGCCACAGACCTCCTGTGCAGAAAGTAAGTATCACATCGAGGATCAGTCCACCAGTGCTACGCTTTCCGTTACCTTTACTCATGCTGTCTGTCCTTTCTCATAAATCCGTTATGTTGTCATCATCAATGTTGTTGCTTTCTTTCAGTGCGATGTTACCTCCAAGACTCGAAGCCAAAGCCGCGACAATGGCAGCAGCTACGCCGCCGATAACCCCAATGAGCTTCAAACGGTTCCTCGATTTTTCAGAGTCCTTATCCGCTACCGCCGCGGCAACTTCCTGCATCTGATCGAGAATATAAGTCTTCTGCTCAAATGTCAGGTCGTCGTTATCCAGCATTTTTTCAAGAGAATCCATCACGCGGTTATACATATCGTAACAACTGCGCATACTCTCTCGATCGTCTTCCATCGCTTCCTGGATGACGCTGCGGTACTCTTTCAAAACATCAAGTGAAGTCGAAGCGAAGTTCGGAAATTGCTCAAGAGCTTTCTTTGCAACTTCGGGGTTCATCTTCGGAACCATTGTCGCAAAAGCAATGACTTTTTCTTTTGTCAAATGTCTGAAATCTGGAATATCCAGTTTCTTGAGAACTTGCTGTTCAGTGTAAGGCCGTGCCACGCTCCGTCCTCCCCTCGTAAGAGTGCAAATAAAAAAGGTGCGCCCCAACGAAGAGACGCACCCTGCAAAAGCGCATCTCTCATTGCTGCGACACAATCCTCTTACCACCACTATGGGTATAACGAGTTAAGAGAGAAACACTTGTTGCCAAGTAATTCTCCCATAGTGAAGCGGATAAGAAGATTTAATTGTGTCGCAAGCTTAGTATATCACACTCGCGCACGAAAAGGAAGTCAGAGTTTTTTGAGGAAAATCAGGCTTTGGCCAAAAACCCACTTTTTCTCGTCACTTATATATTTTTTTTATATTTTTTCTTCACACTAATTAAAGAAAAAAGTGGGAAAGTGGGCAGAAAGCCCGCAAAGCCTTGTGTACCAACGGTTTCAGCCTGCCCACTTTTCAAATAAAACCGGGCAAAAACCCACTTTTTTTGGCCAGAACCGTCTCTACAAGTCTCTCAACCCGCCCAAATATATCAAGTTTCTGAAAGAAAGTGGGCAGAAGCCCGTTTTTCAAAATAAAAGTGGCCACGATTTTTGCGCATGAAAGAGCCCCGAATTCTATCTTAGATTAGACAGAACCGGGGCAAATTCACGCAGTTTTGCTAAAATGCTCTCCGCTGATAAGGGAGATTTTTTGCCATAATCGGGATGTAGTCATATTGATTGAATGACTTTTTGGAGTGTTTCTGAAGAGATTGACCGTACTTTTTAGGCGGCATTCCGTATCGGTTTGGCCAGAGCGCATCATCGTCGAGGACGGCTGATACAGTCACGGTGACAGCTTCCCACGCATCAACAATATCAGCAGCCAACTGATTGATGGCTTCGCTAAAGGCCTCGAATGCCTTCACAATATCTTCAGTAGGAAAGTTAAACATTTTTCTACCTCCATATCCGTCCGGACCGCTTGTCGATCAGAACGACACGACCTTCGATCTCGAAGTCCGCCAAGTCACACACATCCTTGATAGACCTGAGCAACTTCTTAAAGCGAAGCTCCTCGATTTCAAGGTTCATCATGGCCTGGTAGGCTGTCGGATCTGAGTAGCCCTCCGAGTTTTTTCGGTCGCTCATTGGTCACCTCTTTCTTTCTCCCACTTTTCAAGATCACAGCCGATCTCTTTCAGCTTGTAGGTACAGAGCCAGACATCGTCGCCCTGCTCCATCTCATAACGACGGATCAAAGCCTCGATGCCGCGGGAGAAGTTGTCATAGAATTTTTTAAGCCTCTTGTTGCCGAAGCCGAGCTGTTCACGTAGCTCCCACAGAACCAGAGCGTCGATCTCTCGGATATGCTTTCGATCGTACTCTGCGAGCTGTCGCTGTATCTCCATGTCCATAGCCTTTTTCTCGGCAGCGGACATTACGGCTCCGAACACTCTTTTTCCGGCTTTCTTTACTTTCATGAACGGGTCCTCCCATGATCCAGTTTTCTTTTGCGAAGAACATCGGAACTCCGAAGAAAAGAGAAAGGAGAAGGACCGTACCATCCCTCTCCAAAATAACAACCGGCAAAGATGCCAGCACCATCAATACCGCATAGATCTTGTTGCGGATCAGTTCGCGCTTCCACATAATCATTACTCCTTTATCAGTACGATGTTGACGGAATGAACCAGATATGTAGTTCCGTCAATTTTTACCTGAATCTGATCGCCGTCATCATAGTCTTTCCAGCTCTCGATTTTCCCGCTAATGACAGAACCATCGGGAAGAGCCAGGATAGCATTGTCATAGCTGAATGTCGTGTCGATTACTTGTCTATTACAACCCGTCAGGAACATCAGCATCATGGCGACAACGAGGAGGATCGCCGCAAGCATACAAAGCGCTCTCTTAGCTTTCATCTTACTTATCCTCCCCAACAGTATAGAACGGCTTGTCATAAGCGTACATAGTCGCATGACTCTCATCTGGTGCATCCATCTCCAACACAGTCATGATGGCATAGTTTGCGAGATCGAGCAGCGTATCACGAATGGACTCATCCGTAACTTGCTGCTGGTCGCGGTCATTGCAGGAAAGGCGAGACAGGGTCTTGAAGCGGGAGAACTTATCTCCCAGACGGATACGGGCCATAGCGAGACCTTCCTCGACGAAAGTGGTATGGAAGCTGTCGCCATAGTCGTGGTTTTTGCGTGCGTAGAGCTCGTTCAGCCCATCGCAGATTTCCTTATGTCTTAGAACTTTTTCGTTCATTGTGATCCTCCTTAGTCCTTCATAGGCGACAGGCCAAGTCGTGTCCGGTAGTCATTGTGAGAGATCAGACCGCTGGCTCTCATGTTGCGGAGTATCTCCTCGTCCGGCCACGGGAAGACCGAAACAGAAACACCACCATCAGGCGAAATATAAATGGACACAGAGCGGTCACGAGCCGCCATTGCTTCATCAATGATTGAGTGGATTTTTTTCTCATCCATTTTCACAAGCTCCTTTCAAATATCATTTGCTCTGCGATGCAGACTGTGCTCGGCATCGAAGCCCTCCGGATATCGGGCCCGGAGCTTCTCGATGTTGGTCTGCATGACCGTTTCCATGTTCCAGCCGAGAGCGGTGCAAGCCTCCGCAATCATCCAGAGGCAGTCGCCCAACTCCTTTTCCAGATGCTCAGGGTCGAGCTTGTGACCCTGGTACTTCTTCTGGAACAGACCAGAAACCTCGCCAGCCTCGGAAGTCAGGCCCAGGACAGCGTGCATGAGCATATCCTTCTTCTGGTCGTAGGGGATGCTGCATGTCCGTATAGCCAGCTTCTGGTACTCGTTGGGCATCATCCGCTTTTTCTCGTTCTCATAGGCCGTGACAAGGAACTCCACGCACTTGGAGAAATCCTGCTTCGGCCCGTTACACCAGCCACTGTAGCTTGGACACTGGTCTTTGTATTGACAAGACATAATTAAACTTCCTCCTCAAAAAGAATATAAAAAGAGAAGAGCCTGTGTTTCCACAAGCCCTTCCCTCTGGGTAGAGATTAGAATTTCAGCTTTTCGTTGATCTTCGCGATTTGCTTCTCAGCCTTTTTCTGAATCTCGGTGTTCCCGGCTGCGATTGCCAGGTCAAGGATTTCCTGCCAGTCTTCTAACTGGTCAAGCAGCATACCCTTGTACTGGTTATCTGTCATACCCACAGAATCACCACCATCCAGAAGGTGAGAATCGTTGCGTTCAGCCATAGCCTAACAACCTCCTTCCATAATAGGCGATGTACTTTTTGCGCATGATTTCTTTTTTTATGATTGTATCATAACAGCCGGAGTTGTGTCAAATGGCAGTGCCAGTAATCAACGCAGAATAAGGCAGACTTTCAATCCGGTCACAAAGTGTATGCCATTCATCGAGCTTGTGATGCCGACGGGATTTGTAGATATTGGCCAGAACCTCATAGTTCAGCATGACCGTCCGCTTCTGGTTGTAGGAACTGGGGAGAAGCTGGATCATCTGCCACCAAATATCCTTGGCGGGGAGGCCGGTGTATTCCTCAGTCTTCGTCGCTGCAAGATATTTTTCGCGATAGTGATTTAGCACATCAATCGTCATGCCAAGGACTTCCATGGGCCCCGTATCTCTGTGATCGGTTCCTCCGATTTCAATACGGACATCGAGGTCATCAACCAGATGCTCGTGACTGAAGTCATCCAGTGTAAACTCCTTTGCTGCGATTTTGTGCATCGTAGAGCAGGAGTTGGCGACCGTACCGACCTTATAGGTGTCGAACTCTTTCCACCAGTACAGCGGGGCGGTGATGTCGAGATAGACGGTAATCATCCGCATGAACTTGCGATGATCCGTACCAGCGTTGCGGAGGGCCATCATGAGTTGCTTATCGTTGGGGCCAATGCAGAAATTTTGCTGGCATTCTCCGCAACATTTTTCTTTCCCATAAGGACATTCTGGGCCGCTATCACTCTTCTCCCATGAGTTCTTAGGGTTCCTCATGCCTCGAATGGCGTGTTCCCAACCGAGAACTTCGGCGTTTTCAATCTTCAGCATTTGCTTCTCCTTTCCTTAATGCCTCATGGTGCTTTGCCATCTCACAAAGTATCGCGTTCTCCTCATCACAGAATTTGATAGAAGACGGACCAACACGACGAACGCCGTCTTCGAATTCAACAATTCCAAAAACCTGCCCGTTTTGTCCGCCAGGATGACCTCCACGAAGAGGGCTTGCGTCGACAACCTTGCTCCACTGCTCCCAACGGTGAAAATATCCGAGCTTACCATTGACTTCGCAAAGGCGCGTCGGAAACTCAACATTCATTTTAATTCCAGCCATTACAAACCTTCTTTCTGTTGGCCGCGAAGAACTTCAATGCAGTCGCAGTCAACCGTAGCAGCTTCGACATTCATAGCAGAGAGCATCATCTGAAGCTCGTCTATGAGATACTTCTCGCTCTTACCAAGGCCGCCACTTGCGAGAAGACGGATGTAGTTCGTCACCGTGATAGGAACAGGAATTTTCTTACCCATCTGAGCAGCGAGCAACTGAATGTACTTGGCCATCGGATAGGTAGCCACAACGATGGTGGCGCCGGTCTTTTCAGACATTTCGATGAGCATGGTTGTTTTGCCACTTTGCCGTTCGCCGATATAAATTGTGCTCATTTGGAAGTCTCCTTCCTCGTCCGTGCCAAGACCTTCTTTGCCTGAGAAGTGGAGCCAAAGACTCGCTTCGTAACGGCAGCACAGAACCCGGCATAGGGATCATTGTGGTCACCCTCGCCACAAGAAACGATAGTCTTGGTTCCGTCGAGCCAGAACACGATCGTTTTAGGACCACTGAAAATGACCTGCTTTACGCCGAGCGATGCCCTGGGGGCTCCGAAAGTGAAGTTGAGGAAAGCCTTAGCAAGAGCCGCCGGAATGATTGCATCATTGCGCTTCGGCACATCAAAGAGTGAAGGTGTCACATTCTCTTTCTTGAACCAGAAGAGGCCGTATTTGCTTGCATGGTTTTTAAGGCCGGCAAACTCCACTCCGACCCGATCATCTGTAAACTTTTTAATGATGCCGAGTTTCCCGGTGTATTTACCACCGTACTCGTCACCGGATTTAATGCTGACTATTGTATCAATGGGGATCATATTTCTTTCTCCTTTCAAATATCAGTGGTTACTTTTTGTCGATCCTGTTGGCTTTCCGCTCCTCGTACTCAGCATGCTCGATGCGAACCATGCCGTCCGGACCATCTTTGAAATATCCGTTCAGATCAACGACCTCGCCATTGGGAAGAATAAGCTGGAGATAGCCGACGGTATCGAAGTCGCCATTTTTCTCATCGGTCAGAAACTCTTCGACGATGATCTTGAACTTCTTGTCCGCAGGGAAGTACGGAAGCGTGATGGGATACATCTTGTCGATAAGGCGAGTACCGAAGCCGTTTCTGAACGGAATATCAGGGCTTTCTTTGTTGATGAGCTGAACACGGTTGACATCCGAGTAAGTGACCGTACCGTCCTCGGCGACATCCTTAAACAGGCTGCTCATGCGCTTGCACTGGAAGTGCTGGATAGGATCGTTCTCACCAAACTCGACCTTAGTCCAAATATCAGGATCGTCCTCAATGGGGGTAAGGCATTTGCCGTCGATGAGGCGGTTCAGGATGCTCTTGGTGATCTGAATGCTCATACCGGAGTGGCCGTCGCGTTCCAAAGACCGATACGCTCTGAGGGCACTCTCATAGCACGCAACACCGTAATCCCAGTCGTCTTTATCTTCGGCACTTTCGCGTTCTTTCTGAGAAGCAATAGCAACTTCACGAGCCGCCCAATCACTCTCGTCATCCGTAAGGGACAGTACCCGCTCGACATCCTTATCGGTATGGCCGTCCCACTCAGGGGCAGTGGCCACCTCTTTGCAGTGGAACAGGTCCCAGTCCTTGTCCTCGTAATGATAGGTATAGGGCCCCTTTGGCGTGTCGATGCCAACGATGAACCAGCCTCCTCCAAAGGGAGTCTCGCCATCCGAATGCTTGTGGGATTTCCAAGCAAGCGTCGGGAAAGTGTTCACCAAGGCCGTGAAGAGGATGAGCCGCTGATGATAGAGGGAATTGAAAGTGTGGAACCCGTCAGAGAATTCTCCGATATCTTTCTCGGACATCAAGACTGCGCGATCATCCCAATACTCGTTGGCGAAGATCTTCCGGCAGTCAGTCCCAAATGCTTTTGTTATTTCGGGCAGATTCTCATTGACAGCATCGAGGTGGATGCCCTGCTCCTTGCAGAACGAGAGTGCTTTTTCCAAAGGTTCGCCGACGCGGTTCGTCCAAAGAATGATTTTGGCGCCAGCTTCCTGTTCGGCCTTAACCTTGGCGATGTTTTTTTCAATCGGCGCACCGATCTCAGGCCATTTGTTTTCAACCAAAGTGCCATCGAAGTCGACAGCAATAATTTTTGCGTTATTCATAATTTCTCCTTTTCATGTCATGCAGCTTTCGGCATCGGCGCAGTAGACCACCCAACAAAGCGACCCTCATTGAAGTTCTTCTTCTCCTTGAGTGCCTTGCTGATCGCCAGATCAATGCCGGAAAAGCTCTTTAGATGGAAGTAATAAAGGTCACTGAATGGCGTCGTCAGACGGTCGATTCGTCCGGAAGCCTGAACCATGACCTTATAGGAATAGTTCTGCGAGTAGAAGATGATCGTATCAGTGGTAATGCAGTTCCAGCCCTCGCAGCCGGCCGTGTACTGCACGAGATAAACCCATTTGTCGCCGGTCGGGATCTCTTGATGCTTGTGACCGTTCCATTCAGCGACTTCAGTCCCATCGGGGTAACCAAGATTTTTGAGAATATCAAGCTCGTAGTCGAAATTGTAGAAGATGATGACTTTAGGGTGATCTTCCATGATCTCCAGCACGGCCACGCTTCGGGACTCGTCCGAATTTACCACGCGGCGCCAGTTCATACAAAGCTCAGAAGCCGTTTCAATAGGACGGTCTTCCCAAGGGTTCCAGCGGTTTCGAGAAATATCTTTGTAGAGCGGAATGTTGTAGGAAACAGGCACATCCTGATGATGCGATGTGGTGTGCCGCTCGAACTCCATCGTCACGAGAATGCGATTGCGCAGACGGATCAGCCGTCCGGTGTTGAGGTATCGGTCAACCTTTGGATACTTCGACCTCCAGTCATAAACCACATGCTGGTCGATGAAATCGGTCTTGTTCCGGTAGAACCCATTTGCGATGAAGACGGGGATATAATCCTGCCAGGTATCCCCAGGGGTAGCTGAGAGCAAGATCCATTTGTTCACTTTCGCGATTTTCAGGAATGCTTTTGTCCAAGCTCCGTAACCGACGACACGCTGCTCGTCAAATATAAAGAAACTGTTTTTTACATCTTTGTATTTGCCGATGTTGTTCCACGAGTCGATGATGACCTTGTTCTTGTAGTAATTGCAGTCCTCATGGGTGGAGAGCAGGAATGGAGCCAACTCGTCCTCCCATTCACAGGTATCGCGCTTGCGTGCCGTGGTGATGATGTAAATATCAAGCGGATTTTTCATCGGCGCATCAGGAATATCGAGGTTTCCGCCCTGCTGAAGATAGTAATAGGCGAGAGCAGTTCTGGATTTACCGGAACCGACCCCGCCGCATAGAATGCAACCGTTCTTCATTTTTTCAAGGGCGCTGCGCTGATGATCGTACAGACTGATACTCATGACTTAGCCATCCCGATTAACGCTTCAATATCTGAAAGAGACAGCTCAAGGTCACTCCAGTCATAGTCCTCATATCCATCCTCTCCAAGATCTCTTGTCGGAGATACCATTACGGTTGCCGCATAAGCTTCGGGGCAATTCAGCGGATACTCAACACTGATTTCAGTGTGAACAGCATCAGGATAGAGGCCTTCGAGCCATTCTTTTGGCGCGATAAAGTAGAGAGTCATCGTCTCGTACTCATCGCTTTTGTATTGGTCTTCAAGAATGACTTTTTTCGTGTCAAAATCTTTAATGGTCATCGCTTTCACGTTCCTCTCGCAAAATATCCATCATTTGACTGACAACTCGACGAGTATGCCAAACATCGCTAAAATACATGGGCGTAAACCAGTAGTTCTCCAAAGAGTCACCATTTCTGATCGGATCGGTAAGAGAATTGCCGACCTTGACGAACCCGGCGACGCCGAGGAGCGATAACTGAATATAGCACATGAGCGCGACTGTCTCCTCGATGTCCTGAGCCGAGAAGAGAATATGGTTCTGGAAGTTAAAGCCGGCCTTTTCAAGGTCGTTCCGTGCTACATTGGCAGCAGCTATCAAAGTTGCACCACCTCCGCAGCAATCATCGTGAACGGTGATAAAGCCGCTTTTTTCGACCTGTTCCGCAACATTACCCATTGTCGCAAGCGCCATGAAGTGACAAACATTATAAGGAGTAAATATCTGCTTAAGTTCGTCGCTTCCGAGCCTCATCCGCATATAGACTTCACCAAGAAAGTCCTGGTCCGGATTTTTCTCCAACGCGACCGTCATTTCGGCAAGAAGCTCCGGGAATAACGCCTGCTCTTCTTTGCGGTACTTGGCGATGGCTTTCAGATAACGGTCTTCTCGCTCATCATAATGTGTCTTATCAACAGCATTGGAGAATGCGCAGGCCGTCATCAGAACGAAGTCCTTCCAAATGTCCCACGGTCGATTTCGCTCGGACACGAGCTTGTTGAATGTCTCGATGAAATACTTCTTGTCGTCCGCCCTTGGCGAGGAAGCTTTTTTCGGAGCCGGCTTTTGTGGCTCTTTTTGCTGATTTGCTGAAATATCAATTTTCGGTATCTCAGGCGGAATGAACGGCTTTGGCTCATACTTTGGGAGCGACTTAGCCGGTTTCGCCTTATGAACCGCTTTCTTCTTTTTCTTAGGTTTCCAGAAAGGCATGGGGTCCTCCTTTCAAAAAGTTAAAGGGACGCCGGCTACCTCCTAACCAGCGTCCCCGCAATGCTTATTCCTGCGGATACTCGCTCGCAGCATACTTCTCGGCGAACTCATCCTCCTCAATGGTGACATACATCGTCTTGAGGTAGGCCTTCACACCGCTCTTCTCGTTCTTGGTGCCCTCCTGAATGATCCAGTTATAGGGGCGGATGATAAGATCCACATTGCTGATCTCGGCAAAGTCGAGCGCGCCGATGGACTCCTCATCGAGAGGCGTCTGCTTGCGGCGGGTGACCATGACGACCTTGGGCGGGAAGTTCTTGAAGCTCACCGCGACCTGGAGATAGTGGCGAGGCTCGTCACCTTCCTCACGGGGAGGCATCACGCGGATATTCCAGCCGTCTTCGATCAGACGCTGAGCATCGTTGTGGTCCTCGATGATAACGCAGAAATTTCGATCACCGGCACGGTTGTACTTGTCCTCCTTACCGGAAAAGTTCCGGAAGATAATGCGGGCGTTTTCGATGATGATGTTGTCAGTAGCTTTACGACTCATAATTAAGACTCCTCTCAACTGTTAAAACGGATATTGGAATGGACTATAATGGGCTCGTTCACGAGCTTCCTTGTGTGTCAGTTCCTCTTTTTCAATGCAGTGGGTGCAGATGTTTTTCATAGGCTGCGGCTTCTTTTTCCACCGATAAATGTTCTCGCAGTTTCTCAGTCCACATCGCCTGCAAGTAAACCAGCGGAGACCATCTTTTGTGAAGTTTTTCTCCATAGAATTACCTCACATCGAACGGTGTACTGTCTTCTTCATGGGGTTCGCCGGGGCTGAACCAAGGCGGCGTGTCAGAAACATACGGGTCTTCAGAAACGAACCACTCGAAATCGCCATACTTGGAAATATCGGTGGCCGCAGCATCAACGAGAGCATCATAGTATCTCCGGTCAATGCAGTCTTCCTTTCCGAGAATTTTGACCATCTCAGATTCCATCCATAGATAGTCTTTTGTTCCGACGACGGAATCGTACTTGACATTGCCGTTCTTATCGGTGTTTTGACGAACGAGTGAACCTCCACCACAACCGGACTTAATCGGGGTAAACAGTCCGACCTTTCCGATGAACTGCAAAGTATGACCATTATCAAGTACAAGGTTATCCTCGGACTGTATTGCCATGTCCGGATTGTTGATATAGGCCGCGGCTTCATCAGGGCTTCTGTCAATATAAATAGCAGAGGTAACGGACTTCGTCTCACACATATCCTCGAAGGTGATCTCCTCATGCGAGAAGAGCTTCTTGAAGACATATGGGATCTGGAACTGAGTGCCCGTGGCTGTCCACTCGCCGGCGTGTTTACCATCCTTGTACTTGGCAATATAAACGGCATTGTTGACGAGGCACATGCGATCATAAGTCGCTTCGTGCTCGAAAATATAACCGTACATCTTGCCGTAGTCCATGACGAACTGAATGATTTCAGGTGTAGCGTCTGGGATCTTGATAGAGTCCGTCTTGATGTGAGCAACAACAAAGCCCCGTTTCTGAACCTCGTGCTTGAGGTTGATCATAAACAGGGCTCCGCGCTTGGCGACGATATTATCTTTGTTACGGTTGTCATGGAACGGATTCTCGAAGCTGGCCGAAGTCAGGCCGTAAACGGAGTTGATGGCGATTTTTAGCGCCTGTGCCAGAGCATCGGCGGCACTCTCGTCCGTCAGATACTTTGCCAGAGCACCGTTCAGCATCTTACGAGCCTTGTCGAACTCCTTATGCTTAATGGCGACACGAGCATCACGGATCTCACGAAACCGCTTCGTATAGACCGGTCCGAAGAGATCTTCTGCGATGATGCTTGAGGGATGCATAGAAGCAATATCCAGCAGAGCGATATTTCCGTACATACCAGGCTCGGCATAGACATAGCCGCCCTCGCCAACTTCTTCGCCGCGATAAGTAGACTTGCCTTTATCGAACTTGTAACCAGGGAAGATCGGACGGTCTTTCTTGTCAAACGCCGTATAGTTGTCATATTCTTCCGGCCCAAACTTGAACGGCAGATCGTCCATGCTGCAAATCTGACTGGCATCACCCATGTCACGGTAATTGAACTGATCCTGCGGCTTCTTGTTTCCACCGAAGATAATCTTGGCGGTCAAAGTGTTCGTGGTATCGTTGACGGTCATTCCAGCCACATCGGCCAGGATCTCACGAGCTATGAAGTCAGCCTTACGGGCATTGAATACTGCCTCCGTAGCAATGACATCATTGTCACAATACTCGGCAACCTTCTGCCACATGCTCTCCGGAACAGGCTGGTCCCACGGAAGGCCAAGCTCCTGATGGTGGATGCCGAGTTCAATCTCCCACTTCTTCAAGCTCTGTTTTTTCGAGCAGAAGTCGTAAACATCAGTGTAAGAGACATTATAGGCTTCGCCAAAGAAGCAGTTGTTGCTCTTGGATTTCTTTTCGCTGCCGATGATCCGCTGAGACAGGTTGTAAAGCTGCTCATTGGTATAGCCCATCAAGCGAGCATAAAGAATGTGGTTATCATACCGCCGGCAGTTGAAGCCGATGAGTCGGAACTTCATCAGGCCCTCGATGTCTTCAGAGGTCGGGTTGATCATCCGAACCACAGGTTGTGTGCTTCCTGCAAACTTCCAGTTCACGAGGAAAAGGTTCGGAAACACCTCGACATCATAAAAGACGAGGTCAGCGGTTTCGTTCTTGGCCGCAGGGGCGGCATCGGCAGATTTGAACGGCATCTTGTTAACGAGCTTGATGCAATACTCTGCCTGATTGGTGCTGTTGGCGGCAAAGGCCAGGACGGCATTGCGCATATCGGTAACATCGTAAACCATGCCGCTTTCATACGCATCCGTCAGAATCTTGTGGATAAAGTCGATACTGGGCTTAGTTGCAGGGTGGATCTCCTTGTTGAGATTTCTCTTGATTTGAACCCTAAGCCCTTTCTCGCTCTGAACCACCTTGTTGTTTACCATGCTGCTTTCTCCTTTCAATGGTAACCCAGAGCTTATGGTTGCAATAGGTAGGTTGTTGAACTTAGTGAGTTTCCGGCGCAGCGAGCTTTTTCCAGTGAAGACCTTCACCTCAATATGGTCGTCATAGATACGGCTCAGCCTTGTCGGATCGCCGGTGTAAATATAATGTAGATGGATACCCTGACCACCCTTGCTGACCTCGGCATAGGTTGGAGGCCACTTACTCGCCTCTGCCAGGTTCAGGTCAAAGCACTTATTGCCGTTCTCGTCCGGAATATCAAAGTCGATGACGATATGGTTCTCAGGCACCTTGACATAGTGGAGCTTAGAGGTATCCAACTGCGAAAGAGTCTTCGTGACTTTTTTCCATTTCTGCGAGGGCGTTTCTTTAGATGTGGCATATTGAGCAGGACAGTCCGCACAATCTTTGTCGAATGCGGATACTGTTCCATCAAACTGAATCAGCCGAGTTGTGGGCTCCGGCTTATCAATGATGGTCTGTTCCTCAAATTTTTCAGTTCTGAAGCCACTGTAATAGCTCCGAACACGAGTGCCATCTTCCATACTGAAGCGCTCTGTGTAGTCATGGAAATAGTTCTTCAACTCTTCCTTGAACGCTCGTTGGCTGAGGGGGTACGAGACCTTTGCTTCCTCATTATAGGTCTTATACATCTCCCAAGCAGCCTTGAGGGACGTTCCGTCTTCACGCTTGAAGACTGGGTAGGAATCAACGATGTAGTTGTAGAAGTCATTGGAGGCCCCCAACATAGCAATCGGAATATAACCGTCATAGTAAGCTGGATCTTCCAGATAGACCTCTTGACAGTGGTAAGCAATCGGGCCAAGTTCAAACGGGATGTGCTTCATGATGGTCTTGTACTCGTTCGGCTCGACCTTATCTCCTGTTGGGGAAACATCAATCAAACGTCGAATCAGACCGGATTTAGCGTCCGTAATACGAACCGGTTTGTTTGTGCCCATAAAGAGGAAAGCCTTAAAACGGTTGGCGTAAGTTGATTTGAACTTCTCGTTGACCGTCATTAGCTCATGCGAAACAAGGCTGTTAAGTCTCGTATTATCCTCAATACGGGACAGGTCACCATCATGTTGAATAGCAACCAACGGGTTCGTCTTGAACGCCTCCAGCGCAAATGCATTGCTTGAAGAGCCGAGAGCCTTAGCATCGAATACAGAGTAATAACCATCAAAGAGCTGCTGAATGATGTTGAGCACCGTGGACTTACCAGTACCAGCGGCGCCGTAAAGCACCATGAACTTTTGCAGCCTCTTGGAGTCACCGGACACGACTGAACCAATGGCCCATTCGATTTTGTGCCGCTCGGCAGGAGAGTACAGAACACTCATGAGCTTGTCATAAGAGTTCGCCTCACCCTGCTCAAGCGGATAATTCAGCATCTTGCTGGCATAGTCTTTTTTCCCGTTTTGCTGTTTGAAAATATCAGTTTCTCGTCGAGCATATGGAACTGGTCCTTCATCTGCTTCTGGCAGTATTTGTGCCAGGTGTCGATCATTCCGGTTTCCGCGTCCCACATGTGCATGACTCGATAATTGTCATCAAAACGCTTACAGTTTTCCTCGGCGTATCGGTCCAGTTCGCGGTCGATCAGGTCAACCGCATCCTGTTCATCAGTCGACCACAATCCCCGTTCCTCAATCCAGATAGCGTAGAAATCGCCGCCTCTAATCATGAGGTCGCTGCTTTTCTTGATGATAAACTTGGGATAGATCTCGATGATACCACGCTTGCCACTGCGCGTTGCAATCACCAAGAAGTCTAACATTGATTACTCTCCTTCGCTGCGCTCCAACTTCTTTACTCGAACAGAGAGCTGATAGACCTGCTCCTCCAGCTTCCTGCGCTCCACCTCGGTTGCTGCGGCAAGAACCATCGCCCCTACCGCAATCAACTTGAACATCTTCGTGCTGCGAGCCTGCCGCTGCATCTGCTTGCAGAAATTCTTAGACGGCATGACCGTCACGAAAATATCATGCGTGATCGTATTCATGTTAAACTCCCTTCTCTGATGATCTCGTTAAGATAGCAATTCATCTGATACCAGATTTCCATAGACCGCATATCAAACCGAGGGTTACGGATTGTGAACAGACCGCCCTTACCATCCGGTGCGTAGTCATGATCCATAAAACGGTCGAGAATCTCGTCGACCCGAACAGGATCAAACCGAACATCGCTCATGGAACCAAGGCCCAAACTGACAAGCATACTCCAGAACCACTGTCCGGTGCGGTTGCCAATATCAGGGTCTTCCATGATGTGTTCTTCACATCGAATGGCAAGGGCGATCATCATTTCAAGGATGCTGCAAGGCCGAATATCAAGGCAGTTGGCAATTACAGCATCACGATAGCCTTGCTCGCGACCGAACCGATACCTAAGCTCGATGCCATCCTCGGCCCGGTTGCCGTCCATCGGGATTGTGTATGCAAACTCCGTGTCGTGGAGCTTGTAGAACAGTCGCCGGTAGGACTTATTAGAATATCGGTCGTCGACCACGAGCCGGTACATCCACTCGAAATATGGATCATTAAGCTCGTTTTTGGTCAAGGTCAGACCTCCTCGTCATTATTCGGAGGAAAGTTTTTCTTCTTGAAGTCGCTGAAATCACGCAGATCCTTGAGAATCTCGTAGTCACAGCGCTTTGCATCACTCCTTACGAACACCGAATCGTCTTCGTATTCGCCGAAGTGGTCCAGCCCATCGCCGATGATTTCCTCCACATCATCAACGATTTCACCGCACTCATCAGCCAAGATGCCATCAGCGAAGTATGTCAGGCTAACTTTCGTATAGTCTTCAAGTTCTCCGAATTCATCAGGAGAGATGACATACGGAACTTCACCAGGCGTTCCCGAGGGCTTCTCGTCAATCGTTCTGGAGTAGTCCTTATAACCAGCCTCCTGCAAACGCTGAGTGTACTCGGTAATGCTACCCTTATCCATGTTCTTGGCAGCATTTACAAGCGAGACAGTTTTTTCTTCCGTTGTCGGTTTCTCACGCTTGGTGTATGCTGCTTTGACCGAGGCAATCTCTTCCTCGGCGAGTTTTGCGTACTTATCCTTCAGATAGTACCAGGCGCCTGCTGCGCCGATAGTAAGGCCTGCCACAAAGGCAAAGCCGGTAGATGCTTTACTCATCTTCGTCCTCCTCGTCATCTCGGATGCTCATGACGGTCATAGCCAGACCGCCAAAGAGTAAAGCGCCACTCAACAGCAATCCTCCGGTGATGTGACGCTTACGCTTTGTGTCAAGAACATAGTCGAGCATGGAAATGAAATTCGCAATTCCCTCCATGTCAGTCACTCCTTGTAGCTGAGGACTGCTGCTCCGCCCACCAGGCAGAGGCCGGACATAGTCGCCAGGGTATAAGAGAGCAGGGAAAGCATGATCTTCTTCATAATTGTTCCTCCTTTTAATCATAGCTTGAGAAGTAATGGTTTCCGACCTGGAACATAGGAACTCCATAGTCGCTATAATGGCCCGCATTGAAGAACACGACATCGTAGTCAGTACGATTTTCAAGTTCTTCTTCAACGAGCTTTACCAGCTCGTCCATAACATAGCAGCGGGTGATACGGTCGCCGTACATACCTGCATACTGGTTTTTCTGCCAGATGACCTCAGAGATCGTGTCCGGGAAATGCGGATCATCTACACGATTGAGAACGCTGTCAATGACCAGTCGCTGGCCCTGCTCGCATTCTCCCTCGGCTTCCGCCATAGCGCAGAGAGCAAGAAGCTCGATCTCCTCCCTCGTAGCCAAAGGCTCTTGTTCGGGAGTGGGTGCAGGCTCTTCCTCTGGTAAAATATCAGTGGATGGAGCAGGTGTCTCGACGATCAGAGAGAGAGGTTCCGTCTGAATCATAGGCTGTTCCGGAACCGTTTTGGTCGTCGTTGCATTTATCACAAAGTTACAGGATATGAAAATCGCCCCGACGAAGATGAGAAGGCAGATAAGCAATTTTTTCATCGGCTTGTCCTCATGCGAGATAGTCATTCTGGTGGTCGACGATCTTGGAAGTGATGTCGCCGACAACATTGAAGTCCAGAATGAACGCGCGCTTGTACTCGTCCGAATCAGCATCGTGACGACGAATCTCGGTCATACCGAAATCAACAAAGTTGTCGCCGTAAGGCTTCTTGTCGTCATAGATCCAACCGACAACAGCGCCGGCTTTGGTGCGCTTGAAACCGAGCATATCATAAACTTCGTTCAGGAAGAGGTGACCCTGGGACTTGAGCATATCATTCGCCTGAGCCTGACGAGCACGCAGATAGAAGAGGTTCATTTCAGGGTCCTGCTTCCAATCGGAGTGGGTATCATCAAACACTTTTGCGTAAGGGCCGTAGTCAGAGCCATCCCAGTTCTCGTCTGCGACATTCACATTCTGCTTGACCTTCTTTTCCTTGCCCTTGTCGTCCGTAACGGTCTCTTCGATCTCCTGCGCCTTGATGTTGTAGCGCAGCTCCTTTTCAACCTGTTCGCCGAAACGCTCGATTACGCGGTCACGATAATCCTTGAAAGACTTATCGACAGCAGCGTAAGCAGCCGCCAGAGCGATGTTGCGCTTCTTCATGATGTTGTGGCTTGCGAGAATGCTGGCGATAGAAACTGCACCGAGCATGACCGCGGGGGCATACAGCTTTGCGAACTTCACGCCTGTCTGAACATAGGCGATGGCGAGATCTTTCCTGCGATCCTCTGCGGAGTAGGACTCACCAGCCTTGGTGACGCCGTTTTCATTGGCCTCACGAATATCAGCGAGAGAGTTCTTAGACTCCTCGACGATGGCACCTGCCTTAGTGGTAGCCTTGCAGGCCAGAACGGCACTTGCAACAGCACCTACGATGCCGACACCGACAAGAATTTCGGGGCTCTTCTTCTGGAGCCCAAAGCCGACCTTGGAGAAGGTACGCTTTGCGGAAGTCATGATTTCATTAGCTTTCATGGTAATAAATCCTTTCTTAATTGTAGTTTTCAGCTCAGTTTTTGAGCTCTTTCATGTATTCGTAATACTCGGACTCAGTCGGGAACAGCATCCATGTTCCGTCGACGAAGCCTCTGTACCCGCTTGAGACAAAATATCCGTACATGACTGCACCTCTTTTTAGGTGATTTGGATTGCTCTGGGAAGCTGCAAGATGTAGCCGTCCCTCGTTCGGGCAACTCTGGCACTCTGAATATCAGTCCAGCCGTACTTATCAGCCATGTAATTCTGGCAAGTAAGTCCGGCAAGGTCATAGAGATCCAGCACGCTGGCCATGCCATAGTTGGCAATAGCGGATTCCAACTGGTCGAGGACGAGGTCTGCATCTCCACGGTTGTCGAAGATGATGTCATCAAATTCAAACCCGGCAACAGGTCTCGGCCGCTGATTGTAGTTTCTGCGGTCATCTCTGCGAGGATCGTCATAATACCGCTGATACGATACCTTTGATCCGGCGTTCTTCCGAGTGCCGATGCGGCCGGCTTCGCCAAAGAGAACAATGCTGACAACATCGGCGATGGCGTTCTTCAAACCAGGGATAACGACATCCGTGATGATGAAGGTTTTAACATCGCCAACTTCATCAGGCATGAATATGCCGGCAAATTTCTTGACCTCGCTCTGCTTGCGGGTCTTTGCTGTGCCGTTGACAACTTTCTCCACCCGTTTGGAGGGAGGGCTTGTGTTTTCTCTCGCGCTATGCGAGTTATCAGGATATTCAGGCATTAGTGCACCTCCAAAATTTGATAAAAAGAAAAAGGGAAAGCGCCCTGTTATTGGCACTCTCCCTTGTAGAACTCCGCAATTTACTTTTCTTAGTTTTCCTCGGAATCCTCGTCTGCCGAGTCGATTTCGGCCTTGTCGGTCTTAGCGGCTTCCGCCAGCTTCTTCGCAGCGACCTTCTCTTCGATGATCACCCGCAGCTTCTTCGCCCCGCCAATCACAGCGTAAGCAATGAAACCTCCGATGACACCGGCGAGCAGGGCACCAGCATTAGAGCTGTCCTGAGTCTCGTCGACTTCCGTAGCTTCGATTTCCTCGATCTCGTTCATTTTCTTGTCTTCCATAGTAAAATTCTCCTTTTCAAAAGTAATTTTTGTTGTTTGGTTCTCCATAATAGGAGATGCAAAATCTGCGCTTACCAAAGGTAAATAGGCGGGTGGTTGTGACCGACGACAAGGCAAGGCGTTCCATCATCAGCCAACTGTGTGCTGAAATCGAGGTCTATGTAGCCTTTTCCGTTGTCAATGTCCCACCCAAGATGCTCTCCGACCTCGGCCTCGCTCAGACCGATCTCATCGTAGAAATCATTCAGCGAAACACGCATCTCGTCGCGCATTCGTTTGTTCAGCTCATTCATAGCACGCATCAGGCGGTCGCGATCGGACTTGAAATATCGGTTTGTAAGGGGGTCGAAACAGAGAATATCACCACCGCCGGTAATGATGACCTCGCGTTCGCCAAGAGGGTGCTTCGTAAGCGTCTCCTTGGCAACTGCATCACGGATCGCCTGCTCTTTTTTCTCACCGACTACCTCAACAGCCTTCTCTTTGTACTCCTTGAGAGCCGTTTCGGAGATGGAATAAGCCGTTGCAAGGGCAGTGTTGCGTCGAAGATTTGCAGAGCTGGCGCCTACAAGGCAGGCTGTGGACAGCACACCTGTAACAGCAGCCGGAACATAGCACTTCCATGTGGTGGCAACGATCTCCTTGTTGCTCAGACGCCGGTTTTCCTTGATTTCTCTGGCGTCGATGAGCTGCAAAGCCTTTGGCGTTGCTCGAACGGCGGATACAGTGGTGGCGATCATCCCGGCAATTCCGATGCCGGTGAGGATCTCAGGGCTGTGCTTTTTTATTGACTTCTGGGCGTTTTTCAACGCATTGATAATGGTTTGTTTTGTCATTTGAGTTCTCCTCTCTAAATAGTGTCAAGCATTCATCGGCGAAATCAGCGGCAATCGAAAATATCAGTCCTTCATCCGTACCATCTGCGATAGATGAGAAAATCACCATTTTCATGGTGAACTCCTCGATCACATCTTCCGGATCTTCCATAGGATGATCCATAATTGCCTCGATCATCTCCCATGCCGCCCATCTCGAAAAGCAAGATTCTTCAAAGTGATGGCGTGGCCAATAGATTTCGGGTTCATCTGATTCGTTGAGATAGTCGAGAAGTGCTTGTACAGCCGCATCATTTGTCATGAGTTCACCTCGAAAAAAGAGAAGAGCCCTGTTTAGGACTCTTCCTCTTCGTTTCTGGCAGCAAGTGCTTCGTTGACCTTCTCCTCGATAATTGCTTCCTGCTCCTTGTTGTCGGCCCAGCCGGATAACAATGTTCCGATCCCGCCAAGGACGACTCCCGCAAGGGACAGCAGCTTAAAGATATTTCTCTGGTTCATAAAGCATGACCTCCTTTCCATAATAGGCGATGTAGTTTTTGCGGGAAATCAATAATCCCACGCAGATTCTGGTTGAGGGCCGAACTCAGCATCGACGACATAACACGGAATCTCTCCGTTCAGTCCATCATCAACCATAGCCTTTGAGTTATCGAAGTCAATCCAATACATGCTATCAGACAGCAACCAGCCAACAACATCTCCGCCTTCGACATGGCTTATTCCAAGGAAGTCATAGAAATCGTTCAGAGTTACGAACGCGCCGAGAACCATATTCCTGTTTATGTGATACTCTGCTTGCAGGACTTGGCTTATGGTTGCCTGAAAATATCTTTTGGAGAAGCTGTCGTAGAAGAGTCGCTGCTCCTCGTTGGCATCTTCAAACTCCAAAGATGAATTGGAGAAGCCTCCGGTAGCCGTAATAGGAGGCATACTGCTTTTCTCTGCGGCGATGGACTCCATGATCTTCTTGTAAGCATCTTCGCCATACAGTTCCTTCAATTTATGCTTATAGTCAGAATAGGATCGGTTTACGAGCGCATAGGCACTGGCAAGAGACGCCTGCTGCTTCTTATTGAGGGTATTCGCTCCAAAGATGCAGATGATCGTAGCGACGCCAGTGGCCGCAGCCGGTATGTAGCATTTCCAGCATGATTTGACGGCTTCGAGCTTTGTTGCAGCATAAGGGTCGCCGTCGTGATTTCTCCTGCTGTCAGCCTTGATAAGACTATCCGCTTTCGGGGTTGCCTTGACAGCCAAAACCGCGGTTGCCACAACGCCAGCGGCTCCGATGCATGTCAAAATGGTGGGAGACGCCTTCTTCAAGCTTCTCCCGATCTTAGGGTCGAGTTTCATCTGAATTCTCCTTTCATTTCATTGCATTTAAGAGATCTAAAATATCAGCAGCGACCGAACTGGCAGTTTGAAAGATCTCGTGCATCTCTTGGTTCTCTCCTGAGTGATTTGAATAGCGAGCCATCTTCATGGCGAACTCGTTTGTGAATCTGATAAATTCGTCGACCGATCCATCGGAGCGATGATGGAGTCGCTTGCGAATGTAGTTCTCAAGCTCTCTGATCGCCCACTGCTTTGTACTTGCCTCCTTGAACTCTTTTTTCCATTTCCAGAGAAGCGGAGGCGACCATGCATCCATGGTGTACATGTCGCACAAGATCAGTTCAAATTGCTCGATGTTCATGCTTTCTCCTTTCGTCCAAAATAAAAAGTAAAGAAGCAGTATCGGACTCGAACCGATCACCTCTTCACTGGTTTTGTGAAGCGCTCTACCACTGAGCTAACTGTTTCTCCATAATATGAGTTGCAAAATCTGCGAAAAAAGAAAAGAGCCGCATAAAACGGCTCAATTCCTCAGATTCCAATAGTCTTCAATAGTTTGTTAAGTTCTTCTTTTGTAAGGTCCGCATCCAAATCCAGATGGACATGAGTCTTATCGTCAATGACTGTCGTCCGGAACTCATTGAGCTGAATATCTACTTCACAGCCCAATTTTATCCGAAGTACCTTCTTTACGATCCTCGATACAAGTCCTGTCATGAATTTCGATTGAATCTTCATCTCATCCATA
This sequence comes from Dysosmobacter welbionis, assembly GCF_005121165.3. NCBI lineage: Bacteria > Bacillati > Bacillota > Clostridia > Eubacteriales > Oscillospiraceae > Dysosmobacter > Dysosmobacter welbionis. The sequence goes on along the minus strand of NZ_CP034413.3, from coordinate 808,355 downwards.
CTCCTAACCCCTTTCATAGGTATTGGTATCCATAATAGGGGCTGCTGGATTGGCGCTAAATATCACGGCGGTCAAAGACCGTTTCCCAACGCTGCTTTTGCAAAGGCTTCATTTTCAGCGCCCACATGATTTGCCGAATCGTTACAGTTGGCCAGAGCCCGTCCGTACAAGTTCCGGCTCGTTCATCAAAGAATTCCTTGAATTTCGGGTGAACATAGAGGGCATCGGTCAGCCATGCATCCACCTCTGTCCAGAATGTGGACTTTGTTTCGGCATCATACCGCTGTTGGATCACAGCAAGACCTTTATCTCCGATTTCAAACAGTGTGCAGCTATCGTAGACCGGATGGTCGCAAATGTAACGCTTTCCGTACATTGAAAGATAAATTGTAGGCTTTTCATAGTGGTATCGCATCTCCATCTCCAAAACAAAAAGAGGAAAGCCCCTGTTACAGGACCCTCCTCCGTTGATAATGCTTTAGTCGTCAAACATTTTGCATGACGCTTTGCAGTAAGGGTAGGGACCACCGCAAGCTTTACAACCTGCGGGCGGCATGTCATCCCTGAAGATCAGATACTCGTCGCCTCTTTCATCGAGTCCGAGTTCCATTTCGTCTGAACTCTCGTACTCATAATCCAATTCCTCAATTTCCCATCCACAGGACGGGCAGGCATAAATACCGCATCCGCCTTCAGGATCTTCTTTCCGATCCATCACCGCTCCGCACTTGTTGCAGATGGCGTATCCCTTATTCAGGTAGTCCATCAATTCACTACCTGCCGGTTTAATAACCTTTCTACCTTTTCTGCGCACTTTCATTACCTCCTGTTAATCTGGAAGTAGCTGCTATTATACAGTACCCCCGGTATTAAGTCGAGAGATATAAAGAGCTCTTCGGTATCTCCTTTCCATAAAGCGCCCTGCAAAATCTACGAAAAAAGCGAAGAGAGCGTGTTTTTTACACGACTCTCAACGCTGTTGGCTCAACTCTTTCGAGTAGGCTTGAAGCGATTGAACAGATTCTTGAATGTCTGGGATGTAAATGTCCCCGTTTCCTCGAATCTCAGTCCTCTACTCATCCAAACGCCGTAGAACATCAGCGGCAATACAAGTTCCGCCGCAGCAATGCCAATCTTCGCGTACCGATCGAGAGTATTCTCGTCAAGCTGAAACGCTTTCAGTGTCGCGTCTTCGTCATGGGCTGCTTTATCCATGGCCCGACGCTCCGACTTTTCCTCGATTTCAGTTTCCGTTTTGATCTCTTCGATACGGAGCTTGTGCAGTGCTGCGAGGTTCTTGATGGCCTCCGATTTCTCGTCTTTGTTAGATGCCGAGTTGAGATTATTGATCTCGGTTTCGATTGCATCATCCAGCAATTTCTTGATTTCTGCCATATTGCATTTCTCCTTTCAATAAGTTGGCTCCATAATAGGGGGTGTTATTCATGCGGGAGGAAATTCTCGTTGCGAACGCTGAGCGTGACGGTTTTCATGCCAGAAATAGTGCGCACATCTGTGCCTAATTCGAGAAACAGAAATGGTTCGCTCGTCGGGTCAGAACGGTCGATCCGAAGATCGCCGACGGGAATGTACCTTCGCCGAAATATAAGCGTTCCGACTACAAGCCCGATGATAATGCCGACAACAATGCCAATGATGAGTTCCATGTCATACCTCCAAAATGATTTTTCAGATTTTTACCCCGGGCAATTTTCCAGATACCAATTTAGCATCTGATCCAGTTACCCGCGTGCCGGAAAATATAAAAAGAAAGAGCCGTTGTAAGCGGCTCAATCTTCTTTATTTTACAATGTGTTCTTCAAGATACTTGAGTAATCTTTTTGCTTCATCGGTCGATAAAGATACCAACACCCAACGTTCCCCATCCATGATTTCTCGATCTTTACAAGCAATCATAAAAGGTCGTTCGTCGTTATTTTCCTTATCAAACCGAAAATCTAAATTTTCAAACATAGTGTCCATAGAAAAACACTCCTTTCCATAAAGGGGTTTGCTTAATCTGCGGAACTGTCCTCGTAGACCGTCCGTTTTCTCAGAGAAGACCATGGAATGTATCTTTCTTCTCGGCAGACAGGACACCAGAACCGACTGGTCTTTCCACCGACATCGACCAGCTCGTCACTGTCAGCTTCCAGCTTGCTCCCGCAATTCGGGCAGTTGAAGCGATAGCATTGTCTGACCGCCACATTCACAATCCGCATCTCAATCACGCTCCTTACTCAGCAGCCAGAAGAACCGCCGATACAAGTTGTAGTAGACCTCGCGGCAACAGGGGATGGCATACTGCATTTTCAAGGCATTGTAGGATAGACCCTCTGTGACCCCTCGCAAAATATAAGGATAGAGGTCACCGTCCGTACCAATGGCAGCTTGCTCGACCAGTTCCATCCGTTTGGCAAAGGATACGCGAGATTCCGCACACCTTGCAGTTGGATCGCTCCGTACTTGGCCACTCTTGACGAAAATATCAAGGTCGTTCGGACGGCTGCTTAGGCCAAGCAGAGCATTATAGGCTTTCTTCCAAATCGGATACTGGAGGCAGAAATGCTTCAGTTCGTAATACCGGTGCTTGCCAATCCAGTACGGATTTTTCTCAGACAGCTCCGGACGGATTTCCGTTGCCATTATTGTCGTTCTCCTTTCCACAAAAATCCTGTCTCCTCGTAGAGACGCTTTGGGGAGATGTAAAAGTTGATACGGCCATAGCGTGAATCCATCTCCTCGATGGTGGTGACTAATTTTCCGCTGCGAGTGGCTTTGCCAATCGGGAGCCACCCTGAGACGATGCCGGCGCGGACCCATGAAGCATCTTTGCCATACACACGGGCCGCAACAGCCACGGGGACAGACCCCTGAGGGAACTCTTGCTCGTTCATTGGCGTTTACCTCCTTTCAACGGCTATTCTAAGTTAGCAACTGCGCTTTGTTAAAACAACCTCGGTGGTCCAGTCCTGAGCTTGCCATCGGACCATCGTCATTTCGCAGGGATAGTCCTCAAATCCGATGGTTTCGCAGGTGATGAAGCCCTCCAAAACACCGATGATAACTTCAGCCTCGTACTGTTTGTACGGAAATATCAGTTCAGGAAGCTCTCTATGTACGGAACCGCAGCGAGTGCATTGAAGCCGCCGCATTGGGATCTTCCAGGTCTTTCTTTCTTTCGTCCGTACAATCCGAGTAACACGGTCATAGTATTTCAAATCGCCGCCGCATTTGGGGCAGGTTGATACATCATTTGTAATCATATGCATCGCTCCATCAAAAAATAAAGTGTAGGAATATCTTGACAACTCCTACACCATAATATATGATTACAAAGGACAAATCAACTATGGAGGTGAAACTCATGCTTGTAAAATGCCCTGAATGCGAATTGCAGGTAAGCGACAAGGCTCCGGCTTGCCCTCATTGCGGCTATCCAATGAAGCCGTCTGTAAAGCGAAAACCGAGAGCCAAAAACAATAAACGAAGACGCCTCCCGAACGGGTTTGGCCAAATCAGCGAAATAAAAAACCGCAACCTTCGGAATCCCTTTCGGGCGATGGTTACGGTTGGAAAGACTCAGGACGGCAAGCCAATTTGCAAACCGCTCAAGCCTGACTCATATTTCGCGACTTACAATGACGCGTATGCAGCGCTCGTAGAATATAACAAGAACCCTTACGACCTCGGCGCCGCGATCACAGTCAAAGAGCTTTACGACAAGTGGTCGGAAGAGTATTTCAAGACGCTCAAATCGGATGGCAGTTCACGAGCCGTTACTTCAGCTTGGAAGTATTGCTCGGCTGTCTACGATATGCGAGTAATGGATGTCCGTGCCCGCCATGTGAAAGGCTGCATGGACGAGGGTGTTGCCACTGTCAGAGGGAAAGAGCAACACGCCAGCGCATCCATGAAGAACAAGATCAAGTCATTGTTCAACCTGATGCTTGACTATGCTCTGGAATATGAGATCGTCGACAGAAACTACTCGCGCACATTCAAGCTGACTGACGAAACGATCAAAGAGATCCAGAAAGTCAAGAAAGAGCACATACCTTTTACGGACGAAGAAATATCAAAGCTCTGGGAACATGTCGACGATAAGAATTTCGTTGATGTGATACTCATTCAGTGTTATTCTGGATGGCGTCCACAAGAGCTCGGCCTAATTGAGCTTGCCAATGTAGACCTTGAGAATGGCACTTTCAAAGGCGGCATCAAGACCGAAGCTGGTGAAGACCGCGTCGTACCTATCCACTCAAAAATTCGCTACCTCGTGGAGCGACATTACAATAAAGCCAAAGAAATCGGCAGCCCATATCTCTTCAACTGTAAAGACAAGCGCAGCGGCAAGACTGTGATGATGAGCTACCAACGCTATAAGGCCGGCTTTGAGATGATCCGTGACGAGCTTAATCTTAACCCGGAGCATCGTCCTCACGACGGAAGAAAGCACTTTGTCACGGCCGCAAAGAGTGCTGGCGTTGATGAATATGCAATCAAATACATGGTTGGTCACAAGATATCCGACATCACCGAAAAGGTCTACACCCAGCGAGAATTCGACTGGCTTAAGGAAGAAATCGAAAAAATAAAATAGGGTGTATTCTGTGTAGGAATGTCGATGTAGAAATAATGTAGGAATAATATATGACTTACCTACATTTCTACTCTTTCAACCACATCTTACTACTGCTTAAACCATTGAAATAACAGCACTTAGCAGTAAACAATCCGAAGAGATGTTTCTATGGTAAATATAATATATAATATTTATTTAAATATCGTTTTTTTCGATATTAAAAAGGGGAGGCACCATGGGATGAAACTGATGCAGCTGCGCTACTTTTCCGCCGTTTGCCACTTGGGTGGGGTTACCCGGGCGGCGGAGCGACTCCACGTTTCCCAGCCGGCAATTACCGCGGCTATTCAGAACTTGGAAGATGAACTGGGGCTGCTATTGCTGAGTCGGGGTGGTCGGACGTTGGTTCCCACACTGGATGGTGAGGCGTTTTTGGCCCGCTGCGATGGCATCCTGACAGAAGTGGAGGGCCTAACAGCGGATTTTCAGGCCCGGAGCCAGCGCCGGAGCACTCTTTCCGTGGGAGTGCCGCCTATGGTGGCCTTTTTTCTATTCCCCAAGATTTTTGCGGAGTTCACCGGAAGTTGTCCGGAAGTACACATTCGGCTGACAGAAGCAGGATCTGATACAGCACGGGATATGGTGCGCGCCGGTCAGCTAGATCTGGCGATCATCGCCGTGGGAGAAACGCCACCCGCTGCACTGGCCGCTCATCCACTGATGCGGATGTCCATGATGTACTGCACCGGCTACGGCACCCCCATGGCCGGGCGAGAGAAGGCGGAGTTGAGGGAAATTGCAATGGCACCTTTAATCCTATTTACCAGCGGATATTATCACCAGACCCTGCTGCAGACCCGTTTCCGAGACGCAGGACTGACGCCTAATGTGTTGTTCTATTCCAACCAACTGCTGACCATCAAGAGTTTTGTCCGGCAGAATCTGGCAGGGGCCTTTTTATTACCCCAAGTGATCGAGCCCGGGGAGAATATCATAGCCCTGCCGGTGGACCCGCCGTTGCCGCTGAACATCGCGGTGGTATGGCGGCGGGACGTATTCCTTACCCGGGAGATCCGCCAGTTTATTCATTTTATGAGAACCCGCTTTGAGTGACCTCATCATGTTGGGGCATAGAAGGCTGGAACATTGTAATATAGGCGCTTTTTCCCAAAGAAGTACGCAGAACCAAGTCCCTAAAAGCATAGAAAATTAAAAATTATTCCTAAAAAAGTCTAAGTGAAAGGTGGGGAAGTTATCAATAGCTCTGTCAATAGAAGTCGCCGGATGATCAAAGGAGCTTAGGCCCGGCTGATTTCGGCGGCTTTCTTTTTCTCGGAGTTCCCGTCATTTTGCGGTGTCAACCTGGCTCAAGAATAAAGGTGCTTCGAGGCGGGAAACACGGACGTATCCGCTCTGATTTCAAAGATAATGCGGAGTGCAGCAAAGGATTGAAGACTTGGGGCCGTCATAACAAGGTAGCGCCCACAGTTCAGGGCTGTCCGAATGGGAATGGATCATCTGCCATGAGGAGTGAGCACATGAATTGAGAGATCATGAAAAATCAAATGCTTATATTAAACAAAAATTCAAGGGGAAATTGGTCGGCCCCTCTGGTTGCGGCAAGTCGACCACTCTGCGAATGGTGGCGGGGCTGGAGGAGATCTCCAGCGGAGAACTGTACATTGATGGGAAGTTGATGAACGATGTAGCCCCTAAAGACCGGGACATCGCTATGGTGTTCCAGAACTACGCGCTCTATCCCCATATGACAGTGTATGAAAATATGGCGTTCCCACTGAAGCTGCGCAAGCGCCCTAAGAGCGAGATTGACAAAGCTGTACGTGAGGCGGCGGAGATCCTAGACATTACGCAGTACCTGGACCGCAAGCCAAAAGCTTTATCCGGTGGGCAGCGGCAGCGTGTGGCGATTGGCCGCGCTATCGTACGGGAACCCAAGATCCTGCTGATGGACGAGCCTCTCAGCAACTTGGACGCCAAGCTGCGTAATCAGATGCGCGCAGAGATTATCAAACTGCGCCAGAAGATCAATACTACCTTCCTCTATGTCACCCATGATCAAACAGAGGCTATGACTCTGGGGGACCGGATTGTTATCATGAAGGATGGCTTCATCCAACAGATCGGTACGCCTCAGGAGGTTTTTGACCATCCTGCCAATCTGTTCGCGGCTAACTTCATCGGTACGCCGCAGATGAATTTTTTTGATGCGGAGCTGCAAAGGGAAGGAGACCGGTACTCTGTGATACTTGGCGGCATCAAGGTGGAGTTGTCACTTGAAAAGAGTGCTGACTTGACCAAGAAAGGGATTTCTGGACAGCCTGTTACATTGGGTGCCCGGCCCAATCACATCATGTTGGGGAAGGGAGAAGGAGGTTATATCTTGGCCAAGGTAGATGTGTTCGAAATGATTGGGTAATGGGATCCATCTTCATGCTATGGCTGCGGGAAAGAATGCAGTCATCGTCGTTCCCACTATGAATATCAGCGGGAGCTATACGGAGCGGTTTGCTCCCGGGCGGGAACCGGACTTCTGTTTCGGCGGAAATATCTGCCACATCTTCAACACAGAAAGTGTCAATCTGGAGTACTAAGAGTCCAGAAACGCATCAAAATCCCCGGCCTTTTCCTTTATCGAAAAGGCCGGGGATTTTCAACGAAGTTCAGAACAGGAAGCAAACCTGTGGGACACGGGTTTCCATGGACTGAAAGGGAATCGAAAAAGAAGGCCTCAGCCTTTTACCGATCCGGCAGTCAAACTGGCATTCACCTGCTCTTGGAAGATAGCGAATACAATGATGCTGGGCAGCACCGCAATAGTGATGGCAGCAAACATTGCCGTGTAGTTAAAACTGAACTGGCTGGTGAAATAGCTCAGGGACAGGGGCAGGGTCCGGTTGTCTGTGGAGCTGGTGAGTAGCAGAGCAAAGGTAAACTCGTTCCAGCTCTCCAAAAAAGTCAGCACCGCCGCACTGGCCAAGCCGCCCTTGGCGCAGGGCATCATTACCTGGACAAAGGTACGGAAAAAGCCGGCGCCATCAATATAGGCGGCCTCCTCCAGCTCTGTGGGAATAGAGGCGAACGCAGATCGGAGCACCATCAGAGAAATAGGCATATTCAGCGCTGTGTACACCAGAATCAGCGCAATCTTAGTATCATAGAGGCCCAGCTTTGTGATGATATTGTACACGGGACTCATCAGCGCCGTGGTGGGAATCACCATGGACAAGGAAAGAATGGCAAAAATCGTGTTCTTGAAGCGAAACCTCTTCTTGGCGAACACATACCCCGCCATAGCTAGGCAGAACACATTCAGAATCGTTGTGATGGTGGCAACTATCAGGCTATTTGCGAAAAACTTCAGGATCGGGGCGATCTCGAGTGCCTGCACATACCCGTCAAAGCCGAAGTGGGAGGGCAAGGACAGGCCATTGGAAAAGATCTCGCTGTTGGTCTTGAAGGAGGACAAAATGACCCAGATAATGGGGAGCAGCGCCACGCACACACATAGTGCCATGAACAGATAGGAAAATCCACGGGTGACCTTCTGGGTAGGCGTTCTCTTATAATGTGCCAACATTCCGATTCTCTCCTTAGTCTTCCTTATTCATGCCGAAGATCTTGCGGATCAGCGTCATAGTGATGAAGCCCAACAGAATGATTACAACTCCGATTGTATTGGCATAGCCGTAATTGTTGGCCTTCATAGTGGTGTATAGATACAGCGGCAGATTGGTAGTGACTGTACCCGGGCCGCCGCCGGTGGTGATATAGAGCATGGAGAACAGCTGTAGCATGTATGTAGCGGCCATAATGACCGTGGTACCGATCATTTTCTTGACCACCGGGAACATCACCAGACGGTCGATCTGGAAACTGGTGGCACCGTCAATCTCCGCAGCCTCGATCAAGCTCTCATCCGTGCTCAACAACTGAGCCAGGACCAACGTGGTGGTGTATCCTGCGAACAGGAACCAAGTCAAAGTGACGGACGGGAACGCAGTTGCCGTCTCGAACAACCAGTTGTGCTGTAAACTCTCAAGCCCGACCAACTTCAAGAACGAATTTACCGCACCGTATTGGGCATTGTACAAGTTCAGAAAGATCATGGCGATAGCGGACTGGGAGATAATATTTGGAATCATGTAAGTCACACGAACGAATTTCCAGCCTCTGGGTTTTTTATACAGGATGAAGGCTAGTAGCGTACCAAGAGTCACGTGGAAGATGCAATGGATAAAAAGCCACTTGACCGTGTTGCCAAAGATGGGCCAAAAGCGATTGTCCTCCGTAAACAGCTGAACAAAATTGGAAAATCCGACAAAGGTGAAGGTGCGGGGCAGCAGGCGGTAATCGAACAGCGATGTAACGAACACCATTACCAGCGGGATTGCGAAGATCAGGATAAAGAGGATACATGCTGGCGCTAAAAACAGGGCGATCCACCCGCCATTTTTTTGTTTCATCAAATTCCATCTCCTTGTCCAAGGATAGGGAAGATCGGGCTGCCGCTAGGGCAACCCGATCCTTTGTGCGCAGATTGCGGTCACGGGCTTCCGGAGTTTCGTCTACGCCATCTCTGGCGGAAAGATCAGGACACGGCGTTTGCCGCAGCAAAATCTGTGAGGATCTGGCAGAACTGCTCCGGTGTGTAGGTGCCATTGGCCAGGTTGGGCAACTCGGCACTGAAGAGATCTTGTAGGCCGGGAACCATGTTGCCGGTGAAGGTGTTGGAACGTACCGTGCATTCGGAGGCTATGTTCAGAAACTCGCCCAGCAACGGGAAGTTGGTGGTAGCGGTATCAGTGATTTCCACAGAGGCAGCGGCGGGGACCATGCCCTGCATCTCCAGTGCCAGCTGCTGAGACTCGGGGCTGGTGAAGAACTTCACCATGGCGATGGCCGCCTCCTCCAGGGCAGGATCGTCCTGCTTGGTGACAAACATGCCTTCAATGGGGGCGTCATAGACGAAGTTGCCGGGATAGGCAGCCACACCCACGTTCTGATCAAAGCCATCAGGCGTCTTGGAGGTGTCAGAGAAATCACCGATCATCCAGGGGCCGTTGCAGATCATGGCCACGTTGCCTGAGAAGAAGTTGTTGGCCGCGTTCTCATAGGCGCCGCCCACAGCGTCCAGCGTGGTGTAGTTCTGATACCACTTCTGCATCTCGGCGACAGCGTTGACAACCGGCTCAATGTTGTAGTCGGTGGGATACTTGGTGTTCATGAACTCCAGGCCCTCATCGCCGCTGGTGGCAACCATGGCGCCCATCAGCAGCATGGAGACCCAAGCACCGTCAGCGGTGTCCATAGCCAGTGGAGTGATGCCTGCAGCCAGCAGTTTGTCGCAGTTGTCAAAAAACTCATTCCAAGTGGTAGCGGGCTGAATACCAGCCTGGTCAAATAACTCCTTATTGTAGAAGTAGCCAATCAACTGACCTTCATTGGAGGAAGCATAGATCTTTCCATCGCGGCAGTTGGCAGCCTGCCAGGCGTCGTTTTCATACATGGAAGCCCATTCGGGATCCTCGTTCACCACGTCGGTCAGGTCTACAACCAGATCAGCTTCCAGGGCTAAGTCCAGCAAGCTGTATCCGCCACCGTAGACCACGGGAGGCAGTTTGCCGGAAGAGATTTGGACTTGAATTCGATCAGCATAATTGGCATCTCCGGGGATCTCCTCAACCTCAATGCGATACTGGCCCGCATATTCTTCGTTGAAGCGACTGACCAATTCCTCCACCACGGGGGCAGCCGTGTTGGTCCCGATCTGGAAAGTGGGATAGTTGATTACAATCTCATCTTCAGAGGAGCCGCTACCATCATTGGGGGCCTCATCGCTGGTGCCGCCGCAGCCCATCAGACCGAGGAGCATGGCCAGAGCCAGTGTGCAAGACAACCATCTTTTCATCTTCATTATCGTGTTCCTCCTTCGTTTCAGGGGTATAGCTACACCCCTCCTGTATGCTTTCTCAGTATATCACGGAAAAGACTACAAATATTAAGACTCTTTTGCTCTGATTCTGGTATAAATTCGCTCAATTTTTGCCGCCGAAGGCGGAGAGAGAAGAGGGCGGGAGATTTACAGATTTCAGTGTTGAAAAAGGAAAATCCTCATTGTACAATGAACCCAAGAGAAAAGTTAGGCGGCCCGAGGCGGTGAAGGAAATGGCACATAGACGGGGAAATGTCAGGCGGAAGCGGTCTCTCATGGTCAGAATGTTTTTACTGGTCTGTGTGACGATTTTGGGACCGTCACTACTGATGCTTCTGGTGTTCTATCGTACGATCCCTGCTAGAATGGAATCACAGGCCAAGGGAAATGTAAATTTCTACATCAGCCAAGTGACTGCATCTGTTGCCAACACTATGGAATTGGCACAGGACATCGCGTATAATGCCATGATAGACGATAGCCTGTGTGCAAGTATGCAGGATTTGGACATGTATCTGGCTTTGCAGGGACGGGATGACCTGCTTCGGGTCGTGGGGGGAGTGGCGGCTTACCAATCCACTTGGAAACGGGGAGCGGTAAACAGCGTGTACCTTTTTCGCAGGGATGGGGCGTTCACCTTTTACTCCCCCAGGGGGTCCTATGAGCAGGAGCAGCGCCGAATGCAGAGTATCTATGAGGCTGCAAACGAACAATCTTCAGCAGAGACGCTGTTTTCCATAGAGAATACGCCAGAGAACACCGCCTATTTTTTGCTGGACTATAAGAATATCGATACGCTGGAACCGTTGGGCAAGCTGATTATGGAGATTGATGTAGATACTTTACTGAATGCTGGAGACTTGACGGAACTCTATCCAAACACATGCTTGGCGCTCTCAGATGGAGAGGGAAAACTGCTATACGGGGAGGGGGAGGACCTGCAAGAACTTCTGGAGCAGACTGAGGATAACTCTTCCTATCTCCAAGGAACTGCCCCGGGTTGGCAGGGCCGCTTTTACCATGTCAGTCAGCGTGTGGACGATGAGGAGCTGCGGGTGGATATTTTTATACCACTTCCGTCCATGTACGATTTGGTTTGGGAGGGGAGTTGGATTTTCTCAGCCCTGTGTATCGCGATTGTGCTGCTGACGGTTCTGGCGGCTGCGGTCGCCTATCATCGAGTGCTGGGGGATCCGCTGCAGAAAATGGAGGGGATGCTGCACCGGATGGCGGAGTCAGACTATGCCGCCCGTATGCCTGACAGCGGCTATCGGGAACTGGCTGATCTGGAAACTACATTTAACCAGATGGCTGATAATCTGGAGGCATCCTGGAAGGATGCCTATCAAAAGGGCATTCGATTGCAGGAGAGCGAATCACGCCTGTTGGCTGCGCAGATCAATCCGCACTTCATCTTTAATGTGCTGGAGACCATCAATATGCGTTGCGTGGATGCTGGATTGAAAAATATTTCCCGTATGGTTACGGACCTGGCGTGCCTGCTTCGGGGAAATATCGGTGTGGGAAGCAGCCAGAAAATTACATTTGAACAGGAGCTCGGTTACGTCCACTATTATTTGGATTTACAGAGAGAACGATTTGGGGAAAAGCTCTCTTACTCAGTGGAATACGAGGACGAGGACCTTTTGCGGTACCTGGTTCCGCGGCTGACGATCCAGCCTCTGGTGGAAAACGCCATCGTCCACGGGCTGGAACCCCGGCGGGGCTTAGGAAGCGTGGCAGTCCGGCTGTGGGAGGAGACGCAGAATATTTGTGTGCGAATTGAGGATGATGGCGTAGGCTTTGATCCGGAAAATCTGGATCTCGCAAGAGAGGTGGAAAGTGCCGGACAGCACAATCATATTGCACTAACAAATGTACTTCGCCGTCTGCATCTGCTATATGGAGACCGGGCGGATCTGCAGATCCGTTCGAAACCCGGTCAGGGTACCACCGTGCTGCTGACTTTGCCGCTTGATCAAACAAAGGGGTGAGAAACCATGCCGTACACTGTGATGCTTGTGGACAATGAAGCGATAATTCCCCGAGGGCTGATGTGTTTGATTGACTGGAAGGCTCACAACTGCTGTGTGCGAGCAATTGCAAACGACGGAGTAGATGCTGTCCATCAAATTCAGGAGTCCCCACCGGACATTCTGATTACAGACATTCGCATGCCGGAGATGGACGGACTGCAACTTTGCGGCTGGGTCCGGGAACACTATCCGGGCATTCAGATGATTTTGCTTACAGGCTTTCCGGACTTTGAGTATGCTCAACAGGCTATCCAGTGTGGGGTGACGGATTTCGTTCTGAAGCCTACCACGGAGAAGGCGCTCTCCGCTGCAGTGGACAAGGCATGCCAACGGCTTCAAAAGGAAAGCCGTGTGCAGAAGAGCCTCCTGCTGGAACAGCAGGCTCTGTTGGGAGAACTGATTTTTCAAAGCCGACACTCGCTGCTTTACATTCTCAATAAACTCAATGACCTGCACATTGTGCTGCCCAGTTATTATGTTCTGAGCCTGGAGGTGGTTTTCCGGGGAACTTTGGAGGAATGCACAGCGATGCTCCAGCAAGCGCAGGAGGTCATACTGTCCTGCTGCGAGGGGCATACAGTGTTTTTGGTACCGAAGAGCGATACTTGCTGCTATGCAGTTCTCTCATTGCCGGAGGGAATAGACCCCGCTGAACTCTGCACTTCGGCTGTAGAAGCGGTAGAAGGAAAAACGGATTTCCTGCTGACGATCGGAATTAGCCGCCTCCACAAAAATCCACTGAATATGCAGAAGGCGGCCAGAGAGGCGGATGACGCACAGAAATTTGCGTTGTATAGTAGCCAGCCATCCGTCATGCGGTGTGAGGACCTGCCAAAGTTGTCCGAAGACACAGCCAGTGCTCTGTGGGAGCGGTTGCGTTTGGTGGAAAGCGCCCTGGAAAATCACAGTGGTGATGCGGCTCTGAAAAACATGGAGGATCTCTTCCAATTGATAAAAGCACAGAAAATTCCTTTCTCCAGCGTGTGTCAGATCGCCCTTTTATTGCAGAACTTCTGTGTGAGTCTTCTGTTCAGCCACAATCTGCCCGCCGAACAGCTAACGGCTTTGCCCACTGGGAGCATGGAGCTTCTGGAGAACAGTGTGCGGGAGTATGTGACAGAGACCCTGTCCCGGATCGGGAGGACAGAGGAGAATATCGACAGTATCATTTACAAGGTAAAACAGTACATTGACCAAAATTACAGCACCAATCTCTCATTGGATGCGCTGGCAACGATGGTGCATCTAAGTCCCAGTTATTTCAGCAAGCTGTTTAAGCGGGAGATGGGAGAGAATTTGAGTACCTATATTCTTAATACCAGGGTTGAGCGTGCTAAATTTTTGCTGCGGACCACAGATAAAAAAGCATATGAAATCGCGGAGGCTGTAGGTATCTATGACCCGGTATATTTCTCTAAAATTTTTAAAAAGTCAACAGGCCTGAAACCGAAAGAATACCGTGAACGCTCCGGAGCAGATGAAATGGAAAGGAAGATCAAATCATGAGCTTGCAAGTAACAATTGGAACTGCCCCCTGTTCTTGGGGAGTCTGGTGGCCGGATGGAACTCCCTCTGGCACCCCGTATGATATCTTTTTGGACCAGGCGGCAGAAGCTGGATATAAGGCCCTGGAACTGGGACCAGTGGGGTATCTGCCCACAGATATTGGCCAACTGAGGGAAGAACTGGCTCGCCGGGACCTTTCTATCTGCGGCGGAACAGCTTGCTATGATTTTCTCAAGGCACGTTCCTTTGCCGATGTCCGAGGGGATGTGGATGATTTGTGCAAGCGCCTGCAGGCATTCGATGTGCATTACCTGATGACAATGGACGGAACCGCCATGGACTGCAAGACCAAGGCCGGCCTCAAGGAGCAGCAAATCAGGACCTATAAGCTTTTCGGGGAAATGGGCAGTTACTGCCGGGACACCTACGGTATTGAGGTTCTGATGCATCCGGAGAGGCGCTCTCTGATCGAGACCCGGGAGGAGTTGGAGCGACTGATTGATCTGGATCTATGCATTTGCTTTGATAACGGCCACTATGCTGCGGCCAATGGGAATTGGAAGCAGGGCGACCGCAGCGCGTTGGATTTCCTGGAGGCTCATATCGATCATATTCCCTATCTCCACTTCAAAAATGTATCTGGTGAGATCAGAAAGATGGAGATGGAGGGTGCTCTGGCACCAGATGATCCCCGGATGGATGATATTATGTGCGATCTGGAGGATGGGATCATTGATTACGAAGCTTACCGGGATTTGCTGGATCGTTTGAATTTCCGGGGAGTCGGGATCATCGAACAGGATTGCCCCCACGCCACCACACAGGAGGCATTTGAAAAGGCCAAGAAGAATCTGGCCTATCTGCAAAAAATCCACCTCATCCAATAAGGCGAAGTCCGAAAACGGAGAGCGGTCTTCAGAGAATTTCTGAGGACCGCTTCGGCCAAAACAGACAAAAGAGAGCGGGCAAGCAGTTCTGCTTGCCCGCTCTTAATATTCATTAAACGGCACGATGAACAAATTTGCATGCCAAGAGTGTTTTACACCCCTGCAATGGGAAAAGCGACAATGCTCCGGCGTTATGCAACTGTCGGGGAAGGGGATCGATGGGGTGGCTGCCATGGTGCAGCAACGGTTTAAACCGGACCCGTTCACCAACACGCTGTTTCTGTTCTGCGGCAGACGGCGGGACTGCATCAAGGAGTTCTGCAGGGACCGGGATGGATGCATCCTGCTGTATAAGCTATAAGCGGCTGGAGCAGGCGCATACCAACGGCCGCAAAACGAAAAGGAGGTACGGCGGTTGACGCCGCAGCAGTACCGCTGTCTGATGGAGGGGCTGAAGGTGGAGCAGCCCGCCCGGAGGATGGCCTACATATGACAGGGACTTTGCTGATTCACTCGCTCAACGTTGCAACAGAGGGCAGCTTGACCCTATACACCTGCCCGATGTGGCAATGGATGAACTGTCCTGAGATTCTTCGCAGCTGGAGAGCGCGGCAAAGCCGTGTCCTCCTCTGCATTCCTCAAACCACCATTTGATATTTGCAGCGTCCTCCAAATGCTCCGGCTTTGCCTGGTGTTTCCATTCCCACGCGCCAATCTTTCCCGGCACCTCTCAAAATGAGAAATCTCGAGAAGCCCTTAGACTTCTCGAGATTTACTATCTGATACCCTCTTTGACTTTTTAATCCGTCCCAGTATTGACGTATACGACTGCTCCTTCACTTGGCGGCAGAAACAGGAACATTGGAGGGGCACTTGGACAGCGATTCTTCATCGGCGATGATGGTGACATCCTGATGAAGCTGAAGGATGGAGGCTGGGACTTGTGGCGTTACCGGACCGAAACAGCAGGCGCAGAGAGCGTCTGCCTTATCGGGACCGCTGGCAATCAGCAGGATCTTACGGGCCTGAGTAATGGCCTGCATCCCCATAGAAATGGCCTGACGAGGAACATCCTCCTCCCGATCAAAAAAACGGGTGTTGGCAGCGATGGTGCTCTCTGACAATGCTACCTTGTGCGTATATTTGGAAAAGCAGCTGTCCGGCTCGTTAAATCCAATGTGAGCATTGCGGCCGATTCCAAGCAGCTGCAGGTCGATTCCGCCCAGGGATTGGATTAATTGGTCATAGCGGCGGCACTCTGTCTCCAAGTCTGAGGCCATGCCGTTGGGAATATGGACCCGGGCAGGGTTGATATTGATATGGTCGAAGAAATTTTGGCGCATGAAGGCGTGGTAGCTCTGTGGATTGTCCGGCGGCAGATTACAGTACTCGTCCAAATTCACGGCAGTGGTAGCAGAAAAATCCAGATCTCCTTTTTCATACCAAATAATCAGCTGCCGGTAAATTCCGAGAGGTGAGGAACCGGTGGCTAGGCCAAGTACACTCTCCGGCTTCAAAATTACCTGGGCGGATATGATGTTGGCGGCTTTGCGGCTGAGGTCATTATAATCTTTTGCGTGGATGATTTTCATTTTGATAACCTCCAGAAGCCTTATTGGACGGATGGGGCGGTTGTCAACTGGGCCGCCGTTCGGTCAGCCATGGCGTCGCTTTCCTCCAGGGAGAGGAACCCGCGAGCGGCCAGGATCAGTGCTCCTAGCACCGGACTGTACCGAGGTTCATTCAGCACAAAGCTCTCCCGGTCCATGCAGGCGCGGAAGGGAGTCATGATGACTTCTCCAGCACGGAACAGGCCGCCGGAGTACGAGACTGGCACAGTCTCTCCTGCGGAGAAGGTCAACTGCTGCCGAATAGCAGTGGCCATTTCCGTCAGCTCCTCAGCCGCACGGTGGTAGATACCTATGGCTGCTGGGTCTCCCCGCTGTGCAGCCCGCAAGACAACCAGCTGCAGCTTTGCCAACAGCGAGGAATCCTGCCGGACATTTGTCTGCAGATATCCGGAGAAATATAGATCGTGAGTAATGGACAGCTCCTGCCGCAATTCTTCATAGATGGCAGATCGGGGATGCCGGCCATCTGCCTGCTTTACAAATTCGGTGATCATTTGCCGGGCTACCCAGCTGCAGGAACCCTCATCTGCAAAAAACAGAGACCAGCCTCCTACGCGAGAGGCGTTTCCGGCCGAATCTTGGCCATAGGCGACAGAACCGGTGCCGGCTACAATGTTGATGCCGGGCCGGCCGGCCAGACTGCCACACCAGCCTGCCACAGAGTCATTGGAAAACTGAAGAGGGCAGTCAGGCAGGATGGATTGCATGACTTGGGGGAAGAACTCCTCGGTACCGGGAACCTCTCCGTAAACAGTCAGGCTCAGCATGGCGGACGTAATCTGCTGAGAAGTGATGCCGCTGTCTGCCAGCAGGGTCTGAACAGAGCGGACCATCAGGTCCCGGAACCCGTCCTCACCCCAAAATGCAAAGTTGCAGCCGGGAAAAATCCGATGAGCCAGCACTTGGCCGGTGTGGTCTACTAGGAGCCACTCTGTTTTGGTAGAGCCTCCATCACAGCCTAAAAAGATCACGAGAAATTCCTCCTCTTCAACATCTTTGCGGAGCAGCAGGCCAGGACACTGGCCAGCAACGCAAGGAATCCGACCGTGCGGAACATCCAGGCCATGCCAAGATATTCTGATAGGATCCCGCTGAGGGCATTCCCTGCCACGGCACCGATACCCTGACCAATGGCCAGAAACAGAAGGTGCCCCATGGCTAGGTACTCCCCGGGCACAGTCTCCAGCATAAAGTCCACGCAGGCGGGGGTGAAAAGCGCAAAGGAAAGCGCCTGAAACAGGGCTGCAACAAGGATAATATTCAGAGAGCCGGCGCTGGCGAGAGTCAGGGCTTTCAGCGCATAGCACAGCATAGAAACTGCCATCAGGGGGGCTGCTGACAAATGCAGCCTGGAGCGCAGCCGACTGTAGCCAAACATCACAGGCAACTCACTGGTGGCCTGAAGAAACAGGGCGAACCCAACATGCTGCTCTGTTCCTCCGGCAGATAGAATCAGCACAGAGTAGAAGCTCTCCATGGACCCGGAGGCCAGAGTACAAAGAAACAGAGCGGCCAGCATCACCCAATAGACGCGATTGGATCGCAGTGTGCGGAACCCTTGAAGTAGAGTGACCGGCTTCTGGTCAAGATGGCTGGCGGGCGGAGGATTCGGTAAAGACAGGGCAACCACACACATCAAAATCCAGAGCACCCACAGAGCCACGTTGCCTGGACGAAAGCCCCAGCGTGAGACTACCATGCCGAAGATGGCGGCACCGAGAGCGTAAGAGAGAGACCCGCCTGCCCGGGTAGCACCATAGTTCAGGGATGCACCGCCGTTGATCAGACGGAGAGCCCAGGAGTCCACAAAGTTCATCATACAGACGACAGTGATGTACAACCCCATTACCGCTATGGTGGTCAGCCCCATCTGACCGCCACCCCAGGTCAGCAGAAAATAACAGGCGATCCCGACCGCCGTCCCGCCTAATGTCACCTGCTTGGCACAGGAGAACCGGTCATTGAGAAACCCCCATAGGGGGCGGGCTAACGTGGCTGCTAGGGCACCCAGTGTCATTACTTGGCCAATCTGTAGCTTGGAGTATCCAAAGGAGACCAGAATGGGAGATATGTAAGCCACTGTAATGCAGTCTATCAGCATCATAATAGCCTGGAGCAGGAAAAAGCGCCGGTTTAGAGCTTTGGCTGGCATATATCTCCCTCCATCTTGCTGCCCATGATAGAGAAGAAATCCGAGTAGCGCCGATGGGAGGAATCGATCCCTCTGGCAGCGGAAAGCTCCGCGGCCAGCGTCTGCAAAGCAAGAAGAAACTCTAAGGACTGGAGGGCATCTTCTCCGGCATCCAGCAGGTGAAGAGCGTCCGGCTGGCCGGTGTCGCTGGGGGAGATCAAGCCGCAGCAGGCCCCAACTGATTTGGAGAAATTCACTAGGCGCAGCATCCGGTCCCGATCTGGCCCTTGGGACGGCAGCAGGCACAAAAGGCAGGCATCGCCGTCCAGGGCGTTTTGGATACCATGGATATACTCGTCCAAAGGATAGCAGGAAACTGGAAGATAATTGGTCTCCAGCAGCTTCAGCGCTCCTTCCTGCGCGGCTCCGAGACTGTTGCCGCAGCCGAGCACATACAGGTGACGGAACGGCAGGAACACGTTCCGATGCGCGTGGCTCCACGCACGGGAACGGGACAGGTTTTCCGGAGCGTTCCGGCACAGTCGATCCAAGGCCTGAAGCATTCTCTGCCCATAGGACGTGTCTTGGCAGACAGACAACGCTAACAGCATTAATGTCAGCACAGTGGCGGTGACGCCCTTGGTTTTGGCACCGATCCGTTCTGTTCCGATTCGAAGAGGAACGGACAGAGAGGCGGCTAGCCCTACGGGAGAGTTTGCCTGTTCCGTAACGGCAATCACAGCCCTGCCTGCGTTGGTCAGTTGACAGACCAAATCATAGGTATTGGTGCTGACGCCGCTTTGCGAAATGGCAAAATACAGCGGGTGTGCTGCAGTAAGGCGGGCATCCGCTGCCTCGGAGGGGACAAGGCAGGTGACCTCTGTTCCCCAGGCATGCTCTAGAACCGGGCGGGCCATCAGGGCGGCATAGTGAGAGGAACCGGAACCGACCAGAATCACCCGATCCGGCTGAAATCCCCCGAAACGCCGGGAAAATTCTGCGGTGATTTCCTCGCGGGAATCCAGCAGAGCCCGCCACAGGGCGGGCTGCTGGGCAATATATTCTTGAAGCAGCGTACTCTTCATCATTTTTTGATCTTGCCGCAGATCTCCCGGAACAGTACCAAATCAGCCATAGCATCTGCAAAATCGGACTTAGGTGTGGTTCCGTTGGCAATGCAGTCATGGAAATACTGGACCTCATCCTGGAAGGGGTCGCGATAATCAGGACCATAAAGGGTGGTCTTGGTATCCTTCTTTGTGGACTCAATCACTTCAAATGTATGAGGCTGATAACGCAGATAGGGCGTCTCATACTTGATTTTCATTCGACGATCATGCTGATAGATCTCGATGGCGGCGTCGAATTGCACCACATCCTGATCGTTGAGAATCTCATAGACGGCCAAGAAATCATTGTATCGGAAAACAATAATGACATGTTCTCCCTGGACGGAGACAGATTCCACCTCCACAGGCAGCCCTACCAGTTCTCGCACAGCGGCCAGGGTGTGGCAACCGAGGCCTGTGAGCATCACATAAGTGGTGCGCTGCTGATCCGTGCAGTCGTTGCCAAGCGCGCGAGTGATCTGATCCCGGCGGCGGGAGGAACTTTCCGCCTTGACCTCGTCGGAGATGTCGCTGCATAGATAGGGAGGACGGGTCTGATCCATAAAGAAGTCGCCTTCCAGAATAATATCCCGGAAGCGCATGTATTCAATCTTGCGATCATCGCTGGCCAAGAGTTCCTTGCATTTCAGGAAGCCTTGGCTGTAACGGCGCATGTAGCCGACCATGCACACAAGCTCAGGATGAGCTTTTTCAGCGGCGATTAGCTTTTCCAGATCTTCAATACAGAGCGTCACAGGCTTTTCCACAAACACATGCTTTCCGGCCTCAATGGCAGCAAGGGCGTAGTCTGCGTGATACTGGTCAGGTGAGCAGATGAAGACGGCATCTACATCGGGGGCTTTCACCAACATATAGGGGTCTGCATAGGCTTTCGCACGATAAGTCTCCGCAATATGCTTTAGTTGCGTGGGAGACACATCGGATACCGCCGTAATCTGGTAAAGATCGTGAAGGCCGCTGAGAATGGGAAGGTGCATCATCTGAGACACCGTGCCCACCCCGATAATTCCAACTTTGACCATAAAAATGCTCCCTTCTGTTTGTGTACTATGACTTGTATAGCGATAGCATCTTTATTCTATCCAAATCACAGGACGAGTACAATGAAGATTCTCGTGAGATTTCTAGGATTTTTTTGTCCCCAGAAAAAGAGAACAAAAAAATCCAGACATCAGGATGGAATTGTCCTAACAGTGCCGGACGATTTGTGCTATGATTGCTGTGACAGTTGCAGAGGAGGAAAAATCATGAGAGTAGTTGTTGAAAAGGATTATGAGGCAATGAGCCGGTGTGCGACTGACCTGGTGCAGAAGGCCATAGAGAAAGACCCGCAGTGCCTGGTTAGCTTTCCGGGCGGAGATACACCGGTTGGGATGCTGAGGGAGTTCGTGAGCCGCGTCAACAGCGGAATGATTGATCCAACAGGGGTGAAGTTTGTACAACTGGATGACTGGGTAGGTATCGGGCCTCAGGATGAGGGGAGCTGCTCCCACTTTGTGAACACCCAACTGCTGACTCCCATGCACCGCCCGTTTGCCGATAAGTTTCTGTTTGACGGAAGCAGGATTGCTGCCATCGATTGCCAGCTGAAAGAGCAGGATGCCTTCATCCGCCGTTATGGCCCCATTGCCGTGGAGGTGCTGGGCATTGGGATGAACGGCCATTTGGGCTTTAATGAAAACGGGGTGGACTTTTCTCTGCGTTCGCACAGAACGCCGCTGAGCGCGGTGACGAAGGCTGTACAGAAGAAGTACTTCGGTGGCCGTGAGTTACCGCTTGCTGAGGGGATCACACAGGGCATCGCTCAGATCATGGAGTCAGAGCTTGTGATTTTGCTGGCCAGCGGTGTTCAAAAGGCGGAGATCGTTTTCAAAGCCATTACCGGTCCGGTTACCAACGAACTGCCGGCCTCCATCCTCCAGAAGCACCCCAATTGTATCTGGCTTTTGGACCAGGATGCTGCAGGCCTGTTGCCAAGGGAGTTGGTGGAAATGAAAAATCCGTAAAGAGTACAGTAAACAGGCTCCGGTGGAAAACCACCGGAGCCTGTTTTCTCAGTCTAATTTTGGGGGCCTGTGGAAAGCAAGTCGCTTTCCGCCAGAGAAAGCGGATGACCGAAGGCGCCATAGTGGAGACAGCAGTCTGCGGCGAAATGCGCCGCCTGTTCTGCCGCCAAAAGAGCACTACCGCCATTTTCCCAGAAAGTATATAAAAAGGCGGCAATAAAGGCATCTCCGGCACCTAAAGCATCCACAGGCTGAATAACACAGGCATCCGCTTGCCAAAACTGGCCCTGGGAGATTCCACAAGCGCCGCGAGTCCCCATAGTAAAGATTACTTGGGGGATCCCACAGTCGGCGGCATATTTTGCAAAAGTGTGGACTTCTTCCAAAGACCTTTCTCCGGCAGAGAAGAAGGCAAAACGAAGGATCGGCGCAAGTTCCGCCACGTTTGTGTGAGTAAAGCCGTCATTGGAGAAATCCATGGACAGATCTGCCCGGCGGGATAGACCGCCCAGCACCGCGTTGGAAATACCGCTGTGGATACTGGTGTGGATCACATCGAAAGCGGCGGCATATGCCAGATCTTGCGGCGTCAGGTGTAGAGAGAAAAGATTTTGCACGGTCTCTTTGCCATTATTTCCTGAGAACGTGCGGTCTCCATGGTCATCCAACACAATATAGTTACATGCGGATTTGCCCACACCAATACGGACACGGCTGACTTCCACGGATTCCTCCCTGAGGGCGGCCAGGAAATGACGACCTGGTGGATCATCTGCCAGCACTCCCAGGTAGCCTGTATATTCAGCACCGATCCGGCGGGCCAGTACGGACACATTGGCGGCGTTCCCACCGGGATAGAGTTCGTCTCGAAACAAATAGGCGTCAAATACGTTGTCACCCAGTCCCAGCAGTTTCATTATGACACCTCGTTTAAAATTTTACTACGCCCATATAGCGCCGGGAACTCATGGGATGACCGGTGAGATGGGACAACTGTAAACAGAAATCTGAGGCTAGGGAGTGAAGCACTAGAGGCGCAATATACTCTTGTAATTCCTCTGGGATTTCAGTGAGATCCAAGGCGGCGGCGTCTAAGACGGTTAACTTATCGGTGACCCGCTGCAGAAACTTCACAGCCCGCTCTTCTACCGGGCGGCAACGGCCGAGCCCTAGAAAAGCCACAACAGGGGTGTCTTTTCCAATAGCTTCGCAGGCGCCATGGAAGAGTTCTCCGGCGTGAAGAGGAGAGGAATGACGCCATACAGACTCCATAAAAGAGCAGTTGGTGAGAATATAGGCGATGCATCGGTCAAGACCAGCAGAGACCGTGTAAATGAGCTGTTCCGTGCGGTGTTTCCGGGCAAACTCCCGGGCCTGAGGAGCGAAGTCTGAAACCGCACGCTGACATACGGCCTCCAGATGTTCCATAGCGGTTTCCATGCCGGGGAGACAATTACTGCCGTTCAACAGATCCACAAGAGCAAAGGCCAGCTGGTAAACCTCCGGAAAAATGGAGAGCAGCAGAGGATAGGGATTTATCGGATCGTCATAATAGTAAATGGGAAAATCCACCACAGTCTCGATAGCGGAGCCTGGTACTGTGGTAAACGCCGCAGTAAGCGCCCCGCGTTCGTGCGCTAAACGGGCGGCGGAAACGGTCTCCGGTGTTGTGCCGCTTTGAGAATTCAAGATAACCAGGCTGTGATCTCCCAACCGGTGTGGCGGGTTATGGAAGAATTCCGCTGCATTGACAGAGGATACATGGACGGCATTCGTCTCACGATCCAGAATGTACAGAATGGGGTACAGAGTGGCCAAAGAGCCGCCACAGGCCACTACAAAGATGTCCTGAATGGAACGAGTCTCTGCCGCTCTCCGGAGCGCCGCGATCTGGTTCTTGGTGAGAGCTACTTTTTCTTCGTGCATAGTTGCATCCTCCTTAAAATTCCACAGGACGAAGTTCCCGCGCGGAGCGGTAAAGTCCTGATAGGATCTGCATTACGACTAAAGACTGCGCTGCTGTTACCAGAGGCAGCCGATGCTCCCGGATGGAAGATAAAAAATCCTCCAGTTGCGCCCGATTTGCGCTCTGCTCCTCCTCCGGCATCTGATAGCGGGTAGTGACCAAGCGGGCGCCCTGTGTGCCGCTGATTGTATAGCCGCCGGGAAAGAGCTCCGCCCCGGCGGCTGTGCCGCAGAGCGTAACGGTCTCTTCCCGGTCTTCCGGCACGTGAAGGGCCCAACTGATATCCAGACTCAGCACCGTGCCGCTTTGCAGCACAACCTGTCCAAAGGCACCGGTCTCCGTCCGGAGCATGGCGGGGTCCCAAGTGCCCCAACGGTTGGCGGGAGTAGGGGAGTCTCCCGGGCCTCGAAAGATGCCGGCGCAGCAATAGGCCGGGGAAAAATCGTTCAGCAACCACAGAGCCAGATCCAGAGCGTGAGTGCCCAGATCGATCAGACATCCGCCACCCTGGACTGCTGGGTCGAAAAAGTGCCCCCAAGTGGGGATTCCCATCCGCCGGACCATGCTGGCCCGGGCAAAGTAGAGGGAGCCGAAGGCGCCTTCCCGCAGTTGGCGGTAAAGGGCCTGAGCGGCGGGAGAGAACCGGGACTGGTGCCCCACTGTCAACAGGACGCCCATCTGTTCCGCTGTCTCGACCATCCGAACGGCATCCTCAGCGGAGATGGCCATGGGCTTTTCGCACAGCACATGCTTTCTTGCGCGCAGGGCTGCCAGGGCAATTTCTGCATGGCTGTTGTTCGGCGTACAGATACAGACGGCATCAACGTCTTCACGGGCCAAAAATTCCGCCAGATCTCGACAGACTGCGGAGCCCGGAGCACCGTATTGCTGCTGGAACTCCTCAGCCCGGCCACCATAGAAGGCCCGAAGAGAGACGCCTGACATCTCTGCCAGGTTTTTAACATATTTCCATCTGGCAACGCTGCCGCATCCGATGATGCCGACTCCGATTTCTGAGCGCATAGAAGCCTCCTGTCGTAAGCTGCAAATTTGAGTCAAACGTATCATAGAGACACAGGCAAGTCAATGGAATATCTTGTACAAATCTTAGGATGATTTTGGGCGGCAGGTCACTGCTTCGTGGGGAATGAGCCGAGAGATGCCTGCCCGGCCCGTCCAGCCAGATCACCGTTGTCAAGCCGTCTACCAGGATGGCGAAGGTGATCACGCCGTTCCTGGAGGCGGTGCTGGTGGTACTGCCCCGGCTCGTCAACCGCACAAAGATCGGTATGGATATGCGGGCTGCCTCCTGGAATTTTGAGGCCACGCAGCTGATGGCATCAAGATCAACAACATCATCTGCTCTTCACCCAACAGTGTTATACAGTTTCTTACCAGCATAAGCCGAATATAGAAACGAATTACTCTGGTGACTCTTTCTGGCCAAGTTGCCGGTAATTATTTGCGGCAAAAATAGCCCCCACAGACTGCGGAATGTCCTATCCGGAGAAATTTCGGAAGGCTTCCCCCATTCGGCTCTGGTTTGGTTATAATTGCAACGCCCCTGAAAAACCGCTGCAAGGAGGAAACAACAATGCCTGCTCTTGACAAATTCGGCAAGGGCAGGCATTGTATTTTTCTGGAAGAGATTTTATACTGCCGGCTTGGGGCATGCCAAAGCCCACTTCGGTGGGCAGGGAGGGGCTGCAGTCATGAAGACAGTGGTCTGGAATGTCAACGGCTTTGCGCCTGCAAGCGCAAAAGCTTTTGCGCATCCCCGCCAAGTCCAAAGCAGACATTTTCTGCTGTCAGGAAATCAAGATCCGGTGTCCGCTTTCCGCTCCAGGGCGTCTCTGGTTCTGGAACCCGGCCAAACGCCCGGGGACGCGGGCGCACTTGACACTGGCACGGAGGGAGCCAAGCCCCATGCGCTACGGCATGGGCATCGGTCCCTTTGACGATGAGGGGAGGCTGATCCTGCTTGAGTATAATGTAGCCACCTTCTGTTTTTAGGGATAGAGAAGCTGACTAACAATTATTTAAAATGAAACAAGGGAGACGCCTCCAATCCTTTATGAATTTGGCTCTGGCAGTGTGTTTACCAAGCATATTCCGGATTATTTCAGCATCTCCACGCCATAATCTGCATATGAAGCCAAAATTCTACTGCATGGGATCAGTTAAAGTGGATTCCAAAAGACAGCACACCGGATGGGAAGATATCCTCCATCATCCGGTGTACTGTGTTTTTTTAACCGGATGGTAATATGAAGACCTGCTTGAACAGTCGGGTATCCCCATAAACAAGAAAATCTTCGCAGAAAATGTCTCCATAAAACATTGTTTTCAAGGGCTTCCCCTTGTTAATGGAGTACCCAATTCTTCCGAGAGGTCATTTCGACCTGCCCATCTGTGCACAGGGCAAGGTTAAAAATATAACCGCTACTGTAAAACAGTTCATCATAGGTGCCAGAATAGATATCAATGTTTTTCTGGTGACTCCTTAAAATCCATTTACCTATTCGCCTAACAGATCCCAAATATCTCCATCATAAGGCTTGAAATCCTGTATTTTCTTTGAGCTTTCCAAGAAGGCCAGGGCATATCCGATGTGTGCCGCGACACCGGTTTTGAACTGCGATTCATCTACATCGAATTTGGCCGTATGATGACCGGATCCAGTACCCAATGTGGGATCTTTAATACCCAAATTCAAATACATACCCGGCCAAAAGCTCATTACATAGGAAAGTGTCTCTGATCCAAACTTCAATGGCCCCTGCACTACACGATCTTCTCCAAAAATCTCCGTCAATGTCTGCTTTGCAATTTCATAACAATCAGATTGATTGATAAGAGGGACTGCAATACACTCAAACTGATTATATACTGCTTCGCATTCAAAAGCATCGGCAATATTATCAATAATTCGCCGCATTGCCTTGCTGAAAGGACGGTATGCTCTTTCCAAATCAAAGTAACGAACTGTACCGGCAAAATTTAAAGTTCGTCCAATAATATTGGGCCGCTGGGACTCCGTTGACACCCTGCAAATCGAAAAGGTAATTGCATCATTTGGATCTACCGCGCGCATACGAATTTTATCCAATGCTGTTTGAATCGTCTGAAAGCAATCCACAGGATTATTGGCCCAATCCGGCCTTGAACCATGTCCGTCCTTACCCACCAATGTGATGTCAAACATCAGTCCCCCAGCCATCAACGGTCCACTTCGAATCGCAAATTTTCCTGCGGGAATATCACTGTTTAGGTGCATGCCCCAAACTCCATCAATGTCCCAATGGTTCTTTTGCAGATAATCAATGAGATACCGGAGATTGCCGCCCCCTTCTTCACCGCGTTCAAACATGAGCACAATTCGCCCAGGAAAATCCCGACGGGCTGCAAGAATCTTCCCCACAGTGACCAGCATGGCTGCATGGCAGTCATGGCCGCACACATGGGACACGCCGGGGATCTTGCTGACACATTCTTTCTTGCGCAAAAGATTGCACGGATCCTCCTGAACAGGAAGTGCATCCACGTCCGCCCGCAAAAGCACGGTTTTGCCAGGAGCATCTCCCTCGATTACCGCTAAAACACCACCATCTTGCACTTCGATGGGAGAGAGTCCCACAGCACGTAACTCAGTACAAATACGAGCAATTGTTTGAGTTTCCTGCCCGGACAATTCAGGGGATTCATGGAAATCCCTGCGCAGAGCGATGCAAAAATCTTCCCATTTTTTTGCAGCATTCAGAATTTCTTCTTTTGTCATCATAGATCGTGATCTCCTTTTCATTTAGAAAGGCCCATAGTTCATTAACTGTGCAATAAAAAGAAGCGCCATGGCCAAGGCATTCCAAAGCAGGAATAGCTTCCAGAAGTATTTAAACCATTTTCCGTAGGAGATGCTGGTAGCACCAATAAATCCCATCAGCGGAGCAGAATGCGGAAGGATCCAGTTGGAAAAGCCATCGCCGAAATTGAAGGCCAGCACAGCGGTTTGACGAGTCAGCCCCACCAAATCCGCAACAGGGATGAACACCGGCATAACTGCGGCAGCCTGCCCGCTTCCAGAAATAATGAAAACATTGACAACCGTATTGGCAATCAGCATAGCCGGCCCCCGCAGCAACGTGGGAAGCCCGTTCAAAATCGCAGCGCAGCCGTAAATAACGGTGTCCAGAACCAGCGCCTCATCCAGAATCATGCTAATACTGCGGGAAAGCCCCAGTACCAGAGCTGCGGCCAGCATCCCCTTGGCTCCTCGCACAAAGACCCGGACTGTCTCATTGGGATTGAACTTACCAACAATCGCAAGAATCACGCTCATGCACAGATAGATCTGCATATGAACTCGATTGCCCCAGTTCAGGCGAAGGCTGCCATAGATGATCAGGCACAAGCCTAAAATAAAAATCACCAGAATAGCGATCTGTTGAGCCGAAAGATCGGTGTCATAGTGCTTTTCTACTTCTTGATTCTTCTGCACCTGCTCAAGATCGTAAACATAGCTCTTTGAGGGATCCAACCGAACTTTTTTAGCATACCGAGCAATAAAGAGGGCTGTAACAATCCACAAAACAAGCATGCAGATTATCCGGTAAGACAGGCCGGAATACAGCGGCAGTTCTGCAATTCCCTGGGCAACGCCTGTGGTAAAGGGAGTGATCGGTCCAGCAGCAGCACCCACAGCACCTCCTAGCAGCACCAGAGAGACGCCCACAAGCGCATCATAGCCCATGGCCCGGGCGATCATGACAAAAATGGGCGCAAATCCGATGAAAGACACTACACCGCCAGCAGGAGCTGCGATCACGGCAAACACCAGCGTAAAGACCAGTATAAACGCCATGTCCCGCACTTTCCATTTGGCCATTCTGGCTATGATCGCCTGAAGCACTCCGGTGTGCATTACGATTTCATAGCAGCCACCGATCGTCAGCAGGAAGAAAATCATTTCCGCTTGTGCAATCGTACCCTCTACAATAAAGTGTGGAATACGCAGGAGACTGATTTTTTCGCTTTCAATATAATGGAAAGAGTTTGGATCAACGATCTGCCGTCCGCTGGCATCTAAAATACGGTCGTATTGACCCGAAGGAATAAACCAAGTCACGATGACACACAGTATGATGACTCCAAGGACGATCAACATGCCGTCCGGAAAAGCAGGCTTTCGACGAATGGAATTTTTGGGTTGCATAGTGAATCTCCTTTCTTTTATCTCATCCGTTTACGGAACAGGAAATCGTGGAGAAACACCGTTCAGAACGGCGAAAAGATCTTCCACTACCGTAATCCCCATACGATAAAGCGCCTCCTCCGTATTGGCTCCTATATGCGGAGTGGGCAGAAAATTGGGTAAAGACATCAGCGGCATATCCACACCGGGAGGCTCGACGGCAAAAACATCACTTGCTGCCGCAGCCAGCTCATTACGGGACAGCGCTTCATAGAGCGCCACCTCATCTACAATCCCGCCACGTGCCGTATTGACCAGAATTGCAGTGGGGCGACAGACGCCCAGTTCCGCGGAGCCGATCATACCACGGGTGCTGTCATTGAGGGGCACGCTGATGTTGATCAAATCTCCCGCCCTCAGCGCTTCTTTCAAACAATCTGCTTTCTCAATGTCGAGCGTAGCCATTTTTTCCCGGGAAACATATGGGTCATATCCCACAAGGTGGCAGTGAAAACCGACTCCTAGAATCTGTGCAACCTGCTGTGCAATGTGTCCAAGGCCGATCAGGGCCACTGTCTTTCCGCTCAACTCAGTGCCCGTCAGCTCAGGGGGCGCGATCCTGGTGCACTCTCCGGAACGTATCAATTTTTGAGCGGAAACCAGCTTTCGGGCCAACGCAAGGAAAAGAGATACCGCCAGTTCAGCCACCGAGTTGACATTCGCCAAAGGAGTATAGACAACAGCAATCCCTCTCTCCTTCGCAGATGCAATGTCAATATTGTCGTACCCGATCCCGTGCTTTCCGATCACGCGCAGCTGCTTCGCTCGATTTAAAAAATCAGGTCCAATTTTTGTTGTCCGCACCAATGCCGCGCTGACAGCCGGGACATCCTCCCATTCGGAGACAACTTCAGCCCGTGACCGCAGCAGTTCCATTGCTGCCGGATGTATGGGTTCGTTGACAAAAATTTTCATTTGGATACCTCATAAATATTCACATTTCAATTCTGCCAGCTTCTCGTCCACCCAGGGGCGGATATATGTACTATGCTGCTTCATCTCACTGAGAGTGCGGGACTCGTTGGCCATGAGCTTTTCGACCTGCTCCAAAATCTCCTCCGCATCCTCCGGACGTATTACAACAATTCCGTCGCCGTCTCCTGCAAGAATATCACCAGGACGAATAACCTGTCCACCTACAACAACTGCTCCACCGATTTCACCTGGCCCGTTCTTGTAGGGGCCATTGGGCGTAACTCCCCTTGCATATATGGGGAAATTCATCGCCCGAATGGCGTCTGCGTCCCGGATACAGCCGTCCACCACAATGCCGGAAGCACCCCGTATTTTACAGTAACTTACCATCAGCTCCCCCAATATAGAGCGTTCTTCGCAGCCGAAAGCATCAATCACAAAAACGTCTCCTGGCTGAGCCATATCCATGGCCTTATGGAACATCAGATTGTCCCCCGCCGGGACTCTTACAGTAAATGCCTGCCCTAACAGCCGGCGCGGGCCATAGGGCCTGATGGCGGAGGAGAGCGCTGCTGTACGTCCCATGCAGTCGTCAAGATTCGCAACCGGGATATTGCGAAACCGTTCCACCAGACCGGGATCTGTACGTGCGGGATGCGTGTGGATTCTGCAACCAACGGATACCATGAAAATTCCCCCTTTTCTTCAAAGCAATTCACAATCGCTTTAAACAAGTATAAAGCAATTTACATGCCATATCCATATAAGAAAATCCAGCCGATTTCTACCGAAAAAAGGCAAAAATCGGCTGGAACAGTTGCATCATGCAATGGGGACTGTGCATTATGCAATCATCAAAGAGGAATTTCTGTATCAAAATCCCGTAGTTTCCGCCACAAAGTTGAGGGGTGAATACCCAGCAGCTGCGCAGCAGCTGTACGGCTGCCTCCCGTCTGATCCAATGCCTTTCGAATCAGATTGGATTCCGCTTCCTCCAGGGTAGGGAAATGGCCCTCCCTAGAAACAGGCAGCTCTTTTGTGGCCTCATTCTGCGCAAGGGCGCGGGCGTTCTCCCCCGTAATAAGCGGCGGATCAGACAAAATCATCAGGCGTTCAATAAAGTTGGACAGCTGACGAATATTCCCCGGCCATTCTAGGCTTTGGAGAACTTCCAGCGCCTCAGGAGCAAATCCCGTAACGTGTGTATTCAGGGCCTTGTTCTTGTTCTGTAAAAGGGACTGTGCCAGTAGCGGAATATCCTCTCTGCGCCAGGACAAAGGCGGAACCTTTAATTCCAGTACGCTCAGCCGGTAATAGAGGTCTGCCCGGAATGCCCCCTGCTGCACAAGAGTCCTCAGATCCCGATTGCTGGCAGCAAGGATCCGAATATCAACGGGTATCACTTTGTCATCACCGATCCGGACTACCTGACGTTCTTGGATCACCCGAAGCAGACGCGCCTGCATGTTGGGTGGGATCTCACTGATTTCATCCAAGAAAATAGTACCTCCATTTGCTGCTTCAAATAAACCGGTTTTCCCGTTGCTGCGGGCGCCTGTAAATGCACCTTTTACATAGCCGAACAGCTCACTTTCCAGCAACTGTTCCGGTAAGGCAGCACAGTTAATCGCCAGAAAAGGTTCGTTGCGGCGAGGACTCGCATTGTGGATCCCCTGGGCAAACAACTCTTTCCCGGTGCCCGTCTCTCCCAGGATCAAAACCGTGCTGTTGTACTGAGAAAAGCGGCGCGCCATTTGCCGGGCCTGAGAAATAGCCTCCGATTTGCCAATAATATTGGAAAGGCGCCATGTGGCAACATGGCCGTTCAACTCATGAATGCGTTTGGCAGAGCGTTCCAGCATCCGAATATCCGCCATGTCGTGAATGGAGAGTAATATGCCAACAGATTTTCCATCCAGTTGGATCGTGTTGCGCTGCAAAACGACCGGATGGGCCTCCGGATCAGCCAGACCACTTTCATTGGTAAGAGAATCTACAATATGACGATTCGCCAGCAGCTGGTCGGCATTCTGCCCGCAGGCTTCCTCATTTACAGTGCCAATAATGCGCTCTGCAGAGGCGTTGAGCTGTGAAATGATCCCGTCGCGGTCCGTAATAATAAGCCCTTCTTGCGTATAATTCATAACAGCGTGTATTAGCTGATCGTTTTCCGCGCGGTGTACTACAAAATCCAGCAAAGAACGCGCAGTCTGTATGGAAAACTCAACCATTTTTTCATCAACGTCAAACAAAATCCCGATTTTCCCGTTGATTCGCGCCTGCTTCACGCCAGGCGTGGACGAAATGACCACGTCAAAATCGCCTTGGTCAAGATATTCTTGAACCTGCTCTTCAAAGGGGCGGTCGAGAGACAGCACAGCCGCCTGAATAGAATGGGTTGGATTTTGAAACAACTCCAGACTGCGCTGGACAAAATAATTAACATAGGTACTGGCAACTATGAGAATCTTATCGGAAAAAGCAAGTCCCTCCTGAATGGCTCTGGCAAACTCCGTATTTGTAAAAAGCAGTTCCAGAACAGGCACAGAAAGATGCTTGCGCAAATACAGAGCCGTCAGTCCGGTGCTGACAATCACCCGGCTCCCCTGAGCGATCATCCGCTTCGCAATTTCCAAAGCTCCGGACATGGTTCCATAATATACCGGATAGTTAACATCACAACGCTGCATAACCCGTTGGACAGTTTCAATAATCCGGTCATTCGGAATAATATAAAGGACAGAAATATCCATCGCAAATGCACCTCTTTGAATAAAATATCAAGCTGTCTACCAAAAGGGAAGTTTGAATTTTACCATGGAAAGTTCAGTAATATATGGAATTGTTCATGCCATATTCCCGCATATAGATTCTGCATTTCGTATTCCCAAGAATAGATACGGTCTCCTTCTTTATCGTATTGAGGTTCAACATTATCAAAACATTTTCCTGTGTCTGCGGCAGCCTCGTCTAAAAGATATGCGATTAAGCCAACGATCTCTGTAGTGTCTTGCAGTTCTTTTCCGTAATGGCTCTGTTATTGCTTCTGGTACATATGGCGCATATTGTGAAGTATCGAGTAGTTTGCACTTAAGTAGTCTCTAAAATGGTTGAATCCCGTTTTATATTGTGCGCAAGATCAAATCTGTTTCCAATGACAAAAAGGTTGCGCATACTTTGCTCCTTTGAATTTCTCCATACATCTGTTATTAACTGATCCTTATTGCTATATAGCAAAGCAGATATCGGAAATTCTTAATTTTAACAGGTGTGGTGTATATTGCTTTTTATTATATCATCAACAATGGCCCTGCTGACAAGAACGCAAGAAAAAATTCTTTTTAACCTGTAATTAACAAAAAAGAGCACCGCAATCGAATTGCTCTAATTCGATTGTGGTGTTCTCAATTTACCTGCTCAAAGATTTAAATTCGGCATTTTTCTATGCGGAAACACCCTGCTGCTCCGCATGGAAGTCTTCTGCTGCCCTATAAAGAAAGAGTGCCACAAACAGTTCCTCTATCCATTTTGAATCCTAATTCCTATGCTTTTGAAAATGGAGGGAAACACCGCCACAGCCTGAAAGCTTAGTTTGCAGGGCTGGGCATAGCCTTTGCAGAGCCTGTTGCAGTTGTCAGCCATCATCTATGTGTTTTCCTAACAGAGAGCGGTTTCTGGGATTTTATCGATGCAAGTTTTAGTTGATAATTTCCATGTAATTAGGTATGATGGAAAAGAACCATCCGACCTTGTGGTTTGAAGAGAAGCAACTAACCATATAAAAGTATCACAAGCAACTTACACTATACGCGTGGAATCATGCGTGATGTAGGCGGAAGTTTTTGGAGATGCACACGAATCAGTTAAAGATAACTTTGATTCTATATAAAAAATGGATTTTGCCTGTGGAGGAAACCACATCTGGGGGTAGATGTGGCTTCTTTCTTGCGGCCTTTTCACGCCCTGCGTCAGCCTGTCCAAGTGACAGGGTGTCGCGGGGCGTCTTTCTGTCTTTGGAAAGGAGTCAACGAATATGAGCCTGAAATACGCCTGCCCCGGCTGTGGGACCTCTTTGGGCTATGAGGGATTGTGCTGGAAATGTAAGTGCGAGCAGGATCGGCAAGCTGCTCTTGCCTGGACGCCGGAACAAATTGGCGAAAAGCAGAAAAATCTCATTCAGAACATCCAGAGGCTGGCGGAGATGGAGGACCCGGAGTTCACCGACTTCTGGCAGCTGCTGGGGGACCGGGATGCCATCGCCCCGGAGATCCAGCGGGCGGCACTGGCCGCAGAGGTGTTCTGGCCCTGTGAGATCTATTATCACGCTCCCGCCGATGTGCGGGATGGCCTGATTCATGCGCTGTTGTCCGCGGAATATTCCAGCGAGGCCTCCAACCTGATGAGTTGCCTTGCTATGCAGGGAGATGACAAGGCAATGGAGACGCTGCTGGAGCTGGAGCGAAATCCCCGGCCCTGGCGCAAGGGCCTCTATGTGGACCCATCCAGCTATGCGCAGATCGGAGGCTGGACCTTCAACAAGGAGGGCCAGAAAATCCAGCTCAACTTCGACACCTGCTATCCTATGGTCAAGGGAACCGCTGGCGAGAAATCTCCCGTCCGCATTGGCCGGGCGCGGGAGGACACCTGTCCCCACTGCGGCGGGCGTATGGTGGACATGCTGGTATTGGATGGCAGGGATGAGCGGCTCCGGTTCCTGGGGCTGGATGGTATCCTGACCGCCACCTGCTGCCCCAGCTGCGTGGGATTCCTGAAAGGCCCCGCCTTCAACCGCTTTTCTCTGGATGGCGGCGTGGAGGTCTTTCCCTCCGAACTCTTTGACGGGGCGGAGAAGATGGACTGCTATGTCAGTCCCGAGGACTACAAGGCCCTCACCGAAAATCCCTTTGTACTGGGCAAAGCGCCTGTGCCCCTGTTTTACGGCGCGGCCTGTGAGGATGTGAACACCATCGGCGGCTTTGCCAACTGGGTGCAGGACGCGGAATATACGACCTGCCCCCACTGTGGGAAGCCCATGAAGTACCTGGCCCAGATCCAGTGGGATACGGTGTTTGACTGTGCAGAGGGCGCGCTTTATGTGGAGTTCTGCCCGGACTGCCAGATCGTATCCATGCAGCACCAGCAGACCTGAGGGGAGAACCTATATGAGTTTGCCAAAGCGTGACGGCGTACATGGCCGTTATTATCTGATCCATAAGCCGGATACTGACCCTGAGGTGCTGGTGGAAGCGGATCTCTGCATTCAGGATGTGCTGAGCGGCGCCGCCCGTGAAAATCACGCCGCCTACCCGACCGTGGTGCGAAATCATAACGGAACGCCCTTTCTCCCCAATCAGCTGCTGGAGCGGCATCTTTCCCGGCTGCCGCTGAAGGAATTTCCCTGCGAGGATGCGGTTTCCATCTGCGACGCCATGCGGCGGCTGGTGGGCTGGGAAGAGATCCGCTATGAGTTGGAGAAGTACATAGAAAAGCAGGTGCAGGAACGCTGCTTCCTTGTGGGAGAGCGGGAAGATGGCTTTACCGTCTTTCCGCCCTGCGCAGTGCGGCCGGAATTGCGTCCGGAGGATGTGGACGAAGGATTGCTGCGCTTTGCCTGCTATGTGGCTGTCTGCCATACCGTGTATGGGCAGAGTTTTGAATCCCTCACCACCGAACACATTTTCGGCTTGGTTTCCCAAATCCGTCCCGACATGGTAAAGAAACTGAAAACCAACGGCAGCGGCAAATTGCCAAAGGACATCCAACAACGTAAGACGGTGCATTTCACCGCATCGGCCAATGACGCCTTTGCCACCATCCGCATCACCGCCAGGGACTCCACGGAGGAGTGCTATGCTGAAATCCTGGACTACCTGTGCGCGGTGCTGGAGCAGGAGGAATTCCCCCGCAGTTACTCGGTGGAGTGCAGAGGAAAGGAGAAAATCTATCTGCCCATTCCCGGCTTGCCCAAGAAGGGAGTCAATCAGCTCTTTGCCTGCGCTGTGCAACACCCCAATCTGCATCCGGCTATAGAGCGATACGCTCGTCTGGCTATGCGGGAGTATGAGTGGTACCAAAACCTCGCGGATGAAGCCTGCGCCATGCCCGGCTCTTTTGCTGTGTTCGCTCTGGGGCTGGAAGGAGAACAGTGGGCGCCGCTGGTGGCGGAGTATCTGGATCTCTGCGATGACGAGCACTCCTCCCTGCAAGAGAAATTCCTTCATGCCTTGATCCGGAAGTTTGGTTTCCAACCATGGACACTGGGCGTATTGGTACGGGGCGCATTGTCCATGCAGAATCTAAAGCCTGCAAAGGAGTTCCGCAGCCTGATTGCCAACGCGGAAAGCCTGGATGCGCTGCTGACAGTCAAGCGCCGCTTTTCCGCGTATCTCCTGCCGGAAGAGGACAAGGACCCGAAATTCCGGGCCATCGCTTGGCAGAGCCTGCTCTGGGCCATCTGGGGCCCGTCCTCTGAAAACGGCGGCAGCAAGGTCATCAAGACGGTGCCAAAGGAACTGAAAGAGAAATACCAGCAGGTATTTGCGTAAGGAGAACGTCATGAAAAAGAGAACGGTCAAGGACTTTATTGCCCTGTACGCCCAGGAAGATGGGGAAAAGCTGGTGCTGATCCAGAGCGGTACCAGCGCGGACAAAACCTTTCTGGATACTTTCTGGACGGCGCATACCCATGCCCTTGCCATGGCGGATGTCCAGACCGGACAGGTGATCTCCGGCCGATGCTACCTGAGCTGGCCGCTGACGGACAAGGAGCGGGAATCCGGCGGCTATTCCAAGCGGTTTGCCAAGGGCCGGATTTACCGGATCAAAGCCCGCGGCTGGAAAGGCGATGCCCTCAGCGAACCTCAGTGGTATGTCACGGAGATACTGGAGGAAGGCGTACCCTGTCCGGCACTGGAGGAGCTCTGGGCGGAATACACAAAGCCCATTCTTCTGGAGGACGAGGTGCTGGGAACCCTCACGCTGGATCGTGAAATGAGTATGTTCACCGGGACCTGCCGGTGGATGGGAAAAGAAGTCCAGATCTCGCTGGATGTGGAGATTGAAAAGAAAGCGTCCTGGACCCGCGCCACCAATGTGATGAAGAAACTGCTGGCAGATCAGGAAGTCTGGGATAAGTCCCTGCGGGCGATGGCTGCCCAGAAGCTCACCGCTCAGGCCAACGAATGGCTGGCGGACAATGACCAGACCGACCGGGACCCGGAGAAAGATCCCATCACCGGGGATGAGTTCGCCCGGCGCATCATTCTCACTGAGTTTTCGGTCTCCCCCGGCGGGCGTTTTACCGCTTGGTATGAGGACGATGATATGTTCTGGGGCCATGTGGTCACTGTGGATGGAACACTGAAAAAAGGCCCCATTGGTGCGGATATACAGGGGTGATACGGGAAAGGCGGTGAAGTCATGAATCAGGCGGAGACAGCAAAGCTGTCGGAGCTGCTTGAACAGTGGAATGATGCGGACGAGTTCTCCCGATGTATTGAGGCCATCGAAGCTATCCCGGAGCAGGAGCGGGGTTATTTTCTGACCGTCAAGCTGAGCCGGGCTTACAGCAATCTGGCGGTGCTGGGGGATCATAGAGCGCATGGGACCGACGGTGCAGTGGACGGGGCTCTCATCCGGCACGCCATTGACCTGTTGGAGTCCGTCTGCACCCAGGGGGAGAACGACCCCTACTGGAACGCCAGGATGGGCTATTCCTGTCTGATGGCATACCCCTCCGCCGCCACCGCCTATGAATACGCAAAACACTGGCTGGACCTGGCCCCGGAGGACCCGAATGCCCAAAAGCTGGTCCGGGACTGCGAGGAATATCTGGAGGAGGAAAAAGCCTTGGAGATAGATCAGAAAGAGCGGGAGGAGATTATCCGGCGGGAAACTCCCGATGATGGAAAGAGGGTTATATGTAAATGAACAGCGGGCAGATTACGGCTTTTTTACAGGAGCATTGGTATATTGCCTCGGTAATCATCGGTGCAGTGATTTTGATCGGAGCGATCCGCAACTGGAACTGGCTCTGCGACCCCACCGGTACGCGGGATGCCCACCGCCACGGCAGGGGATACCGGCGGGTGGTTTTCTTTTTGTTGGGTGTCCTCCTGATCGTGGTGAGTATCTGGGGATTTGTGCTGAAATTGAAATAGGAGGAGAACGGCTATGATGCCTGAAAAATATCCCACCTGGCTGGAAGGCCATGTGAAAGAGTGGACGGAGAAGCGTCTGCCCACCGTGACACTCTGTTCCTCCACCGGCAAGGAACTGCTGGAGGTTTGGTATTGCGGAGATCTGCTCACGGTGAAGGGAGAGCCCCAATCCTATATCGTAGATGGGGATGAGGTCCCCGGACTGGTGGCAGCCCGTGATCCGGAGAGCGGCGAGGAGTTCGTCATCTTTGACGGTGGGCGGCATGGCTACGACAATCTGTTCTGCGATGTACACGATCCATCCAAGCTGGAGCACCGTCCCCTCAAGCGGTATGGGATCCCTGCCTCCAAGCTGGTGGTGGAGCTGGGTTACAGCGTTGACTATGAGGACGAAAAAGAGGACTTCGAACCGGATGGGGCGGATACCGTGGAACTGATCAACGGTGAGCGGATGCCTTGGGAGCAGGTCAGGCGGGACGGCATTGATTATATCGCCCTTTACTATGTGAACGAGGAAGGGAAGCAAGTCCAGATTTTGGACGCAGAGCTGGCATGAGTATGGTGATTCAATCCTTTGACCATCTGCACGACAACAGGGTCCTGTGCTATTGCGCTGACTTTGAAGCCCATATCCTGCATGTGGATACCCGGACTGAGGCCGGAGAGAACGTATCCGTTCACTTCACCGGCCTGCTGGCCCACTGGTTTGAGAATGTGATCCGGGACAACATCCTCTTCGGCATGGATGAGATCACCGTGGACGGCTTTTTTGAACAGTACAAAGACCTGCTGGGCGGGGCCGTCTCTTACGGCTTTCCCGCCTGTTGCAGCATCGAGGAACTGCGGGAGCGCATGGATCGGGAGCACATCCGGGTATTTGTCATCGACGCTTCCCTTGGGCTGTGCGGATTTGTACTGGCACAGGAGGTGGAGCTGAAATGTCCATAACTGCCTATCAAGTGGAAGCCGTCGGCCATGACCGGACCGGCCGGGACTTCGGCTATGTGAATATCATGTACCGCTATGGTGATAAGAAATCCTGTCCCCGGCCGGATCAATGTGAAAAGCTGGAGGTCATGTGGGCGGACGAGAGCGTCTACGGGCCGCCCGCCCCCGGCAGCAAGGTGGGAGACTTTATCCAGACCTGGCTGGTGGGCTCCTGGAACTGCGGGGTGTTTACCCACCGGGAGATTGCCCAGCGGCTCATAGATACCTTCACTGGTCTGAAGCTCAAGGAACTGGCGTGGTTTGAGAACCCCAGAGAGAAGACGCTGAAAAACGGCAAACCACGTGTGCGCCGGGCCAAGTGGCTGCCGGAGCGAGAGGTCGATCTGGTGTATCTCTACTCCGACTACTATATTGACGCAAGAGAACCTGCTTCTGCCCAAACCCATTTCTTCACCGTCACAAGGATGGACGCCTGGGGCGTGAGCACCTGGTTCATGTGTACCCCGGAGGCCGCCGAAAAACTGATTGCTATGGATTATGACAATCTGGCCGTAAAGGAAACCACCATTGTAGGATAGAGAAAGTAGGTGCCCTATGTACGAAATTGCCTATCTTGGCCGCTGGGAGACTCTCCCGGAAACGGCTGCCGCCATCTGTGACCATGACACTCCCAAGCTGGAGGCGCTGCTTCAAGGTGGCCTGGATTTAGATGTTCCCATCCAGCTCAGCGAATACATCAAGCTGATGCCATTGGAGATCGCGGTTTTTCGGAATGATGTGCCTATGATCCACTTCCTGCTGGAGCATGGGGCTGATTCCAGTCTGGCAGAGGAACAGCCCCTACTGCTCACCGCCGCCCGCTGTTGTGGGCCGGAGGTGGTGAAACTCTTTGTGGGACAGACCGCGCAGCTTACCCCCAAGCAGAAAGAGCGGGCCTTCCAGGAAGTGCGCTGGGGCAAGCGCCCGGAGAATATCCCGGTGCTGGAGCAAGCCGGGATCACAGTGGACAAGTTTGGCGGCGAGGCATTCCGGGCCGCTGTGTCCGAGGGCAATACCAAACTTGCCCGGCTGCTTCTGGAAAAAGGGGCAGACATCAATTACCACAAGCCGGACATGGTGTTTCCGAACGCCTCCACCGCTGTCACCGAAGCTGTCCGACACAAAAATCTTCCCATGGTGCGCTGGCTCATTGAGCAAGGAGCCGACATCACCATTGCTGACAAATACGGCGACCGGCCTTACACCGTGGCGGTGCAGAACAAGAATCAGGAGCTGGCCGACTACCTGAAAGCCCTGGAACCGGAGGAATGGCACAACGAGCAGGAAAAGCTCCGGCAGCTCATGCCCTATAAGCTGCCTGCCCGGCTGGTGGAATACTTGAAGACCGGCCCCCTGCGGCTGGAGTTCCCGGAGCAGAAATGGGTGAAGTGGGCAGAGCTCTACTCTTTCATGGATGTGCAGGAGATGACCTGGAAGCGGAAGAAGCTGCTCTCCCTGATGGCGGCCATGGACAATTACAGCGACTATCTGCTGCTGTGGAGCCCCAGGGACAAAAAGCTGTGGTATCTGGATATCGAGCATGAGGAATTCCACCCTCTGGCCAAATGGGATGACTTCATCGCAGATCCCGGCCGGTATCTGAACGGGATGATTGAGGGCGAGTTTGAGGAGTAAAGCCATGACATCAATAGACTTTCTGAACAAGGTACATAAAAGCCTGGTCTCGCAGGAATATAGCCTCTCTTATTCTCCAGCCAAGTCCAAGAATTATATGCTGTACTGCAATGGCAACTTCATCGGTGGCCTGTTCGATGAGGAGCTGTGCTTCGTCTACGCCGACAGTGTGAGTGAACTGCTGGGACAGCCGGAACCCGTCTACCGTGGCTACTCCAGCACCGCCCAGCACAGGATGCTGGTGATTCCGGAGGAGCACTGGGCAAAGGCACTGAAACTGCTCTATGCCGAGAAATTTGACTGGAGCCGGTTGGTGTACGACATCACATATACCAGCATTGGCGCGGCTGTGGTGGAGGACTTCTACGACGAGAATGCAGTATTCCTGCGCTTCTGCTTTGAAAAGGAACTGCTGAAAAAGAACCCTCTGGATCGACAGGGCCGTATCCTGCGGATGGTCTATCTCAATCAGGATCTGACAGAGGCGGGCAAATATCTATTCCCCAGACTGATGCAGAAGTTTCTCGTTTTTACAGATCGTAAAGGGAAAACCGGTCTGCAAACCATGCTGAAACGGTGGTACACCGCGCTGGAGAAGGAGTACCGCAGCCAGACAACAGAGTAAGGAGGGCGGCAACATGACAGAGGAAAACAGGACCTACATCACCCATCTCAAGGTCACGGATGTCCCGTGGCACCGGCTCACCACCGCCTATGGCCGGGGGACGGATTTTCCCGCGCATCTGGCGGTGCTGGAGCAGATGCGTGATTTGGCGTCCGTCAAAGAGTCTCTCTATGAGCTCACCACCAACATGGAGCACCAGGGGACCCTTTGGCACGCCACGCCTTTCGGCATGGTGTTCCTGAGCCGGATTCTGGGCAAAGCACTCAAAGAGAGCGGCCGGAATCCTGTGGCCCATTTCCTGGCCGGGGAACTGCTGGACTTCTTTGCCGGCATCCTCCAGTGCTTTCGCGATGGGGATGAGATGGAGCACGCCGAGCCGCTGCCGCAGTTCTCCGATCTGCTCCGGGAAGAATATCTGTGGTCGGAAGAATACGACGGGGAAGCGGATGAGATGCGCTACGAGGAGGACGAGGTTTTCCCCGCAGACGAATTTTACAGCTTCTATTATGACTCCTGGCAGTCGGTGGAAGCCTACCGGGATATATTGGAGCAAGTCCCGGCAGAGTTTGCCAAGCCCGCCGCCGCGGTGCTGGAACTGCTGTAAAGGAGGTCACGCCGATGTTTGAAGAATTCTATGAGATGTACGAGCCCGAGGAGCAGGAAGTGGTCGCTCTGATTAATCGCTGCATTGGGGGCGGATATAACAACAGGGGCAACTTTTGGGAAATGACTGTTGTGACGCTGGGCATGGTGTTCTGTGACACCGGCAAGGTCAGCACCAAAGAGGAGCGGCTGGATTGGCCGGTCACCGACGAGGAGCGTAACAGCGAAAAGGGCTGGGGACGCTTTGGCAAGGAGCAGATCTGCCGCCTGAAGATCCGCCGAATGAAGGAAGAATGGGCAAAGGATCTGGTGGCGTGGCCCTGGTGTATCGCCCAGGTGGTCAAGGCCCACGAGGACTGCCCGGAGCTTCAGGCCGTTCTGGACGAGTACCACAGGCCGGTGGTGCTCCAGGATGAGACGCTGGGGGAGCTGACGCTGGACAAGGACTATAACACCTTTGAGGGTGAGATCC
Source organism: Dysosmobacter welbionis (assembly GCF_005121165.3). Classification (NCBI taxonomy): domain Bacteria; kingdom Bacillati; phylum Bacillota; class Clostridia; order Eubacteriales; family Oscillospiraceae; genus Dysosmobacter; species Dysosmobacter welbionis. The sequence continues at coordinate 765,880 of NZ_CP034413.3, read as the reverse complement.
AGTGGTGCGGAACGGATGTGTACCTGTCTCTGGAGGTCAATGCGGAGAGCAAGCCCTCCTGGACCCGTGCCCGCAGTGCCGCCAAGAAGCTGCTGGCCGACTGCGAGACCTGGGACAAGGCCATGCGGGAGCTTGCGGCAAAGAACCTGACCGGGCTGGCCAACGACTGGCTCTCCCAGGATGAGGAAAACCCCCGTGACCCGGGAACAGACCCCATCACAGAGGAAGAACTTGCCCGGCGGATCAGCATGACGAGCCTGTCCGTCACCTCCGGCGGCAGCTTCACCGTCTGGTTTGACTGCGACGAGATGTTCACCGACCATGCGGTGACGGTCTACGGCTCCTTGAAAAAGGGCCTCAAAGCTGCCAACATTGAGGGGTAAGGAGGCGCCTATGAAACTGTATGAGTATTGGCTTGGGTTGTATCCCCTTGATTGGGAATTTTGCTTTATGCCAGTCCAAACCTATAAAAACTTCATCACAGAGCAGTATCATAAAAACCCCGCTTTTTACAACATATCAGCGGGTTCTATTGAGAAGGTATTGGCACACATTGACGCCATTTTATCTGCGGCCATGGAGGACTGGAATAAAACCACGAACCATGCTGCCCTGCGTTGCCCCCCAATGATCTTTCCTCTCCCAAAGGGACAGGAGAGCAATGTGGCGGAATTTGCTGTCATTCTCAAGATGGATCATGATGGAGATACAGTAGTCTATTCGCCAATTCTATTACCCCATCTGGAAAACCAATGAGGAGGCATCCCTGTGAAGCTGAACTGTAAACGCATTGATTTTACATATACACCCGGCGAGGAGATATTCAACTTTCCCGAGGAATCGGGGCTGCCCTTTCTCTTCGATGTGGAGGGAGAACTGACCGCTGATTCTGCTGCCATGGATGCGGTAGGAGAAATGCTGGATGAGGCGGAGAGATTGGCGGAAAAGGCCAAAGCTGCCATCAAAGCGGCGCTGGCGGACGAGGGCAGCCCCTACCACGATGCCGTGGTATTTTTCATGGAGTTCCACCGGGACGATGTAGGCCCGGATATTGCGGCGGAACTTTTTCCAGGAACCGACCCGGCCAAGCTGTCCTTTGCCGAGATGGCGGACTTTTTGCGGCTCAAGCGGTTCGGCAGCCTGGTGGATAGCGAGATGAATCAGCAAGTTTTCATTCTGGACCTGTCCTTCAACCCAGAGATCACCGACGAGCTGATGGTGGTCTACTTTGACTTGAACCAGGAGATTTTCTGTATCACCCACGAGAGCTGAGGAGAGAGTTACCTATGGAAAAAGCGACTGCTGTTAACACTTGCTTAGGTGTTTTGATGGGACGGGACTGTATCTATCTGGACCAGGTGAAACAGGATGCTCTGAACAATCTGACCTTTACGGGGGACATCAATGGCCATCTGATCTCCCAGCACAGGGACGAAAAAGACTGGTTTCCCTACACACTCACCTTCCGGCGGGTGCTGGCCTATTTTGCCTGCGAATTGGACACCTATGAAAATCTGGCTGGGATGGGGCATCTGGATGGCAGTTCTTTCGATTTGATTGAGGATAGCACTTGGCTGAAGTCTCTGCCGGTGCGGGAGGACTTTGATAAAGACATCTATCGGCACTACCGGCTGTTTACATACGATGATGTTTACAACATCATTGCGGTTTCTTATGAGTTTGCAGCAGAGTTGTAAATGCCTGAAACATGGAAGACCATTGGAAGGATCTATCAAGGAAGAAGGTATGGTGATGAAACAGAATAAGCATCAGTTGGAGCATCTGCCCATACTTCTGGTTCAGCAGCTCCGCCTGCAATGGTATAAAGACTGCCGGGGCGGAAATGCGGCCGCACAGCGGAACCAGTATCCCAGAGCCATGCGGCTGCCGAAAGACTTCTTCTCGTATTATTCCTTTGGCCTGCCTACACACTTTGTATCGATCTTACAGAGGCCCAATGGATTTCAGATCGATAAGGACTGTCGCAGGCTGATCGAATGGAAGCCGAATGGCTCAATGCGAATTCATCCTTTTGAACTGATTCAGAAGGAGTCCGGACTCCATGTGCGTTACCGCAATGATTGGCACATCGGTGCAATGCCGGAGCGATATACCTACGATGAGACCGGGCAAAAACAGCCCATCAATGAGCTGGCATTGGATTTGGCTCCCGGTGAGTATGGGAGAGCTGTCTGCAATGGGCGGTTCCGGGACTGGGATACAGGAATCTGGTATTATGTGCTGGACATTTTGAATGTGATGCCGCTTACGGAACCCACCGACTCATTGACCAGTTTTACGGACAGAGAGCCTAATAAGATATATACCCGGATCGCCCGGCTGTGGTGACGAAAGACAGGAGGATAGCCACATGATTTCCACAAAAGATTTATCCGGCCTGCCCAATGCGGAGCGTCTGAAAAACTTCTGCAAAGGACTGGCGGCTCTGGACATCATCATGCTGGAGGAGGAATGGAGCTTCATCCGCCACTATACCTACAACCCCGCATGGCGAAAGGGCAAAGAGGCGTTTTTTGCCACTGATGGCAGTGACCGGAGCATGATCGTCATGTTTGCGCCGGAAGGCTGTGTAATCAACGGTGTGGATTCCGAACTCTATGACTGGGAGGAAAAACTTCCCCGTGTCGAAGACCTGACAGATGGGATGCCCTCTGCTTTGCAAAAACTCATGGGCAGCCGAGAGGTCAAAAAGATGAAGAGCACCTTCTGCGTCTGGACGGAGGATGGCTCCACCTGGCACTGCAACCCCATAGACGGCGAGGACGCATCCAAAGATCTGCTCTCCACGATTGATGGCAATCCACAGACCTATGTGGAGTACGGAAAGTGGTTTTATCACGCCGACCTGCCTTTGGAAGCTGTGCGCCAGCTTGCTGACGGGGTGCCGGTGACAAAAGAACTGGCCGCTGCGTTGAACCCTACGCGCAGCGAGAGGGAGGAAATCAAGGCGGGCTTGGATAAGATCGGATATCCAAAGGATCTTTGATTGGCAGCAGACAGGAGATGATTCGAATGATTAAAGAACGCATCCCCATCTCCGGCGACCTCAAAAGCAAGGTCAAGCAGCTGATGGAGTACGCCGGATGGCAGGAAGGGCGAAAAGTGGACATCTCCATTGCGGAGCAGTATTACGCCGACCACGGCGTCCCGATGATGAAGACAACCCAGCGGTTTTACCGTAAATATTTCGGCCTGTGCTGTGAGTGGTACCTGGAGCAGAGAAAACTGAACTGGGCGGCTGATTTTCAATTCGCTTTGTTTCCTTACTTGGTCAACGGAATCAAAAACCATTTGGAAGAAGCCTATTTTCGGGATATGTCCGGCTGTGAACTGGCAGAGATCGAACAGGCGGCCGGTGAAAAATGTCAGCCCATCGGTCATATCGGCTACTACTACCCGGCAGAGGTTTGGATTTCCGAGTGCGGGAAACTGTATGCGAAATATGAATATCAGGATGAGATTGAGTGCTTTCCGGATGTGTTTGCCCTGATTGAGCGGGAACTGCGGCAGTGCAAATTGGATTCCGCTGCCATGAAACCTGTGGAGGCACTGGATGGAAAACTTTGAATCGCTCGAAATAGGAGACTCTATTATGTCAGACTGGGCACAAATTATATCCGATGCGCTGGACATTCTGAAATTTGACGGAGCCGTACAGGACACGCTGGCGGAGCTTCGGCGGAAATGGAGCGGGCAGATCCCGGCGCTGCTGGAGGAACGCTTTGATACGCTCGGCATTCAGTATATGAAATTACCCCACGAAATGGGCGTGGCTGCGCTGGGACAGGAGCTGTCCACTTTCGGCTGGGCGCTGTATGACCTGGACGAGGAGGACGAGTATCTGTTTGTCCTAATTCCAGCGGAAGAACGCAGCGGATGGGAACGCTACTGCAAAAAGCAGGGGCAATATTGTCACCTGATGAAACAGCAAGGACGAAAATGGGGCGACCATGCCAAGGAGCAGGACCCTGGGAAGCTGATGCCTTGCGAGGAATACATACTCCAAGATGAGTACGATTATTTCTTCAACTCTCTGGCAGGAGACTTTGCAGCGGGAGAATGGAAAAGCAGCCATTCGGAGGAATGGAAATACGGCTGTGTGGCAGATCTGCGCTGCCGCCCGCCAAAAGTGACCCGCTCCAAGAGCCTGTACCAGTTCGGGCACCTCGCCTATTCGGATCAAGCCGGAGTGTATGCCGCCTCCGGAGCCTCTGCAAGCGGGCAGATCGGAAAGGTGTTGCTTGGCAAAAACCCCAGTACACTTAATTTTTTTGAGCCTTCTCCCATCGGATACGAGGGGGCGCCCCATTCTCTCCGGTGGGTGGGAAACTCCCTCTGGGTGGGCGATCCCACCAATGCCACACGGATTGAACTCACCGACCGGGGCACCTGTCAGGATGTGAAAAACTGGCCCCTGCCGGAAGATGGATGGAGCACCAAATACCATTGTGGCATCGTGACAGACGGGCTGGGCCGGGTCTACTTTTCCAACGAGTGGTACAAGGGACAGATCTACCGCTGGGAAAACGGCAAGGTAACAAAACACACCTTCTCTCTGGATGGATACGACCATCTCTCCGAGGCCGTTCCCGTTCCCGGCACCAACTGTATCTATATGATACACTCTGTCAGTGGCAAGTGGCGGATGGAAGAATGCCTGCTGGAACTGGACATGGACACCGGGCGGTGTCGCATCGCCCCTCTGCCCGGCCTGGGCGAGGAGCTGAAACTTCGCTGGTTTACCGGGGACTGGTTGCTGGTGCAGGGAAACGGCGAAATCCTCTCCGATGACTTTGCCCAGCTCATCAACATGAACACCCGTGAAGTGCTGCGTATCCGTCCGGGAATGTTCGGCGGGGAGAAAATGCAGCACATTGGAATACTCACCGATGGCACAGTGGTCATCGTCACCCGGCGGGATAGGGTCGGGCCGGTGTTTCGTTATCCCATCGACTTCTGGGGTTTTCTTCGGACGGCAAACAAGCCCAAAAAGCTAGAACCTTGGCGAGAGTACAAAGAAGTGTACCCGAATCTGCCCATCTTTCTTGCGGGCGAAGAACCAGAGCCGCCGAAGGATGGCGCAAACAGCATTTCCGATACCGAAAGCCTCCTGCTTCGCCCTCAGTTTGACCGACTCTCCCCGGAGGAAAAGCGGCCCATAATGGAGCGGCTGGCAGCACAGTATCGCCTGGATTTTGTGCGGATGGAGCACTTTGGCCGCTGGGGACAGCACTGCACCACCGGAATCTTCAAAAAAGATGGCCGGGAGTTCGTCTTTGTCCCCGGCGATACCGTCATACTGGGCTGGGAACAGTTTGCCGCAGGACTGAATCAGGAAAGCCGCGAGGAATTGGAGTACCTGTTCCGGGAATGGGAAATGGAGCGAGACCCGACAGAACTCATTGGAGAGAGCATGGCCCCTGTCCGGCGGGCGGCCATCGGCCCCATGCTGGTGGGCCGGGAGCTGGAGGAGATCAACTGGGAGCCGGTCAAGCTGGATGACCCACGGCTGCGCCCGGAATGGTTGGAAGATTTTCGCCAATTCGCTTTGACTGACAGGAACAGTCTTACTCTGGTAGGCCGTGCCCGTTTCGAGCGGGATGGCGACAGCTGGCAGGCAAGCCTCTATCACGAGGTAGACTATCCGGACTTTCAAAACCGGCTGCAAAAACAGGGTTTCTCCCTGCCCACGGCGGACGAGTGGGCCTACCTGTGTGGCGGCGGATGTCGGACCCTGTTTCCATGGGGAGATGGGTTAGACTACTCCATGCGTCTGCACTGGTTTGAGGACATGGATGAGGATGAGAACCGGCCCTATGACATGGAGGAACCCAACTTCTTCGGCCTGTCCATCGCCTACGATCCCTATATGCGGGAAGTGGTACAGGCTGACAGGCTCACCACCTGCGGCGGCGACGGCGGGTGCAATATCTGCGGCGGGCTGGGACCGTTCCTTGGTTTCCTGCCCTGCTCGCCCCACTGCAAGCCGGAAGTGCAGGAGGATAATGCACTGAACGGCAACTATGACTTTTACCGGCCCATCGTCCGGATACCGCTGGAAAAGAAAGGAGAAATCGAAATGCCTGCAACACAATGGCTGAACAAATATGAATCCATCAAAGACAAACTGGCCTGCAAAACAGACCTGGACGCTCATTTCACAGAGAAAGTGATTGGGAATAGGGAAGTGGATGTGCTGGACATCGGCGCCGTCCATTTTCCCAGCGGAACGATCTTTGCCTGCGATCCGCTGGTGGAGCTGGAGGATACACCGCCCTTTATACAGACGATCCCTGCCGGAACTTATCCCGTGAAGATCTGCGTGGTGCCCAGTGAAAAATACGGCGACCGCTACGCCTGCGTCAAGGTGGAGGTCAGCCGGGAAAAGCCTGTCCGCTATGAGTTGGGGATGACGGGCAAAGAGGATCTGGACGAGGAACTGGATGAGGACGGTTATTTTGGCTTTGGCGTAGACGCCGGGATGGGCTGTGTTGCGGACATCCAGACCCAGGCGGCCTTCAAAACATACTGGGCCAAGCGGCTGGAGGAAGACCCGGACATTGATCCGTACAACGACCTGTTCTGTGACTTGCTGGAGGAAAACGCCAAAGCCTGTCCCAAATATCAGTTGAGCCACGGCGACTGGCTCAACTGGACGGTGCCGGACACGGACTGCAATCTGCCTATCTTCGCTTCCGGCTGGGGTGACGGCTACTATCCCGTCTACTTCGGCTATGACGCAAAGGGAGAAGTCTGCGCCGTGTACGTGCGCTTCATCGACATTGAAGCCAGCTACCAGGAACAGGCGTAAGGGGGTAAGCAGCTATGGAATGGCCGAAACGGGCGCGGACAGCGGACTGGGAAAACGGTGTCCTGACCCTGGATGGAGAGAAGAAGTTTGAGATCCCGGAGCTGACCTTGGCCCTCATGGAACGGCTGGCTGGTTACACCCTGGTAGGCTTCCATGTGAAAGGCTATCCGGTGACGGATGAACTGCTTGCCCCCTTCGCCGAACACAAAAGCATGGTCAACTTCGGCGTGGAAGACGGCGCACTCACTGACGCCTGTTTCCCCGTTTTTTTCGCTATGCCCAAGCTGCGCTATCTGCTGTTGGACGGCAACGCCGCCATCCACGGCAGCGGTCTGTCCGCCCTGCAAAGCTGCAAGCTGGACCTTCTCACCCTCAACCGCACCGGGTTGGACGACGCCGGTTTGCTCCAGGCGGCCTCCATTCCCAAGCTCTCCCACATCCAGATCGACCATACCGCCGTTACATACGAGGGTCTGCTGGCCATCGCCGGCAACAACCGCATCGAGCCGGTGGCCCATGTGCAGTTCACCAAGGAGCAGATGGAATACTTCTCTCAAATCCAGCGGGAAAAGGGCAAAAAGCCCGTCCAGCTGGACGAACAGGCGGCGGTGGAATGCCGCAGGGTGTTGTCTGCCTTCTTTGCTGAAATGACAGAATGGGAGCAGTACATGGAACAGGCCGGGTTTGAAGATGCTGAGGCTGTGCCCCGCCTGCTGGTGATCTGGGAGAAGTATGTGAGCGAAAAGCCCCGTATGGGCTTCCGACCCCTGGGCCTCTCGTACAGCGCCCAGGGCACCTACAAGGGAGAGCAGTTCCTGGACGCGGAGCAGATCACCCGAAACAAGCTCTACATCTACACCAGAGAGAAAAACACCGGCTTTGTCCGCCGCTTCCTCATGAAGCGTGTGGGCGAGGGCTGGAGGATCGACGGGGTGCAGGAGCGACTGGACGGCTGGCAGAGAATAGGACTATAAGCTATCAGGGGGAGGCACAGGTATGAAAGCACAAGCCGGAGGGGTCTATACAGTCTACAATCGATACTTGAAATGCTACACCGCCTGCCAGGTGGCCTATATCGCGCCGCCGGACACGGTGAGCAGGGAGTCCTGGGCAGTGATCCTCTCTCTGGACTGGGCAGGTGACGCCCCTCTGACTGCGGAGGAACTGCCTCATCTCCGCCCGCTCTACATAGATTTCATGTACTGGTCCCGTGACCTTCATCTGCTGCGGGTGCCGGTGGAGGTCCCGCCCCAGTACACGCTGGTGGGTACCCTGCCGCCCTTCACCGACCAGCCCTGCCGCTCCTACGGCGGCTGGAATGACGGTTATGATGTGTACCTCCAGATCCGGTGGCAAGCCATCCCGGAAAAGCGGCGGCGGGCCTTCAAGGAGGCCACGGAGAGCGACGGGGTGACAGAGATCGGCGGTATCCCGGTGAAGGTCAGCAGCCATCGGATCATGGACCAGCACGAGCCATTCGATTCGGCGCTGGAACTAAAGGCGCTGCCCTGCCTCTCCGACCTCATCTGCCAGCGGTGGCACCCGGATCTGCTGGAGTTTTTGCGGGGAACCCCCTTCGTTGATGAACTGACTTTGCTGGACCACGGTCAGAGGACACTTGATCTGCGGGGCACCAGCATCAGAAAGCTGATGTTGGACATGACAGGCCTTCAGGAACTGTGGCTGAGTGAGGATACAGAGCAGCTCCTGTTCCAGAACAAGGGGCCGGACGCCTGTACCATCCATGCCCCCGAAGATGGCAGCGGTCTGACCCTCCAATTTATCGGGGAATACCGCCCGCACACGGAACTGCCGAACCTATTGGAACTGCATGGCATCCAGCTGAAAGATTTTGATCTGAGCGGACTGGCTGCTGTCCATCCCCACCTGAAGGAGCTGAGGCTCTGGGGCGCGCCGGGAAATCTGCAAAACTTCTCTGCTGTGCGAGAGTTCCGGGAGCTGACGCACCTTTCCACCTTCGACCTGTTCGGCTTCGGGGCGGACGACATCCCCACCCCGGAGCAGATGCCGGAGCTTCGCTGGTTCTGGATGACCAGCCTGCCGGAGACGGCAGCAAAAGCGGCAAAGCAGCTCTGGAAAGGTAAGGCGGGAATGGACCTGCGGATCACCAAGCCCCGGAAACCGGAGTGGCTGGCGCAAAACCTGGGCAATCCCTTCCGGGGCTGGGACGGTGCGGAGCATATTCCTGTCAGTGCCGCGAGAAAGGCAGCCAATCAATACCGCAAGACCCGCTCCCAATTGATGAAACTGGCCGCTGAGCCGGGCGAGGACGCCCAGGCCCAGGCGCTGGATGCGGTTGCAGCATACACCCAGACCTTCAACAAGATGGGCTTTATCGAAACCGAGGAGCGGGATGAAATTTACATGGCCCTGCGGGGGATTCTGGACGCACTGCCGGACAACACACTCCAAAAAGATGCCCTGATTGAGAAGTTTGAGCAGCTGCGGGATTTTTGAGGAAAATGAGAAGCATGATAGAGTTCGGCAAGGATCACAGCCCGGCGTGGTTGGAACTGATGTCAGCCTACCAGATTTTTCGGGCAAGGCTGTTTGATTGGAGCCGCGAACCGGATCAGGTAAAGCAAAGAGATCTGCTACTGGAGCTTGGTTCCTGGGAAAATCGGGATCTCAACAGAAGAACGCTGGTGGCGGATCTTCTACGCAGCGCCGAGATGTGGGATGAAAAAGCCCTCCTCTTGGTTCAGAAAGAACTGACCGCGATTGCCCTACAGGAACAGGAGGTGATTGCCGCCTTTGTACGAATGGCATTATCAAAGCTCAAAGGCAGATCAGAGCGGCTTGCCATTGCCGATGAGGTGCTTCGTCTGGTAGCAGAGGAGGAAGGAAAAGCGGAGCCCGACCCTGTTGTATTCCACAACGGCTGCCTGTTGCTGTATGATTTGCACTGTGAAGCAGAGTTCTCGCAGTATGCGGATCGGTATGGGACTTTGATTGAGCAGGCATACGGGTTAGATGAAAAAGGCTTGGCAGACATGAAGAAAACGCTGTCCGCCGGGCCTTAGATAGAAAGGAATGTGCGGGCGCATGAGCCGAATTGTTGATGAACCCTACTTTACATACAGTGCATACAACGCCCTGACCTCCGGCATTCAGGTGAAATGCCCCAAGTGCCACGGCGCAGGTATGGTGACAGCGGATGATGACAACGCCTATTTCCGGTGCCTGAGCTGCGGCCATCAGGAGACCCGTGACCGGACGATCTACCGCTACGATGTCCATAACCAGTGCAAAAACTGCGGAAGATACTATCGGGTGGATATTGAAGATGAGGAAAAGCAGCACTTTTCTGTTCTCCATGTGGCCTGTCCCTATTGTGGGACAACCATGTCGGGAGAAGTTCATAAAACAGCTGAAGCATTTTCCTACACTGCTGAGATTCAGGACGGACGAGAACCTTATTTCGGCCTGGAACTGTGGTTTTTGACCTCCTTCCAGGGCAAACCGGCCTGGGCACTCAACCGGGAGCACCTTGCCTATCTGATCGACTATCTCAGCGCCGACCTGCGGGAAAAGCCGCTGGGAAGAGCGAAAAAGACTCAGGCCGATCATCTCCCCGCCTTCATGAAAACCGCAAAGAATCGGGAGCGGATCGTGAAGCTGCTGAAGAAGTTACAGGAGGGATGAGGATGGAACAGAAAGTTATTTTCAACGGCCAAGTTTTTACTCTGACCCGGTTTTGGGCAACGGAAGAGCCTTGTCTGCGGATCACCGACCCACAGCAGATCGAGATGCCTAAAATGGAGCTTGTGGGGGCCACCCAGATGAATACTGCATTTTCCTGAAAAATCTGACGGAAACAGAGTTGGCACAGATCACATCCCTGGACGGCGCTCCGCTGGATGTGAGAGAAGAACTTCGACAGTTTCTAACAGGAAAGGACAACCCTATGGCACTACAAGATAAGAAAATCATGCCTCCCCCTTGGATGGCCTTCCCGGAGATCGAGCGATACTCCATTGGCTGGCGCATGGGCTATGGGAGGATTACATATACCGATTTGGCGATTGGCTGGACACCCTCTCCCCGGAGGAGCGGACGGAATACCGCGCCCTCTTTCCCGAGCCGGTAACCTGGAAGGGCTGGTGGGAGGACGAGGACAGCGGCGAAGTGCTGGTACACGGTGACTTCCTGGTGGAGGCGTGGCAGCCGGAAGGCCGGCCAAAGTACACCCGCCAGTGGCTCCAGCAGGAGTTTACCGCCGGGCGAAAGCGGGAACTGTGCCTGTTCTGGGGCCATCAGCCTTCCCAGGACGGCCAGCTGACAAAAAGCTACCTCAGCCAGTGGTGGATGGAGGACTTCTATACGACGGCTGCCCCCTACCTCTGCATGGAGCAATACATGATGGCTGCCAAGGCCGAGCTGTTCGGCGACAAAGAGATCCGGGACCAGATTTTGAAATGCAGCGACCAAAAGCAGATCAAGGCCCTGGGCCGCAAGGTGCGGGGCTTTGAGCAGAAGGTATGGGACAAGTTCAAGTACGCCATTGTGCTACTTGGCAACTGGCACAAATTCAGCCAGAACCGCGAACTGCGGGAGTTTCTCCTTTCCACCGGGGACAGCGTGCTGGTGGAGGCCAGCCCCTACGATGCCATCTGGGGCATCCGCCTCGCGGCCAGTTCGCCGGAGGCCCAGGACCCGATGAAGTGGCGCGGACAAAACCTGCTGGGCTTTGCGCTGATGGAGGTGCGGGACGAGCTGCGCAGAGTGACACAGAATGAAATGCTTTGCGATTGGAGTATGGTATGGCAACAATGAAACTCTATGAACTGGTCAACCACTACCACATCGGCACGGAACTGACCTGCGCCGAGGCCGTGTTCATGGCCTGCAATGAGTATTACCATCTGAATTTGTCCGAGGAGACCCGGAAGATGTTCTCTGTCATGGGCTTGGGCATGCAGACCGAGCAGTCCTGCTGCGGTGCTTTCACTGTGGCGGTGGGGATCATTGGGCTGATGACCGCCAAAGAGGGCCAGACCGATGTGAGCAACATGGAGGGCTACCAAATGATTGCTGACTTGACAGACTTCACGCTGGGCATCTATGGAACGCTCCACTGTGTCGAGCTGCAAAAGCTGGAGATCGTGGGGGGTGAGAATCCCTGCCACGCCATTGTGGAGGCGTTGGCCAAAAAGCTGGAGGAGCTGCTGGCGGGCCGCAGGATCTTCCGCCCGGTAAATGCGGGACAGATTGGTTCCTGATATGCTGGAAAGGGGGGGAGTCCATGTCTAAACTATCCCAGGAAGAAGTACAATCACTTCGTAGCAGGATCTGCCACGGAGAGCAGGGACTAATTTCCACTCTGACGCCGGAGCAATTCCTTGCCCTGCTGTCTTACGACTATGATACCGGCTTCGCGGCCGGCAAAGCCTCCGCGCAGAAGGAGATTCTCTGTATGCTGGCGGCGGACGGGATGCCCCCGGAGAAAATTGCCCTACTGCTGCGGATGGAGGCGGAGACGGTGCGGGAGATTCTGGCCGCCAAGCGGGCCCACATTGAGAAATGCAGAAAAAAGCTGGAACAGGAGGTGAAGCCGTGAAGGACCTTTTTCAATACGGAAATCGGCGGGAGGAGGAATGGGAGATCCTGCCCTGGATCCCCGACCCGCGCCCGCCCTTCAAGATCTGGGTCAAACCGGATCAGATCGCGCCCTTTTTTCTCATTCCCCACCACCCTTATGCGATCTCCCTCCTGCTGAAGATCAGCGACGGGTTCCAGGTGGAGGAATTCTGCCGGCTGGGACGGACTGGCAGCAGCAAAGACTGGGAGCGGCTGGTCCGGGGCGTGATCCGGGAGTTCGAGAAAAACAACAGCGGCAGGGATCTGTTTCACTTCGACTCCGACGAGGATGTGTTCTGCGTGTACTCCCAATACATCGACGATTTGATGATGCTGGCCAAACTGATCCGGGCGGCCTGTGCCGATGAAAAAACGATGGGGATGTATCTGAACATGAGCGAGGCAGAGAAAACATGAAAGAGTTGACCACTCAAACAGGAATCATAGTAAAATGCAGGAAAACGGCCATTGAATTTTTCCAAAATGCTCAGTCAGCGGATTCCTTTTCTGCGCTGAAGATTCCAAAGGAATTCCAAGGTATAGCGGTTGAGTTTTATGATTTGATTCTGGAAAACGATCATCTCGCGGCCTTGCTGGGCTGTCGCGGCAATGATGATATTGCAATACAGATAGATGAGGTAACCGGCACCATGACGGGGTGGCATTGGTTCAAATGAGGATAATGGAATGATCGAGTACATCAAGCTCTTTTGGGAGAGCGCACCAGAGGGAGAACCACCGGTCATCCTCTATGAAGTGGATACCGAAAATGAGCGGCTGGTCCTCCGCTCCATCGACATCTTTGCAGATGGACGCACCCGTAATATCCCTGACCTTTATGAAGGCGCTATCGAGATCACGCCGATCCCAACCGTGGAGGAATTGAACGCCCATATCTGGGGCGAGGAGTTCCGCGCCTGCGCCATAGAGAAAGCGGAATTTGAGGCCATCTGGGAGAGCCAATTTTTTGCTTGAGAATGGAGGATCTGCTATGAGTAAGGAACTTGAACTGTATCAAGCATTTATTGACGGCCTTGTGGAGCGGAAAGACAGCATGACCGCCCTTTGGGTCAAGGGCGATGGTTTTCCCAAGACAGAGGACAACAAGGCGAAAAACGAGCTTCTCGCCACACTGACCCCGGAGCAGAAAGGTGTGCTGGCCGATATGCTCCAGGACGAGCATATCGCGGGTATCCACGATACCCTGGCATATATCAATGAGATGATGGATCTGGATGGGCTGGAGCTTCGTCAGGACGGGGAATCCATTCCCAACGATTACTTTGAGAGCCTGCACTATGACTTCATCAGCCGGTGTGACGGCGATGAGTGGCCGGAATAACAGGAGGCGTGACAAATGTATATCAAAAAATACTGGGGCAACTTTATCGGAGGTTCCGATGACAGCCTGAACCTTGTGGCCTTTTTAGAAGACCAGAAGAAAGAGGAGATGCCCCTCAGCGAGATCTTCGCTAAGATCGGGCTGGACAAGCAGAACTGGAACTTCCGCCAGACTGTGGGGTATCTGGAATTCACCCACTCCAATGGCGTGGAGATGGACTTCCACTTCGCCATTGATGTGGTCACCGATCTGGCCGCCATCCTGCTGGAGTGCAGCGTCAGCGGCGGCGTGGACCTCCACGACCTGGACGAGTATAACACCCCCCACCGCCGTATCCGCATCACCGCCACGCCAGAGGAGCATGACGCAATGAACAAGGCCCTGGCGGATTTTGCCCAAAATCCTCTGTCCTATGATCTCCACGAAATGATGGATGACGAGGAGATCCGGGAGATGGCTCGGGATATAGAGGCGCTGCGGAAGGAGCTGTATGAGGCCGCCGGTCGCAACCGGGACTACTATGTAAAGGCAGAGGACATGCAGAATCTGCTCCCAGACTGGGAGGAAGCCAATGGCTGCATCGCCACGAGCCGCATTACGGTGGAGGGCTGCAAGGTTGGCTACTGCTACCGGGAGGAGCCGGACGGCGACTGGGACAGCGGCTGGCGCTTTACCGCCGGTGATGAGAGCGACGAGTACATGGACGACCCCAACAACGCCGGGATCTACGGCCTCAACTCCATCTGCAACGACGATCCCGACATTATTCCCCTGCTACATACGCCCGCCCCCTGCGCCTTTGAGCGGGATGAGAATGGCGTGTTCCAGCAGATCAAAGACTGGAAAACGGATGAGGACGAGGAGGACCCAGATATGGACATTTTAAGGCAGTGCCAGAAGTGGAATGAAAAGAGCGAGTACCAGAAGATCATTGACGCGCTGGAGACCATTCCAGCCCAGGAGCGCACCCCGGAGATGGACAGCGAGCTGGCCCGGGCCTACAACAATCTGGGGGCACCTTCCAACCGTGCGCTGCTCAAAAAGGCCATCGCTCTCTTGAGCCCCCATGGGGAATACTTCGAGGGAGACCACTGCTGGAACTTCCGCATGGGTTACTCTTACTTTTATCTGGATCAGGAGGGCCGGGCTCTGCGATACTTTGAAAAGGCATTGGAGGCTCGCCCTGGTGACGAGGACACCATAGAGCTGATCGACTGGTGCAAGAAGAGCATTTCTCTGCCTCAGTTTTCACAGTGCTTCCGGGAGCGGACAGTGGACTGGTGGGAAACCTTTGCCGAAATGGAAGCCCAGCTGCGCCAGATGATGGACGACGACAAGGATCACACCCGCGGCGCGGAGATCGTGGCCCAAATGGAAGATACTTTGAACTTGGTCTTTGACGAGATTTCCTTCGAGATGGGCTTCAATGGCGAAAAGCATGAGCTGATCCTCACCCCGGAGGGCGACGAGGTCAAGCTGTTTGAGCTGGTCTACTTCCGGAAGCACGCCCCCAAGGAGGTGCTGGAGCACTGGAACATCCTGGTGGGCCGCCAGCCCAGCCAAAACATCGGCCTGCGGACCGACGACGGCTGGGATATCTCCGGGGAAGATGTGCAGATCTGGCTGGAGGAACAGGGCGAAAACAGCTTCGCCATCTCCGCCTACTGCGAAAAGCTGCTGCCCATGCTCCGGGAGGAGGAAGGCCGGGTCTGGTGGATGCTCACCACCCTCACCGACCAGGTGCTGGGCGAGATCCCCACATGAGATACATAGACAGCTTCGATGTGCTGGAGGAGCCCAAGGCAGAGCCGTCCATTCTTATGTCCCAGCTTCCTGACGCGTTGAAGGAGCGGGGCTTGGAACTTTCCACCGATCCGGAAGCCTATCTGGAGAGCTACCTTGGCTACAAAATGGAACCCAACAAGGACCCGGACGCCGACTGGCGGCTGGATGTGATGGCTGGCTCCACCAACTGTGTGCCGCTCATCAACGGCTATCTGAATGCCGACAATGACTTTATGGACGAGCTCCATGCCGACGGCGCAGCGGCGGGCTTCTTCTGCTATCCCCTGGATACCCTGCGGGAGGAGGAAGGAACGGAGAAGATTTTTGACTTCCGGGACAAACTGGAAGAAGTGTTCACCACCGGGGACGGCCCGGAGGTGGTCACCCTCACCGGCGGAGCCACCGGACTCTACTGCGGCTATGTGGACTTCATCGCCTGGGACATCCGGGCGGCACTCCAGATGGCAAAGGAATTCTTCAAGGACAGCGACATCCCCTGGGCCAGCTTCCATACCTTCCGCCGTGAAGCGGGCACTGTGAGTCTGAAAAATCCGCCCGATGAGGAGCCGGACGGTGAGGCGCAGGCCGCCGAGTTGGACGAGACGCCGACGGGCATGGACTATATCCCTTATACCCCGCAGAATGCAGAGGCATTCTTTGCACAGCTCCAGCAGTGGAACGACGAGGACGAGTACACCCGCTGTATTCAGGCATTGAATGCCATCCCGGAGGACTGGCGGAACTACCGCACCGCCTACGCCCTGGCCCGGGCGCTGGAGAACTACGCAATTCTGGGCGACCACAATGAGGGAACCCCCAACTACAAGGGGGACAAGGCTCTGCTTCGAGCCATCGAGGTGCTGGAGTCCGTCCGGGAGGAAGGCCGGGACAAGGCGGAGTGGAATATGCGGATGGCCTACGGATATCAGTATCTCCACGGTCAGGAGGAAGAGGCCATCCCCTATGCCCGGCGGTGGGCGGAGCTGGACCCGGAGGACGAGGACGCTCCGGTGGTGATCCGGGAGTGCAAGGCGGAGATCCGGAAACGCCGGAGCAGCCGGAACAAGAAGGACAAATTCGTGCCGGGTGATACCCCCTTTGAGGGCTTCGACCTCACCAATTTCTGGGACGACAGTATGTATGCGCTGAAAGAGTACGTCAGTGATCCGCCTTCCGATGAGCTGATCGCCAGCGTGGAGGAGGAACTGGGCTACAAACTTCCCGCCTCCTACATCTGGCTGATGAAGCAGCACAACGGCGGCATTCCGGTGAACACCTGCTATCCCTGCGATGAGCCCACCTGCTGGGCAGAGGACCATGTGGCCATCACCGGTATGTTCGGCATCGGACGGGAAAAAAGCTGCTCCCTCTGCGGAAAGCTGGGCAGCCAGTTCATGATCGACGAGTGGGCGTATCCTGCCATCGGCGTGGCCATCTGTGACTGTCCCAGCGCCGGACATGATATGATCTTTCTGGACTACCGGGCTTGCGGCCCCCAGGGAGAGCCTGCGGTAGTCCATGTGGATCAGGAAAACGACTACAAGATCACCCATCTGGCAGACAGCTTTGAGGAATTTGTCCGTGGACTGGAGCATGAAGCCCTCTACGATCCGGATGAAAATGAGGGCGATTTCGAGGAGGATGATGCTGACGGGGAGGAAACCGACCGCACAGGTGTCTTCACCGGCTTTGTTCTCCTGTCCAAGGGAGAATGGGACAAGGACCAGTTCATCCGGGACATGAAGGAAAAATGGGACATCTCTGTGGAGGAGTACGACGCCAGTGAGGAGAAGGATGACGATGCGCTGGTGTTCGAGGTGGGTGATATGCTCGCTGCTGTCAGTCTGGCGACCTATCCCATCCCCGACGGCGAAGCGGAAATAAACGCAGAGAACAACTACATGTGGGAGGATGCCGTCCAAGTCGCACGGGAGCACCGCGCCCATATCATGGTGGCGGTGCTGGGCAAGGAGAAAAAGGTTCTGGAGAAGGGCAAGCTCTTCGCCAAGCTGGCGGCTGCCTGCTGCCGCCAACAATACGCCACCGGTATCTACACCAGCGGCGTGGTGTTTGAGCCCCGCTTCTACGAGGGCTTTGCTGATATGATGAAAGAGGACGAACTGCCCATCTTCAACTGGATCTGGTTCGGCCTGTACCGGAGCGAGGGCGGCTTGAACGGCTATACCTACGGCATGGATGTGTTCGGCAAGGAGGAGATGGAGGTGCTGAACGCTGACGCCGAGCCGGAGAAGCTGCGGGACTTTTTGGCAAGCCTTGCCTCCTATGTGCTGGCGTGTGATGTTACGCTGAAGGATGGGGAGACTATCGGCTTTTCTGCGGACGATAAGCATGCCATCATCCGTAGTCCCGGTGTCTCTCTGCCGAAGGAGCAGATGACACTGAAAATCTCCTGGGAATCCGGCGGGGATGGACCGGAGGGAGGCGGTGAAGACCCGAATGGCGGCGGGGATGACTGCCCGGACGAGGAATGCTTTCAAGACGAGAAATCCAGTGAACCGGAGGTCTACACCGAGGAGGAGATGGAAGCCGTCGAGGGGCACATCCAGCAGTATTTCGGCCCGTTCGAGAATGTGTTCCATGAGCTGGTCTCCCCGGACATCCATGTGGACATCTGCGTGGTACCGCCCTCCCGGGAGCGGGACTACTACACGCTGGTCACTATGGGCATGGGCGCCCACCGGATGAATGTTCCGGAGGAACTGGCGGAATACAAGCTGGAGCGGGCGGAGTTGGCCATTGCACTGCCTGCGGATTGGAAGCTGGATCAGGAGTCCATGAAAGATGAGCGGTGGTACTGGCCCATCCGCCTGCTGAAGTCCCTGGCCCGTCTGCCCATCAACTGTGACAGCTGGTTGGGGCATGGTCATACAGTGGAGAACCGGGAACCCTTTGCGGAAAACACGAAACTGTGCACTGCTACCCTGATCGATCCCCAGGGTACGGAGGACGGCAGTGAGGTCTGCACTCTGCCGGGCGGCGAGGAGGTCAACTTCTATCAGGTCATTCCTCTTTATGCGGATGAATTGGACTATAAACTGGAACATGACGCTGACGCTCTGCTGAACAGGATGAGGGGGATCAGTTTTGTCGTAAATCCCACCCGTCAGGATGCTGTCACTCGTGGCACCCTTTCCAATGATGATTTTGACGGTGAGATGGATGACGCTTCCTATCACCTTGAGAGCATTGAGGAAAAGGAACTGCCTATTGACCCCATCAATGCCTATAACCACATGGCCATCTACCTGCGCTGGTGCATAGAACACGACCTGATGGGCGAGGACTTCTTAAAAGAATACAGCGAAGTGGCCAAACAGGTCAAAGTTGATCCTGCCAGTGTGGATCTGCGGGAGTTTATCCGGGATGAGCTGGACGGCTGTCTGTTCTCTGTGCTGTTCAATCAGCAAGGCCGTGCCTTTGCAGGCTATTACTACGGAGAGGGCGACAGCCCCTACTATCCTGCCGATGTTGACGATAACGCACTCCGTTTCTTCGGCCCGGAGCGGTATCACTCCGAGGAGTTCCGGGACGAAGCCTACCTGTTCATTCCCTTTGACGAGGATTATTATCAGGCTATGGCAAAGGTGATCGGGGAACGCTTTGAAAACTGGCAGGGACAGGACTTTGACGAAGACACGCTGGAGCCCTCCGAGGTGGCGGATGCTTTGATGGAGTATCTGGACTGCGAGTGCACCTATTTCCCATCCATGGCAGATGATGACCCCATCATGTCGGCGTACAGCTATGCCAAACGGGAAAGTGTCAAAGAGGGATTTGTACCGGTGCTCATCAAGGCGGATGACGAAACACTGCTGGAGTGTCTGGTGATGAACGCTGACCCGGAGCATGACGCGGACTGCTACGAATTTGACCTCAAAGCGGTAACGGAGTACCGGAAGAAGATGCTCTCCGCCCCCATCAAGGACAGCAAGGCGGTTCTGGAGGAACTGATCGGCCAGCGCAAAGCAGAGGCCGAAGATGACGATATGGACTGGGAGGAGGAGATTCTGGGCGAGATGGCTGGCGGCTATGACAATGACCGTTTCTCCTGCTACTGGGATTCGGACAGCCACATGACCCACCCCCTCGTTTTGGCCAGGATCCCGGTGAAAAAACCCTGGGAGATCTTCGCCTACCTGCCCTTCGGCAACTGGAATGAGTGCCCCAACACGCCGGAACTGATGGCAGTGGCAAAATACTGGTTTGAGCAGTACGGCGCCATCCCTGCCGCCATGAGCCACGATGAGATGGAGTTTGAACTTCCGGTTCCTGTCCCCAAGGAAAGAGCTGTGGAGTTGGCTGTGGAGCAATATGGCTTCTGCCCGGACATCGTGGATCAGGAGCAGGATGATCCCACCGTGGGCAATCTGGCGGATGTCCTGCGGCAGTCCACTGTCTGGTACTTCTGGTGGGATTGACGGGATTCCTGCACCCTTTGAAACGGAGAATTGACCTATGAATAGTGAAGTATTGGCAATAAAACTCCTGGACCTGGCCGAGGGACGGGAAACTCCCGAAAGCTGGCGGAGCTGGTGGGACGAGCATGAGCCGGAGCTGGAAAACCTGCTGAGCCGAGGCGAATTTTTGAAACTGAAACCTTGCCGGCATGACTTCCGATGGGTCCCGGTGCTGACCAGCCAAAAGGGAGCCATCGCCATTCTGGAAAAGAGCGGCACAGCATTTGAGGTCAGCAATCTCTACCAGGAGCGGTATCTGGCGGAGCTGGACGCTTTCTGCAAGGAGCAGGAGCGAGTACAGCGGAAAAAGCAAAAGGAATTCAAGGCCAACAATCCTGAGCTGTTTTGCCGTTACCCCAAGTTCTCCAAGGCGCTGGCAAAGGCGCTGGAGCCATCTGACGAGATCCAGCCTGCCGCCACGGAGGAGCAGATCGCAAGTCAAGAAAGCGTGCTGGACTTCACGCTCCCGGCCCAGGTGCGAGAGTTCTTCCTGCTGACCGCTGGCATCCAGGTATCCACAGGCGTGATCCTTTCACTTTCCGGGATGTTTGATCTAACCATCCATGGAGAGCGGTATTGTGTGCTGGGCGAGTTCTGGAAAGAAGCGGATGGCGACCAGCTCCTGCTCCGCCCCGGAGAGGAAACCATCTGGTACTACGCCCATGAGCAGGACAAGGTCAAGCGACTCTGCAATGATATGACAGAACTGCTGGAGAAGAAATTGGCGAGGTATCTCAATGAGCAATGAAAATATCGCCTATAAAAAGAAAATAGCGCGGCGGTTGATGGCTGAACTGTAAATCAGCGAAGGAAGAATGAAAATGACATTAGAAGAAATGTTCCGTGATCTCTATGATAAATATGGTAACGATTTTAACTGGTATATGATCCCCTTCGCACAGGCGGACGGGGCATTTGTTGCAGAACTAAACAAAGAAATAGGACAAGACCACTTCTTATACGGCAAAAAAATCTTGGCGGTTGCGAAGTGTGAATCCAATGATGATGTGTTATATGTTCTCAGAAACGGAACAGGAAGAGACATCTACTATCTGTTCCATTTAACTTACTCAGCACATAATGCGGACGGATTTCCCCAGTATGAGGAGTTTGCAGATCTATTTGCAGTAAAAGAATTTATAGAACGATCATATATCGAGGATTATATGTAATTTTCAAATTTCAATTTATTGGGAATCCACCTTACCCGCAGTGGCATCAGAAAGGAGGCGGTACCTGTGTCAACTTGGAGCGGAATCCGAAACAAGCTGGAGAATGACTACCTGTGCCCGACGCTCCGTGGGCACATCCAGTATTTTGCCGCCAGCTACTGGGAAAGCCATGACCAAACAGGCCGGGCAGCCATTCGACTGGACGGCGTGGAGGTGCTGCGAAGTAACTACTATGCCTATGAACAGAACTACTGGAACAGATATCAGGCCCTGCGGCGGGAGGGCATCGGCCAGGACGATCGAACGGCCCCTTTTCGGCTGGCCCATGAAGGGACACTGAACGATGGCTGTTTTGACAACGGTTTTTTCTATGAGGCATTTCATGAATTTGACAACCAGAGCATTGAGAAAAGCCTTGTCAGCAAGAATCCCCTTGTCCGCATCCTCGCCCTTCTGGACCGCAGGCTGGGAAAGCGCCGCCTGCTGGCTTTGGAGGAATCCATGGAGCAGGAACTGGACTGGGTACGGGCTTTCTATGTGATCCGGATGCAGGCCGAAGGGCTGATGGAGAAAGAATAACATTCAGGAGGAACTGCCATGTCACAGATCGCATCCTTTTATCTGCTCAAAGACGGTCAGCGGCAGGAGCTGTCCAACGGTGACTGCTCCGGCGCGGTCTACATGGCCATCTGGGACTGGTGTGAGAGCGAGCTGGATCTGGATGTCCGATTTCCCGCTCCCCAGACGGAGAACACTCTGGACTGCGCTCTGCTGGAGGGAGAGCTGGCGTCTGAACTGCTGGCAACTCTGCGGGAGCAGAGCCTCCCGGAGCTGGCCGCCGAAATTGCCGCAGACTGGGAGCTGCCCACCGAGGCGGTGCAAAGCGGACTTGAAACGCTGCGCTCCCATCTGGAGCTGGTGCAGAGCGACGCTGCCCTGCTGTATGAGATGACTTGACGGGACTATGCCCATGCCAAGGATGCAGGTTAAGAAACGGAGAGAAATACTATGGTGAGAGATGGACTTGTGTTCAAAGATGAGAATGGTCAGGTCATCTTCAACCAGTATAGCTTCTGCGAACTGGTGAAGCACCTGCTGGTGGAGCTGGTGGGGATCTCCTATGAGGAAGCCTCTCAGACAGTGGAACGCGCACCGCTGGCAGAGCCAGTGGCCGATGCCGTGGGAGTGGCGATATTCAGCCATGACCGGCCTTATTACTGGGCCATGTTTTTCTACTATGGGAACGGTTATTGGTGGGAAAAGGGTATTCCAGCGCAGCCAGAGGATATGGATGCCTATGAAGCTTTGGAAAAGAAAATTATGGAGAAATGCCACTTAAAGGAGCCCTTTGAGTGGAAATAGTGGAGGTGTGCAATGCTGGCGGAGGATTTTGACACCATCTTACATAATCTTGGTATGGCGTGGCTGGAACATCCGCTGTTCCATCATGCCCCGGTCGCCATCCGGTTTGAAATCGGCGGAGATGAACCAGTCTATCTGGAATGCACCTATTCGGACGAGAACACCGAGAAACTAACTCCAAACCCCGCCTATGTTCAAGGCGCACTGGAGCGGGCGATTATGATCTACCGGAACCTTCCAGCGCCGCCGGGTATTCTGCGGATTGACGGGTATCCCGAAGAAAAACCTGTCGAGTCCCTGCTGACGGCCATCCAGCAGAGGGCCGCACTTCCTGCCCCGCATGAGCAGGTCACAGCGACCATGATGGACGAGGACGGGGATACATATGCACAAGTACAGTTTTACTGGGATCTCAGCAAAATCAGCTTTCAACCGGAGCGGCTTCTCCAGGAGATCATTCTGGGGGACATCGGCGGCTGGAACGGCTTTGTGTCCAGCGTCTATCTGACCGGGCCGGGGCCATTCCTCTACCATCTGTACGATGACCGTGGGTTGGATATACTGGGCGGCTCACGGGAGCTGCTACTGCCGCTCTATCATCAATTCAATGACTGGATCTTGGAATACAATCTGGAGAAGATTGACCGACTGTTCGCTCCGGCAAAAGAATGACCGTACAGACAAAAAAGGAGGCATCATAATGGGACTTGATATCTACGCCGGAACATTGACCCGGTACTATTCTCACAACTGGAAAACCGTTGTTCAGCAGTGGGCGGAGGAAAACGGATACGCCTTCAACCGCATCACCCCGGACGGGGAACCCGCTGACAACGAGGAGGAACTGTCCCCGGCCGAGGTCCAGGCGGCGGTGGAGAACTGGCGGGATCAGATTCTGAACGCCATTTCTCAGCCGGGCCAGCCCCCTACGCTCCCTGGCCGGAGAATAACGAGAGCCCCTACTACACCGACAAGCCGGATTGGGATGCCTTCGGCGCCATGCTGCTGGCGGCCGCCTGCCATACATACGAGGAACCGGTGCCTCCCACTGTGGAGAAGGACTGGAACTTCGGGGAGCATCCCCTGGTCGCCCGCCTTGCGGCGGACCAGGAGCGGGTATGGTCCCTGTTCCGTGGGGCTACCTGGTGGCTGCCTCTGCCGGACGCCTTCTTCTTCCAAGCACCTCTGCCTACCGACGACACCGCCGCCATCGGCACGGTGGGCGGACTGCGGAAGGAGCTGGAGAAGCTGAACCAGCTGGCGTGGCAGGCCGATGAGGATACCATCCTTGATTGGGCAGACACGGAGGGATACCCGGCAGACGGAACCGTAGGCCCGGATGGACAGTACAGCAAGGCGGACATCTCGGAGCATACCCAGTATGATACCCAGTCCCTTGCCAAGTTCGCCTTCTCCATGTTCTGGCGGGCCATGCGGTTTGCCGAGGAACAGCAGGTGCCCATTTTACTGGATTATTAAGGAGGAGCTTTATGGGATACGATGTCAGTTTTCACCCGATTTCGCCGGAAGAAATGCGGGAATGGTATTTTACCCCGCTTTCCTGGGTACAGCAGGGGCAGGAGGAAAAGGTGCTGGCCCTTGCCGCACAGCACGGAATGGAGGACTTCTATGCGGAAAAATATCTGGATACTCTGCGGGTCGGTGCGGGGACAGAGCCGGATGAATTGTTTGATAAGAGCCACGGCTTTTATATTGCGGTGATCCAGGGCTTTTTCCGGGATTACTATTACACCAGAGGCAGTGCCTTTTCTTTCCTGGTGGAAGAAAAGCCGGAATATGCCCGGTATTTCACCCCATGGGCACAGGTGACACCAACAGCTTTTCCAAATCCGGCAGAAAATCAGATCATTGAAAACTACTGTTCCGGCGTGTACCTGTCTCCAAAGCAGGTTACACAGCTTCTCCGGGATCTGGAGCAGGACCCAAAGGTGCTGGAGGATTTGGAGGGACTTTGGAGTAACGGACAGCTTGCCGTGCTGAAAAAGGCTCTCACTGCCGCGGCGGAACTGGGTGTCGGTCTGCTGGAAGCTACCGAGGTGGTGGAGCCTAACCCTATCCGCCCTAATGAGAGTACAAGCTACTCAAACCTGTACCACTGTGATCGGGATGGGGTGCATCTCTACATAGATACTGTCAGTACTCAATTAGCGGATGTGATTGGAAAAAGTGAGGAACAAGCATAAGCGGTTGGGAGGATTTTATGGAACAAAAACGCCCGGCAGATATATTTCAGGAGCTTCTGGACTACCTGTGGAACGGGCTGGGGCTGGAGGAAAAGGGCTGGAAGCGTCTGAAAAAGGGCAACTTCAAAAGAGAACGAAAAACGGCCTGACCTACCTGATCTGGTTTGAGCGGAGCCGCTACAACTACATAGACTACGAAATCGGCCATGGAAATGTGGAGGTGGGATTCAGCTGCATCATTAAGCAGGGGGATGACTTTCTCTACTCTTTCAAAATAGAACCGATAACAGGCGGTTCGTTCTTCCGGATGCTGACAGAGGACCTGCGGTTGGATACCGGGTTGCTGGACACTTTTCTGCCCTTAATCAAAGCCCGCTACCTTGACTTTATCGACCGCTTTGAGGAGGACCCGGCAGAGGCGTTACAGCCGGTCTGCGCCCCCTTTACCCAGCCGGAGGATTACAGTTGGCGTATTCATGTGGAGGAGCAGGCGGTGGAAAGATACGGAACACCAGAGCAGCTGGCGGAGTACCGCCGTCAGGCGGAATTGCGTGGAACGCCGGAAAGCAAGGTGCGCCGGTGGATGGGGATGCAAATCTTCTATTTCTCCCATGCTGGCGATGTGGACCATGCTTGGGCCGCCAGCCGCTCCGTGGAGGAATTGGACGTGGTCGTGGGAAACCATGTCCAGGCCAAGAAGCAGTATGACACTTGGACGGAGGAGGACGAAGCGGGCTATCAGATCTACCTTCAGGAGCAGGACATGGAAAAGCGGACTTATCGGGCTTGGTATCTAATCGCCAATCCCCGAAAGCTGCCCAAGGAAATCGTTAATCAGGAACTGGCGTTTCGGTTCAAGCTGTTCCCTGACAAAATGGATAAAAAGAAATGAATGGTATTATTATTCTGGTTTGTGGTCTGCTGCTTCTCTTGGCCATAAAACTGCTGATAGAGCGCAACTTCATCGGATTGGTTCTATTTAGTGTGGCTCTTTTTTTGATTTTTGGAGTAACCCCGCATACAAAGTAGCGATCGCCCGTTGTTACATGGTCTGCTGCTATAAGGAGGACAAAAATGAGTAATCAAGTGTTCCGGCAAAACCTGGATGACAAAAAAGGGCCCCAGCCCGGCGGCCCCTATCTCATTCAAATGCTGTTCAAAGAGCCGGTAGACATGCCGGACAAGGATGAGATGACCGCTGTGATGAAAAAGCACATCGGCGCGGTAGAGTGTTTCTGCCGTGATAAAAAGATGGCAGGCTTTGCTGCCCTGGATCATATCGCGGAATTTCAGGACGGCAAATGCCCGGTGCAGCTGATGGTGATGGGATGTGACAAATTCAAGGGCAAGGGCTTCGATGCGTTCCTTATGAGCCAGATGTGGGACTGCCGGGAGGACCGAGAGCGAATCTTTCGGGAGTGCCGGTATCAGGTCGTGGCCACTGATATGCTGGCGGCGGCGCTTCCGGCCCTGGAGAGGGCCAACCTGGACGCCGACTTCGTGGAGGCCCTGGCAGAGCTGTACCCCACCTGTGAGGCGTTCTATTTCCAGAACTGCGGCAAGCTCTTGCTGGCGGAATATGTGCGTTCCCACCAGATCGAGGGCTCGGACCGCTTCATCCGATTTGGTGTCAATGTCCGCTTCTTCAACATTGAGGGCACCGAGGATATGCTCATCGACACAGTGGGCATGAACACCCTGTTCCTGCCGGACCTCCAGTACCACTTCCATAGCATGGATCCCAACTGGGTAGTGAACCACGCCTATAATGCGGCGTCGTACATACTGGAGCATGATAACCCCATTGGGGATGGGGAAACGATTGACGGCATAGAGAATGGCCGGATGAGCCGGGAGATTCAGTGGAAGTGCCAGTACGAGGATGCCCTGATCCAGCCGCCCAGGGGAGTGGTGGACATCCATATGGGCGACTATGCTTCCGGAAAACGCTGAACGGATAGAATGACTGCATGTACAGCCGGAGAAAATGTTTGCTCCCCTTAAGCGGATTTTACATTCAGCGGGTTATCTTGGCTATTGTATGATAGAAAATAACAGGAGAGAGTACACAGCTGATGTGTGGATGAACGCATCGGGGGGAGCCGATTTATGAGAAAGAACATTTCCCCACAGCATATTGTGGGGGGCGTCGGGACTGCGCAGCCGCGTGACTTCCTGCGCTGCGGATAAGGGAGGAGTGATCGATTTGCATCCAGAAGAATGCCTGATCTGCAAGGCACCGCTGGAATATCTGGTCCGGGACGAGGACATGGAGTGCGCCATCTGCCATAAAAAGGAATCCAGCAAGACCCGGTGCGTCAACGGCCATTATGTTTGCAATGACTGCCATACCCAGGGCATGGACACCATCTTCGGCCTGTGCTTGGCGGAGACTTCCGCCGACCCCGCCGCTATCCTCCGCCGGATGATGGACCTGTCCTTCTGCCATATGCACGGGCCAGAGCACCATGTGATGGTGGGAGCGGCGCTGCTCACCGCCTATAAAAATGCCGGGGGCAAGTTGGACCTGGAGAGCGCTCTCCGGGAGATGTACAGCCGGGGCAAAGCTGTCCCCGGCGGGGCCTGCGGCTTCTGGGGCGCCTGCGGGGCGGGGATCAGCGCGGGGCAGTTCCTGGCCATCGCCACGGCATCCACGCCCCTGGCCCGGGAGCCCTGGGGATTGAGCAATCAGATGACCGCCCGGGCCCTGGACAGCATCGGCAAGGTGGGTGGCCCCCGGTGCTGCAAACGGGATTCCTGGCTGGCCGTCCAGGCTGCCGTGGACTTTGTCCGGGAGCACCTGGGGGTGGAGATGCAGCACAGCGTGCCCGTCTGCTCTTACAGTGCCCGAAACAGCCAGTGCATCGGAAAACGCTGCCCCTTCTCGGCGGCAAAGCAAAGGGCTCTCGAGGCGAAAACAGCCCCGAGTTTCTGAAAGGCCAGAAGCTCCGGGACATACTTGTTTTTCCGGAGAATCTGCTCCATAGGGGTCCCTTGGGCAGCTCGTCCACCAGCTTGCCCAGATACCGGATATCCCGTATCAGCAGGTCCCATACCCGGACACCGCAGACCTTGTCGGTGATGAGGGCACGGTCAGGATTCATGGCGGGGGCACGTTGAAAAAAGTGAGCGCAGGTGACGCTGGACCGCTCCAGCCGGGCGAGGTCCGCCAGCGTGTACCCGGTGAGACAGGCAGTTACCTGGTCCACCTCCGCCCGGGTGCGGCCCTTTTTCACTTATGATGGATACAAGATCAGCCTGGGCAAGGAGGGCAGGAAATGAACCTGAAGGAGGCCCTCGTTTCCGGAACAGGCTGCAGGTCCTGACGGAAGAGCGGCCGCCCGGGGCGCCGCTGCTTGAGGCGAGGGGTGATAATCCCTCCTGAAATGCACAGACTATTTCTGCTCTTTGGATGTGAAGGGGCGGGTGGATTGGAGACCTTAGCAGATTATCTGGCGCAGGCGAAAGCGCCGCAGCGCCGCGTCCGTATGGCGGAGGTGCTGGAGTGGGCGGAACGGACGTTTTCCGGCCTGGAGCTCAGGGTTGCATGGAACCAGCCTGTGTTCACAGATCATGGGACGTTCATCGTCGGGATCAGCGTCTCCGCCGGGCATCTGGCCGTTTCTCCGGGGCGGGCTTGGAGGGCTTTTTCCGGGAAATCGCCCGGGGCGGCTATGCCGGGGCAAAATGCTGTTCCGCATCCCGTGGGAGAGGGACGTGGATTACACGCTGCTGCGCCGGATGATCGCCTTCAACCGCACCGAAAAGGCCCACTGCAAGACTTTTTGGCGGGGGAAGGCATGACGACCTGGATACCTTGGCGGGCCAGGGCGCTACTTGCCGGAATCTACCTGCCCGGTCCGACACCAGGGGCGCGCTTTGCCCGGCCGCTCCCGCCGGATCTGGCCCGCTGAGGCGGAAGTCCGCGGAACAAACTGCGGCCCCCGGCCCGTGCCGGATGGGGAAAACGCCTTGTATAAGCAGGGGGCAAGCGCGGCACTGGACGGAAAACCTGCGGAACCATGCGGGCGGCAGTGCGCCGCCCGGTCAAAGGAGGACGACCCATGCCCAACCGGCTGCAATTTGAACAATCCCCGTATCTGCTCCAGCACCGGGAAAATCCCGTGGACTGGCGGCCCTGGGGGAGCGAGGCATTCCAGACCGCACGGGAGGAGGACAAGCCGGTGTTCCTCAGCATCGGCTACTCCACCTGCCACTGGTGCCACGTCATGGCCCATGAGTCCTTTGAGGACGAGACGGTGGCGGAGGCGATCAACCGGGATTTTATCCCGATCAAAGTCGACCGGGAGGAGCGCCCGGATGTGGACGCGGTCTATATGGCCGCCTGCGTGGCTATGACAGGCTCCGGCGGATGGCCGCTGACGGTGCTGCTCACGCCGGAGCAGGAGCCCTTCTGGGCGGGGACGTACCTCCCCAGACAGGCGCTGCTGTCCCTGCTGCAGCAGGCGGCGCGCCTGTGGCGGGAAGATAGGGGCAGTCTGCTGACCGCCGGAGAGGCGCTGACCGACCGGCTCAGGGAAGCGGAGGGCGCAGGCACCGGCTTTCCAGACCGGGCACTGGCAGGCATGGCGGCGGGCCTTTACGCCCGGAGTTTTGACACCCGCTGGGGCGGCTTCGGGCACGCGCCAAAATTCCCCACGCCTCATAATCTGATCTTCCTGCTCCGGTACGCCCGGCGCACAGGGGAGTCCCAGGCCGGGGCCATGGCGGAGCAGACGCTGGAGAGCATGTACCGAGGCGGCCTGTTCGACCATGTGGGCGGCGGCTTTGCCCGGTACTCTACCGATGAAATGTGGCTGGTGCCCCACTTTGAAAAGATGCTCTATGACAACGCCCTGCTGGCACTGGCCTATACGGAGGCCTATCAGCAGACCCGGCGCCCGCTCTATGGGGAGATCGTCCGCCGCACGCTGGATTACGTCCTGCGGGAGCTGCGTGATTTTCAGGGCGGATTCTACTGCGGACAGGACGCGGACAGCGAGGGCGAGGAGGGGAAATACTATGTATTCACCGAAGGCGAGCTGAGAGACCTGCTGGGACCGGAGGACGCAGAGGCGTTCTGCGGCTGGTACGGCGTCACCGAGACGGGGAACTTTGCGGGGAAAAATATCCTCAACCTAATCGGCCGGGAACAGGTCCAGCGGGAGCCGGTGCGCATCAGGCCCCTGCGGGAGAGGGTGTATGCCTACCGCTTGGAACGGACCTGCCTCCACAGGGACGACAAGGTGCTTGCCGCATGGAATGGACTGATGATTGCGGCCCTGGCCCGGGCGGGACTGGCCCTGGATGAGCCCCGCTATCGGGACGCCGCCGTGGGAGCCGCGGCATTTTTGAAGCGGAGCCTCACAGAGGAAAACGGTCGTCTGCTGGCCAGATGGCGGGCGGGGCAGGCGGCCCACCCCGGAAAGCTGGATGATTACGCCTTCTGCGCCTGGGGCTTGCTGGAACTCTACGGCGTGACCTTCCGGACCGCCTATCTGGCGGAGGCCGGGGACCTGACGGCACGGCTGCTGGAGCAGTTTTTTGACGGGAAAAACGGCGGGTTTTACCCCTACGCGGCGGATGGGGAACAGCTCATCACCCGGACAAAGGAGACCTATGACGGGGCCATGCCGTCGGGCAATGCGGCAGCGGCGCTGGTTCTCTCCCGCCTGGCCCGCCTCACCGGGGAGGCCCGCTGGCGGACCGCCGCCGATCTGCAGCTGGGCTATCTGGCTGGGGCCACCCGGACCTATCCCGCCGGACACGGTTTTGCCATGCTGGTGTTTCTGGAGGAGCTGTGGCCCTCGGCGGAGCTGG
Organism: Dysosmobacter welbionis; assembly: GCF_005121165.3. Taxonomy (NCBI): domain Bacteria; kingdom Bacillati; phylum Bacillota; class Clostridia; order Eubacteriales; family Oscillospiraceae; genus Dysosmobacter; species Dysosmobacter welbionis. Next base: position 735,284 of record NZ_CP034413.3, on the reverse strand, counting down.
TCTGCGCGGCCCGGACCATGCCGGAGGAGTTGGCGGCTTTTCTGCGGGAGGCCTCCAGGCCCGAACTGACGGTGCTGGTGAAAACGCCGGAGACGGCAAAGCCGCTGGAGGAGCTTGCCCCCTTCACGGAGGCCTATCCGATTCCGGAGACAGGCGTCCGGTACTATCTATGCCGGAACGGCGCCTGTGCCCGGCCGGTGGACAGTATTTCAGAAGTCAGACGGCTGCTGGAACAGAACTGAGGATCCTGCCCAAAGGGCTCCGCCGGACCGCGCGGTTTGCCGCATGACAGGTTCCTTTTCCGTGGCCTGCCGCTCTGCAAAACAAGGATACAAAAACTGCCCGGAGGAATCTGTTCCATCAGATACTCCGGGCAGCTGTGTTCTTTTCAGGCCGCCTGCATCCCGGATGCCTGCATTTTGAACGGGATGGGCATATATGCGGGAGGACTTCAGCCGTTCTCTGCCGCATTTCTTCGATCAGGCGCCGCCTGCCAGATATTCTTCCGCCATGTGGACCGCCATGGCCCCATCGGCCACGGCCGTCACTACCTGGCGCAGCGGCTTCGTCCGTACATCGCCCACGGCATAGACGCCGGGGAGATTGGTCCTTGTGGTTTCGTCCGCCGTCACATAGCCGCCGGCATCCAGCTCCAGCTGGCCTTTCACCAGCTCCGTGGCCGGCTTTCTGCCGACGCTGATGAAGAGCCCGTCGCAGGGAAGGACGGATTCCGCCCCGGTCTGCACATCCCGCAGCCGGATGCCGGTCAGCTTCTCTTCGTGCAGCAGCTCCGTAACAGTGCTGTTCCAGCGGAATTCCACGTTCTCTGCCTGTATCAGTGGCTCGTGGTAGATCTTCGTGGCCCGTAGCTGGTCCCTGCGGTGCACCAGGACCACCCTTTCGGCGATACGGCTCAAAAGCAGGGCGTCGCCGGCGGCGGAATTCCCGCCGCCCACCACGGCGACCGTTTTGCCCTTGTAGCGCATCCCGTCGCAGGCGGCACAGTAGGCCACACCCCGGCCCACCAGGGCCTCCTCGCCTGCAAGGCCCAGCTCCCTGGGATTGGCTCCGGTGGCAAGGATTACCGTCCTGGCATAAAAGGTCCCCTCGCTGGTCTTCAGCGCCTTGGGGGCAGCGGTCAGTTCCATGCGCTCCACCTGTGCGTACGCTGTCTGCGCACCGAACCGCTCTGCCTGCCGCTGCATCTTCTCCGCCAGGGTGAAGCCGTCGATCCCGTCCTCATAGCCGGGATAGTTGTCGATCTCCTCCGTCAGGGCCATCTGCCCGCCTGCCGAGAGTTTCTCCAGCACCAGTGTATCCAGCCCGGCCCTGGCTGCATAGAGCGCCGCCGTATAGCCGCCCGGCCCGCCGCCCACCACGATCATGTCGTAGACACGAGTTTCGCCCATGGATTCCGCCTCCTTACTTCGCCATAGCCTCCTGGATGAACTGGTCGATGGCCGCTTTGGACCCGGGGTTGACGATAGAATCCACGGCTTTCCCGTCCCGATACAGGACCAGCGTAGGAATGACCTCGATCTGCGCCGCCTCGGCCAGCGCGGCCTCCTCGTCGATGTTTACCTTCGCCACGGTGAGACGGTCGCCGTATTCGTCCGCGATCTTCTCATACGCGGGCCCGATCCGGCGGCAGTAGCCGCACCAGGGAGCCCAGAAATCCACCAGGATGGGCTTGCCGCCCTCTGCCATCTGCTGGAATTGTTCCTTGTTTAGATTGATAGCCGCCATGCTGGTCAGCTCCTTTCCTTGGTTTGGTCCTAGTATAACCGAAAGTCCGCGATTTTTCTGTGACGACATCACCCAAAACACGGGATTTTCCGAAAAGCGGGCCGGTTGACAGCAAAGCTCCTGTCAACTATACTGAGAACACGATGAGGAGGGACACGGAATGACCTTTCAGGACTATTTTCCCATCTGGAACAAGCTCCAAACAGACCAGCAGGACCGGATCCGCAGCAATCTGAATTTCCGAACCGTGAAGAAGGGGACGATCCTGCACAACGGGGACATGGACTGCACCGGACTCCTCCTGGTGAAGGCGGGGCAGCTCCGGGCCTATATCCTCTCTGATGAGGGGCGGGAGATCACCATTTACCGCCTGTTCGACCGGGATCTGTGCCTGTTCTCTGCGTCCTGCATCATGCGCTCCATCCAGTTTGAGGTCACCATCCAGGCGGAGAAGGACACGGACCTCTGGGTCATTCCCGCGGAGGTCTACCAGGACATCATGGAGACGTCGGCGCCTGTGGCCAACTACACCAACGAGCTGATGGCCAGCCGGTTCTCCGAGGTCATGTGGCTGATGGAGCAGGTCATGTGGAAGAGCCTGGACAAGCGGGTGGCGGCCTTTCTGCTGGAGGAGGCTTCCATCGAGGGGAGCAGCGTGCTGAAGATCACCCATGAGGCCATTGCCAATCACCTGGGCACCCACCGGGAGGTGATTACCAGGATGCTGCGCTATTTTCAGAGCGAGGGCATGGTGCGGCTCTCCCGGGGCATGGTCCGGCTCCTTGATGAGGACAGGCTGCGGCAGTTGCAGGATTGAGCCGCGTGATACGGCACGGTCATGTGCGGCTGTTCCTTGCTTTGCAGATCAGCTGTGTCATGGTGCCCATGGGGCAGTAGACACACCAGCTGCGGGGCTTGAACAGCACCATGGTGATTAGCCCCAAGACTGTGGATGTGAGCATGACGCCGTAGAAGCCGAAGGCGAACTGCGCCACGCCGGGATGGAAAAGGGTGCCGTGGTAGGCCCAGTTCCAGGGCAGCTTGAAGGTCCACAGCAGGGTGACCGCCTGCCCCAGATCCCGCACACCGGCGAACACCAAATAGGTGTTCCACAGCATCAGAAAGAACATGGCGAAGAAAAAGGCGAGAAATCCGTATCGGAACGCCTTGCTTTTCATCCATTTGGGGATGTCTTTCCTGCGGGACAGCCCGAAGCGCCCGCCCAGCAGCCCAAACAGCTGGCCCCGGCCGCAGTAGCGGTTGCAGTAGCTCTTGGTCCCGCTGACCACGGAGATGATGAGGGGGATGAAGAAGCACAGCAGGCCCAGCCAGGCAAACAGAATGTTGAAAAATCCCAGCAGGAGGTACAGGAGCGAAGCGATCCACAGATAGTCGTACCAGTGCTTCTTCATGCCTCTACCTCCCGGATTTTGATGACGCTGGCCGGACACTCCCTGGCGCACTTGCCGCAGCCCACGCATTTGTCCTGCCGGACCTGGGCCATAACGCCCCGCACGATCTCAATGGCCTGCAGGGGACAGACCTTCACACAGCAGCCGCAGGCCACACAGGCTGACGGGTCCACCACGGCTCTGCGCCGCTTTTTCACGGAATTCATAGCATGCCTCCCTAAATTGAGTGGGTTCATCATACCGCATATCTATGAATTGCACCGTGATGAAATCACAAATGCCGCAGGCAGAATAGCACCGCACGCACCGGCCTAAACGGGATGCGGGGAAGGTGAGGGCACGTCCGGGGCTTGTGCCTTGGAGGGACAGCTGTGAGGAAGGTCATCTGTTTCGCCGATTCCAGCACCTGGGGCTACGATCCCCGGTCCCGGCTGGGCGGGCGCTGTGCCCCGGGCAGCTGATGGGTGGACATCCTGGCGGCCGAAACCGGATGGGTGTTGGGCAACTGGGGCGCCAACGGCCGGGAGCTCCCCGACGCGGCACCTGACATTCCGGCGGACACCGACCTGCTGATCGTGATGCTGGGCACCAATGACCTTTTGCAGGGCCGCAGGCCCAAGGCCACGGCGGAGCGGATGGAGCGATTCCTGACCGGCCTGGAGCTGGCACGGGGGAAGATCCCTCTGTTCGCGTTGCCGTCCCGGTCCCCGGGGGAATGGGTGCCGGGCCAAATGCTCATTGCCGCTTCCCGGACCTTCGCCGGGTGCTGCCGGACCCTTGCCGGGCGGTGGAACGTCTCCCCGGCCTATGACGGTGTGCCACTTCGCGGAGCAGGGGCACAGGGCCCTTGCCGCCGGGATTTCGCCCCATGAAACGCATCGTTCCCCGGCACCGTGCGCCTGCTGGAGGGAACCATCAATGGGAGAACCGGTGCCGCCCAGAGCGGGCCGCTGCGGCTCCGGCGGGATATGGGGATATCAGCAAATCCGGCAGGGGGCTTATGGAGCGCTGCCCCGAGCATTGACGGCGGGAGCCTTTCGCGCAGACGCGCACGGAAACGAGACAAGGAGGAGCACCATGCGGATTCTGATGCTGGGCAACAGCCTCACCTCTGCCCAAGATATGCCGGACATTCTGGCGGAACTGACCGGGGCGGAAGTGGTCTGCCATACCCGGGGCGGGGCCCGGCTGTCCGAGCATCTGAACCCGAACACCCGGCTGGGCGCCCGAACGCAGGCGGCGCTTGCAAAGGAGCAGTGGGACTATGTGGTGCTGCAGGAAATGAGCCACGGCCCCATCACCGCTCCCGGGAGCTTTTTCGCCAGCGTGGAGCGGCTCTGCCGGCAGATCCGGGAGAACGGGGCCATCCCGGTGCTCTATGCCACCTGGGCCTATCAGAAGGGTGGGGCCCGGCTGTCGGCCAAGGGATGGGACTATGGTGGGATGGCCCGGAACCTGTCCGCGGCGTACCGCAGGGCGGCGGAGGAAAACCGCGCCCTGCTTGCCGACGTGGGGCGGCGGTTTTACCAGCTGCCCGGCACGCAGGACCTCTACGCCGCCGATGGCGTCCACCCCAGCGGGCAGGGGGCCCGCATTGCGGCGGAGACCATAGCGGCGGCGATTCAACGACACAAGGAGGACCCATCATGATTCGGGACATCTGCAAAGACCAGGCATTTCTGGCCCAAAAGGCCGAGCCCGCCTCTCCGGAGGACCTGCCGGTGGCGGCGGATCTGCTGGAGACACTGGAAGTCCACAGGGACGGCTGCGTAGGTATGGCGGCCAACATGATCGGCGTGAACAAGCGCATCATCGCCTTCGACAACCAGGGCGGCTATATGGTCATGTTCAATCCGGAGATCGTGAAAAGGGCCGGCCCCTATGAGGCGGAGGAGGGGTGCCTGTCCCTCTCCGGCACCCGCAGAGCCCGGCGGTGGGAGTCCATCAAGGTCCGCTGGCAGAACGAAAAATTCCAGGAGCGGATCAAGACCTTCACCGGCTGGACGGCCCAGATTATCCAGCACGAGATCGACCACTGCGAGGGCATTATCATCTGAGGGGGAGGGGAAACCTATGAAACTTGCCATTCTCTCCGACACCCACGGCCTGCTGCGGCCGGAGGTCACGGAGCATCTAAAGACCGCCGACGCCATCCTCCATGGCGGAGATATCAACAGGCAGAGCATCGTGGATGAGCTGCGGCAGTATGCGCCGCTGTACATCGTCCGGGGCAACAACGACAAGGACTGGGCGGAGGCCATCCCGCACGATCTCACCGTTACCCTGGGCGGCGTGACCTTTTTCATGGTCCACAACAGAAAGGAGGTCCCGGCGGACCTGGCCGGTGTGGACGCGGTGGTGTTCGGCCACTCCCACAAGTACGTGCAGGAGGAGAAAGGCGGCGTCCTCTGGCTCAACCCGGGCTCCTGCGGCCCTCGGCGGTTCCATCAGGAGATCACCATGATGACGGCGGAGGCGGAGGATGGGAAGATCCGGGTGGAGAAGGTCATCATCCCCCACGGGACGGCGTGAGAACGGCGGGAAGACTGCTTCTCACCGGCGGTTCCGCCGTCTGCGGGGGCGGGGCGGCGCACCCCGGGCGGGGGAGGGGACAGGGCATTGACAACCGCCTGGCACAGGCAGTTCTGCCCTGAGATGGGGGCCGGCTTTGGCGGCGCACCGGGGATGCGGCGGCTCAAACAGACTCCGCCGGGCCGGAGTTCCGGAGCGTGCCGCTGCGGCGGCCCGCTTGCTGAAAGCCGGGGAACCGGCAGTGTATTCGAATTCTTGCAGACCTCACAGCTGCACACAAGCCGGCGCGGCCTGAAATCACTTGATTTCAGGCCGCGCTTCTCTGTCCATAGCGGGGGGCCTTCCATACGCCGCCGTGCATACTGTGCGGCCCCGGGGCTTCAGCCCACGATGCGCAGGAGCTCATCCAAGTCACGGACGGCGCCGCACATCACCTCTCCGCCGCTGACCGCGGCGAAGTGTGCGCGGGCGCACTGGAGTTTCGCCGCCTCCACGCCCTGGGGCTGTGGGGCCCTGCCGCTGGTCTCTGCCACGAAATAGACGGGATCCCCTGCGCGGTCCCGGAGGGCGATGGCCCAGTCGGGCGTGTACCGCCCCACCGGGGTGGGAATGAAGAAGGACTTGGGAAGTCGGACATATAATCTGACCGCCTCGCTGGCCTCCAGCGCCTCGGCAAAGGCCCGTTCCCTGTCGGTGTCACAGATCACATAGTCTGAGATCGAATGGGCGGCGGGCACGGCGGTGCACCCCAGCCTGCCCCGGCGGACGGCATTGGTGAAGAGGGCGGCGTCATACGACGCGTCCAGCCGGTGGTATGTGATGTGCCGGACGACGGCGGCCGCCTTCTCCCGGTTGATGAGCCTGGAGGCCTGGAGGAGGAAATCCTCCGGATTCAGGCGGAACATGGCAAATGTCTCAGGGGCTATGCCCTGGAGAATGGCTGCCGCAGTGGTACGGGTCAGGCCGGTTTCCTCCACCAGCCTGCCCACTAGGTCATACCGTACACCGCCCGGCGCCGGGGGACCGGCGGCCTGCACACGGCTTTCCCTGCGGCGGAAGGCCCGGCCCTGAAGCAGCTGTTCCCGGGACTGCAGCTGCGTCGCCTGCTCGCCATACACCGTCCGGACAGAGACGGGGGTCACCTGTAGATGCGCGTCCAGAGCCTGGATGACGTTCCCGATCAGCTCCCGGGTGTCAAAGGAGACGGTGTAGAAGGACTTGGGGCCGACCCGCGCCCAAAGGGAGCGGAACGCCTCGGTCTGCAGCTTCTCCGGGTCCGCCCGGGCGGTGACGTTGCCGCCGTGGGCGTTCTCCGCGGGGATGGCCCGGGGGGTATAGACGCCGGAGAGGACTTGCGCCACGGCGGCGCTGAGGTCCTGAAGGCTTCCGCCCAGCCGGACGGCACCCCGGTCCCGGTCCGCAAAGAAGCTGCCGGTGAGGACGCGGTCCTTCACATAGCCCTGTTTCCGGAGAGCGGCACAGATCTCATCTGCCAGCTCCCGCGTCACCCGGACCCGTGCCCCGGTGGTGCCAGTGAGGAGCCTGCCGGCAAACAGGCCCGGCTCCACCATCCGGGGGCGGCCGGCAAGGGACGCCGCCAGCCCCTGCTGCAGGGCCTCCGCGAATCTGCCGAACTCCATATCGGTGATGAGCGTCAGCTTGTTCAGCTCCTGCACCGCCCCGCCCAGGACGCTTTCGTCCATGCGTTCGCCCTCCTGATTGACACACAGGCGCAGACCGCGGCCGATCTCCTGGCGGCTGCGGATCTCCGACTCCGTCTGGGGCTTCAGCATACAGATCTGGAACACATTGGGGTTGTCCCACCCCTCCCGGAGGGCGGAGTGAGAGAAGAGGAACCGCACAGGTTCATCCAGGCTGAGCAGCCGCTCCTTGTCCCGCATGATCAGGTCATAGGCGTCCGCGTCGAAGGAGGTTCGGCTCTTGCGGTCGATCTTTCCCTCCACAAAGCGGGCCTGGCGGCCCTTCCGCCGGTCTACGGAGAAGTAGCCCTGGTGGGTCTCGCGGGCATCGATGCCGTCCAGATAGGCCCGGTACGCCGGGTCGTCGATCTCTCGCCGGAACGCCTCCGCCACGGCGACGTACTCCTCCTCAAACATTTTGGCGTACTCGCCGCTGCGGCCGCTGCCGCTGTCCCCGTCGTACAGGCGGTATTTGGACACCTCGTCGATGAAGAAGAGGGACAGCACTTTCACTCCCCTGGAATACAGCTCCCGTTCCCGGCGGAGGTGGGTGCGGATGGTCTCCCGAATCTGCACCCGGCGCTGGAGAGCTGTCCGCTCCTCGCCGCCGCTGAACTGACCGGCATATAGCTTCAGGCCGTTGAGAAAGGTCACCGAGCTGTCCCGACCGTCGATCTCTGCCACCACATAGCGGTCGGCGTATTCGGCCAGGCCGTTGGACGCCGCGAACAGATCCGCCTTCCGGCGCAGCTGTTTCACCACCGTCCGAATGCCGGACGCCCCTTTGACCTCAAAACCGATCCGGGCGGCGGGGGCCCTGTCCCGGCTCAGGTCCACGCCCTCCAGATAGACAAAGCCGCCAGCGGCGGGGGAGGATGTGAAGGTCACCCCCAGGGCGGCGATCCGTTTCACCAGATGCCGGTTATAGGCGTCCAGGGCGTCCAGACGGTACACCATGTTGTACGCCTCCCGGTGGGTGGCGGAGTAGCGCAGGGTGAACAGGGCGTTGAACTTGCGCAGGCTCTCCCGAGTCTGGCGGCCCTCCACGCTCTGGGGCTCGTCAATGATGAGAATAGGCCGGGTGGCCGCGATGACGTCGATGGGGCGGCGGCCCCGGAAGCTGTCCGGCCGCTGGTCGATGATCCGCTGGTTCCTGCCCGAGTTGAACGCCTGCATGTTGATAATCATGACCTGAATGGCGCTGTCGGAGGCGAAGCGGTCCACCTGGGCGAGGCGGTCGGAGTTGTAGATGAAAAACCGCAGCCGCCTGCCGTACTCCCCGGCGAAGTGCTCCTGGGTCGTCTGCAGGGAACGGTAGACGCCCTCCCGGACGGCCACCGACGGAACCACGATGATGAACCGGCTCCAGCCGTAGCGGGCGTTTAGCTCGTAGATGGTTTTCACATAGGTATAGGTCTTGCCGGTGCCGGTCTCCATCTCCACGGACAGGTTGATCCCCGGCCCGGCCAGGGCCTTGGACAGAGGCAATCCGACGCGCCGCTGGACCGCGTGCAGATTTTTCAGGATCCGGGCGTCGGTCAGCTCCGGAGCCAGGGGTTGGTTGCACAGGCCGGTGCCGGTCCCTGCCAGGGACAGCGGCCTGTCGGCCGCGGCGCCCAGGCCCTGCCGGTGTGCCTGGGCGCACAGTGACTGGCCGCGGAACACATCGCAGACCGCTGCGGCCGCCTCCGCCTGAAAGGGCTGGTGCTTGAATTGGAGCTTCATGAGGTCACCTCCTTATGTCCGGTGCGCTGGGGACACATCCGGGCAAGACGGGGAAAGTTTCTGCGGAATGGAACCAGGCGGACGGTCTGCACTCAGAGTACCTGGACGCGGGTGCCGGGGGACAGGCTTTTGAAGATCTCCGTCACGTTGATCTTGGCGGCGTCCGAGGCGAAGGCGCTGTCCCGGAAGACAGCCCACTGGGGGCGGGAAGCAGCTATGTCCCGGATGACCGTGTCCGGAACGCCAGCGTCGAAACAGGCCGCCAGGACGCCGCCGTCCACCCGGTGGACGGTGCAGCCGCCGACCACCCGGCTGGTGTGGGGCAGGTGGATGCCCAGGCCCAGGTCCAGCAGGCAGGCATAGAGCAGATCCAGGTCGGTGCGGTCCTCCCGGATATTGGACACCGTCTGCCCGATCAGCGGCTGGGATATCTCCTCCGGGGGATAGAGGACCTCCTTCCGGCAGCCCTCGTCCACCCGGAAGACCCGGAAGCCGATGTCCGGACAGGCACCGGGGAATTCGGTCCGGATCTGATCCCCGGCACGGCGGATGCGGGCTTTGCCGATCTCACAGATGGTCTGGAAGCCCGCCTGGGCGGCCTCGCTCTTCTCACCGCAGGGCTCGGGCAGCTGCACCATAATGAAGCTGCGGTGGCCACCGTCCTCCGTGTTGAGGCGCATCACCGCGTGGGCGGTGGTGGCGGAGCCGGAGAAGAGGTCCAGGCATACGAAATCCTTCCCCGGAACAGAGCCGATCAGGGTCCTCAACAGGTCCACGGACTTTGGGTAGTCAAACAATTTCCGGCCGCCGAACAGCTTCCGCAGCTCCGCGTCTCCGTTGGGGATGTCGGGAATGACGTCCTTGAGCAGCGTCCTGCCGAAGTCCCTGATCTTGGTGTGGATCTCATACCTACCGGACGCTGTGGGGAGCACGATCAGATTATATGGCTCGTCCGCAATCTTCTGCCGGGACCACCGCCAGGCATGGTACTTGTGCACGCCATCCCCATTTGCATGGGGCGGCAGCTCGACCCACCCGGGCCGCCTCTCCCCGATGGCGCCTGTGGAGATCTCCTGGGTCTGGGGCTGATAGAAGATGGAGAACACGAGGTTCGGCCGGGTCTCTTCGTTGAACTTGCGATTATGATTGTAGAGGGGATCGCCGACCGCAAAGGGGCCCAGCCGGTCCGTCCGAACGTCCCTGCGAAAGCCCTTGTACGCATCGGGCATCTTCTCCCTGGCGAAGCGGATGTCAATGGACAGGCTGCCGCACGCGTCGATGTCCCTGGCGTAGGCCAGGACGGACTCCCAGGTTTTGGCCGCGCCTCTGCCGGATATCTGGCGGCCCGTGATATTGGAGACCCACGCGAACTGGTTCAGGTAGTTGCTTTCGCCGAACACCTCGTCGCAGATCTTCTTCAGGTTCGCTGACTCATGGTCGTCGATGGAGATCAGGATGACGCCGTCCGGGGAGAGCAGGCTGCGGGCCAGCAGCAGTCTGGAAAAGAGCATGGAGCACCAGTCGGAGTGATACCTGCCGTCCGAAAACGTGTTTTTCCGCTGAAAGTTGATCTTCCCCTCCGCGTCCCGGTATCCGCTGGCACCGTGATATGCGCCGCGGTCCATCACAAAGGAATCCGGATAGATGAAATCGCTGCCGGTGTTGTAGGGCGGGTCCAGGTAGATCACCTTCACCGCGCCCAGATAACTCTCCTGGAGGATTTTCAGCACTTCCAGATTGTCTCCCTCGATGTAGAGGTTCCGGGTGGTGTCCCAATCCCGGCTGTCCGCCTTCACGGGGCGGAGGGTTCTGGAGGTGGGGCGGGCGGCCTCGGCCATGGCGGCCCGTTTGCCGACCCAGGTGAATTCGTAGCGATCCTCCCCCTCCGCCACGTCGGGGGCCAGCAGCTGCTTGAGGACCTCGAAGTTGACGGCCTTTTTCACCTTCCCGTCCGCGCCTCGCGTCTCCGTGACGGCGGCGGGAAACAGCGCGGCGATTTTTTCCACATTCCCCGCCGTCAGGCCGGGGGCTTCCAAGTCCAGATAGTCCATGTCTGCTTCCTCTCGTTTCATGCAGATGCGGGCGCTTCCACCGGATGCAGATGCCGGAGGCGCCCCGGCGCGCTCCGGTATCCACGGCTGCACCCCGTCCGGCGCCGCGATACGTCCAGTTTACCGCACAACCGGCAAAGAGACAAGCTGAAAATCGCCCGGCCCGGCGGGGCATTGTCGCATTTCCCTCCCGGCTGTATGATATCTCTCATAAGACCGGCGGAGAGGAGCGTGCACAATGGCCAAGGAAAATGGCGCATATACTTTTTTATAAGTTTTACCTCAGTGGGCGCCCCTGTGTTTTCTGCAAGGGTCCCATTTGTCTCCCAAACGAGACCCTTGCAGGGAGGGAACCTTCCTTGCTCAGGCCAGGGCTTGGATTGCATCGCAGAGCGCTTCATCAGAGACGCTGGCGACCAGCTCCTCATGGACCGCACGGCCCACAGCAGCAAAGACCCATAATCGGATTCCGTCACGGTTAGCCCGGGAACTTCGGCTTTCATCTTCTCGATATAATAGGCATCCTCATCACGCGTGATCTCGTTGTTCTTTTCCCGGATCTGGTCCATGCACTCCCGCAGAACCGTCTGAAGGTCCTCGGGCAGCTTGGCATAGTTGTCCTCATTATATAGCACGGTAGCGCAGTTTCCGACAGCCTCCGCGATTTCCACGATGTCCAGCCCCGGGATCACGGGGAACTGGGGCTCCATCGTGATAGGACCCCGCCCGGTCTGCAGGTCCGCATAGTTGACCTGACGCCCTCCACCCGGGTGCGCATCTGCGCCTCTCGTACCTTGGCGTGACCTGCTCCCCCGGCGGCGGGTATTACGACCGCTACCTGGAGTACTATCAGGGGCCCGCCATTCTGGTATGCCCCGACCGCCTGCTGCAGCCCCGCGTACCAGTGGGCCTCCATGACCGCCGGGTACCCATAGTGGCCACGGAGACGCAGATCTGGCGGACAGGTGCGGCGCTGTGAGGTGCTGGGCATTTTTCGGGATGCACGATACAACCGGCCCGCCCTCCCGGCTCCTGGGGAGTGGTCCGCTTCCGTAGCGGGGTCTTCCGGAGGGAGGCCGCCGCTTCAGGACGGCGGCAGCCGTCCTGATTTTTTCTTGCGGTTTTCACAAGAGACGGCGCGCTTTGCCAAGAGATGTCTGTCAAACCGTACCAAATCCGCTGTGAGGACAGATTTCCTCACTTGACGTCCTTCGGCGGAGCTGTTATACTCTTCCCATCTTCCAAAATGCGATGAAGGGGAAAAGGCGATCCCACGCCCCGTTTCAGAGAGCCGCCGGTCGGTGCAAGGCGGTACGGAGGGGACCGCGTCACTGGCCCTTGAGCAGCCGCGCTGAGAGGCGTCGCCTTTAGGTGCGGACGGCCGCTGTCCGTTATCATGCAGACGCGATTCGCCCCCCTCAGGAGGAGCCGATCGTACAGAGTGGCCGGGTCTCCCGGCAATGAGAGTGGTACCGCGGGTACAGCATTTTTTGCTCCCGTCTCTCAAAGACTGATGGTCTTTGGAGAGATGGGATTTTTTGTTGTCCTCCTTCCAAAGACAAGACCTTGGAAGGAGGACTTTGACATGATGGACGCGACGAAATATCAGATTGGCTACTATCCCCCGCCGGTGGAGCCGGGGCACGTGTACGAGTGGATGCAGAAGGACCATATCGAGACTGCCCCCGCCTGGTGCAGCGTGGACCTGCGGGACGGCAACCAGAGTCTGGTGGTGCCTATGAGCCTGGAGGAGAAGCTGGAGTTCTACGAGATGCTGCTGAAGATCGGCTTCAAGGAGATCGAGGTGGGCTTCCCGGCGGCGTCGGAGACGGAGTATGAGTTCCTCCGCAAGCTGATCGACGAGGACCGCATCCCCCAGGACGTGACGATCCAGGTGCTGACCCAGTGCCGGGACCACATCATCCGCCGGACCTTTGAGGCGGTGAAGGGCGCCCCCCGGGCCATCATCCACTTCTACAACTCCACCAGCGAGGCCCAGCGGCGGGAGGTGTTCCACAAGTCCAGGGAGGAGATCAAGCAAATCGCCGTGGACGGTGCCAAGCTCATCAAGGAATTGAGCCGGGAGTACGAGGGCAATTTCCTCTTTGAGTACAGCCCGGAGAGCTTCACCGGCACAGAGCCGGAGTACGCCGTGGAAGTCTGCAACGCAGTGCTGGACGTGATGCAGCCCACGCCGGACCGTCCCATGATTATCAACCTGCCGGTGACGGTGGAGATGAGCATGCCCCACATCTACGCCAACCAGATCGAATGGTGCTCCAAGCATCTGAAGTACCGGGATGCCGTGGTTCTCTCCACCCATCCCCACAACGACCGGGGCTGCGGCGTGGCGGACGCGGAGCTGGCGGTACTGGCCGGTGCCCAGCGGGTGGAGTGCTGCCTCTTCGGCAACGGGGAGCGCACGGGCAACGTGGACGCCATCACCCTGGCCATGAACATGTACAGCCACGGAGTGGACCCGAAGCTGGACTTCTCCGATATGCCCGCTATCTGCGAGGTATACGAGCGGGTGACACGGATGCACGTCTATGAGCGCAGCCCCTACGCCGGCAGCCTGGTGTTCGCCGCCTTCTCCGGCAGCCACCAGGACGCCATCGCCAAGGGCATGACCTACCGGAAGGAGCACCACCAGCACCGGTGGGACTGCCCCTATATCCCATCGACCCCCACGACATCAGCCGCACCTACGACGCGGACGTCATCCGCATCAACAGCCAGAGCGGCAAGGGCGGCATCGGCTTCCTGCTGCAGCAGAACTACGGCTATAACCCGCCGCCCCACATGCGGGAGCAGCTGGGCTACCGGGTCAAGGAGGTCAGCGACCACGACCACCGGGAACTCTCCGTCCAGGAGGTGCTGGAGGTGTTTGAGGACAACTACGTCAACAACGCGGCCCCGCTGAATGTCACTGCCGCCCACTACACACAGAACCAGGACGGGTCCATCTCCGCCAACCTGACTCTGCGCCGCGGCAGCCGGATGATCCAGTGCGGCGCCGCCGGAAACGGCCGCCTGGACGCGGTGGCCAATGCCATCGAGCAGGCAGCGGGCATGGACTTCACATTGATCCATTACAGCGAGCACGCACTGGACCCTGACACCGACAGCCGGGCCTGCAGCTACGTAGGGCTGAAGTGGCCAGATGGCAGAGAGACCTGGGGCTGCGGCACCCACACGGACATCATCGTGGCAGGCGTCCGGGCGCTGGTCAGTGCCATCAATAACCGGTAAACAGCGGGGGAGACCCCTGGACTTCATCACAGAGAACGGAGGCACAATACCCATGGGAATGACTATGACACAGAAAATCCTGGCTGCCCACTGCGGCCAGGAGCACGTCAAGGCGGGACAGCTGATCGAGGCGAACCTTGATATTGTCCTGGGCAACGACATCACCACTCCGGTGGCCATCAACGAGTTTGAAAAGGCGGGCTTTTGCGATGTTTTCGACAAGACCCGGGTGAACATCGTTCTGGATCACTTCGTCCCCAACAAGGACATCAAGAGCGCCCAGCAGTCCAAGCAGTGCCGGGAGTTCGCCTGCAGACACGGCATCGTCAACTTCTTCGACGTGGGCAAGATGGGCGTGGAGCACGCCCTCCTGCCGGAGCAGGGCATCGTCACCGCCGGAGACTGCATCATCGGCGCCGACAGCCACACCTGCACCTACGGCGCGGTGGGGGCCTTCTCCACCGGCGTGGGCTCCACGGATATGGCCGCCGGCATGGCCACCGGCAAGGCGTGGTTCAAGGTGCCCGCCGCCATCCGCGTGGAGCTGACCGGCAGTCTGCGGCGGCCTGTGTCCGGCAAGGACGTGATCTTGCACCTGATCGGACTCATCGGCGTCTCCGGCGCCCTCTACAAGAGCCTGGAGTTCATCGGCCCCGGCGTGCAGAGCCTGACTATGGAGGACCGGCTGTGCATCTGCAACATGGCTATCGAGGCCGGTGCCAAGAACGGCATCTTCCCGGTGGACGAGACCTGCGAGGCGTACCTGAAGGGCCGCAGCCGGCGGGAATGGAAGAAATACGAGGCAGATCCGGACGCAGAGTACGAGCGGACCATCACCATTGACCTGGACACCCTGGTGCCCACCGTCAGCTGGCCCCACCTGCCGGAGAACACCCACCCGGCCGCCGAGGGCGGGGACATCAAAATCGATCAGGTGGTCATCGGCTCCTGCACCAACGGCCGGATCGAGGACATGGAGGCCGCTTACAACATTTTGAAGGGCCGCCACATCGCCGACGGCGTCCGGGGCATCATCATTCCCGCCACCATGGAGGTGTACAGGACCTGCATCGAGCGGGGCTACACCACCGCCTTTGTCGACGCCGGGTGCATTGTCTCCACCCCCACCTGCGGGCCGTGTCTCGGCGGCTACATGGGCATTCTGGCGGAAGGGGAGCGGTGCGTCTCCACCACCAACCGCAACTTTGTGGGCCGCATGGGCCACGTGAACAGCGAGATTTATCTGGCCAGCCCCGCCACGGCGGCGGCCAGCGCCCTGACGGGCCACATCACCGATCCCAGGGAGGTTTGAACACCATGGAAGCAAGAGGTTCTGTATTCAAATACGGTGACAACATCGACACCGACGTCATCATCCCCGCCCGCTACCTGAACACCCAGAATGCCCGGGAGCTGGCGGACCACTGCATGGAGGACATTGACAAGACCTTCATCACCCGGGTGCAGGCGGGCGACATCATGGTGGGGGGCGAGAACTTCGGCTGCGGCTCCAGCCGGGAGCACGCGCCCCTGGCCATCAAGACCGCCGGCATCGCCTGCGTCATCGCCGCCAGCTTTGCCCGGATTTTCTACCGCAATGCCATCAACATCGGTCTGCCCATCCTGGAGTGCCCGTCAGCCAGCACTGCCATCCGGGAGGGAGACACGGTGTCTGTGAACTTTGACACCGGCGTCATCACCGACGAGACCACAGGCGAGACCTTCCAGGCGGAGCCCTTCCCGCCCTTCATCCAGAAGATCATTCGCTCCGGCGGCCTGATGGCCAGCATCCAGGCGCGGTAAGGAGGCGGCAGTATGGAGAAGAATATCGCGGTGATCTACGGCGACTGCGCCAGCCCGGAGATCGTCACCCAGGCCCTGCGGGTGCTGGACGCGGTGGCTGAGAAATTCGGCCACACCTTTACTTATACAAAAGTCCTGATGGGCGGCGAGGCCATCGACGCCTACGGGGATCCCCTGCCCCAGTCGGAACTGGACAAGTGCCTGCAAAGCGACAGCGTGCTGCTGGGGGCCATCGGCGGCCCCAAGTGGGAGGGCCTGCCCGGTGACAAGCGGGCGGAAAAGGGCCTCCTGCGGCTCCGGGCCGGCATGGGGCTTTACTCCAACAACCGCCCTGCCAAAATCTGGCCCCAGTTGGCGGACGCCTCGCCCCTGAAGCCCGCCATCGTGGAAAAAGGCATTGACTTTATTGTGGTGCGCGAGCTGATCGGCGGCGTCTACTTCGGGGAGCACAGGACCTACGAGGAAAACGGCGAGAAGGTTGCCGTGGACACCATGCCCTATTCCGAGCACGAGATCGAGCGGATCGGCCGCATCGGCTTTGAGACCGCCCGCAAGCGCCAGAAAAAGCTCACCTGCGTGGACAAGGCCAATGTGCTGGACACCAGCCGCCTGTGGCGGGAGGTGATGCACCGCCTGGCGGCGGAGTACCCGGACGTGGAATACCGGGAGATGTTCGTGGACAACTGCGCCATGCAGATCTGCAAGGATCCCGCCCAGTTCGACGTGATTGTCACGGAGAACATGTTCGGCGACATCCTGTCCGACGAGGCCAGCGAGATCACCGGCAGCATCGGCATGGTGCCCTCCTCCAGCCTGGGGGACGGCACCCGGGGGCTGTACGAGCCCATCCACGGCTCTGCCCCGGACATCGCCGGACAGGATATCATCAACCCCATCGCCTGCATCCTGTCCGCGGCCATGATGCTGCGGTACAGCTTCGATATGGCGGCGGAGGCAGACTGCATCGAAGCTGCGGTGAATCAAGTGCTGAACGACGGCATCCGCACCGCCGACATCTGGCGGCCCGGATGTGAGAAGGTGGGCTGCGCTGCCATGGGCGATGCCATCCTGGCCCGGCTGTAAGAAAGATGGAATATGCGGACGGCGTCGGGCCCGAAAAAGCCCGGCGCCGCTTTTTTCGTGGAGGCTGGAATTTACTTTGCCCACCGGATATGATATCATCCCATCAAGAGAACCGACCGACGGAGGCTCTGACAGCTGTCCGTCCCATCTTGGAAAAAGGAGTGCTGCATATATGAAGCTGCAATTTCTGGGCCATGCCTGCTTTCTGCTGGATGACGGCGTCCACAAAGTCCTGACGGACCCCTTCCTCACCGGGGCTGGCCGTCCTGAATGGGCAGAGAAGGTGGACCCGGACGTGATTTTTGTCACCCACGGCCATGGGGACCACGTAGGGGATGCAGCCGCCATCGCCAGACGTACCGGTGCGCCGGTCTGCTGCACAGCGGATCTGGCGGATGCGGTGTTTGTCCCTGCGGGGGTGGCATGCGTCGCCGGAAATCTGGGCGGCACGGTCCGCCTGTCCTTTGGCTGCGCCAAGTTTTTCCAGGCCCTCCACGGCGGCGGTGCGGCGGGCTGTCCTGCCTGCGGCTTCCTTTTTGAGATGGGGGGCAGGAAGATCTATCACGCCGGAGACACGGCCCTGATGACCGATATGACCCTGCTGGCAGACGAGGACATCGACGTGGCGCTGCTGCCCATCGGAGATTTCTACACCATGGGCCCGGCGGATGCCCTCCGGGCAGTGAAGCTGATCCGGCCCCGACTGACGGTCCCCATGCACTACAACACCTTCCAGGCCATCACCCAGGATCCGGAGGCATTCGCCGCCGCCTGCAAAGAGGCGGGATTTGCCGCCAAAGTCCTTCAGCCGGGAGAGGAGATGACCCTGTAAGCAGCCTGGGACGGGAGCGGGCGGAGCACCACAGCGGCTGCCCCGGCACGGGCGAATGAATCGCTTCCGTGCGAAGCCAACAGAGAGTTCTTGGGGGGACAGATCTGCCCGATCATGCAGGCGGCCAGTCAGGCGGTGCTGGAAGCATCGGCATTGAAATTGCTGGCGGAGACTTCACAGCGACTCCAAATCTTACAGGGCAATCGAAGCGAAATTTGATATATCCCTTGCTGGTAACCCGTTACGAACAATCCCTGGTATTTTCCGGCTGTAAAAACCTCCTGAAGCATTAGCCCTTCAGGAGGTTTTTACAGCTTGTGTTGACAGAAGAGATGCGGACATTGGAGCTCCGCACAGCAGGACGGTGCGTTTGCGCAGTACAAGCGTTTTGCCGCAGGCGGAACCTTGGCGGAGGCAGAATTCATTTCCGCCGAGCATTTGAATCGCCGAAGGGTTTCGCGGGCCAATGGCCTGCGAAACCCAAAAAGAAAGACACGACGAAAGTCGTGTCTTTCTTTTTGGTGACCCGTCGGGGATTCGAACCCCGGACCCACTGCTTAAAAGGCAGTTGCTCTGCCTGCTGAGCTAACGGATCACATGGTATTCTATTTCGGCCGTCCAATGCGGGCGGGCTGGAAAGTCTTGGCTGGGACGGCTGGACTCGAACCAGCGGATGAGGGAGTCAAAGTCCCTTGCCTTACCACTTGGCGACGCCCCAATGGAAAGGAAAACAGGGGACCGGGGTGACCCCGATCCCCTCTTTTGTGGGGTGGGAGATGGGACTCGAACCCACGACACCCGGAACCACAATCCGGTGCTCTAACCAACTGAGCTACACCCACCACATATCGAGATCCTAAACAGGATGCGTGCTGACCGACCGCCCCGGAAGGAGTTGGTACGCCAGAAGGGACTCGAACCCCTGGCCTACTGCTTAGAAGGCAGTTGCTCTATCCAGCTGAGCTACTGGCGCGAATTTGATTGGAGCAGGTGACGAGAATCGAACTCGCATCCCCAGCTTGGAAGGCTGGTGCCCTGACCATTGTGCTACACCTGCGTCTGCCCTCCGTGGAAATCGTCAGCTTAGATATATTACCATGGACAAGCCCATCTGTCAAGCGGAAACCCGCAATTTTTTTCTAAGATTGTCCTGTGCCACCAGCCAGCGCCAGCCAGGCGGTGAAAAGGCACCCTCCATCTGCGGCTCCGGACAGGGATAAGGGGCCGGCCAGCCGCTCCGGGTGCCACTGGACACCCCACACCGGCAGGGACTGGTGGATGACCGCCTCCACCGTGCCGTCTATGGCCCATTGGACCGCCCGCAGTCCCTGCCCCAGCCGGTCTGCCGCCTGATGATGGGCGCTGTTCACCACCAAGGTCTCTCCGAAAAGGTCCTGCAGGGGAGAGGGGGCTGTCCGTACCCGGTGGAGCCGGTCCCGACCCGCCGCCTGGCTGTGGCCGGGCAGGTCCTGGATCAGTGTGCCTCCGAAAAACACGTTCAGCACCTGCAGTCCCCGGCAAATTCCCAGAACAGGCTTTTTCTCCATAATGAACTGCTCCAGCAGGAACAGCTCTCCCGCGTCCCGCTCTGGCTCCAGCCCCCGGCTGGCGGTGTTTGCCTGGCCGTAGCGCCGGGGCTCCATATCGCCGCCGCCGGGCAACAACAGGGCGGCACACCGCACCGCATCCCGCAGATCCGGAGAGGCCAGGGGCCGTCCACCTGCTATCTCCAGCGCACGCTCGTAATTGATGTACTGGCCCGGCAGGCCCCAGAGAAACACTGTTGGACGCAAGGCGATCCCTCCTGTCAAATGTCTCAGGCCCATTCTATCCGGGCAGCACGTCCAGAGTTCCGCCCGGTGGTTAAAAGCGGGGCGAAGAGAAACGAACGAAAAGTTAAAAGGTTTTCCTTGAAACTTTCCCGAAAATATGCCATAATAAAACCGCTTCCCGTCTCGCAGGACGGAACTGTACAGAGTGGCATCGAAGTGGTCACAACGAGCTTGACTTGAAATCGCTACGTCGGCGGGACGTGCTAACAGCCAAAAGGCTATGTCTCCCAAGGGCTTCCGGGCGCGGGTGTGAGCGGCGCTTCGGAAAAACGCTAACAAAATGCTCACAGTTATCCTGATTTGCGTTCTCACAACTAGATATGCAGCGGTATCGAAGTGGTCATAACGGGGCTGACTCGAAATCATGTGATCCATTCATAAAAACTGCATATTTCTACACGGAGTGGTATCGAAGTGGTCGCAACGAGCTTGACTCGAAATCAAGTTGTCCGCAAGGGCACGTGGGTTCGAATCCCACCCACTCCGCCAGGAAGTCCTTGAAGCACAATGCTTCAAGGACTTCTATTTTTCCCGAAGATTTCTCAATTCCCATCGTCAGCAGCAAAATGGTGCCCATGGTGCCGAGGTTTGTGGTGCCCGGCCAGTGAATGAGATATTCGGGATTTCCTTGCTGTGGTGCTCAAATGGTGCCCGTCACCTCAAAAGCGACCTATAAAAAGCAATATCAAAATACGTGAGATTTCCACAGTTCGAGAGGTCACAAAAAGAGATTCGCAGCACTGCGGTGCTGCGGCAAGCGCGGAGGTGCGCGCGATGCATGAGCATCGCGCGCACCTCCGCGCTTCATGTTTTCTCACTGGAACCCAGGACCGCTTCATGGTAGATGTTTAGGACATATAGCTTCCTCTCCATTCTCACATCTACATACTGCGCCGTGACGGCTTCCAGGTTGTTGGAGAGCTGGAGCTGAATGCCGATCCCCTTCAGGCTGTGCCCCAGGATCTGTCCAACCGTATAGAAGTCTCCGGTCAGCTGGTGCATATTGGTTGCTGCTGTGTGCCGCAGATCGTGAAAGCGGATATGGGGCATCTCTGCGTGACGCAGCAACTGTCCAAAATTCGCGGAGATCCGCTCCCGCCGCTTGGGAGAGCCGTTAGGCTTTGCGAATACAAGGTCGTTGTCAAAGTACAGATTCCCTGACTGCTTTGCAAAACGCTTCTGTTCCTTCTGGAGTTCCAGATGCCGCTCAAAGTATGGTCTGACGAGCGGTGTAATGGGAAGCGTCCGCTCACTGGATTTCACGGGAGCCATCTCAGAGATCACTGTGGTGTTCGCAGGCGTGTTGAATGGGAGCTGCTCCACAACGCCAAAGGTATTTTCAGCCAGATCCACGTTCCTCCACCGCAGTCCGATGATCTCGCTGAGGCGAAGCCCATACAATCCTCCCAGCACTACGATCAGCTCCCACTCCGTCCCCATGACAACAGCCAGCAGCTGCCGCATCTGGTCTACCGTGTAAGGATCTGGCGTCTTGCTCTGCTTTCCGAACTTCGTCAAAATATCCCTGGCCGGATTGCTGCTAATGTAGTGATACCGGCGGGCATGTTCCAGTGAGACGCCCATGATCCGGTGTGCGTATTTGACCGAGGACTGAGAGAGGCCCTTTTCAGCAAGCTGCCGGTACATATCGTCCAGCATGGCCGGGGAGAGCTGGTTCAGAAATACATCTCCGATATAGGGGAAGATGTGGTTCTTCATGTGACTCCGATAGCTGGCCTCGGTGCTGGGGCGGAGATTTGCAGAGCCATGCCGGTCGATCCACTCCGTCATGTACTCCTGCACAGTCATTTTTCGCTGAACAGCAGAGGGCGGCGTGTATGCCGGGTTTGTCAGCTTCGCTTTCATCTCCGCTTCATGCTGTAAGGCGTCCTTCTTTGTCAGGAAGCCCTTGCGGGAATAGGTCTTGCTCTTTCCGCCGGACTTGTACTTGACATTCACATCGTACACAGTGCCGGCCTTTCCAGTGAGTTCTCCCGCGCTGTTGCGCTTATTTCTCACGGTTCGTTCTGTAACAGCCATACATTATTCCTCCTTTTAGAGGTGGGCGGTGGTTTGCTCTCCAAGCAAACCACCGCCCACCTACTCTTGACGCGCCTAGGGCCAGATGGTAAAATCAGGGTAACGCATCCTTTCAGGCCGCAGCCGGTACTTTGGCCCGCTTGTAATAGTCCAGCAGAGCCTGGACGGTTGTCAGCCGCCGGTTGCCGACTGGCAGATACTCCAACTGCCCATCCTCCATCAGCTGGCGGATGCGGTTGACGCCGAGGCCGCTGATTTTTGCTGCCTGATCCGGGGATAAGAAGAGCGGGAGATCTTCACGCTTTTTCTTGCTGGGCATCGTCTTCCTCCCTCTTTGAAATGATATGTGGTCCACCTTCCGTGGAACTTTCTCCCCTTAGCCACGCAGGCGTTCGAGGCTGTTGTTCCAAAGTTCCATGGGATTCGCTTTTCTTTAGAGAGATTCCCACATGTCCTTGCCGGTTCTCTTTTCCGATACGGATGCGCTTGGCGTAGACGCCTGGAATTCCAGACAAAAGGTCATGGAACTGGCTGAGTGAGAGTGCCTCCAGCCCATTCTGTGCGCAATAATCCACGAATGCCGCAAAGAGGTCCGTATTGAATACGCGAGCCTCCGGGGAGAGGATACAGCGTTCCTTTATAAAGCCGGACAGGACGTTTGATCGATTGACAAACGATTCCAGAAATGCCTTAGAATCCTCCGGTAGAGCAAACACAAAATTCCGTTCCATGAGGTCCTGCAAGGCATGAAGCGCAAGGGTCACGATGGAGTCCGCCTCTTTGCAAAGCCTATCCAGCAGGCTCTTATCCTGTTTCTCCGGCGGGATGCTCTGATTGAAGAGTAGGACCACGAGCCGGTTTGCAAAGGCGGCGGTGGTATCCGCCTCGGTCGTCCGCGGTAGCGTGTTGCCTGCAAACAGCAGCTTGCACCGTGGGATGAAATAGAAGAGGTCTTTCCCTTTGAACTCGCCCGTGATACGGTCGCCGCCGGTGACAGACTTGAAAATGGAGATGTCCCGTAAGGCTCTCCCAGCAATCTCGCCGGCGATATTGACTTTCTTGCCCGCCAATTCTGCTCGGGAAAACCGTTCTCCTAGCTGATGAAGCGGTACATTGGACACGAGCGATGGATCAAATAACCGACTGATGAACTCGGCGATGACACTTTTTCCGGAATTTGGTTGTCCCTGTAGGAAGAAAGCACACTTCCCAACGGTCAGGTCGGAGCAAATGTAGCCGATCATCTCCAGAAGCAGCTGCCGCTTTTTAGGGTCTCCATCGAGAGAAGAACGGCAGAAATCTTCGAGAACGGGACATTTGATTTGCTCAGGATCTTCCAGGTAACTGGCCTTAACCTGGTAAGTAAAGTGGAACCGGGGATCGTGCTCCAGCAGCTCGCCAGATTCCAGATTGAAAACCCCATTTTCCAGATTCACCAGTTCTTTACTCCGGTTGAACTCATCGCGGCAGCACCGGAGGTCTTCCCGCCAAGTCAGGCGCTGGGCAATTTCGCGGAGATCGTTCGCCAAAAGACTCCGGGTCGTGATTTCCGGGAAGAAGTTTGCAAGCCATGCCGTCAGTTGGGGAATGGGCTGGTAGCAGCCCAGCTCTTCGTCATAGGCGAACGGCTCCCCGTCCTCGGTAAACAGGAGAATTTTGGCTTTTGCGATCTGCTCCACCAGATCGGAGAAGAAATTCGCCCGCTTCCGAGGGCTTTTGGCTGTGGGAGCCGGCGGTTCAGGCTCCTTTTTCTCCGGAAGCCCCTGGCGCTCCCGTCGGGCGGCTTCCTCCGCCATCTCGCGCATACGTCCACAGAGATCCTGCGAATCGTCATCCTCGTTCTCCCAATCAGGGAACAGAAATTTCGTACTCATCTTGACTCCTCCAGATAGTGTGTAGTAGCCGGCTCGAGAGCTATCATATACAAACTCGGCAATTGCCGCGAACGCTTCTTTTTTTTCATGCGGCTTATTTTGGTTTTCAGAGGACAAATCAGAATACAGAGGGGGCTCAATTTTGCTGTGCCCCCTCTGTATTCTGATCTGGATTTAGGGATATTCACCATATTTTTCCTGTTTTACGGCCCGCTTTTTCTACGAATTAGTCGCCTGAATTAAATTAAGCAATGCTAAAAAAGGAAGAGTTCTATGAAAAATTGGGAGATTATAGCATCTCTTTTGGAACGAGAAGAACATGCCTTAGGCTCCGTCGTGGAGTATATGATACACGGATATCAGTCACGGAATATTCCAGCACAAAACATCCGCGAAGAAAGCAATAGTGAATGTCCAGCAGATAATGAGTTATTGATGCCTTGTAAGAATACACAAACCTTCTGGGAAACTATAGAGCGTGAATTTGAACATCACTTTCAAGATATCGATGCGCATTTCAATAAGCTGTTTAAGCTGCGGACCCGGCGACCAGGAGCGAAGAAGCTTCAGCCATTAGACCCATGGTGGTATCTTGAAGATTTGGAAGACTCTTTTGAAGATGTCAAAGAATATTTGCTGATAAGAAATCGCACAAAATGCGAGTGCCTTTTTAAAAAATTAAAAAACGAAATCAAAAAGGGCATGGAGCCTACACCCCCTACTTGTCCGAGTGTTCTTGGAAGCATACCATTAGAACGAAAATTCAGGTATGTTCATCAAATGCTCAATTTGGAAGAATCGGCTGTTTGTAGTCTTTTGCCCTTCCTCTTGACTGCTTATATATGCAATTTTAGTAAAAATTTTTTTATTCTGAGAGGGAGTACCTCTGTCGAGAACGCCTTTATCAATGAAGAATGCGGAGTTCCTCTTTCGCAATATAATTTTATTATCGAATCCCTTAAATCATTGAGCCGAATATTTGGCTTTAAGGATTTCTTTACCGAAATCAAGGAAGTGGAACCCCCTAAAAATAGTGAAATGGTGCGTCCTGCGGTATTTCAGCCTTCATCTTTTCCAAATTTAGAGGATCGCCACATACGGGATTTAGTCTTTGAAACATGGTGTGTTGTGATTTACAAATACTTAGCAGGTAATACAGATCCTGTTTGTAATTCTCTTTTGGATAAAATAAGCTTCTCTGACAGCTATATTTTATATCTGTATTACAATAATCAACACCTATACAGTCACTATTTGGCGGAAAGCGGAACATATTCGGACTCCGAGATTCTATCTGATATTTTCTTGCGTTATGAGGGGCATTTAAATATTTAGCTACGGTTGCAGAGAAAATATTCGACTGCTTCCAAAGTCAAACGCCAAGAGTGCCCAATCCGAACTGCCGGCAGCTCCCCCGACTTTAAGAGCCGGTACATGGTGTTTTTCCCCACACCGAGAAGATCCATGGCCTCGGCGGCGGTCAGCACCACCGGGAGACGTTCCTGCTTATAGGCGTCCAGAGCTTCTCTGTATTCGCTATGATCCATTTCAAATTCCTCCATTCCGGTTGATTATCCCCCTGTTTCCCAGATAGCGCCTTGTTTGCTTTTCCTGTCCCTTTCAAAGAAATATCATTCTTATAGAGCGGCGGCGATTGCTGAATGCCTTTGGCATTCAGCAATCGCCGCCGCTTTTTCATTTTGAAAGGAAAAAGGAGGAAAACCATGCTGAACACACTGCTTTCCGTGATCCGCGCTATTCTGGTGGAGCTGGTAGACCAGCTGCTCCGCAAGGTCTGCACCCTGGGGTGAAAACTGATTCCAGGAAAAATGTCCTGGGGATCATCCTGGCTGCCGCCGCTGCTATCTTATGTACGATCATCGACCAAGTGATGAAGGAGGAATGAGTGATGAAAGAGGAAACCTATGTCTGCGCGATCTGCGGACGTGAATACCTTATCTCCCAGCGGGAAGAGTTCGACGGGCAATTCCTTTGCCCCCGCTGTTTTGCAGAGGAGACCGTGACCTGTCATGTCTGTGGAGAACGGATCTGGACCGACGATAATGCCGGGAACAGTGACACGCCGCTCTGCGAGCGTTGCTATGACCGCTATTACACCAACTGCGTCCGCTGCGGGGAGCTGCTTCACAACGACGAAGCCTACTATGACCGGGATGACCCGGACGAGGAAGAACCGCTCTGCCATGCCTGCTATACCCGGACCGCCGGCGACCGGGCCATTCAGGACTACTGCTACAAACCGGAGCCGATTTTCTATGGAGACGGCCCCAGGTTCTTTGGCGTGGAGCTAGAAATCGATGGAGCCGGGGAGTACGGCTCCAACGCCAAAAAACTCCTGCGGATCGCCAACGAAGAAGAGGAACGGATCTACTGCAAGCATGATGGCTCCCTGGAAGAGGGATTTGAGATCGTCACGCACCCCATGTCCCTGAGCTACCAGCTCCAGCAGATACCCTGGGAGCAAATCTGCAAAGGAGCTGTGGATCTGGGCTACACCAGCCATCAGGCCGGGACCTGTGGCCTCCATGTCCATGTGAGTCGTCTGGCTTTTGGAGAGACTGAGGAACAACAGGACACCGCCATTGCCCGTGTCCTCTACTTTTTCGAGAAGCACTGGGAAGAGCTGCTGAAATTCAGCCGCCGCACCCAGCACCAGCTGGATCAGTGGGCATCCCGTTACGGCTATAAGGAGCAGCCCATGGAGATCCTGGATCACGCCAAGAAGGGGTATCACGGCGGGCGCTATACCTGCGTAAACCTCACCAACCGGGACACCATCGAATTCCGGATGTTCCGGGGAACACTCAAATACAATACCCTGATCGCCACGTTGCAGCTCGTTGACCGGATCTGTGACGTGGCGATCTATCTGTCTGACGACGAGCTGAAAGCCCTGTCCTGGACTTCCTTTGTCTCCGGCTGTCAGGCTCCGGAGCTGGTGCGGTATCTGAAAGAGCGGCGTCTGTATGTCAACGAGCCGGTCATGGCGGAAGTGGAGGTGTGACAATGTGCTGTCTGTTTGGATTGATCGACACGGAGCTGCGCTTTACCGGGAAGGAAAAATCCAAGATGCTCCATGCGCTGGCATCTGCCAGTGAGGCCAGGGGAACGGACGCCACCGGTGTGGCCTATGACTCCGGCAGGAATCTCCATATCTATAAGAAGCCCATTCCCGGCCACAAGCTGAACTTCTACGTCCGCGACAACTCCCGCTTCGCCATGGGCCACACCCGCATGATGACCCAGGGCAGTGCCAGAAAGAACTATAACAACCACCCGTTCCGGGGGATCATGCAGACTGGGACCTTTGCCCTGGCCCACAATGGCGTTTTAGACAATGACATCAGCCTGCGGAAGAGCCTGCATCTTTCCAGAACCAGGATTGAGACGGACAGCTACATCGCCGTCCAGCTGATTGTGCAGAAGGGCATTCTGAACTTTGACAGCCTCCGGTATATGGCGGAGCTGCTGGAAGGCTCCTTCACGATCACGGTGCTGGGAGATGACGGAAGTTTCTACATCGTCAAGGGAGACAACCCCTTCTGCCTGTATTTCTTCCCGGACTGCGGTCTCTATCTCTATGCCTCAACGGAAGAAATCCTTCGTCAGGCGCTCCGGAAGCTTCAAGTACCGCTTGGAAAGAGCCGGAAGGTTCCTGTCCAGTGCGGAGAGATTCTGCGGATTAACCAGACTGGGCGGCTCGACCGGGAGACCTTTGATGACAGCAAGCTGTTCCGGTTCAGATACCCCCGGTTCCTGATGAACGATCCATACTGCCGCAGTTTCCCCCATGCGGAAAAAGACACGACCCATTTGGATGAACTGAAAACCGTGGCGCTGGCCTTTGGGTATTCTCCGGAGGATATTGACCTGCTGGCCGCCCAAGGCTTCACCGCTGAAGAGCTGGAAGACCTGTTTTACAGCGGTGAGATCTAATCCATTCCCCATCGGGAGTGGACGCAAAAAAAGAATCGCTTGTCAAAGCGATTCTTTTTTTGCATTCATTGCCATGATAAAGGTTTTCAGAAGCTGTTCCGCATAGGCCTGCTCAGAGGAGGAACAGCTACGGAGCAGCTGCGTGATGGGGCTGGAACTCTCGGTGTTCTCCCTGCCAAAAAGGATGAAATCCGTGGACAGGCGCAGGACCTCAGAGATCCGGCACAGGGTCTGGACGGACATCCCCTTGACACCCAGCTCAATATCCGAGCAGAATTTCGGCGTCACGTCCAGCAGCTCCGCGAACTGCTCCCGTGTGTAGCCCAGAAATTCCCGCTGCCTGCGAATTCTCCCGCCGATTGATACCCAGTCCATAGCGCCCCTCCGTTTTTCATCAGTTTAACCCGGAGAGTTTTATCTATAAATGAACTTGTGGGGTTGAATGGATATAACTTTTAGGGTATAATGACGTTGAACTTTCAGCGCAATTTTTTACATGGACAAAAAGTGTCTATGTCCGCTGCTATGATAGAGACAGGAGGTGGTGGCGTGGAGACAGACAAGAACAGCCGCCTGCTGTATCTCTATGAAATGCTGGTCCACGGAGAGGGATTGCAGAAAAAAGAAGCCGCTGCTCGCTTTGGTGTCAACGAGCGCAGCATCCAGAGGGACATCGACTGCCTGCGTAATTTTTTTGCCAGTCAGGAGCCGCCGCAGGAGATCCTATACAAGGCGAAGGAGCAGCGGTATGAGCTGACCTCCGCCGCCGGGAGCTTTCTCTCCTGCGGGGAGCTGCTGGCGGTGTGCAAAATCCTGCTGGACAGCCGCTCCATGCCGAAGGATGAGATGGAGCCGATTCTGGATAAGCTCCTGAGCCGGTGTGCCTCCCCGCAGAGCCGGAAGCTCCTGGGCCAGATCCTGGCGAACGAGCGGTTCTACTATGTGGAGCCATATCATGGGAAACGGCTCTCGAACCAGCTTTGGACACTGGGACAGGCGATTTGGAGCCATTCCGTGGTCGAGGCAGTCTATCGCACCCAGCAGGGAGAGCGGAAGAGCCGACGGCTCCAGCCTGTGGGCCTGCTGTTTTCGGAGTTCTATTTCTATCTGACCGCTTTTATTGAGGGCATCGACCGGGCAGAGCACTTTGAGAATGCCGATGATCCCTTCCCCACGATCTACCGGGTGGACAGGATCGAGAAGCTCCAGGTGCTGGACGAGCACTTCCAGGTGCCATACAGCCGCCGTTTCTCTGAGGGGGAGTTCCGGAAGCGGGTCCAGTTCATGTACGGCGGGAAACTGGAAACGGTGCGTTTTATCTATAAAGGGCCATCCGTGGAGGCGGTACTGGACCGGCTCTCCACGGCGGAGATACTCAGTGAGCACGACGGATGTTATGAGATCCGCGCGGAGGTCTTTGGCAAGGGCATTGAAATGTGGCTAAGAAGCCAGGGGGACCGTGTAATTTGGAAAGACTGCCCACAAAAAACGAATGAGCAAGGAAAGGGGATGCAATAATGGAGGATTTAATTGAAAAAAAAGATGGTGAACTGCTACAGAAACACGCCTGCGATTCATCCGACTATTTAATTGCAGTGGCCTGTGGGGCAGTCTCTGGTTTAGTTGATATTTTTCTAGTAGGTGCACCGAGCCAAAGCGTCATTGGAAAATGGACGGATGCGCAAGTAGATGAAGCTGTAAAAAAATTTGCAG
The DNA here is from genome assembly GCF_005121165.3 of Dysosmobacter welbionis. Taxonomy (NCBI): domain Bacteria; kingdom Bacillati; phylum Bacillota; class Clostridia; order Eubacteriales; family Oscillospiraceae; genus Dysosmobacter; species Dysosmobacter welbionis. The sequence continues at coordinate 705,732 of NZ_CP034413.3, read as the reverse complement.
AAAAAAGTGGATGGTCTCCACGACCTGGAAAAGAAGGCAACGTTGCTAGTGCAATTGGTTATCTGGAAAGACAATATAAAGTCAACTACGACCAGAGATATTCAGCGGATGTGGGCGGTGCATTCAATATGAGTACCAAAAACCACCACATCAAATCTCTGTCACATTCGCCCGATATCATCGGATTGTTTTTCTCAGTCTTAAATCAATTTACATCTACATCTTCGTTTGTGAGCGGGGGAAAACTGGTTACTATCAAAACAGAATCCTTTGAATTGCAAGGCAATAACCTTGTCTCTAAAGTTTTCTGCGGCATTGTAAATTGGTTTGGACACATCATGTCCGATGTTGCGGGAAGTTCTGGTAGTCGCGGTAACATTGGAAGAGGATCAGGTGTGGCGATTCCATTTTTTGAACTCTTCCAATTTTGCAACTTCGGAAAGTTCAACATTGGACAGGATAAACAAGATTTGGCCACATTGGCTGTTCGAGCCTTTCAAGAGGGGTACGACGCCCGGTTTGGCATAGCCATGTCGCTTCCTGTACTACTTTGTGAGCTATTGGTCCGTTTTATCTGGATGATAAAGCAGCGATTCTATTTCAAGAAGCCATTAAAGGAGTGCATCCCCACCCAGTCACATACCGACTTGCGCATAATGCTCCTTTTCGGACATGGTACATTATGTTTGATGGATGGGGCAGACGCATTGGTCCGTTCTGGTGGAAATTGGCTAATGTTTTTTACTCGTATGAACATCATCGCATGGGGACGTTTCACGGTGCTGGTGCTAAAGGAAATTTGCCTCAGGGCTGGTATTCAAGCACCTCTGCAAAAGCAGTTGGATGCCTATAAGAAAATTACCGCATCACTGCAAACATATATGGAGCAACTCAAAAGAATTGATTTGGCTGCATTCCAAAAAGAAACCGCCCAATACCAACCGCTTGAAAGTTATATTGACTGCATCGAAGATGAAAAGAGCCTCAATTTCTTTTTGAAAAAGAACATGGTGGAGCTTGGCATTTCGATTCCCTGGGAAGGTGATTTTGACACTTTTATGAGGGATAAGAGCCGGCATCTGATTTACGAATGAGCAATCGCTATGTTTGAGTGTGATCGTTGTGGAGCCTGCTGTCGGCACCTGGATATATCTAAGCTGTATGCAGAGCTGGATCGGGGCGATGGCACCTGCAAATATCTGTCTGGAAATCTGTGCAGCATTTATGAGAAACGTCCATTGCTGTGCAGAGTAGACGAGAGCTACCAGAAATTCTTCAAGGAAGTGATGCCTATCGATACATATTATCGCCTGAACCGCGAGGCCTGCCAAAGACTAAAGAATTTAGAAAAATAGGAGGAATTTACGATGCCATTACCTTTAATTTTAGGAGCTGCAGCAGCAGTTGCCGGAGCAGCTGGTGTTGGGAGTGCAATTCATGGTGGAGTTAAAATGAAAAAAGCCAATGACACCATGAAGCAAACTCAAGAGGCACATACAGCCAATGTCAGGCGGTTTGAGATAAGGAATGAACGTTGCACTGCTGCCATGGATCGTCTGGGAAAGCTGGAGCTGGAGATTCTGCAGAGTTTTCAGAAGTTCTCAGACATTTTTGAGCGCATCCAGAATAAGCCGGAGTTCCGCGCTTTCAAGCACGGTGACGTCACGATTCCAACATACAGTCCAGAGGATCTGAAAAAGGTGTCGGTCGGTGCTGGTGTTCTACTGGGAGGGCTGAGTGGAGCAGCTTTGGGAACTGCCGGTGGGTTTGCTGCTGCTGGTGCTACTACTGCTGCCGTTATGGCTTTGGGTACTGCCTCCACAGGCACTGCCATCGCCTCGCTTAGTGGTGCAGCTGCCACTAACGCCACGCTGGCTGCCCTGGGTGGTGGTGCACTGGCTGCCGGTGGCGGCGGTATAGCTCTTGGAACCACCATTCTTGGTGCCACCACTCTGGGCATGGGTCTCCTGGTAGGCGGCATTATCTTCAACTTTACCGGAAACAAGCTCTCAGCCAAAGCGGACGAGGCTATGGAACAGATGAAAAAAGCCAAGACAGAAATTGACCGAATCTGTGCCTATCTTGAATCTTTGCACATGACAGAAGAACGGTTCGAAAAAGCTCTGTCTGCTACTAACAATGTGTATATGCGACATCTCGCCCAACTGGGCAACTTGGTGATTCTTACCGGAAAAACTGACTGGAACGAATTTACCGATTCGGAGAAGCTTATGACAGAGAACACTGTCCAACTGGTAGCTCTCCTCTTCCAGATGTGCAAAGTCCAGCTCGTTCTCTCCAGTGGCTCCACTACCGAGGTCAATCGAATTAACCAGGTCGACATTGATTTGGCTATCAATAGTTCCGATGCGTTCCTGAAAGAAAAGGGACTTACAGCTCTGACTTGATAGAAAGTATAGAGGTTTAAGACAAGTCTACGACCTCCGCTCCCACATCGTCAAAATTTTGGCCTTCGGCGCCCTGTCGGGAAGGCGTCAAATGAAGGCCTACAACCCCCGTCCGGCCAGGGGGTTGCACGGCCTTCATTTGACGCGGCTTAAGCCGCGATGTCTCTGACGTTACCCCAGGGAGGATGATTGCTTAGCGTGGTGCCGAAATGGTGCTTTTGCCGATCTGTGATGATATGAAGTCAGAAATTCACCAGTGTGAAGAAAAATGGAATTTTTCTTTTATATAGCTACTTTCCATGGCAAAATAAAACGTTATGCACAAATATGAGCAAATATTTTATGCATTATTCCCCTCGAAATCGTTTGACGGTTAATCCCGTCCGTGGGTTCGAATCCCACCGCCTCCGCCAAAAACCCTTGGAAATGCTGAGTTTCCAAGGGTTTTCTCTTTGCTTGATATTAAGTTTCGATTGCGGCAAAAACCAAAATGGTGCCCATGGTGCCCTGTTTGTGGTGCCCAAGCACTGAATACCATTCGGCGAAAATGAATGCTGTGGAGCCCAAATGGTGCCCAGAGGGGCGGTAGAAACGTATAAAACTTCAGAATATCATATGCAGAACTCATATAGCTTTTGAGGGTTACCACGCATCATACGGAAACGTATAAGACGATATGATAACAGGGATTTTCGGTTGTGTTTGTATGATTTTATTTGTATAATCAATGTAGCCTGATTAAATGCAAAGGTGATGGAAATGGTTACAACAGTTAGTTTTGAAATTACGACATATGACTATGCCTCCCCTGACTACGGCAAATGGACATTCCCTCATGATTTTCACTATGTGTATATCTTAGAGAATGGCAGAGATGCGTATGTCGGTGAGACAAATGATATTATTGAACGAAGCAAGGAGCATCATCGTAAGGATGATTGGTGTTACCGTTTTCATTTTAAGAGAATCCACGTAATAACAGGCGAGGACATTGAAGAAACTCCGGCAAAGCATTTTGAAAAACTTTTGATTAAATTAATGCGTATTGATCGCAGATTTCATGTCATCAATCGCAGTGAGGGTGAACGCACATTTTATCGGCGAAAAAACGAGTTTGAACTGGGCTTTGACAGGCTATGGCCACAGCTGGTAGAGCGTGGATTGGTAAAGCACAAAGAGTTTCAAGCCATCCTGAATAAAACGGAGTTTAAGTATTCTCCTCAAACGAGCCTTACAGATAAACAGATTGCCACCTTGACAAATATTGTAAATGCCATACATACCAGCGCATCACAAAACAACGAAAGGCAAAAAAGGCTAGGCCCATACTTCTGGAAGGTGATGCAGGAACCGGAAAGACGGTCATTGCATCCTCTTTGTTCTATCACCTTAAGACGAACCCTGATTTCAACGGAAAGCAAGTCGGTTTGGTATTTTCCAATTCTGCCACACGAAGTGAACTAAGATCTGCATTTAAGCGTCTGCCTGGGGGCTATGATAAAGAGATTATTAGCCCAATTGATGTTACAAAAAAGCATTATGACATTATCATTTGTGACGAGGCGCACAGATTACGAAGAAACAAAAATCTGGGTATGTATATTACTAATTTCCGAAGCGGCAACACTAGGCTGGGGTTGGATGATACGCATGACGAATTAGACTGGCTTGTGAAAAACTCCGATTGTCTTGTGTTGCTCTACGATAGAAAGCAAATTGCGTGTCCTTCTGATATTCCTTACGATGTTTTTCATCAACGCCTTGATATTTCACATTGTGGTATCCGTCCGGTAGAACTACAGGATCAGATGCGTATTCGCGCCGGAAACGACTACGTTCCCTATATTCATGCCGTATTGAATCAAAAACAGCTCTCCGCTTTAAATTTCAAAAACTATGAATTCAAGATTTTTTGCTCCTTTAGCGATATGATTGAGACTCTTGATATGAAAGAAAAGTCTGTTGGCTTGTGTAGATTGTGTGGAGGGTATGCTTGGAAGTGGATTGCGAAAGACTCTCCTGATAGACCGGACATATCTATCGATGGAGTTGATGTATGGTGGAATCGCCAGACTGGCGGATGGCTTAGAAACCCGAACGCAAAGCAGGAGATGGGCAGCATATATTCATTGCCTGGGCTTGATCTGAACTATGCTGCGGTAGTTATTGGCCCGGATTTGTATTATGATACTGAAAGCAGAGAAGTTAGAGTTAATCGAAAACACTTTTTTGACAATAAAGTGAAACGGTCTGTAGCAGATGATGAATTAAAAAACTATATTCTCAACACTTACGCAGTTCTGCTGACTCGCGGAATATTAGGAACCTATGTATATGTTTGCGATGATGCTTTGCGCGAATATCTAGGGAAGTTTATTCCGATAGTTAGATAAGAGTGTTACTAAAAGATATACGTTGAGAATAAGGCCAGCGCTGAAATTCAACGCTGGCCTTATTATTTAAACATTGGTGCCACTCAACACAGCTCTATGGTATGTATCAAGCACCACCTGTTTCCGATCCAGACGCACATCTACATACTGAGCGGTGACAGACTCAAGGTTATTGGAGATTCCGAGCTGGATACCGATGCCCTTCAAGCTGTGCCCCAGGATCATACCTACGGTATAAAAATCGCCTGTAAGCTGATGCATGTTGGTTGCTGCCGAATGTCTCAAGTCATGAAAACGCATATGAGGCATCCCAGTGTGCCTCAGAAGCTGACCAAAATTCGAGGATACCCGCTCCCGGCGCTCCGGTGCCCCGTTGGGCTTGGCGATAACCAAATCATTGTCATAGCAGGCTTGTCCCGCTCCGGTCAGCAAAGTTCTCTGTTCGGCCTGTAATGCCAGCTGGCGCTGAAAGTATGGCAGAGTAAGGTCTGTGATCGGCAGGACACGATCACTGGATTTTACAGGAGCCATTTCATCAATGGTCACTGTTCCCGCCGGTATTCCGAACGGCAGCTGCTCAACCACAGCAAACGTCTTGGATTCAAGATCAATATTTCTCCATCGAAGACCAAGAATTTCAGACAACCGAAGCCCATAAAGGCCTCCGAGAACCACGATCAGTTCCCACTTGGAACCAGCCACATTGGCAAATAGTGTGCTCATTTGCTCGGTCGTATAAGGGTCAGGAGTCTTGCCCTGCTTGCCGAACTTAGTGATAACGTCCCTTGCAGGGTTGTTTTCGATGTAATGGTACTTCCGTGCGTGTTCGAAAGCAACCCCTACAACGCGATGGGCATATTTCACTGAGCTATGGGAGAGACCTTTCTCGTACAACTGCCGGAACATATCATCCAGCATGGCAGGAGTTACCTGCCCAAGCGGAACGCTTCCGATATACGGAATCACGTGATTACGGATATGAGACCTGTAGCTGGCCTTTGTACTGGGACGGAGATTAGCATTTCCGTGCCGCTCGACCCATTCCTCCAAATATTCCTCCACAGTCATTTTCCGTTGGGCAGCTGTAGGTGCAACATAGGACGGATTTGAAAGCTTGTTTTTCATGGCTGCTTCGTACTGCAAGGCCTCTTTTTTTGTGGCAAAACCTTTCTTGGAATGTGTTTTCTGCTGTCCGTTGACTTTGTGCTTGATGTTCACGTCGTAAACTATACCGGGTTTCCCGGTTAATTCCCCGACACTGTTACGCTTATTTTGAACGGTTCTTTCTGTAATAGCCATTTTTGCCTCCTTATAGTTGGATCAGAGTCCCGGAAGGCGTGTGCCTTCCGGGACAGATTTGATTATGCGCTCTCCGCATTCATTTTCTGGATAGCGTCAAACCTCGCCTTAATAGCAGGCTTAGAAGGTGTCTTATGGGTTTCGTAATAGGCCCAGATGGCATTGACGCTGAGTAAGCGGTGGTTGCCGATCTGCAGGTATTCGATTTCCCCCTGTGCCATCAAGGTTCGCAGAGTTGCCTCGCCGATCCCGGAAACCTTTGCCATCATACTGGCCGGCATCAGCATCGGGAGCAGTTCAGGCGGGTCAGATTTCATTTTCTTGGCCATGGCTATTCTCCTTGGGTATTCAGGGGAAGCTTATTGGCAAAGTAAATCTTCCCGGGTTTGAGGAACTCCGGTATAGCCCGGTTCAGCGGGGCAATTTCCCACAGATGGTCGGTTGCTTCGGCTGTTGCCTCGGCAATGCTGCCGAATGCTTTGGTGTAATGTGCACCACGGAAGTACTTGTGCAGGCAATACCTTGCGTGCTCATAGGAATACTCAATCATAACAGCATTATCTCCGAAAACCGCATAAATTCTCATTTCACTTGCCCTCCATCCTTAAGTCGTATTCCTTTTATGTAATTTTTGGGATTTCCACCACCGGGCAATCTCACCCGACCATGTTCAATAGGATGTTTTTGAGAAACAAACCGAGTAAATAACCGGGAAAAAGCGTTATCGTTTATACTAAGATTATAAATGCTGCAAAAAAGTTCGCAGGCTTCGCAATTATGGACACCTCCATTGGGATCGGGAATAATCCAGTCTTGTACAAATGCTGCCATACATGATTCGAGGTCGCTACTGATTGATGTTGCCTCAGTAACCGCATTGATCTCGTAGTTGCCAGAAAAGATGTAATGCTTACTGCGGAGACAAAAATATGCCTGTAGTGCCCGATTAGCTATACGATCCGTTTCCTCCTTTAGGTTATCGATTAACGACGGCATGCGGGCCTCCTTTGCCACGGGGAAGGCAAAGGGAATTACAACGATACGGTCAATCAATGCCTCATCTCTCCTTTTGGTGCATAACATGTGATTTGTTGCTAAAACAAATGTTGCCTCGCACTCAAATTCCACCCGAGATTGGAATTTTACATCGGAGGATACTTTGTCGTGGCCACTGAGTTTTTTCAGAGCACTGACTGACTTATCATCGAGCACTCCGGCGGGAAGGTCAGGCGACAAACATATGACCTTGCGACTCAACTCGGACACAGCGAACTTGTCACCAAGTTCATGGACATTCAACGATGAAACGACTTCGTCGGGATAAAGACTGCGGAGAAAATTCGAAATTAAAGATTTGCCTGCGCCAGAGTAACCTTGAAGCAAGAAAATTACTCGCCCATCAAGATCCGGAACAAGACAGTAGCCAATGAATTCCAACACCCTGGCCTCTAACAACCTATCACCACCACTCATCTGATGGAGGAAGGTATCAAAATAGGGCGTAGACAGATTAGCGAAGCTCGGGTTATACTGACATTTAAGGCAGTATGTTGTAAAATATTGGGGTGAATGGGGATGTAGCTGGCCTGTTTTAAGGTCGAGGGTTCCATTCTCAAAAGTTACAAAGCGATAGCGTTCAGTACTGTTTTCTCCCACTTTGCATTCAATGCGAGGTTCGTTGCGAAGACAATCATATACCGATTTAGGAAAACTGGGGGTACCGGCGGCCTTGGCTTGTGAGCGACACTTATCAACAATAAAGCGTAACGCTGTATCTGTTGGATATGGCCGGTAACACTGACCATCAAATATGTGCAGTACATTACTTATTGACTTCATGTGGAAGCGTGTAAGTAAATACTGCGCAGTATCATACGGTGACATTTTGTCTTCTGAGGTAGAGGGAGCGCTCTCAGCGTCGGTAGCTTTTGATACTTTGACTTTCGGAAGCAATTCCTGCACTGTGGGCTGCTCATCCTTTGAAGGAACTTGTATCTGACGGTACACAGGTGTTGACGTGGGTATGGAAGTATTTCTGTACATCGCCGGTTCCGAAACAAGGCCCTTCATCTTGAGGATCTCTTTGTTGCTCATATCGATTGCATCCGGTTCATGAAAGTCCATAGGGATTAACAGATTTCTCGGATTCGGCGGATCGGGGATGCGTTCTCTGGTTTCGTCTATGTAAATAACTTTTGAGTGGTTATTTACGTCCCTAATTGGTCGTGTAGGTATCATGGGTTCGAATAGTTTTTGCTGTGAACCAATGTGCTCAAGGTACGGGTTGGAATGTTTCTTTTCCATGGCAAACTCTCCTTTGCTGATTTTGGTGTCATTTGACTATTTCATCCTGCCACGAAAACTGAAAGTCGAGAATTCGCAACATAAACAACCTTTTTTCAACAAGAGAAAGTTACAAAGGAGAGAAACCATGCCTCGCAAGAAAAAAGAAGTACTCAAGACCTGTGGAAAAATTGAGACCCAATTTCCTGCTCATGTAACGCAAACCGAGATAGCTATCAGCAAACTCAAGGACGCGGAGCTGATTGACCCCAAAACAGTCTCGTATTATGCAACAAAATTGCGTGAATGTCGGGAAAGAATTGGATTGACTGAAACATCTGTAGGAAATCTACTTAACTTGTCCCATGTTTCAATTGTTGGTTATGAGAATGCCCTCAGGCCAAGGGCATCTATTGACAGAACATATCTTAAGCTGTTTGCTTTAATCTATGATGTATCTCCGCTGTACCTTGTTGGGAAAACAGATAACCCATTGGACTATACGGGGGAGTTTCCAGTAGAAAAGTTTTTGCCGACAATTACAGAGCCTATAATGTTTGCACTCAGTTGCGCTAATAGCACACCAAGACCGCCAGCGCTGATTTATGCGGATGAAGCGGTAATGGCCCTTTATAAAGATGGTGTATTGGCTTCCAAAGAGGATCGTGAGTTGATGCAGGTTTTCTTACGAATCTGTGATGCCAAAGACAAGCGGCATGAAGTGATTAAAAATGCATTATTTGGCATTCCTTTGATACAAAGACTTTTTCAAAAGATTGGGGATGAAGCCTTCGCAAAGGAGCGCCGTACCGATATCAAGAGCAACAGATGCGAAAGAATAACAGAAAAGGATCCATATCATATACTTGAAACAATCTTTACGCTCGAGAAACTTGGGTACAAAGACCTTGATTTGTTGAAATGTTTCCTTGCGATTACAAGAGGTACACCAGAGGAAAAGCTTTTTGTGTTGCGATTTTTAAGAGATGGTGGGTTTATTGACGAAAGCAGTTCGTTTGTACAAAATAACAGGGCTACAAAGTTACAATCGTTGTCAGACCTTGCTTTCACGCATACGGAACAGGATTGATAAATTATTGTGCCGATGTGTCAGTGTCAAAAGCAGCTTGAATCATCGACTGTGAATCCGCCGTAATTATGCTTTTTGACCCGTAAAATTTAGAGTAGTTCTGACACAAGCACATTGACACAGTAAAGTTTGGTGAGCAGGTATTGTTTGGGCCAGAAGGGAAAGAGGCTTGGGGGAGGGGAAGGCCGAGCCGCCCGCAGGGCGTTGAGGCCCCATTCCCCTCCCCCAAACCAAAAGTTGACATATAGAAAAGGGGTTAGGGCCAGCGCCCTAACCCCTCAAATCATTTGTCCCGTTTCTTGAGCATGGACACATACACTGCAATAGCGGCACTGGCACCTTTCAGGAACAGAGTTATGGCATCCATGATGATAGCGGGAATCATTTTGCGGTGCAGACTTCGGTGAAGCAGAAAGCGATCATGGTGATAACAAATCCAACCAAGAACCAAATCACTGCGGGTTCCTCCTTTCAAACGTCTAATTTCAAATGGCTTTCAATGGCATCCTCCAACTCCTTCTGCTGGATGCCGATGTAGCGCTGTGTCACGGCAGCGCTGCTGTGCTGCAGGAGCTGCTGGACCAACGCAATATTGTAGTTGCTGTTTTTGTAAATCTCCGTTGCGTAATACTTTCGGAAGCTATGTGTGCTGATACCGGAGAAACCCAAATAGTCGCAGACGGTTTTCAGATGCTTCTGTACCGACCGTTCCGTGACCGGGAATATGAGATCATTGCTCCCAATGCCATTATCCAGACAGTAGCATCGGATAAACTGATACAGCGCCAGAGGAACGGTAAACACACGGGCCTTTCCGGTTTTCTGCTCTATGATGGCAAGACGATAGCGGTTGCCGTCCTTGACAATATCGCACAGGCGAAGCTGAACAATGTCCGAGATGCGCAAACCCAAGTTTGCTTCCAGCATGAGTGCCGTTGCCGCCCGTGGGTTCGGACGGCATCCGGTGAAGCCCTGCTTCATGGTTGAGATGATTTCCTTGTATTGCTCCGTGGTCAGAGCCACGGTTCGCTTGTTCATTTTGCACCTCCAATCCAGTCTGAAATACGAATTATCGTCCTGGGAAATACGAACTTTTAAGGCCAATCCGCTGAAAGCCTTGAAAACACTGGATTTTGGTAGTCGTATTTCTACAATTTAACGAACAATCACAAATTTCTCAGCACAAAGATGGCATCGCCGCCGATACGCAGAAAAGTTTCCGGGAAGCGGAACCGCTCCTTGTATCGCTCGATCTGCTCCTTGGATAGAGATGTGAAATTCCGATGCCCGGGTGGGGCGGCGCAGACAAAGAAGCTGCCGAAGATGATATCCCCTATTTCGTGAATAGAGCGGCACATGGGCAGATTCATCAGTTTGCCATCATCGTTGCAAATCAGAGCCACAGGTTCGTCAAAGGGATAGATGGCCTGAATCGTCCCACCAACAGCTTCCTGCATGGAATCCAGAGTGCCGGAGATGTTCTTTTCCTTCGGTGCCTTGCCGGGTTCGACCATGAGAATTTTCATGTCATACCTCCATCGTGTAAAAGCATTCTTCGATTTCTTCCGGGGTAAACCCATCGTTCAGCAGATCATCAATATCGTCGGGAGCATATCCGAAGGCTCTGGCTACCGATTTCAGTTCGGACACATAGCTGTCATAAGCGGTATCGTTGTCCCAGAGGGAAAAGCGGTAGGGCCAGCCAAAGTAACTGCGGCTGCGGAAAAGATGGGAGGTATCGAAAATGCTCCGGGTAATACGGCCAAAGCGGTCAATACGGACGATCTCCCCGGAGTCGATATTGACCTCCTGCGGTTTACCCAGCTTGAGCCGGATGCCCTGTAAGGCCCGTTTCAGGATGTCCTCGGTGGATGCGTAGAGGTACAGCCCTAACTTGGGCCAGTGGTACAGGCAGAGGGGATTGTTTCCCTTCACGATATACAGGTTGTCCGTATTGTCCGTTACCGTGAATGTAAAGGTTCCTTCCACGGCTTCGGCCATCTGTTTCAGGCTTGCAAAGGACAGTTCTCCGGATCGCTCGATCAGCTGGACAGCTACATAGCTGTCGGTTTCGATTTTTGTGGAAGGAAGTTTCCTCTGCCTCCGAAGTTCATGGTCATTGTGGAGAATGCCGTTGTGGGCCAGAGCGAAAGGAACCCCACCTGCACGGCCACTGAACGGATGATTATTGTGGTTGTGTTTCTCACAGCCTTGCGTGGTCATTCTTGTGTGGCCCATGACATAATTGGTGTCCTTTGGAATACGCAATCGAAGGTGGTGAGCAGGAAGTGGACGCTTATAGATCTGCAATCCGTTATCGGTGTTATAGGCGATTCCGGTGGCATCGGTGCCACGGGCCTCACAGACGGTAGAAAGCACCGCCAGAATGTGGTTTTTCTGAGCAGCAGTCAGAGAGTGGCCGTAATCTAAAAGTCCGAATAAGCAGCACATATCAGACCTCCTCAGACACAGCAACAGGTTCATTGAGGTACAGGCGGCGTTCCTTGAGATACTGGATCAGCTCCGGCTCAGTAACACCGGACACAAACTCACTCCACGACATGGCTCTGAGTTCATCATCGGACATACAAATCGCCACGTCGCAGATTCGGTTGACCATCTGCAGCGTGGCGATCAGCGTATTGTATTTCAGAGTGCCCCGGAAGATCCGGAACTCAATGGTATCCTCATTGGTCAGATTGACGCAGGTATAGCGGTTACACCGGCCTTTCTTGACATGCTCCATCATTTCGGTGGGATGATCCTTGTAGCCGTACCGGGCGGCCCAGCGCTCCAACTGGCGCTGAGTACGGCGGCTGAATTTCAGAAGCTCATTCCAGTGACGCTCCACAAAGAACAACACACGTGCAATGGCGCTGTCCTGCTCCACCGCAAATGCACCGAAGGCCTCCCGGCTCACATGGACATGCAGACCACAGGTGTTGGCCTGATGGGAGCGGTAGCCCTGTCGCACGGCCTCCGCCATGACCTCTACCCAGGGCATCTTTGTCAGCTGATATTCAAGCGACATAGGATGGGTCACGAGTTCAAGCCCTTCATCCAGACTGCCATCATGCTTGATATAGATATTCTCAGTATCCCGGTTGGCTACGTTCAACAGTTTCTTAGCTTTGGACTCATACTCGCCGCCCTCGTCGATCTCAAGCTCCACGCCGAAAAAGCGGGGGCCATTGCCGTAGAAGTTGGGTGCAGGGCGGTAGCTGTACTCGTGGATGATCCGACTGTCCAGCATATCATGGCAGGACTCACAGTACGGCTCATCATCGTCCCCGAAATAGAAAGCGTTGTTTTCGTGAAGCAGACGGCCGCAGCGGGAGCAGTGAACATAGTTTCTTTCATAACAGCTGCCGCAGAGGATCAAATCGCCGCTGCCCTCATTGTTGTCGTTCCAAATGCGCCTTCCGCAGTCTTCGCACACCGAAGTCTCCGTTTCGAGACAGGCGGGACAAAGGAACTCGCCATCGAACTCCGTCAGCTCTGTTCGGGGAAATTCATGCCCACAATGGGAACATACTTCCTTGGTTTTCATAGTCAATTACCTCCATAAACAAAATTTGCCCGAGGCTGTTTCGCCTCGGGCTTTATACATGGAGATAATATATCATTCAATTATTCATCTATCCGTTTCGCTCTGCTTTGCTTTTAAAAAATCAATAAATTTGTCTACGCACATTCGGTTTTCCTGTGTTAAAGTCTCCCACCGGGCCAAATACTCTTTTTGCGGAAAAGTCATTAGGGCTACTGATTCGTCCTCGGCAAAAAATTGCGATAGAGAAATATTAAAGCCTTTACATATCTTTTCGAGAGTAGGAATAGACGGAATAGTCCCTTTGTTCAACATAGCGCTCAAGGTGGAGTAGGTAATATCGCTTTCTTTGGCCAATCGATAATACGTCCAAGAATACGCATTGCACAGATCCTTTATTCGCTTTGTTACATCAAATTTAAGCACGAGGCACATCCTCCCTCACGAGGGGTTTTTATTATTGTACCCTGCACATCGCAAAATCGTTAGATTACAAATATCGTCATAAATCATTGAATTTATGACGATATTACGCTATACTTATCTGACAAGAAACTTGCAAAGGGGATCGCATTATGTTTTGCTATAATTGCGGAAAAGAGTTAAACGATGACTTCAATCTTTGCCCTTATTGTGGCGCAGATATAACACGATATTCTGACGAAACTGCCGATAAAGCCAAAGAATATATAGTAGAACCAGATGTAAAGTTTGAATTACTTGGTCGAGAACTTTTCTTTTCTCCTCGTTTTTTGGAGTACAATACACTGAGAAAGCGTTTTTTTGAAAAGGCCGAAAGTCTTGAAGAGGAATATATCAAGTTTTACAAGAGCCGAAAGCACACATTTGTGGGCCTTTTCGATGAAGAAATCCCCGAGGTTGTTCAAAAGGTCACCTCTGCCGTTCGTTTCGGTGTTGACGTTCTTATGGAATACGGCATTGATGACATTGATGACACCATGTTGGCAAACATGGTGGTCCAGAGTGGCAACATCAAAGAGTCTCTGGGATACATATATGCAAAAGCTGGGGAAATTCAGCGCTATGCAGAAAATTTGGGAGACTATAGAGATATAAAAAAAGCAAGCAGAGGTCATTGGGAAGGTGGCGGGTTTGGTGTCACCGGAGCGGTCAAAGGTGCAATTGTTGCAGGAGCATTCAACATTGGTGCAGGGGCATTTCATGGTATCGGGGATACCCTTACGAAAGCAAGCGACAAAGCAAAGATAAGTGGTATGAAACAGGAGCTTGCTATTGATCCAAGAGTGGCAACGTGCCTCTTTGATACCGTTTACGATTTCAGCACAAAAGTGTTTTATTGTGTAGAAAAACTGCTGATTGAAAATGATCTCATTGATGAATATGATTTCGATGAAGCTGCCGCAAATGCAAGGGCTAAAAACTATATTGCAAGAATTGCATCACAGGCATCCGCTGAAAATGTTGAAAAAGCTATAGATATCTTATGCGATTGCATACAACAGGCGCCATATTCCACCATTCTTTACGTTCACCTCTATAATCTTTTTACCGGGAGGAAATCGGATATTCATTCTGCGGCCAAGTTCTTTGGTAACGAGAGAAATTATAAATTATCCCTTCTGAGCGCAGACAAAAAGATTGTTGACTCAATAAAGACCGAACCAGAGAAAACAGTTGAGGAAATCCGGAAAAAGATAGAAAGTTATGAAACGCTCGCAAGGGATAATCCGTACTTGAATGTAGCCACCTATGTCAAAGCTTTGGAAAAGAAAGCAATAGAGATAGAAAAAGAAGCTGAAAGAACGAGCAAGGCACAAGCACTGGAAAAGCAGATCAAGGGAAAGCAGAAAGAACTTGCCGAGATGATAATCGCAGGAAAGGAAAATCTGCTGTGGGATATGGCTGAATGTGATGATTTGGAGGCCATGATTACCTTAAAACTCTACTACTATAAGCTATCTAATCCAGCTTGTGGAGAACAGTATGCCGTTCGTGAAAAGATGACTTCATTGATACAGCGTGCAAACAGTGGCAATAAATTTGCGGAATACTTAGTTGCCTTTCTTATGCACACAGTTTTAGATTATA
Organism: Dysosmobacter welbionis; assembly: GCF_005121165.3. NCBI lineage: Bacteria > Bacillati > Bacillota > Clostridia > Eubacteriales > Oscillospiraceae > Dysosmobacter > Dysosmobacter welbionis. The sequence continues at coordinate 690,642 of NZ_CP034413.3, read as the reverse complement.
CCCCTTGGAGATGGCAATCCGTAGGACACAAAGAAGATAAGAGTAAATACTTCCGTGAAGCCAAAATATTTGCCGATGCCGGTAATATTTTAGCGATTGGAGATATTGGTAGATGGATGTGTGCAATTAACGACTCCGAACAGGGTATCGAAATGATAAAGATGGCCGCCGAAAAATTGGAGCCCTTTGCGGCGCTCAAATTAGGTAATTACTATAGAGAAGGGAGCAAAGCACTAAATATTCCACAGAACCCCAGTATGTCACATTACTTTTCAACCATTGCTTTTGCATACGGATTATCTGAGAACGCAAAAACTGTAGCTGGTCCATTGGCAACGGCTGCCGAAAAGGCTACTGCGGAAAATATTCAAATGAAGGTTCAATCCGAGGCTGAAGAAACATCTGATGAAAAAAAGTCTTCGACGTCTATAGGAACAGTAGGCCCAGCCTCAATTGAGGCCCAGTCTGCTGTTGGAATGGATAAAAAGCCATTAGAAATTTCAGATGTTTCCCCATGTCCCAAAGCAGGCGAAAAAACGCAAACCACTAATGTAGCGGAAGAAGCCAAGGCGGAACCAGTTCAGTCCAAGGAAGCTGAACAACAATCTAAAACAAACGCCTCTTTTGTTGGTAATACTGCAAACAAAAAAACTCCGTCAAATTCCGCTATCAAAAAAACTCAGAGTAAAACAATGGCTCCAAAGAGCAAGGCGGTGGCCGGACTGCTAACCCTTTTTCTGGGACTTGTAGGCGCACAATGGTTTTATCTCAATAAACCTGTAAGAGCAATAGTTTATTTGGCTATTACACTTTTGGGTATATTCGTCGTTCCAGGTGCAGTATCTTTTTGGCAGTTATTTTTGTTCGGCGAGTCTATATTCTTCTTTGTCGCAAAAGCAGCCAAAGTCGAAAAATATTCTAAACGTGCCATTAAACACAAAAAACAAGTGAGCAAAGAATAATCAAACAAGTGAGAGTGACGAGAACACAAAAAGTCTCGTCACTCTCACTTGCTATTTCATTCTGTGGAAGATGGCTTAATGAGTGTGGAAAGAGGGATGTTTAGACTGTTGCTCCCTACAGAAATCTTGCAATAAAGTTCCAAATCACCTCTACCATAGTATGGGGTTTTAGCATCTGGGAGATATGTAATTTTGATACCTCTATCCATACAAGGATTGCCCCACCGGGATTTTCCCCAATAGGTAGTCTTACAGATATCTCCGACGTTCCATTCACAGTTATGATCTAAAAGCCAGTGGTCATAGCAAAAGTTGCGGATATTTCCGCTCGAATCTGCCAGTTCAAATGTTTCCCAATATATCTCGTCAAATTGGGGCGAAATATGAAACACCCTCTTTTTTGCGTGGGGAGTCATAACTGAATAGCTGTCCCGCAGGGAAACCGGGAGTGAATCTGCTGGTATGATGCCGTCTGCTTCTTTCTGGTGCATGATGATGGTATAGAACTCTTTTCCAACAGGTAATTCGGACTGCTTACAGGCCAACAGCGCAGAGCGGAAAAGAGAATGTTCCTTGCCATTGACCTCAAAGGAGCGGGAGCACCCCCAAAAAAGATTCCAGCACTTGCAATACACGCCAGCGCTGCCGATATTCACAAATGTAGATACTGGAATGGCCCCAAAGGAAATGCGTAGTTCCCATCGTCATAGACAGTGCCGTCAGAGAGCACTTCCACGGAATAGCAATCGTAGGCCATATGAACATCCATCAGCCCGGTATATTCTTTGGACGGATCACCAAAGGCGGGTTCTGGGACAAAAGGCGTGTTGATCTGCTTGGTGTACTGCTCGCTAAATTTGCTTAGGCAAAGCTCGGTTTCCTGATAGACAGGATAATTGCCGTAAAGAAGTCCGTAGTCATAGAGGTGTTCATTGGAGAAAATATCGCTTTCATACAAATCAAAATATTCCGTGTAAACCTCGCTCAGATCTACAGCAATTATGATGATACGGACAGGAGCATACCGACATAGAAAGTCCTTGGAGTCCTTTACAAGCAGTCCAGCAGGCAAACAGGCGCAATCAAATATCTTGGGTGCATTCGGGTTGGTAATACTGATGGGAATTCCGGCTCCCCATATCTTTTTGCATCGTTCAATGGACAGCCGCTTGCAATAAGCTAAAGCCTTGTCTATGCTGGAAAAAGTGTGGTCATTAACTTGGTAGGAGCACCCTTCCGGAATAACGACCTTATCCAAATACTTGATTTGGTCATTCGACAGGTTCAGGCGATCTCGATGGTGCTTTTTCCTTTCTTTGGCTTTTGTTCGGGCTTCATGTATGTAATAGCCAATGTGGGAGAATTTCTTGAGGGATAATAATATATTCATAGGCTGTTCCTTTCAGTGTATTAAGGAAAAACAGCGGCGGAGTCGTGCCACAATCACGAACATCCGCCGCCTAACCGGACCTGTTGACAACATAGGCAGGAGAATAAGCCGATGGTTGCGCAACGGATCAGACTGATTAGAGAATAGCACACGGCATGGACAATAAATGTCCTTATCTTTCGCTCCACAGATTTTTTGAGATTTTTGTGCGTAATAAAGGAACATCATGGTAAATCAATCTGAAAAAGGAGAGAAAAACCATGATGAGTCCTGAAATTGAACGTGAAATGATTCGCCGCCACCGTAACGGCACGATTCGCTTCGATCACGAAGGTGAGTTTTGGCGGGACGATGAAAAGCGAACTGTAAAAATGATGTTTGAAGAAGGCTACGGCATTTCTGAAATCGCCTTTGCTGTTGGCAGATCAGAGCCGGCAGTCATGCAGCAAATTGAGAAAATGGATCTCTACCAAAGGACGCTGAACCCCAAGCGCCACAAGTCGCCGCCCAAGGCTCCTACTTGTTTATGTGACTCCTGCTCGCTTGATTTGAGCGCTTGTCCCCGCTGTGAAGCCCATCTTTCGGTGCAGGAGGTGGAATGAATGTTAGAGGAATATCCTGATATTCTGACAGTAGAAGAAGCCTGTGAAGCCCTGAGAATGGGCTACAATGCTATGTACGATCTCCTAAACAGCGGTAAGCTCAAGGGGTTTCGGAATGGCCGTGTATGGCGTATTCCAAAGCTGGCTATCAAGGAATACATATTGGAAAGCGCCAGAATCAAAGTAAAAGAGGAACGTGTCCGGTGACACGTTCCTTGCTGTTTCTTTAAGAATATGCTATAATTTGAAAAAACCTGTAGAAAGGTTGGCATCCTTATATGAAACTCAAAGAAATTCATCTGAAAAAGTTTAAACGTTTCACAGATTTGACTATAACAGCTATTCCCTCAAGTGCTCGATTGGTTGTACTTGTTGGACCGAATGGATGTGGTAAGAGTTCCGTTTTTGATGCATTTAAGGTTTGGCAATTGTGGAAAGGATATACCGGCCTCCCCACAGACCAAAGCTACTGCAATAAAACTCCAGTAGGGCAAGATGGTTATGAAAATTCAAACAAATTAGTTGATTTATCATTTTATGATTATGATGGTGAGGATACCAATAAAAACCATTCGATTTTCTATTTTCGAACCGCGTATCGGAATGACCCTTCTCTAGCTATCAAAGGTATATCGGCGGTGGAAGCGCCTACAGCAATTGCAAATAAAAACATGATGATAGAGAACGATCAGGAGGTTGCGAAAAACTACCATCGTTTGATTTCTAAGACGCTTGAATGTGTATATGATACATCATACAACGAGAAATCGGTAGCCACACTACGTGATGAATTAATCGGAAAAATTCGAGAATCTCTAACTCGCCTTTTTGGTGACTTAACTCTTTCTGGTGTGGGAAATCCCACAGAAAATGGCGACTTCCTTTTTGACAAAGGGGTTTCCAAAAATTACTCCTATAAAAATCTCTCTGGAGGAGAAAAAGCGGCGTTTGATTTGATATTAGACTTGGTCATTAAGCAAAAATACTATCCAGACACCATTTTCTGTATCGACGAGCCAGAGGCCCATATGCATACAGCATTACAGGAAAAACTCTTAGGTGAACTTTACACTCTGATCGGAGCAAATGGTCAGTTATGGATTGCTACGCATTCACTTGGTATGCTAAATAAAGCCAAAGAACTTGAAGCCGAATGTCCGGGAAGTGTTGCATTCTTAAATTTTGATGGATTTGATTTTGATGATGTAGTTCAGATTATGCCTTCTCCCGTTTCACATAATTTGTGGAATAGAATTCTATCTTTGACTTTAGAAAATTACTCTACCTTACTTGCCCCGGAAACAGTAGTGTTCTGCGAAGGGACTACTAGGGGCAGGAAACGGAAAGACTTTGATGCAAAGTGCTATGCAAATATTTTCAGCACAACTCACCCGAGCACTGTGTTCTACTCATTAGGAGGCTGCAACGACATCGAGGAAGACAAACTAAAGGTAATTGGGCTAACACAAGCTATTGTCCCGAACACCAATGTCATTCGAATTATTGATCGAGATGATCGAAGTGAAAATGAAGTAGAAGAACTTTCTGAAAAGGGAATTAAGGTGCTGGATAGGCGTCACCTTGAATCCTATTTACTGGACGATGAAATAATCAAAAAATGGTGCGCTACAGTTGGGAAAGCAGAGTTGGAAAATAGTGCCCTTACAATAAAGCAACAGGCGATAAATGCTAGCATTAGTCGAGGAAATGCCACGGATGATATTAAATCTGCTAGCAACGATATAGTAACCAACATCAAAAAGTTGCTTGGACTTACAGCGTGTGGAAATAATGGTGAAGCAATTATTCGTGACACAATTACACCATTAATAACACCGGATACCCAAGTATATCAACAACTAGAACGGCTGATTTTTGGTTGATGCTTATGGTGCCCAAATGGTGCCCTCACTCGTTTTGATGCTACATGAATATTCCTCTGCATCAGAGAAAAAGGTGCGACTTTTGAGCAAAACAACACATTTTAATTGACCTAGAACGGCTCGATGTGGCGGTATGGGATTCTGTTTATCCTTCGAAATCAGTTTGCGAGCAATCGCACGAGGGTTCGAATCCCTCCCGCTGCGCCAAAATGAATGACCCTGCCTGATTTGGGCGAATGCTTGGCGTTATTTTGGGTCAGGCAGGGTTATTTTAAGTATGAACCCCTTGCATTGCAAGGGGTTCATACTTTCTTGTATTAAGCACCTATGCTACCGGCAAAGTACAAAACATTGAAATGATAGAGGTCAAATTCCTGTTATGCCACTGAAATATGGTCCAAAAAAGAATTTTCTAAGGCAGAAGATATGATTTGTGAACTTGGCCTGAAATAAGTGTGATTTGCGGCACAAGGATTCCCTATACCTGCGGTTAATTTGAATGTCTGCATCCTTCTTCCCTGTTCTTCGTATGCCAATCCTCAGCCATAGGAGATCTGATGGATTTTTCAGAAGAGGTTGAGAACATCTGCGGGTTCTGATATAATGGAAGAAACAGATGTTCGACAGGGAGGACGCCACGATGACCGATTTGCTCTCCGGCCTCAACGCTGCCCAGCGCCAGGCTGTGACCGAAACCGAAGGATTTGTCCGTGTCATTGCCGGAGCCGGCTCCGGCAAGACAAGGGCGCTCTCCCATCGTTTTGCCTTTCTGGTGAACGAGCTGGGCATCCTGCCGGGAAATATCCTCTGCGTCACCTTCACCAACAAATCCGCAAATGAGATGCGCCAGCGCATCCACATCCTCACCGGCGACAATGACACGGGCTATATCAACACCTTCCACGGTTTCTGCGTCTCCGTGCTCCAGGAGGACAGCTACGCCGTCCAGTATCCCAAAAGCTTTCTGGTGCTGGACAACGCGGACATCGACGCTATGCTCCAAATCATCTACGAGGAGCGGGGATTGACGCTGCGGGATATGACCTTCTCCGCAGCCCGGGACATGGTCGAGATGCAGAAGCTGTTCAAGCGTCCGGACTACTATCTGGATATGATCGCCATGCCTCTGGACACGCTGAAGGAGAAGTATGACCAGGCGGACACCCCGGCAGACATCATTTTCTACGGCTATCTGTATCAGGAGAAGAAGTGTTTCGGACTGGATTATAACGACCTGATCAAGTTCTCCCTGTATATTTTCCAGCAGCATCCTGACATTCGGCTCAAGTGGCAGCAGCGGCTGGAGTACATCATGATCGACGAGTTCCAGGATATCGACCAGCTTCAGTACGAGCTGATGGAGGTTCTGTGTGGTTACCACAAGAACCTCTTCATCGTGGGAGACCCGGACCAGACCATCTACACCTGGCGGGGCGCCGACGTGAAGTACCTGCTGGACTTTGACAAGAAGTTTCCGGGGACAAAAACGATTCTAATGATGGAGAACTACCGCTCTGCGCCGGAGATTCTCTCTGCCGCGAATTCCCTGATCGACAAGAACCGGACTCGTATCAAAAAGGAATTGCAGCCCACGCTGCCCTCCGGCAGTCCGGTCATCTGCCACTTCGCGCAGACCCAGGAGGCGGAGGCCGAATGGATAGCGGGGGAGATGAAGGAGCTTCACGAGGCGGGCACGCCATACCGGGACATGACGGTGCTCTACCGGGCCCACTATGTGACCCGGGCGGTGGAGGAAGTCCTGCTGGGAGAGAAGATCCCCTATACGATTTACAGCGGCGTCCAGTTCTTTGACCGTATGGAAATCAAGGACGCCCTCTCGTACTTGCGGATGATTGCCTACAAGGACGACCTTTCCTTCCGGCGGATCGTCAACGTCCCCAAGCGGAATCTTGGGAAGCGGCGGATGGCATTTTTGCAGGAGTACGCAGAGAGGCAGGGCCGCTCCCTGTATCAGGCGCTGCAGGACAATCTGGAGGACCCACTTTTCAAAGGAACAGGCGCCGGAAGGTTTGTCGGCCTGATAGAGTCCTTTGCCGCCGGATATGGGGGAGACCGGTGTCCGAGGTGCTTTCGGCCCTCCTCAATGAGAGCGGCTACGAGAAGATGCTCCGCACCGAGGGCAGCCAGGAACGGCTGGACAATCTGGCGGAGCTGAAGCAGTCGGTATATGAGTACGAGACCACCTGCGGGGAGGAGGTCACCCTGGAGCACTATCTGGCCCATGTGGCTCTGTTCACCAATGCCGACACGGCGGAGCAGGGAGACAAGGTGAGGCTGATGACCGTTCACGCCGCCAAGGGCCTGGAATTTCCCTATGTGTTCCTCTGCGGCATGAATGAGGGGATCTTCCCCTCCCGGAAGGTGCGGACGCAGCAGGCCATGGAGGAGGAGCGGCGGCTGGCGTTTGTGGCGCTGACACGGGCGGAGAAGGGACTGTACATCTCCGAGGCAGACGGACGGAACTTCGACGGCACCCCCCGGTATCCCTCCCGCTTTCTTCTGGACATCGACCGCAATCTCCTGGCCTTCACCCGGCCGCCGGAGGAGGGCTTGATCCGGGCGGCCCGGGACTATATCGGCCACAGCCAGACCTATCTGCCGGAGACCGACGGGAACATGGCATTCTCCGTGGGGCAGCGGGTGAAGCATATTCTGTTCGGCTCCGGTACGGTGCTGGATGTGGACATGGACAAGGGTGCTCATGTGGTACAGTTCGATGAGATGGAGACGCCCCGAAAGATATCCTTCCGGGCGAAGCTGGAACGGATTTGACAAATCCTGGGAGGGATGGACGGGGGCTCCTGCTGCAATGCCGATCATTGGGGGCCCGGGTGGAAGGAGCCCTGCCTCCAAAGCAAACCAGGCTCTCCGGAAAGGGAAACAGCTCCCGCTTTTCAAAGGAATGGCTTGAAAAGCGGGAGCTGTTCTTTTCGCTTCAGCACGGCGGAGTCTGATTTTCCATACTGTCCAAATCGCAGCCGCCCCCCTCTTCCTGGGATCACGAGGCCTTTTCAAACTGGCTGTTGTACAGGTCAGCGTAGAAGCCGCCTTTGGCCAGGAGTTCCTTGTGCGTGCCTTGCTCGATGATATCGCCGTCCTTCAGCACCAGAATCAGGTCGGCGTTTTTGATGGTGGACAGCCGGTGGGCGATGACAAAGCTGGTGCGGTGCTCCGTCAGCCGGTCCATGGCCTGCTGGGTGATGAGCTCTGTGCGGGTATCCACCGAGGAGGTGGCCTCGTCCAGAATCAGCATGGGATTGCCCTGAATCATGGCCCGGGCGATGGTGAGCAGCTGCTTCTGCCCGGAGGAAATGGCAATGCTGTCATCCAGCACGGTATCAAAGCCGTGGGGCAGGGTTTCGATGAAGTGATAGATGCCGCAGGCCCGGCAGGCCTCCTCCAGCTGCTGGTCCGTGACCCCGGTCTTGTTGTAGACCAGATTTTCCCGGACAGTCCCCTCAAACAGCCAGGTGTCCTGGAGTACCATGCTGAACAGGTCGTGGACGCCCTCCCGGGTCATTTCAGAGGTGGGCACGCCGTCGATTTTGATGTTTCCGCTGTTGATCTCAAAGAAGCGCATCAGCAGATTGACCATCGTGGTCTTGCCCGCTCCGGTGGGACCCACAATAGCCACCTTCTGCCCCGGCTGAATATGGGCAGAGAAGTCCTTGATGATGATCTTATCCGGATGATTCGGATAGCTGAATCGGACGTGTTCAAATTCGACTTCGCCCTGCACAGGAGAGAGTTCGCGGCGCTTGCCGGTCTCATCGGGCAGCTCTTTCTCGTGGAGAAAGTCGAAGACGTGGTCGCCGGCGGCTGCCGCCGTCTGCATCTGGGTCATGCCCTGGGCCAGGGTGCTCAGGGGAGAGGTGAACAGCCGCACATAGAGGATGAACGCAACAATGACGCCGAAGGAGATCTCTCCGCTCATGGCCAGGGCGGAACCCAGGACGCAGACCGCCACATAGCCCAGGTTGCCGATGATAGTCATCAGGGGCTGCATGATGCCGGAGAGGAACTGGCTGCGCCACTCTGCGTCGTACAGAACGGCATTCATCCCGCCGAAGGTCTCTTTTACCTGCTCGTTGGCCCGGGAGAGGCGCACCACGTCGTGGCCGGAGTACATCTCCTCAATATAGCCGTTCAGGGTGCTCAGGTTCTCCTGCCGGGCGGTGAAGTACTTCTGGGACCGGAGCATCACCGCAGCCATGATGAGGAAGCCCAGTGCCGTGACGGCAATGGCTGCCAGCGCCATACGCCACTCAGTGCCAAACATCATCACCAGACAGCCGAGGAATTGGGCCACTGCGCTGATCATGGAGGGCAGGCTGTTGGCCAGGGCCTGCTGCAGAGTACTTACGTCGTTGGTGATGCGGCTGAGGATGTCACCATAAGACACCTTGCTGAAGTAGCTCATGGGCACCCGGTTGATTTTTCGGGACAGGTCCTGCCGCATATCCCGGGACAGCTCCAGGGTGACCGTAGCCATGATGAAGTGCTCCACATAGGTAAAGACGGCACTGAAGCCGTAGATCACCAGCAGGATTACGCCGGTGCGGCCGATGGCGGCCAGATCGATCTCCCCGTCCAGGGCGTCGGAGATGAGGTCCGTGATCCGACTGAGCAGGCTGGGGCCGATGATGGTCAGCACTGCGCCGGCCACGGCGAAGCAAAAGGCCGCAACAGAGGGCGCTTTCAATTTGTTGGAATAGGTGAACAGTTCTCTGAGCACACCGCCGATGCCGCGCCTGCTCTTTCCCGGCGCGCACATTCTGTTCTGCATCATCTTTGGCATCTTGGTTTCCTCCTTAAGCCCCCAGCTCTTCCTGGGAGAGCTGGGACCGGGCGATCTCCTGGTAGATCGGGCAGGTTTGCATCAGTTCCTCGTGGGTACCCATCCCCACCATCCTCCCCTCGTCCAGAACGATGATCTTGTCCGCGTTCCGGATGGTGCCGATCCGTTGAGCCACGATCAGTCGAGTGGTATCCTTCAGCTCCCGGTCCAGGCCGGCACGGAGCCTGGTATCCGTCCGGTAGTCCAGGGCGGAGAAGGAGTCGTCGAACACCAGGATCTCCGGGCGCCTCGCCAGGGCCCGTGCGATGGAGAGCCGCTGCTTCTGGCCGCCGGATACGTTGGTGCCTCCCTCGGCGATGGGGGCATGGATGCCTCCGGGCATCCTGTCCACAAACTCGCTGGCCTGGGCCAGCTCCAGAGCCTTTTGAACGTCCGCATCGGAATCCTTGCCCCGGCTGGCGCCGAACAGCACGTTGCCGCGGACGTCTCCGGAGAACAGGATGGCCTTCTGAGTTACATAGCCGATGCGGTCATACAGGGCGTCGAAGGTGTAGTCCCGAACGTCCACCCCGTCCACCAGCACAGTGCCCTCCGTGGCATCATAGAACCGGGCGGCCAGGCTGACCAGAGTGGTCTTGCCGCTGCCGGTGGCGCCGATAAAGGCCACGGTCTCCCCCGCTTGGCCTGGAAGGTGATGTGCTCCAGGACATTCTTGTCCGAGGAGGGATAGTGGAAGGAGACGTCCCGGAACTCCACAGTACCGGTTTCCAGGGCATCGATGCGGGCGCCCTGAGTCAGGCTATTCCGGGTCTCCAACACCTCATTGATCCGCTGGGCGGACACCTGGGCCGCCGGGAGCATCATGATAATCATGACCATCATCATAATGGACATGATGACGTAGGTGGCGTAGGTGCCGAACACCACGATGTCGCTGAAGGCGGCCAGCCGTGCGGCGGTGTCCGCGGCAGGGACGGCGTTCACGATGGAGGCACCCACCCAGTAGATCACCAGAGACAATGCGTTCATGGCCAGGGTGACGCCGGGCATCAGGAAGGCAAAGGCCCGCTGGTTGAACAACTGCGTGCGCATCAGTTCCTCGTTGCCCTTCCAGAACTTGGCGTTCTGGTAGTCCTCAGCGTTGTAGGCGTGGACAACATTGATACCGTTCAAGTTCTCCCGGGCCACCAGGTTGATATGGTCGGTGAGCTTTTGCACCCGGCGGAACCGGGGCACCACCACGCCGATGATGACCGCCATCATCACCAGCAGGGCGGCCACAAATCCGGCGGTGATAGCGGAGAGGGTCCAACTCTTGCCCACGATTTTGATGATGGCCCACACTGCCATGACGGGGGACTTGATTAGGATCTGCAGGCCCATGGCCGTCAGCATCTGCACCTGGGTGATGTCGTTGGTGGTGCGGTTGATGAGGCTGGGGACGGAGAAGGTCATCATCTCCTGTTGGCCGAAGTCTGCGATCTTATGAAACACCGCCTCCCGGATGGAAAAGCTGAACCCGGCAGCCACCTTGGCGGTCAGATAGCCGCAGATGACGCACAGCACCGCGCTGGCCAGGGTGCAGCCCAGCATTTCCAGGCCGGTATGCAGGATGTCCGACAGGGTGCTCCCCGGCGTTTTAATCAGAACGGTCAGGCTGCTCATGTAGTCGGGCAGCGCCAGATCGAAATTAATCTGCCCCAGGATGAGCACTGCGCACACGGCGGCCATGGCCCACTCCTGCCGCCGTAGGTTACGAAGTAATTTCAGCATATAAATCCTCCTTGTGGTATCATCAATTGCTGTTTTGCCGCCAGAACCGGCCGGAGAAGCAGGCGCACAGGATCGAGGCCGCATCCTGAAAGATCAGCAGGCTCCCGCTGAGGATGCTGAGGTGCGGACAGCCCGGAGAGGGGCGCAGACCGGGAAAAATCCGCCCGCTGCCAATAGAAGAACCAAGGCGGTGCACCGGCCCCGGCCTAGTCCCTCCGGCCGCTTCAGATTAAAGGAGCTGACAAGTTTGCTGAAGCCCGGGTACAGCAGCCGCATTCCAAAGAGATAGGGGAGTGCCGCGGCAAAGATCACGTTATCCACCGAACCGGAGATCATGCCGGATCTGCGTGGCGAAGAATCCCAAATAGGACCATATTCAGCAGTTCGCCTGCGGTTTCCAGCATGGCATGGAAATCCTGCGCGGGATGTCCGCCCTGATAACTCACAATCATATTCTGGAAAAGAGACTCGATGGTTTCCAAATAGCGGGTCACCATTTCAGGCTTCAAATCCGGCCGCAGCGGCATTTTGTCTATGAGCCCCTCGATAAATTCCTGATTCAAGCGCCGCATCGGTGCGCGCAGGGCCTGAATTTGCGCGGCCAGATGTTTGGGCGGACGGAGCATGGCGCTTTCAAAAACGAGCTTTTGCTGGGGATGAAGCTGGAAAAAGCGCTCCCGGATCATGAAGAAATCTTTGACTGCGGCTGCCGTATCCTCCCCTGACAGATGGGCCATATCCCGTTCCACATGGGCCCTGAGCTCCTGGAAAGTGCGTTCGACGCACAGTAAAAACAACTCGTCCTTATTGGAGTAGTAGTGGTACATCATGCCCTTGGAGATCCCGTGGTTCCCACAGATCCGCTCCATGTTGACCTTGTCGTAGCCGTAGGTCCCGAACTCCTCTAGGGCGGCCTGATAAATCTCTTTTCTGCTGCGTTCCTGGCGCTCTTTCTGCGTCATGCTGCATATCCTCCTTCTGCCTGATCCAAAACCCCCGGCCCTGCCAAAACCCGGAACCAGGGAGACACCCGGGCGGGCAGCGGAAAAACGTCCGGACGGACAGGCCATTTTGACGTCCGACCAATTCCGCGCCGGTATGGGACCGGACACACGCCGTCAGGTTTGCAACCCGCGGCGGCTACTGCCTGAGGATTTTACAGACGATCTCGTCTATACTTTTGGAAGTATACTACTCCCGGATGGCCTCATCTATGTTTGCCTCGTGAACGGTTCATGAATTTTTTGAAAACGAGCCGGAGAGGCTGAGGCCGGGAGCAGCTGTCTGTCGCGGGCACGGCTCCCGGGCCCTTGACCGGCAGGGAGGCGCTCTGCTCCCGCGCACAAAGAAGCCGTGAGTCTGCGGAGAACCGCTCACAGCAGCGGTGCCAGCAGCCGCAGAAGCCCTTGAAACAGGCGGAACAGCGGTCAGCGACGGCAGATTGCGGCGGCTGTCTCCTGGCAGACGCCTTTTATTCCCCTTGCAGGACTCTGATTGAAAAAACATACGGGAAATTACCCAATTGAGCCCACGGCATTGGATATAACGAGAATGAAGTCAGCCGCTATTTAAAACCCCCAGGGACCGCTGCGCAGCAGTTCCTGGGGTTTTAAATCTTTGCGGCAAGATGCGTGCAAAAGGCGTTCCTGCACACGCTGTCGGCAATGTTTGGAGCCATCGCACCAACAGGGACACACGCCGATGCGGACAAACTGCCCTGTGGGAGGCGGCACGCCGTTTATCCGGAATAGCGCTTGTGCAGGCGGTCAGTCAGATAGCGAATGAAGTGCTTCTCTCTGGGGCGGAGCGTAAATGTCCGGGAATGCAGCAGGGCCACGGCCATGGGAGCGCCGTCCGCGATGGGACAGCAGACGCAGTTCATCCGCCGGGCATCCTCCTCCGGAATGCTGATGCCGATGGCGATGTAATTGCCTTTGCGGACCGCGTCGAAGATCGTGCCGCGGTCGCAGATGTACAGCAGGTCTGTGTGGCTCTGGAGTCCCAGCACGTCCAGCGTATCGTCCGGATCGATGTGCGCGTCGGCGATGAACGGATACCCTGTGAGATCCTTGAGCGAGACACGGGAAGAGTTGGCCAGTGGATGGGACTTGGACATCAGCGCGGTGACGGGAATGGAGCGCTGGAGGACCGTCATCTCCAGATTGTACTGGTCCGCCAGATCCATGTACTTGGGGATGACCTGCTCGAACAGCACCAGGATGCCCAGCCTGCAGTTCTGGGCCACGACGTTTTTCAGATTTTCCCGGAGGCCGGCCTCCAGAAATTTGTCGTGGGTCCTGTTCAGGTTGGGGAAGCAGTTTTTGTAATCAAAGAAACACTGGAGCACAAAGGCGGAGCGGGCGCAAATGATGGAGAGGCTGTCGCTCTCGGACATGGATTGCGGGATCTTCTGGATATTATTGCGCTCGGTGACGATCTTCTCAGCGTGGCTCATGAAAATCAGTCCCTCCGGCGTAGCGGTGATGCCGTTGGCCGTCCTGTGAAACAGGGGATAGCCGATCTCCTGTTCCACGTTCTTGATGATGGTGCTGAGATGGGACTGGGAGATATAGCAGTTTCGGGCGGCTTTGTTGACGGAGCCGCACTTGTACGCCTCCAGGATATAGACGAGGTGTTCTGTGTTCATGTCGCGCTCTCTTTCTCAAAACGGCGGAGGGACCTAATCCCAAATAGCGAAGGCTTAACAAAATCCCCTATAATCCGACAGCCAGGGGAGCATGTTATAATCGTAACAGGCAAAACAAAGGCGCCCGGTCAGAGGGGCGTTCAGATTTTATCAATCATTATAGCGCCAATTTTCAAAGAATACAAGATCCGCACCCGGCGGTGGAATGCGGATCAAAATGAGGGAAAGGAAGAGAGGCATGGAAGAGAAGAAGCGCGAAAAGTCCGTTGACGTGCTGGACCGGCTGTTCTGGACGGTGCAGCCACCTATGGGGCTGGTAAAGGGAGACTATTACCGGGCTGAGAATTGGTTTGCCCCGCATTTCCCGGGGGACAAGGGGTATCACGGCATTCTGGAAGTGGTCCGGCGGGACGGAACCCTGCAGATGGTGGAGTTTAACGAGATTAACAACCCCACCTATTACATCAGACGGTACCAGGGCGTTTCCAAGCGGCTGTCCGACTACGGCTTTCTGCAGGCCACCAAGGAGCGGACCGCCAAGTCCGGCGTGGTGCTGGTAAACGGCCTGACCCATCTGGAAGAGCAGATGGTGGCGGAGAACCGCCTCACAGGCGAGTTTGACCTGCTCACCGGCGCCTCCAACAGCATCAAGCGGTCTATGCTCCCACTGGCAGAGGAGATCGCGGGGCGGCTGGACAAGCCCTCCGGCCAGGTGTATTACGGCCTGTCCCAGGCGGTGGAGCCCGGCGTCACCGGGCGCTTGCAGATCGTGCTGGAGGCGGGAAAGATCATCTCCTGCGCCTACGACGAGATCTTTGCCGACCGGCAGGAGGAGATTGAGGACCCGGAGCTCAAGCCCTATTACCGGCAGTCCAAATATCACTGCCCGGACTACATCTCCACCATCGGGGCCGGGTTCAACAGCATCTTCGACCTGCTCAGCGCCCGGGTGCTGGAGACCCAGAGCCTCACCGACCTGACCGGGCTCCCCTTCACGGAGGAGCCCAAGCGAGCGAAGGAATGGGACAACTATCTGGAGCTGGCGAGGCGGATGGAGGATGCTCTGGCGGCCGACGGCCTGCGCTGAGCACACAATCAGGAATGTGACCGCCGGGGGCGGTTTCAGAAATATATCACCACCACGTCAGGAGGAGTACGATGAAGAAGAGAGTTTTCGCACTGTTCACCGCAATGTTCCTGCTCTGCGGGATGCTGGCCGGCTGTGGCCCCACCGGTTCCAGCTCGACGACCACGGACGGTTCCGACGATGGCGCCAAGGATACCCTGATCGTTGCTATCCCAGAGTCCCCCACCTACATGGATCCCATGGTGCAGGCCTCCATCGGGACCTATCGTGTCACCACCCAGATGTTTGACCGTCTGGTGATGATGGACAACGACATGAACCTAGTGCCGGGCCTGGCGGAGAGCTGGGAGGTTATCGACGATACCACCACCGTGTTCCATCTGCGCCAGGGCGTCAAGTTCCACAACGGGGAGGAGATGACCTCCGAGGATGTCAAGTACAGCCTGGAGCGCTGCATCGCAAACCCCGGCGTGAATTACAACTACCTCATCATCGAGAGCATCACCTGTGATGACGACTACACCGTCACCATCAAGACCTCCGCGCCCTTCAACGCGCTGCTGTACCGCCTGAGCCTGGACGCGGCCTCCATCATCTGCAAGAGCGCGGACACCAGCGCGGAGGAGTTCAACAAGAACCCCGTGGGCACCGGCCCCTTCAAGTTCGTCTCCTGGGAGCTGGGCGGCGACGTGGTCCTGGAGGCCTTTGAGGACTACTGGGGCGGCGCTCCGGCCGTCAAGCGCGTCATCTTCCGCACGATTCCCGAGGCGCTGAACCGCACCATTGGCCTGGAGACCGGCGAGGTGGACCTGGCCTATGACCTGGGCATCACCGACCTGGAGAGCCTGGCGGACAACGCGTCCGTCACCACCCTCACCTCCCCAGCACCACCGTGTGGTATGTGGGCATGAACGTGCAGAAGGCGCCCTTTGACAACGAGAAGGTCCGGCAGGCCGTCGCCTACGCGCTGGACCCCCAGGGCTACATCGACCTGGTGTTCAGCGGCGAGGCCACACCCGCCAACTACACCATGCTGCCCCCCAGTGTGGACGGCTACGTCTCCGACTGCTCCGACTACTCCTGCAACGTGGAGAAGGCCAAGGAGCTGCTGGCCGAGGCCGGCTATCCTGACGGCTTCTCCACCACTCTCTGGTGCTCCGATACCCAGGTGATGCGGGACTCCGCCGTGGTCATTCAGGAGCAGCTGCGCCAGGTGGGGATCAACGCCGAGGTCAAGACCCTGGAGAGCGGACAGTTCCAGTCTGAGACCGGCAACGGCGCCCATGATATGTTCATCATGTCCAAGACCTCCATTGACCCCGACTCCATGCTGCGGTCCATGTACCACACGGAGGCTCTGGGGCCCTCCGGCAACCGCTGCTTCTGGACCACGCCTGAGGTGGACGCCTTGATCGATGAGGCCAGCACCACCACCGACACCGAGCACGCCATGGAGCTGTATGCGGAGATCCAGAGCAAAGTGGCGGAGGCCGCGCCCCTGGTCCCCATGGCGGTGGAGCACCTGAACGCCGGTATGCAGTCCAATGTGAAGGGATTCGGCCTGTATCCGGGCAAGTCCCACTACATCAACGGCACCTATTTTGAATAAGCGCATTCAGGCATTCCAGTGAGCGGGCGGCGGCAAAAGCCGCCGTCCGCTTGCGCGAATTTGCGTTATGGAAAAGGAGAGTGACAGATGTACCGTTTTATTCTCAAACGGCTGCTCATGCTGATTCCGGTGCTGCTGGGTGTCAGCTTCATCGTTTATACGATCCTGAGCTTCACCCCCGGCGACCCGGTGCAGATGATGCTGGGCGACAACTACTCCGAGGAATCCTACGCCGCCATGCAGGAGGAGCTGGGCCTGGATGATCCCTTCCTGGTCCAGTACGGCCGGTTTATCATCAACGCGGTCCACGGTGACTTCGGTACCTCATACAGCACCGGCAACCCGGTGGCGGCGGAGATCGCCGCCCGGCTGCCCAATACCATCCTGCTGTCGGCCTGCGCCATGCTTTTTGCCATTCTGATCGGAATTCCCCTGGGCGTGATCTCCGCCACCCATCAGTATTCGGCGGTGGACAACATTTCCATGGTGGGCGCTCTGTTCGGCGTCTCCATGCCGAACTTCTGGCTGGGGCTGATGCTGATCGTGATCTTCGCAGCGGGGCTGGGGTGGTTCCCATCCTCCAACTTTGAGACCTGGGGCGCTCTGGTGCTGCCGGCCGTCACCCTCAGCGCCAACTCCCTGGCGATGATCACCCGCATGACCCGCTCCTCCATGCTGGAGACGATCCGGCAGGACTACATCCGCACCGCACGGGCAAAGGGCCTGAAAGAGAGCGTCATCACCATCCGCCACGCTCTGCGCAACGCCATGATTCCCATTGTCACCACAGTGGGACTGCAATTCGGCTTCTCTCTGGGCGGCGCAGTGCTGGTGGAGACGGTGTTCTCCTGGCCCGGCATCGGCCGGCTGCTGGTGGACTGCATCGGCCTGAAGGACACGCCCGTGGTGGTGGCCTGCGTATTGGTGCTGGCCACGATGTTCACCATCATCAATCTGTGCATTGATATCCTGTACGCATTCCTGGACCCTAGAATCCGGGCCCAGTACAAAACGGCAAAGAGGTGATGCGGATGACTGGGAAAGTGAAAAACAAGAACAAGAAAAAGTCCCAGGCCGCCGCAGTATGGCGCCGCCTGAAGAAAAACAAGATGGCCGTTCTGGGACTCATCATTCTGGCCGTCATCATCTTCTTCGCCGTCTTTGCCGATGTGTTTTTTGACTACGAGACGCTGGTGATTCAGCAGAACGCATCCCTGAAGCTCCAGCCCCCCTCCGTCGAGCACTGGCTGGGCACCGACGAGGTGGGCCGCGACATCCTGGCCCGGATCGTCCACGGCGCCCGGATCTCCCTGCCGGTGGCCTTTGCCACCATCGCCATTGCCACAGTGGTGGGCGGCCTGCTGGGGGCCATCGCCGGTTACGGCAGCCGCCGGGTAGACGATGTCATCATGCGTGTCATGGACATCTTCCTGGCGATCCCCAGCATCCTGCTGTCCATCGCCCTGGTGTCCGCCATGGGCACCAGCGTCACGAATATGATGCTGGCCATCAGCATCTCCAACATCCCGCCCTTTGCCCGGATCGTCCGCTCCGCCGTTCTGACCATCAAGAACGAGGAGTACATCGAGGCGGCCCGCGCCATCGGCGCCAGCGACAAGCGCATCATCCTCAAGCACATCCTGCCCAACTGCATGGCCCCCATCATTGTGCAGGCCACGCTGTCTATCGCCGGGTCCATCCTGGCTATCGCCAGCCTCAGCTTCATCGGCCTGGGCATCAGCCCGCCCACGCCGGAGTGGGGTTCTATGGTCAGCACCGGCCGGCAGTATTTCCGGGCGGCCTGGTGGGTGTGCGCGTTCCCGGGCTTTGCCATCATGTTGACCATCCTCTCCCTGAACCTGCTGGGAGACGGCCTGCGGGATGCCCTGGACCCCAAGCTGAAGAACTGAGGAGGGAGGACGCCACATGGAAGAGAACAAGCAGCACAAGACCGCTTTGCCAGAGACGGAGCCCATCCCCTCCGCGCAGGCCCCGGAGGCCCTGCTGGATATCCGCGGCCTGCGGGTGGAGTACCACACCGACGAGGACGTGGTCTACGCCGTCAACGGCCTGGACCTGACCATCGGAAAGGGCGAGAGCCTGGGTCTGGTGGGCGAGACCGGCGCCGGCAAGACCACCACGGCCCTGTCGGTCCTGCGGCTCATCGCGGACCCGCCGGGAAAGATCATGGGCGGCGAGATCTGGTTCGAGGGCGAGGATATGCTCCAGGCCAAGCCCGCCCGTCTGCGGGAGATCCGCGGCAGCAAGATCTCGGTGATTTTCCAGGACCCTATGACCAGCCTGAACCCGGTCTACTCCGTGGGCGATCAGATCGCGGAGGTCATCCACCAGCATGAAAAGTGCAGCAAGGAGGAGGGCCGGAGAAAGGCCGGCGATATGCTGGAGATGGTGGGCATCCCCCGGGCCCGCTATGACGAGTATCCCCACCAGTTTTCCGGCGGCATGAAGCAGCGGGTGGTCATCGCCATGAGCATCGCCTGCTCGCCGGAGCTGATTCTGGCGGACGAGCCCACCACCGCCCTGGACGTGACCATCCAGGCCCAGGTGCTGGAACTGATGAACGAGCTGAAGGAAAAGCTCCGTACCTCCCTGCTGCTGATTACCCACGACCTGGGCGTCGTGGCCCAGGTCTGCGACCGGGTGGCTATCATGTATGCCGGTGAGATCGTAGAGAGCGGCACCATCGCGGAGGTGTTTGACCACCCCCATCATCCCTACACCATCGGCCTCTTCGGCTCCATCCCGTCTCTGGATGAGACGGCGGAGAAGCTCAAGCCCATCCAGGGCCAGATGCCGGACCCCACGGAGCTGCCGGAGGGCTGCGCCTTTGCACCCCGGTGCCCCTACGCAACGGGGGCCTGCCGTACCCGCAAGCCGGAGATGACCGGCGTCGGCGGCACCCAGATGGTGCGCTGCCTGGCCCACCAGGGCGTTTTCGAATCCCCCGAACTGATGGAGGAGGTGCGACATGGCAGATAAGGATATCATCCTGGAAGTCCGGGACCTGAAGAAGTATTTCAAAAGCCCCACCGGCACCCTTCATGCGGTGGACGGCGTCAACTTTTCCATTCGGAGAGGCGAGACGCTGGGCCTGGTGGGGGAGTCCGGCTGCGGCAAGTCCACCATCGGACGGCTGATCTTGGGCCTGCACCAGTCCACCAGCGGCGAGATCTTGTTCAACGGACAGGACATCTGCAAGATGAATAAGAAGCAGCTTCACGACCTGCGCAAGGATCTGCAGATCATCTTCCAGGACCCGTTCTCCTCCCTGAACCCCCGGATGTCCATTGGGGAGATCATCGGGGAACCGCTGCGGATTCACGCAAAGGCCCAAAGCCGTGCGGAGCTGGATAAGGAGGTCTCCCGGCTGATGGACGTGGTGGGCCTCTCCGCCCGGCTGTTCAACGCCTATCCCCACGAGCTGGACGGCGGCCGCCGCCAGCGGGTGGGCATCGCCCGGGCGCTGTCCCTGCAGCCCCAGTTCATCGTCTGCGACGAGCCGGTGTCCTCGCTGGACGTGTCCATCCAGGCCCAGGTCCTGAACCTGCTGAAGGATCTGCAGGCGGAGTTCCACCTGACCTATCTCTTTATCACCCATGACTTGTCGGTGGTGAAGTTCTTCTCCGATAAGATCGCGGTGATGTACCTGGGCCAGTTGGTGGAGACAGCGGATTCCGCGGAGCTGTTCCGCCAGCCACTGCATCCCTATTCCCAGGCTCTGCTGTCTGCCATTCCCATCCCCAGCAGCCGGCAGAAAATGCAGCGGGTGAAGCTCATCGGCGAACTTCAAAGCCCTATTGACCCGGAGCCGGGCTGCCGCTTTGCCAAACGCTGCCTGTACGCCCGGGAGGGCTGCACCGGCCGGGACCTGGCGCTGCGGGACTTCGGCAGCGGCCACTTCTGCGCCTGCTGCCGGGCCGGCGCCCTGGAAGAGCAAACCCCGTCCAAGTGACGGACAGAATCATAAGGAGGAATTTGACATGATTGACAAGACGAGATGGCTGGGGCTGGGCCCCTGGCATGAGGACAACGAGAGCGAGCTGATCGACTGGACGGCGCAGCCCCAGTACAAGGGCCTGGTCAAGGGCGATTACTATCACGCCGAGCTGCGGTACAGCGGCCGCTGGGGCGACCCCGGCCACAAGGGCGAGCTGGACGTGGTGTTTGACGACGACGGCAAGATCGCCTTCGCCGAGTTCAACGAGACTACCATGGGCAACTACTATGTCCGCCACTTCCAGAATGTCAGCAAGCGCCGCACGGAGTTCCAGTTCTTCCAGGACTTCCATGACAAGCGCCGCAGCGTGGCCTATGGGCGGGTGCTGGCCAACGGCTTCAAATATGTGGAGGACCAGATCCTGGAAAAGCAGGACCTGGACGCTGACTATGACCTACTGACCGGTGCCTCCTTCTCCATGAAGAACATGATCGGCCTGAAGGACGACGTGTCCGCTCAGCGGAAGGACTCCAACCACAAGAAGCAGCGGTACTACGGCTACACCGAGGATTACGGCTACGGTATCACCGGCTGGCTCCAGGTGGTGGTGGAGGACGGCAAGATCGTTAGGTGCTTCTACGATGAGATCTTCGCCGACCACACCAAAGATATTGTTTACGACGACCTGAAGCAGTTCTACCGTCAGTCCAAGTATTTCTCCACTACCTATGAGGACCCGTTCCCCTCCGGCTGGGACCGCCACGCCTGGCTGGTGTGCTTCAAGGACCAGTCCGATGCCATCAACAAGAAGGTCTGCGAAACACAGGATATGTTCGATATCACCGGACTGCCCTGCGTGGAGGGCCCGGACATGGGCGTGGTGTGGGACAAGCCCCACAAGGACGATGTGGCACTCGTCTCCAACAGCGACGCCACCGCCCGTTCTGTCACCCGGCCCCGCTCTCCCGTGTGGAACAACTATCTGCGCCTGGCCAAGATCGTTCACGACGAGATGGTCAAGGACGGTGCCGTGAAGTAAGGAGGAACGAACATGGATAACGCAGGAAAGAAGCCCGTCTGGTCCGTCCAGCCCCCAAGGGGATGCTGAAGGGTGACTACTATCGGATCGAGGAACGGTTCCCGCCCTACTATCCCGGCGTAGAGGGGGAGTTTCCCGCCGATCCGGGTCACCTGGGCATTGTGGAGGCGGTGAAGGCCGACGGCAAGCTGATCTTTGTGGAGCTCAATGAGATCACGGCTCCCTCCTATTACAACCACCTGTACCAGGGCATCTCCAAGCGCCGCTCCAGCTACAGCTTCTGGCAGTACACGAAGCCCCGGATGCAGAAGGCCGGCTCCGTGCTGACCATGGGTATGCAGTACGTGGAGCAGCAGATGCTGGAGAAACAGAGCCTGAGCGGAGACTTCGATCTGGTGGCCAGCGCCTCCGGCAGCGTGAAGAAGCTGCTGACCTTCGCGGCCAAGCTGGACAAGGAGCTGGACGAGCCCTCCTCCAAGAAGCTGTACAGCTATTCCGAGGACTATGGCTACGGCCTCACCGGCTGGCTGAAGGTGGTGGTGGAGAACGGCAGGATCCGCTCCTGCCGCTTTGACGAGATCTTCGCAGACAACGAGGAGGACATCGTCCACCCCGAGCTGAAAAAGTACTACCGCCAGTCCAAATACGACTGCCCCGCCTATGAGGATCCGTTCCCCTCCGGCTGGGACCGCCACGCCTTCCTGGTGGGCTTCCGCACCCAGATGGACAACCTGAACCTGAAGGTCTGCGCCACCCAGAACATGCTGGATCTGACCGGCCTGCCCCACGCCGCCGGACGGGATATGGGCATGATCTGGGACAATCCCAACCCAGACCATGCGCATCTGGATATGGATCCCAAGAACCGGCCGATGTATCCTGCGTTCATCAACTACCTGCGGATGGCCAAGGTTGTCCTGGAGGAGATGCGCAAGGACGGCGTTTTCCAGTAAAGACAAGAACCGGAAAGGAAAACCGTTATGGAGCATACCCGCGCATTTTTGGCGTACGACACCCTCTGCCGCATCGCGGCGGAAATCCCGGAGGACGGGGAGCAGCTGCTGGAGCAGTGCGAGGAGGAGGCCCACGGGCTGGAGCGCACCCTCAGCATGTTCGATCCCGACTCAGAGCTTTCCAGGCTCTGCCGGGACATCCGGCCCGGCGAGGCTGTGCCGGTCTCTGAGACCCTGTACACCTTCCTGGAGCAGAACCTGGAGATCTGCCGCCTGTCCAGCGGAGCATTCGACCCCACGGTGGGGCCGGTGGTAAAGCTGTGGGATTTTCTGTCCCAGACGCCCCGGATCCCCTCTGCGGAGCGCATCCGGGCGGTGCTGGACCGGGTGGGCTATCAGCACGTCCGCCTGGACCGGAATACGCGGACCGTGACGTTTGATCTTTCTGGAATCGGTTTGGATCCGGGCGCAGCCGGGAAGGGCTTCGCCCTGGGTCTGACCGTGGACCGCCTGCGGCAGGGCGGCGTCCGGCAGGCCGTGCTGGACTACGGCGGGAACCTGTTTGTGATCGGCGCGCACCAGGACGCGCAGGGCGGGACCCGGCCGTGGAAGGTGGCGATCCGGGACCCGGACAACACCGGCTCGGTGTTTGGGACGGTGCAGCTCCAGGACGCGGGCATCGCCACATCCTCCTGGTATGAGCACAGCTTCCAGAAGAATGGGACCGTGTACCACCATCTGCTGGACCCGCGGACCGGGTACCCCATGCCGCTGACACTGAAGAGCGTCTCCATCCTGTCCTCGCGGCCTGTTTACACAGACCTGCTCTCCACTGCCTTTTTCATCCTGGGGGAAGAGGAGGGCGGCGTTCTGGTGGACCGGCTGCGCAGGGACAGCGGCGAGATGATCGAATATGTGGCCGTACGGGAGGATGGGACTGTGGCCGCGTCTCCGGGCGCGGCGTTCGCCCCTGCCTGATCGATCTTGATGCAAAAAGCGATCCCCCTCAGTGCACACACTGAGGGGGATCGCTTCGTCCTGCTTGTGCCCGGCCGCCGGATATGGCGGGCGGCTCAGATCTTTTCAAACTGCGTCACATCGGAGACGAACAGCGTGGCACCGCCTACGGTCACCTCCGTGGGATAGGCCGCAGAGGGCGTGGCCAGCTGCACGTTGGAGGAGATCTTCTCCGTCCGGCGGGAGCAGTTCTGGCGGATGATGGCGATGGCCTGGGGCACCCGGTCCTCCTCTGTGCCGATCAGCAGCGTGGAGTTGCCGCCGGTGAGAAAACCACCGGTGGAGGCCATGCGGGTGAAGTAAAAGCCGGCGTCTGTCAGGGCGGCGCAGACCTCGCTGGTGTCCCGTCTGTTGACGATGGCGGTGATGAGTTTCATGGCAGTCGCTCCTTTGCGTTCGGGTTTCAGGGCCGCGCCCTTGCAGCGGTCCCAGATGTGGATGCGGTGGAGATAGAAGCACAGGCCCAGCGTTCCGGTCACGACTTCCGCAATGGGAAAGGCCAGCCACGTGTAGGCCAGATCGATCCTGGAGAAGAGCCAGAATACGGGAATCAGGCAGAAGATCTGCCTGGTCAGGGAGAGCAGGACGCTGGGCAGCGCCGCCCCGATGGCCTGGAAAAAGACCGGCAGGATCAGGGAGGGCACGGCGGGCAGAAAGCTGATGCCGATGATGTGGAAGGCTTGGACGCCGATCTCCAGGACCGCGGGCTCCGCGGTGAAAATGCGCAGCAGCTGTTCCGGGATCAGCTCGAAGCAGGCGATCCCCACCAGCATGAAGGACATGGCCAGCAGGACGGAGTTCTTCACCACCCGGCGGCAGCGGCCGTAGGCACCCTTGGCGTATGTATAGCTCAGCAGGGGGACGATGCAGGTCTGGAGTCCGGAGAGGGGGATGAAGAAGAAGGACTGCACCTTGTAATACAGGCCCAGGACCGTCACGGCGTCATCGGAAAAGCCGGCCAGGATCATGTTCAGGGCCATGATATAGACCGTGAACAGAAGCTGCATGAAGATGGAGGGAAATCCCAACCGGTAGATCTTGGCCGCATAGGAGCGGAACACCCGGATGGGGGGCGGCTTCCGGAATCCGGAGACAACAATGAGCGCCGCCAGCACCTGGCCTGACACCGTAGCAAAGGCGGCACCGGCCACTCCCAGCGCCGGTGCCGGGCCAAGGCCGAAGATCAGAATCGGGTCCAGCACGATATTGGCCGCGGCGCCGGCGATCTGGGCCAACATGGGCAGGCGCATGTTGCCGCGGGCTTGGTGGACCTTGCTCCAGGTACTCTCCAGAAACACACCCGGACTGCCCACGCAGACGATGGTACCGTATGTCACGGCAAGGTCCGCCACGGAGGAGGACTCCGTGGAGATCGCGGCAAAGGGGCGCATCAGCAGGCCGCTCAATACGGCGAAGATCAGCCAACTGATCAGCGCCAGGACCGTCCCTGTTCCGGCGGTCCGGTCGGCTAGGTGGTGGTTCCCCTGGCCGTCGTACCGGGACATCAGGGTATTGACGCCCACGCCGGTGCCGACAGCGATGGCGGTGACGATCAGTTGAACAGGGTAGACGATGGAGAGGGCGGTGAGGCCGTCACTGGAGAACTGGCCCACAAAATAGCTGTCCACGATGTTGTACATGGCCTGGATCAGCTGGGCCAGCATGACCGGAGGCGCGATCCGCATCAGGATGGCCCAGACACTCTCTGTATCAAAGAGGCTGTATGCAGAGGATGCTCTCATGATATGGCGGTGCTCCTAACAGGTTCGGGATCTTCCAACCTCCCGCAGAGGGGCGGCCGGGACTTGCGGGGAAGATTATAGCCGGGCCGGAACTGTTTGTCAAGACGCGCAGGGGGCCGGAACAGGCAGAGGAGGCGCTTTTGGAAAAACCTCCAAAAGCGCCTCCGCTTTTTCTTGCGAGTCTGTGGGAGTAAGAGAGGGAACAACGGCGCGGCAACCGGGTCTCAGATGTTCTCCGGCGGGCGGTCCGGCAGGCGGCCCAGGGGACGGTACACGGTGAAATACATGGTGAGGCTGCAGGCCAGGCCGCCTACCAGCTGGGAGATGGCCTCGGCTGTGAATACGCCGGTGGTGCCCATCCAGATAGGCAGAACGACCGTCAGCGGCGCATTGATGATGGCTTTGCGCAGCAGAGAGAAGAAAACCGCCTGCTTGGAGCGCCCCAGGCTCACGAACACACCCTGCCCCGCCATTTGGAGGGACATGGGGATAAACAGGCAGAAGTAAATGCGCAGGGCGGGGATGCCGGCAGCCACCACCTCCGGCTCACTGTTGAAGACCCGGATCAAAAGCCCGGGGAACAACATGGCGGCGGCCCAGAAGACAGCGGCGTAACCAACCGTCACCGCCACGCTGAAGCGGATGGAGCTCCGGACGCGGCTGTATCGGCCGGCGCCGTAGTTGTACCCGGTGACCGGCTGGGCGCCGTTGGTGAGCCCCTGCACCGGCATGAAGAACACCTCCCGCAGGGAGTTGATGATGGTCATCACGCCTACGTACAGGTCGCCGCCGTATGCCTGGAGCGTGGCGTTGCACACCACCTGCACCAGACTGTTGGTGAGATTCATGAAGAAGCCGGACAGGCCCAGGGCCACGATGGATTTCACCCGCCCGGCGCCCAGCGCCAGATTCCGCAGGCGGAGCCGCAGGATGGCCTTCCGCCCGGTGAGGAATTTCAGTACCCACACGGCGGAGCAGCCCTGGGCGATTACGGTGGCCAGCGCCGCGCCCCGCACCCCCATGTCCAGGGCGAAGATGAAGACCGGATCCAGCACGATGTTGACCACCGCCCCCAGGCCCACGGTCATCATCCCGGTGCGGCCGAAGCCCTGAGACGTGATGAAGGGATTCATCCCCAGGCCGATCATGACAAAGACGGTCCCCAGCAGATAGATGGTCATGTACGCCTCGGCATAGGGATAGGTGGCGTCACTGGCGCCGAACAGGTAGAGCAGGGGATGCCGGAACAGCAGGAACACCCCTGTGACAGCGGCGCCGAAAATCAGCAGAAGGGTGAAGGCGTTGCCCATGATCCGCTCGGCCTCTTCCTCCTCGCCCTTGCCCCGGTAGATGGAGCACAGGGGGCGCCCCCCGTGCCGCACAGGTTGGCAAAGCCCATCACGATGGAGATGATGGGCAGCGTCAGCCCCAGGCCCGTCAGAGCCAGATGCCCGGGGAGCCGCCCCAGGTAGATGCGGTCCACCACGCTGTACAGCACGTTGATGAGCTGGGCAGCCGTCATGGGCAGCGCCAGCGAAATGATGTTGCGGGGAATGCTGCCGACGGAAAAATCGTGCTCCTTGCTTGCCACGGATTCGTTCTCCTCCTTACAGTTCCGTTTTGCTCACGCCGGTTTCAGGCCCCGGCTGGGGCCGTTCCGCCCGCCGCGCTCCCCCTTTGGATGGCCCGGTAAAACCACAGGGCTGCGGCCAGCGAGATGGCGTCCACGATGGGCTGCACCCACATACAGCCGTACAGGGGAAAGAGCGCGTCCATGAGATAGAGCAGCGGAATGTCCAGTACACCCTTGCGCAGGATCGAGCAGACCAGGGACTCCCTGGCCCTGCCCATGGCCTGGAACTGGATGATCATGGGATAGCACAGGGCCATCATGGGCATTGCCGTCACCATGCACCGCAGGAACACGGCCCCATAGCGGACTGTCGCAGCATCGGCAATGAACAGGGAGACCAGGGGGGTGGCAAACGCCTCATAGCAGACCAGACACAGCACGGCGAAGCCAAAGGACATCAGGCTCCCTATCCGGAAGGCCTGCGCACGCCGATGGTGATTCCCGGCAGCGTGGTTATAGGCCAGCAGCGGCAGAAGTCCGTTGGAGACACCGATGGAGAAATACAGGGGCAGCTGGTCCAGTTTTTTTACGATGCCCAGGGCCGCCACCGCCTCTGTGGGGTATTGGGATACAAAGTCGGCCTGGGCAGCGGTGGCCACCACTGTCAGCGCATACTGCAGGGCGGAGGGGAAGCCGATGGCCAGAATGGGGCGCAGGTACTGGGCGGCATACCGCAGATTCGCCGGCAGCAGGTTCAAATAGGTGGCGCCCCGGCGGCGGACCAGATAGACGGCAAAACAGGCCACCGCCGCCCCGTTGGAGAGGGCCGTGGCCATGCCCGCGCCCACCGCGCCCAGGCCCAGGAACTGGGGCAGGACGAACAGCGGGTCCAGCAGGATATTCAGGACGCCGCCGAAGGAGACCCCGAAGGCGGCGGCTCCGGCGCCGCCCTCCGCCCGGACCAGATTCGCCAGGAGGGTGTTGAGAATGGTGAAGGGGCCGCCCAGTATGACGACCCATTTGGCGTATCCGTAGGCAGCAGCATAGGTAGCCTCGGTGGCGCCGCACAGGTGCAGCACGGGATCGGCCAGCAGTCGGAACACCGCGGAGAAGAGCAGGGCGGACAGCAGGCCGCCGGCCAGAGAGACAGCGGCGATCCGCCGGGCGCCCTCCTCGTCCTGACGGCCCAGGGCCCGGGCGATGGCGCTGGCCCCGCCCACGCCGAAGAGGTTGGAAATGGCGGTCAGCATCAGAAAGGAGGGATAGGCCACAGTGACGGCCGCGGTTTCATGGGGGGCGTTCAACATCCCCACAAAGTAGGTGTCCGCCAGATTGTAGACCAGCGTGACCATCTGACTGGCCACGGCCGGGACTATCTGCAGCAGCACGGCCTTTCGGACGGGTGTCTTCGCAAAGACCTCCAGATTCTGTTTCCTGTTCATATCCACAGCACCTGCGATTCCTGAAATAGACCGCCTGCGAGGGTCAGCGGTCGGCCACAGCCTTGCGCATCCACTTTCCACTCTTGACCCGGAGCAGGGAGACCGCCGCGCCGATCAGCCAGCCGGCGGGGATGGACCACCAGATGGCGTTGGCCCCCAGCGGGGTGAGATACACCAGTGCGTAGGCGATGCCCACCCGGGAGAACAGGTTGGCCATGGAGCTGAAGGTGAAGGCTGCCATGTCACCCGCGCCCCGCAGCATCCCGTTGGGGACGAACAGCAGGCCCATCAGGATATAGAAGAGGGAGACTGTGTGCATATAGGCCAGACCGTAGCCCATGGCGCCCGAGGCGTCCCCCGGGTCCAGGAACAGGGATAGCAGCTGGTTTCCGAAGAGGAAGATGATGACGGTGATCAGCAGAGAGAATACCGCCACCATCAGCAGACAGGCCTTCAGGCCCTCCTTGACCCGCTCGTACTTGCCTGCACCGATGTTTTGGGCCGTGAAGCTGGACATGGCGTTGGAGATGTTCATGTTGGGCAGCATGGCCAGGGAGTCGATCTTCGTGGCAGCAGTGTATCCGGCCACCAGTACTTTGCCGAAGGAGTTGACCAGACCCTGCATCATCATCATGGAGAGGGACACCAGAGACTGCTGGAGCATGGAGGGCAGGCCGATCTGGGCGATACGCTTCACCGCCACCATGTGGAAGAGGGGCAGCTTCACGCCCTGTTTTTCCGGCTCGCAGGGCATCCGCCGCATCCGGCGGAGCAACACCAGCAGGGAGGCCACGGCGCAGAGGCCCTGGGCGATCAGCGTGGCCCACGCCACGCCAGCCACGCCCATGCCGAAGCGGATAACGAACAGCAGGTCCAGCACGATGTTTGTCAGGCTGGAGATCATCAGGAAGATCAGGGGCGTCTTGCTGTCCCCCTGGGCGTTATAGATGCCGTTGAGAGTGTTGTAGAGGAACAGGAAGACCGCGCCGCCGAAATAGATCTGCAGATACGTCCGGGAGTCGGCCATGATATCCGGGTCCGTGCCCAGCAGCTGCAGCAGGGGACCGGCCAGCAGCGTTCCCAGGCCCATGATGAGGAGCCCCAGGACGCCCAGAGAGATGATGGCGGTGGAGATGGTGGTCTTCATCTCATGGATGCGCCCGGCACCGAACAGCTGGGACACCACCACCGTACAGCCCATGGACAGTCCGGAGGCCACGGCCACCGACAAAAACACGATGGGGAAGGAGGAGCCCACGGCCGCCACTGCGTCTTCGCCCACAAATTTTCCCACCACCGCGGTGTCCACCATATTGTAGAGCTGCTGGAACAGATTGCCCGCCACCATGGGCAGGGCAAAGAAAAACAGCAGATTCAGCGGTCTGCCCTCCGTCAGATTCTTAACCATGTTCACTTCCCTCTCCTCGACAAAATTCGATCACATTCTCCGCAATGCGGGTCAGAAACGCCTCGTTCAGGGCGCGCTCCTCAGGGGTGAAGCCCTGGTATTTGACATGCCCCCACTCCTCCAGAATCCGCTGGACGCCCTGATATGCGCCCTCCCCCGCGGGAGTCAGAGAGACATGCTTCTCCCGGCGGCACCGGGCGCTCACCTGCCGCTCCACCAGGCCGCGCTTTTCCAGACGGGCCAGGCTCCGGGCCACAGCCCCCTTGTCCACCGCCAGCTGGACGGCCAGGTCCTCCTGCCGCATGTGGCCCTCCCGCCCCAGCAGGTGCAGGATCATGCCGTCCAGCTGCTGCAGGCCCAGGGTGCCAAGCCTGTCCCGAAAATACTGTCGCTCCAGGCGGCGAAACATCTCGATCCGATTCGGCATACCATTCTCCTATCGTTGCATTTTTCAACAATTGTATTTTACAAGAATCGCCATGGGAAATCCATATACAAAACACACAAAATAGGGAATTCTGTCCGTCAATGAAGGGCGGGGTGGAAAGGCCGTCGGAGAGTCCCTGCTGGCCGGGAGAAAAGAGGGGCGATGCGCCTTGAAAAAGCGAAATGACTATGTTAGAATAAAGATGTCTTCCAAAATTTGTTTATTTTGTCAAAAGAGGGGGCCGATATCACATGACAAGAGCTGAATTTGCGGCGCGCCTGAAAAACGCCTGCGCCGCTGTGACCGCCGCTGAGGCGGAGCTGACGGAGATCGATTCCAAATTTGGGGACGCGGATCACGGCCTGACCATGGCGAAGATTGCCGGGGCTATCTCCGAAGCAGTGGACGCCGCCGAGGGGGGATCCAGTCCATGCTGGATGACGCGGCCATGGCCGTTATGACCCTGAACGGCGGCAGCGCCGTCCCCCTGTGGAACACCTGGCTGGACGGCTTGCAGGAGGAGGCCCCAGAGGGGGAGGAGATCGACGTGGCGGGCCTCAAGGCCATCTTCGCCAAGGCCCTGGAGGAGCTGGAAGATATGTCCGGCGCCAAGGTGGGGGACAAGACTATGATGGATGCCCTGATCCCCGCCAGCGAAGCCGTCGCGGCCTATACAGGAGACAGCGCGGACGAGCTGTTCGATGCCGCGGCCCAGGCCGCCGCCCAGGGGGCGGAGGCTACGAAGCAGTATGTCTCCAAATTCGGCCGGGCCAAGAGTTACGGGACCAAGACCATCGGCACCCCGGACGCGGGCGCCGTATCCATGTCCTGGTTCTTCCAGGGGCTGGCCCGGGAATAACCTGTTGTTCCACCCGCAGGAGCGGGATTGGCAATGCACCACTTAAATATCACTGGAGGAATGCTGTATGAAAATGAAGAAGTTCATGAACGCGCCGGAGACGGTCACCGACGAAGAGCTGGTGGGCCTGGGTCTGGCCTATCCGGACATTCTGAATGTGGACGGCCACCTGGTCATCAGTAAGGATCTGGCCAATGCCGACCGGGTGACCATCGTCACCTACGGCGGCTCCGGCCATGAGCCCGCCCAGGCCGGTTTTGTGGGCAAGGGTATGCTGGACATCCAGGCGGTGGGTGATATCTTCGCCGCCCCCAACGGCCAGCTGGTGTTTGATGCCATGAAGATGGCGGACAAGGGCCACGGCGTGCTGCTGCTGACCCTGAACTACGCCGGCGACCAGCTGGCGGGCAAGCAGGCCATGAAGCTGGCCAGGAAGGCCGGCCTCAATGTGCGTCAGGTGGTCACCGGCGAGGAGATCCGGTACGACCCCAACGGCGAGGACAACAAGCGGGGGCTGGCCGGCGCGGTGGCGCTGTACCACATCGCCGCGGCCGCCGCACGGGAGGGCAAGACTCTGGAGGAGGTAGCGGAGATCGCTCAACATTACGCGGACAACATGGCCTCCATCACCGTCAAGTCCACCGATGCCACCCATCCCCAGAACGGCATGTCCTTCGGCGACCTGGGAGAGACCGACCTGATGGAGATCGGCGCCGGCCAACACGGCGAGGGCGGCGGCGTCCGGGTGCCCATGATGTCCTCCAAGGATACCGTGGCCACCGTGGCCGAGGCCCTGTGCAAGGCCCTGGACCTGAAGCCCGGGGACAAGACCTTTGTGATGATTAACGGCTGCGGCGCCACCACCATGATGGAGATGCTGGTGCTGTTCAAGGACACTGTGGAGTTCCTGAAGGCCAAGGGCATCGAGGTCGTGGCCAGCATGGTGGGTGAGATCCTCACCGTCCAGGAGGCCGCAGGCTTTCAGATGAACATCGCCAAGTGGGACGAGGAGATGCTCCGTCTGTGGAACACCCCCTGCCGCACCCCGGCGTTCAGTAAGGAGTAAGCGCTATGCCAGACGCAATCGGAAACAAGACCGCCCACGACTACCATCTGGACGTGCCTGCCCCGGAGCAGGGCTTCTTCGCCAAGGGCCTGGGCCACGGGGACTGGGGAGCCAAGAATCGGCTCTCCCACCTGTTCAATCCCAAGAGCGGCAACACGGTGATGCTGGCCTTTGACCACGGCTATATCATGGGGGCCACTGCGGGCCTGGAGCGCATGGACGTGACCATCGCCCCTCTGTGCCGGTACGCGGACGTGCTCATGGCCACCCGGGGGCCATCCGCTCCTGCATCCCCCCCACGGTCCACAATGCCATCTGCCTCCGGGCCACCCATGACGCCAGTGTGCTCATCGACGACATGAGCACCGGCAACGGCGTGGGTGCCGATATGGAGGCCGCCATCCGCATGAATGCCTCCGCCGTGGCCATCCAGTGCTTCATCGGCGGGGCGGGCGAGGCCCGGTCCCTGGAGACCCTGTGCCGCGCCGTGGACGCCGGGGAACGGTACGGCATCCCTGTTCTGGGCGTCACCGCCGTGGGCAAGGAGATGGCCCGCACCACCCAGTATTTCCTGCTGGCCGCCCGGATGCTGGCAGAGCTGGGGGCGTCCTTCGTCAAGACCTACTACTGCGATGACTTTGAGAAGGTAGTGGCCGCCTGTCCCGTGCCCATCGTCATCGCCGGCGGCAAGAAGCTGCCGGAGGACGAGGCCCTGACCATGGCCTACCGGGCCATCTCCGACGGCGCCCGGGGCGTGGACATGGGCCGCAACATCTTCCAGAGTGAGCATCCCGCCGCCATGTGCCGGGCGGTGGCCAAGATCGTGCACGAGAAATTTACTGACCGGGAGGCCTTCCAGTTCTATCAGGAGTTGGCCGCCCAGGATAACTGACAGGAGGTTTTCCATGGCAGCGGAGTATATGCATATCGGGATCCCCGTGCTGAACAAAAAGCCCAACATGGTCTACAACGAGTGGGGCGGCTTCTGGGTCAATGAGAGCGTGGATGCCTACGACTACAAGATTGAATACCTGAAATTTGAGGAGGGAACCCGGTTCCCGGAGATCCTTTCCAAACAGCCCCACGTGGCCTACAAGGTGGATAACATGGACCCCTATCTGAAGGAGGCCCAGCAGGTGATTTTCGGGCCGGAGACCCTCAGCGATACGGTCCGACTGGCGTTCATCACCCTGGATGACGCCATCATTGAGCTGTACGAGGAAACATAACGGCTTCAACACCGGCCTCCGCCAGTGTGCGGAGGCTGGTCCCTTGCCGCCACCCCGCAGGGAATGGAGGGTATCCGGCACAGACTTGGAAAAAACCAGAGCGGCGCCCCGGCGGAATATTCCGCCGGGGCGCCGCTTTTTTGCGGGACAGACATGGTGCATACTTTTCCCGCTTCTGCTCACGTTAAGGTTGCCAGCTGCTCCAGCAGATGCAGAACAACAGGCTTGACACGCGGCGCACAGGCGTTGAAAAGCCGCAGCACCTGCTCCTGACCGTAGTCGGGAGAGGTCGTCTGGACGCCGGTGAAGGCTCGGGCAAGGTCGTATTCCAGAACACAGCAGAGCCTGTCCAGCAGGTCCAGCGTCGGATGCACCCGTCCGTTTTCAATTTTGGACAGGTAGACCACAGTAATGCCGGCCCGTTCCGCCGCGTCCTCCTGTGTGATCCCCAGTTCCTTTCGCCGCGCCTGCAGCCGGCCACCAATCGCAGCATAATCCAAAGGCATGTAATCACCCTAAAACATCCTAGCAAAGATAATCTTTTCATTTAATGAATTGACATTTTAACTTAATCTGATAAAATAATATTTGCGAATTTTCTAAGGGTATACGCCGCAGCGCCAACACATGGGAGATGACAGACAGATGAAAAAAATTCGGGTGGGAATCCTGGGAGTGGCCGCCGCAGCGGCGCTCTGCTTCACGGCGGGAGCCGTCTATCTCTATGCCAGGGGAGTGTGGCAGATGCCCATTCCGGCGGACCGGGCCCTCCCGGTGCTGATGTACCACCATATCGTGGAGGACGGTGAGCCGTGCAACGATATGACCATCACCGTGAGCCGTATGGAACAGGACCTGCGCTGGCTGACGGAACATGGCTACCACACTGTGCTGCCGCGGGAGTTGGCAGGGGGAGAGCCGCTGCCGGAAAAACCCCTTCTCATCACCTTTGACGACGGATACCGGAGCAACTACGAGCTGCTCTTCCCGCTGCTTCAGGCATACCAGATGAAAGCCGTGGTCTCTATTATGGTGTATATGCAGGACGTGTCCGCTGACAACTTCCTCAGCTGGGATATGTGCCGGGAGATGGCAGACTCCGGCCTGGTAGAGATCGGGTCCCATGCCTATTCGCTCCACAATCTGGGAGATCTGGGCGGAAACTTTGACCCGGGCGGCATCAACGGCATCCAAAGGGATCCGGAGGAGTCGGACAGTGCCTTTGAGGCCAGGGTGCTGGGGGATATTCAGAAGAGCCATGACCGCATTGCCCAGGAGGTGGGCCAGCCCGTCACCTTCTTCGCCTATCCCTTCGGCATTACCGAGCCGGACGCGGAGGCATTTGTGCATGAGCTGTTCCCGGTCACTGCGGTCACCAGACACGGCACAGCCGACTTGGGGAAGGGACTGCATGAGCTGCCACGCATGACCGTGACGATGGACAGGGAACTGGAGGACATTCTGAAGGACTGATGGAGGGGCCGCTTTTCCGGAGCAGGAAAAAGGACTCCGCAGGCACAGCCTGCGGAGTCCTTTTGACCGGGGATGGAGTTGGCGGCGGGCCGCCCTCAGGGGCTCCGGGGCAGATCCACTGTGCGGACCGTCTCATTGCCGGCCAGGTCCACCGCGTAAAAGGTATAAGGTCCGCCATTGCGCACCAGCAAGGTGGCGGCCCCCCACGCATTCAAGGGGAGGGGCGTCCCCGCGGCGCCGCCCTGGAAATTCGCTGCCGTGTATGTCCCGGCGGCATAAGCGGCGGAGCGGAAGTCGCCGTCCGGATCCTGGACTTGAACGGTCAGATACTGCTGCCCCCTCCACTGGAAGAGAGACAGGGAGAGAATGGGCGGACTGTCGGTATAGGCCGCCAGGTCCGGCTCCGTCCAGGTCCGCCCCTTCTGGGCCGCGGCCCCGGATGCCATGGCGGCACCCAGGTCCAGCATCCCGCCGGTAGCCGTCAGGCCGGTGAGGCTGTCCAGCTTTTGGACGGAGGATAGCAGGATGTCCTTCACGTCGGCCAGCGTGGCATCCGGAAACTGGGAGTAGAGCATGGCCGCCGCAGCACTGACCATAGGCGCCGCCATGGAGGTTCCTGTCATGTAACTGTATGAATTCCCGGGGGTGGTGCTTAAAATATGGGTGCCGGGGGCGGCTAGGTCCACAGAGGAGGCGCCGTAGCTGGAGGTAGGATCCAGGTTACCGTCGTATCGGAGGTTCGCCACGGTAATGAGGTTATCCAAGTGGTAGCTGGCCGGGTAGCTGGGGGCAAGCTCCAGGTCGGCGCCGTCGTTGCCGGCTGCCACTACGAACAGCATATCCGACGCCGCGATGGTGCGGTACAGCGCGGGGTCGTTTCTGGAAGAGCCCAGGCTCAGGTTGCAGATCCGGGCTCCGTTGGCCTCCGCGTACTGAATGGCCCGGATGATGGACGCCGTGGAGCCGCTGCCGTCCCACCCGCCCAGAGCCTTGACTGCCATGACTTTGACGTGGTCGCTCCGGACGATGCCGGCGATCCCGATGCCGTTGTCCGCATGGGCGGCGATGGTGCCCGCGCCGTGGGTGCCGTGGCTGTCCTCACTGCCCGTATAGACCTGATTGCTGCCGGAGTAGAAATTCCAGCCGTAGACATCGTCGATATAGCCGTTTCCGTCGTCGTCTACCCCGTTGCCGGGGATCTCGTCTTCGTTCACCCAGATGCGGCCCTCCAGATCAGCGTGGGTGTAGTCGATGCCGGTGTCCACCAGGGCCACCACCACATCCCGGCTTCCGCCGTCGTACAGGGCCCAGGCATCCTCCGCGCCGATGTCCACGCCGGCCGCGGCCTGCACGGTTCCGGTGCTCCCGGCGGATGCATCGGACTGCATCCACCAGGGGGCAATCCACTGCCACGGGGCGGAGGGGAGTGCAAAGGGATCATTGAAGACCGGATAGGGGTTCTCCTGCTCCTCCAGTTGGAAGCTGCCGTCGTTATACAGGGCCCACTGCTCCGCCAGCAGCGGGTCTGTGGTGGAGAGAGCGGTGCTTGTGTATGTGTAGTTGGGCTGGACCAGCGCCACACCCTCCTGCCGGGCCAGCTGCGGCAGCCCCTCCTCCAGGGAGGCGGCGTCCTCGTAGACGACCACCTCGGTCCTGCCGTCCTCATACAGGACCAGAACCTCACTGTCGGGGTATGCGGCGGGCTCCAGAACGGATGTCCCCGCCGGGACGGAATCGGTGCCCACAGCGGCTGCGCCCAGGGTCATGCCCTGCGCCAGCAGAAGCAGGGAGAGCAGCAGGCACACCGACCGTTTTACATGGTGAGAGACCCTCATGGCGTTCCTCCTATTCCGGGATGGTTCTCTGATGATGGGACCATGGTACACCCAAAAGCTAAAATGAGCCTGAAATGAGGGGAAACGGAGCCATCCGGCAGCCTGTCCCCTGTGTCAAGCATAGCAGACTTGCTCCCTGCTGTCCAGAGCGGCAGCGATTTTCCGGATTTGTGAAAGGCCATCCGGTGGGAAAATGAATTTGACACCGGTGCGGGAATCCGGTATTCTGAACGCATGGATACTGATTCCGGACACAAGATGAGAAAGGATGGATTATGGAAGCATTATACGGACTCCTGCTCCCGTTCCTGGGCACCTCCCTGGGCGCGGCGAGCGTGTTCTTTATGAAAAAGGCGATGTCGGACGGCCTGCAGAAGGGGCTGACGGGCTTCGCGGCAGGGGTGATGACGGCGGCGTCGGTTTGGAGCCTGCTGATCCCGGCTATTGAGCGGTCGGAGGAGCTGGGAAAGTGGTCCTTTGCACCGGCCGCCGCAGGCCTCTGGCTCGGCTTTCTGTTCCTGCTGGCGCTGGACCATATCATTCCCCATCTGCATTGGGGCAGCGCGCAGCCGGAGGGCCCCTCCAGCCGGCTGCGCCGGACCACCATGATGGTGCTGGCGGTAACGCTCCACAACATTCCGGAGGGGATGGCGGTGGGCGTGGTCTGCGCCGGATATCTGGCAGGGGACACGGAGATCACTGCTATGGGCGTGCTGGCGCTTTCCCTGGGCATCGCTGTCCAGAATTTCCCGGAGGGAGC
The DNA here is from genome assembly GCF_005121165.3 of Dysosmobacter welbionis. NCBI lineage: Bacteria > Bacillati > Bacillota > Clostridia > Eubacteriales > Oscillospiraceae > Dysosmobacter > Dysosmobacter welbionis. The sequence continues at coordinate 653,089 of NZ_CP034413.3, read as the reverse complement.
CATCGTCTCCATGCCCCTGCGGGCGGAGGGCGAGGGGAAGCTCCGGGCCTTCGCCGGAGGCGTGCTATCCGGCGTTGTGGAGCCCATCGGCGCCCTGGTGACGATCCTGGCGGCGGAGCTGCTGGTGCCCGCCCTGCCGTATCTGCTGGGCTTTGCCGCAGGGGCCATGCTTTATGTGGTGGTGGAGGAGATGATTCCGGAGATGTCCCAGGGACGCCACTCCCACATCGGTGTGCTGGCCTTTGCTGCGGGCTTCAGCGTGATGATGGTGCTGGACGTGGCCCTGGGATGACGGTCAGGACAATTTCTGTCCGGTGTCTTTCTCCAGCTGTCCGCTGAGGCGTTCGCTCTGCGTGCCGAAATAGAAGGCGATAACAACGGAGAAGACAGTCAGAAAATCGTGGCTGGAGATACGGCCGGTGACGGCTAGGTCGGCAAATACAACGGTGAGGATCAGCGTCACAATACTTTTGACGCAGAGAAGATTGCTCAGACGTTTAATCAGAGCGGCAGGCATGGGGACCCCTCCCTGTTTCGGATGATTTTGCTCCATGATATGCGCCCCGCTCCGAAAAGACCCCGGCGGGGGAACAGGACGGGCGCCCTTCCACTAAACTGGAAGGGGAGCCCTGTGTTCCCCGAGCCTGTACAGAGGGGGGAAACGCATTTGAGCGAACGAGAAAAGCACATCTGCCTGGATCCAGGGCATGACGCGGGCAATCTGGCCAACAAGAGTCCGGATGGGACCTATTATGAGCATGTATTCACCCTGGACCTGGGGAAGCGGCTGGAGAAGCTGCTCACAGACCGGGGCGTCTCCGTGACCATGACCCGTACTGGCGGCGGGGCAGTAAGCCTGGCCAGACGGTGTGAGATCGCCAACAGCATCCCGGACCTGGACCTGTTCGTCAGCCTTCACAGCAATGCCGCCGCTGGGGGCGGCTGGTCCTCTGCCAAAGGGTGGAGCGTCTATCTCTACGGCCCCGGCGGCGACCGGGAGCGGGCGGCTCAGGACATCCTGGAGCAGGTGCGGGCGGCGGGCATCGCCGTGCGATCCACGCCGATTGTGTACGATCCGGAGCTCTATGTGCTGAAGCACACAAAGGCCCCGGCCGTCCTGCTGGAAAACGGCTTCCACACCAACCGGGAGGAGGCTGCCCTGCTGGGGCAGGCCGACTACCGCCAGAAGCTGGCGGTGGCAGAGGCCAAGGGAATTCTGGAGTATTTGGGCATCCCCTGGGTGGAGACCGAAGAAGAGACGGACTACCAGGCAGAAGCCAGGGCCGCCGTGGACTGGCTGACGGAAAACGGCATCATGCAGGGAAATGCGGAGGGAGACCTGATGTTGGACCAGCCGCTGACCCGCCGACAGTTCGCCGTACTGGAGTACCGGATCGCCAAGCTGGAAGGATTTGTCTGAGCACAGGCCCCGTATGAATATGCGGGGCCTGTATTTTCTTTGGGTAAATCGACGAAATTCGACATTGTTCGGCAATTTTTTTCCAAAAGTGAATTTTTATTCGTGTTAAAAATTTGGAAGATAATGTAAAATCCTCCGTAGAAGGAGGGTTTGCTATGCAAAAATATCAAAAAAAAAAGACACATCCAGGAAAAGAGCCCCTTTTGGAGAGAGCGGAGACTGGCGGGACTTTCCCAGGAAAAGGCTGCGGAACGCCTGGGAATTTCCACACGGACACTGCAAAAGTATGAGCGGGGAAAAGCGCAGCCCAGGTTCGACATGGTTGTCCGCATGGCAGAGATTTACGGCTGTGACCTCTATGCGTTTCTCTGCTCCCGGAGGGCAGGCGGCATGACCGGCTACCGGTATGCGCCGGTGCGCGTCCGCAGCTTCCGACCAGACTGTTCTTGTGTGTATGGCATTCTGGTCCGGAAGCTGGAGGGGGAACGGACGGTGGCGCTGACCGTCATCCCCGGGCTGTCGCCGGACAAAGAGGCGGTCCACCGCTTTGCGGAGTGGTGCGGCCGGGAACAGTTGGACCCCGCCCATCTGCCGGAGGCCATCCGGGCCGCATTCCCGGACACCGTCAAGACTCCGTGAGAGCGAGCACCCCCGCCGGAGAGTTCCCGGCGGGGGCGCTTCTGTCTCAGATTTTACAGCCGGGACGCAAAGTCGGCCATGGCCTCGGAGATCTTCAGTTGCTGAGGACAGACCGCCTCGCAGCTGCGGCAGCCGATGCAGGCGCTGGGCCACTTGTCCTGCGGCAGAGCAGAGAGGGCCATGGGGGCCAGGAAGCCGCCGCCGGTGAAGGCATGCTCGTTGTACAGCGCCAGCAGGGAGGGGATATCCAGCCCCTGAGGACAGTGGCTGACGCAGTAGTGGCAGGCGGTGCAGGGAAGGGCGGTCTTGCTGACCATGCGCTGGGCCTGGGCCAGCAGGCGGTCCATCTCCCTGCTGCTGAGGGGAACCCCCATCTGGAAAGTGGCGATGTTGGCCTTCACCTGCTCCAGGTCGGACATGCCGGAGAGAATCATGGTGACGCTGGGAATGGACTGCAGAAACCGGAAGGCCCAGGCCGGGATGGGTTCCTCGGGGCGCATGGCCCTCAGGGGGGCGGCCTCCTCGTCGGAAAGGCGGGCCAGGCGGCCGCCCCGCAGGGGCTCCATGACCCAGACGGGAATGTGCCAGCTATCCAGCAGCTCCACCTTTTCGCGGCCGTTCTGGAAGGTCCAGTCGATGTAGTTCAGCTGCAGCTGACAGAACTCCATATCCTTGCCGTAGGCGTCCAGAAACCGCTTCAGCACAGGCAGGTTCCCGTGGCAGGAGAAGCCTAGGTGGCGGATACGGCCGCGCCGCTTCTGCTCCATCAGATAGTCGTGGATGCCGTACTGCGGGTCCAGATAGGCGTCGATGTTCATCTCACAGACGTTGTGGAAGAGATAGAAATCAAAATAGTCCACCCGGCACTTTTTCAGCTGCTCCTCAAAAATCTCCTGCACCTTGGGCATGTTGGATAGGTCGTAACCGGGGAACTTGTCGGCAATGTAAAATTTTTCCCGGGGATGTTTGGCCAGGGCCTTACCCAGGGCAATCTCTGAGTTGCCGTTGTGATACCCCCAGGCGGTGTCGTAGTAGTTGACGCCGTTGGCCATGGCGCAATCCACCATCTCCTCCGCGGCGGCCTCGTCCACCACGGCGTCGTTGCCGCCCACCACAGGCAGGCGCATACAGCCCATGCCCAGAGCGGACAGCTTCAGGTCCTGAAAGTCCTTGTAAATCATCACGATTTCTCCTTTTCAGATTTAGGAAGGGGATACTGCCTTCTCCGGGAGACGAGGTGCCTCCACAGTGGGAAGTCCCCGGCCCGCCCTTGGGCGGAATCCCTCTATGAAAAGGATAGCACTTGGAGCGCACTCCAAGTCAAGAGGGGAAATCCTGCTTTTAGAAAGTCTTTTGTCCGGCTAAAGAAAAAAGCCCGCCGCCCCGTTCCGGGGCGACGGACCGGAGTCACGCCGGCTGCAGGTAGCCGGTGACGATGCCTAGCAGGGCGGACAGCAGGATGATGACGATGGGATGGAGCTTCTTGTGGGTCAGGACCGCCATCAGGGCGAAGATGGCCAGAGAGCAGACCAGGGGATACGCCGTCACCGCCGCCAATCCCTCCGGCAGGAACACCGTCTGCCCCACCGAGACCACCGCGGCGCCGATCATGCCGATCACAGCCGGACGCAGTCCGCCCATGGCGCCGCTGACGATGGCGCTGGAGCGGAAGGCGGCGTAGAACCGGGCCACCAGCAGGATTATGAGGAAGGAGGGCAGCACCACCCCCAGCGTGGCGCAGAAGGCGCCGGGCAGGCCCGCCAGCTCCGCCCCCACATAGGTGGAGACGTTCACCGCAAAGGGGCCCGGCGTACTCTCGCTGACGGCGATGAAGTTCACCAATTCTTCCGCCGTCATCCAGCCCTTGGCCTGGACATCCGCCTGGATGAGCGGCAGCATGGCATAACCGCCGCCGATGGTGAACAGGCCGATCTTGAAGAAGGTCAAAAACAGCTCCAGATACAGCATCACACAGCCCTCCTTTTCGCCATGCGGGCGGAGAGCAGCCCCACCGTCGCGCTGGCCAGGATCACCAGCACCGCATCCACGCCGCAGAAGGCCGTCAGCACAAAGGCACCCGCCATGACGGCATAGGAAACAGCGCCCTTGGGGCTCTGCCGGTACATGGACAGCAGTGCCTTCAAAAGCAGGGCCAATACGCCGGCCCGGATGCCGTTGAAGGCGTATTGGACCACCGCCAGGTCCGAGAACTGCCGCAGCACAAAGGAGACGGCGTAGATCACCAGGAAGGAGGGCAGCACCACGCCCAGCGTGGCGCAGAAGGCGCCGAGGGTGCCGCATACCTGATATCCTACGAAGGTGGCGGTGTTGATGGCAATGGGGCCCGGTGTGGACTCGGCAATGGCGACAATGTCCAGAATGTCCCGGTCCTCCAGCCAGCGGCGGCGTTCCGTCACCTCACGCTGGATCAGGGGGATCATGGCGTAGCCTCCGCCAAAGGTGAAGGCGCCGATTTTGGAAAAAGTCCCGAACAGCTGACGGGCTTTGGTCAGATCTGTGGGCATGGAAACCGCTCCTTTCGCGCTCTTGGATTTCTCCCCCAGCGTACGCTTTTTCGTGACATTCATCAATCTATATGATAGGATAAAAAACATAATGAAATAATTATGAATAGGGGGGAGTGCCGTGACGCTGCGGCATCTCGAGATCTTTTCCGCCGTCTGCGCCCAGGAGAGCTTCACCCGGGCGGCGGAGCAGCTGAATATGGCACAGCCGGCGGTGAGCCTGGCCATCCGGGAGCTGGAGGTGTTTTACAACGTGCGGCTGTTCGAGCGGATGAACCGCCGGGTCTATCTGACAGAGGCAGGGCGTACGCTGCGGCAGTATGCGGACACCGTGCTGTCCCAGTTTCAGGAATCGGTGGAGGTCCTGCGGGAGAGCGGCGCCCAGGGGGCCTGCCGCTTCGGCGTCCACGTGACGCTGGGCGAGACCCGCCTTGCGGGTATCCTGGCGCATCTGGCAGAGGCGCTGCCTGAGATCACGGTCCGGGCCAGTATTCACAACTCCAGGGAGACAGAGCGGATGATCCTGCAGAACGAACTGGATTTTGCCGTAGTGGACAATGTCACCGTCTCGCCCCACTACCTGGTGGAGCCCCTGTGCGGTGAGGAGCTGGCGGCAGTGTGCGCCCCCGGCTATCTGGAGGGAAAGAACTCCCTGACTCTGGCGGAGCTGGCGGAAGAGCGGCTGCTGTTGCGGGAGCGGGGCAGCGGCACCCGGAACAGTGTGGATGCCGGCCTGCAGGGAGCAGGCGCCACGGCGCAGCCGGTAGTGGAGAGCGTCAGCACCGCTGCCCTGCTGGCCTGCGCCCGGGCGGGGCTTGGGATCACGCTGCTGCCCCGGTCTCTGGTGGTGGCGGACCTGGAGCGGGGGGACCTTCGGGAGCTGGCTGTGGAGGACGGCGGGTTTCACAGGAGCTATTTCCTGGTGCGCCACCGCAGCAAGTATCTGACGGACGGCATGAAGCGGGTGATCCGAGTGCTGCGGGAACACCTGGGCGGAGAGCAGCCGTGAGGTGGAAAGACCCTGCCGAAAGACACGGCGCCTCGGCGGAATCTGGGCGGTTCCACGCAGCGTTTGTTGTGGGAGCAGGCCGGATTTGATATACTGGCCCCAGGTGATGAAGTATGGATCGGACAAAGACCGGGGCGCTGATCGCAGCAGCCCGGAAAGAACAGAATATGACCCAGAAGGAGCTGGCCGCGGCCTTGCATGTGTCGGACCGGGCGGTCTCCAAATGGGAGCGGGGCGCCGGGTTCCCGGACATCTCCCTGCTGGAGCCTCTGGCGGATACTTTGGGGCTGGGCGTGCTGGATCTGCTGCGGGGGGAGCGGGGGACAGTGCCGGAGCCGGAGCCGACGATCCGGCAGGCCCTGGCCTTTCTGGCCCGGCAGGCAAAGGAGCGGACCCGGAGAAAGTGGAGTCAGGTGCTGGGCGGCACCTGTGCTTTGCTGATGGCGGGCTTTGTCCTCTTTGCAATTCTGGACCGGGCCGGGGTGTTCCTTCAGGAGATCTCTTTGGAAGTGCCGGCCACCGTATATAGTGCGGAAGGGGTGTCGGCCGGGGAGACGACAGTTGCCATAGATGGTTCGGTGAAAATTCTGGGAGACCGCTCTTTTGAGGGGCAGTTTGCTATCCACGAAGTGGAAACTACCTGCCGGGAGGGTGTCCATGCGAACATCCGGTGGGATGCCATGTGGACAGACGCCCAGGACATCCTGTTCTACCGGCCGGGGGATAACCTTTCTCTCGGTGTCGAGCGGATGCTGTATATCACGGAAAGCATGGAATCTTTTGGCCTTCGGCTGGAGGATGGGACCATCATTGCCACGGATGAGGCCTATGTGCCGCTGTTGATGTCCGGCTACTACTATTCCATCCGCCCGATTTTCTCCAATCAATTCTGAAACGGCCGCACAACCAATGATTTTGCAAAAGAGCAAAAAGAGCCCGGACGCTGAACAGACGTCCGGGCTTTTAGCAGTCCCCTTTTATCCCAATTTATCGGCCAACCGCTTGGCGATCTCGTCCAAAAATTCCTCACTGTCCACACCGCGGGCCTGGAAGCCGGGCTCTACCAGCCCCAGCAGATCTTTTGTCATCACGCCGTCTTTCAGCGTCTCCAGGGAGGCATCCTCCAGCGCTTGGCCGAACTGCACCAGCTCCGGCAGACCGTCCAACTCGCCCCGCCGCTTCAAACCGCCGGACCAGGCGAAGATGGTGGCGATGGGGTTGGTGGAGGTCTTCTCCCCCTTCAGGTACTTGTAGTAGTGCCGGGTGACGGTGCCGTGGGACGCCTCGAACTCCATGGTGCCGTCCGGAGATACCAGCACGGAGGTCATCATGGCAAGACTGCCGAAGGCGGTGGCCACCATGTCGCTCATCACGTCGCCGTCGTAGTTTTTCAGCGCCCAGATGAAGCCGCCCCTAGAGCGGATCACCCGCGCCACCGCGTCATCGATGAGCGTGTAGAAGTAGGTGAGGCCCAGCCTTTCAAACTCCACCTTGTAGGTGGTCTCATACTCCTCCTCGAAGATCCGTTTGAACTCTCCGTCGTAGACCTTGGAGATGGTGTCCTTGGTGGAGAACCACAAGTCCTGCCGCTGATTGATGGCGTACTGGAAGCAGCTGCGGGCAAAGGCACGGATGCTCTTCTCCGTGTTGTGCTGGCCCTGCCACACGGCGGGACCGCTGACCGTCTGAACGGTGAGGGTCTTCTCCGCGCCGCTCTCGCCCTTGAAGGTGAGGGTGGCGGTGCCCGGCTCCTCGGTCACCATGTCCACAGCCTTGTACATATCGCCGTAGGCGTGGCGGGCGATGGTGATGGGCGCCTCCCAGTTCTTCACAACCGGGTGGATCATGGGCAGGACAATGGGCGCCCGGAAGGCGGTGCCGTCCAAAATCGCCCGGATGGTGCCGTTGGGGCTCTTCCACATCTCCGTCAGCTGGGGGTACTCCTCCATCCGCTGGCGGTTGGGGGTGATGGTGGCGCACTTCACCGCCACGCCCAGGCGCTTGGTGGCGTTGGCGGCGTCGATGGTCACCTGGTCCCGCGTCTCGTTCCGATGGAGCAGGCCCAGGTCATAGTACTCCGTTTTCAGGTCCACGAAGGGCAGGATCAGCTTTTCCTTGATCCAGGCCCACAGAACCCGGGTCATCTCATCGCCGTCCATCTCCACCAGGGGGGTGGTCATCTTGATTTTATCCATGGTCTCAACCTCGCCAATCATTAGAAATTTCGGAGCCCGGCGCAGCCGGACCACTTTGAATCATTTTCGCCAGGGCACCCTCCAGAGGGGCCTCTCTCGCCCCTCCGGGGCAATTCCCCTTCTGTGCCTGCCGAAAATGCTTTGACCTAGCCGCCCTGGGCGGTGCCTCCAGTGACCGATGTCACTGGGAAACAGCCAAAACGCCGCCCGTGGCGGAAAAGTGAGGCTGTTTCGAGACAGCGGCACGATTGACGGCCCAGACAGGGCCGGGAATCATAATGCTGCAACGGCAGAGGCAAATGGGGGATCTGAAGAGGGGAGGAAGTCCCCTCTTTAATTACGCTTGGCGTAATAGTTCATCAGGCATCCGTCGAGAATGATTTCCTTCTCATCGTCCGTCAGGCCTTTCACATGGAGCATCAGGCCCTCTACGGCGCCGTCCGTCCTGATGACCCTAGCCGGGATATCCTCAATGCCGTTCTCAATGGCCTGGCGGATGCCGGGGACGAACACACAGTCGCCGGGGGCGTAGTCAAAGGACGTGCCCGCGTCCAGTGTGAAGGGCAGGATTCCCCAGTTGATGCAGTTGGAGCGATACCGCTTGGTGGCGAACTCATAGCAGATGTTGGCAAAGCCCCCCAGCACCTTCTGGCAAGAGGCCGCCTGTTCCCGGGCGGAGCCGTCGCCGGGCTTGTTGGCAAAGACACAGGAGCCGAACTGAGTGGTTTTCACCAGCGCGGAGCCGTCGCCCACCTTGTCCAGAATGGCGGTGAGCTTCTCCGGGGCGTCCCCCCCCAGCCGTTCCGCCTCAATCTCCGCCACGGCCTTGGCCCGGCCCACGTAGGCAGGCTCCCGGCGGGACAGGGTGAACTCCGCCAGCCGCAGGGGGTTGGACCGGTAGGAGGAGGTCTCGCCGGAGGGGATCAGCTCGTCGGTGGTAGTGACGGGATCGTGGAGCACCGCCGCCAGCTCCACCAGCAGATTTTCCGCCAGGGGCTGCATCTTCGGCCAGTCCGTGATGTTGGGGCCCATCACCAGCTCCACGCTGGGATCCGCCTTGCCGAAGCCGTAGTACAGCCGCCGGTCATAGACGCCCTTGTCGAAGTGGTAGTCGTGGTGGACGGAGGTGTAATCGATGTCTGTGGCGGCGGTGATCCGGCCGCCGTTGGCCGCCGTGGCGGCAATGGAGCGGGCGTCCATCAGGCACACGCCGGCGAACTGGCCCTCCGCGGGCTTGGATCCCTCCCGGTTGGGGAAGTTCCGGGTGGTGTGCCGCAGGCTCAAGCCGTTGTTGGCAGGCACGTCTCCCGCGCCGAAGCAGGGGCCGCAGAAACTGGGCTTGATGACGGCGCCGGTCTCCAGCAGGTCCGCCGTGGCACCGATCTTCGTCAGCTCCAGACTGACGGGGACACTGGTGGGGTATATGTCCAGAGTGAAGGCACCGTTGCCGGTGGAGCCGCCCCGGAGGATGTCCGCCGCCTCGGTAATGTTGTCGAAGAGGCCGCCGGCGCATCCGGCGATGACACCCTGATCCGCCCAGACGCCGCCGTCACGGATTTTGTCCGTGAGCTTCACATGGGCCTTAGGATACCGCTTCTGGGCGTCCGCCTCCACAGCCGCCAGGATGTCGGCGGCATTCTCCAGAAACTCATGGATGGTCCAGGCATTGGATGGGTGGAAGGGCAGGGCGATCATGGGCTCGACCTTGGAGAGGTCGATCTCGATGTACTTGTCGTAGTAGGCTCCGTCCGCCGGGTGCAGCTCCCGGTAATCCTCCGGCCGCTGGTGGGCGCGGTAGAAGCCCTCCGTCACGCCGTCCGTCTCCCAAATGGAGGAGAGGCAGGTGGTCTCGGTGGTCATCACGTCGATGCCATTGCGGTAGTCGATGGGGAGAGCTGCAATACCGGGGCCGCAGAACTCCAAAACGCAGTTATTGACGAAGCCGCTTGCAAAGGTGGCCTTCACCAGGGCAATGGCCACGTCGTGGGGCCCCACGCCCCGGCGGGGCGCGCCGGTGAGGTACACCAGCACCACCTTGGGATAGTTGATGTCCCAGGTGTTCTTCAGCAGTTGCTTGGCCAGCTCCGGGCCGCCCTCACCCACGGCCATGGTGCCGAGAGCCCCGTACCGGGTATGGGAATCGGAGCCCAGGATCATGGTGCCGCCCTTCGCCATCTGCTCTCTTGCATAGGAGTGGATGACGGACTGGTTGGCAGGCACGTAGATACCGCCGTACTTTTTCGCGGCAGAGAGGCCGAAGACATGGTCATCCTCATTGATAGTGCCGCCCACGGCACACAGGCTGTTGTGGCAGTTGGTAAGCGCATAGGGGATGGGAAACTCCTTCATGCCGGAGGCCCGGGCCTGCTGGATAATGCCCACATAGGTGATGTCGTGGGACACCATGGCGTCAAAGCGGATCTGCAGGTGCTCCGGATCGCCGGAGATGTTGTGGGCCTGGAGAATGGACCAGGCCATGGTCCGTTTCCGCCCCTCCTCCGGAGAGACCGGGCCGGCAGCAGCGGGGACGCCGCCCGCCAGGAACACGCCGTTGTTATGAAGTGTTATCATATCAAGAGACCTCCTGTGTGTCACGGGGGAGCCGTGTTTCTCCCACCCAATATACCATATCGCCGTCCGGATGAAAAGTCATTTTGCAGGAAAAAGCCCCGCTTCCTGCAAATTCGGAGGAGTCGCCAAGAAAACAGCCCTAGGAGAAGCGAAGCGGCGACATTTTGCAGAGCCATACGAACTCAACGGAGCGTTGCTTGCGTTCCAGCGGAATTTCGGGTATCCTGTGGGAGAGGTGAGAAGAGATGCATGACCAAGACACCGGGACGCTGCTCCGGCGCCTGCGCCTGGAGCGGGGGTGGACCCAGCGGCAGGCGGCGGAACTGCTGGGCGTCAGCGCTCAGGCCGTCAGCAAGTGGGAGCGGGGCCAGGGCTGCCCGGACGTGGGGATGCTGCCGCGCCTTGCGAAGATTTTTGGCGTCAGCGTGGAGGGAATTCTGGACGGAGACCTGCTTCCGGCGGCGCCGGATGGAGGAAATATGAAAAAAATACAGTTTTACGTGTGCCCGGACTGCGGCAACATTCTGACAGCTGCGGCGGGAGGGCAGCTTGCCTGCTGCGGCCGGCGGCTGGAGCCCCTGGAGGTCCGGTCCGCAGATCCGGATCACGCCGTAACGGTCCAGGAGGTGGAGGAGGACTGGTATGTCACCTTCCGCCACCCCATGGACAAGGGGCACTATATCCGCTTTACCGCTTGTGTGACACCGGACCGGCTGCTGCTGGCGCGGCTGTATCCGGAACAGGGCAGCGAGTTCCGCATCCCCCAGCTGCGGGGCGGGGCGAAGCTGTACCTTTGCTGCTCCTGCCACGGGCTGTTCCAGGCGAAGCTGCCGTGAGATGCAAAAGAGAGGACCGTCTTTGACGGTCCTCTCTTTTGACAGGTCACTTCGCTCAAATGGTGGATTTGGAGGAGCTGCGGCGGGCCATGAACCACACGAACACGGCCACAGCGGCGCAGATAAGGGCACGCCAGCCCCAGCTGCCCAGCCCCACCAGCAGGATCACCAGAATCAGCATGGGCAGGATGAACTGGAAGTAGATCTTGAACCTGGGGGACATCCCCAGGCCGGTGCCCTTGTTGGCTTCCGCCAGATACTTGTCAAAGCCCCAGCCCCACTTGCTGACGCAGAACAGCAGATAGATCAGGGAGCCGATGGGCAGCAGCAGATTGCTCACCAGGAAGTCCTCGATATCCAGGATCTGGCCGGTGGCGCCGCTGGGCAGGGACGCCTCGAAATACCAGAGATTGTAACCCAGCACACAGGGCATGCTGGCCAAGAGGATGAAGATTCCGCAGACGATGGTGGCTTTTTTCCGGGACCAGCCGAAGTTGTCCATGCAGCTGGCCATAATGTTCTCGAACACCGCCAGCACCGTGGTGAAGCTGGCGAAGGTCAGGAACAGGAAGAACAGGGCGCCCCACAGCCGGCCGCCGGTCATGCTGACGAACACCCGTGGCAGGGTCATAAAAATCAGGGATGGTCCCTGGCCGGGTTCCAGACCAAAGCTGAAGCAGGCGGGGAAGATGATCATGCCGGACATCAAGGCCACAAAGGTGTCCAGGCAGCAGATCCGCACGGCCTCGCCGGGCAGGCGGTTGGCGTCGGACATATAGCTGCCGAAGATTTCCATGGCGGCGATGCCCAGGCTCAGGGTAAAGAAGGACTGGTTCATGGCGGCCACGATCACATTGCCGATGCCGACCTCCGCGGCCCGCTCAAAGTCCGGCACCAGATAGAATTTCACGCCCTCCATAGCGCCGTCCAGGGTCAGGCTGTTGATGGCCAGAATGACGATCAGTGCCAGCAGGCAGATCATCATCCACTTGCTGATCCGCTCCAGCCCCTTCTGCAGACCGAAGCTGCACACGATGAAGCCCGCCAGCACGATGATTACCATATAGAGCGTCATCTCGCCGGGATTGGCCAGCATATCGGTCCAGACTGTGTCTACATCAGAGGGCTGCATGCCGCTGAAGGTGCCGGAGGCGAACTTGAAGCAGTAACCCAGCATCCAGCCGGAGACCGTGGTGTAGTACATCATCAGCAGGCAGCACCCGATTACGCACAGCCAGCCGTGGATGTGCCAGCGGCTGCCCTTGGGCTCCAGGGCCTTGTAGCCCAGCACGGCGCTCTTGCGGCTGGCACGGCCCACCGCCAGCTCCATGGTCAGAATGGGAACCCCCATGATGACCAGGGAGATGATGTAGAACAACACGAATACGCCGCCGCCGTTGACACCGGTGACGTAGGGGAATTTCCACACATTGCCGATGCCGATGGCGCAGCCGGCGCTTACCAGAATGAATCCCAGCCGGGATCGGAAATTTTCGCGACTCAAACTTCTCTCTCCTTCTCTTTTTCACATTCGCCGAAAAATTCGGCGGACAGACATTCCATATCTTAAACCGGATGAAAAGAGAAGTCAACATTCTTTTCCCCCGGGGAAGGTCTTGCGGCCCGGCGCGGCGTCTGCTATGATGATAAAAAGGAGGAGATCATAATGAACATCCTGATCGTTGTGGATATGCAGAACGACTTTGTGTCCGGCGCTCTGGGGACACCGGAGGCGCGGCGGATCGTGCCTGCTGCGGCGGAGCGGGTGGCCGCAGGCATCCGCCGGGGGGAGCGGATTTTCTTCACCCGGGACACCCATGGGGCGGACTATCTCCATACCCGGGAGGGGCGGAACCTGCCTGTACCCCACTGCATCCGGGGGACCGAGGGCTGGGAGATCGTCGAGCAGCTCCGGCCTGCCAGCGCAGGACAGGCCATTCTGGACAAGCCCTCCTTCGGCAGCGCGGAGCTGGGGCGTCTGCTGGCGGAGGAGAATGAAAAGGAACTCATTGAAAAGGTGACGCTGATCGGCCTCTGCACCGACATCTGCGTGATTTCCAACGCCTTGCTGGTGAAGGCGTTCCTGCCGGAGGCAGAGGTAGCGGTGGATGCCGCCTGCTGCGCAGGTGTCACCCCGGAGAGCCATCGGACCGCGCTTGCGGCCATGAAGAGCTGCCAGATCACCGTGGAACATGAGGCGTTGCCCTTGTAATGATTTCAACGGAATTTGTGGCTGTTTTGCGATGATTTCCCGGATTTTTTGCGGTTTGCTGAGAAAAAGGGGGGGGATCGTATGCGTAGATGCCGATTCGCCTGCGTCGGGGCGCTGCTACTGGCCCTGCTGCTGACCGGCTGCGGCAAGGCGGGAACGGCACCGGAGGACGGCGGGGCCGATTTTTCGGAGACGGAACAGGTGGAGACACCGGAGGCCGCCGACGCCCTGACGGTGAAGGAGATCGCCCAGGTGAACGAGGCCTTCGCGCCTTTTAAGGAGCGGGAGAACGTCTCATACGTCAATTCCGTCTGCAGCTTCTTCACCTCTTACTATGAGCGGCCGGAGGACCTGGACCTGGTGGAGTTTCTGCGCTACATGGGGATCGGGGGCACGGTGGAGGACGAGGCTGAGTTCCAGGCCCTGAAGGGGGCCGGGGGCTGGCCCTTCCAGGGGGTGGACTCCCTGGACCGGATGCCGGTGCCCATCCACCGGTACCGGCGGACGGAGCTGGACGCGTACCTGGAGGAGCACGCCGACATCACCACGGCAGACCTGACGAATGTGCCGGAGAGCTCCGGGGAGCTGGTGTACTTGCCGGAGACCGACGCCTTCTACAACTTCACCAGCGACGCCGGCCCCGGCATGTTCATCTGCGAGGCCGGCCGGTGGGAGGGGAAGCTACTAGTCCTCACTGGAGGAGGCAAAGAGCTGACACTGGAGGCGGCGGAGGACGGCCGGTATCTCTTCCGGTCCTTCCTGCCCTTGGAAGAGGCGGAGATATGACGGAAAAGGGACAGCAAAGGACCCGCGGCGTACACCGCGGGTCTTTTCCTGCTTTGATTTTAGTCAATGCTGATCTGCCGGCTGGAGGAAACCTCCACTGTCTTCTTGGGCAGCTTCAGTGTCAGCACACCGCTGTCGTAGGAGGCGGTAATACCCTCCGCCCGGATGCCGGAGACGTCGAAGCTCCGGCTGTACGCGCCGTAGGAACGCTCACAGCACACGTACTTCCCCTTTTTCTCCTGCTCTTCATGTTCGGAGTGACGTTGGGCCTGGATGGTGAGGGTGTCGCCGTCCAGCTGCAGCTGGATGTCCTCCTTCTTGAAGCCGGGCAGGTCGGCCTTCAGCTCGTAGTAGTCGCCTTCATCGGTGATGTCGGTTTTGAACTCCGCCAGACCGCGGCCGGAGAAGAAGTCGTTGTTGAAAAGGCGACGCTCCATCTCCTCCATCTCGGAGAAGGGATTCCAGGTGCTCATAGAATTTCTGCGGTAAGGTCTCATTTCAAACATAATCAATTCCTCCTATCAAATCCTGATGATCCGTAGTTGGGACCGACGGCAGATGGATCATGGAGGGTGATGCCGCCGGGCGGAACAGGTGCCTTTCAAAGACCTTCTGTTCTTCTTTTCAAGTATTATGATAGGATGGAAAATCGGATATTGTGTGTCATTTGTTTGAACGATCTGTGAATTTTAGCACTCTGGTATCGAGAGTGCTAATTTTGCGCATTCATAAAAGCACATAGAAGATCCCGCCCAGCATGATAAACAGGCTTAGCCCGGCGCCCAGACCGGGGAAATACTCGTTTCCATCGCCGGAGACAACTTTCTTGATGGCGTCGATCAGAAAGATCACAAAGGTGAAGGGGGCAAAAATGCACAGGAAAAAGCATGCCCCCAGAAGAAATTCCAGCATATTCGCTCTCCTCACACGTAGCTCTGCGTGGTGACATCGAACACGCCGCGGGTGGTGATCCGCAGGGAGGGGATTACCGGCAGGGCCATGAAGCTCAGGGTCATGAAGGGGTCAATGCCCGGATTGACGCCCAGCTCGTGGGCCTTTGCCTTGGCGAATTCCAGCTTTTCGTTGACAGATGTCAGGGACTCATCGCTCATGATGCCTGCGATGGCCAGAGGGACTTCTGCCACCGACTTGCCCTGGTCCCAGACTACGATGCCACCGTTCAGCTCCACCACCCGGTTGGCTGCGGCGGCGCAGTCGTCCTCGCTGGTGCCCACCACGATAATGTTGTGGGAGTCGTGGGAGACGGATGTGGCCACAGCGCCGGATTTCAGACCGTAGCCCTGGAGAAAGCCGATGCCGATATGATGGGTGTTCTTGTGGCGCTCCACCACGGCAATCTTCAGCACGTCATACTCCACGTCGATCCGGTCGGAGTAGCCGGCGTCCACCGTGGTGATCTCCCCGTTCACCATGCCGATGATGCCCCGGGGCCGGGCATCCGTAAAGTCCTCCGCCGTCAGGTGCTCCACATGGAAGGTGCTGTGGGCCCGTTCGGTGAGATAGGGGTCGATGGCCGGGGCGGGGAAGTCCTTCACCACGCCGTGGTCCACCATCAGCTCGCCCTTCTTGAAGACTCTCTCGATGTTGAAGTCCTGGAAGCTGTCGATGATGACGAAGTCCCCCAGGTAGCCCGGGGCGATGGCGCCCCGGTTGTTCAGCAGGAAGTACCGGGCGGCGTTGTGGCAGGCCACCTTCACGGCGGTGATGGGCTCCACCCCCAGGCCGATGGCCCGCTTGACGATGTAGTCGATATGGCCCTTCTCCAGCAGGTCGTTGGGGTGCTTGTCGTCGGTGCAGAACATGCATCGCTCGGAGTATTTGTCGCACAGCAGGGGGGCAAGGGCGTCCAGGTTCCGGGCGGCAGTGCCCTCCCGGATCATGATAAACTGCCCCCGCTCCAGCTTGGCGATGGCGTCGTTCAGGTCGTGGCACTCGTGGTCGGAATAGACGCCGGCGGCGATGTAGGCGTTCAGGTCGTTGCCCACCAGATCCGGCGCGTGGCCGTCGATCTTCTTGTGGTGGGCCTGGGCGGCCACGATCTTCTCCACCGGCTGGTCGTCCCCGGCGATGATGCCTACGAAATTCATCATCTCCGCCAGTCCCTGGACCCGGGGGTGGTCATAGAAGGAGTCGATGGCCCGGTAGTCCAGGGACGCGCCGGACTCGTCCAGGGGCGTGGCCGGCACACAGGAGGGCAGCATAAACCGCACGTCCACCGGCAGGCCCTCCGTGGCCTGGAGCATGTACTCGATGCCGTCGGTACCCATGACGTTTGCGATCTCATGGGGGTCGGTGATGACGGTGGTGGTGCCGTGGGGCAGCACGGCCTTCACGAACTCCTTGGGAGAGACCAGGGAGCTCTCCAGATGGATGTGGGCATCCAGAAAGCCGGGCAGGACGATTTTACCCGTGCAGTCCTCCTCTACCGTGCCGGAGTATTGGCCCATGCCCACGATCAGCCCCTCTGCCACGGCGATGTCCGCATGACAGAGCTCGTTGGAGAAGACGTTGACATAGGTGGCGTTCTTCAGCACCAGGTCCGACGGCTCCCGCCCGGCGGCGGCGTTGATGATGCGGCGCTTTTTCAGCAGCTTCCGGTTGATCTTGCCAGCGTAGCTCTCAGACATAGAACCACTCCTTTTATTTAGATTTTAAGCCATTATCCAGACTTATAGAAAATATAAATCAGGATAATGGCATCTGGTTAAGGAGAGTATACGCCCAAATCCGGTATTTGTCCACAGAAAACGGAAGAAAATTTTTGCGCGGCAGCAGTCGCGGATGCAACTGCATAAAATGGCGGCTTCTGGTAAACTTATTCCATCAAGAGAAACATGCGGGATGTCCGGCGGCGGATCCGCCAGAAAGGAAATCAATATGGACAACAAGGCATATCAGAAGATGGACTACGCCCTTTGTCTGCTCTCTGCGGCAGCGGACGGCAAGCGCCACGGCTGCATCGTCAACTCCTTCCACCAGGTGACCTCTTCCTTCCCGCCCAAGTTCACCGTGGCGGTGAACAAGGACCACGAGACCTGCAAGGCCATTCAGGCGGCGGGGAGCTTCTCCGTTACCCTGTTGGGTGCGGACGCGCCGGGGGAGATCATCGACCTGTTCGGCTACAAGTCCGGCCGGGTGACGGACAAGTTCGCCGGCCGGGCGGCGGAGACCGACAGCAACGGCAATCCATACCTGAAGGAGCACATGGTCTCCCGCATCGCATGCAAGGTGGTGGACCAGATGGAGATCGGCAGCTTCCTCCTTTTCGTGGGCCAGGCCACAGAGGCGGAGGTGTTGGGAGACGGGAGGGTGCTGACCCTCCAGGCCTATACGGACCGGGGCAAGGCCACGCCGCCCACTGCCACCGTGTACCGCACGGTAGAGATCAACGGCTACCGCTGCACTGTCTGCGGTTATGTCTATGAGGGAGAATCCCTGCCGCCGGATTTCCGCTGCCCCTTGTGTCACGCCCCGGCGGAGAAATTTGTGAAGATCGAGAAATAAAGGACAAGCCCCGCGCCGGGACGGTGCGGGGTTTGCTTTTTGGATAGGCTGTATGGTACAGTGGGAAAAAGGAGGCGGCGGATATGAAAATACTTGCCTGCGGGCTTCTTTCGGCCATGCTGCTGGCCGGTACAGCGGCGGCGCTGGAATCAATCAGCCAACCCATTGCCACCAGCGGATACACTTACTATGCCATCCGAGCGGACGGCGCCCTGCTGGCCTGGGGAGACAGCTTCCACGGCGCGGTGGGCCCCACGGACCAGGACCCGCTGCCCTGGGAGGAGGCCAATGTCCTGCTGGAGAATGCCCGGTATGTGGACGCGGGGTTTATCACGGCCGCCGCCATTGACGAGGATGGGACCCTCTGGGGCTGGGGCGGCCACGCGGGCCGGACCTTCGGCGAGGAGGAGCCGTACCGGCTGCTGGAGGACGTGGTGTCCGTGTCAGTCGGGGAGACGGAATGTTCTGCCCTGTGCGCTGACGGGACGGTGTGGACCTGGGGCGCCCGGTCCGGAGTGTCCCTGGAGGAACATCAGGATGATCCCTACTATCCGCCCACCCAGGTACTGGACCAGGTGGTTCAGCTGTTTGGGGATTTGGCGGTGAAGGAGGATGGGACGCTGGTGCGGGTCTGGTTTGACGGGGATACCTGTACCGCGGCACCTTTGATGGAACATGTGGCCGCTGTGGGCAGTCTGTACTGCGGAATTCAGGACCCTGCCATGCTAGTCCAGGGGTAGGATGGCAGTCTCTGGCGTGTGCCCTGGGAGAATAATCTGTCGGATACAGTCCAGTGGCAGTCCCTGGGCCAGCCGGAAAAACTGCTGGAGGATGTGGTGCAGTTCACCAGATGTACCGCTGTGACGGCGGACGGAACTCTCTGGGCCTGGGGCAGCGACCGCCCGGCCATGCTGCGGGACGGTCTGGTGGACCCGGAGGACCCCTATGACACGGAGGCCTGTGACGGCATTGTGCGGATCACGAACGGTGTGGTTTGTGCCGTCCCCTGCAGCGACCGGACCCTGGCGGTGTTGGCGGACGGCTCCCTGTGGCAGTTCCCCAGCGCCGGGTTTCTCCCGGAGTGGGAGACGTCACCGGACCGGAGCCCCGCTGCGCCGGAAAAGCTGCTGGACCAGGTCCGGATGCCCTCCCCGTCCCCGGCCTGGGCAGCGGATGCCCCGCCGCCTGCTGTGTTGAAATCGGCCTCCCTTGAAGCTTGGGAGGCACGGCAGGCCGATGCGGCTGATGCGGAGATGGGACCAGATTCGCTGCCCGTTCAGGAAGAGTCCCCTGCTGAACGCACAGGGGGTCAGGAGATCCTGGAGCTGGGAGTCCTCGCGGCCTCCCTCCCGGGGCTGCTTCTGGCGGCCTGGATACGGGGCCGGAAGAAGTGAACGATGCCAAAGACGCGCCTGTGGAACTTCCATAGGCGCGTCTTTGTGATTATCCCTCCAGAGGACGGATTTCCAGATAGTAGTGAGGCTCCGCCAGATCCAGCGATACCTGGGTAACACCGTTTTCCAGATCAAAGCCCAGGTTCTGCCGGACGATCTCAATGGTGTCCGTGTTCACCAGGGCGGCGGTCTGGCCGGTGAACTCCAGCGTGGATCCCAGGGCCGTCACCAGATCATAGCCCTGGAGGCCCACGTTCTCCGAACCAGAGCAGCCGTAGTCATAGCTGGGTGCCTTCCAAAAAGAAGCCGCCACAGTAACACTGCCGCCTGCCGGGACGGTGACGGGGAAGGACAGGTACAGCACCCGCTCCTGGGACAGGGCTTCCATCAGGATCTCATCCAGCCGGCCGTCGCTGTACCGGTCCTTGGGGGTGCCGGAGAAGAGGCCGTACTGCTCCAGCAGCTGCCACACCAATCCCTGGTACTGCGCCTGAGAGAGATACCGGAAGGGGCTTTCCTGCCCGCGGCCCAGGCTGAACTGCTCAAATTCCGCCTGATAAGCCCGGCACAGCAGGTCCAGCACATCGGCCAAGGTGGTCTCCCGGCGGGTGACGGTGCAGGACACCCCATCGATCTCCTGGTCACAGCCGCCGTCGGCATACCCCTGGAGGACATAATCGCCGATGTCATCACCCAGGACGATCAGAATTTTTGTTTCCGTCTCTCTCCGGACACCGTCGGGAACGAAATAGCTGTACTGGCACCAGCCCCGGTCCGCATCCCGACTCATGCCGTTGAAGCCGTAGGAGAGGACTGTGGTGGCCTCTGGGTCGGTAGTGAAGGTCACCGCCTGGGTAGCGGCGTTGTATTCCTCATGGGGCGCGGCGAAATCCGTGAACTGATATACAGTCACCGGGACCTCCGGGGCAGCAGTTTCCTCCATCGCCCGGGACAGGTATTCTCCGTCTGCCAGAAGTGCCTGATAATCGGCCCATTCGTCCGGCGGGGCCAGGTTCCAGGTGGAGCCGTCCGGCTCCCCGGCGTCCTGAAAGCCTCCGGCGTAGCCGCCGGAGAGCACAGAGAAACCGGTCCCCCCGCTATCCACGGTGACAGCAGCGTTCAGCTCGGGAAAGTCCAGCCAGCTGGTGGAGACGGGGTAGAGGGCGTTGACCGTCACACTGCCGTCAGCAGGATTGGTCAGCGTGTAGCTGTCTGTCACCTGGGCCCCCCACTGTCGGGGGGATCCATCCTCATAGGAGCCGGGGGCAAAATCCCAGGTGACGGTCCGCCCTGCGGTCAGGCGGGTGTTCGTTTCCGCCGTGGTCAGCGGAAAGACCGGCCCGGCGTAGGACAGGAAGGTAGTGCCCGGGCTGTGGCCGTCACCGCCGGATTCTCCACCGGCCAGCGCGGCATCTCCGGGGCTGCCGGTGCCCGCTCCCAGATTCGATTGCCACAGTCCCCACGCCCCGGCGCAGATCACCGCGAGACATGCGGCCGCGGCCAAAAGCCGAACCCATGAGGGCCGCCGCTGTACAGCGGCGGGGGAGGAGGCGGTGTCCGCCTCCTCTATGAGGCTTTCGTCCACCAGACCCAGGATTTGAAACAACCGCTCCGCTTTCACAAAAACACCTCCTCCTGTTCCAGATAGGTCCGCAGGGCCTTCCGGGTGCGGAAGAGAGAGGACTTGACCTTCCCCTCTCCGCAGTTCATTCCGGCGGCAATATCCGCCACGCTCTGCCCGTACCAGTACCGCCGCAGGAAGATGATGCGGCTCTCCGGACTCTGCCGCCGCAGAAACGCGCTGATGAGCGACGCGATTTCCTGGTCCTCCATCGTCTTCTCGGTTCCGTGGGGCTCCGGCACACAGTCATCCAGCTCCCCCAACAGCACCTCCATGCCGTCCCCGCCCCGTTTGGCGGTGCGGCTCTGCTTCCAGCGGTCCAGAGAGAGGTTGCGGACGATGCGCCCCAGCCAGGCCCGGAAGGCGGAGGGGCGGGCCGGAGGAATGGCGTTCCAGGTGCGCAGATACGTGTCGTTGACGCACTCCTCCGCGTCGCTGTGACTGCGGAGGATGTTCCAGGCAATCCCCGCCAGGAAGCCGCCGTATTTGCCGTGGGTCTCGTCAATAGCCCGCTGATCCCGCTGCCAGTACAGGTCGATGATCTCCGTGTCCTCCATGTTATCCTCCTCTCTCCCGCAGCAGCTCGTTGGCAAAGCGGTTCAGCGCCTCGCAGGGCGCATAGGCGGTGCGCCAGCCGGTGCCGTCGATAATCAGAAACGGGTTGTAGGCCGTGACGTTCGCAGCTGTGCCGTCAGCCATGGTCACCGTGAACAGGACGGTCTGTCCGGCATACTCCGAATAGGACTGGTCCGGCCGCGTGATGCGGACATCTGCCAGCAGATCCGCCAGGGTCTCGATCTCCCCGGCATCCAGCTCCAGTGTCACATCCGGGGGGGCCACCAGGACGGTGGCTGCGGCGATGTCCGCCGCCTCCAGACCCCGGAAGGGCCTCCGGCCCCAGAACAGCAGTCCTGCCGCCAGCGTCAGCAGGATGGCCAGCACGGCTCCGCCCATCAATAAGTACCGCTTTTGCAGATTCATGGGATCCTCCTCCTGTCTCCAGCCCACGGCTGGAGGTTCTCTCACCAACATAGACGAGAAAACGTGATGCCGGTTGCAAAGAAGTGGAAATTTTCCAAAGGAAACCGCTCTGGAGCGCGGACGCTCCAGAGCGGTTTTGAAAGAGAGCGGGGATCAGGCCTCCAGCAGCCCCAGGCTCACCAGGAACTCCCGGGCCACCTCATCCACAGTGCGGCCCTCCACGTCCACCTGGTAGGTCAGCTCCGCCATCTGCTCGGTGGGGATCTTGCCCGCCAGTTGGTTCAGAATGTCCGCCACCTCCGGGTACTTCTCCAGCAGATCGTCCCGCACCAGAAAGACGCCGTTGTAGTCGGGGAAGAAGCTCTGGTCGTCCTCCAGGACCTTCAGCCCGACCTTTTTGTTCAGGCCGTCGGTGGAGTAGACCACCGCCACATCGAAGCTGCCGTTTTCAATGGCGGAGTACTTCAGGCCCATATCCACAGAGACCGCGTCCTGGAAATTCAGACCGTAGAACTTCACAAAGGGGTCATACTTCATGCTGCCCTCCAGGGTGAAGAACTCCTGCTCCGCGCCGAAGGTCAGCTGGTCCGCAATGGGGATGAGGTCGCTGATGGTCTCCAGGCCGTACTCGTCCGCCAGGGCCTGGGGCACGCCGATGGCGTAGGTGTTTTCAAAGCCCAGCTGCTCCAGCTGGGTGAGGCCGTAGCTGTCCAGCTCGCCCTGGACGTAGTCGTAGATCGTCATGCCCTCCGGAACGTCCACCGTGTCCTGGCCCAGAAAGGTGGTGAGGATCGTGCCGTCGTAGGAGATCATCAGGTCGCAGGTGTGGCTGTCATCCTTCAGGGAGTTCCAGTTGTTCACCTGGGACATCTGATCCTGAATGGTGACGGTCAGGTCCGTCTGGTCCTCCACCAGCATCTTTACCATGTGGTGCATCAGCTGGGTTTCGGAGTAGTCGCCGTCATAGAGAAGAATGTCGCCGGTGCCGCCGCGGCCATAGGGCAGCAGCAGGATGAACGCCAGTACGATGGCCGCCACCGGGATCCACATTTTCTTGGAGCCGCCCCGGCTCTTGCGCATCTGCCCCTCGAACCAGCTCATGATGAGGTCCAGCACCACGGCGATGACCATAAGGACGCCGGTGGCCGCCAGAATCAGGGACATATCGGAGATCCGGATGGCCTGGGTGATGACGCCGCCCAGACCGCCGCCGCCCACGAAAGCTGCGAATACCGCAGTGCCGATGGCGTTTACCACCGCGATGCGGATGCCGGTGAACACCGTGGGGAAGGCCAGGGGGAACTCCACCATCAGCACCCGGTAGGGCTTGCTCATGCCCATGCCCCGGGCGGCTTCCTTCACACCCGGGTCCACCTCCTGGAGTCCCAAGCAGGTGTTCCGCACGATGGGCAGCAGGGAGTACAGCGTGATGCCGGTGATGACCGTCAGCTTGCCGGGGTCCAGCACCACCATGATGATGCCCAGAAGGGCCAGGGAGGGAATGGTCTGCAGCAGGTCCACAATCCGCAGGATGACGGGCCGGGCGGTCTTGGAGACGTATGCCCAGATGCCCAAGGGCAGTCCCACGGCGATGGACAGCAGGCTGGCCGCCAGAACGATGAAGAGATGTTGAAAAATCAGGTCCCAGCTCATTTGCCCGCCTCCTTTCGCAGGCCGCGGGGCGTGACCCTTTTCTGCAGCAGGTCAATGACCAGTCCGAAGAGAACGGCCAGTATGGCCGCCGGGATGGCCCCCAGGAGAATCAGCGTGTTGTTGTTGGAGCTGGTGCCCCGGTACACAAAGTCGCCCAGGCCGCCCAGGCCGATCATGGAGGCCAGCACCGCCCAGGAGACGGTGTAGATGGCGGCCATCCGCAGCCCCGAGATGATGACCGGCATGGCCAGGGGCAGCTCCACCCGCACCAGCGTCTGGAAGGAGGACATGCCACAGCCCTTGGCGGCCTCGATGTATTTCGGCTCTACCTCCAGAATGCCGGTGTAGGTGTTTTTCAGCACTGGGAACATGGCGTACACACTGAGGGCCACGATCACCGTGGGATAGATATTCCCCCACCAGATGAACAGCACGCCGATGAACACCAGGCCGGGAATGGTCTGGAAGATGGAGAGAATGGGGATGATGATGCCCGACAGCCACCGCGGGATTCGGGAGAGGAGGATGCCGAACACCAGTCCCGCCGCAAAGCCGATGACCACCGAGATCAGCACATATATCGTGTGCAGTCCGATGGCCCGCAGCAGGTCGGCGCCGTAGTCCTGGATCAGCGTCATCATTTGGAATCACCCCACAGATTCTCCGCCACGCTGCGGGCCACGCTGGTCTTGGTGACGATACCGGCGATGGTGTCGTCCGCATTCAGCACCACCACGTAGTTGGCACCGGAGTCCAGCAGGTAGTCGAAGCTCTCCTTGGCCTCGTCCCCCACCCGGACGGTCCGGGCAGTCTGGCGGATCAGAGGCTCGATGCTGGTGAGTTCCCGGCCCCAGTGGCGGATGTCGCCGATGGAGATGGTGCCTAAGTACCGGTTCTGCTCGTCTGTGACCAGCAGGGTGTCCACGCTGCCTCGGGCCATGCGCTCGGCGCACTCCAACACGCCGCGATCCTTCCGGACGCTGAACACATTGGTGCGCATGAAGCTCTCTACTTTGGAGGGGGCGGTGTCCGGCGTGTGCTTGCCCATAAAGGTGCGGACCAGATCGTTGGCGGGGTGCTCCAGCATCTCCTCGGGGGAGGCCATCTGGACGATTTCTCCGGCGGCCATGAAGATGATGATGTCCG
The DNA here is from genome assembly GCF_005121165.3 of Dysosmobacter welbionis. Taxonomy (NCBI): domain Bacteria; kingdom Bacillati; phylum Bacillota; class Clostridia; order Eubacteriales; family Oscillospiraceae; genus Dysosmobacter; species Dysosmobacter welbionis. The sequence continues at coordinate 628,576 of NZ_CP034413.3, read as the reverse complement.
CCAGCTTCAGCGCCTCGCTCATGTCGTGGCTGACGAAGACGATGGTCTTGTTCAGCTTCTGCTGCAGGTTCTTCACCTCATCCTGCAGGGACTCGCGAGTCAAGGGATCGAGAGCGGAGAAGGGCTCATCCATCAGCACGATGGGGGGAGAAGCTGCCAGGGCCCGCAGCACGCCGATGCGCTGCTGCTGGCCGCCGGAGAGCTCGGAAGGATACTTGTTGGCAGACTGCTCCATGTGGACCAGCTGCAGCATCTCCTGGACGATCTCATCGCACCGGGCCTTGTCGTACTTCAGCAGCTTGGGGACCACGCAGATGTTCTGGGCCACGGTCATGTTGGGGAACAGGCCGATCTGCTGGATCACATAGCCGATATGCCGCCGCAGCTCCACCTTGTCCTGGGAGTGGATATCCTGCCCGTCGATGCGGATGGTGCCGGAATCGGGCTCCAGCAGGCGGTTGATCATCTTCATGGTGGTGGTCTTGCCGCAGCCGGAAGGGCCGATCAGGACCACGAACTGTCCGTCTGGAATGGTGAAATTCAGGTCCTTGAGGACCGGGGTCTTGCCATAGCTCTTGGAGACGTGTTCAAACTGGATCATATCGCTGCCTTCACTCCTTTGTCGTTACTAGCCGGTGGGCGGCCTCTGCGGCGCTGGGGCTTCCCACCAGGATGATGACGTCGCCGCTGTACAGTTCGGCATAGGGACCGGGGGAGAGGATCACCGTCTGGCCCCGCCGGATGGCCACGATGGTGCCGCCGGTGGACTGCCAGAATTTCAGCTCCCCGATGCTCTTGCCGATGAGAGGAGAGTCCTTGGGGACAGGGACCTCATAGTTGGGGAGGGGCTGACCGGCCGCAGCAAATGTGTCCTGCCCTTTTACCAGGGCCGACACGGTGTCCGCCATGCGCCGGTTCACCTCGGCGGACTCCGCCAGCAGCGCCTTCAGCTGGAGGCGCAGGGAATGGATGTCCGCATCCTCGGAGAAGTTTTCGATGTACCGGCGGGCGCTGTCGGCGGAGAGGACTACGGCCCCGCTCTGGGGCTTCACATCCACCACCTTCATGTCCGCCAGCAGCCGTAGGGCCTTGCGGATCGTCTCCGGGGATACCCCGTACTCCGACGCCAGCACCGACCGACCGTAAATCCGGCTGCCCTCCGTCAACTCACCTTGGGCGATGCGGGTAGCCAGATCCAAAGCGATCTGCAGATACTGGGACGGGACAACTGCCTGCCTCAAGCCATCACCTTCTGTTCTGCGATTGTATGGCCCCTATTATACACTGCCAACTTTGAAAAGTAAATAGAGATGGCAGTTAAAAAATTATAAAAATATAGGAACAATTTACGGAAAAAGAAAAAATCGGAAAGACGGCACAGAAAAACGCCCCTCCCGTGAAAACGGGAGGGGCGTTTGACCGGGAATGCTGATCAGCCGAAGTTCTCTACAATGTCCACCAATTCCGCGCCGATGCGTTTCTGAGCTTCTTTGGTGCCTGCGCCGATGTGGGGCGTGCAGGAGACAGCCGGGTGGGAGGCCAGGGCCCAGTTGGGATCCTTCTCGCTCAGCCACACGTCCAGACCGGCGGCCTTGACCTTGCCGGAGTTCAGAGCGTCCAGCAGGGCGGCCTCGTTCACGTTGGCACCCCGGGAGACGTTGATGATCACCACGCCATCCTTCATCTTCGCAAGGGACTCCGCATCCACCAGGGGCTTGTCGCCACTGGGGGCACAGAGGACGACGATGTCGGACTGGGAGAGCAGCTCGTCCATAGTGACAAAGTGCATGGTCTCGCACTCGCAGCCCTCCGGCTTGTTGCGGTGGACCACGGACAGCACATTCATGCCCAGGGCTTGACCCTTGGCGCCCACCAGCTGGCCGATCCGGCCATAGCCGATGACGCCCATAGTCTTGCCGGAGAGCTCAAAGCCCTTGGAGTAGGCTTTCTTCTCCCACTTGTTCTCCCGCATGGTGTGGCCCGCGATGGAGATGTTCCGGGCACAGGAGAACAACAGGGCCAGAGCCAGCTCCGCCACCGCGTTGGAGGAGGCGCGGGGCGTGTTCTTCACCTGGATGCCGTGTTCCTCTGCGTATTTGACTGCGATGTTGTCTACACCGACGCCGGCCCGGATGATGAGCTTCAGGCGGCTGCCTGCGGCGGCGTCGATCTGCGGCTCCTTGATCTTGGTGGCGCTGCGGATGATAACCACGTCGAAGTCCCGCAGGGCTGCGCCCAGCTGATCGGGCTCATAGAACTGCTCGATGACTTCATATCCATCCTTGCGCAGCTGTTCCATTGCGCCAGCATCCATCCCATCGGTAACCAAAACTCTTAATGCCATATATAATACCCCTTTTCATACATTTCCGGCACACCCCAGGGGTGCCAATGTCGGAAACCCCAAACGCCCATTGGGGGACAGGCGCCTCCGTGAGAGTGGAGTTCAGAGATAGGAGCTGCGCGTACGGCAGTCTGCCTGACGCTCCGGACTCCATCGCAGGAAGGGGGAAGGCGAAGCCTCTCTGGCTTCACCGGAGTGAAGATGTGGAGCGTGAAGAGTGGAGATACGCCTGGCGTGTTCCACTCGCTCTCCCACCCGCACAAAAGGAAGGGGGCTGGTAGAAATCGTGGGGGCTACACCGTTGCGGCATTGCGATTCCCGGCCCTTTTGGGCCGCCAATCGCGCCGCGGTCTCGAAATCGGCTCGCTTTCGAGACCGCTGGCGGCGCTTCGCCGGTTTCCCCAGTTCTTTTGCCGGAGGCAAAAGAAGAATTTTTAATCCTTTTCCGCAGGGCGTGTACCTGCCGAAAATTCCCCGACTCAGACGCCTTGGGCGGCGTTCACCAGTCTGCAGACTGACGGGGGGCCTCCATGGGGGAGCAGGTCCCCCATGGAAAGCCGTTACGCGTGCTCTGCCTCGTACTTCTTCAGGAACTCCACCAGGGCCTCCACGCCCTCCTTGGGCATGGCATTATAGATGGACGCCCGCAGGCCGCCCACGCTCTTGTGGCCCTTCAGGTTGTCGAAGCCGGCGGCCTTGGAGGCGGCCACCACATCGGCATCCTGCTCCTTGCTGGGGGTGACGAAGGGCACGTTCATCAGGGAACGGTCCTCCTTGCGGACAGCACCGGTGAAGAACTTGCTCTGGTCCAGGAAATCGTACAGCACCGCGGCCTTTTCCTCGTTGCGCTTGTTCATGGCCTCCAGTCCGCCGTTTGCCAACAGGTACTTGAAGACCTTGCCGCAGCAGTAGATGGCCCAGCAGTTGGGAGTGTTGTACAGGGAGTCATTGTCCGCATGGGTCTTGTAACTCATGTAAGTGGGCACGAACTGGGGCAGGTCCTCCCGCAACAGGTCCTCCCGGATGATGACCACCGCCATGCCGGCGGGACCCACATTCTTCTGTACGCCCGCCCAGATCAGGCCGTACTTGGTGACATCGCAGGGACGGGAGAGGAACATGGAGGACTGATCCGACACAAGGATCTTGCCCTTGGTGTTGGGCAGATGGAAATAGGTGGTGCCGTTGATGGTCTCGTTCTCGCAGATATAGACGTAATCTGCGTTGTCGGGGATGTCCAGATCGGAGCAGTCGGGGATGTAGGAGAAGTTCTTGTCCGCGGAGGAGGCGACGATCTTCACCTCACCGTACTTCTGGGCCTCCTTGATGGCCTTCTTTGACCAGTTGCCGGTCTCCACATAGCAGGCCACGCCGTTCTTCATCAGATTCATGGGCACCATGGCGAACTGCACGGTGCCGCCGCCCTGAACGAACAGAACCTTGTAGTTGTCGGGAATGCCCATCAGCTGACGCAGGTCCGCCTCGGCCTCGTCCCGGATCTGCTGAAAGACCTTGGAGCGGTGGCTCATCTCCATGACGCACATGCCGCTGCCCCGGTAATTCATCATCTCGGCGGCGATCTCCTCCAAGACCTCCTCCGGCATCATGGCGGGTCCGGCGGAGAAATTATAGGTACGTCCGTATTTCATACTCATTTCCTCCAAACTTTTTTGTTCTGGGGTTTCGCATCGGCGCGCAGACATCTGTCTGTTTCCTCTTCCAGTATAGCACAGAATTGGAAAGAATCAACCGGAAAAGCGGGATGAGTCCGCCTGTGAGAGAGGACGGCGGACAGCCCGTAAAAAGTTTTAGGGGCACAAAAAAACTTGCAGAAAACTTGCTTTTTTGGCAGACTTCGGGTATTCTGAAAAAAATTGCCATTGGTATGACCTCTTGACGGGATCAAGAATTTTGGGAAGGGAGCGCCGCCGCACTGCGGCGGCAGGGAGATAGATGAATCGGACTTGGATTGAATTGGACAGGGAGGCCCTGGCCCACAACATCCGGCGCTACCAGAGCCTTCTGCCAGCGGGCTGCCGGATCATGGGCGTGGTGAAGGCGGACGCTTACGGACACGGGGCGCGGGCGGTGGCCGCCCAGCTGTGGGAGCTGGGCATCCGCCACTTTGCCACTGCCACGCTGGACGAGGCGGTCCAGCTGCGGGAGGCCGGCATCCAGGGGGAGATCCTGATCCTGGGATACAGCGCCCCTGCGTATTTCCACCTGCTGGCAGAGCACGGGCTGACCCAGACCGCCACCTGCCCGGACCACGCCGCCCAGCTGGAGACCTACTGCCGGGAGAACGGCGTGCGCCTCAAGGTACATATCGCAGTGGACACGGGTATGCACCGCATCGGATTCCTGCCGGAGGACCTGGACGCCATCCGGCGGGTGTATGAGAACGGCGTCCTGCAGGTCACCGGCATCTACTCCCACCTCTGCGTGGCGGACACGGACGAGGAGGAACATGTGGACTTTTCCCGCCGGCAGGCGGAGACCTTCAAAAGCGTGGTGGAGTCCCTCCAGGCCCGGGGCGTGGAGCTGGGGACGGTTCACCTTCTGAGCAGCTATGCGGCGGTGAACTACCCGGAGTACGCCTATGACTACGCCCGCCTGGGCATTTTGATGTTTGGCGTCAAGAGCAGCGCGGCGGACTACCTGCGGGAGGACCTGCAGCCCATGCCGGTCATGACCCTGAAGGCCCGGATCACCTCTGTGCGGGAGATCGGACCCGGGGAGACGGTGAGCTACGGCCGGATCTTCCGGGCGGAGCGGCCCACCAAGGTGGCCTCCGTCTCCATCGGCTACGCCGACGGCATCCCCCGCTGCCTCAGCGGCGGAAAGCTGCGGGCCATCGTCCGGGGACAGTACGCCCAGGGCATCGGCCGGATCTGTATGGACCAGCTGATGCTGGACGTCACCGGCATTGAAGATGTCCGGGTGGGGGACGAGGCGGTGTTCATCGGCCGCCAGGGGGACTGTGTCATCTACGCAGAGGAGCTGGCGGAGAACGCCGGCACCATTACCAACGAGCTGTTCAGCCGCCTGGGCGCCCGGGTGGAGGGGCGCTGCTTCCGGCAGGAGGCCTGAGTGAGATGTGAGGCCGCGGAGCGGCTTTGCATAGATCAGAAACCAAGCGGGGGCCGGCCAGCGGAACGGTGCCTGCGGAGAAAGGAGGAAGAGAGATGGAACGGTATGTGGAGTGCGAGAGCCGCGGCCTGACCCTACGGGGGATGCTGCATGTGCCAGACCAGCGGCCGGGGAAAGTACCCTTTGTGATCCTGTTCCACGGCTTCTGCGACGACCGGAACGAGATCAACTTCGTCCACACGGAGCTCTCCCGCAGGCTGTGTGAGCGGGGGATCGCCAGTGTCCGGTTCGACTTTGCCGGCAGCGGCGACAGCGACGGGCGGTTCGAGGACATGACTGTCTCCAGTGAGGTGGAAGACGGCCTTGCCATCTTGGACTATGTCAAGAGTCTGGACTTTGTGGACCAGAGCCGGATCGCGATCCACGGCCTGAGCATGGGGGGATGTGTGGCCTCCATGGTGGCGGGCCTGCGGGATGCGGACGTGTGCGCCCTGAGCCTGTGGTGCCCGGCGCCGGACGTGGTCTACAACATGAAGCACAAGATGCTCTGCGGCGTGGATGTGTCTGACATCGAGGAGAAGGGCTACGCAGACTACGAGGGCCTGCGGGTGGGCCTGGGCTTCTATCAGGATGCCTTGGAGCTGGATCCTTACGCCGTGGCGGCCAAATTCACCAAGCGCGTGAATCTGGTACACGGGGATGAGGACGTGACGGCCTCCATCCACTGTTCGGAGCGGTACAAGGAGATCTATGGAGACCGGGCGGAATTCCTGGTGGTCCATGGCGCGGAGCACCGATTCAAATCCTGTGCGTTTCGGGCCGCCCGGATGGACTCGGCTCTGGCATTCCTGACCCGGGAGCTGCTGGGCTGAACGGAGGACTCCTGCGGCGCCGCGGGCGCGGTCCCGCGCCGCCGTACAATCTAGAAGGGAGAAACGAGAATGGATAAGACAAAGACAGTCAAGACGCGGAAGACCCCAACTCCGGCTTTCGCCGTGATCTCCTTCCTGGTGATCGTGGCCGTGCTGGTGGCGCTCATCAACCTGGGCGTGGACACCACTATGTCCGTGTTCATCGCGGCCCTGATCGCCGTGGTAATCGCGCTCCTGCTGGATATCCCTTGGGCGGATGTGGAAAGGACGCTGTTGCGAGTGGTGTCCGACTGCATCCCGACATTTTTGATCGTCATCATGGTGGGCATGCTGGTGGGCATCTGGATGGCCGGCGGCACGGTCCCGGCCCTGATGTACTACGGCATGAAGCTGATCTCCCCGAAAATCCTGGTGCCCCTGGCCTTCGTCCTCAGCGGGCTGACGGCGGAGTTCACCGGAACCTCCTTCGGCAGCGTGGCGACCATGGGCATTGCCCTGGTGGGCGTGGCCTCCACTACTTCCATCCCGGTACCGCTGGTCATTGCTGCGGTGGTCTGCGGTGCCTGGTTCGGCGACAAGATGTCCCCTCTGTCCGACACCACGAACCTGGCCTCCGGTGTCAGCAGGGTTCCCCTGTATGACCACATCGGGTCCATGATGTACACCACTATTCCCGCTGCACTGGTGGCGCTGGTGCTGTTTACCGCCGCCGGCCTGATGCATAGCGGCGGCGAGATGGATACGACTCGCGCCAACCTGATCTGCGACACCCTGGCGGAGCACTTCAACCTCAATCCCATCCTGATCCTGCCCGCCATCCTGGTGCTGCTGGTGTCGGTGTTCAAGCTGCCGGCCCTGCTGGGTATGGGCCTCACTGTGGTGGTCAGCATCGTGTTCGCCATGGTATTTCAGGGAGTGAACTTTGTGGAGCTGATGAACTATGCGGCCAACGGCTTCACACTGTCTACCGGCGTGGACATTGTGGACCCGATGCTCAACCGCGGCGGCATTACCAGCATGACCGGTCTGCTGATCACCTTCATGGTAGCCAGCGTCATGGGCGGCATCATCACCGCCACCGGCATCCTGGACGTGCTGGCCAAGGACGTGCTGCTGAAGTTCATCAAGAGCCGCGGCGTCCTGGTGACCGTCACTCTGATCTACTGCTACATCGTCAACTTCCTCACGGCCGGCGGCCAGACCGTGGCCATCATCGTCACCGAGCAGACCTTCGAGGACGCCTTCGACCGCATGGGCATCCACCGCAGGGTCCTCTCCCGGACGCTGGAGGATGCGGGGACCCTGAGTGCACCCATCGTCCCCTGGGGCGTTGCCACGCTGTATGTGATGGAGGTACTGGGCTGCGGCACGGAGTATATCCCGTATTGCTGGTTCATCTTCATTGTACCCATCTTCTCCATCCTCTGCGCCTTCTCCGGCTTTGGTATATGGGACAAGGACGGCAACAAGATGTGGGGCAGGAAAAAGGCTGCTGCAAAGTGATTGAGTCTGCCTGACAATACGGGCCGGCCCGATTTTCGGACCGGCCCTTTTCGCGTGGCGCACCATGCCTGTTGCAAAGAACGGCGGCCTGCCGTATAATATTTCCATTGCAAGCACGGCCCGCCCTTCGGCGGCGGGGAAGGGAAGTGAACGGATTGGAAAAGGAGCATGGCCACACCCGCGTGGGCCTTTACGTCCAGGCCATGGCCAAGTGGCTGGCGGTGGCGCTGGTCACCGGCGTCTGCTGCGGCGTGGTGGGCTCCCTGTTCCACATCGGTGTGGAGCGGGCCACAGAGCTGCGGGAGCAACATCCCTGGCTGTTGTGGTGTCTGCCGGCGGCGGGACTGGTGATCGTGGCCTTCTACAAGCTGACAAAGACGGAGGGCCAGGGTACCAACGACATCATCGACGCGGTACACCACGGAAAGCCCCTGTCCATCTGGCTGCTGCCCGCCATCTTCCTGGGGACAATTCTCACCCACCTGTGCGGCGGCAGCGCCGGACGGGAGGGCGCGGCTCTCCAGATGGGCGGCACCATCGGCCGCCATGCGGGGAACCTTTTCAATCTGGATGACCGGGACCTGCGCACCGCCACCATGGCAGGCATGGCGGCGTTTTTCTCCGCCTTGTTCGGCACACCCCTTACCGCCACGGTGTTCGCCATCGTGGTCATCAGCATCGGCGTGGTGTACCACGTGGCGTTCATTCCATGTCTGACCGCCTCCCTGGTGGCCTACTGGATTTCTGTGGAGTTGGGGGTGGCGCCCACCCGCTTTTCTGTGGCGGCGCCGGAGCTGGAGAAGCTGATGCTGCTGCGGGTGGCGGTGCTGGGCGTAGGCTGCGCCCTGGTGTCCGTTCTGCTGTGCCGGACCCTGCACTTCGCGGAGCATCAGATGAAGAAGCGCCTGCCCAATGCCTGGCTCCGCGTCCTTGTCGGTGGCGGTGCGGTCATTGCCCTGACATACCTCTGCGGGACCCGGGATTACAACGGCGCGGGCATGGATCTCATTACCGCCGCCGTGGAGCAGGGCACTGCCCGGCCGGAGGCGTTTCTGCTGAAGATTCTGTTCACCGCGGTGACGCTCTCCGCAGGGTTCAAGGGCGGTGAGGTGGTGCCCTCCTTCTTCGTGGGGGCCACCTTCGGCTGTGTGGCGGGGCCGCTGCTGGGGATTCCGGCTGGCTTCGCCGCGGCGCTGGGGCTGGCCGCTGTGTTCTGCGGGGCCACCAACTGCCCGCTGGCCTCCATCTTCCTGTCCGTGGAGCTGTTCGGGGATGGTGGGCTGCTGTATTTTGCCCTGATCTGCGGCATCAGCTACATGCTCTCCGGCTACAATGGGCTGTACTCCAGCCAGACCATCGTCTACTCCAAGCTGAAGGCCCAGTATATCAATGTCCGCACCAACGCCTATCACGCCGGTGAGCCGGTGCCCCCCTTCCAGCAGGGAGGCGGGGAAGAGACGGAGAGGGATTGAGCACGTGCATTTTGGAAAAAGGGACGGCCGCTCACAGGGCGGCCGTCCCTTTCTAAAATGTGTTCACACCGGCGGAGCAGGATGAATGGCTCCGCTCAGGCATAGAATGAGAGCGGTGATGCGATGATGGAACTTTCCTGTGATCCGCTGGCCCTGACCACCGCTGTCAACACCCTGGCGGTCTCTCTGGCTGCCCGGCTGAACGACGAGGACCTGGAGCTGACAGCGGCGCTGCTGGTTCAGCTGGGAGAGACGCTGGAGACGATCTCCGTCCAGCGCCGCCGGACCCGCGGCGGGAGGTAGCGGCTTACTGTACCGGGCCTGTCAGCTCAGTGGGACAGGACTCGCCTGCGGCCATCTGACAGATGCCGCCGATGCCGCAGTCCACCATGCTGGACACGGCGGCATCGGTGTAAAAGGCCATGTGCTGGGTCATGATGACATTGCGGAACTGGTGGAGATAGAACCAGTTCCGATTGGGCAGAATGTCGACCCGGTGGTCGGCGTGGATGATGCCCTCGTCCCCCTCCACGGTGTCCATACCCAGGGCGCCGATTTTTCCCGTCTCGATCCCCTCAATCAGGGCCTCGATATCCGCCAGCTCGCCGCGGGAACAGTTGACGATTACCACGCCGTCCCGCATTTTGGCGATGGATTCCCGGTTGATGATGTGGCGGTTGGAGTCCAGCAGAGGCATGTGGAGGGTGATGACATCCGACTGGGCCAGAAGGGTGTCGAAGTCCACATAGGTGACCTGGGGTTCCACTGCCGGATTGCGCCGCAGGTCATAGGCCAGAATCCGGCAGCCGAAGCCGGAGAGATTTCGGGCAACCTGGGCGCCGATCCGGCCGGTGCCGATGATGCCGATGGTCAGATCCTTCATCTCGCGGCCCTGGAGGCCGGTGAGAGAGAAGTCGTTGACCTGCCCCCGCCACAGAGCCTGCTTGTAATGCCGCAGGCACATGAGGATCATCATGACGGTGAAGTCGGCCACGCCGTTGGGGGCATAGCTGGCGCTGCACACCCGCAGGCCGATGGATCGGGCGTGGTCCAGGTCAATGTGGTCATATCCGATGGTGCGGGTGGAGAGATACCGGATGCCGAGGGCGTGATAGGCATCCAGCAGGGCCGCGTCGATGCACCCCTGGCCCAGGATGGACACGCCGATGCAGCCGGCGGCCAGAGAGGCGTTCTCCAGTGTGGGCACCGCGTCTGTGACAGACAGCTCCACTCCGTGGAGCGCCGCCTGCTTCTCCAGGTCCGCCCGTTCGTCCGGGCGGGCCTCATAGACCATAATTTTCATAGATTCCTCCAACAGGTGGCCCCGTCAACCCTTCAGCAGGCGGCGGGCCACCTCCACATTCTTCTGCTCCATGGCCTGCAGGTTCCGCACGGCGGCGGCCTGGGCCTCCGGGTGGGCCGCCTGGGCTACGCACTGGTCCATCATGGCGCAGAGATTCTGCCCGGTCAGCTCTGCCAGATCCACGAACTGCTCCTGTCCGATATACCGCAGGAAGGCGGAGACCTTGGGGTCGTAGACAACGCCCGCCAGGGGGATCCCCTGCCCGGCGGCGAAGATCAGCGCGTGGAGCCGCATGGACACCACCGCCTGCATCCGGCTGAGGGCGCCGATGATGGTCCCGGCGCCGCCGGCATCGTCCAGGAAATAGTGGGGGATCGTCAGCCCGCGGGCGGCCAGCTGGCCCGCACCGGGGTCCAGATGCTTTTCCACCGCCACGAACACCGGCGTCAGACCATAGGTGCGGTAGGCGTATTCCGCCGCCGCGCCGAAGAGGGGGGCCTTCTCTTCAAACCCCTTCCACCGCCGCAGGGCAAAGCAGAGGTAATTGCCGTGGGGCGGGATACCGGCGCGCAGCAGCACGCTGTCGGTCTCGTCGTCCGGGGCCTTCTGCAGGATCAGCGCCGGGTCCGCAGTCAACAGGACCTCCGGCTCCGTCACCCCCATGGCCCGCAGTTCTTCCAAAGAGTCCGGCTCCCGCAGGGTGATGACATCCACATATTTGTTGATGATCTTCGCGGCCAGACTCCGGTGGCTCTCCCGGGTGACGGGGCCGATGCCGCAGCCGTACATCTGTACCCGGTTGCCTGCCCGCTTTGCCGCCCGGATATTGGCCAGATAGAACCACAGGGAGCGGCGGGAGGTCACGTCCTGGATCAGGCTGCCGCCGCCGTTGATGTACAGGCGGCTGTTCCACATGGCGGCGTGCCAGGCCAGGAAGTTGGAACGGTGCACCGCCCGCACCCGGTAGGTGAGCCGGGTGCTCCTGGGATCCTTGCTGAGCACGGTGATGGGCATGTCCGGGTCGATGGAGCGCATCTCCTGGAGGATGGCCTCCAGAATGGCGTCATCACCTGCGTTGCCCCGGCCGTAGGCGCCGCAGATCACCACGCCGTCCCGGGCGGAGGAGCGCCGCCGGTGGCGGCGGAGGATGGAGGCGTATATCTGCAGCTGGGTGGACACGGTCTTCTGAATAGAGAACTGGGTGGACGCCTTTTCATAGAGCTTTTCCCCCAAGCGGCGGCGCAATTCATCGTCATTGCCCAGGGCGGCCAGATCGTTGCCCAGGGCTTGCCAGTCGCCGGGCTGGAAGAGATAGCCGTTCACGTCCTGGTCGATGAGATAGGGGATGCCTCCCACGGCGGTGGAGACGGTAGCCAGATGGAACCGGGCCCCCTCCGTCAGGGCATAGGGGAAGGTCTCGGACAGGCTGGTGAGGGCGTTGATGTCCAGGGCGCTGTAAAACCGGTCCATGCCGCCGGAGATCCATCCGGCGAAGCACACCTGCCGCTCTACGCCCAGCTCTGCCGCCAAGGCGGTGAGCTTGTCCTTCTCCGGCCCGTCGCCGGCGATCAGCAGCCGCAGTCGGGGGCACTTGGCGTGGCCCGCGGCGAAGCCCCGCACCAGAGTGGCCATGTCCTTCACCGGATTCATCCGGGCGGCGATGCCTACCACCACAGAGTTCTCGTCCACATCTGCGCCCAGGCTCCTCAGGTACTCCAGCCGGTCCCCCTGGGTGGGCGGGGGCGTGAAGTCGATGCCGTTATAGATGGTGTAGAACCGGTCCGCCGGGAAGCCCCGGGAGATCAGCAGGTCCACCATGGCGTCGGACACGCCGATCCGGTAATCCAGCCGCCGCAGGGCCAGGGCGTTGATGGTGCCGAAGGTCAGATGGCTGAGGGGGCGGCCCATGTAGTCCAGGCGGTAGTCGCTGTGGACGGTGGTCACCACCGGCAGTCCCGTGACCTTGCGGAGCATGGCGCCGATCATGTTGGCCCGGGAGCCATGGCAGTGGATGATCTCGTAGCCGCCCTCCCGGATATAGGCCGCCAGCTTCCGCCGGGTGCGGAAGACGTTGTTGCCCCCGCAGATCATGGTGGGAATGCCCATCTGGCGGGCCTCCTCGGCAAAGGGGCCGTCCCGGAAGCACACCAGCTGGGCGGTGATGGTTTGATTCAGATGTTGCAGCAGGCTCAGCACATGGGTTTTTGCGCCGCCGGAGTCTCCGCCGCTGATGAGATGAATGACCTTCATGGAATGCCTTTCTTTCCGCTTTCCGCAAATAGGGGTTGTGAAATCGCGAGAAATATTATACAATACGAACCAGATATTGTCCAGACGACAAACGCCAAATACAGGCGCGTCCGCGCCTTTTACGGAGGAGACCATGGAACAGAAAGCAAAACGCGTTGGAAAGTTCAACATCATCGACATCATCGCCGTGATTTTGATCGTGGCGGTGGTGGCTTTTGGAGCCTGGAAGCTGCTGGGCAGCAGCGGCGGCACCGCCGCCGAGGACGGCGGCATGGTGAAGGTGACCTATGTGGTTAAGTGCGAGGGTGTGCCCACGGAGCTGTACGAGACCTGCCAGGCCCATCTGCCCTCTCCGCTGATGGCCTCCGGCGCTCTGGTGGGCGGCCAGATTGAGAGCGTGGAGATGGAGCCCTACTACGTGCTGGGCCCCGATGGGCAGTGGATCGAGGATCCGGAGCATGTGACGCTGCTCTTCACCGCCACCACGGAGACGCCTGCCGGCGAGGTCATGACCACCAAGGTGGGAGACCAGGAGGTCCGGATCGGCAAGACGGATTATATTTTGAAGAGTGAGTACATTGAGTTCTCCGGCGGCACCATCGTGGATGTCCAGTGGGAGGGACTGGCAGAAGAGTAACAGAAACGCATGAAAAGCAGAACAGGCGTCCGCCTCATTCCAAATGAGGCAGACGCCTGTTTTTCAGTTGAACGCACAGCTCTTTTACGTCTATGGGCTGTCCACCTGCAGAAGGGGCTTATCTCCACGCCTTCCAGGTGTCCCGGTTCAGCATGTTGGCGGGCATTTCTCCGCTCCGTGCCTGCCGGATGCTACTGGGAAAAAGGAATCCTGTTTTTCGTGCAGTTTCACGCCGCCAGGATCCCCTGCTGTGTACGGCGCGAGGATTACGTTGAGGAGCGCCCTCAGCCAGCTTGCTTGGGAAAATGGCTCTGCCTCAAAGACATCCGGGCAAGCGCCGGCGATCTGATGGTCGCTTAAAGCCTCGATCAGGACCTCTTCGTGAACGATCCCTCTTGGCCATGTTGACCAGAAAAGCAGACGGCTCTATCTTCGCCATACCCGGCCCCGGTTTGAATCATCCGCAGCTTCAGAGCCTTGTCCCCAAAAGAGGGAATCGGGATGTGTTCCGGGATGAGCGCATCCGCACTCTGCAAAAAGGGGCCGGACAGATCCGATTCGGTGATAAAAACCTCCCGGTCAGCGGGAAGGAATGCCCTGATCTGCGTGTCTGTGGCCGCAGGGAAGCGCCCGATGATGACGAGATTCATGGACGAATGCTCACAGGGAGTTCTTGCCCCGGGCCATATACTTGCCCGCCGGCGCCTCCACCAGGACCTTTCCGTTTTCCACGGAGAGCTGCCCCCGCAGCCACACCTGCCGGATGCCGCCGGCGGTGACGAAGCCTTCATAGGGGTTGTAGTCCACATTGGCCACGCAGTCCTCCGCTCGGATCACATGGCTGGCGCCGGGGTCGTAGACCACGATGTCCGCGTCGCTGCCGGGCCGCAGCACGCCCTTCCGGGGATAGAGACCATACAGCCGGGCGGGATTCTCGCTGAGCACCCGGCACATCTGGGCGGCGCTGATCTTCCGCTTGGCCACGCCGTAGGAGTACAGCAGCTCGCCCCGGGTCTCCACGCCGGGCAGGCCGCCTGGGATTTTGGTGAAGTCCTCCCGGCCCATGTCCTTCTGGGCCAGGGTGAAGGAGCAGTGGTCTGTGGACACGGTCTGGATAGCGCCCCGCCGCAGGCCCTTCCACAGGTGCTCCTGCTCGGCCTTGTCCCGCAGGGGCGGCGCGCACACATACCGGGCAGCGGCGGAGTAGTCCTCGTTGAAATACACGCTCTCGTCCAGCAGCAGGTACTGGGGACAGGTCTCCACATACACGGTCTGGCCCCGCTTCCGGGCGTGGTCCACCTCCAGCAGGGCCTCCCGGTTGGTGAGGTGGACGATGACCACCGGCGCGTCCGCTGCCTGGGCGATCCGCAGCAGGCGGCTCACTGCCTCAGCCTCCAGATAGGGCGGTCGGGTGCGGGGGTGGGAGGCGGGGGAGAGCTCTCCGGCGGCCTTCCGCTCGGCGATCATGCCGTCAATGACACCGGCGTTCTCGCAGTGGAAGCCGGCGATGCCCCCCAGCCGCTTCAGCTCCTTCAGTGCCCAGTAGATGTCCCGGTCGCCGATCATCATGGCGGGATAGGTGAGATACATCTTGAAAGAAGAGATGCCCTGGGCGAACATGTCCGGCAGCTCTGCCCGGATGGACTCGTTCCAGTCGTCGATGGTCATGTGGAAGCCGTAGTCGCAGAAAGTCCTGCCGTCCGCCTTCTGATGCCACAGGTCCAGGCCGTGGTGCAGGGACTCGCCCTTGTTGGGGCAGGCGAAGTCGATGACCGTAGTAGTGCCGCCCCGCAGGGCCGCCCGGGAGCCGGTGCAGAAATCATCCGCCGTGGTGGTGTTCGCCACATCCAGGTCAAAGTGGGTGTGGGCGTCGATAAAGCCGGGGAAGAGGAAACAGCCGGAGACATCCACCTCCCGGTCTGCGGCTTGAGGTCCCCGGCCCACCCAGGCGATCTTCTCCCCGTCCAGCAGCAGGTCGGCCCGCCGCTGTCCGGCACCGGTGATGATGGTCCCGCCCCTGAGCAATGTGGTCATAAATATACCTCCTTGTGTGTCTGCGGCACGATGCGGCCGCCCGGCGGCAGGCTGCCGGGAAGCTCCGGCAGACGCTTTTTTTCAGTATAACACCCGCCGCAAGGGAATGCCAGAAGTGCGGGTAGAAAAAAATTGCGCTTCTTCTACAAAAAACGTGGGATATTTCTGGTGGTTTTTTTCGAAAAATCCGCGAAGTCCCCTCTGTCCATTTTTTCCAGATGTGCTATACTATATCCATACCACGGGAGGTCATCTCCCGCGCTTTCAGAGGAGGTAACAGAATGAAAAAGAAAGTCTTGTCCCTGCTGCTGGCGGTGGTCATGACGTTCTCCCTGGCCGTCACCGCCAATGCGGCGGAAGAGACGGCACAGGATCTGGACGGCGACATCGTCATCCTGCACACCAATGATGTGCATGGCGCCATCAGCGGCTATGCCAAAGTGGCCGCGCTGAAGGACGCCTACGAGGCCCGCGGCGCCTACGTCCTGCTGATGGACGCCGGTGACTTCATCCAGGGCGATCCCACCGTCAGCACGTCTGAGGGCGCCACCGCCGTGGAGCTGATGAACCTGGCCGGCTACGACGTGGCCAGCATGGGCAACCATGAGTTCGACTACGGCTACCAGAACCTCAAGGATCTGGAGGCGGACGCCGACTTCACCATCGTGGACGCCAATGTCCTGTACAACGGCCAGGTGGCCTTTGAGGACAACGTGGTCTTCACCGCGCCCGACGGCACCAAGATCGGCGTGTTCGGCCTGGACACCCCGGAGACCGCAACCAAGGCCCACCCCGCCAAGATCCAGGGCGTGACCTTCCTGGCCGGCGATAAGATGTTCGACTGCGCGCAGGATCAGGTGGACGCACTGGAGGCAGAGGGCTGCGAGTACATCATCTGCCTGGGCCACCTGGGCATCGATGCCGAGTCCACCGGCAACCGCTCCATCGACCTGCTGGAGAAGGTGGAGGGCATCGACGTGTTCATCGACGGCCACTCTCACTCCACCCTTGAGGACGTGAAGGCCGCCGCTGGCGGTACCGGGAAGGTGGGCGACACTCTGGTGACCTCTACCGGCACCAAGCTGGAGAGCGTGGGCGTGGTCACCATCGATGCCGACGGCACCATCACCACCGCCACTACCCCCGTTGCCGACCTGACCGCCACGGACGCTGATGTGGCTGCCCGCGCCGCCAAGATCCAGGCGGAGATCGACAAGGAATACGGCACGGTGTTTGCAAAGACCGAAGTGGCCCTGAACGGCGAGAAGGAGCCCGGTAACCGTACCGAGGAGACCAACCTGGGCGACCTGATCTGCGACGCTCTGGTCTGGGGCGCCGAGCGTGAGGGCACTGAGGTGGACGCGGCTGTCACCAACGGCGGCGGCATCCGCGCCTCCATCGCCGCCGGCGACATCACCAAGAAGGATATCAACACTGTGCTGCCCTTCGGCAACACCCTCTCCATCGTGAAAGTCACCGGCGCCGAGCTGCTGGAGGCTCTGGAGGCTTCCACCTACTGCACGCCCACCTCTATCGGCGGCTTCCCCCAGGTGAGCGGCATCGAGTTCACCGTGGACACCACCAAGGCCTATGACCAGGGCGAGCAGTATCCCGGCTCCACCTACTACGGCCCCAAGAGCATCCAGCGCGTCACCATCGAGACTGTGGGCGGCGAGCCCTTTGATGCCAACGCCACCTACACCATCGCCACCAACGACTTCATGGCCGCCGGCGGCGACACCTACTATGCGTTCGCGGCTGCCTCCGTCAACTATGACCTGGGCCTCTCCATGGATGAGGTGGTCATGGACTACATCACCGACGAGCTAAAGGGCACCGTCACCGAAGAGGCCTACGGTCAGCCCGCTGGCCGCATCACTGTTGACCAGGGCCTGGCCTTCACCGACGTGGCGGCGACCTCTCCCTACTATGACGGCATTGAGTGGGCCGTGGACGAGGGCATCACCAACGGCACCACCGCCACCACCTTCTCTCCCTACCAGAACTGCACCCGTGCCCAGATCATCACCTATCTGTGGCGCGCCGCCGGTTCTCCGGAGCCTGCTAGCACGGAACCCGCCTATACCGATGTGACGGACACCAGCCTGTACTTCTTCAAGGCCGTCCAGTGGGTCAGTGAGCAGGGCTTGGTGGAAGGCGAGACCTTTGATCCCTATGCGGGCTGCACCCGCGCCATGGCGGTGTACTTCATGTGGGTTGCCGCCGACAGCCCCGAGGCTGCTGCCGCTTCCTTCACCGACGTGGCCGCTGACGCGGACTACGCCGCCGCGGTGAACTGGGCCGTGGCCCAGGGCGTCACCCTCGGCACCGGTGACGGCAGCACGTTCTCTCCCGACACCGTCTGCCAGCGGGGCCAGATTGTGACCTTCCTGTACCGGGCCGCCAACGCTGCTGCCTGAGCGACAGAAGTCAGATCTTCTCAAATCACAAAACAACAGCCGCAGGGAACGCTCCCTGCGGCTGTTGTCTATCTGCCTTACCGGCCCCGCCGGCTGTACTCCAGAATAGGGATGCCGTCTGAGACCGTGCAGCGGTCCAGATGGAGTTCCACCGGCGGAATCCCCTCCTGAAACAGCCGCCGGCCCTTGCCCCGGATCACCGGCAGGATGCCGACGATATACCGGTCTACGGCGTCGGCGCGAATGAAGTCGGAGGCCAGCTCTCCACCGCCGAACAGCCAGATGTGCTTGCCGGGCCGGTCCTTCAGCGCCAGAACTTCCGCCACCACATCGGCGGAGAGAAAGACAACCCTGCCCTCCGGCGCCCGAGGTGTCCGGGAGGCCACCAGGAATCGCTTTTCCGCCGCTTCGGGCAGAGAACTAAGGCAGTCCTCATAAGCCTTTCGACCCATAACGATGGTGTCGCAGGATGCCAGGAAGCCGTCGAAGTCGAAGTGGTCCGCCGTGTCGGCCCGGACATCTCCCTGGCCGCTGATCCATGCGAAGCCGCCGTCCTCATCGCAAATGAAGCCATCCAGGCTGATTGCCAGATTCAAGATGATGTCCCGTGCCATACATGTCCTCCTGTCAAAAAGATGGGAGAACGATCATACCACATCTCGCCGTCTGCTGGCAAGTCCCGCAGGCGGACAAAAAATGCCGTGGCCGGAGGCAGCTGCCTCCGGCCACGGACCGTTCACTTCATCTCCGCACTCTTCTCATAGGCGGCGATGACCGCCTCCATCACTGCGCTGCGGAACCCGCCGGCCTCCAGCGCCCGGACGCCCTGGATGGTGGCGCCGCCGGGGGAACAGACCGCATCCTTCAGCGCACCGGGATGGCGGCCCGTCTCCAGCATCAGCCGCGCGGCGCCGATCAGCGTCTGGGCGGCGCACTCCATCGCCATGGGACGGGTGAGGCCGCAGGCCACGCCGCCGTCCGCCATGGCCTCGATGAAGAGGTCCACAAAGGCCGGTCCGCAGCCGGCCACGGCGCTGCCGGCGTCCATCAGATGGTCGTCCAGGGGCAGCAGCCGCCCGGCGCCTGCCATGTTCTCCAGGAACGCCGCTTCCTCCTCCGCCGTGACGCCGTCGCAGGTGTAGAAGATCACGCCCTCCCCGATGGCAGAGGGGGTATTGGGCATGATGCGGATCAGGGGCCAGTCCCCGCAGCCCCGCTCCCGCAGGTCGGGGATGGTGAGGGCCGCCGCCATGGACACCAGCACGAACCGGTCCTTCCGCGCCGCCAGCACGGGGCCGATCTTCTCCATCAGCCCTGCCACCATATAGGGCTTCACGCCCAGGAAGATGTAATCTGCCCCAGCGGCCACCGCCGCATTGTCCACAGCCCGGCAGTCCAGCTCCTGGGCCAGGGCCTCCGCTTTGGTGGCGGAGCGGTTCGCCAACAGGATCTCTCCGCCGGACAGCCGCTTGCGGGCCGCCCGGGCCAGGGCGCCGCCCATATTTCCGGTGCCGATAAAACCAAATGTCGCCATTGTGCATCAACCTCTTTTTTCAAATCAGAATCAGATGTTCAGCTTCGCTTTTTTCCGCAGCACCATCCTGTCGGACCCAGGGCCGCGCCGCCCAGGATCACCAGTCCGTAAACAGCGCAGGGAAGGTACAGCTGCACCAGTGCTATTCCGGTACCAGGCCCGCCGGAGACAGTGCGCATCTGCAGGTACAGCCCCATCGCCGCAGCGGAACAGACCGCCGACGGGATGCCCAGCGCCTGCTTCAGGTGTCCGGCGGGGATGAGCAGCACGGTCGACAGAAGCGCTGCAGCCAGCAGGGAGAGAATGATCGCCGCCATAGAGACCATCCCCTCTTGGCGTTTTAACTTCCGGCAGGCGCTTACCGCACCTGTCCTTCACCGTAAATGACGTACTTGCAGCTGGTCAGCTCCTCCAGTCCCATGGGGCCCCGGGCGTGCATCTTCTGGGTGGAAATGCCGATCTCCGCCCCCAGACCGAACTCGCCGCCGTCTGTGAACCGGGTGGAGGCGTTGACGTACACCGCCGCCGCATCCACGTGGTCCAGGAAGTGCTGGGCCTTGAAGTAGTTCTTCGTGATGATGGCCTCGGAGTGCTGGGTGCCGTGGGCATTGATGAAATCGATGGCCTCATCCATGCCGCCTGCCGTCTTGACAGCCAGGATGTAGTCGTCGTACTCGGCGTCCCAGTCGCTGTCTTCTGCCGGTACCGCCCGGGTGCCCAGGATCTCCAGGGCCTCCGGGTCCGCCCGCAGCTCCACGCCCTTCTCATCCAGAAGGGGAAGGGCCTTTTTCCAGAAGTCCGCCGCCACGTCCCGGTGGACCAGCACGCACTCCACGGCGTTGCACACAGAGGGACGGGAGCACTTGGCATTGAAGAGGATGCTGGCACCCATGTCCAGGTCTGCCTCATCGTCGATATAGATGTGGCACACGCCCTCGCCGGTGCGGATCACTGGTACGCTGGCCTCCTTGGCCACGGCCCGGATCAGCCCGGCGCCACCCCGGGGGATCAGCACGTCCACATAGCCGTCCAGGTGCATCAGCTCATTGGCGGTCTCGTGGCTGGTGTCCTGTACCAGGGAGATGCAGTCCTCCGGCAGACCTACGGACCGCAGGGCCTGACGCATCAGCTCCGCCACACAGCGGTTGGAGCGGATGGCCTCCTTGCCGCCTCGGAGGATACACACATTGCCGGACTTCAGGCACAGCGCCGCAGCGTCTACGGTGACGTTGGGCCGGGCCTCAAAGATGATGGCGATGACCCCCAGGGGCACCCGCCGCCGGCCGATGATAAGGCCGTTGGGCCGGGTTTCCATCTTGTCCACTCTGCCGATGGGATCCGGAAGGGCAGCCACCTGCCGCACGCCGTCCACGATGCCTGCCACCCGTTCCGGCGTCAGGGTCAGCCGGTCCAGCATGGCGGGGCGCATCCCCGCCTCCTTCGCGGCGGCCACGTCCTCTGCGTTGGCGGAGAGCCACTCTGTCTGCCGCTCTGTCAGAACGTCCGCAATGGCATTCAGCGCCGCGTTTTTCCTGGCCGTCCCGGCGGTGGCCAGAACGTAGGTGGCGGCCTTTGCCGCCTGTCCCTGCTGCTGTAATGCTGTCATATCGTCACACCTTTCTTGAAAGAGGAATTAGGAGTTGGAAATTTAGGGGTCCGGCGGATCCGGACGAATTTCAAATCATTCCGCTGGGGGTGCAATCCATCAATTCCTAGTTTTCCCCGATACAAATCGCGTTCCAATGTCCTTTCCCTCCGCGATGCCATACAGGTCTTCCATCCGTCTGCCGTTGGTGATGACCATATCGCACCCGGCCTCCATGGCAATGCGGGCAGCGGAGAGCTTGGTGGCCATGCCGCCGGTGCCCCGCCAGCTGCCGGCGCCGCCGGCCATCTCCAGGATCTCCGGCGTCAGCTCCGTCACCTGGTGTAGGAGCTTTGCCTCCGGGTGAGTCTTGGGGTCCGCGTCGTACAGCCCATCGATGTCGCTGAGCAGTACCAGCAGATCCGCCCGGCACAGCTCCGCCACGATGGCAGAGAGGGTGTCGTTATCGCCCAGGACCTTATGGCGTCCGGTCTCGATCTCGGCGGAGGAGACGGAGTCATTCTCGTTCACCACAGGGATGACCCCCATCTCCAGCAGGGCGGAGAAGGTGTTGGACAGGTGCTCCGCCCGCTCCGGGTCCTCCACATCATCTCCTGTCAGCAGGATCTGGGCCATGGAGCGGTTGTACTCGGAGAAGAATTTGTCGTAAATGTGCATCATCCGGCACTGGCCCACCGCAGCGGCTGCCTGCTTCATCCGCAGCTCCTTCGGCCGCTCGGACAGCCCCAGCTTGGCGGTGCCCACAGCGATGGCACCGGAGGACACCAGGATCACCTCATGCCCCATGCCCTGGAGATCCGCCAGGGTCCGCACCAGATGTTCCATGCTCCAAAGGTCCAACGCGCCGGAGTTATGGGTGAGGGTGGAGGTGCCCACCTTCACCACAATACGCTGTTTGTTCTGTTCCAAAGTTATGTTCCTCCTTGGGTGGTAATTGGTATCATATCGCTGATCCCCAGCAGTTCCAAGGCGTCCTGGTAGTCCCCGGAGGTGACGTTTTCCTCCAGCTGGGCCATGATCTCCTTGTAGGAAAGTCCAGTTTCAATATCCCACAGGGAACGGCAGATAGTCAGTATCTGAGAAAGTGCCTCCAGATCCAGATAATTGCTCTCCAATAGCGTTTCCTCTAGTGCCAAGAGATAGAGATACACGTGGGGATGCGGGGAAGTCTCTCTCCCGGCGTTGGAGACATAGTCCTGTTTGAGGGCAACAGAGGTCCGCCGCACCCGGACTAGGTTTTCCTGAATGCGATCATCCTCCAAGGGAGCCTCCAGGGCAAGAATATCCGGATCACCCAGATCCTCAGATAGGGCACAAAGGTACTGGTCCAGCATTTGCAGGCTCCGTCGGAAGGCTTCCCGTTGCCCCACCGCTTCTTGCTCCACCTGAACAGAGGTCCCCATTCCAAAAGCCATAACTAGAGCGGCGCAAACAATCAGGATCTGAGCCCAGGGGATTTGAAAATGCTGTTTCATAGGAATCTCCTTATTGAGAAGGGCCAGAGTAGAAGATTAGATACTTTAGATATTTTATCATATCACAGTAACCGGCAAAAAGAAAGTCCAGCGCGTACTTTTCATAAAATTGCAGAGAATACCGGGGAAAAGGAGGGTTTACCATGACAGAACGCACCAAACCTGCGGACACCACAGAGGAAAATGACGAGAGCGGAAAGGACGGCGCCCAGCAGATCGTGGACTTCGGCTCCGCCCTGACCAAAACGCCCCACGGCTCCGTGTACTGCATGACCATCATCGGCCAGATCGAGGGCCACAACACCGCCGCCAGCGGTGCCAAGACCACCAAGTACGAGCATGTGCTGCCCCTGCTGGCCAAGCTGGAGGAGAGCGACGAGGTGAACGGCGTCCTCTTCCTGCTGAATACCGTGGGCGGCGACGTGGAGGCGGGCCTTGCCATCGCGGAGCTGATCGCCGGCATGACAAAGCCTACGGTCTCCATCGTCCTGGGAGGAAGCCATTCCATCGGCGTGCCTTTGGCAGTGGCTGCCCGACGGAGCTTTGCCGTCCCCAGCGCCGCCATGACCATCCACCCGGTCCGCATGAGCGGCACGGTCATCGCCGCCCCCCAGACCTACAACTACTTCCAGCGGCTTCAGGATCGGATCGTGGCCTTCGTCTCCAGCCACAGCCAGATCACGGCTCAGAAGTTCCAGGCCCTGATGCTGAAAAAGGACGATATGGCCGCCGACGTTGGCAGTGTGGTCTATGGAGAGGAGGCAGTGTCCCTGGGCATCATCGACCAGGTGGGCGGCCTCTCTGACGGACTCCAGTGCCTCTACCGCCAGATCGAGGAGGCCAAAGGAAAGCGGGAGACATCCTGACCTCAAACCGCGGGACAGGAAAAACGGCAGGCGGGGAGCCTACGGGCTCCCCGCCTGTCTTTTATTTCGTCAGGGTCAGTTTCCAGTCCGGTCCGTCCGCCGTCTTGCTGACCTGATAGCCCTGGGAGTGGGCGAAGCGGGTGATGTTCTCCACCGCTGCGCCGGCCTCCGCCAGGACTTCCACCATGGCGGGCCGATCCTTCAAGGCCTTCTGCACCATCAGCACCGGGGTGGGGCAAATGTATCCGCGGGTATCTACCATATCAAATTCCCCTTTCGCCGCGATATGCGGCACAGATTCAAGGATTTTCCCTGTGCAAAATGGGAAAATTTTCCGCCATCGCCGGTTGCCTGTCAGGACAGGGCGATAGACGATTTTCATACATTGTGTGCTCAATCACGCGATACAGCCTCCGTTTTCGGCAAATGGGTCACCGTGATGGCCAGCAGTACCGCGAATCCGATGGCCACCGCCGCCATGCCGGCAGTGCCGATGCCGCCGACCACATAGGTGCCGTCCTCCGCCACGGAATCCGCCGCGCCGGCCAGACCGAAGTTGTGGGAGACGGCGGCGCCCACGATCATGCCCAGGACGGTCACGGCGGAGTCGCCGTTGCCCTCACCGGCCAGAATCAACTGTCGCAGGGGGCAGCCTCCCAGCAGGATGGAACCCCAGCCCGCCAGGGCCATGCCCAGGGCGGACCAGAGGTACTGGCTGTGGGCGATGGGCTGGGACAGTGCGGACAGGCTGTAGGATCCCAGGACCAGATTGCCAATGGTGACCGTGCCCCAGATGGCCAGGAAGCCGGAGAGGAGCTTGAAGTCCCGCAGCATCACAGCGTCCCGTATGCCGCCGGCCATGCACAGCCGGCTCCGCTGGGCCAGCACGCCCACAACCAGACCGGCCGCCAGGGAGATCCCCCAGAAGGCCCGCATGGAGCCGGGGCCCGCCTCAGAGAACTTCAGCAGGGTGGGCACCAACAGCAGCAGCCCCAACAGCGCCATCAGGATCCCAGACAGGACGAACCCCTCGCCCATGCGGACGGGATAGGCCCGGCCCAGGGAGAAACCCTTCTTTAAACATACCACGCCCACCAGGATCCCGGCGATGAAGCCCACCAGCCCGGCAACGGCAGTCAGGTCGCCGCCGCCCAGCCGGATGACCATCCGCAGGGGGCAGCCCAGAAACACCAGAGCACCGATCATCACGAACATCCCCAGCACAAACCGGCAGGCGGGAGAGGCCCCGGCCTTTGCCCGGAACTCCCTGGCAGCCAGAGCTGCCGCCGCGGCCCCCACCACGATGCCGATGATCTCCGGCCGGATGTACTGCACATTGGCGGCGCTGTGGAGCCCCAGGGCGCCGGCGATGTCCCGCAGGAAGCAGGCGATGCAGAAGCCCATGTTCTTGGGGTTGCCGGAGGCGGTAAGGATCAGGGCGGCAATGCCCACGGCCACGCCCGCCGCCAAGATCAATCCGTATTCCCGAAACCAACTCTTTTCTCTCATAAATACACTCCTCACTCTCTTCGGCGCTGGGATGAAAATCGTCACAGGGGCAGCTCATAGAAACCGGCTGTCTCGATCCCGGCCTCCTGCAGCCGGGTCTCCAGGTGCTCCCGCAGCTCCGGCGGCGCGGACCAGGCCATGCCGCAGTCGGATGTGATGCACCGGGGAACGGAGATCAGTTTGCCCTCCAGCCCCAGGCGGCGGCAGAGCTGCTCTGTGGCGATGGCCCCGGCAGTGGTGTGAAACGTCACGATCAGCCGGGGGCTTTTTTCTCGCACGGACTCCCTCCTCTACTCGTTATTTTTTCAAAAGAATAACATGAAAAAATGGAAAAAGCGAGATCTGTTTCGAGGATAACGGCCCAGCTCCGGCTGGAGCCGCCGAACCTGGAGATTTTTCCTTGAAATAGGGGAGTGGCTTTGCTATACTATACTAGTTATAGTATGTGATCTGGCTGAGAGGCCGAATGAGGTGAGAGTTTGTATCTGCGCGCATTGGAAATCCAGGGGTTTAAGTCCTTTCCAGACAAGACGGTCCTGAATTTCGGCGAGGACATCACCGCCATCGTGGGTCCCAACGGCTCCGGCAAGTCCAACATCTCCGACGCTATCCGGTGGGTGATGGGGGAACAGAGCGTCAAGGGCCTCCGTGGCGCCAAGATGGAGGACGTGATTTTCGGCGGCACGGAGAAGCGCAGCCAGGTGGGCTTTGCCCAGGTGACGCTGGTGCTGGACAACACGGAGCACATCTTCCCCACCATGGAGGAGAGCGAAGTGTCCGTCACCCGCCGCTATTACCGCAGCGGCGAAAGCGAATACTACATCAACCGCCAGTCTGTCCGGCTGAAGGACTTGACGGAGCTGTTCCTGGACACCGGCATGGGCCGGGAGGGCTACTCCATCATCGGCCAGGGCAAGATTGATGAGATCCTCTCCGCCAAGAGCGGGGAGCGGCGGGAGATCTTCGAGGAGGCCGCCGGCATTTCCAAATTCCGCCACCGGAAGGAGGAGGCGGAGCGGAAGCTGGAGCGGACGGAGGAGAATCTGGTCCGCATCAATGACAAGATCGCCGAGCTGGAGCTTCAGGTGGAGCCCCTGCGGGAGCAGGCGGAGAAGGCCAGGAAGTATCTGGTGCTCCGGGATGAGCTGCGCCTTCTGGAGATCTCCGTCTGGCTGGAGAACCTGGACACCCTGAAGGCGGGCGCCCGGAAGCTGGAGGCGGACTTTCACGCCGCAGAGTCCCAGCGGGACGAGGCCCGCGCCGCTCTGGACGCCCTCTATGCCGAGGGGGAGCGGTACAGCGAGCGGATGCGGGAGAAGGACATGGAGGCTGAGCGTGTCCGGACAGAGTCCGCCGTTCTGGAGGAGCAGATCAAGGAGAAGGAGTCCGCCGCCGCCGTGCTGGAGAGCACCGTCACCCACAACCGGGAGAACATCCAGCGGGCGGAGGCGGAGCTGGCAGAGGCGGAGAGCCGTTCCGGCGGCCTTGCGAAGCAGGCGGAGGAGCAGGAAGCCCGGGTGGCGGAGATCGACCGCCGGATCGGGGAGCTGAACGGTGCGCTGGCCGCCCTGCTGGAGACCGCCCAGACCATGGCGGAACAGGCCGGCGGCGCCCAGAACGAGGCGGAGCGCCTGCGGGCACAGGAGGCCCTCGCCATGGCCGCCGCCGCGGACGCGCGGGCGGAACTGGCCGCCGCCGCCGCGGAGAAGAAGCAGATCCAGGAGCGGCGGGAGGCCGCAGAGCGAGACAGGGCCGCCGCGGAGGAGCAGCTTCAGTCCGCCCGGCAGGAGGCGCGGGAGAACCGCCGCGCCCTGGAGGATGCCAGGGACGAGGCGGAGGCCGCCGCCAACATCATCGCCGGCCACAGCCTGCGGATGGAGGAACGGAAGAAGAAGGCCGCTGCCGCCGCGGAGCGGCGGGTCCAGCTGACCATGGACACGGGGGCGCTGGAAAACCGCCGCCGCCTGCTGACAGAGATGGAGAAGGAGTACGAGGGCTTCTCCAAGGCGGTCAAGTTCGTGTGCCGCGCACAGAGCGGCCTGCAGGGCATCCATGGCCCGGTGGCCAATCTGGTGAAGACCGATGGCAGGTACTCCTTGGCCATCGAGATCGCCCTGGGGGCGGGACTGCAGAACATTGTGGTGGACCGGGAGGAGGATGCCAAGGCCGCCATCAGCTACCTGAAGCAGCGGGACGCCGGACGGGCCACGTTCCTGCCCCTCACCGCCATCCGGGGTGACGAGCTCCATGAAAAAGGCGTGGAGAAGGAATTTGGTTTTGTGGGCCTGGGGTCCCGGCTGGTGACATTTGACCCGGCGTACCGGAATATTGTTTACAACCTGCTGGGCCGCACTGTGGTGGTGGAGGACCTGGACTGCGGCATCGCCATGGCCCGGAAGTACCGCAACGCCTTCCGGATCGTGACGCTGGACGGCCAAGTCATTAACCGGGGCGGCTCCATGACCGGCGGCAGCACCAGCCGGTCCGCCGGTGTACTGAGCCGGTCCGCGGAGTTGGAGCAGCTCACCGCCCGGACCGCTGCCATGCAGGCAAAGCTGGCGGAGGCAAAGCAGGCGGAGGAGGATACCGCCCGGGAACTGGCCGCCGCCCAATACGAGCTGGAGACCGCGGAGGCCCAGCGCCGCCACGCAGAGGACGAGGTCCTGCGGCTGGAGGGCATCAGGGGACAATATGATCTCCTGCTGCGCTCCCTGGAGGAGAGCGTGGAGAACCTCGTCGGCGAGCTGGAGAGTCTGGCCGGACGGCTGACGGACAACGACGCCCGGTCTGCCGCCGCCCAGGTGGAGATCAACCGACAGGAATCCGCCGCCGCGGACGCGCGGGCCCAGGCGGAGGCGGCTCTTTCCGGCCAATCGGAGCTGCTGGAGAAATCCGGTGCCCTGGCCGAGGAGATCAGCGGCAGAAAGAGCGATCTGGCTGCCCTGGCGGCCGAGCGGGAGGCCACAGTCCGCAGCGCCGCGGACCTGCGGGCGCTGTGCGCGGATCTCTCTGGTGACCGGGAGCAGAAGGAACAGATGGCGGAGACCTACCGCCGAAACATCGCCGCCGCGGAGGAAGAGATCGCCGGATTGCAGACGGCGCTGGAGGAGCTGGCGGGCCGGGGCGCGGCCTTCCGGCAGCGGCTGGCCGCCATCACAGAGGAGAAGAACGCCCTGGAGGCGGAGCGGACTGCCAAGAACCGGGCGGGCCAGGAGATGAACGAGAACCTGCTGAACCTGGAGCGGGCGGTGGCCAAGCTGGACCAGAAGCGGGCCACCTCCGCCATGGAGGAAAAGCAGATCCTGGACCGGCTGTGGGAACACTACGAACTCTCCCACTCCGACGCCCAGGCACAGCGGATCGAGCTGGAGAGCGTGCCCAAGGCCAACCGGCGGATCGGGGAGCTGAAGCGGGACATCACCGCCCTGGGCACCCCAAACATCGGGGCCATCGACGAGTTCCAGCGGGTGAACACCCGCTACACCTACCTGACGGACCAGCGCAACGATGTGGAGAAGGCCAAGGGCGAGCTGCAGAACATCATCGGCGAGATCACGGAGGAGATGACCAAGATTTTCGCCGAGCAGTTCAAGCTGCTGTCCGAGAGCTTCCAGACCACCTTCCAGGAGCTCTTCGGGGGAGGGACGGCCAGATTGGAACTGGAGGACGAGGAGGACATCCTGGGCTGCGGCATCGAGATCAAGGCCCAGCCGCCGGGAAAGACCCTCAAGACCATCTCCCTGCTGTCCGGCGGCGAGAAGGCCTTTGTGGCCATCGCGCTGTATTTCTCCATTCTGAAAGTCCATCCAACGCCCTTCTGCGTGATGGACGAGATCGAGGCGGCTCTGGATGACGCCAACGTCACCCGCTACGCCCGCTATATGCGGACGCTGGCAGGCCGGACTCAGTTCATCGTCATCACCCACCGCCGGGGAACCATGGAGGAGGCCGACGTCCTCTATGGCGTCACCATGCAGGAGCAGGGCGTGAGCAAGATCCTGACCATCAATCTGAATGACATGGCGAAAGAGCTGAAGATCAAATAAGGAGCGGAATCCATGAAGCGCAAGCATAAACAGATACTGATCATCTGGGTGGGCCTGCTGGCAGGCCTCCTTATCTTCCGGGGCGGATGGATGACCTATGCAGGGCTGCTGATTTTCCTTTTGGATCTGGGGCTAGTGTGGTGGCTGCTGCGCTGCCCCCACTGCGGAAAGTCCGTTCGGGAGCTCCGACCGGATAAGACCTGCCCATACTGCGGCAAGAAAGTGGAGTGAACGGCGACCCGGCGCAAGAGGATTTGAAGCGATTGGGAGGACGATCTCATGACACTGCGCAGATGGACGATCCTGAGCGTTATCCTGCTAGTCCCGGGATTTGTTCTGCAGTTCCTCAGCAGGACCGTATTTGTACCGGAGGCGGGCGTGATCGGGGGACTGCTGCTGGCGGCGGGCCTTGCGATCCAGTTGTTCGTGATCCGCTGCCCGGAGTGCGGGGCACATCTGCCGCTTTTTCCCGGCGAATACTGCAAATACTGCGGAAACAGGTTGGACTGGGATAAACCTCTCCGGCGCTGATTTCCGATTTGGGAGGATACCATGGGCTTTTTTGACAAGCTGAAAAAGATCACCACAAATCTCTTCTCCGGCTTCTCCGAGGCGGACGAGGCCTTTTTCGAGGAGTTGGAGGAGACGCTGATCCTGGCGGACCTGGGCATGGACACGGCGCTGGACGCCGTGGAAAAACTCCGCACGAGGGTCCGGAAGGAGAAGCTCCAGGACCAGGAGGCGGTCAAGGCCGCCCTCCGGGACATTCTGGCGGAGGAGATGGACGTGGGCGGCACGGAGCTGGATCTCTCGACCCGGCCTGCTGTGGTGCTGTTCATCGGCGTCAACGGCGTAGGCAAGACCACGTCCATCGGCAAACTGGGCTATCAGCTGAAAAGCGAGGGCAAGCGGGTCCTCTTCTGCGCGGCGGACACCTTCCGGGCCGCAGCGGCGGACCAACTGCAGATCTGGGCGGAGCGGGCCGGCTGCGAACTTGTGCGCCAGCACGAGGGGGCTGACCCCGGCGCGGTGCTGTTCGACGCCCTGCAGGCTGCCAAGGCAAGAGGGGTGGATGTGGTGCTGTGCGACACTGCCGGCCGCCTCCACAACAAGGCTAACCTGATGGCGGAGCTCGCCAAGCTCTCCAAGATCATCGACCGGGAATGCCCCGGCGCCGCACGGGAGACGCTGCTGGTGCTGGATGCCACCACCGGACAAAACGGCCTGATCCAGGCCCGCCAGTTCAAGGAGGCCGCAGGACTCACCGGCATCGTGCTGACGAAGCTGGATGGCACGGCCAAGGGCGGCATCGTCATCGCCATCGCCAAGGAGCTGGGCGTACCGGTGAAGCTGGCCGGTGTGGGCGAGGGGGTGGACGACCTGAAGCCCTTCGACGCGAAGGAATATGTGGAGGCCATTATTTGAGCGGCAGCAGAGAGACAAGGATCACCATTTGGAATCGGAGAAAACTGATCTCTGTGTCGTCGCAGCAGATGTACTTTCTGATCCGCGGGGCGCTTTCAGATGCCGGGCTCTCCAGCGGCACCAGGACCCGGGGCCTATACGCCGCGGCTGCCCGCCGCAGCAGGGGGCCGCTCCGACTGCTGTACAGGACAGCGTCCTGACCTACACCATCTATGTTCACAGGGATGACTATGACCGTGCGTTCGCGGCGATCCAGTCCTCTCTGCGGGGAAAATGAAAAGGAGCGCATACCATGACCAGACAAGACGGACGGGCGTTTGACGAGCTGCGCCCGATCAAAATCACCCCTGATTTCGTAAAATTCGCGGAGGGCAGCTGTCTCATCCAGTGCGGCAACACCATGGTTCTCTGCTGCGCCAGCGTGGAGGACCGGGTGCCGCCCCATGTGCCGGAGGGCACCGGCTGGGTGACAGCGGAGTACTCCATGCTGCCCCGGGCCAACCGGGAGCGCAGCAAGCGGGACATCGCCAAGCTGAAGCTCTCGCCCCGCAGCGCAGAGATCCAGCGGCTGGTGGGCCGTTCCCTCCGGGCCGCCGTGGACCTGGCGAAGCTGGGGGAGCATACCATCACCATCGACTGCGACGTGCTCCAGGGCGACGGCGGAACCCGCACCGCATCCGTCACCGGCGGCTTTGTGGCGCTGGCCCTGGCCTGCCGGAAGCTGGTGGAGGAGGGCGTGCTGGCCTCCAATCCCATCCGGCATTTCGTCACCGGGGTGTCTGCGGGAATCGTCGGGGAGACCCTTATGCTGGATTTGCAGTACAGCGAGGACAGTCGTGCCCAGGTGGACCTGAACTGTGTGATGAATGAGCTGGGGGAGATCATCGAGCTCCAGGGCACCGGCGAGGGCCGGGCCTTCACACCCCAGGAGCAACAGGAGCTGGTGCGCTTGTGCGCCAAGGGCAACCGGGAGCTGCTGAAGCTCCAGCGGGAGATTTTGAAGCGATAAAACCACAAATTGAAAGAAGGAGATGGTTTCCGTGGCGCAGGTATTCGAGATGATTATGCTGATCTGCTTCGGCCTGTCCTAGCCCTTCAACATCACAAAGTCCGTGCGCTCCCGTACTGCAAAGGGCAAGAGCCTATGGTTTGAGGTGTGCATCATCGTGGGCTATCTCTGCGGCTTGGCGGGGAAGTTCATCAGTGGAAATGTCACCTATGTGGCGGCTTTTTACATCCTGGATATCACCATGGTCACCATCGACCTGGTGCTGACCATCCGGAACAAGCGTCTGGACCGTGCGGCGGAAAAGGAGGAGACGGTATGAAATTCGTGTTGGCGACCCATAACCCCGGCAAGCTGAAGGAGATGGCGGATATCCTCTCCGGACTGGGGGTGGAAGTGGTGAGCCCCGCAGACGTGGGAATCTCCGTAGACGTGGAGGAGACCGGCACCACCTTTGTGGAAAACGCCATGCTGAAGGCCAAGGCCATCTGCGCGGCCAGCGGGCTGCCCGCCATCGCGGACGACTCCGGTCTCTGTGTGGACGCCCTGAACGGAGGACCCGGCGTGTATTCCGCCCGTTACGGCGGGGAGGAGCTGGACGACCGGGGGCGGTATACCCTGTTGCTGCAGAACATGCGGGGACAGACTACCCGGGCGGCCCACTTCGCCTGCGCCATCGCCTGCGCCTTTCCCGGCGGGGACGAGCTGACGGCGGAGGGCCGGTGCGACGGTGCCATCGCCTTTGCCCCCATGGGGACGGCGGGATTTGGCTACGACCCGGTGTTCCTGGTGCCGGAGAAGGGCAGGACCTTCGGCCAGCTGACGGCAGAGGAGAAGGGCGCCATCTCCCATAGAGGAAAAGCTCTGCGGGCATTTTCGGAGAAACTGGCAACTTATTTGAAAAAATAACCGTCTACCTTTGATGAGGAGGGAACTGCGGTGAAAACGACCGGACGCTGCCCCAAATGCGGCAGCGCGGACCTGCTGGCAGTGGAGCCGGGGCTGTACAATTCTTTTCCCATCGGTTTTTTGTAAATGCAAAAATTCAGAGGTATGTCTGCCGCAGCTGCGGCTATACAGAAGAGTGGATTGCCTAGGAGTCTATGGAGAAGCTGCGGCAGTCTACCTGGCATGACGAAAAATAAAAAAGACCGGGGCCATTTCCCGGAATAAAGGAGTATACATGGAACTGACAAGCAAACAGCGGGCCCAGCTGCGGGGCCTGGCAAACAGCATCGACACGATCCTGCAGGTGGGCAAGGACGGTATCGGGGCAAACCTCATCAAGCAGGCGGATGACGCACTGGAGGCCCGGGAGCTTATCAAGGGCCGGGTGCTGGACAACAATATCGACTACGACGCCCGCACCGCCGCGGAGGAGCTGGCCAAGGCCACCCGCAGCGAGGTGGTGCAGGTCATCGGCACGAAGTTCGTGCTGTACCGGGAGAGCCACTCCAAGCCCAGGGAGAAGCGCATCCAGCTGGTGAAGCCGGCAAAGAAGCGCCCCCAGTGACCCGGGAAGGCGCCCGATGGAACTGACGTTCCGCACTGCCGGGATCGGGGATCTGGAGCTCTTGACGGAGAGCCGCCTCCGGGCCATCCGGACCTACCGGCACCTTTCGGAGACGGCGGCGCTGCCGCATGGCCTGCCGGATGCGGTCCGGGATTACTACCGCCAGGCCCTGGCGTCCGGCAGCCACATTGCGCTTCTGGCGCTGGCGGGAGAGCGGCTGGCCGCCACCGGCGGCCTGGACCTCCGCCGGGAGATGCCCTCCTATCACAATCCCGCGGGTCTGTCCGGCCATATTATGAACATCTGGACGGATCCTGCCTTCCGAGGCCGGGGGATCGCATGGCGGATGCTGGATCTCCTCACGGCAGCGGCCTGTGAGCGGGGCTGTTTGACGGTTTCTCTCCACACCACCGCCATGGGCCGCCCGCTGTATCAGCGGTATGGCTTCACCGCCACGGATGACGAGATGGAGTTGGAGCTTCCGGCGGAAAAATCTGAACCATAAAGAGGAATCGCGTATGAAGATCGGCGTTTACGGCGGGACGTTCAACCCGCCCCACCTGGGCCATGTGACCGCGGCCCGGGCGGTATTCGAGCTGCTGAAGCTGGACCTGCTGCTGCTGGTCCCGGACCGGGAGCCACCCCACAAGGCGCTGCCAGCGGGCAGCCCCACTCCGGAACAGCGGCTTGAGATGACCCGCCTGGCGGGGGAGCAGCTGGGCCTGGGGGACCGGGTCCAGGTACTGGATCTGGAGCTGAAGCGGACGGGGCGGAGCTATACCTCCGACACCCTGGCCCAGCTGAAGGAGCGGTACCCGGAGGACGAGCTGTGGCTGCTGATGGGCACGGACATGTTCCTCACCATCCAGACCTGGCACGAAGCGGAGAAGATTCTGTCCCTGGCGGGGATCGCCACCTTCGGCCGAACGGAGGCGGACACGGAGGAGCTGTTCTCCGTTCAGCGGGACTATCTGTACCGGACATATCCCCAGGCCCGGATCTTCACCCTCACCATCCCCGGCGTGGTGGATGTGTCCTCCACAGACCTGCGAACCATGCTGGCGAAGGGAGAGGGCGTGAATCTCCTGCCTCCGGCGGTGTACGGCTATATCCTGCGGGAGGGACTGTACGGCACCCGGGCGGATTTGAAGCGCCTGCCCCTGCGGGAGCTGCGGCCGATAGCTCTGAGTTATTTGAAAAACAAGCGCATCCCCCACGTGCTGGGCACGGAGCAGGAGGCCATCCGTCTGGCGGAGCGGTACGGCGCCGATGTGGAGAAGGCCCGGGTAGCGGCACTGCTGCACGACTGCACAAAAAAGCTGAACATGGAGGAGCAGCTGGAACTGTGCGGCCGGTACGGCATCCAGCTGGACGAGCTGGAGCAGAAGGCCCTGAAGCTTCTCCACGCCAAGACCGGCGCGGCCATCGCCCGGGACGTGTTCGGTGTGGACGATGAAATCTACAACGCCATCTGGTGGCACACCACGGGCCATGCCCACATGACCCTGCTGGAAAAAGTGATCTATCTGGCGGATTATATCGAGCCCTCCCGGAATTTTCCGGGGGTAGACAAACTCCGCGCTGTGTGTTATAAAGACCTGGACGAGGGCCTGCTGATGGGCCTGGAGATGACCATCGAAGAGATGACCGAAATGGGAAACCCTGTGCACCACGCCACCATTGAGGCGCGGGACGCATTGAAAGGATAGAGAGACAGTGGATAGAGAAAACGGAAAGCATCCGGCGGGCGGGACGCCGAAAAAGAGCAGACCCAAGAAGCCGAAGAAACCGAGCCGCCTGACGCGGCAGCAGAAGCTGCTGATCGCGGTAGCCGTGGTACTGGCCATCGTGCTGATCGCGGTGGTGGCCTGCCAGAGCCTGTTCGTTCGCCCGGATCTGCCGGAGAAGAACGCGGATGCGGACAGCGGGACCCAGGAAGAGGAGATCGACTGGGGCGAAGGGACCCGCCCCCGCAGCGACGGGGAACGGAAGAGTCAGGACTATTACACGGTCCTGATCCTGGGCCGGGACACGGGGGGCGGCGGCAACACGGACACGATGCTGCTGGCCAGCTACGACGTGACCAACCAGAAGGCCACGGTGATGTCTATTCCCCGGGATACCATGGTGAATGTCTCCTGGGATATCAAGCGCATCAACTCCGTGTATAACTACTATGGCGGCGGAGACCGGGGGATCCAGTATCTCTACAAGGAAATCGCCCAGCTGGTGGGCTTTGAGCCGGACTATCAGGTGGTTGTGGAGTGGGACGCCGTGGGCCAGATCGTGGACGCCATGGGCGGCGTCTGGTTCGACGTGCCACGGAACATGAACTACGACGATCCTTATCAGGACCTTCACATCCACCAGGAGAAGGGCTACCGCCTGCTCACGGGGGACGACGCCATGCAGGTGCTCCGCTACCGCCACGACAACGACATGCGCTACGGCTATCCGGACGGCGATCTGGGCCGCATCAAGACCCAGCAGGCGTTTCTGACCGCCATGGTGGACCAGCTGCTGCAGATCAAGAACGTCACAAAGATCAACCAGTTCATCCAGGTGTTCCAGAACAATGTGGAGACAGACCTGAGCTTCCAGAATATCCTATGGTTTGCCCAGCAGGCGATTCTGGGTGGGCTGAGCATGGAGAACGTGGAGTTTGTCACCATGCCCAACCGGACCGCATCCTGCTGGAGCCGCACCTATCACAACTATCAATCCTACGTGGTGCCCAGCGCGAATGAGCTGCTGGAGCTGGTGAACACCAAGCTGAGTCCTTATACGGAGGTATTCACCCTCAGCGACTTGGACATTATGTCCGTCAACTCTGACGGCAGCATCAGCTCGTCCACCGGCCATGTGGAAGACAGCCGGGCGGCCCGGCCGCCGGTGAAGCCTACCACGCCCAGCAAGCCGGAGGAGGAGACGCCCACGGTGGATGAGAACGGTAATCCCATCGATCCGGACACCGGCCTGCCGGTGACGCCGGATGGCGGAACCACGGACCCGGGGACGGGCGGGACCACAGACCCGGGCTCTGGCACGACGGATCCCGGAACAGGGACAACGCCCGACGGCGGGACAGATCCCGGCACCGGCGGCGGGACCACAGGACCTGACACCGGAGAAGGAACCACCGGCACCGGCACCGACGGGACCACCGATCCGGGTACGGGCACAAGCGGGACTCCGGACGGCGGCACGCCTGACGCAGGCGGAGGAACGACCGATTCGGGCACTGGAGACAGCCAGACCTCCGGCACCGGAGATGGAGGCGGCGATGCTGCCGCAGAAGAGGCTCCGGATGACGGCTTTATCATCGTGAGCTGAATGACGGAAAAGGGGTGGCACCATGGCGGACCAGATGGATGGAAAAGGACGTCCCCCAAAGAGACGGTCCGGACTGACCAGGGGGCAGAAGGGGCTGATTGCCGCAGCCGCAGTTCTGGCTGTGGCCCTGGCGGGAGTTCTGGCCTGGCAGAGCCTGTTCGTCCGGCCGGACCTCAACACCGGCAAGACAGAGCCCCAGGAGACGGAAGAACCCACCGATCCGGTGGAGGAGATCGACTGGGGCGAGGGGACCCGCCCCCGCAGCGACGGGGAGCGGAAGAGTCAGGACTACTACACAGTTCTGATCCTGGGCCGGGACACGGGGGGCGGCGGCAATACGGACACGATGCTGCTGGCCAGCTACGACGTGACCAACCAGAAGGCCACGGTGATGTCCATTCCCCGGGACACTATGGTGAATGTCTCCTGGGATATCAAGAAGATCAACTCTGTCTATAATACCTATGGCGGCGGAGACCGGGGTATCCAGGCCCTGTATAAGGAGATCTCCCAGCTGGTGGGCTTTGAGCCGGATTATCAGGTGATTGTGGAGTGGGAGGCCGTGGGTGAAATCGTGGACGCCATGGGCGGCGTCTGGTTCGATGTGCCCCGGAATATGAACTATGATGATCCTCTTCAAAACCTCCATATCCATCAGGAGAAAGGCTATCGCCTGCTCACGGGCGAGGACGCCATGGAAGTCCTCCGTTACCGCCATGACAACCGCAAGAACGGCGTGACGCTGGGATACCCGGAGGGAGACGTGGGCCGCATCAAGACCCAGCAGGCGTTTTTGAAGGCGATGGTCGAGCAACTGCTGAAAGTGGAAAATGTGCCGAAAGTCCGGCAGTTCATTCAGGTATTTCAGGACAATGTGGAGACAAACCTGACGTTTCAAAACATCCTCTGGTTTGCGCAGGCCGCATTTTTAGGTGGCCTGAAGGCGGAGAACGTGGAATTCGTCACCATGCCGGGTAACAGCAGTGCTTATGCTTACAGCGCGTCTATCAGCAAGGCGAACGGCGAATACTCGGAGGCCTCTTATGTGACCCCCTATCCCAATGAACTGCTGGAGCTGGTGAACACCAAATTGAGCCCCTACGCCGAGGTATTTACCCGCAGCGATCTGGATATGATGACCGTGAACAGCGACGGCTCCGTCAGCTCCTCCACCGGTCATGTGGAAGACAGCAACGCCACCCATCCCCGGTCCTACTGGCAGGCCCAGTGGACGCCCCAGGAGCCGGAGGAGGAGACGCCCCCGGAGGGGGAGACCGGCACAGGGACCGGCCCTGATGCCGGAGCGCCGGAGACCGGCGGGGCGGCCGGGACGCCCGGCGACGGAGAGACCACGGATCCCGGCGGAGCCACGGAGCCCGGTACGGGGAGCATCGATCCGGACACGGGAGACCTGATCGACCCGGAGACCGGCGGCATCATCGATCCCGGCACCGGGCAGATCCTGGACCCCGGTACAGGACAGGTGATCGGCCAGCTCCCGGGCGGCAGCGGAGACCCGGCGGCAGGTGAGAGCGGCGGAACCGCCCCGGAGTCGCCGGATTCCCAGCCGTCTGATGGTGAGACGGCGCCTCCTGTAGACCCCGGTACGTCCGACGGCGGAACCGCGGCCCCGGATGACGGGTTTATTATTGTAACCTGAGCGGCAGGTGTGCCGCAGATTCAAACGATCAGAAAGGATGAGTCCATGACACCCAAAGAGATGGCCCTGACTGCGGCCAAAGCCCTGGACGAGAAAAAGGGCGGCGACATCGCCGCCATCGAGATCACGGAGCAGACCACCCTGGCGGACTATTTCGTCATTGCCACCGGCAATTCCAACACCCAGATCAACGCCCTGTGCGGCGCAGTGGAGAAGGCCATGAAGGAGCAGGCGGGGGAGGATCCTCTCCGCCGGGAGGGCTACCGGGACGGCACCTGGGTCCTGCTGGACTACGGCTGTGTGGTGGTCCACGTGTTCTCCGCCGAGGCCCGGGAGTTCTATTCGCTGGAGCGGCTTTGGCACGACGGCAAGCCGGTGGATCTCTCCGGTGTGCTGACGGAGAATTGATCGCCCTTCGCGCCAAGTGGCGTGTCCAAGCGTTTTGCCGCAGGCAAAAATATGAAATGGGCAGGCTCTGCCTGCCCATTTGAGTCCAATGTGGTGCCACGCAAAACGAAGATTTTGTGGGGCGCCGTGTCCGGTGAAAAGGGGAAACATCAGCTCCGACGGCGCTGACCGCCGGAGCTTTTTTCTGCTTATCAACCCAGAGTTGCGCGATAGCTGGTGGACGCAACCGCCCGCCCCGGGTATGCTGAGACCACCAAAACAAAAGGAGGCAACTGCAATGGCATTCAGTTCCATTATCATGCTCCCGCTGCTGCTCCTGTTTCTGGCCATCTGGGCAGGGCTCATTTATCTGCTGATCCTGCTGATCCGGGCCCTGCGGAAGTACCTGCGGGGCGGGGAGGCCCGCAGGGAAAAAGCGGAGACCCGCCGCACCTTGGGAGAGGTCCTCAAGGCCCACCGGATGCGCTGCCAGATGACCCAGGAGTTCGTGGCGGAGGCCCTGGGGGTCAGCCGGCAGGCGGTCAGCAAATGGGAGACCGGCACGGCGGACCCCAGCACCTCCAACCTGCTGGCCCTGGCGAAGCTCTTCGGTGTGCCAGCGGAGGAGCTGCTGCATCAGGCGACCGGCGGGGGAGTATGAAACAATCGGAATCAAGGGGCAGCGATATAAGTCAGGGGGCGAAAAGCCTTCCCTGCGAAGTGTGAGGGCGCATTGGGCGCGCCTGTATGAAAATGGGCCTGCTTCCTGTGAGGCAGGTCCATGCACCAAGCACTTCGGTTTTAACAAGTCCGGCT
This sequence comes from Dysosmobacter welbionis, assembly GCF_005121165.3. NCBI lineage: Bacteria > Bacillati > Bacillota > Clostridia > Eubacteriales > Oscillospiraceae > Dysosmobacter > Dysosmobacter welbionis. Next base: position 589,475 of record NZ_CP034413.3, on the reverse strand, counting down.
GCCTCGGCGCCCAACTTTTCTCCAATATCCATCTGTTCACACGTTCGGTTCTATAAAATGGGCAGCAGATTGGTCCCAATATTTTTTGTAAACCCGATCTGTATTCCCATCAAGATTCAGTTGGTACATCCGAAATGTAACCAGAAAATTCTTGGGCTGCCACTGTTCTTCGTAAGAATATTGGTACTTCATTCCAACGTTCCGCATAACGCCGCCGCTTCTTGGGTTGTTTCGGTCATGCGTTGCTGTGATATAAGGCAGGCCGTCCTTTTTCACTTGGGCGATCACCGCTTTGCCCGCTTCTGTGACAAGTCCCTGATGCCAGAATTCCCTGCGAAGCCCATATCCGAAATCGTGATGTTCCTCCATATCCACTTTTATGTAGCCGATGGGATGATCGTCCGTTTTCAAGCAGATCGCGTAAGCGTATGCCTGCGGCTGGACATATTTTGAAGCGTATCTTTCTTCATAGAATTTCTTGGCTTCTTCTATGCTGTCTATCGGATACCAGGGCAGGAATTGATTGACTTCCTTGTCATGGAGAATCAGAAACAGCCATTCCAGATCGCGCTCTGTGAATTTCCTCAAGATCAAACGCCCGGTTTCCAATGTGGGCGTGTTTATCAGGGTGCCCTTCACGGTTTCGCCTCCCCCCAAAATTGCCAGAGTTTTTTCTGCTGCCATACGTTGGATTTTCCCCATTATACAGAGCAGGACGGGCAAAAACAAGATGTCGACTGGATTGTAAAGCGCTTTTCCCGCTTACCTCTTGACAAAACGCGCAAAGCCACATAAAATAGACCCGTTAACGACATTGATGGGAAGAAAGGCGAAATGTCCCGCCTTCAGAGAGCCGGCGGTTGCTGCGAGCCGGTGGGGGACCTTCGCGGATGACTGTTCCCGGAGTCTCCCGCCTGAACGGACATAGTAGGGTGGGACGGCAGGCCCCGTTACTGGCCGAGGCCCTCCGGGCCGTTGAGCGCCATCCGGCAACGGCTGGCGAAACCAGGGTGGTACCGCGTAGCTTTTACGCCCCTGACCGTAAGGTCGGGGGCGCTTTTACAGCTTAAAGAGGGGATTGACATCTCCTTGCCCGCAGGGGCACACCGCATCCGTCAGGCGGCAGAGCCGCCAACGGCTGCGCAGCAGAGTGCCTTCACCAGCGGCATCAGTCACTGGCGACACAACCCAAGGCGGTTGGGTCAAAGTATTTTTGCCACGTACAGAAGGTGAATTGCCCCGTAGAAGCAAGAGAGGCCGCCCGGGGGCGCGCCGCGGCAAAAATAAATCGAACAGAGAAATCCATTCACAGGAATGAGGAGAAGGATATGAAATACGATTTTGCCAGCATTGAGAAAAAGTGGCAGCAGAAGTGGCTGGAGGAGAAGCCCTTCACCGCCGTCACGGGGGACAAGACTCGGGAGAAGTTCTTCGGCCTGATCGAGTTCCCCTATCCCTCCGGCCAGGGGCTCCACGTGGGCCACGCACGGCCCTTCACCGCCATGGACATCATCTGCCGGAAGAAGCGGATGCAGGGCTACAACGTCCTGTTCCCCATCGGCTATGACGCCTTCGGCCTGCCCACAGAGAACTACGCCGTTCAGCACCACATCCACCCCGCCAAGGTGACCCACGACAACATCGAGAACTTCCGCAAGCAGCTCCACATGCTGGGCTACTCCTTCGACTGGGACCGGGAGGTGAACACCACCGACCCCAGCTACTACAAGTGGACCCAGTGGATCTTCCTGCAGATGTTCAAGAAGGGGCTGGCCTACAAGGCTTCCATGCCCGTCAACTGGTGCACCAGCTGCAAGATCGTCCTGGCCAATGAGGAGGTCGTGGACGGTGTGTGCGAACGCTGCGGCGGCCAGGTCATCCGCAAGGAGAAGAGCCAGTGGATGCTGGCCATCACCAAGTACGCCGACCGGCTCATCGACGACCTGGACGACCTGGACTTCATCGAGCGGGTGAAGATCCAGCAGAAGAATTGGATCGGCCGGTCCGAGGGCACGGAGGTGGACTTCACCGCCACCAACGGCGACAAGCTGACGGTCTACACTACCCGGTGCGACACGCTGTTCGGCGTGACCTATATGGTCATCTCCCCGGAGCATCCCTATCTCCAGCAGTGGAAGGACCAGATCCAGAACTGGGATGCTGTGGCCGCCTATATCGAGGAGGCCGCCCGCAAGTCCGACTTTGAGCGGGGCGAGCTGAACAAGGAGAAGACCGGCGTCCGGCTGGAGGGCATCGAGGCCGTCAACCCCGCCAGCGGCAAGCACGTGCCCCTGTTCGTCTCCGACTACGTGCTGATGGGCTACGGCACCGGCATCGTCATGGGCGTGCCGGGCCACGACCAGCGTGACTGGGAGTTCGCCACCAAGTTCGGCCTGCCCATCGTGGAGGTGGTCCAGGGCGGAGACATCACCAAGGAGGCCTTCACCCTGAAGGACGACACCGGCATCATGGTGAACTCCGGCTTCCTGGACGGCCTCACCGTGAAAGAGGCAATTCCCACCATGAAGAAGTGGGTGACGGAGCAGGGCATCGGCCGTCCCAAGACCAACTTCAAGCTCCGGGACTGGGTGTTCAGCCGCCAGCGTTATTGGGGCGAGCCCATCCCCCTGGTGAACTGCCCCAAGTGCGGCTGGGTCCCCCTGCCGGAGGAGCAGCTGCCCCTGCTGCTGCCGGAGGTGGACTCCTATGAGGTCACCGACACCGGCGAGAGCCCCCTCAGCAAGATGACTGACTGGGTGAACACCACCTGCCCCAAGTGCGGCGGCCCCGCCCAGCGGGAGACCGACACCATGCCCCAGTGGGCTGGCTCCAGCTGGTACTTCCTGCGGTATATGGATCCCCACAACGACAAGGCATTCGCCTCCAAGGAGGCCTTGGACTACTGGTCTCCCGTGGACTGGTACAACGGCGGCATGGAGCACACCACCCTGCATCTGCTGTACTCCCGGTTCTGGCACAAGTTCCTGTATGACATCGGCGCCGTGCCCACCAAGGAGCCCTATGCCAAGCGCACAAGCCACGGCATGATCCTGGGCGAGGGCGGCGAGAAGATGTCCAAGTCCCGGGGCAACGTGGTGAACCCCAACGACATCGTGGACCAGTACGGCGCCGACACCATGCGCCTCTATATCATGTTCATCGGCGACTTTGAGAAGGCCGCAACCTGGTCCAACGACGCGGTGAAGGGCTCCAAGCGGTTCCTGGACCGGGTGTGGAATCTGGCGGAGAGCGCCTCCGACAGCTATGATGTGACCCCCGCCAACGAGGCCGTCATCCACAAGACCATCAAGAAGGTCACAGAGGATGTGGACAGTCTGAAGATGAACACCGCCATCGCCGCCATGATGACCATGGTGAACGAGCTGAACGCCAACGGCTGCACCCGGGGCGACCTGAAGTATCTGCTCCTGCTGCTGAACCCCTTCGCCCCCCACATCACCGAGGAGCTGTGGGAGAACCTGGGCTTCGCCGCCCAGACGGGCAAGATGTGCTGCCAGGCGGAGTGGCCCGTGGCGGATGAGAGCAAGACCGTGGCCTCCACAGTGGAGCTGGCCGTCCAGGTAAACGGCAAGCTGAAGGGCACCATCTCCATGCCAACCGACAGTGAGGAGAAGGCCGTGGTGGATGCCGCCCTGGCGGTGGAGAAGGTCCGGAAGGCCACCGAAGGGATGCAGATCATCAAGACCATCCTGGTGAAGAACCGGCTGGTGAACCTGATCGTCAAGCCCGCGAAATAAGACTGCGCCCAGCGGTGCGTACAAGCGTTTTTGCCGGAGGCAACAACCTTGGGGCGGACGGCCTGTGCCTGTCCGGCTGCATTCCGATGCGGGAGCCCCGCTGGACCGGGAACCGGCCGATGCATCTGGTGGGAGCATCCCAGTTCATCCCAATCACACCAAAAGGCCGGACGGGAAATCCCGTCCGGCCTGCGCTTCAGGCCCTGCCTGAGAAAGGAGAACCTATGAGCCGTCTGGATGAATTCCTGCGCCTGCTGTGCGGCAGGTTTGACAATACCCGGCAGCTGGAGGAGCTGCGGCGGAGCGGCAGCCCCGCCCTGCCGCTGGCAGAGCATGTCAACACCGTGTGCAACGACAAGATTGACGGCCTCCCCGCGGATTTTGCGGGAGCATTTGTGCTGGAGGAGAGCTACTACACCACGGAGGGAAAGACCCACGCCTCACCCCATCTGTTCCTCTTTACGGAGGAGGGGGAGGCGGTGAAGCTGACATCCTATCAGCTGCCCAAGGCGGCGGACGGCGGCGCGGCCACCTATGAGACGCTGCCGCCCCTGAAATGGGAGGATCTGGAGATCTCCGAGAAATTCACGCCTGCCCTCTATACGCTGCACGACGGCGTGTGGGAGGGGGGCAGCGTCAGCATGTTCTCCCCGGTGCTGAAGTTCACCCTGTATGAGCGATTCTCTCAGGAGTCCCTGGAGGTGGCGGAGACCATGGAGGTGAACGGAAAGCGGACGTTCGGGTACGATGTGCCCATCGTGTACCGGAGAGCGGCGGACTGATCTCCCGGGAGAAATGCTGATTTTCCGGAAAATCTCTTGACAACGGCCCGGAAGGTTTGTATAATACTTATGTTAAAGCCATAGATTATGGCCCTTAAAGTATCCTGGATTAAGCCGGATACCTCGGAGGGAGGGAAATATAGATGTCTGAGATCCATGTGAAGGACGGCGAGTCCATCGACAGCGCGCTGAAGCGTTTCAAGCGCAGCTGCGCCAAGGCCGGCGTCATCGCGGAAGTGCGGAAGAGAGAGCATTATGAGAGCCCCAGCGTCAAGCGCCGCAAGAAGTCTGAGGCCGCTCGCAAGAACAAGAAGCGCTATTATTGATCTGTCAAGGAAAAGTGCTGTGCCGAAAGGTACAGCACTTTTTATGTCCTCCGCCCGGGAAACAGCTTGGGCAGCAGATCCTGCACCTCCGGATACATCAGGAAGGCGGCGGCGAAGCCCATGTTCCCGCCGGTCCGCAGCTTCTGGGAAAGGGTGTCCGCGTCGTCGAAGAGGACGAAATGCGTCTCGCCGTCCCGGGCATAGGTGAAATACCGGGCGCACAGGTCCTGGGAGAAGAAAACGGAGGGGGACTCCCGGTCCAGCAGGTCCTGGAGTTCCCGGCCGCTGAGAGGGCGGCCTTCGCCGCTTTGAGCCGGGAGGGTGAAGTCCATCCGCAGCCGCTGGACATCCAGGGCCAGACCGCCTGCCCTGTCCCGTCCGGCAGCGGCCTCCTGCAGGCGCTGGACAAAGTTCCCGCCGGAGATGGCGGTGCAGATCAGGGGAATGGCGCCTGACGCCGCGGCGTAGGACTCCGGCACATAAACGGGGCGGGGCGACAGGCGCCGGGCCAGCGTCTCCGCAAAGGCCAGCCGGTCCGGCGCAGGAGGCTGCTCGAAATCCAGCAGTACGCCGCCGTAGCTCCGCCGCCCGCACTCCCGCAGCGCGGCGGCCGACAGCCGCTCCGGGCTGGCGATAAAGGGCGCGCCCCGGTCTGTGACGGACAATAGCCCGCCCCGGGTCTGGAGCAGCAGGTTCTGCCGCAGGAGCGTGGAGTCCGGCCCGATACAGTAGGCCACATGGGCCAGGGAACAGCGGAAGCGGGAGGCCTCCTGGGCCTCGGCCGGCGTCACGGCCAGATAGATCTGCAAAATGAACTCCCCCTTGTGGAATCCCGTTGGGACTGGTATACTAAAAGGAGACTATGCAGAGAAGGAGCCGCTTATGCCGTTTTCCCTGACGCCCCGCTGGGTGTTCCAGTATTACAGCGAGATCACGCCGGACTGGCTGCGGCAGCAGGGGATCACCCTGCTGCTCAGCGACCTGGACTTCACCCTGGCCGCCAAGAAGACCCGTCGGCCGGATCAGTCCCTGCGGGACTGGATCGCCGCCCTCCGCAATGCGGGGATCGGTTTCATGATCGTCTCCAACAACCGCTCCGGCAGCCGGGTGACGGAGTTCTGCGCGGACCTGGGGGTGCCTTATCAGGGCCGTGCAGGAAAGCCCAGTCCCAGGGGCCTGGAGGCCGCCATGGCACGGGCTGGGGCGGACCGGGTCTGCACCGCCATGCTGGGGGACAAGCTGCTGACGGATATGCTGGCCGCCAACCGGGCCGGAGTCCTGCCTCTGATGGTGGAGCCGGTGGGCGGCGCCGTGACGGCATGGCAGAAGGTGCTCCACGCTCTCCAGGCCCCGTTTAAGGCTATCTGCCGCCGCAAAATGGAAAAAAAGTCCTGAAAAATACTTGCATTACCGGACAACATAGGATAAAATAGCAGAGGAATTTTTGTAGAGATAGAGAGGCGGCCGGCTGGTCAGCTTTTCTTGAGATTTCAGAGGAGGATCATTTATGCCAACGATTACTGCCGGCGATTTCCGCAATGGTGTCACTTTTGAGAAGGACGGGAGCGTTTGCACCGTGGTGGAGTTCCAGCACGTGAAGCCCGGCAAGGGCGCGGCTTTCGTGCGCACCAAGTACAAGAACGTGATGACCGGCGCCATCCGCGAGGAGTCCTTCAACCCCACCGCCAAGTTCGAGCAGGCCACTGTGGAGCGCAAGGATGCCGAGTATAGCTACAACGACGGCGACCTGTACTACTTTATGGATCCCGAGACCTACGACATGGTCCCGCTGAACCGGGACGTGCTGGGCGACGCCTTCCGCTTCGTGAAGGAGAACACCGTCTGCAAGCTGGTGAGCTACAAGGGCAGCGTGTTCACCGTGGAAGTGCCCAACTTCATGGACCTGGAGGTCACGGAGACCGAGCCCGGCCTGCGGGGCGACACCGCCACCAACGTGACCAAGCCCGCGACGCTGGAGACCGGTGCTGAGGTGAAGGTGCCTCTGTTCATCAACACGGGCGACAAGATCCAGATCGACACCCGCACCGGCGAGTATATCGGCCGCAGCAAGGAGTAAGTGAGGCAAAGGGGGGAAGCGTATTCCCCCTTTTGTTCCTGAGAATGACTGCAACGCTGTTTGTAAAGGAAAGGAGCTGCTGTTATGGAGATTACGGAGAAGGTCGCGTATCTGAAGGGCCTGGCTGAAGGCATGGAACTGGACACCGAGAAGAAGGAGGGCAAGCTGCTTGCCGCCATCATCGACGTGCTGGACGACATCGCCCTGGAGATCGCGGATATGAAGGCGGACCAGGAGGAGCTGTACGACGGCCTGGACGCTGTCAGCGATGACCTGGAGGATGTGGAGGACGCCGTCTTCGGCGAGGATGACGAGGACGAAGAGGATGTATACGAGTATGAGGAGCCGGAGGAGGACGAGGACTGCTACGCCACCACCTGCCCCACCTGCGAGGAGACCATCTACTTCGACGAGTCCGTCTTGGAGGACGGCGAGGTCATCTGCCCCAACTGCGGCGAGAAGCTGGAGTTCGATCTGAACGGCCTGGAGGACGAGGACAAGCCCCAGGACGAGGAATAATCCCTATATGTGAGCGCAGGAGCCCGGTGCACAGCACCGGGCTCCTGTTTGCATTTTCCGCTGCTACTCCACTGTAACGGCGAACCGGCAGCAGGTCCCGCCGCCCAGCACCGTCTCCACGGTCCGGACCGTGATGTGTCTTTCGGGCAGCAGCTGTTCCAGAATATACAGCACACTCTGCCGGGAACATTCGCAGTGGGCGGCGTCGGCCGTCTCTCCCCCAGCACCTCAGGGCAGACGCATTTGGGATAACCCACCTCATAGAGGCGCCCGGGCTGGAGAACCTTGGCAAAAAAGCTCTCCGTGTCCCCGTATTTTCGGTACTGGGCGTCCAGGTCGCAGCCGCACGCCCGGAACTGCGCCGCCTGGACAGGCAGGACGGTCTCCCGCACACACCGGACGGCTTTTTCTCTGTAATCCATGTCTCTTTCTCCCAATCTTTCAATCATTCTCTCCGGCGGTTTCCTCCGGAACACCGATCCAGCAGGCAAAGTCCGTGGCCAGGAAGGCCTCCTGGGCCTGCCGCACCCCGGCGTCCAAGCGAGAGACGCGGCCAAGGCCTGCCACCAGCGGATCAATGTACCGCAGCTTGGCGGGAATCCGGAACCAGAGTCCGTTCTCCGGCCTTTCCGCGCTCCGCTCCACCCGGCAGAAGCGCCGGAACCGGCGCCACCGGCGGGCGCTGGCCGGATCTGCCTCCAGCTTTTGGATGACAAAAGACTCCGTCCGATACAGGTCATCCTCTGTCAAGACCTGCCGGTTCACGGCATCGCGCAGCAGGTCCGCCAGGGCCTGCATGGCGAAGCGGTCCTCGTCCGCCACATAGACCTGGGCGGTCTGGAGCGATGCCTCTGTGAAGGCGCAGGCGGTCTCCCGCGTGCGGAAGGCCAGCTCCGGCCGGCCGGACTCGTCCCGCCAGACGGTGAGATCTTCGTAGAATACACGGAGGGCGTCCGCCCCGGCGAAGCCGTAGCACCGCAGGTCCCCCAGCGTGTACTCCAGACGGTCGGCGGAGAGCTGAGGGGAGTCATTGTCCGCGATGGGATAGCGGTGGTAATCCGCCACGTCTTCCGTGGTGAGGCCGTATTCTTTCAGCAGCGCCTGAAGCTCCGGCGAGGTCTCGATGAGTTCCGCCGTCCGTGCCTCGGTGGACTCCTGATGCAGGTGGTCCCCGTGGAGAAAATCCACCACATGGGCAAAGGCGGGTGTGGCCGCATCGTGGAGCAGTCCCGCCGCGCTTTGGCGGAGATCGCCGGTGAAGTGCCACACGATCAGCCCCACGCCCACGCTGTGGTCAAACCGGGAGTAGGGGGCCCACCCGGCAAAGTGGGGGAAGGACGTGTACTCGCACCCGCAGTTCATGCCCACCTGCCGCAGCCGGGCCATGGGCGGCGTCTCTGCCAGACGGCGGAGAAATTCCGGGATCTCCGGATGATACAGGGACCAATTTTCCGTCATGGCACAATCAGGCCTCCGGCTTTTTCTGCAGGCTGTACAGTCCCGCGCCGATGGCGGTGGCAAACGTGGCGTTTTCGGGAATGATATAGTGGATGCCGTACAGCTTTTCAAACAGCTGGAAATTCGTGACCGCCTGGGGCAGGGTGGTCATGGACCCGGTCAGCACCACAGTCTTGGAGTCACAGCACTGGCAGGCCAGCACCGTCATGGTGCCGATGGCCTGGAGCACCAGATTGACCACGCCGGCCGCCAGGTCCGCAGGAGTGGCGTCCTCCGCCAGATCGCCGAAGTTGGCGGCAGTCATATCCGGGTCCAGAGTGGGAGCGGAGTGGACCGTGATGTCCTTCATGGTCAGGTCTACATGGTCCAGATTGCCGCTCTCCGCCAGCTTTTTGATCTGGCCGAAGCGCTCCATTCCCACCAGCTTGTGGCAGAGCCCGCCCAGAGTGCCGCCGCCGATGCCGCTGCCGCACAGGTGGCGGATGCCGTCGGGGGACGCCCAGAGGAAAGCGGTGCCGGTGCCCATGCTGACCACCACGGCGGAGGACTGGCCCGACAGGGCCAGGGCTCCGGTGCCGCTGGCGGAGAACTCGCCCACTTTACAGGTGGGCAGACCGTAGATGTCGCCCTCCACATAAGAGGCGCCCACGCCGGTGAGCACTACCCGCCGCACATCCCGCAGGGAGAGCCGGTTGCTGGTGAGATAGTTGCCAAGGGCGCCATACAGGCTGGTCACCTGATCCTCCGCCCGGACCCGCAGCATGGAGATCACACTGCCGTCCGTCCGCAGACCCACGATTTTGGTGGTGGAGCCGCCGATGTCAATGCCTAAGATCACATCCATTGTGATGACTTCCTTTCAGCGGCAGACGGCCGCTTGGTTTTCGGTGGGGGCGCTTACTGGATGGCGCCTCCGCTGAGGTCAAACGACTTGGTGATATCCCGCCCCTGGCTGTCATAAAAGACAATCTCCTCTATGCTGATAGGACCTGTGGAGACGGTATCATCCACTGAGGTGCTCACCAGAAAGACGGGAGAGGCCGGAATGTCCAGCGCATAAGGCCCACCGCCCTCCAGTGAAAAGACCGCCCGGGCGATGCGGCCGTCGCCGTTCCGCCCCTCGAAGAGCAGCATCTGCTCCCCGTCGGACTCCACCACTCCGTTGCGGAAGGAGCCGGTCCCGCGACCGGAGTGGTCGAATTTATACCGCCCGGTGAATCCTCTCGAGAGACACAGGTATCCCAACCGTCCATCCAGAACCAGAGGATAATAGGTGAGACGCCCCACGGTCACAGGCTGGTACAGCTCCAACTGGTCCGCCTCGCAGGGAACGGACCTGCCCCGGTTGAACCATTGGAGCGCAGCCGGTTCCAGCCCATTGAGGTCCGCGTCCAGAGGAAATGAGCGGTGGTATGCAGTGAGGCCGGTCAGGATGCACAGAACGGCCGCCGCGGAGAAGAAGAGAGCAAACTTTTTCACGAGAAAACCCTCCAGTCCGCTGTGTACCGGAAAATGTGCGGTTCAATCTTTCCCCATCATAGGGGAGGGCGGAGTTGTTGTCAAGACGATTGATAAAAGATTGACAACAAATTCGGAAAAAGCATTGCTTTTCCTGGGGGAACCGCTTATAATTCAAGGGAATAACAACCCCGGACAGACCGCCTCCAGCGGTGTGGGGGCCTGAAACTTCATGGAAGGATCTGTGCCGGCGGCACAGGGGAAACGGTTATGAAAACGGAAGAGAAACTCAATCTGACGATGCTCTGCGATTTTTATGAGCTGACTATGGGCAACGGCTATTTCCGGGCAGGGCTCCAGGATCGGATCACCTATTTCGATGTGTTTTTCCGCAACGTGCCGGACAACGGCGGGTTCGCGGTCTGCGCGGGTCTGGAACAGTTGGTCCAGTATATTCAGAACCTGCACTTCGACGAGGAGGACATCGCCTTCCTGCGGGACAAGCACCTGTTCTCCGAGGATTTCTTGAGCTACCTGCGGGACTTCCGTTTCACAGGCGACATCTGGGCGGTGCCGGAGGGGACGCCTATCTTCCCCCGGGAGCCGGTGGTGACGGTCCGGGCGCCGGCCATCCAGGCCCAGCTGATCGAGACCTTCACCCTGCTGACCATCAACCACCAGAGCCTGATCGCCACCAAGGCCAACCGGATCGTCCGGGCGGCCCAGGGGCGAACGGTGCTGGAGTTCGGCTCCCGCCGGGCCCAGGGCACGGACGGCGCCATCTCCGGAGCCCGGGCGGCTTATATCGGCGGCTGCGCAGGCACCGCCTGCACGATCTCCGACCAGCTGTACGGCGTACCTGCCGGCGGCACCATGGCCCATTCCTGGGTCCAGATGTTCGACAGCCAGTATGAGGCATTCAAGACCTACTGCCAGATCTATCCCCACAATGCCACGCTGTTGGTGGATACCTACAATGTGCTCAAGTCCGGCGTGCCGGATGCCATCCGGGCCTTTGATGAGGTGCTGAAGCCCCTGGGCATCCGCAAGTGCGGCATCCGTCTGGACTCCGGCGACATGGCCTATCTGACCCAGGAGGCCCGCCGCAAGCTGGACGCCGCCGGCTGGACCGAGTGCCAGATCTCCGCCTCCAACTCCCTGGACGAGTATATTATTCAGGACCTGCTGCTGCAGGGCGCCAAGATCGATGTGTTCGGTGTGGGTGAGCGGATGATCACTGCCCGCAGCGAGCCGGTGTTCGGCGGTGTGTACAAGCTGGCGGCTGTGGAAGATGGAGACGGGAAGATCATCCCCAAGATCAAGGTCAGCGAAAACCTGGACAAGATCACCATTCCCCACTTCAAGAAGACCTATCGGATCTTTGACAACGCCACCGGCAAGGCGGAGGCGGACTACATCACCGTCTGGGACGAGACGGTGGACGAGAGCGCCCCACTGGAGCTCTTCGATCCCAGGGCCACCTGGAAGCGCAAGACCTATACGAACTTTACCGCAAAGCCCCTTCAGGTCCCGGTCTTTCAGGGAGGAGAGCTGGTCTATCAGCTGCCCGCCCTGCCGGAGATCCAGGCCTACTGCCGTGCCCAGGTGGATACCCTGTGGGACACGGTGAAGCGGTTCGAGAACCCTCACACCTACTATGTGGATCTGAGTCAGAAGCTGTTCGACATCAAGCAGGATCTGCTCTGCCGGAGCAGATGACCCAACAGCCCCGCCCTCCGGCGGGGCTGTTTGTTCACAGAATATTGGTTGCGGAGTACTGGGTATTTCGGTATAATAATAAGATAAGCGGTCGAAGCTGAGAGAGAAGGAGGTGGACCGCACCATGCGAAAAAGAAGTCTGCCCCAGCCGGAAGAGCGGACGGAACGGCGGATCTCCGCCGCCGCCAGCCTGTCCATCTGCGCACTGACGGTGATTGCCCAGATCGTGCTGACGCTGGCGCTGACCCAGTTGCTGGCGGAAAAGATCAGCTACGTCTATTTCATTCTGGAGCTGGCTGGCGCAGTGGTGGCGATCTGGGTGTATCTGCGCCCCGGCAGCCCCTCCTATAAGCTGGTGTGGATGTGCCTGCTGCTGGCCCTGCCGGTGGCCGGTATGATTCTTTTCCTTCTGTGGGGCGGGAGCCATCAGGCCAAAAGCCTGAGTCTGCGGAAGGTCGCCCCTCCGGTGGAGCGGGAGAGCGCCCGCCAGGCCAGCGCCGCCAATGTGGCCCACCTGAGCCGCCGCTCCCCGGCCTGGGGACGGCTGGCCTCCTATTTGCAGTCGCGGGACTTCCTGCTGTACGGCGGCTCACAGGCCCGGTATTTCGCGGAGGGAGCCGATTTCTTCGATGACCTGGTGCTCCACCTCCAGAGAGCGGAGATCTACATCTTCCTGGAGTATTACATCCTGGCGGAGGGCCAGATCTGGGACCGGATCTTCCATGTGCTGCGGGAGCGGGCCGCCGCCGGTGTGGAGGTGCGGATCATCTTCGACGACTTCGGCAACCTCACCCGCTTTTCCGACGCCTCCCTCCAGGCCCTGCAGGACGCTGGCGTGGAGGTGGAGGTCTTCAATCCAGTCCACCGCTACGTGAATCGGATTTACTTCAACTACCGGGACCACCGGAAGATCGCCGTCATTGACGGGGTGCACGCCTACACCGGAGGCATCAATATTGCCGATGAATACGCCAACCTCTTTGTCCGGTTCGGCCACTGGAAGGATACCGGCGTCCGGATCGACGGTGCCGGGGCCTGGGGCTTTGCCTCCCAGTTCATTCAGATGTGGAAGATGATCGGCCGCTCCCTGCCCAATGAGGACGACTACTACCGTCCCCGGGTGGAGATCGAGGGCACCGGCTGGTGCCAGCCCTTCACGGACGGTCCGCTGAACAATCCGGACAATCCCATCGAGGACACCTACCTCCAGCTGATCGCCTCCGCCCAGAAGATGCTGTATATCACCACGCCCTATTACGCGGTGGAGGAGTCCATGCAGAAGGCCCTGTGCATCGCAGCCGACGCAGGGGTGGACGTGCGGCTGGTGGTACCCGCCATCCCGGATAAGAAATATGTCTACATGGTGGCGGAGACCTACTGGGGTGAGCTGCTGGCCCACGGCGTCAAGATTTACCGCTATACCCCCGGCTTCGTCCACGCCAAGAGCGTCATGGTAGACCGGGAGGTGGCCCTGGTGGGCAGCACCAACATGGACTACCGGACGTTCCAGCTGCACTACGAATGCGCCGTGCTCCTCTATCACATGCCCGCGGTGGAAGACCTGCTGGAGGATATGGACCGGATGGTGGCCCAGAGCGCGCCCTATACGCTGGCGGAGTGGAATCAGCGGTCTTGGCTGCGCAAAATGTGCGCCTCTCTGCTGCGGCTGGTGGCTATCTGGTTCTGACGCGGCCGCTCCCATTTTGCTTTAGGAGGTCCCCATGTCCCGCGAATTGACACCACAGGAGGCTGCGGAGCGCAGCCTCATCAAAAAATACCGCAAGGAGCTCTGGAACCCCTTCATTGCCGCCGTCAAGAGGTATGAGCTGATCGCTCCCGGAGACCGGATCGCCGTCTGTATCTCCGGGGGAAAGGACTCCATGGTGCTGGCCAAGCTGATGCAGGAGCTCCAGCGCCACACAGAACAGCCCTTTGAGCTGGTTTTTCTGGTGATGGATCCGGGCTACGCCCCGGCCAACCGGGCGCTGATCGAGGAGAACGCTGCCCGCCTGGGCATCCCCATCACCGTGTTCCGGAGCGATATTTTCGACGTTGCCTATCAGGTGGAGAAGAACCCCTGCTACTTATGCGCCCGGATGCGCCGGGGCTTTCTGTACAGCAAGGCTCAGGAGCTGGGCTGCAACAAGATCGCCCTGGGGCACCATCTCTCCGACGTGCTGGAGACCACGCTGCTGGGCCTGTTTTACGGTGCCCAGCTCCAGACCATGCCCCCCAAGCTCCGCAGCAGAAATTTCCCAGGCATGGAATTGATCCGTCCGCTGTATTGTGTCCATGAGGACGCCATCATTGCCTGGAAGAACTACAATGGGTTGCGGTTTCTCCAGTGCGCCTGCCGCTTCACAGAGGAGCGGGACGGTGCGGCCGACGGTGTGGGCGAGAGCAAGCGGCAGGAGATGAAGCTCCTGCTGCGGGAGCTGAAAAAGACCAATCCCAATATTGAGAAGAGCATGTTCCGGGCCATTCACGGCGTCCAGCTGGACACGTTCCCGGGCTTCAAATTCCGGGGCAGGGCGTTCGCGTTTCCGGAGGCCTACAACCTGCGGGGCGCCTCCTCTGCGGAGGATGAAGCGGCGCTTTGATACAGAGGAGGTGCGCAGATGAATTACTATCGCTGTGAGAACCCGGACTGCGGGTTTCTGGCAGAGGAGGAACCGGATGTCTGCCCCCAGTGCGGGGGCACCTTTTTCCTCTCTGTGGACGAAGAGGAGCTGACGGGGCCCGACTGGGTGCAGCTGGGCAACCGGGCCGTGGATGAGGAGCGGCCGACGGACGCGCTGGCCTGCTACCAACAGGCGGCGGCCCTGGATGATATGCTGGGTGTGACGAACCTGGGGTGGTGCCTGGAGGCGGGGATCGGCGTGCCTGCAGACCCCCGGCAGGCGGTGGTGCTGTACGCCCAGGCCGCCGCCCGGGACTATATGCCCGCCCTGACGAACCTGGGATACTGCTATGCCCATGGCATCGGTGTGGCGCGGGATGATTCCAAAGCGGTGGAGTGCTTCCGAAAGGGGGCGGAAAACGGCTTTCCCAGGGCCCAGTTCCTGCTGGGGGAGGCATATTCCCGCGGCCTGGGAGTGGAGCAGAGCTGGGAGGAGGCGGTGCGGTGGTACCGTGCCGCCGCGGAACAGGGCCTGCCCCGTGCCCAGTGCAATCTGGCATGGTGCTATGAATACGGCAAGGGCGTCCCCCAGGATTTGGGAGAGAGCTACCGTCTGTACCGGAAAGCGGCCGAGCAGGGGGATGCCAGAGGACTTTTCTGCGTGGCCCGCTGCTTTGACTATGGCCGCGGTGTGACGCAGAACAGCACGGAGGCAGTGGCCTGGTATCAAAAAGCGGCGGACGCGGGCTCCGCGGCGGCCATGTGCGACCTGGGCGTGTGCTATGAACGCGGTGAGGGCGTGGAGCGGGACCTGAGCAGGGCTGTGAGCCTGTATCGCCAGGCAGCCGAGGCGGGCAATGCCGCCGGGCAGTGCAATCTGGGATTCCTGTATGAGAGCGGCGAGGGCGTGGAGCAGAGCTGGGAGGAGGCGGTGCGGTGGTACCGCGCTGCTGCGGAGCAGGGGATGCCCCGTGCCCAGTGCAACCTGGCCTGGTGCTATGAGTACGGCAAGGGCGTGGAGCAGAACTGGAAGCGGGCTGTCCACTGGTACCGACAGGCGGCGGACCAGGAGGACCCCCGGGGGATGTTCTGCATGGGCATCTGCTGCAAATACGGCCGCGGCGTGGAACAGAACTGGGAAGAGGCGGTCCACTGGTATCGCAGGGCGGTGGATGCCGGTTCCGCGGCGGCCATGTGCAACCTGGGCGTGTGCTACGAGCGGGGCGAAGGCGTGGAGCGGGATGCCGCGGAGGCAGCCCGGCTGTACCGACAGGCGGCGGAGCGGGAGGACGCGGCCGCCCAGTGCAACCTGGGATATCTGTATGAGACCGGAGAGGGTGTAGAACAGAACTGGCAAGAGGCTGTCCGCTGGTATCAGGCGGCGGCGGAGCAGGGCTACCCCCGTGCCCAGTGCAACCTGGGCGTCTGCTGGGAGTTCGGCCACGGCGTGGCGAAGGACCCGGCCAAGGCAGCCGATTTGTACCGGCAGGCTGCAGAGGGCGGCGACCGGGTGGCCGCCTGCAACCTGGGATATCTGTACGAGACCGGTGTCGGCGTGGCCCAGAGCTGGGCAGATGCGGTGAAGTGGTACCGCCAGGCAGTGGAGGAGTCCGAGCCCCGTGCCCAGTATAATCTGGCCTGGTGCTATGAGCACGGCAAAGGCGTGCCCCGGGATCTGAGGCAGGCGAGAGAACTCTATCAGGCCGCAGCGAAGCAAGGGTATGCGGGCGCCCAGGAGGCAGCGGACCGTATGGAGAAAGATGGGAGCAGGCGACGGGGCGGCGGATTCCTCCGGGGCTTTCTGGACGGCCTGCGGGGCCAGTGAACGGTCTTACATAGTGGCGGGCGCGGGATCGGGATTCCGCGCCCGCTTGAAAAAACATGTGGAAAAAAATAAAAAAGGGGGTTGACAAAATCACGCTTTTCTGTATAATAATATCTGTTCGCTGCGGAGTGAACACAACTTCATAGCGGGTTTGTGTAAGGGTAGCACAGCAGACTCTGACTCTGTATGTGAGGGTTCGAATCCTTCACCCGCTGCCAGATGAGAAAACCTCGGAACTGCAATGGTTCCGAGGTTTTCTTTGCTCTCTCAGCGTGTTTGCTGAATTTTAAGACATCTGTTTTGGGCGCCTATGAATGCTTTTCGCGCTGTGCGCAATGAAAGAACAAGGAAACTGTACCCACGCTGCCGCACATAAAGCCGCTCCTGCGGAAGGTCAGCCTTACTCCGCTGTGTTTTCAGCATCCGGAGATACCGAACCAGGTGTTTCGTCCGATTTTATGCTGCATATCGGCCTGTTGAGGCTGGTATGCGGCATTTCCTTTTATCAGGTCGATTAGCCTACGCTCCCGGAAGGAATGTCATGGAACGGGCTCCCGACATATAGAATGCCGAGGGGACGTTCCTCCAGAAGAAGATCGTCCTACAAAGGTGGCCAATATGGATCACATCGGCTGCGGCGGTTCCCTGAAGATTACGCTGGCCCTGACAGCCGCTCGGCAGCATGGTGGGGGCGATGTGCAACCAGCGCAATTTCAGGGCCCGCTTTATTACCCACAATATTGACACTGATTAGCGATGCTGTGAGTTCGCTGTGACGCCCTGAGCTCTCTGACCGCCGCTCACCTGGGCGGCAGTGCATAGCCGCAACCTGAAGCGGATCGCCCCAGGCGGCTGATACTGCGATGAATATGACGGCACAAGGCTTTCAACCGCGGAGGACTGAATTACAGCCCTTTTACAGGTAAAGATCTGGAAGTTATTGTACCACAGGCTTTTTGGTTTTCCGCTTCGTTGCCGCTGCCTCGGGCACCCGGGAAGAGAGATGTGGTATTTTCCGCCACGGCTGGCTACAGATAGTTCTGGTTTATACAGGAAACGTTTATGGAAAATATTGTAAAATACTAATGAGTGAATAAAGAAAAATGTACTTTTTACACAATAGGGCTTCCCAAGAATATGTTTTTTTGCTACAATCAAACTGGAAAGATCGCATGGGGCGGAACGGCCATCGAAAGATGCCGTCCGCCGGATACAGCGAAAGCGAGATTGCTGCGGAGGCCGGCAGAGGGCCGGCGGAGAGGGGGAGAAAAAAACGCAGCGGAACGTGAACGGCTGTTAGAGGTGGTATGAGGACAGACGCGGGAGCGGAGAGGTATTTCCGTTCCTGTCTGGTGATATGAACGGGCCTGTGTGCCCACGGCTTTCAAAATTTTGATTGGAGGAAAAAGCCATGAACGCATATCTCACCAGCGTGATCGAGAACGTGAAGAAGAAGCACAGCAACGAGCCGGAATTCGTGCAGACGGTGGAGGAGGTGTTCTCCTCTCTGGAGCCGGTGATTGAGAAGCACCCGGAGTATGAGAAGGTGGACCTGCTGAACCGGATGGTGGAGCCGGAGCGGATGTTCACCTTCCGGGTGTCCTGGGAGGATGACCGGGGCCAGTGGCACACGAACATCGGCTACCGGTGCCAGTTCAACGGCGCGCTGGGGCCCTACAAGGGCGGCCTGCGGTTCCAGGCCAACGTGTATCCCGGCATCATCAAATTCCTGGGCTTTGAGCAGATCTTCAAGAACTCCCTGACGGGCCTGCCCATCGGCGGCGGCAAGGGCGGCGCGGACTTCGACCCGGCGGGGAAGTCGGACGCGGAGATCATGCGGTTCTGCCAGGCGTACATGCAGGCGCTGTACCGGTACATCGGGCCGGATGTGGACGTGCCCGCCGGGGACATGGGCGTGGGCGGCCGGGAGATCGGGTATCTCTTCGGCGAGTACCGGCGGCTGAAGGGGGCCTGGGAGAACGGTGTGCTGACGGGCAAGGGGTTCTCTTACGGCGGCAGCCTGATCCGGCCGGAGGCCACGGGCTACGGCGCGGTATACTATCTCCAGAACGTGCTGGAGCACGAGGGAGAGCGGATCGCGGGCAAGACCATCGCCTGCGCGGGCTTCGGCAACGTGACCTGGGGCATCTGTAAGAAGGCCACGCAGCTGGGGGCCAAGGTGGTGACATTGTCCGGCCCGGACGGATATATCTATGATCCGGACGGCGTAGCCACGGAGGAGAAGATCGCGTATCTGGTGGAGATGCGCTCCAGCGGCCGCAACCGGGTACAGGACTATGCGGAGAAGTTCGGCGTGGAATTCTTCCCCGGTGAGAAGCCCTGGGGCGTGAAGGCGGATGTGGTGATGCCCTCGGCCATGCAGAACGACGTGCACATGGAGCAGGCGAAGCAGATCGCGGCCAACGGCGTGAAGTACTACATTGAGGTGGCGAACATGCCCACCACCAACGACGCGCTGCGGTTCTTGATGGAGCAGCCCGGGATGATCGTGGCGCCCAGCAAGGCGGTGAACGCAGGCGGCGTGGCCACCAGCGCACTGGAGATGGCGCAGAACAGTGAGCGGCTGGTGTGGACGGCGGAAGAGGTGGACGCGCAGCTGCACCGGATCATGAACACCATCTACCAGATGAGCGTGGACGCGGCCGCGGAGTACGGCTTGGGCTACAACCTGGTGGCAGGCGCCAACATCGCCGGCTTCAAGCGGGTGGCTGAGGCCATGATGGAGCAGGGCGTATTCTGATACAGACGCATAAGCACATATCGGAAACAGAGCACACAAGCGCGGGATCCGCCGGCAAGTGCGGATCCCGCGTGTTTTTTATCATCCGAATCAATGAGGGGAGAATTTATGGAGCAGAATCTGGACCGGGCGGAGGCGATCATCGACGCCTACGGCTGCGATCAGTCGAACCTGATCGCGATCATGCAGGAGATCCAAGGGGAGTATAAGTACCTGAGCGAGGGAGCGCTGACCCTGATCGCGGAAAAGCTGGGCATCAGCACGGCAAAGGTGTACAGCGTGGCCACTTTCTATGAGAATTTCTCGTTGGAGGCCAAGGGCCGGCACATCATCAAGGTATGCACCGGCACGGCCTGCCACGTGCGCAAATCCGGACCCATTTATGACAGCCTGCGGGACGCTTTGGGTCTGACCGGAAAGCGGAAGACCTCCGCGGACGGCCTGTTTACCCTGGAGACCGTGGCCTGCTTGGGCGCTTGCGGACTGGCACCGGTCATGACCATTGACGGAGAGGTCCACGCCAAGATGACGCCGGAAGATGCGCTGGCGCTGGTGGAGGATATCCGCAGAAAGGAGGCGGCCACCGCATGAGACAGGTAAAGATGACGCGGGACAGCTTCCACGTGTTCCAGGCTAACGCCCGCAACGCCCTGAAGCAGAGCGAGCAGGTGCCCTCTATCCTGATCTGCGCCGGCACCGGCTGCATCGCCGGCGGCGCCATGAAGATCTATGACAATTTGAAGACGGAGTGTGAAAAACGGGGTCTGCCGGTCTACGTGGGCCTCAAACACGACACGGACGCGGAGAAGAGCCTCCATGTAAAGATGAGCGGCTGCCACGGCTTCTGCGAGATGGGGCCTCTGGTCCACATCGAGCCTATGGGCGTCATGTACATCCATGTGAAGCCGGAGGACTGCCATGAGATTCTGGAGAAGACCGTGCTGGGCGGCGAGATCATCGACCGGCTGGTGTATCACCTGGACGGCGTAGCCTACCCCCGGCAGGAGGACATCCCCTTCTACAAGAAGCAGCATCGGGTGGTGCTGGAGAACTGCGGCAGCAGCGATGCCGAGGACATTGAGGAGTACATCGCCAAGGGCGGTTACGCCGGTTTTGAAAAGGCCCTCTTTGAGATGACGGATGAGGAGATCTGCCGGTCCATCATCGACTCCGGCCTCCGGGGCCGCGGAGGTGGAGGCTTCCCCGCGGGCCAGAAGTGGGACGGTGCCCGGAAACAGAAGTCAGAGAAAAAATACATCGTCTGCAACGGCGACGAGGGCGATCCCGGTGCGTTCATGGACCGCTCCATTATGGAGGGTAACCCCCACAGCGTGCTGGAGGGCATGATGATCGCCGGCCGCGCCGTGGGCAGCGACGAGGGGTATATTTATGTCCGGGCGGAGTATCCGCTGGCCGTGAGCCGGCTGAAAGCGGCCATCGCCAAGGCGGAGGAGTACGGTCTTCTGGGCGATCACGTCATGGGCACAGACTTCTCCTTCCGGATCCATGTAAACATGGGCGCCGGCGCCTTCGTCTGCGGCGAGGGCAGTGCCCTGACAGCTTCCATCGAGGGCAACCGGGGCATGCCTCGGGTCAAGCCGCCCCGGACCATCGAGCACGGTCTCTGGGCCGAGCCCACGGTGCTGAACAATGTGGAGACTTTTGCCAACGTGCCCCTCATCATCCGCAAGGGCGTGGACTGGTACCGCTCCATCGGCACCAAGACCAGCCCCGGCACCAAGGCCTTCGCGCTGACAGGCAACGTGGTGAATACCGGCCTCATTGAGGTACCCATGGGAACCACTATCCGGGAGGTGGTGTTTGACATCGGCGGCGGCATCCGGGGCGGCAAGAAGTTCAAGGCCGTTCAGATCGGCGGCCCCTCCGGCGGCGCCACCACCGCCAGCCGCGAGCACCTGGACCTGCCCCTGGACTTCGACAGTCTGAAGAGCATCGGCGCCATGATCGGCTCCGGCGGCTTGGTGGTCATGGACGAGGACACCTGCATGGTGGAGACGGCCCGGTTCTTCATGGAGTTTACACAGAAGGAGTCCTGCGGCAAGTGCGTCCCCTGCCGGGAGGGCACCAAGCGGATGCTGGAGATCCTGGACCGGATCATCGACAACAAGGGCACACTGGAGGATCTGGACCTGCTGGAGGAGCTGGCGGACACCATCAGTAAGACAGCCCTGTGCGGCCTGGGGCAGAGCGCCTGCAAGCCCGTCCAGAGCACGCTGAAGTATTTCCGGGATGAATATCTGGCCCATGTAGTGGACCACCACTGTCCCATCTGCAACAAGGAAAAACCCCACCCCACCATCGACCCGGAGAAATGCAAGGGCTGCGGCAAGTGCCGGAAGAACTGCCCCATGGAGGCCATCACCGGCGCGGCCAAGCAGGTCCACGTCATCGATCCGGAGAAGTGCATCAACTGCGGCGCCTGTGTGACCAATTGTCCCTTCGGCGCCATCGCGGCCAGTAAGTGAGGAGGGGAGTACCATGGCAAAGGGAATTATGTACATTGACGGCCAGCGGGTGCCCTTCGACGGGGAGAAAAACGTCCTGGCTGTGATCCGGAAGGCCGGCATCGATATGCCCACCTTCTGCTATTATTCGGAACTGTCTGTTTACGGCGCCTGCCGGATGTGCGTGGTGGAGGACGAGCGGGGCAAGATCGACGCCTCCTGCTCCATGGAGCCCCGGGATGGCATGGTGATCCGCACCAATACCGCCCGGCTCTTAAAGCACCGGCGGATGATCCTGGAGCTGATGCTGTCCTCTCACTGCCGGGACTGCACCACCTGCGAAAAGAATGGCAGCTGCCGCCTGCAGGAGCTGGCCCTGCGCTTCGGCGTGCGGCACGTCCGCTTCAAGGACACCCGGCCCCACTATGAGATCGACACCTCCTCTCCGGCCATCGTCCGGGATCCCAACAAGTGCATCCTCTGCGGCGACTGCATCCGGGTGTGCGAGGAGATGCAGGGCATGGGTATCCTGAACTTCGCCCACCGGGGCAGCGACCTGGTGGTGTGCCCGGCCTTTGACCGCAAGCTCGGAGAGACCAACTGCATCAGCTGCGGCCAGTGCGCAGCCGCCTGCCCCACCGGCGCCATCACCATCTTTAACGAGATCGGCCGGGGGTGGCGGGCCCTCCACGACCCGAAGAAGCGGGTGGTGTTCCAGATCGCCCCGGCGGTCCGGGTGGCGGTGGGCGAGGCCTTCGGCCTGGAGCCCGGCGTCAATGCCATCAACAAGCTGGTGTCCGCCCTGAAGATGATGGGCGCCGACGAGGTGTACGACACCACCTTTGGCGCAGACCTGACCGTCATGGAGGAGGCGGACGAGTTCCTGGAGCGGCTGAAAAAAGGCGGCCCCTTCCCCATGTTCACCAGCTGCTGCCCGGCATGGGTGAAGTATGTGGAGGAGGAGCGGCCCCACTTCCTGAAGAACATCTCCACCTGCAAGTCTCCCATGGAGATGTTCGCGGCGGTGCTGAAGGATCAGTACGCCAGGAAGGACGAAGAGGACGGCCGCACCACCTACCACATCGCCATCATGCCCTGTACCGCCAAGAAAATGGAGGCCAAGCGGCCGGAGTTCCAGCATGACGGAAAACCGGATGTGGATCTGGTGCTGACTACGCAGGAGATCATCATGATGATCAAGGAGTCCGGCATCCGTTTCGCAGAGCTGGAGGGGGAGTCCCCGGACCTGCCCTTCGGCATGGGCACCGGGGCGGCTACCATCTTCGGCACCACCGGCGGCGTGGCGGAGGCCGTGGCCCGGCGGGTAGTGGAGGACAAGTCCAAGAACACCCTGCAGGCCATCCAGTTCTCCGGCATCCGGGGCAGCGAGACCATCCGGGCGGTGACGCTGCCGGTGGGGGACCGGGCGCTGCGGATCGCGGTGGTCCACGGCCTGGTGAACGCACAGAAGCTGCTGGACGATATCGAGAGCGGTCAGGAGTACTTCGACCTGGTGGAAGTCATGACCTGCAAGACCGGCTGCGTAGGCGGCGCTGGCCAGCCCTACGGGCTGATCCCGGTGAAGCAGCAGCGGGCAGAGGGCCTCTATGAGGCGGACCGCACCGCCCTCATCAAGCGGTCTGAGCGGAACCCCATCGTTACAAAGCTCCTGGAGGGAGCGATGAAGGGCCGCACCCATCAGCTGCTCCATGTGGAGTACAAGCGTCCGGACAAGGCGTAAGGATATCTTCCAAAGGGAAGCCCCTCCCAGGCGGGAGGGGCTTCCGCCCGGTACGGCGGCTTCCCCCGGCGGAAGCCGAAAAATTTTCCTTGCGTTTCGAGCGGAATTTGGGTATCGTAGAGAAAGAGCGCGAAGGGAGGATGCAGCATGATCCTGATGGCCTGTGTGGACGGCCGGAACGGCATGGCCTTCAACTGCCGCCGGCAGAGCCGGGACCGGGCGGTGCGGGCGGACCTGCTGGCAGAGGTCGGGGAGGCCTGCCTCTGGGTGAGTGGGGCCACGGCTCGCCAGTTCCCGGCGGAGGAGCAGAGCCGCCTTTGTGTGGACGAGTCGTTTTTGGAAAAGGCGGGGCCAGGGGAGCCCTGCTTTGTGGAGGACCGCTCTGTGGCGCCCTTTGCCGGGCGTGTGGAGCGGGTGGTGCTGTACCGCTGGGACCGGGCCTATCCGGCGGACCTTTACTGGGACCTGTCCCTGGAGGGCTGGACTCTGGCCCGGCGGGAGGAGTTCCCCGGCTTCTCCCACGAGATCATTACAAAGGAAGTCTATATCCCATGAATCGAACCCGCATTTCCCTGACGGCGGCGCTGCTGTCCTTGTGCCTGCTCCTCTCCGGCTGCATGATGCCCCCGGCGGAGGGCACCGTCACCTCCTTTTCTCTGGAGGATATTCCCGCCTGGTCCGGGGAGCCCTACGTGGCCGTCGATGGCAACCAGCCGGATTTTCCGGAGGAGGACATGACCTCTGTGTCCTTTGAGACGTACAGTGAGTTGGACACTCTGGGCCGTTGCGGCGTAGCCTATGCCAACGTGGGACAGGATCTGATGCCCACAGAGGACCGGGAGAGCATCAGTTCCGTCACACCCTCCGGCTGGATCAACCGGGAGTACGACGGGGAGTACCTGTACAACCGCTGTCACCTGATCGGCTTTCAGCTCACCGGAGAGAACGCCAACGAGGAAAATCTCATCACCGGCACCCGCTATATGAATGTGGACGGGATGCTGCCCTTTGAAAATCTGGTGGCGGACTATGTAAAGGAGACGGACAACCACGTCCTCTACCGGGTGACCCCGGTGTTCGAGGGTCAGAACCTGGTAGCCAGCGGTGTCCAGATGGAGGCTTGGTCTGTGGAGGACGAGGGGGAAGGCGTCTGCTTCAATGTCTATGTGTACAACGTCCAGCCCGGCATCACCATCGACTACGCCACCGGCGAGAGCTGGCAGGAGGGAGCGGAGCCGCAAAGCGGCGAGACCACGTACATCCTCAATACCAACAGCCACAAATTTCACGACCCGGACTGTTCCAGCGTGTCCGGCATGAGCACCGCCAACCGGCAGGAGTATACCGGCAGCCGGGAGGATCTGATCGCCCAGGGCTATACGCCCTGCGGCCAATGCAACCCATAAGCCGAAGCCGCCCGGGGATTCGCCCCCGGGCGGCTTTTTCAAATGTTCAACAGCAGCAGTTCACCGGCCGGACACAGTCGGCGGTGATCTGGGGCGGACAGCTCCGGGTCATGGCGCCGCTGAACTCGATGCAGACCTGCTGGCCCACCCGGAAGCAGCAGGCGTTGTCTGTATGGACCAGGACCTGCTGGCAGTTCTCGTGGTCGCAGACGCACAGTTCGCAGGGGCAGACCCGCAGGACGGTGGCGCACATGGTGACTGCGCTGGAAGTGCTTTCCATTTCAATTGCCTCCTCGACTCGTGATACACTTCATTCTATTCCCGGCGGAGGAAAGGGTGCCGGGGCAGGGAGCCGCCGGGGTTGTGCTTTCCTGCCGGACGTGGTAGAATAGCCGCAGAGCGGCGATTTCGCATTTCACCTGCGCCGGGTTCCCCACACCTGTGAGAGACCTGCAAAGCAAACGGACCCGGACCGCGACCCCAGCCTGAAAAGGAGCTGTGTCATGTACGACGAACTGACGGAAGTGGACATCAAAAAGATGCAGGAGGAGATCAACTACCGGACCCGGGTCCTGCGTCCTCAGCTGATCGAGGAGGTGCAGACGGCCCGGGCCTTCGGCGACCTCAGCGAGAACTACGAGTACAAGTGCGCCAAGCAGGCCAAGAACCGCAACGACAGCCGCATCCGCTACCTGGAGCGGATGATCCGCACTGCCAAGGTCATCGAGGTGAAGGACCAGGGTGACCGAGCGGGATTGTTCGACAAGGTCACGATCTACAACGAGCTGGCGAAGCAGGAGATGACGCTGCAGATCGTCACCACCTTGCGGCAGGATGCCTTAAAGGGCCTCATCAGCAAGGAGTCCCCTGTGGGAAAGGCTCTGCTGGGCCGTCAGGTGGGAGACCGGATCCAGGTGGAGGTGAGTCCGGAGGTGAAATACTGGGTGGAGATCCGGGCCATCGAGAAGGGCCGGGACGACGAGAGCCTGGAGATCAGCAGCTACTGAGCAGACAGATCAAAAGAAGGAGAGAGCATCATGTTGTTTTTGTGGTACCCCAAGTGCACCACCTGCCAGAAGGCGAAAGCCTTTCTGGACGAGCGGGGCGTCTCTTACGAGGCCCGGGATATTAAGCTGGAAAATCCTACGGCGGAGGAGCTGCGGGGCTGGTGGGAGAAGAGCGGAATGCCCCTGAAGAAGTTCTTCAACACCAGCGGCCTCCAGTACAAGGCTCTGGGCCTGAAGGACAAGCTGCCGGAGATGAGCGAGGAGGAGCAGCTGGCCCTGCTGGCCACCGACGGGATGCTGGTAAAGCGGCCCATTCTGGTGGGGGAGGACTTCGTCCGCACCGGCTTCCGCCAGGCGGAGTGGGAGACGGCACTGGGATGATCCAGCGGTACGACTTCGCCCCGCTGGATGGTATCACCAAGGTGGTGTTCCGGCAGGTGTACCACCGGATGTTCGGCGGGGCGGACCGGTATTTCATCCCGTTTTTCTCCCCTACGGATCAGCATATCCTGACCAAGCGGGATCAACGGGAGCTGGACCCGGCGGCCAACGCAGGGCTTCCTGTGGTGCCCCAGGTGATGACCTGCCGGGCACCGGACTTTCTGTGGGCGGCGGAGATCGTGGCAGACATGGGCTATACGGAGGTGAATCTGAACCTGGGCTGTCCCTCTGGCACCGTCACCGCCAAGGGCAAGGGTGCGGGCTTTCTGGCAAAGCCGGAGGAGCTGGAGCGGTTCTTTGACGAGGTATTCGCCGCCGTGAAGCTGCCGGTGTCCATCAAGACCCGGCTGGGGGTGAAGGAGCCGGAGGAGTTCGAGCGGCTGCTGGACATTTACAACCGTTATCCCATCGCCTGCCTCACCATCCACCCCCGGGTGCAGAAGCAGTTCTACAAGGGGACCGTGCACCGGGACTGGTTCGCCTGGGCGGCGGAGCGCAGCCGGAATCCCCTGTGCTACAACGGGGATCTGGTGACCGTGGAGGACTGCACAGTCTTTGCGGTGGACTTTCCTGCCATCGACGCGGTGATGATCGGCCGAGGGGCCATCGCGGACCCGGCCCTGCTGCGGAAGCTCCGGGGCGGCGTCCCCACCACCCGGCAGGAGCTCCAGACCTTCACCCGGACGCTGTATCAGTCCTACCAGGACTTCTATGGCCAGGTGGGCCCGGCGGCCCAGCGGATGAAGGAGGTCTGGTTCTTCCTGATCCACCTGTTCGAGGGCGGCGAACGCCATGACAAGAAAATGCGCCGCCTTCGGACGCCGGGGGAGTACGAGGCGGTGGAGGCATCCATTTTCCAGGAGCTGCCTCTGCGGGACCACGCGGCAGGGGCCTTCGGGTGAGGACAGCGTCCCCCAAAAGCGGAAAAGAGGCTGAGGAATACTCCTCAGCCTCTTTTCCGCGGATTTCAGAAGGAGATCAGATTCAGTCCCACCTCGTCGCTGAATACCCGGTTCGTCTCTCCGGGCAGGCAGGTGACCACTAGCTCGCAGGTGGCGCTGATGACGGCCTCGTTCAGATGCCCGCCGAAAGCGTGGCCCTCCTGGTCGGCGGCGCACATGTGGAGATGGCAGTAAAACGCGTCGTTCATCGTGTTGATGGTCCCCACCAGAGAGACGATCTCATAGACCCCCTGGAAGCGGTTGGACTTGTAAGCCTTGGCGCTGGAGTCGAACACTCCTACGGTGAAGTCCTTCACAGCCCCAGGCCGGTGACAGAGGCCAGTTTGACCTGTTCCTTTTCTGCGAAGATCTTCAGCTGGGCCAGGATCTCCTCGTCCCGGTCCAGGCGGACGATGTAGGCGTCCCCAAATTTCCGGTATTCCATGACAGTTCCTCCTGTTTTTGATCTCGGATATCCTAACGATACCATATCCCGCGGTCCGCCGCAAGCCCTTGCAGGGCGCGCAACACTTTGTTGCGTGACAAAGCGCCGGGACTGTGGTACGCTGGCAGCAGGAGGCGAGGTTGTGAACGCGGTGGGAAAAAATCTGAAGCAGCTGCGCCAGCGGGAGAAGCTGACCCAGGACGCCCTGGCGGAGCGGCTCCATGTGACCCGGCAGGCGGTGTCCTCCTGGGAGACCGGAAAGACCCAGCCGGATATCGAGACCCTGACCACCTTGGCGGAGGCGCTGAACGCCGACGTCCGGGAGCTGATCTACGGCCCGGGGCGAGAGGAAAGTTATCGACGCGGTCAACGGAAGTATGCAGCTTTGGCAGCCATCTGTGTAGCGGTGTTATTCATATTCTGCGTGCTGGAAACAGTATTAAGGCCCTTTGTGCAGCAGATTTGCTGGGAAACATATGACCTTATGCCGTGGGTATGGTACGCTTTGACTGTGCCGTCAGCTGCTGCTCTGGCGGCTGGAGGCCTTTTGATGTCCGGTACGGCATTGGTTGTCGACCTCCGCCTGCCATCCAAGCGGCTTCGGATGATGGCTTTGATATTTGGCGCTGTTGCCATTGGGTATTATCTAATATTTGTGATTTATTGTTTTGGGCATAGATTCATTTTTTAGCAAATATTCCTGGGTTTGTTGATTGGATCAAAAATATGAACTACTATACACTTATGCGATACAGCCCGTGGTTCTTGACTGGCTGTCTCGTGTTCCTTGGCCTGAACAAATAAAATTACCCGGACCGCATCGCGGTCCGGGCATTTTACCTACTGCGGCAGGGTCAGATCCCCCGGCTTGATCCAGCCGATCTTCCGGAAGAACAGCCCGAAGGCCCAGGTGAGGACAGCGGGGAGGACGAAGGAGATCAGGATCAGTCCCACCCAGTCAAAGGCGGTGGGGGCCATGGCGGCGGCCCCATTGGCCAGAGCCGCGTCACTGGGATTGACCCAGCCGGTCCAGACCCCCAGCTGGCCGCACAGGCCGCAGGTGCCCATGCCGGAGTTGATGGGGTCTCCGTTCATCTCCAGCTTGAAAAAGCAGGTGGCCAGGGGTCCGGTGACAGCGGAGGTGAGGATGGCAGGGAGCCAGATGCGGGGGTTCTTCACGATGTTGGGCATCTGCAGCATGGAGGTGCCGATGCCCTGGCTCACCAGTCCGCCCCAGCGGTTTTCCCGGAAGGAGAGGACGGCGAACCCCACCATGTTGGCGCAGCAGCCCGCTACGGCGGCGCCGCCTGCCAGTCCGGTCAGTCCCAGCACGGAGCAGATGGCGGCGGAGGAGATGGGCAGCGTCAGGGCGATGCCCACCAGCACGGACACCAGAACGCCCATGAAGAAGGGCTGCAGCTCCGTGGTCCGCATAATCAGCTGGCCAAAGGCGCTGGCTGCTCCGCCGATGGGGGGCGCAATGATCCAGGCCGCTCCCACGCCCACAAGGATGGTGACGATGGGCGTCACCAGGATGTCCACCTTCGTCTCCTTGCTGATGGCCTTGCCCACCTCAGCGGCGATGATAGCCACGAACAGCACGGCCAGCGGTCCGCCCGCCCCGCCCAGGGCGTTGCAGGCATAGCCCACCGTCACCAGGGAGAACAGCACCATAGGCGGCGCCTGGAGAGCGTAGCCGATGGCCACCGCCATAGCGGACCCGCTCATGAACGACGCCAGTCCACCGATGGTATACCCCACGCCATTGATGGTGATGACCTGGGCGGTGAGAAAGCCAATGTGGAACTGGGTGCCGATGGTGTTGAGGATCGTGCCGATCAGCAGGGAACAGAAGAGTCCCTGAGCCATGGCGCCCAGGGCGTCAATGCCGTACCGCTTGGCGGAGATCACAATGTTTTTGCGCTTCAGAAAGCCTTTGACCTGTTCCATGGGAGACACCTGCTTTATGTAGAATCAAAAAATACGGTTTACAGGTGTCTTGACACCTGCAAACCGTATCATACACAAAATCCCGGTTCCTGTCAACTGCTTTTTTACATGTTCAACCTTCCAGCAAGACGCCCAGCCGCCGCAGCTCCCGGCACACCCGGCCGAATGCCGCCTCATCCGGACAGGAGAGAGTGTGGAGATGGATCCCCTCCGTCAGTTCCGACAGCGGGCGGGCGTCGGACTGCGCACAGCGGGAGAGGAACTGCCCCACATCATAGCGGTTGGAGAGCTGCAGAGGGCCGGTCAGCTGCCCGTAAATGGGGTGGTCCACAATGACATCCAGTACCGTGCAGCCCTGGTCCACCATAGCGTTTAGCTCCTCTCCCATACCAGCGGCATCGTGCTGGACGGCCACCTGCCGCACCAGACCTCCCGTCTCTCGCAGGATCACGTAGCCCCGGGGCGTAGCGGAGATGTCTGCTCCAGCCGCCCGCAGCAGGGCAATATCCCCCACGATGATCTGTCGGCTGACGGAGAATTGAGCCGCCAGGGCCGTTGCGCTGACAGGCTGCTTTGCCCGCTGCAGAAGCTCCCGAATGGCCTGCCGCCGTTCTTCCGCGCGCATGGGATCCCTCCTTTCCGTCATGACAGCAGTATACCACATGCCCGGCAGATTGCAAAGAAAAAAGGAGAGCACACGCTCTCCTTTTTCTGAGACTTCAGCCGCCCAGATAGGCTTTTTTGATTTCCGGGGAGGCCAACAGCTCCGTTCCGGTGCCGGAGGTGACGATTTTTCCGGTCTCCAGCACATAGCCACGGTCGGCGATACTCAGGGCTGCCTGGGCATTCTGCTCCACCAGCAGAATGGTGGTGCCCGCCTCATGGAGGGTTTGGATGATCTTGAAGATCTGCTCAACCAGAATGGGTGCCAGGCCCATGGAGGGCTCATCCAGCATCAGCAGCTTGGGACGGCTCATCAGCGCCCGGCCCATGGCCAGCATCTGCTGTTCGCCGCCGGAGAGGGTGCCAGCGATCTGCCGCCGCCGCTCCATCAGCCGGGGGAAATAGGCGTAGACCTTTTCCAGATCCGCGTCGATGTCGCCGCCGGACCGGGTATAGGCGCCCATTTCCAGATTCTCCTCTACGGTCATCTGCAGGAAGACCCGCCGCCCCTCCGGCACCTGGGCGAGTCCCTTGGCCACGACCTTGTGGGCTGGGACGCCCATCAGGTTCTCCCCCAGAAATTCGATGGAGCCGGTGCGGGAGTGGAGCAGGCCGGAGACAGTCTGCAGCGTGGTGGATTTGCCGGCGCCGTTGGCGCCGATCAGGGTGACGACCTCTCCGGGATTTACCTCGAAAGAGACGCCCTTGATGGCGTGTATGGCGCCGTAGTAGACGTTGATGTCGCTGACTTTCAGAATCGGTTCCATGGTCACGCCTCCTTCTGTTTACCGAGATATGCCTCAATGACGGCGGGGTTGGATTGAATCTCTTCGGCGGTGCCCTTGGCGATGACCTGCCCGAAGTTCAGGACGCAGATGCCCTCGCAGATGCTCATGACCAACTTCATGTCGTGCTCGATCAGCATGACGGCGATCTGGAACGTGTCCCGGATCTTGACGATATTCTCCATCAGCTCCGCCGTCTCAGAGGGATTCATGCCCGCGGCGGGCTCATCCAGCAATAGAAGAGAGGGATTGGTGGCCAGGGCCCGGACAATCTCCAGCCGGCGCTGGGCGCCGTAGGGAAGGGAACCGGCCTGATGGTCCGCCAAGTCCGCCATCCCGAAGAGGGACAGCAGTTCCAGTGCCCGCTCATGAGCGGCCTTTTCCCGGCTCCAGTACCAGGGCAGGCGCAGAACGCCGGTGATGGCGGAGTAGCGCTCCTGATTGTGGAGACCGATCTTCACATTGTCCTCCACGGAGAGGTTGTTGAACAGGCGGATGTTCTGGAAGGTCCGGGCAATGCCCATGCGGTTGATCTGAGCTGTGGTCTTGCCGGAGGTATCCAGTCCATCCAGCAGGATGGTGCCCCGGGTGGGCTGATAGACCTTGGTCAGCAGGTTGAAGATGGTGGTTTTGCCGGCGCCGTTGGGGCCGATGAGGCCGGCGATCTCCGTCCGGCCGATGGTGAGGTTGAAGTCATTCACCGCCCGCAGGCCGCCGAAGTCGATGCCCAGGTGGCTGCACTCCAGAATGGGGGATTTGTCGATGTCCCGCTCCGGAATGATGGCATGGCTGGGAACAGGGACCATCTTGCCCTTTTCAAATTTCTTACTCATCGAGGGCTGCCCCCTTTCTTCTGGGAATGATCCGGCTAATCAGCGTCCGCACCTGCGGGTTGTTGGTGGCCAGCATCACCAGAATCAGCACAATGGCGTACACCAGCATCCGATAGTCAGAGAACTGCCGCAGGGCCTCCGGCAGCACATACAGGACAACTGTTGCCACGATGGAGCCCCAGATGTTGCCCAGACCGCCCAGCACCACATACACCAGCACCAGAATGGAGGTGTTGAAGTCGAACTGTACGGCAGTGACATTGGAGTAGTTCAGGCCGAACAGGGCACCGGCGGCACCTGCCAGGGAGGCAGAGGTGACGAAGGCAATCAGCTTGTACTTGGTGACGTTGATGCCTACGCTCTCGG
This sequence comes from Dysosmobacter welbionis, assembly GCF_005121165.3. NCBI lineage: Bacteria > Bacillati > Bacillota > Clostridia > Eubacteriales > Oscillospiraceae > Dysosmobacter > Dysosmobacter welbionis. The sequence continues at coordinate 557,129 of NZ_CP034413.3, read as the reverse complement.
CGGCGATCCGGTTGTCCCGGATGGCCATGATAGCCCGGCCGGTCCGGCTGCGGACCAGATTCAGCACCACCACCAGGGTAATCATCACCAGTGCAAAGCCCATAGCAAAGGTGGCGATGCGGGCGTTGCCCGTGGCGCCCTGGGCGCCCTTGATGATTTCGATGCCGTTTTCGCTGAGGCCGAGAGAGGACATGCTCTTGGTGCCGTCCACGTTCAGGGCGATGTGCAGGCCGTTCTCATCCCAGCCCACCAGAAGGCAGTTGATCAGATCCTTGATGATCTCGCCGAAGGCCAGGGTGACAATGGCCAGGTAGTCCCCCCGGAGCCGCAGCACCGGAATCCCGACGATGAAGCCCACGATGGCGGCAAAGAAGGCGCCCACCACCAGGGCGACGATCATCCGCACCAGATCATTTGGGACAGCAGATTGCAGGCTCATGGCGGCAATGATGCCGGAGAAGGCGCCCACGCTCATGAAGCCGGCATGGCCCAGAGACAGCTCTCCCAGAATGCCGACGGTCAGGTTCAGGGAGATGGACATGCACACGTAGCAGCAGATGGGAACCAGCATACCGCCCAGAGAACGGTTCACCAGTCCCTGGGCCTGGCAGACCGACACCACAATAAAGGCTAGGATCACGCCCAGATAGGTGGCGAAGTCCACCTTGGTGATGGTTTTCATGTTTTTGAAATAGCCTTTCATACCGCCACCTCACACTTTCTCAGGCACATACTTGCCCAGCAGGCCGGACGGTTTGACCAGCAGCACCACGATCAGCACGGCGAACAGGATCGTGTTGGACAACTGCGTGGAGATATAGGCCTGCGCCATGGCCTCAATGACGCCCAGCAGCAGTCCGCCCAGGAAGGCGCCGGGGATGGAGCCGATACCGCCGAACACCGCAGCGGTGAAGGCTTTGATGCCGGGCATGGAGCCGGTGGTGGGCTGGAGCACCGGAGAGTAAGAGCACAGCAATACCCCGGCGATGGCCGCCAGGGCGGAACCGATGGCAAAGGTCATAGAGATGGTGGCGTTGACGTTGATGCCCATCAGCTGGGCTGCGCCCCGGTCCTCCGAGCAGGCCCGCATGGCCTTGCCCATCTTGCTCTTTCCAGTGAAGGCGGTCAGCCCCAGCATGATGACCACGCAGGCCGTGATGGTCAGCAGCGCCACATAGGAGATCCGAAGCTGTCCGTCAAACAGCGTCAGCTGGCCGCTGACCACGGGGGTGAAGTTCTTGGGATTCGCGCCGAACAGCAGCTGCGCTGCGTTCTGCAGGAAGTAGCTGACGCCGATGGCGGTGATCAGCACCGCCAGGCTGCCGGCCTGGCGCAGGGGGCGGTAAGCCAGCCCCTCGATGACCACGCCCAGAACCGTGCAGACCACCATAGCCAGCAGCACGGACACCAGAGCCACAGCGCCGGTGGTCAGTGCGGAGGGATCCTCTCCCAGCAGGTTGCTGCCTGCAAACATGGTCACGTAAAAGGACACATAGGCGCCAACCATGATAACGTCGCCGTGGGCGAAATTCAGCATCTTGGCAATGCCGTATACCATGGTGTAGCCCAGGGCGATGATGGCGTAGATGCTTCCCAGACTGATGCCCGTGATCAGGTAGGATAGAAATTCCATAAGTATTTTCCTCTCTTTCCCCTTCTATGGCAGAAACCGGGGCGGTGACAGCTCCCCGCGTCGGTTTCCACCATAGAAGTCCAGGGAGGGCTGCCGGAGTTCCGGCAGCCGATCCCTGTCCTCTATTACAGTGGAGTGTGTGTTCCGCTGTCAGGGAGTGACATAGGTACCGTTTTCGATAATGACTGCGGTGGGGTCCTTGGACACAGCACCGTTTTCGTCCCAGGTCATCTCGGAGCCGGCGCTGGTCAGGCCGGTGACGGCCAGGGTGGGCATGACCTCGATCAGAGCATCGCAGATCTCCTCATTGGACATGTCGGCGGTGGCGCCGGCGGCCTGGATGGCTTGATACAGGGTGTAGATGGCGTCATACGCATCGGCACCGAACTGATTGGGGATCTCGCCGAACCGGTCCTGATACTCCGCCACGAAGTTCTGGGTCATCTCGTCCTCAGAGTCGGCGGAGAAGGGAGTCAGCAGGTAGACGCCTTCAGCCAGAGAGGCATCGAAGTTCTCGGCGGTCAGGATGCCGTCCATGCCGTCCACGCCGAAGAAGGTGGGGGCGTAGCCCATGGCGTTGGCCTGGGTCAGAATGACAGAGGCGGGGGTATAGTAGATGGGCAGGAACAGCAGATCGGCGCCGGCGGACTGGGCACCAGCCAGCTGGACGTTGAAGTCGGTCTGGCTGGCCTCGGTGAAGGTGCCCTCATAGACGATGTCCATACCGCGGGAATCGGCCTCTGCCTTGAAGTTGTCCCGGATACCGATGGAGTATTGGTCATCGTTTTTGTAGATGATGGCGATCTTCGGACTGTCGAAGTTCTCATCGATGTACTGGGCGGAACGGGAGCCCTGGTTGGAGTCGGTGAAGCAGATCTGGAACACGTTATCATTGTCGTTGATGGAAATGACATCGTCGCCGGAGGCGGAGGGGGTCAGGGTGAACACCCGGTCCTCATAGGACAGCGGGACCACGGAAAGGGCCGGCTGGGTGGTGACGGTGCCCACCAGGATCTGCATGCCGTCGTCCATCAGGGCGTTGTAGGCGTTGACGGAGGTCTCAGCGTCGTTGACGTCGTCCTCAGTCATCAGCTCAAACTGGATGTCGCCGCCCAGGGCATTGATTTCGTCCACCGCGATCTGGGCGGAATTGGCCACGCAGGTGCCGTAGATGGCGGCGCCGCCGGTCAGGGGGCCAATGACGCCGACTTTGAAGGCGCTGCTGCCGGAGCTCTCCCCGCCGGCAGAATCGCCGGAGTTGGAGTCGGCTTCATCCGAGCCGCCGCAGGCGGCCAGGCTGAGGACCATAACCATGGCCATCATGAGGGCAAAGAACTTCTTTTTCATCTTGCAATCTCCTTTTCTTGGTTCAGATTATACAAAAAAGCGGCCCCGCCAGATGCGGAGCCGCTTTACTGTATCAAACAGTTATGCACCTCGTCGCGATCTCGGCGTATGATGATACTCTGCTGCCAACAATACCAGTACCAGAACAAACAGGGCCACTGCCAGTACGGATACCAGAATGGCAAGGGGAATCAGGGCGCAAATAATAATGGACGCCAGCAGAATGGCGTCCAGAATCAGAGCAATATTCATCATGGAAGCACGGGACATCTCCGTGGAATAGGCGCAGGAAGCAGACGCCGCCTGGCGAGCGGACGCACCATTCATCATCATGGACTGGGAAGACGTCGTGTAAAATGCCATGGTGTTCCACTCCTTTCAAAACAGACAACCCGTTGATGTTGTTTCCAATTGTAGCGGCTCTCTTTCGGAAAGTCAATCCTCAATCTCAAAAAGAACGCCCATAAAATGTTTTTGATTTCATTATATTTTTGTGTGTACTGTACAAAAATGCAAAGAAAGGTGCGGTGTATAGAGGAAAGAAACCGCGTGGCGAAAGGAAAAAAGGAGAGACGGCAGCCGCCGTCTCTCCCTTCGTTGTCTGGAAAAATTTTAATAGCACTTGCGGTAGATGGCCTCTTCGGACTCCAGGTCGAAGGGGTAGTAGGCGTTGGTCATGAGGCGCTGCTGGTTGGCCTCGACGGACAGGGGGAAGGCCTTGAAGTCCGCCTCAGTGAAGCCGCAGTCCCGCAGGGGCCGCAGGGGCAGGATGCGCTGCAGCAGGGCGTTCATCTCGGGGATGGCGTCCTTGACCTCGCAGCCCAGGATGCTGGACACCAGCTCCTTGAACTTCATGATCTCACCGTCGGGCTTGTGCTCGTCATAGTAGTCCATGATGGCGCCGAAGAGCATATAGTTGCTCTCGCCGTGGGGCACGTGATAGGTGCCGCCCAGGGGAAGCTCATGCCGTGGACCGGGCCGCAGCCGGCCTTCAGGAAGGCAATGCCGGCGTAGAAGCTGGCGGTCACGAACTGATCCATATACTCGAACCGGGCGTCCTGGCCCTTTTCGTCGATCAGCTTGAAGCCTTTCAGAATCACATCCATAGCCTTCTCGCTGAAGAGCTCGGAGGTCATGGTCTTGCGGTGGGGGCTCAGGAAGGACTCGGTGGCGTGGACCAGGGCGTCGATGGCGGAGCAGGCGAAGGGCTTGTAGGGCAGGGTCTTGAGGAGCTCCGGGATCAGGCACACCTTGTTGGGGATGATGTCGTCGGACACCAGGCCCAGCTTGGTCTCACCGCCGGTGAGCACACCGTCCTTCTCGTCCTTGACGATAGCCACAGAGATGTTGGTGCACTCAGAGCCGGTGCCGCAGGTGGTGGGGATGGCGATGACGTCCTTCTCGTGCACCACGGGGAATCGCTTGAAGTACAGGTTGTGGACGGTATCGGGGCGCTTGCAGCCCAGCAGCTTGCACAGGTCCATAATGGCGCCGCCGCCCACGGCGATGACGCGGTCGTAGCTGTCGTAGGGGATGGCGTCGTACATGACCTGGATCATTTCCTCGCTGGGCTCGCCGGCACCGAACTTCTCCTGGAATACATAATGGCACTTGAGGCCCAGATCCTTCATGAAGGGGGTATAGATGAACTCGTTGGTCAGCACCACGTCCCGCTCGTTCAGCTTGAACTCCTCCGCCATCTGGGCGAAGGTCTGGAACTTGTACACTGTGGGAGCGAAAATAATCTCCCGCTTGTCAGCCATCAGGGAAGCGGAAAAAGCATCCATGATTCTTGTCTCCTTTTCAAAATGATATATGGCGATACAGGCAGGGCCCCTGAGGGACCCCGCCGGGTATCTGAACTTATTTGCGGGCGATGGCCTTCTTGACGGCGGCCACGATGTTGGCGGCGCGGAGGCCGTACTCGTCCATCAGGAAGTCCTGGGGACCCACCTGACCGAACTGGTCCTGCACGCCCACAAATTCCTGTACGGTGGGGGCGTTCCTGGACAGGCAGTTGGCCACAACAGAACCCAGGCCGCAGGTGACGTTGTGGTTCTCGGCGGTGACGATGGCACCGGTCTCCTTGGCGGCCTTGACCACCAGCTCCTCGTCCAGGGGCTTCCAGGTGAACATGTCGATGACCCGGACAGAGATGCCCTCTGCCTGCAGAGCCTCATAGGCCTTCAGGGACTCGTCCACCATGATGCCGGAGGTGATGATGGTGGCCTGATCCTTGTCGGACTCATGCAGCACCACACCCTTGCCGATCTCGAACTCGCTTCCCTCGCCGTACACCTGGATGATGCCCTTGCGGACGAACCGGGTGTAGGTGACGCCCTTGTCGATGTTCACCAGTTGGCGGGTGATACTGGCAAGCTGGTCATAGTCGGCGGGGTCCAGCACTGTGGTTTCGGGGATGGAGAGGTACATGGCTGCATCCTCCAGCGGCATGTGGGTGCCGCCGTTGAACGCGGCGGTGACGCCGGCGTCGGAACCCAGAACATGGACCGTCAGCCCGGCATAGGCAGCTGACATATAGATCTGGTCATAGCACCGGCGGGAGGAGAAGGTACCGAAGGAGTGGAAGAAAACCTTCTTGCCGGTGGCGGCGAGACCCGCAGACACACCGGCGGCGTTGCCCTCGGCGATGCCGGCCTCAAAGGCCCGGTCGGGATAGTGCTCCCGCAGCCGCTTGGTGTTGATGCAGCCCATCAGGTCGCAGTCCACATAGCAGATGGACTTGTCCTGCGCCATCATCTCGTCCAGGGTCAGGGCGAGACCGTCCCGGCAGGCCCGGGAGTCCTTTTCATGCTTACCGATCAGTTTCACGTTCATTGCTCTCACCCTCCTCAAGCGTTCTTGGCGTCTTCCAGAGCCTTTTCCGCGGCGGCCAGCGCCTCGGCCCACTGCTCCTCATTGGGCTGGGAGGAGTGGTCGTGCTTGGGCTCAGCGAAAGTGGCGCCCTTGCCCTTGCAGGTGTCCAGCACGATGCAGCTGGGCACGCCCTTCTTGGCGTAAGCGTTCTGGATGGCGTCGTAGATAGCCTTCACATCATGGCCGTCGATCTCCTGGGTATACAGGCCGAAGGATTCCGCCTTCTTGGCAATGTTGCCGTGGTCCAGGATGTCGGCGGTGGGGCCGTCCAGCTGATAGCCGTTGTTGTCGATGAAGTAGATGATGTTGTCCAGCTTGTGGGCGTATGCGAAGTGGAATGCCTCCCAGACTTGGCCCTCGTCGGCCTCGCCGTCGCCGATGACGCAGAACACGTGGCTGTCACGGCCATCGATCTTGTTGCCCAGAGCGGCGCCGGTGGCGGTGGAGGCGCCCTGGCCCAGAGAGCCGGTGGTCAGATCCACGCCGGGGGTCAGCTTCCGGTCGGTGTGGCTGGGGAACTTGGTGTGAGGATGGTTGAGGGTATAAGCTTCCTCCATGGGATAGTAGCCCATCAGGCCAAAAGTGGCGTAAGCCACGGGGCCCGCGTGGCCCTTGGACAGGACCAGCCAATCCCGATCCTCCCACCGGGGGTTCTTCGGGTCAAACTTCATAACCTCTCCGTACAGGACGGCCATCAGGTCCGCCAGGTCCATGGAGCCGCCCACGTGGCCGAAGCCCCGGGAGTGGATGACCTTCAGCGTTTCCAGCCGGATCTCAGCCGCCAGAACTTTGCACTTTTTTTCGTTCATGGGGTGTTTCTTCCTTTCCTTCACTTAAATTGCACGCCGCGCGGAAACCTGCGCCGCATAGGTTCGACAGGGGGACAGGTCGCTGAGAAGTGAGAATGCAATGTGTGTGCGCCAACAGAAAAAGCAAAACGATTACTTCGCTTTCAGAATACCACAAATTCCAAAACATGAAAAGGGGGTTATCAAAGGTTTTTGAAAATTCGTCCCGCCGGTGGTGCCGTGGGGCGAACCTGAAGAAGCGTGTATCGGCGGATTTCCCAATGTCTGCACAAAAATATGGTGGTTTTGACCAAAAATCAACCCTGACATTTTCTATATTTTACCCCATCCTCCTATACGGAGTCAATATGAGTTTGAATTTTCACAAGAATAACTTCCGGAGATAGGAAGGTACACAGGCGCAGGGGGAGTGACTCTCCAGAGAAAGGAAAACCATGGAAAGCAGCACTTCAAGGTTTTCCTCGATTTTCCAGAAACACCTACGGGCGGCAAGGCTTGCGGCGGAAGGCCCTGCATCGTTCTGTAATTGACAAGCCCCGGCAAATTCGCTATTCTATATGGGACGGCATACGCCTCCGGCCGGCTTTGGCGGGTGGGGAAAGCGTTTGCGCAGAATGCGCCGCACCGGCGGCGGGAAAGGCAGAGTCAGATGAAGAACGTCACGCTGAAGGACGTGGCCCGAGCGGCGGGCGTCTCTTATTCCACAGTCTCTCGCTCTCTGTCAGGCGGCCCACAGATCGGGCGGGAGACCCGGGAGCGGATCCTGCGCCTGTGCGACGAGATGGGCTACACCAAAAACTATGTGGCCCGCTCCATGGTCATGCGGAGGACGGAGCTGATCGGTCTGGTAGTGCCTTCTATTGACAATCAGTTCATGGCAGAGCTGGCGTACCACGCGGAGATGAGCGCCCGGGCGCGGGGCTACAATCTCATGCTGTGCAACTCCGGGCCGGATCTGCGGCAGGAGAAGGCGGTGGTAAAGCTGCTGGTGGGCCGCCAGGTGGACGGGATGCTGATCGTCCCCCAGGAGCACCGGAGCTGTGAGGAGCTCCGGGTCTACACGGAGCAGGTGCCCACGGTCTTCCTCAGCGAGGATCTGCGGGACGAACCCCTCAGCTGTGTGACCACGGACAATACCGGGGCCACCTACCTGGCCATGGAATACCTGCGGAGCCTGGGGCACCGGGAGATCCTGTACTTCGGCCGCAGGCACACCGTCACCCACCAGCTGCGGGCAGAGGGCTACCTGCGGGCCTGCCGGGACATGGGGCTGACACCGCGGATTGTGGACAGCAGCTTTCCCCGCTCCTCAGTGGCCGGCGGCTATGAGCTGGCCCGGGAGCTGTTTACCAAGCCCCTGGACTATACGGCCATCCTGGCCTCCACGGACTCCAACGCCCTGGGGATTCTGCGGGCGGCGGACGAGCTTGGGATCAGGGTGCCGGAGCAGCTGAGTCTGATGGGATTTGACAACATCGCATCTGCCGCCATGCCGCGGATCGACCTGACTACGGTGGAGCAGTCCAAGCGGGAGATGGCCCTTCAGGCGGTGGAGATTCTGTTGGATAAGATCGAGCGGGGCACCCAGGGCTACGTCCATCAGATCCTGATGCCCAGTCTGGTGAAGCGCAGCTCCTGCAGGGCGTTGACATGAGAGACGTCTGCCGTTCTGCGGCGCGGCGCACTGCTTGACGGATAAGAAGAGGCGATCAGCTATGAAAGAGTATCTCTACGACCCCCACACCCACACGGCGGAGACCAGCAAATGCGGCCATCTGCCGGCGGCGGAGGTGGTGGATCGCTATGCCGGGCACGGATTTTCCGGCCTGGTGGTGACAGATCACCTCCACCCGGAGTACTTGTCCCGGATTGACACGGACCACAACTGGGACCATGTGATCGACCACTATCTTGCCGGCTACCGGGCCTCCAAGGCCCGGGGAGACGAACTGGGGCTGGATGTGATCCTGGGGGCGGAGCTGCGCTTCCCGGAGAACGACAACGACTATCTGGTCTATGGCATTGACGAGACGTGGCTGCGGGCGAACCCATATCTGTGCTGCATGAGCGCCCGGGAGTTCTACCGGAAATTCCACGACCAAGTACTGATCGTCCACGCCCACCCTTACCGCGACGGCAATACCACGGTATTTGAAGATGCTGTCCACGGCACGGAGATCCTCAACGCCCATCCCCGCCATGAAAACCATAACGACCGGGCCCTGGAGCTGGCGAAGCGCCACCCGGAGTATCTGCGCTTGGCAGGGTCTGACACCCACGAGGATGGTGACGAGTGCCGGGCTGGCGTCCTCCTGCCGGAGCGGGTGCGGGATTCCTTTGCCTACCGGCGCATGATCGAAGGGCGGTGCTTCCGCCTCTGGTCGCCCGTCTTTCCGGAGCTGGCGGCGGCGGATGAGGCTCTGCGCCGGGCAGAACCTGCGGAATAACAGCTTGTCCGCGCCGCGGAGCCGAACAGAAAAGCGCTGCCTTTGGCGGCGCTTTCTTGCTTGACAGCGGGGAGCGGAGCCGGATATAATGGAAAAAACAGGAGGTGATGGGATGCGAAAGAGCATTGTGGTGCTGATCGTTGCGGTGCTGGCAGTGGCGGCCGGAGCGGTGGTGCTGTCCCTGTCGGCTCCCGTGTTGGACGAGGAGGTGGAGTACCGGCTCACCTCGCTCTATTACCGGGGACAGGAGATCTCGTCCCAGGTGGACGGGGACGAGGTGCTGGATCTGCTGGAGGGCGCCTCCCGCGGTCTGATTTCCCGGGGCGGACTCCCGGCGCATTCCTTCCGGGATATGGTGGAGGTGAACGTCGTCGGCGGAGAGGAGGCCCTGCACGTGGTACTCTCCATGGAGGACGGGCTCTTCGCCGTCTATCAGGATCCGGACTGGAGTTATGCCATTCGGGAGGGTGAGGCGCTGGCCGCCGCGGTGGAGGCGCTGCTGCCCGCATGAGAGGACCGTAAGACAACCTGAAAGCACCCCGCGGCCGTCGGCCGCAGGGTGCTTTTTCCTGTTTCGGGTTCAAATCTTGGCGGGCTGCATCTGTGACATCTGGCGCAGTACATACAGTTGAATGGGGACAGCCGCCGCCAGAGTGAGAAGATCGGAGACGGACTGGGCCATCTGGACGCCCAGAAGTCCCAACGGGGACAGGGAGAGAAGCCACACCAGGGGAATGAAGAAAATGCCCTGCCGGGCCATGGCGACAAAGGTGGCGGGAACGGTCCGCCCAATGGTCTGGAGCATCATGTTGCTCATGGTGATCCACGCCTGGAAGAAGAAAGTCACGCGCTGGAACCGCAGGGCTACCGTGCCGATGGCGATGACCCCCGGGTCATCCCGGAACAGGGCGATGAGCTGCGGTGCAAAGGCGAACCCCAGTGCCCCGATCACCAGCAGAAAGACGGCGGCCACCTTCACGCAGAACCAGAAGCCCTCCTTCACCCGGTGATACAGCCGGGCACCGTAGTTGAAGCCGCACACCGGCTGGAAGCCCTGGCCGAATCCGATCATGGCGGAGGCGCCGAAGGTGGTGATCCGCTGGACCACGCCCATGGCGGCGATGGCCGCGTCTCCGTAAGGCATGGCGGCGTGGTTGAGGCAGATGGTGGCCACGCTGGCCAAGCTCTGCCGGGCCAGGGAAGGCAGCCCGCCCTGGATGATGAGCTTGAAGTAGGACCATTTCAGCTGGACGCGGGAGATGTGGATGTGAAGGGTGGCGCCCCGGGTGCAGCCCGCCAGCAGCAGACAGAACCCGGCGAACTGGCTGATGATGGTGGCCCAGGCGGCGCCCGCCACTCCCAGGTCAAAGACGAAGATCAGCAGGGGATCCAGCCCGATGTTCAGCACGGCGCCGCTGGCGATGCCGATGGTGCCGTAGATGGCGTTGCCCTGGAAGCGCAGCTGGTTGTTCAGTACCAGGGAGGCGGTCATCCACGGCGCGCCGATGAGGATCACGCGCAGGTAGTCCTTGGCATAGGGCAGAATGGTGGGGGAGGAGCCCAGGAACGCGGCCAGGGGCGTCAGGAAGATCTCGCCGAAAACGCAGATGAGGAGTCCGGTGAACAGGGCGGAGAAAAAGCCGGTGGCCGCCATGTTAGAGGCCGAATCCGTATTGCGCCGCCCCAGCTCCCGGGAGATGAAGTTGCCGCTGCCGTGGCCGAAGAAAAAGCCCACAGCCTGGATCACCGCCATCATGGAAAACACCACGCCCACAGCGCCAGTGGCAGCGTTGCTGCGCAGCATCCCCACAAAAAAGGTGTCCGCCATGTTGTAAAAAGCGGTCACCAGCATACTGATGATGCAGGGAACGGCCAGATGGGAGATCATCCGGCTCACCGGTTCTTCTGTGAGCTGGTGGAATTTCTGTTCCTGTTCTTCACCCATGGAGAGCCCTCCTCCTGAAATATTTACATGATCCTAACAGAATTATAGCACGGCTCTGACAAAAGGGAAGGGTATTTTCCGGGGATTGGCACATCGGCGCCGGTATGGTATAATGGAAAACAGCGGGTCCGGTGGTTCCCTCCGGTGCCCTACATTCATTATAGAAAAAACAACCAGAGGAGCAAACGCAATGGAACATCTGACTGCCTTTTTGACGCGCATGCCCAAGGTGGAGCTCCATGTCCATCTGGAGTCCACCATGCCGGGGGAGATGCTGGCGCGGTTCGCGGCCCGGCAGGGGCGGGAGCTGCCCCGCCCGGCGGAGCGGCTGTACGACTGCTCTGCTGAGGACCTGAGCGACTTCCTCGCCTTTCTGGACAACATCTGCTCCTTTGTGGGCACGCCGGAGGAGCTGGCGGAGGCGGCGGAGCACGCTGCGCTGGAGAGTGGACGGGAGCATATCCTGTACAGCGAGATGATCCTGAACCCCACCCACTGGCCCCAGTTCTCGGTACCGGAGATCATCGCCGCGGTGACCGCTGGGTTTGACCGGGCTGCGGCACAGGGCGGCGCAGACTGCCGATTCACGCTGTCTCTCTCCCGCACCCAGACGGGGGCGGAGGCCATGGCCCTGGTGGAGGATATGAAAGCCCACCGGACCCACCGGCTGGCGGGCCTCTCCATTGACGGGAACGAGGCCCTGGCGGGCCGAACGGGGGAGCGGTTCCGTCCGGCGTTCCTGGCGGCGGGTGCGGCGGGCTTCGGCCGCACCGCCCACGCCGGGGAGAGCAGCGGGCCGGATGGCGTGCGGGACGCCCTGGATCTCCTGGAGGCGGACCGGCTGGACCACGGCGTCCGGGCGGCAGAGGACGCGGATTTGACGGCCCGGCTGGTGCGGGAGCGGGTGCCGCTGAACATCTGCCTGACCTCCAACCTGACACTGCTGTACCGGCGGCGGGAGGATCATCCCCTGCGGCGTCTGCTGGATGCAGGGGCGGTGGTGACCCTGAGCCGGGACGATCCTACCTTCCTGGGCGGGCTGACCCTGACGGAGGAGCTGCGCCGGGCCGCAGAATTCGCCTATATGAGTCGTGAGGAACTGCTGGCCTGCCAGGAGGCGGCGGTGGACGCCGCCTTCTGCGGACCGGAGACCAAGAACTTCCTGCGGCGGGCCCTTGCAGAATTTCAGCAGAGCTGACAGGCGCAGTCAGGCGTTGCCGCGCATAAGATGGGTTGTATCCAGGGCGGAAACGCCGGATATAATTTCCATGAAACGAGGGAATTCCTTTGCGTATCAATGAAGCCTATGAGCATGAGCCCATTTTACCATATCAGTCCGAAGAATCCTGCCCCCTGAACGGCTGCAACAAGGTCAGTACCCAGTGTGTGGATGTGACTGCCTCCGTGATCCTGTCCCCCACCGCAGTCATGGGCAGCCCCACCGTCACCTGTCAGGGCAATCCCACCATCACCTGCGCCACCAATGCAGACGGAACCATGTGCACCGTGACTATGACCCAGAAGGTCTGTGTCTCCATCCCGGTCCGCTACGGCACGACCATTTCTACCTGCGACCCCACCATCACCTGCGCAGAGAGCTGCATCGGCTGCGGCGGCTGCTGAGGAAAGCGGAACAGGGTCCCCGCCCATTTCGGCGGGGCCCTTTTCGTGTTTGCGCCCAGGAGAAATGGGGTTGCAAGTTTGTTGAAAAAACGATATACTGAATTGGATTTGTAAAGATTTTTCAACAGAAAGGAAGCGCTGTAATGACTGCTTATCCCAAGATGACCGCCGAGGAGCGGAAGGCGGAATACGCCGAGGTGACCCGGGAGTACGAGGAGCTGAAGGCCCGGGGACTGAATCTGAACATGGCCCGGGGCAAGCCCGGTAAGGCGCAGCTGGATCTGGTCAGCGATATTTTCAGCCTGATGCAGAAGCCGGAAGACTACGTGTCCGACGGCGTCGACGTGCGTAACTACGGCGAACTCAGTGGCCTGCCCGCCGCCAAGCGGCTGTTCGCGGAGATCCTGGGCTGCCGGCCGGAGCAGGTGTTCGTGGGCGGCAACGCCAGCCTGCAGCTGATGTACGATACCATCTCCAAGGCCTATACCCATGGCCTGCTCCACAGCGAGCGCCCCTGGTGCAGGGAGCCCGTGGTGAAGTTCCTGTGCCCCGCCCCCGGCTATGACCGGCATTTCAAGGTGACGGAGTCCTTTGGCTTTGAGCTCGTCACCATCCCCATGACGGACGAGGGACCGGACATGGACGCGGTGGAGAAGGCTATCCAGGACCCGGCGGTCAAGGGCATGTGGAACGTGCCCAAGTACTCCAACCCCGACGGCATCATCTACTCCGCCGAGACCATCCGGCGCATCGCCTCTATGAAGCCCGCCGCCCCGGACTTCCTGCTGATGTGGGACAATGCCTACTGTATCCATGAGTTCGAGGGGACTATGTGGAGTTCCCGGACATCCTGGCGGAGTGTGAAAAATACGGCAACGCCGACATGGTGTTCGAGTTCGCCTCCACCTCCAAGGTGACCCTGCCCGGCGCCGGCATCTCCTGCTTTGCCTGCTCCGAGGCCAACATGGCTTACATGGAAAAGCTCCTCACCGTTCAGGTCATCAGCTTCGACAAGGTGAACCAGCAGCGCCATGTGCTCTATCTCAAGGACAAGGCCCACACCCTGGAGCTAATGAAGAAGCACGCCGCCATCATGGGCCCCAAGTTCCGCTGTGTGGTGGACGCGCTGGACCGGGAGATCGCGCCGCTGGAGATCGCCTCCTGGCGGCGGCCCAAGGGCGGCTACTTCGTCTCTCTGAACGCCATGCCCGGCACCGCCAAGCGGACGCTGGCCCTGTGCAAGGAGGCGGGCGTCACCATGACCGGCGCAGGTGCCACCTTCCCCTATGGCAAGGATCCCCAGGACAGCAATATCCGCATCGCGCCTTCCCTGCCCCCTGTTGAGGAGCTGGAGCAGGCCATCGCCGTGCTGTGCGTCTGCCTGAAGATGGCGGCCCTGGAGAAGCTGGGCGTATGAGATACAAGGGAAGCGTTTACCGTCCGCCCTCTGAGGCGTACAGCCTCATCGTCCAGGTGACCTACGGGTGCAGCCACAACACCTGCGCCTTCTGCAGCATGTATAAGGAGAAGCACTTCGCCATTCGTCCCCTGGAGGAGGTGCTGGAGGACTTCCGCATCGCCCGGGGCGTGTACCGCCGGGTGGACCGGGTGTTTCTGGCAGATGGCGATGCATTGGTCCGGAAAGCGAATGAGCTTTACACCATTCTGGACACCATTCGGGAGCTGTTCCCAGAGTGTGAGCGGGTTACCAGCTACGCGTCCCCTGCCTCCATCCGTATCCGGACGGAGGAGGAGCTGCGGACGCTGCGGGACAAGGGCCTGACCATGGTCTACATGGGACTGGAGTCCGGGTGCGACGATGTTTTGAAGCGGATGCGCAAGGGCCACATGTCCGCCGAGATCGTGGAGATGGGCCGGAAGGTCCGCCGGTGCGGCATGGCGCTGTCCGTCACCGCCATCACGGGCCTGGGCGGCCCGGAGCTGCTGGAGCGCCACGCCATCGAGACGGCGGAGGCCTTCAACGCCATGAACCCGGAGTATATCGGGATGCTGACGCTGATGGTGGAGCCGGAGACGCCCCTTTACGACTGGGTGCGGGACGGCAGCTTCCAACTGCTGACCCAGCCCCAGGTGCTGGAGGAAACCCGGCTGCTGATGGAGCATCTGGACAGCCCCGGCAGCGTGTTCCGGATGAATCACGCCAGCAACTACCTGGTGCTGAAGGGCACGCTGAACCGGGACAAGGAGGCCATGCTCCGCACCATCGACGCGGCGGAGCACGACCTGAGCCGCCTCCGGCCGGAGGAGTGGCGGGGCCTGTAAAACCAAATGAAACAGCCGCAGAGCAACGCTCTGCGGCTGCTTTTTTGCCCGGGACCGCAGGCTTGACAGCCCCTGCCGGAGATGATACCATAGGGCCGATTTCCAAGCGGGGTGGGATGTCGGTTCTGTGCGCAAGACCAACTACCGGGCTGAAAAGGAGGCGGCATCCCCCTGTTTGGTGTTGCCCGGCCCCCCTTGAAAGTCCAACGTGATATGTGCAGCGGCGCAGCGTGAGCGGACATTCCGGGGCATGGAAACCTCAAAAAAAGGATAAAAAACCCAGTTGGCAACCGTTGGTTGCCGGAAAGTAAGCCGCGGGCGGTTTACTTTCATTTCTTGCTGGGATAGATTTGGAGATGTAAACAATGACCCTAGAGAAAAAATTGGCCTGTTTGCGAAAAAGAGAAGGGCTGTCCCAGGCGGAGGTATCGGAAAAGCTGGATGTGTCCCGGCAGGCCGTAACAAAATGGGAAACAGGGACGTCCAGGCCATCAATAGAAAATCTGCAATCTCTGAGCAGGCTCTATAACGTCCCGCTGGAGTATTTGCTGGATGAAAGCGGGGACGAACTTCCTGCTCCGGCGGCCCCGGCTGCAGAGAGGGCGCCGGAGCAGAAGGTACAGAAAAAAGAAAAGCAGTGGATGAGGCTGCTTGTGATCGGCGCCGTTGTTTTGGCCCTGCTGGTATGCTTCCTTTTCTGGTATGGAAGAGGGCAGAAGGAAAATGGCTTGGATTTACATTCAATTCAGGGAGAAGAAAGTACGTTGTTGGAAGAGCCGGATTTTAACTTGAATTGGGAGTAACAGGAAGGAGGTGAAACCAATGGGGATGAAAAGATATCTGTGCTTATTGTTCGCCTGTATTGCAATTTTTAGCTGTATTCCCGCTCAGGCCGTTGCAGCTGATATTGGAGAACAGGCAACAGAGATCGCAGAACCAAGAGCCACAGGCGAGTTTGATTTTGAGATTTCTGCGAAGAGCATGAGAAAAGCAAGCACCAGCTTTCCGATGGAATATGGGGAAACCGTTACCATTACGGCATCTTATTCTCCGGCGTCAGCGAGTGTCGACTTCGGACTGATCGACTCCGACGGGCTATTTTACCCTGTACGAGGAAGCAACGGGAGCATTAACCAGACGATCAGGATCGATCTCAGAGGGACCTATACATTTGCGGTAAGAAACAACTCCAGTTACAAAGTGAGTGTTTCCGGATTTGTAAATTATTAGGGATGTTGAAAGGAGGCGGCTTCTATGAAAAAAATTGCTGCGTTGGTTTTGGCTCTTGTGATGGTACTGTCATGTGGCATTACAGGTTCAGCTACGGAGTTTGAAAAAGAAGACAACCGATTGATTAGCACAGAAAATATTGAAATCAACGGTATCTCCACGACTGTGAAAACGTATGACGATCAGGGATTTATTGTCACAACGTATGAGTTTACTGATGAGGGCTTAACAGAGACTGACATGGAAGGCGCAATCAGGGAGATAGAATCTGAAATGGCTTCGGATGCTCCGATGCCTCTTGCATCGGGCCCTACGGCTACCGCGTCAAAGAAGTTCAACACGAGTGAACACTCTCCAACAGATGTTTCATTAACAGCATCCCAGTCTGGAACATTTTGTAAAAGTATTGATAATAATTACGCATATCTTTGGGTTGTTGGGGGGTAAGTAAAGCTGCTTATACAAGCCCTGATTATACTCCAAGCTCCATTTATATTACTGAGACATTTGAAACAACAGGGCTGCAAGTATCGGTTTCGTGGCCACCTGCGGTAACAAGCGGAAGCAAAATTTATGAAAGAACTCTGGGACCATACAATAATGTGAATTTTGTGACACTAAATTGGCCTCAAATCAGTGCAGCAAGCGGATTTGCAACGGCGTTTTCTCTTAGTGCAACTACAACAGTTGATGCAAATTTTGAAAATGGATCTGTTGTAGGTCACAGTGCATCAACATCATACAAACAGAATTTCCAGACAGGCTGGTAAAAAGTAAATTCCATCACGATGCCCCTAGTATATTATATACCAGGGGCATTGTGATAAATAATTTTGGAGGAAAGATTGAAAAAAAACACAAAAACAAATTTATTAAAAATGGCCGCCATACTTATAGTTATTACGATTATAAGTAATGTCTTCATTGGGTATCGACTTACACCAGAGAGCGCCGTAAAAGCTGTGCGTTTTTATCCGGCAGAAGCTCCAGTTATCCTGCTCAATGAGAGAATAAATTCAAATTGCGTATTTTATCTCGTGGATGCTGGAGAACAATATTATACTGTTTACTGTAAAAAAACAAAATTTTTATGGAGAGGGTATGTTGGCTCGAGTGGACAAGAAAAAACAGAAAGCGGCGTAGAACTTCTTAATAAATTTTGGGTGGGAGAAGATGTGGATGCGGGTTGGGTTGTATCAATTTCTCACGACCCAGAGGTGAGATCGATTAGAATCAAAAGTGGAGATACTGTTATTCAAAGAGAAGCTCCTCTCAATCAACCCGTTGTAATACAAATAAAAACAGATGATAGGAGCGATATGGATGTTAAATTTGAAGCGGTTGCTTTGTCGAGTTCGGATGAAGTGTTATATAGGTTGGACTACGAAATAAACGGCAATATAGTAGAAATGGGTAAGTATGGATGGATTCCAGAAAGAGGTTAATGAGAGTAATTGTGCGGAAAACTCATTGTCGCTATTGCGACGATGAGTTTTCCACTATAATGGTTTACCCGTTTGCGCTGTGCGTGAACGGATAAACCGTTACATAATTAAAGGATTTAGGGTACCTGTCCAAGAATGGTATTTTCCTGTTGCTTCCTGTAATAACGGATTTATGTTGACTGCCCCGGAGATCTATGGTATAGTGACAGCGGCAGAAAAAAATTCCTGCCACTGAAAAAACCGGCTGCAGCGGTCAGGGAAATGAGGGAATCCAGTTGCAATTGAATCATTGTGTTTCGGCGTTTGACGCATAGCAGAGGCTATCGCGTCAAACAAAGAGATTTGGCATATAGCCTCTGCTCATTCCAAATCACAAGAGCTTTGGAGGAGCATCATGCGCTATATGAAAGCAGCCGACGTGCTGCCGCCGGACCTGCTGGCCCAGGTCCAGGCGTATATCGACGGGGAGTATCTGTACATCCCCCGGCGGGAGACCAGCCGCAAACCCTGGGGCGCGGCCAATGGCCGCAAGGCGGAGACCCTGGCCCGAAATCAGGAGATCTATCGGCGCTATCGGGAGGGGACCTCTGTGGACCAGCTGGCGGAAGCCTACTTTCTGGCGCCGAAGAGCATTTGGAAGATCATCGCCCGCCTGAGAAATGAATAAGAACACAAGCGCCATGCGGACTCCCGCATGGCGCCTTCTTATTTCTGAACCGAGTTGACGGTTGCGGGACCGGCCTGCGGCAGGGTATGCTGAGGGCAGTAAGACAACACCAAGGAGGAATTTCCAATGTCCCAGCGAATCCCGCAAAAACCGAAACGGCGCCGCCTGGACTACCGGCAGGATCCCTGCCGGGATGTATTCACCTGCCGGGTCTGCGGCTGGCCGGTAGGACCTCAGGCTGCCGGAACCCAGCACCGCAACCACTGCCCCAACTGCCTTGCCAGCGTCCACCTGGATGACGAGCCGGGGGACCGGGCCGCCGACTGCGGCGGCACCATGGAGCCGGTGGCCGTCTGGGTCCGCAAGGGCGGCGAGTGGGCCATCATCCACCGCTGCAAGATCTGCGGCGTGCTCCATTCCAACCGGGTGGCGGCGGATGATAACCCCATGCTGCTGATGAGCTTGGCGGTGAAGCCTCTGGCCGCACCGCCGTTCCCCTTGGACCGGCTGGAGCGGGCGGCGGAGTAAAAACCTGAAAAATCGGCGGAGGCTGTACGGCCTCCGCCGGTTTTTCTATGCCACGTGTTTGAAATTCCCCCAGGTCTCATTGACACTGGAGACGCAGGCGAAGGTATCCGGGAAGCGGGCCAGAATCTCCTGGAACCGAACCACCTGATGGCGGTTCACCACGCAGATCAGCAGGGAACGGGGAGTCTCCGAGTACATTCCCTCCGCCTGGAGCACAGTGACACCGTGGCGCAGCTGCTGCATGAGCTGCCGGGAGAGCTCCTCCGGCTGCCGGGTGACCACCTCGAATTTCATGGCGGATTTGCCGCCCTTCAAAATGGTGTCGCTGATGCTGGAGCTGAGATAGCAGTAGATCAGGCACAGGATCACCGGCTCGAACTGGCAGCCGTAGACGAAGAAGGACAACACCGCCACCGCGGCATTGAGGCTGAAGATCAGCCAGACCAGGCTGGCCTCCGGGTGCTTTTTCCGCACCCAGGCGGCTACGATGTCCGTTCCGCCGGTGGAGCCGTTCTGCCGGATCACCCAGCCGTACACAGCGCCGCTGACCACACCGGCCGCCACAGGCCCCAGGATGGCGGAGGAGCCGGAGTCATAGGCGATGGCGCTTAGGTCCATCTGGCCCAGCACCAGCGTGACGGCGGAGAACACCAGCACGAACACCAGCGTTTTGCGGGCGAAGTCCCGGTCGACTTTTTTCCAGGCCAGCAGGACCAGCGGCAGGTTGATGAGCAGGGAGAGGTAGCCGATATTGACGTGCAGCAGGTATTGCAGCATGGTGGCCAGGCCGTTGATGCCCGCCGGGGCAAAGGCGTTGGGAAAGACAAACAGCTCATAGCTGACGCCCATCAGACAGGCCAGACCGGCTGTGATCGCGTAGCTGCGCAGAGCGGTCCAAGAGGGATGATGCTTCATAGGAGTGCCTCCGTTTTCTGAAATCCGGGCCGCAGTATACGCCATTTTCCTCCAAAACGCAACAGAAATTGCAAAAAAAATTCTGCATTGCAGGAAAACTTTCCTGCAATGCAGAATCCGTATATACGGCCCTGCCGGAGGGGAAAAAACTGGATGTCCACGCAGTCTGAACGGGCAGTGCCGTCACGGGGAATCAGAACTTCTTGTCCTTTGCGGTCTCACAGTAGGCGCAGCGATAGGTGTGAGTGGCGGGATCGCTCAGCAGGAATATGGCGTCCAGCTGGGGCTCTGCTACGGTGATGCAGCGGGGGTTTTTGCAGTGGATGACATTCACCAGCTTTTTCGGAAGCTCCAGATGCTTCTTTTCCACCCGCACGCCGTTGCGGATGATGTTGACGGTGATGTTGGGGTCGATATAGCCCAGCACATCCAGATCTACCTCCATAGGGGAGTCGATCTTGATGATGTCCTTCTTACCCATCCGGCCGCTGCGGACATTCTTGATGATGGCCACGGAGCAGTCCAGCTGGTCCAGATGGAGGTAGCGGTAGATGTCCATGCTCTTGCCAGCCTGGATGTGGTCCAGGACCACGCCGTTTTGGATGCTGTCGATGTTCATAGCGTCAATGCCTCCTTCTCACACCTGAATGCCCAGCAGCTTCAGGATCAGTGCCATGCGGATGTACTTGCCGTTCTTCACCTGTCTCCAGTAGGCGGCCCGGGGATCCTTGTCCACCGCCACAGTGATCTCGTTGACACGGGGCAGGGGGTGGAGGATGGACAGGTCCGCCTTGGCGTTCTCCAGCTTCTCCGGTGTCAGGATGTAGCTGTCCTTCAAGCGCAGGTAGTCCTCCTCATTGAAGAACCGCTCCTTCTGGACACGGGTCATGTAGAGAATGTCCAGCTGGGGGATGACGGACTCCAGATCCGTGGTCTGGGTGTAGGGGATGCCCTTCTTCTTCAGAGCCTCCTCCTTCACATACCGGGGCAGCTTCAGCTCGGTGGGGGAGATCAGCACGAAGTTGATGTGATCGTACCGGCTCAGGGCGTTCACCAGGGAGTGGACGGTGCGGCCGAATTTCAGGTCGCCGCAGAAGCCGATGGTGAAGTTGTTCAGCCGCCCCTTCTCCCGGTGGATGGTCAGCAGGTCGGTGAGCGTCTGGGTGGGATGGTTGTGGCCGCCGTCGCCAGCATTGATGATAGGTACCTCACTGAACTGGGAGGCGGCGTAGGGAGCACCCTCCTTGGGATGGCGCATGGCGATGATGTCGGCGTAGCAGCTGACGGTGTGGATGGTGTCGCCCACGGTCTCGCCCTTGGCGGTGGAGCTGGAGCTGGCCTCAGAAAAGCCCAGGGTGCTGCCGCCCAGGGCCAGCATGGCGGACTCAAAGGAGAGCCGGGTCCGGGTGGAGGGCTCGAAGAAGAGCGTTGCCAGCTGCTTGTGGGCACAGGCGTCCTGGTACTTGACCGGGTTGGCGATAATGTCCTCCGCAGTGGCGATCAGCTGATTGATCTCCTCCACGGAGAGGTCGGTGATGTCGATGAGATTTCTGGGCATGATGAACTCCTTTCAGGGGTGTGGTGGGAGGGAGCCGCTCCTCGGGCGGCAGGGAATAGCTCCCGGCAAAGCCGGAAGCGGAATGAGCGGAATTTATTTCGACGTGATCCAGGATTCGTCGGATGGGTTGGCCCGGAACCTCTTCAGCCGCTCAATGTCCTCCGGCTTGATCTTCCCCTCCTCAGCGGCCACCTCGCAGACGGCATCGAAGTTGGAGAGGGAGTGGTTGACGACGTTCGCGGCGGCCAGCCGGTCCAGGCCCTTTTGGAGCCCGTAAGTGAAGATGGATGCGACGCCGAGAACCTCGGCACCCGCCTCCCGCAGCGCCTCTACAACTTCAATGCAGCTGCCGGCGGTGGAGATCAGGTCCTCCACCACAACGACCTTCTGGCCCTTCTCCAGCCTGCCCTCGATGCGGTTCTGGCGGCCGTGGTCCTTGTTGCCGGAGCGGACGTAGCCCATGGGCAGGTCCATCAGGTGGCCCACGATGGCCGCGTGAGCGATGCCGGCGGTGGACGTGCCCATCAGCACCTCCGCATCCGGGTAATGGGTGCGGATCAGCTCCACCAAGCCCTTCTCCACGGCCGTGCGGACGGCGGGAGCGGTGAGGGTCAGGCGGTTGTCGCAGTAGATGGGGCTCTTGATGCCGCTGGCCCAGGTGAAGGGCTCGTCCGGCCGCAGGAACACCGCGCCGATGCTCAGCAGATCGTGGGCGATTTCACGTTCTAAGTTCATGGAAAAATCCTCCTTATCCAAATGTGCGAAGATGGTCAGTGCTTTCGGCCGACCCAGAAAGCACTTGCGGCCACAATGGCTGCAAGGTACAATAGCGCCGACTCGGTATAACCGAATGGCAGGGCTTTGATCCAGATTACTCCGAATGCCAGTACCATGAAAAAGACAGCAATGACAAGGGCAAGTTCCATCAAATCAAATTTCATGCAGACGTGCCCCCGTTCCGCTCAGCCCCAAAAGTCCTTGACCGCTCTCCGATAAGCGGCCACCGGGTCCTCCGCCTGGGTGATGGGACGGCCCACCACGATGTAGTCGCAGCCGGACTTGCCCGCCTTCTCCGGGGTCATGATCCGCTTCTGGTCGCCGGCGGCACTGTCCGCGAACCGGATGCCGGGGGTGACGGTCAGGAAGTCCGCGCCGCAACGCTCCTTGACCAGAGCCGCCTCCAGAGGAGAGCAGACCACGCCGTCCAGGCCGCTGGCGGCGGCGTTCTTGGCGTAGGAGAGCACCGTCTCTGCCATGGGGGTGTCGATCAGCAGCTCGTTTTTCAAGGCGGCGGCGTCGGTGGAGGTCAGCTGGGTGACGGCAATCAGCAGGGGGCGGGTGCCGTCGGGACGAGTCAGGCCCTCCAGGGCGGCCCGCATCATCTCAGAGGTCCCGGCGGCGTGGAGGTTCACCATATCCACATCCAGTCGGGAGAGGACCGCCATGGCCCGCTTCACGGTGTTGGGGATGTCGTGGAGCTTCAGGTCCAGGAAGATCTTGTGGCCCCGGGCCTTGATGTCCCGGACCACCTGGGGGCCCTCGGCATAGAACAGCTCCATGCCGATCTTCACAAAGGGCTTCTCCCCGGCGGGGAACTGGTCCAGGAAGGAGAGGGTCTCCTCACGGGTGGGGAAGTCCAGGGCGATGATGACGTCTTTTGCGCTCATATTCAAACAGTCCTTTCTGTAAATTTCTCGGTGACAGCGTTCAGCCGTGCGCCGCGCCGGTCAGGTCCGCGATACGCTCCACGCCCAGCCTTTCGCACACGCCCGGCAGGGCTTCGATGATCTTCTTGCAGGCATAGGGGTCCCGCAGGTTGGCGGCGCCGATCTCCACGGCGCTGGCCCCCGCCAGCATCATCTCACACACGTCCTCCGCAGAGGAGACGCCGCCGCAGCCGATGATGGGCAGCTGCACCGCCTCGTACACGTCCCACACCATCCGCACCGCCACCGGGAACACCGCGGGGCCGGACAGTCCGCCGGTGCGGTTGGCGATGAGGGGCTTTTTCGTTTTCAGGTCGATCCGCATCCCCAACAGGGTGTTGATGAGGCAGATGCCGTCGGCTCCCGCGTCAGCGCAGGCCCTTGCGATCTCCGCGATGTCCGTGACGTTGGGGGAGAGCTTCATGAAGACCGGCTTCCGGGTGACAGCCTTCACGGCCCTAGTCACCTCCGCCGCAGCTTTTGGATCGGAGCCAAAGTTCCTGCCGCCGGCGTGGACGTTGGGACAGGAGATGTTCACTTCCAGAATGGACACCTGCTCCACGTCGTTGAGCTTGGCGCAGTTCTCAGCGTACTCCTGAAGAGAGAAGCCCCCACGTTGGCGATCACCGGCCCATGAAAGATCTTTGCAATGTTGGGCACCTCCTCCGCGATCACCGCGTCGATGCCGGGGTTCTGGAGGCCCACGGCGTTCAGCATCCCGGAGGCGGTCTCCGCGATCCGGGGCTGAGGGTTGCCCGGACGGCTCTGTGCGGTAGTGCCCTTCCAGGAGAAGCTGCCCAGGAGGTCCAGGTCATACAGCTCTGCGTACTCCCGGCCATAGCCGAAGGTGCCGGAGGCGGGGATTACGGGATTTTTCAGCTCCACCCCTGCAAGGCGGACAGACAGGCTTACCATACGATTTCCTCCTTGTACAGAATGGGACCGTCCTTGCACACCCGCTTGTAGCCGTTTCCCGTGGGCACGGAGCAGCCCATGCAGGCGCCGAAGCCGCAGCCCATCCGGGCCTCGAAGCTGAACTGCCCGCCGGTGAGCTGGGGCAGGCCGTGGACGGCCTTCAGCATGGGGGTGGGGCCGCAGACGAAGGCGTAGCCGCACTCCGGCACGTGACGGGCCAGATCCGTAACAAATCCCTTTGTGCCCAAGCTGCCGTCCTCCGTGGCCACCATCAGGCGGCAGCCCAGCTTGCCGAATTCCTCCAGGTAAAAGGCGTCTCCGCCGGAGCGGAATCCCAGTCCCACTGTGGGGGCGATGCCCGCCTCCAGCATCCGCTGGGCCAGGCCGTACAGGGGCGCGATGCCGATGCCGCCGCCCAGCAGGATGGGGTGGGCCCCGCCCTTTGCCAGATCAAAGCCGTTGCCGAGACCCGACAGCACATCCAGCTCTGTGCCGGGGACGCACCGCACTAAGTCATGGGTGCCTTCGCCCACCACCCGGACCAGGAGCAGCAGGGCGTCCTTCGTCCAGTTGCAGATGGAGATAGGCCGCCGGAGGAATTTGCCGGGCAACTGGATGTTCACGAACTGCCCCGGCGCCGTGATGGCGGAGGTGTCGCCGGACAGCACCAGCTCATAGGTGTCGGCGGTCAGCTGCCGGGCGTGTTCCATGGTAAAGAGGGATTGTTTCATAGGTAGTCCTCCTGACAGGGGGGAATGGGGGTCTTATTGATGTTGCGGGAGCTGGCGGTGTACACCAGATTCCCGTTGCAGATGGTCTTGTCCACTCCGGCGGTGACGGTCCAGCCGTCAAAGGGCGTGGAGCGGCCCCGGGAGAAGAAGGCACCGCTGTTGATGGCATGGGGCCGGTTCAGATCCAGCACGGTCAGATCCGCGATCTCTCCCGCCTCGATCTTTCCGCCGGGCAGGCGGAACAGCCGCCGGGGATTGACGCACAGGGCGTTCAGCAGCGTGGCGAAGGGGACGATGCCCGGCTCCACCAGCTCCGTATACAGCACCGGGAAGGCACACTCCAACCCCACGATGCCGTTGAGGCTGCGGAGTCCCCTAGACTTCTCCTCCGCGCTGTGGGGGGCGTGGTCCGTGGCGATGCAGTCGATGGTGCCGTCCAGCAGCCCTTCGATCAAAGCATCCCGGTCCGCGGCGGAGCGGATGGGGGGATTCATCTTGAACCGGCCGTCATCCATCAGGTCCTCGTCGCAGAGGATCAGGTAGTGGGGCCCGGTCTCGCAGGATACCGGCAGCCCCTCCGCCTTGGCCTTGCGGATGAGGGCCACGCTCTCCTTGGTGGAGACATGGCACACGTGGTACCGGCAGCCGGTCTCCCGCACCAGCTCCAGATCCCGCTCCACCTGTTTCCACTCGCTCTCAGGGGCGTTGCCGGGGAAGCCGTTCCGCTTCGCCCACTCCCCGTCGTGGATGCACCAGCCGGGAGTCAGCAGGGACTCGTCCTCACAGTGGGCAGTGATGGGCTTGTCCAGCTGTTTTGCGAGTTCCATGGCATCGCGCATCTGGTCGGCGGACTGGACGCCTTTCCCGTCGTCGGAGAAGCCGCAGACAAAGGGCTCCATAGCCGGCATGTCCGCCAGCTCCGCGCCTTTTTCGCCCCGGGTGATGGCCCCATAGGGATACACCCGCACCCGGCCGTCCCGGGCGATGGCGTCCAGCTCCGGCCACAGGTGCTCCAGGGAGTCCGGCACCGGATTCAGGTTGGGCATGGCGCACACCGCCGTGTAGCCTCCTGCGGCGGCCGCCGCCGTGCCGGAGGCGATGGTTTCCTTATAAGAAAATCCAGGCTCCCGAAGATGAACATGTACATCAACGAAACCTGGAACAATGACTTGATCCTGACATTCAATTACGGAAAAACCTTCCTGGGAAAGGGAGGGAGAAACGGAAACAATACGGCCTTTGGAAATGGCAACATCCACATTCTGGAAAGTTCCATCCCGGAAAACAGCCCCGCCGGTCAGCAAGAAATTCATGGGTACGCTCCTTCCTCTGCGTCTTCATTCGACATATTATCATAACGGAAAAGGAAGCAGTTGTCAACGCCTATTTTCTGGAGTTTTCCAAAAGCGGCGGCGATTGCCGCCGCCTCTGGAATCTTCCATCAGGGCCGGGGCGGACGGCAGGCCAGGCAGCCGGTATAGAGCCGGGAGACCTCAGGCCAGTCCACCAGTCGCCACCAGGCTTCGAAGTAGTCCGCCCGGCGATTCTGGTATTGGAGATAGTAGGCGTGCTCCCATACGTCGCAACACAGCAAGGGGATCAGGGGCAGCGGTGTGTCCTGGTTTGCGGTCTTTTGGACAGCCAGGTGCCCCTCGCCGTCTGCGGATAGCCAGGCCCAGCCGGAGCCGAATTGCCCCAGGGCCGCCTTGCGCATGGCCTCCTTCAAACCTGCCATGCCGCCGAAGTCCCGTACCACAGCGCCCTCCAGCGCCATGTCCGGGGCGGAGACCGGCAGGGGGTGGAGGGTGCGGAAATACAGGTCATGATTAAAGACGCCTCCGGCGTTGTTCCGAACGCCCTGTCGCAGGCCATCCGGCAGTTCCTCCCAGTTTAGGCACAGCTTCCAAAGCGGCCAGGACTGATAGGCGGGCGTCCGCTCCAGCAGCTGGTTCAGAGCGTCCACATAGGCGGCGAAGTGCTTGTCGTGATGGAAATACAGCACTTTTTCGATCAGCTCCGGCGCCAGCGCGTCATAGCCGTAGGGCAGGGGCGGCAGGGTGAAGGGATAATGCTGTTCCATGTATTGCTCCAAGGGGATCATCCTTTCCGGCGAAGTGTCAAAGTCCGCTGTTCCCATCCTATGCAGAAAGGGAATCCCATATTTCCAAAAGGTGCTGCACAAAAACCGGGAGGGCGTTTCGCCCTCCCGGTCCGGTCTCAGCAGTGGCCGCAGGTATGGCCGCTCTCGTGGTGGCCGCAGCCGTGGTCGCCGCAGGTGTGCTCCTCACCGTGGTGATGGTCGCAGGTGGCTGCATCGGCGCTGACCAGCGTGCCTGCCAGCAGTTCTGCCACCCGGGTGTCCGCGTCGCCCTGGCAGCCGGCGTACAGCCGGATACCTGCCTCCGCCAACGCCATCTGGGCCCCACCGCCGATGCCGCCGCAGATCAGGGCATCCACCTGATGGTCCTTCAAAAAGCCAGCCAGGGCCCCGTGTCCGCTGCCATTGGTATCCACCACCTGGGAGGAGGCTACGGTGCCGTTCTCCACATCATAGAGCTTGAACTGTGCCGTGTGGCCAAAGTGCTGGAACACCTGGCCGTTTTCATAGGTGACTGCGATTTTCATGAGGACGCTTCCTTTCCGTCTTGGGAGGCACACCGGCCGCAGGGCCTGCTGAAGCCCCGGCAACTTTCCTGGGGACAGAGGGCGTAGCTGCCGCCGCCGATCTGCAGCGGACGGCCTTCCACCAGAAAGACCGCCAGCTTCTGTCGGGCCTGGGCATAGATCCGCTGAACGGTAGTCCGGGCCACCCCCATCTGGGCGGAGGCCTCCTCCTGGTTCAGGCCCAGGTAATCCATCAGACGCACCGCCTCATACTCCTCCACTGTCAGCTCCACGGCCTCCCCGTGGGCGGGCTGTTCCGGAGCAAAGCGGCAGTGGGCCGGCATCTGGCAGACCCGGCGGCATTTGGCGCTGCGCGGCATGGGTGTTCCTCCCTTGTTTTGAACATATGCCCATTATATATGATTTTGAACATATGTCAAGAATAACGTTGGAAAAATCTGCGTTCCGCCTTGACAGGCCCAGGGCGGTCCCTTTATGATGGAGCCAGAGAGGGGGCGGTTCTCTTGAAAAAGAAGTGGAAAATCCTGCTGGCGTGCGTCGTGGCAGTGACGGCAGCATGTGCTGCGGCGTGGTATCTCCTTCCCCGCCCCGCGGTAGGGGAGGACTACGAAGTCCAGTATATCAATGTGGGAGAGACGCTGGAGAATATTACCGGTCAGATAGACCAGAATACCTGTAACGCCCTCAATGACCTGCTTCGGCAAGCAGAGAGAAGGGGGTACCGCAGAAACGTCTTTCCAAGGCAGCTGCGGGAGGACACGGTGCAGATCATAGGCGTCGACAGCCATGGACCCTGGTTCTTTGAGCTGGACGGCGAAGCTTGCGTACTCTGCGACGGACAAAGGGGCGGCTACCCCATTATTGACGGCGAAGGGCTGCTGAAACAGGTCTGGGCCCTGCTGCCGGAGCCGTGACAGGGGAGGGATGCGCCTGTGAAAAGAAAATGGAAAATTTTGCTGGCGTGCGTTGTGGTAGTGGCAGCGGTGGCGGCCATGACTGTGGGAATCTGCGCACGGTATGTCCTGCACTACCCTGCGGTGGGAGGGGACTTTGAAATCAGCTTCATCAGAGCAGGGGAGACACTAGAGGACATCACGGAACAGATCGATCAGGATACTTTAGACGCCATCAAGGGACTGGTGCTGGGCGCGGAAAGAGGGGGTACCGTGTTGGCTGCTCTCCATGGCTCTCGGAGAGCAGTGTGGAGATCAACGGGAGAGACAGTGAGGGGCTATGGCATATCTATCTGGACGAGGACACCGCCGTAATTTATGATGGTGACAGACGGTATCCCCTCATCAATGGCGAAGAACTCCTGGAACAGCTTTGGGCCCTGTTGCCGGAGCAGTGACAAAGAAGGGGCGCATATGAAAAGAACATGGAAAGTTCTGCTGGTATGTGTTGTGGCCGTGGCAGCCCTGGCTGGCTATTTCTTCCTGCTACCCGCCCCGGCAGGGGGAGAGGACTTCCAGCTGCTGGAGGTCCGGCAGGACGGACGGGATTTGACGGCGTCGCTCCGGCCGGAGCAGCTGGCGGACCTGGAGGCTACAATGCGGGGGGCCTCTAGGTTCCGCTGGAAGAATCCCGTTGGGGTATATCCTCTGGAAGCGGATACCGTCATGCTCCTGGGTGCCAATGGGGAATCCGTCATCCTGGTGGGCAGTCAGGGGCGCTTTGCGGTGGACGGCTATCCCCTGCACGACGGGGAGACCCTGCTGGCGGAGGTTCAGAACATCCTCGCATCCTAATTCATTTTGCTTATAGATAAGAGCAGATACAGCGGAAAGGAGCAATCAGATGGAACAGCGGGAAGCGGCCATCTGCCAATGGTTCGACATGTGGCTCACCAAGCGGGACACCGGCATCCGGGACCTTTTCGCCCCGGACGCGGTGTACATCGAGAGCTGGGGCCCGGAGTACCACGGCGCGGACAAGATCGCCTGGTGGTTCACCGAGTGGAATCGCCGGGGCACGGTGGAGCGGTGGGATATCCGCCAGTTCTTCCACAAGGGGGACCAGACGGTGGTGGAGTGGACCTTCGCCAACCGGATGGACGACGGCCGCCGGGAGGTGTTCGAGGGTATGACCCTGGTCCGCTGGACGGCAACGGGGCAGATCGCCCGTCTCCAGGAGTTCGGCTGCAACCTGGGCCGTTACGACCCCTACGCCCACGGCCCGGAGCCCCGGTTCCGGGAGCAGCAGGCGGCCTGGTTCTGAAAACCCAAAAAGCGGCGCCCGTTCCGAAAGGAACGGGCGCCGTTGTTTGGATACTAAGAAGGGACGTCTTATTTTTGCAGCGTCTTGACCCACTGGCCGTACTTCTCCAGATTGGCGTCACAGGCGGCAGAATCCGCGCCCTGGGTCAGAATATACACCTTGATCTTGGGCTCCGTGCCGGAGGGTCGCACCAGAATGGTGGTGCCGTCCGCCAGCTCGAACCGCAGCACGTTGGAGCCGGAGAGCTCCATGGCGCTCTTCGCACCGGTGGCGCAGTCCACCACGGACCCGTCGGTGTAGTCCTTCCGGGTGACGACTTTCACGCCGGAGATCTCCGCCGGGGGATTCTCCCGGAGATTCTTCATCAGCTGCGCCATATCCTTCAGACCGTCCAGGCCGGGCATCACCAGGTTGTAGGTCTTTTCGGCGTAGTGACCATACTTCTCGTATAGCTTCTCCAGGGCGTCGAACAGCGTCATGCCCTGGGCGGCGTACCAGGCGGCCATCTCCGTCAGCAGCATGGAGGCGGTGACGGCGTCCTTGTCCCGGACGTAGTCGCCCAGCATGTAGCCGTAGCTCTCCTCATAGGAGAAGATGACCTTTCCTTCGCCGGCGGCCTCCAGGGCGTTCTTCTTCTCCGCCATGAACTTGAAGCCAGTGAAGGTGTCGTAGCAGGTGACGCCGTTGGACTCAGCCACCTTCCGGGCCATCTCCGTGGTGACGATGGTCTTGAGGGCCACGGGCTTCTCCGGCATTTTGCCGGAGCGGCGCATGGCGCCGATGAGGTAGTCCAGCAGCAACACGCCGGTCTGATTTCCGGTGACGGGGCGGTACTCGCCGCTGTGGTTCCGGATCATGATGCCCACCCGGTCGCTGTCCGGGTCAGTGCCCAGGATGAAGTCCACGTCATTCTCCCGGGCCAGGTCGATGGCCAGATAGAAGCCCTCCGGGTTCTCCGGGTTGGGGGAGACCACGGTGGGGAAGTCGCCGTCGATCACCATCTGCTTGGGCTCACAGATCAGGTGCTTGATGCCCAGGGTCCGCAATGCCTCCGGCACCAGCTTGTAGCCGCAGCCGTGGAAGGGAGTGTACACCAGCTTGAAGGTGTCCGCCACCTTGGCCACGGTTTCCTTGTCGTTAATCATGGCAGTGACGTTGGCCATAAACTTCCGGTCCGTCTCCTCCCCCATAGTCTCAATGAGGCCGGCCTTCACCGCCTCGTCGAAGTCCATGCGCCGGATGCCATTGAAGACGTCGATCTGTTCCAGAGCAGCGGCGATGGCGTCGGCGTGGTGAGGGGGCAGCTGGGCGCCGTCCTCCCAGTAGACCTTGTAGCCATTGTACTCCTTCGGATTGTGGCTGGCGGTGACATTGATGCCCGCCTGGCAGCGGTACTCCCGCACGGCGAAGCTCAGCTCCGGCGTGGGGCGGAGGGACTCGAAGATCCGCACATGGATACCGTTGGCGGCGCAGACCTCCGCCGCCGCCCGGGCGAACTCCATGGAGTGGTTCCGGCAGTCCATACAGATGGCCACGCCCCGGCGCTTGCCCTCCTCGCCCTCGGCGCAGATGACCTGGGCAAAGCCCTGGGTGGCCCAGCGGATCACATGGATGTTCATGTTGTGCAGGCCCACGGCCATGATGCCCCGCAGGCCGGCGGTGCCGAACTCCAGCGGGCCGTAGAACCGGCTCTCAATCTCCTTGGGGTCATTTCGGATGCTCTCCAGCTCCGCACGCTCCGCGTCGGACAGGGCAGGACTCGCCAGCCACTTTTCATATTCCTTCATAAAATCCATGCGAGAGATACCTCCTGTTGTGTAAATTGAGAACGGAGGCGGGACATTAGTCCTGCTCCGGGATTTCCGCGGGGGTGTTCAGCAGCGCCTGGGCCTCCTCCAGTTGGGAGGCGGGGACCCAAATCTCTACTCCCTGGGAGGCGAAGCCTCCCAGCACCTTGCCCAGGGACCCATTCTGGAAGGCGGGGATGCCGCAGCTTTCCAAAAACGACACAGTGATGTCCGCCTGGCTGTCTAGCTCCCACTGGATGTCCAGCTTGGCGGCGGGTTCCGGTGCGCCTGCCTCGTCTTTCGGCCAGCGGTCCAGCAGGTCCCGGTCCGCCCGGGCCCAGAAGTCCTTTGCCGGTTCTGTCATAGTTCCACGTCCTTTACTTGTGATATTTGGTGCCTGCGTTGATCTGATACGCCCGGTAGATCTGTTCCAGCACCATCACCCGGGCCAGATGGTGGGGGAAGGTCATGGGAGACATGGAGAGCCGCAGCCTGGCCTCTGCTTTGATGGAGGGGTGCAGGCCAAAGGACCCGCCGATGAGAAACACCAGATGTCCCACGCCCTGGCTGGCCCAGGCAGCCATCTGCCGGGCCAGCGCCTCGCTGGACCGCGGCTCTCCCTCCACGCACAGAGCGATCAGGGCGGCGCCGGATGGGAGCTTGGCCCGGATGGCAGCAGCCTCCTTCAAAAGGGCCGCCTCGATCTGGGCGGGGGAGGGGTCCTCCGGCAGCCGCTCCTCCGGCAGTTCTACCAGCTCCAGCTTACAGAAGCGGGACAGCCGCTTGACGTACTCCGCCGCGGCGTCTATATAAAATTTCTCCTTCAGCTTTCCGACACACAGGATCGTCACC
The DNA here is from genome assembly GCF_005121165.3 of Dysosmobacter welbionis. Taxonomy (NCBI): domain Bacteria; kingdom Bacillati; phylum Bacillota; class Clostridia; order Eubacteriales; family Oscillospiraceae; genus Dysosmobacter; species Dysosmobacter welbionis. The sequence goes on along the minus strand of NZ_CP034413.3, from coordinate 524,989 downwards.
TTCTGCATACGGACCTCCTGCTCACGGTGTGGGCTGGGCCCAGGCAGTCCCTGGGAGCCACAGACAGCAGAGGCGAGACACCTGCGGCGGAGAGAGCCCGTTCTACGGCAGTTTGCGCCATGGCGGGCGTATTATTCTCCCGGCTCAGATGGGCCAGGATGATCTCTGATGTGCCGCTCTGCGCCAGAACGGCGGCAAAACGGGCGGCATCCTCATTGCTGAGATGGCCTTGTGCGCCCAGAATCCGCTGTTTCAAATAGTAGGGGTAGGGCCCGCTGCGGAGGGTCTCGATGTCGTGGTTGGCCTCCAGCACCGCCAGATCCACGCCCTCCAGAATGTCGGCAGCCTCGTCGGTGACGTAGCCGGTATCCGTCAGGACACCGACGGCGCCGCCGGCGGCGTCCAGCCGGAAACCACAGGAACCGGGAGCGTCATGGGATGTGGGAAATGCCGTCACGGCAAACTCTCCGATAGACTGGGGGATGCCGAAGTCCAGCGCGTCCAGCCGTGTCTCTGCGCCGGGCAGCCGCCAGGATAGCTCCCGGGCGGCCCGCTCGGTGGTAAAAACCGGGGCGGCGCAGCGCTTGAGCAGCGTCTGCAGGCCGGAGATGTGGTCCGCGTGGGTGTGCGTGATGAGAATGGCCGTGAGGCTTCCGAGCTCCAGGCCCAGCTCCCGCAAAGCGGCAGTGATGCGGCGGCAGGAAATGCCCGCATCCAGCAGAATATAGCTCTCCCCGCAGGAGAGCAGCAGCGCGTTCCCGGAGGAACCGCTTGCCAGCGTATGTACGGTGGTCAAAAAACATACCTCTTCCGGTGAAAAGTAAGACGTCCACAAGGGAGGCCGTCGACGAAAGTCGCCATCCTCCATCGCGGACGTAAAATCGCTCGATCTATGGAAATGTCTTGATTGTATAACCCCGCGGCAGCGGGGGAAACCTAGAGAAGCCTGTACCCCGTTTCAGCCAATGTGAGCCTCCAGCTCCTCGGACTCACCGGGGACCTCCACGGTACGGATGGAAGCGCCAAGGCCCTGGAGCTTGGTGACGATATCCTCATAGCCCCGCTCGATATACTGTACGCAGCTGATCTCGCTCTCGCCCTTGGCAGCCAGGGCAGCGATCACCAATGCCGCGCCGGCCCGCAGATCGCAGGCCTGGATGGGCGCACCGGTGAGATGGTCCACACCCTCCACCACAGCGGTCTTGTCGTCTACCTGGATGCTGGCGCCCATGCGCTTGAGCTCATCCACATAGCGGTAGCGGTTGTTCCAGACGCTCTCCGTCACCAGGGAAGTGCCCTCCGCCAGGCAGAGGACGGTGGTGATCTGGGGCTGCATATCTGTGGGGAAGCCCGGATAGGGCATGGTTTTCACATTGGCCTTCTGCAAGGGGCCGCTGCGGCGGACCAGAAGGGTGTCCTCCCGCTCCTCTACCTCCACGCCCATCTCCACCAGCTTGGCGGTGATGCAATCCATGTGCTTGGGGATGATATTCTTCACCAGGATCTGGCCGCCGGTGGCAGCCACGGCGGCCATATAGGTGCCTGCCTCAATCTGGTCGGGAATGATGGCGTAGCTGCCGCCCCGCAGGCGGTCCACGCCCTGAATTTTAATGGTGTCCGTGCCGGCACCCCGGATGTTGGCGCCCATCGAGTTGAGGAAGTTGGCCAGGTCCACGATATGAGGCTCCTTGGCAGCGTTCTCGATGACGGTGTTGCCTTCCGCCCGGACGGCGGCCATCATGATATTCATGGTAGCGCCCACGGAGACCACATCCAAATAGATGTTGGCGCCCTTGAGGCGGCCGGTCTCCGTGGAAGCGTTGATGAAGCCGCCCTCCACCATGACCTTGGCGCCAAGCGCGGTAAAGCCCTTCACGTGCTGGTCGATGGGGCGCACCCCGAAGTTGCAGCCGCCGGGCATGGCGACCTCCGCCTGGCCGAAGCGGCCCAGGAGAGAACCAATCAGATAATAGGAGGCCCGCATCTTCCGGGCCAACTCATAGGAGGTTCGGGTGGAGCGGATGCGGCTGGCGTCGATCTCCACTGTATGGCGGTTGATGACGCGGATGCCGGCACCCAAATGCTCCAGAATCTTCAGGGACAGCGTCACATCGGAGATCTGGGGGATATTTTCGATCCGGCAGACCCCGTCCACCAGCAGAGCGGCGGGAATGATGGCAACGGCGGCGTTTTTGGCGCCGCTGATCTCTACTTCACCAAACAGGGGATGACCACCCTGTACAATATACTTTGTCAAAGTCGATACCCTCTCTTCAAAAGGCGCTTTCTTTTGTGGCGGCACCTGTAATTTCTATGAAACAGTGTGCCCGGCCCGTGCCGCTTCATACCCGCTAAAGACCTGCGAAACCGGAGAAATTTTCCGGATGGGGAAGCTCACACACCCAAACTATACCATATCCCCGCGCAAAATGCAAACCCTTCCTGCGAGCCGGACGGGTTCCGCGTCAAAATTCGTCAAAATTCCAAAGCCGCCGACGGCTGAAAACAGCCGCTTCAGGCCGAATCGCGGCGCACAGGCGGAGAAATTTGGAAACAAATTATCTGCCCGGCAGGGCTCCAGTTACTCAGCCGGAGGAGACCGCGCCGGTGTAGCAGTTGACATAATAATCAGCCGTATCCGTAGAAACGCACCAGGCGGGCACCAGGGCCATAGGAGTGGCTGTGGTGCTCTGCAGCTCATAACAGAGGTACAGGTCCGTCACGGCAGTGACCACCGCGCCGCTCTGAACGGTGCCGAGGAAGGCATTGAGGGCATCCAGAGCGGACAGGGCACCGTTCCCATTGGCGGTCTGTCCCGCCTGGGGCAGGTGGGTACCGCTGACGGAGGCCACCCGCCCGCCGGAGATGGAGAAGGAGACGGTGCAGTTGACCACCGGGGCCCCGTCGTAGGTCTGGACCGCGGAGGCGCTGCCGTCCTCCCCATCCAGGGAGAAGGCGAGGGCTTCGTAGTGGAACGCACGGCAGAAGGCCCGGCACAGGGCGTCCGCTGTCTCGCCGCTCTGTTCGATCACCACGTCAAAGGTGCCGTCGGACCGGAAGACGGCGCTGCCGTTTTCGCTTTGATAGGTGGTGACGCCGCCGCCACCATCAGACATGACCAGCTCATCTCCCAGGAGAAAGCCGGCCAGCTTCTCATCCTCGTCCGGGTCCCTGGACAAGGTCAGGCCGGCGGGCGGTGTGGCGCCGGGGATAATGCCGTCATCCAGAGAGACACCCTCCGCCGCGAACAGCTGCACCATCTGCTGACGGGCCTCTGCCTGGGCGGAATAGCCGGTGGTCAGCCGTACTCCCAGCAGGCCCAGGAGGCAGAGATTCATCAGAGCCAGGATCAGAATGATGATGTTTTTCAGACGGAAGCTCTCCATCCGTCGGACCTCCTTTCCACCGCCGGAGCGGCTTGTATCCGCTGCACTCAGTCCGCCAGCCAGCTGGCGGATACCGAGTCTCCGCCGCCGTCGGCATAGCCCACAGACAGCTCTGTGCCGGGATGCTCCGCTGCAATGGCCAGCGTCTGCCGCAGCGGCAGCAGGAGCGACGTCTCCCCGGCGGTGCTGTACTGCCGGAACCGCAGGGTGAGGCGGGTGACGCTGGTGCCGGAGAGCGTGATCTCGGCGGCGTGTCCGCCGTCGGAGAAGCGAATGGGGACACCATCGATCTGATATCCGAACAGAAGCTGGGTGGTGTCTCCGCCCTGACTGACGGACTCCAGATACAGCCTTGCCTCGCCGGAGCGGTCCTCTGTCAGCTGTTCCAGCAGGATACTGGCACCCAGCACGGCTTCCGCCGCAGTGGGGACCTCCTCCTGTGCGGAGATCTCCAGCGTAGCATCTGTTCCGCTGCGGTAGGTGATCTCCCCGGAGGGACGGATGTGAAGGGAGCGATCGGCTTCGACCTCGGTGATGACCTCCGTGCCGTCGGCCTCCGCATAGCGCTCCCGCGTGTTGATGTTGAAGCCGAAAGCCGCCAGCAGCCAGTCCGTGCCGGAGATGGATGAAGCGGCAGAGAGGACCGGCAGCTGCGGTAACTCCGTCGGCAGGATGGAGAGGGGAAACAGCTTGCCGTATAGCGGCTCCATCTCCACAACCTCAAAGGCGAAGGAGACGCTTCCCATGCCGGACTGGCTCACTGCCTCTGTAAGAGAATCTATGGAGAGGGCGGTGGAGGCGACGGTGCCGGTGAGGACGGTATCAGCACCGTCCCATACATAGAGATGGACGGAGCCGTCCGCCCCTGCGGCCAGCAGCAGACAGCGGGCATTTCCCTCCAACGCGGTGCCCTCTGCACCGGTGAGCTCGGCAAGCACCTGGAGGGGCAGGGGATTCAAAAAATCAAAATAGATGGAAGGGCCCGAGAGGGCACCCCGAAAGGCATCCGTTGCAGAAGGAGCAAGGTGCTGGACGGAGCCCAGAGCCTCCCGCAGGCCCAGGGCGGAGAAGCCGTCACTGTTGGTAGTGAAGCCCAGGCTGCCATACCGGCCGTAGGAGTCCGTGAGGACCACCCGTACCGGAGCGGGAAACTCCCGCAGCCGGGAGGGTGAGCCCTCGCCGGTCAGCCGCTCCAGATAGAGCGGGTCCTCCGACGTGCCCAGATTGTACAGCTGCAGCTGGGCGAACAGGAGCACCGCCGAGACGGACAGAAGCGCGATGGCGATGTTCTGGATGAGGTTGCGGCGCCTGCGCCGGGCCGTTTGATCCATGGGCAGCCTCCTTTCAGCGGTTTTGCGGATGTGACTTTCTCAGATGGGGTTGGAGGGCCCGCCGATGGGCAGCGTCAGCCGGATGGTGGTGCCGGGGCCCTCGTGGGGCGCCAGGGCGATGGTGCCGTGGTGGCGCTGGACGATCTCCCTGGCGATGGAGAGACCCAGGCCCGTGCCGCCGGACTCCCGGGAACGGGCCTTGTCCACCCGATAAAAGCGGTCGAAGATCCGGTCCCGATCCTTCTCTGGGATGCCGATGCCGTCATCGCAGACCTCCATCCAGACCTCCGCCTCTGTGGAGCCGGCGGTGATGGTGATGTGTCCGCCGTCGGGCGTATATTTGACGGCATTGCCGATGACGTTCATCATCACCTGCTCCAGCCGGCTCCGGTCCCCCACGATCAAGGGCAGGCTCTCCGGCGGAGTATAGGTCAGCGTGTGCCCGTGCTGCTTGGCGGCCAGGGCATTGGCACGGGTGACGCTCTCAATGGCGTCCCCGAAAGGAAAGCGGGAGAGCACCAGCTCCGCATTGCCCGCATCCAGGCGGCTGAGGGTCAGCAGATCCTGAACAATGTGGGTCATGCGGTCCGTCTCCGTGATGATGATGTCCAGAAAGCTGTTGGAGGTCTCCACAGGGATGTCTCCCTCCGCGTCCCGCAGGGTCTCGGCATAGCTGCGGACGTTGGTGAGGGGGGTGCGCAGCTCGTGGGAGACATTGGCCACGAACTCCTTGCGCCGCTCCTCGTTGCGGTGCTGCTCCGTCACGTCATGAAGCACCACCAGCACGCCGCCGCTGGCCTGGTCGGAAAACGGCGCCAGAAACAGCTCCAGCGTCCGGTCCCCCACCTCCATCTCCGCCTCGGCGTAGTTGGGTCTTTGGAGGGCCAGGGTCTCCTGGAAGGGATAGACCTGACCGAAGAGGGTATCGTAGGTAGTGCCCTCCGGCACACTGCGATGGAGCATATTGGTGGCGGCGGGATTGCAGTGGATAAGGAGGCTGTCGTGGTCAAAGGCCACCACGCCGTCGGTCATGTGGAGGAACAGGGTGTCCAGCTTGTTCCGCTCGTTCTCCACGGCGGCCAGCGTGGCTTGAAGGACATCGGCCATCTCGTTGAAGGTGCCCGTGAGGATGCCGATCTCGTCAGTGGACTCCACGGGGAGCTGGCTGTCAAAGTCTCCCGCGGCCACCCGCTCTGCCCCGGCGGTGAGCTTTTCGATGGGGCCCACCATGGTCTTGGACAGCAGGAAGCTCAACAGGACAGAGATCAGCAGGCCGATCACCAGCGCCTGCATGATGATGAGGAAGAGCTGGGAGTTCAGGTCCGTCACTGTGTCCTTGTTGTCCAGGATGTAAATGATGTAGGCGTTTCCGCCCCCCATGATGGGGATGGCTGCGTCCATATAGTCGGCGGTGATGTCGCTGCGGTCTCCCACCAGGGTGCTGTCGCCCTGAGCCACGGCATTCCGGGCGGTCAGCAGGTTGGCGGTCTGCTCCCGGGGGAGCTCTGACGCCTCTGCAGACCCGTCCAGGTAGGTGCCGCTCTGCCCATCCAGGATGAAGTAGTTCCGGGTGCGGTAGTCGATGCCCAGGGAGCCGGCCCGGCCCTCCAGCATCTCCTTGATGCCGGCGGCGCCGTCCGGTTCGGCCGCCCGGGCCCGGAGGGTGGAGACATAGCCGTCGCTGTCGTCGCTGAACACGGCGCTGATCTGCTCGTAAAAGGTGTCGATATAGAAGCTGGAGACGCTGGTGGTCAGGAATGCACCTACCACCGCCATCAGCGAGGTGATGAGCAGCAGCAGAATCAGCATCAGCTTCATGTGCAGGCTGCGGAACACGGCGAACACCTTCTTTCCTTAGAGAATGGGGGGCGGAGTCATTTCACGGAGAAGTAGTAGCCGGCGCCCCGGCGGGTGAGGATGAAGACAGGATTGGCGGGGTCGGCCTCGATCTTCTCCCGCAGGCGCCGGACCGTCACGTCCACGGTCCGCACGTCGTCGCCCACATAGCCGTAGTTCCACACCTGCTCCATCAGGTCGATGCGGGAGTAGACCTTGTTGGGATGGCTGGCCAGAAAGGTCAGCAGCTCATACTCCCGCTGGGTCAGGTCGATGGCCTTACCGGCCCGGAAGACCTGGTGGCTGTCGGTATTGATAGACAAATCCCCGGACACGGGCATGGCGGAGGCCGCGGCAGAGGCGGCAGCCGGCGGCGTCATGGTGGTCCGCCGGATGTTGGCTCCTACCCGGGCCACCAGCTCCCGCATAGAGAAGGGCTTGGTGATATAGTCGTCGGCACCGATCTCCAGCCCCAGGACCTTGTCCGCCTCCTCCTCCCGGGCGGTGAGGATGATGACGGGAACGCTGCTGCCCTGATCCCGCAGGGCGCGGCACACGTCAAAGCCGTTTTTCTTGGGCAGCATTACATCCAGCAGGATCAGGTCCGGATTGGCGGATACCGCCTGAGCCAGGCCGTCCTCTCCGTCATAGGCCTCCAGCGTCTGATAGCCCGCCCGCTGGAGATTGAACCGCAGGATGTCCACGATATTCTTCTCGTCCTCCACGATCAGGACGGTTTTCGGATCGCTCATGGCAGAGTCTCCTCTCAAAGATTCAGAAGCACTTTTGCCTTCAGCACGGCGGCGATGGTCTTGCTGTCCTCGATCTCCCCGTCCATGACGCGGTGGACCATCTCATTGAAGGGAATGCGCTCCACATTCAAGAATTCATCCTCGTCCAACTGCTGGGACTCCATGTGCAGGCCCTTTGCCAGGAAGAGGTACAGCCGCTCACTGAGACAGCCGGGGGAGGGCAGGGTCACGCCCATGGGCAGGAAGGTGTCCGGCACGGCACCGGTCTCCTCCTTCAGCTCCCGCAGGGCACCGGCCACCGGGTCCTCGCCCGGCTCCAGCTTTCCGGCGGGGATCTCCAGCAGCGTCTTTCCGATCACATAGCGGTACTGGGTGACGGTGAGCACATTGTTCCGGTCGTCCAGGGCCAGAATGGCCACGCCGTCCACATGCTCTACTACCTCGCGGAAAGAGGTCCTGCCGTTCGGCAGCTGCACCTGGTCCACGTGCAGGCTCAGGAAGCTTCCCTGGTACTTTTCCTCCCGGCTGAGGGTCTTCTCCGTCAGATCCGCAGTCTGATTCATATAGCATTCCACCTTGTGTCTATTTTTTGTATATTCAGGACATACTCAATCACTTTATTATAGCATATCCTCCAGAAAAAGCCAACTGTGACTTTCTCTTGAAGATGCGGGGAAAATATGGTATTATAATAAAACCTTCCAGGAAAGAGGTGAGCCCCACGGAGAAGAAGGGAATCAAGATCGCGGCCCAGAACCGCAAGGCCTTCCACGACTACTTCGTGGAGGACCGGTACGAGGCGGGCATCGAGCTTGCGGGCACGGAGGTCAAGTCCATCCGGGCCGGAACGCTGAATTTGAAGGACGCCTACTGTACGGTAAAGGATGGGGAGCTGTTCGTCCATGGGATGCACATCTCCCCCTATGAGAAGGGCAACATCTTCAACCGGGACCCGGTGCGCTCCCGGCGGCTGCTGATGCACAAACGAGAGATCCGCAAGCTCCATGCCCTGGTGAAGCAGGACGGCTATGCCCTGGTGCCCCTGTCCGTCTATTTTAAGGATTCCCGGGTGAAGCTGGAGATCGGCCTGTGCCGGGGCAAGAAGAACTATGACAAGCGGGCGGCTGCCTCCCAGCGGGACGCCAAGCGGGAGATTGACCGCACCCTAAAAGAAAGGAATCGATGATATGTCTGACATGACGAACCCTATTGTCACCATCACCATGGAAAACGGCGCTGTGATGACCGGCGAGCTATACCCCGCCAAGGCTCCCAACACGGTGGCCAACTTCATCTCCCTGGCCAACAAGGGCTTTTATGACGGCCTGATCTTCCACCGGGTCATCCCCGGCTTCATGATCCAGGGCGGCTGCCCCGACGGCAACGGCATGGGCGGCCCCGGCTATGACATCCGGGGCGAGTTCTCCGGCAACGGCTTTGTCCAGAACGACCTGAAGCACACCACCGGCGTGCTGTCCATGGCCCGGGCCATGCATCCGGACTCCGCCGGCAGCCAGTTCTTCATCATGGTGGCCCCGGCGCCCCATTTGGACGGGCAGTACGCCGCCTTCGGCCAGGTGACCGGAAACGTGGAGGAGGCCATCCGCATCTCGGAGGTCCCCACCGACTGGAACGACAAGCCCAAGACACCGGTGGTCATTCAGAGCATTCGGGTGGACACCCAGGGCGTGGACTATCCGGAGCCTGAAAAGCGCTGAGAGGGGGAGAGCCCAATGAAGACGGCCATCATCACCGGCGCGTCCTCCGGTCTGGGACGGGAGTTTGCCCGCCAGCTGACGGACATATTCCCGGAGATTGAGTGCTGCTGGCTCATTGCCCGCCGGGAGGACCGGCTGGAGGAGATCGCCCGGGAGATGGTGGGGGTGGAGACGGTCTGCCTTCCCTTGGACCTGTGCGATTCCATGTCCTTTACCACCCTGCAGGAAAAACTGGCGGCGGAGAAACCGGAGGTGGCGATCCTCATCAACAACGCCGGCTGCGGTTACCTGGGCCGGATGGGGGAGACGGAGACCGCTGTCCAGACCCGGATGGTAGATCTGAACGTCAGGGCCATGACGGCGATGACGAACCTGGTCATTCCCTATATGCCGGCGGGGGACGCATCCTCAACACGTCTTCCATCGCATCCTTCTGCCCCACGCCCCGGATGACGGTGTACGGCGCTAGCAAGGCGTATGTGTCCTCCTTCACTGTGGGCCTCAGTGAAGAGCTGAAGCGAAGGGACATTACCGTTACGGCGGTGTGCCCCGGCCCCATGAAAACGGAGTTCCTGGACGTGGGCAGCATCACTGGCCGTTCCCCGGCCTTTGAGTACCTGCCTTACTGCGACCAGGTGCGGGTAGCGGCGGGCGCGCTGCGGGCCGCCAAGGCGGGCAGGACTATGTACACGCCGCGGCTGTTCTACAAATTCTACCGGTTGCTGGCCAAAGTCGCGCCGGTGAAGCTGATGGTAAAATTTACCAAAACCTGAAATGTCATGGAATTGTAACACATTCCGACAGCGGGATGTGTTACAATCTCCATTGGTATCCTGCCAGATATCCCAGAAAGGCCCTCGGCATGGAGATGCGAATCGCAGGCTCCCATCACAAACCAGTGAAGCGTTTGTGATGGGAAGTGGAGGGACAACGGAGCATTGCGAGCTCTCGGTGCAGCCGGGAGCGGGTAGAGCACAGTCTGTCCCGACGACAGGGGGGTGTACCGGTTTCGACGGGGGTATGGAGGCGGGACCAGCGGGCGGCGGCGCCTGACCGCCATAAAACGGGCAATTTATAAATCAAATAACAACAGACAAGTTGCTATTGCTGCCTAATTAAAGGCGGCCGTCTGAACCGGAGTGGCCACAGGCCGGGGAAGGCGTCGTTGATGTGGCGTCCGTGCGGCGGGTAAGAGTTGCCCCGCCCACGCATGATGACTCTCACCTGACCGGACGGCGTGACGGCTTGCCATCCGGAAGGGGAACAGGGAGAAAGACTCCCGCAATAACCGTCTGCGCCCGGAGAAAGTCCCGTTAAAGTGCTTTCGGACAGGGGTTCAACTCCCCTCACCTCCACCATTGTGAATGCCCCTATCCGATCTGAACAAATGCATGTCATTGTTTGGATTGGGTAGGGGCAATTTATGCCTGAACTTTTTGCACTGCAAGGAGGTCAGAATTTCCTATAGTTCTTGCCTTGTGTCATCTGCAAAATACAAACAGGACAAAATCAAAATACAAAACATGTAATCGGCCAGATTCGAACCCCTGATATGTCAGCACACCGCTCCCCTTCACTTGCTGTTCATGAATGCCTCTTCCACCCGACAGGGTATGCGGTTTTTCAACGTGCGATGCGGCCGCTGTGTGCTGTAAAGCTCGATGTACTCGATGCAGGAGGCAAGACATTGTTTGAAGTCTGCCTCGGAGGTATAATCCTTCCGGTAAAGCTCTTCCTGTTTTAGTGTGGCGGAGAATGGCTCGGCGACAGCGTTGTCATGGGGACGCCATGAATTGGAGAAGGATTGTACTACAGTGTGCGCATGAAACAGCTGTCTGAACCGATGAGATGTGCTCTTGCCAGTTGATGTCACCCCCTTGCAGATCGCGCAGTAGTCGCCCTGCCGCATCCCGGTGGCGATGATAAGCTTGAGGTAGGTCTCGTACTTGAGTTTTCTTCCTCCAGTGCAGAACTGCGTCCTGCCAAGGAGACAGGAGGAAGAGGGAAGTAAAAAAGAGGGGATGTCAACAGGCATCCTCTCCTGCGTGAAAGAAAGGGGGATACAAAATAGAACCCGTGTGTTTCATGGGCCTAAAGCCAAAAGTTAAGACAGCAAATTATAAACGGAATCTAAAAAGATGTTCCAATGCCAATTGTCCGGCAGTGCACTTCTCGGCAATGGATAAAACGAATGAGTAGTTACAAGAAAAATGGGGTATTACGGCACACCGCAAAAGGTTTCCGGATTTGTCATGTGCTTCTCCAATGATTCAGCAGGCCCATCCGGCAGAGGGATGCTGTGTTTTAACAGAGCGGTATTGAAGTGGGATGCATTGCCGCCTTCTTCCATTTCTGCAAAGGCGGCAATGCGGCAATTAAGTATATTACGGCTTAAAGAACTCCTTATTTTATTTATGCATACGGAGGAAAGGGAACGAAGTCCCTTTCCTCCGTACTGTTCAGTATGCTTACCAGAGCTGTGTCCAGTCTTCGCTGCCGCTGGTGCGGTCGTAGTCGTGGGCATTGGTGGCCTCTGCGACCTCGTAGTAAGCCCAGTGAGTGTCCGGCACATCGGTGAACTGTTCCAGTTCATCTGCGTGGCGGTCCACATAGGCTTCATCCGCACTGCGGTCCAGCATCCGGTTGACGATGGTGGTCACCTGGGCGCGGGTGATGGTGTCGTAAGGACCGAAGCGGCCATCGGAGTAGCCGGTGATCCAGCCATACTTGATCGCGCCTACCACATAGTCATAGAACCAGTCGTTCTCGGATACATCCGTAAAGATGTTCTCCCCACTGGTGTCCAGTTCTGCAAAGCGCATAGCGATCACGGTGAACTCCGCACGGGTGATCGCCCGGTCGGGGGCAAATTGCCCGTTGCCGATACCGGCGACGATGCCCAGACTGCCCAAGGTATTGACCGCCTCGGCATACCATGCGTCCGGGGCCACGTCGGAGAAGCTGACCGTGATGGGCACATTCTTATTGAGCAGGAGGTTATAGAACATCTGCGCCACCTGGGCGCGGGTCATGTTATCGTCAGGCCCAAACCACCCGCCGCCATAACCGCCGAGATAGGCACTGTGGTCCTTGGTGTTCAGCCAGCCAGATACGCCGGTGTCGTCCGGGTCTGCCACACCGCCGTTCTGCTCGGCAAAGACCGCCTCGATGGTGTGCTTTTCACGCACATTCTCAAAGGTGTACTTATCCACAGCGCCGACGCTCTCGCCGTCCACCAGCACATCCTCGATCACATAGCCCGCATCCGGGGTAATGGTAAAGGTTTTGCTGCTGCCACGGACCACGCGAACGCTTCCGTCAGGGCTGATCTCTCCGCCCTTACCGGCGCTGGCCGTGATGGTGTAGCGGGTGGTGTGACTTCCGCCGCCGCTGCTGTCGCGGGCGAAGCTGGCCGTGATGGTCATGTTCTCGGAGATGCTTATCATCTCATAGCTGCTGACCGCGCCCACGCTTACGCCGTTTACTGCCACATCGGAGATATGGTAGTCGGAGCTTGCAGTGATGCTGAAGCTCTGACTCTCGCCTCGCTTCACCAGCAAGGTGCCGCTGGGGCTGATGGAGCCGTTTTCACCGGCCCGCGCCGTGACGGTCAGGTAGGTCGGCGCATCGGGAACGTCGTCGCCGTTCTGATCCTCGCCAAAGTAGGCCACAACTTCGCTGTTTGCCTGCACGTTCTTGAGCGTCCAGGTATCCTTGAATGGATTTTCTGCATCATTGTTGGAGTAGACCACCTTGCCGTCCACAGTGATGTAGTCTAGTGCGTAACCTCCATAGGCGGTAATGGTGAATACAACATCATCGCCCGCGTCAACGGTCTTGCTGACGGGAGTAATGGTGCCGTTACCGTCGTTTACTCTGGCGGTGACAGTGTATCTCTCGCTTGGCGCGGGATCGTACTTGTCGGGAACGCCGTCGCTGTCCGCATCGGCGGAGAAGGTCACGACGATGCTGCGGTCGGCCTGCACATTGGTGAAGGTGTAGGTCTTGCTGTCCGCATCATAGCCGGCCAGATTGAGGTTGCCGTCGTTCAGATACGTGTCACCGTCAATGACGATCTTATCCACCGCATAGCCGGAGTCGGGAATAAAGGTAAAGCCTTGGTCGCCGCCCTCTGCAACGGTGGTGTCTCCGCTCGGATCGATGCTGCCGTTGGGACCGGCATAGGAGCGAATCACATAATTCTCGCCCAGCACGTCGGCTGTGCCATCGTTGTCGGAATCATAGCCCCAGACAGCGTACACGGTGATGTCTTCATCGTCGAAGGTCACGGCGGGAACGATTTGTACATACTTGAAAGCTTCGGTATCGGTTCCCTTGAAAATCTGTCTGTGCTGGTTGAGGGACCAACCGATGAACACCACGCTGTCGCCGCTGCCATCGCCCGCACTGCGGTAGGAGAGGCGCGTCATGCCGATGGAGGCTAACTCGGGCACATGCGCGGGAGTGGTTTCTACGGGGGGGGCGCTCTCCTCGGTAGGGATGGATTCCTCAACAGGATCGGTTGCGGCAGGTTCGCTCTCTGTGGGCTCTTCCTCACCTGCGGACTCTCCACTGGGGAGCGTCTCTGTCTCCGGCTCGTCTGTGGGGCTGGGAATCACAGCGGAGTCATCCGTGGCTGGCGCCAAGGTGTAGGTGGGTTCTTCGGTGTCCAGAACTGCGACCTGCCCGGAAACATACTTGATTTCTCCGCCGTCGGGGACGCCAGCGACTTGATCACCGTCGTTGATGGCATTGCCGTCATAGGCCAGGGTGTACTTGCCGTCTTCCTCCACGTCGGGCGCGCCGTTCTCGTTGGCGTCATAGCCCCAGACGGCATAAACTTCATCGTTGGCAGTCAGGGTGAGCTTGTCAATGGTATTCGGGCCGTCCTTATCGGAAGCGCCGTAGATTTTAGTGTCCTGCTCAGCGCTCCAGCCGATGAAGATGATCATGGTGCCATCTTCAGCCGTCTTGTGAGTCGGTTTGTCGGTGGTGTTCAGTTGATAGTTTTCCGCTTCATCCGCGCTTACTTTCTCCTGCCCCGGCCCGCCGAAACCGCCGTTGGCATCGTAGGTCAGGGTGTAGGACGCAGAAGGATCGGGGCCGGGTTCCACATCCTTGGCATTCACGGTGATGCTGATGGTGGTCATCAAGGGAATGCTGTTCGTGTTCGTGACGCCCTCCGGCAGCGTGAGCGTGCCGTTCAGGGTGAAGGTCTGCGCCTCTGCCTTGCTGGGATCATAGCTTGTGTTTTGAGTATCCCACGTAACATTAGCCTGCATATCGCCCTTCGTGGTCTGAATCGTCACCTGCGTTGGAAGCCCCATCTCCTCAATGGCGGTGCCGTTTTCCACGGTGATTGCCGCAGGCGGTACGACATTGATCAGGTTGGGCTTTTCCGTGGGTTCCGTCACATCCGGCTTCTGGTTGCCATCAGTATCATAGCCCCATACGGCGTAGATCGTCAAAGCCGTGCTGTCGATGTAAACCCTGCCAGGCAACAACGCGATCTTCTCAAACGCTTCCTGATCCTCCTCGCCATAGATTTGGCCGGTTTTCGTTCTGGACCAGCCGATGAATACAACGGATGTTTCGTTGACGGGGGTGTGGGTTGGCGTTTGGCCGCTTAGCTCCACGGTGGTTCCTTCCCAAACGGTCTGCTCATCCGGCAGGTCGAAAACCTCTCCGCCGCTCTGTGCGTTGCCGCCATAGGTCAGCGTGCCTTGCCCGCGATAAGTCGCCGTGTACATTTGGCTTTCCTGTACAGTCGCTTCTATTGTTCCGCTCTTATCGTATTCCGGACTCCAGCCCGCAAACTGCCAGCCCGTGCTTGCTGTCACGGCAGGGGCCTCCGGATAAGAGCTGTAGCCCGGCAGCAGCTTATCATAAGTCACTGTCTTTTCGCTATCGGCAAACGTCCCGTGCTCCCCAGCCCGGAAGGTGATCGTAATGTACTGCTCGTCGTCGGGCTTTTCGTCGTTGTTCTTATCCTCGTTGTAGACCGACGTGTAGCTCTTGTTGGCGTCTTCCGCCCCCACGGAACTTCCAACGGTGATGCCGTCGCCCTCCGTGCCGGAGCCATAGGCGTGCTTGCTGTCATCCTGCCAGGAGTCAAACAGGTAGGTATCTTCGGGAATTACTTTGGGGGCCTCGGGATAGGTCTCCGCCTCAAAGCCTGCTTCGTTTGCTTTTACAAGGAATACTTTCAGAGCACGGGAGTCCGTGTCATAGATGTAATCCTTTCCTGCCTCCATCTGCTCCCACATGGTGTCCTCAATATCCCAACTGCCATAGCCGGTGCCCCGGAAGGTCAGCGTCACCGTGTAGGTATCCGGCTTGTCGTTGTTGTCCGTGTCAAGATAATAATAGACATCGGCGGTATTTGGTCCATCCTCGGTCACGGTCAGGCTGCCGGATGTCCCCTCATTGGAAGTCACATAGCCGTTACGGGCAGGGCGGCCGTATGTAACAGTTTCGCCGGGTTTCCGGTAACTGGTAAGGGTACGGGCGAGGCCAAACTCTCCGCTCTCCTGCTCGGTGTAATAGCGGATGGCAACTTCTTTATGGCCTTCGGCAGCGTCGTAATGCGCATCAAAGGTGAGATCTGCCGCGTCTGCACCGACGGGTTGGTTCGCATAGTCGGCGTAGCGGCTGGATTCATTTTTATTGTTGAACCAGCCCGTCCAGACCATACTGTCCGCCGTTGCGTTGACCTGCGGGATCTGCGGATACTTGTCGCCCTCCAGTTCGCCTTCCACTGGTTTTACCAGCTTGTAGGTCAGGGTCTTTTGATCCTCTGACAGTGCTCCGCCGGATGTCAGATTATTAGGATCAATGATTCCGTTTTCACCGGCATTAAACGTCAGGGTGATGGTGTGGTTGTCCGGCTTATTGTCATTGTCCGCATCCTTGTACAGGTAAACGGTTTTCTCCACACCCGCTTCGATCATCGTCCCCGCAACGGTTGTCGTAGAAGCAGTATAGCCCTCCGGTATGGACTCACTCACATCCACAGAAAATGCCTGCTTGATGGCAATTTGCTCTGTGATATTCTCTGGCAGAGCAGGCACCGCGGTGTCGGGCTGCTCACCCGCACCCCACTGGAATTTCACCGTCAGGTTGCCCTTTTTCACATCAAAGTGGAAATCTAAGGAGCTAACCGATTCCTTAACGACTTGGATCTCTCCACCCTCTCGCAGCACAAAGTCCTCATCGTTATAAGTGTCTTTCCACGGCTCATCAGAGCTGCTAATATACTCTCGGATATGCTCCCGGCCACGTTCCTCGTTCGGTCTGAACAGGGCGTCGCCCTCCGCCACCGTGCGCAGGTAGTTCGCCGCCGGAATGTCACTGCCGTTGATGTCGGTCGGGTCTTCGATGTACAGGTTGATGGTGATATTCCGCTCGTTCACTTCATTCACAGGAACCCAGTGTGGTACAAAGATGATGGTGGTCCCAGCGGCATCGGCGGCTACATCTTTTACATCTACAATATCGCCGGCGTGATACACTGGGGCACTGGTTCCTCTTACAACGTAGCCATCCGGCGAATACCCCTTTACCGTCTCATAAGGTGTCCGGCTGGTGATGGTGATGGTATCCTTGTTGCCCTCCACCACTGTGAAGCCCGTCTCTGGTTCGCCAATCAGGTCGTTGTTATTCCTATCATTCCGGTATTCCACCGAATAGGTGATGGGAGTCGCGGTCAGGAAAAGCTCTATGTTGTCTCCCAAGCCATTGGGAAGATCAAAGCGGTACTGATATTGCTCCTGCGTATAGCTCGGTTCTCTCCCGTCGTGCAGATTTCCGATATTCTTTTCAAAATTCATCTCCGCTTCGCTTACCTGACCGTTGACCTTGACGGTAAGCTGCGGTTTTTCATAGCCTGGCTTGAGATTGAAGTAGAACTCGTTGCCGGTTCTGCCCGTCTGGAGATACACATGGTTTACGCTTCCCGGAACATATTCCTCAGCGCCATCGTCCCAGCCCACAATATTTCCTATGCCGGACAGTTCCTTGATGATGACCTCGTTTCTGTCTGTGCGCTTAAAATTACCTTCGCTGATATAGAGGTCAGTGTACACATCGGATATCGTAACCTCATAATCATTCTGATAATGAATTGGAGCTGCTGTAGTGTCCTCCTGCACCAGAGTTATCCGTACTGTTTCGCCGCTTGGAAGGGTAGACTCTACATAAGCACCCTCGCCGGTCTCTGTGCCAGGAGTCTGAACCTCGTGGCCGTTGATGACCAGCATATTCAATGTGTACCGATTTAACAGGCTGCCCGCTGTTGACTCAATTCTAAAAGTGATCGTTCCGCCCGGCGTTATGCTCTGATTATTGTTACCGCTGGTAATGCGGCCATTGCGGAATGCGCCGTCAGTTGTATTATATGAAAAGGTATATGATGTTGCAGCTGTCTCGGTGATCGTAATAGTCAGTTCGTTCTGTACGTTATCCACCGTAAAGAGCATTTCACCGGTGTCCTGGCCAAAGACTGTACCGGTGTTGGAAATGTCAGTATCTCCTGCCTTTACGACCAGTCGTTGTCCCTTGGCCGACGGCATTGCCCGAAAGGTCAGGGAGTCACCCTTCTTCACCAGATCGTCCCCGGCGGTCTTCTCCGCGCCGGTCACATGATACGTTACCGGATACTTGGAGACATAGTAAAGGTCAATGGTTTCGCTCTCGCCCAGAATGGACAGTGCCCCGCTGATGGAGCCGTAGTAGGTGATATCCTGCCCCGTCAGAGTGCCCGCTTCATACACGCGCTTCCCGTTCACCTCGGCGTGATCGAAGTAAAGGTTTTCCCCGGTCAGATCGGGCGCGGTTTCGCTCAACTGACCAGCCTGCACATTTTCTTTAGGGGAGTCGCCTTTCACGCCATCCTTGTAGATGGTAAACTTGGCCGCAGACACCGCCCCTTCCTCTCTCTGGCCCAGATCCTGATACGGGGCACCGCCAGAAGGCCCCCGCTGCCCGCCGCCAGCGCAGCCGTGGGGAGCAGCCCCATCAGCATAGCCAGCGAAAGGACCATTGCCAACAGTCGCCTTTTCATGGTATCTTCCTCCTTGCACAGACCTGGATTTGGCACACAGCCGCGGTCTGCAAAAATCGGTGTTTTTCCTATGGAGCTTCAATTCCCTCCATAATGCCTCTATCCGGCCTCCGGCGGCTGCCTGGCCAGGCATTGAAACGCCCCCGCCAAAGGAATTCCACCGTTCATAACTCCTCACCTCCCTTGTAGCAGTCGCTCCAACCTGCAGTCAAAGACTCCTTTTCCAGCAGGCGGTCATACGTCTGCTCGGCCAGCAGCTCCAGATTGGCCCGGATGCTCTCTTGCGTGGCAGTACATAATTTTCGCAGGCACCGGGGGTTACATTTTTCCGCCGATACCCGCGCGTCGCGGGCCAGCGATTGGATGCGGACGTTAATATTTCCACGGTCCATCAGCTTACCGTACCGGGTGCAGAACACCGGGCCGCTCCCGATCCCCCGCTCCCCGGCATAGGCCAGCAGCTCCGCGCGCAGGCAGGGCGGGACACGCAACCGCCGTGGAGCAAACACCCATCCTTCCTGTACGGCCTCCACAGTCACACGGGACAGGGAGCGAAGCGGCAGGTCCATTGTGCCAAACAGCAGCACCAGCAGATAAGTCTGGCGTTTCTTCAGGAGTTTCGCCGCCTGGAGCAACCGGAGATATTCATTCCGGGTCAGCTCCGGCGAAGACACTTCCCCGTTTATAGGGATCTGACCCGCCTGGAGATCCCGCCGTCCGGCAAACTCCAAAAGACCGTTGACTGTGGCCGTGCAGCTATTTACGGTGCCGGGGGAATAGCCCTGCTCCAACAGTTCCGACTGCCAGCTGGAGAGAAAGGCGGGGTCCAGATTGCTGTCCTCCGGCAGGTATTTCCGCAGCTTGGAGAGGTTGCGGCGGTAGGTGCTGATTGTCCCCTTTGTCCGCCCATGCTCCCGCAGGTTTTCCAGAAAACGCAGTTCCAGCTCGTCTGTCAGGCGCAGTCCCGGCCTGCTGAGGCGTTCCGTATTCTCGGAAAGGCTCGGCCTTTCCTGGCTCTTTTCCAATGGCACATCTATCACCTCGCAGCGTCAGAATTAACATTCTGACCACAGTTTTAGCGCACAAGTGCCCAGCAGAAGGACCAAGCACAAAAAATAAAGCCCCCTGCTCCCAATAAAAGGAGAGCAGGAGGCGCACAAAACCAAGCCGCAAAAAATCTCCTTTTGCGGCTTGCTTTTCCATGCCCGGAAGTTAGGAAGTTCCTTGCTTTTCGAGAATAGAAATGGTATAATTTCTTTATGTATATAGTCCCGCAGGTAGAAAAACCGTTTTGTTTGGGGCGGAATGTTAATTCAGTTTTCGCCGGGTATATCCCGGCGTTTGTGCTATCTGTGCGGAATGTTAACTCCGCCTATGACACCAGCCCCAGACGGTCGAGCTGCCGCTGGTGCTCTGCCCCGGAGGTTAGGAGATAGATGCGGGTTGTTTCGATGGAACTATGCCCCAGTACGTCCGCCAGTTTTGCGATATCCCGGTAGGCCCGGTAGTAGGCCGTGGCAAAACAATGGCGCAGGTTGTGAGGGAACACCTTGGAGGGTTCCACGCCCGCATGGACGCACAGCCGCTTCATTTCTGCCCATATCTGCCGCCTTGAAAGGCTTTTGCCGTTTCCTGTGAGAAAGATCTCGCCGGAAACGGTTTTATTTTTCTTGGCGTACTTCAAGAGTTTCCGGGCCAGCTTGGTGGGAATAAGAATGGTACGGACTTTCCCTTTCAGAGAAATTTCCGCCCGGCCCCGCTGAACGGCTTCCACGGTGAGATAGCGGATCTCGCTTACCCGGACGCCGGTGGAGCAAATGGCTTCCATCACCAGCGCCAGCCGGTCCCTGCCCAATTCCCGCGCTGCGGCGATCAGCCGGTCATAGTCCGGGCGGGTCAGTTCACGGGCCGGGTCCCGAAACAGCCGCCGCTGCACCCTGACAAACCGCGTCCGGCAGTCCTCCCAGCCAAGAAAACGGAACAGGCCGTTGAGGGCGGACAAGGCCGCGTTTACTGTGGAAGGCGCCCGGTGCTCGGCCAGCAGCCGCTCCTTCCAGCTAGTCACAGCCTCTTTGGTCACGGCGGCTCCATTCAGCCAGCAGACAAAAGCCTGCACATCCCGCAGATACTTCTCCCGGGTGCCAGCGGCCCGCTCTTCTATGCGCAGATAAGTGTCATAAGCGGTGATCTGTTCTGTACTCAAAATTCGGATATTCATATTAAAATCCCTCCATTCAGATAGTGTGTTCAGTTTACCTGATTGCCGCGGAGGTATCTTTACAATTCCCGAATCTTTCTTAAACACCAATTCACTTTTCTTCTGGAACAAAAATGGTTTGACTGAGTGCAGGTTTTTTTGAAAAGAGACAAGCAAGATGGCCTCCGGTTTAAGGAGGCCATCTTGCTTGTCTCTTAGGTAGGTGTTCTGAATTTGACAACCGGCCAGGTTCATCTAATTGCTCTGGTTCGCCATCTCCTGTGTCCCGGCCCAAGCTGTCTCTATCTTCTTTTGATGAGCAGGATAGCCGTTGCGCTGGTCAAAGCGGTATGCGATGTCCGGTGCCTGCTGGTGGAACCAGTCCGCCAGCTCTGTGGGGTCGTACGCCCCATCCGACCGGTAGAGCGGGAACTGCTCGGATAGGACAAGTCAGACCGTTTCCTGTGCCCCGGCGACTTGGGTGAGCAGGAGCCAGGCATCACAAAAGTAGCCCATCCTGGTATCCTGCGACCAGCTTTGGGGATACTCTCAAGCGTCTTTTCCAGCGTCCGGAGCTTGCGGGGCAGGCCGAACAGAGCATAATAGGGCAGCAGGTCCTCCTCCGTTCCACATTCATTCCTCTTCATTGGAGCGCTCGAACGCCTCCCGGCTAGCCCGGATTCTGACCGGGCCGTGGGGTATGGCATCATAAGCTTTTGGTTTTAGTAATTCCCAGCCTTTGTGGTATTTAAGTTGAATGATATTTATTAAGACCAATCTGCCGATGAAGCCTGGTCAACCATTCCAGCAGGAAGGGAATGCTTTTTCCGTTGGCACCAATTCCCGGCTTGGAAAGTGCGGCAACGATCCGCTGGATATGTACCATCTCCTGCGGAGAAAAATTCGCAAAGTTCGGTGGCGACGGAACATCAATAGAAAGAAAATCAAATTGTGAAATGGTAGTTAAAAAGGTATATGTGCTGTAGGAAAATAGGCAAGAAAGAAGTGTGAGCGGAACGGACTGCGAGGGTTTAATACTGTAAAAGTGGTGAACAAACAAAAGGCAGCAACTCCCGGCCTCCAGGGAATAGGCATCCCCATTGACTATGAGGCACCCGCCTCCATGGTCTACCAAAATAAACTGACAGCCTTCCTGATAATGATAGCCAGTGGCATTGTATACAACCTGGCGGCGCATTTGAACATTGCCGGGAAGCATGTCCTGATGCAGCCAATTCCGGCTCAAGCCACTGTGATTGTATATATTCCCGCCTTCCAGAATCATGCGTAATCCCTCTTCTTTCTCTCCCGATATTGCGCAGGAGTCTCACCACACTCCAACTTAAATAAGCGAATGAATGTATGCACAGAGTTGAATCCGGATTCCATAGCAACATCACATATCGGCAAGTCGCTGGAAGCTAGTAGCCCCGTTGCAAACTGCAGACGAATACGGTTGACATATTTATGGAATGTAATATCCGGGCCATATTTTTCGCTCAATAGGCGGTTGATGATACTCTTGGTCAGGAATAATTTCTGCGCACAGGCATCACATGTGACCGAAGATCGAAAATTCTCCATCACATAGACTTGGATCTCTGAGAGCTGGTCATTGATCAGCCCCTGGGCCTGGGTTCTATTCAGCAGCATTTTTTCACGGTACTGCTGCGGAGTTGCTCCCCGCAACCTCAAAAAGTCCCGATATAGTGCACTTTCACTCTTGAACCCTGCAAATTTTGCCATCATGGTTCCAGTAACATTGCTGCGCAGCAGGCAAGCGCATGCATTGCATACCTGTGCATGACGCAGCACAGCGTTAAACCCCTCCAGACAAACCCGGCGCAATTCTCGGTTCAGCTGGAGTGTGGAAATGTGAAAAGACTCTGCCACAGAGGCAGGCGTCAGTGCCTTCAGGCTGTGCTGCCCTATATAAAGGAAAATCTGACCACACAGGGGCATTGGGAAAAGCGGAGCCACGGAGACAGCAGTTCCATACAGAAGCCGCAGCTGATCTGAGATGCATAGCCGGATCAGCCGACTGTCCTCGTCTGCGCACTGGGCTTCCTCTCGATAGAGGCTTAAAAGTTGCTCGACTAGCTCACGATCCACCTGACAGGCAGGCAGAACCACTGTAGATTCCCCAAAAGCCAAATCATCTTCGGCAAAGCTTGTGACAAAGTAGGCCATCTCCGGGTAGGGATAGATGAGCACTTCCATGCACAGAGGCTCCTCTGAAGACGCTTCAAACCGGAACACATGAAATTGGTGCATACTGCAAAAACAGCCTTGGCTTAATGGGTATAAGGTCTGGTTCACTCGTAGAAAGCCTGAACCAGAGCGAACGTAGAACATCACACACTCGTCTTCCCAAAAGAACGGTGTTATTTCTGAGACGGTATAGGTCTGAACCACACCGTACCAAGAGGCGTGGGCTGTAAAATACCGCTGCGGCTTCTCCAGCATTCTCACGATCTGTTCCATCGGCATCCTCCGTTCTTCCTTTTTGAGAAGATTATACAGCTTACCTACTCCGAGCTCAATACATATATTCTTTTTGTAAAAAAGCGGGAGCATTTCGGATTTTTTTGCACACAGACCTTGAAGTATATTTTGGAAATACGCCAGGAAGAACAGAGCAAATCTACAAGAACCGTTCCGATTCTCCTGTGAGGAATCTGTTTTTTTAAAAGGATCGCTGCAAGTAACTTGTGATTTCTTTCAAATCTTTGCAGCCTCTTTTGCTGTTATAATAAATATACAGACAAGATAAAATTTGAGTTCACTTATGATAATTGCACAGAATATATCCCTTTGTCTCCCACAGAGCAGAGACGGTAGACAGAGCGGATCTAGTATGCGCAATTGTCAGGAACAGCTGTTGAGGAGGCAGAAAAATGTCATTCGAGAAACTATTTTCTCCCATCAAGATCCGGGAGTTGGAGCTGCGCAACCGGGTGGTGATGTCCGCCATGGGCACCCATGAGAGTGCGGCCAGCGAAGACGGGCGCATGGTGACAGACAAACTGATTGCCTACCATGTGGCCCGAGCCAAGGGCGGCTGTGGGCTGAATACCATTGAGGTTTGCTCTGTGGATGCCGCAAGCGCCCCTACTGGCTTCCTCTCCATCGCCGATGATCGATATATTCCCGGAATGAAAAAGCTGTGCAGCGCAGTTCACGCTGCTGGCGGTCGTGTCGCTGTTCAGCTGTGGCAAGGCGGCCTCGCCGTAGCAAGCGACCCACAGGCGCAGATTTTGCTTCCCTCAGATATGCCGCTCTCTCCGGAATATACAGTTCCCGGCATTACAGAGGAGCGCATTCAATCCGTTATTGAAGCGTTCGGCCAAGCGGCCCGCCGCGTCGTAGAAGCCGGGATCGACGTCATTGAGTTCCATTGTGCACACAACTATCTGCCGCATTCTTTCCTTTCTGGCGGGATCAACCGGCGCACAGACGGATGGGGTGGCAGCTTTGAAAACCGCAAAAAGTTTCCTTTGGCCTGTATTCAGGCGATTCGGGCCAATATGCCGGAGGGGATGCCCCTGTTCATGCGGATAGACTGCCAGGATGATATGCTGGAAGGCGGCCTGACCATTGAAGAGGTCATTGATTTCTGCAAGTGCGCCGGAGACGCTGGTGTGGATGTGCTGAATATCTCCCGGGGCAACATTCTGACTGCAGCTACCGTATATGAAGTTGCACCTGTGGACATTCCCCACGGCTTCAACGTGGAGCCTGCCGCACGTATCCGCCGGGAGACCGGTCTGCTGACGATGCCCTGCGGGAGGATTAACACGCCGGAGATGGCCGAGGATATCCTGATGCAGGACAAGGCGGACCTTGTGGTCATGGCCCGCGCCCAGTTGGCGGATCCCGAATTCTGCAACAAGGCTAAGGCCGGAAAGCTGAACTCTATCAAATACTGCATCGGCTGCGACCAGGGCTGCTATGACTATTTCTGCCGCTGCCTGGAAGATCCCTCGCTGGAACACATTACCTGCCTGCGCAATCCCGCTGTTCTGGAGGAAGAGACCATGGCTCTGCGTCCGGCCCCTCAGGCCAAGAAAGTCCTAATCGCCGGAGGCGGCATCGCGGGGATTGAGGCTGCAGATGCCCTATACAAGCGCGGACATCATCCAATCCTCTGCGAAGCCGGAGACACTCTGGGCGGACAATTTGTGCTGGCCGGTGCCGCGCCCCGGAAAGGCGATTTCCAACGGGCGGCGTACATGGCGGCAGAAAACATCCGTGACTTGGGCGTGGAGATCCGAACCAACACGCCGGTGACACCCGCACTCATTGCGGCAGAAAAACCGGACGCCGTCATCATTGCCATCGGCTCCAAGCCGATTATCCCCAATATCCCGGGTGCTGACAGCGGTTGTGTCGTGGAGTCTCATAAACTTCTGGCCCAGAAAGATGTGTCCGCGGGCAAGGCCGTGGTGATCGGCGGCGGACTGGTTGGCATGGAAGTGGCTGAATTTCTGGCTGGGAAGGGTTCCAGCGTGACGGTCGTAGAGATGAAAGACTCAGTTTTGGGTGAGCTGGGACAATTGCGGAAAATCGGCACACATATGGCAATGGCGCAGGAAGATATCCAGGTCCTGGTAAATACCACCTGCAAAGAAATCCGGGCGGACGAAGTTATCGTGGAGCAGGATGGGAAGGAACGGATGCTTGCGGCAGATCTTGTGGTCATGGCGATTGGGTCCAAGCCGGTTCCCTCTCAGGATCTACAGGATACCTGCGCTGAAGCAGGGATTCCCTGCTATGTGGTGGGCGACGCACTGGCGGCGCCGCGGCTGGCTCTAAACGCTATCCATGAAGCCTATCGGGCCGCCCTCTCTATTTGATTTGTTTTCCCCTTCGCATTCTGAAGGTGCGAAGTGATAAAAATGAAGGAGGTCTCATCAATATGGGAATTTACGCAATCACCGGAGCATCATCCGGCATCGGCGCGGCAATCGGCAGACAGCTGAAGGCTCAGGGACACTATGTCATCAACATTTCCAGAAGGGCCGCTGCTGAAGACGCTGCGGACGTCAACATCTCCGCAGATCTGGCGATGAAAGCAGAGCGGGGACGGGTACTGGAGGCGCTGTATGCTGCGGCGCCAGATGGACTGGATGGCTTCGTGTCCTGCTCCGGCGTTGGCCCCACCCAGCCTGCGGATGTCATCGTCAGCATTAACTATTTTGCTGCCAGAGAAATGACAGAAGGCGCCTATCCGCTGGTGGAGAAAAAGAAGGACGTCATCTTGGTGGTGTCCTCAAACTCCGCCACGCTGCCCCAGCTGAACACCGAACTGGTGGACATCATGTTGAACCAAAACGATGAGGACGCAGCGGTTGCCTATGGTAAAACACTGGAGGGACCTGCCAAATATCAGGCGTATCAGGCATCCAAGAATGCTATCGCCCGCTGGGTACGCCGCTGGTCCGGTTCTTGGGCAGCTCGCGGCGTCCGCATGAACACCATCGCTCCCGGCGCTACGCAGACTGAGCTGATGGATCAGGGTGTGGCTGACCCGGATTTCTCTGCCAACATGATTAACTACCCTATCCCCATGCTGTATAACACCGGCAAGTTCCTGCCTGCTGATGATATTGCCAAGGTTGCTCTGTTTCTGCTGAGTCCAGAGTCTGTGGCGATATGCGGTGCTATCATTTTTGCCGACGGCGGAACGGACGGCTTCCTGCGCACCGAGGGATTGTGATAAAAATTGAAGGAGGAATCCAACTATGAATCCACTGACCAATTATGCGGAAGTCTTCAATAAAAACGACTCCAAACTGTTTGCTGAACTGTTCGCTGACGATTGCATCTTCTATGACACCGCTCCTACCTGTGCAGGCATGGACCCTATGTTTGTCAGAGGAAAAGAGGGCGTGGACATGATTTTCAATATGTATTTCCACTCAATGCCCATGAGTGCCAAGCCGGTCTCGCTCAACGGCAATGTTCTGGATTACATCATCTGCTACCCCGGTATTGAGATACCCTGCCGCGGCGAGCTGCTGGAAGAAAAAGATGGCAAAATTGCCCGGTACCATGTGTGTTATCGCGCAGAGTAAACATGACAATATCCTCCTTTCAAAATTGAAAGGAGGATATTGTCAAAAAGGGCAGTAAGTAAGGTAAGGAGGCTGAACAAGCATGTTAAGTAAAAAAATCATATTTCTTACTGGTGCCACTGGCACCATGGGAGAGGAGGGCCTCAAGCAGATCCTATCCCGGTCCGACCGCTTCAACCTTCGCGTTTTGGTCCGGCCTTCCGCTAAGAACAAAGCATTTATGTCCCGCTATGAACATGACGCTGCGTTGGAGATTGTCTGGGGGGACCTCTGCTGCTACGACGATATCCTGCGCTGTGTGACAGGCGCGGATTATGTGTTGCATGTGGGGGCGTTCGTTTCTCCCGAAGCCGATAAACTGCCGCAGCGCAGTCTTGAGGTCAACCTTGGATCGACTATGAATATCATCCGGGCGATCAAGGCACAACCAGATCCGGATGCGATCAAACTGGTCTATATCGGAACAGTGGCAGAGACCGGCTGCCGTCTGCCCCCTATCCACTGGGGGCGTTGCGGAGATCCCATCAAGGGATCTGCATTTGACTATTACGCAGTCTCTAAAATCGCCGCCGAGAGAGCGGTCATTGAGTCCGGGCTCAAGCATTGGGTGAGTCTGCGTCAAACAGGAATTATGCCCTCCAAGGAGTCGGCAGCCCGGGAACCGATCATTTTCCATCAGCCGCCGCAGAATCTTTTGGAATGGGTGACTTCCATCGAGTCTGGGCTCCTCCTGGCAAACGTATGTGAGGATTGGGTCCCGGAGAAGTTCTGGCGGGGCATTTACAACATTGGCGGCGGCGAGAGCTTTCGGCTGAACTATATACAATACTTTGATGATATGCTGAAACCCTTTGGCTTTGGATTCAAGGATGTATTTGAGCCCCGATGGTTTGCCCGATTCAATTTCCATGGCCAGTGGTATACGGACTCAGACGCACTCAATGATATCCTGAGGTTCCGTGTGATGACCTATCAGCAGTATATCGCTGGCGCGTGGCAGGCCATGGAGACGATGATTGCAAACGGGGATGCTGCGGCCCTGCCTACAAAGGAGCGGATGAAGGCCATGCACGAGCAGATTGCCCATCAGGAGATGGGAACGCTGTGGATGCTGGAAGAGGGACACGATGACTGGGTGCGCGCCTTTTTTGGAAGCCGGGCGGCAGCCTTGGCACAGCCAAAAAGCTGGGATGAGGTGGAATTCCCCGAGCCCAGCCGCACACCGGTCTATCTGAACCACGGCTATGATGAGAGCAAGCCACTGGAGCAGCTGGGGCTGAACGACATGAAGGAAGCCGCGGAGTTCCGTGGCGGTGCCTGCCTCGATTATACCGCCGGTGATTTCTACAGGCCCGTGCGCTGGCGTTGCGCGTTCGGACACGAATTTGAGGCCAGTCCGAACCTGATATTAAAGGGAGGGCACTGGTGCCCGGAGTGCGAGCGCAATGCTTGGAATTATGGAGCCGTCGCCGCCCGCAGCCCCTTCTTCAACCAAGTGTGGGCTCCGTTGCACGACATCTCTGAATCCTTTTCCATCCCTAAAAAGGTAAACGATCTGGGCTATCAGGGCAAGTAAGGAGGCTTGTTGCCATGAAACGTCTGTTTAAGACATTTAGTATATTCTGTCTGGCCTGTGTGCTGCTGTCCGCCTGTTCCCAGCAGCCCCCCGACACAGCTCCTGTGCAGGAGCCCGTTCAGGATGGGGCTGTGGAAGAGGCGCCGGTATACGTCTATCTCACCCGTCACGGGCAGACTTTGACGAATCAGACCGGCCGCTTTGTCAGCGGCCGCGGCAACACGCCGCTTACAGAGGAAGGTCGCAAGGTAGCATATGCCGTGGGCCTGGGGCTCTCCGGCGTCAAGTTTGAAGCCGCCTATGCCAGTACGCTGGGCCGCACCCAGGAAACTGCGCGCATCATCCTCTCCCAGAGTCAGACATCCAGAGATCTGGAGATCATACCTGTCGAAGACCTGAAAGAGGTCGATGGCGGCTCCTATGAGCCGATGAGTTATGCCGAACTGATGACGGACGAGGGTATGCAGTTCAGCGGTGTGACAACTGAGGAATTCACAAACCAGTTCCATGAAAAGGATCCGGAGGGACTGGCCGAGAGTTATGAGCAGATGAAAGACCGGGCCTTTGAAAGTTTCCAGAGGATCTGTGAGGAAAGGGCCCAAAACGGCGGCGGAAATATCTTGATGGTGGCCCACGGTGGAATCAACAGCATGATCGCAGCAGAGATTATGCAGGAGCAGGAACTGGAGCCGCTGGACAACTCCAGTATTGTCCTGATTGAGTACAAAGACCATACATACACCGTTTTGGATTTTAATGATCTGAGCTATGCACAGAAAGCCCAGGAAAAAATGGAATCTCCTGATCCGGTGGAGATTTATCTAACCGTTCATGCCGAAACCGCGGCAGATGCCGCTATGCGTTTGAATGGGCAGCTGGATACTGCACTGACAGAGAACGGTCAGGCACAGGCTGCGGAACTTGGAAAGGCACTGGGGAATCTGGAGTTTGCGGCCGTGTATGCCAGCGATCAATTCAAGGATATCCATACCGCACGGATCATCGTGGAAAACAGCGCGGTAAATCCCGATCTCATGGTCAATCAGAACATGGATCTGCGTGGGGTGGGCTGCGGCTATTTTGACGGAGAATTGCGTGCGGTTGCGGATGCTTTGGCAGGGGAAGAGCCCACTGCCCATGCCCGTCTCGCCGCATATGCAGCCGCAGACAAGACCGGTATGACAGAAAACTATGAAAGCGCCCGCCAGCGTCTCACGGGCGCCCTCCAGACAATCTGTGAGGAAACTTACAGCCACGGCGGCGGCAATGTTCTGGTAGTGTCTTCGGAATTGGCCGTCCAACTGCTTGCAGAAGCCCTCGGTTCCTCTGAGAAAGCGGTCGCTCTGAAAAATGCGGATGTTGTACATATTACATTTGACGGAGATGTATTCACAGTACATCCGCAATAAAATTCATATAGATATACTTCTTTTCCTCCAAATTTCCTGAAAAAGGGGAACGGGCCATCCGCAAGGTTGGCCCGTTCCCCTTTTTGGGCATGGACTGGGTATCGCCGCGTGTCAGTTCGGGCCGCAGAGCCCTCGTATCAATGATGCCGACGTCCAGATGCCTGCCATGGTGGACAGATCATTTCCCTCCGCATCGTACATCACGGTATAGGTGATGTAACTGTCAAAGGTAGGGACGGATAAGGCGAAGTAGAACTCCCATTGCTGCCTGAGCGGGAGAGAGGGGGTGGAGTGGTTGCAAGCATCCGGAACGGAAAAGGGAAAGCAGGCATCTATTCAGGTGCGGACACGGCTGCAGTGTGGACGATTTGCCAGGTACTGAAATCATGCTGCGTAACTTCACCAGAGCAGACAAGGTATATATCTCGCCTGCAGCTATACGGATCTGCGGAAAGGAATCGATGGGGTGGCGGCCATGGTGCAGCAACGGTTTAAACCGGACCCGTTCACCAATACGCTGTTTCTGCTCTGCGGCAGACGGCTGGACTGCATCAGGGAGTTCTGCAGGGACCGGGATGGATGCATCCTGCTGTATAAGCTATAAGCGGCTGGAACAGGCGCATACCAACGGCCGCAAAACGAAAAGGAGGTACGGCGGTTGACGCCGCAGCGATACCGCTGGCTGATGGAGGGGTTGAAAATGGAGCGGTCAAAGGTTCGCCGCCCGGGGAGTGGCCTACATATAATTGGGGTAGGAAACGGCTGAAAGCACTGGAGGTTTTGAACGCTTTGGCCCCAATATAGCATAATTCACCCATGAAAAACGGAAGAAATCACGGGACAAGCACCCCTGGAGATGGTAACCATTTCACGGGCGGAATATGAGTGTCTGAAAGCGGAAAGAGACGAGTTGAACCAGAAACTGGACTGGCTTCTGGAACAGGCACATCTGAGCAGGAAGAAACTCTGTGGGGCGTTCTCGGAGCGGCTGGGAGAGGAACTGATGAACCGGTTGAGACGCATGTTTGATGAGACAGAGGCATGGCTGTCCAAGCGGAGAGATAAGCGGACAAAGGCGGCCGCCCATACCCGGCGCTCCTTGAATACCCCCACCCAAACTGAACGGTGACAGATATCTGTTCAGTTTGGGCGGGGGTATTCATAACGGGTAGAGGCCAGCGCACTGCGCAGCATTTCACATTCCCGTTTGCCCATGTCAACACCTTCACGCAAAGGCATCTGGCTGTGGTATTACGGAAAAGGTTACTCTTTCCTCTCTTAGAAATTCTGCGATTGCATTCACGGCTTATCCTTCTTTTCCGTGATTGCCTTCATAACTTCAAAGATCCGGACCGTACTGTGTTGGGCTTCTACAAGGAGGTCGGGCATGATTTTAGCTGTGGGGAATCTTTTGCGAAGCGTGTGGATGATTTTATCATCCACAGCATCTTTGCCGCCTGCTTCGTATTCCTGAAGCAGTTTGCTGAACTGTGGACAAGCATAGGCACAGCGAATGATCCGACAGATCTTACCTTTTCCGTCGCTCAGGAAAGGTTTTTGACCGATATCTCAACAAT
Source organism: Dysosmobacter welbionis (assembly GCF_005121165.3). NCBI lineage: Bacteria > Bacillati > Bacillota > Clostridia > Eubacteriales > Oscillospiraceae > Dysosmobacter > Dysosmobacter welbionis. The sequence goes on along the minus strand of NZ_CP034413.3, from coordinate 494,069 downwards.
GGCGGAAGCTCCGGTTTTAGCATGGTCCCTGAGGTAGAGATTCCCATTTTTTCATCTTTGTGTTTATCACCGATTTCTGCTGCCGATTATTAATCATTGCTTCCCATTTTGAACAGCGATAAAATGATTCACCGCTCGGTTTTATCGATTGCTTTGTAAATGTACGCGGTAAAATTGTTTGCTCTAGCTGCAGTTCCGCGACTGATGGCCCTATTCCTTGATTCGGCCTAGCATCTCCTGAGCCGCTTTCTGCCGGTATATTTCGGAGCATATCAAGCAAACTAAGAATTACCACGAAAAAGGAGCGGTAGATATGTTTAAGCATGAAAAGCAGTTATTCCATCCGGTGGCCGTGGAGCGGCCGAATCCCCAGTATGCAGCATTGCTGCAGGAGCAGCTGGGAGGCGGCAACGGTGAGCTGAAAGCGGCTATGCAGTATCTGTCCCAGAGCTTCCGCATCAAGGACCAGAAGATCAAGGACCTGTTTCTGGATATCGCAGCAGAGGAACTGGGACACATGGAAATGGTGGCCCAGACCATTAATCTGCTCAACGGCCACGATGTAGATGCAGATCAGGTCAAGGCGGGCGAGATCCAGAGCCATGTGATCTTGGGCCTGAACCCCGGCTTAATCAATGCCTCCGGCTATTCCTGGACCGGCGATTATGTGACCGTGACCGGCGATCTGTGTGCGGACCTGCTCAGCAACATCGCTTCTGAGCAGCGGGCCAAGGTGGTCTATGAATACCTGTACCGCCAGATCGACGACAAGAAGGTCCGTGAAACCATCGACTTCCTGCTCAACCGGGAGGAGGCTCACAACCAGATGTTCCGGGATGCCTTCAACGAGGTGCAGGACAGTGGCTCCAACCGGGATTTTGGTACGACCAAGGCGGCGAAAATGTATTTCTCCCTCTCCAATCCCGGCCCCAATACCTTTGCTGGAAACGAGGTTTCCGCACCTAAGTTCGATTGATAGAATAAGAGAAACGACCCTACCCAATCTGAACAAGTTTGTAGGACTTATCAGATTAGGTAGGGCTGTTTTATGTGCGAAATCCTTGCAGCACAAGCTTTTTTGAGGAAAGGTATTCGAAAGTAAAATGTGACATAAAAATGGGAACAGTTCAAATTCTGGCTGCAAGCAGTCTGATTTTCTAAGTCTGAACCTCTGTGTCTCACGGCCATCAGCTCCTTACGGAAATCCATCGGCCTTTTGCAAAGTCAAACAAAATCCGCAGTCACTGTGAAAAATGAATCCTGTCTCTGGCTTACGCAACTCATACGCCATTTTGTAATGTAGCCGTAATGAGCTGCGTGCTGTTTTTCGGGAAACTTTGTGCGCGATCACTTTACGGGAAAATAGCTCCAAGATCACGCAGATATAAAGATATCGATTCTCTATACTTAAAACAGGCCACATCACTGGCCCGGATTTGATTGCTTGTCTGCTGAAAATTGCTGACGGAGGGTATTTTCTTCTCCTCCGGTTCTCGCAGTTTCAAACTCTGGATAACCCCATCTCCCGCATCAGGTCAGCGCCAAATTTGGCGCCGACCTGATGCCCGCGCCGTGCGAGAATCATCCAAATCTTTTCAGCGCCAAGTACCTGCCGATATTCAGCAAAGACCTCACAGATCAGAAGGCGGTATTCCTCCCTGCGTTTCTCAAACTGGGCATTCGCTCGTTTGTTGCGAAGAATGTGATTGCAGAGTGTGCCGCGTGGTATCTCCAATGCTTCGCAGAGAGTATGGACATCGTCTTGCCCACAGGCAATGCCCCTCTTTTTCCAGGTCCAACGCCTGGAAGGGCCTCCGCGATTTTGATATTCATAACACAAGGCGTAAAGTGCTATTCCGCCGAGATACCGCCCCTTGACAGAATACTTGTACGTACGGTGCAGAACGCCGATTCCTGATGAAAGGCCCCTCACCCATTCTGCGCGTCGATCTGTTCTTTCAGCTCATTCAGATATACCCACCGCTCCGTCTTTTCCTCCAGAGCGGCCTCCAGCTCCGCCTGACGGGCCTGGAGCTCCTGGAGCTTCACATAGTCGCTGCCGCAGCTCTCCTGCTCCGTCTGGCAGGCGGTGATCTGAGCCTCCAGCTCCGCCAGGTCCGCGTCGATGGTCTCAAATTCCCGCTGCTCCTTGAAGGTGAATTTCAGTTTCCGTTCCCGGGGACGCTCTGCCGCGGGCTTGGGCTTTTCCGCCTTGGGAGAGGGGGCCTCTTCCGCCCGGCGCTTGGCCTGCCAGTCCGTCCAGTTGCCGGTGAACCGGTGGATCTCCCCGTCTCCCCGGACCTCGAAAATGGACTCCGCCAGCTTGTCCAGGAAGAACCGGTCATGGGATACCGCCAGAATGGGGCCGGGGAAGCCCAGGAGATAATCCTCCAAAATGGAGAGGGTGGTCACGTCCAGGTCGTTGGTGGGCTCGTCCAACAGCAGCACGTTGGGGGCTTCCATCAGCACGGACAGCAGATACAGCCGCCGCCGCTCCCCGCCGGAGAGCCGCCCGATGGGCACAGACTGAAGATCACCGGGGAAGAGGAACCGCTCCATCATCTGGTTGGCGGAGAAGGTGCCCTCATCGGTCCTGACCTCATCGGCGATGTCGTGGATAAAGTCGTAGACCCGCTGGTTCAGGTCCAGCTCTCGTCCCTCCTGGGAGAAGTGGCCGATCTTCACGGTGGCGCCCACCTCCACCGTGCCGCTGTCCGGTGCCAGTTCGCCTGCCATCAGGTGGAGCAGGGTGGACTTCCCGGCGCCGTTGCGGCCCACGATGCCGATGCGGTCACCGCGCAGCAGGTTGTAGGAGAAGCGGCTGACGATGGGACGGCCGTCAAAGGCCTTGGACACATCCCGCAGCTCGATGATCTTCTTCCCCAGGCGGCTGGAGGCCGCCGCCATCTGCACGGCCTCGTCCGTTTCCGGTGCCTCCTGGTTCAGCAGGGCCTCGTACCGCTGGATCCGCTCTTTGGACTTGGTGGTCCGGGCCTTGCAGCCCCGCATGATCCACTCCCGCTCCACCCGGAGGATAGACTGGCGCTTGCGCTCACTGGCCTCCACCATCTCTGCCCGCTGCTCCCGCAGCTCCAGGTACTTGGAGTAGTTGGCCTCATAGTGGTACAGCTTCCCCTGGGAGAGCTCCGTGATGTGGTTCACCACCCGCTCCAGGAAGTACCGGTCATGGGTCACCATGACCAGGCCGCCCTTGAACCGGCGGAGCCAGTCCTCCAGCCAGGCTACCATCTCGCTGTCCAAGTGGTTGGTGGGCTCGTCCAGAATCAGCACGTCCGCCGGGTGGATCAGGGCCGCCGCCAGGGCCACCCGCTTCCGCTGGCCGCCGGAGAGCGTCCCCACCTTCTGGGCAAAGTCTGTGATCCCCAGCCGGTTCAGCATGGCCTTGGCCTCATACTCATTCAGCTCCCGGAACTCGGCGGGGAAGTGGAGGAAGACCTGCTCCAGCACCGTGGCGGATTCCTCCATTGCCGGGTTCTGAGGCAGCAGACTGACCTGGACGTTGGGGTTCCGGGAGATGGTGCCGCCGTCCGGCTCCGTGACGCCGGAGAGAACCTTCAAAAAGGTGGACTTGCCGGTGCCGTTGATGCCGATAACGCCCACCTTGTCCCCCTCGTTGAGATAGAAATTCACATCATCCAGCAGCTGGCGGCTGCCGAAGTTGATGGAGAGATGTTCTGCGGATAAGAGCATGGGAGTTCCTCCTGAAAAAAACTGCTCCTATTGTACCATGAAGGATGGCGTTTTACCAGAGCCAAAACCCTTGCAAACAGAGTGGCGTCAGAGTACAATAACAGAGAAATGAGGTTTTGCCATGCAGGAGTTCCGGCCTTTTGAGCCCTGTCGTTCCTTCTGTTCTGCCTGCACCGGGGGCGGGGGCCTACCTGCTGGGCGGTGGATACGTGCTGTTCGACCTCCTCGCCATCGCGGCGGAGCTGCTTTTCTGGCATCGGCTGCTGGTGGCCATGTTCGACACGGCGGCCTGGTACTGGAGCGGTCTGTGGGGTGTGTTCTCCGCCTTGGACGCCGCCTGTCTGCCGCTTGGGATTTTTCTGCTGCGCCGAAGGAGAGGTGTCTGATGGAGACGATTTCATATACCCTGCCGCCGGAACAGGACGGCGCCACGGTCCGGCATATCCTGAAGGCTGCGCTCCATGTCTCCTCCCACGCCATATCCCGGCTGACCCGGACGGAGAACGGCATCCGGGTTAACGGCATCCATGCCCGTACAGTGGATATCCTTCACACCGGTGACGTGCTGGAGGTGGAGACTAGCGACCACCGTCCGCCCCGGGTGCGCCCCACGCCGGGGCCCTGGCCCCTGCCCATCGTCTGGGAGGATGGCCATCTGCTGGTGGTGAACAAGCCTGCCGGTATGACGGCCCACGCCTCCAATTTCCTGCCGGACACGCCCACCGTGGCCGGAGCCCTGGCCTGGCAGCGGGGCGCGGACTTCGTGTTCCACCCGGTGAACCGGCTGGACAAGGGCACCACCGGACTGATGGTGGTAGCCAAGAGCGGCTACATCCACGACCGGCTCCGGTACGCGCTCCACACGGAGAGGTTTTGCCGGGAGTACCGGGCGGTGTGCATCGGCTGTCCGGATCCGAAATCCGGCACCATCGACGCCCCCATCGGCCGGGACCCGAATTCTGTGGTGGGCCGGTGCGTCCGGCCTGACGGTGCCCGGGCCGTCACCCATTATGAGGTGCTGGGGAGGTCGAACGGCCTGTCCCTCCTGCGGCTGCGGCCGGAGACAGGGCGGACCCATCAGCTCCGGGTGCACATGGCCTCCATCGGCTGCCCCCTGGCAGGGGACTGGCTGTACGGGGAAGAGGACCCGGACCTGATCCCTCGGCCGGCCCTCCACGCCTACGCTCTGGATCTGGACCATCCGGTGACGGGAGAGCATCTGTCCCTGACGGCGCCCATCCCGGCGGACATGGCCCGGCTGGCGCCGGAGCTTTTGACGGAAACAGAGTGCGCAAGTGAAGAAATTTGACCATAAAATGGAAGGGGATATCTTATGTTAACTTGGAACGTCACCTATCACTGCAAGTCCGGCCAAAGGGAGGCCTTTTATCAGGCCCTCTGTGATTTGGGCATCCGGGCCAACTCCCTGAAAGAGGAGGGGAACCTGAAGTACGACTACTTCCTGGCGGCGGAGGCACCGGACGACCTGCTGCTGGTGGAGAGCTGGACCACGCCGGAGCTCCAGCAGGCCCACTGCCAGACGGAGATCTTCGGCCGTCTTCAGGAGCTGAAAGCCCAGTACTGCGACAGCGTCCAAATCGACAAGTTCAACGATTAAACGGCCTGGGAGCGGATGAAGAGTTTGAAAAAGCACGTCTTTGATCTTCTCTGGGCCTGCGGTGGACTACTTTGGCTCTATCTGGCGGTAAAAGATGTCATTTATACCATTACTGCCAATTCCCGGACTGGTTGGCCGCTGGAGTTTGCACTCGCCGTTAACGGAGCAATTTGGCTCGGAATTTTGGCAGCTATGATTCTCCTGTACCGAGTCATCCGGAAGAGTATCTGGAAGTAATTGAAAAATTATTACACCGGGCGGCCCGAAAGCGGGCCGCCCGGTGTCTGTTTTAGCTTATTTCAGGTGCGTCCAGCAGCTCCTGTAGCTCCAGGAAAAACCGGGACAGATGGAATCCGTCCGCCACGGCGTGGTGGATATTCAGGGAGACGGGCAGGATCGTCCGGTCTCCCTCCCGTTCATATTTTCCCCAGGTGACCACCGGGGCCAGATAGGTGCCGCTGTCGAAGATGTGCATGTCGAAGCTGCGGTACCGGACCCAGGGCAGGCACGACACATCAAAGGTGTTGGGCGGCACGTCCGTCAGGTCGAAGTGGTCCAGGGCGGCGTACCGTGTCCGATCCTCCAGAAAGCGGCGGTGGAAGGTCTCCAGGTCCGAAGAGAAGGGCGTCACCAGCTTCGCAAAGGTCTCCCTGTCCGGGTGGAAGTGGGCGTAGTAGGGCTCGATCCGGTCCCAGAGGACCAGTCGCCCCTGATCGTCCCAGCCGTACCGGAACTCCGCGTGGGCGTTGAGCACGTTGGACACCGCCCAGATCATGGCGGGGTAGAAGCGGAAGCCACTGGCCGAAAGCTGCTTCAGGAATCGGGAGATCTCCAGATCCACCGTCAGGCTCATGACACAGCGCAGGTCGTCGATAAAATGACGGAATACAGGGCCTCGTTCCCAGGTATCCAGTTCCACCACAGTGTGGGACGGGCAGAAATTGTCGTTCATATAAGCCTCCTAAAATAATTGGTTGATTTTAGGAGGCGGTGTCAAGTCCGCGCTTCACAGAGTACCCTCCTCTCCGAGATTCTGCCTTCATTTTATCCGGCCCGGGGGAGAAAGTCAACGGCGGCACCCCCTTGACAATTCCGGCTGGCCGCCCTATTCTGAAAAGACAACATTCGACAGGAGGGACTGCCATGGAGACAGGCCTTTGGAAGCAATTTGACCGGATCGTGGTATTCGACACGGAGACCACCGGCATCGAATTCGGGCGGGACGAGATCATCGAGCTGGGGGCCGCCGCCTTTTCCGCGGAGGGAGAGACGGACTGCATGGACCTGCTGCTCCGCCTCTCCCCGGGGCGGACGCTGCCGCCCTTTATCACCCAGCTCACCGGCATCACGGAAGAGCAGCTGGAACAGGAGGGCGTGGAGAAGGCCGACGCCTGTGAGGCGTTCTGCAACCTGTTGGGCGGGGGAGAGCGGACGCTGCTGGCGGCCTACAACGCCCAGTTCGATCTGAACTTCCTCTATCATTTCCTGCGGCCCTTCGGGCGGGCGGATGTCCTGCGGGCACCCCGGTTTCTGGATGTCCTCACGGTGTACCGGGACCGGCGGGATTACCCTCACAAGCTCAACGATGCCATCACAGCCTACGGATTGGAGGATCAGGCGGTGAACAGCCACCGGGCGGTGGATGACGCCCGGGCCGCAGCGGTGCTGCTGGAGGCCATGGCGGCGGAGCGGGACGATTTGGATCGGTATGTGGATCTATTCGGCTACTCCCCCAAGTACGGTGTCTCCGGACGGCGGATCGCTTCGGTGGAGTACCGGCCTCAGCCCTATCAGCGGGTCCGACCTCTGTATGAAGTGACGGAAACACTGTGAAATATTTGTGAATTTTCGCAATTCCCTCTTGCAATATGACAACTTGTCAGCTATGATAAGCGACAGGTTGTCATGTTTCTTTTTTCCATTCGCCGGAAACCCCTTGACCTTCCCCCGGGAGGAAGGTATAAAATCAGGGGCGGCGCTGAAGAAAACGGACCTTCTATTTCGTATAAGAGAGGATGAAACAGCGTGCCGAGCAGCACTTTTTTGAATCTGCCGGCGGAAAAGCAGGAGAAGTTGTTGGAGGCGGCCACCCGGGAGTTTTCCCACCGGCCTTTCAACGAGGCGTCCATCAACCAGATCATCAAGGAGGCAGGCATCCCCCGGGGCAGCTTTTACATGTACTTTCAGGATAAGGAGGACCTGTTCCGCTATCTGCTGAAGGGATATGTGGATCAGTTGTTCATGCTGCTGGAGGAGTTTCTGCTCCGAAACGGCGGCGACATTTTTCAGGCGCTGTTGGATCTGTATGATTACGTGCAGGCAAAAATCGACAATCAGCACCTGGGAGAGATCGGCGCCATGACCGGAATCATCCGCTGCAACAGCGGGATGCAGAAGAATGGGCTGCTGGAAATGCTGGATGCGGAAACGCTTCTCCAGCGCCTGGGCGGCGCGGTGAATCCGGACCTGCTGGACCTGCGGCAGGACCGGGACCTGGGCGACATCCTGGGCACACTGCTGGTTGTGGCGGCTCCCATGATTTACACCGGCCTGCAGGCCGGTGGCGATCCCGGGACCCGGGATCGCCTGGAAAACATTCTGAACATCTTCAAGCGCGGTATGGGGAAGCGCCCCACCGCGGAAATCGAGAACAAGGAGATTACATAACATGGAAACTGAATGGATGAACGAGACCTCCGCCGAGGCGCCCAGCGTGCCCGCGCCGGAAAAGACGGAGAAAAAGAAATTCTCCCTGAAGGGCTTTGGCGGCAAGAAAAAGAAGCGCTGGCTGAAAATTCTGATTATTTTGGTAGTGGTGATCGCCATTGTGGCGGGCTGCGTGTCCAGACTGACCAAAAACGTCAACACCCAACTCAGCAGCAGCTATCTGGTGTCCACCGTCACCCGGCAGGATCTGACGGTCAGCGTCTCCGGCACCGCCACGCTGCAGCCGGCGGACTCTTACAACGTCACCACCCTGCTCTCCGGCGATATCGTCAGCGCTCCCTTTGAAGAGGGCGACCTTGTGACCAAGGACACCCTGCTCTACACCATGGACAGCAGCGACGCCCAGGATTCCATGGACCGGGCCCAGATCTCCGTGCAGCAGGCCCAGATGTCCTATCAGCAGGCCCAGGAGGCCCTGCACCCCACGGCGCCCATCTCCGGCACGGTGAGCGAGATCTACGTCCACAACGGCGAGAGCGTCACCGCTGGGACGCAGCTGGCGAAGATCGTGGCCAGCACGGAGCTGTCCATCGACTTCCTGTTCCCCTTTGCCTCCCCCAGTGACTTCTATGTGGGGCAGGCCGCCACCGTGTTTGTGGACGGCTACGCCGGCTCTCAGATGGGCACGGTGACCTATGTCTCCAACTCCACCACCATCACCAGCAACGGCAAGGAGGCCGTCTCCGTCCGGGTGCGGCTGAACAATCCCGGTACGGTGTCCGACGCCGTCACTGCCTCCGCCATCATCGGCAGCTATTCCAGCTACGGCCAGGCTCCGGTGTCCATGCCCGCCTCTTCTGTGGTGTATGCCTCCGGTTCCGGCACGGTGAACGATTTCTCCAAGCTGGCCGGCAGCACGGTGACCAAGGGCGAGGTGCTGTGCACTGTGGAGTCCGAGACCATCCGGGACCAGATCGAGAGCGCACGGCTGAACCTCCAGTCCGCCCAGCTCTCTGCCAGCACTGCCTCCGGCGCAGTGGATGACTACAACATCAAATCTCCCATTGCCGGCACCGTGATTGAGAAGAACTTCAAGGCCGGCGACAAGGTGGACGGCGCTTCCTCCGGCACGCTGGCGGTGATTTACGACCTGAGCTATCTGGAGCTGGAGATGGCAGTGGATGAACTGGACATCGGCAAGGTAGAAGTGGGGCAGGAGGTGCGGATCACCGCCGACGCTCTGGAGGGCCAGACGTTCTCCGGCGTGGTGGATAAGGTCAGCATCAACGGCACTACCGCCAACGGTGCCACCAGCTATCCCGTCACCATCATCATTGAGGACTACGGCGATCTGCGGCCGGGCATGAATGTCTCCGCTCAGATCATCGGCGAAGTGGTCCCCAACGCCCTGTGCATCCCCGTGGATGCGGTGGAACGGGGCAACACGGTGACTGTTCCCGGCCCCGGCGCCCTCAGTGAGGACGGTTTGAGCGTGGTGGACGTCACCAAGCTGGAGACCAAGGAGGTCACCCTGGGTCGGAACGATGACGAGTATATCGAGGTTACCGACGGCCTGGAGGAGGGCGATGTGGTCCTCATCAGCAACCAGGCTTCCAGTTTGATGGACATGATGATGGGAGGCTGATCCCGTGAGCCATCTCATTGAACTGAAAGACATCTACAAGATCTACCACATGGGAGAGGAGACCGTCCACGCCCTGGACGGCATCAACCTGACGGTGGATCAGGGGGAGTTCGTGGCCATCGTAGGCTCCTCCGGTTCCGGCAAGTCCACGGCCATGAACATTATCGGCTGCCTGGACGTTCCCACGTCGGGAACCTACCACTTGGGGGCATTGATGTGTCCACCATGGAGGACGACCAGCAGGCGGAGATCCGCAACAAAATGCTGGGCTTTATCTTCCAGCAGTATAACCTGATCCCCAAGCTGACGGTGCAGGAAAATGTGGAGCTGCCGCTGCTGTACGCCGGCGTCTCCGCAGAGGAGCGCCGCGAACGGGCCATCCAGTCTCTGGAGCGGGTAGGTCTGGCTGACAAGCGGAAGAACCTGCCCAGCCAGCTCTCTGGCGGCCAGCAGCAGCGGGTCTCCATCGCCCGGGCCCTGGCGGGGAATCCGTCGGTGATCCTGGCCGACGAGCCTACGGGCGCCCTGGACTCCCGCACGGGTCGGGAGGTGCTGCGGTTCCTGCAGAAGCTAAACCAGGAGGGGGACACCGTGGTCCTCATCACTCACGACAACTCCATCGCTGTTAAGGCCAAGCGCATCGTCCGTCTGCAGGACGGCCGGATCATCTACGACGGGGACGCCAGTGATCCCCAGGCCGTGGTCCAGCCCCAGGAGGACGCGGGAGAGGGGGAGCCGGCATGAATTTCACCCAATCCTTCAAGCTGGCCATCAAATCCCTGCTGCTCAGCAAGATGCGGGCGCTGCTGACCATGCTGGGCATCATCATCGGCGTGGCGGCGGTCATCATCATCACCAGCCTGGGCAACGGCATGCAGAATTACATGAACGCCCAGTTCGAGCAGCTGGGCTCCAACCTGATCCAGGTGATGGTCTACGGCCGCGGCGAGGGCGGCACCCGGGACGTGAGCACGGAAGATATGTACGCGCTTGTGGAGAAGTACCCCCAGTACCTCTCCGGCGTCACGCCCTATGTGTCCGCCACAGCCAAGGTGCGGCAGGGAACGGAGGACTTCGACCGCACCAGCATTTACGGCGTCAGCGAGGCATTTTACCGCGCCGACACCCAGAAGACCATGCAGGGCTCCAGCCTGGAGAATGGCCGCTTCCTCCGCTACATTGACGTGGAGCGCCATCAGAATGTGTGTGTCATCGGTTCCTATCTGGCGGAAAACGCTTTCCGGACGGATCCGCTGGGTCAGACGATTTCCGTCAGCGGCGTGCCCTACATGGTAGTGGGCGTACTGGCGGAGAGCGGCGACAGCACCGAGGGCAGCGTCGATGATGTGATCTACATCCCCTATGCCAATGCCCAGCGGCTGGGGGGCGGATATGGGGACATGTATCTGATGACCAGTACGGACCGGGATACGGCGTCTGCTGCCAAGGGCATCATTGAAAACCGGCTGTTCAAGACCTACCAGTCCTCGGACTACTACATGGTCATGACCTCCGCAGAGATGATGGACGCCATGGACTCCATGCTGAACACCCTGATGATGATCCTGATCCTCATCGCGGCCATCAGCCTGCTGGTGGGCGGCATCGGTATCATGAATATCATGCTGGTGTCCGTCACGGAGCGGACCCGGGAGATCGGCATCCGAAAATCCCTGGGTGCCAAATGCCGGGACATCCGTAGCCAGTTCATCATTGAGGCCGGCACTACCTCCGCCATCGGCGGTGCCATCGGCATCTTACTGGGCATCCTCATGGCCAACGTGCTGACCAATGTCATCGCTCTGGTGCTGGGCACCGGCAACGATGGCTTCGTGGCTATGCCCACGGCTGGCGGCATCGGTGTGGCCTTCGGCGTCTCCGTGGCGGTGGGCATCCTGTTCGGCTATCTCCCCGCCAACAAGGCGGCCAAGCTGAACCCCATCGACGCCCTGCGTTACGATTGATTCCAGCCGATGAAAAGAGACCGGGAGACCGGTCTCTTTTTTGCGCAGAAAATTTTTCAGAAAATTGTTCTCCCTCCAAACTTTTTCCGCTCCCGGCGCGTCTATACAGCAGAACGAACGGAAAGGACCATGAGAAACGTGTCACATATCCTGGAAAAGCAACTGACCGACTATCTCGTAACGGATCAGGCGCGGTTTTACCGACTGGCGTACAGCTACCTGAAAAACAGGGAAGAGGCTCTGGACGCGGTGCAGACCGCCGTCTGCAGGGCACTGGAGAAACAGGGGGAGCTGAAGGAGCCGGAGGCCCTCCGTGCGTGGTTTTATCACATTCTGGTTCACGTGTGCATGGACGTGCTTCGCAGCCGAAAGCGGGTGACGCTGATCCCGCCGGAGGCACTGGACGCCGGCAGCTATGAGGACCCTCTGCCTTCGGACGGCACGCTAGCCCAACGGGTGGACGCTCTGCCGCCAGAGGTGGGGACCATCATCAAGCTGCGGTTCTATGAGGACCTGTCTCTCAAGGAGATCAGCACCGTCACCGGCTGGAATCTGAACACCGTGAAAACCAGACTGTACACCGGCTTGAAGAAATTACGGATATCAATGGAAGGAGATCAATTATGAACGAATTCAAGCGTGCACGAGAAGAATATGAGTCCACCCCCATTCCGGAGGAGCTGGACGCCCGGGTCCGCGCAGGCATCCGGCAGGGCAGGACCAGCAGCCGTAGCCGCGGTTATAAGGTGGTCCGGCGGACTGCGGGCAGCGTGGCCGCCTGTCTGGCTGTGCTGATGGCGGGCCTGAATGTCTCCCCGACCTTCGCGGCTGCGGCTGCGGATGTACCGGTGCTGGGCGGGCTGTTCCAGGTCCTGACGATCCGGGACTATGAGACCGTGGAGAACGGCATCGACTACAAGGTGACCGTCCCCGGTGTGGAGTCTGAGGGCGACCTGGCCGAGAAGGTCAACGCGGAGATCCAGGAGCGGGTGGACGCCCATCTGGCCCAGGCTCAGGCGGACTGGGATGATTACAAGGATGCATTCCTGGCTACCGGCGGCACCGAGGAAGAGTGGGCCGACCGGGAGATGAACGTGCTTATCGACTACGAGATCAAGAGCCAGACCGACACTACGGTCTCCTTTGTGGTGGATTTCGCTGAGGGCTGGGTCGCTGCCATGCAGCAGCGGTACTGCTACAACCTGGACCTGGCCAACGACAAGGACATCACCCTGGCCGACGTGCTGGGCGAGGACTGGGTCGGCATCTGCAATGACGCCGTAAATGCGAAGATCGCGGCGGATGAGAGCGGCCTCTTCTTCACCCCGGAGCAGGGCGGCTTCACCACTGTGGATGACGCCACCTCCTTCTATCTGAATGAGGACGGCTCTGTGACGCTGGTGTTCCCCGAGTACAGCATCGCCGCCGGTGCCGCCGGGATTGTGGAAATCCCCGTGGTGGCCTGAGTATACCATCTCAAAGCGGCCCGCCTGTCGGCGGTCCGCTTTTTTTCTTCCATATCCTATAAAAATGCTATGAATTAAAGGCGGATTTTCGGCAAATGGTCCGTTGCAAACCCGGTGCGGCAGGTGTATCATGAGGCTATTCATTCAGAACGGAGGGATTTCCAATGCCTATTTATCACAGCGTCACTGAGCTGATCGGCCGCACGCCCTTGCTGGAGCTGTGCAATTACGAGCGGAACCACGACCTGAAGGCCGTGCTGTTGGCCAAGCTGGAGTGCATGAATCCCGCGGGCAGCGCCAAGGACCGGGTGGCTGCCAACATGATCGCCCGGGCGGAGACGGAGGGCCGTCTGGCTCCCGGCGGCACCATCATCGAACCTACCTCCGGCAACACCGGTATCGGTCTGGCTGCCGCAGCTGCGGCAAAGGGCTACCGTGTGATTCTCACCATGCCGGACACCATGAGCGTGGAGCGCCGGGCTCTGATCGCCGCCTACGGCGCGGAGATTATCCTGACGCCGGGAGCGGCGGGCATGGCGGGTGCTGTGGCCAAGGCGGAAGAACTGCATCAGTCCATTCCCGGCAGCATCATCGCAGGACAGTTTGAAAACCCCGCCAATCCAGCGGCACACGAGAAGACCACCGGCCCTGAGATCTGGGCGGACACGGAGGGGAAGGTGGACATCTTTGTGGCCGGGGTCGGCACCGGCGGCACTGTCAGCGGCGTGGGCCGGTATCTGAAGGCACAGAACCCCGCTGTGCGCGTGGTGGCCTTTGAGCCCGCTTCCTCGCCCCTGCTGACGGAGGGCCATGCGGGCCCACACGGCCTTCAGGGCATCGGCGCCAACTTTGTGCCGGAGAATCTGGACCGCAGCGTCCTGGATGAAGTCCTCACGGTCACGGATGCGGATGCCTACGCCACGGGCCGGGAGCTGGCCCGGACTGAGGGCATTCTGGTGGGCATCACCTCCGGCGCCGCCGTGTGGGCAGCGGCCCAGCTGGCCCGGCAGCCGGAGAACGCCGGCAAGACCATCGTGGCCCTGCTGCCGGACAGCGGCGAGCGGTATCTCTCCACCCCCATGTTCCAGAAGTGACAACATGTACAAAAAGCCCGGGAGACGTCCGTACACGTCTCCCGGGCTTTTTCGCAGATTATCCGGCCTCCATGGCGTCCCGGAGCCTGTCGGTGACAGCACCTTCAAACAGGCGGGTGGAGTGGCCGTGGAGCGTCTCCAGCGCACCGGCGGCCAGGGTGCAGGGGGTGTTTCCGGTCATGGACAGATCCATGTCAAAAATGAACTTCACCTCCGGGTCCTGGGGAACGCCGGGGGCGTTCCGCTTCACCACACCGGGGCCCGCGTGGACCTTGGCCTGACAGCTGGAATCCAGCTTCAGCGTCAGATCACAGGCGCAGTTGAGAAAGCGGTCCTCCGGGAGCTCCGCCTCCTGCATGGGAGCGGTGTAGGCAGGAGAGAACAGCTCCGCCCAGCGGGCACCCTCCAGCCCCAGCCGGGCACGGGAGAAGATGTTCACATACCGCAGGCCCACCCGCTGGAAATAGGCGGGCTTGTACAGCCGGATAAAGGCGGCCAGCGGCTTGTCCAGCTGGCGGGCAAACTCCTCCCACCCGGGATAGTGGAGGGTGGACAGAGCGATGAAGTCCTTGGTGAGATTCAGCTTCCACTGGTTGTCCTCGGAGACGAAGTTGTGATTGGTCACCGGAGGCTGCTGCTCCACCTTGGGATTGGGGCTGCCCAGCCCGGTGATGCGGGGCGGCGCGGCGTCCTGGCGCCGGGCATACTGGGGGAACTCCGCGCGGATGGCCTCCTGAAAATCGGCGGGCTCCACGCTGTTGATGGTGAGAATAGACGGGAACCGCAACTGGCAGATGACCTCATGGGCCGGGGCGTTGCGGTAGTGGGTCCGGGGATGATCGGAAAACAGCATGTGGCTTGCTCCTTTGCTTCTTGATGGCCCTATTTTAGCCCCCTGGCTGAGAAATGTCAATTACAGGTAGAACCGGTGGCAGCCGATGGTCTTGAGATACGCCCGGTTGGCGTTGATCCAGGTGCCCTGGGACAGGGCGGGCGCGTAGAAGTAAAGAGCCTTGCCGGCGGTGTTCTCGCCGTTCAGGACCCGCTTGGCCGCCTCCACGGATTTGGCCGTGGGGGGCAGGTACACTGTGCCGTTGGAGACGGGCGTGAACTGGACATCGTGCTTGCGGTCAAAGATCACGGCGGGAATGGTGTTGGGGAACTCCTTCGCCGCAACCCGGTTCAGCACCACATTGCCCACGGCGATCTGGCCGGTCATGTTCTCGCCCCGACTCTCGGCGCTGATGATGCGGCTGAGCCAGTAAAGGTCCATGGCGTTGTGATCCGCGCCGGGAGAGGTCACCGCCGCGCCGCCCAGCTGGGGATCCCAGGCCACGCTGCCGCCCAGGGCGGTGGCCAGAGTCCGCAGGGGGATGTAGGTCCGGCCACGCTCCACAAAGACCTTGCCGCTGTATGTACGGCCGTTGACCGTCACGGTATTTCGGGACGGGTTTGCGGTGACGGACTGGCTGCCGGAGGCGGCGGCAGCCACCTTTCGGCTGCTGTCCCACCAGACGCTCCAGCCGCCGAAGGCATCCAGCAGTCCCCGGAGGGGAACATAGGTCACGCCGCTCTGCAGGTAGTTGACGCCCTGACTCAGAACGGTGCCGTCCACCTGGACGGGCACCACCCGGCTGGGGGCCGCCTTGACGGTGGCGCAGGTCAGGGTAAGGGCGGCCAGCAGGCCGCAGAGAAGTTTTCGTTTCATGGGGAAAATTCGTCCTTTCTGGTTTGTCGCTGCTGTACAAGAGCATACAGGAGGGAGGGGGCGGGCTGCAACCCTCAAAACATTCCAGAGCTGGAAGCGAACAGACAGCTTGACAATATCGTGCAACGATATTATAGTGAACCCAGAAAGTATCGTGTTTCGATATTAGGGGGGATACCATGGCCAGGGAGCCGCTGAAAGTCCTGACGGAGAGCATGTTCTATGTGCTGTTGAGCCTGCTGCGGCAGGAGCGGTGCGGCACGGAGATTGTCCGGTATGTGGATGACGCCACCGCCGGTCGGGTACCCCTGGGGCCAGGGACGCTGTACACGATTCTGGCAAAATTTCAGGAGGAGGGCTTGATCCGGGAGGCGGCGGTGGAGGGGCGGAAGCGGACCTACGCCATCACGGACCGGGGCCGGGCCCTGTTCCGGCAGGAGCTCTCCCGCCTGCGCCTCTGCGTGGCCGATGGCGAGCGGGAGGAGCTGGCGTCGGAGCGGCTGCTGCCGGGGATGAGAGAGGAGGCACCGTGAAAAAGCGTTTTCTCATGCCGGAGGCCTATTGGGATACCGCCCTTCTGGAGCGGTGGCTGGAGGAAAAAGCTGTCCAGGGCTGGCGGCCGGTGTCGTTTTCTCGCTATGGCAGCGGAAAGTTTGAGCCGGCGGAGCCCAGGAAGCTCCGGTATCGGCTGGAGCCCCTGCGGACAGAGACCTATGACGCCCAATGTGAGCGGGAGGAGACTTACCGGGAAATGGGGTGGGAGCCTGCCGGCGTCCTGGGGGACTATCGGGTCTATGCCTGCGCGGACCCACAGGCGCCGGAGCTGTTTACAGATCCCTCTGCCCTGTGTCTGACCTGGGAGAGGCAGCTGCGGCTGTTCCGGCGACATAGGCTGATCTCCATGGTGCTGATTGTTGTCTGGACGATCTTGCAGTTTCGCAGCCTCTGGGAGAGCGGCCAGCCGGTGGATGTGTTCCTGAAAGGGATGTGGGCTGTGTGGCTGCTTGCGGTGGTCTGTGCCCTGGAGTGGCTCTGCGGCAATCTGCGGGCGCTGCGGGGCGTTCAGCGGATGCGCCGCCAGCTGGAGGCGGGGATGGCGCCGGATACTGAGGACCTGGATGCGTCGTTACGGCGGCGGAGGCGGCAGAATCTCGTCTCCTGGGGGATTTGCGGACTGGTGGCTGCACTTGCCGTATCTGTATTCGGCAGCCAGCAGGAGATGCCCTTGTCCGACGCGCCGGAGCCCTTGCCCTATGTCTCCATGGAGGCAGTGGCCCCGGAGGCCGCCGCCCTGCCCTTGGATTCATCTGTTTACCGGGAGAGACGGAGTCTGCTGACGGATCACCGGGAGGTCAGCCAGTTCCGCTGGGATTTTAAAGCGTCCCTGTGGGCCGGTTTCGACCGGGTGCGGTTCACCTTCCTGGCGGAGGCCCTGTATCGGGAACGCTTAGCGAATTTCTTGGACACCTGGTCCGTGGTAGAGGTCCGGGAGGTGGCGGACAGCCGCTTTGACCAAGCGGTGGTGATCGACACGGATAAAAACCGATGCTTCATCGGCCGGATGGGGCGGGCGGTGCTGATGGAGCGGGTGCGGACAGACCGGGACCTGATGGATCACCTGGACAACTTCGCCGCCGTCCTGGCGGAGTTTCAATAGAAAAAGAGGGGAAACGCCATGCTGAAGCTGATGCCCATGAACATTTACGACGTAGCCGCCCAGCAGGCCCGGATGGAGGACCAGGCCGCCCGGGGGTGGTTTGCCGTCTCGGTTCCCGGTATTTTCTTCCTGGCGGTCTTTGAGAAGGGGGAGCCAAAGGCTGTTCGCTACCGACTGGAACCTGCCCCAGTAAAGGAGAGCTGCCCGGACCCAGAGCGCCTGGCGGCCTACCGGTCTATGGGCTGGGAGTATGTGGACACCTCCGGCAAGTCCGTGCACCTGTGGCGATGCGATGATCCCGATGCGCCGGAACTCCACACGGACCCGGAGACAGAGGCCCAGGCATATGACCGGCTGTTCCGCCGCCAGCAAAAGGTGACGCAGTTCTGGGCCGCGGTCACGGCGCTTCTGGCGGTGCTGGCGGTACAGACGCTTCTGACAGAGAGAACCCTTCTCGTATGGAGTGTGCAGGAGTGGAAGCCACTGTGGCGGGAGGCCGCCTATTGGGGCTTTCTGCTGGCACTCGCATTGGCGGCGTTCCGGCAGTGGTGGTCTCTACGACGGTATCTGCGGCCTCTGCGGGCGGGAGTACCCGTGTGCCACAGGCGGCCTTACCGGCTGGCCTGCGGATTGTCCCTGGCGATCATGCTGCTGTGGGGAATTTACATCGCATCACTCTGCGCCGATATGGCGGACCCCAGATCGCGGCCCTTTGAACCGGCGGAGACCTTTGACGAGCCGGTCCCATATATCACGGAAAAGGGATTGCAGGAGGTCCAGGCCATCCACTGGGACAACTGGCTTACCACAGACCAGTGGTGGACCTTTGAGGGCATGGGCGACTGGGAGACGGAGAACCGCTACTACCGCCTCCGTTTCCCCTGGCTGGCGGACGATCTGGTAGACGGCATCTTGGCGGACTACCAGGAGAAAGGCTGGCCCATCATGGCCTGGCAGATCCCCGGACTGGACGAGACCTGGGTGTCCACTCGCGACGACTACGGGTATTGGTTCCTAGTGGTCCGGCTGGGGGATCAGGTGTGGAGCATCTCCACAGGCACCACGGAGCCAACGATAGATCTGGCGGAGCGGTACGCCGCCGTCCTGGCGGAGGTTCAGCAGAAAGAGAAGGGGGGAGCGATCTATGAGCGGTCGGCAGGAATACAGGGAGTTCCGGCCTGTGGAGCTCTATGACGTGGCTGCTGTGGAGTCCTGGCTGGAGGAACGGGACCGGGAGGGCTATCACCTGCTGCGGTTCCGGGGGCTTTACGGAATCTTTTGTCAGGATTGCTCCGTCGCTCCCAGCCGCTACCGGCTCCAGCCCCTGCTGCGCAAAGAGAAGTCTCCGCTGCCGGAGATGACGGATGCCTACAGAGAGCTGGGGTGGGAATATGTTTGCACCTTGGCGGGGACCTTCCACATCTGGCGCTGCGGCGACCCGGCCGCCCCGGAGCTGGACACGGACCCGGTGGTCCAGAGCATGGGGTACGGGTATCTTGAGCGAAAAATGCGGCGCCATCTGCTGCGGCTGCCCGCGATCCTGCTGGTGTGCCTGGGGATCTGTGTCCTTCCCTGGTTCTGGGGCGCCGGGGACATGCCTCTGGTGGATCAGCTGGAGCATGCCCTGCCGGGCGAGGGACTGTTCTGGCTGCTGATGGCGGCGGCCGTGGTGGGGGTCGAGCTGCTGGACGCCTTCCGGATGCGCCGGCTGCTGCGGTCGCTGGGCACCGGCGTCCCTCTGGAACGCCCCAGATCCTGGCGGCTCCAGAAACGGGTCACGCAGGCGGTAATGGTCCTGATTTGGGCGGGCGTCCTGATATCCTGGCTGCTCCCGGATGGCGGAGATCCCCATTTCACCCGGTCGGCCATGGACGGGGACGGCGAGCCGCTGGCGGAGGTGGTATATGTGGATCTGCGGGAGCTGGAGGGCTCGGAGGAGCTGACCGGTTTTTCCGCTGAGCGCAAGTCCCTGCTGTTGGCACCCCGGATGTACTGGACCCGGCAGTCCACGGAAGGCCCCGGCGGCCCGTTGAATCTGATCTCCGGCAACACCTCGTATTACCGCATGGGGACGAAAGGGCTGGCCCTTCGGGTGGAGGAAGAGCTCAAGACCTGGCAGAAGTGGTTCGGCGGCGGGGAGCCGGAACGGCTAAAGGTCCCCGGACTGGACAGCTTCTGGTGGGCCGGAGATGAGCAGCTCTCCCGGCGGGAGGATCCGTGCCAGTGCGTGGTGGCCCGGCGGGGAAACTGCGTGCTGATGTTTTCCTATACCGGGCACAAGGACCTGCGGATACAGACTGACTACTTCGCCGCCGTTCTGATGAAATTTCAGTAGATCAGCGGAGAGGGGGAGAGGAGAATGGGCGCTGAAAACAGACATGGGCAGAGCTCCTATCGGAAGAGCTGCCCCATCAGCATCTACGACGTGGCGGCGGTGGAGACCTGGCTGGAGGACCTGGCCCGCAAGGGGGAGAACCCCGTCTGCTTCACGGGCAGCCGGGTGGACCTGTTGCTGGACGAACCGTGGGAGTGCCGCTTCCGGCTCCAGCCCCTCCAAAGGTGGAAAGAGGCTTTGGACCCGGAGCGGGTGGAGGCATACCGGAGCATGGGCTGGCGGCTGGTGGGGCAGCTGGGGCCCTTCTGGGTCTGGCGGTGCGATGACCCGAATGCCCCGGAGCTGGACACGGACCCGGTGGTCCAGGGAGAGGGATACCGATACTTAAAGCGGCGGATGATCTTCCGCACAGTGGGGGGCGGGCTGATCTGGCTGGTAATGACGGCGTATTTCATCCTGGCGGTGGCGCTTTCGGCTGCTTCTCTGGAGAACATCCTGAGAAACGCCAGCTGGCTGGGCTTTGTAGCCGCGCCGCTGGTGGCTGCGGCGCTGCTGACCATCTTGGGGATGCAGCTCTGGCTGGATGCCCGGAACACCTGGCGGCTGTGGAAGACTCTGACGGCGGGCGTCCCGCTGGAGAGGCCCAAGCTATACCGCCGTCAGCTGCGGCTGGGACAGCTGGCGTGGGGCGCTGCACTGGTCATATCTGTGCTGAATCTGGTGGTCAGCATTCAGAATCTGGACGGCAATCCCTCTGGTTGGGACCATGCGGCGCGGACGGTTTATGAAGCGGGGGAACGTCCGCCGGTGCAGATGGTTCTGGCGGACCTGACAGCCCTGGACGGCCTGGAGCCTTTGCGGACAGAGGTGCAGGAAAAATCCCTTCCCATCGCGCCGGAGATGTACGCTGCCCGCCAGTCTGCGGTGCTGCCCGACGGGGAGCAGGCTTTTCTCCAGACCGCGTATTACCGTATGCTGACAGCCGGATTGGCCCAGACCTTGACGGCAGAGCTGACGGAGAACCGGGCCGGCTTTCTGGACAGCCGGCCGGAACTGCCGCTGGACCCAATAGAGGCCCCGGCTCTGGACGGCTTCTGGTGGGCAGAGGAGGCGGACGGAATCGGAAGTCCTGAACAATTCGCCGTGCTCCGGCAGGGAAAACAGGTTCTTACCCTTTGGTACACCGGCTCTGCGGACCTGCGGACAGAGACGGCGTATCTGACCTCTTTGCTGGAGAAATGACACGCCGCCCCCGTCAAGAAATCCCTCGCCGCCTCATACACTGTTCACCAGGGAGGGGGCCGAGGGATGGATGCCTATGATTGGAGCACAGGAGTCTACGCCACAGCGGTGGCCATGGCAAAATGCATGACCACGGAGGAGCTGTCCCGCACGGCGATCCTGCTGACCCAGCTGGGCACCACTCTGGGCACCCTGGCGGCCCTGCGGCAGATGGAGGAGGGCGGTACAGGAGCCGTCACGGAGGTTTGAAGAACAGCAGAAACCCGGCGGGGGACCTTTCAGGTCCCCCGCCGGGCTTTGTGATCGCTTTATTTCAGCACGTCCCCGAGATCCAGCGTGACGGTGCCGTCCTCCAGGACAAAGGCGGGGATGCCGATGCCGCCGTTTTTCTTGACGGCCTCATAGTGGGGATCGCTGTCCCGCAGGGCCAGATAGGCCTTCAGGTCCGGCAGGCTGGCGGAGAGATTCTTGAACTCGATCTCCGCCTTGACCTCGGACAGGCGGTTCAGGGCGTACAGGGTGTCGGGGCACAGGTGGCTTCCAATGACAGTGACTTTCATCTGATACCTCCGTTACTTCAGCGCGATGGCTTCGATCTCGCAGAGCACGCCCTTGGGCAGCTCCCGCACGGCCACGCAGCTGCGGGCGGGCTTGGAGGTGAAATACCTGGCGTACACCTCGTTGAAGGCGGCGAAGTCGCCCATATCCGCCAGGAAGCAGGTGGTCTTGACAACTTTGTCAAAGCCGGAACCGGCAGCCTCCAAGATGGCGCCCACGTTTTTGCAGCTCTGCTCCGCCTGGGCGGAGATACCTTCGGGGTAGTGCCCGTGGCGGGGTCCACCGGGATCTGACCGGAGGTGATGACCAGATCTCCAAAGGCGTAGCCCTGGGAATAGGGGCCGATGGCGCCGGGGGCATTCTTGGTTTCAATGACGTTCATGTGAAAAACTCCTTTTCTAAAATTGGATAGCTGATAAAATCAATCTGGAAAGCGATGGAATCAGGCGGTCTCCTTCTTGGCGGCCACAGCCTTCACGAGCCAGTCCTTGCCCTCCACCAGACGGGTGACGATCATGGAGGCGATGGTGTCGCCGGAGGAGTTCAGGCAGGTGGCGGCAGGGTCGAAGATGAAGCCCAGGGTGGCGATGATGGGGAATGCCTCGGCGGGGAAGTTGAACATGCTGACAATCAGCATCTCGCCCACCAGGCCGCCGCCGGGAGCGCCGGAGAGCACAAAGGCGGAGAGAATGGCCACAACGATGGCCATGGCATAGGTCTCCGCGCCGACGAAGTCCTTGCCGAAGACGCCGTACAGGAAGGCGATCTTCACGATGGAACTGAGGACGGAGCCGTCCATGTGCATGGTGCAGCCCATGGGCAGCACCAGGTCGCTGACGTCCTTGGGCACGCCGATGTTGTCACAGGCCTCCTTGTTGACCGGAATGGTGGCGGCGGAGGACTGGGTGGCAAAGGCTGTGATGGCAGGCGGGAAGATGTTCTGGATCATCATCCGGACGCCCAGCTTGCCGCCGGCCAGGAAGGCATATAGCGGGAAGAAGATCACCGCATAGAGCAGGCACAGGGGATAGTAGACCAGCATGGACCGGCCGTAGTCACCCACGATCTCTGGACCATAGGTGGCAACCAGGTTGGCGAAGTAGGCGCCCAAGCCGATGGGAGCGATGAACATGATGACGCCCACGAACTTCATGATGATGTCATTCAGGTTGTTCAGCAGCTTGCCCATAGGGCTCTCGTCGCCGCCGCAGGCGGACACGCAGAAGCCGAAGATGATGGCGAAAATGATTAGGGGCAGCATGTTGGACTTATCCCACAGGTCGGAGAAATCGGACACAGTCAGGGAACTGACCAGCAGCTCGCCTGCGCTCTGGGCCTCGCCTACCTCGCCGGTGGTCAGCTGGATGGAGGCGCCTGCGGAGGGGCTGAACAGGTTGACCCAGGTCAGCACGCAGGCCGCTGCGATCAGGCCGGTGAAGATGAAGGTGCCGACGGTGGAACCCAGGATCCGGCCCAGGCGCTTCATGTTGGCCATGCTGCCCACTGCGGAGGCGATGGACACAAACACCAGAGGAACCACAATGGTGAACAGCAGATTCAGGAAGATATCGCCGATGGGCTTGATGGTGGTACCCACAGAGGGCGCGAAAGCGCCGATCAGGGCGCCGATGGCGATGCCGCCCAGAATCAGAATCAGGCCTCCGTACTGCTGCCAGAAGCTCTTCTTTTGAATGGTTGCCATGTTCTTTCTCCTTTTCCCTTATTTCTCTGCGCGCTCTTGCTGGGGATTACAGGCTGTTGACAGCGGCCTCCAGCTGGCGCATGGCCTGTTCCAAAGTGGCGCGGGGGCAGGCGGCGTTCAGGCGCATGAAGCCATTGAGGCTCCGGCCGAAGGAGCAGCCGTCGTTGAGGCCCAGCTTGGCCTTCCGGATCATGAAGTCGTGGAGCGCCTCATTGCCCATGCCCAGCTCCCGGCAGTCCAGCCACATCAGATAGGTGGCGTCGGGGGCATAGGTCTTGATCTTAGGGATGCGCTTTTCACAGTAGTCCACCACATAGTCAAAGTTGGCGGAGAGATAGGGAAGCAGCTGGTCCAGCCACTCATCGCCCTGGTTGAAGGCCGCCTCCATGGCGGTGAGGGAGAAGGCGTTGTTCCGGTGGATATCCATGTTCATCCAGAACTTGTCAAAGACCTCCTTTTTGTGCGCGTTGGGGAACACCACTGTGCTGGCCTGCAGGCCGGCCAGGTTGAAGGTCTTGGTGCCAGAGATGCCGGTGATGACGTTGGCGGCGATCTCGGGGGACAGGGTGGCAGTGGGGATGTGCTTTTTGCCGTGGAAGATCAGGTCGGAGTGGATCTCGTCGGAGACCACCAGCACGTGATGCTTCAGGCACAGTTCCATCATCCGGCGCAGCTCCTCTTCCGTCCAGACATGGCCCAGGGGGTTGTGGGGGGAGCACAGCAGGAACAGGTCCGCCTGCTTCAGTTTCTCCTCAAAGTCTGCCCAGTCAACGGTCCACTTGCCGTCCTTCTCCACGAACTGATTCTCCAGAACCTTGCGGTTCCATGCCTCGGTCATATCATAGAACTCGGAGTACACCGGCGTCTGAATCAGGACGCTGCCACCCTCCGGGGTGAACAGCTTCACGCAGGCGGACAGGGTCTGCACCACGCCCAGGCTGAAGCTCATGAGGGACTGGTCGATATCCCAGCCGTTGCGGCGCTTCTGCCAGCCCCGAATGGCCTCAAAATAGCTGTCCGGCCGGGCGGTATAGCCCCAGATGCCCTCCTCGGCCCGGGCCTTCAGGGCGTCGATGATGGGCTGGGCGGTCTTGAAGTCCATGTCCGCGATCCACAGGGGGATCACGTCCTCTGTGCCGAATTTCTTCTTCCGCTCGTCATACTTGGCGGAGTGGTTCCCGGAGCGGTCCACCACCGCGTCAAACTGGTAGGTCATTAGTATCCATCCTTTCTGCGGCGTTCTTGTGCGCTGATGCTTTGTTATATAGCAAAATATATGCCAAAAAAGCGGGAATTACCGAGGAAACGGAAAAAGAATTTAAAACAGAGGAGACAATCGGAAATTCTAACCAAAAATCTCCGGGCGGGTTTGGCAGATAAGCCAAACCCGCCCGGAGCCGTATTTTGGTACCGGTTTTCTCAAATTTGCTTTCAAATGGTTTTATTGGTTGATCTAAATATCAAATTCGACCAGTTTCGTATAGCTGCCGGCCCTCCGGCGTCAGCTGGCTGCCGCCCCTCCCCCGGCTGACCCGGACCAGTCCCTGGTCTGCCATCTGGGCCAGAATGCTTCGGATTTCCTGTTGGGAAGTGGGGACAAAAGCATCCCGCGCCAGCTGCAGCAGCCGCTCCCGGCCGATGGGCTGCCGGGCCTCTGAGGCCTGATACAGCTGTTCCAGCACAAAGCGGAACACATCAGAAGAAGGCTGCTGCGGCGTCTCCGGCAACTGCCGGATCGGCGCCTGCGGGGCTCTGTGGAACACGGTGGGGGGCAGGTCCTCCATGGTGATGGGATCGTGGCCGGTGTAGAGAAAGTACTCCACTACGTTCCGCAGCTCCCGGATGTTGCCCGGCCAGGAGTAGGATTTCAGAAAGCCCCGCACCTGAGGCGTCAGGCGGAAGCTGCCGCCCAGCTCCTTTTGGAACTGCTCCAGGATCAGGAACAGATCGTCCCCCCGCTCCGACAGGGGCGGGATGACGATGGGCAGGGTGCTGAGACGGTAATACAGATCCCGGCGGAAGGTGCCCTCCGCCACCTTCCGCTCCAGAGACTCGTTGGTGGCGGCCACGATCCGCACGTCGATGGGAATGATGGAGGTGCCGCCCACCCGCATGATCTCCCGTTCCTGCAGGACCCGGAGCAGCTTGACCTGAAGAGCCGGACTCATGCCCTCCACCTCGTCCAGAAACAGCGTGCCCTGGTGGGAGATCTCAAGCAGGCCCAGGCGGCCGCCCTTTTTGGCGCCGGTGAAGGCCCCCTCCTCATAGCCGAAGAGCTCGCTCTCCAGCAGGTTTTCCGGGAAGGCCGCCACGTTGATGGCCACGAAGGGCCCGTTCCGCCGCCGGGAGGCCCGGTGGACCGCGTGGGCGAACAGCTCCTTGCCGGTGCCGGTCTCGCCGATCAGCAGGATGGGGCTCTCGCTGACAGCCATCCGCCGCAGCACCTCCTTGGCCTTCTGGATGGCATCCGACTCCCCGATCACATCCTCAAAGCCGTACTTGGCGCGGTAGCCCTTGTGAAGCAGCTGGTTGCGCAGCTGGCTCTGCCGGGCCTCCACGTCGTTGAACCGCTGCAGGATGGCAAACGCGCCGATGCAGGCCCGCTGCCGCATCACCGGCACCACCTCCGCGCTGACGTTGATGCCGTTGAGGCGGATGATTTTGGCAGGCAGCCGCTCCCGTTCCTGTAAACATTTCGAGAAGGGGAGATAGGGGAAGACCTGAGAGGCCGGCTTGCCCATCACCAAGTCGGCGCTGGTACGGGTGATTTCCTCCGCATGGCGGTTGCAGGCGAAGACCTCGCCCCGTTCGTTGACGCCCACCACGCCGTCCTCCAGCGTCTCCATTAAAATATGGAATTGGCTCTCGAGCCGGATGGAGCGGGCGAACATCTGGTCAAAGCTGTAATTGCTGGTTGCAATCGATTGGAAATAGGTCTGGAACTTCTCCGTCTCCAGCAGATGCTCCAGCCCCAGCCGCAGGGCGATCTCGATCATCATGCCGGAGGTGCAGGCCCGCTGTCCCACGTCGATTTTGGTCTCGATCTCCTCCGGCACATAGCGCATCTCGTCCGGTGTCACTGCGATGTGCACATCCCCCGGCAGCTCTGCCCCGGGATAGAAGGGAATCCAATGGACGTGGGTGATGCCGAACTGCTCCAGCTGGGCGATGGCCTCCCGGGCCATGGTCTCCGTCATGTTGACAAACAGCACCCGGCTGCCGGCGGGCAGTTCCTTCAGCCGCCGCAGCTCCTGCCAGCGGAAGGAGGCCTGCACCGCCATGGTCTGACTGTCGATAGGCACGTGGCGGGCCAGCTCTTCCGGCGACCCAAAGGCGTCCGTGGAGGCGGCAAACAGATCCGCATGGGGCAGCATGCCCATGGCGCTCCCGTCCATGACGGAAAACACCGAGACATCCGCCACCTCTCCGAACAGGCCCTCCACATCCCGTCCATAGGAGCGGGCAGCTCTGGGGTCCAGCGCAATGATGGAGATTGCCTTTTTTTCCACGCAGCTCACCTCCCAATTAACCATTTACTTTGACCATTTTCCCATAATTCGCTCTCCTTTACAAGGGGGGAGAGGCTGTTTTTTCAGGAAATTCACGGGGGAAGCAGTTGGCACGAGATTTGCTTATCTTATCAGGTTGAATATGTTGCGGGCCATTGGAGATTCGCCTGGATACAGAAAGGAGCTTCCCTCATGATTACGAAAGAAGAACTGCTGACCCTGCTGCGGCAGGAGGTCGTCCCCGCTCTGGGATGCACGGAGCCGGTGTGCGTGGCCCTGGCCACCGCTGACGCCAGCCATGCCATCGGCGGAGACATCGTCTCCATCAAGGTGGAAGTCAACCCCGGCATCTATAAGAACGGCATGAGCGTGGGCATCCCCGGCTTCTCCCGGGTGGGGCTGAAGTACGCCGCCGCTCTGGGCGCCTGCTTGCACAACCCGGAGAAGAGCCTCCAGCTGCTGGAGGACATCACCCCCGCCGTCAGCGACGAGGCCATCCGGCTGGTGGAGGGTCGCCATGTGGTGGTGATGATCAAGCAGGAGGAGACACAGTTGTATGCCCGGGCAGAGGTAATCACCACCGCCGGCATCGGCATCAGCGAGATCCGGGGTACCCACTCCAACATCGTCCTCACCGTGCGGAACAACGACGTGCTGGTGAAGAAGGAGTATGCGGCCGGTGGACAGGATGAGCTCCATGAGCGGCTGGCTCCCATGACTGTGGCGGAGATCCGCGCCCTGGTGGACCAGTGCAGCGAGGAGGAGCTGGCCTTCATGCTGGATGGCATGGATATGAATGAGAAGCTGGCCGACTTCGGCCTGGAGCACACCCTGGGCGTTGGCATCGCCACGGCCCTGAAGAAGGCAGACCTGCTGGGCGACAGCTTCGCGGCCAACACCATGCTGCGGGTGGCCAGCAGCGCCGAGGGCCGCATGAGCGGCTGCCCCTACGCCGTTATGAGCAGCGCCGGCAGCGGCAACCACGGCATCACTGCCATCATCCCTGTGGTGGAGCTGGCCAAGCACCTGGGCTCCTCCAAGGAGCAGCTGGAAAAGGCGCTGGCCTTTTCCCACACCCTGAACGTGTATATCAAGATCTTCACCGGCAAGCTGTCTGCCACCTGCGGCTGCGGCGTCTCTGCCGCCACCGCCTCCGCCGCGTCCATGGTGTGGCTGATGGGCGGCAGCGATGAGCAGATCGGCAAGGCCATCATCAACATGAGCGGCAACCTCACCGGTATGATCTGCGACGGCGGCAAGATCGGCTGCGCCCTGAAGCTGGCTACTGCCACCAACGCCGCCATCATGTGTGCCCAACTGGCCATGAGCGATGTGGTGCTCCAGTCCACGGACGGCATCTGCGGCAAGACGCCGGAGCAGGCCATCCGCAACATGGGCCTGGTCAGCACCCCCGGCATGGTGGAGACCGACAAGACCATCCTGGACATCATGATGAAGAAGGACGCCTAAATGTATGCGCCTGCGTCCTTCAAAGCCGCCCGGCGGGAAACTCCCGCCGGGCGGCTTTTTTCCGGGGTTGATTTTTCCGGCGAAATCCCCTACCATAGGAGTATCTTAAGCAGCGCGGTGCGCTGCGGAAAATGGAGTGAACAGGACAGCCGGGAGGAACTGCTGATCCCTTCTGCCAGGAGACCGTCCGCATCCCCGGCCCCTCCGGCCGGGAGCAGGGGGTGGCAGAACTGGTACAGTGGGAAGATGGAGGAATCCGGCTTCGACGAGGTCCAGACAGACCGCTGCGGCAGCGTGCTGGGGCGGATCCGGGGCAGGCGGCCCCCGCCCGTATGGGCGGGGGCCGCTCCGTGCGTTCAGAGATTCCCGTTTGTCCGGCTGTGCCGCCCGGCGGAAGGCGGCACCGAAAGCGGTCTTCATAAAATCTTAAGAAGTTTCCCGGTTTTTTATTAAACCGCCATCCGGTATCATGGAAGCCAAGGAGGGAGCCCCATGTATAACATCCTGATCTGCGACGATGAACAGGACATCGTCAACGCGCTGAAAATCTACCTGGCCAATCCGGACTACCATTTGCTGGAGGCCCACACGGGTCAGGAGGCTCTGGATGCCCTGGAGCGGAAGGACATCCATCTGGTGCTGCTGGACATTATGATGCCGGAGATGGACGGGATTACCGCTTTGGCAAAGCTCCGGCAGGTGAGTAACGTGCCGGTGATCCTGCTGACTGCCAAGAGCGAGGACACGGATAAGATCCTGGGCCTCAACGTGGGGGCAGACGACTACATCACCAAGCCCTTCAACCCGGTGGAGGTGGCTGCCCGGGTCCGCAGCCAGCTGCGGCGGTACTTCCAGCTGGGGAGCGGTGCACTCCGGCCGGAGGTGCTGACCCTGGGCACTATCCAGATGGACGACCGGGAGAAGACCGTCGCCGTGGATGGGGATCCGGTAGCTCTGACGCCCACGGAGTACGATATTCTGAAGCTGCTGCTGGAGCACCCGGGGCAGGTGTTCTCCCCCAGGGAGATCTACCGGAAGGTATGGAAGGACGCTCCCTTCGGCAGTGAGAACACAGTGGCGGTTCACATCCGCCACCTGCGGGAGAAGATCGAGATCGACCCGGCGGAGCCCAGATACTTAAAGGTGGTCTGGGGCCAGGGGTACAAACTGGAAAAGGGGATGCGGGCATGAAGGCCATCGAACAGAACATCGAAAAGGAGATCGCCCAGGCGGTGATGGAGGAGCAGCCCATGCAGCCTCCGGCACCGAAACGGAAAAAGAGGCTCACGGAGAGTACGGCGGCCAAGGTCATAGCCTTTCTGCTGATGCTGGTGATGACCGCCGTTACCGCCGGCGGTGTGCTGGGCGCGGTGTTTTTGTACAGCACCGACGTCTATGTCACCAGCGAGACGGCTTTCAAGCAGGAGCTGTTTTCCAATATCGCCTGGGGAGACGGGCAGACGCTTCTCAATTTCCTGATCTGGAACAGTGAAGAGCAGGTATACCAGATGAATACGGAAGCAGCAGACAGCTACTGTGCGGAGCGGAACATCTCTTACGTCATGGTACAGGATAAGACCGGCAGGGAGCTCTGGTACACGGGGCTTGCAGAATATGATAGTCCGTGGCAGTTCAGATTTTCCTATGACTGGGCAAATCCGGAACGGCCCAGCGCCGGCGTTGTTGAGAACGCTTATACCGTGCGGATTACAGTGCCGCTGTCCTCTGTGTTTGTTTATGACGACGACTACGCCCTGGCCAACCGGCTGGCGGAACTGGCCTACGCCCTCCGCTACTGGATCTACGCCATCATCGCTGCTGCGGCGCTGCTGGTGACAGTCTGCTTCATCTTCCTGCTGTGTGCCGCCGGGCACCATCCTTACGTGGACGGCGTCCGTCCCGGCTGGGGGACACGGATCCCACTGGACCTTCTGACGGCGGCGGTGGCACTGGGGCTGTTCTTGGGCATCCAACTGGTGGTGGAGGCCAACTTTGGAGGCATTGGCGTGGTGCTGGCTGTGGTACTGGGTCCTGCCGCCCTGGCGGGCGTCTTTACCGGCTGGTGCATGTCCCTGGCCCTGCGGCTCAAACTGGGTGGCTGGTGGAGGAATACAGTGGTCTATGTGGCCCTCCGCTTGCTCCGCCGTGGCGGCGGGGCGGTCCTTCGGGCCCTGGGCAGCGGCCTCCGGGGCGCAGCGCATGGGCTGGCGGGACTGCTTCACAACGTCCCCCTGGTGGGCAAGACCGTGCTGGTGTTCCTGGGCCTCTGTGTCCTGGAGGGCCTTGGGATCCTGTTCAGCATGTTCGCCTGGAGCTGGGGCCTGCTGGCGCTCCTGTGGATCTTTGAGAAGCTCCTGCTGCTCCTGGCGGTGCTGGCTTTGGCCCTCATGTGCCGGAAGCTGCTGCTGGGCGGCCGGGCTCTGGCCGCCGGGGACCTGAGCTATCAGGTGGACACCAGCCGGATGGTGCTGGACTTCAAATCCCACGGCGAGGACCTGAACCACATCGCCCAGGGCATGGCGGCGGCGGTGGACCAGCGGATGCGCAGCGAGCGGATGAAAACGGAGCTCATCACCAACGTGTCCCACGACATCAAGACGCCCCTGACCTCCATCATCAATTACGCGGACCTCATCGGAAAGGAGCCCCCGAACAGTGAGAAGATCCCGGAGTACGCGGCTGTCCTCACCCGCCAGTCCGAGCGGCTGAAGCGGCTGATCGAGGATCTGGTGGAGGCGTCCAAGGCCTCCACAGGGAATCTGGAGGTGAATCTGGCCCCCTGCCAGCCTGGCGTGCTGCTGACCCAGGCGGCAGGGGAGTACGAACAGAAGCTGAAGGACGCGGGCCTGGACCTGGTAACCCGGCAACCGGAGACAGCGGTGACCATCCTGGCGGACGGCCGACGGCTGTGGCGGGTGTTCGACAACCTGATGAACAACATCTGTAAGTACGCCCAGCGGGGCACCCGGGTGTACCTGACGCTGGAGGAGCGAGACGGCCAGGCGGTGATCTCCTTCAAAAACACCTCCCGGGCGCCGTTAGATATCCCGGCGGAGGAACTGCTGGAACGGTTCGTCCGGGGAGACGCCGCCCGAGGCGGCGAGGGAAACGGCCTGGGCCTTTCCATCGCCCGGAGCCTGACAGAGCTCCAGAAGGGCACCCTGGAGCTGACTGTGGACGGAGACTTGTTCAAGGTGGTCCTGCGGTTCTCTGAGCTTTCGTGAGAGACAGCGCACGGGGAAGAGGCACCGGCAAAATGGCCGGCGCCTCTTCTGTTTTTCCCAATCGGCTTGCGCCGCCCCTGGGAATGGGATATACTACAAGGCGGAAACAGACGGCGGCGCCGGGAGAATGGCCCGCCGGGAAAGGAGTGTTTATGCGCGTGTTGGAACAGTTGGAGCCCCAGGGGGTGTTCCGCTTCTTTGAGGAGCTGTGTGCCATCCCCCACGGCTCCCGGAACTGCCAGGCGGTCAGCGACTGGTGCGCAGCCTTTGCCAGGGAGCGGGGGCTGGAGTGCCATCAGGACCAGGCGGGGAACGTCATTATCATCCAGGAGGCCACGCCCGGGTATGAGGCGGCGGCACCCGTCATTCTTCAAGGCCACCTGGATATGGTGTGTGAAAAAGAGCCCGGCTGCACCAAGGACATGGCCGGAGAGGGCCTGGACCTGCTGGTGGAGGACGGCTGCGTCCGGGCGAAGGGCACCACCCTGGGCGGCGATGACGGCATTGCGGTGGCCATGGCCCTGGCGATCCTGGACGATCAGGCGATCCCCCACCCCCGGCTGGAGGTGGTCCTCACCACGGACGAGGAGATCGGAATGCTGGGAGCGGAGGCCCTGGACGCCGCGCCTCTCCGGGGGCGGAAGCTCATCAACGTGGACTCCGAAGAGGAGGGGATCTTCACCGTCAGCTGCGCAGGCGGAAGCATGGCCCAGTGCACTCTGCCCGTGACCCGGGCGCCCTATGGCGGCGCGGCGCTGGAGGTGACGGTCCGGGGGCTTGCCGGGGGGCACTCCGGCACAGAGATCCACAAGGGCCGGGCCAATGCCTGTGTGCTGCTGGGCCGATTGCTCCAGGCCATGGCGGAACGGACGGAGCTGCGCCTGGTGACGGCGGCGGGCGGCGGAAAGGACAACGCCATCGCCGTGGAGGCGTCCGCCCAGGTGGTGGTATCTGACGATGCCGTCGCCCGGCAGGCGGCGGAGGCATTGGCCGCGGATCTCTCCCGGGAATATGCCGCAGCGGACCCGGGCCTCCGCGTGGAGGCGGCGCCCTGCACCGTGCGGGAGACGCCTATGGACTGGGCGTCCACAGAGCGGGCAGTCTGCATGCTCACCTGCCTGCCCAACGGCGTCCAGGCCATGAGCATGGAGATCCACGGTCTGGTGCAGACCTCGCTGAACCTGGGCATCCTGGCTGCGGAGCAGACGGCCCTGACGGCCACCTTCTGCGTCCGCAGCTCCCTGGGCAGCCAGAAGGAGATGCTCCACCGTCGCCTCCGGACCCTGATGGCGCAGCTGGGGGCACTGTCTCCATCTCCGGGGATTATCCCGCTTGGGAGTACCGGCAGGACTCCTCCCTGCGGGACCTGATGACGGAGGTCTTTCAGGAGCAGTACGGCCGGAAGCCAAAGATCGAGGCCATCCACGCGGGCGTGGAGTGCGGTATTCTGAGCGGCAAGCTGCCGGGGCTGGACTGTGTGTCCATTGGCCCGAATCTGCTGGACATCCACACCCCGCGGGAGCGGATGGAGATCGCCTCCGTCCAGCGGGTGTGGCGGTTCGTGCTGGAAGTGCTGAAGCGGTCCAAATGAGGCGCAGGGGCGCGGCGGAAGCCGCGCCCCTGCACATTGTCGCCGGAAATCCGTTGTACGCGGCGCCGTTCCGTGGTACAATAGCCGCAAAGCCGCCGGAGACGGGGGCAATCAGGGAGGGAACATCATGTATCATTGTTTCCGCCTCCGCCGGGGGCAGGATTTGTACGAGGAGATCGAGGCCTATGTGAAGGCGCATCATATCGCCGCCGGGGCAGTGGTTTCCGGTGTGGGCTGCGTCTCCCGCTGGCGGCTGCGGGACGCGACCGGTGTCCGGGTGCGCAGCGGAGAGGAGGATGTGGAGATCGTCTCCCTGATGGGCACCGTATCGGAGTACGGCTGCCACCTTCACGCCAGCTTCAGCCGGGAGGACCTCTCCGCCTTCGGCGGCCACCTGCTGCCGGGGTGCACGGTGAACACCACGGCCGAGATCGTACTGGCAGAAATCCGGAGCTGCGTGTTCACCCGCCGGCCGGACAGCGAGACCGGTTATGAGGAGTTGGAGATTGGGCCCGCATACCCGGAAGAGACACGAAACGACAGGAGAGAAGAACGATGAACGTATGGATCGCGTCGGACATTCACGGCAGTGCCCTGTACTGCCGGAAGCTGCTGGACCTGATGGAGAAGCGGGGGCGGACCGCCTGGTGCTGCTGGGGGACCTGCTGTACCATGGCCCCCGGAACGACCTGCCGGAGGGATACGATCCCAAGGCGGTCTTTGCCATGCTGAACAGCGTGAAGGACCGGATCCTCTGTGTCCACGGCAACTGTGATGCGGAGGTGGACCAGATGGTGCTGCACTTTCCCATCGAGGCGGACTTCCAGGTGGAGGAGCTGTGCGGCAGGCGGCTGTTCCTGACCCACGGCCACCATTTCAATGTGGATCAGCGGCCCTCCCAGACCCTGCTGGACGGGGCGGGGTATGTGGTCTACGGCCACTTCCACGTGCCCATGAGGCGTCTGGAGGACGGGGTGTGGTATTGGAACCCCGGCTCTGTTTCTATCCCCAAGGAGAACAGCTGGCACGGCTGTATGCGGATGACGGAGGACGCCGTCCAGTGGCTGGATCTGGACGGCAATTTGAAGGACGAGCTGCGCTGATGGGAGGCGGGGATATGACGGACATCCAAACTGCGCTCTTTGCCCTGCGGGACCCGGCCTATCAGGCTTTTCAGAGCAAGCTGATACCCACCATAGACCCGCAGACGGTGATCGGCGTCCGGATGCCGGCTTTGCGGAAGCTGGCCCGGGAAATCGCCGGAACGCCGGTGGCAGGGGGCTTCCTCCAGGAGCTGCCCCACCGCTATTATGAGGAGAATAACCTCCACGGCTTGCTGATCTCGGCGATCCCGGACTATGACGGTGCCGTGGCGGCGCTGGAGACATTCCTGCCCTATGTGGACAACTGGGCCACCTGCGACCTGTTGAGCCCGAAGGCATTCCGGAAGCATCCGCCGGAGCTGCGGAAACAGATCCGCCGCTGGGTGGAGGATGCGCACACCTATACTGTCCGCTTCGGCCTGGGGATGCTGATGAGCTTTTATCTGGATGAGGGGTTTCAGATGGAGGACTTGGATCTGGCTGCCGGTGTCCGGCGGGAGGAGTATTACGTGAAGATGATGGCGGCTTGGTATTTTGCCACCGCCCTGGCCAAGCAGTACGACGCGGCGCTGCCCTATCTGCGGCAGCGTCGCCTGGACCGCTGGACCCACAACAAGACCATTCAGAAGGCTGTGGAGAGCTATCGGATCACGCCGGAGCAGAAGGACGAGCTTCGCAGCCTGCGCTGGAAGGACTGCGCAAAGGAGGAGGGGGTATGAAGGGCCGGAGCTGCGGGCTCTTTCTCTGCCTGTTTCTGGGCATTGCCTGCTTCAGCGGATATCAGGTCCTGCGGATCCTGCACGAGTACCGGGTGGGAGCAGACGCCTATTTCAAACTGGAGCAGTTTGCGTCCCTGCCCCCTGCGTCGGAGGAGACGGAGGAGACGCCGGCAGAGC
The DNA here is from genome assembly GCF_005121165.3 of Dysosmobacter welbionis. NCBI lineage: Bacteria > Bacillati > Bacillota > Clostridia > Eubacteriales > Oscillospiraceae > Dysosmobacter > Dysosmobacter welbionis. The sequence continues at coordinate 458,909 of NZ_CP034413.3, read as the reverse complement.
TGGCCTGGCCGGAGGTGGACTTCACGGCCCTGGCGGCGGTGAATCCGGATGTGACTGCCTGGCTCTACGGCCCGGACACCGGCATCTCCTACCCGGTGGTCCAGGGGACGGACAATGACTATTACCTGGACCATCTCTTGGACGGCACGGCCAACAGCGCCGGGTGCCTTTTTGTGGACACATCATGCCGGCCGGATTTTTCTGGCCGCAACACGGTGATCTACGGCCATCGGATGAAAAACGGCACTATGTTTGCCGCCCTGGGGAATTATCAGGAGCAGGTCTACTATGACGCCCACCCGGTTTTTCTGCTGGTGACACCGGAGGGGCGGTATGTGGTGGAGCTGTTTTCCGGCTACGTGGCGGACACGGCGGAGAGTGCCTGGATGCTGGATTTCTCCGATGAGCAGGCGTACCTGGCCTGGCTGGAGGAGGTGGGGGAGAAGTCCGCCTTTTCCAGCAAGGTGTCACCCAGGGCAGAGGACCGGGTGGTGACGCTCTCCACCTGCAGCTATGAATTTGAGAATGCACGCTTCGTCCTCCACGGTGTCCTGCGGCCTGAAGAGGAGTGAAAACCCCCTATTGAAAAAATTTGAAAAATCGAAAAATAAGTGTTGACATTTGGCGATGATCTTGTTATACTTATCAATGTTCCGAGCGCGAAAGCCGCATAGGACAAGCGGTTCGGGGGTATAGCTCAGCTGGGAGCGCAAGCAACCGGGTGTGCTCCCCCGCAACGGAGAGTAAAGTCAAAAAATTGAATAGCTCAGAAATCCAGCAAAATCAAGGGTTTCTGGCAACATGGGGGTATAGCTCAGCTGGGAGAGCGCTTGAATGGCATTCAAGAGGTCAGCGGTTCGATCCCGCTTATCTCCACCAAAAACAATGACTCACACAGACCAAATGTGTGAGTCATTGTTCTATCCATACGAAAACACAAAGAGGACGGACACCTGATTCCCTTCCCCGGAGAAAAACCAATATAGTTATTGAAGCGGAGATTCGATGATAGAATCTCCGCTTTTTTGTTGTCGTCCCAACAGATAAAAAAGAAATGAGGTTTAACCATTGAAAAAATTTTTTGAAGAACTTTCCCGGCGCCTGAGAGAAGGCGGAGTTGAATCATCCAATGTAGAGGATAGGCGGCTGGAGATTTTCCTCCATGGTCAGCCTGTCCTCTTTGTTTCTCCAGGAAACGATGTGTTCCTTTTTCCTGCCGGAAGCAATAATCCGGAGGCCAGTGAATTGTACCACAGAGTCGCACAGACCGCAGATGAAGTGTACACTTATGTTGAGGAGGTTCAAACTGCGCCCACCCTTCATATCAGCGGTCTGAGCGAAAAATTCCATCTGCTGGCGGATTTTGGCGGCGCAGTGCTGGCTGGCCGGGAGTTGGAAAATGGCAGGGGCTATCAGTTTGTCACTTGGATCTGGGACTATAACAGAACCGGCGTGAGCTACGGACATTATTATGATGAAGATTTTTGCGGGGCCAAGCAGGATTTTGCCGTCCGCTCCGGGCTGATCTCCAAGACCCAGCTTTTCTCACCGGAGGAGCTAACTGAACTCTACCGGGCCACAGACTACCTGCTGGATGAAGGCCCAGAGCTGGAAGATGGACACCTCAAAGCCATGCAGACCGCAAGGACAAAGATCGAATACACTGTCCCAGATCTGGCGGACAGACTGGAGCAGGGACAAGCACAGGAGCCACAAATTGATATGTGACATCAGAAAAAGCGGGAGCCGCATCTGCACACACTGTGCAGCATAAGCAGCTCCCGCTTTTTTGTTTTGAAAGAAGGAGTGTGCCATGACAAGATATTTCGCTCAGAATACCCCTCGAGCTGGTCTGGAGCATATGATGATGAGCGTCCCTGGCTTCCAGAAGCGCGGCGGCGGGATGATGATCCTCAGCCGCTTCTGCTACAAGCCGGAGGATGTGGATTGCCGGTACTGCCTGCATTACCGCCGCCGATCCTGTCAAGTCCGCACCTGTCCGTATATCGCGGAGCGGTTGAAGTCCGGCGCGATTGAGTACCTGGATTTGATTCTGGAATATTTCGGACACATCCCTCATGCCGGCCTGCACAAGAGGATTCAGGCTGTGGAACACTGGAGCGGGCCGGATCAGGCAGTCCTGCACACAGTGTCCGTCCACCTCAGAAGCCGCTTTGCGGACAGGGTATGGGATGATGCGCCTCCTGGCTATCTGGCGGCGCTCTATCTTCTCGCCTCAAAGGAGCGACTCTGGCAACCGGCGCTCCCCGCTCTTTCACACGATTCCATTGATTTCAGCCGCATCGTATCCAAACCCCATGGATTTGCGATACAGGATTACCCCATCTTTTATTCCGCCAGACGGCTGTATGACCTGAAGTCACCCATGGAGGCAGAAGATTTGGCACACCCAAAACTGGTGAGTGATCTGGACTTCCACAATATTATTTACGCAACCATGATTGCCAGATATGGAAAGGCGGTCATGGATGCGAGTAAGGAGGCACCAGAATGGGCTATGTGCTGAAAGCGGTACTGAGCAGCGCTCAGCACCCGGAATATGGGCAGATTACGGTTCCATTCCCTATCCCCGATGAGAAATATGACCGCATGATCGAACTGCTGGAGCCATTGGAAATCGGTGACGCGCTCCGGCAGGATTGCCGGGTGGATGAACTGGACAGCTTCTATACCGTACTGAACAGGCTGGTTGGCTCATTGGTCAATTTTGATGAGCTGGACTATCTGGCCAAACGGCTGGACAGTTTTGATGACGGTGAGGCTGCCCAGTTCCAGGGAATGGCCTGCAAATTGGGCGTCTCAAATATAAAGGATTTCATCAATCTGACCTTTTGCTGCCAGCAGGCCACGGTCATCACAGACTTCTCCGACCTGGACGCCATTGGGCGGCAGCACTACATGACGATGCAGGGTGGGGGCTGCAGAATCGAGGAGCTCGAGCGGCTGGATGGCCGCAAGTTCGCTCTGGACCTGATCCTCAATCATCTTGAGGGAAGGATTACCCCTTATGGCGTGGTCTATGATAACGGGATGAAACTGGAGCAGCTCTATGACGGCCGCCACTTCCCCTGTTACCACTACCAGCCGAATCTGCTGGCGGTAGGGCTTTCCTCCCGGCAGGAGCCGGAAAATACAGATCAAATCACTTGGCTGCTCCTGCCCTGCTCCGAGCAACAGCTCCAGCGTGGAATTGCACGCTCAGGCGTTAACATCCACGATGCCCGCATCTGGTATGAGGACAGTCTGCTTCCATCCGAGGTGGAGGAGGTCCTGGAGGGACAACGGGAGGATCTATTCGCGCTGAATGATATGGCGACGGCCATCGCTGCACTGTCTGATTTGGAACAGAAAAAGTTGACGGCGGTCATGGAGATGGCCAAGCCGGAGTGTGCCGGCGAGATACGCGAACTGGCCAAAAATCTGGAGCTGTTTGAGTTTGCACCCAAAGTCCGCACTCCCGCCGAATATGGCAGATACATGATCCAGGACTCCGGCCATTATGAATATGACCCCAATCTGGAGGAGTTCTATGATTATGAGCGTTACGGCAAACTCCGTATGGAGAAGGAAACAGGAGCCTTCACGGAGAAAGGATATGTGGCCTACTGTGGCACATTGACATTGGGGGAGCTGATGGCCGGCGGTCCGGCAGAGCAGCACCAGCGGGAACAGGAATTTCAGATGGGAGGAATGTAACGATGATTCTGTTGACTCTGAGCCGGGGAAAAGGAGAAGAAACTGTCCGTCTGCAACTGCCCGCCAGTCCCGCTGAGATTGGGGAGACATTTGCCTTCCTGGACAGAATCAGCCTCGATACCACAGCCACCGCCATCCTGGATGTGAGCAGCAATGTACCGGTCCTTTACCGATGCCTGTACGATGTGGATGTAGAAGATTCGGAGCAGTTTCAAAAACTACAAAAACTGGCGGAACGCACAGAGGCACTTTCTCCGGCGAAAGCCGCCATCTTTTCCGGGGCATTGGATGCGGAGTGTGTCTGGAACTTGGAGGGGGCCCTTACTGTGGCGGACAGGCTGGATGAGTATATGCTCGTCAACAATGTGTCGTCTGATTCAGAATTGGGCATCTACCTTGTGAACAAAGGGATCACACCATTTCCGGATCGCTTCAAGCCCTATATCAATTATGCCCGTGTGGGGGCTGAATATCGGGAAAAGCATGGAGGAGAATATTCCAGCGGCAATTATGTGCAGAAAAAGACACCTGAACTTTTGGAGAACGAGAGATTGGACGGCGTTTTCCGGATATGGATGGAAAACCCCTGCCCTGTTCGTGTACAGAGCGAAACAGCGCAGATCACTCTGCCTGCGACCTTTGAGCAATTGGAGAGCGCCAGACAACTTCTGGGAGTGGACAGCCTCAATATGGCGAAACTCACTCGGGTGGAGGCCCTGCGGCCTTATCTGGGGGAATATCTTCCTCTCCAGGGGATGGATCTGAGACTGGAGCAATTGGACGAGTTGGCGGAAAATATCCGGATAATGGATCAGGAGGATGGCGCATTGCTGAAATACCTCTCTGTCCTTGAGGTGGAACAGCCGGCAACGCTCCAGGAGGCTTTGAGGTTTTCCATCGAACTGGATGACTACGAGCGTGTACCGGACGATCCGGAGGAATATGGCAAGCAGGTGTTGGAGCGGATCGGGGCGGACGAGGAGCTGATCTCTACCCTCGATGGCTTTACGGATTTCGAAGCAATGGGCAACTTTTATATGCGGGAGGATGGTGTGAGAAGGACCGAATTTGGCCTGCTCCGAAAGCTCAGTGATCCGTTCCCTGAAGTACAAGATGGGTTGCAGATGCATTAATCCCTGTACGCAGATACAAGATACGCTGTGGAACCAGCACGAGTGGGAAAACACTGTGAATATGGGAGGGATTAAATGAGCATTAACATCTGGACAGACTCCATGCAACACGCAGCGTTGCTTGGAAAACCTGTGCTGTTCACCAACTGGCTGATTCAGCGGGATATCATTCCTGATGGGTGGTACTGCTATGACCTGCGGGGGACACATAAATCTCCCAGCACCCGAACCACTCTGGTGGATCATGCCGCTGACTATCATGCAGGAACCGTACTTTCTCCAATCCCTTTAAAGCATGAAGGTACTGCTTCGCGCCGGGTCAACGGCACATTTTATCTGCTGGGAGAAGAAATGACGCTGGAGCAGTTTTGCGAGGAGCATGATCTGGCCTACCCCCAGGATAATCGTGAGTTTGTACTGCGCCCCGCCTCCCTGGATGAGGTGGGGCTGTTCTATTCCGAAGAAAAGCTGGACGAGGCACTGGGTACTGTAGGCCACCTCCGCATGGATTTCGGCCATGGTGAGAAGGAGTTCTGGCACACCTGGTGGCCCATAACGAGGATAGGTTCAACACCCCGGAGTTCAAAGAGGTGCTGTAGCGATTTGTGGACGACCTGCGTCAGACTGGACTCCTGAAGAATCTGGGGGCCATGGACGCCTACTGCTGGCAGCATGGCGGCTCCATCACAGAGGACCGCAGGAGTTATGGCTATATTGCGGAAACAGAAAATTACCGTTTCTGTCTACGCTGTACTCCCTTTCCCGGCGAGTATCAGGGGTACCTCTATTGCTATGATCTTTGCCAGCAGGAGATGTACCGACAGGAACACCCTGTGGTAGGTCGGGTAACCTTCGCCAGCGGCGAACAGCAGGAGTTCACGGATTCCAAGGCGTTGCTCCAGGCCATCCGGGAGGAACTGCCCTTCCGCAGCACAACCGGCTTCCGCTTTGAAACGCTGACAGACGATCCGGAGGTCAAAAAAGCGGTAGACGATATCCTGTTGGATTTTGCCGGTGAGGACAATTCACGCCGTACCTGCAACTATGGACTGACTGAAACTGGGAAGCAGGCTCTTAGGAAAGCCGCAGATCCCAGCATTCCCCACACCTATGCCTGGTTTGTCATGGCGGACACCAATACCCCGCAGGAGATAATCAGGCAAGATCTGACTCTGGAGGAAGCAATCCAAATCTACCAGGACAGCAATACCAGTGAGAAACGGCTGGGCGTTATTAAGGACGGTATCGCCACAGTGGACTTTGTTCATTTCCAGAGCGGTGAACAGCAATTCTTTACGGATCACGAAAAACTGGAAAGCTTCCGGTCGGACCTCGTGGTGGCGGAGGCGATGGAACGGCTCTATCAACAATTAAATCAGCCGGATATTGGGATTAGAATGGGAGAGATGTAAATGCAAAGCGTACCGAGAGAGTGGCTGGACTTCTTGCGGCAGCAGTTCCCCAAGGATTCCCGCATCCAACTCACAGAGATAGGCGGTAATCCCCGGCCCATTTCCCCCGGCAGTACCGGGAAACTGGATTATATCGACGATGCCGGGCAATTCCATGTAAAGTGGGACAATGGATGTACCTTGGCTCTGGTGCTGGGAGAAGACCGATTCTCGGTCTATCTGCCAGAGCCTCAGACATTCAAATTGTATATGCCGCTCACAGCGGACTTCTATGGACGGGACGAGTGGGGGATATGTCAGAGGACGGTGAGGAGTGGGATGGCCACACCCTCATGGATTATGAGGGACAAATTCTGTCCGCTCTGGTAAAAAACCGGGTACCAGAGGAAAACGAGAGCGGCCTCATGCGCTGGTACGGTGAGGACGACAGTGTAGATCACAAGGTCCGCTCGGCGGTGTTTACTGTTGAGGTCAGGAATCGCCAGCTCTGGGGCGTAGCGGAGTGCCGGGTGGCCGGAGAGCTGACTCCGGAAGAGCTTACCATCTTAAAAGAGTACCTGGGTGGACAAGCCTCTGACGGATGGGGCGAAGGCTTCGAGCAGCGCCCCATCGAGGTGGACGGCGGCGAGCTGTATGTCCATCTGTGGCAGCCTGATGATTGGAGCATCCAAACCGAACAGGAACGGTTTGCCCCCAAGGTGGCCGAGGGGTTGCCGGAACTGTGCTTCTCCACCCTGCGGACCACCGGACAGCTTATCTGCATCAAACGGGGTGAAACTGGCTACTACCCCTCCGACTGGGATACCGGCGACAAGGAAGGGAATGTGGAACTGGCGGATGAGTTGAACGAAGACCTGGGCGTCACCCCCATCCAGCGGCAAGCTATGGAGATAGGAAGCATGGCTGGGTGGGATGTGCCTGGTGCTGACCCCAAACACTATGAAGAGTCATACTCGGGACAGACAAGTTGTGCAAACTTTGAGCAGAAACAGTAAAATGGGAGGATTTTGTAATGTCGCAGCAAAAGCAGGCCCCACTTCCCCGGCAGGAGTTTCAAGAGTGGCTGGAAAATGCCGCTGTGCCAGTTTTAGTTCTGCAAAAGGGCAAGCATTTGGGCTCAGTAGTGAAAGTTCCCGCAACGCCAGAGATTGATTACCTCTTTGGATGCGAAACATTTTATGGAGAGAGGATCAGCTGGAGCGACCGTTTGGAGTTCTGCGGCCTGTACGACCGGCAACACCAGGCGCTCCATCTTCTGGATGACCCCCTTCCCAACTTTGTCTCCGGACTGACGGAAGAAGAATGCCAGGATTCTACGGCGTTTGGGAAGCGCATCGCTCAGGAGGTCGACCGCTATGTTGAGGCGGCCATTTCCAATGAGCGAAGTCGCCTCTCTGTCAGGGAACTCACCAGTGAGAGGAACATCAATTCATACCGGTATTACAAGGGAACCGAGGCAGGGCGGGAGGCAGCTTCCCTCGTTTTTTCTGGGGAGAAACCCGATGTACAGTTTCACAGTGAGTATTATACATCCTTGACAGAAGACACCCTGCTCTCCTACCTCAAATCCCCGGAGGATTATATAAAAACAACTGCGGAACAGTACATGCGGGACAACCAGGAGGAATTTCTGGCGCAGTTTCTAAAGAAGGATGCGTTGCTGGCAGAGTATCAGATGCTCAGCCAGGACAGCGATGCACCGGTCTATCGGATGCGGGCGATTACAGATGCCCTCCAAAAAAGTGGCGCAAAGACGGTCAATGTCACGGTACAGAAGGACGGAGTGGAACTGACCTTCAAAACATCGGCTGAATCCCTGAAAGGGCTGAAGTCTCAGTATTCCACATGGTACATTGCTCCGTCAGACCGCCTGCAGTTCAGGCATCTTTTTGGCGCTGGCTCCGACTACTCCGCAGAGGATATCATCCGCATCGCTTATGGCCGAAGCACACTCTATGAGGCCCCTTCCGCTCCTGCAGAAGATATTGAGATGCAGGGAATGAGTTTATAGAAAGAGGCGTATAAAATGGATCTTGATGGGAGAACGCGGCAGTTTTTTTCGGTATTGTCGGAGCGGTTAAAGGAAAAGGGCTTCTCCTCACGAATTGCCGATGACGGATGCCTGGCAGTGAAATCGAAAAAGATGCGAGGCAAAGAGCAGACACAGTGCTCTGTGGGAAAGGATGGCGAAGTATACTGCCGCTCCGTGGATTTTGCGAATATTTCTCGGAAAAGAGACTTGGAATCCATATTGGAAACCGTAAACGAAGTTCACTCAGACATGGAACCGCCCGAGGCTCCTGAGCAAGAGTCTACACAGGGAGGGATTACTCTTAGATAAGACAATTTTCGAGGTGGAGATCAGCAACAGTGGACCTAAATCTTATGAGACGGCCACGGTAATGAAAATGCCAGCATCCTTTGCGGAGTTCAGCGACGCACTCCAAAAGGCGAGAATCAAAGACGGTAGCTTCTGCAAAAATGAGCTAACCTGCATCCATTACAATGGCCTCACGCATGCCATGATTGGGTGGAATGCTAATCTATACGACCTAAACCTGTTTGCCCAGCGATTGGCCTCACTGACAGAGGAGCAGAAAAAAGGGATGGATGCTCTTTTGAAAATCAAGCAGAATCACCGCGTCGCTCCCATTCCGCTGAACCAATTGATTAACCTGACCTACAATACCGATATCTGCTGTTTTGCGCCCCGAGTTTCCAATCATGAAGAACTGGGGGCGTTTTTATACGCAAATGAAATGCTCTCAAATGAGGCTATGGCTCTGCTTGACACCACAGAGGAGGGCAGCGGCTTTCAAGAAAGACTGCTGGAACTGTTGGGAGAACAGCATCAGGAGGATCATGGCGGCGTGTTCACCGACTTCGGCTATGCGGAACTGGGTGGAGAAATCAAGGACATCTATGTGTGCCAGTCCAATGAAACGGCTTGCTTCCATCGCTCCGATGCTCCGGTGATGCTGGAGGTGCGTAAGGGATTTTTCAATGACCCAAGCTATGATAACGACAAAACCGCAGTGCTGAATCTTCCCGCAGCGGATGCCGGTATATGGAGAGCGGTGGAAAAAGTAGATGCCGCCTCAGTGGATGAATGTGCATTCCGCTGTGTGGATTGCCTGATCCCCTTCCTGCGAGATGCTATCAACAACGCTATCGACGATGAGGATGGCATTGAACAGGCCGACGAATTTGCCAAGCGGTTGGCTCAAATAGAACGGGAGTGGCCCGAATCGGATATGGTCAAGTATAAGGCGCTTTTATCCGTGGTTGACCACCCCAGTCTGCAGGACGCCACACGGTTGATGGGCGAGATTGACCAGTACGAACTCCGTCCCGAGGTAGCGCAGACCTGGGGCTATGCGGAGATGATGTTCCGTGAGAAGTATTCTGCTTTACCAGAGGAGCTGTTCCAGACCCCGCAGGCGGCCCAGATCGGCCAGAAGATGCTGGATGACCGGCTGGGGGTTATCACAGAGTATGGTCTGATCCGCAGAAAGGACGGCCAGCCTCTCCCGGTATTTCAGCCGGAACAGGAAATAGGACAAGGACTGGAGATGATGTGAGCGATGTCAGATCAAAACGCCGCCCTCTTTGACAAGCTGGACGGCTTCTATGTTACAAAATCGGAGCATGACTGGCTGGAGCGGCGCTTTTCCAATATGACAGAGAAAGAAAAGATCCTGTTCCAAGGGGCGATGGAGTTGGAGAAGCCCCAAGAGATCGGCCATGTGATGCGGATTGCGTCCCAACTGGACTGTTACGACCTCTTCTATGGCGCGGGAGACGAGGCCGCGCTTGGAAAATTTGTCATGGAGAGCATAGAGTGTTCCTCGGATGCCGCCCGTCCATTCCTGAATGCGGAGCATTTGGGGGCCGCCTACCACCAGTCGCAGAATGGAGCCTTTTGTAACGGTCACTATGTGCGGAACATCAAACTGGCAGATCCCTTCGTAGAGGAAGATCCCACCCTCCAGCCGGTCGCCGGTGACTATGCCATACGAGTTAAACTGGCCAGCCGGAGCAATATGGAGGGGATTTGGGTTGGCTTCCCGGATTCCGGCGAGTATATCGACTCAAACCATCCGGACGAACTCCTGCTGGGGCTGGACTCGCTACAGGCAGAGAGCCTCAGCGAGTGCATCGCGCTGGAGGTGGACTGCTGCCTGCCCCAGCTGACGGGTATTCTCGACCAGTACGACTCAGCCAGCGAACTGGTTCGCCATGCCATTGACTTCGGTTATGTTTGGGCGGAACAGGGTCAGGGGGCACCCCACTGGTTGGACAAATGGCAGGCGGTGCTGGAGCTGGAGGACTGCCACCGGCTGGATTTGGCTCTGGATCTCGCCCAGAATCTCCAGCACTATGAGTTCTTCCCCCGCGGCATGGACTTGGCCGCATACGGGCGGGAACTTGCGGTCCGAAACGGCGTGATCCCGCCCAGCAGACTGATAACAGACGCCTTTGACGGGGCTGCCTACGCAGAGGCCAATATGGGTCAATATGGCCTCTCGACCACCGACCACGGCTATGTAGCCTGGAACGGTGGAGAGCGCCGGTATGAGTATAGCCAGCCTGAGCACCACAGTCCCGCTCTGTCAATATAGCCGATCTATTGCCAAGTCACAAAAACCGCATCTGTCCGCTGCGGGAGCTGGGGGTGATTCGATGAAGTAAAAACAGGATATAGAATATGACACAGGGGCCGTTTTCCGAAAGGGGAAAACGGCCCCTTCTTTTTATGCCCTTTTTCGGAAAACAGGCCCGGAAAGGAGGCATTCATGGAGAAAGAACGGCTGGCGGAATATCTGGAGCAGTACCACATGGGAGCTCTCAACGCCGCCACCAGCCGGGAGTTGGAACTGACCTTCGGCATCAAAGGGATTCAGGTTCGACACATGGTCAATGCCCTGCGGCGGGATGGCGTCCCCATCGCCAGCAACGGGAGTGGATACTTCTATGCCGCCACGGACCAGGAGGTGCGGGCCACCATCGCCCATCTGACCAGGCGGATCAGCGGAATCGCGGCCGCCATCCGGGGACTGGATCGGACTCTGGAGCGAGAGGATACCGCACAGACCCGCCTGCCGCTGGATGGGGGTGATACGCCCTGAACAGTTTCATGTCCTGGATTGGAGGCAAGAAGGCCCTGCGGGAGTTGATCGTCCGGCTGTTCCCCCTCTACTATGAGCGGTACATTGAGGTGTTCGGCGGCGGGGGCTGGGTACTGTTCCACAAGCCTCCCGGCAACGACTTTGAGGTCTACAATGACTTCAACGGCCTGTTGGTCAACCTGTACCGCTGTGTGCGGGACAAACCGGAGGAACTGATGGAGGCTCTGCGGTATGTACTCAACGCACGGGAGGACTTTGACCGCATCCGCTCCGCCTTGGCGCGGGACAGCCCCGCCAGCGATGTCCAACGGGCGGCATGGTTCTATCAGCTCATCCGCTACAGCTACGCCTCCGGGCTGACCAGTTTTGGCAGCCAGCCCCACGATATGCGTAGCAACTTTTCGCTCATCGAGCAGGCCCACCGGAGGCTTGCCAAGGTGGTTATTGAGAACAAGGACTTTGAAAAACTGCTCCATCAATATGACCGGCCAGTGAGCTTTTTCTATCTCGACCCGCCCTACCATGCCACCGAGGGGTATTACCAGAACATTGGTGAAGACGGTTTCACCGAAGCCGACCACATCCGCCTGCGGGACGCCCTGATGCGGATCGAGGGCAAATTCCTGCTCTCCTACAACGACGACGCCTTTGTCCGCGGGCTGTACGACAGGCCAGGCATCTACCTCATGGAAACCACCCGTATCAACAACATCAAGCAGAGGTACGACAATGGGGCTCAGTTCCCGGAACTGCTTATCGCCAACTATGACCTGCGGGAGCGGAGCCGGGCGGTTCCCTCTCAAATGACGCTGTTTGACTGGAACGGGGGTGAGGCAATTGGATGAACAGCTCTCTGAACTGGAAAAGCTCCAGCAGGCGGCTCAGCTGATTGAGGAAATGAGTCAGGGCCGCCTTCAGGTCTGCCCCAGCGTAGTGGGTCAGGTCTATATCCGCCCGCAACACGATTCCAACTTGGGAATGGATATGCGGATCGACAGCATCCCCGGCCAGCCGCATTACCGAATCACCTTTACCGTGCAGCTCCGCCGGATGGGGACGGATATGGTTGCGGACGATCTTCGGGCACTGCTGTCCGAGGTTGGCCAGACCTATGCGCTGATGGCCGCCCTTGAAGCAAGACGCTATACGCCGACAGGAGAAGATCTGACAGCCTTCCGGGACGGGCTGGCTGCCCAACAAGGACAGGAATGGCCGGGAGCATCCAATCCAGCCCGTTCTACAATTTCAATGTAATAAGGAGAAGAAGATGAAATTCAACAAACAGATAAACAATGGTACTCTTTTGATTCCCGGCGGAGCGTTCAAGATCAGTGGCTTTGAGGGCGGAGAAAAGGTCGAGATCCACACGCTGGACAGCGCGGTGGTCGTTCTGAAAAAGCAAATGACCACCATGGAACTGATCCAGGCGATGGATGCCCTGCACCGGCTGGCCACGGAGCTCACCGTCCATCTGGCCAGAGTCTGTGGCACCTGTGATGACTGCGAGGATGGCTGCCCATTCGATGATCTGGAGGACGGCATGCTGGAACTGCCAGACTACCTGCGGGAAGAAGCCGGCATCCCTGCCGGGGCCAAGCTCTGTGTCTATGTGGATGACGAAGAAAAGACCGTCACCATTGCCGAGGCCGGATATGACCATGACCTGCGGGATGTGCCTCCCTACCTGCTGGAGATGCTGGGTGAAGCCGGAATCTGCCTGGGCGAGCTGGAGGAACAGCTGATGGTGGGGAATCTCATCTACGGAGAACGCACCGCATGCAATGGGCAGGAGGAACACGGCGATGAGTAAGATCCATACAACGGTTCGGGTCGGTGTAGACGGGTCTCTGACCCTGCCTGCATTTTTCATGCGCGGAATGGGCTATGAGCCGGGGGAAGAAGTTCCCATCACCACCCCAGCGAACCAGTACATCTGCGACTGTGACGCAAACAGACTCCTGGTGACCAGAACCTGTGACGACGCTGAGTGTACCGGATACACCAGCAGCGGTATGGAACTCAATCTGCCCGCCGCACTGTTATCCGAGGCATCTATCCCCGTGGGAGAAGAAGTCGCGGTTCTGGCCGCGGATGGAGCGCTCATCATCGTCCCCTCAACGGAGGAACTGCGGGAGCTTTCGGTGGAGCTTTGCTGCCTGCTCAATGAGCTGGGCATCAGCCCGCTGACGATCCCCCCAGCGGGCAAATGGCGCCTGCCGTAAAGGAGGCAAGATGGAACAGGATATCTACCTCTATCCCGGCTCACAGTCAGAGGCCCACAGACTTGGGGAAGCTGCGCTCTGGGATGCAAGTTTCCACGCCAATGTATCCTGTGCGCGGGACATCGAAGCCGTCATCCGCGTCTATGGCGACGGCCGCAGCGCATTAAAGCCGGAAGCATCCCAAATGGTGCTGAAACGGTGGGGCTTCAAGCGGACCAATTTCGTCCTGGCCAACACGATAGAAAGGCTGGGGCCTTACAAGGAGCAGCTCAGCGCGGAAAACCAAGAATGGCAAAAGAAAGCCTATGTCCCACCCGATGATGCCCATAACCGTTATTTTGAAGTGGACACCGCCCTGGCGTATCTGGACGCATTTATCAGTCAAGTGAGGGAGGCATACGGCAAGCTGGAACTATTTGGGCCGGAGCACTGCGAACCCAACTCCTATGAATCTCTGGACTATGAGGGCCGGGTGTTGGTGCTCAGTCCAGACACCCTCAAGGAGTCCTGCTGGACGCCCCAGAACCAGCTCTGGCTGGCCCATGACGGCTTTGGATGCAGCCCCCACGCTGTCGGTCGGTCTATCCGCTGTACCTGCCTGGGCGATGGAGAGCAGACCAGATGGAACCGCACAGACTTCACCGGCGTTCTGAAAGAGGAATTCCTCCCCGGCTGGGCCAGAGAAAAGCTGGAGGAGTTTCAAGGGCAGAACGCAGGCATGGGAGGGATGGAAATGACTTAACCGCAGAAAGGAGATATGCCGCCATGCGAAGTGTGGAAATGAAAAATCGATGTCTGCTCTACTATGGGAATCCAGTGGGCTACAGGACAGAACAAGGAGTGGTGGCGGACTCCATGTTCCGCCGTGAGGAGTTGGAGGACTGGCTGGCAAGGAAGGGGCTGGCTGTCCGGTGGGAGGACGGCATCTATGACCGTCTCTCCAGCGGTGGATACCAGAAGGCAGCAGACAACGGGCCAGCCCTGAAATCCTGCCGTATCTGGCAGCTCGGCCCCTCAGCTCCCGCCGCCATGCGCTTCATTGGGCTGGACCGCATGAGTGGTGAATATGGCGGACCTGACCTTACCCGTTACCAGGCAGTGTTTGACGGCACTGTCAGCACCAACAGTCTGGATGGGATCTGGGAGGCATTCTGTCGCAGGTCCCTGGGCAGCGACGGACAGCCGCTGGCCATCTCAGACCTTGTCGAACTCTACGACGATTCCGGCAGCGAGTTCTACTATGTGGACCGCACAGCTATCGTCCCCGTCCAACTGAAAGCCCCGGAGCAGGAATCAGGCATGACCATGACCCTGTGACCCAAGAGCGGAAAAGCCACTTATTTTTTATATTCAGAAAAGGAGGAACCCACCATGGCAAAAGCGCAGACCACAAGTGAAAACCCCCAGGGAGAGGTTTCCCAGCAGGATACTCCTGTCCTTCCCATGCAGTATGATGTCCGTATCCACTCTATCCAGTTTGACGGTCCCTGCCGGGCCACCGCATCGCTGAACATCAACGGCTGTTTTGCCGTCCGGGGCGTCAAGCTCATGGAGGGCAGCAATGGGCTGTTTGTATCCATGCCCGGCCAGATCAACAGCAAGGGTGAAATCAAGGACATCTGTTTTCCGTACACACGGGAGGCACGCGCCGAACTGGAATCGGCTGTCGTGACCGCCTACCAGCAGGCACTGACGCAGGGGATGAACCGCTCTCCCCAGTCCGCGCCGGACCCCACGGCACAGCAGGCTCAGAAGATGGGTATGTGACCCACTGACCACACAACAATCAACAATCTAAAATTTTGAGGAGGAACTCTCTATGAAGAAGATGTTCAACAAGATGTCCAACACCGTAAAGACGATGACCTGCAAGGCCCACTGCGCCATGACCTGCGCCCGTGCCCACCTGTCCGCCCCTCTCTGCAACACTCGCGGCGAGGGCTACATCGACACCGCCATCAAGATCCTGATTGCCGTGGTGCTGGGCGCCCTGCTCCTGGCTGGCCTCTACACTCTGTTCGGGGACACCGTCCTGCCCACCGTGACCGAGCGCGTAGAGGAAATGTTTGACTACAAGGGCTGATACCCGGTGCAGGCGTTCCTGTTTCTCACGGCACTGGCCGCTGCCTCTGCGGTGGACTGCCGCAAGCGTACTATCCCGGATTTCCTCTGTCTTTTGACCGCCGCGGCGGGGCTGATCTCCTTCAGCCCCGCCCAGTTTTTTGGAGTGCTGGCGGCTCTGCCCCTGCTGATTGCCGCCCTGATCCGGCCGGAGTGCATGGGCGGCGGCGACATCAAACTCACTGCTGCGGCCGGCTTTGTGCTGGGCTTTTGGCGGGGGATCTGGGGGATGGCGCTGGGTCTGCTGCTGGCGGTGCTGTATTTCTGCACCGCTATGTTATTTCAAAAATTCATTCATCATCCGCTACCCGCAATGACACGGGCGGCGCTACCGCTGGGACCATTTTTATCCATCGGCTTTGCCGCACTATACTGTTTTGGAGGTTGACTGCTATGAAGAAGTTCCATGTAACGAGAAAGACTGTGCTCACCATCGTTGGCGTGACCCTGCCCCTGACGGCGGCCGCCATTCTTCTGCCCCGGTTGAAGCGGAGCAGAAGGGCCAGATCGGTCCGGGCGTAATGCCCGGACTTTCCGACCCAACATGAAATCAAGGAGGAAATGCCAGTATGAGTTTTTTGAAAAATCGCACCGTGGTCGGTGTAATCTGCATCCTGCTCTCCCTGCTGATCTGCTTCGGTCTGACCCCGCTGTTCAACCAGAGCGTCAGCCAGAAAGCTGAGATCGTGCGGGTAGTCCAGCCCATCCGGGCCGGCGATGAGATCACCGAGAGCATGGTTCAGATCGTGGAGGTGGGCGGCTATAATCTCCCAGAGGATGTCCTTCGGCAGAAAGAGAGCGTCGTGGGTAAATACGCTACTGCGGATCTGGCTGTGGGCGACTATATCATCCCTTCCAAACTCTCAGACGCCCCAGCAGCGGAAAACGCCTACCTGTACAGCCTGGACGGGAGCCAGCAGGCCATCTCCGTGTCCATCAAAAGTTTTGCGGAGGGGCTCTCCGGCAAGCTGCAGAGCGGCGACATTGTGTCGGTGATCGCCCCGGACTACAAGCAGCAGGGCCAGACCGTTGTCCCCGCTGAGCTGCAGTATGTGGAGATTATCAGTGTTACCGCCTCCTCCGGCTATGACGCCAACACCGGTGAGCCTGTGGACGAGGAGGATGACAAGGAACTGCCCGATACTGTCACCCTGCTGGTGTCCCCCGAGCAGGCCAAAGTGTTGGCCGAGCTGGAGGCCGAGGGGACCATCCATCTGGCGCTGGTCTACCGGGGCGACCGGGAGAATGCCGACAAGTTCCTGACCTCTCAAGACGAGATCATTCTGGAATTGTATCCCCCGGAGCCGGACCCCGAGGAGAAACCACAGGAGAATCCCGCAGAGTCCGAACCCGCCGCTGACTCCAGCGAAACCGCAGAAACGGAGGCGCCCGCGAAAACCGAGGAGGTGGCCTGATGCTGAACTTCAAGAAAGCGGGTATTTTTTCCCGAGGAAGTGGCCAGGAGGACGCCTGTGAGCAGGAGGATCAGAGCGGCGGGGTGCTGGCGGTGTGGGGCAGCCCCGGCAGCGGCAAGACCACCGTGGCCGTGCGGCTGGCCAAGTATCTGGCCGACAAGCGCCGGAATGTGATCCTCCTTCTCTGCGACATGACAGCCCCAATGCTTCCCTGTATCTGCCCGGCGGCAGATCTGGAGTGCGAGCGTTCCCTCGGGAGCGTGTTGGCCGCCGCCCATGTGTCGGAGAATCTGGTCAAGAACAACCTGGTCACCCACAAACGCCTGGGTTACCTCACCATGCTGGGGATGCTCAAGGGAGAGAATGAGTACACCTACCCGCCTTACAACGAGGTGCAGGCGCGGGAGCTCATCGACTGCCTGCGGGAGATCGCTCCTTATGTGGTCATTGACTGCGGCAGTTACATCGCCAACGACATCCTCTCCGCTGTGGCGCTCATGGAGGCGGATTCCGTCCTGCGGCTGGCCAACGCCGACCTCAAGAGCATCAGCTACCTGTCCAGCCAACTTCCCCTCCTGCGGGATGCCAAATGGGATACGGACAAGCAGTACAAGACCGCCAGCAATGTAAAGTCCCAGCAGGCCGGGGATCACATGAGTCAGGCGCTGGGGACAGTGGCCTTCACGCTGCCCCATTCGGCGGAGCTGGAGGGACAGTATCTGGCCGGCAACCTGCTGGCGGACCTATCCATGAAGGACAGCCGGGTATTCCGCAAGGAGATCGAGAAGATTGCCAGGGAGGTGTTTGGGTGTTAGGCGAGAAGCGAAGTCAGTCCCTGTTCGCTCCCAAAGCGTCCGCTGAGAAAGCCGCCGCAACACATATCACGACAGGTCCGGACGGGCGGAAAAAAGAACTCCCCCTCTATTTCGGCCCGGACTGCCCGGTAAGCGGCAATATGGGTCAGAATCAGCATGAAGCCGGCGTTGGAGAACCCCAGCCCGCAGATGAGCCGCTGCGTCACGCCCCAGCTGATGATGGGACAGGGGTTGAAGCTGATCCCACAGATAGCGTGAACATGGCGGAGGATCTCCCCAGGCGGTCCCTGAATACAGAGTCTGCAGGCGGCTATCGGGCGCATTCTCTCTTCTTCACCCCGGAGAATGAAGGGCAGGATTTCAACACCGTCCTGCAGGATGTGCAGGAATATATCTCCGGCAAGTATTCCGCCCTCATCACCGAGGGCGGCGATGAAGACGCCAAGGCCCAGATCAAACGGTACATCACCAAATATGTGCAGGACCGGCGCATCGCGGTCAAAGGCTATTCCGGCGACCAGCTGGTGGACGCCCTCTACACGGAGATGGCCGAGTTCGGCCTGCTCACCAAGTACATCTTCGGAACCGGCATTGAGGAGATTAATGTGAACTCTTGGCGGGATATCGAGGTGTTGTACGCCAATGGCGAAACGGTCAAGCTGGAGGAACATTTCGACAGCCCTGAACACGCCGTCAATGTGATCCGCCGTATGCTCCATGTCAGCGGTATGGTGCTGGACAATGCCAGTCCCGCCGTCCTGGGCCATCTCAGCAAGAACATCCGCATCGCGGTCCTCAAGACCCCTTTGGTGGACGAGGATGTGGGCGTCACGGCATCCATCCGTATCGTCAACCCGCAGAATATGCAGAAAGAGGACTTCGTAAAAGGTGGAACAGCCACAGGCCCCATGCTGGACTTTCTGGCCGCCTGCCTGCGTTACGGCGTTTCCGTCTGCGTTGCCGGGGCCACCGGTTCCGGCAAGACTACGGTGGCAGGCTGGCTCCTGACCACCATCCCGGACAACAAGCGTATTTTCACCATCGAGAACGGCTCCCGTGAGCTGGACCTGGTGCGGGAGAAAGATGGCCGGGTGTGCAACAGCGTCATCCACACCATCACCCGTGAGAGCGAGAACGCCAAGCAGAATATCGATCAGGATATGCTGCTGGACATGGCCCTGCGGTACCACCCCGACATCATCTGTGTGGGCGAGATGCGGTCTGCGGAGGCGTATGCCGCACAGGAGGCCGCCCGTACTGGCCACGGCGTGTTGACCACCATTCATTCCAACTCATCCCAGGCTACATGGCGGCGTATGGTCACCCTCTGCAAGCGTAAGCACGAGATGGCCGACGATACCCTCATGGATCTGGTCACCGAGGCATTCCCCATCGTGGTGTTCGCCAAGCAGCTGGAGGATAAGAGCCGTAAAATCATGGAGATCATGGAGTGTGAGATCCTGCCCACTGGGGAGCGCCGGTACAACACCCTTTATCACTTCAAAATCGAAGAAAACCGGTTGGAGGACGGCAAATACCGTATTAAGGGCCGCCACGAGGCGGTCAACCCCATCTCGGAAAGCCTGCAGAAGCGGTTCATCGACAATGGTATGC
Organism: Dysosmobacter welbionis; assembly: GCF_005121165.3. Classification (NCBI taxonomy): domain Bacteria; kingdom Bacillati; phylum Bacillota; class Clostridia; order Eubacteriales; family Oscillospiraceae; genus Dysosmobacter; species Dysosmobacter welbionis. The sequence goes on along the minus strand of NZ_CP034413.3, from coordinate 439,331 downwards.
CGCAGGAGGTGCTGACTCAGCTCGTGGGCAAAAAGTCCGCTCCCTCTAAGGGTAAGTCAGGCTCCAGTCCGGCAAAGGCAGGACAGGCAACGCCCGCTCCGAAGACCAGGAGCGCACAGTCCAAGCCGCCTGCCAAACCTGAAACCGGCAAGGAAGGAGGCGAATCTGTATGAATCTGATCCAGTTGATTGCCTGTATAGGGCTGATCACAGGTTGTTTTGTCCTTTTACACATCTCCCCTATGGACTTCACTGAAGGGGTGTTCCGCAGAATCACCAGTAAGCCCAAAAGCATCCGGTCGGAGGTTAATGAGAGTACACGGCGCAAAAAGAAATCCTTTCTGCGCCGGGAAATCGAGGAGACACAGACCATTCTGCGGATGACTGGCCGGGCCGCCAAGTTTCCCATGGTGTGCGCCCTGTCCCTGCTTCTTTTTCTGGTAGGGGCCGCCTTCGCCCTGACGCTGGGCAACCTCTTCCTGGTGCCGGTGCTGGCGGTGGGCATGATGTTCGTGCCGTTCTGGTTTATCCGTCTGACCGCAAATCACTACAAAAAGAACATTGCCGCTGAACTGGAAACCGCCCTCTCTATCATCACCACAGCTTATCTCCGCAATGAGGACATCCAGACGGCAGTGGAGGAAAACATTGACTATCTCAACCCGCCCGTCCGGAGTGTGTTTGTGGAGTTTCTCACCCGGATCAAGCTGGTGGACCCCGATGTGGACGCCGCCCTCCAGGACATGGGGACGAAGATCGACAACGCCGTGTTTCGGGAGTGGGTGGCCGCTCTGCTGACCTGCCGACACGACCGGGGGCTCAAGACCATCCTGACTCCCATCGTGGCTAAACTCTCCGATATGCGGATCGTCAACGGTGAGCTGGAGAATCTGGTGTTTGAGCCCCGCAAGGAGTTTATCACCATGCAGGTGCTGGTCATCGGCAATATCCCGCTGTTGTACTGGCTCAATCAGGACTGGTACGATGTTCTGATGCACACCCCGCTGGGGCAGGCGCTGTTGGCAGCCATTGCCGCTGTGATGTTCATCAGCACCGCAGCGGTCATCAAGCTGACCCAGCCCATTGAGTATCGGAGGTGATCCTCATCAGTAACCAGGAAAAGGGCTATTTTATTACCGCAACGATCAACCATGGTTCCTATATTCCGGAGGCCCTCCATGTAGAACGCATCGATGACATGGCGCTCTATGATGGAGATTTTGAAGCAGCAAAGGCAGCGGAGCAGGATGGGGTCCGGCTCATCTATGGGATGGACGGCATCCCGGACGGTATCTATATTGACACCCCGGAAAACCGGGAGCTCATCCGAAAGGGTTTGGGACTGTATCCTGACTATCGAAACTGGCGGGATGACTTTGATCCGTCATTTGTTGCGGAGTTAGATGTGATGCAATAATGCTATAGAAAGAGTGCCTTGTAATACAGCATAAGAAGAAAAACAGGGCCGGTACACATCTGTCGTGTACTGGCTCTGTTTTTATGTGGAGGTGAACAAAACAACCATGACTTTCCTTCTGTTTTTATTTGGCATATTCCTTGCGCTGGGTATGTTTCTTTTGACGGCTGATCTGCTCAGGCTCCCCCGTCTGGCCACCCAGCGTGCCATGCTCTCGGTGGGCCGCCAGGAGAAGAAGCAGGCCCGCAGTGTGGAGGCCCTGCTCATGGGCTGGGCGATCAAGCTGGCCCCACACATCCATATGGATGAGTATAAGCGGGGCCGTCTGAAAAATACGCTGGCCGCTGCTGGGCTGAACATGACACCGGAGGAGTACACCGCCTTTGCCATGATCAAGACCGGTGCAGTGCTGCTGACGGTGATTCCGTGCCTGTTGATTTTCCCAATGTTGGCGTTGATAGTTGTTCTTCTGGCGGTGGCGGTTTATTTCAAAGAGATTCGCAGGGCGGAGGAAAAACTCTCTGCCAAGAGGGACGAGATTGAGGCGGAACTGCCCCGGTTCGTGGCCACCATCACCCAAGAACTGGCCGCCAGCCGGGATGTGCTGAGCATGATTGAGCATTATAAGCAGAATTCCGGTCCTGTTTTCTCCGCTGAACTGGATGTCCTCACCGCGGATATGCGTTCCGGCTCCTATGAGGCGGCGCTGACCCGCTTTGAGGCCCGGTTCAACTCTCCGCTGCTTTCGGACATTGTCCGCGGACTCATCGGCGTGCTGCGAGGCGACAACGGGGTCCACTACTTTCAGATGCTCAGCCACGATATGAAGCAGCTGGAACTCCAGCGCCTCAAGGCAAAGGCCATGAAAATCCCGCCTAAGATCCGTGTATTCTCCTTTGTCCTGCTCATGTGCTTCCTGGTGACTTATCTGTCCATCATCATCTACGAGATTATCCATTCCCTGGGCGGGATGTTTTAAGAGAGGAGGTGCCCAATGGACTATACAGGCAGCATCTATCGATTGATTGATCGTGCGGAAGATGAAATGAAGGAATATGCTCAAAGGGTGAAGCAGCTATCTGCCGATGAAATTTATCGCCATTCAGCTGAAACTGCGGCAAAGGAAAGCCTGCTTTCTGCTCTTATCCATGACAGTTATGAACTCGACGATGATGACTTGGATTTAATCCTTAAGCCAAAAAATCCTGTGGAAGCACTATACCAATTCCTGACAAGTGATAAAACTGATCTTTCATCGGAAAGCTCTATCTCCAGTATTTTGAGCGAATATAATGCTCAGTGTCAGGAAAGGGATCTGACTTTAGGCGAGGAGGTAACCATGTGCTGAAACGGATTTTGAGATCCCGACGCGGAGAGGGATACATCGATGTGTGCGTCCTGGTGCTCTGCGCCATGCTGGTGATCGCGCTGGCAGTGCAGGTCCTCCCAGCCTTTATTGCCAAACAGCAGCTCGATACCTTTGCCACTGAACTGGTGCGTGAGGCGGAAATCGCCGGCAGGATCGGGCCGGAAACTGACCGCCGGGAACAGGCCCTGCGGGAGCAGACCGGCCTGGACCCGGAGATTGAATGGAGCGATACCGGCCGCATCCAGCTCAACGAGGAGGTCACGGTCACGCTCACTCATGAGATCGACCTCGGTCTCTTTGCCGGCTTTGGCAGTTTCCCCATCACCCTGCGGGCAGATGCCACAGGAAAGTCGGAGGTGTACTGGAAATGAACAGACTCAGGCAGATTTTGAAAGACCGGCGCGGCGTGGCCTTCCCCCTGATTATTGCCATTGTGCTGGTGCTGGTAATGCTGATGTGCTGCATCAGCGAATATTTCCGTCTGCTCATCGTGGCCCAGGGGGTTCGGGATGCGGTGCAGGAGGCTGTGATCTCCACCGTCAACGACAACTATGACGATGTGTACCATGGCGTCCGGGAGGGCTACTCCGGCGCCTACCAGCCGTTGGCGGGAGATTTTGAGGAATCACTGGACTATGGCGATATCTATGGACGCTTGGACGATATCCTTGGGCTGACCTATCGGGGCGGCTACCATACTCAGTACACAGAGGATGGTGGGATGGAGTTCCGTGTGTGGGGCCTTGATGTGGAGATCCGCAACGCACCGTTCGCTTCCGGCGACAGCGCCGGCGACCGTTTTGTGGCGGACTGTGAAATCGAATTGGAGGTTCCAGTGTCTTTTGGAGGAGAGCTTCTGCCGCCCATGCGGATGACAGTCAAGGTCAGCGCGGGCTATGCCCCTCGGTTTTAACGCAGTTTTCAAAAAGTTTTCTATTGTCCCAATAGACTTCTCTGCCTGTTTGTGGTAGGGTTCGTGTTGACAAAGGACGGGCGGTATAGGAAAATGTAGGCAGCAGATCTTAAAGCCGAACTATCCTTGGCCGCCTGAAGTCACACAGACAGTTTGACAAGAAGCATAATCAACAGAAAAAGGAGGAATCCAAACGATGACGGAGAATACCAAGAAGTGGCTGACCGTGGCCGGATGTCTTGTGGTCTGCGCAATCCTGGTTGCTGTGATCGCAAGCAGCTTCAGCAAAGACAAGGTCACCGATGACCTGCTCCCGCCCAGCAGCTCCCAGCAGGGCGATGTAGTGGTGGACCCGGACAGCAGTACCCCGCCTCCCGCAGAATCCGGGGATGACCAGAAGCCGGGAGATAATGTGACCGTTAACCCGGAAACCCCGGATGCCAGTACCAACACCGATGATGGAAACGGCGCTGATTTTACCGGCACAGAGCAGACCATTCAGCCGGACCCGGTCAAACCGGAATATACAGAGGATGAACTGAAGGACCCCACCAAGACGCCGGATGGGACTCCGGTCGAGGGTACTCCTGAGCCGCAAGATCACAACAATGTGACGCCTCCCCCTGAACAGCCCTCCACCAACACCAGTGGCGGCCTGCCTGGTTTCGATAATGTTCCCAACGCAGGCGCAAATCAAGGTGGAAGTATCGATAGTGATGGAGATATCAATACTCAGGTTGGCATAATGGGATAAAGTAATATCGCATCTTCAAAAAGCACAGCTTTGGCTGTGCTTTTTATTTTGTGGGAAAGGAGATCAAGTGAAACGACTCTTTAACCTGTTTCTGGCCGTTGTGATGATATTTTCCTTTACTTGCATACAAGTTTATGCCGCGAATGGAACTGGCGGGTCTGGTAACATTGATGGTGGCGGCGGGAGTATGGGGGATGCGACGAGTCATGGCAGTTGGAACCCCGGAAACGAAGGGGTGCGTGTAACCGTAGTGCGGGCAAGTGACCATGCCGTTGTTACTACACCATTTGATTTGACCAACAAAACACCATCTGCAGGAATATATCATTTCGGAAAGGTCAGTAAAATCCAGTACAATAATGGTACTGGGCTCTCTCCCGTACAAGGCGGGTATAGCTATAAAAACCCTGTACAACCAATGCCTCGCATCATAAGTACAAACGGGCGTAATAACATCGAGGCCATCAAAAAGTATTTTTGTTCAGAATATGTTGTCAAGTTCATTGCGGAAGAAACTGGTATGGATTATGACACGCTCATCAGCGGCGAATACAAAATTCTGCTGGAACCCATCGCCTATTATAAGTTCCAAGGTGTCATGATTGCCACAACAGCGACAGAGGCCGCCCTTTATGACGAGGTGGTTGGAGGACAACTCCGCTATTGGATGGGATCGCTGACGGCCAAAAACCTTCCCCTGTCCATGTTTCTGGAAACCCCAGATTTAGGCTATCCCGCATGGTCCGGCCCCACCAATAAGAATGTGTCCAACTCGGACATCAAGTCCTCCCTTGGGCTTGGTATCGTCCGCTTTGAGGAGCAGCCGGAGGAGCCGGAGATCAGCACCTATGACTATGAATACCGAACCAATACCGAGGTCATCACGGCGGTAGAGGTCAGCGGTGGCCAAAGTGACCCGGATGATCCGGTCACTGTACAGTTCCATATTGATGGGACGACCTATACGGTCAGCAATGTCTACTACCCGGACGGAGATTCCCAATTGGCCTGGGTACGCTGGACTACACCGGACGAGCCGCAGGACATGACCATCGATGTGGATGTATCCGGCCCAGGATCAGCACAGGCCACCATCCACTGTAAGATCGTAGATCTGGACGAGAATCCGCCGCCCAATCCAGTAGCAGATGACCGGAACGACTCCTTCACACCCTCCCCGGTCCCAGACCGGCCGGAGAAAACCTCGGCCCAGTGGACCATTTGGGACCCATGGTGGCAGGAGTATTGGGTATGGCATGGCGATGATGAGGACGGATACTGGTGCGACCACGGCTGGTGGGAATTTGATCTGGACCGCTACAGTGCCAGCCTTTCCGCTGCTATGGAAATTACTCCAGACGAGAAGAATCCCACCGCCAGCGACAGCACCATGAAGTCCGGCTATGGGGTCAATCAGGTGGTCACCGCCAGAGTGAACAGTTCCCAGAGGTCGGCTACCACCGCCCTGCAGAATGCAGTCAGTTACTTCCCAGAGTTCAACTATGAATCCTTTTGGCGGCTATTGGATCGCATTTCCATCAGTTCCTCGTCTTCCAGGCTGGAGTTCCAGAAGAACGAGTATAGCACCTATAACCGGCGTACCCATTTCACTCCTATCTGGTACCCGGATGGCTCCTATACAGTCAACACCTGGGTCATTGACTGCTGGACCCCGGCAGGGATGCTCTCGGTCAACCTCACCGATTCACTGAATATCCGGGGCAATCTATGGGACGATTGGCATATCGCTCCGCTTGATCTATAGGCGGGAGGTGAAGCCATGGGATACATCCGACTGGATGAGCAGCCTGGCGAGGTCTACCACTACACGCACCGAAAGAATCTGGACAGCATCCTGCGGGATGGCCGAATCAGGCGTATGGGCGATAGGGAGTGCTGGTTTTGCGCCTCTTTGGAGGATACCCTGACGCTCATGCGGGCCACGGTCATGATGGAGGGAAAGCCCTACTATAAGGTGGGCGGCAGCATCGGCCGCTATCCCAAGTTTGTGCCGGAGGACTATGTGATCCTTCGGCTAAATCCCCGCTTTCAGAAAGGTGAATGGGTACAGTGGATGCAGGAGATGCCTCCAGGATCGCCGCCCGAACTGCTGAAGGCCGCCGAAACATTCAGTAACCTGAAACTGGGCTTCCGGGGAGATTTGAAGTTCCAACAGAATCCAGAGGTCATTGAAGTAGCCCCACTGGTCGAGGCTGCTCAAACGCAGTTTTTAGATATTTCTTTCTTGATGTAAAGAGGCGGTTGACAATGTGCAAAAAAGGGCTTCCGGCAGTATGGACCAAGGAGAAAATCGAAGAAGCCTTTGCGGGATTTGTAGAAAAGAACAGAAGGCTGCCAGTGGCAAGGGAAATGAAGCCTCAATATGGGCTGCCGACACGCAGAACATTTGAACGCTATATGGACACGACCGCCCAAGAGTATGCTGAACTTCGTTACCCCACGCTTCTCTCCGCAAGAGATGAGCGCCATGTTCAAACCGTCTTGGCATATCGGAACGAAGTACGTGAGTGGTCTATTGAGCGGCTTATGGAGGCGGAAAAGAACTTTTTTGCAAAATGCGGGCGGTTACCTGAACCGTATGAATACACGGCTGAGAACGGTCTGCCTATGTACTCTGTCTTCTGTAGGTTAGCAAAGGAAGCGTTTGAAGAAATAATCCGGGCTCAGTTCCTGGAAACACAGGAACTGAGTGGACCTGTGCTCACGATGTAAGCATTCACAGTAACAAAATCAGAAAAGAAACGGGCCGTGGGAAAGTGCCTCGCGGCCTGTTCGGGATAGATCATCCATCCGCGGGAACACCCCTGCGGCCTTTCTTTTTTCAGCAAAGAAAGGTGGTATTTGATGATGAAAACGAAAAAGATGCTCTGTGCGGTCGTAATGGTAATGATGCTGGCCATCATGTTTACGGTACCCGCATTTGCGGCAGGAACCGGGGATGTGGCTGGTGCCATTGAAGGCACTTGGACGGACGCATCCGCCCAGATCAAAACGGTTGTCAATAATGTGGTCTTTCCCGTGATTGACCTTGTTCTGGCTGTGTTCTTCTTCGCCAAATTGGGCATGGCGTATTTTGACTATAGAAAGCACGGCCAGTTCGAATGGACTGCGCCGGCCATCCTGTTTGCCTGCCTTATCTTCACCCTGACGGCTCCCACCTATGTCTGGACGATCCTGGGAATGTAAAGAATTATTCTGAGAATACAGGAGGAAGGAAGCAATGGAATATCCAATTCCAAATCCATCCGGAAATAAAATGCTTTCATTGGTTAACGAGCTGTACCAGCGGTCTACCGGGATGTGCAGAGCAGGTGCAGGTCCATACGGCATCGGGGTAAGCGTGGTAGAAGATACTCCCATTGATGTGTTTTTCACCTTTGATCCAGATCCGGTTCTGGATTGTAAAATACTGCCGGAGGAAATCCCTGAGTACACTGTCGGCGTGATTGGCTCCTGGAGCGGAGAACGCAAATATCTTTCGCGGGAGGAGGTGGGGCAGCTTCTCTCTGCCTCGGACCCGAAGACCAGAATATTGGCGGAAATGCTCCGGTACTTTGAAGGAAAGACCTGGATCGTGAGCTGCGCAGATTGTCAGGAAGCGTTCGGGATTCTGGCGGATGCGGAAATGCGCGAGGCATTTGGGCTGGATGAGCAGGAGCAGATTGGACCGAAACTGGAAATGTAGGACAAGAATGATGAGGCGTAAGCCGGAAATGGGAGACGGTTTCTATGGGCTGTTGGGGAATCACCGCACTGGAGTCCGACAATGGACTGGATGCGGTTAGATGTGTCCGGTACAATTTACCGGCAGATGGACAACTGGACTTGGGAGAAATGCTTGAACGATTAAAGAAAGACCGATGGAATGCCCCCTGTGATGTAAAGCTGGGGTGTGCGCATACCAGCCCTATGGCACTGGCTGAGATCGTTGTAAAGTATCTTGACGGTGATCCCGGCAGTTTGGACTATGATGAGGAGTGGGCGGCCGAGGACAACAAGTTCCGGTCCGTCACCTCGTTTACAGCATCAAGGGCTTCTCTCCGGGAACTCCGGGATTACCTTGCGGACACTTTGAAATACGCCAGGATCAGAGCGGAGCGGCAGATCAAAGCCGGCGAGCTGCCCGGCGGCTGGTTTGATCCGAAGGATTGGGACGGATGGCAGAAACACATGGAGGGCCTTATTCACCGGCTGGATGGCGTTCTGGCCTTGGAAGGCAGTACGCTGGAGTTAGCTCATCCACCGGCGCCGACTGTCCCGGAATTAACCATGTAGGGAGGGAAAGAAGAAAATTGAATCCATTTGGACAGGAGTTGAGGAAAATCCTCACTCAGTGCAAAACCAGCGGCGTTGTGTCTTATGCGGGCAGATCCGCCTATATCCAGCTTGACCCGGATTTGCGGGCCAGGCTGGAGTTTGTTTCTCTGAACATTGCCGGCCAGTACAATGCCCTCAAGCTGACGATCCTGAACCGGACCGAGGGCGCGGTGGATGTGAATATCCTACGCTTTGGCGATTTACTGGGAAAGAAAAAAGTGAGCAATCCCAACTTCTCGGATGGTATCTTACCACACCTCTGGGACGATTATGGGAAGGTAGACTGGTATGTTTACCAGCCTACTCAGGCGGATTACAGGCTGCTGGCGGGTACGGTGGACGAATATCTGCAGGTGTTCCAGCGTCAGGAGGAGGCGCAGGAACACAGCCCGCAAATGTGCTAAGAAAATAGGAAGCGAATACAAGCAGGGGCCGTGCCCAGCCACGGCCCCTGTGCCTTTGAGCAGGAGTATGCGTCCAATGCTGGCACGGTCCCCCTTACGCAAAGGGGTGAAACCACCAGATGTTTATATTGGACTTTTTCCTTGGCGGGCTGATGGATCAGTTTATCGACTGGGTCTACAGCCAGCTTGTTGGTTTCTTTGGCAACTTTTTTGCCGAGATGGGGAACATGGGCGTCGAGCTCTTCGAGATGAGCTGGGTACAGTCCATTGTTCTCTTTTTTTCTTATCTGGCCTGGACGCTGTATGTCGTCGGGCTGGTGGTGGCCGTGTTCGAGGTCGGAATCGAATACCAGACCGGACGGGCCAGTATCAAGGACGCGGCTATCAGCGCCGTCAAGGGCTTTATGGCCGTGGGGTGTTTTACCCTGGTGCCGGTGGAACTTTATAAACTCTCCGTCACGCTGCAGGCCAGCCTGACCTCTGGAATTACCGGGTATGGCGAGAGCTTTGATGCCCTTTCCACTGATATCATCAACTCCCTGCAGGGCGTGGATATCGGGGCCGCGGCCTCCTCCGGCGTATTCGGCGGGATTGGCAGCATCACCAGCCCCATCATGGTAATTTTTATTATCATCATGATGGGGTACGCCGTCATCAAGTGCTTTTTCTCCAACCTCAAGCGCGGAGGAGTCTTACTCATCCAGATTGCTGTGGGTTCCCTGTATATGTTCTCGGTGCCCCGCGGCTATATGGACGGTTTTGTGCAGTGGTGCAAGCAGATCATCGGTCTGTGTCTGACCACCTTCCTGCAGGCCACCATCCTTACAGCGGGACTGCTGGTGCTGAAGGATCATGCGCTGCTGGGCCTTGGCCTGATGCTGTCGGCCGGTGAAGTGCCCCGCATCTGCGGCGCCTTTGGGCTGGACACCTCGACACGCGCCAACATCATGTCCGCCGTCTATGCAGCACAGTCAGCGGTCAACACCACCCGCACCGTGGTACAGGCAGTGGGGGCGGCGAAATGAGCAGAGAAAAACTGATTTACATCGCCTCTCCCTATGCAGGAGATATTGAGACAAACACCGCGTTTGCGAAAAAGGCGTGCTGGTATGCCATCCATCAGGGGCATACGCCCATCGCCGTCCACCTGCTCTACCCACAGATGTTGGATGACGCTGAGCCAACAGAACGGGAAATTGGACTGCGGCTGGGACACCGGGTGCTGGAAGTCTGCGATGAACTGTGGCTCTGCGGCGGCAGGGTCAGTTCCGGCATGGCCCGTGAGATTGAGGAGGCCCAACGGCTCGGCATCCCCATCCGACAGATTGGGGAGCTGGAAATCAAGCAGGAGGCTCTGCCCGCTGAGATGGAGCAAAGCGAAGCTCCAGGGCAGAGCATGGGTATGGCATAATGCCCACGCTGGGCAGCCTGTTCGATGGAATCGGAGGGTTCCCACTCGCGGCGGTCCGCAACGGCATCGAGCCGGTGTGGGCCAGCGAGATCGAAGCCTTCCCCATCGAAGTGACAAGAAAGAGGTTCCCCTCCATACTCCATGTCGGGGACATCACGAAACTGAATGGTGCCGAACTTCCCCCGGTAGACATTATCACAGGAGGCAGCCCTTGTCAGGATCTCAGCGTGGCGGGGGCCAGAGCCGGTCTTGCCGGAGAGCGTTCCGGCCTGTTTATGGAGCAGATCCGCGTTGTAAAAGAAATGAGGGATGCAGATGAGCGGCGCGGCAGAACAGCTCACACTGTTCGACCTCGATATATGTGCTGGGAGAATGTACCAGGATCATTCAGTTCAGCGGGCGGCGAAGATTTCCGCATCGTCCTCGAGGAGATTGTCCGAATTAAAGACGGCTCCTGTTCAGTGCCTCGACCTGACTCCGGGCGCTGGGAATCTGCTGGGGCAATCATTCTGGGAAATCAATTCAGCCTGGCTTGGAGAGTCATGGATGCTCAATTATGTTCAGCTGAACATAATTTGCTTAATGTATAGTTGAAAATAATGTATAGTCACCTCCTAAAACTGATGAAAAATCAGAAAAAATCATCGTCACACTTAACATAATTCCGTATAATTTAAACAATGGCATTGCCATATCAACTAATAGGAGGAATATGCTAATGACGATAGAGCACACAGGCTCATTGAGCGAATGGCTCAGGAAAACGATCAGCAAGTTAAAGTCACACTTAGCTGAACTCGGCTACAGTGAAAGCACGATTTTAAGGTTAGACGCGACATGGAAGGAGTTGATTGTATACTGCGAAGCGCATCAGACAACTGAGTTCACCGTGGATTTAGAGCGGAGATTTGTCTGGGAACGGTATGGTGCCGATCTTGGCGATAGGGATATATCTCAGAATGTCAGCCGGGCTATTCATATGTTGGACGATTATTTACAGTATGGGATGGTCTTTAAGCAATCAAGTATCACCTTGAAGGGCTTTTCTCCAGCCTATAAGGAGCTATTTGAAGGCTTTTTGGACAGTTTGCGCCAAAACCAAGTGGCTGAAGGTTCTATCAGAACTTGGCGGAGCAGGCTATTTCGCTTTGAGTATTTTCTGCTGGAGTCCGGCATTGAGCATTTCCACCTGCTTGAGCTGCACCATGTAAATACTTATATTGAATCTTTGACTGGATTTTCTCCCGGTACGGTTGCGGCAACAATTCGCATCTTAGGCAAGCTGTTTGATTACGCATTGGCCAAAGGCTACCATTATATCAGTTACGCCAATGCTTTGCCCTGTATCAGACGGACGCATAAGTATCGCCTGCCTACTGTTTTTTCACCGGATGAGGTAGAGTGCATTCTGACTCAGGTAGACCGATCCAATCCGTTGGGGAAGCGGAACTATGCGATCCTGTTGTTGGTTACCCGGCTGGGGCTGCGCATCAGTGACGTGCGATTGCTTCGATTCGAGAATATTGACTGGAAAAACAAGCGAATTTCAATTCATCAACAAAAAACCGGGATACCCTTAGAACTTCCATTGCTCGAAGATGTGGGCTGGGCAATCATTGATTACCTCCAGCATGGCCGCCCAGAGACAGACTGTCCATGTATATTTGTCCGGCACCTTGCACCGTTTGATGTCATGAGCGGTTCTATGCAAAGGTTGGTTTCCAAACTCGTTTCTAAAGCAGGTATTCATGTCTCTACGGATAAACCGATTGGGATGCACAGCTTCCGACACAGTGTCGCTACCTCCATGCTGAATAATGGAGCAGAATTAACTGACATTGCGCAAACGCTGGGTCATGCCACACCGGAAAGCACACAGGTATACGTTAGCCTCAATACAGAAATGCTGAGACGATGTGCATTGGAGGTGCTTCTATGAGTAAGAAGCCCTTCTTTACAGGACCATTTGCTCCAATATGCGAATCCTATGTGGCACAAAAAAGGGCATCTGGTCTGGACTATAACCAGCAGGCCAAACTGCTGCGGCTATTTGATAATTTTTGTAAAGATTATGAGATTCAGAGTTACACAATTACGAAAGAGATTGCATTGACATGGTGCAAGAAGCGCCCAAATGAGGCGGACGCCACCCGATATAGCCGAGTGAGTGAAATGCAGAGGTTTGCCCAATACCTGTGCAAACAAGGTTATCCATCCTACCTGCTTCCAGCCCTTCCCAAATGCGGAGAACAACACGTACCCTATATTTTTTCAACGGATGAGTTACATCTCATTTTTGAACGACTTGACTCACTTTCTCCGACTAACCTATCCCCTAACCGACATCTTACTATGCCACTCTTATTTCGCGTACTCTATGGCTGTGGCCTTCGAATTTCTGAAGCGTTGGCGTTACTAAAAAACGATGTGGATTTGAAAGACGGAATTTTGCACATACGGCACGGAAAGAATGACCGCGAGAGGATTGTCCCAATGTCTGCCACATTGACGGAAGAATGTAGAAAATATGCGCAGGCTGTTCATAAAAACACTGTCGAATCAACGCCGTTCTTTTATGCAAAGGGCGGGACCCCTTATACAAAATCCACCATTGGAAAGTTCTTTCGCGGCATTTTGTGGGATGTGGGGATTCCATATAAAGGGAAGCAATTTGGGCCGCGCGTGCATGATCTCCGTCATACATTTTGCTGCCATAATATCCAAAAATGGGCTGAAGCTGGACTCCCAATATACAGCAATCTACTGATTCTTTCCCGTTATGTTGGGCATACATCGATTAGTTCCACCCAGTACTATCTCCGCCTGACCGCACAATCCTTCCCCCATATCATGGATATTTGTGAACAGAATTTGGGCGGCATGTATGCTCCGTTTGACCTTGCCATGGAAAGAGAGGGATTGCAGGATGGCTAATCGTGGACCGACTTTTTTTGCCAAAGCGTTATCAAGATATTTCTTTGAGTATTTACCATCTGAAAGGGGACTAAGCCAAGAAACAATTCAATCCTATCGAGACGCAATGTCCTTGCTACTGGATTTCTGTGAACGGGAACGCAAAATTCGAAGAGATAGGCTGGAAGTTAGCGATTTCAATAGAGAGCTAATTGATGCTTTTTTTCGGTGGCTGGAACAGGAGAAAGGTAACTCTATTACGACAAGGAACCAACGGCGAGCAGCAATCAATGCGTTTTTTAAGTTCCTGCAGTATGAAGATCCAGGCTTTGTACTGCTATGCCAACAGATCCGGGAAATTCCTCCGAAGAAATGTGAGCAAAGGGTTGTCCCGCATCTTTCGGAAGAAGCCATCCAAACTATTTTTGGACAGCCGAACCTTACAACGCGTGAGGGACGGCGTGACTTTGCCTTCTTGACCTTAATCTATGAATCTGCTGCTCGTGCATCTGAAATCGCTAACCTTCGCTTTGGTGATATCCGTTTTGATAAAAAATGGGCCGTTGTACATCTGAAAGGTAAGGGAAGAAAGTTCCGAGATATACCAGTTCTTCCTGTACCTGCAAAGATCTTGAAGGATTATCTGGCTGAGGAATCCCAATATCGCCAATGTGATATAGATGCCCCGCTTTTTTGCAACAGAAGCAAGGCCCCTCTAACACGAGGCGGTGTCTACTACATCATACAGAAATATGTTTCCCTTGCACAAAAGGAGAAGCCTGATTTGTTCCCAGTGCGGGTCCATCCTCATGTATTCAGACACAGCCGAGCGATGCATTGGTTAGAGGCCGGTGTGGATTTGCAATATATAAAAGACCTGTTAGGGCATTCTGACATTAAAACTACCGAGGTGTATGCCCGGCTGAACATTAAAATGAAGCAAAAGCTGTTGGAGCAAGTGCATCCGCAGCAGCTTAGTGACCAGCAGCCCTCTTGGACAGATGACGAAAATTTGATGCAATGGTTGACTCAGCTCTATATTCCAACTAAATAATTTCACAGAATAATGTAAAGCCAGCAGGAGCATTCTTGCTGGCTTTACTACACTTCAGGAGGTGACTTTACATTATTTTCTGCTATACATTAGCTCAATTCTGGGGTGTCGCCCAGCGTCGCAAGAGAATCTTCCTTGTCGCAGATTTTGCAGGACGATCCGCCCCGCAAATACTATTTGAGCAAAACCGCCTGCCTGGGTATTCTGCGTCGAGCGGAGGCCAGAGGCAAGGAACTGCCGCCTCAGCTCCGGGATGCTCTGATCCTCCAGGCGGGACTGGCCCCATCGGATTCGACGGATACAACGGAGACCTGACAGGAGAAAAGGCAGCCACTCTCGGTGTTAATTGTGGTATGTCCACTGGACGAAACGGTGTGCTCACCGCCTTTGCCGCCAATCAGCGGGACGAGGTGCGGGATCTTCATGATGTAGCCGCGGCGCTGACCGCCCAGCCAGGGATGAAACAGCAGACCTTTGTGGCCGGAATCACGGCCAAAGGCAACGGTGATTGCTTCCTTTCCGAGGAGCGGCACACAGCACTAAGCGGAGGCGGCGGTATGCCCGGACAAGGGTATCCCGCCATTTTTACAGCTGCTTTTTCTGCTGGAGCTGGTGCTTCTGCGGGCAGTATTGGCTATGGAGAGGAAGTCTCGCCTACCTTGAAAGGAACCGCCAGCGGGAACTGTATGCCATCCATCCTGTGCCTTAATGACCAGGGCGGAAGCGCCATTGCCTGCAGCGAAAATGTTGCCGGAACACTTCGGGCACAGGAGCATGGCCACCAGCCACTTGTATTCGAGAACCACGGGATCGATGCCCGCTACACCGGCCCACATTCTGTGGCGCCCACAATGTCAGCCCGTTACGGTACGGGTGGGAACAATGTCCCGCTGGTCGCAGAACCGGACACGATATTCTGTATCACCGGAAATGCCATTGACCGGCAGCCTATGAACGGCGGGAACGGGATTGGGTATCAACAGGGCATCGCCTATACTCTCACCGCCACCGATCACTTATCTGGATATCCAGATAAGTGATCTAATCCCGAGGATTGAGTTATCCCGAGGGAGTAAGATTGGCCATCGGCTTTTTGTTGCGAGATAGTGTTTTTGCTGCTGTAATTCATGTTAAAACCTCCGGATAATAAATTTGCGGCGACCAGCTATGATCTGGTCGCCGCATTGTGAACACGATTAAAATGTGGTAAAATCAAGCCAAACCATAAAGGCGCTTTATCAACTCCTCATCGTTTGCCCATATTGGTTCAATAGTATCTCCCTCTGTGACCTTGGATACCTTTTGAATTGCCTGCCGCTTCATCTCAGTATCGGCCCATGCATAGATCCGGGTTGTGTTGACGTCGGCATGCCCAAGGAACTCCGCGAGGAGGACAAGCGGCATCCCGGCACGATACAGATGCATGGCACGGGAATGCCTAAGTTGGTGTGGATGTACTCGTTCTGGCACTTCAGGACAAGCCCGCCTTGCCATTTCACCATATTTTTTCATAAAGAGATTAACGGCATCGGTGGACATTCTGCTTTTGCGACCATGATGCGTTGTAAAGAAAAGATAGTCATCACTCTGCCTTTGCTCGGTCGGATGTGCTTTATCCAGATAAGTTTTGAGCAATTCAACCACAGAGGGGGAGATTGGAACTATTCGCAGTTTATTTCCCTTTCCAGTAAGGCAGATTGTTGCATGAGTCTTTCGAATGCTCAAATCATGAATTTTTGCATCCACCAGTTCCTGGCAACGTGCTGCGGTGTCGTACATCAACCGCATAAAGCAGAAGTCACGGTATCCATTCGTCTTGAAGCGGTTGGGCTGCTCAAAAAGAGTTTCCAATGCAGGAGCCGTCAGAAACTCCACGACTTTTCCCGGAGTTTTCCGAACAGAAATATTGCCGACTTCGACCTGCATATAGATTTTGCCGGAATCTAATATCCCTGCATATTTTGTGAAAGAACGAATTGCCATCAAACGCAGATTTACCGTTGCTGGAGAACATCCTCTGGATTTTGAGAGCCATTCGAGAAAACCGGTTATATTTGAGTAAGTGATGTCCTCGAACCCAATACTGGCATATTCAAGCCCCAGTTCCGTTTTAAAATAAAGGAGAAGAAGATTTATTGCCTCTCGATACGATTTCTGAGTATTTAAGCTATAGCCTCTATGCTTGATCAAGTAGATGTCAAGGAAGTCCCTTACCGTTTTATAGAATTTCTCGTCTTTCAGTCGCATAAATCTGCCTCCATTTCAAGGGAACTATCAAGACGCAGTTCTGGCAAGTCGGTATAAAGCGTTGGAAGAAGATGAATATAATATGCCGTGCTCTCGAGATTTGAATGGCCCATATACTCGCTCAAATACGCAAGGCAGGCATTTATATCTTTTCCTTCCTTTACCCACTGGTACAGCCGATGTGTTGCAAATGTATGCCGCAGGTCATAAAGTCTGGGCCGGATCTCACCGTATCCGGATATGCCTGCCGTCTGAAGGAACCTTCTGAATGTCGGAATAATCCACTCCATTGAGTACATTCCGTCACCTCGGACACTTGGACTCTGGAAGAAATATTTGCGGTGAGGGTATATCTTCTCTACGCGCAGGTCATAATTCCTGCACAGTTCAAGCATATCTTCGGACAAGACAACGATTCTGTCTTTATGTCCTTTCGATTCAAGGATATTCACCGTCCCATCAAACAGGTTGACATCCTCTCTTCGGAGCCGTCTGGCTTCTACGGGTCTGAGACCGCAACAGTAGATCAAGCGAAATATTACAGATACCACCAGATGCTTTGTGGGTGCTCTAAGGCTGGGCTGCAGAGAATCTATTTCCTTGAACAACTTGGGCAAATCTTCCTTTGAATAAATGTAGGGGATATGGCGTCCGCTTTTCTTCGTGAGTTGAAGTGGTAAAAGATAAGCCTGTTCTCCTACACTATTCATGTATTTAGCGAGCTCCCGAATCACAGATACCCTATTCAATCTGGACAGATTTTTCTCGGTCTTGAACTGTTCAGCCCATTTCATGGCTAACTCCGCAGTCAAGCAGGTCTCGTTCGGAAATTGCTCACGGCAGAATTCATCAAAAGTTCGAAGAATGCACGCACTTCCGTGGTAGTCATAGCCGAGGGCTTGTTTCTTTTCAATCAAGCCGCAAATATAGGGTGCAAATGCCCCGGTGAATGCAGATCTCATAACAAAGCCTCCTGGACAACCTCAATACCGTCAAGTCCGAGTGCACACATTGCGAGCTTGTCCCGGCTGATCCGCATATATGCTTTCATGGAGCCAATCTGCGTATGCCCTAAGATTTCTTTCACTGTATCGATCGGTACTTCTTGGTTTATCATGGAACTGGCAACATACCTTCTGAAACTGTGAAAGCCTTTTCCATCGCCCGGAGTATACTCAACATCTGAGAGTTTCATATATTTTCTGAGCCGGTCTCCCGTAGCAGTCGAAGTCATGAAGTCAAAAGGAATACGGGAACGCACAAAGAGAGCTGGGGACTGCGTTTTGGGCCGCTCGTGAAGAATATAGTTCGCAATGGCGTTTCCTACCGATGCTTCGAGAGGAAGGTGCAGTTCCACTCCGGTTTTGTTCTGTACGAAGCGTATTTCATGATGAATCCAGTCAATGTCCGAGAGCGTTAAGCGAACAATGTCCCCAGCTCTCAGTCCCAAACTGGCGGCAACAGCAAACATCGCAGTATCGCGGAGCGATAAGGACGGATTTTTTGCCGCTGCATCCACGACGGTGTGAACCTCTTTTGCGGAAAAGGCAGGCCGCAGTTTCTTTCGGGGCGCGGGACGAGTAGTCAATGCGGCGCTGAAATCGCAGCAGTTTTGTATGGACACCAAGTATGCGCTCAGATGTTTCAATGTGTTGCACACTCTGTCCATGCTCGATTTTCGTTGAGATGCGATGAACAGCAGAAAAGCGTTGACATTTACTAAATTAATATCTTGGCAAGTATGGCAACCGCTGGCATCGAGGTATGCAAAGAATTTGCGGCAGACATTCTCCTCGTCCCGTAAGCTCTCAAATCCAATGGCCCGCGTATTCGCTTCATGTTGACAGAATCTACGCAGGAGTTCATGATAGTACGGAGCTAAGGAAATTTTCGGATCAGGTCTAACACGTTTCCAGACTATTTTTCCGGTTTGAACATACTCCTCGAAGAGAATGGATGCCTTTCTGACTTTTGCCCAGATCCGGTCGGCTACCAAACCATTTTCATGATCCAAGTGAAAACGATTCACAATTTCATTTGTAAATGCAGCACTATAAAATATCACCCCCTCGGAACGGTAGACCTTTATGATTGGCCACATCCCTTCGTAGTAGTAGTTTCGTATGCTGAACTTACCAAGCCCCAGAGCCCGTAATGCATCCAGCACTTTTGTGCATAGAACATCAAACACAATTTCATCGGACATAAAAACACCTCTGAATGCAGTTAGTCGACTTTCGCCGCCAACTACATTATAGAGGTGTTTTTATATTTTTCTTATCTGGAGGTTATTTATGAACAACACACAAAAAGTATTGAAAAACCAGCACATTTGCGAACAGGCCACGCCTAATCTCGGGATAACTCAATCCTCGGGATTAGATCACCATGCCGTGTTCAGCCGCCAGCGTGTGGATGTGTTCAAAAGCAACGAGGTGGTCAGCACTCAGAGCGCTCGTCAGCACAAAGACGCAACAGATTTGGTCGTGGATATGGACGAGCCAGATAACAGCGCCTCCGCTCCAAGAGGTGCCTCGGTTCTTCTGATCCGCCGTCTGACCCCGCTGGAATGCGAGCGCCTGCAGGGATTTCCGGATGGTTGGACTGATATCGAGGGTGCTTCCGACTCCGCCCGCTATAAAGCACTGGGCAACAGTGTAGCGATTCCTTGCGTCGACTATGTTTTGCAAGGAATCGCATGGGCGACCACAGCACAGATAGCTTGAATGATTATGAATAGGAGATGCGATCATGGAACCGATGAAAAACCTCTGCGGCTTGATTCCCGAGTCGCTTCACAAGCGGCTGATGGAGGGCAAAAGTCCTGAAATGACAAACGGTGAGTATCTCACTAAGATACTCACTACCTATCTGGACCAGCCAGCCACAGCAAAGCAGGAACAGCGCACCCTGGCCGTTCAGATCTCAGATGACATGTTTCAGCGGCTGAAGTCCTACCTGGATGCTCATGCGCCCCTCACCCAAAAGGCACTGGTTCAGAGCCTTTTGAATCAGGCACTGGATCAGTGGGAACATGGCGAGGAACCGCTCCAGAGTGCGGTCCTTCAGGACAACAAGAAAGAACGGACGCTGGCCATTGCTATGCCCGAATCTCTTTTCCACCGCGTTGAGCAGTATGTGGAGGCGCATAATGGCGTATCCAAACGAGTCTTCGTTGTGGGGTTGGTGGCACAGGAACTCCAATCTTGGTTGATGGAACAAAGCCCAGACGAAGTACAAGATCAGGAATTCGGCCCCGATCAGGATGAACAGGGGTTTGGAATGAGCATGACGATGTGAGGTGAAACATGTACATTTATCCCGATAATCTGAAATCCAAAGCCGTACTGTGGCTGTGGGAACTGCGGGACATCGCTATCATTGGCGTGGGCGCCCTGATCTCTGTGTTTGCCATGGCCCAACTTGGCTTCCTGCCCCCAGTGGTAATCACTGCGGCCTATGCCTTCCTCTCGATTCGGCTGGAGGATACCAGTATCTTGGACTTCCTGCGCTATGCAATCCGATATTTCCTCCTGGGCCAGCAGACCTATGCCTGGGGGCTGTGTAATCCATCAACGGATAGGAGTGATAGAAAATGAGCAGAAAAAAAGAAGCAACGGCCAAACAGACTACCCGGCAGCTCATCGGGATCGACGAGATCACCGACAGCGGCCTAAAGACCAGTCATGGGAGGCTGATTTTCTTTGCCATCAAGCCCACCAACCTCTCGGTCCAGCCCCCGGAGGCTGTGAGCAATCGCATCTATGCCCTCATGACCGTCCTCAAGGGGCAGGCTGAGATCGAGATGTTGGCCCTCAACTCCAAGGAGAGCTTTGAGGACAACAAGAGGCACTATCGCCAGCGGGCTGCCGAGGAGGACCTGCCGGTCATCAGCCGGCTGCTGGAGGCGGACGCTAAATCACTGGACCGTCTACAGATCCAGATGGCGACCGCCCGTGAGTTCTTCATACTGGTCCGGTTGCGTGAGGAAACAGGGATGGAGCTGCACACCCACCTCTCCCGCATCCAGAAAAGCCTCGAGGATCAGGGCTTCAAGGCAAGCCTCGCCAGCGGCGAGGATCTCAAGCGCATGCTGGGCGTGTATTTTGAGCAGAATGCCACCACGGAAAAATATGAGGATTACGACGGGGAACGCTGGATCATTCTGAATGACTGACCCGTGCCCCACAATTTAATTGATATGGCCGTCAGGAGAACTTCCGGGCCATATCAGGAAGAAACAGTGCGATAAAAGATCTCCTGCCGGCCTGGACAGGAGGTTTTTTCATTGCCGAAAAACAGAACAAAGAACTCTCCCCGGCCTGTGGTGGAGGAACCATATATCAAGGATTTCCTCGACATGGTCGCCCCCTCGGTCATCGACTTCAAGGTGGACCACTACCTGTGCGGCAACACCTGCCGCTGTGTATGGGCGCTGCGGGAGTACCCCACTTCTACCGATGAGCAGGCCATCCTGCGGCATCTGGGCGAGATGGACGGGGTCACCATCCGCATCTACACCCGGCAGGTCACCCCCAGTGAGGAGCGCCGGATCATCCACAACGCCGCCAACAAGCACCGAATGTCCCGCTCCAGCACCGAGGATCTCCAGCAGACTGTCACTGCCGAGGCCAACCTGCAGGATGTGGTTACCCTGGTCTCCTCCATGCACCGCAACCGGGAGCCGCTCCTCCACTGTGCGGTGTTCCTGGAGCTGACCGCCCCGGACTACGACACCCTCAAGCTGCTCCAGACCGATGTGCTCACCGAACTGGTTCGCTCCAAGCTCAATGTGGACCGGCTTATGCTCCGTCAGCAGGAGGGCTTTGTTTCTGTTATGCCAGCCGGCCGCAACGCCTTCGGCGCCCAATTTGAACGGGTCCTTCCGGCCAGCTCGGTGGCCAACCTGTATCCCTTCAATTATTCTGGCAAGACCGATCCTCACGGATTCTACATCGGCAAGGACAAGTACGGGGCCAATATCCTCGTAGATTTTGATAAGCGGGATGACGATAAGACCTCCGCCAACATCCTGATCCTCGGCAACTCCGGCCAGGGTAAGAGCTATCTGCTCAAACTGCTCCTGCTCAACTTCCTCGAGGCGGGCAAATCCGTGATTTCCCTGGATGTGGAACACGAACAAAAGGATATGTGTGAGACGGTGGGCGGCTGCTTCATGGATCTGATGGGCGGCGTGTACCGCATCAATCCGCTGGAGCCCAAGTGCTGGGATGACGGCAGTGGCCCGGAGGACAGGGACGCGCCGGAGGCATTCCGCAAATCCACCCGGCTCTCCCAGCACATCTCCTTTCTCAAGGACTTTTTCCGGGCCTACAAGGATTTCTCAGACCGCCACATCGACGCCATTGAGATCATGGTGGGCAAGCTGTACGCCAAATGGGGCATCAGCGACAGCACCAACTTCGCCGGCCTCAAGCCCCAGGACTATCCCATCCTTTCCGACCTCTATAAACTCATTGAGCAGGAGTACAGAGAGTACGATGGGAACTGCCACCAGCTCTACACAGCGGAACTGCTGCAGGAGATCCTGCTGGGCCTCCACTCCATGTGCCAGGGCGCCGAGGCTCAGTTCTTCAACGGGCACACCAATGTGACCTCCTCCCGCTTTATCGTCTTCGGGGTCAAGGGGCTGCTGCAGGCCAGCAAGAATGTGCGCGGCGCCATGCTGTTCAACATCCTGTCCTATATGTCCGACCGCCTGCTGACCATCGGCAACACCACAGCGGCGCTGGACGAGCTGTATGTGTGGCTGTCGGATAATGTGTCGGTGGGTACCACCATCATCGAGTATATCCGCAACACTCTCAAGCGGGTCCGCAAGAAGGAATCCAACCTCATCATGGCCTCGCAGAATCTGGAGGACTTTGACCGGGAGGGCATCCGGGAGTTGACCAAGCCCCTGTTCGCTATCCCGCCCCACCAGTTCATCTTCAACTGCGGCTCCATTGACAAGCGGTTTTATATGGATCTGCTCCAGCTGGAGGAGGCGGAGTACAACCTCATCCGATTCCCCCAACGGGGTGTGTGCCTGTTCAAATGCGGCAACGAGCGGTATCTGTTGGAGGTTCACGCTCCAGCCTATAAGGAGGCGCTGTTCGGCACAGCGGGCGGGCGATGAATGTGGTTGGGTATGGAGGCGGAACGGACAGCACGGCAATGCTGGTAGGACTGTGGCGGCACCATGTCCCAGTCGACCTGATCCTTTTTGCCGATCCCGGAGCCGAGCAGCCGCATACCTATGCCTACCTGGACACCATGAGCCGCTGGCTGGAGAACCATGGGATGCCGGCGATCACGCGGGTGTGGTACACCGAGAAGAACGGCCAGAGGCTGACGCTGGAGCAGGAGTGCCTCCGCTCAGGAACGCTGCCCTCCATTGCTTATGGGTACAAAAAATGCTCCCTCAAGCACAAGGTTGCCCCGCAGGAAAAGTTCTGCAGGCACTACCAGCCCTGCATTGATGCCTGGGAGAAAGGAGAAAAGGTCGTCAAGTTCATTGGATACGATGCCGGAGAGGAGCGCCGTCTGCTCAACGCCCTTCCTCATGACCTTCAGGATAAAAAATACCAGAAGGAATATCCCCTGATGGAGTGGGGCTGGAGCCGAAAGGACTGCATCCAGGCGATCCGGGATGCCGGCCTTCCCCTGCCGGGCAAGTCTTCCTGCTTCTTCTGCCCCAGCATGAAGCGGTGGGAAATTCGGACATTGTACCACCGCTACCCGGATTTGCTGCGGCGGGCTTTGGCGATTGAAGACGCAGCCATGCCAAACCTCACATCAGTGCGGGGGTTGGGCCGGAACTGGGCCTGGCGGGATTTTATCTGCGCGGATGAAAATCAGCTGGCGATTCCGGGCGCTTTCTCAGATGAGGATCTGCCCTGTTCCTGCTGTATGAAGGGTGAACTGCCAACAGCAGATCTATAAAAGAGAAAGGAAATTCGAATGAAAAAAATTGAATTGGAGCAGTGGGAGCCGTTTCCGGGAGATCCCCGGAGGATGCAGTATGCCGGTCAGCGCGTCGCACAGGAAGTCTTCGAGGAACTGAAGCACCGTCTGGAAAGTATGGGATATCTTCCGGACGAGTATTTTCTCATGGACCGGGAATGGGAAAATGGCCGGGAGATCCCCAAAGACGCCGACATCTTCTGTACCACCGACTACGGCGGCAACGAGGGCGTCTATTTAGATGTGTACCTGAAGTGGTATGAAGACAGCCGCCCCGTCACCAAAAGTTTCATCACCGGCAAGACGCTGGGCGAAACCGGCGCAGATCTGGACCGGATGTTCCTCATCTCCTCCGCCATCACCAAGGCGTTCCACGGGGACGGCGAAACCTATGCCCGACATCTCCGTCAGGGTGAGCGGGCGGAGCCGGAGGGCATGATCGTCCACCTGAATCCTACGGAGCAGCGCACCATCATCGAGGCGCTGGTGGAACAGCAGGAACGCCAGGAACAGGCCATGTCCCAGACGGAACAGCTCCTGCGGCGGATGACCGGGAGCATCACCGCCTATATGGATGAGGTGGGACGGTACCCCCTGCACATCAGCGACTACGATAAAACCGTGTTGGCCATTCGGGACGGAGAATTTGACGCCTTCAAAAACCTTTATCCCAGGGTATCAGACCAGACGGATGACCTGCTGATCGAGGTGGCGGGACGCCCCGGTGTCGTGGGAGGAAATATGACCCTGATACTTCTTGCGGCGGTGGAGAGGTTTTCCCCGGAGGCATATCTCACTGCCTGTAAGCGGGCGGTGGAAACGGGAGACAGTTGGCGGGTACAAACATTGGTGAAGGAATCAGAAGGCCGCCTCTCGGAGCCGCTCCCCTCCCTCCACGGTGAGGTGATCCTCTATGCCTATACAAATAACTGCCGGAACATCGCCAAAGACCTGATCGCCCAATGCACGCCGGAGCAGATTGCTTCTGTGCCCCCGAAGCTTCTCCGCTGGGTTGCGGAAAAGCTGGACTTCCAGACCGCGGTGGATCTGGTGGACAAGGGCGTCCGACCGGGCGATGAGGTGGCCGGCATCCTGCGCACCCTCACGGGCCAGCATCAGGAGTGGATGGCAGAGAGACTGCTGGAACACGGGATGCCGGTGGAGCCGGACAACTACGACGCGCTCTATGCCTGTGTCAGCAATCAGGCGGTCGGAGCCGCCAAGCTCCTGCTGGACCGGGGAATTGATCTGGAGCAGTACCAGCTGTGGGCGGAGCATCGGCCCAAAGGCGATGGGTACACGGAAACCATGGAGGAGCTGGCCGCGTACTGGTCTGAACTGCAGAACAGTACGCAGCCAGAGGATTCGCCCATGAAAGGTATGAACCTATGAGTGCCACCGTTGCAGCGGCCGTCAAAGCGGCGATAGTAATTCTTTCCAATGAGGAAGCCCGCAAAAAGGTGGGCTGGGGCATTGTGGCTATCCTTTCCCCGCTGATCGTTCTGGTGGTTCTGCTTTGCGCCATCCTCTCAGGAACCTCACAGCACAATGTGTCCGCCGTGGAGCTGTGCTTCCACGGCGGCTCCATTTCCGCCAGCGCCACGCCGGAGTACCAAAGATACATCGAGGATATGCGGAACAGCTTTGACCAACTGGACGAAGTGATCGCGGAGATCAATAGTCAATGCGAAGATGGAAAAAGCCTTGACGATACCCGCGTCAAGGCCATTTTTTATGCTCTGTATTTCGCCGCAGAACAGCCAGATACAGATGGCATCCATGAGTTTGCGGACTGTTTCGTGGATTATGAGGAGCGAACCCGAACGGTTACCACCACCGACGAAGAAGGCAATGAGGTGGAGACCACAGAAACCTACATGGTGGCCGTTCCTATTGAAGACCTGGCTGAAATTTATGAGCGGATCAGCCATGCCATTGGAGTCGAGGTCACCGCGGACCATCAGGCCAACGCTGACAGTATCTATCATCTCATCCTTTATGGCAGCCCCAGCGGGGAAAGCGGCGGCTGGTTCCCTGGGGCTGATGTCCCGTTCATTGGGGTGGATGGCTTCTGCTCTCCCATCGGAGCAGGCTGGGAGTCCGTGGTCACCTCGGAGTTCGGGTATCGCAGCGACCCCTTCACTGGCGAGACACGGGGACACACCGGGATAGATCTGGCAGTACCCACAGGCACCCCTATCCGGGCCGCACTGCCTGGGACGGTCACAGTTTCCCAATATAACAGCAGCTATGGTTACTATGTGATAATCGACCACGGCAATGGACTATCCACCTTGTATGGCCACAATTCCCGTCTACTGGCCCAGGTTGGCCAGACAGTGGAGGCTGGGGATATCATTTCCCTCTCCGGTTCCACTGGGAGGTCTACAGGTCCGCATCTGCATTTTGAAGTGCGGGTCAATGGGGAGCGTACCAATCCCCGCTATTATTTACCGAAGACTGGAGGATGATATTTTGCGGCTGAAACTTCAATTGCCGGCCAAGGCCGGACGCTTCCACATCTTTGAGTGTGAGGCAGTTCGGCTGGTTACGCTGCCGGACGAGGAATTCCAAGACTTTTTGAATGGCCCTCACCAGGATGGCCGCTGGGCTGCAGAGCCGTTCTATGCTGATGAACACGGTAGACGGATCTACCAGGGCGTCCTCGTTTTGGGAGAGGGGCATAAAGACGGAGTTTTTGCCTATGATGGGGGGAAACACTTTGCCTACTTGCCCGGAGCAAGAGCGGTGGTTGATTCCATTCTGGAGCAGGCAGTGGAAAAGATCATCAGGGAGGGAGCGGAAAACACCAACGAGGGTAGCTGGTGCTATTATTTCAGTGAGCTTTATGAGCAAATGGGATTGGTGATAGAGGACGGGAACGGCTTCGATACCATGCTCCTTGAGAAGCTGGAGCAGCGGCCGGAGGCGGCGGATGTCACCCTGACGGACGAGTGCTTTGATGTCTGCTATTATCTGGACTACTGCAAAAACCTGGCGCCGGAGCAGCCCGCCCCCTCTCTTTCCGCAGAGCGGAAGGAGGAGATCATATCAGGCATTCTGAACTATATGGCAGAGTATTTCGATGACAGCAGCCTCTACGATATCCTTCATAACACATTGGAAATCTGCAACGATGAAATTGGATGCCTCGGCTTCGCTCTGTATGATGAATATGTGGACGAGCAGATCGAAGCATCTGAGGTGCAGTCTGACCTTCTCCCAAAATCAGGGAAGCTGGTGAATCTGCTTTCCGCCTATGAAGAATTACAACAGATCCCAGATGAGGAACGAATCACCCGCCTGGCTCCAGGGGCTTTCGGTTACTGCCTTGACCCAAATGTGCCGGATGAACGGCTTCATACCGCGTACCAGCAGGCTCTGTCCGCTCTCGAACTGGAGAGCGATGAAATCCAGGAGGCCGAGAGCTTCACCTCCCGTGATGAAATCATTTCCCGTATGCGGGACTGCCTGTTAGCTAAGGAGCTGACGGCTGGAGACAAGGTGCTGTTTGTCGCTACCGAGCCATATGGAGGCCCCGGCGATTTCGATCTACGCGGTGGAGTAATAGAGAGCGTGGATGAAAAGGACAAGACTTGCTCTGTGCGGGGAACTTTTTTCACAATGGAAAAAGTCCCCCTTCACTATGTGCTTGGGCGGTACAACCCAGCGGTTGGTGAGGAGCACTATGGGGTCCGCGGCATCGTCCCCTTCTTTTGCGAGGACAAAGAACTGGCTGGGTATTACCTGAATGAGGTCCGGACCATGTGGGATGTGGAGATGGGTGAGGAACAGGATCTCTCTATGTAAAACAGACAGAACACGGTAATAAAACGATGGGAGGGATACTACGGCAGTGCTGTATCAAGTAGAGCAACGGGGACGGCAAACCGCTTTTGTAGGCGAGGATGGAGCTGGGCTTGTGGGGCTGTATCCACTGTTAGCGCGGGCCGCTGCCATCGCGGAAAATGAGAACAGCAGCTTCGCGGAGGCTCTTTCTCTCGCTGCCGCTGAACGCGGCACTCCACTCAGGCGGGTATTTGCAGATGAAGCGGAGGCCCTGAGCCATGACCTTGGTCATGGCGGGGCTGCGGAACAGCGGGCGGTCATTGATCTGGACAATGGGCGAATACGGTTGGAATATGACCACCGGGCCGGCAGCCTGCGGGAGAGCTTGGATGCCCTGGCAAACCATTTTCCAACGGCAGGCGCCAACAGAATCCAGAACAGGCTCATAGCTTTCCTTGCGGAGCATGACGGAAGTGAGGAACTCTACAAGACGCTTCACAATGAGTTGGGACTGACTAATCAGGAGATTGAGGCCATGGGCTTCGATCTCGCCCACCGCTATGAGCCTGACTGCGATGACGCATACCAGGACATCGTGGACTACATTCGCTTTGAGCAGGAAACCTCGAAGATGTGGCCCTGGCTTATCTCCGGCGATGAGATGCTTGCCCAGGAAACGACCCTGCGGGAGATCGCTGGCCGGCTGACTGCCGCTGGCGAATGGGATACGGAGAGCATCTACGAGAGCTTGACGGAAGCCTTTGGAAACAATCTATCGCTGGATAAACAGTCCAAGGATGACACGAAAGAGGAGGAAAGAAACATCAATATTAAACAGGATCAGTTGGATCTGCTTTGGCAGTTGGAGGAGTTCAGAAAGAAACATGAACATCAGGCAGAGCCGTCCGACTGGGCGATCCGGATGTGTGAGGCGTTTGTTGCCCGAAGTATGGGCTTCACAGACCGGGTACAGTGGACGGAACTGCTCCGGCAGAAGGGTGAAACTCTCTTCACCTTCGACTGGAAGTCCGGCAGCGTCAGCGACCATGTAGTCCAGTGGTGCAAGGAAAATAATCGGAACTGGAGATACAGCCATCTTGGGGAGTTGCAGGTTGCCCATGGCGGCGAGTGGAGAAAGGTCGATTATTTCTGCAGGGATGGCAGTGAAACCAGAGTGTATTTTCCACCAGAGCCTGTGCAGGAGCAGCAGCTCCATGCGCTGGCGGAAGCCCCGGCCGTCCATCTGCGGGATCTGTTGACACTTGGACTGCCGGATCATGATGTCTATTTAGTTCATGCCGCCGAAGATGTTGGCTGGGTGCCCGCAGCGGACCTTCCCCGTCTGACCGCCCAGGGCAAAGAAGAATTCTCGGCTCTTCTGGATGCCAAGATTGCCGCCATCCGCCCCGGCCCCTATGGAGTGGAACTGGTTCTGGACGGCGTCAATTCACAGCTTCTGGCACAATACGATGAAACACTTGCCAACAGTTCCAGGGCAGAACATGCCATGGAACTGTTTCTGTAATGGAGGGATCACGATGAAAAAAGCCACAGTCACGGTTTCATTTGAGCAGGAAAAACTCAAAGCCGTCCAGTTCTATGCGGGAAAGAACGGTACCTCTTTAGAGTTGGAACTGGATATGTTCATGGAGAAGCTCTACAAAAAATATGTGCCTTCTCAGACCAGGGAGTATATTGAAAGCATGGCGGAGCCGGAGGAACAGCCCCGCCCGCGGCCTGCCCGGTCCCCTCGAAGCGCCGCGCCGGATACTTTTGACGAGAAGAAGGGGGTTGAATAATGGCCGATTCTGTATCTACCGAGGCGTGGCTGGATCAGCGGCGCTGGGCGGCGCTGGAGGAGGCGCTGAAGGCGCAAGGCAGTAATGTTAAACGGCATCTGCAGGATTATTTGATAACGCTGTACAACGAAACTGTTCCATTAGAACGGTGGGTACAGATTGAAACAGCTATCACAAAGGAAGAACTGGAGTCAGCACAGGCAGCGGAAGACCAGAAAGTCTATGCGGCTTTTCATATTCGGGAGAATGGCCATGACAGTATCTTCTCAACGGGTAATGGCGAGGAATTTCTGGATGTGGCCATACGGCTGCGCCGTTATCTGCAAGGAGACGCCGAGGCGGTGAAGGGCGGTTTCTCCCACCACTTTTATAAGACACAGCCCATTACGCGGGAGCGGTTTGATGAATTGGCCGCCTTGCGCCTCGAAAATACTGGCAAAGTATCAGGTGCGTTTGAGATTGATCTGGATGCCGGCTGGTGTTCCGCGCTGAATCTCGCAGACGGTTGGCAGACCTTCAAAAACAAGGATGTATCTACGGCCGCCTACCACGCCAACCGAACTCGCAACCTCCAGAGAAACGAACAATGGCGCAGACTTGTAGATTATCTGTACGGCCGGAATATTGAATTGCAGACCTTTGGTTCGATTGAAACCAGAGGAATCCGACCTCTGCGGGAGGGCGATCTTACCTTCTCGGAGGAGATCATTCTGTCAGGCCATGGACTGAATTTTCAGTTTGACTTCACCAGCGATGAGGCCCAGCGGGAGGTTCTTGGCCCGGCGGCGGACTGTTTAGAGCCGGGGGGCTGGCTGGATATTCTCTGCAATTACGACGCCGCACGGCAGGAGGCCGACGCCACCCTTTCCCTTACTCTACATCGCCAGGATGGAGTGGTACAGAAACTTTTCACCTATCCCCTGGGAAAAGAAGAACGGGCTCTTTTGCGAAAACAGATGGAAGCGGACTACCTCGGCAGGACCGGGAAAACGCTGAACGATTACTACGCACAGTTGGATATGGAGCGTGAAGCCCCTCCGGAACTCACTGCAGGTACCAAAAGGCTGCCGGTAGATGCGGTATCCTTCACCGATGAGATCACAGAGTGCGATGGGAAACTGAACTTCTATATCCCCATAAACTTCGATCCTGACGCAGTATTTGGTACCAATGTTGCCTCTGCCTTCAACGATGACTGGCTGAATGTGTACGCCAATTTTGGCTGGAAGACCGGGCGGATAGACAGCGCATTGACCGTATGTCTCGTCTGCTCTGACGGTCATGAGTTTGAGTTTTTCTACCCGCTGACTTCCGCGGAACAGGTCCAGTTGTGGAACCAGATGGACGCCTACTGTCACCAACAGAATGGACAGAGCTTGGGGGAAACAAGGACCGCCCTGCTGCGGGAGCAGGCGGAAGAAGGGCTGGAGATTCGGCTGTAGGAAACGCCGCTCGGTAAATTTTATCGACTTCCCACAGCTTCTCAAGCCGCTTTTTATTGGCAATGATGAATGGATTTCTCTCCGGAAGTGTGGCATTGTGTTGTTGCATGGGCAGCCAACCGGCGCCTGAAACAAACCAAAAATCCGAGGAAAGGAGTTCAACGAATGAAAGCCAAACAAGTATGTAAACTGCAGGAAAATCTCGCAAAGGAGGCCATTGCATACCTTATGCTCTATGGAACAGCTGTGGATGTAACTCCATATCGAAAGGCTGTGACACAGGTTGGAACGGCATGGGGACTTCCAATACCAGACACACAGCGGTGGCTGGACTTGATCCGTCAGGAAGAAATCGCAGTTACCCAAGCAGCCGAGCCCGAAAAGGTGAATCATGTGATGGAGGAAAAAGACCTGCCGATAAACGCCAGCGGCCTCCAAACCCTGGATAATATCTGGGGCTTGTTCGAGACAGCAGTGAAGCTGAACAGCGCCGATGGCCGCCGTGAAATGTACGCACTGGCCAGGGAATTGAGTGAATGCCAGAACCTGACGGACTGGATCATCAAGAGCCAGACAGAGAACGAGGGGGCCCAGGTGTCTATGGCCTGCACACAGAACTGAGCAAACCAATAGCCGATGCTCCATGAGAAGCCGTGCGGCAGCACGGCTCTTTTTGTGAAGTGGAGCGCATTCCCCCGCCATTGCCCCCTGTGCGGCCCGGTGTGCCCTTTTCCGGGGCTGGGTGGCATCCGTACCCCTGCCGTCCCTCCCGGCGATTTGTGGGGGCTTTGTGCGGGCCGTTCCTAAAATGAGCAGTGACCGTCCTGCGTTGATGGCCTCTCACTTTCGCCTTTAGCGAGGGTGAACCGAGGGGTCGAAAACAGTGCAGGATAAAGAGCGGGGGTCGCAAAGCGTCCCCCGCTCGGCTCACACCGCCCCGCAATGCGGGCCGGGGAACGGTTTTGCGGGGGTCACTTTTCAGGGGATGGGATCACACCGGGGGTCACCACGGCTGGAATGGCCCATCACTTCGGCGTTTATCCGGCATTATAACAGGGATATGGACAGAAAAGGAGGCACAAAAGCAAAGTATGGGCGGCATTCAGCTTTGAAGTAAAGAAGCCTCTTAAAGAAAACGAATCCCTGGCCATGCAAAGGTCAGGGATTTTTGATTGGAGGAAAGTATGGCGAGAGAAAAAATCAAGTTCGCTCTGCGTATTGCTCCCGAAACACAGCAACTGGTCAAAGAACTCTGTGAAAGGGATAACTGCCAGAGCCAGAACGAGTTTATTGAAAAGGCAATCCGCTTCTATGCCGGCTATGTTTCCGGCAAGGAAGCCACAGCATATCTGCCGCCCGCACTGGTGGCAGCCATGCGCGGAACCGTCCAGGACAGTGAGAACCGCATCGCCCGCCTGCTCTTCAAACTGGCGGTGGAGGTCAACATGATGATGAATGTACTGGCGGCGGGCATGGAAATCAGTGACGAGGATCTCAAGACACTCCGCGCCCGGTCCGTCCGTGAAGTGAAGCAGACCAATGGGCGCATCAGCTTCAAGGACGCCATCGACTACCAGCGGGGCGTGGAGTGATGCACAAAGGTGGTGACAGTCTGTGCCGCGCCTGATTTTCAAGTGCCCCTACATCAAGGGCGGTACCTCCTCCGCCACCGCTCATCTTGAAAACTATGTGAAATATATGGCCACACGGAATGGTGTGGAGCGCATCGATCCGGGACGCAGTGAGTGGCCGGCCACCTCAAAGCAGAAAAAGATGGTGGAACAGATCCTGCGGGACTTCCCGCTCAGCCGTGGGATGTTTGAATACGAGGACTATGCGGCCGAGCCGACACGCACCAACGCATCGGAGTTCATCACTCGCGCTCTGGAGGACAACTATAACCAGATCGCCAAGAAGGATAACTATCTGAAGTACATCGCCACCCGCCCCCGCGCCCAGCGCGTCGGTTCCCATGGATTGTTTACCGGTGAGGAAGATCAGCTCGTACTGGCGCAGGTAGCGGAAGCGGTCGCGGCCCACCCCGGTAATGTGTGGCTGCCCATCATCTCTCTGCGGCGGGAAGACGCTGCCCGTCTCGGCTATGATAAGGCGGAAGAATGGAAAGCACTGCTCTCCGAGTATGCCATGGAAATGGCGGAGGCGATGAAGATCCCCTGGGAGGATTTTCGGTGGTACGCTGCATTCCATGATGAAGCACACCATCCCCATATCCACATGGTCTGCTACAGCGCCGATCCGTCGAAAGGCTTTCTCACCACGCAGGGCATCGCCCAAATCAAGTCGGGACTGGCAAAAGAGATCTTCCGGCAGGAGCTGACAGAGCTTTACCAGCAGCAGACCCAGAGTAGGGACACGCTGAATGAGGATGCCCGCTCTATGCTGGAGCAGTTAATTGAACAGATGTGGAGCGGCGCCGTGGTCAACCACCGCATGGAGAAGCTCATGGAGCATCTGGCGGAACGCCTGCGGCACACCGGAGGCCGGAAGCAGTACGGCTACCTCAAGGCTCCGCTGAAGGCTGTAGTGGATGAGATTGTGGACGAGCTGGCCAAAGAGCCATGTGTCGCCGCAGCCTATGCCCTGTGGTATGAGCTGCGGGAAGATGTGCTGCGTACCTACAAGGATGACCTGCCTCCACGCCTTCCCCTTTCCCAGCAGAAGGCATTCAAGCGGATCAAAAACATCGTCATTGAGGAAGCGGTAACACTGGGGGCGCGCCAGCAGGTTTTCCATCCAGATGACCAGCAAGACCGTGTCCCTGTGGAGGACCAGGAAGAAGCGCCGCTGCCGGAGGCGCCCCAGCCTGATAATGACTGGAATGATTTCTCGGAGTCCCCACCGGACGATGTCCCAGACAAAACGGTGTCTGCGCCAGCCAAAGCGCAGATGAACTGGAGCGATGAGTACCGCCTGGCCCGCCGCTGTTTGTTTGGCGGCAAGGATCAGCCCCAGGATCTTGAGCAGGCGTTTACCCTGTTCCAACAGGAGGCGCAAAAAGGCAATGCGCTGGCCATGCACGATCTGGGCCGGATGCTTGCGGACGGGCTGGGCCGGAAGATTGATATGCAGGCCGCCCATGTGTGGTACAGCAAGGCGCTGGCCGCTTTCTATGCTGTTGAGAGGCAGAAGAAAAAACGCTATGCGGAGTACCGGATCGGCAAACTGTATGCCGCGGGCCTCGGCTGTGAGCAGGACTATGGTGATGCCGCCCGGTGGTTCCAACTTTCCGCAGACAAAGGGTACAAGTATGCGCAATATTCCCTTGCCGGCCTGTTTCGCCGTGGACAGGGTGTGGAACAGGACGATGCGCGGGCGCTGGAGTTATACACAGCCTCCGCACAGCAGGACTTCCCCTATGCCGCCTACGAGTTAGGAAAGATGTATCGGGACGGCATTGGCTGTGAGAAGGACGCCGAAGCGTCGGAACAGTGGTACCGGCAAGCCTTCGCCGGATTTCTCGAATTGGAACAGCAGAGCCATGACGATAAATTGCAGTACCGCATCGGATGGATGCTCCTCCATGGTGTAGGGACTGGTAAAGATGAGACGGCAGCCAGGGAGTGGTTTGAACAGGCGTCCAAACTGGACAATCCCCACGCGCAGTACCAACTGGCCCGGATGATTTTCAATGATCCATCCTCTACACCGGAGCAGACAGCCCAGGCATTGGAGCGGCTGACAAAGGCGGCGGAAGCCGGCCAGGACTGTGCTCAATACGCGCTCGGCAAAATCTATCGGGATGGTCAGGGCGTGGAAAAAGACATTCAAAAGGCGGTGGCTCTGTTCACACTTGCGGCAACGAAGGAAAACAGCTTCGCCGCCTTTGCTCTTGGCAAGCTGTATCTTGCCGGTGACGCAGCCCTGCCCAGAGACCCGGCGGCCGCACTGAAATGGCTCACATACGCTGCGGAACTTGGGAACCAGTTTGCCCAGTACCGCCTGGGAAAACTGCTGCTGAAGGGAGACGACGGTATCCCAAAGGATGTAATAACCGCCATCCGCTGGCTTACTGCCGCGGCCAAACAGGAGAACGGGTATGCGGAATACGCCCTGGCTCTGGTCTATCTCACAGGAGAAGATGCACCCAAAGACAGCGTAAAAGCACTAAGTCTGCTGAAGCGGTCAGCAGGCCGGGGTAATCAGTTTGCGCAGTACCGGCTGGGCAAGCTGCTGCTCCAGGGGGAAGATGCGCCAAAGGATGTGAAAGCCGCCATCCGCTGGCTCACCGCCGCAGCGGAACAGGGCAATCAATACGCCCAGTATGCCCTCGGCAAGCTCTATCTGCTTGGGAAGGAGGTCCCAAAAGATAGATCCAGTGCGATCAAGTGGTTCCAGCTGGCAGCGGATCAGGGCAATGAATATGCTCAATATTTCCTGAAACACATGGATGACCGCTTGGGCCAGCCTCCTGTGGCGGCCGTCATTTCGCTGTTCCACCATCTGGCCAACATTTTCCAGGAGCAAAACCAACCACCGCCCTCCGGTGGCGTTCGGGTCGCGGTGGATCGGAAGCTCCTACGAAAAATCAAGGCGAAGAAGATCGCTCAGGGCCACAAGGCGGATGACCATGAGCCGGAAATGCAGCTATAAGGGAGGTAATCTTTTGAAACAGAAAGTGCAGTTTAAACAGCAGATTTTATTGGCGCAGCCAAAAGGCATTCAAGGGCTGAAAAGGCAAAAGCCAATCCCGTGCAGACCTGTTCTGTTCCACCGGAAACTCAAGGGAAGGAATCAGTGAGAGGCATATGAGGTATGAACCTGCGGACTCCCATTAATAGCCTCTGGAGCTTCAACAAGAAGTTCTGAAATCTTTTTCTCTTTTTCAGTTACCCTTTCAGGCACCTTTCCAGTCACACTATCGCTGTGGTCTATGGGCGTTGGGATCAAGTCCAAGAGCTCCGAAAGATGCCAACCAACCGAATGAATTAACACAGATTTGAGAGGCCGCATACTGCGGTCTCTTTTTTGATAAGGAGGGATGTAGCGTGCCATATATCCACTTCACAGAGGACCAAAAACTCCGTGCCAACTCCGTTGACCTGGTGGAGTTCCTGCGCCGGCAGGGAGAGAAACTCATCTCCTCCGGCCAGGACAAACGCCTCACCTCAGATCACAGTATTACTGTGCATGGGAATGAGTGGTATGATCATGCTGCAGAAAGGGGTGGCCATGCAATCTCCTTTGTCCAAAATTTCTACGGCCTGACTTACCCTGAAGCAGTGACCCGTCTGCTCAATGGTGAACAGGGGGAGGTGTATATACCGGCGGAGAAAAAAGAAAAAGAGCCGCCAAAGGAATTTGCCCTGCCTCCCTCAAACCAGGCCATGCGGCGGGTATATGCTTATCTGCTCCAGCAGAGGCACATCAGCCGGGAGGTACTAAGCGCTTTCGCACAGAAGGGACTGATCTATGAGAGCCGGGAATTGTCCATAGATCAGACAAAGGTGTATCACAACGCCGTGTTCGTCGGATTCGATGAACGCGGCGTTGCCCGTCATGCCCACAAGCGGGGGCTCTATACCCAAGGCAAAAGCTACCGGGGCAACATAGAGGGCAGTGATCCCCGGTGCAGTTTCCACTGGGTCGGTACCAGCGACCGTCTCTATGTATTCGAGGCCCCCATCGATCTGCTTGCCTTTCTCACCCTGTACCCGGACGGCTGGCAGCAGCACAGCTATGTGGCTCTCTGTGGTACGGCGGAACATGCCATGCTGTGGATGCTGGAGAAAAATCCAAATCTGCGGAAAACCATCCTCTGCCTGGACCACGACGCTGCCGGAATTGAGGCCGTCGGCCGGCTCTCGGATGTTCTGCGGGAGCATGGCTATTCTCAAATTGCCCCGCTGCAATCCGAATACAAAGACTGGGACGAGGATCTGAAAGCACGGCATGGACTGGAGGCACAGCCCGCCGAGGAGCATCCGCAGTTTGTGGCGGCAGACCTCGTCTGCCAGCGAATCGGGACCAGGTGCAAGGAAGTTCAGCCGGACCGGGCGGCTTATCAAATCCCCGGCCTGCTCCTGCAGTACCGGAACGACCTTCATTGGGGACGCTTTGACCAGGCGATGGAGCACATGGAAACCATGGCGGCGCTGTCCCTCTCGGTGGTGCTGCGGGAGTGCAAACAGATGGGTACCGCGCTGACCGTTGAGCAGGGAGTCCGGTTTTTAGAAAGCCACATCCTGCCTCACCAGAACCGGAGTATCCTCAAGAACCGGGCGGATGAGATCGCCATGCAATTCCAAAGCGTATTGGCCAAGAACAATCGCCAGGGTATCCGTACCCAGGCAGAGAAAAAAGAGGTGGCCAGCGCATGGCTGGAGCTGGCCATCTCCTGTGCCAAGGTGCCGGTCAAGTACGAGGCCGACGAGATCAAACGGCGGCAGAAAGAGGAAAAGACCCAGAGGGAAACTGAGCCAGTGATGGCCTAAGCCTGAAACAGCAAAGCGGAGGAATGGCTCAGTCCCACTCCTCCGCATCTTCCTGGCTGCTTGTTTGTCTGCTGAGATATTCTGCCCGCTCCTGCTTATTGGCTGGCCGGGTTGCCTGCTTTCCACAGTCCGGGCATTGCTCCGGCAGTTCCGGCGCCTCAAACAGATAGTAGCAATGGTCACATGCGCAAATCAAAGCAATCACCTCATACCAATTTATTATAGCAGACAAAGCGAAAACTGAACATCCCCTTCTGATATTAAGGCGTAGATATCAAAAGGAGGATCATGTGCCAACGCAAGTTATAACACTTATCGTGGTAGGCGCCATCATGTTTCTCGTGATCGGCGGCCTCGCGTTTCTCTCCCATTACTATACCCTTGACGGAATCAAATCCAAGACTGTGGGCGACGGCCAGCACGGAACCGCACGCTGGGCTACCAAACAGGAGATTCGGCAGACCTATGCCCATGTCCCTTTTGAACCAGAGCTGTGGCGCAAGGGAGAGCATCTGCCGGAAAAGCAGGGCCTTGTCCTTGGCTGCGAAGGGCCCAAAGACCATGTTACAGCTCTGGTGGACACCGATGACATCCACGCCATGGTCACCGCCGCCAGCGGCGCCGGAAAGACCGCGTTCTTTTTGTACCCCAACATCGAATATGCCCTCGCCAGCGGGATGTCCTTCCTCTGCACGGATACCAAGGGCGACCTGTTCCGCAATTATGCCGGTATTGCCAAGGACTGCTACGGATACCAAATCGCCGTGTTGGATCTGCGTAATCCCACCCGCTCGGACGGCAACAACCTGCTTCATCTGATCAACAAGTACATGGATATCTATAAAGCCGACCCCAAAAACCTGGCGGCAAAGGCCAAGGCAGAGAAATACTCCAAGATCCTCGCCAAGACCCTCATCAACACCAGCGGCGGCGACAGCGCCCAGTATGGGCAGAATGCTTTTTTCTACGATTCCGCCGAGGGCCTTCTGACTGCCATGTTCCTGCTGGTGGCCGAGTACCTGCCCACCGAGGACGCGGACGGCAATCCCATTGAAAAGCGCCACATCGTGTCGGTGTTCAAGTTGGTGCAGGAACTGCTGGCCCCCAGCCGGGTGAAGGGAAAGAATCAGTTCCAGCTCCTGCTGGAAAAGCTCCCGCCTAATCATAAGGCCCGCTGGTTTGCCGGGTCCGCCCTCAACACGGCGGAGCAGGCCATGGCCTCCGTAATCTCAACGGTACTGTCCCGCCTAAACGCCTTCCTCGACTCGGAGATGGAGCAGATCCTCTGCTTTGACACCGCCATTGACGCGGAGAAGTTTTGCAATGAGAAATCCGCCATCTTTATCGTACTGCCCGAGGAGGACCAGACCAAGTATTTTATGGTCAGCCTGATCCTCCAAAACCTGTATCGGGAGATCCTCACTGTGGCCGACGAGAACGGCGGCCGGCTCAAGAACCGGGTGGTCTTCTTCGCGGACGAGTTGGGCACCTGCCCGCCCATTCAGTCGCTGGAACTGATGTTTTCCGCCTCCCGGTCCAGAGGACTCATGCTGGTGCCTATCGTCCAGAGCATTACGGGACAGCTGCAGAAAAACTATGGAAAAGAGGGCTCTGAGATCATCGTGGACAACTGCCAGGTCAACCTTTACGGCGGCTTCGCCCCGGCCAGTCAGACCGCGGTGGAACTGTCCAAATCTTTGGGCAGCCGGACGGTAATGAGCGGCAGTATCTCCCGCGGAAAAAACGATCCCAGCCAGTCCCTCCAGATGATGGAGCGTCCCCTCATGACCCCGGATGAACTTAAGTCCATGCCCAAGGGCAGCTTTATTGTGGCCAAGACCGGCGTCCACCCAATGAAGGTCAAACTGCGGCTGTTCCTTGACTGGGGCATCCGGTTCGGCATGCCCTATGAAGTACCGGAGAAGGCCCAGCGGTTCGTTGCCTATGCTGACAAACAGGAGTTGGAGGAGTCCATCATCCGCCGCCACTATGGGACGATTGTAATGGATAGTGAGCAGCCGCAGGGAGGCGGCACATCCGCTGGCGGTATGGCTCAGGGAATTCAGGCCGCACCGGATTCCCGCAAAACGGTATTTCGGCCTTGACGGAGGGAAACAGAATGAACAGCTTTAGAAATATCTACAATTCCAATCTAAGCCACAGAGCCAAGAGCGTCTATATGTACCTCAAGGATCGGGCAGACAGCGAGGGACGCTGCTGGCCGGCCATCAGAACCATTGCTCTGGAGTTGGGGCTTTCCCGCTCTACGGTCAAGCGGGCACTGGATGATCTCTGCAGGGCTGGTCTGCTGCAAAAGGACCCACGCTGGCGGGAGAATGGGAGTCTTACTTCCAATCTGTATCATGTGGTATGACGGAGGTGTCCAATGCTGGTTGAGATCGATCTACTGGATTATTTGGCTTATCAAATGGGATGCGGAATTCTTTCTGATCTTCGGCTGTTCCAGCAAAGTGAACGGCTGCACAGGCTCACTGCCGCGATCCCTTTAGGTGCATGCAGCGAACAGGAATGGCTGGATGCGGCACAGTATTTGACAGGCCATGACTGCGCATCAGCACTGGAAGCAAGAAACCGTCTGGTGAGATAGCCTGTAAAAAGCAGACCCTCCCGCCAAGGGGAGGGTCTACATATCATGTGAACCGAGTCCCGGTTCATAATGAACCAACCAGAAGCGCCCACTCTAAGGATTTTATTTAAGACAGAAAATAACAAACAATATCTGGCCTTAAAGGTTATACCGCCTTGCGTTGTGTCCGGCTTTTGAAATTTAATCGTCTTTCTGTGCAGCTGTAATGCTGACAGCAAAACCGTTGACCTCCACGCCATCTTCAGTAGGGATTAGGAGGTACTTGCGCCCGTTGATAATTTGAGTTTCCACCAGGTAACTATACTCTGGATCAGCAGAAATGGTGATCTCAGGTGTCTTGATCTCAAAGCGGCTGCTGTCGATCAGGTTTGCCGGATTCAGGACAACCCCCGAACCAAACTGCTCGCCGCAGTTTTCCTGGAATGCTGCCACCTGTTCATCCGCAATCCCGCAGCTTTGAAGGATTTGCCCTATTTCTGAGGCACTCATCTCCAGAGGTTCCGAACTCCTGCTCTCCCTGTGCTCCTTGATTTTCTCACGCAGCTGTTCATGAACAGTCTGCATCACTTCCAGACTGCAGTCAAACGCATCGCTCAGAGCTGACTGGAATGCTTCCTTCTGCTCAACGGCAGACATCGGCGCTTCCACATGGAAGATCGCGTCAATGAACTCCTGGTGAATTTCATTGGCCTTCCTGCTGTAAAAGAGAGCGTTATAGATATTTGCTGCCCGGTCATCGAATGCCGGGAAGAGAAAACCCAGCTCAGGAGGAGCGACGGTTTGCCCGGCAGCACAGTGGAATTCATTGTCACCGGGAAAATATCCCAACTCTACCTTGCCCTCCTTGATGGGGCACACAACACAGACGATGTAGGTGAACACCTCATCCGAGGCATCCGCTTGCAGGGAATCATCCTTGCCCCGATGGGGAACATCGTAGCTGTCACAGGTCAGGAGCAACAGGTAACTGCTGTCCCCCATGTCCAGACTGTCAATTACCTTGTGGTAAAAGGTCTGGCGGGCCTCGTTGTCCTTAAGCTGGGAATCCCGCAGTGTGGTGAGCAGGCGGTGTTCCTCACTGTCCACTACCTGCTGAGTGGAGAATACGATATCAATGAGGTTTTTCCCCAGGGAACCGGACAGTCCCTTCTTCAAAAGGCTCAAATACTTCTCGGACTCCTCCTGCGGCATCATGCCCAGGGATTCGTCCAGATCGGAAACGATCTCTTTACTGCTGTTGACATAGCATCCATAAACACGGCTGATGGCGCTTTTTTCCGGGCGAAAACGGCGCCGCAGCTCATTGATTTCTTTTTGGTTCATTTTTTCCTACCTCGCTTTGTAATCGGAACGGTT
This sequence comes from Dysosmobacter welbionis, assembly GCF_005121165.3. Classification (NCBI taxonomy): domain Bacteria; kingdom Bacillati; phylum Bacillota; class Clostridia; order Eubacteriales; family Oscillospiraceae; genus Dysosmobacter; species Dysosmobacter welbionis. The sequence goes on along the minus strand of NZ_CP034413.3, from coordinate 398,100 downwards.
GATAACAGACGATGAAATCCATTTTAGTGGAAAGAGCTTGAAATTTCAATAGCCGGAAGTTCTTTCCCCCAAGAGCGCAAAAAAGAAACCGCCCATGTCAGAAACTATCAGGAACTGACTGAGCGGCATATTTTTCATGTCAAACGCCAGTAGGAGCGGTTATTTTCTGATCCAGTCCAGAAAAACAGCTACTTTCTCCAAGTCTTCATCCGGCAGGGCAAGCAGCTTCTTGCCTATGATCCCACGCAGGGAATCCGGATCGTCCATAGGAGCAAAGAAAAGAGTTGGCGTCAAATCAAAGTATTCCATGATGTTGAACAGCTCCCGGAGAGAGGGCATAGAAATTCCATTGGTGATGCTTCTGATGTAGGAGCCGCTCTTTCCAAGCTCCAGGCTCATCCGATGCTCAGAAACGCCCTTCTGTTCCCGCAGCTCTGTGATGCGGTTCCGCACAAACGCTTCATAGCGGCGGTTATCGTCCATGATCCTCTCCCTCCAATCTCTACTTATTATTTTAATATAAGGGAGCGTCGCGGGTTCGCACTTAAATCATCAACTTTCGCTTCACACAACGAATAATTAGTGATATAATTATTAAAATGGGCGTTGGCTTTATAGTTCTATTATGAATCACAATCAATAAAATATGACTGCGACTGTGTATGAGGGCTGTCAGATGGGAAGCTGCTTCTTTATAGGGCATAGGGAGACACCAGATCGGGTGTACCCAACCCTGCTTGAAACCATAGAGCGCCATATCACGGAATATGGCGTATCTGAATTTGTGGTGGGGCGGTATGGCAACTTCGACCGTCTGGTGATCTGGGCACTGTCGCAGGCCAAGCGAGCGCACCCGGATATTACGCTGATGCTGATGACCCCATATTACCCAGTCAACAGAAAGGTGGATCTGCCAGAGGCGTTCGACGCTCTGTTCTATCCGCCGGATCTGGAAACGGTCCCCAAACGGCTTGCCATCGTCCGCGCAAACCGATATATGGTGGAGCGCAGCGATTTTCTCATCGCCTATGTGCGGCATCCGGCCAGCAATGCCAGAGAACTGCTGGAGTATGCCGGGACAGGAAAGAGAAAGGGAAAAATCCACATCACAAATTTGGCTGAGGAGCAAATCTCTCTTCCAAAGAAAACAGATGATGTGATATAATAAAATAGTAAAGTATACCCATTTAGAAATTTGTAACCCGAGGTCTTGCTATGGAAGAAAAACTGGGACAGTCCACGGCTGTTCTGTTCAAATATGAAAAATTGATTTTGGCTGAAGAAGAAACCACATCCGCTGGTGGATGTGGCGTCTCCCTTGCGGCCTTTTCATGCCCTGCGTCAGCCTGTCCAAGTGACAGGGTGTCGCGGGGATTTTTTATTGTCTAAACAGAGGTGATCAAGCATGAGCTTACCAAAGCGCGATGGTGTAAATGACCGTTATTATCTGATACATAAACCGGACACTTCACCAGAAGTACTGGCGGAGGCGGATCTCTGCATTCAGGATGTGCTGAACGGCACCGCCCGTGAAAATCACTCCGCCTACCCGACCGTGGTGCGAAACCACAACGGGACGCCATTTCTCCCTGATCAGCTGCTGGAGCGGTATCTGACCGAGCTGCCGTTGAAAGGATTTCCCTGTGAGGATGCTGTCTCTCTCTGCGACGCCATGCGGCGGCTGGTGGGCTGGCAGGAGATCCACTATACATTGGAGAAGTACATAGAAAAGCAGGTACAGGAACGCTACTTCCTTGTGGGAGAGCGGGATGATGGCTTTACCGTCTTTCCGCCCTGCACGGTACTGCCGGAATTGCGCCCCGAGGATGCGGATGAAGAGCTGCTGCGCTTTGCCTGCTATGTGGCGGTCTGCTGCACGGTGTATGGACAGAGCTTTGAGTATCTTAAAACCGAACACATCCTCGGCCTGGTTTCCCAGCTCCGTCCCGACATGGTGAAGCAGCTGAAAACAGCTGGCAGCGGCAAATTGCCAAAGGACATCCAGCGGCGTAAGACGGAGCATTTCACCGCCTCGGCCAACGACGCTTTCGCCACCATCCGCATTACCGCCAGGGACTGCGGCGAGGGGGCCTGTGAGGAGGCTCTCAGCTATCTGATTGAGATTTTGGAGCAGCCGGAGTTCCCCCGCAGCTACTCCATCGAGTTTCGCGGACCGGAGAAGATCTACCTGCCCATCCCCGGCCTGCCCAAGAAGGGTGTCCATCAGCTTTTTGCCTGTGCGGTGCGGTATCCCCGTCTCCATGTCCGGATGGAGAATTATGCTCGGCTGGCCATGCAGGAGGACGAGTGGTACAACAACCTCTCTGATGAGTCCTGCGCCATGCCTGGCACCTTTGCCGTGTTTGCCCTGGGACTGGAAGGGCCGAAGTGGTGGCGGCTGGTGTGCGATTACCTGGATCGCTGTGATGACGAGCACTCCTCTTTGCAAGAAAAGTTTATTCACACCTTTTTTAAGAAGTACGGGTTTACTGCTCAGTCCCTGCCGGTGTTGGTCCACGGTGTCCAGTCCATGCAGAATCTGAAGCCCGCAAAGGAGTTCCGCACCCTGATCGCCAATGAGGAGAGCCTGGATGCTCTGATGGAGATCAAAGGGCATCTGGAATATTACCTGCCGGAAGAATCCGGCAATGACAAAAGGGCGCTGGCCTACCTGTGGCGTGATGTGCTCTGGGCCATCTGGGGCACAGCCTCTGAAAACGGCGGCAGCAAGGTCATCAAGACGGCGCCCAAGGAACTGAAAGAGAAATACCAGCAGGTATTTGCGTAAGGAGAACGCCATGAAAAAGAGAACGGTCAAGGACTTTATTGCCCTGTACGCCCCGGAAGATGAGGAAAAACTGGTACTGATCCAGGACGGTGTCAGCGCAGACAAAACCTTTCTGGATACCTACTGGGCGGCGCATACCCATGCCCTCGCCATGGCGGATGCCCAGACCGGACAGGTGATCTCCGGTCGATGCTACCTGAGCTGGCCGCTGACGGACAAGGAACGGGATGCCGGCGACTATTCCAAGCGGTTTACCAAGGGCCAGATCTACCGGATCAAAGCCCGCGGCTGGAAAGGTGATGCCCTCTACGAACCTCAGTGGTATGTCACTGAGGTACTGGAGGAAGGCGTACCCTGTCCGGCACTGGAGGAGATTTGGGCGGAATACACAAAGCCCATTCTTCTGGAGGACGAAGTGCTGGGAACCCTCACGCTGGATCGTGAGATGAGCATATTCGAGGGGACCTGTAAGTGGATGGGAAAAGAAGTCCGGATCTCGTTGGATGTGGAGATTGAAAAGAAAGCGTCCTGGACCCGTGTCACCAATGTGATGAAGAAACTGGTGGCAGATCAGGAGGTGTGGGACAAGTCCCTGCGGGCGATGGCTGCCCAGAAGCTCACCGCTCAGGCCAACGAGTGGCTGGCGGACAATGACCAGACCGACCGGGAAGCGGAGAAAGACCCCATCACCGAAGATGAGTTCGCCCGGCGCATCCTGCTCACCGAGTTTACAGTATCTCCCGGCGGCCGTTTTACCGCCTGGTACGAGGACGACGATATGTTCTGGGGCCATGTGATCACTGTGGATGGAACGCTGAAAAAAGGCCCCGTTGACGCTGATATACAGGGCTGACAACAACCGTTTACAGGAGGAGGCATCCATTATGTGCGAGCACTGCCGAAACATTCAAATATGGAGAAAATTTGATGCCCCAAAGGACTACCTGGCCTGTATTGCCTATATCCAGCAGTTGGTAGGACAAGGCGAATTTGAACTGATTGCAGAGGAATCCACCTGTCCGCTGGAGAAGGTAAAGACTGAGGATGGATGGGCAGACGAAATTATGGCTCACATGATTAGGTGCAAGCACTGCGGTCAGATATTCACCTGCGTAGTCAACACCTGGCGAGGCAGCGGACACTTCAAAAAAGGCAAAGGATGAAACAGAAAAGGCGGTGAAACGATGAATCAGGCAGAAAGAGCAGAGCTGCTGGAGCAGATTGAGAAGTGGAATGATGCGGACGAGTTTGCCCGATGCATTGAGGCTATCGAAGCCATCCCAGAACGGGAGCGGGATTATCTGCTGACGCTAAAATTGGGCCGAGCCTACAGCAATCTGGCGGTGCTGAGTGACCGCGGTGCTCTTGGCGAGAACGCTGAAGTGGATGGAGATCTTCTCCGGCACGCCATTGATCTGCTGGAGTCCGTCCGCACCCAGGGTGAGAACGATCCCTACTGGAATGCTCGGATGGGCTACTCCTGCCTGATGGCATACGGCTCCACAGCCACCGCTTATGAATACGCAAAACGCTGGCTGTCCTTGGCCCCGGATGACATAGACGCCCAAAAGCTGGTGCGAGACTGCGAGGAGTATCTGGAGGAGGAAAATTCCTTGGAACTGGATTGGAACGAGCGGGAGAAGATCATCCGGCAGGAGACCATTCCCCCTGCCGATGATGACATCCTCGGCCATGTGAAAGTACATATCGACCAGCAGTTCGGTGTCTATACCCAGCTCCTCACGGACGACAGCGACCCAGATCACCCGCTGGAGATCGCCATCATCCCGCCCCGGCCGGAGCATGACTACTACACTCTGGTCACTGTCGGCCTGAGCCGGCATAGGATGGGTTTCCCGGAGGAGCGTTGGGAGGAAAAACTGGAACGGGCGGAGCTGCTCATCAATCTGCCCCGAGACTGGAAGCTGACAAAGGCGGACTGTCGGGAGGAGCGGTGGAGCTGGCCCATCCGGATGATGCTGGCCACCGCCCACTTCGCCATGGAGGACCCGGAGGTAGGGCTGGAATCCAGGACTACACTGGATGAGGGTGAGGATGGCATCCCCTTCGCGGAGAACACGGAGCTGCGTGGTGAGATCCTACTCTGTCCTGGTGTGTTTGGGACGGACTCCTTTTTCTGCCGCCTGCCGGACGGGGACGAAGTCAACTTCTATCAGGTGATTCCCCTCTATCGGGAGGAGATCCAATACAAGTTGGAGCACGGCTCGGACGCCCTGCTGGACCTCTGCCCGGACGAGAGCTTGGAGGTCATCAATCCGCACCGGCTCAATGTGGTCACAGACCGGGAGAAAATCAGTTACGACCCGGCGGAGATGGACAACGCCGCAGAGCAGATCAAGAAAATCCGGGCGCTTCACCTGCCAGTAGATGAATTGGATGCCTACAATCGGATGGCCTTCTTCCTGGGCTGGGCTATGAAACGAGGCCAAATGAGTAACCCATTCCTCTCCCGGCATCGGGAGGTGGTGGAGGCGGTTTGGGCCGGAAAGGGGCCGGACCTGCGGGCGTTCATCCTGAACAAGCTGGATGGGAAATTGTCCACTCAGTTCTTTGACCGGAGAGGCTCTGGCTTTGCTCAGTGGTACGCTCAGGACAACCGCTCCAATCCCTATATTTACCGCCGGGACTGCCGGAATATCGTCTTGGCCGAGTCCAAAGACCGTGTCTGGAACAGTATTGCGGAAAAAGATGCGGCCTACCTGCTTCTACCATACACTGAAAAAAGCCGTCAGCGTGTGGAGCAGTTGCTGGATGAGCGGTATCAACAGTATCTGGAAGCGGAATTTGCAGATGACCCCGAGAAGCGGGTGGCGCGGGCAGCGGAAGGGAAACCGGCTGTCATTCCCGACTGGGACGGCCCTCTGTTTTGCTACGCTTCCGACCGCGTCGCCCAGGATGGGTGCAAGGTGCAGATTATGGACCGGCTGTTCCCCGAGCGCGAGGATATGGGCTGGGAGAGCGGTTGGGCCTTCTACTCCGGGGATGAGGGCGATGTGTACGGCGAAGGTGATGAATACTACGAGTCGCACTGCGGCTTCTATGATATCCGGGACATCTGCCGCATCGATCCAGACATTATCCCGCTCCTGAACCTGCCCTATGGTACCATGCAGATGCGCGGAGAAGACGGAGCGTGGTATGAGGTGATACGCGACGACGAAGGCGAGGAGGAAACCTAAATGAACAGCGAGCAGATCACAGCTTTTTTACAGGAGCATTGGTACATTGCCTCAGTGGTCATCGGGGCCGTGATTTTGATTGGAGCGGTCCGCAACTGGAACTGGCTCTGCGACCCCACTGGTACGCGGGATGCCCACCGCCACAGCAGAGGATACCGGCGTGTGGTTTTCTTCCTGCTGGGCGTTCTTCTGATTGTAGTGAGTATCTGGGGATTTGTGCTGAAATTGAAGTAGGAGGATCAAAGCCATGACTCAAGAAGAACAGATCCGACTCTATCGGCTGATGGAAAAACTCAACTGGTTTTTCCACCAAGAGATGCACTACCTGAATAGAGATATTGCGGAAAAGACCGCACGGGAGTGTTACCCGGAGATTCGGGATTTTACATACGATATTTTGTGGAATGACCTGCCCAAAGAGGTGCAGGGACAACTTATGAAGGAGGACGAGACACTATGAATACTCTGATGATTTTAGAACAACTGCCTCCCAAGGGCGTAAAGAGAGAACAGGCCATTTTGGAGCTGGGCAAGGATGAAGCAAACGGCGAACTGCTGTTCCAACTTGTGAATACAGAAAAGGGTAAGTGCAAAACGGCTGCTCAGAAGGCTTTGGCGCAGCTGGAGTATGCCCCTGCTGCCCCACTGTGGGCCAAGCTGGTCAAGGGCAAATGGATGGGCAGCCATATTATGTCGGATGCCTGCTCGGATTGTGTATCGGAGCAGATTGCCCCAGTCATCCTGAAAACCCTCTCCCTGCTGTTGGATGAGGCGGATACAAAACCGCTGGAAGAGGGACAGGTGGAACAGATGAATTTCTGTTTTCATTTGATGCTGGGCAAAGCCTCCCCCAAGATGTTGGAGGTGTACCGTTTTCTGGCGGAAAATGCGGAACGGATCGGCCATCTCAAGCACACCCCCTTTTATGATGGTGACAAATGCACTACATGGCACATTTCCCAAGGACTGGGGCTCTATAAAGTAAAGCCAAAGGAAATGGAGAAGATTCCGGCTTTGATTCTGACCGCCTCCTTGATTCGAAACCCGGATACACGACTACAAGCACTGGCCGATGAACTATATGAACGCTATGGCGGCAGTTGGCTGATTCCAGTCTTTATGAAAGCAATTATCACCCAGCCCAAGGAACAGGTGTATGAAACCTATTCGCTCCTGCTGGGCACTCCCAAAGAAATCTACCTGTTCAATGCTCTGGGGATGCTGGATTACCGCTGTTATCCGGAGGACTGGACCTATGAACGCCTGGGGCCTGATGGAATGACTGCGTTCATCTTTTGGGGCCATGACCGCTACGGGTCCTATGACACGACCTTTATGTTTGAACGCTATGTGGAGCTGGATGAGCGGTGGCTTTTTGATCTGGCCAAAGACCCTGAAGGTCGAAAGCCTACGGTGACTTGGCAAAGTTACAACCGGAGTGGTGTTCTGTACGAAAGCTACGACGAAATGTTCATCAGCCTGCTGCCCCGCAAGGTGGAAAACCCGGAACTGAAGCGCATTCTACGGGACTACTTCCGCATCCGAAGCCAGAAAAAGAAGGTGGCCAAAAGCATCACCGTTTACCAGGATGCCGCCGAGCGGTTTGGCGATTAAGCAGGAATGGAGCGACTGGCATGATCGGGACAGATGAAAACCGGGCGGTGCTCTATGTGGAGGTCATCTTCTGGAGCGGCAAGCGAAAGACTCCCCCCAGTCTGATGAGTGGAAAATATTGTCCCCATTTTGTCGTCAAAGGAACCACGGAATATCTGGGGGTATGCTTTCTGGACGGAGACGAGTGTGCATTTGATGAACCGGCTTTGGGGAATGCCCAACCCCTCTATCCAGATACCATTGACTACGCTCCGCTGGAAAACAATGCGGAGTTCTTAATCTATGAGGGAGCCAATGCCGTTGGCAAGGGCCGGGTGCTGGGCCGGACCGTTCCCTATCAAGTGAAACAACAACGAAAGTAGGTGTCTTATGTACCAAATTGCATATATTGGCCGCTGGGAGACTCTCCCAGAAACGGCTGCTGCCATCTGCGACCATGACACTCCCAAGCTGGAAGCGCTGCTCCAAGGCGGTCTGGATTTAGATGTTCCCATCCAGCTCAGCGAATACATCAAACTGATGCCGCTGGAGATCGCGGTTTTTCGGAACGATGTGCCCATGATCCACTTCCTGCTGGAGCATGGAGCTGATCCCGGTCTGGCAGAGGAACAACCCCTGCTGCTCACCGCTGCCCGCTGTTGTGGGCCGGTGGTGGTGGCGCTCTTTGCTGGACAGGCCGCAAAACTCAGCCCGAAGCAGAAAGAGCGGGCCTTCCAGGAAGTGCGCTGGGGACAGCGAGCGGAGAATATCCCGGTGCTGGAGCAAGCCGGGATCACCGTGGACAAGTTTGGCGGCGAGGCATTCCGGGCCGCTGTGTCCGATGGACAGGCCGAGCTTGCCAAACTGCTGCTGGAAAAAGGGGCGGATATCAATTACCACAAGCCGGACATGATGTTCCCTTACGCCTCCACCCCAGTCACCGAGGCCGCCCGCTCCAACAATTTCCCTATGGTTCGCTGGCTCATTGAGCAAGGAGCCGACATCACCATTGCTGACAAATACGGCGACCGGCCTTACACCGTGGCAGTGCAGAACAAAAATCAGGAGCTGGCCGACTACTTAAAAGCCCTGGAGCCGGAGGACTGGCACAACGAACAGGAAAAAGCCCGGCAGCTCATGCCCTATAAGCTGCCCGCCAAGCTGGTGGAGTATCTGAAAACCGGCCCCCTTCGGCTGGAGTTTCCGGAGCAGGAATGGGTGAAGTGGGCGGAGCTCTACTCCTTCATGGATGTGCAGGAGATGACCTGGAAACGAAAAAAGCTGCTCTCCCTCATGGCGGCCATGGACAATTACAGTGACTACCTGCTGCTGTGGAGCCCCAGGGACAAAAAGCTGTGGTATCTGGATATCGAACACGAGGAGTTCCACCCTCTGGCCAAATGGGACGACTTCATCGCAGACCCTGGCCGGTATTTGAACGGAATGATCGAGGGCGAGTTTGAGGAATAAGGAGCAAACCGATGACATCAATAGATTTTTTGAACAAAGTACATAAAATCCTGGACTCCCAGGAATACAACCTCTCTTACTCTCCGGCCAAGTCCAAAAACTATATGCTGTACTGCAATGGTAACTTTATCGGCGGCCTGTTCGACGAGGAGTTGTGCTTCGTCTATGCCGACAGTGTGAGCGAACTGCTGGGACACCCGGAACCCGTCTACCGTGGCTACTCCAGTACCGCCCAGCACAGGATGCTGGTGATCCCGGAGGAACACTGGTCAAAGGCGCTGAAACTACTCTATGCCGAGAAATTTGACTGGAGCCGGTTGGTGTACGACATCACATACACCAGCATTGGCGCGGCTGTGGTGGAGGACTTCTACGACGAGAATGTGGTGTTTCTGCGCTTCTGCTTTGAAAAGGAACTGCTGAAAAAGAACCCTCTGGATCGGCAGGGCCGTATCCTTCGGATGGTCTATCTCAATCAGGATCTGACAAAAGCGGGCAAATATCTATTCCCCAGACTGATGCAGAAGTTTCTTGTTTTTACAGATCGCAACGGAAAGACCAGTCTGGAAACCATGCTGAAACGGTGGTACACCCAACTGGAGAAGGAATACCGCAATCAAACGGCGGGATAAGGAGAATGATCTATGTTTGAAGAATTTTATGAGATGTACGAGCCCGAGGAGCAGGAAGTGGTCGCTCTGATCAATCGCTGCATTGGAGGCGGATATAACTGGAAAGGAAACTTTTGGGAAATGACCGTTGTGACGCTGGGCGTGGTATTTTGTGACACCGGCAAGGTCAGCACCAAAGAGGAGCGGCTGGAGTGGCCGGTCACCGATGAGGAGCGTAACAGCGAAAAGGGCTGGGAACGCTTTCAAAACGAGCAGATCTGCCGCCTGAAGATCCGCCGGATGAAAGAGGAATGGGCAAAAGATCTGGTGGCATGGCCCTGGTGTATCTCCCAGGTGGTCAAGGCCCACGAGGACTGTCCGGAACTTCAAGCCGTTCTGGACGAGTACCACAAGCCGGTGGTGATCCAGGACCAGGTGCTGGGTGAGCTGAAGCTGGACAAGGACTATGATACCTTCGAGGGCGAAATCCAGTGGTGCGGAAAGGATGTGCTCCTTTCTCTGGAGGTCAATGCTGAAAGCAAGCCCTCCTGGACCCGCGCCCGCAGTGCCGCCAAGAAGCTGCTGGCCGACTGTGAAACCTGGGACAAAGCCATGCGGGAGCTTGCGGCAAAGAACCTGACCGAGCTGGCTAACAACTGGCTTTCCCAGGATGAGGAAAACCCCCGCGATCCGGAAACAGACCCCATCACAGAGGAAGAACTGGCCCGGCGGATCAGCATGACGAGCCTGTCCGTCACCTCCGGCGGCAGCTTCACCGCCTGGTTTGACTGCGACGAGATGTTCACCGACCATGCGGTAACGGTCTACGGTTCCTTGAAAAAGGGCCTCAAAGCTACCAACATTGAGGGGTAAGGATACGCCTATGAAACTGTATGAGTATTGGCTTGGGTTGTATCCCCTTGATTGGGAATTTTGCTTTATGCCAGTGCAAACCTATAAAAACTTCATCACAGAGCAGTATCATAAAAACCCCACTTTTTACAACATCTCAGCGGGTTCCATTGAGAAGGTATTGGCACACATTGATGTCATTTTATCTGCTGCCATGGAAGATTGGAATAATACCACGAACCATGCTGCCCTGCGTTGCCCCCCAATGATCTTTCCTCTCCCAAAGGGACAGGACAGCAATACAGCGGAATTTGCTATCATTCTCAAGATGGATAATGACGGAGATACAGTGGTCTATTCACCAATCCCATTACCCCATCTGGAAAACCAATGAGGAGGTGTATCTATGAAACTGAATTGTAAACGCATTGATTTTACATATACCCCTGGCGAGGAAATCTTCACCTTTCCCGATGAATCGGGACTGCCCTTTCTCTTCGATGTAGAGAAAGAACTGACAGCTGATCCTACCGCCATGGATGCGGTGGGAGAAATGCTGGATGAGGCGGAGAAATTGGCGGAGAAGGCCAAAGCCGCCATCAAAGCGGCGCTGGCGGACGAGGACAGCCGCTACCATAGCGTTGTGACATTTTTCATGGAGTTCCACCGGGACGATGTAGGCCCGGATATTGCGGCTGATCTTTTTCCGGGAACCGACCCATCCAAGCTGTCCTTTACTGAGATGGTGGACTTTTTGCGGCTCAAGCGGTTTGGCAGCCTGGTGGATGACGAGATGGATCAGCAAGTTTTCATTATGGATCTGTCCTTCAACCCGGAGATCACCGACGAGCTGATGGTGATCTACTTTGATTTGAACCAGGAGATTTTCTGTATTACTCATGAAAGCTGAGGAACGAAAAAGAGAAAAATATCTGCCCACACTTCTGGTTCAGCAGATCCGCCTGCAATGGTATAAAGACTGTCGGGGCGGAAACGCCGCCGCACAACGGAACCAGTATCCCAGAGCGATGCGGCTGCCGAAAGACTTCTTCTCTTACTATTCCTTTGGCCTGCCTACTCACTTTGCATCTATCGTACAGAGGCCCGATGGATTTCGGATTGATCGGGACTGTCGCAGGCTGATGGAATGGAAGCCTAATGGCACAATGCGGCTTCACCCTTTTGAACTGATTCAGCAGGAGTCTGGAATCCAGGTGCATTACCGCTATGATTGGCATATTGGTGCGATGCCGGAGCGATATACCTACGATAAGACAGGGCAAAAACAGCCCCTCAATGAGTTAGCACTGGATTTGATTCCTGGTGATTATGGTCGAGCTGTCTGCAATGGGCGGTTCCGGGACTGGGACACCGGGATCTGGTATTATGCACTGGATATTTTGAATGTGATGCCGCTTACAGAACTCACTGACTCATTGACCAGTTTTACGGACAGAGAACCCAGTAAGATATATACCAAGATCGACCGGCTGTGGTGAGGAAAGACAGGAGGATAACCACATGATTTCCACAAAAGATTTATCTGGCCTTCCCAATGCGGAGCGCCTGAAAAACTTCTGCAAAGGGCTGGCAGCTCTGGACATCATCATGGTGGAGGAGGAATGGAGCTTCATCCGCCACTATACATACAACCCCGCATGGCGAAAAGGCAAAGAGGCATTCTTTGCCACTGATGGCAGTGACCAGAGCATGATCGTCATGTTTGCGCCGGAAGGCTGTGTAATCAACGGTGTGGATTCCGAACTCTACGACTGGGAGAAAAAACTTCCCCGAATAGAAGACCTGACGGATGGGATGCCCCCTGCGTTGCAAAAGCTCATGGGCAGCCGTGAAGTCAAAAAGATGAAAAGTACCTTCTGCGTCTGGACGGAAGACGGCATCACCTGGTACTGCAATCCCATGGACGGCGAGGACGCATCCAAAGACCTGCTTCCCCTGATCGATGGCGATCCACAGACCTATGTGGAGTATGGAAAGTGGTTTTACCCAGCAGACCTGCCTTTGGAGACTGTGCGCCAGCTTGCTGATGGGGTTCCGGTGACAAAAGAACTGGTCATTGCGTTGAACCCTAAGCGCAATGAATGGGAAGAAATCAAGGCGGGCCTGGATAAGATCGGGTATCCGAATGAACTTTGACAGAAGGATGGGAGAACACAATCATGGACACGAATTTTAACGCGGCCCTTTACCAGGAAGAAATGCTGTCCCTTGTGAATACCGCCATCAAAAAGCTGAAAGCGGAGCATCCGGATTACACGGTGTTCACTATAAGCCTGACAACGGACTTTGCCTCTGGGGTAAGCGCCGTCCACTTTGACAGCCGGGCCTCCTCGGAACGGTATCTCAAGAACGAAGCAGAGCAATACCAGAAATATCTTCAGGCCGGCAATCTGAGTATGGCCGAGATGTATGCTCCCACTGGAGAGATCCGGATTACCAATCCTGCGGACTTTGAACTTCCATTCTACGCAGAGATTCAAAATGAATCCTTTTCTTTGAATTTTGAGGAGGAACAGGAAGACGAAGATTCTGAGTTGGAAGATGAAGCATCATGCGTCTACTGGGAGGAGGCTACCCCCATTCTGAAACAGGTCGCCGCTGTAGCTTATCGAACAGCCAAATCAGAACTGAATGTTGATACAGAAGCATTTGAGGTCAGTTACAATGGCCCGGAGGATTGGTATTATCCACTTGAGAAATAATGGAGGTGACCACCGTGACGAAAGAACGCATCCCCATTTCCGGCGATCTCAAAAGCAAGGTCAAGCAGCTGATGGAGTACGCCGGATGGCAGGAAGGGCGAAAAGTGGACATCTCCATTGCGGAGAAGTATTACGCCGATCATGGCGTCCCGATGATGAAGACCACCCAGCGGTTTTATCGCAAATATTTCGGCCTGTGCTGCGAGTGGTACCTGGCGCAGAAAAAGCTGAACTGGGCGGCGGACTTTGAGTTTGCTTTGTTCCCTTACCTGGTCAACGGGATCAAAAACCATTTGGAAGAAGCCTATTTCCGGGATATGTCCGGCTGTGAGCTGGCGGAAATCGAACAGGCTGCCGGTCAGAAGTGTCAGCCCATCGGTCACATCGGCTATTACTACCCGGCAGAGGTCTGGATCTCGGAGTACGGGAAACTGTATGCGAAATATGAGTATCAGGACGAGATCGAGTGCTTCCCCGATGTGTTTGCCCTGATTGAACGGGAACTGCGGCAGTGCAAATTTGATTCCGCCGCTATGAAAACCGTTGGGGCACTGGACGGAAAACCATGAAACAGGACTTTACTATTTGGCGCAATCAAATATTGCAGAATCCTCGGGACATTTCACCGCTGAAATTCGGAATATCGCAGGATGAGGTCATAGAAATCTTCGGGAATCCCGATGCCGTTTCCACCATGAGAAGCGACGGGAAACCTTTGATCCTCAAATACCATGACATTGAACTGCATTTCGATAGAAAGGCTCCTCATGGGCTCTGCTTGATTTACAGCGACGATGATATCGAGTTGAGCATCACAGCCGAGCAGGAAGAAACGCTGCAACCAATCACCAACACAGAGCCGGTGGACAACGAATTTTTCCTTCGGGATGGAGCCGTCTATTTCTCTGGCCTATATGAAAACGGCTTGTTGAAGGAGGTTGCGCCCAAAGACTTCTGCTGCTGGCATTACTGGGGCAAATCCTCTGCGGCCTGCTTTCTCGGCGGGATTCGCCTGCGTGGAGCAGACCCGGCATCGTTTCGGGTGTTAAACTATGCCTACGCGATGGACAAAACAGCCGTCTACACCACCAGCGGGAGAGTCTCAGATGCAGAGCTGGCAGCTTTCCAGGTGTTGGACAACGGCCAGAACGATTCGGGTGCGCCCCAGGGATATGCAAAGGACAGCCGGCAGGTCTACTTCCACAACGGAGACGGCAAGGTGAAGGTCATCAAGGGCGCGGAGGTGTCCTCTTTCCGCTCCTTGGGCGATACCTATTTTGCCAGAGATGAGAAGCGGATATATGCCTACGGCAAACAGCTTCCCAAAGCAGAGCTGACTTCCTGGGAACTGCTTGGGCACTGGTATTCCCGCGATGCCAGGCGGGTGTACTACCTCAACCGGGAGATCAAGGGGGCGGATCGGGACAGTTTTGTGGTATGTACCCCGCTGGACGCGGCTCCACTTGCTGATCATCTGGCCCGCGACAAAGACCATTTTTACCAGAATGATGAGATGATCGAAGAAACGCTGTGGCTGGAACGGCTGCACGAAATGACCCAAGAACCGTAAACGGAGGAAAACGGCTATGGACTATTTGAAGATATTGCACGAAAACCCTGATTTGGCGGATGAATTTGATTCGCTGTTTGACTTCTTCCTGCTGGATGAGTTGTCCCCGCGGGATGACGCGGAAGGCCGATGCACCTTTTCAATGCCCGGCATGGCCTTTGCCAGAGATGGCTCCGGCGGAGAATACCACCTGTTGGAAGATGGTTCCATTGGATATTACAGCAGCGAAGGGGAGGCTGGCCGTCTGGCTGAGAGCATGGATGATCTCTTTTCCCTGCTTGTGAGCTGTATCTGCTGGCACGACTGCTGTGACGCAAAGCAGTATGTGGATTCCAAAACACTGGAGGAGTATGGGCAGAGACAGCGCAACTGTAACTTGGAAGATATGGATGTGGACAGCTTACGGCGGGTGTCTGATGCCCTCGGCATCCCTACCGGTGAGCCGCTGGCTCCGGTTCTGGAGCGGTTCCGCAAAGCAACCCAGCGTGAGCCTGTGTACCAGTGTATATTTCACGAGGACGATGGAAGCCTGACTGAATCATACGGTTTGATGTTTGAATGAGAAAGGAGAAATCACGATGAAAGCATTTGACCCCAATTACAAACTGCTGGACGAAATGTATCAGGACGATTACTATCCTGCTTTTCTGGTGAACAAGGTAAAGGACGAGCTTCAGAAGGTCATCGACCTGTTGGAGAGCGGCGAAACCGACACCGATGCGGTGCAGGAAACGCTGGACGAGGCGGTCTGCGGCATCAACGATCTTCAGGAGGAATTTGACGAGAACGACAGCGAGATCGAAACGGTGGCGCGGGAATGTATTGCGGCAACCGTGGCCTACATTCTGGAGTGGTTTGGCATCCCCATTGACACTGAGGAGGCCATCCGGGAACGGGACTGGTGAGCCCTATGGCAGAAAAAGAACTGGCCCTTTGTGATGAGTGCGGCAGCCTGTTTTTCAAAGGCTCCTCACAGATGATGGGGCTGTGCCCGGAATGTGCCCATATTCTCTACGGCTACCCGAATTGTGACCATCATTTTCAGGATGGCCGGTGTGTGAACTGCTACTGGGACGGCTCAAAGAGTGTGTACATCAAGAAGCAGAATCAACAGGAGGAAACTGATATGCCTACGACCGAATGGCTGAACAAATACGAATCCATCAAGGATAAACTGACCTGCAAAGTTGACTTGGAGGCCCATTTTACAGAAAAAGTGATTGGGAATATGGCGGTGGATGTGCTGGACATCGGCACCGTCCATTTCCCCACCGGGCAAATCTTCGCCTGTGATCCGCTGGTGGAGCTGGAGGACACTCTGCCGTTCCTTCAAACGATCCCCGCCGGGACTTACCCGGTAAAGATCTGCGTGGTGCCCAGTGAAAAATACGGCGACCGCTACGCCTGCGTCAAGGTGGAGGTCAGCCGGGAAAAGCCTGTCCGCTATGAACTGGGCATGGTGGGCAACGAGAATCTGGACGCGGCACTGGGAGATGATGACTACTTCGGTTTCGGCGTAGATGCCGGAATGGGGTGTATTGCAGACATCCAGACCCAGGCGGCTTTCAAAACATACTGGGCCAAGCGGCTGGAGGAGGACCCGGACATCGACCCCTACAACGACCTGTTCTGCGACTTACTGGAGGAAAACGCCCAAGCCCACCCCAAATATCAGGGGGACTGCGGCGACTGGCTCAACTGGACCGTGCCGGACACGGACTGCAACCTGCCCATCTTCTCCTCTGGCTGGGGTGACGGTTACTATCCCGTCTACTTCGGCTATGATGCAAAGGGCGAAGTCTGCGCCGTGTATGTGCGCTTCATTGACATTGAAGCCAGCTACAAGGAGCAGGCGTAAGGAGGAAAACAGTAATGGAATGGCCAAAACGGGCGCGGACGGCGGACTGGGAAAACGGCGTCCTGACCCTGGATAGGGAAAAGAAATTTGAGACCCCGGAGCTGACCGCAGAGATCATGGAGCGGCTGGCCAGGTACACCCTGGTTGGCTTTCATGTAAAAGGCTGTCCTGTGACCGATGAACTGCTTGCCCCCTTTGCTGGTCACAAAAGCATGGTCAATTTCGGCGTGGAGGACGGCGCCCTCACCGACGCCTGTTTCCCTGTTTTCTCCGCTATGCCCAAACTGCGCTATCTTTTGTTGGACGGCAACGCCGCCATCCACGGCAGCGGCCTGCCCGCCTTGCAAGGCTGCAAGCTGGACCTTCTCACCCTCAACCGCACCGGGCTGGATGATGCCGGTCTGCTCCAGGCGGCCTCCATCCCCAAGCTCTCCCACATCCAGATCGACCATACCGCCGTTACCTATGAGGGCCTGCTGGCCATCGCTGGCAACAACCGCATCGAGCCGGTGGCCCATATGCAATTCACCAAGGAGCAGATGGAACACTTCTCCCAGCTCCAGCGGGAAAAGGCCAAAAATCCCGTCCAGCTGGATAAGCAGGCGGTGGAAGAATGCCGCAGGGTGCTGTCCGCTTTCTTTGCTGAGATGACGGAGTGGGAGCAGTATATGGAGCAGGCTGGATTTGAAGATGCCCAGGCTGTGCCCCGCCTGCTGGCAATCTGGGAAAAGTATGTGAGCGAAAAGCCCCGCCCGGGCTACCGGCCTCTGGGCCTCTCATACAGTGCCCAGGGTACCTACAAAGGGGAAGAATTCCTTGACGCGGAGCAGATCACCAAGAACAAGCTCTGCATCTACACCAGAGAGAAAAATACCGGCTTTGACCGCCGCTTCCTCATGAAGCGTGTGGGCGAGGGCTGGATGATCGACGCGGTGCAGGAGCGGCTGAACGGCTGGCAGCGCTCGGAATTGTGAGGCATCACATGGCTTTGGAATATAAAACCTTTGGTCCGGACGGTCAATGCAAATTGTTCGGTGTGAACATCTTTGACTACGACTGGCAAACCACCGGCAAGCGAGTAAAAGTCAAAGACCCGATCTATCACCAAGACCATACCTTCGAGGTCTGGCAGGTGGAGATTGACGGGCAGATCCACCGCTTTGCCGCTGGAGAATTCTCCAACTGCATATGGGGATTCTATCTGGAAAAGAACTGATGAGAGGAGCGTGGTGCCATGAAAGCCACCGCCGGAGAGGTCTATACAGTCTACAACCAATATCTGAAACGCTACACCGCCTGCCAGGTGGCCTATATTGCGCCGCCGGACTCGGTGAGCAAGCAGCCCTGGGCGGTGGTCCTCTCCCTGGACTGGGTGGGTGACGCCCCTCTGACGGCGGAGGAACTGCCCCAGCTCCGCCCGCTCTACAAGGACTTCATGTACTGGTCCCGTGACCTTCATCTGCTGCGGGTGCCGGTGGAGGTCCCGCCCCAGTACACGCTGGTGGGGACTCTGCCGCCCTTCACCGACCAGCCCTGCTGCTCCTACGGAGGCTGGAGTGACGGCCATGATGTGTATCTCCAGATCCGGTGGCAGGCCATCCCGGAGGAGCGGCGGCGGGCCTTCAAGGAGGCCATGGAGAGCGATGAGCAAACGGAGATCGGCGGTATCCCGGTGAAGGTCAGCAGTCATCGGGTGATGGATCAGTACGCGCCATTCAATTCGGCGCTGGAACTAAAGGCGCTGCCTTGCCTCTCCGAACTCATCTGCCAGCGGTGGCACCCGGATCTGCTGGAGTTTCTGAGGGGGAATCCCTTTATCAGTGAGCTGACCCTGCTGAACCACGGTCAGAGGACACTTGATCTGCGAGGCACCAGCATCAGAAAGCTGATGCTGGACATGACCGGGCTGGAGGAGCTGTGGCTGTGTGAGGGAACGGAGCTGCTCCTGTTTCAGAACAAGGGGCCGGACGCCTGTACCATCCATGCCCCGAAGATGGCAGCGGCTTGACCCTCCAATTTATCGGGGAATACTGCCCGCACACGGAACTGCCGAACTTACGGGGGCTGCATGGCATCGAGCTGAAGGACTTTGATCTGACCGGGCTGGCTGCTGTCCATCCCCACCTGAAGGAACTGCGGCTCTGGGGCGCGCCGGGAAACCTGGGGAACTTCTCCGCCGTGGGAGGGTTCCGGGAACTGACGAACCTCTCCACCTTCGACCTGTTCGGCTTCGGCGCAGCTGACATCCCCACCCCGGAGCAGGTGCCGGAGCTTCGCTGGTTCTGGATGACCAGCCTGCCGGAGACGGCGGCAAAAGCGGCAAAGCAGCTCTGGAAAAGCAAGCCGGGAATGGATCTGCGGATCACTAAGGCCCGGAAACCGGAGTGGCTGGCGCAAAACCTGGACAATCCCTTCCGGGGCTGGGACGGTGCGGAGCATATCCCTGCCGCCGCTGCGAAAAAGGCAGCCAATCAATACCGCAAGACCCGTTCCCAGCTGATGAAGCTGGCCGCTGAGCCGGGCGAGGACGCCCAAGCCCAGGCACTTGAGGCGGTGGCAGCCTACACTCAGACCTTCAACAAGATGGGCTTTATCGAAACCGAGGAACGGGATGAAATTTACATGGCTCTGCGGGGGATCCTGGATGCCCTGCCAGGCGATGCACTCCAGAAAGATGCCCTGCTGGAGCAGTTTGAACAGCTGCGGGATTTTTGAGCAGGTAGCGTAAAACCGCGAAAAAACAGGAGCAGATCATGAAACGGATGCGAAGCCTGAAAGAAAAATGAGGAAAACAATATGGCACTACAAGATAAGAAAATCATGCCGCCCCTTGGCTGGCCCACCGGGAGATCGAGCGATACTCCATTGGCTGGCGCATGGGCTATGGGGAGGATTACATAGACCGATTTGACGATTGGAGTACAGCATGGCAGAAATGAAACTTTATGAACTGGAAATGCTCCGCAGCAGGATCTATCACGGGGAGCAGGAACTGATTTCCACTCTGACACCGGAGCAATTCTTTGCCCTGCTGTCTCACGACTATGATACTGGTTTTGCTGCTGGAAAAGCCTCCGCACAGAAGGAAATTCTCTGTATGCTGGCAGCGGACGGGATGCCTGTTGAGAAGATTGCGCTTCTGCTGCGGATAAAGCCAGAGAAGGTGCTGGAGATCATAGCCACCAAACAGGCCCACATTGAGAAATGCAGAAAGAGACTCAAACAGGAGGCAAAGCCATGAAAGACTTTTGCCAATACGGAAATCGTCGGGATGACGAATGGGAAATCTTGCCCTGGATACCTGATCCGCGCCCGCCCTTCAAAATCTGGGTAAAACCAGAGCAGATCGCGCCATTCTTTCTCATTCCCCACCACCCCTATGCGATCTCCCTTCTGCTAAAGATCAGCGACGGATTCCGGACAGAGAAATTCCGACGGCTGGGACTGACAGGCAGCAGCGCGGATTGGGAGCGGCTTGTCCGGGGCGTGATCCAGGAGTTCGAGGAAAATAACAGCGGCGTGGATCTGTTTCACTTTGATTCCGACGAGGATGTGTTCTGCGTGTACTCCCAATACATCGACGATTTGATGCTACTGTCCAAAATGATCCGGGCGGCCTGTGACAATGAAAAAACGATGGGGATGTATCTGAACATGAGCGAGGCTGCGAAAGCATGAAAGAGTTGACCACTCAAACAGGGATTATAGTAAAATGCAGTAAAACGGCCATTGAATTTTTCCAAAATGCTCAATCAGTGGATTTCTTCTCTGCACTGGAGATTCCGAAGGAATTCCAAGACATAGCGGTTGAGTTTTATGATTTGATTCTGGAAAACGACCATCCTACAGCTTTGCTGGGCTGTCGCGGCAATTATGATATTGCGGTACAGATAGATGAGGTAACCGGCACCATGACGGGGTGGCATTGGTTCAAATGAGGGAAATGGAATGATCGAGTACATCAAACTCTTTTGGGAGGGCGCACCGGATGGAGAGCCAGCGGTCATCCTCTATGAAGTGGATACCGAAAATGAGTGGCTGGTCCTCCGCTCCATCGACATCTTTGCAGATGGCCGCACCCGCAACATCCCTGACCTTTACGACGGCGCCATCGAGATTACACCGATCCCCACCGTGGATGAGTTGAACGCCCATGTCTGGGGTGAGGAGTTCCACGCCTGTGTAATAGAGAAAGCAGAATTTGAGTCCATCTGGGAAACTCACACCTATGATGGAGCGTTAAAGTAACCAGGAGGAGTCCCAATGAACAAATCCTTAAAAGCAAAAAATCTGCCGTTGTTCTCCATCATTGACCTGGACCAGCTGCGCCGGGAAAACCATCTGGAGGGCACAGAAGTAACAGACTTTTTCACGGCAAGGGATGGAAAAGTCTATCTTCTCATGGAACAGCCCTCCGAAACACAGGGTAAGGACTGGCTCAGCATTCCTTCCACCTATACCGCGGTGGAAATCCAGTTGGATTGGGCGGAACAGCGGGTGCTGGAAACGACGCTGTTTCCTCTTGGTCTCTTGAAGTTCCAGTTCCATTATTTGCGGCCTGCAGGTGAACACTTCCTCCTGCTGGGAGCAAGATGCGCCTATCGGGAAAACGGCCCCGACCAGAACGCCTGGATCGTCAGCCGGGACGGAGCTGTGCTGTCCCGTTTCTGCCTGGGGGATGGCATTCAAGACTGCGTGGTAAAAAAAGATGGCACCATCATTACCAGCTACTTTGATGAAGGTGTATTTGGTAATTACGGTTGGGATGAACCTCTGGGTGATTGCGGCCTGATTGCATGGACATCGGATGGAACTCCTCTCTGGAAGAATGAGAAGTATTCCATCTATGACTGCTACGCCATCAGCCTGGACGAAGAAGAAAACCTGTGGTTTTATTATTACGATGAATTCCGGCTGGTGCGGACGAACTTCAAAGAGGACTTTGTGTTTGAACTGCCAATCGAAGGAAGCGGAGCTTTTTCTGTTGCCCCGTCCGGCAATACCTTCCTGTTTCAAGGCGGATACCAGCAACGGGACAAATTCTACTTCCTTACTGCTCATGGTGATCGTCTTGGGCAAAAACAGGAGGCTATTCCCACCTGTGACGGAAACAAGGTCGCTGTGGAGCAGTGCAGCCTACTTCGCAGCCAGATGCTGTTCCTCGGGAAAAACGGTGTTCTCTATGGAGGTATTTTGGGGGGCGATGGCCTATGAAACAGACCGATATTTATACGGAGGCTCTGATCTGTCTGCGGTCGATTTTACAGACAGACCACCCGGAATTCAAAAACTGGATCGGCTGGCTGGAGCGGGATATTGAGGACTGGACCCAGCGGCGGGAGGTTTCCCACCACCTTCGGGCATACGGAGGTATGGGCTCGTTCAATGACCTACCCAGTATGCGTGGAAATCACGACTATATTTTCGGCTTTCTCAAATCAGTGTGCTATGCCTTCGGTCACCTTTATGGAAAACAGGAAGGCATTTCTCCGGAGGCACTGATGGAGGAGTGCCTGCACGATGTAGAGCAGGCCGCTTATCACCCCCATAAGGAATTGAACCGGGCCATTGCCCAACACTTGATGCAGGGCGATCTACAGGAAAATCTGGATGCTCTGTGAGGGAAACACAATGCATGACATGAATTTGGAAAAATACCGCAGTAAAATTCAAACTGCTTATAAAGTAAGCCCCTTCACAAAGGGTATCTTCCCGGAACCAGAGGATGCTGTGAAACGATTTGAAAGCAGGTATACTCCCATCCCCGCAGAGTACCGCTGGCTACTTTTGAACTTCGGCGGCTGCTATTTGGCGGAGCCGTGGATCTTCACACTGAAAGAGTTGGAAGAAGCCTACCCGATTTTTCAAGAGGCTTATGAGGATTACATGAGCGAATATGACCACGGCCCCACCTTTCCAATCGGAGGATTGGGTGACGGAAGTATCGTATTTATCGACTTAGAGAGCGGCAGAGTCCGGGGCTATAACTGTGACTATGCCGATCTGGAGGAGATTGCCGAGAATTTTTCCAGCCTGCTCCTGGGCCTTGTGGAACAGGCATTGGAACTGGGAAACCTGTGCAAAGAATTGTGAGGTAAGCGTATGGCAAAGGACATCAGGGAGTGCCTGCTGGAGCAGGTAGGAAAATTTCATCAGTGGCAGGAAATCACTTATCCCGGAAAAACCACCGAGGAGATCGGCGGTGCATGGGAGGTCGATTACCCTGCGTGGAATGATACTTACAGTGCCTTTTGCCATATGTTGACCCAAATGGATGCAGAAACGGCAGACAGCGTCCTACTGGATGAGATGGTCTATTTAATTGCCAGGGCCAACGAAGCGGAGGGATTTATACAGGAGACCACTTCCCATCCACAATGGTTTGAGTGCCTCTGCCGCAGGGCCGCAGCTTCCAATGAGAATGAGGCCAAGTGGCAGTTTGCCGCCTATCTGCCGGAATGCTCATGTAGTCAGAAAGTCAGGGATATAATTCTGGATTTCGCAAAGGACCCCAATGAATATGTGAGCCGGCGGGCGCTTTTGGCGATGCCTGCTCTGCGTCCTGACTGTGTGGAACAGTTCGCTCCGCTGTTTTGGGAGCGCAACTGTTACTCTCCTGAACTTCAGGAATACCAGCGGATCGCCGTTCTGATTTCACTGGATGCCATCCATTCCGACCAGCTTCCACAATACTTGGAATGGGCCAAGCAGGATGGTCAGAGCTATCTGCTGGAACACGCAAAACGAATCGAAGGAGGACTTTCCATGAACGAAAAACTGTCCCGTCCCCAATTCAATCAAATGGATACCACCGAGAAGCAGGCGCTGATGGAAAGCCTGGCTGCTCGTTATACTATGACCTTTCTCGGTCTACATACCTTTGACCACTGGGGCCAGAGCTGCACCACCGGCATCTTCAAGAAAGATGGTCGGGAGTTCGTCTTTGTCCCCGGCGATACCGTCACCCTGGGCTGGGAGCAGTTTGCCGAGGGACTGAATCAGGAGAGCCGGGAGGAATTGGACTATCTGTTCCAGGAGTGGGAGATGGAACCGCAGAACCCGGAAGAGATGATCCGGGAAAGCATGGCTCCCGTTCGGCAGGCGGTCATTGGCCCCATGCTGGTGGGCCGGGAGCTGGAGGAACTGTGCTGGGAGCCGGTCAAGATGGACGATCCCAGGCTGACTGCCCACCCTGACTGGCTGAAGGAATTCCGTGATTTTGCTTGGAGTGACAGCAGCAGTCTTACCTTGCATCAGTCGGCCCGCATAGAACGGACAGAAGATGGATTTCATACCTGGATCTATCACTGCACAGACTACGATGCGCTTCTTGCCGGGCTGGAAAAGCAGGGGCTTTCGCTGCCCACAGCGGACGAGTGGGCCTACCTGTGCGGCGGCGGATGTCGGACCCTGTTCCCATGGGGAGATGGGTTAGACTACTCCATGCGTCTACGCTGGTTTGAGGACATGGATGAGGATGAGAACCGGCCCTATGATATGGAGGAACCCAACTTCTTCGGCCTGTCCATCGCCTACGATCCCTATATGCGGGAAGTGGTGCAGGCTGATAGACTTACCACCTGCGGCGGTGACGGCGGGTGCAATATCTGCGGCGGGCTGGGCCCATTTCTCGGTTTCCTACCCTGTTCGCCCCACTGTAAGCCGGAAGTGCAGGAGGACAAGGAACTAAACGGAGATTATGACTTCTACCGGCCCATTATCCGGGTGGAGAACCATGATTGACAATAGAAGCTTGATACGAAATAAAGAAAGAGAGGTGCCGACATGGGAGCATGGGGTATAAAAGCATTAGAGCGTGACGAAGGGCTGGATGTACTGGACATCCTCAAAAATGAATATGTACCGGAGCATCCGGTAATGGATCTGGGCGAGATGATTGAACTGATGAAAGAGGAAGTCATGCTGGGATCTGACTTCTCACAAATCGACTTTCTCTTTGACAATACTGCGATGGCTCTGGCGGAGCTGTATTTCCAATGGAAGGATAACGGCAAGCTGGACTACGATCATGAAGAAGCTATATGGGATAAAGTCACCGGTTTCACAGCATCCAAAGAAGCACTTGCTTTCCTGCTGCGGCAGCTCACCGACATCAAAAACGAGGTGCCGGACGAGGACGGCATCCGTGAGATTATGGATCTTTGGAAGAACGAGGATAGCGGTGAGATCGCTCCTGCGTGGTTGGAACACTTGAATCAGCTCATTGATCGACTGGATTCAGAACAGGAGGCACGACAAATGTATATCAAAAAATACTGGGGCAACTTTATTGGCGGTTCCGATGACAGTCTGAACCTTGTGGCATTTTTAGAGGATCAGAAAAAGGAGGAGATCCCCCTCAGCGAGATTTTCTCCAAGATCGGTCTGGACAAGCAGAACTGGGACTTTCGCCAAACCGTGGAGTACCTGGAGTTTACACATTCCGATGGTGTGGAGATGGACTTTCACTTCGCCATTGATGTGGTCACCGACCTGGCCGCCATCCTGCTGGAGTGCAGCGTCAGTGGCAGTGTAAACCTTCAGGATCTGGACGAGTACAACACCCCCGCCCGCCGTATCCGCATCACTGCTACGCCAGAGGAGCATGACGCCATGAACAAGGCCCTGGCGGACTTTGTCCATGCCCCGCTGGAATACGACCTCAGCGAGATGATGGATAACGAGGAGATCCAGGAGATGGCTCGGGATGTGGAGGCGCTGCGGAAGGAGCTGTACGAGGCCGCTGGCCGCAACCGGGACTACTATGTAAAGGCAGAGGACATGAAGAATCTGCTCCCCGACTGGGAGGGCGCCGATGGCTGTATCGCCACCAACCGCATTACGATGGAGGGCTACAAGGTTGGCTACTGCTACCGGGAGAATCCGGACGGCGGCTGGGACAGCGGCTGGCGCTTTACCGCCGGTGACGAGAGCGAGGCGTACATGGACGACCCCAACAATGCCGGGATTTACAAGCTGAACACAATTTGCAACGACGATCCCGACATCATTTCTCTGCTGAACACCCCCGCCCCCTGCGCCTTTGAGCGGGATGAGAACGGTGTGTTCCAGCAGATCAAAGACTGGAAACCGGATGAGGACGAGGAGGACCCTGATATGGACATTTTGAAGCAGTGCCAGAAGTGGCATGAGGAGAGCAAACAACATAAAATTATTGATGCGCTGGAGGCCATCCCCGCCGAGGAGCGTACCCCTGAGATGGACAGTGAGTTAGCCCGTGCCTATAACAATCTGGCAGACCCACATAAGCCAACTTGCAAAGAAATGCTCAAAAAGGCCCTCGCTCTGCTAAAGCCCCATGAGGAATACTTCGAGGACGATTATTACTGGAACTTCCGCATGGGTTACTCCTACTTTTATCTGGATCAGGAGGGCCGGGCTCTGCGATATTTTGAAAAGGCATTGGAAGTCCGCCCTGGTGACGATGACACCAAAGAGTTTATCGACCGGTGCAAGCAGGGTATTTCTCTGCCGCAGTTCTGGGAGTGCTTCCGGGATCGGACAGAGAACTGGTGGGAAACCTTTGCCGAGATGGAAGCAGAATTGCGCCAGATGATGGATGACGACAAGGATCACACCCGCGGTGCAGAACTCGTGGCCCAAATGGAGGAAACCCTGAATCTGGCCTTTGATGAAATCTCCTTCGAGATGGGCTTCAACGGCGAGAAGTACGAGCTGATCCTCACCCCGGAGGGTGATAAGGTCAAGCTGTTTGAGCTGGTCTACTTCCAGAAACACGCCCCCAAGGAGGTGCTGGAGCACTGGAACATCCTTGTGGGCCGTCAGCCCCTCCAGAACATCGGTCTGCGTACCGAGGATGGATGGGACATCTCCGGGGATGATGTGCAGATCTGGCTGGAGGAGCAGGGCGAAAACAGCTTCGCCCTCTCCGCCTACTGTGAAAAGCTGCTGCCCATGCTCCGGGAGGCGGAAGGCCGGGTCTGGTGGATGCTCACCACCCTCACCGACCAAGTGCTGGGCGAGATTCCCCACATGAGATACATAGACAGCTTTGATGTGCTGGAGGAACCCAGGGCGGAGCCGTCCATTCTTATGTCCCAGCTTCCCGACGCTCTGAAGGAGCGGGGTCTGGAACTCTCTACCGATCCAGAAGCCTATCTGGAGAGCTATCTTGGCTACGAAATGAAACCCAATGAAGACCCCGACGCTGACTGGCGGCTGGATGTAATGGCCGGTTCCACCTGCTGTGTGCCGCTCATCAACGGCTACCTGAATGCCGACAATGACTTCATGGACGATCTCCATGCTGACGGCGCGGTGGCGGGCTTCTTCTGCTACCCTCTGGATACCCTGCGGGAGAAAGAAGGAACCCAGAAGATCTTCGACTTCCGGGATAAGCTGGAGGAATTGTTCACCACCGGCGACGGTCCGGAGGTACTCACTCTCACTGGAGGAGCCACCGGCCTCTACTGCGGCTATGTGGATTTCATCGCCTGGGACATCCAGACGGCGCTCCAGATGGCCAAAAATTTCTTTGAGGACAGCGATATCCCCTGGGCCAGTTTCCACACCTTCCGCCGGGAGGCGGGCACAGTGAACCTAAAAACACCGTCCGAGGAGGAACCGGACGATGAGGATCAGGCCCCCGAGCTGGACGAGACGCTGGCGGGCATGGATTATATCCCTTACACCCCGCAGAACGAAGAAGAATACTTCCAGCAGCTGGAGCAGTGGAACGACGAGGACGAGTACACCCGCTGCATCCAGGCCCTCAACGCCATCCCGGAGGACTGGCGGAACTATCGCATTGCCTACGCCATGGCGCGGGCGCTGGAGAATTACGCCATCATCGGGGACCACGACGAGGGTACTCCTAACTATAAGGGAGACAAGGCCCTGCGCCGCGCCATTGAGGTACTGGAGTCCGTCCGGGAGGAAGGCCAGGACAAGGCGGAGTGGAATATGCGGATGGCCTACGGCTATCAGTATCTCTATGGGCAGGAGGAACAGGCTATCCCCTACGCCCAGCGGTGGGCAGAACTGGACCCCGAAGACAAGGATGCCCCGGCGGTGATTCAAGAGTGCCAGAAAGAGATCGCAAAGCGGGCCGAGGCAGAGGCCGAGGATGAGAGTGACCACACAGGCGTTTTCACCGGATTTGTCCTCCTGTCCAAGGGAGAATGGGATAAAGAGCAGTTCATCCGGGACATGAAGGAAAAGTGGGATATCGCCGTGGATGAATACGATGCCAGCGAGGAGAAGGACGATGACGCGCTGGTGTTCGAAGTGGGCGACATGGTCGCCGCCGTCAGCCTGGCGACCTATCCCATCCCCAACGGCGAAGCGGAACTGAATGCCGAGAACAACTATATGTGGGAGGACGCCGTCAAGGTTGCCAAGGAGCACTGTGCCCACATCATGGTGGCGGTGCTGGGCAAGGAGGAAAACCTGCTGGAAAAGGGCAAGCTCTACACCAAGGTGGTCGCCGCCTGCTGCCGTCAGGAATATGCCACCGGCATCTACACCAGCGGCGTGGTGTTTGAACCCCGGTTCTATGAGGGCTTTGCCGACATGATGCAGGACGGCGAACTACCCATCTTCAACTGGATCTGGTTCGGTCTGTGGAGAAACGAGAATGGCATGAATGGCTACACCTACGGCATGGATGTGTTTGGCAAAGACGAGATGGAGGTGCTGGGCACCGATGCCAAGCCGAGCGACCTGCGGGACTTTTTGGCCAGCCTTGTGTCCTATGTGCTGGAGAACGATGTGGAACTCCACGATGGAGAAACTATCGGTTTTGCGGCAGATGATAAGCACACCATCACCCGCAGCCCTGGCGTCGGTCTGCCGGAGGAGCAGATGACGCTGAAAATCTCCTGGGAGTCATCGGACGGTGACCCTGACGATGACGGCGATGACCCGGACGGCGAAATGCCCGAGGATGAAGAAGCCGGTGTTCCCGAGGTCTACACCGAGGAGGAGATGGAGGCCGTCGAGGGACACATCCAGCAGTATTTCGGCAAGGTCGAGAATGTGTTCCACGAGCTGGTTTCTCCAGACATCCATGTGGACATCTGCATGGTGCCGCCCACTGAGGAGCGGGACTATTGCACCCTGGTCACCATGGGTATGGGCGCTCACCGGATGAATGTGCCGGAGGAGCTGGTGGAATATAAGCTGGAGCGGGCGGAGCTGGCTATCGCGCTGCCTGCGGACTGGAAGCTGGATCAGGAGTCCATGAAAGACGAAAAGTGGTACTGGCCCATCCGCCTGCTGAAATCCTTGGCCCGTCTGCCCATCAACTGTGACAGTTGGTTGGGACATGGTCATACAGTGGAGAACCGGGAACCATTTGCAGACAACACCAAACTGTGTACTGCTACCCTGATCGGTCCCCAGGATACGGAGGATGGCAGCGAGGTCTGCACCCTGCCGGGCGGCGAGGAGGTCAACTTCTATCAGGTCATTCCGCTTTATGAGGACGAGTTGGACTATAAACTGGAACATGATACAGACGCTCTGCTGAACAAAATGAGGGGGATCAGTTTTGTAGTAAACCCCACCCGCCAGGATGCTATCACTCGTGGCACCCTTTCCAATGATGATTTTGACGGTGAGATGGACGATGCTTCCTATCACATCGAGAGCATCGAGGAAAAGGAACTGCCTATTGACCCCATCAATGCTTATAACCACATGGCCATCTACCTGCGCTGGTGCATGGAGCACGACCTGAT
Organism: Dysosmobacter welbionis; assembly: GCF_005121165.3. Taxonomy (NCBI): domain Bacteria; kingdom Bacillati; phylum Bacillota; class Clostridia; order Eubacteriales; family Oscillospiraceae; genus Dysosmobacter; species Dysosmobacter welbionis. Next base: position 368,713 of record NZ_CP034413.3, on the reverse strand, counting down.
GGGTGAAGAATTCCTTGCGGAGTACGGAGAGGTCGTAGAAAAGGTCAAGGCTGATTCTGCCAGCGTGGATCTGCGGGAGTTTATCCGGGATGAGCTGGACGGCTGTCTGTTCTCTGTGCTGTTCAATCATCAAGGCCGTGCCTTTGCGGGCTATTACTATGGAGAGGGCGACAGTCCCTACTATCCTGCCGATGTTGACGACAACGCCCTCTGCTTCTTCGGCCCAGAGCGGTATCACTCCGATGAGTTCCAAGATGAAGCCTACCTGTTCATCCCCTTTGACGAGGACTACTATCAGGCTATGGCAGAGGTGATCGAAGAACGCTTTGCTAACTGGCAGGGACAGGACTTCGACGAGGACACACTGGAGCCTTCCGAGGTGGCTCAGGCCATCATGGAGTATTTGGACTGCGAGTGTACCTATTTCCCATCCATGGCAGATGATGACCCCATCATGTCGGCATACAGCTACGCCCAGCGGCTGGGGGTACGGGAGGGCTTTGTTCCCGTGCTTATCCAGGCGGATGATGAAACGCTGTTGGAATGTCTGGTAATGAACGCCGACCCGAAGAATGATGTAGACATTTACGAATTTGACCTCAAAGCTGTAACGGAGTACCGGAAGAAGATGCTCTCTACCCCCGTCAAGGACGGAAAGACGGTTTTGGAGGAATTGACCGGCCAGCGCAAGGAAGAAGCCGAAGATGACGATATGGACTGGGATGAGGAAGTCTTGGGCGAGATGGAGGGCGGAGAACCTAATGACCGCTTCTCCAGCTACTGGGATGATGATACTGAGATGACCTATCCGCTCATTCTGGCCAAGATCCCGGTGAAGAATCCTTGGGAGATCTTCGCCTACCTGCCCTTCGGAAACTGGAATGACTGCCCCGACACACCGGAGCTGATGGCTGCGGCCAAATACTGGTTCCAGCAGCATGGTGCCATCCCTGCCGCCATGAGCCACGATGAATTGGAGTTTGAACTTCCAACTCCGATCTCCAAGGAAAGAGCTATGGAGGTGGCTGTGGAGCAATATGGCTTCTGCCCAGATCTGGATCAGAATGAGGATGGAAGCATTGGCTCCTTGGCAGATGTCCTGTGGCAGTCCACCGTCTGGTATTTCTGGTGGGATTGATGGGAGGTATTTCGGTAAGTGATGAAAACCAGAACACTGACCATTCAACTGAATGACGAACTACTGCCTATCCTCCCAGTGGAACCGGAAGCCTACCTCTCCTTTACCACCCATGCCGATGGAAATGAATTGGAGTTAACGGGAAACCGGGCGGGGCTGCTCCTGTTGGCGAAAGCCGCTCTGGGGATGGCGGAAACCGCTCGTGTGGATGGCTTCCATATCCATTTGGATGACCTTTATGACATCAACGCCGAGGGAAAAACCATCCTGATTCAAAGGGAGGAGTCAAAGCCATGATTGAAAAAACCTTCCTCAACCCCACTACAAATAAGCAGTGGCGGATTGAAATTGACGGCCATACCATCCGAACCTGCTTGAATGGCGGGAAGGTCAAGGAGATCCTGTGCGACTCCGCTTTCCAGGTCAGGAGCAAGGCTGCCAGCGCCATGATGGGCCAGATGCGGAAAGGATTTGTCTATCAGAATCGGGATGCCGCTGTTGGGCAGGCGCGGTGCCATCGGTTTGTCGGTAAGGACAGTAACGGCTTCATGCCCCTGGCCGCCTCTCCCGCAAGGGATGACTTCTTCCTGACGAGGGTGGTCGGAGATTTTGAGGACGAGACCCTCTATCACTTCGATGGCAGCGGGGAGAGCCTTGAAACGGTCTCTCTGGGTGCCAAGCGGATGACCTATGAGCAGGTCCTCTGCTCCAATGACACCCTTCTTCTGAACAACAGCTATCTTCTCCAGCAGTTCTCGCTCCGCACCCATGAGGTCACGCCCTTTGCCAACAAGAAAAACAGCATGAAGACCATGCTGGATGTCAGTGGCGACCTGGCCCTGTGGTACACGGGCGAGGAGATCGTCGTCTTTGCCTTTGGCAGCAACACGAAAGTGTGGCGGGAAACGGTAAAATGTAAGAAGTCAAAAGATCCGAATTTTGCCTATTACTGCTTCGGGATGCTCTCTCCCCGGCAGAGCAAAGCGGTCTACCGTGTCACCGAGGGTGAGTATGTGCTGGTCGATCTGAAGTCCGCCCAAAAAGTTGTGATCCCCAATGCGGGCTGGCATCCCTTCTTCTCTCCGGATGACCAGTGCTTCTCGGTGGGCGGCAGGTTCTATCTGACCCAGACCGGAGAGGAGATTGCCAATCCTTTCCCGTTTTCGGTCCGGCAGGGGCTAAATTTTTCAGACACCTGTATGGTGCGGACAAGGGGCAGTCTGATGGCCGTTCAGCAGGATCGTGGCAGCTCCCCCATAGAGCTGTGGGATACCGGCAGCGGCCAACTGCTGGCCTCTATTGACGACCCCTTTGTGGTGCGGCAGGTGAATTTTGCCTTTACCCAAAGCGGGCTGGTCCTGCACACCGATTACGGGGCCATGAGCATCTATTCCTGCGCCCTCTGAAACGGAGAAATGAACTATATTTATTTTTACGATGAGAAAATGGAGGGGGCACAATGAACTTTAACGAAGCAATGCAAATGCTTGGAACCAAGTTGCAAGGGAAGTACGGGCATTTAGGCTTCAAGTATAAAAAATCCGACAAAACACTTACGAGGCACAGTAAAAATTTCACCTATATGATTGCGTTTTCCTCATTCGGCGGGAACACAAAGGATAGCATAAGCATAGAGGTTTGCTATATAATCAACACCCGTCCATACGACCCTTATGGTTATGCCAAACCAGACATCAACACACAACCACTGTTTTACAGTTTGAGAGACAATGAAATATATCTTGATATAGGAAATGAAGAAAAGATTAACAATACCTTTGAGATTGTTTGCCAGTGGATGGATAAAATACTGATTCCAAAAATGAATGAGCTTTGTGCTACCGAGTAATGTGGAAGTGATGGCGGAGAAAGAGCGTGGACACCTATGGACAAAGAATCATTGACAGAAAAACTCCTGGACTTGGTCGAGGGGCGGGAAACACCAGAAAGTTGGCGGAACTGGTGGGACGAACATGAGACGGAGTTGGAAGCCCTGCTGAGTCGGGGTGAATTTCTGAAACTGAAGCCCTGCCGACACGGTTTTCAGTGGGTCCCGGTGTTTGGCAGCCAAAAGAGAGCCATCGCCATTCTGGAAAAGAGCGGCACAGCATTTGAAGCCAGCAATCTCTACCAGGAGCGGTATCTGGCGGAGCTGGACGCTTTCTGTAAGGAGCAGGAGCGGGTGCAGAGGGAAAAGCAAAAGGAATTCAAGGCCAATAACCCGGAGTTATTTGGCCGATACCCCAAGTTCTCCAAGGCGTTGGCAAAGGTGCTGGACCCCTCTGACGAGATCAAACCCGCCGCCACGGAGGAGCAGATCGGGAATCAAGAAAGCGTGCTGGACTTCACGCTCCCGTCCCAGGTGCGGGAGTTTTTCCTGCTGACCGCAGGCATCAATGTATCCACAGGCGTAATCGTTGAACTCTCTGGAACATTTAATCTGACCATTCATGGCGAGCGGTATTGTGTGCTGGGCGAGTTCTGGAAAGAAGCGGACGGCGACCAGCTCCTGCTCCGCCCCGGAGAGGAAACCATCTGGTACTACGCCCATGAGCAGGACAAGGTAAAGCGCCTCTGCAATGATATGGCAGAACTGCTGGAGAAGAAACTGGCGAGGTATCTCAATGAACACTGAAAACATTGCCCACTATTTTTATGGAAGCGCCCCTGCTGAAGATGAACTCATGAATGCTGTTTTCAGTGGCGAGAATACGGTTGATGCTTTGAAAACAGCGGCAAATCAGCATGAATTTCTCTACACCGAAAAAATCCGCCTGTGGAATGAGCTCCACATGGCGCTGGTGGGATGCCCTGGGACAGAACCGATCTCTCATGAACCGCTCAGCCAAGCAATCGTAGGTGTTGATTTCGTTGATGATGGTCAGGTGGCCTACACTCTCTTGGAGGATCTGGATGACATCGTTTCTGCCCTCAATGAGGTGGATGAAGATGCTTTCCTGGACAAGTATCTCCAACAGAACGGAGTGGAAAATCGGGATGCAGCGTTGGCCGAATTTAGAACTTTGAGAGACTTCTATAACAAGTGTCAGGATTTTCATGGAGATGATGACTATATCCTGGTCGTGGGTATCTATCGTGACTGAGAGGTGGTAACATGGCAAGCGTATCCACTTGGAGTGGAATCCGGAACAAATTGGAGAATGATTACCTGTGCCCGGCGCTCCGGGGTCACATTCAGTATTTTGCCACCAGTTACAGCAAAAGCGCCGACCATGAGGGCCGGGCAGCCATTCGTATGGACGGTGTGGAAGTACTGCGGAGCAACTACTACATCTATTTTGAGAATGTGTGGACGAAATTTCATCACCTGCGGTCCACAACGCTGAAAGATTGCGACTCCGCGAAAGAAGCCATCGACCAGGCTCATGCCTTTGCGCTGGAGCAGGGCACCTTTGACCAAAAGGTGTTCTATGAGGCGTTTGGGATCTTTGACAACCAGAGCATTGAGAAAAGCCTTGTCAGCCAGAATCCTCTTGTCCGCATCTTTGCCCTCCTGGACCGCAGGCTGGGAAAGCGCCACCTGCTGGCTTTGGAGAAATCCATGGAGCAGGAACTGGACTGGGTGCGGGCCTTCTATGTGATCCGGATGCAGGCAGAAGGGCTGATGGAAAAAGAATAACATTCAGGAGGAACAACTATGTCACAGATCGCATCCTTTTACCTTCTCAAAGACGGCCGGCGGCAGGAACTGTCAAACGGCGACTGCTCCGGCGCGGTCTATATGGCCATCTGGGACTGGTGTGAGAGCGAACTGGATCTGGATGTCCGTTTTCCTGCTCCCCAGACGGAGGACACCCTGGACTGCGCTCTGCTGGAGGGAGAGCTGGCGTCTCAACTGCTGGCAGCTCTGCGGGAGCAGGACCTCCCGGAGCTGGCCGCTGAAATTGCCCCGGACTGGGATCTGCCCACCGAGGCGGTGCAAAGCGGGCTTGAAACGCTGCGCTCCCATCTGGAACTGGTGCAGGGCGACGCTGCCCTGCTGTATGAGATGACTTGACGGGGCCATGCCCCATAGAATATTGCGAGGAAATTATGATCGAAATCAAAGGAAAATACAATGAGGCCAAGATCTTCACCGATGTGGTGGACAGCGCCTCCATCGCACAGGTTCAGGAGCTGTGCAATCAGGAATTTACGGCGGGTAGCCGCATCCGGCTCATGCCCGACATTCACGCCGGGGCGGGCTGTACTATCGGCACCACCATGACCATCACCGACAAGGTGGTGCCCAATCTGGTGGGTGTGGACATCGGGTGCGGCATGGAGACCACCCGCATCCGGGAGGGGCGGCTGGAGCTTCAAAAGCTGGACAAGCTGATTTATGAAAAGATCCCCTCCGGCTTCTCCATCCGGGATAAGGCCCACCGCTACCTCAATGAGATCGACCTGAGTGAGTTGTGCTGTGCCCGCCATGTGGATCTCCTCCGGGCGGAAAAAAGCATCGGTACGCTGGGTGGTGGGAACCACTTCATTGAGGTGGACAAGGACGACGAGGGAAATCTCTACATCGTGGTTCACTCCGGCAGCCGTCACTTGGGTGTGGAGGTGGCCAGCTATTACCAGGAGGCGGGCTATAAGGTGCTCAACCGCACTGACGATGCCTCCATCGAGGCGCTGATTGCCCGAATGAAAGCGGAGGGCCGGGAGAAGGAGATCCAGAAAGAACTGAAGAAACTGAAAAACCTCAAGCAAACCAACATCCCCAAGGCCCTGGCCTATGTGTCCGGAGAGTTGTTTGAGCAGTATATCCACGACATGAAGATCGTCCAGCACTTCGCCATGCTCAACCGGCAGGCCATGATGGACGAGATCGTCAAAGGCATGAAGCTCCATGTGGAGGAGCAGTTCACCACCATCCACAACTATATCGATACCGACGCCATGATCCTGCGGAAAGGAGCTGTGTCCGCCAAAGAGGGCGAGCGACTGCTCATCCCCATCAATATGCGGGACGGGAGCCTGCTCTGCGTGGGCAAGGGTAACGAGGATTGGAACTGCTCTGCTCCCCACGGCGCCGGCCGCCTGATGAGCCGGGCGGACGCCAAACAGTCCTTCACGGTGTCTGAATTCAAAAGCAGATGGCAGAGGTCTACACCACCTCGGTGAGCAAGGCCACCTTGGATGAGTGCCCCATGGCCTACAAGGGGATGCAGGATATTCTGGACAACATCGGCCCCACGGCGGATGTGGTAAAGGTCATCCGCCCCATCTACAACTTCAAGGCCGGGGACGAGGAGTAAGAAACGGAGCAGAATATTATGGTGAGAGATGGCATCGTGTTCAAAGATGAGGATGGTCAGGTCATATTCAACCAGCACAGCTTCTGTGAACTGGTGAAGCACCTGCTGGTGGAGCTGGTGGGGATCTCCTATGAGGAAGCCTCCCAGATAGTGGATCGCTCACCGCTGGCAGAGCCAGTGGCCGATGCCATGGGAGTGGCGATGTTCAGCCATGACCTGCCTTATTACTGGGCTATGTTTTTCTACTATGGGAACGGTTATTGGCAAAAGGGTATTCCAGCGCAACCAGAGGATATGGATGCCTATGAAGCCTTGGAAAATAAGATCATGGAGAAATATGACTTAAAGGAGCCGTTTATATGGACATGAGAGAGATGTTCACCATTGACGGTCGCCGCTTTTCTAACATGGCCGGTTTTTATGACGAGGTGGAGCAGGTGTTCATCTGTGGCTTGGATTGGAAGATCGGTCGGAACCTGAACGCTTTCAACGATATTCTTCGGGGCGGTTTTGGGCGGCATGAGTATGGACAACCCATCCACATCCAGTGGCTGGCCTATGAAAAAAGCGTCCGTAATCTCGGAAAAGAGACGATGGACACCATTGTGGAAATCATTTTGGATACAGACCATTCCGGGCACGACTGTACCCTGGAACGGCTTTGACCAAGCAGAAAAGGAGGCAAACACTATGGGACTTGACATCTACGCCGGGACGCTGACCCGGTACTATTCTCACAACTGGAAAACCGTTGTTCAGCAGTGGGCGGAGGAAAACGGATATTCCTTCAACCGCATCACCCCGGATGGGGAACCCGCCGACGACGAGGAATTGTCCCCGACCGATGTTCAGGCGGCGGTGGAGAACTGGCGGGATCAGATTCTGGCCGCCATTTCTCAGCCGGACCAGCCCCCCTACGCCCCCTGGCCGGAGAATAATGAGAAGCCCTATTACACGGACAAGCCGGATTGGGATGCCTTCGGCGCTATGCTGCTGGTGGCCGCCTGTCGTACATACGAGGAACCGGTGCCTCCCACCGTGGAGAAGGACTGGATCTTCGGGGAGCATCCCTTGATTGCCCGCCTTGCATCGGACGAGGAGCGGGTGTGGTCCCTGTTTCGGGGCGTGACTTGGTGGCTTCCCCTCACCGACAGCTTTCTGTTCCAAGGCCCTCTGCCCACCGATGACACCGTCGCTATCGCCACCTTGGGCGGACTGCGGAAGGAGCTGGAAAGGCTGAACCAGCTGGCATGGCAGGCCGATGAGGATACCATCCTTGGCTGGGCAGACACGGAGGGATACCCGGTAGACGGAACCGTAGACTCAGATGGACAGTATAGCAAGGCAGACATCCCGGAACACACCCAGTATGACACCCAATCTCTTGCCAAGTTCGCCTTCTCCATGTTCTGGCGGGCCATGCGGTTTGCCGAGGAACAGCAGGTGCCCATCCTGCTTGATTATTAAGGAGGATTCGTCAGGAGGTGGAGACCGTGGAGCAAAAACGCCCGGCAGATATATTTCAGGAGTTTCTGGACTACCTATGGAACGGCCTGGGGCTGGAGGAAAAGGGCTGGAAGCGGCTGAAAAAAGGCGACTTCAAAAAGAAAATGAAAAACGGCCTGACCTATCAGGTCTGGTTTGACCGGAGCCGCTACAACTACATAGACTACGAAATCGGCTATGGAAATGTGGAGGTGGGCTTCAGCTGTATCATTAAGCAGGGAGATGATCGGCTCTACTCTTTCAAAATAGAACCGACAACAGGCGGTTCATTCTTTCGGATGCTGACAGAGGACCTGCGGCTGAACACCAGGTTGCTGGACACCTTTCTGCCCCTGATCAAAGCTCACTACCTCGACTTTATCGACCGCTTTGAGGTGGACCCAGCAGAGGCGCTCCAGCCGGTCTGTGCCCCCTTTATCCAGCCGGGGGATTACAGCTGGTGCATCCATGTGCGGGAACAGATGGTGGAACGGTACGGAACAGCGGAACAGCTGGAGGAGTACCGCCGTCAGGCGGAATTGCTCGGAACGCCGGAGCACAAGGCAAAGAACTGGATGGGTTCGATGTTGTTCCACCTCTCCCACGCCAATGATGTGGATCATGCCTGGGCCTCAAGCCTCACCAAAGAGGAACTGGACCAGGTGGTGGAACCCTTTGTGCAGGCCAAGCGGCAGACAGGACAGTGGACTCAGGAGGATGAGGCGGGTTATCAGCTCTACCAGCAGGAAACAGATCCGAAGAAACGCACCTTTCGGGTATGGTATCTCATTGCCAATCCCCGGGGCCTGCCGAAAGAGTTTGTCCAGAAAGAGTTGGAGTTCCGGTGGAAGCTGTTCCCGGAGAAGAAGGAGGAAACCAAATGAGCAATCAACTTTTCCAGCAAAACCTGGATGATAAAAAGGGTCCCCAGCCCGGAGGCCCCTATCTCATTCAGATTTTGTTTAAAGAACCGGTGGACATGCCGGACAAAGAAACCATGACCGCTGTGATAGAGAAACACATCGGATCAACAGAGTGCTTCTGTTATGATAAGCAAATGGCCGGCTTTGCCGCACAGGAGCATATCGCGGAATTCAAGGACGGCAAATGCCCGGTACAGCTGATGGTGATGAAATGCGACAGGTTCAAGGGCAAAGGCTTCGACGCCTTCCTCATGAGCCAGATGTGGGACTGCCAGGAGGACCGGGAGCGGATCTTCCGGGAGTGCAAATATCAGGTGGTGGCCACCGATATGCTGGCTGCGGCGCTTCCGGCGCTGGAGCGTGCCAACCTGGATGCCGACTTTCTGGAGGCTCTGGCGGAGCTGTACCCCACCTGTGAGGCATTCTATTTCCAGAACTGCGGCAAGCTGTTTCTGGCGGAGGATGTGCGTTCTCACCAGATTGAGGGGTCGGACCGTTTCATTCGCTTCGGGGTCAATGTCCGCTTCTTCAACATTGAGGGCACCGAGGATATGCTCATCGACACGGTGGGCATGAGCACCCTGTTCCTGCCCGACCTCCAGTACCACTTCCACAACATGGACCCCAACTGGGTGGTAAACCACGCCTACAATGTGGCATCGTACATATTGGAGCATGATAACCCCATTCAGGATGGGGAAACCATAGACGGCGTGGCGGATGGCCAGATGAGCCGGGAGATTCAGTGGAAGTGCCAGTATGAGGACGCGCTGATCCAGCCGCCCAGAGAAGTGCTGGACATCCACATGGGGAAATATGCCTCGGGAGGACGCTGAATGAACGGCGTTGTGCTCCTGGTGGGCGGTCTGCTGCTTGCGGCGGTAATCAAGCTGATCATAGACCGGAATTGGATGGGCCTGCTTCTCTGTGTGGTTGCCCTGTTCCTGGTCTTTGGGACTGGACACCATACAAAATAGACCATTTTAAGAATCGAGGAGGTGAAGTATGCAGAATTCAACAAATATGCGGATACTGGAATTGCTCCAGTTTCTCTATGAGCGGACTGATGAAAACCATCCCGCCACAGTATCTGACATCATTGCCCATCTGAATGAAAAAGGAATTCAGGCAGTGCGGCAGACTGTTTACGCGGATACCAATGCGCTGATCGATGCAGGAATTGATATTGTGGTGGTCAAGAGTACCCAAAACCAATATTTTATGGGAAGCCGCCTGTTTGAGTATCCAGAACTGAAAATGCTGACAGACGCAGTAGCATCCTCGAAGATCATTTCTGCCAGGAAATCCGAGGAACTGGTACAGAAATTATGCCGTCTGACCAGCACACATCAGGCAGAGCAGCTTCGGCAGCTCGCCAGCCTGTCCAGCCGGGTGAAACCGGACAATGAGCAAGTCTATTACATCATTGATGCCATCCAAACGGCAATCTTGGAAAAGCGGCAGATACAGTTCCAGTATTATGAATATACGCCCGAGAAAAAACGAGTTCTCAAACATGGCGGTTATCTCTATCAACTGGACCCTTACGCTTTGGAATGGAAGAATGACCACTATTACCTGATTGGCTTTTCTCACAAACACCAGCGGATGGCCCACTTTCGAGTAGACCGTCTGTCGGGGATCAAGATACTTCCCTCCGGCTTTACCCCCGATGAAGACTTTGATGTGGCGGGCTACACCAACAAGATCGTTGATATGTTTGCTGCTGACCGCACAGTTTCTGTTGAACTGCTCTGTGAGAACAAGCTGATGAAAACCATCATAGACCATTATGGAGAAGCTGTACCAACCCGCACATATGACGAGGAACACTTTACGGCAAACATTGAAGTCGACCCAAGCGGCACCTTTTACGGATGGGTATTCAAATTTATGGGCGGGATTCAGATCATAGCACCTCATGAGTGTGTGGAAGAAATGAAGCGGATCGCCCACAGGTTTCTCTAAAACAGGGACCAGGTGTTATGGAATTTTAACACCTGGCCTCTGCTTTCTTTTTTGCCCTTGTGTCGAACAGATGTGCCAGTTATAATATAAACAAGATGTTCGCAAACCAGCGAAACTCTATGAAGGAGGGAGACCAGTGACCTTTGGAGCTTTCATCAGCACACGGCGCAAAGAGGCCAAATTAAATCTCCGGGATACCGCGAAACACCTCGGTATCTCCAATGGGTACCTGTGTGATATTGAGCAGGGTCGCCGGCCAGCGCCAGAGGGAGCATTTGTAGAGCGGATCTCTTCTTTTCTGGAATTGGATAAGCAGGAGCATGAAATGCTGCTGGATCTGGCCGCAGATTCCAGGCAGACGGTTCCGGCCGATCTGCCTGACTATATCCGCCAGCATGACATCGTCCGCGCAGCATTGAGAGTGGCAAAGGAAGTAGATGCTACCGATGAGGAATGGAAGGCATTTATGGAAATGCTACAGAACCGCCAGAACTAAGGGGGGATTTTCTTGTCTGTACCAAAGTATCGATTGGACGCAATTGAAACCATTGGACGGAAGATCCTGCAAGAGTATGATCCCGCTTTGTTGGACGGGCCTCCCCAGGCAGTTCCCATTGAAACTATCATAGAGACCAAGTTTGATCTAACTCTGGAATATCATTGCCTACGCAAAAACGGGAGCATCCTTGGGGAAACGATTTTTGATGAAGGAGCGGCTATTTTATACGACCAAGATGAAAAACGCTACCGTTTGATTGCAGTCAAGGCCGGAACAATCCTGGTGGAGGAGCGGCTTTGTGTGGACAGGCTCCTCGGCAGGCTGCGGTTCACCTGTGCTCACGAATTGGGGCACTGGGTCCTGCACCAGAAGCTGTACTCCGGCACAGGCGATGTGGCTGCCTATGAAGGAAAAACATCTTTGGATGAAAGCCACGGTCTGGTCGAATGGCAGGCGGATGCTTTGGCTACTGCTCTCCTCATGCCCCTGCCGCAAATCAAAAGAAGTTTTTACCGTTTGCGTGCAGGCAGGAGCAATGAGCAGTTGGTTGCGGAAATGGCTCAGATCTTCCAAGTCTCCAAGCAGGCCATGCGTATTCGGTTGGAAACACGCAATCTCATATAAGTTTGGTACGGCAAGCCCCCTCCTGAGAGAGGGGCGCAGCCGCACCAATGTTCACAGGCTTTGTTATATGCATTTTGTTCGCAGTTTAGCGAACATGGGAGGAGGAGAATGGCATGAGAAAAGAAAGTTCCACTTTGCAGAAATGTAAAAGGCAGATGGCGACCCTTGGATTTGACAGCCAGCTGGCCTATCACCGGGTAAAGCTGATTTTGAAAATCTACCGGGATGTGGTGTGGGTCCTCAGTGAGCGGGTGGAGGAACTGCATGAGTACGCCTGGGAGCTGGGCGCTCAGGACGCTGATACCGGGCTTATCTATCTGCAAAGTTTCGCCCCGGATATGGATCTGCAGGAGTTTGAGGAACGGGTCTGCTGTGTGATGGAAAACCGGATGCTGGTGGATGTGATCGACCGTGCCCTTCTCCGCTTGAAACGATACCCTGACCGGGGTGAACTTTACTATGAGATCCTGACCAAACAATTTATCCACCGTTTCAACAGCACAGAAAAGGAACTGCTGGATGAGCTGAATATGGAGCGAAGCGTATTCTATGACCGAAAGCGCGAGGCGATCTTCTTATTGTCCCTCTGCCTTTTTGGTTATGCTGTGCCGGAACTTCAGGAAGAATTGGAGATGCCCCGACTTTATCCCGACTGATTCCCGATGAAAAACCGACGAAATCCCTACTCCCTTCCGACTTTGCCTCTGCTATACTCAGTACAGTGGCAGGTATGCGCAAAAATGAATAGGACCAGCTGACAAGGGCCGGGACGCTGTAAAGTGTCCCGGCCCTCTGTATTCCTGCCGCAATATGGCGGCGGGGATCGGCCGGGGATGCAGAAATGCGTCCCCGGCTATTTTTCTGCCCGGCACTGGGAGGGCCGGCATGGGCTGGGAGGCTTATATCGCCAAGTACCCCTGATTTCAAGATTTTGATTCGCCATCAAAATCTTGAAATTTGGAGGAAAGGCACATGGAATCCAACGGGAAGTTTACCCTTATTGTTTTTAACACCTGCACTCAGGAATATGAGGAAGTCATAGTGACAGAGGAGGTCTATCGCACTTACTGCAGAACCCGGTGGAATATCAAGGACAATGATCAGAGCTTTTTTGACCATGAGATCCAGACGAGTGGGATGATCGGAAGTCAGGATGGCGCCTATGAAAATTTCCGGGAGTTTATTGACGCCATCAACACTCCGGAACACATCATCCTTGAACAAATAAAGAAAGAGGCCCTGTACCAAGCGATCTCAGCGTTGCCTGCTGCGGATCAGGCATTGGTACAGGGGTTGTTTTTTAAGGGACAAAGTGAACTTGACTATGCAAGAGAGATTGGCGTTTCACAGCCTGCAGTGCATAAACGGAAAGTCCGTATTCTCAAGTCTTTGAAAAAACTTTTAGAAAATTGAAATTGGAGGGTTATTAAAATGCCGACACCTTCCCCTATACAAGCGAGAAGGAAATGCTTCTCACTTGTTCCTTGAAAACCGAATATCCGATTGTCTGAATACTTTCCTGACGGGGCCCCTGCTGAACAGGGGCAAGCGACGCTGGAGGATGCGCGAAAACCATCTGTAGAGGTTCTGGTACAGGCTGCAAACGAAGTCACCTATACATTTTTGTTCGGTTATGACAGCCTGACGGATTTCCCCTCTATCAACGACGGCCAAATAAGGTGCTAAGCGGGTCCATCCGTCCAAAAAACAGCCTGTGGCAAGCTGTATCGCAATGACTCCGCCAGGGATAATGATACTTCCGTCCAGTCACAGCCCCACCGAAATGGGGATCAAGCAATGAGGGCGGCCGACAGAGATCCTGCCGGGGGTGAGAGTCCCATGACGCGGTGAAGCCAGCCGCGGTTCAGATGGTCGCCCTATGGAGCTGATGCCAATGGCACAGGCTCCTGCGCTTGGGGAAGTAGTGTCGAATACAAGCGCCAAAGAAAGACAACACAAATGTGAAGTCTTAATATCAGAAGCTATGGGGATCGCTTCTGTCCAAAACCCGTTTACTGACCGGAACATGCCGTATGAGCAGCCATTCCAACCAGATGCGGGAGATGCGGAGGCGGTCCCTATTTTTGTGATATTAAGCCCAATATGCTGAGGAGGTGTATTCTGTGAAAACATATTGCAGACAGGAAATCAGCCGTGGTGACATTTACTATGCTGACCTGCGGCCAGTCATCGGGTCTGAGCAAGGTGGTATCCGTCCGGTACTCATTCTGCAGAACAATGTAGGCAACCGCCACAGCCCCACAGTGATCGCAGCCCCCATCACCAGCAAGATGGGAAAACCGCGGCTGCCTACACATGTTTGTTTGAATAGGCAAGCGAATGGATTGAGCTGTGGTTCCGTTATCCTCTTGGAGCAACTTCGCACTATTGATAAGTCCAGGCTCAGAGAGCGCGTTGGAGCATTGGACACCTCCGAGATGAAACAGATTGACTGGGCGCTTGGGGTCAGCGTCGGTCTGGTGGAAGGATATCGGTAGAATAGGTCAATTTATGAACATTTATTCTGTTGGTATTGGTGAATAGATGTTGCCGCCTTACTTGTGGTATTGTTTGAAAAAGCACTTGGGAATAGGAAAACGAGGTGAAGCAAGAGTGGAGTACCGAAAAGTTTACTTCCGGATTCGCAGCCGCTATCAGTTCGATTCCGGCTGGCCGGCTGAGACTGACGCCGCCAAATTTCATGAAGAAAGCCGCAGCCTGTTCCAGAGTGCGGGCTGGGATCTACAGCCCGGTGGGGACAGCACATCTGATACCGTTACGAAAGGCTGGCAGGAGTTATACTGCATCCGATGAACTTTAGTGGTATTATAGAGATGGACGAGATCCCAGCCATCCAAGAACTACTGAAGGATGCGAAATCGTTCTGCTGCTATGGCTTCGACTGCTACGAGAGGTATTGGGATATTACCGATGAGGAATATCTGGCACAGTTGGAGACCAAGCGCGAGGAGATCACACATGAAATTCTGGAACGGTGCCGGACAAAACGGAAAAACCTGTATATCACAGGCCCGGTTGCTTTAAATGTCGCTCAAAAGTTCTCTGTACACAGGCTCTGTGATAAAGAAGGCAAGCATAATCTTGCCAACCGCTTCGTGGGCGAACTGATGGAGCAGCTTGTTCAAGATGGCCTGCTGGTGACAACGAAAACCAGGAACGGTCCTGGTGTCCGCACGGCAACCGATGCAGAAATTAGCTCCCCACTGCCAGGGCAGCAGCAAATGACCCTGTAAATCGAGGTGCGATGGAATGGCAATTTATATTACGGGTGATACTCACGGCGACTTCCAACGCTTTGGGAGCAAATACTTCCCACAGCAGAAGGAGATGAGCCGGGGGGACTATGTGGTCATCGCGGGTGATTTTGGAGGACTGTGGGATGGAAGCCAGAAAGATCAATATTGGTTGGACTGGCTGAACAAGAAGCCCTTCACCACCCTGTTCGTGGATGGGAACCATGAGAATTTTGACTTGCTGAACACTCTACCAGAAAAAGAATGGAATGGCGGACGGGTCCATGTTGTGCGGGAGCATGTCCTGCACCTTATGCGGGGACAGGTCTTCGACTTCGGCGGCCTCGCCTGGTTCACAATGGGCGGTGCGGCCTCCCATGATATTCAGGATGGAATCCTTGATCCCGCCGCTCCGGACTTCGAGCGCCAGTATTGGCTGATGCGCCGGATGCGGTCCATGTTCCGGGTCAAAGGCGTGAGCTGGTGGGAGGAGGAGATGCCCAGCTTGGAGGAGTACCAAGAAGCCCTGGCAAACTTGGAACGGGTCAACTGGACGGTAGACTGTGTTCTCACCCACTGCGCTCCCAGCGGTGTGGTGCAGGAGATCAATCCATCCTATGGAACGGATGAACTGACGGACTTTCTTGAAATGGTCAGCCAGCGGTGTAAATTCGCCTACTGGTTTTTCGGCCATTACCATGAGAATCGAATCATAGATCAGAAATACATCCTCCAGTGGGAAAAGATATCTGAACTGGGTTTTTAATCGCAATGGATCAGGGAGTGGGTAACCAGCATTCCCTGGTCTTTTATTCTGAACGGAGTGGAAGACGCCAAATGAGCAAAGAGATAGGCTACACAAAGGGAAAAAGCGATTTTACATATATGGTAGAGCATAGGTGATATTTTGTTATCAGGAGGAAAAAATGACATTTGAAATTAAAGATTATTTTGAGACGCCCGTTATATTGGAGCCGAGGGTGGAATTGTACACGGTTTATGATTTTATGGGCAAAGAACTGCCTGGCCTTGCGATTGTTCTTGATATGCCTATCCAAGGAGCAGATGAGAAAGAACAGTTCGCTATTCTTACAAAATCTTTTGAAGAATTTATTGGCTTGAAAAACAGTGCATATGTCGATATAAACAACTGTCCCTTTGCGCCGCAGCTGCTCAATCGTGGATTTGCTAAAGATACTGGGCTCTACAAAGAAAGTGGGTTCTGCTCCTACCCTTTATGGACATTTGATGAAACCGTTCTGAAAGAAACCGGCGGTGAGAAGTACGAGAGATACGCACGGGCTTATGACGAGTATATGGAGTCCTCTTTTATAGGAATGATGGGTGCGGAAGATGAAACAGGCGAAGAAATATGTACAGGAATGATGATGTAATAAGTCCATAATACAGTCCGTGGCTGGACTGAGGAATACCAAGAGGCTCTGGTGAACTCGGAATGGGTCAACTGGACAGCGGACTGCGTTCTCGCCCACTGCGCTCCCAGCAGCGGAGTAATGACGCATACGGAGTGGTCCGATGTATATCCCGGAATGATTGTGGAATAGACGAACAGCCCGTCCTGTGATATGATGGTAGTAAGTCAAAAAGATTGGAGGACAGGCTAATGCCGGAAAAACAGAAGAAAACCATTCGGGAATTGACCCTCATGCTGATGTACCTGACCTCCTGGGAGGAACGGGATACACCGGAAATGCGGGCGGTCAAGAAAAAGGAACTGGAAAAGTATCCCCTTGTCCGCCGATGCTGGAAGGGCTATGATCACGACCTGCTGAACAAACTTTCAGAGGAAGGGCTGATCAACGCTGCCGGGCGAACCTATCCCGCCCTCATCACACCGGAGGGAGAAGCCGAAGCTCGGAAACTGCTGGCCCAATATGGAATTGATACAGAAGAAAGAAGGCGTTGCAGTGCGGAACGATAAACAAGAACAGGCGATCCGATCCAGCGCAGCGGAATACCTGACCTTTGTGGCCGCTACCGGTGACAGTACAGAGAGCATGGAAATGCGCTATGAGGATGAGAATATCTGGCTGACCCAGAAGATGATGTCGGCTCTCTATGATGTGGATGTTCGGACAATCAATGAGCACATCCAGAAGATCTATGAGGATGGTGAGCTGACAGAGGAGGCAACTATCCGGAATTTCCGGATAGTTCAAACTGAGGGCTCCCGTCAGGTTAGCCGCCAGGTGAAGCACTACAATCTGCAGATGATCATTGCGGTTGGATTCAAGGTCAACAATGACCGGGCGGTCCAGTTCCGCAAGTGGGCCAATACCATCGTTAAGGACTACACCATTCAGGGCTGGGCCATGGACAGTGACCGGTTGAAAAACGGGGGTAGTGTACTTACCAAGGAATACTTCGACCACCTTCTGGAGCAGATCCGGGAGATTCGGATGTCTGAACGCAAGTTCTACCAAAAGATCACCGACATCTACGCCACGGCTCTGGATTATGATAAATCAGCCAAAACCACACGCCTGTTTTTTTCCGAGGTACAGAACAAACTCCACTGGGCGATCCACCGTCATACTGCGGCGGAGTTGATTGTGGAGCGAGCCAACGCTGAAAAACCTCACATGGGCTTAACTTCCTGGGAGCAGTATCCAAACGGAAAAATACAGAAGTATGATGTGTCCATTGCTAAGAACTATCTTTCCAGAGAGGAACTGCAGGCGCTGGAACGCATTGTGACCATGTACCTGGACTATGCGGAATACCAGGCAGGCCGCCATATCCCTATGACCATGCAGGACTGGTCACAGCGGCTGAATCGCTTCCTGGAATTCAATGAGCATGAGATCCTCCACGACACCGGCCGGGTGACGCATGAGATCGCCAAAGCCTTCGCAGAGAGCGAGTTTGAAAAATACCGGATTGTGCAGGATCGCATGTTTGAAAGCGACTTCGACCATTTCCTTGCCCTGGAGGAACAAGCAGAGAGAAAAAATGACTGACAAAAGAGAGCCGCCGGTTTCCAGACTGGCGGCTCTCTTTTACAGTTGCGGCAGAAAGATGGAGGCATATCGCTTTAGAAATCACAGCATTCTGTGCTGGTTTTCCAATGGGTACAAGATGGTGTTTTTTCACAATAGAACAACCAGAACAAATGTGCTATAATGGCTTTGAAAATGCGTCGGAAGATAAAGAGGAAGGGGTGACCGAAGCATGAAGGAGCGAACCTACATTTGCTGTGATCTAAAATCGTTTTACGCAAGTGTGGAGTGCATCGAGCGTGGGCTGAATCCACTGGACACCAACCTCGTGGTGGCGGACCTGAGCCGCACTGAAAAGACCATCTGTCTGGCGGTCACACCTTCCCTGAAGTCTTATGGCATTTCCGGTCGAGCCAGGCTGTTTGAGGTGATCCAACGGGTCAAGGAGGTCAATGCCCAACGGCAGCGGAATACCCCTGGCCGGCAGTTCACCAGCGCTTCCTCTCACGACCCGGAGGTACGGCGAAATCCTTCCCTGGCCCTCGACTATATCGTGGCTCCACCCCGGATGGCCCACTATATTGACTGGAGCACCCGCGTCTACAGTGTTTACCTCAAGCATGTGGCGCCGGAGGACATCTACCCATACAGCATCGATGAGGTGTTCATCGACGCCACCAGCTACCTGCAGACCTACCATCTGTCGGCCCGTGAATTTGCCCGGAAAATCATCCTCGACATTCTGCAGACGACCGGTATCACCGCTGCGGCGGGCATTGGGACGAATCTGTATCTGGCCAAGGTCGCCATGGACATTGGCGCGAAGCATGTCCCCGCCGATGAATACGGCGTCCGCATCGCAGAACTGGATGAGATGGGCTATCGCCGCTCCTTCTGGACCCACCGTCCGCTCACCGACTTCTGGAGGGTGGGAAAAGGCTATGCCGCCAAGCTGGAAGCCAACGGCCTGTACACCATGGGAGATATTGCCCGGTGTTCTATCGGGCAGCCTACAGATTATCACAACGAGGAACTGCTCTATAAACTGTTTGGTGTCAACGCAGAACTGCTCATCGACCATGCCTGGGGCTGGGAACCCTGCACCATTGCGGACATTAAGGCATACAAACCAGAAAACAAGAGCATCGTCTCCGGGCAGATTCTGCAGTACCCATACCCATTTGAAAAGGCAAGGCTGGTCATCCAGGAGATGGCCGATGCACTGGCGCTGGAATTGGTAGATAAGCGGCTTGCGACCAACCAACTGGTCCTCACAGTAGGCTATGACATCGAAAACCTCAAGGGTACAGTCTACACCGGAGAGGTCACCACGGACCGCTATGGGCGCAAAATTCCCAAGCATGCTCATGGTACAGTCAATCTGGACGGATATACTTCCTCCGGCGAGGAGCTGCTCAAGGCAGCCACCAGCCTGTATGACCGGATCGTAGATAAAACCCTGCTGGCCCGCCGGCTGACCCTCTGCGCCAATCACCTGCTGGACGAGTCTTCTGTGCCGGAGGATTTGCCGGAGCAGATTGACCTGTTTACGGACTACTCGGCAAAGGAAAAGCAGAAAAAAGAGGCTGACACTGCCCATGCACGGGAGAGAAAACTCCAGGAAACCATGCTGGACATCAAAAAGCGTTTTGGCAAGAATGCCATCCTCAAAGGACTGAATCTGGAGGACGGCGCCACAGCCAGGGAGAGAAACAACCAAATCGGAGGTCACAAAGCATGACCGGACCATACGATGATATCATCAACTTGCCGCATCCTACCTCAGCCAAGCACCCGAGGATGCCGCTCTCAGACCGTGCGGCCCAGTTCGCACCCTTTGCGGCCCTGTCCGGCCACAGCGCCGCCCTTGTGGAAACGGCCCGGCTGACCGACCAGCGCATGGAACTGGACGAGGATGCCAGGGCTGCCTTGGACTCAAAACAGCAACTGCTGTTGGAGCGGATCAAAGAGCGGCCGGAAATCACGGTGACCTGGTTCCAGCCCGACGCAAAGAAAGACGGCGGCCGGTATATCGTATCAACCGGGAGGCTGAAAAGAATCCATGAGGCGGATCAGGTATTGATTCTGGTTGATGGCTTAAGGATACCGATAGGCGACATCGTTGAACTGGAAAGTGAGTGCATTCGGGGGCTTCTTTGAGAGAAATTGAAAAGCTGTGTACAGTGTTTGCGCCAACATACGACTAATTTTATAAGTTATAACTGATAAAATTAGATTATATCAGTTGATTTTCAGTTGTAAATGGGATATACTGAGGTCAACGATAGAAAGGAGGCGTTCCAATCATGATCAAACGAGAACTGTATATGAACCGCATCCGTCCCTTCATTGGGGGCGAACTGATTAAGGTAATGACCGGCATTCGCCGCTCCGGTAAGTCGGTGATGCTGGAACTGATCAAAGAGGAACTGGCGGAGGCTGGTGTTGCCCCGTCTCAGATGATCTCAATCAATTTTGAAGATATGCGGTACTCCCATCTGCAGACCGCAACGGCTCTGCACGATGAGATCATAAAACGGGCAGAGGGCATCGAGGGAAAAGCGTATCTGTTTTTTGACGAGATCCAGGAAGTAGAGGGCTGGGAAAAGTGCGTCAATTCTTTGCGAGTGGCGCTGGACTGCGATATCTACATTACGGGCTCCAACGCAAAACTGCTGTCCGGTGAACTGGCCACTTATATTGGCGGACGGTATGTGGAGTTTGTGATTTACCCATTCTCCTTCGCTGAATTCCTGGAACTGTACCACACAATTGCACCAAGCGATTCGATCCAGCAATGCTTTCAAAAATATCTGCTGGCCGGAGGAATGCCCTATCTGGCCAACCTCCGGTATGAGGAAGAACCCTCCCGGCAGTATCTCACAGATCTATTCAATTCTGTGCAGCTCAAAGATATCGTAAAACGGAACAAGATTCGGGATATTGATTTGCTGGAGCGCATCATTGCGTATATGACCGCAAATGTCGGAACAGTTTTCTCAGCGTCCTCTCTGGCTAAGTTTTTCAAAAATGAGCAGCGGACTGTCGCGGCAGAAACCATCCTGAACTATGTGCGGTACTGCTGTGACGCATATCTCTTCTATCAGGTAAAGCGCCAGGACCTGCAGGGCAAGCAGATACTGGCCTCCAACGAAAAGTATTATATTGCGGATCACGGTATTCGGGAGGCTGTGTTCGGCGGGAACATGAAGGACATCAACCTGATCCTCGAAAACATTGTCTACATGGAACTGCTGCGACGGGGTTATGTTGTCACAGTAGGCAGAGCAGGAGAAAAAGAAATTGACTTTGTATG
The DNA here is from genome assembly GCF_005121165.3 of Dysosmobacter welbionis. Classification (NCBI taxonomy): domain Bacteria; kingdom Bacillati; phylum Bacillota; class Clostridia; order Eubacteriales; family Oscillospiraceae; genus Dysosmobacter; species Dysosmobacter welbionis. The sequence goes on along the minus strand of NZ_CP034413.3, from coordinate 347,285 downwards.
CGAAAAAAGAGGAGAAAAACTCTATGTGCAGGTAACATACCTGCTGGCCTCTGAAGATACGGTGAAACGGGAGTTCGGTGCATACGATGGCATCCAGGACAATTTCCCCAAGTATGTCGTATCCCTCGACGAGTTTGACATGAGCAGGAACGGGATCAAGCACCGGAATATCCGTGACTTCCTTCTGGCGGAAGAATGGAATTGAGAAAGCGGTAACATATCAGGGCGTGATTGGCGAGGAGGTGACGCATAAGTGAGTGGAAGCAGCCCGAAAAGCATATCAATATCAGGTGTCGAAACCGATATAACCATCGGCAAAGAACTGGCTGCCGTTGCGCAGAAATCAAAGGCACTGGCCTCACGCGACTGCTTTGAGCAACTGGAGATGTACCTCCACGGCAGAAGTCATGACCGCGTGTGTCTGCTCTTTGGCCTGCTCCAGACTGGAAAAAACACCATGCTCCGTCAGGCCATTGGCAGAATGACAAAGGAGGACTTGAGCCGTATCGCATACATCAAAGCCCGCAGGACTGACAATATGGCGATGATGAACCGGGATCTCAAGAAGTTGTTTAACGCGGGATTCCGATATGTGTTCATCGACGAGGTCACGCTGATGGAAGACTTTATTGACTCGGCTGCCCTCTTTTCCGATGTGTTCGCCACCATGGGAATGAAGATCGTCCTGTCTGGTACGGACTCCCTGGGCTTCTGGCTGGCAATGGATGAAGAATTGTATGACCGGGCCAAGTCCATCCACACGACCTTCATCCCATATCGGGAGTATAGCCGTCTGCTCGGGATCGACAGCATTGATGAGTACATCCGATATGGCGGCACACTACGCGCCGGAGAGCTGGCCTTTGACGATGAAGATGTGAATGCTCAGGATGCATCCTTCCGGGATGACGAGTCCACCCGAAGATACATCGACACGGCAATCTGCAAGAACATCCAGCACTCCCTGGCCTGCTACGAGTCGGGCGGGCATTTCCGCCACCTGTACTCTCTGTATGAAGCTGGAGAGCTGACCAGCGCCATCAACCGGATCATAGAGGATATGAACCACCGATTCCTGATCTCAGTGCTGACCGATGATTTTCTCTCCCATGACCTGCGGCTCACTGCCGCAAATCTGCGGAAAGAGCGTGACCCCGAAAAGCGCACAGAGGCGCTGGATGCCATTGATACAGAGGCGGTCACCCGGCGTTTGATGGAACTGCTGGATATCCGGAACAAGGAGGAGCAGTCCATCGGTATCACAACTGCTCACATCATAGAGATTAAGCAATATCTTACCGCGTTGGAGTTGATTGTGGATTGTCCCATTGAATCGGCGGACCCCGGAATTGAACCAGTGGAACATATTCTCTTCACACAGCCTGGAATGCGATATTGTCAGGCCCAGGCCCTTATCCATTCCTTGTTAAAGGATGAGCAGTTCTCGGCGCTCAGCGAATATGATAAAACGCAGATCACGGGCCGCATCCTTGAAGAAGTCCGTGGCCGGATGATGGAAGATATTGTGCTGCTGGAAACCATGAAGGCGGCCGACAAGGATCACCGTGTTTTCAAACTGCAGTTTGAGGCTGGCGAGTTTGACATGGTCATCTATGACCAGAAAGAAAACTCCTGTGAGATCTTTGAAATCAAACACAGCAGCAAACAGGTTCCCTTTCAATACCGGCACCTCGTCGATGAGGATAAATGCCAGAGGACGGAACGGCGGTTTGGTCCCATCCATGGGCGCTATATCCTGTACCGCGGCGAAGATGCGCAGATGGAAAATGGGGTCCAATACTGGAATGTAGAGAATTATCTGAAGGCTCTGCCAACATTGGATATCGTCCAAGTACAGGAAATCGGTATGCAGTCAATCGAACCTACTCTGTAAAAGGACTATCGCCACTAAGCAGTTACAATTAGAAATTGAAAAGCATCGGCTATCTTTTTAGGATAGCCGATGCTTTATTTTTAGGAGGATTACTATGAACAGGGTACTCAGAATCGACGAAGAAAAGCCTGAAATGCATATCTCGGTTCAGGGCTATAAGGTCACTCTCTGCTTTGCAGAAAAAGAAAATCCTGAAGTTGCTGTATTAGTAAAGCAGGCTCTCCTGAGCGCCTATGCAATGCCCCAGAAATAGAACGACTTGCTGAAGGTCTTGCATTCAGAAGATTTGATGAAGGGATGGTCAGTAAAATGGCTGAAAGAGTCTATTGCTTATACAGAGGTAAGGATCAGGAAAGCATTCTCATGCAGAAGAACGCCTGCCACGATTTTGCAGAGAAAAAAGGCTGGAACATTGTTGGCGAGGAGCAGGAGATCGGCGTGTCCGGCTATAAAGTCAGCACTGATGACCTTGTTAAGTTAAAGCGCATTAGAAAGGCTGCTGAGCAGGGTGAGTTTGATATCCTGCTGGTCTTTATGTATGACCGGCTGGGACGCAATCTCAACGAAACCCCATTCATCGCAGAGTGGTTTACCAAGAAGGGCATCCATGTTTGGAGCGTCTATGAGGGAGAGATCATAGACGGCGTTGATGCAGAACGCATGCTTGACTACATTCGCTTTTGGCAGACTGATGAGGCCCAAAAACTTTGAGCAAAGTACAGGATAACCCAACACACCAGCCCATTTACTGCAGATTTGTTTATAAAAAGATTATCAATTCCCCTGGCTATTCTGGCCGTAGTGTGAGATAATGGGTATGGCAAAAGCCGGGAACCTTGATAATCGAATAGAATGAATTGGGTGTCCGCCCTCTCACACAAAAAACATGAGAGGACGGATATCAATGGCTGAAAGAGTTTATTGTTTATACAGAGTTTCCACCAACAAGCAGGTCGATCACGATGAAAACAACCAGGCAGACATCCCTATGCAGAGAAAAGCCTGCCACGATTTTGCGGCGAAAATGGGCTGGGTCATCGTGGGCGAGGAGCAGGAAACTGGCGTATCCGGTTATAAAGTCAGCGCCGATGACCGTGATAAACTGCAGCTCATCAAGAAGTATGCAGAGCAGGGCAAGTTCGATATTCTGCTTGTCTTCATGTTCGACCGACTGGGCCGCAAGTCAGATGAAACACCCTTCGTTGTGGAGTGGTTTACTAAAAAGGGCGTCCGCGTCTGGAGCGTACAGGAAGGAGAGCAGCGGTTTGAGTCCCACACGGACCGCCTGACCAACTATATCCGTTTCTGGCAGGCCGATGGAGAGAGCCAGAAAACTTCGATGCGCACCAAAACGGCCCTTGGCCAGATGGTAGAGGAAGGCCGGTTCCGCGGTGGAAACGCACCATACGGGTACCGGCTGGAAAAGAGCGGCATCCTCAACAAGCGCAAACATGAGGTGTACATGCTGGTCATTGATGAGGACGAGGCCAGAGTCGTCCGGATGATGTTTGACCTCTGCATTTCGTCCGGTTACGGCAGATGGCGCCTTGCCAACTTCCTCAACGACCACGGGATCAAAAACCGGAAGGGACAAAACTGGCACGACGCCAGTGTGGGGGGCATCCTGCACAACCCGCTCTATAAGGGAATCCTTCGGAGCGGAGAAACCTATGCCGGCCCCTTTGAGGCCCTCCAGATCATCGCCCCAGACCAATTCGACCTGGCGCAGAAACTGATGCTGGAGCGGACCAATGAGCGGAAAGAGCGGCGCACAGTACCGCTGAATACCGCAGGCCAATCCCTGCTTTCCGGGAACATCTTCTGCGGCCACTGCGGAGGCCGGCTGGTGCTCACTACCAACGGGACAACCACCCGCCTTGCGGATGGGACGCCGGTCCATAAAAAGCGTATTCGCTATGTATGCTACAACAAGACCCGGCGCCGTCAGGAATGTACAGGACAGACTGGATACACAATGCACATTCTGGACGGGATCGTCACTGAGGTGCTGCATCAGGTCTTCGACAAGATGCAGGGAGCTTCCAACGACATGATTGTGGGAAGTGCGGTTCAAAAGCAGATGGCAATGATACGCTCGGAATTGCAGCGGGCCAGAGCCGAAAACACCAAGGCCAATAAGGAATATGAATCCCTCAAGTCCGAGGTGCTGAAGGCGATCCAAGGGAAAAGCGCCCTGCCGCAAGATGTGCTGACTGAAATGCTGGAGGATACCCGACAGAAGGTACTGTCCACCAGTGAACGAATCACGACCCTTACCGCAGAACTGAATGATGGAAACTCTAAGATCGAGGAGATGAAGGCCGAGTTCAACCGGATCGTGTCCTGGTCCAAGATTTTTGATGAAAGCCCGATGGAGGTCAAGAAAATGATCTGCGGCTACATCATCAAGAAGGTTTCGGTGTTCCGGGACTATAGGGTCAAGATTGAATTCAACATTAATGTGGAGCAGTTCCTGAATGGTATCGACAGCATCGACGAATGCGCTACCTATGAACTGCCCATGGCGCAATAAGCTCTCACCCTCGCCACGACCACGGCGAGGGGTACATATCGTAAAGGTATGTCCAGTTGACAACATATACCTTCTATGCTATACTGCAACTTGTCTCTCATCAATTGCCGGGGCGGGATATTCAAGCCCTTTCCCAAGCCATCAGGGGGTGCATACCCGATGGTTCGGGAGAGCGCTTGACTGGCAGTCAAGAGGTCAGCGGTTCGATCCCGCTTATCTCCACCAAAAAAGAGAGACATGTTAAAGCATGTCTCTCTTTTTTCCACTATCCGCATGACCTTTCCCGCTCGAAATAGATCACGGCCGATAGGCGGCTCACGTTTTCCGGCAAGTGATTTATTCTCCAAAGAGAAAGGTTGAGCGCCATGGTAATCCACGAGTCCGCAGAGGACTATCTGGAGTCCATCCTGGTTTTGCAGCAGCGGCGGGGGCAGGTGCGGTCCATTGACATCGTCAACGAGCTGGGATACTCCAAGCCCAGCGTCAGCATCGCCATGAAGAAGCTGCGGGAAAACGGTTATATCTCGATGGATGCGGACGGATTCATCACTCTGAATGAAAGCGGGTTGGAAGTGGCCAGCCGTGTCTACGGTCGGCACAAGACCCTCTCCAAGCTCTTTGTCCTTCTGGGAGTAACGCCGGAGGTGGCCTCGGAGGATGCCTGCAAGGTGGAACACGACCTCAGCGAGGAGACGTTCCGCTGCATCCAGCAGTATCTGGAAAAGATGATGGAAGAACAGAAAGAGGACTGACCAAGTCAGTCCTCTTTTGATTAATGCGGCAGGCGGCATCACCGGAACAGCAGCACGGCGCAGTCCACAGCCAGCAGCACCAGAACGGCGATGCAAGCCCCGCGGCGCACCCGGGGCGACAGGCTGTGGACCAGCCGGTGGAACAGGGGCTGGAGCACGTACAGGAACAGCAGTCCGCCTAGTCCGAAGCGGATGGAGGGGGAGAGAGCGATACGGCCCTCAAAGTTGATAGCGTAGTCTCGGTAGGTCTGCCAGGGCCAGGCGCCGGTCAGGGCCTCCAGCAGATAGCTGGTGGCCAGCTCGATGGCGGTGGCGGCGATCATGCAGCCCAGGAACACCAGCACTGGCTTCACCCAGCGGAACCACGCTGGCTCCCGCTTAGCCATCAGGCGGGAGAAGGCCAGCAGGAACACCAGGGCGCCAACGCCGTACACCGGGCAGTAGGGCCCCAGCAGCACACCCCGGTTGGTGAATCCCCAGCGGTAGACCACCACTTCCAGAAACACCTCATACAGCCACCCCAGCATGGAGTAGAAAAAGAAATAGAGCACGTAGGACTGAACAGCTTCCATCCACTTGGATTTGGAGAGAGAACGCATGGGACGCCGCCCCCTTTCGTCTCCACCATCCTATCATGTCAGGCGGCAGGAAGCAAGGGGAGAATGAAGCCGGGCGCTGCGTCCGGTCCGGTGCGTGGTCAGGCCAGCCCGGGCAGCTGGTCCAGGGAGGCGAAGGTGTAGCCCATCTCCTCCCACTTGGTCAGCAGGTCATCCAGGATCGCGGCGTTGGTGGCGGAGGTAGAGTGGAGCAGCACGATGGCTCCGTCGTGGATGCGGGGCAGCAGTTTGGCATAGGCCTCCTCCGCAGAAGGTTGATCGTCCGTGTTCCAGTCCACATAGGCCAGACTCCAGAACACGGTGGTGTATCCCAGCTGTTGGGCCTGCTTCAGATTCTCCACACTGTATTTTCCCTGAGGCGGGCGGTAGAACTTGGAGAGAGGCTGTCCTGTGGTCTCCTGGTACAGGGTCTCCAGGTCCGTCAGCTCCTTCTGGAATGCGGCCATGTCCGAGATGCTGGACATATCCGGGTGGTGGTACGTGTGGTTGCCCACAATGTGGCCCTCTGCCGCCATGCGGCGGACGATGTCGGGAGCAGATTCGATCATATGCCCCACCACAAAGAAGGCGGCGGGGGCATTGTGCTTTTTCAGGGCGTCCAGTATGGCCTCTGTGCAGCCGTTCTCATATCCGCAGTCAAAGGTGAGGTAGAGGACCTTTTGGCTGGTATCCCCCAGGTAGTAGGCGCCGTATTGGGCCAGGTCCTCCGCAGAGGCATTGCCCACTGGGGATTCCCCCTCTGTGGGGAAGGATAGCCCCCAGTCCGCAGCCGCAGGGACCGCGATGGGGGCGGAGGCGGTGAGGGCCGGTGCCGGGGCAGTGAAATAAAACAGCGCGGCGAGCGTCAGGCACAGGGAGGCGGACACCAGCGCCATGGCGCCGCGGCGGTTGGGATTGGACACAAGACATTCCTCCAGTCTGGGCAAATGGATTCGGATCCAGTTTGCGCAGACCGGCGACATTTATGCAGAAAAACCACCGGAACAGAGAAAATAGCGGAGGACAACATGTCCTCCGCTGTCTTCGTGACTAGGGTCAATCTTGTCCCGGCACCTTGGGCAGCTGGGCGAAGCTGGCCTCCAGTTCTGCGTCAGTGGGGATATAGTCGGTCATCTGGCCGTTGTGGAACTTCTCATAGGCCACCATATCGAAGTAGCCGGTGCCGGTGAGGCCAAAGACAATGGTCTTCTCTTCGCCGGTCTCCTTGCACTTCATAGCCTCGTCGATGGCTACCCGGATGGCGTGACTGGACTCCGGCGCCGGAAGGATGCCCTCCACCCGGGCGAACTGCTCCGCCGCCTCAAAGACCTTTGTCTGCTCTACCGCACGGGCCTCCATCAGCCCCTCATGGTACAGCTCGGAGAGCACGGGGCTCATGCCGTGGTACCGCAGACCTCCGGCGTGGTTGGCGGAGGGAATGAAGTTGCTGCCCAGAGTGTACATTTTGGCCAGGGGGCAGACCTTGCCGGTGTCACAGAAGTCGTATGCGAATTTGCCGCGGGTGAAGCTGGGGCAGGAGGCGGGCTCCACGGCGATGAACTGGTAATCCCGCTCGCCCCGCAGCTTTTCACCCATGAAGGGGGAGATCAGACCGCCCAGGTTGCTGCCGCCGCCGGCGCAGCCGATGATGATATCGGGCACGATGTTGTACTTGTCTAGAGCCGCCTTGGCCTCCAGACCGATGATGGACTGGTGCAGCAGCACCTGGTTAAGGACGCTGCCCAGCACATAGCGGTAGCCGGGCTGGCTGGCGGCGGCTTCCACTGCCTCGGAAATGGCACAGCCCAGGGAGCCGGTGGTACCCGGGTGCTCCTTCAAAATGGCCCGGCCTACGCTGGTGGTATCGGAGGGGGAGGGGGTGACGGCGGCGCCGTAGGTCCGCATGACCTCCCGCCGGAAAGGCTTCTGCTCGTAGCTGACCTTCACCATGTAGACCTGGCAGTCCAGCCCCAGGTAGGAACAGGCCATGGAGAGGGCAGTACCCCACTGGCCGGCGCCGGTCTCAGTGGTGACGCCTTTGAGGCCCTGGTTCTTGGCGTAGTAAGCCTGGGCGATGGCGCTGTTCAGCTTGTGGGAGCCGGAGGTGTTGTTGCCCTCGAACTTGTAGTAGATCTTGGCGGGGGTCTGGAGCTTTTCCTCCAGGCAGTAGGCCCGCACCAGGGGAGAGGGCCGGTACATTTTATAGAAGTCCCGGATCTCCTGGGGGATGGGGATCTCCCGGGTGTCATTGTCCAGTTCCTGCCGGATCAGTTCGTCGCAGAACACCGGACGCAGGTCATCGAAGCCCATGGGCGTGCCGGTGGCGGGGTTCAGCAGAGGGGCGGGCTTGGTCTTCATATCTGCCCGGACATTGTACCAATTCATGGGCATCTCGTCTTCGGTCAGGTAGATTTTGTAGGGGATTTTCTCGAATGTCATGGTTGTGCTCCTTTCTGATCTGCGGCCCTTTGGAGAAAAAGAAAAAGACCTTCATCCCACAAGGACCCATTCCTATGGTTCCCTTGGGACAAAAGTCTGCGACTTCTGCGGTGCCACCCAACTTGGCGATTGCTCGCCCACTCGGCGACGTGCCAACACACGTCTTTCCCTGGTAACGGGGGAAAAGCCCGTCGGCGCTTACTGGGGAGAGATCCCGTTCAGCCCGCCCTCTGCGGTCCATTCGGCGGGGCCCCTTCTGCTGCCATCCCACCACCGGCAGCTCTCTTGGAGAAGCGACGTCCGTGTACTCGTCCGCGTCATTGGTTTGTGCTTTTGAACTTGGGCTGAGTGTACAACACGCTGGGCCCGCCTGTCAAGCTTTGAAAAAAACTTTGTGAGTTCATTACAAAAAAGCGTAAAAAATTTCTCTAATTTTCGTTTTGAATTTTGGAAAAACAGGGGCGGGCCATTTGGCCCGCCCCTGGATTTTACCGCTGGTATTCAAATTCAAAATCGTATAGGGAAACAATGTCACCGTCCTGAATGCCCATCTCTTCCAGCTTCTGGAAGAAGCCATTATCCCGCAGCACCTTGTCGAACCACATCCGGCTCTCATAGTCGGCGAAGTTCACGTTGCCCATCACCTGCCGCAGCCAGGGACCCTCCACGATCCAGGTGCCGTCGTCCTCCCGGTGGATGTCCAGCGGGGCGGAGGCATCGATCACCGGGGCCTTCGGCACATACTCCGGCTCATACACAGTGACAGGGGGCAGGACGGAGAGCATCTCCGCCGTCTTCTTCACCAGTTCCCGGGTGCCCTGGTGAGCGGCTGCGGAAATCTCCAGGAGCGTGTAGCCCAGAGCCTCCACATGAGACCGGAGCCGCTCCAGGTTGTCGGAGTCCGGGGGGAGGATGTCCACCTTGTTGGCGGCCACGATCTGGGGCCGCTCCGCCAGGTCCGGGCTGTACTGCTTCAGCTCCGCGTTGATGGCGTCAAAGTCCTCCACCGGGTCCCGGCCCTCGCTGCCGGACACGTCAACCACATGGACCAACAGGCGGCAGCGGTCCACGTGCCGCAGGAAGTCGTGGCCCAGGCCGGCGCCCTCGCTGGCGCCCTCAATGATGCCGGGAATGTCCGCCATGACGAAGCTGACGCCGTCCTCTACCCACACCACGCCCAGATTGGGGAACAGGGTGGTGAAGTGGTAGTTGGCGATCTTGGGCTGGGCCTTGGATACCACGGAGAGCAGCGTGGACTTGCCCACGTTGGGGAAGCCCACCAGCCCCACGTCCGCCAGCAGTTTCAGTTCCAGGATGACATCATGGGCCTCGCCGGGGAGTCCCGCCTTGGCAAAGCGGGGCACCTGCCGGGTGGGAGTGGCGAAGTGGCTGTTGCCCCAGCCGCCCCGACCGCCTTTGCAGAGAACATAGGGCTCGCTGCCAGACATGTCCTGCATGATCTCGCCGGTCTCTGCGTCCCGCACCAGCGTGCCCCGTGGAACCTTGATGACCAGATCTGTGCCGTCCTTGCCGGTCTTCCGGGCCCCCTGGCCGTCGGCGCCGTTGCCGGCCTCGTACTTGCGCTTGTAGCGGAAGTCCATCAGGGTGGACATATTATCATCCACCTGCAAAATGATGGAGCCGCCCCGGCCGCCGTCGCCGCCGTCCGGCCCGCCGGCAGCCACATATTTTTCTCGGTGAAAGGACACGGAACCGTTGCCGCCGTTCCCTGCCCGGACAGAGATTCGGGCCTTATCGATGAAAGAAGTTGCCATGGTTGCACCTCATATTGTGATCTATTCAAAGAATTCCTAATCCTGCCTATTTTATCCGAAAACCTGCCACACGTCAAGAGCGGAGGCGTTCTGCTGAAGCTTCCTGTGTACAAGAATCAAAAGGCGGAAGAGTCTGTGGCGCCGTGGGGCAGGCTGTGTTATACTGGTTTCGCTATAAAATGTTCTGCGAGAAGGGGGCTGTACGATGGAGGACGTGATCCTGCTGGTCATACTGGTGTCTGTCCTGTATCTCCTGCTATGTCTGCTGATTGCCTTTATACGGGCACTGTTTCCTGGGAAAAGGAGCCGAAAATCCTGTTTTAAAGACACATTCTGGATGTTTTTCCTGGAGATCCTGAATCCCCTCAACTGGCTTTGACTGATGCCGGCCAGAAGGTCGCTCTGTTTCTGAAACGGACCATTTCAAGAAAACGCATAACGGCAAAAAACCGCCCCGGTCATTTGACCGGGGCGGTTTGGCTTCCTTATTCAGCCTCGTAGACAGAGACCTGCTTACGATCCTTGCCCAGCCGCTCGAAGCGGACTGTACCGCTGACAGTGGCGAACAGGGTGTCGTCAGTGCCCTTGCCCACGTTCACACCGGGGTGGATGTGGGTGCCGCGCTGACGCACCAGGATGTTGCCGGCCTGGACGAACTGACCGTCGGCACGCTTGGCGCCAAGGCGCTTGGCCTTGGAATCACGGCCGTTCTTGGTGGAGCCGCCGCCCTTCTTGTGGGCGAAGAACTGAAGACCAATACGAATCATGATACGGACCATCCTTTCTGAAGATTTTTAGATGGGGAGGATCAATCATCCTCCAGAACTTCGATGTTGTCGGGATACTCGTCGTGGAGCGCGGAGAAGTAAACCATCAAGCCTGCCAGCAGAGACTGACAGGTGCTCTCCGCCGTGGGGGACAGCCCTCCGGGCAGATGGAGCGAAATGGACGCGTCCTGCTCCCGAACCTTAACCGATGCGGCTAGGCCCAGCACGTCATTGACGGTGGCTTCCACCAGACGGATGGCGCTGGTGACGGCGGCGCAGACGATGTCGGCGCCCGCCTCGGCGTAGCCGCTGTGGCCACGGGCCTCAAAGCCGGTGATCCGGTCGCCCTCCATACGGAATACGACAGTGGTCATACTCAGACGGAGATCTTGCCGATCTCGACCTTGGTGTAAGGCTGACGATGGCCCTGACGCTTGCGGTAACCCTTCTTGGCGTTGTACTTGAAGATGCGGATCTTCTTGCCCTTGCCGTTCTTGACGATCTTGCCCTCCACAGAAGCGCCCTCCACCACGGGAGTGCCGAAGGTGGCTTTGTCGCCGTCCAGGATGGCCAGGACCTGGTCAAACTTCACGGTGTCGCCGGCTTCCTGGTTCAGCTTCTCGATGTAGACCACGTCGCCCTCGGCTACCTTGTACTGCTTGCCGCCGGTCACGATAATTGCGTTCATGTCGTTGTTTCAACTCCTTCATTACGGGCTCGCTGTCGGGGGCGGTCCCGGTGGGACACTTTTTAACCCATTCAAAGCGGCTCAATTAGTATATCAGCCAAAATCTGAAAAGTCAATCATTTTAAAAAAGTTCTTGCAAAATATTTGAATTCTATGTAGTATTTCGCTGTCCGGCCGGACACGAATCAACATATAGGAGGTGGTCGCTTGACCATTGAGAAACTGGGAGACATGCAGATCGCCTATATGCGCCGGACCGGCGGGTATGGCGAAGGCAACCGGCAGCTGATGGAGCAGTTCAAACGATACCTGAGAGAACATGCGCTGCTTCAGGAGGATACAACGATCCTGGGCATCGCTCTGGACGATCCGGCGCAGATCCCGGAGGACCGGCAGAGGTATGACGTGGGCATGATCCTCACCGGCCGAGAAGACCCCTGCGGCCTGCCGGTCCGCACCGTTGCCGGCGGCCGCTGGGCAGTATTTGAAGTCCCCCATACAGAAGAGGGCGTGTCAGATTTCTGGGGAGACCTTCCCCAACGCGCAGCACGGCTGCCTGTGGACGGCACGAGACCCATCCTAGAACGATATGCGCATCCGAAGGTCTCAGCGCATATCTGTGAGTTTTGCGTGCCCTTGCGGGAAAGCAAGCTCAGGGGGATTTGACGCTTGACGCGCGGAGACTGCTCATGCTAGCCTCATACTTGACAGCGTAAGTGGTATATGATATATTCACCTCATAAAGAGCGAAATATACCGCTTTTTGGAACGCTGATTAGGGAGGCCACTTATGAAAAAGCAGATATTGTATGGAATGCTGGGTTTTCTCTCCCTGCTGGGGTTCGCAGGCGTGTTTACGGAAGCGCGGGGATTCCTGGGCTTCTTCGCCTTTGCGGTGGACTTCCAGTACTTCTTTTTGAAGTCTGACGAGATGCTGGAAGCGCAGCTGGCCCGGTCCGCCTCCCGGGCGTTTGTGGTCGGGATGCTGATGATGGCGGCCGCTGTGCTGGGGACCCTGACGCTGGGCGGTTTTACCCCCCAGCGGGCACTCCTTACCGGCTGCACGGTTGGCTGGGCTGCCTCTGTGGTGGTCTACGCCCTGACCGCCGCCTGGTACGGCTTCCGGGAGAGCTGGGGGCTGGAGCCGTGATCCGCAACCGGATGAAGGAGCACCGGGCCCGTCTGGGCCTGAAGCAGGAGGAGCTGGCAAAGCTGGTGGGGGTCCGGCGGGAGACCATCGGAAACCTGGAAAAGGGGCGGTACAACCCCTCTCTGGTGCTGGCCTGGAACATCGCCAAGGTGTTCGGGGTGCCCATTGAAGAAGTATTTACCGTAGAGCCGGACGGCCCAGCGGAACATAGCTGACGGGATACGAGCGCCCGGCGGGGATCATCCCCGCCGGGCGCTCCATTTTCTATCTGCCAGCTTTTTGAAGTGCCTTGGCCAGGGGCAGCACCGCCCGGCCCAGGGCCTCCAGGGCCTGGCCGAAGTCGAAGTACTCCTCCGCCTGGCTGTCGGAGAACAGGTGGTCTGAGACGGACTTCACCGATACGAACCGGACACCGTTCCGCAGGCATACCTGGGCGATGGCACCGCCCTCCATCTCCGTCAGCAAGGGGGAGAAGGTACCCCGGATCCACTCCGCCCGCTGCCCCTTCACAGCAAACCAATCCCCGGTGGATACCCGGCCGGTGACGGCGGGATAGCCCAGGGAAGCAAGCAGCTCCGCACAGCGCTCCGGCTGCCAGGTGGGGAAGGCCACCTGATTCACCGTGGAGACCAGGCCGATGGGGTCCCCCACAGCGGTGGTGTCCACATCGTGCTGGACGAATTCCGACGCTACCACCAGCGTGCCGGTGGGCAGATCCGTGAAGCACCCGGCCACGCCGGCGTTGAGAATCAGATCCACGCCGTACCGCAGGCACAGCAGCTCCGCGGCCATGGCAGCGTTCACCTTGCTGACGCCGCCGGCACAGGCCAGAATGTCCGGGGCAATCTCAAATATGGGAACGCCGGAGACGGTCTCCAGCGGCGCCAGCTCCCGGGCGCCCGGCAGGGCATGGAGCTCCGACGGCATGGCGAATTGCAGGGCGATTTTCATGGATGATCCTCCTCTTGGACGTCAGGCAGCCGCTTGCCGCAGTGGCCGCAGAATGTATAGGAATCCCCCAGCTTGGCGCCGCAGTAGGGGCAGTAGCGCAGGGGCCCCTCCGGTCCGGACGTGTCCACGGCCTCCGGGGGCTGGCCGCCGAAGCGCTGATTCAGCGGGTCCGGCTCCTCCTCGCCGTCCACGATGTCGAAGGCGGAGTACCGTTTTTTGCCCGCGGCGTTCTTGAAATTGTAGACGGCCTGGACGATGCCCACGATAACGAACAGCACGCCGAAGATGGAGAAGGAGATGGGCGCCCCCATGGAGGCGGCGGATACGGTCCAGAAGATGCCGAAGACCACAGCGATGACGGAGCCGAGGGCTCCCATGGCTGACGGCCCCCGGCCGGGCTTGATGTGTTTCACAGCGGGGCTTCCTCCTTCGGCATTTCTGTCACCGGTCGTCCACGGTCAGCTTCAGCACGTCCGGCCGGGCGTAGTGGCCGCAGCCGTCGAATTCCATCCGGCTCCGGGGCACCTGGGTCAGGTCCAGATCCGCACAGATGATGGCCTCCCGGTCCCAGACGGGCTGGGTCACATAGTGGCCGTAGGGATCCACCACGCAGCTGCCGCCCCGGCAGACGATATCCGGCAGGCGGCCGATCTCCTCCGGGCAGTGGAGCCCGGCGGGGTACATGTCCCGAGTGAAGACCATGTCGCAGTTGACGAAAAAGCAGTGCCCCTCGATGGCAATGTGACGGATGGTGGCCTGCCACTCCTCGTTGTCGTTGGTGTTGGGAGAGAGGTACAGGGTGATCCCCTTCTCGTACAGGGCGACCCGGGCCAGGGGCATATAGCTCTCCCAGCAGATCAGGCTGGCCATGGGACCCCAGGGCGTCTGCGCCACCGGGAAGTAATGCCGGTCCGCGTCACCCCACACCACCCGCTCCGCGCCGGTGGGCTTCAGCTTCCGGTGGACGGTGAGCAGTTCGCCCGCCGGGGAAAAGATCAGGTTGGTATTGTACAGCGTGGCGTTGACGGCGTCCCGCTCGGACACGCCGATACTCACGTAGGCCCGAGCCTCCCGGGCGGCCCGGCCCAGGATCTCTGTCTCCGGCCCAGGCACCAGGATGGAGTTGTCGTAGTACAGCCCCCAGTCCTTCCGGCCCGGGGCGGTCCGGCTGCCCACGGTGAAGCCGAAAGTCATGCCGTAGGGATAGCCGGGGATGAACAGCTCCGGGAACACGATCAGCTCCGCCCGCTCCGCAGCCGCGGCCCGGATCAGCTCCACCGCCTTCACGGTGCAGGCGGCTTTGTCAAACATCACTGGGGCGGCCTGGACCACCGCGATCCGGCAGGACTCCCGCAGATCCCGCATACATGATCACCTCGTTTCGAAGATTTCCGCTGGGTGTGTTTTGAGTATAGCATACCGCTGTGCCGGGGGCAAGGCTTTGCGGGGCATTTGCGCCCATTCGGGGCGGACGCTGCTCCCCTCGCGCTTTCCCAGGATCCCTGCTTCCGAAACGGGATGTTTGCAAAAGAACAGAGGGCAGGCCTGCGGCCTGCCCTCTCTGAATATGCGGAGATGCGGAATTTAGTTGCCCTTGACGATGGCGGCCGTGTCGGTGGCGATCATCAGCTCTTCATTGGTGGGGATCAGCAGGACCTTCACCTTGGAGTCGGCGGCGGAGATGACGGTCTCCTTGCCGCGGACGTCGTTGGCGGCGGGATCCAGCTTCACGCCCATATACTCCAGGCCGTCGCACACCATGGCGCGGATGCCCTTGTCGTTCTCGCCCACGCCGGCGGTGAAGATAATGGCGTCCACCCCGCCCATGGCGGCGGCGTAAGCGCCCACGTACTTCTTCACCTCGTAGGCGAACTTCTCCTCCGCCAGCTGGGCCCGTGCGTTGCCCTCTTCAGCTGCCTTCTCCAGGTCACGGAAGTCGGAGCTGACGCCGGACAGACCCTCTACGCCGGACTTCTTGTTGAGGATGTTCAGCATCTCGTCGATGTTCATGCCGTACTTGTTCATCAGGTACTGCAGGATGCCGGCGTCCAGGTCGCCGGAGCGGGTGCCCATGGGCAGGCCGGCCAGGGGAGTGAAGCCCATGGAGGTGTCCACGCTCTTGCCGCCGTCCACAGCGGCGATGGAGGAGCCGTTGCCCAGGTGGCAGGAGATCAGCTTCAGCTCCTCGGGCTTCTTGCCCAGCATGGCGGCAGCCCGGCCGGAGACATACTTGTGGGAGGTGCCGTGGAAGCCGTAGCGGCGAACCTTGTCCTTCTCATAGTATTCATAGGGCAGGGCGTACATATAGGCCTTGGCGGGCATCGTCTGGTGGAAGGCGGTGTCGAACACGGCCACCTGGGGCACGTCCTTGCCCATGACGGCGGTGCAGGCGTTGATGCCGGTGATGTTGGCGGGGTTGTGGAGGGGGGCCAGGGGGATGCACTCCTCCAGGGCCTTCATGACCTCATCGGTGATGAGCACAGAGCCGGCAAAGGCCTCGCCGCCATGGACCACCCGGTGGCCCACCGCATCGATCTCCTGCATGGAGCCGATGACGCCGTTGTCCTTGTCCACCAGAGCGTTCAGCACGGCCTGGATGGCCTCGGAGTGGGTGGGCATGGCCACATCGACGGCGTCCAGCACCTGCTTGCCCTCCACCTGGGGCTTGTAGGTGAACTTGCCGTCGATGCCGATCCGTTCGCACAGGCCCTTGGCCAGCAGGGCGCCGGTCTCGGGATTCAGCAGCTGATACTTCAAGGAAGAGCTGCCAGCGTTGATAACCAGAATGTTCATGTTTACCGTCTCCTCTTTTTTGGAAATGCCCGTGGACATCCCCACATCGTATGAATTGCAGGCAGATGCCTGGCTGAAAGGGAACCCGTACCCCGGCGGGGCGGGTCCCGGCGCACTTCTCATTATACCAGAGATTTCCCCGGTTACAACCGGAATTTTGAACGAACCGGCGCTTTTTTGCCGGGGAAGTTCCGGCGCAGCGGCGTCTGCTCGCCGCAGAGCAGCCCGGAATCGGTCCGGCTGGACGTTTTCCGGAAAGTATGGTATGATCGAAAAAAAGCCCCATGCGGGCGGTATTGATAAAAAATTGACGAGACTGACACCGGACTGTAACTTTTTTGTCATTTGGAAGGGGAGAAATCCATGGGGGCCGCAGGTATAATCGTAGAATACAATCCGCTCCACAGCGGGCACCTGCGGCTTCTGGAGGCAGGCCGGGCGGCGCTGGGACCGGACACGGCCATGGTCTGCGTGATGAGCGGGAACTTCGTGCAGCGGGGGGACTTCGCCCTGCTGCGCAAACACGCCCGGGCCAGGGCTGCCGTGGAGAGCGGCGCGGACCTGGTGCTGGAGCTGCCCCTGCCCTGGGCGGTGTCCTCGGCGGAAGGATTTGCCGCCGGAGGCGTCCAGGCGCTGGCGGCCACCGGGGTTGTGGAGCACCTGCTGTTCGGCAGTGAGTGCGGCGATGTCTCCGCCCTGGAGCGGGTGGCCGCCGCGCTGCTGGCGCCGTCCTTCCGAGACCGGCTCCGAGAGGTGCTGCCTGGAGCGGTGAGCTTTGCCGCTGCCCGGCAGCGGGCGCTGACCGGCCTGCTGCCGGAGGAGGACGCCGCCCTGCTGGAGTCTCCCAACAACATTTTGGGCATCGAGTACTGCAAGGCCCTGCTGGGGCAGAACGCCCCCCTCCGGCCGGTGACCATCCGGAGGGAGGGCAGCGCCCACGACGGCGCCCTGGCGCCGGACACCCACCCCTCGGCCTCCGGCCTCCGGGCGCTGCTGCGGCAGGGGAAACGGGAGGAGGCCCTGTCCCTGCTGCCTCCGGCCATGGCCCGCGCTTATGAGCTGGAAGAGGCCGCCGGCCGGGCCCCGGTGTTCTGGGAGAACAGTCACCGGGCCATTCTGGCCCGGCTGCGGTCCATGACGGCGGCGGACTTTGCCGCCCTGGACCAGGGGCGGGAGGGCATTTGGAATCGACTGTACGACGCCTCCCGCGCTGCCGCCTCGCTGCCCGAACTGCTGGCCGCAGCCAAGACGAAGCGTTACGCCATGGCCCGCCTGCGGCGGATGGTGCTGTGGGCCTACCTGGGACTGACGCCCGGCGATATGCCGGAGCGGGTGCCCTATCTGCGGGTGCTGGCGGCCAATGGGACCGGTTGCCGACTGCTCTCCCGGATGCGGGAGGCGGCAGCCGTGCCGGTGTTGACCAGGCCGGCGCAGGTCCGGCGGTTGGGCCCGGAGGCCCGGCGCCTGTTTGAACTGGAGGTCCGCGCCACGGACCTGTATACCCTGGCGTATCCCCGCCTCTCCGCCGCCGGCGGCACGGAGTGGAGGGAAGGTCCCGTGATCTTAGGAGGGCCTGCGCCCTGCTGAGGAAAGGAGCAACCCCTATGAAACGGATGATCGCCCTGCTTTTGCTGCTGTGTATGCTGACAGCCTGCGCAGCCCCCGTTCCGGAGACGGAGGAGCCCACGGCTGCATCGCAGGAGATTGCCGTCCCGGAACAGAAGCAGCCGGACAGCGGCACGATGACGGGCGCGGCCACCTTCACTCAGGCTGCATCCGAGCCCTTGACCTACACGGTGGTTCTGAAGACGCTGGAGGACAGCGCCGCGGCGGCGGACGGCACGACTTTGGCTGTGCGCTCCTATGAGCTTCCGGAGATGACCGTGACCCTGCCGGACGGCACTGTGCTGACGGAGGCGGCCTCCCCGGCGGAGACGGCGGCCCTGGAGAGGGCGGAGGCCTTCAACAGCCGGTTCCGCGACTGGGCCGGGGCGGATGGCTTTGACGAGGTGACGGCTTGGGCAGAGGAGGAGCTGGCCTTTCGGACGGAGTCCGGTGGGAATTGGACACCCTACACGCTGGAGCTGGACTGTTCTGTCTATCAGACGGAGCAGATGGTGTGCATCCAGGCGGAGTATTACAGCTATACCGGCGGGGCCCACCCCAACACGGTACTGCTGGCCTGGAACTTCGACCTGATGACGGGCCAGTTCTTCGCGCCTGAGATTCTGGCAGCGGACGGGCAGATATTTCTGGACGCGGTCCGGGACGAGATCATCCGCCAGATCGACATGACGCCGGAAGCCGCCGTGGAGGCCGGCTACTGGGAGGACTATCAGGACATTGCCGCAAACTGGAGCAGCTACGCGGTCTCCTTCAATGAGGAGGGGATGACAGTGGCCTTCTCCCCCTATGAGATTGCCTGTTACGCCATGGGGCCGCAGGAGTTCCGGCTGTCCTACGAGCAGCTGGCGCCGCATTTGAACAGCCATGGCCGGGATCTGCTGGGGATCGGGAAGAATTGAGGAAAAAAGCGCGCGCCGGGCAGGCGCGCGTTTTTTGTAATTGACATACCTAGAATTACTATGTATACTAAAGGCATAGTAATTCTAGGTATGTTGCCTGGACAGGAGGTGCCCGATGGCAAAAAAGCAGACCATGGACCACGCCCAGCTGCTGGTGCTGTCCCTGCTGGCGGGGGAGGATATGTACGGTTACCAGATGATCGTGGAGCTGGCCCGCAGATCCGACCACACCTTTGAGATGAAGGAGGGGACGCTGTACCCGGTGCTCCACGGCCTGGAGCGGGACGGGGCGGTGGAGGCGTATCAGCAGGAGGCCCCCACCGGCCGGATGCGGAAATACTACCGCCTTACCCGCCGGGGGGCGGCGGTGCTGCGGGAGGAGGCTGCCGCCTGGCAGACCTACTCCGGCGCGGTGAATGCGGTGCTCCAGGCCTGTCCGGGGCTGGACCCGGCATGATATGGACAGGCGGGATTATACGGACCGGGTGCTTTCGTCCCTGCGCCGTGTGACGGAGAAGGAGCGGGAGGCCATTCGGTCGGAGCTGGACGGCCACATCGAGGACCACATGGAGGCCCTGCGGGAGCTGGGGTATGACGAGGAGCTGGCAGAAGAGCGGGCCATCGCCGCCATGGGAGAGCCAGATGAGGTGGGACGGGAGCTGAACAGGCAATACACCGGCTGGGGCTGGGTGCTGGTGAGCCGGGCGGCGGTGGTGCTGACAGTGGTGCTGTGCGCTCAGGCTCTGCTGGCCCTGGGAATATTGGGGATGGTTATTGATAGCATCTCCGCCCGTATTTATCCGAATGAACCGTCTGCATATACCGCTGTGGCAGCAACGGAGCGGTTGGATATCCGCATTCCAGTTGGAAACGACATCCTGCGGGTTTACCGGATCAGCATAGGGCAGGCGGATGATACCCCAGGTGTGTGGGAGGCGGAAGTTCAGCTGTGTGCGTATGATCGAATTCCCGGCGGCATTGTGTCCAGACGGCTGATGGAGCAAACCTGGCTGGAAACGCCGGGAGGAAGGAGAGACCCTCCGAAGGGAAGCGGACGGGGAAACTGGAGGGTAGAATATGGCTCCTGCTATGTGCGCCTCTCCCCGGAGGATACATACGTCGTACTGCGCTTTGAGGCATTTGACGAGCAGATCCGTCTGGAACTGCCCCTGCCGGAACAGGAGGGATTATGAGACGGAAAAAGCTGCCCTCCCGGAAACGGCAGGCCCTGTGGCGGGTGCTGCTGGCACTGGTGAGTTTGCTGCTTGTGGATCATATTTTTGGTATCGCCCTGCTCCCGATTCAGGCTGTCCGGCGGGAGGCGGAACATGAGGGGATCGGCAGGGCCTGGGTCGTTGAGCGGAAGTGGGAGCCGTCGCTCTATAAAACACATCTTTTCTACCTGATGGAAAACGAGCGCGCTGTGATGCTGGGAGATACCCATCTCAGTCCGCTGGGCTGGGAGACGATGTTCGGAGCTACGGTGGACTGCACCGGCGAGGAACCCATATATGCGGGCTATCATCAGATCAGCCATGATGACAAGGTACTGGGCTGCTATTTTGGACAGATCAATGACCCCGCAATCGAGACAGTGGTGATCAGCATTCAGCAGGAGGAGTACGACCAGGGAAAAGCGGTACGCAGTGAGCTTCGCCGCTTGACCGTGGAGCAGGAGGACTTTGTCACCGGACGGGACCGGACATTTTTCTGGATTATGGAGCCCCTGCCATTGGAACAGTCGCCGGAAGCGGTTTGCTATCCGGTCATGATTGCCTATGACGCGGAAGGAAGAATTGCGGCGGAGTTCGACATCGAATGTTGTACATACAGCGGCTACGGCTGAGAAGAAGGCACGCCGAAAGGCGTGCCTTCTTCTAGTATGCAAGCTGACATAACATATTCTCCGCGAACCGATCCGCCCGGTCCTGAATCCCCGGCAGGGCCAGGGCCTCGCCCTTGTCGTTGGCGGTCTCCAGCAGGCAGAAGTTCGCCGGCAGCCAGAAGCCCTTGTTCATGTTCATGGCTCCCGCCGCCTGACAGGCCACGATGTCACCGCCGGAGTAGCCGGACACCACGATGGCGAACACCGCCTTGTCCGCAAAGGAGGTGGTGCGGTACAGGGCCGTCAGCCGGTTGATGGCTGCCGTCAGGTTGGCGGACAGAGCGTCGTTGTAATTGGGGCACAGCAGCACCAGCGCGTCCGCCTCCCGGATGGCGGGGTAGACCTCCTGGACCATGACGCCGCCGTAGAAGCACCCGCCCTGTTCTCCGAAGTGGAGGCAGGTGGTGTAGGGGCAGCCGGCACAGTCCTCCAGCGTGCCGTTCCGCAGGCAGATCTCCGTGATGTCACAGCGTTCCTCCAGCCGGGTCCGCACCAGCCCCCACAGGGCCAGGGTGTTGGAGGTGGCCCGGCTGGAGGCGTGGAGGGCCAGCAGCTTCGGCCGCTCCAGCCGGGGGCGGGAGAAGGCCAGCACCCGCTCCACCAGATCCGCCGTCGCCAGATGGTAGGCCGCTTCCAAAGAACAGCCAGCGTTTCGGGCCTGGACCGTGAAGTTCCGCAGATCGCCAGTGCCTTCCACCAGAGGGCGACCCACAAAGGCGCAGCCCGCAAGGTTGGCGGCCAGCACCAGGTCCCGGCCCGCTGCCTTGGTGTACAGATCGCCGGGGGCGTCCACCAGCACGCTCCCCACGCAGCGGTCCAGGCAGTTTGGATGGGTGCGGAGATGGGCCAGCAGGTCATAGAACCCGCGGTTCACGCCGCCCTCATCCAGGGAGACGACAAACAGGAGCCGCCGTCCCGTCAGCGGACCCTCCAGGCGGGATAGCACCTCTGCCTGCCGCCCCACCAGGGCCGCCTCCAGCACTCCGGCGCACCGGGGGGAGAGCGCCCCGCCGGGGCGGATCACCGTCAGTTCTTCAGATATGCCGATCATCTCCTTCCTGCATCCGGCTGCATTCCGGCCGAGCACCCGCCCGGTGCGCGGGGCAAAGCGGCGTGCAGCGGCCGGTATGATGAAACGCAGCGGCAGCCGCCCGCTAAATGATCTCCCGCAGAAGCGTCTGGGTTTCCCGCAGCCGCTCGAACAGCGGTGTGGGCAAAGAGGCAGTCTCGATTTCCAGACCGGCGGCGGTTAAACGGTTGCGGACGCCGAACCAGATCCCCCCAGAGCCACCGAGCTGCAATGCCAGCTCCGGCGGAGCGTCAGCAGCAGCTGCATGGCGCCGGAGGAAATGGCAGGGGCCACATAGGGCTTGAAGCCCAGCTCCCGGATCCGCAGATTGGCGGTGGCCACCAGCTCCGTCAGCTCCCGGGAGAGGCCGTCATCATAATGGGAGAGGGAGTTGGCGATCACCAGCCCCTGACCATGAGGGCCATAGCTGCGGCCATCCAGCAGGAAGCTGCGGAACCGGGGATCCTGCTTGGCAAAATAGGCCGCACGGGCGTTCATGACCCCCAGTCCGAAGCCCTGGATCTGTTCCGCCCGAAGCCCCTGCCCGTCCCACTGGCCGTCGGGACCCTGGTTGGAGGCCAGATACGCCGCCTTGCACAGGGGATCCACCGGGTCGGACAGTACAATAAAGAGTCCCCGGAATCCCGCCTGCCGGGCCTGCCGGGCGTAGTCCTCCACCAGCGGCCGGTTGGCGCCGAACTGGGCCATCCGCACGTCCCGGACACCGCCTCCCACCGGAGGAACGCCGCGAGTGGCGGCGAAGAGGAACACATCACAGCGGAACAAGTCCCCGGCCGCTACCGGCTCCACTGCCGGAAGAGCGTCGTAGTCCCAGGGCCAGGATACCTGCTCCATCTCCGTGACCCAGCGGGCCACAGTCTTCTGATTCAGGTCGCAGATACCGATGCTCTCAATACAGTCGCCTCCCAGGAGCTTCAGCGCCGTCAAAAGGGTGCTGCCCACATCTCCTACCGCCAGCAGATTCACCCGCAGGCGGCTTGGCAGATGCATGGCGGACGCCTTGGTAAAGTCAGCCCAGCGGGGGTGGCGGATGTTAACCGCCCGCAGCAGCCGGGCGTCGATGGTGTGCTGGAGGCGTTTGGGCAGGGAGGGGACCGGAACGCCCATCCGGGAGGGGTCTAGCCAGGTCACATCCTCCGTCTCCGCAGTGAGCTGCCGGGGGTCTGAGACGCAGAAGGAGGACCGGCTGCGAATCGGGTCCCGGTCGATGAGGAAGAGGCTGGGCGTCCCTGCGGAGGGACGCTTCGCCGGCTCCAGGGGGAGGTCCGGCAGCAGAGAGGCGAAGATGACCTCCCCGTGGCGGTAGTAATACATAAGGGCTCCTTTCGCCTGGATGGCGCGCCAGGCCCGCGGTCAGGATTGGAGGACGTTCCGCATCCGCAACAGCATCTCCAGGTCGTTCTGCAGAAATACGGAGGCAGGAAGACTGGGGTCATAGTGCATACAGCTGCCCTTGTCCGGGGAGAGGGGCAGGATCACCGCCTCACTGAGGCGGGAGAGGGTGAGGTTGCGGGCGTACCGCTCCCGGAAGGTGGTCTCCAGGGCCAGCAGGATGTCCCGGGCGTTCTCCAGGCAGGCACAGGAGAAACGGAACACCGCCTCCCGTCCGCACTCCCGGTAGAAGCGGGGGAAGGCGTAGGGCAGGATCAGGTTCACCGCTGGGGTCAGGCCGGGGACGGAGGGCTCCTCATGCCCCACAGTGTCGCCGCCGATGAAGGGGTACATGGTGGACTCCACAAACCAAGAACGCATATTCGGAATGAAATAGACGCTGTCCACACTGCGGCCCTTGGCGGCCATCAGATCCCGTCCGCGGCCGGACAGCAGGCCCACCAGCACCCGGTCGATGACCACACCCTCCTGCCGGAAGAGGGGATCCAGCGCCCGGATCCGGTTGCCGGAGTGGAGCAGGTCGTCCACCAGGATCACCGGCCGGCGGAAGGAGTGGATGGTGCGGATCTGGCTCTCCAGCGGCGCGTAGCCGGGGAAATTCTCGATGTCGAAGGAGGTGAGGTCCCTGGCAAAGACCTTGTCGGTGTGGATGGTCTTGGTGACGGTGTTGGGGATGGCATTGCCCCGCAGGATCTTGCCGAAGGGTACGCACATCTTGGGACCCAGTACCCGGGGCACTGTGGGCTCCGCCGGGACGCCGTTCAGGTCCACGATCTTCCGCACCAGACGGTGGTAAATGACCTCCGCGTTCAGGGACAGGATCAGAGAACCCGGATACAGGCCGGTGAGAGCCCGCTGCATCCGGCAGTGGGCGGCGCGGACCGCCGCCAGCACGGTACGGTCGGAGGAGAAAGGCTCCTTCAGCGTGGTGGGGATGTTCTGCAGCAGTACGGAGGGAGAGCGCATATCCACCAGCAGCAGGGGCTTTGCGCTGGGCAGCTCCGCCGGGACAAAGCCTTGCCTCTCCAGCAGGTCCAGCGTCTCCTCCGACGCAGTGGCGTGCCACACGGCATAGCTGCAGTCCGCTCCCAGGGAGCGGGAGAGGGCCTCTGTCATCAGCAGCTGGCCCACATCATAGCTGCCGCTGGAGCCGCGGGCGGTGTAAAGTCCGGTGAGCAGCTGAACCCGCCCCGCCGTGTGCTTGCGGACATAGTCCGCCAGCTCCGTGTCCCCCAGGGCCTCATACAGCCCGCCGGAGTTCACGGTCCGCAGGGTCAGAAAACCCAGCACCCGGGGGCGGGATCCCGCGTCCCGCAGGATGCAGAGGCCGTCCCTGGGGTCGATCTCCGGCGGCTGCTCCCGCCCCTGAAGCGGTACCTCCGTCAACTCCTCCCACAGGTGCCGGTCCGGCTGGGAGATGTGGGAGAACTCCAGATCCCCCGCCCGGAGGATCCGCTTGTACTGGGGCTCCCGGAGATAGAGGCTGTTGCGGTAGATGAAGTCCTGTACCACCGGGTCAATGAGGGTGGAGATGTCCCGTCCCAGGTCGATGTTCTCCCGGATGCGGGTGGAGCTGATGTCTTCCAGATGGGTGGGCAGCTGCAGCTGGATGATGCGGCCGGAGATGCAGCCCAGATCTGCGTCGATCTCCCGTCCCTCCGCGTCGCTGGAGCGGCGGAAGACGATGTGGTTCATGGAGTGGACGGACCCCGGCACCGGTGCCGCCTTGTAGGAGGAGGCGTTGGCTACCACGTCCGAGCCCACCGCCAGGTACAGCTCCCGGCCGGAAAAGACCTCCCGCAGCCGGTCCAGGTCCTCCGGCGTGGCCAGGTTCACTGGGATGTCGTGGGGGAAGAGGTACACGTCGAACTCGTCCGCCACGGACATGCTGACGATCTGCCTCCGCACCAGGGAGGGCTGCGCCTTCTTGGACCAGGAGAACTCGTCGATGGCCAGATACACCTCCATCCCCAGGTCCCGGATCTCCTGGACGATGCCCTTATGGCTCAGGGAGAAGGGGTCGAAGGTGCCGGGAAAGAAGGCGGCCCTTCCCGGCATGTAGAATGGGAAGTCTCCGCTTTCAATCTGATAGGAGACGATGAAGCGGTAGATGTGGGAGAGGGCGGCGGCGGTGTAGAAGAAGCTCAGCTCCTGTTCCGGCTGCTCTCCCAGCAGGAAGAGGATCTTCTTGGCCATCAGGGTGAAGAGGGCAGCCTTCCCTCGTAGGAGAGGGTCTGTGAGGCGAAGAGCCGCTCGCCCAGGATCTGCAGCGCCTCCTGCCGCACGCTCTGACGATAAGAGGCCAGGCCCTTCAACAGCAGGCCTGCCAGCCGCCGCCAGCGGCGTTCCAGTACCTCCCGGGACTCGTGGAACCGCTGGGCGTATATGGCATAATGCTCCAGCATGGCGCCCACAGTGGCCAGGGCGGCGGCCACCACCACGGTGTTGGCGGAGGAGAGGAGGATCTGCATCTGATCCACGATCTCGTCCAGTTCCCTGGGCGTCAGCCACAGGGCAAACTGGCCCAGGTACTGGGGGATGTACTGGGAGATCTCCGTCTGCCCGGTCTCCAGCACCTTGGAAAGCTCCACGGCCACCTCGTTCCGGCGGTCCGGCGTCAGGGCCGGAGCAATGGCCAGCAGGGAAGCGCCCGCCAGCCGGCGGACCACGATATTCTCACTGACCTTCATCAGGTTGGAGAAGTGGGTGGCGATGTGGAGCACGTTGGCGCGGTCTCCCTGTTCCACCTGACCCAGCAGGTACTCCACGCCCACGGCCTTCAGAACCCAGTGGGTCGCAGTCTTCAGGTTGTCCAGAAACACATTGCTCACAACGTCCTGCCGGTCCAACAGGGACCGCTGGATGGAGACATCCAGGCCCAGCCGCTCTCCCAGGCGGGCCTGGAGAAACAGCAGCGGCGTGCTTCCCTGGCAATCCGCTGCCTCCACGGCGGCAGTGATGGCCGCGGCGTCCCGGCCATTGGGGTCCAGGGCCGTCAGCAGGTGGTGGAACAGCCGCAGGGCGGCGGCCTTCTGGGGCAGGCCGCCCCGTTCCAGCCACCAGACGGAAAAGCCGGTCAGCACGTGCAGATCCTCGGCGGATACCCGGTCCAGCGGCAGGCTCAGCACCGTGTCCAGCAGGGCAAAGGCCGCATCGGCGTCCACCAGTTCCGGGCGGCGGTAGTGGCGGAACAGCTCCCCGGCAAAGCGGGGGGCGTCGGCGTCGGAGCAGTTCATCAGCAGCGCGTCCGCCGCAGTCTTGGCCTGATAGCGGATCATGCTGATCTGCCGGGGCGTCAGCCGCCGGTCCGGGTCGATGAGCTTTTCCAGGTACTCCGCCCACAGCTGGAAGGGCAGGTCTTCCTCCGGGTCCGGCGGGGCGTCGGCCGGGGGCTCCTTCTGATAGCCCAGGCGGAAGGCGGCCAGGATGCGTCCGATGAGGGCGGCGGCCCGGCGGCGGATGTCTCCGTCCGGGATCAGCAGCAGCTCATACAGAAAGTCCAGGGTCTGCTGCTTCTGAGAGGCGTTCCAGTAGGTGAAATACTCCTCAAAAATGGAGACGTATGCCTGGAGCCGGGCGGGGTTCTTTTCGCCCCGGGCGGCCTCCAGAGTGTTGCCGAAGAGCTGCTCATGGCCCAGCCGGTGCATCAGGCGGATATTGTGGTCCACGGCGGTACGCCGCAGAGCGGTCACCACCTCGTCCGTGTTCAGCAGGGCAGCATTTTTGGCCGGGCGGGCGGGGCCGCCGGCGGTGCGGAGGGTGGTGTCCACCCCAAAGGAGATGAGATAGTCCTCAAAGTCCCGCAGCTTGGCGTAGACATAGCGGTAGCGCAGGCGCTTGGCATCGTCCACATTGTCCAGCTTGCTGAGGATGACGTCAAAGGCCTCCTGCAGGGAGTAGAGGCAGGGGATCTCCCGGCGGTCTTCCCCATAGGTCTGCTTCACCCGGAAGTCCGCGTACACCAGCGTCAGGGACTCCGAGGACAGGTTCTCGATCTCCAAATCCCAGACGGAGTGGTTGGCCGCGATGTGGCCCAGGGCCGTTAGTCCCCGGCGGGTGAACCACTGGTCGGTGTAGTAATAGTGCAGGTAGGGCACCCGTTCCCCGGGCTTGCAGCCGAATTTGCCCAGGTCGTGGCCCAGGGCGGCTCCGGAGATCAGCCCCAGGTCGATGAGTCCGCCGGAGGCGCAGAAGGCCCGGGCCACCCGCATGGACACATAGTGGACGCCGGCGATGTGCTCCAGGGTGCGGAAGGATGTGACCTCCCGGCTCAGGCGGAGCATCTCATAGATGTATTCCTCCCGGAACCGGTAGCAGAAGCGGCGGTACTCCTCCGCCACACCGCTGTGGGAGAGTTCCTCCTCCGTGCAGAATTCAAAGTCCAGCCAGAAGTCAAAGGGCAGGCAGGTCCGCTCCGCGTCAAACAGGACCTGGAGCAGCTGCAGAAAGCACAGCGCTCCATCCCACTGGGCGGAGGTATGTCCGGGGTCCGACGCCGGATACAGCAGCGCCCGGGCCACCTGGTAGGCGTAGGACAGCCATCCCTCAGCGGGATCCGGCGCCACCTGGTCCAGCAGGGGGCGGAAGGCCGCCAGGGCGTCGGCGCAGGAGATCCGGCCCCGGATGGGCACTAGATCCCGGAGCAGCTGGTGCCAGTCGGCGCCGCCGAAGATACGCTCCGCGTCGGCGCGGGCCATTCCCAGCTTCTGAAGAAACGCGGGCGATTCAAAGGCCTCCGCCGCCTGAATATGCAGGGGCTTTCCCAGTTGTCGTTCCATGGGTATCGTCTCCCTTTTCCTCTGGTGTCGTTTTTTTCAGTATACCGCATTTGTGGGCCGGAAGGAAGAGAAATCTCAGGGGCCGTGTCAAAAAAGCGGTCCCCGCCCCGATGGGCGGAGACCGCGGAAACGCTCACTGCGTAAAATGTGTGTGGTTGAAGATGTGGTCCTCACAGAAGCAGTGGTAGCCCGCGCACTTGGAGCAATAGCGGAACTGCAGGTCCGGAAAGTCCGTATCTGTGCGGCCGCAGACCTCGCACTTGTGGCGGTAGCCCTGCTGCTGGGCCTTCTTCCGCTGCTGCTTCACTGCGGACTTGAACTGGATGGTCTGGTGGGAGTTCTGATGGCGGACGGCAAAGCCGAACTCCCGCAGAAGGTCCCCGATCCTGTCCCAGAAGAACACCAGATACACCAGCCAGACGGCCAGCAGCTGGGGCAGTGTGAACAGCGCCGCCCACATACCGGAACGGAGCAGGTCATACAGGGTCAGCAGCACATACAACGCCGCCAGCCACTTGGCCTTGACTGGCAGGATCAGATAGACGCGGATCAGCGCGTCAGGGTACAGGGTAGCAAAGGCCAGGAACAGGATCTGGTTGAGATTGCCGCTGCTGACAACGGGAAGCGGGGACCACAGTATGCTGATCATGCCGAATACCACCATCAGCACGGCGCAGGCCAGATAGAACAGGGTGAACTTGGCGGTGCCCCAGTACTCCTCAATGGAGGTGCCGATGAAGTAGTAGAAGGACAGGCTGATGAAGATCCAGAACAGAGAGCCGTTGGTGGGCAGGAACATCCAGGTGACCAGCCGCCACAGCTCTCCCTGCAGAACGAGCTCTGCGTTGAAGTACAGCATATAGCTGGCATAGCCATTGGAGAACAGGTCCAGCACAAATACCACGGCCATGATCCCCACCAGAAACTTCATCAGGTTCGGAATGCCGAAGCGGGGATGCTGCAGGCAAAAGCGGTCCACGCTGTCGCAGAGTTTTCTCACGGTGAAGCCCTCCAGAACATTTCAAATATACAAGCGATATCCATTATACCCGATCAGAGGAAAAAAGTCATGTATAATTTTTGAACAGGCGGAACATCTGCGCAGTTTTCCGACGGGGCGACGGATTTCTCCGCAAAACCGGAAAAACCGTATTGACAAACGGGAAAAACCTGATAAGATAATAGGGACAATTTTATTACCCTTATCAAGAGTGGCGGAGGGAACGGCCCGATGAACCCACGGCAACCTGCTTATGACAAGGTGCCAAATCCGGCGGTGATCGACAGATGAGGAGCAAGCAACCAATCCGTTTGTGCGTTTCGCCGTCGAAACGCACATTTTTTTCGCCCCTTGATGAGGTCAGTGCTCAGAAAGGAACCTGTACTATGGCAAGACACTATCTCTTCACCTCCGAGTCCGTAACGGAGGGCCACCCCGACAAGGTCTGCGACCAGATCTCCGACGCCGTCCTGGACGCCATTCTGGAGCAGGACCCCAACGGCCGCGTGGCCTGCGAGACCACGGCCTGCACCGGATTGATCCACGTGATGGGCGAGATCACCACCAGCTGCTATGTGGACATCGCCCACATCGCCCGGGAGGTGGTCCGGGACATTGGCTATGACCGGGGCAAGTACGGCTTTGACTGCGACACCTGTGCCGTGGTTACCTCCATCGACGAGCAGTCCGCCGACATCGCCATGGGCGTGGACAAATCCTTGGAGAACAAGGAGGGCACCGACAGCGAGCTGAGCAACGGCGCCGGTGACCAGGGCATGATGTTCGGCTACGCCTGCGACGAGACGCCGGAACTGATGCCCCTGCCCCTGTCCCTGGCACAGAAGCTGTGCAAGCGCATGGCGGAGGTCCGCAAGAGCGGCCAGGTGCCCTATATGCGGCCCGACGGCAAGAGCCAGGTCACCGTGGAGTATGACGAGCACAACCGCCCTGTCCGGGTGGATACGGTGGTCATCTCCACCCAGCACGACCCCGACGTCTCCCTGGAGCAGATCCGGAAGGACATGATCGAGCAGGTGGCCAAGGCCGTGATCCCCGCGGACATGCTGGACGAGAACACAAAGTATTACGTGAACCCCACCGGCCGTTTCGTCAAGGGCGGCCCGGCGGCGGATTCCGGCCTCACCGGCCGGAAGATCATCGTGGATACCTACGGCGGCAGCGCCCCCCACGGCGGCGGCTGCTTTTCCGGCAAGGATCCCACTAAGGTGGACCGCTCCGCGGCCTACGCCGCCCGGTACGTGGCCAAGAACATCGTGGCCGCGGGCCTTGCCCGCCGCTGCCAGGTGCAGTTGGCCTACGCCATCGGCGTGGCCCAGCCGGTGAGTGTGCTGGTGGACACTTTCGGCACCGGTACGGTGGGAGACGACAGGCTGGAGACTGCCGTCCGCAAGGTGTTTGACCTGCGGCCCACGGCCATCATCCGGGACCTGGACCTGCGCAAGCCCATCTACCGCAAGCTGGCGGCCTACGGCCACATGGGCCGGGAGGACCTGGGCGTGACCTGGGAGAAAACTGACCGCACGGAGGCTCTGAAGGCCGCCGCAGAGGCGTGAAGCCTTTTTCAAAACTGAATCAAACGGTATGATACAGGCGGCGCCGCTGATTTTCAGCAGCGCCGCCTTTTCCGCTCAAAGCTCCATGGACAAATATACCATGTCCGACAAAAGCCGCCCCCCTTCGTATATGGGGTGGTCGTAAAATTGAAGGAAGAAATTGGGGACCCGGTGGCTTTCCCGGAACCCGCAGGCCCGGTAGAAGGGGAGGGTGAGGGCACTGTCCCCGGTGCCCACCAGGAGGCGTGTCCCTCCGGCGGTCCGGCAGGCGCCGGCCACATGCCGAACCATGGCCCGGCCGTAGCCCTGGCGCTGAAAGGCCGGCTCCACGGCCAGATTTTTGATCTCGAACACGCCCGGCGCCTCCTTGGTCACCACGCACACGGCGCGAAGTCCGCCGTCGTACAGCGCCAACAGCGTTCCGCGGTCCAGATAGCGGTCGATCATGTCCTCCTGTTCGTCTCCCAGCAGCAGGAGGGGGAGAAAGTCCCGCTTGCCCGACTCGATTCTGCGAATATCCATGCCTGCGCCTCCCTGTCTCTGATACGGGTAGAAGAGCACATTTCCTCCGGATTGTCAAGTCCGGGGTGCCGTAATTTGTCTAAAAGAGTCCGAATGTGTCGAATCTATTTCAAAAACCTGCGATTTTTGATATGCTATGTATGAATTGAAGAGGAGAGGAGACGGTTTCGGATGGATGAAGATATCCTGCGGACAGTGGAAAAAATCAGTGGGAAACTGAGCCGGGACTGCTATTACGACCTGTGCTGCCTGGTCAAGGCTGCCATCCCCCGTATGCCGGGCACCTTCTCCATGGAGACGCTGTATCCGGAGGCGCAGAGATACAGTGAAAAGGAAAAGGACACCCTGGCAAAGGCCCTCTCCCGGGCGGCGGAGGACATCTGGGACTGCGGAGACCGGGCGGAGCTGCAGAAGCTCTTTCAACGCGTGCTGCGGGAAAAGCCCACGCCGAAGGATCTGGTCCGGGTGCTGGCCTTGTCGATCTGGCGCCGGCGCAAGGCGGTGCGGCCGCAGGTGCGCTATCAGGTTCTGGAGACCCGGCACCCCCGGCGATTCGGATTCAGCGGCGAATCCTGGGAACCGGAGCGACATCTGGTGGTCCTGCTGCCGGGAAGGGAACAGGCAGAGGTAGAGCAGCTGGTGCGCAGACTGAATCAGCGGCAGATCCCTATCCAGGAGGCGGAGGAGCGTTTTCTGAATGGGGAAGATCTGCTGCCGGTCCTTTGAACAGAGGAGGAGCCTCCCGTAGGAGGCTCCTCCTCTGCTTTGCGCCGGGTGTGTTACAGGAACTGCTTCATCTGGGCGGCGTTGGCTTCCTCGGTGTGCAGCAGCCGCTCCGCGAGATTTCGGATCTCGCGGTTTCCACCGGCGTAGTCCCCCAGATGCCGGGTACTTTTGGTGGCCCCCATGGTGTTTCCCTGAATGACCATCTCCGCGATGTTGGATGCAGAGGGGTCTGCCAGCGTTTTGAAAGTGGACATGACCTCTGCGGACACCTTGGCCAGAAGGCCTGGGTCCCTGGGCTCCTCTCCCAGAGACCGGAGCAGGCGCTCCGCCTGATCCGCGATCTGGCGGTACTCGGCGCCCTGCTGGCTCAGAACCCGCCGCAGGCTGTCATCCCGGACCTGCCCGTCCAGGCTGTTCAGCCCCTCAATGCCCATCTCCGCCGTCTCATGGACGTATTGGAGCAGCTCGATATCGTTCATATTGGATCACCTCGCTCCTAGTATGCCCGGCTTTTCCGGGAAAAGACGTTGACCTTCCCGGGGAAATCGGGTACAATAGCTCCGTGTAAGAGCCCCAGATTCTGGGGGGAGGGCGCCGGAGTTTCCGCGCCGCAGACTGAAGAGAGGCGCCGGAGGGCGCAAGGAGGCTGTCTATGCCCAGCATTTCCGTCATTGTGCCTGTCTATCAGGCGGAGAAATTTCTCAGAGACTGCGTGGAGAGCGTACGGCGGCAGACCTTTTCCGACTGGGAGCTGCTGCTGGTGGATGACGGCTGCACCGACGGCTCCCCGGCTCTCTGCGATGAGCTGGCCCGGGAGGATGACCGCATCCGGGTGTTCCACAAGGAGCGCAACAGCGGCGTCAGCGAGACCCGGAATGTGGGCCTTGACCATGTCCGGGGGACCTATATCGCCTTTCTGGACTCCGACGATCAGTACGAGCCCCAGTGCCTGGAGACGCTGTGGAACCTGCGGGAGCGGGCCGGGGCGGATACCGCCGCCTGTGCGCACCTGAACC
Source organism: Dysosmobacter welbionis (assembly GCF_005121165.3). Classification (NCBI taxonomy): domain Bacteria; kingdom Bacillati; phylum Bacillota; class Clostridia; order Eubacteriales; family Oscillospiraceae; genus Dysosmobacter; species Dysosmobacter welbionis. The sequence continues at coordinate 314,439 of NZ_CP034413.3, read as the reverse complement.
TGTGGCCTGATGGCAGCGAGACGCCGGAGCCGGTGCTGCCCGCCGGGATCTACGACGCCGACGCTATCCGGGAGAAAATCGTCAATCCCCTGCTGGGGGACCGGCTGGCCCAGCCGGTGTTCAATGGATTCATCTGGCGCTATCTGTTCTCCGCAGAGATTTTTGACAGACTCCATCTCCGCTATGAGGGCGCCTATCTGGAAGACGAGCTGTTCCTGATGGAGTATTTCTGCAACGCCCGGCGCCTGGCGGTGACGGAGACGCCCCTGTACCGCTATCTCCAGAATCCGGCCTCCGCCACCCACAAGTATATGAAGGACTTCCAGCAGGTCTTCGGCCGCTTCATGGAGCGGAAGGAGGACTTGGCCGCCCGGTACGGCCTGACGCCCGGCCGCCCCCAGTGGCGGGAGAACTCCAACTGGGCCGGGCTGTTGATCGCCATCGGCAACGAGTACGCCCCGGGCAATCCCAAGACCCTCCGGCAGCGGCAGGAGACCATCCAGGCCCTGTGTGCGCGGCCGGATATGGCCCACGCCATCCGGACGCTGTCGCCCGCCGGCATGAGCCGCAACAAGCAGTTGGCAGCAAAGCTGGTGCGGGGGGGCCGCTTCTGGCTGCTCTCCCAGCTGTACCGGATCAAAAACCGCATCTGAAGAAACGAGGTTTCCCTGCATGAGCATTCTCCGCGAAAGCTATCTGTATCACCTATGGGCGGTGCTGTGCACCGTCTACTATGACAGCGCCGTCCACCGCTGCCTGGTGCGCATGGGCGCCTGGTGCAACCGCCAGATCGACGAGAGCCGTGTTCTCCGGGTCTTGTGCCGGGAGGGCGTTGCGGCCCGGGCCTGGGAGGAGAGCATCCTCTGCCGGCTGCTGACGGGCCTCATCAACCTGCCTGCCTGGCTGCTCCACAAGCTGTACCTTGCCCTGCGGGCTACGTTTGATGACAGCGTTTTCTCCCGTCTGGCCTTTGAGATGGGACATGAGACCGCCGTCGCCCAATCCTGGCTCATCATGCTATTGTGGGTGATTCCCTTCTCGCATTGGAACAACGCATATAGTATGCTGGGCTTTGCCGCCCTGCTGGTGCTGTTCTATGCCGGGGCCATGTCCCGGCGGGACTTCCGGCTGGACGTGAAGCACATCGGGTTCTATCCGGTGGTGCTGTTCGGAGCCATGTTCCTGGCGGTGCTGTTCTCCTATGAGCCCTCCGCCTCCTTCCGCTTCCTGCTCTACCATATCTCCGCAGCGCTGTGCGTGCTGGTGACGGTCAGCGCTGTCCGGGGCACAGAGGATTTGAAGCGGCTGGCCGCCGGCGGTGGGGTCTGTGTGCTGGTGTCCTCGCTGTACGGTGTGTACCAACGGATCCAGGGCGTGGAGGTCAACGAGTCCTATGTGGACCTGGAGGTCAACGCCGGTATGCCCGGCCGGGTGGAGTCCTATTTCGACAACCCCAACACCTTTGCAGAGGTGCTGATCCTCCTGCTGCCCCTGGTACTGGCGCTGATCCTCTGCTCCAAGCGGGGCATCTCCCGCGTGACGGCCTGCGGCGTGTTTGCCGTGGGTGTGCTGGCTCTGGGCATGACCTACTCCCGGGCCAGCTGGGTTGGCATGGCCTGTGCCATGGTGGTGCTGGTGTTTTTGTGGAAGCCCAAGCTGATCCCCGCCTTCGCGGTGCTGTGCGTGGTGATGGTCCCTTTCCTGCCGGACACCATCTGGCACCGGGTCCTGACGATCTTCAATCCGGCGGATACCTCCACTGCCAGCCGCATCCCCTTGTATCAGGCGGCACTGGAGGTCATCCGGACGTCTCCCGTCTCCGGCGCGGGTCTGGGCACCGCCGCCGTGCAGGACTACATCAGCGACTTCAACCTCTACCACGCAGAAGCGCCCTTCGTTCACGCCCACAACTTCTACCTGCAGGTATGGATCGAGGCGGGACTGCTGGGGTTTCTGGGCTTTGTGGGCTCCATGCTGTGGAACATCAAAAAGGCGGCCCGCACGGTCCGGCACTGCGCCCCCTCTGCCGCCCGCACCATCACCTGTGCCGGAGCGGCGGCTCTGTGCGGCGCCATGGTGTGCGGTCTGGCGGATTACCTGTGGAACTATCCCCGGGTGATGTGCATTTTCTGGTTCGTGTTCGCGCTGACCATCGCGGGGATCAAGGTCTGCCGCCGGGAGACGGAGGCGGCCTGATGGAGGAGAGAAACTGCCCGATGGAAGATCCATTCGCATTTTTGACCCTGAACTTTCTGAAGAAGTCGGAGATTTTTCCCGGCTCCCTCGGCACCTTCCGCTACCGCTTCCAGCGGACGGGAAAGGTGAACGATGGCACCGTCCAGGCCTGGGTCTATGAGAACATCTGCTTTGAAAAGGCCCAGCACATTGAGACGGAGACCTTCCCCTGGACAGAGGAGGGCATGGCATCCCTGCGCTCCTGGCTGAACGAGCGCCTGCGGGAACGGGGAAGCGAGCTCTACCGGGTCTGGGGAGGCCGATAAAAAACAACAGCATACTGTAAGGCAGCCCGCGGAGGGATTCTCCGCGGGCTGCCTTTTTGCGCAATTCGGAACTTTTTTGGAAAGCATCTCCATAGGCGGAACATATCCGACGCCATTTTGGGTATGCTTACAAAAAATACCCGCGTCTGTGCGGGCGGATTTGGGAGGAGTCAAGATGGAAGAAATCACGCTCACAGGACAGTCTATCTCCGCGTTCCGGGAATTTCTGGTGGAAAACGAGAAAGCCCGTGCCACAGTGGAAAAATACGTGCAGGAGGCGGAACAGCTGCGACTGGCTCTGTGCGGCGCCCCGGTGACCAAGGCGGGTGTTCTGGCATACCGGGAGCGCCTGCAGCAGCAGTACAGGGCTCTGACGGTCAACAACAAGCTCTCTGCTGTGAACGCGTATCTGCGGTTCTGTGGAGCGGAGCACTGCGAGGTGAAGTTGCTGAAGGTTCAGCGGCGGGCGTTTCGGGAGGAGCAGCGGGACCTGACGGAGTCGGAGTACCGCCGGCTGCTCTCTATTGCCAAGGGGCGCAAGAACCAGCGGCTGTACCACGTGATGCTGACGATCTGCGCCACCGGTATCCGGGTGAGCGAACTGCGCTTCATCACGGCGGAGGCCCTGCGTGCTGGCCGGACGGAGATCCGGCTGAAGGGAAAGTGCCGGACCGTCCTGCTGCCGCAGGAACTGGCGGAACGCCTGCGGCGGTATGCCAGGGCGCAGGATATCCAGGAGGGGCCCCTGTTCCGCACCCGCACCGGGCGGCCCCTGGACCGCAGCAACATCTGGCATGAAATGAAAACCCTCTGCCGGGAGGCCGGCGTGATGCCGGAAAAGGTATTCCCGCACAATCTGCGGCACCTGTTCGCCAAGTGCTTTTATGAACAGGAGAAGGATCTGGCGCATCTGGCGGACCTTCTGGGCCATTCCTCCATTGAGACAACCCGGATTTATGTGGCAGTGAGCGCCAGGGCCCATGAACAGATTCTGGAAAAAATGCGGCTGATCGTTTAACAACAAAACAATGATTCTGTTGTAAATCGACAAAGCTCTCTCCACTACATACATTGGAATATAGTTAGTATAAAACAAAAAAACTACAAAAGCAACGTCCTTTTTTTGCGGTTTGGATTTTTTGAGGATTCCAATTTTGCGGCCCAAAAGGGAAAGGTGCCGTTTCGGCCAAAACCGACTCTTCGTGCTCTGGCACCGTATTTCCAGCTGATGACAGGTTTACAACAGAATCATTGTTCTGTTGTAAATCGGAAAGAGATGGATACGGAGGAGATATTTGGAAAGCATTCAGACAGTGAAAGCGGCTTTGGAGAGGAGAGAATGCCCAATGCGTGAGGCGATGGAAACGGCACTACAGGACAGGACCGCGGCGCCGGCGGAGCTGACAGTTACCTGGGAAGAAGTCTGCCGGTATCTGGACAGCTTGGCGGCCCGGGGCCGCCGGCGGGAGACGATCCAGGTCTACCGCCCCAAGCTGGAGGCGTTTTACCACTTTCTTCCGGAGGACAAGCGGGTGGCTGCAGACACACTGGAGCTCTGGCGCGCCGCCTTGCTGCGGGAAGGCTACTCGCCCGGTACAGCCAACACCCATGTGTCCGCCGCCAATGGGCTGCTGGCCTATCTGGGGCGGCGGGATCTGCAGCTGATCGGCCAGCTGGACACCGAAGAGGAGATCCAGCCGGAGTTGAGCCGGACTGAGTATCTGCGCCTGCTGGCCACAGCCCGGAATCTGGGCCGGGAGCGTACGTATCTGATGGTGAAGGTCTTTGCCCTGACAGGGATCCGCGTAAGTGAGCTGAACCGGGTGATGGTCCGGGCGGTGGAGGAGGGACGTGTTCTGACCGCCTGTGACGGCAGAGCGCAGTACGTCCTGATTCCTGCCTGTCTGCAGAAGGAGTTGGCAGTCTATCTCCGGCGGGTGGGGATCACTGCGGGGCCGGTATTCGTCACCCGAAGCGGCCGCCCCATGCGGAGGACCCAGGTGAGCGGAGAGATCCGGACTCTGTGCAGGGATGCCCGGGTGGATGGGGACAAGAGCAACCCCCGCTGTCTGCGCAGGCTGTATCAGGTCACGCAGGAACGCATTCGGGACAGTGTACAGATACTGGCCGAGCAGGCCCACGAGCGGATGCTGGAAGAGGAGCAGCTGACTGTGGGCTGGGAGCAGGGCAGCTGAGTCCTGCCCAGCCGACGCAGCAGGGGCGTGGACGATAGGGACGCACTGGATATGTGTGTGAACAATTTTTCAATGAGGTGAGGGGTTATGCTGTATCGAGGCAAGAGAGTCCGGGAGCGGGGGCGGCTCCCAAAGGGAAAGTTTCCGAAGAAGGGAGGCCGGCGGCTGGTCAGCGGGCTGCTGGCACTGGTACTGTGTCTGACCCTGGTGCCTGTGATTTACGCAGATACGGTGGTGACGGTGACAAGCTGGTATGCCGCCGGGGCATTTGAAGAGAACACGCTCTACTGGGTGGATAACAACAATGAGGACGGAGTGCGTCCCGGGGCGAATACGTATCAGCCGTCGCTGTGGTTCCGGATCGACAACGGGGAATGGATTGAGCTGAAAGGCGGGGAGGACTCGACGCTCTCCGGGGTGGGCCTGTCCGCTATGCCGAAAATGACGGTGGCCGACAACGGGAACAACACCTATACGGTCTCCGTCCCGACCGGCGTGTTGCCGGAAGCGATCGAAACCACAACATCCGATGGCTACGGCGGGGAGACCTCAACAGAATCCCGTGTAGAGTGGATCATGGGACCGTCCGAAGGGGTTGACGGCTACAGCCCGGTAGAGGTCAACAACGGCAATGTGTCGGAATATCCCTCCGCCGGGGACAACTACGGCTGGTACTATGTGCTGGAGGACGAATTCAACTTCCGCGTTCAGCTCCGCTGGGGTAATCTGGGCGGCGCGGAAGGCATCGCAGAAGCCATTTACAACAGCTTTGACTTCGTGGTGGACACCAACTATACGGCAAGCTCCCTCCGCCGGCTGCTGGCAGAGATGAAGGATCAGATGAAGATAGAAGAGGACCCTGATGGAGACCCGGACAACCCCACCAGCGGCACCGTCACCGTCAGCGGTCTGTGGAAGTACAACCTGGACGGCAGCCGGATCAACTACTCGGTAGAGGAGACCAGGGAGGGAGACGGAAAAGGCGACGGCCGGCTGGACGCCGCCGACGGCATCGCGGCGGGTGCCCTGCCCGAGGGCGACTACTTCCAGATCTCCTACGACAACTCCAGCACGCCCAACGTGGGCACAGAGGTGGGGAAGCTCTATGACGGCGGCAGCCTGTACCTGACGCTCACGGGCGTGAAGGATTATCAGGCATCCAAAGTCTGGGAGGACGCGGCGGATCCGGATCACCGCCCGGCAGGTGAACTCCAGCTGTGGCGTTACCGAGCCGGGCAGAGCTACACAACGGCCGCGCCCGTCCGGGATGATGGGGGCAGCATTCTGACGGTCCCGCTCAACGGGCAGGAGAAACAGGACATTCAGTTTGCAGAGCTGCCCAAGTACGACTCGGAGGGCTACGAGTATATCTATGTGGTCCGAGAGTATCTCACTGGTGAGCATGCGGGGGACTACACCCAGGTATTCGGCGCGGTGGGGGAAGACGGCGGCGTGACGGACATCATCTGGGCGCTGGACGAGGATTCCGGTACGCTGAAAAAACTGACCAGCGAGGATGCAGACTTTGCACGGGAGACGAACAATACATACCTCTACAACGGGGGAACCCTTTCCAACAAGCTCTCCGGCACGGTGACGGTTAATGCGACCAAGATCTGGAAAGCGGCGGCTTTCCAGTCGGCGCTGGAGGATGTCCGGGTGGAGCTGACGCTCCAGGCCCGGCCGGTGGGCAGTGAGGACCCCTGGGAAGACACGGAGATCACCGAGACGCTGGGGACGGAGGAAACGGGAAAATTTACGGCGGAGAACCTGGGCGGCCTGTCCGTCAGCGCCAGCGCGCCCAAATACGACAACCAGGGCCGGGAGCTGGAGTACCGCTGGGTGGAGTCGGTGGTTTACCAGGGCGAGAATAAAACAAATCTTCTGGACAACAACTCGTTTACCCTGTCCGGCGGCGGCAGCCGGGGAGATGCAAAGTACCGTGTGACCGATGTGGAGAACGGCAACACCACCGAGATCACCAATGCCGTCAGCAACCAGATAGATTATACGGTGGAAAAGAAGTGGAAAAGCGGCGCCCAGGAGGGGCCGGTGACCTTCGCCCTGTACCGTACCATCGGCGAACAGTCTCTGACAGAAACATGCAAGGTTCTTACCTTTACAATGGATGCAGGTGGGACCGTCAATGTTGATTTCACGAAGGAAAACGCATTCATAGATGCGATCGACGGTGAAATTTCCATTCAGTTTTCTGAGGCCTGGAAAGCCCTGCTCCAGAACCTCCCGGAGTATGACGAAGAGGGGCGCCGGTATGAATACCTGATCCTGGAGGAGAACGGGAACCCCACCTATGAAACCTCCATCGACAGCAGCACCGGAGACTATACGACCATCGTCACCAACGGCCCGGGAGGAAGCCATCGGATCCTGGTCCAGAAGAACTGGGTGGACGACAGCGACGCCGCCCACCGGGAGCCAGTGGAAGTGACGGTGTATAGCAGAAATGGAGACGAGGTAATTGTCTCCGTCACGCTGGGCGAATCCCAGGAGGACGGAGATCCCATCTGGTACGCATGGGCCGGCATTGGAGAACTTACGCCGGACCAGGTCTACATCCGGGAGACCAAAATCGGAGCGATTGCGGTTCTTGGAACCGAAGGCGCCCCGACCGAGGGAGAGATCAACGCTCCCGGAATCACCCGCGACACTGTCCCCGGCAGAAACCATGCCTATGAAGCTACATACGACCGCGAGAAGATCGCGGGTGAGACGGTCTGCACCGTCACCAACCGCCGGCTGGGCAATGTGGACCTGACCGTCACCAAGGACTGGCGGGACGGCGGCGGAGACGGCGTGGGGGAACTCCAGGCAGCCCTGGAGAACACCCCCGGCCTCACTCTGGCCGTGAAGCTGAAGATCGCCGCCAGCGATGATACGGAAGGACAATTTAAAATCTATCAGAAAGATGGATTTGGCTATGTGAACCTGGGCGGCGGGGATGTACAGATTCAAGACAGAAGAGAAAGACGGGTTTCCTCTATTCAGCCGATTCTCACGGCAGATACGAAGTCCAACTCCCTTGACTTCTGGAACCTTCCCAAGTACGACACCAACGGCACAGTGGTGCGCTATACCGTAGAGGAGGTCTGGCTGGACGGCGGCAATGAGATCACGCTGGATCAGCTGCGGACCATTTCTCCGGAGGTCTATGCCCTGTGGACTACATACACAAGCTCTGTAAAGGAAAAATCCTATACGGTAAATGACGGTGAAAACAAGAATGACGAGCAGAAGATCACCCTCACCAACAAACGCACCGGCGTAACGGATGCTGTCTGGTACAAGCAGTGGTACGACATCTATATGTATGGCTCCGGCAGTCGTCCGGACATCTATCTGGACATTTACCGGACTGTGCATACCTCTGCTGCTGAGGACGGGATCGAAACCGAACTGATCTATCCCAGCTACCGCTGGACAAACGAGGGCCTGCTCCCGCCGGAGACAGAGGTGCCGTCCGAGGGAGCAGGCGATCCCGCGGGTGAGGAGCCCGGCACCGCCTCCGGGGATAACGGATCTGCGGACCGGCAGTATTTCTGGCGGGCCGAGCTGGAGAACTTGCCCAAGTATGACGACTGGGGTTACAAGATCACTTACTCCGCGGTGGAGCGCACCAGTGTAAACGCCTCCGACTTTGACTACGCCATTGCGGAGTACTGGACGGGTGAAACTTGTCTGGGCACGCGTGACGAAGCTGACCCGGGGATGGAGGCGGCTTACGAAGCGCAGACCACGAACCTGGACGGCGTCAACCCACCAGTGTCTCAGGATGCCAGCAGTTCTTACGCCAAATATGCCCTGAACGCAAATGGTACCTTCGTCAACCGCCTGAATAAGCCGGTCGCCATTGAGGGACGGAAGCTGTGGACCAACCTGCCCGCTGGCTATCCGGCGGTGGACCTGCCCAACGTCACCTTCGCACTGTACCGGCGGGTGCAGGGCAGCGGGGAGGCGTTTGACTTTGGCGGAGCCCCCATCGCGACCCTGACTGTTCAGGACTGGTCCGGCCTGAAGAACTATACGTTCCGGCTCCTTTATGAGGGGAAAAATATCATCGATGACGGAGCCGGAACCGTCCGGCCGGAATCTGAAGACCAGCCAAGGCTGCCCAAATACACGGAGGAAGGCAAGCTGTACGAATATGTTCTCCGGGAGGAAGGCATCACCGGCGCCAACGGGCTGCCCCTGGACGGTACCGGCGAGGGACCCCAGGAATCGCTGGATCTGTTTGATATACAGGAGATCTCCAACACCTTCCAGGTGGAGAACGTGTTCCACAGCCCGACTGGCAGTCTGTCGGTGAAAAAAATCCTGGAACTGCCTTTGGGCGGAGATGACTTGCCCATCGCCTACCCCGCCGTGCGCTTCCATCTGTACCGGGTCTACATCCAGAACAACGGCCAGCCCTCCGCGCAGGAGCTGGTGCGGACGGCCACTTGGTCCTCGGAGGAGGTCGAGGCGGCTTACCAGCAGCGAGGAGACAGCACAACTGTTGAAACGGTTCTTTCCTTTACAGGCCTGGAGCAGTATGCGCCCAACGGCTCGCTGTACCTCTATCATGTGGAGGAGGACAAGAGCTTCCTGGGCGGCTACGATACCTGGTGCGGCCCGGGCGACCTGGAGGCCCAAGACGTCACAGGGGACGGATATACTGTCGGCGGTCTGCTGCCCCATGAAGAGCGGGAAGAGGCCGACGCCACGTTCCTGAACAGCCGGAAGGCTGTGCAGACAGAGTTCGTCACCCTCACGGGCCAAAAAGCCTGGGAGGACTTTTACGACGCCTTCGGTCTGCGTCCGGATGCCCCCTATGAAGAGGGGAAAGATGGTACATTGGTCCCCGTTATCCGGCTCACTGTGACCCGCCGCGCCGCTGCCCAGGAGGGCAGGGCGACCCGCACATCGAGGAGAAGCTGACAGAGGGCGAGGACTACACCGTCAAGTGGACCCAGGATGCAGAAACCGGAAAGTGGACTTATCAGATCTGGGGTGCGGACGATCCGGATGCAGAAGAGCCCGGCATCTCCGCGGAAGAGCCCGCCGAACCGGGCCCCGGCCAGGGAGAGGAGACAACGCCGCCCACAGAAATGCCCCCGGAGGAGGGAAACCAGCCCGCCGATCCTCCCACGGACGAAGGGGATACACAGAGTCCGGAACCTCCGGCAGATGGGGAAGAAGACCAGAACCCGGACTCCCAGGCGGGAGACGGGGACGGCCAGTCCGCCCCGCAGGAGGAGACCCTCAGTGCCGCCAGCCTGCACAGCGATCCGGCGGATGGGGAACATGGCGGCGCCGGCAGCGTCCCGGTCACACCGACAGAACCTGCGGAAGATCCGGACCAGATCGGAGACCCCGATTCCCAGGATCCCTCCGAAGAGACGCCTCCCGCCGCGCAGCCCCAGACGGAGCTGGAAAAGTGGGCCCCCAACGGCGCCCGGTGGGTGTACACCGTGAAGGAAGAGCTGAACTCCGATCTGAAGGAAGCGTTGTATGAGCGGTACCAATATTACTTCACCGGCAATGGGACAGCGGGTGAGGACTCCGCAGACGGCGACACCATCCACATGAAGGAGCTGAAAAACTCTCTGGAGACCAGAGCCCCCTTCACCAAGCGGTGGGTGGGCAGCGATGGCGAGCCCATCACTGCCGATTACATGGACCTTGGCGAGATGTCCGTCACCTTTGAGCTGTATGTCAAGGAGGGAAAGAGCGGAGGTTGGCAGAGGGCAGCGGACTATTTCACGCAGGAGAACCTGGGAGAAGACGCGTACGAGAAACTGAAGGATGCCGGAATACTCAATGGTTTTTCGATCACATTGGAAAACCGGCATATCTATGATTCCTGGAGTGGAGCTTGTGAGAACCTGCCGCGTGTAGTAAAAAAAGACAGCGGGATTTCGGAGCTGTCCTATCGCGTGGTGGAGACGGAAATCGCTTATCAAGGCGGAGCCGCGACGATTACTGTCGATACCTGCGGTGAAGAGTTCGCATACACTGTTGCAGACAGCGGCGGCCTTTTCACGGGAATTGAAGACACCTACACGGAATCCGGAAATTCGACCACCATCACCAACAAGCTGGCGACGACCTCGCTGCAGGTGCAGAAGATTTGGACGAACGACCGGAACAACGTCTATGGCACCCGTCCGGATACAGACGAAGCCGGCAAGACCTGGGAGACCAGTTTCCTGATTCAGCGGACCACGGATCTATCTGTTGGCTGGGAAGCGGCAGCATGGGAAGCCGTCCAGGTGACCGGCGAAAACGGTCAAAAGCAGGATCTGGTAGTGACCCTCACCGGAACGGATACAGAGGGCACGGTTGAATCGCCGGTAGGGATGACGATTTCCGGCCTGCCGAAACAGAATGCGGAAGGGGAGTACACCTATCGCGCCGTGGAGCTTGAGCCAGGATATCAAATGACGAACGGAGCAGTCGATTTGAGCAGCTATGTCCTGCTCAGAGATTCCTACAACGAGGCGTACACGGCGGCCTACACCTATGGCGGGCAGTCTGACGACGGCTTCCTCACCACAGCGGCCAACGACATGCAGACCACCAAGGTCTTTGCCGGCAAGACGTGGATGCCTGCCGGCGAGGAGGGCGCCCAGGTCACCCTGCACCTGCAATATGCGGTTCCGCTGGAGAATCCGGCAGAGGGCCCGGCGTATACGTGGAAGACCCTGACGGCTGTATCCGTCACGCTGGATGGAACTACGGATCCTGATCTGGACAAACCCTATTACGAGTACGCAGAGTGGAAAGCCGTCTGGGAGAACCTCCCAGCCCGAATGCCGGGCAGCTATCTGCCGGACTCCGACTCCGAGACAGAATACCGCGTGACCGAAGCGGTCAGCGGCAGCTACGTCCAGGTGGGAGATACGAAAAAGGAAAACAAGACCGATGTGGATGGGACCTACCCTGAATTCCAATTCACCAATAAAGCTGTGACATCCCTGACAGTGGAAAAGAAATGGCACACCGCGGATACCAAGAAACATCCGATCACAATGGAACTCTGGCGGACCACGGACAAGAACCTGATGGGGAAGACCGGCGTGGATGGAGTGGAGCAGGTCGCCGGCATGACCGCAGAGCTGTCTGCGGCCAATAACTGGCGCCATATTTTCGGAGAGCTGGACAAAGTAAACAGCCAGAACCAGAAATACTATTATTACGCCATTGAACAGGGAACCCCGGACGAGGACATGGAAGTGATCTACGATCATGGAGAACCGACGGAAACTACGGTGGCGTTCACCACTGCCATCACCAACAGGGGCTATACGGACATCCCGGTCTCCAAAACCTGGCGGGATGACAGTGACGCGCAGGGCCTTCGCCCGGAGACGCTGAAGCTGACCCTCTACCGCAGAACGGATCCGGCAGCCCAGGGCGAAGTAGCAGGCGAAGTGACGCTGTCCGCGAAAAATGCCCAGGACGGAAACGCCGATGTCTGGACATACACCTTTGAGCATCTGCCGGATACGGACGGCAGCGGTAATCCCTATACCTACTGGGTGGAGGAAGAACACCTGGAGTCGTACACTGTGACAGGGAGCGGTACGCTGGCTCTGACCAACACACTGGGCGGCAAGGAGACGGAAATTGCCATCCAGGGGCGGAAGACCTGGGTGGGTGATGGAGCGGACGACCGTCCGAACTCCATCACGCTGAGCCTCCTGCAGAACGGCACCAAAGTTGCCGAGCGGGAAGTCACCCCGAACGCCGACGGCAGCTGGACCTATGATTTCGGCAGCTGGCCCGCCTACGACGACAGTGGCCGGGCGTACACCTACACTGTGCAGGAGGAGCCGGTGGATGGCTACGGCACCCGGGTGGACGGATGGAACGTCATCAACGGAAAGGGGAACCTGACCGTCAAAAAGCAAGTGTACAGCGGTGACCGGCAGAGGGACTTCTCCTTCACCGTCACGCTTGACGACAAGTCCATCAACGGCATCTGCGGGGATATGACGTTCCAGGACGGCGTGGCAGCATTTACCCTGAAAGACGGGGAGAGCAAGACAGCCAAGGGCCTGCCCTCCGGCGTCGGCTACACAGTGGCAGAGGCGCGTGTGGACGGCTATGGGACCCGCGTCGAGGGGCACAACCCCGGGATGGTCCCGTTCGGAGACACGGCGGAAGTGCTAATCATCAATTATGACGACACGACTCCGCCGCCGGACCCGGATCCAGATCCAGACCCCAAGCCGGATCCAGACCCGGGTCCCGATCCCATGCCGGATCCAGATCCGCATCCGACCCCTGACCCGGACGAAAGCCCGGATCCTGATATGCCGGATACGCCGGACGAACCGGGGCACCCTGATGAACCGGATGACTCTGTTCCCACGGGAGACACTGCCCAGCTGGCGCTGTATCTGGCACTGCTGGCGGCCTCTCTGGCTGGCGCAGCAGCCATCGTGATTCTGGGCCGGAAGGGCAGGAAGAGAGACTGAAAAAAGCATTGAACCAACGAGGCAATCAAACCGGGGGCACGCATACCGTGCCCCCGGCCTTGGGGCCGCAGTCCTGAGAGATAGGGATCGAAACAACTTCCACACTTGACAACGGCCAAAAAATTCCGTATAATAAACTACGTTGCTTTGCGGGGCCTTGGTGCCCTGGAAGAGAGGCAGCTATCCGGGTGTAGCGCAGTTGGTAGCGCGCTTGGTTCGGGACCAAGAGGCCGTGGGTTCAAATCCCGCCACTCGGACCATCGGAGTATCCTTTGGGGTACTCCGATTTTTTACTGCCAATTTGTAAATTTTCTCATGTTGTTGCACAGGAATGTGCAACTTTTTTTGTTTGGGAACCTGTATGCAGAAGGACTTGTTCCTTACTACATACAGGAGGGCTATCTATGACCGAAGAAAATTACAACTACCGAACCAGTCAGAAACTGCTTCGCAACCAGTTTCCCGGCAAAGGAAAGTTAAAAATCCCCATCATTCCTAAGTTCCAAGAAAGTCCCGGAGACTTCGATGATCTTTTGTTGATCGGTTTTGACAAAACCCATTTGGAGGACCAGAATCACCTAGACCGCATGGTACACTTCTTCCTATATGACTATCGCTTTGAGAGGGTCTGGAAGAACCCGGACAATGACATTGAAAAACTCTCCCGCTACCGCGCGGTGCTGTCGCCGGATTTCAGTATGTACCTGGAGATGGCGCCTGTTATGCAACTTTACAATGTATTTCGTAATCGCTGGTGCGGCGCTTACTGGGCATCCAAAGGGCTCCGGGTCATTCCAACTGTCAACTGGGGAGATGAATCCACGTTTGATTTCTGCTTTGAAGGGATTGAAAAAGGAAGCGTTGTTGCTGTCTCCACTTATATGGCCTCAGAGCATGACAACCGCTGCGACCAGAAAGAATGGTTCATGGCAGGATACAACGAGATGCTGCGGCGCATTGATCCGGAAAAAATTATCTGTTATAATACACCGTTTCCCGAAATGCAGGGCAACATTATCCATGTGGATTACGAACGCAGTTCTTGGCGGTATATGAACTATGAACGAAGTTTCCATCGTGAAGATTTGGATGCCTTTAAAATTGGCGGCACATCCAGTAATAATCGTGATACAATAGAGCCGTACCTAATTGGAAAAGGCGGAGGAAGCGCCTACGGCGGAGAAATCAAACCGTCAAAACCAGAGGATGAGCGATTCTGGGGTGAGCCGGGCGAAACAAAATATACCTATACGGCAAAAGGAGAGCTTATTGAAACGCTGATTGGTCCTGACGGAAAAGCATATTTGGAAATTCACCATACAAACCATGGTTTCCCCAAGTATCATGAAGTTCCACACCAACATAGCATCATATGGGATCAGTCAGGCTTTCACTTCGGCAAAGAACAGACTACCAAGAGCTTTTTATACGGGAGGAACACGAACATGGCAACATGGGTCGGCACAAACAGCCTTGAAGATAATAGGTTTAAAACAATCAGTGATTTCAAACAGTGTATGCGGCGCGGCGGCGAAGTCCAGTTCGAGTGGAATGGCGTGCTGTACTGTTGCTTTGGCTGTATTTCTCCTGCGGCAGATGCAGCGCCTAAAATGGTGATTTGTCAGGCTGGCTCTGTGGAAGTAAACACTCGTACTGAGAAATGGTGTGATACCGCCGACGAAATTCTGGAGTATATGGTTGGTGGTGATCGTCTGCGTGATGTAATCACGCAAGTGAAAGTGTGGGAGCGTACAATTTAAGATGAAGCCTTTTGCCGACTGCTTACAAACCATTGATATTACTGGATTTCCACAGATCCTTTAATGACATTCAGACTATGTTAAAAGCTGCATTTTGGTTCTTTGAACCGAAATGCAGCTTTTTCATTTTCCCGCCCTTCATGACAAACTGGTCGACAGTATGTATCATGGAGGGCTTCTTATGTTTCAACATGTGATCAAGATCCCGTATACGCAGAAGGACCATCCTATTTGAGACCAGCAGCTGCGGGTTGCAGCCTATTGCCGTACCAGCACGAATCAGGAGAAACAAAATTCAAGCCTGGAAAAACAGATTGCGTATTATACAGCTTTCATTCAGAGTAATCCCAAGTGGCGGTTTGCAGCTGTTTACGCCGGCCAGGCATCGGGACAGCACACCCAAAACCGCCCGGGCTAATGTAATTTTTTACATTAAGTAAAAGTCATGCAGTTGATAATTGAATGATGTGTTGTATAGCACATTCTATTTAAACTATTAATAATTGGTAAATAATTCCTTGATATGTTGACTTTATTACCACCTCTTCGTACAATATATTGTAATCAGTTGGTTGTACTCTTTCAATAAATAGAAAGGCGTATTATGGGCGGAAAAGAAGGCGGCAGAGGTTATCTATATCAAGGGATTGTTGCTGTTCTAGAAGCATTAAGGCGAAATGATTGGGATAGGATTTACATTGAATTTCCAACAGAAGGTGACAAGGTAGATATTGCTTTAAAGAGCGCAGATACAATTACAGATGCGATCCAAGTTAAATCGACGGTCAACTCTTTTTCAAAGGGCGATATTTCTAAGTGGTTAAAAGATATCATCACTGATTATCCCTGCCAGCGGTATTGCTTGGTTTTAATCGGAAATTGTGCGGTATCAGCTGTGGATTTTATGAACGCTATTACCAAGTTTCAAACGGGTAAGTTGGATGCAACAGGTAAAAAACAGTTAGAAAAATTTGAAACTCAATTACTAAAAGATATTAATGTGGATTTTAAAGTGTTGCCATTCGATCCAGATAGTTTGAAGAGCCTTGTTCGAGAGGCTCTTTGGAAATATGCATATGATAGTGGACATTCCTTGGAGCATCCCCAAGTATCTTTACTTGTGGACGCAATGGTTGAGGAGGAACTTCTTCAATCAACAAAAGATGGCTATACCGATCGAACAATTTTCAGCCTGGAGTTGAACAAGCGAATCGAATTAATTATCAAGAAGTACACCAAGGTACGAAAAGCAATTGGAATTTTGTGTTTTTCAAGAGGTTCTGAAAGACTTACCCAAGAGACGTCAATTCTGTTAGATTTACAAGACAAATTTGAAGGTAGATTTTTGAAACCGGATTTTGACTGGACGGTTGATATCGGTAAGCCTGTTCAAGATTTTTTGAGAGAAAATACAGAGGTGCAGCAAGCTTACCAAATTATGCTGGAAGCCCATGGTTCCATCGCTTTTGCTGCAGGTCGTGTTTTTGATACTAAATCCGGTGTGGATATTTGTCCTGTTCAAAAAACAATTTTGGGACCAGAAATATGGGAATTTGACAAATGCGATCGAACCCAATATCAGAATTGGAAGGTAGAACATATAGCAAGAGATGAAGATACATTTGACACCGCGCTTATCCTCAACGTGAGGCACAATATTTGCTCTGATGTGGAGCGATACCTGAAAGAACAGGGGGTTCACGTTGGACGGATTATTAATTTCTCACCAGAGGACACAGGTAGCACTGGCTTTTCTATTCAAAATGGCACCCACTCCTCAAAACTGGCAATGGAAGTTTATGCCGCATTGGCAGGACGAAGCACCGTTGAAAGGCGAGCATATCTCCATATTTTTGCTGCCGCGCCTAATGCGTTTATGTTTCATCTTGGGCAAGTATCCCGTCCATTTGGAAAGTGTATTCTGTACGAATATGATTTTGAACAACGAGGCAACTGCTCTTACATACCGTCCATTCAGTTTGACGGGAAAGGAGGACTTGAATGAGCGCAATACAAACTTATTTTCAGGATTTCTTGACTAATATTCGGCTACCTGACAGTTTGAAAAAAGCGTTGATCTCCGCACACACCGAGCTTCGAGAACAACTCAAATCTGATGACCTTACAAAAGATTTACTCGTTGAAAGTTTTTTACAGGGTAGCTATGCTAGGTCAACTTGTATTAAACCAGCACCAGGAAAAAAGGTGGATGTAGATGTAATTGTAGTTACTAATATTGATCATGATACCGTTTCTGCCCAAGAAGCATTTGCCATAATTACACCCTTTGTAAAGAAGTACTATCAGAACTACGAACAGCAAAAGCGTTCGATCGGTATTTCTTTGCCCGAAGTAGATATGGATCTAGTAATTACCGCAGCTCCCAGCGAAGAGGTGAAAAGGGCCATTGAATGTGCTGGCCTTTCATCCGCATTCACAGTCGATGATCTCTCGGGCTATCAGCAGTCACTTTTGGAAAATTACCGCTTAGATTCACTGGAAAGATTTTTCGAAAGTGATTCTACTGGCCAACAATGGAGGGCGGAGCCTTTACTGATTCCAGATAATGTCGAAAATCAATGGTATCGAACGCATCCTTTAGAGCAGATCCGTTGGACCAAGAGAAAAAATCAAATTTGCAAAGGTAATTATGTAAATGTAGTTAAAGCGATCAAATGGTGGCGACGATTGGAACTACCTAGCCTCAAGCATCCGAAAAGCTATCCGTTGGAACATTTTGTGGGAGAGTGTTGTCCAGATGGAATCACAAGTGTTGCAGAGGGCATCGTCGGAACCTTGGAGTGCATTGCGGAATGTTATCCTAAAAAGCCATTCCTCCCAGACCGGGGGTTCCTGAGCATGACGTATTTGAGATGCTCTCAGATGAGGATTATGACACTTTCTATAAGGCGGTTTGCGGCGGTGCAAGACTTGCTAGAGCAGCTTATGATAGCGCTGATATAGAAGAGAGTGTTAACCTTTGGAAATCTTTCTTCAAAGATTGCGATGAATTTCCATCCTATTATAGAAAAAACGGAGGATTTACTCCGAGAGTACAGGAAAGTAAGGGCGTTCCTGTTGGGAGGTTTGGATGAGTCAGAATCCAACTGAGAATTTGCGACGCGGGCGGCGCCGGATTGAAGAAATACCAGAAATAATTTTGCTGAAAGATTGGACTTGGGATGTAGTTACAAAACGTTTTTATCTTCACATTAGGGTTTGTTTGGACCATGATGGCAAAGATATTCCCAGAGTAACAGAATGGTTTGTTACTGCGGAAACTGTTTATCCCTTTGGAACTATTGCTATATATCCGAGCTGCAAAAATAGTATAACAAATACATTTCCACATCAATCGATCAATGCTTTTGAGGAAGAAAACCATTTGTGGCGTAAAGGAAAACTCTGTGTTGATCTTATTGATCAGACTCTTGGCATCCGCGTTCCTGAAAAAGAGCCGTTCACAGTTGATGAACGGCTCTTTTGGAATATGCAAAGAGCTGTTTTGTGGCTCCGTGCGGCTGCAGAAGAGAGATTAATAAAAAATGGGGATGCCTTTGAGTTACCAGATTTTCCAGTCTCTCATATACAGACAGTCTTTGCTTTTCAAGAGGATTGTGTTTCCATGATGATCTGGGAAAGTACGGATGAGCGTTGTGGAATTGCAAGAATCGTTCGTAGGCAACTTTCATCAGAGCAATCCATAGCAATGATTCGGAGCTTTCGCTCCATTGATTCTCAGAAGGTAATCTATCAACCGGTTTGGGGAACGGCAATAAGGGAAAAAAACTATGAAAATGCACTTTGGATCAGATTAAAAGAAGTACCAGTTATTAATAACTGGCAAGTTCCCACTAACCTATGTCAGTTGAAGCAGATATGCACTAATCAGGGCATTGATTTGCTGGCCATTTTGAAATCATTTGCCCCCAAAGCCAGAGATGGGAGGCGGCATCTGCTTTTGGTTGGTTTTCCAATCCCAGCACATATCGGTGAAGATTCCCACGAGATGACTTGGCAGGCTATAGAGCTTCCTGCTCTATCCTGCGGAAAATATAC
Source organism: Dysosmobacter welbionis (assembly GCF_005121165.3). NCBI lineage: Bacteria > Bacillati > Bacillota > Clostridia > Eubacteriales > Oscillospiraceae > Dysosmobacter > Dysosmobacter welbionis. The sequence continues at coordinate 295,444 of NZ_CP034413.3, read as the reverse complement.
AAATAGAGTTTTTCATTCTGGCAAGCGACTTAGCATTCCTCAGACTTACGGAGCAAGAAAAGGCTACCGCCCGAGTGAAGCGGGCTGGTGGATGAATGACAAAGCAAAGATATTCCTGGATAGTATGGAACTATCATGGATTCGCAGCGAAAACTGGAGCGCACGCACGATTAAGGGGCGTGGAAAGCTTGCAAATAGGCTTGCGAATCAGCGTATAGTTATGATTGGGCTCGGTAGCTTGGGCGCTTCTATTGCAGAACTGTTGACTCGTGCTGGGGCAACACAACTCACCTGTATCGATGGAAATGCTTTAGAAATGGGAAATCTTTGCCGTCATACTTTATGTATGACAGATCTTTATCAGTCCAAAAGTAAACTTGTAGCTAAAAGGTTAACGAATATTGACCCTAACATTCACACTACTTATGCAGAAAGGTATTTAGATATAGATGAAACTGGGGCATTAGTACCAGACTTGAGCAGTTTTGATATTATCATTGATTCCACTGGCGAGGATCAAGTATTGGCGTTATTATCTGCAACAGAGTGGAAGCGAAAAATTGTATTCTGCTCAAGTTCTGTTGGACTTGGTGCAAAACGACTGTATATTAATATTCAAAGGACAAAACTGCCTCACTTTGAAAATTTTCTTAATTTAGTCGAACCATATTTTCAAAAAGATTCCAATGATTTTAATCTAGATGCGCTTCCTCGGGATGGCATTGGCTGCTGGCATCCATTATTTCCTGCCAGGGCAGATGATATGTGGTTTGCCGCTTGTACCACAGTCAAGGCATTAGAAGCTTTTGTACAAAATTCAACAGAAAAAGGGATCTCATTAATCTATGAAACACAGACTGAAGATGGACTTTTTAATGGCCTGCGATTGATTGAGAAACAATATGAATATCGAGAAAATTGAGACCTTTAAATATTACGAGAGCTTTAATGGAAGCTATGGTGTTAAGTTGCCGGATCAGGAGCTAGAGTATATTCATAGTTTATGTATGAATTCATATCCTTATGAGACAGGCGGAATCCTCATCGGCAGATACTCTGATGATTTGAAATGGGCAGAAATAACCACTATAACAGGAGCTCCAGCAGAATCCAAGCAAACTTTGTGTTCATTCGTACGGAGTACGCGGGGCATTATTACGAAGCTAAAAAGAGCGTGGCAAAAGCAGCAATATTATTTAGGGGAGTGGCATTATCATCCCAATGCTTCTCCTAAGCCATCTGCACTAGATTTGAAAACAATGGTCAATTTATCTAAAGACGAAGACCTAGGATGTCCAGAACCAATTTTGTTGGTCATCGGAGGTAGCTCATCCAACTGGCTTCAGTATATTGGGGTATATGTAAAGGAACAAGAGATAGAACTCTATGAAATAAATAATAACTAATGCTACCATTATACTTTTTAGATCTATTTTTTTAGATCTAATGAATAAAGGCTCTCAAGCGACATCTATAATAGTCGCACAATACATGTTAAAAGCTATATTTTAGTTCCTTGAACTGAAATGTAGCTTTTTCATTTTCTACCCCTCCATGATAAACTGATCGACAGTATGTATCATGGAGGGGTTCTTATGTTTCAACATGTGATTGAGATCCCGCAGACGCAGGAGGACCACCCTATTTGGAATCAGCAGTTGCGGGGGGCAACCTATTGCCGTACCAGCACGAATCAGGAGGAACAAAATTCAAGCCTGGAAAACCAGATCGCGTATTATACAGCTTTCATTCAGAGTAATCCCTTGTGGCGATTCGTGGCTGTTTGCGCGGACCAAGCGTCGAGATTGCACACGAAAAACCGCTCAGGCTATCGGAAGATCCTGAGAGGCTGCCGGAGAGGGAAGATCCATTTGATCCTTGTCAAATCGCTCAGCCGCTTTGGAAGAGATGCCCGGGAAGCTATTAGCACAATCAGAAAGCTGAAATAAATGAACGTAGGAATTTACATTGAGTTAGGAGGTATCTTTACCATGAAGCCGCCAGACAGCGTGATCGATCTGTATGCTGCCTCTGCACAAGTGGAGAGCCAAACTCGCAGCGAGAACATTAAGTTTGGCATTCAGAATCGCATGCGGAGCGGGAAAACCATTTTGAATTACATACAGTTTCTGAGCTATACTAAGGGGCCGAATGGAGTGCTGCAGATCGTACTGGAGGAGGCCGAGATCATCCGAAAGATTTTTGACCTCTACATCCAGGGAAACGGCGTCCGGAAGATAAAAAGTATCTGGAATCTCACGGCATCAAGACGGTCACCGGAAAAACGGAGAGGAGCACCTCCACCATTGACCGGATGTTGAATTGTGCGATTGGGTTTTAGAACCGGAGCGTTCAGAAAGAAGTCACCGTAACTGACCGTGGACTGTTCCAGACGGGCGATGTCTCCGGCGGTGTAGCCGGTGAGCCAGGTTGTGACCTGGTCCACCTCTTCTCGCGTGCGGCCTTTCCGCTCCGCTTTTGCCACCAGCAGAGGATAGAGCTTTGCAAAGGGCATTTGAGTGACATCCATACGGGCATGACAGCACCTCCTCGCTTTCTGTTGCCATCATATCATACGCGGTTCTGCCTGGCAATTCAGCAAAGTAAGGGAAAGCGGTTTCCTGGATTCCCGGCATCTTTTGAATCATCTCATAGGGTTTGGATACCGTATGCCGGGTCACCTTGGCCCCTTGGCAATGACGCTGTAATTTGTCTCTTCGGGTGGAACTTTATGTGCGTCCAGATCTCTTGTATGTTTTTCAAGACAGAGGTACCATTTTTTCAAACTTTGAGGTAAACTGTACCGCCTAGAGTATCACCGTGGGTCATGGATTCTGGCCGAAACTTTTCCGCTGACCACATGTAAGACCACAGACAGAGCTGGAATACACGGAAACAGCGGAAACAAGAGCGATGGAAAGTAACTGATTTGAAGCGGAAATGACTATAAAGCAATATAAACGCCTATAAAAAATTCCGGAAACCTCTTTGGGACTAGAACTCATTAAAAGCGATTAGAAAAAAATAATAGTATCAGAATAAACCGTACAACAAGAGAGAACGGTCTGCCTTGCAAGTTGCCTCCGACCTATGGATACCAGGGCGGCAGTTATAATTTCATTGCAGAGAGAGATTCCTGCTCCGCTTTACAGTTATGTGCCTGCATGAAGGCAAATATTTCCCGGTAGGCACAGAGCATAGGTGACTGCATGACTTTCCGATCTTCTGCGGTCAGCGGACGGTAATGTCCTGCCTGGAAACAAGCTTGCAGGGTAGCAAGATCCATTCCTGAAGCGGCAAATGGAATTCCGGTTTTTTGTTTCAGGTTTTCCAGTATCAAAAGACCGTATGGATCCAGATCTCCATAATGCAGATAAACAGCATCCGGTTTGGAAGCGTAAACCATACGAAGAAAACTTGCCCGTGCGGAATTTGGGAAACCACCCAGATATAAAACGGCTCGATCGTCTGAGGGAATGTCGTGATAGGTAGTGAGGTTTTCTACGGTAATGACTGTCCGGGGCTCCAAAAGGACAGACCGTATGGCACTCAAACCGTCAGAGGTCAAACCGATACCACCTGGAAGATCAGTAACACGGATACATGAGTCCGGAAACTCCAATATCCAGCCTCCTTTCAAATAGAGGTAGGTTGGATTTTCCAAAAGATTGTAATATTCCAGGATCTGCTTCTTTTCTACCGGCTGGTCTGTCAAATCGGAGAGAATACTGCGGATAATCCCGGAAATAGAGTGAAAGTGCTTGGAGTCATGGAATACGGCCTCGGAAAAGTTGCGCACATAGGTCTCTTTGTTTAACTGCCCGATTTTTTCCAGAGCCAGCAGAACATCCCGTAGTTTCTCAACATTCCCCTGAAGGCCGTATCCCGGTGAACGTCCTGCCTGCAGTGCGGCCATCAGCTCTCCGGCGAAGCGGCTGGAGAGAGTATCCGGGTTTTGTCTCTGGGCATCCAATAGAAGCTGCAGTTGCTCCTGCCGGGTTTCCTGGGCTGGTTTCCGCCCTAAAAATTCATAGATTTCCTGAATGTGGTCCAGCCGCAGAGTAATCTTGGTGTAGTATCCCTGGGCACTGCGGGGGGCGGCAACCATCTGCCAACTGGAAAGGCGCGTCACCGCATCGTCAATGGCCTGCTCCTCCTCGCTCAGGTGGTCCCGGTATATGGGATAATACTTTGCGAGATCAAAGGTTACCGCCCGCTGGGGCTTACCGTTCTGGGCAGAAGTTCCTTTCCTGCGTTCATAGCGATCCACCATCGCCGTGAGAATTTCGTGGGTGTAGTCCATCATTCCCTCACATCCTGATAAAATGGGCGGACAGCATTGCGCGTACCGCTTTTGATAATGGAACAGGTGGTGTCACAGTAGGGCTGGATGGCCGAGGCCTTTTCCACTGTGGTGATCAGTACCGTCTGTAGCTGCATTTTGCGCAGCATCTGCATCATGGGGCGGATGCGGTCGCTGGTCATGCGGCTGAACGCCTCGTCCAGCAGTGCCAGGCGAATGCTGTTCTCGCATTTGTCGTAGATCTGCAGCAGGGATGCACAGATTGCAATATAGAACGGCGCCTGATTCTCTCCGCCGCTGCTGTCCTGACTGACCGCAGAGAGGCGGGTCACGCCGCCGGTGATCTGGTTGCGGCACTCAATATCATATTCCAGGTAGTACCGGTAGTCCACATAGCGAGACAGCTCTGTGGCCAGATGCTTTCCCTCTTGGCGGCGCTGGGCATTGGCTTTCAGCTCTGCTAGGATCCGCTCCATCAATTCGTCCACCTGCGTTTCGTAGGCCGGGTCATTGCGGGCCAGAAAATCTTCGATACTGCCGTCCCCCTGGATCCGCCGGTTGCTGTCCTGCATGATTACATCATAAAATGCCCGGCGTTCGGGATCGGCGCTGGCCTGGACAACGAACTGATAGACCTCCTCACCGTACTGCAGGTTTTCCATTGTGTGGTTGAGTTCCCGGAATTGCCGCTTGGCGTTATAGATATCGTCCTTCATCCGATAAAGAATGTCTTCACGGAAGCGCTGGCGGCACCGTTCTTGTGCCTGGTGCAGACTGGTAGAGTACCGTTCCAGATCTACATGAACCAGCCGTTCCTGCTGTTCCCGGAAGGTCTCGATGCCATCCAGCCCCAGAGGATAATCACAGGTGTAGATGGTGTTATACTCCCGCTGCCTGGGGATCAGCTGATCCCGCAGCCATTCGTCCAATGCTTTATCCACCTGATTTTGATAATTCGTTTGGTATTGGACGATCTTGTCCGGGGGACGGCTGCGGGCTGCGTCCTGATATTTTTTCTCTACCTCTGTCTGCAGCAAGGGTTCCTGCTGGCAAAACGCCAGCCAGCCTGCTCTGGCGTCTTCCGCCTCCCGGCTGGCCTGCTCCTGCATCCCTTGTTTTTCCTGGACTTTATTCGTTTGGGAGCGGAGGGTGGCTTCGATTTCCACCCGCTTTTGATCCTGCCGCGTCCATTCTTCCTGGCAGAGATGTTCGGCGGTGATCTTTGCCTGGAGAATGGGATTTTCCTTCCACATCTCGTATTCCTGCCGTGCCTGCTCCAGCGCCTGCCAACTGGCTTGGTGCCGCTGGACGCTGCCCCAGTTTTTGCGCAGATCCTCCAGAACGCTGCTGTGCAGAACGCGGCGGCATTGCTCCAGAATATCCCGCAGGGACTGTGCCTGGGCGGTGCACTCGGTCAGCTGTCCGCGCAAAGCTGAAAACTCCTCCCAGGCAGCTTTCAGCTGCTGCTTGCGGGCTTCCATACCGATATACAGCACGGGCGTTCGCAGACGTGCCAACCGATAAGGATAGTGCCGCAGAAGATCTTTTGTGGCGCTCTGGGGATACGCTTCCAGCGCCTCCGACGTATCGCAGCAGACGATTTGCCCCAGCAGGTTCTGCACATAGTATTTGGCCAGCCAGTTTTCACTGGTGACTTTGGCGGCGAGAGTACTGAGTTGCGGGGAGGCGGCGTCTTTTTCGCCATCCCGCTCCAGAGCAGGACTGTCCAGAAGGCTGACCTGTCCGACCTCGGCTTTCAGATGCTCAAATACCCGTTTGGCGGTACGGTAATGCCGGGGGGAGACGAAAATGTCGAAGCGGCGGTTTCCCAGACAGGCTTCGATACACGCCTGCCAGTCGGGCTCTTGTACCGTCAGGATCTCGCAGAGAATGCGGGCATCGGCCTCCATACCCTGCTGGGCCAACTCCCGGTTGATGGCCTGGCAGACCCGTTTTGCCCGGTCCTGATCCGGATAGACCAACTGGCCCTTTTCCAGCGTTTCAATTTTCGCCTGAAGGGCTTTTTGCCGCTCCTTCAGCTGTTGGAGATCGCTTCGGACCTGAAATTCCTCCTGATCCAGGGAATCTTCCCGCTCCCGAAGCAATTGTTCCATGGCGGTGAGCTGCTCCGTCTGCCGCTGCTCCGGCAGCTGCTCAATGGCATCCGGCATCTGTTCGGCCGGAAGTGCTCGTCTGCAGTCGGACAGCTTTCGATTGAGGGCTTCCAGCTCCTGTTTGGCGTTTTGTAGAGAGGAGAGGGCTTTTCGGGCCTCCGTGTAGTCTTTTTCACGGTCTTTTACCAGATCCTCGAAGACCTGCAGCTGCTGGCGTTCCGGGCTGTTCTGGTTTTCCCGCAGGGCATCCATCCACCGCTGGTGGGCCTGCTCCGTCCGCTCCTTCTGATACTGCAGCTCTTCTTGCAGACGGTCGATCTCCCGGTTTCCGTCGCAGATGGCAGAGAGGATCTGCTCCTCTGCCCCCTCTGCCGCCTGTTGGCTGGCATATAGAACAAACCCCTGGTTCACTCTGCAGTCCCGCTGCTTGGAACGGGCAGTTTCACCCAGGGTACCGATCTCCGTCAGCAGCTGCGCCCGCTCCTTTGCCTGGAGCAGCACGTCGTTCAGATGATCCAATTCGATCTGCTCCTGCTGCAGTGCTTGGGGGTCAATTTCCGGCTGGGGGAGGATGTAGTGATAGATGAATTCCCGGAAGTCCTCAATGTCGTCCATCCCGGTACCCATGGGAAATACCGCACAGAATTTCTTCCCCAACGGGGAGTCTGCTGCTCCAATCCCCAGCGCGCGGCAGATCAGGTCTTTTGCCAGCTTTTGATTGTCGGTATCCCGCATTTTCCCATTTTTCGGGCAGAACTGTTCCCGCTTTGTGGGAATATAGTCGGGGCCCAGGAAGGGGAGGTCCTCCAGCATGACGCCCCGGGGAGAGATGTACCAGCGCTGCTGTACGTGACGCATGTCCTCGTCAGGTTTCTCAGATTCCACCCGGACCGTAATGACAAAGGTGTCCTTCCCAGGGGCTGCGGTATCATCCCGAAATTCGGCGCCGACATAGGATACAGTATGCCCCTTGCGGCTGTACCGGGGACGGTCTCCGTCCTGATCCCGCTGTTTGCCGTGTACCGAGCCCAGCAGTGTTCGCTTGCTCTTGCGGTTGCCCAGGGCGTTGAAGCTTTTGCTCGTGGTGAGGCAATACCGCAGGGCGTCCAGGATCGTGGTCTTGCCCACACCGTTGACGCCGATCAGATAGGTGATCTGCTGGATATTCAGAAGGTCGTTGACAAAATTATGCCAGTTGATCAGCCGCAGGCGGCACAGTGCAATCATACATCATCCTCCTCACCGGCTTTGCGGTATTTGTCCAGTGCCGCTGCCGTCTCATCCCTGGATGACTTCAGGACATTGTCTGGCAACGCCAGAATAACAGTGGGATAGATCTCGATTTTGGCTTCTTCCTCGGTGAGACGGTCCAGCGGCTTTGCCAGATTGTAGGTCTTGAGGGTCCGCAGGATGGCTTCCAGCGTGATCCGGTCCAGCTTGCGGGGAAGACCCAGCTTTTGATACTCCTCCTGGATCTCTCCCACTGTGGCGACGACATGCGCTCCATCCAGAGAGAGCTTCTCCCGCTTTTGCAAATACAGTAGCCGGAAAATTAACAGCAGGATGCTCTCATATTTATTCAGCTTCGCTTGGTTGCCCTCATACTCGCTGACCAGTGCGATCACCTTCAGAGGCGCGGAATGGTAGACAACCGTATAGCCAAGGGGCTTGAAGATCCGGCGCAGCTCCTCCAAGTGATTGACCGCATAGTAATGCTTTTCCAGCAGGTCTTCCGCCTGCGACGGAAGAAAGCAGTGGTTGAGCAAATAGTTGGCGACCTCTCTTACGTCCATAGAAACCTCTCTTTCAGCTTCGCCTGCGTATCCAGAACTGCTGGAATCGGAACCCACCGCAGGAGACCCATTCCTCCTGTTCGGAGATCTCATAATTGCGGTCGGGGGATTGTGAGTATGTGTGAAGTCCGATGATTTTGATAAATTCCTGACTTTGCGTGGAAGCCAGTTCCAGAGCGGAAACCGTCTCTCGGTGGTTCAGCACCTGGCCGGCAAAACGATTTACATTTTCCAGAGTGACCGCCTGGCGGACATATTCCAGCAGCAGTTCCTGCTGGCGCTGGAGTTCCTCCTCGGATATGGGCGGTTCCGGAGGTGCCTGCTCGATAGGAGTGGGTTTTCGGCTGTTAACGGCTGGCTTGAGAAAGTTCCTGCCTAGGATCTCTGTGGGATAGAATTTCCAATGGCGGCTCAAGGGGCTCTCGTCTGGCTCGAACAGCTCTTCCGGGCGCTGAATGGTTTGGGCGTAATACCGCAGCAGATCGCTGATTTTTCCTTGAGCGGAGCCGTCGGAGAGCAGCATGAACTGTGCCCGCTGCACAGCCCGCTTCCGGTAGGTCACATGGTTGCGATCGATCTCCGAGAGCAGATCCCGCATAATCTCCAGATCATCCCGCACTTTCTGAACCAGCCTTCGTACTGCAATGGCGGCTTCCGACTCGCTGACCCGCTCCACTCTGCAGTAATCCGCAGCCAATGCCTCAGCATACTGCCCGTTGCAGGCATCCAAGCCCTCTAGGATCTCTGTCCTATATTGGAACAGATTGTCACTGGTTTTAAAACGGTGGTAGGCCGCCACCACGACTTCGTCCTCATATTGCTGAAATAGGTCCAAGACTTCCTGAGGGGTCCGATTCCGAGTCAGCTGGTCGATGTAGCTCCCGATAGATGCATTGAGCTGCCGCAGAGAGGTGTTCAGGTCCGCCATGTCAGCGGAGACCTCTTTGAGCACATTTTCATAAGGGCTTTTTTCGTGCTCCATGTCCTGGAGCAATCGATAAGCCTTTAAAAGCTTTCCGCTGTATGTGACAGTCTTGGGATGGAGCAGTTCATCAAAAAGTTGCAGCAGACGGACAGCCAGGGCAGACAGGGCCGTGCGGTTTTCCTCCTCATATCCGCCCTCCAGATCTTCCACCCACCCTGCGTCCCGTAAACGGCGCACAAACAGCAATCCTTGGCTCCTGGCATCCGTGGCTGATTCGCCCGGGGAATCCTCTTCATCAAGCGGCAGGATCGTGCCCAGTCCTTCCATATAGGTCTCTGCCAGTTCTGTAAGAGCACCTTTCCCGATGCTGTAGTCCTGGGATGTGCTGCATCTGTCCCAGATCAGCATCAGCAAGTCAGCATAAATGCGCTGATTTCGCCCTGTCAGCGGCCGGAACATTCTCGGATTGAGTAAATCAAAAAGATTCATTTTGAGGCCTCCCATTCAGGCAGAGAGAACGGCTAAAGTATCTAAAGCATCAGGCTTATTCGTGAAAAAACTTTTTGTAGGACTGTTCTCTGGGTTGTTTCTACAGCAAGCAATCAAAAAGAGTATGGTCCTGTTATTTTTTGGTAGCCAGCTTTGTCAAGATTAACTTTATAGGAATATTCCGGTTGTGTCAAGCGCATCTCCAATACCTGAAATATCATCGGCAAAAAAGAGATGGGGTGAATGACAACCTCTTTTAGGGCCATTATAAAATCCGGGCACCTGTAGCAATTGAGCATTCAAGAAAATCCGCCGTAGCCTCAGAGACTACGGCGGATTTTTGGGGGGAGTTCTTGACAGATGTTTTCTTTGATATAGCGACACAAAAATTGATCGGTTTTCTCTCAAAAAAGTCTTGTATGTTTTTCGAGATAGAGGTACCATTTTTCAAACTTTGAGGTAAATTGTACCACCTAGGGTGTCACTGTGGGGCAGGGATTCTGGCCGAAACTTTTCCGCTGACCACATGCAAGACCACAGACAGAGCTGGAATACACGGAAACAGTGGAAACAAGATCGCTAGAAAGTAACTGGGTTGGAGCAGAAATGATGATAAATTACTATAAACAACTATAAAAAATGCTGAGAACCTCTTTTGGGAGAATACGCCCGGGCCACCCCACAACTTCATATCCGGGTGTAGCGCAGTTGGTAGCGCGCCTGCTTTGGGAGGATAGACGGTCTATCCATTCCCCCAAAAGTGAAAGCCCGGAAGTCCTTGGGACAGTAGCCTGTGGCGGAAATCCCCCGCCTGAAGATCCCCCGCAAAACCGGCCTTGACCACAGCACTGCCCACAGACACGAAAAACTTGCTTTTTCCTTCTCCGCATAGTATCATGCAGAAAAATCGAATATCCGGGATTAGCGCAGTTGGTAGCGCGGGTGGTTTGGGAGAATACGCCCAGCCGGATCGCCTAACTTCATAACGGGGTGTTGCGCAGTTGGTAGCGCGCCTGCTTTGGGAGCAGGAGGCCCAGGGTTCGAGTCCCTGCACTCCGACCACCTTTCTTTGAAAAACCGCCTTTTTAGGCGGTTTTTCTGCGTTAAAAGTTTGTTTTTGAGTTTCACTTGACCACATTTCAACTGTGGTCAGAGAGGTAAAATTGTCGTTGTAGCCTTGTATGGTAGAGTGGCAAAAACCGCTAAATCCCTAACCAATCCCTAACGGGTGCAACTCGGTATTTTCGCCGCAGATACGACGGAAACTTGAATTTTTCGGCATTATCCCTTATAATTATTTTACGGTGAGCCTTTGTATCACCAAGGCCGCCGTGTGGGTGTACTCCCACGCGGCTTTTTTGCAAAAAGGGGCAGATGTATATGCGGACTAAAAGAATTATTGCTAAGTGTGAACAGCATTCAGGATACGGTGCAGGCGCTGGCGACACAGAATATTATGAATACGAATGTCCATGTGGAAAAGGAACAATTATCGAGGAGCATGACAACATTCCAGGATTTAGAGAGCATAGTGTATATCTTCACTGCACTACATGTAGCAAAGAGTATATCATTGATACTTCCGCTGGAACAAGAAACTGGAAGATCGTGCGAAAGAAGGTAAACCGGATGAAAACTCAACCGTATATTTGTCGAGTTCATATCGAAAACTTTAGAAACTTCCATTCAGCAGATTTTTCTCTTGGCGAAAAGCAGGTATTAATTGGCGAAAACGCAGTCGGCAAAAGTAATCTTCTTTACGCACTTCAACTGATTCTTGATCCAACGCTTTCTGAAAAAGACAGAATGCTTGAAGAATCCGATTTTTGGGATGGTATAGAAAACCCTATGGATAATGGGCATTATATATTGATTGAGATCTATCTCGCAAATTTCGAGGATAATAAGAATTTGCTTGCCCAGTTGGCTGATGCGTCGGTAATGGTAGAAGGCAAAGAAACATTAAAAATCAGCTACAAGTTTTTTAAAAAAGATGCTACAAAACCAGACTATAGCTACATCATCTATAAGGGAAACGATGAAAGCAGGGCTTTTACATATGAAGATCGAAAAATGCTTAATATTCGTGTGATAAAAGCCATCCGTGATGTTGAGGCAGAAATGAAAAGTTCCCGAACTTCTCCTCTAACACAAATTATTAAGCAAAAATATTCTGTCAGCAAGAGTGTACTTTTAGAGATATCAAAGGCTCTTGATGAAAAAGGTGCAGATACTTTACAAATTGGTCAAGTAAATGATTTAGAGAATAGGCTGCAACGGTTATTGAATGACATGGTGTCCTTTAGTGCAGATGAGTTCAGTATTTCTCTGAAAACAATGAATATCGATGCAACTAAACTTCTTTATGCCCTACGACCTCTAATTAACAGCCGAGAAACGGGCAACACAAGTTTGGGAATCAACAATATTCTCTATGTAGCTTTGATTCTACTACTCATTGAAGATGATACTATCAAAACATTCCTATCCGGCGATTTATATCGTGAATTGATAAAACAGGATCATGAACATTTACTTGAAAGAAGTTATGAAAAATCCGCCAGCTCCGATGACTACGCCTTGAATCTTGCGGCTCTGCAAGATGCCACATTATACGATGGTCTATATGCGTTCTTTTCGGATTTTGTTCCAACAGCGAATGGCATCACCATTCTTGCTGTCGAGGAGCCCGAATCGCATCTCCATCCAATTTATCAACGGCTTCTCTATCGCCATATTATGAACAAAACTAACACCTCTGTAATAATCACAACTCACTCAACACATATATCCTCAGTTGCACCCATTACGTCTCTTGTTCATCTAATTACGACAAAAGATGGTACCGAGGTAAAAACAACAGCAGGCATTGATTTGTCTGAGGACGATTATGCGGATTTAACAAGATACATTGATGTCAAACGAGGCGAACTCTATACTGCTAAAGGTATTATTTTTGTGGAGGGAATTTCCGAAGAATATTTGGTTCCCAGTTTTTCAAAAGCCAAAGGATACGACCTTGATCGTCTCGGCGTAGTGATTTGTAACATAAATTCTACGAATTTTGAACCGTATTGTCGTTTCGTAGGTGCACTTGGTATTCCTTATGTTATTATCACTGATGGTGATTATTATCATATAGTTGATGAAAAAAAGCATTTTGGAGATATTGAAGATGCAAACCATGTGGGCAAGGGCTTTGATGGGATTGATCGTATTTATCGAATGTATCAAGGCTCTGTTGATCCGGAGTATATCCATTTGAATAATGAGGAAAAGCGCAAATACTTTGAAACATTTGGCACTTATATTGGTGAATACACACTTGAGGTGGATATCTTCAAAAAGGCCACTGGGCCAGATCGAGATGTTCTATGTTCTATTTTTAATCAACTAACAAATGGTGGCCAGGTTCAAAAAAATAACTTCTCTGCAGAGCTTTCCTCTGGAAGGTATAACAAGTGCCTTTCCAAAATAGAGTCAACTTATAGTGGAATCGGTAAAGGCCGCTTCGCTCAACGGTTAGCCACTCATATATCTGCCTCGATAATTCCAGAATATATATCGAATGCAATAGATGCGATTGTTGCAAAAGTTAGGTGAATGTGGTGAATGCTTATTTTGAGAAAAAATTGCAGGAAATAAGCGAAGATGACATGCAGTTTGCTGCATATAAAGCTGTAAATAATACAGTTGTAATTGCTGGACCTGGAAGTGGGAAAACAACAGTTTTGACTTTGAAAGTTATGCAACTATTAGCCGAGATGATTTATCCACCACGCGGCCTTGCATGTTTAACATATAGTACGGAGGCTGTCCGAGAATTCAAAAGTCGGTTAGTAAAGTTAGGGTTGGAAAAGCGCAAAAATGTTTTTCTTGGTACAGTTCACAGTTTTTGTCTTTCAGAAATTATTACTCCTTTCGCAGCCCTATATCCGCAATACAAAATACCACTGCCTATCCGGATTATCTCTGAAGCTGAAAAGAATCGTCTCTTTAATTCTCAGAATTATGAGGGAACTCCAAAGCTCATTGATGTAGATAAAGAGCGCACAAGGAATATAAAGGGAATTAGTCGTGTTGCGATAGAAAGCTATGATATTGCACTAAAGGCTGCCATCTCTTTTGAAGAACTCTTGATACAAAACGAGTATCTCGATTTTATCAGCATGGTGAAAAAATCTGTAGAACTCATTAAAAATGAGTCCTATGTACGCAAAGCACTTGAGGCTAAGTATCCTTGGATTATTGTCGATGAGTATCAAGATTTGGGAAAACCGCTTCATGAACTTATTTTAACGCTATTAAATCTTACAAGAATTAAAGTTTTTGCTGTTGGGGATGCAGATCAATCAATTTATGATTTTCAAGGAGCAGCTCCTGATTACCTTATAGAATTAAGCCAACGCCAAGATGTTTCTTGCATTCACCTGAAAAACAATTATCGAAGTTCACAAACAATAGTAGATGCCTCGGAATATGTTCTAAAAAGTAGCCGGGGATATATTGCTTCTGGAAAGCTCCAAGACTACCACGCCAAACTGGAATTCATCGAATGTTCCAAAGGGATGGATGAACAATATGAAAGAGTTATTGAGCAGATATCCAGATTTCACACAGAAGGCATACCATACCACGAAATAGCAGTTTTAGTCGGAAATAATAAACAAGTAACAGAATTGGCACAAGAATGTTCCAGACAAAATATTCCGGCGTATATTGCTCGTCAAACATTTAGATTAACAGATCTTATTATCTGGATTCAAAACTGTGCAAAGTGGGTTTCGGATAAATGCTCCGTCTCATTTGATGAAATTTGCTCAACTTGGAAATCGTTTATTTCTCAAAAGCGGATCATTAGTGAAGACGATTACTTTTTACTTAAAAGAACAATTTTTCAAACTTTAACTGCAAGTAAGGTTTATAAGGATAATCTATCGGAATGGTTATGCTATCTTGACAAAAAGGTGGGAATTGTTTCTGCTTTTACTGCTTCAGAGCGATATCCTGACGAGATTGATAATTACAATAAGTTGCTCGAAACAGCACGAAGCCACGATACGCAGCTAACGATTAAGTTTCTAACACGGCTTGGTATCCCAGAAAATCAAGTTGTCCTAACAACCAGGCACAGCTCCAAAGGGCTTGAATTTGATGTTGTGATATTGCCGGGCATGGAAAAGGATAGCTTTCCCAGCTACTATGATAACACTCCAAGAAAACTGGCAGAAGCCCGAAGGCTTTGTTTTGTATCAGTTAGTCGTGCAAGAAAAGCGTGTATTCTTATTCGTTCAAAGAATTTGCAAAATCAATATGGGAGATGGTTCAGTAAAGAACCTTCGCCGTTTTGGGTTGCATTGCAGGAATTTCAAGATAGTCGAAGTGATTACTGAAGGCTCCATATTAGTAATTAGTGTTTTCTAATACATCCTAAAGGGATTCCCTGGACAACAAAAGTGATCCAGGGAATCCCTTTGCTCACTTAGACTACCTTTTCAAAAGGTATCACCTTGCACCGGCTCTCCTCCGGCGGATCAGGCGGTTCCGGTTCCGGCTTAGCCGTGGCCGATTCCATGAAGCCGCCGATCTTCTCTGCCGCGCCTCGCTGCATATCGTTGGTGATATGCGTATAGGTGTCCAGAGTGAACCCGGCGCTGTAATGGCCCAGCATACTGGACAGGGTCTTCACATCCACACCGCTGGAGATTGCCATCGTGGCGAAAGTGTGTCTGAGGTCGTGAAAGCGCACGTGCTCCTCGATGCCTGCGTTTTTCAGCAGCTTCCGGTTGATCCTCGACACGGCGTCCGGACTCCAGTAGCCGCCCGTGCGGGGCGACGGGAACAGGATGGGGTTGTCCGGGTGCTGCTCGTGCTCCTGTACCAGCAGGTCGACCGCCTGCTGCGACAGCGCCACCTTGCGGACAGAGTTTTTCGTTTTCGGTTCTGTCACATCCAGCTCGCCCTCCATGCGGGTGACCTGCTTATTCACCGTCAGAATGCGCTCTTTTACATTCAAATCTGTCCACTGGAGCGCCAGCAGTTCGCCCCGGCGCAGGCCGCTGGACAACTCCAGATAGAACATAGGCAGGACGCCGTACTTCTCCGCTTCCTGGAGGTATCTGCCGATCTTCTCCGGCGGGAGGATGGTCATCTCTTTCTTGTCCTTGGGCGGGATGCGGCAGTTCTCGCAGGGGTTGTACGGGATGAGCCGCTCTTTCACCGCCTGCTTCAGCGCCGCCTGCAGCACCGCATGGACACGCCGCACGAAGGTGTTGGACAAGGCTTTGTCATTCTGTTTCGCCCCACGGGGCATCCTGCCGTTTTCTTTCAGGTCGTTATACATTCTCTGGATGTGGATGGACGAGAGCTGTTTGAGTTTGATCGCGCCGATGGCCGGGATGATGTGGTGTTCAATGATCCCTTCATAGCCCTTGGCGGTGTTGTAGCGGATGTTGGGCTTGTTGTAAGTTTCAAACCACAGGCGGCACCACTCCGCTGCGGTGTAGTCGCCCGTGTGATTGAGCGGCACGCCCCGGTTTTCCCGAATGGCTTTCGCCAGCTTTTCTTTGCACTCCGCCTGGGTCTTGGCGGACACGCTTTCCTGGATGGCCTTGCCGGTGACTGGGTCGATGCCCTGGGTATATCTGCCTTCCCAGCGGCCGCTGGGCTTTTTGCGGATGCTGCCCTCGCCGTTGGCTCGTTTCTTTGCCATTTATGATCCCTCCTTTTTAACACAAACACATACCACAGAGTTTTTGGAATAGCTACTAAAATATTTCAGATTTTTTCGCGGCCTGTTCGTCGATCCATTCCATGAATTTGTCACGGGGAACGATGATGCGGCTTCCCAGTGTGATGGTGGGGAAATCCCTGCGGTGGGCCACCTCGTAGGCGTGGGCCAGACCGATGCCCAGCACATGGGACACATCCTCCACGGTCAGCATCAGCGGGAGTTCGTCAAAAGAATTGTATTTGGATTTTCTCATTCAGTTCCTTTCTACCTTCCGCCCAGAAGGATTTAATTCTTTGTTTTGCGGCCCAGTTTTTGCGCCTCTTACATGGTCAGATTGGGCCACTGCTCCTCATGGTCATCCAGCTTGTGGCCCAGGGCCATGCGCTTCTCCTGCAGCTTCTTCAGCCGCTTACGGTCGATTTGGATACCACCGGGGCGCGACTTGGGAACGGAGTTATCCCGGAACACCCGGCTCATGTGATGGAGCAGCCGGGTGACTGCCAGCATTGCAGAGGGAGGGCGGTTTTCTTCCAGATGGTTCAGGAGATACTGGGCATACTGGTTACCCTGCTCGGCGGATCGGGTCAGCCAGTGGATTGCTCGTTCCTCATCACAGGGGAGTTCCTTTCCGGTGAGGTACAGCTTGCCCAGCATGTACTGGGCGTAGGGATTTCCTCTCTCCGCCGACCTGGTGAACCACTCCACCGCGGCATCACTATTTCGTTTGATCAAATCGCCTTTGAGTAGTTCCTTGGCCAGCCGATACATGGCGTAGCTGCTTCCGTTGACCGCGGCGGTGTACAGCCAATTCATTCCCTGCCGGATATCCCGTACCTCCACATCATCGGAGAGGTACAGCTTGGCCAGAGAGTACTGCGCCACAATGTGTTCCTGCTCCGCCGCCTGTTCAAACCAGTACCGGGCATTCGCCGAGTTGGGTATCAGCAGAGGACCGTCCCGCCAGAGCTTTCCCATCAGGTACTGGGCGTACATATCGCCGCTTTCCGCCAGCTTTTCCATTTCAGAGACGGCTTCGCCGCGCTCCTCCATGGTCAGGCTCTCGTCCCGGATCTCATCCCGCAGTGTCCAGTAGTCGTAGGAGGCGTTGCGGTATTCCTCCGGCTCGTCCTGCTGATTGAGACCCTTCTCCTCGAAGCCGATCTCACCCAAGCGCAGGCGCTCCGCTTCCTGAATGACCGCATTCTTGATCTGCCGGAACTCCTTTTGCTGTGAGAGCGGGATGCGCTCCTGGGGCTTGTCGTGGTAGTAGGCAGCCACCTTGCCTTGCAGGAGTAGCCACTGGTCATAGCACTTGCTCACGGCTGGGAGCCGTTCCATCTCGTCCACGATCTCATCCACCAGATTCTTCAGCCGTTTGGGGAGGTAGCCGTAGGATTTCTTGCCCTTGACTGTTCCGAGCTGCGCCGCCAGCTCCAGCATGAGCCGCTCGGCATCCGGGTGGTCACATACGCTGTCCTGCATGGTACGCACCAGTTCCAGCATCGCCCGCCGCGCTTGGCGCACCAGCTCATCTCTGGACTCTGACTTCTGTTCGTAGAGATGGAGCATTTCGTTGCGGAAGATATCGTTGGTCAGCTTGGACTTGATCTGACGGATGCCCTCTTTGGAAAGATAGGCCTGTCCCGGCTTTGCGGACCAGGCCATCAGGTGGATATGCGGGTGCTCGCCCTCGTCGTGGAAGGCAGCATACCATCGGAAGTCACCGGGCGGTATCTTCATTGCCGCCGCGATGTCGTTGCGGTGCGCCCGAATGAGATTTTGCCACGCCGCGGCGTTATCGAAGCCGAGCCGGACCGCATCCTCCCGCTTGAGAGAGATGATATGCGTCCACACGTTTCCGGTGTAGCGCTCCAATTCCTCCATGGATTTCTCCAGAGAGACCGTTTCCTCATCACCGAACAGACCGTGTGCGCCGATGCGCTCGGCACGAGGCCGGGTGGCGATGTACTTCATGTACTGGTCTGACTCGTGGATGGCATCCCAGTTGGCTTCCAGCGCCAGCGTGATGAACGCAGAGGCGTTGACTTTCGTGGGCTTCGTCAGGTAGTCCTCGTACTCGTAGAGCGTCTTGCTGTCCGGGAAGTCCTTGACCAGTTTGGCGATGAGCTGCTCCTGCTTTCGTGTGGGCGGACGGTCATCCGGGATAAGCTCCACCCGCTCCCGCGTTGCGATGTAGCGAAGGTATCCGGAGGCTCCTCCGGTGCTTTTGATATAAGGGCTCTTGAGGATCAGTCTTGCCATTCATCATCATCCCAGTCCTGCTCCTGACGGGAGCGTGCGTATTTCTCCAACGAGATGAGACCGTTTGTGGTCTTCACATTCCGGACGCTCTGTGCCCGCCTGCGCTTCAGATCATCCTGATCCATCTCGAACGCTTCCGCGATGATGCCGTTGGTCATGTCCTGCTCCACGCATCTGGTAAAATCTCTGCGGGCGATATAGTCCTCCATTCTGCTCAGTCTGCCGTCAATGGCAGACTGGATCGCCATAGGCAAAAGCGTTTGGTTGTCCTGTATCTCCAGATGGTCCACATAGAAGTTCACGGCTTTCTCGATGAACTCATTTTTGCTCTGGCAGTTGTCGGCGGCGTACCACTGCTCGATCCTTCTTCTGGTTTCCGGCTGCATCCGGAATGCAATGCGCTCTCTGGTTTCTTTACTCATTCAATTCCTCCTTTTTGCTGTAAGACATCCTTGAAAAACCCTGCAACACGGGGCTTTTCGGGGAAGCTGACGCCATCGGAGCTTTTTTTGTCTCTCAAAGACGCCAGCTTCAAGCGTCCGAAACTGCCCGCACTGCGGGCAGAAGTGGCGGCTGCGGCGACGCCTGCGACGCCATGCCTTTATCCTGCTTTTTCTTTCGTCCTCTCAAATCCCTCCGAAAACGGCTCACATCCGGTTTCAACCCCCTGGTTGGGACTGGGACTCTCTTCCTCCCGGAAAGGCGCACACAAGGCGTTCTGGCGGCCCTGTGCGTTGGACTTTTTGAGGAGTTCTGCCACACGATAGCGGGCGGCAGCCTCCTCTGCCTGCCGGAACTGCCGCTCATAGAACGCTTCGAGTACACCTGAGATAGGGCGGATGGTGTAGAGCAGATTTCCGTTCAGGGGTCTGCCATCTTTGCTTCGTACCATCGTCGGCTCCGTGTAGATGAGACCTTTCTCCTCCAGTTGCCGCACATACTTTGCCACTGTATTTTCACTCATGCCGATCGCATGACCGATGGTTTTGTAACTGGGGTAGCACTGGTAGGTCTTACGATTCTCGCACCGGAGCAGATAGGAATAGATGGAGATCTCACGAAAATCCAGACCGACGCTGAATATCTCGTTTGGTACCATAAAATAGTTTTTCTCTGCGCTGCGCTTGGGCCATTTGTTGAAACTCAATTCATACCTCCTGTATTGTCGTAGAGTCCGATGACGCTCACACAGGGAACAGAAAAATTTTCATTGCTTTTCTGCTGTTTACCTGATATACTTTTATCAGTAAATTTGTGCGTGCCTGTGTGTGCGCCGAGCCGCCGGACTGTTGCCGCAGTCACGGCGGTTTTTGTTTTTCGGGTGTGCTGTGTGATCCACATTCCTCCTTTGCCCTCATCTGTAAACTATCTTTTTCGCCTCCTCCGTGTTAGAATAAAAAGAGGCCGTGCTCCCGGGAACACGGCCAGAGATGGAATGACCTTCCGAGCGGATCGCCGTATGGCGGAGAGCGCTCATGCTCTCATAGATGCTCTGTCAAAGGTCATGTGGATTCGTCGGCGCGGATACCGTGCCGTACCGAACCAGGGGCAACCTCACCCGGGTGAAATTGTCCTTCTATTATTACTTAGAGAAAATTCGCAAAATCGGAAGGTCTGGAATCGTAAATTTTTTGTGAACGCAGAAAGGGTGGTGAGCTCATGTCCTTCAAAGATACTCAGTCGTACAAAGAACTTCGGTCTGACTGGCGCTGGATACATGAAATGGACCCGGAAGCTACCGCTGCCGCAGACCAATGGGTGAAGGAGCATCCAGAGGAGTGGAAGGAGCTGGAGCATATGCTCTACTACAGCGAGGCGAACTTTCACAAGCGTGTAGCACCGGATACTCTGGAGGATGTGGATATAAAGCAGCCCCAATCTTACAATCCGGAAGCGTTCCTGCCGGAGGAAGTACGCAATGCGATTTACAATGACAGACGTTGGTTTGACCGAAGCAAGTATCTGCCAGAGGGTTCTGATGAAGATCCCTTCATGTATCTGGACACCCAAATCTATGACGCCCTGCATGCACTGACCGAACTGCAGAGGGAGATTTTGTTCCGCACGGTCATCAATGGCGAGTCCACTGAATCCGTCGCACAGGACAAACAGTGTTCGTCCAGAAACATCCGGGATATCCGAGCCCGTGCGCTTCGACAGATACGGGCCAAAATCAAAAGACGTGAAGGCTACGGCAGACCCGACGTTGTCATCATTATTTTGCTGTTTATGCTGCTTGTTGGTGTTCCGCTTGCTTGCTGGGGAGAACAGCTTTGGGCCGCATATCCCTGGCTGGAGTCTGTGGCTGCAGTGCTTAGCGCATTGGTTATGGCTGTCATGTTCCAAAATTCCCTTCGCAGAGAAGTAGAACGGCTGCTGCGCCAGCACTGGGCCAGCCTGAATGGATCAGAGAAAAAGGAATAGTCAGTATGAAAAAAGGAGCTGAGACTCGCCGGTCCCAGCTCCTTTCGGCAGTGTGGTGTTATTGTCAGTTTTTACCGTCACATTTTTGTCGACGCTTTTTATCGTCATCTTTTATTGCTTGCTTTTATCGCTCATTTTTAACAACCTGCCCAACGCCGATAGATCCAACCTTTTTTGCTTGGAGGATCTCTGGGCCTGCTTTTTTATGAATGCCAGTATCACAGTCATAGCCAAGGATAGGTTCTGGATTGGCAATGTTGACGATGGCGTCCACCTGCATATTCAGAATATCGTTTCGAACAATGTCAAAAGGCATTACACCACCACCTACTTCATTCCAAAACTATCTATCAGGAGTTTGTAAATATTTTGCATTGTTTGCAAAACTGTAAAGTTGCCGAGCTCCTTTATAGATTAAGTGTTCTGATATCCATCTTTGTGTTTTCAATATAATGGCGATACATTGTTTGCGCGGGAAGAAGGCGTATCTGAATATCCTGTAGCCCCAACTTGCTCAACATATCAAGGGACACAGTTCCTTTTTCGACTATTTCAGCAGAAGAGGTCGGCATGAGGAAGCAGTTCCGCACTGTGCCAATCTGATGTGCTTCCACAAACGGCTGATAGGCCAACTGGTACAAATACTGCTTGGTGATGGACTCAATACCGGGCTGACCACGCAACTTTTTGTTATGCTCCAATTGGATGTTATAGTATTTGGCATCAAAAATAATAAACTGATAGTTCCCATCGGCATTAACGATGGAAATAAGATCTGGGATGAGCGTATCCTCGGCCTGCTTTATAAACAACTCACCGTTTGGAGCATTCCCAGACCACTGCGGTTTATCAATCAAGTCAATGAGTTTCTTATGCCGCATATCACGGTATTGCTCGGCCAACGGCATAGGCAATCGCAGTCCACCGATAGGTTTCTGCAATTGGTTGTCCATCACTTCCGCACAGACTTTTTCCCACACCAGGTTAAAACTGTTTGTGCCGAACATACTGAAACAGTCCAAATCGTCCAGTGCGCTGCTGTTGGCTATATAGGCATATAGCGTTTTCAGCAGAAGCTGTTTCCGGGTATTGAACTGGACATTAAGTTCTTTGACAATGCGCTCCAGGACATACTCCTTGTCACCAAAGTCCTCGATATGCTCATCGGAAATATCGACACCCATAATATCGAACAGATCCAACAGATCGGCATCTCTCAATTCCTCCGTGCAATGAGTGAGGATACACTCATGTAGACGCTTGAAGAAATCGAAATCGTCATTCACACGCTTCATGGTCAGCAATTCCGGGTAATACGGCCGATTGTTGCTTAAGAGAGTGAAAGTTTCGTTGATGGTCTTATCCCAAAGAATGTCACCGGACCCGTTGGATTCAATGATGTCCTGCGTGTTGGTGTAGGCACCATACTCGAAATAATCCTGGAGGAGGAACAGCATAACAGCCAACATATTAAATGCACTGCTGTCGCTCGTATCGTTGTACATACGAATGATCTGTTCCTTGGAATTGTACTTTTCCAGAACCTTCAGCACTTGTTTCAGTTCTGCTTTGGGGGCCGTGGCATCGAGCAGATATTTCGGATAGCATTTCAACACACGACCCTCAATTGTAATAACACCCACAAAAGTGAACACATACAGATATTCGTTTTCACCGACCTCAACATCAGCGATTTCGATGTCTTCGTCCACCAAATCGGTAAGGTCCTTCTGTGTGTCATTTGCTTTTACGGCCTTCAGAACGCCATATTCTTTCAGTCGTTTCAGAATGCGGACAGTCTTTTCCTCGGAGCAACGAAACTCTTTAACCAGGTCTTCCTGGGTATAGCGTTTTTGTTCTCGTAAAAATACTGAAATCATTCTCCATCATCCTCTGGGACATTATCAATAAACTGGCTACTGATTCCTTCGCAGAAAATGTAAACACCCTTGGTGTCAAATTCTCTGCAAATCTTGGAATACTGGTTCTTTGCCTTCTCATCGCAGCCACCGAACAGAGTAATGCGCTTCTGCTTTGCGGCATCATTGAACAGGTACATAATGACCTTGTTCTTAAATATACGGGTAAAGACGGCAGGGTCAATCATTTCACCCTCCGGCAGATTTTTCTTGGAGATGAAATACGGGCCCATCAGTTTATCCTCGTTCACCTTATAAGTGAGCAGCTCATTGTTGATGGCTTTGCGGAGAGCATTCCACTCCACAACACGGCGATAATCGCCTTGACCGAGGACAACCTTTTTGCCAACAATTCCGGCTTCACTGTCATCGATGCCCAAATAGGTGAAGTCCCATCTGCGCTTAAAAGCGGTATCCATCGGGAATACGCCCTGGTCAGCACTGTTCATGGTAGCCCAGATGAACATATTGTCTGGGATGCGAATTTCAGCGTAATCGTCGGGGTTGCCGCCGAGTTCTTCTGCCAGATACTTTTTGATGTCCTCGGATGCCTGGATCGGATATTCACTAACCTCGTCATCACCACGGTCAAGCAACTGGAATACGTCACCGAACACGGCAGCAACATTGGCACGATTGATTTCCTCGATTACAAGCAGGAAAGGCTTGGGTGCATCAGTTCTGCTGTTCTGAAGGGCTTTCACATAGGTGCGCATGAACGGACCGGGTACATAGGAATAAGTAATGGCGTCCTTGCCATCGCTGTCCTTGCAGGGCACCGGCTTGTATGTACCGACAAAATTAGCGTAGGAGTAATCTGGGTGGAAGGTCACGCGCTCGTACTCACCACCATCTGCAAGCAGCAGATCCTTTTCGTGATTCAGCGTAAAACTCTTACCAGTACCAGGGGCACCAAAGAGAATACGGTTACGGGGTTGGTCACTGCTCAGACCTGTAGCGAAGCTGATCGGGCGGATTTGCGCTACAACATTTTCTTCTTCTGTGACAGAAACAGCGGTTTCATCACGACCATGCAGAAGAGAATACAAGTAGCATATATTTTCGCTGTTTTTCAGTTCATAGAAAGTGGTCAGCTTACCTTCACCCTCGAAAGGAAGTGTTTTTCCTTCCTCAAAAACTTTGAGCCAGCGAACAGGTCGGCAGTGACCGTATTCTTTTTCTTCATCAAAGAAGTAACCGCCAGTCACAAGTCCGATAGCAAGAATCTTCTGTCCTGCCATTGCAACTGCGTATGTGGTATCGGCTGCAGCCGAATAGAAACTATTAATCTCGCCATATTTACGCGAGGCCAGCCTGTTATCATAATTCCACTGGCTCTTTAACGCATCGGTGATTATTGCTTTGCTATCAGCATCCTCTTGGTATGCAGCAGAGAGGTCGCCTAATTCGTTCCAACCGATGGCAATGTAGTTATTCTGTCGCCACTCGCCAAAATAGATACCATTGTCGCCTGTTCCAATTCGATAAAATGTTTTTGGAGATCCTATACTATCAAAAATGATTTTTGAAAAGACGATGTTTGAGATACCACACTCATTTACAAAAGCATTGATTTGTCCCATACGGATAAATTGCGCATCAGAAGGAACAATGTTCAAATTGCAGAGAATGTGTTTCTGCCATGCTTCATTGTAAAAGTTGGGCAGGATATGAGGGAACATCATGTGGTAATACTTCAAGAACCACATTTTGGTGATATACTGCGGAATGACAGCGTTCAACTCATTCAGTAGAGCATTGTAGTCGTTGACCGTCGCAAGTGTTTCATGGTTTGCGATAACATCCGCACCGGCCACCAGAGCATCACGGATTTGCTTGCCAATTTCAAGAGCCTCTTCTTGAGACACGGAACGCTGCCCACCTTCACCGAAGGAGGTCTTCCAGGTTTCTTCATTTCTACTGTAGAACAGATTGTATTTGTATGCGGTGCCACCAGCGATGCTGCCAAACTGTGTATATTGGGCATCGAACTCTAATGCATTGCACAGACTGCGATCATTTACGCCGAGAAAAATATACCCCAACAGGTCATCGTCAGAGAGGGTACGTAGTTTTTCCGGGGCATACAGACTTTGAAACTGCTGATACAGAGCATTTGACTCCGTATCCACTTGGACATACTTTTCAGCGGCAAGTCTGAACCACGCAGGAGAGAGATATTCTACCCCATCATTTGGATTCCGTTCTTCCAAAAAACGACGATACAAATCGAGGCCTGCGGATAAGGAGCCATTGCCACGGCTACGGTTGAACTCTTCATATGTAGCATGACCTTTGATGGCAGAAGCAACTTTCTTAAATGTCTCCACATCAGCAATCTCAAAAACAGAGGTAAAAGGGCCGATAGTATCTGCAAACTGGTTTGCAACAGATTTAAGTGCACTGATATACTGGTTTCTGGTATTTTCAGAATATAGCTCACCGTTTGCTTTTGGGAGACGTGCCAGCCAATCCTTAAAGGCGGCTTCGTTATCAACAGAGGTGTCCTCTGCATCGACAGTATTTTCATGACTCTGTTTTATCACAATGTCATGCATTGCAGACAACGGATCTGTGATACCTGAGTAGACATCTGGAAAATCCTGCGCAAGCAATTCCATAAGGGATTTCGTTGCCTGATTGCACTCTTCATAATTGAATGCGCGATGCCCAAGATAAATATCAGCAAAGAGCTTAATCGCCATTGCGATTTCTTCGCGAAAAGCATCTGTTTTGTGAGATAAAGCAATAATATCCGCAATCCGCTTTTCAATGTCTAATTTAAAATAGCGGCCTGCCCGATCCGTAGTTTCCTTGCTCACGCCACCGCCAAAAACGCAATCTTTCACGATGAAAATAGCTTCAGTCGGTGTTTCGGTTTCTGTGCTACATTCAAGCCACATGGACTGAAGCCAATAATTATTTGCACTTAATATGGATAATTGCAAATTGCTTGGCGTTTTCACGCCGCAGGTAGGAGGCAACATCATAAACGCTGACACCACTTTACTCGGGGACACGCGATCGGTCCCGATGCCAAGTTTCATTGATGTTGAGCCGTTTCCTCGTGGTTTAACTTCATATTTTGCTTTTTCATCATCAATAACAACAGACACTTCCTCACCATTCTCGGTTCGGAAGAGATATTTAAACGCAACGATTCGCCCGTTTAAAGTTTCCGGAGAAGTCAAGTGACCATTTTCATCGTAAAACCGACCACCTAAAAAAGCCTGACCGCCGCCACTGTTTGCATTATAGGAGAAATGAAAATCTGCTTCATGCCCAGAATATGTTGCATAATCAGATATTTCGTTGAAATACGACATAAACACACCTCTTTCTGTTCCTATTCAGTACAGTACTGCTTTATACAATTCGCCACATACTTGGCCAAAGCTGGTGGAACAGCATTGCCTATTGCAAGTTCGACATCTGTTTTCGCACCAGGGAAATCAAAAGTATCCGGGAAAGTTTGAATATAGCCACGCTCGCGTGTCGTTAAGGCACGAACACCATCGCATATATCAGCCTTATCAGCATGATGGCGTTTGTAATTATCTGGAATCGGTCTGTTAATGCCACGAATCGTTGCAGCTGGTTCATCTACTGAAAAAACGGCCCGACGATGGTAGCTTCTCGGATGCATATAGTAAAATTCTGTGTTTAGGGCATCACCAAGGTAGTCTCGTACAGTCATTTGCTTGCATGACAGGTTGGACACAAGCGTCTCATCAAGAAAGCCATTTTTTTCGCCAAGCTTACCGATTAGAAAGAACCTATGACGCTTTTGTGGCACGCCGCAGCGGCTTGCATCTAAAACTCGTGTGGTAATACCATACCCAGCATCTACCAACATCTGTTTCAGCGTGGTGACGGTCGAAAAGCGTTCAATATTATAAACATTTTCAAAGACTACCCACATAGGTTTTACTGCGATTACGATTTCTCCAAACCTTATCGTAAGATTTGCACGATTACCCAGTTCTCGCTTTCCTGCTATAGAATAATCCTGACATGGGGGACCACCCATAATTACATCGGGGCGCATATCAGAAAGCTGCTGTATGATATCGTCTTTACTCAAATCCTTTTTGTAAATAGGGTGGGAAAAGTTACTTTCGTATATTTTTATTGCGGCATCCCAATTGTCAAATGCTGCGATAATATCAAATCCTGCATTTTCAAATCCTAAGGACATACCGCCGCAACCCGCAAATAAGTCAATTACCCTCATTGTTATCTCTACTTTCGTTAGACATTATATACCTCATAAGGGCCGAGCCAACATACTTCGCTAAATTGACCGGGACAGCGTTTCCTATCATTGAATTGACATCAGATTTTCCACCAACAAACTGGAAGCTCTCCGGAAATGTTTGAATGTAGCTTCTTTCCTTCGGGGTCAGGCAACGCACCTGTTCTACTGGGACCGGATCATTAGGATGCCCTTTATAGCCTTTCGGAATTGGACGATCAACCCCACGGATTGTCATAGACGGCTCATAAATGCTGAACACGCCCCTTCGGCTGTAATTTGTCGGGACTCGGAAATAATAGCCTATCCCAAGCGAATCACCAAGATAATCATGAATACTCATAGGTGTCTGAGATAAATTACGGCGCAACTCCTCATCTAAGAAGCTATCTGGAGCATCGAGCATTCCTACAACAAACATCCTTTTTCGCGTTTGCGGTACACCACAATACGCAGCATCCAGAACCATTTGTGTTAATCCATAGCCTGCTGTATGGAAATTAGCAATAGCATTACGGAAAGATGTCGTATTGCGAATTGTTGCGACATTTTCCATGACAAAATATTTTGGCTTGACCTTGCTGACAATTTGTGAATAGCAGACTGATAAAATAGCCCTGCCACGGCTTTCGTCTTGATATCCTGCTGTTGAAAAATCCTGACACGGAGGCCCTCCAATAATTAAATCGGGAGCATATGCCGCAA
Organism: Dysosmobacter welbionis; assembly: GCF_005121165.3. Classification (NCBI taxonomy): domain Bacteria; kingdom Bacillati; phylum Bacillota; class Clostridia; order Eubacteriales; family Oscillospiraceae; genus Dysosmobacter; species Dysosmobacter welbionis. Next base: position 267,522 of record NZ_CP034413.3, on the reverse strand, counting down.
TTATTTTAACTGCCTCATCTACATCCAATAGGTCTTGCTCTATAATCGGATGATTGAAATTCATTCCATATACTCGAATCGCGGATTTCCAGTTATCAATACCTGCGACGATGTTGAATCCAGCTTTCTGAAAGCCAAGTGACATACCGCCACAGCCGCAAAACAAGTCAACACATTTTATATTAACCGACATTATATATATTCCTTCCCTAAGTGTTCCTACGAAATCAGCGAAATTACTCCATAGCGCTCTTTCCGCTTTTTACCCATTCTTCCAGCTCAGAACGTTTGAACTTCCACTGCTTACCGATTTTGTGAGCGGGCACATTTTTATCTTTTATCCATTTGCGTAAAGTGACTGGTTTAATATTAAGAAACAACGCTGCATCTTCGATACTAATATAGTTTTCGTTGATTGAATTAGACATATTTGGCACACCTCGTCTTCGTATGTTTCCGCAGATTCATTTCTATATTATACTGAGTGTTTACGTCTTTTTCAACCATTTTGAACATATTTCGTATTATTTCCGCTATTCGTTGATGCTTGCTATATCATTGTGTGCCCGTATACTTTTCAGCAAAAATTCTACATCTATTGATTGCCATAGGTTCGGACTATTGGTTTATTACGTTTGTCGCCGACATTTATCACCGATTTTTTATCGCCGATTTTCAAGGTGGCTTTTTCATTGTTTATGCGGCGCAGTTTTTGAGGTCATCCCATGATGCCGATTTTGTTGCCGTTCTCGTACATATCCTCGGCATACTCGACATGGTTGGGGCCTTTGCTTTGTATCCAGCCAAAGCCGGGGACATAGACCATGTCGCCAGACGGAGGTTCAATGGTTGTTTTAGCTACGGGCGGTTCTGCAGCTCGCTCCGGGGTGAGACCATAAGACGCTTCCGGGACAGGTACTGGCTCCGGGGCGAGCTGGACTGCGGGTGTTTCTGCAGGTGCTGACTTCGGTTCTGCGACGGCCTCCTGGGTCTGTTCCGGCTGCGGAATCACAGCCTTTTCTTTCTCTGACGAAAGTGCCGTTTCGGCTTCTGTTTTGATTTCCACAACGGTCGCTTCTGGGGCGCTTACGGCAGGTGTTTGGTGCGGTGCGGGTGTTTCCCCGACCGTTTCGGCCTGCGGCCACACGGCGGCACACAGGGCCATACAGGCGGTAAATGCTACGGTGATGATGATACGCTTTTTCATTTTGGCTCCTCCTCTTTGCGTGTGAAACGAGCGCCCAGTCTCCCAGTTCGGCAGGAGACCAAGCGCTCGTTTTTATAGTTGTTCAGTTCCATAGAGAGCTGCCACGCCAGCTCAAATCCGGAGATGAAGCTGTCGATGGAAGTGTCTTCGGCAATGCGGTCCTTGGCATCGATGATCTGGAGTACCAGCCTGCGTTCGGGTTTCTCCAGCACCTCAATCAAAGCTTTGTGGCAGTCCTCTATTTCTTGCCGGGGTACCGAAAGCTCCGGCGGAGTGTAGAAGCAGTCATATAGTTCTTTGATCAGCTTGTATTTCATGGGCTTCGCCTCCTTGTGACACAGACATATACCACACCTTTTGCGGAATAGCTATTAGAACTTCAGAAGATTATCCAGAATATTTGCCGCCTGTTGCAGTTCGCTCTGGGTGGCCTCATTTGGTATATCTTCGTCCTTTTGTACCTTGTGGGGCAGATAGGGTTCATAGTTCTGCCTGGTGATCGTGGGGCGGTAGTGTCCAAGCATCTGCGCCAGTTCCTTGGTATCCATGCCGTTCTTCAGAGCGAGGATGGCGCAGGTATGGCGGAGATCCACATACCTGATATGGTCGATGCCCGCTTCCTTTATGATCTCATCGTGCATCCGGCGCACCATCTGCGGCGAGTAAGGTTTCAGCGTGGCCGGGTGCATAAACATGAGCGGACTGCTTGGGTGCTTGTCGTGTTCCCTGATTAGGAGGTCGATTACCTCTGGTGTCAGTGCTATCGTCCTTGTCTGACTGCCGTACTCCACCAGCTCTCGCCGTACCACGGCACGGTTTTCTGCGATGGTCAGCGTCCGATTTTCGATATCAAGGTCGCTCCATTTCAGGGCGATTAGCTCGCCTTGGCGTAGGCCTGTCGTCAGCGCCAGCATGAACATGGGCAGGTAGCCCAGCCGCTCGGCAGCGTCCAGATAGTCCTCCGTTTCCAGAGGCGTCATGATATTCGCTTTCACCGTTGTGGACTTGCGGTAGCGGAATGCCTTGGCGGGATTCTCTGTTAGGAGACCGTCCCGTATGGCTTGATCCAAGCATTGCTGAAGCAGGCGGTGGATGTGCCGCATGGTTTCTTCTCCCAAGCCAGAACTGCCGGTTCGATGATTGCCGAAGCGCTTCCGTTCCTCCAGAAATTCTCCAACCATCTCCGATGTCAATTCAGAGAGCGGTATATCACCCAAACCGGGGAGAATATGGTTCTTGAATACATAGTTGTGTGCCGCATAGGTAGTCGGCCTGCTCTGATGCTTGTCATAGGTTTCCTGCCAGAAGCTGATGTATTCCTGAAGTGTCATATTCCCACCTCCATGCACTGGCGCTGCAGATCCCGAAAGGCCACCCACGGGAGCCTGGCCTGTTTCAGGATCTTCTTGTGTAAGTAGTAGAACTCGTGGAGCTTGTAGGGTACTCCGGTCTTAGGGTTCTGGAACACATATGATGAACTGGTTTCTGATATCCGCGTCAGGAGATACGCCGCTTTCTCATTGAGCGTCAGCAACCGTTGGCCTTTGAGGATGTACCTGCAGCGGATATGAAAATCGGCCCACGACAAGGTGATCAGTTCACATTGCCGCAGGCCGCTTGATAGTCCTGTATAGATGACGGGAAGTACGCCGAGCTGCTCCGCTGCGTTCAGGTAACGCTGGAGCTGCCCCAATCGCAAAGGGGCTGTTTTGTATTCCTCTGCCTTGGGCTCCTGGCAGAGCCGCACCGGGTTGTAGGGAATAAGCTGGTCCTGTGCCGCTTCGTCCATGCACCGCCGCAGAAGCAGGTGGACGCACCAGACGCTTCTGGCGCTGAGTCCCTGACTCCGTAGCGTCTCATAGAAATCGGTGATGGTCTGCTCTGTCAGGTCAGAGAGCGCCACACTTCCGATGCCGGGGATGATGTGGCTGTAAATCAGATTGCGGTACCCGCCCTCGGTGTTGCCGTTCCATTTATGGCGGTTGGTGATGAACCACCGGCCGCACCACCGCCCGACTGTCATGGTATTTTCTTTCTGCATATCGTCGCCTCCTTTTGGCAAACGAACAATATCACAGAAAGCAGGAAATAGCTACCGGAAAGAACGGAATATTTGCAGGAAAACTACCGTTCCGAATAACACCGACATTATTCGGAATAATATAGTTGATTTTATTCGGAAGCGTGGTTATAATATTCTTGACGAACTGCAATGGAGGTGTTCCAATATGACGATCAAAGAAGCGGCTGCCGCTTGGGGGATTACCGAACGGCGGGTCAATGCACTTTGCAAAGCCGGACGCATTTCCGGCGCGTATAAGGAGGGCAGGCAGTGGTTTATCCCGGACAGCGCTCAAAAGCCGATGGATAAGCGTGGTCATCGGAGTGCGGTGGAGCCCGCAGTATCATCTGCGCGCAAGCCGTTGCCCATTGGCGTATCTGATTACCGGGACGCCTGCAAAAGCTACTACTATGTAGACAAGACCTTAATGATCAAAGAGTTTCTGGACGAGCGCCCCAAAGTATCTCTGTTTACCCGCCCCAGACGCTTTGGCAAGACGCTTAACATGGATATGCTCCGCACTTTCTTCGAAAAGACGACCGAGGACACTTCCGTTTACTTCAGAGATAAGAAAATCTGGTCCTGCGGAGGATCCTATCTTGCCCATCATAGAAAGTACCCTGTGATCTTCCTGTCCTTTAAGGATGTTAAATACACCTCTTGGGAAGAAACCTATCAGACGCTCCAAAAGCTGATCGCACAGGAATTCCGCCGTCACGACGAGTTGGCATCCAGCTCCGCACTTAGTGATTACGAAAAAGAGGAATACTCCCTTCTTGCAACAGAAGCTGCTGACGAAGTGGAATATCAAATGTCCCTGCGGACACTGACGCTGCTCCTCCATAAGCACCACAATGTCGCACCTATCGTCATCATTGACGAATATGATACTCCCATTCAGCAGGGCCATGTGAGCGGCTTCTACGACACGATCATCGGGTTCATGCGAAACCTGTTCTCCGGTGGTCTGAAGGACAATCCGCATCTGAGCTATGGTTTCCTGACCGGCATCCTGCGTGTTGCCAAGGAAAGTATCTTCAGCGGCCTGAACAACCTGAAGATCAACTCGATTTTAGACGAGCGCTACAGTGAATATTTCGGCTTCACTTCAAGCGAAGTACATGAGATGGCGGACTACTATCATGCTTCTGATAAATATCAGGAGCTCTGCGATTGGTATGATGGTTATCTTTTCGGCAATACCGAGATTTTTAATCCCTGGTCTGTTATTGGATACTTCAATAATAACTGCCGTCCCAAAGCGTTCTGGCAGTCTACCGGAAGCAATGACATCATCCGCGAGGTGCTGGCTTCTGCAACGCCGGATATTATGGAGCGTCTGGAGCTGTTGATGAAGGGCGAATCCTTCGTTACGCACATTGACACTGGCGTCATTTATCCGCAGATTCAGAATGATCCGTCCTCTGTTTACAGCTTCCTGCTGGTGGCAGGTTATTTGAAGGCTGTGAGCTGCGACCAGTCTTACGGCGAGGATTATATGTGCGAAGTAGCTCTGCCCAACAAAGAGATTTCTTTCGTCTACAGCAAGGAGGTCCTCTCTCAGCTTGAGAATATTATTCCTCGTTCCGTTGCTATTGCTATTCAGGAAGCTATCTACAAGGTAGATAGCGACTCACTGCAAAAAACTTTGGAGAAGTTTCTGCTCCAAACAATAAGTTTCCACGATGCTGCCGACGAAACATTTTACCATGGTCTGATATTGGGTATGTGCGCTGTGATGGACAACAGCTATCGCATTACCTCCAATCGCGAAGCTGGTGATGGACGATTTGATATTCAGATGCTTCCTTTGAATAAGCGGCTTCCTGGTATTCTGATTGAATTAAAGGCTGGAAAAGGCCGCTCTGAAGCACAGCTTGAAGACCTTGCTAATGTTGCCTTGCAACAGATTAACGACCGTGCATACAGCGTTGATTTGCAGGCAATGAATGTTACGTCAATTATAAAAATCGGCATTGCATTCTCAGGCAAAAGAACACGTATTGCTGCCGAAAGGCAAAACATCGAATAAACGTCTTCGTTCAGCAGGCTGGCTATCATCCAAGTCAGCCTGCTGTTTCTTTGTCATCGCGCTTATTTCTTTGTTTATGCGGCGCAATTTCTGAGTTATTCTCTGCGATAGAACCGTCTGATGAAGGGGTAAATCCGGTGAATGACCCTACCTGATCTGAACAAAAAGATGTCAATGTTCAGAATAGGTAGGGTCATTTTATGCCAGAAACCATTGTGCCACAATGGTTTCTGGCGTTCCTATTATAGAGGGCACTATGTCACCAAACAAATGCAAACAGGGCGAAATCAAGACGCAAAACGCGCAATCGATGGAATCTGCCCCCCAGCTGTGTCACTGGGATACGGATTCATGATTTGTCACTCATGAACGCATCTTCAACCTGGCATGGCGTCAGATTTTTCAAGGTACGATGTGGGCGCTGGGTGCTGTAAAACTCGATATAGGAGGCAAGGCCACGCTTGAAAGCCGCCTCTGAGGTGTAATCCTTCCGATACAGATCTTCCTTCTTTAGGGTGGCGAAGAAAGACTCCGCAACAGCGTTGCCATGAGGTTTCCTCGAATTGGAGAAAGATTGCACCACTGCGCGCTCATGAAGCAGTTGTCGGAACCGATGTGAGGTATATTGAGCCCCACGGTCACTGTGAAAAATGAGGCCGGTATCGGGAGCTCTCTGCTCCCATGCGTCCTTAAATGTGGAGGTAATCAACTGGGTGCTATTCTTCCTGGACACTTTATAGGCAACAACCCTGCGTGAAAACAGGTCTAGAATTACGCAGGTATAGAGATAAAGCTCCCCCAGTTTAAAGCAGGTAACATCACTGACCCAGATTTGATTGAGCCTGTCCGCCTGGAACTGTTGACGCAGGACATTCCGTTTCTTTTCTGGCTCATGAAGTTTCATGTAATCCTGCTTCGCAGTACTGCGGATGCTGGTCAGCCCCATCTCCTTCATCAACTTTGCCACATATTCTGGGCTAACCTGATGACCTCGTTGAACAAGAATAGTGCGGATCTTTTCAGCACCCAGCACCTGACGATACTCATCAAATACTTCACGGATCAATCCGCAATATTCCTCTCTGCGTTTTTGGAACCAAGCATTGCTCCGCTTATTTCGGAGAATATGGTTATAGAAGGTTCCGCGGGAGACATTCATAGCTTCACAAAGAGTGTGTACGTCGTATTGGCCGTATAACAACTCCAGTTCTCCTAACCGCTCCTTCAATGGAGCATGGACCGTGCAGCCGACAGTTTGCAAAATAGCGACCATGTTTTCTAATTTGGCAACTCTGCGAAGAAGTGCATCATACTCTTTGACGGTATAGGTGCGTTTTTCGTCCGGAACCACTGGGCAGTATATCTTCGCCCAGCGGTAGATCGTCCGTGCGCAGACGCCGCATTCTGTACATAATTGCTGGATTGGCCTGCCCTGTCTGTACTGTGTGATGATAGCGGTTTTCTCTTGATCTGTGTAGGTCATGGTGTTTGCTCCTTTCATGTGATATGAATTAGCATATCACATGAAAGGAACTACCCTATTTTGGATTATGAATTGTACTACACCGCATATACCATTAACAGAAATCTGATTCATGTCTCTATGAGAGTAGCATTGTAAATCTACCACAATTATGCCATAATGAAATTGTAATAACGTTATATTCGGCACCGCAGGGAGGGCTATACATGACGAATATCCCCGTTGACTGGAAGGTTTTTGAGTCCAAGTTTTCTCAGAATCCCAGGGCTGCCTTTGAGGGCCTTGTCACCACGCTGTTCTGCCACGAGATGGGGCTTTCGCACGGTATTTTCCGGTACTTCAATCAACCATATATCGAAACACAGCCCGTGATGGCTCCGGATGGCCTTTTGACCGGATTTCAAGCGAAATACTATGATGCTTCCACTCGGATTTCATCTAAAGAAGTGGATTTCAAAAATGCTATTGCGGATGCAAAGCAGAAATATGCAGGAATCAGCCGGATTATTTTTTATATTAATAAGGAAATGTCTGTCAGCAAGCGCCCTCATACCCAGAAGCCCATATATCAAGAGAATATCGAAACACACGGCGAAAGCCTTGGCATCACTGTTGAATGGCGGGGGCCAAGCCATATCGAGCAGATACTTTTGGCACTACCCACAGTAAGAGATTTATATTTTAACCCTATGCCGGGTCTTTCCCAGTGGGTTGAGCAGATCCAAAACCGGAGTGACTCCATCCGTTCCAATATTCAGTCGGAGATTCCGTGCCAGGGTGAGCGGATCAAAATCTATTATGATATGCAGAAGCTCGATGTACTATGGGAGTCGGAAAAAGCTGTCTGTATCATATATGGTGACGCAGGGACGGGTAAATCTGGCGTAGTGAAGGATCTCATTTCTCGGCGGCAGGAGCAGGGCGATGAGTTTGCCTGCTTCTTGTTCTCTTCCACCGACTTGGATGTGGAGGAAGAAAGTCTGTTTTTACGCAAGTATGGAAACTACCAACTGGAAGACTTATTTACCCTCTACAGTCAAGAGAAGCGAAAGGTCTGTGTAATTGAATCCGCTGAGAAGTTCTCCGCACTTAATAGCCCACAGGTATTTGCTGCCCTTGTCCATAAATTCATTGACCACGGCTGGAAGATGATCTTCACCATCCGTACCGTATACAAGGACAGCTTTTGCAATATTCTCCTCAAAGACATCGCTTATGACGAGTTTCGGGTGGAGAGCATAGCTGATGAGGTGCTAGAAGCGATCTCAGAGCAGTATCACTTCCCACTTCCCCAAAACCAGAATCTTCGAAGCCTCCTGAAGGATTTCTTCTATTTAAAGCTGTACTTAAAGCTAGATCCGGCTGGCTTGGATTTGGTATCCTCTGAGGAGCTGTTTCTGCAGCAGGTCTGGAAGGAGGTCATCTGTGACAGCCACCGTCGCGCAGAAAACCTCCCCGTCCGACGAGAGGAGATGGTAACGCACATCGTGTTCTCTATGCTGCAACGGGGATCCACCATTTACATAAGCAGTGCCAACGATGACTATATGGCGCTGACCGCGCTGGAGGATAGCGGAATTATCGCCGTTTACGACAACTCTCCACGTCGGTGGATGATGAGTCACGATGTGTATGAGGAGCTGATTATAAAACACATTTTGACCCAGCGGTACCAGGAGGGAATAGAGGCCGAGAAGGTTCTAGAGGGGTTCGGCCTATCTCTACGAGCCAGGAAGCTGTATCGCATCTGGCTGGAATCCGTTTTTGCTAGCGGTGGAGGTCGCTATGCAGATTTTTTGATCTCTATGCTCCAAAGCGGACTGGATCAGGCTTGGAAGGATGAGACGCTGATCGCACTGATGCAGTCTGATCAGGTGGACTGTTTCCGGGCAATCGACCCCATTCTGAGTCAGGAACGATACTCTTTGTTCACCCGCATGGTCTTTCTACTGAACACCGCCTGCCGTGACATCGACCGGGAACTGTTAAAGAAACTGTCCACGCCAACAGGGAACAAGTATCGCTTCACCTGCCCTGTAGGACGGGCTTGGTTTACGGTCTTTCAATATATTTATAATAACCGTGGCCTGATTCCTTGGACAGCCCAAAATCTGGACATCGTCACTAATACATTGAAAACATGGACAGCGAAATATGAAACAGGAGAGACAACGGGACTGGCGGGGAGGATTGCCCTCTATTTGAAAAGTGAGATATGGAAAAGGGAGCGGTATCCCTATACCCTTCGGCGAGACTCGCGATTTATCACCCTTACCGATGTGATTTTGGCTGCCGCAATGGAACTGAAGCAGGAACTGACCGACATCTTCCAATCCTTTACAGATACACAGACGGATGATAGTTACAAGGAAAACTATTTACTCCTGCAAAAGAGCCTGTCCAATGTTTATGAATGCGGAAGAGTTTGCCAGGCAATTCCGGAGCAGGTACTCAGTCTTGCGGAGCGTTATTGGTGCGACTCTTCTCAACGAGAACATAATGACTATTCTCATGACAGCATGGAGTACTATTTCGGCCTGTCCCACAGCTTGGATATGAAATACAAGGCGGAAAGCGCCCTTCAAACTCCGCTGTTTTTCCTATTACAGGAGGCACCAATCCGGGCGTTGAACACGATCCTGCGGATCATGAACTACGCCACAAACTGCTACAGTTCTTCCAAATTGGCAACAGAGTATTCTGAATGTTCTCAGATTGAAATCCATTTCACTGACGGCACGGTACAGCGACAGGTGTGCAGCGACAGACTGTGGAAGATGTACCGAGGTACTCATGTAGCACCCAAGTTGTTGGAGAGCGTGTTGATGGCACTGGAAAAATGGCTACTGGATTTGGCCGAGTTTACCGAGGAGAAAACCATATGCCAGTTCTGTGAGTATCTGCTGAGGAAATCCGCAAGCGCAGCCATTACTGCCGTGGTACTGAGTGTGGTGATTGCCTATCCAGATAAGCTCTTTCCCATCAGCTGTATTCTGTTGAAGACCAAGGAGGTCTTTGTCTTCGACATCGCCCGACTGCAGGCGGAGCACAGTGCCGATTTTCTGAAAGGAACGCTGGCATCTCATCGCTGGTTCGACCATGAGCGGATGGAGACCAATGCACTACCCTTCCGAAAAAAGCAATTTGAACAAGTTTTGGTGGACTACCAGATTGAAAAAGGCATTCTGTCTGAGAATGAGCTGGAAGAGAGAAAGACACAGCTGTATGCCGCATTTGACGAGGCAACCCAGAGCATCGATTCCTGGGAGGAGGTATATCAGTTTGCGTACTATCGGAGCGACCTTCGAAGGCGTCAGATTAGTAGCCAGAAGGTGTCCCAGGACAGAGTGATGATCTCTGTGGTGCCAGATATGCCGGAAAATCTCACAGCCCTCAGCGAACAGGCCCAACGCAATTATGAGGACTTTATGCGGCATGTACCGCTAATGCTTTGGGCAGATGCAAAACTTCGAGGCAATCAGGAAGCTGCCCAACAGTACCCACAGTTTGAGGGCGGTATCGAGCCAGTGGTAAATGAGATCTATCAGATTCTGGAGGAGGGAGAAGCGGACTCCCACGACATTTCCAGTGCCGTAAATGCCTGTGCAGTCCTTTTACGGGAGCGACGGACGGCTATAAATGAGACAATGCTTGCCTTTTGCACCGAGGTACTTCTGGCGACCTGTCTGAACTTTTTGAATCGAGATTGCCATCTAGGTCCCTATGAGTTGAATGGAGTTATCTCCGCAGTGGCAAGTCTGGTTTCCAGTGACGACTTCATCGCCGATTGGTCTTCTCCACTTTTCATGCTGCTGGCCCTTGTGATGTATAACGGCAAACAGAATGAAGCGCTGAACAGTGTGGCCTCCATCCTTTGGCCCTCCGCCCCCAATGTGGCCCGAAAGCTAATGCATACCTATGCGGTGCTCGCACCCCGATATTTCTCCCAAGTCCTTTGCTACAACGGCATTTCTACAAGGACCTTTTTTGAGCAGCACAGTCAAGAAATCCAGGCGCTGTTTCAAGAGGAGGTCTCCGATTTAGAAGACATCCCTTTGAGCGGCCTTGAGGTTCACCAACTGATTGCCCTGCAGCGGATGATTCCGTCCGGTAATGTAGAAGGCTCCTTCGTTTTCGTATTAAAAATCGGGGACCGGGTCTGGGGTACATTGCTCGGACCTGAGGACACGGACAGAGACGGCTATCAGGACTACGAAGGAGAGTACGCATATACACAGTGGCTCGGCGACTATGTTCTGGGCCTATCTGCGGAGCAGCAGAGCATCTTTCTGGACCATTTGGTGAAGCACGTGAAATACGGCAAGGAATTCACCCGCTTTTTGCGGGATGTTATCCAGGCCGAAGATATTAAACCTAGGTATAGCGCCTTTTGGGGATTTTGGGATTTGCTGAAAAACTACATCTTCTCTGCCTTCGAACGGGCCCCCGAATTCGAGCAACAGATGGATGAGGATCGGGCCATCAGTTTTGGAATAGGAAATGTCCTGACGGAGTATCTTTTGGCAGGACCTGAATGGAGAGAAGGCATCACAACCTGGCACTCCCTCCGGGAGGACTGTGCGGTCTTTTATAAAACGGCAGTAAATAGGACGGGAGCACATCCGGCAATTTTGTACTCTGTCGGTCGGGTATTGAACAGCATCGGTTCCCAAGTGTTCTTTGAAGACGGCGTGGAATGGCTCAGCGACATTATATCCAACAACCCCCAGCTGCGTCAAACCGCTCTTCCCACAAACACTATCTACTATATGGAAGAGTATATGTACCGTTATGTTCAAAAGCGGCTGTACCTCTTCAAATCGGATGCCCTGCGTAAGCACAAGGTTTTAAATGTCTTGGACTTTCTTGTAAACAGAGGGTCTCCTCTCGGATTTTTGCTACGAGAAGACATTATATAGCATCCTTTCAGCTAGGCAGCTGTTGATTAAGCGATCTAGTTAAGATAAGAAAAGCTAGTGCAGATGAAAACAAATAGATGGGATATAGATTTTGTGGGCTACTACACTTCAATGATTTGAACGCCCCCCGCCTAATCTGAATAGTTTGTATGAGACTGACGGATTAGGTGGGGGTGTTTTATGGCTGAAAACCTTGACACAGCAAGGTTTTCAGCCATTTTCATATCTGCAATAGAAATGGGACATGAAAACACAAAAAACTTGAAATCGATTTACAAAACAGAAGATTTCCGAAATCTGAACCCCTATATGCCAACCTCTTAGGATTGGCACCACTACGTTTGGTAGTCTTCCTCCATCTGGCATGGAGTCCAATTTTTTAATGTGCGATAAGGCCATGTTGTATTGCGGAATTCAATATATGAGTCGATCCTGTTCTTGAACTCTGATTCAGAAGCATAGTCCCTCCGATTTTGAAGTACTTCGGACACAGATCAACCCCATCTCACGCATAGATATCAGCCACAAATCTTGTGTTGACCTTGTGCTCCCTCTGCATGAGAATCATGCGGATTTTCTCAGCGCCAAGCAGATCCTGTCTGCGGACATTGAATTTCCATCCGCGCTCCCCTCACGGTGAGCGACGATCACCTCACATCCAACGCTTCGTCCGGCTCGGATTTCAATCCACGCTCCCCGTAAGGGGAGCGACAAGAGCAGCAGGCCGCCATTGACGCCGCCGTGAAATTTCAATCCACGCTCCCCGTAAGGGGAGCGACGGGTCCTGCGCCATCAAAGCGAGTTCCCGGTAAAATTTCAATCCACGCTCCCCGTAAGGGGAGCGACTCTTGTGGTGGATGCCCCTTCCGGAGCCGCCGGGATTTCAATCCACGCTCCCCGTAAGGGGAGCGACTCTCCGCTCTGGTGCACCGTCTGGAGACGGAGCTATTTCAATCCACGCTCCCCTCGCGGAGAGCGACCGCCCGCCTGATGGGCTATGAGGTGGTGGAGGATATTTCAATCCACGCTCCCCTCGCGGAGAGCGACGTCAAAGTCGTGGACGGTGTGGCCGTCCGCTTTATTTCAATCCACGCTCCCCTCGCGGAGAGCGACACATGCTGGAGGGGACGGCGGTGCTGTGGGAGGAATTTCAATCCACGCTCCCCGTGAGGGGAGCGACCAAGCCAGGGATACAACGGATCCGGATTAAGGGTATTTCAATCCACGCTCCCCGTGAGGGGAGCGACAGCGAAACAGCACAAAGGCACAGGTATGTTTTGTGACAAATGTGCAATTTCGTAAACTGGAATGGCCAGGAGCCGTGTCTGTGTCACAGTTCGCACGCTTAAATTTACGGAAATCTCCTGTCCATTTGATGATATTTGAGTGCGAACCTGCCGGGAAAACGATGTTCGCTTCCCCTTCGCACTCAGAGGATCAGAGGGGCCTCCGGTTGGTAGCTGCGCTGATTGCCGAAGTGCTCGATCTTGTTTTCATAGCGCTTTCCCAGATAGTAAAACCGCAGACTATCTCTTTCCGGGTCCATGATGGAGAGCAGTTTGGCCTGCAGCACCTTGCACTGGGCAGTGTCCAGCATACACTCAAAGACGGAGTTCTGGACCCGCTGGCCGTAGTTGACGCACTGCCTGGCGATCTGCCGCAGGCGTTTGCGGCCGGCGGGGTCCTCCGTGTTCACATCATAGGTAATCAGTACCAGCATTCGGACGCCTCACTTCCACAAAAAGGGCGGGTATTCCTCCAGGTCGTCCCGCAGAGTCCGGGCCAACAGCAGCGCCTGTACATAGGGGACCAGGCCCCAGGGGATCTTCTCTCCCAGATAGGGGTGCGTCAGTTCAGCTTTTTTCCGCTCCTGCCAGTGGGTCAAAAAGACCTTGCGGCCGGAGTCCGTCAGATAGACCGCCCCATTTTCCCGGAACTGGAAGTCGTCCCTGTGCACGACACGATTGTTGATTAGAGTCAGGACGAAGCGGTCCGCAAGGCAGGGACGCAGTTCCTCCATCAAGTCCAGGGCAAAAGAGGTTCGCCCGGGGCGGTCCCGGTGGAGAAATCCCACATAGGCGTCCAGCCCCACGCTCTCCAGAGCGGAGGCACAGTCGTGCGTCAGCAGGCTGTATGCGAAGGACAGCAGGGCGTTGACCGGGTCCAGCGGCGGCCGGCGGTTTCGGTTCGAAAAGGCAAACAGCGGTTTCTCCCCTAAGATCATCTGGTCAAACACGCTGAAGTAGATCGTGGCCCCGGCGCCCTCCAGGCCCCGCAGCTGCTCCAGGGAGGTTTCGGCGGCGATCTGGGGCAGCAGCGCCCGCAGCTGGGCGGAGGCGTTGGAAAACGCGCTTTCATCTATCCGGAGGCCGTGGTCCCGCCGGGTACGCTCAACGCTCCACCGGGTGTTGTGCACCTTTCCAAAGATCATGTTGCGGGCGATCCGGCAGCAGGGGCCGGGATCATCTGCTGTCCGGTACTGTGTCCGCTGCAGCAGCACATTCCCGGAGGATTCCCCGGATACCCGGGCGAGAAACCGTCCCCGGGGCGTGCAGAACGCCAGAGACACATCCCTCTGGACACAGGCCCCCATCAGCGCCGGAGAGGCGCCGGCGTAGGAGAAGGAGACGATACCGGAGAGAATGTGGAGGGGATAGCGAGCCATCTCCTGCTTGCCGCGGCTGGCCACCACATTCTCCCCGTCCAGAGACAGGTAGATGTCCTCACTGTTGACAAACAGCGTATTCAGAAGATGTCTCATGGCGATTCCTCCATGGCGCGGCGCAGATACGTCTGGACGCTCTCCCGCCGGACCAGCTGGGGCAGGCACAGCTCCTTGAGAGAGCAGGCGTTGCAGGATTTGGAGGGCTTGGCCTTGGGCGTATGGCCTCGATGGTACAGCTGGTGCATTTCGTCGGAGTCCCTGCGCACCGTCTCCCGTAGCTCCGGGGTGAAGAGCACCACCGTGCGGCGGCGTGGCTCCCCATAGAACAGAGCGCCTTCTGGAATAGAGCAGCAGAGCATCTCCTCCAGGCACATGGCCTGGGCGCACAGCTGCAGTTCATCCGCCTGATGGGATTTGGGCTTTCCCCGCTTATACTCCACGGGATACGGCTGCCAAAGCCCCTCCTCCCCCTGAAGCGGTACGCCTTTGGGGGTGGCGTGGAATTCCACCACGTCGCACTGGCCGGAAAGCCCCAGTTGATGGGAGACCACCTGCAATCCCCGGAGGATCAGGGTATCGCCCCGCCGCTCCCGGGCCGCCTCGTCGTGGGCTCTGCGATGGAGAAGGCCGCCCTCCACAGTCCGCAGGTTCTCCTGCCATTGCTGCTCCAGATGGATCAGTGCCCACTGCCGCCGGCAGAACGCGAAGTGCTGCAGACCGGAGAGGGGGAGGAGGTCCTCAGAAAAATCAATCACCCCATGCGGGTACAGGTGATGCCGGCGGGCAGCGCGGACTCGTCCACTGAGACAGTGTAGTCTCCAAAGGAGCGGGCGGGGGAGGCGTCCGCCGGGTCCTTTCGGGCGATCTTTACCGTGTCGAACAGCTTCCAGGCGGGGGCGCAGCCCAGCTCGCTGTCGTGCCTGAAGACGATCAGCTCCCGGACTGCCATCTTGCCGCGGGCGGCGGAGTGATCGTTCTCGAACATGTTGAGGATGGCCTCCCACAGCAGGGACAGGTCCTCCTCGGAGAAACCGGTGGTCTTGCTGGCCAGATTGGCGGAGATATAGCCCTCGCACCGGTACAGTCCATAGGGGACGATGTACTTGCGGCCCATCTCCGTCCCCTTTTTCTCCGCGTCCGCCTCGGTAGTGATGGCCACCCGTGTAATGGTGATCTCCTGGGGGATAACGGGCTCCACGCTGCGGGCAAAGCCCAGCTGCACCGGGCCGCGGACCTGCCCGCAGTTCAGGGCGGCCTTCATAAACGTGGTCATCACCGCGCCGAAGGCGCGGATGTCGTAGAAGTTGGCGCACATCCAGTCCCGGATTTTTCGGTCCAGTTCCGGATCGGCTTTTTTCTTCTCCTTAGCGGTTTTTTCATCGACATCCAGCGCCTTGTAGGCCTCGGCATCGCTCCGGTTGAGAGGGACCCCGTCCTTCACATAGATGCGGTAGCCGGCAGCGTCTTCCTTGACCGTCTCTACATAATTGCGGATTTTTCTCTTCAGGCACACGTCCGTGACAAGGCCCAGGCCGGTTTCGGGATCTACCCGGGGCATATTCCCCGCATCCGGGTCTCCATTGGGGTTGCCATTTTCCACGTCAAAGAGAATGACAAATTCATAGCGGTTCTTGATGGGTTCAGACATCTTTCGCTTCCTCCTTTTTCTGATAGCGGGCCTGGGTCTGGCAGTAGTAGCCCAGCTGGAACGAGCCCTGCTGGGGCAGATTCATGTGGGCGGGATACGCTTTCCCAATGCGGCTGCAAAGCTCTGTCAGCTGTTTTTCATAGAAGACCACCAGCCCTGCGTTGGAGCCGCGCAGCTTTTTCAGATGCTTCTGCGCCAGATTGATGAGAACGGGAAAAATCACGGCCGGCGTAGCGGCGGCGGAGTTGAAATACTTGTCCTTGATGGTGGCGTTGATGCCGGGATTTGCAGAGGCCTGAATGGCTTCCAACAGGGAAAAGAGCCGGCCCAGCGTATAGGGCACGTTCGATGCATCCGGATTCAGGGACACTTGCAAGACCTCCTCTGGTATGTCTGGATTTTCGTGTTTGGTAGTTTCTGCAAGCTTTTGGTAGTAGGCTTTTACGATGGCTGCCCGCCCCCGAGTGACCTCCCGCTCCGCCCGGATCCGAAGGGCCGCGCCGTTCAGCAGCGTGGCGGGATACCGGGTATTGGTCAGGACTGCCCGCAGCACTTCACCGGCCAGGTCGGGAGCAGGGGATTTGTCCCTGGCATTTTGGTTGACGGTCTCACTGAGCAGCTTCCAGAGGGGCAGCGTCTCAAATTTGTCGTAGGCCGGGCGGACGATCTCCAGCCGGTCATAATGGGCCTGGACATTCCGCAGAAACCCGCCGAACGTATTGTGGAGGAAAAACCGCACCGACAGGCGGGCGGAATTGGGAGACAGGCCCAGGATGTAAAAGTCCATGCTGGGGTCCAGTTTTGTCTCATCGTAGACCACCGGATTGCCCTGACACAAGGCGCCAACCAGCCCTTTCAGGTCCGTTTCGTCATAGAAATCGGAGAAAAACGTCTGAAAGACGTCCTGATATCCCCGCTCTCCGCTTCTGGCCCAGCAGACGACGGTAGCATCGCCCACGCGAAAGACGTGTTCCCGGTCGGCCAGGAGCGCGTTCAATGCAGAGGTATATGCAAATGCCGCATACTTGCCGGTGGGAGCGTTGAGGTTCTGCTCCTTTCCGTAGGAGCAGAAGGCCGGGGCGTTGAAGGACACCAGGGCCGCTCCGCTGGACTGGGCACCCGCCACATTTTTGATGGCGGGGTGGACGCTTTCCACCGGTCCCGGCTGCCCGGTGACCAAACAGATTCCCTGAGGACCATCCCCCTTGGTCTGATAGGATGCGTCCCAGGCCCTCCGGACGGAGGGGTCCCTGTGGACATAGCCGTCCAGGGTGCGGAAGATCAGGTTGCCGCCGGAGAGGATGTCCTCCAGATGCTCCGCCAGAGCGGGGTGTTCCCGGGCTGTCTCGGGGTCCCAAGAGCGGAAGAAAGCGGTGACCGCCCGGGCGGCGGGGGAGTCTACACCCGCCAGCAGCCGCTCGTGTAGAGATCTGCTGGCTTCAAAGCACTCCCGCGTTCGCTGGGGCTTGCCCTTGCTGTCGATCCCCAGCAGATAACCGGCGTTGTCGCAGAGGAAGTTGGCGGCCACTCCCACCGTTCGTTTCACAGGCGCGGGGAGGGAGAGGATCTGCGGCGCGGAAACCATCTTCTTTCCCCGCGGCTGTTCCGTCTGAATGTCAAGCACCTGCTCCAGCGTGCCGTTTTCCGAGAGCAGCAGCGCATAGGACACCTTCACCGGCGCCCAGCCGGGGGCGTCGATCTTCCCGGCCTGTTCCAGTACCCGGTAGTAGTCGGTCAGCGCCTGTAAGATCATCCCCGCACCTCCCTGCTGTTCCGCCCAGGGACCCGCAGGACGCCGTCTTCCAGGGACGCCCGGAAGAACAGGGGGCGGATATCCTCCGGGTTCGTGTAATCCATGTCATACAGCATCCAGCCCAGATCCCTTGGCCCTTTCAGCTCCTCCGGACAGGGCGGCGGCTCCTCGCACCAACGGAACTGGGCGGGAAATTCCCGGCAGCCGAAGCAGGGCTGATGATAGAACTGCCCCCGCTGGATGCGGCGCTTGACAATGTCCTGGAACTTGCCCGGGTTATCCCCGGGAGCGGCTTTGTCCGTCACATCAAAATGGGCCTCAATGACATAGTGCACATCCCGCAGCAGCAGCGCCGCCCGCTGCTGGATGTCGTTGGCAGTACAGAGATACAGCTCTCCGGTCCCGCGTTCCATGACGGTGCGGACAGACCGGGCGGAGAGAGTGGACTTCACCTCATTGCGCCGCAGATTGGTGAACCGGATCGGCGCGCACACGTGGATGCAGTCGATCACCCACCGCAGCCCCGGATGCCAGTAAATTGCCTCGATCAGCCCCCGGGCTGCCGAAGGGGTCATGACATCATAGCTGACCCGTTCCACCTTCATCTCCGGTCTGGTGAAGAGGGCGTAGTCCCCCAGACCTCCAAAGAGATGGGCATCAGCATGCACTCCTTTCTTTCGTTTGTGGAAGGGTGGAGCAGCGTACCGCTCCATAGACAGATTTTGGTATAGGTATTTCAATGGATTCTCCGGCCTATCCGATGAACAGGGCATTTCCACCGCTGGGCTCCAGAGTCAGCCCGGTAGTCTGTGTATACAGCCCAATATCCCGCAGGACCACGGAGCCGTCCTCCAGATGCTCCAGCGCCCCTGCCTGCTCCAATGCCGCTAAATGCTGCGGATAGACCGACACGCCGTATTGCCCCAGGCGGCGGTACAGTGTGCGGCTGTATTGACCGCTCCGCAGCAATTCCACAAGTCCGGCGCCCTCCTCCAGAGGAAGGTACACGGTTGTGGTGGGGCTTTCAATCAGGTGGAATCGCTCCGCCACAGTGCGGAAGGGGAAGAACTCCGATTCCATCAGCGGCAGGATGTGGTGGGCATCCTGAGCTTCCGCGCCTTTCAAATCCAGCAACGTGGAGAAATAGGTGTGTATGGCCGCTCGGGAACTGACGTCCTGGCAGTGATCCAGGACGATCTTCCCGGCGCCGATGGAGGTCTCAAACAGACGGGGAGGTGGATCTTCTCCCTGAAAGATGGTGACGATGCTGTCCTCCGGAGGGCGCTTGCCCTCCCGGTTGCACCGCCCAGCGGCCTGGAGGATGGAGTCCAGACCGGACAGCTCCCGATAGACGGCTGGGAAATCCACATCGACACCGGCCTCGATGAGAGAGGTGGAGACCACCCGGCAGGGCAGCCCATCCCGCAGGCGCCGGCGGATCTCATCCAGAATTCTCCTGCGGTGCGCGGGGTACATCAGGGTGGAGAGATGGAAATTGCCTGGACCGGACAGTTGGTGGAAGACCTCCCGCGCGGCCCGGCGGGTGTTGACGACGCACAGAACCTGCTCCTGCTGCTGCAGGCGGGCGGCCAGGTCCATCCAGGACAGCGTTCCTGCCTGCTGGAAGGAAACCCGGCGGAAGGACTCCCAGTGCGCTTCGGCCATGGGGCAAATCTCCCGGATGGGGATCTCCGGAGCGAATTCCTGAAAAATGGGGTCCAAAGCGGGCTGAGTGGCGGTACACAAAACAGCGGAAGCGCCGTAGTGCCGGACCAGCTGGGCAATCGCCCAGACACAGGGTCGCAGATAGGGGAGGGGGAGCATCTGGGCCTCGTCAAAGATCAGGACGCTCTGGGCCAGGTTGTGGAGCTTCCGGCATTTGGAAGGCTGGCAGGCATAAAGGGATTCAAAGAATTGGACTGCTGTGGTGACGATTACAGGAACATCCCACGTCTCCACAGACCGGGTCAGCGGAACGGCCTCCGGACTGGATGCATCGTCCTCCTGCTGGTCGAACTGCACACCGGAGTGAAATTCCAGAACATTTTCATCACCCAAAATCTCCCGAAAGGCCTGGGCAGTCTGCTCGATAATCGATGTGTAGGGGATCACATAAACGATTCGCTTCATCCTGCGGGCTTTGGCCTGCGCCAGCGCAAAGGACAGGGATGCCACGGTTTTTCCTCCGCCGGTGGGCACTGTCAGCGTGAAGAGGCCTGGTCCATACTGTGCCCCCGCCGACATGCACTGTTCCAAAATCACACATCGCTGCATGTTCAGAGCGCCTTTTGGGGGAAACCAGCCGGAGACATAGGTTTCCAGGCGGCGCCACAATTCCTCCATAGAGGAGGACGATGCTGGCAGATACGGGCTGTTGTCCATAAACGCGC
This sequence comes from Dysosmobacter welbionis, assembly GCF_005121165.3. Classification (NCBI taxonomy): domain Bacteria; kingdom Bacillati; phylum Bacillota; class Clostridia; order Eubacteriales; family Oscillospiraceae; genus Dysosmobacter; species Dysosmobacter welbionis. Next base: position 247,363 of record NZ_CP034413.3, on the reverse strand, counting down.
CCGTATCTGTGTAGTCTGCATCTACCAGGCAGGAAAAGAGCATCCGCGTGAAAAACATCCCCTCCAGCCTTGTTCCCGCAAATGCGGGGGTATTTGCATGAGGCAGGGAGAATTCACTCTGCCAGGCATGATAGTCCTCCAGCCTCCCTTGACTCGCCCGATTGATGCGCCCCCAAAAGGTGCCGGCGCCAGCGGCGTCTCCCCGGCCGCCGCCGTCGGGGAGGCCGCCGTGGTGTCCGGAGATCGCAAAAGCAGCCGCCAGCTGTTGAGCTTTCAGACACTCGAAAGCCCCGGCAGAGGCGTGATCCACTTTCGGCCCGCCATGGAGCCGCCGCTGAAAGGCAGCGGAGTATTTTCCGATGTCGTGAGCCATACCGGCCAGCTGTCCCTGCGCCTCTGCGTCAAAAGCAGCTGCGAAAGCGGAACACAGAGACGCGGTGCCTTTGAGATGTTCCAGAATTGTCTGGGTCCGGCCGTCTTCTGTGAGATGGGCCAGATAGGCGTAAGTATCCATCCTGCAACCACATCCTGAAATTATATAAAATGCACAATTTATAGATTTATTATATGATTTTCTTGGTTGTATTGCAAGAGGGATATCTGATTCCGGCAGCATCCATGAAACAGGGGGAGTAGATAGAGACATCTTGCAAGGAGGCTCAGGCAAGAATACGTGAAAATTGGATGACATTGGGTGACGAAACTGCTATTTCGCAGAGCAGTTTAACACGTGATCTATCTCTGCAAGCAAGCTCGCTAGAAGCGGGCTTGCTTTTATGTGTTTTGCGACAAAATCCGATGTTTTTCTGTTGCTCTATCCAACAAGAACTATAGGTCCGTCCAAATTTTTATAGTTCATGGTTAAAATCCTCTATATAAGGAGGGATTTTCCCATGACAAAAATAACTTTACGACGAATTTTTTCAAAGCACGTCCTTCTCAAACGTACGCAATTTCAACTGACACAGGCTCAACTTGCAGAGGCGGTTGGGACCTCCCATGGATGGATTCAGAAAATTGAATCTGGTAAGAAGATGCCTGGCTTTTTTCTCGCAATCAAACTTGCAGTCTTTCTCGAAATTGATATGAATAGCTTTCTGAAAGATCTGATGGAAGCCTCTGGCACTCCAATAACTGCATCTAAACGTCAGGAGTCTCTTGTTCATACCCATGCAGCAAAAGAATCCGGGGATACTGAGGTGACTGGTCATGTACAAGTATGAGGTATTTAAGATACATTCTTTATCTTCCAGATCTTACGGCATTCTTGCTAAAGAAAAAATAGGCCGAAGTTGGATTACAGTAGCAGTTACTGCCCCTTTTTCCAACGATTACGGAACCGCCCATCAACTAGCTGAATCCTGTTCTGCCCGCCAGCTTTCTCCCCCGCATCTCGTGGATGTTGTTTCTGATTTTATCTCTTAGAAAACGGTTATATCTTGAAGTTTTTAGCCTTTTCTACAGGAGCGATTCCATCGAAATGGCTCCTACCAGTTTTCTCCTATTTGGACGCTACTACAACGGGTGAAGCACACCCGTCAGACGTGCTTCATTCGTTCCCAAGATTCAGCCACAATGGGGCAACATACAGACAGCGAACGATCACTGCTTCGCGGGCTGCCAGGCAAGCCCCGTGTTGTAATGGAGTCTACGGGTAATTATCATTTACCGGAAGCCTGACTGCTGAATGCCTCCGGATTCTATGCTTCGGCAGTCAGTGCAGCGCTGGTGCCAATTTGCGCCGTGCCAAGACCGACAAGAAGGATGCCATTAAACCGGCAAACGACGGTCTTGGCCACTGGCTTATCTTGGCGAGGTATAGATACCTGATTGATGCGCAGAAACTGCTGCCAGGCAATACCAGCCGTATTCAAAAGTTGAAGAACAACCTGATCTCTCTGTTAGACACAGCTTTTCCGGGCGCAAACCGCCTGTTTTCAAGCCCTCCGCGTACCGATGGCAGCGAGAAATGGTGGACTTCGCAGCGACATTTTGGAACTGTGAGTGCGTTTGCGTTTTATGTGAAAAAGCATTTATTTCCAAATACCAAAGGTGGTGTAAGAAATATAGCTACAACTTCAGCGAAGATAGGGCATTGGATATTTATGCTTCTGCCCGTAGTCACTTTGGTGTTATGCCGAAAACTGATACTGCCAGACTTCTGGCAGAACGGGCTGTCTCTCAACTCCGGACGGCCTGTGCAGCATTGGCCGCCCTGAAACTGCAAAACTGCAAATGCGATCTTGGGCATCTTCACGCCCGGAATATCCCGTGGTGATGAGGATATTTGGTGTTGGTCCATCGCTCGGCTCACAACTTATGGCGGAGATTGGCGATGTCCGCCGTTTCCACTCCAAGACGGCGTCGGTGGCTTTTGCCGGTATTGATGCATCGCCTTACCAGTCTGGTCAAATAGATATTTACATCCGCAATTCCGCTTCGTTACAGAACTTTTCCTGCTGATGGGTGGATATCTCCCCAATGCCCCTGTAAACGAGGCTGCGCATCAATTCATAGAGAAAAAGTGCTCTGAGGGCAAGCATGACAAGGGTTACATGACGATCCCTTTTACCACACAGTCATGGTTCGATCCGGCTCCCGGACCAGATCCAGTTGGCAGCTTCCGGTTTCCCCGTGAAATGCGAGACAAGGAGTTGGCGCAGCATATCAGTTGTTCTTTCCGAAGAGCTGCGGAGGCCCTGGAGAAGATCCCCCAAGATCATCCAGATAGTTGAGCTGGTGCAGCTTCAGCGCAACTGTCCGGACTGGGAGGGATCCCAATCTCCAGTGCCGGAAGTGCGATGAGGTGGCCCGGAGATACGGGAAAGAGATTGCGGTCGTGGAGCCGGTGAAGGGAGGTGCTCTGATGAACTTACCGGAGGAGGCCGCTGTGCTGCTGTACCAAGCTGATGCGACCGCCGGACCGGCCTCCTCCTGGTCCATCCGGCTCATTGCGGGGCTGGACGGGGCTTTGACTGTTTTAAGCGGCATGAGAAATCCGGAGCGATTGGGGAACAACACGGGCTACACTGCCAACCAGGAGGCGTATTATGCGGCTCTGCCCCAGACTTACAGAAAGGCATCCGACTGCATCCGCTGTGGCCTGCGGGAGAAAATTGCCCGCAGAGGCTTCCGCCCGTGATCTGCTGGAAACGGTTGCAGAAGCGTTAGAAGCGGAAATATAAAATTTCCGGTGTCCCCAGACAAAACACATTCATAAACAATTGGCTCAGAAACATTAGAAATCTATCTCGGGGCTGTCATTTTGAAGAATATATTGGGACGCCGCACCAAAAGTCCATTGGTGCGGCGTCCGATCTTATTCAATACCTGTGTAAATATTCCTATGTCCAGCCAATTACTTGCTGTGTATTGCCCCCGTAAAATCCATATCCTGCGCCTGCCAGGAACTCCAGACGGGCTGAAGGATAGACCACTCTTTACGGAACAGGGCAGGGGGGGGACGATGCTGTCCGTATTTACGAGACTCGGAAGGACATCCTTATTCTGGGGGCTATCGCCGCATAGATACCATAGCCCAGCAGAGTTCCCGCTTAGATGCGGCCAACGGTCATCCACAGGGAAAAGTAGCTGTCCGGAACACCCTCCACGCCAGAAAAAATCTCATTCATCATTCTTTTATAGAAGAAAATCTGAGAAAAATCCCGGGTATGGATGAGCAAGGATGGTCCAAGTTATACTCTGGATCAGCAGTTTCTGAATCTCCGCCTGGAGCAAGCAGGTTTTATGTAATAAAAGGCACAGGATGCGAGGCCGAGACGAGACTGGGCAGAGAAGTGTTTCGGAAGGGGAGATTTGAGGATGGAAGGAGGCTGCTCCATGTCGCTGTTTGCTCAGTATGTCGGAATATCCTCGTTAAAGACCATGGAACATTTTTTTCAGTTCTTCCACATAGGGAGCGGTCAAAGGGTGAGGCGTCTGCCCCTTCTTGGTGACATAATAATGGGCCAGGATACTATCTTCTCCCTTAAGCGGGACCGAGGAAAAATGGTAGTGCTGCGGATGCTGCCAGCGGGTAGAACTGATGAAAAAAGCATCGGATTGGGCCACAATATCCTGGCTGGCAGCACTGTCGTTAATAGAGATGATGCATTTTGGGGGAGACTGAAACAGTTGAGAGATGGACTCGGAATCATCATCGTAAAATCTGCCGAAATTCTCGTGGTTTTCTGCAATCACATAGGGATAGTCCGTCATACGGTCTTCCACCGGAACGGTCTCCTGAGCCTGCAGAATGGGGTGGTCCGCTCTCGTGACGATGCTGATATGGCTCTCCCCCAACAGATGGTAATCCAAGTCCTTTACGCTGCAAAGCCGCGTGATCCGATTACTGTGGGATTTCATCAGGAAGACGATCCCCAGGTCGGAGCGGCAGTGCTGCACATCATCCAGAACATCGTAAAAAGACTGTTTTTTCAGCCTGATATAGATAGAGCCGCCGTGGCCGTCTGAAATCTGCGGCCAAAGCCTTGTGATGGGCGTGCTGAGAAAGAAGGATCGCATGGAAGAGACACTGAAATACTGCTTGCGGAAGTGGCTCTTTGCATACAGATCTTCTACAAAAATTTTTTTGTCTATGATCTCGTTTGCATAGCTCAAGAACTCCCGCCCCTCTTCCGTGACGGAAACGCCCTTTTTGGTTCGAAGGAAGATCTGGATTCCCAATTCTTCCTCCAAGGCCTTGATGCTGTTGCTGACATTGCTCTGGGACGTATAGAGCCGCTCGGCGGCTTTGTTGATGGATTCGCAGTTGGCGACCTCTACCACGAAGCTGAGCTGTTGGAACGTCATGTTGGATCCTCCCTCCGTACATAATAATGCCCCCCTAGACAGCCTCGGCATTTTCCGCCCAGTTTGCTGAGGGGCCTTTGGGATTGCTCTCCAATGTCCTGTCACAGTCCGGAAAAACGCGGAAGTCGGACAGGAGATCCGGCGTGCGCCCGGGAGAGACAGTCTCCCTGAAGTGTGCCCGTAAAGATATGAAATTCATATATTTAGTACTAACAATACCATATAAACGGATTTCCTGTCAATGTGATAAAATTAAGACAAGCAAAACAGGACAGGATCAGACAAAAAACACAATGTTTGCAGAGAGGAGCAGTACGGACAGGAAAAGAGCTGACGAGATCACCTTCAATCAGGCATAGAAGCCGCGGTAATTTTGGAAATGGAAACAACACCTAAGGAGAAACGCCCTTGGGTATTTTTTCAAAGCAAAATACGTTTGTTCAAATTCCATAGGAAAATGAAATGTGGAGGGAATCAAGATGTTGAAATTTGCGATTATCGGAGCGGGCGCAGGCGGACAGAGCATGGCCGCCATTCTCACCAGCAAGGGCTATATCGCCAAGCTGTATGACATCGACAAGGAAAAAATCCATCGTCTGCAGGAACTCAAAACAATCAAGGTCACCGGCGTCATTGCCTGCGAGGCCGCACCGGCGGTTATTACGGACCGGATCGATGAAGTCATGGATGACGTGGACGTGATCATGGTCGTCTCTACTACGGATGCCCATAGAAGCATCGCCTATGCCTGCAAGCCCTATCTGAAGGATGGGCAGATCGTCATGCTGAATCCCGGCCACTGCGGAGGTGCTCTGGAGATCGCCAATATCCTGCGCGGCGAGGATGGCTGCGGCAAGGATCTTATCATTGCGGAGGCGGGGGACCTGATGTATGGCTGCCGCAGTTATGAGGTCGGCAATATCCTTCACACGGGCCTGAAGGTCCACGTGCCGGTGGCGACACTGCCCGCCAGTGATATCGACCGCCTGATGAAAGTGCTGGGACCCATCTTCCCCTGCCTGCAGCCTGCGGCCAATGTGCTGGAGACCGGCTTTGAGGGCGCCGGCGCCATGCTGCACCCCATCCCCAGCCTCATGAACATCAACAAGATGGATCTGGGGCAGAGCTACGACTATTACATGGAGGGAATCACCCCACATATTGCCGATATCATCTCCGCTTGCGACAAGGAGCGTGTCGCTGTATGCAGGGCGCTGGGCGTGGATGCGCTGGCGCTGGGGATATGCTGGTCAAGACCTACAAGCTGGAGCCGAAGGACAGCCTGTATGATCTGATTCAGAGCATCGAATCCTATCGCGCTCTGCGCAACCCGACCAATACCAAGCACCGGTTCATCGTGGAGGATACCATGTCCGGCTTGGTACCTCTGGCTTCCGTGGGCCATGCATTGGGCATCCCCACCCCGATGATGGACGCCTTTGTCAATATCGCCAGTGCTGTCTGCGGTCGGGACTTCTGGAAAGAGGGACGCACCGCAGAAAAGCTGGGGATGGCCGGCAAGACGCTGGAGGAGATTCAGGAGATGGTCCGCTGACCAGCGGCTTTTGGAGGAAAAGGCATGGATGTCATAGGGGCCATGAAGGCTAGAAGAAGTGTGCGGAGCTATCTGCCCCGCAAGGTGGAACAGGAAAAACTCAATGCAGTTCTGGAGGCTGTCCGCCTGACGCCTTCCCGACATAACGATCAGAATATCCGGGTGATCGTGGTACGGGACAGTGCCTTGAAGCAGCAGATCCGCCAGCAGGCTGAGACACAGCCCATGGTGGAGGAAGCAGATGTACTTTTGGTGTTCTGCGCTACGGACCGCACAGATTTTGTAATGCCCTGCGGGCAATATGGCTATGTAGTGGACATGTCTCTGGCCACAGGATTTGCTCTGCTGGAAGCGGCAGAACAGGGGTTAGATACGTGTATCATCTGTGCATTTAGAGAAGATGCGGTCAAAGATTTGCTGCATGTTCCGGCATCTGCGCGGGTCGTATCTATGGTAGCGCTCGGATATGGTGCGGACAACAGCCCCCGGAAGACAAAAAAGAATATGGAAGAAATCGTCAGCTATGACCGGTTTTAAAGGGGGCAACAAAAATGGCAGTTTCCGGTGAAAACCGGTGATTGTAAAATATGAAAAAGGAGAAGAGATGTTATGAAAAAAAAGTTGCTGCGGATTTTTTCCTCCGTGCTGTGTCTCTGCATGTTGACAACTGCATGTGGCGGCGGCACAGAAGATGCCGGAAACGGCGATGATGGGGGAGAGGCGAAAGATACTCTGACTATTGCCGTTCAGGCAGATATGGCAGACAAGGACCCTATCAACGGAAGCAGCACCAATGATACTTTGAAGATCAAGGCAAATGTCTACGAGACCCTGATCGAGCGCACAGTGCCGGAAGGAGAGTACAAGCCGCTTCTGGCCGAATCCTGGGAATTCAACGATGATGCCACTGAGCTGACAATGACTCTTCGGGAAGGCGTCATGTGCCATAACGGCGAGCCTTTGACGGCCGAGGATTGCCTCTTCTCTCTGCGCTGCCTGCGGGAGAGCTCCAACACCTCTGTTACCGACCATATGGATCTGGAAAACAGCTATGCGGTGGATGAGAGGACTTTTGTCATCGTGATGGACGAACCCTATATGCCTGTAATCGCCAACCTCTCATTCCCTACCTGCGTGATGTTCAGCCAGAAGGGATATGAGGAAGGAAACGGGGATTGGGCCAATATGGACATCGGTACCGGTCCTTATACCTGGGGCGAATGGTCTATCGGCAGCAGCGTGAGTCTGGTGGGCTTCGACGACTACTATGTGGAGGGCCAGCCTGCCATCAAGAATGTGGAATTCAGAGTGATTTCCGAAGATGGCAACCGCTACATCGAGGTGGAGACCGGCGGCGCAGATATGTGCTACAATCTTTCCGGCGTGGATATCGAGGCTGCCGAGGCCAATTCTGATGTTGTGGTATTCCGTGAGTATACGACGGACAACTGCTATCTGAGCTTCAATCTGCGGAATTCTCCCTTTGACGATGTCCGTGTCCGCCAGGCTATCGCTTATGCACTGGATATTGACGGTGCATGGGAGGTCTGCATGGACGGTGTCGGTCAGCCCGCGGAAGGCCTGCTGCCCAGCAATATTCCTGATTCCATCGCGGATGTGGACTCTCCCTATCATGTGGATTATCCGGTCTATGAATATAATCTTGAGAAGGCCAAAGAACTGCTGGCAGAGGCCGGTTACCCCGACGGGTTCTCCTGCAGATATCACGTGGGCCACATGGCTGTGCGTCAGGCCTATGGTGAGTTCTTTGCCAATGCACTGGGGCAGATCGGTATTGATGTGGAGATCGTTGCTTTGGACGCTGCCACAAACTCTCAGGCTTTGAAGGTGGAGCACAACTTCGATATTTATACCTGGGGCATCTCTGCCACCAACGGCGATATTGACTATGCGAACCGATTCTTCTACACCGATAACGCCAACAACATCTTCGGATACAGCGATCCTGAGATGGATGCCCTGATTGATGCTGCTGCTATGGAGGCGGACTCTGCAAAGCGCAGCGAACTGAATGCAGAAATCCAGCAGAAGGTGCTGGATGAATGTGTCATCGTTCCCATCTATCAGCAGGAGGATATCCACTGCTACACCAGCGATCTGCAGGGCTTCCGCAATGGCGCATTCCAGGCTCCGCTGCTGAAGTATTGCTACTTCGCGTAAAATGATTCTCCGGATTAAGGGTTTGATTTGATCCAAGGGATGGGTGGATAATACAACAATTATTCACCCATCCTATTTTTTTACATGACAGTACAAAAAAGCGGTGGCCTCCGGGGCGCCGCGCTGGTTGAGTGAGGAAAACGAACCATGCTGAAATACATTATCAAGCGAATCTTATGGATCATTCCCATATTGATCGGTGTAACCATTGTTGTTTTTACAATTCTCTATTTTTCTCCTGGTGATCCTGCTTATCTGGCCTTGGGAGATAACGCCACGCCGGAAGCTGTTGAGGCATACCGCATTGAGATGGGGATCAACGGGACCTACTGGGAGCGGCTGGGAAGGACACTGCTGGGCCTGTTTCAGGGGGACCTTGGAATCTCCTACCGCTCCAGAACTCCGGTTTTGAACGAACTTCTCGTGCGCTTCTCTGTAACATTCAATATCTCCGCATGGAGCATTGTTCTGGGCATTATACTTGGAATATTCTTCGGAATCGTAGCTGCTCTGAAACAGAACACCATTCTGGACTCTCTGTGCACAGGGTGCGCTTTATTTGGAATTTCCATGCCGATGTTCTGGCAGGGCCTGATGCTGATTCTGATTTTCTCCGTTGGACTGGGCTGGCTTCCGGCTTCGGGCTACGGGAATAGCTGGACGCAGATGATCATGCCGGTGGTTGCGCTGGGCGTGAATTCCTCTGCCACTATCATGCGGACAACCCGCAGCTCCATGCTGGAGGTTATGCGGCAGGACTATATCCGCACGGCCAAGGCAAAGGGCCAGACTTATTGGATGGTAATCCTGAGCCATGCATTGAAAAATGCTATGATCCCCATTGTCACCGTAATCGGGCTGCAGCTAGGTGTTCTGCTGGCCGGCTCCATTGTCACAGAGGTGATTTTCTCCATCAATGGCGTGGGAAAGTACCTGGTGGATTCCATGAATGCCCGAGACTATGCTGCCGTGCAGGGATGTGTGCTGCTGATCGCGTTTGTCTCGGCCATTTTGAACCTGATTGTAGATATCATCTACACGTTTATTGACCCCCGCATGAAGACCATGTATGAGAGCTCCAAGAGCGGGTTCTTCCGTTTCAAGAAGAGAGGAGAGAAGAAGGCGGCATGAAAAATCACAGTATGCTCTCCGAAATCTGGAGACGTTTTAAAAAGAACAAGCAGGCGCTGGTGGGACTGATCGTTTTGATCCTTTTCGTTCTCATCGCAATTTTCGCCGATCAGATCGCACCATACGGATATGATGATCAGGATGCCAGCCGTGCCATGATCGCGCCCTGCGCAGAGCATATTTTCGGCACAGACAACCTTGGCCGGGACCAGTTGAGCCGCCTGATCTATGGCAGCCGTTATTCTCTGGCCATCGGCTTCCTGGCGGTTGGAATTTCTGTCATTACAGGCGGAATTTTGGGTGTCCTGGCAGCCTACTATCCCAAGCTGGACAATATCATTATGCGCTGTATGGATCTGTTCATGGCCATTCCCCAGATGCTGCTGGCCATGTGCATTGTCACGGCACTGGGTTCCAGCTTGTTCAACCTGATGCTGGCGGTGGGCCTGTCTTCTACGCCAAAATTCGCGCGCGTGGTGCGGGCAGCAGTTATGTCAACACGGGAACAGGAGTTTGTCGAGGCGGCCCGAGCCATCGGCGCCAATAACTGGCGTATCATTGTCCACCACATTCTTCCCAATTCTATTTCCTCTCTGATCGTGCAGGCCACACTGGCCATGGCGGGCGCCATCATTTCCGCTTCTGCTCTGAGTTTCCTGGGATTTGGCATTCAGGCTCCGCTGCCGGAGTGGGGCGCAATGCTGTCCACCGGCCGGCGGTACATCCGGACAGAACCTTACCTCACGGTCATTCCCGGCCTTGCCATCATGGTGGTGGTCTATGCACTCAACGTTGTAGGAGATGGCCTGCGGGACTGCCTGGACCCCAGATTGAAGAAGTGAGCGGTGAAAGGAGTACGGTATGGCTGAAAATATATTGGAAGTGCACGACCTTGAAATCCGTTATGTGACAGACGAGGAAACTGTGCAGGCGGTGAATGACATCACCTTTTCTCTGGAGAGGGGCGAAAGTATCGGCCTGGTGGGGGAGACCGGTGCCGGAAAGACCACCACGGCCCTTGGAATCATGGGGCTGGTGCCGGATCCGCCAGGAGAGATCGTAAAGGGATCGATCCTGTTTGAGGGAGAGGATCTGCTGAAACTCTCAGAAAAGCAGATGCGCCGGATCCGCGGCGGAAAGATCTCCATGATCTTCCAGGATCCCATGACTTCCCTGAACCCGGTGACACGGGTAGGAGATCAGATTGCAGAAGTGATCCTGCTGCACAACAAGATCTCGAAGGCCGAGGCCCGGAAGCGTGCTATGGAGATGCTGGAGCAGGTGGGTATCCCCGGCGCCCGTTGCGACGACTACCCCCACCAGTTTTCCGGCGGCATGAAGCAGCGGGTGATGATCGCTATCGCCCTGGCCTGCAGCCCAGAGCTGCTGATCGCGGACGAGCCTACCACAGCCTTGGACGTGACGATCCAGGCGCAGGTGCTGGAGCTGATGAAAAAATTGAAGCAGGAGTATCAGACCTCCCTGATCCTCATCACTCATGATCTGGGCGTTGTGGCGAAGATCTGCGACAAGGTCGCGGTGGTGTACGCCGGGGAGATCGTGGAATCCGGAACCCTCAAGGAAATTTATACAGATAAGCGGCATCCGTATACCATCGGTCTGTTTGACTCTCTGCCGGATATTGAGAACGACGCATCTACGCTGAAAGTGATTCAGGGCATGGTACCGGACCCCGCAAACCTTCCGGATGGATGCAAGTTCCACCCCAGATGTCCCTATGCGACAGAAGCCTGCCAGACCGGAAAAATCAAGCCGGTGAAGCTTTCGGACTCTCACATGGTCCGCTGCAACCGTTTTTCTGACACGGAGGTTTGAGTATGGCTGAGATTTTAAGAGTAGAAGACCTGACAAAGTATTTTGCCACCAAAAAGGGGACACTCCATGCAGTGGATGGCGTCACCTTCGGTCTGCGGGAGGGACAGACGCTGGGGATCGTGGGAGAATCCGGCTGCGGAAAGTCTACACTGGGCCGGGTGATCCTGCACCTGCATCAGAGAACAGGCGGCCGGATTATCTTTCAGGGAAAGGATATCTCGGACGTGACCAAGGCGCAGCTGAAAGAGCTTCGCAAGGATATGCAGATCATTTTCCAGGATCCCTACGCATCTCTGAACCCCAGAATGTCCATCGGAGATATCATCGCAGAGCCTTTGAAGATCTATAAGCTCTGCAATTCCAAAGAGGAGCAGCAGAAAAAAGTCCGTGAGATCATGGATGTGGTGGGACTGGCAGAGAGAACCTATGGCCTGTATCCGCATGAACTGGATGGTGGACGCCGCCAGCGGGTAGGTATCGCCCGGGCGCTGATTCTGGATCCCAAGCTGGTGGTCTGCGATGAGCCGGTCTCTGCTTTGGACGTGTCCATTCAGGCACAGATTCTGAACCTGATGATGGAGCTCCAGAAGGAGCGGAATCTCACATATCTGTTTATCACCCACAACCTGTCCGTGGTCAAGCATATCTCCGATGATATCACGGTGATGTATCTGGGACAGATGGTAGAGAAGGCTGGATCCGCAGAGATCTTTGCCCACCAATATCATCCCTATACAAAGGCATTGATTTCTGCGATCCCGCTGCCCAAGTACAATGCGCCGGATAATCAGATCATTTTGAAGGGTGAGATCACTTCGCCTATCAACGTGACAAAGTCCTGCCGCTTCGCCCCCAGATGTGTATATGCGAAGCCGGAATGTTTTGAAAATGAGCCCCAGCTGGAAGAGATCGAAAAGGATCATTTTGTCAAATGCCATTTTGTGAGGGAGATTAATGGCCTGTGATAAATCCCGATTTAGGATCAGAAAGAGGTAAGGATGGAAAAAACGTTTGACTTTGACCACTTTGAAAGCCGCCTGCCGTGGGGGCAGGTTAAGTGGGAGCCAGCTGAACTGGAAAAGACTTTTGGAACCCAAGACGTTCTGCCCGCCTGGATTGCAGATATGGATCTGAAGACGCTTCCGGAGGTTCAGGAAGCCATCATTGAGGCAGCTAAGAACGGCATGTATGGATATACCAAAGTCACTGATGAGGTTATTGCGTCCTATCTGCGCTGGCAGCAACGGAGAAATGGCTGGAATGCGGCGGCGGACTGGTTCCGTTTTACCCCCGGTGTCGTGACAGCCATCAATCTCCTGCTGCTGTCAGAGACGGAGGAAGGCGATGAGGTCCTGATCCAGAGACCGGTGTATTATCCCTTCGCTGATTCGATACAGCAGCAGAAACGGGTTGTTGTAAACAGTCCGTTACAGCTCAGGGATGGGCGCTATGAGATCGACTTTGCAGATTTTGAGAGGAAAGCGGCATCCCCCAGATGCAGGGCCTTTGTTTTAAGCAACCCGCACAATCCGGTGGGCCGTGTTTATACGGAGGAGGAGCTCCGCAGAGTGGGCGAGATCTGCCGCAGGCATCATGTGTTTGTAATCGCAGATGAGATCCACAGCGATCTGATCTTCCCGGGCCACCAGCATATCGTGTTTGCCTCGCTGGGCCAGGACTATGCGGAAAACTGTGCCGTTTGCCATGCTCCATCCAAAACATTCAATCTGGCGGGGCTTTCTTTTTCCTGCATTATGATCCCCAATGAGGAACGCCGGAAACGATTTGACCAGATGTTCGCACGGTATTGTCGTGCCCATCCGAACTTTTTTGCCCCCGTTGCTGCAAAGGCTGCCTGGGACCACGGGGAAGCCTGGCTGGATTCATGCCTGGCTTATATTCAGAAAAATGACCAGTTCGTTCGGGAGTTTGCGGAAGATACTTGGAATGGAGACGTCAAGATCTCCCCTCTGGAGGGGACCTATCTCCAATGGATTGACTTCCGGAGACTGGAGCCGGATGCCGAAAAACTGCGCCAAAAGATGCTGTATCAGGCCCATGTGGCGATGGACGAAGGCAGTATGTTCGGCCCAGAGGGAAATGGATTTGAACGATTGAACCTGGCTGCACCCCGAAATCTGATCGAGGAGATCATGGATCGCATCGCCGCAGTATTACGGTAAGAGAACACCAATCCTAAATTACTGGAGGAGTAAACAGGAATGAAAATTTACAAAAAAAGCATGCTGATTGAGGAGAGCGACAACGTCGCAGTTGCCGTAGAGCCTATCCAGGCGGGTGAGTGCACACTAGTGGCTGGTGAGGAGATCACGGCCAACGAATATATCAAAGAGGGGCACAAAATCGCCCGCACTGATATCGAAAAAGGAGCCGAGATCATCAAGTATGGTGTACATATCGGCGTGGCCACCCAGTTCATCAAAAAGGGAGACTGGGTACATGAGCACAATGTTTACGATGACTTTGAGGAAATCAACCGGGAACAGCGTGCTTACTATCGCTCCATGGCACCGGATGCCATGGATTACACGATCCACCATAAATACAAAAAGGAAGAGTTGGGCCTGCCGGAGACGATCATGGGCTATAAGCGGGCAGACGGTTCCTTTGGGATCCGGAACCAGGTGGTGGTGATCTCTCTGGTTCAGTGCTCCAACAATGCGGCGCAGCGGATCTCTGCTGCCTGTAATGTCCCTGCCACGTTTGTCGATGCGGCTTGCGGTGAGTTTCCGGATCGCTTTGAGCGGACCCGCAGAGGATTCATCACAACCGGCACGCACCCGAACACTTTTGGCGTGGTACTGCTGTCCCTGGGGTGCCAGCAGACAGATCCTGAAGATGTGGCGGAGGAGATCCGTAAGACTGGCCGGCCGGTGGTGAATATCAGCATCCAGGCGGACGGCGGTGTCACCAAGGCCATCCAGGACGGGATTGCAGCTGTGGAGGATCTGAAGCGGCAGGCAGAGGCCCAGAAGCGCGAACCCTGCCCCCTCAGCGGACTGATTATCGGCGGCTATAACGGCGGATCTGACTGGACCAGCGGCCTGTCCGCCAATCCGGTGGTGGGTGAGGCAATCGATATGCACCTGTCCGCCGGCGGAAGAGCGGTGGAGGTTTGTGGCCGCGGCGGCTATCCCACCACAGCGGCTTCTTATGAGATCGGCATGCGCCTGATGGATATCGGAGATTTCTTCAATGAGGACTGCACCCGCAGAGGCGGTAAGGGCCTCTCCCAGGTCAATCCCACTCCCGGCAATAAGGCGGGCGGACTGACCACTATGACCGAGAAGAACCTGGGCAGCTTCAAAACCCAGGGACATCGCCGGATCCTGGGGATCCTGGACTGCGGTGATCCGGTCCCCGGCGCGGGAGCCTGGGGCATCAACCAGGCACAGGGCGCCAATGATGCCTATGCGTCCACCACGCTGGCCATGAGCGGATGCCATATCTGCCTCTTCACCACTGGGCGGGGCAACCCCATCGGCAACGCATGTATGACGACCATCAAGATCACAGGCAACCCCCAGACTGCGACGGCGCTGGAGGACATGATCGACTACTCCGCAGCTCCCATGCTGTATGGGGAACTGAGCCTGCAAGAAAGCGGCCGCGAGCTTTACGAGCTGCTTCTGCGTGTGGCCAACGGCGAGGAGACAAAGGCGGAAAAGCTGGGAGATTATAGCTGGACAACGCCCCACGGAACCAGTTACAACGGCGACTATTGATTTCTGCTGCGCAGGCCCCGGGTGGGATCGGAACAGACGACCGGAAGTGTATTCCGGTCGTCTGCGCTGATTTCCCGTGCAGACGGCCACGCTGTATGTTGCCATATAAAAGGAGAGACTGATTACGAAAAACAAAAAACCAAAGCTATATATTTGATGCTGGTCTCATCGCTGTCCTTTTCCATCATGCAGGTATTTGTCAAATTGAGCTCTGAAGAGGTGGGGACATTTGAGCAGACCTTCTTCCGCAATCTTGTCAGCCTGATTATTGCAGCTGTTATGGTCCGACGGGAAAACCTGCAGGTTTTTCAGGAGATCAAACGAGGGGGCTGGGCGCTTTGGGGAAGGTCGTTCTTCGGCTTTCTGGGGATCGTGCTCTTCTTCTATGCGGCCGGTCACGCCCGCCAAGCGGATGTAGCTATGCTGAACCGGGCATCTCCGGTATTTGTCACACTGCTCGCCGGTATTTTCCTGAAGGAGAAGATCACTCCCGTCAAGATCGCCTCAACGATCCTGTGTCTTGTGGGCGCATATATCGCCATGCAGCCGTCCTTCGACTCCAACCCGTTCCCGCTTCTGGCGGCTTTGCTGGCAGCGGTGGTATCCGGCATGGCTTACACCATGTTGTCCTACTGTAAAAATTTCACGCACCCATCTGCGATTATCTTCCACTTTTCCGCACTGAGTACGGTCTGCGCAGGACTGATGATGCTGCCGAATCTGGTGATTCCGTCTCCAAAGGTATTCGTGATGCTTTTGCTGATCGGCGTCTTTGCGGCAGGGGGACAGTTCTTCCTGACATACGCTTATCAGCAGGCCCCGGCCTCTGAGGTCAGCATCTATCAGTATTCCGGTGTTGTGTTCACTGCCGTGTTCAGCTATGCCTTTTTGGGAGAGACCCTGAGCAAAAGCTCCATAATTGGTGGGATTGTGATTCTGGGCGCTATATTCTGGGTGTTTGAAAACACCAGGAAAGAAAAGAACACATGATTTGAAAATCTTGTGATCACATAAGCTGCAGTTCCCTACGGAATTCCAGGCTATTCACCAATAAGCAGGGAACGTCATGGCCGTGTTCAATTTTACTGAAATGACATTTACTCTTTGCATTTTGACCTGGTCTGTACATACAGAACCCGGCGCCGGGAATTCCCGGCGCCGGGTTTTTGTGCGGATTTGGTCCCTTCACGCTTGACCGGAGGGCTGCCTTTGCCTGGGGCTCTGCCGCCGGACTCCGGGACATGCCCGTGCAGCCTTGGACGGGGCGCTTTCCGCGTTCACAGCTTTTTGACGAACAGCGCACGGATGGCGTTGAGCACTGCCAGGATCATCACACCCACATCGGCGAAGATGGCCAGCCACATATTGGCGAACCCCAGGGCCACAAGCACCAGACACGCCAGCTTGATGCCGATGGCAAAGACGATGTTTTCATAGACGATCCGCAGGCACTTGCGGGAGATCCGGATGGCCTTTGCGATTTTGGCGGGATCGTCATCCATCAGGACCACGTCGGCGGCCTCGATGGCGGCATCGGAGCCCATGGCGCCCATGGCAATACCGATATCCGCCCGGCTGAGGACCGGGGCGTCGTTGATGCCGTCCCCCACGAAGGCCAGCTTTCCCCGCTCAGAGTTGTCCAGCAGCAGTTCTTCCACCTTTTCCACCTTTCCGGCGGGGAGCAACTCGGCGTAAACCTGATCGATGCCCAGGGACTGGGCCACCTGGTCTGCCACCGGCTTGGCGTCGCCGGTGAGCATGACGGTCCTATGAACACCGGCGGACCGCAGCGCCTGGACAGCCTCCCGGGCGTGGGGCTTCACCACGTCGGAGATGACGATATGTCCGGCATACTTCCCGCCGACGGCCATGTGGATGATGGTGCCTACGCTGTGACAGGGGATGTACGGCACGCCCAGCCGGTCCATCAGCTTGTCGTTGCCGGCGGCTACCTCCACGCCGTCCACTTTGGCGATGACGCCGCTGCCGCTGATCTCCTGAACATCCGTCACCCGGCTGCGGTCGATCTCCCGGCCATAGGCCCGCTGCAGGCTTTTGCTGATGGGGTGGCTGGAAGCGCTCTCCGCCAGAGCGGCGTACTCCACCAGCTTCTCGTTCTCCATTTCATGATGGTGGATGCCGTTGACCTCAAACACGCCCTGGGTCAGAGTGCCGGTCTTGTCAAAGACCACCGTTTTGGTTTGGGACAGAGTCTCCAGATAGTTAGAGCCCTTCACCAGCACGCCGGCGTTGCTGGCCCCGCCGATGCCGGCAAAGAAGCTGAGAGGGATGCTGATGACCAGAGCGCAGGGACAGCTGGCCACCAGGAAGGTGAGGGCCCGGTAGACCCAGACGCTCCAGCCGGCGGGCAGGCCCAGAAGGAGCGTCCGGGCCAGAGGGACCAGGATGGCCAGGGCCAGGGCGGCGAAACACACGGCGGGGGTATACACCCGGGCGAACCGAGAGATGAAGTCCTCCGACCGAGACTTGCGGGAGGAGGCGTTCTCCACCAGGTCCAGGATCTTGGACACCGTGGACTCGCCGAATTCCCGGGTGGTACGGATTTTCAGCAGCCCGGTCATGTTGACGCAGCCGCTGATGATCTCGTCCCCCTCCCGGACCTCCCGGGGCAGGGACTCGCCGGTGAGGGCGGCGGTATTCAGGGTGGAGGCGCCCTCCACCACAGTGCCGTCGATAGGAACCTTCTCGCCGGGCTGGACCACAATAACGGTGCCGATGGACACCTCGTCCGGGTCTACCTGCTCCAGCTTCCCGTCCTGTTCCACGTTGGCGTAGTCCGGGCGGATGTCCATCAGCTCACTGATGTTCCGGCGGCTCCGGCCTACTGCATAGCTCTGGAACCACTCGCCGATCTGATAGAACAGCATGACGGCGATGGCCTCGGTGTAATCCCCGCTCCGCTCGTACAGGGCCAGGGCAATGGCGCCCACAGTGGCCACGGCCATCAGGAAGTTCTCGTCGAACACCTGGCGGTTTTGGATGCCCTTCAGGGCCTTTCGCAGGATGTCGTAACCTGCGATCAGATAGGGGATCAGGTACAGCCCAAACCGCATCCAGCCTGTGACGGGGAGAACATGCAGGACAGCCAGCAGGGCCGCCGCTGTCAGAATGCGGATCAGCATGATTTTCTGCTTTTTATTCATGAGGTTCACTTCCGATCTGAGCCGCTCCGTGCGGCTGATAATTCAATAAACGTTTAATTGTTTTGGGAAAGAAAACACCCCGCCTCCGGAGGGGGTGCTTTCCTGAAAAACGCGCTTACAGGTAGATTTCGCAGTCGTCCTCCACCTTTTTGCAATTTCTGCGGACCTGCTCCATCACGGCCTTGGGGTCCTGCCCCTCCGCGAATTCCACGATCATCTTCAGCGCCATGAAGTTCACGGTGGCGCTCTGGACGCCTTCGGTCTTCCGGGCGGCCTCCTCCATCTTGTTGGCGCAATTGGCGCAGTCCACATCGATCTTATAGGTTTTTTTCATATAAAAGTCTCCCTTCAGCAATTGAGCAAAACGATTAAGCAATTATTTAATCTATGGTCTTATCATACACGGGGCGGCCCCCCAAGTCAACGGGGGAGGGAGAGAATCTTCCGATTGGGCAAAAACTCCTTCCGATTGGGCCAATGCGGGGCGGCATATTTTCGCTCTTCCAGAATGGCGCGGGGTGTGGTAGAATACAAAACCAGAAGGAGGGACGACCGATGGAAGAAAAGAAGCTGCCCCACGACCATGGACAGTCCATGGAGCGGGAGCTGGAACAGATGCCCAGCGTGGACGATTTCCAGACAGTGGCTGACATCTTCAAACAGCTGGGGGACGGCAGCCGCATCCGGATTTTTTGGCTGCTGTGCCACTGTGAAGAGTGCGTCATCAACCTCTCCTCCATGGTGGAGATGAGCTCCCCGGCGGTGTCCCACCACCTGAAGCAGCTGAAGGCCGGCGGCCTGATCGTCAGCCGGCGGGACGGGAAAGAGGTCTACTATAAGGCTGCCGAGACGGAGCGGGCCCAGCTGCTGCACCACATGATTGAGGCGATGGTGGAGATTGCCTGCCCCTCGGCGTGAGGTGGGAAGGAGCGGCGGAATGAAGCAAGCGGATTGCCTGCGGATGGCTCTGGCGGAGCTGCCGCAGGGGACTATGGAGATCGTGGGGCGCCCTGCGGCCGAACCTGGGGTTTTGTTCACCGGGACATTTCAGGGAGAGACGGATGGACGGGGACGGATGGAGGTCTACCCGGTCTTTCCGGGGGTGGAGGCGTCCTTCAACACGGTCCTGGGCACCTATGCCGCCTTCCGGCACGAGGCGGCCCGGTCCACGCTGGAGATCAACCACTGCCGCCTGGGCCGGGTGGGCTGGGACCTGCGGGACGGCATGTCGGTCTATCTGGGGGAGGGCGATCTGTCCCTCCACAGTGCGGACTGCTGCGCGGATTCTGTGATGCACTTCCCGGCGGAGATGTACGCGGGGCTGATGATCTGCGTAGATTTGACCCATCTGGCGGAGTCGCCGCCCCCCATCTTGGCGGAGGCGGACTTCCAGGCCGAGAGGCTGGCGGAAAAATTCTGCGGAGGCGGGACCTTCGCCCTTCCGGCGGGACCGGAGCTGGAGGAGATCTTCCGGCCCCTGTACCGGCAGCCGGAGATGCGGCGGCTGCCCTATCTCCGGCTGAAGCTCCAGGAGCTGCTGCTGTATTTGGAGGGGCTGGAGTCCGGCGGGCGGGAGCTGACCCGGTACGGCTCCCAGCAGACGGCGCGTATCCAGGAGATCCACGCATTGCTGACCGAGCACCTGGACCGGCGGTACACCATTGAGGAGCTCTCCCACAGGTATCTGCTGAACACCTCCACCTTGAAGGAGGTGTTCAAGGCGGTGTACGGCCTGCCCATCGCCACCTATATGAAAGAGTACCGGGTGCGCAGGGCCATGGAGCTGCTGCGGGAGAGCGGCGGGAGCATCGCCGCCATCGCGGCCGCCGTGGGCTACGAGAGCCAGGGGAAATTCACCCGGGCATTCAAGGATGTGACGGGACAGCTCCCCACGGAGTACCGGCGGGAGCACCGGGGCTGACCCCGGAGTGAGATAGACGACCGGTTCCGCCGGTCGCCGGAGAGGAGGAGCGGAAGATGGCAGCAGACAGCGGGACTCGGACACTGGTCCGGCCCAGAAGGCGGATCGCCTCCCTGGATGCCCTGCGGGGCCTGACGCTGGTGAGCATGATCGCCTATCACGCCTGCTGGGACTTGGTGTATCTGTTCCACGCGGACTGGGATTGGTACCGGGGCACCGGCGCGTACATCTGGCAGCAGAGCATCTGCTGGACCTTTATCCTCCTCTCCGGATTTTGCTTCAGCCTGGGGCGGCGGCCCCTCCGGAGGGGACTGACGGTGTTCGGCTGCGGCTGGGTGGTGACGCTGGTGACGGTGCTCTTCATGCCGGAGGAGCAGATCTGGTTCGGCGTGCTGACGCTGATCGGCTCCTGCATGTTGCTGATGGTCCCACTGGAAAAACTGCTGCGGCACGTACCTGTGGGGGTGGGCCTCGCCGCCAGCGCGGCCTTGTTCACCCTGCTGCGGAACGTGAACCAGGGGACGCTGGGATTTGAGGACTGGACGCTGGGAACGGTACCGGAGGGACTTTACCGTAATCTGCTGACGGCGTACATAGGATTTCCGCCGCCGGACTTTTTCTCCACGGATTATTTCTCCCTGCTGCCCTGGCTGTTCCTGTTCCTGGCGGGGCATTTTCTCCGCCGCCTGCTGGCCGGGCCGATGGAGCGGCTGGATCCGGACGCGCTCCGGTGTCCGCCCCTGTGTGCCTTGGGCAGGCAGTCCCTGCCGGTATATATGCTCCACCAGCCGATAGTCTATGGGGTGCTGCTGGGCGGGGCTGCCCTGCTGGGACGGTGATATGGGACAGAATTTAGATGATGTCCTATACCGCTCCTCCGGGTGGGGGAGCGGTTTTTCTTGACGGGCCTCTGGGAGCGTCATATAGTAAACAAATGAAGAATGCCGGAGGCGAACTCCGGCACGGGAGGTTTGACAGGCATCGCGGGAAAGGACAGGTCATGCTGGAGAAAGCGGGAAAAAACAGCGGAGACAACAGGCGGGACAACCGCGGATTGGTCCTGCGCATGGTTGCCACCGGCGCATGCCGGACCCGGCGGGATCTGGTGGTGAGAACGGGCTTGAGCAAAATGACCATCTCCAATATCGTGGGTGAGATGATCGACGGGGATGTCCTGCGAGAGAGCGAGGTGGTGTGCAGCGAGGAGCCGGGGCGGAACCCCGTGCGCCTCCGGCTCTCACCCGAAGCGCCGAAGGCAGCGGGCGTGGCGTTCCTCCCGGGCCGTTGTGAGAGTGTTCTGTGCGGGCTGGACCTCCGGGTATTCCGGCGGGCTGGCACGGACCTGCCGAAGGACGCTCCGGAGGCGGTGCGGCGGGAGACCGCTCTCAGGCTGTTGGACAAGATGCTGTCCGGGACGGCTGGTGTACGGGCCATCGGCTTGGCGGCGGACCTGCCCTGGCGGCCCGGCGGGGAGCAGATGTGTCCCTCGGAATCCGTGCGTCCGGCAGTCCGGGAGCGGTACGGCCTCCCGGTATTCCTGGAGGACACCTGCCAGAGCGCTCTGCTGGTGGAGAGCCTGTTCGGCAGGGCCCGGAACTGCCGGGACGTGCTGTTTGTCAGCCTGGGGGACCGGGTGGGCAGCGCGGTCCTCAGCGGCGGGCAACTGTGCAGGGGCCGGGGAGGACGGCCCCTGGGGCTGGGCCATGTCACCATCTGCGCCGGTGGCCGTCCCTGCCGGTGCGGCGGCCGTGGCTGCCTGGAGCTGTACGTTCGTTCGCCGGAGGTGCTGAAAAAACTGTATCATCGAACGGGACTGGAGGCTTCCTACGCCGATTTCTGCCGGATAACCGGCAGCGGGGAAGTAGACCGGGTGTTCCGGGAGACCGTGGACTTTCTGGCTGCAGGGATCGCCAGCGCCCTGAATCTGCTGAACAGCGAACTGGTGTTGCTGGGCGGCGACGGACTCTGCTGGACCGACCGGCACGTGGCGGATCTGGAATCCGCCATTGCCCGCCTGCGCCCAGCGGATGGGGGCGGCAGAGTCCTGGTGAGAAAGCCGCGCTTCCTGGGGGAGGGAGCGCTTCTGGGGGCGGCCTGCGGCGGGATCGCCCGGATCTTCTCGGGGGAGCTACCTCTTCAAAACGGGTGATTTCCCGGGGCGGCTTGCCGCAATATCGGAAATCCCACAAAAAGTACATTTTTCTCCTATAAAAACATCAGCTAAACGATTGACATTGAACGCTGGAAATGGTTTAATAATCGATGCGAATGATTGCAAAACCACCTCAGACAAGGAGGACCACTGGTGGACCTTTACAGCGTTGGCGAGATGCTAGTTGACTTTTTGCCGGGCAGTGAGCCCGGAAGCTATATTCGAAACGCCGGGGGCGCCCCTGCAAATGTGGCCATCGCCGCCGCCCGGAACGGGTTGGAGGCGGCCATGTGCTGCTCTGTGGGGGATGACGACTTCGGGCGGTACCTGCTGGGCACCCTCCGGGAAAACAGGGTGCGCTGTATCCGGCGGGAGCCCTGCCGGGAGGCGGTCACCACCATGGCGTTTGTCTCTTTGACGGAGGAAGGGGAGCGGAGCTTCACCTTTGTCCGCAAGCCTGGAGCGGATATGTTCCTTCGGGAGGAGGACGTACGGGAGGCGGACATCCGGGACACGGTGATCGTCCACGCCGGGTCGTGTTCTCTCTCCGCCTCCCCAGCGGCAGAGGCCACAGCCAAGGCCCTGCACCTGGGTCGGGAGATGGGCAGGCTGGTGAGCTTTGATGTGAATTACCGGGACATGATGTGGAACGGCAGTCAGGAGGCCTGCGCCGCAAAGGTGCGGGAGATCCTGCCGGACGTGGATCTGCTGAAGATCTCAGAGGAGGAGGCCGATATGCTGGGGGGCGAGGCGGAGCTGCCCGCCCTTATGGAGCGGTACGGATTGACGCTGGTGGTGCTGACCCTGGGCGGTCAGGGTGCCAGAGGATATTTCCGGGGGCGGCGCCTCGCTGTCCCGGGTCGGCGGGCCCACTGCGCGGATGCAACCGGCGCCGGAGACGCCTTCTGGGGCGGAATGCTGTCTCAGATGCGATTCCGGGGTGTCACCCAGGCGGAGCAGCTGACGGAGCCGCTGGTGCAGGAGGCGCTGGAGTACGGCAACGTCAGCGGATGGCTCTGTGTTCAGGGCAGAGGGGCGATCCCCTCCCTGCCCACCCGGCAGGAGATCGAGCGGCATCTGGTGTAAATGCGGGATTTTTACCGAAAACCGGGAAAAATTTATTGACAAAAAGAAGACGGGCTTTTATAATAAAACGTGCAAGGGAGCTTCCGCGAGGAGGCTGAGATGAGGGGCCGGTCCCTCGACCTGACCTGATGTGGGTAATGCCAACGTAGGGACGCAGCACAAGCTATTCGTGCGGAGTCTCTTCCGCACGGAAGAGATAGGATTGGAGCGAAGGCGGGGTGTCCCAAAGGGGACCCCGCCTTTTTGCATGGGGGCGGACCGGCCATTGGATAGGAGGAATACGAATGAGAACGACACAGCGGCTGTACGAGGCCGCCCATCCCATCTGGGAGCAGTGCCATGACCATCCCTTTGTCCGGGGGATTGGAGACGGCAGCCTGGACCTGGAGAAGTTCCGGTGGTTCCTGCTGCAGGACTATCTGTACCTGTTCGACTACGCCCGGGTGTTCGCCTACGGTGTAGTGAAGGCCCGGGACCCCGGCCTGATGCGGACCTTCTCCGCCAATGTGGACGCGATTCTGGGCGGGGAGATGAAGGTCCACCGGGCCTACATGGCTCGGTTGGGCATCACGGAGGAGCAGGTGTTTTCTGTCCAGCCGGCCCTCTCCAATTTGTCCTATACCCACTACATGCTCTCCTGTGCCGCCGCGGGCGGGCCGGCGGAGATCATCGCCGCCATCCTCTCCTGCTCCTGGAGCTATGCGGAGATCGGCACGCGCTTGGCGGCCATCCCCGGCGCGGCGGACCACCCCTTCTACGGCGAGTGGATCCGCAGCTACGCGGGGGAGGACTACCAGAAAACCAACGACGCACTGGTGGAGCTGATGGACACCCTGGCGGAGAGCTGCACGGAGGCGGAATACCAGCGGCTGGAGGAGATCTTCGTCAACTGCAGCCGGTATGAGCTGGGCTTCTGGGAGATGGCCTGGACGCTGGAGCGATGACCATGCTGGAATTTCAGAACGTCTCCTATCAGTACCCCAGCGAGGACTTCGATATCATCGACCACCTGAGCTTTGCCGTGGAACCCGGCTCCTTCCACTGCATCATCGGCATCAGCGGCTGCGGAAAGAGCACCATCTTCCGCATGACCAACGGACTGCTAAAGCCCAAGGCGGGGACCATTCTGGTGGAGGGGAAGTCCATTGTGGGACGCAAGCACTACTGCGGCTATATGCCCCAGAAGGACCTGCTGTTCCCCTGGCGAACCGTGGGAGAAAATGTGGCGCTGCCCTTGGAGATCCAGGGGGAGCTGACCCGTGCGGAGCGCCGGGACCGGGCGGAGGCGGCGCTGGCCGACGTGGGACTTGCCGGCTGCGGCAGCAAGATGCCGGACGAGCTCTCTGGCGGGATGCGGCAGCGGGCGGCCTTTGCCCGCACCATGCTGACGGGCTGCGACCTGCTGCTGCTGGACGAGCCCTTCTCCGCCCTGGACTTCCTCACCCGGATCTCCATGCAGGAGTGGCTGCTGGACCAGTGGCAGCGGCACAAGAGGACCATCCTCTTCATCACCCACGACGTGGAGGAGGCGCTGTTCCTCTCCTCCAGCGTGCTGGTGGTGGAGCGCACCCCCATCCGGGAGCTGGCGGAGATTCCGGTCCCCGCGTCCTTCCCGCGGGACCGCTCCTGCCTCAAACTGCCGGAGATGGTGGAGCTGAAGGAGCATCTCATCGACCTTCTGCGAAAGCAGGTGACCCCATGAAAAAGACCTGTAAAGCAAATCTACCTGCCATGATTTTTCTCTTCGCCCTGTTGATTCTCTGGCAGGCGGGGGCCATGGGATTAGACGCGGCCTATATCCTGCCGTCTCCCACCCAGATCCTGGCGAAGCTGTGGGAGCTGCGGGATGTCCTCTTCACTGTTCATCTGCCCGCCACCATGCTGGTGACGGCCATCGGCCTGGGGATCTCTCTGGTGCTGGGCCTGGCCCTGGCGGTGGTGATGGACGAGAGCGACCTGGTCCGCAAGATGATCTATCCCATCGTGGTGGTGTCCCAGACCATTCCCACCACCGCCATCGCACCGCTCTTTGTGCTGTGGTTCGGCTACGGCATCTGGAGCAAGGTGCTGGTGACAGTGCTCATCACCTTTTTCCCCATCACCATCACAGTGTACGACGGGCTCCGCTCCGCCAAGACGGAGATGGCGGAGCTGCTGGAGACTTACGGTGCCACGAAGAAGGACATCTTTTTGAAGATCAAGGTGCCCTGCGCCCTGCCATACTTCTTCTCCGCCGTCAAGATGGCGGTGCCCATGAGCATCATCGGCGCGGCCATCGGCGAGTGGTTGGGGGCCAAGAGCGGCCTGGGCTACTTCTCCCGCCGCATGATGACCCAGTTGGACGGCGCCGGGGTGTTCGCCCCTATTGTGCTGCTGTCCGCGGCGGCCATCCTGGCGGTGGCCGTTGTGAACCTGCTGGAAAAGCGGTTCGTCCGCTGGAGGGGAGAGTCCTGAAACCTGCGGGGCGGGCCCCGCAGGAATCACCTGGATCCAGTTTATAAAGAAAGGAAGATTGATGATGAAACAGAAACTTGCGCTGTTGCTGACGGCGCTTCTGCTGCTCACCGGCTGCTCCTCCGGCGGAAGCGGGGACACGGCGGACGGGCAGGACGATGGAGAGCTGGAGACCATCGACGTGGTGCTGGACTGGTATCCCAACGCCGTCCATGCTTTCCTCTACGAGGCGGAGGAGAAGGGCTACTTTGCGGAGGAGGGCCTGCAGGTGAATATCTTGTTCCCCTCTAACGCCAGCGATCCCCTGACCATGACGGCGGCGGGCCGGGCGGATATCGGCTTCTACTATCAGGAGGACACCATCATCGCCAAGGCCAATGAGGACGTGCCGGTGAAGGTGCTGGGAGCTGTGGTCCAGCAGCCCATCAGCATCGTCTGTGCCCTGGCGGAGAAAAACATCAAGACCCCGGAGGACCTGATCGGCAAGACCATCGGCTACTCCGGCACCCGCTTCGGCGAGGTGGCGGTGGGCCAGATGTTGGAGACTGTGGGCGCCACGCTGGATGACGTGGAGTTGATCGACGTGGGCTTTGACCTGATGAGCGCCATGACCACCGGAAATGTGGACGCCACCTTCGGCTGCTTCATCAACCACGAGGTTCCTGCGCTGGAGGAGGAGGGCTTCGCCGTGGACTACATGGAGGTCATGGACTACGGCGTACCCAACTACTACGCGCTGATGCTGGTGACCGGCGAGGACCAGCTGGAGGCCAACCGGGACAAGTACACTCGGTTCCTGCGGGCCTGTCAGAAGGGCTTTGCCGATATGCAGGCGGACCCGGAGGAGGCGTTGGGGCTCCTGTTGGCCAACCAGGACGAGGAGAACTTCCCCTTGACGGAGTCCGTGGAACGGCGAAGCTTTGATGTGCTGCTGCCCATCATGGAGACGGCCGACGCGCCCTTCCTGTCCCAGGACGTGTCCGTGTGGCAGGAGAACATCGACTGGCTCCAGAAGGTGGGCATGATCGACGCCGCCTTCGATCCGGCGGAGGTCATGGTGGACCTGCTGGCGGAGTGAGGCACGGCCGATGGAGGATGCCAAGAGACAGACACTGGCCCGGATCGTCCGGGCCGGGGCGGAGGAGATGCTGCCCCGCCAGCTGGCGCTGCTGGAACAGATCTGCGCCATCGACAGCGGCACCGGCAATGAGGCGGGCAACGCCGCCGTGACCGGGCTGCTGGAGCCGGTGCTCTCCGAGCTGGGGGCCCGGACAGAGCGGGTGACGGAGCCTGGTCTGGGGACCCATCTGGTGGCCCGGGTGCGGCCGGAACAGCCCCGGGGAAAGGTGCTGCTGGCCGCCCACCTGGACACGGTGTTCGGCCCCGGCTTTGCGGAAAAGCACCACTTTCATATTGAAGGGGAGTGGGCCCACGGCCTGGGGGCCGGGGACTGCAAGAGCGGCGTCCTTATCTCCCTGTTCGGGGCGCTGATTTTGAAAAAGGCGGGCCTGCTGCCCCCCTGGGAGCTGACGTACCTTTTCACCTGTGACGAGGAGACCGGCTCCCGGTCCGGCCGCAAGGTCTACGCCCGGGAGGCGCAGGACGCGGCTCTGGCCCTGGTGTTCGAGGGCGGCCGGGAGCGGGACGGACGTCCCCGGTTCGTCACATCCCGCCGGGGGGTGATTCTGGGAACCGTCGACGTGGCGGGGCGGGAGGCCCATGCGGGCAAGGCGTATCTGGAGGGCCGCAGCGCCGTGCTGGAGCTGGCTCACCAGATCATCCGGCTATACAGCTTCAACGACTATGAGAAGGGCATCTACTACAATGTGGCGCCCATCTCCGGCGGACGGCCCAACGGCGTGGTGGCCGGAGAGGCCCGGGGGGAGTTCTGCGTGGCCGGGATTCCGGAAAACGCGGACTTCCCGGTGATCCAGGCCAGGCTGGACAGCATGGCGGACCAAGTGACGGTGGAGGGCTGCCGGGTGCAGGTCACCTACCGGACGCTGTTCCCCGCCATGGAGCGGAACGCCGCCAATCACAGCGCCTATCTCCGGGCGGCAGAGGCGGCGGAGCTGCTGGGTTGGGAGCCGGAGGAGATCGCGGACCCCGCCGCCACCGACGGGGCCTATCTCTCCACTTACGGCGTCCCCACGGTGGACGCCCTCTCCGCCATCGCAGAACAGATCCACACCACGGAAGAGCGGGTGCGCATCCCCTCCATCCGGGACAGGACGGCCCTGTGTGCGGCGATGCTGGGCCTGCTGGGATAACGCCCCGCAAAGCGGGCAAGTGCAAGAGACTGGGAAGGGAGCCCCTTCCCGGTCTCTTTTTCGGCGGGGGCAGACGATTCCCAAAGACGCATATCCCGCCCGGTCGGCGCATAGAGTTTGGAATAGATTCCGACAGGGGAGGGAGCGTCATGGCGGCACGGCACGTTGGGCGGCGGATCGGCACCGTCTCGTCCCAGCATCGGGCGGCGGAAAGGCGGCGGCGGAGTACCCCGGCTGCGCCGCACAGGGTCCAGCGGGGAAAACGGGAAACTCTGACTCCGGGAGAGCGGCGGCATCTGATCCAGCTGGTGGCCTGCGGCAGCATCTTTGTGCTGCTGGTGGCGGTGAAGCTCCTGCTGCCGGGACGCATGGCCCAGGTGAATGCCAAGCTCACCGGAATGCTGGAACAGAACATCGATGTGCAGGCCGTGTTCTCCGCTGTGGGGCGGGCCGTGAGCGGCGAAGCGGATGTGGACGTGGCCCTTCAGGATATGTATCAGGCGGTGTTCGACCCTCAGGAGGATTCCGCCGTGGAGGTGTCAGCCCCGGCAGGGGGAGAGGCGGTGTCTCTCCAGCTTCCTGCGGCCATCGCGCCCCTGCGGGCCTTCCGGACCGGGACCGGCAGCAGCGACGGCTGGCTGGATCTGCCCGCAGCAGCATCCCAGACGGCAGAGACCGCGCAGACAGCAGAGGCCGATCAGACAGCGGAGACTGCGGAAACCGCATCCCAGGGCGCGGCGGAGGCGTCTACCCTGGCCTACGTCCTCTACTCCGACCAGAACCTGCCGGACAACGTGTGCCTGGAACAGGCCCTGCTGGGCTTTGATTACTGCACCCCGGTGATGGGCACCCTCACCTCTGATTTCGGCTACCGGGAGCACCCGGTGGAGGGAGAGGAGCGGTTCCACTATGGTATTGACATCGGCGCCGCCGCTGGGACGGAGATCGGCTGCTTTGCCGACGGTACCGTCACCGCCGTGGGGGAGAGCAGCAGCTACGGCAAGTACATCACCGTTGCCCACGAGG
Organism: Dysosmobacter welbionis; assembly: GCF_005121165.3. Taxonomy (NCBI): domain Bacteria; kingdom Bacillati; phylum Bacillota; class Clostridia; order Eubacteriales; family Oscillospiraceae; genus Dysosmobacter; species Dysosmobacter welbionis. The sequence goes on along the minus strand of NZ_CP034413.3, from coordinate 218,029 downwards.
GGGGCTACTCCACCCTGTATGCCCATTGCAGCCGGATTATCGCCTCCTCAGGCGCCTCTGTGAAGGAGGGGGACGTGATCGCAGAGGTGGGGGAGACCGGCGTGGCCACCGGGCCTCATCTGCACTTCGAGCTCCATGAGGGCAGCCAGTACCTAAATCCCATCTACTATGTCTCGCTGGCGTGACCGGATTCGGATTTCCGGCGGCTTCTGGCTGCTGGCGGCCTGGTTCACACTGGTGAACGGCTGGCAGCTGCTGGCGGTGATCCTCTCCGCCGCGGCGCTCCACGAGCTGGGACACCTGCTGGTGCTGCGGCTGCTGGGGGCCCGGGTGCGGGAGCTGCGGGTCAGCGTCTTTGGGGCGGAGCTGATGACTTCCGCCGCCCGCCTGTCCTATCCGGGGGAGATCGCGGCGGTGCTGGCGGGGCCAGCAGTGAATCTGCTGTGCGCGCTGGTTCTGGGGGGCGCCCACGCCTGGGTGGCGGCGGGAGCCCATCTGTCACTGTGCCTCTTCAACCTGCTGCCGGTGCGGCCCCTGGACGGCGGCCGGGCGCTGTATCTCGCGGCCGCATGGCTGGCGGGTCCCTCCGCCGCGGAGCGCATCGCCTGCTGGGCGGGGGGCACGACGGCGCTGGCCCTGGGCGGCCTGGTACTGTGGCTGATCGGGCGGACCGGCGGGAGCCTGTGGCTGCTGCCGGCTGCATTCGGCCTGCTGGCGGCGGCTCTTCGGGAACTGCACGGCAGAAAGGCGGATTTTTTGTAAAAAATACTTGCATTTTCCTCCTGGCCGTGGTATCCTATTACGGCTACAAAGGGTGGTCCTCTGCCGTGCACACGCCGGAGTGCGTTGATGTGCCTTTGAGAGAAGCGGCATGAACACCTATTATTTAGGAGGAACATCCATGGATCTGATTAAGGAACTGAACAAAGAGCGTCTGGAAGCGGAAGTGACCCCCGTCAAGGTGGGCGACACGGTCCGGGTGCACGTGAAGGTCAAGGAAGGCTCCCGTGAGCGTATCCAGGTCTTCGAGGGCACCGTCATCGCCAAGAAGCACGGCGGCATCACCGAGACCATCACCGTGCGCCGCATCTCCTACGGTGTCGGTGTGGAGAAGGTCTTCCCCGTGCACTCTCCCTCCATCGACAAGATCGAGGTGGTCCGCAACGGTGCTGTGCGGCGTGCCAAGCTGTACTATCTGCGCGGCCGCGTGGGCAAGGGCGCCAAGGTCAAGGAAAAGCTGTGATCCAAGACGAAAGAGAGGCGAAAGCCTCTCTTTTTTCTTGTCACACAAAATTTCCCCGGCATCTTGTGATTTTGACGGTTCTTTGATATACTAGCATACGTTATTGTGAAAAACTGCGGTGCTGGAGGAGGCGGTCACGTGCGGGGAGGAAAACGGCTCAACAGGGACGCGCTTTCCCTCCGCGGGCTGTACGAGTGGGTGCAGGTGCTGGTGTGCGCCGTGACAGCAACGGTGCTGCTGTTCACCTTTGCGGCGCGGGTGGTGCTGGTGTCCGGCCCCTCCATGCGGGAGACGCTCCAGCATCAGGACTGCCTGCTGGTGATGAACGCCCACCTGTGCGGTGGATTTGAGGCCGGGGACATCGTCATCATCCGGAAGGAGAGCTTCAAGGACGGGGAGCCCATCGTGAAGCGGGTGATCGCCACAGAGGGCCAGACGGTGGACATCGACTTTACCGCTGGTGCCGTCTATGTGGATGGGCAGCTGCTGGAGGAGGACTACATCCGCCAGCCCACCTATCTGGAGGAGGGGCTGGAGTTCCCTGTCACCGTGCCGGAGGGCTGCGTCTTTGTTATGGGCGACAACCGCAACGACAGCGATGACAGCCGGGATCCGGAGCTGGGGCCGGTGGATACCCGGCAGATTTTGGGCCGGGCGGTGTTCCTGTTGTTCCCAGGCGTGACTGCGGACACCGACAAGCGGGACTTCGGCAGGATCGGCCCGCTGACATAAGAGCAAGGAGACCTCCGGCGGGGGGCTTTCCATCAACAGGGGCGAAAGCGCCCGCGGAGGTTTTGCAGACATGTGGAAGAAAGAGAAGAAGCAGGAGACGCAGGAGGTGTCTCCGGAAAAGGAGGAGGGCCGGGACCTGTATGAGTGGGCCCAGGCGCTGGTGTGCTCCGTGCTGGCGGTGGTGCTGCTGTTTACCTTCGTCATCCGGCTCATCGGCGTGGATGGCCACTCTATGGTGCCCACCCTGCAGGACGGAGACCGGCTGCTGGTGCTGAACGCCATGCTGGACAACGACTATGAGTACGGCGACATCGTGGTGCTGCGGAAGGACACCTTTCTGGAGGAGCCCATCGTGAAGCGGGTGATCGCCACGGAGGGCCAGACGGTGGACATCGACTTTGTCTCCGGCGCCGTCTATGTGGACGGGGAGCTGCTGGAGGAGGACTATATCAACGAGCCCACCTATGTGGAGGAGGGGACGGAATTTCCCCTAACGGTGCCGGAGGGCTCCATTTTCGTCATGGGCGACAACCGAAACCACTCCAGCGACAGCCGCAGCAGCGACCTTGGCACGGTGGACACCCGGTATGTCATCGGCAAGGCGGTGTTCCTGCTGTTTCCCGGCGCGGACGAGGCCACCGGGCAGCGGGACTTCGGCCGCATCGGCCCCATTGCGGGGATCGACTGAGCCACGGGGACAGCTTCCTGAGAAGAATTGATTGGGCGCCGCCCGCCGGGGCGGCGTGAGGTAGGACTATGAATATTCAATGGTATCCCGGTCACATGACCAAAACCCGGCGGATGATCGCCGAGCAGATCAAACATGTGGATGCAGTGTGCGAAATCGTGGACGCCCGGATTCCTGTGTCCAGCCGGAACCCGGATGTGGACGAACTGACGGCGGGGAAGCCCCGGCTGGTGGTGCTGAACCGGGTGGACCAGGCGGACCCGGACGCCACGAAGCGGTGGGCGGCCTGGTTCCGGGCAAAGGGGTACGCGGTGATGGAGTCCGACGCCAAGAGCGGCGCCGGGACAAAGCAGTTTGCCGCTGCTGTCAAGACGCTTCTTGCGGACAAGCTGCGCGCCTATGCGGAAAAGGGGCAGAACCGGGTGGTCCGGGTGATGATTTTGGGCGTGCCCAACGTGGGCAAGTCCACCTTTATCAACAGGATCGCCGGCCGCAAGACTGCCAAAACCGAGGACCGGCCCGGTGTCACCCGGGCCAAGCAGTGGGTGCCCATCGACCGCGGGCTGGAACTGCTGGATACCCCCGGCATTCTGTGGCCCAAGTTTGAGGACCAGAGCGTGGGGCTGAACCTGGCCTACACCGGCGCGGTGAAGGACGAGATCCTGGACATGGAGACCCTGGGCTGCCACCTGATGGCGTACCTGGGCACCAACTATCCGGAGGCCCTGAGGACCGGCTACAAGCTCCCGTCCCTGCCGGAGCGTCAGGACGGCGAGGAGGACGTGGCCTGGGGCTACCGCCTGCTGGAGGCCGCCGGGAAAAAGCGGGGCTTTCTGATCTCCGGCGGCGAGGTGGACACGGAGCGGATGGCCAAGATTCTGTTGGACGAGTATAGAGCTGGCAAGCTGGGACGCTTCACACTGGAAATGCCGGAGGAGACGGAACAGCCTGCAGCGTCAGAATGAGGGAAGCGCGCCTATGAATTGCCCGTCTTGCGGAAAAGAGATGGAGCGGGGGAGCCTTTATACGGAGCTGGGGCGGGGCCTTTTCTTCCTGCCGCCCGGCGGAAAAGTGGGATTCTGGGATACGAAGCGCAGTGTGGAACAGTACGGCGGGATTGTTTTGGATGGCCCGCATCATATACGGGGGAGCGACCGCGCAACTGTACATGGCTATGTCTGCCGCGCCTGCAAAAAGATCCTTCTGGAGTATTGACATCACTTGGCGGGAATCGCGGAAAGCGAAGGAACCTGCCCTGCGAGGAGGGAGGCATATCCATGAACTGCCCTGTCTGCGGAAAAGAGATGGAAAAGGGCCATGTCATCACCAAGAACAGCATCGGTCTTTTTTTCATGCCGGGAGAGAAAGACCTCCGCACGTTTTATACGAGGCGGAACATCGAGGCAGATGGCGGCATTGTGCTGGACGGACCGATGACGTTCCGCTACAACCGGACATGGCTTCCCGCCTGGGTCTGTCGCACCTGCAAGAAGATCGTCATGGAGTATTGGTAGGATGGAAATGGACCTCTGGACCTATGAGCGTGAACAATGGAATAGTGGTCTCACGGCCCTCTGCGGAGTGGACGAGGCAGGAGCCGGGCCCCTGGCGGGGCCGGTGTACGCCGCTGCCGTCATTCTGCCCCGGGAGATCGGTTTTCCTGGCCTCAACGACTCCAAAAAGCTGACGACGAAGAAGCGGGATGTCCTGTTCGACCAGATCACCGCCACGGCAGAGGCGTACAGCATCGCCTTTGTGACGGCGGAGGAGATCGACAGTTTGGATATCCTCAACGCCCGGATGCTGGCTATGAACCGGGCCATTGAGGGGTTATCCATTCGGCCGGACCTGTGCCTCATTGACGGCAACCGGGACCATGGCAGCAGCGTCTCCATCACGGCGCCCCACATGTGCCTGGTAGGCGGGGACGGGAAGAGTGCCTCCATTGCGGCGGCCTCCATCCTGGCCAAGGTCAGCCGGGACCGGTATGTGACCGGCGTGCTGGACCGGGAGTATCCCCAGTACCAGTTTGCCAAACACAAGGGCTATGGGACGAAGCTCCACTATGAAATGCTGGATCGGTACGGTCCCTGCCCTGCCCACCGGCGGACTTTTCTGAAGAAGTGGGAGGCCCGGCGCACATGAATACCACCAAGGCCCTGGGGGACCGGGGCGAGGCCGCAGCGGCACAGTACCTGCGGAAGAGGGGCTGCCAGTTGCTGGCAAGCCAATGGCGCTGCCGGTACGGAGAGCTGGATCTGGTGGCCCGGGACAGAGACGGCACCATCTGCTTTGTGGAAGTAAAGCTCCGCAGCGGCAGCTTCGCGGGCCTGCCGCGGGAGGCGGTGGACCGGCGGAAGCAGGAACGGCTCCGGGCCGCAGCGGCCTGCTATCTCAGTCAGCACGACCTGGACGCTCCCGCCCGGTTCGATGTGGCGGAGGTTTATACGGATGGGGTTCACCGCCCCCTCCGGCTGGAATATTTGGAAAATGCGTTTTGAAAAACAGTCAGAAGGAGAGAGCGACATGAAGTATTACAGCACACGGGACGCCGCCGTCCGCATGGACGCAGCGGAGGCCATCAAGATGGGCCTGAGCCGGGACGGCGGCCTGCTGACCCCCTGCGGGATCCCGCAGATCGACCGGGCTTTTTTGGAGAGCCTGGTGAATGTCCGGTACCAGGAGCGGGCTGCCAAGGTCATGGGCCTGTACCTGACCGACTACACCTATGAGGAGCTGTCCGGATTTGCGGAGAACGCCTACGGCCCTGAGAAGTTCGACTGCGACGCCGTGGCCCCTGTCCGCACGGTGGACGAGACCACCCACTGCCTGGAGCTGTGGCACGGCCCCACCAGCGCCTTCAAGGACATGGCCCTGCAGATGCTGCCCCAGCTGCTCTCCGCCGCCCTCCGCAAGACCGGAGAGTCCAAGACGGTATGCATCCTGGTGGCTACTTCCGGCGACACCGGCAAGGCTGCGATGGAGGGCTTTGCCGACGTGCCGCAGACGAAGATCCTAGTATTCTACCCCAAGGACGGCGTGTCCAAGGTCCAGGAGACCCAGATGGTCACTCAGGACGGCGCCAATGTGGGCGTCTGCGCCGTGGAGGGCAACTTCGACGACGCCCAGGCCGGTGTAAAGCGCATTTTCTCCGATGAGGCCATCCGGGCCACCCTGGCGGACCGGGGTTACTTCCTGTCCTCCGCCAACTCCATCAACTGGGGCCGTATCCTGCCCCAGGTGGTCTACTATATCTCCGCCTACTGCGACCTGGTCCGGGACGGGAAGCTCAGCATGGGCGACAAGGTGAACTTCTGTGTGCCCACCGGCAACTTCGGCGACATCCTGGCGGCCTACTACGCAAAGCGCATGGGACTGCCGGTTGGGAAGCTGATCTGCGCCTCCAACTGCAACGATGTGCTGACGGACTTCCTCCGCACCGGCGTGTACGACAAGAACCGTCCGTTCCATACCACCATGAGTCCCTCTATGGACATTCTGGTGTCCAGCAACCTGGAGCGGCTGCTGTTCGACCTCTCCGGCGAAAACGATGCGGAGGTGAAGGGCTACATGGATGCCCTCGCCAAGACCGGCAAGTACGAAGTGTCCGACGCCATCAAGGCGGCTCTGGCGGACCAGTTCTGGGGCGGCTTCTGCGGCGAGGCGGGCACCTCCGCTGCCATCGCCAAGTATTACAAGGAGAACGGGTATCTGATCGATACCCACACCGCCGTGGCCGCCAGCGTCATGGAACAGTACCGCAAGGCCACCGGCGACAAGACGGTGACGGTGTTCGTCTCCACCGCCTCCCCCTACAAGTTCTGCGACCACGTGCTGCGGGCCATCGGGGAGACCCCGGCGGGCGACGGCGTGGAGCTGCTGGACCAGCTGCATGAAACCACCGGCACGGCGATTCCCCGGCGCCTGGCGGCCCTGAAGGGCAAGGCCCGGCGGTTCGACCTCACCTGTGAGAAGCCCGGTATGGACAGCGTGGTGCTGGAGTTTTTGAAGTAAATCGCGCTGCAACAAAGCAACGCGGGAAACGGCTTAATGCGGCAGACTGTAAATCTGTTGCCTTTGGATTTTGGAAACCCGAAAGAGGGCAGGGAGGCTATTGCGTGAAGCCTTTGAGCCGGGCATTTGCCCGATTGGTGCTGCTGTTCTTTGCTTTGGGAATTTTCTTCCTGGCTGTCAACGAGCTGATTCCCTACCGGACCCTGGGAGACCGGTACCGGGTGATGGACACGGCCTATTGGATCAAAAACACCCTGCGGATCACAGGAATCGTGCTGCTGGTCAACGGAGGCATCCAGTGGGTCCGAAACCTCCGCTGCCCATACTGCGGCCGTGGGTATGCCATGCCATGGTGGCGGAAGGGGGAAAAGCACTTCTGTGACAGGTGCGGCAGGGAAATTGTCTTTGATGACCCGGAGGACCCAACCGAAAAACGCAAAGGGGAGTAGAGCACCATAGCACAGGAGCGGCGCTGTCCCTATTGCGGCGGCGAATTGGCGCCGGGCGGATCCGGGGCGAAGGCTACAAAGGGTCCCTCTGGCTCCCGGAGGGCAGCAAGCTGCCCGGCATTCTGCTGACCAAGACAGGCGTCCGGAAGGTGGGCGGACGCGTTTGGGGAAAGGTCAGCAGCGTGAAAATCGAGATGGACACAGATCAAGATAGATCAACAGAGTTCCGGGGAGTTGGAGCCGCCGAAGAGGACGGCTGACTCCGCCTCACGGGACACAGAGAAAGGAGGGGTGCCGCATGGCCCTCTACGCCATCGGGGACCTGCACCTCTCCCTGACAGCGGACAAGCCTATGGAGGTGTTCGGCCCCGCCTGGGAGAATTACACGGAGCGCATCGGCGATGCTTTGAGCCGGCTGACCGCCGGCGATGTGCTGGTCCTGGCGGGGGACACCTCCTGGGGCATCGACCTGAATGAGGCGGAGGCGGACTTCCGCTTTCTGGACCAGTTCCCCTGCAAAAAGTATCTGGTGAAGGGGAACCACGACTACTGGTGGTCCACGGTGTCCAAAATGAAGAACTTCTTCACGGAGAAGGGCCTTACCACCCTGGACTTTCTCCATAACAACTGCGCCCTGTATGGAGACTACGCCCTGTGCGGGACCCGGGGATGGTTCTTTGAGGAGGACCAGAAGCCCCACAACGCCAAGGTCCTCAACCGGGAGGTGGGAAGACTGGAGACTTCCCTGAAGGCGGCGGAGGGACGGTCCATCTTCTGCTTCCTTCACTATCCGCCGCTGTATCAGGGCTACGAGTGCCCGGAGATCCTGCGGCTGCTCTCGGCCTACCCCGTGGAGCGGTGCTGCTACGGCCACCTCCACGGCTACGCCATCAAACGGCGGCTGGAGGGCGGGTGGAATGGGACGGACTTCTCCCTGATCTCCGCCGACTATCTGGGATTTGTTCCAAAAAAAATTTGTGAATAACGGAAAAAAGTATAGCATTTTCAGGTTTTGTATGGTAAAATACCATTTCGCACCGGCTTATGACCGGCGATGAACGGAGGAATAAACAAGATGAGTGTGAAAAGCTGCGAAAAGATCGAAAAGAGCCAGGTCGTTCTGACCATCGAGGTCGGTGCACCGGAGTTTGAAGCTGCCATCGAAAAGGCATATCAGAAGATGCGCAAGAAGATCAACGTGCCGGGCTTCCGCCCTGGCAAGGCCCCCGGAAGATCATCGAGGGGATGTACGGCGCAGAGGTGTTTTTCGAAGAGGCAATCAATATCGCGTTCCCCGAGGCCTATGAGGCTGCCGTGAAGGAGCAGGAGCTCCAGGTGGTGGGCTATCCCTCTGTGGAGATCGAGGGCCAGGTGACCCGCGACGGCTTCACCTTCAAGGCCACCGCCCCTGTGTATCCCGAAGTGACCCTGGGCCAGTACAAGGGACTGTCCGCCCCCAAGGAGGAGGTCAAGGTCTCCGTTGCGGATGTGGACGAGCGCCTGAAGGCTCTGACCGACCGCAACACCCGTCTGGTGAGCGTGGACCGGGAGGCCAAGGAGGGCGACACGGTCGTCATCGACTTCGAGGGCTTCCTGGAGGGCAAGCCTTTTGAGGGCGGCAAGGGCGAGAATTTCAGCCTGGAGCTGGGTTCCCACACCTTTGTGCCCGGCTTTGAGGAGCAGCTTGTCGGCGTGAAGGCCGGCGATGAGAAGGACCTGGACATCACATTCCCGGAGGACTATCACAAGGACCTGGCCGGCAAGGCAGTGGTGTTCAAGGTGAAGGTCCATGAGGTGAAGGAGAAGGAGATCCCCGCCCTGGACGATGAGTTCGCCAAGGACGTCAGCGAGTTCGACACTCTGAAGGACCTGAAGGCTGATCTGAAGAAGAAGATCACCGCCGAGCGGGAGGAGACCGTGAAGCGCGCCTTCGAGGACGCCCTGATGGAGCAGGTGGCTGAGAACATCACCGCCGATGTGCCCGACGCCATGGTGGAGGCCCAGTCCCGCCAGTTCCTGGACAACTTCAAGATGCAGCTGGCCCAGCAGGGTCTCCAGTACGACCAGTACATGAAGGCCACCGGCATGGATGAGGCCCAGCTGCTGGCCGACGCCAAGGAGCCCGCTCTCAAGCAGGTCCGCATGGATCTGGCCATGGCCGCCATCATCAAGGAGGAGAACATCGACGCCACCGATGAAGAGGTGGAGGCCGAGTTCCAGCGGATGGCCGACCAGTACGGCATGGATCTGGAGACCGTGAAGAAGTATCTCCAGGCTGAGCAGGTAAAGGACCAGCTGAAGAGCCAGAAGGCCATCGCCGTGGTGGTGGACAGCGCCACCGCCGTGAAGGCGGAGAAGAAGCCCGCCAAGAAGACTGCCAAGAAGGCAGAGGACGCCGAGGGTGAGGAGGCCGCTGAGGAAAAGCCTGCCAAGAAGACCACCCGCAAGAAGGCGGACGAGGACGGCGAGGAGAAGAAGCCTGCCAAGAAGGCCACCAAGAAGGCTGCGGCAAAAAAAGAAGAGGAGACGCCTGCTGAATCCAAATAATTCCGGGTATACTAGGAATTGACGGCCCCGGCGGAGCGGTGTGTTTTTCCGCCGGCGGAAGGCGCTCTACATCGATTTGACAGATTCCCGCATGGCGTCTATATTAAGATAGGCGTGTGCGTTGGCAGAGGCGCGGCGGCCCGCAGGCGGGCCGGGCGCTTTTGCCTTACCTGCCCCACCGGGGCGGGGAAGACGCATCGGGTTTGGGAGGAACAGATCTGTCATCTGTGCCGGTCCCCGGTGCGGAAATCAAGGAGGTTTTACCAATGAGCTTAGTCCCTTATGTAGTCGAGCAGACCAATCGCGGCGAACGGTCCTATGATATCTTCTCCCGTCTGCTGAACGACCGGATCGTCTTTCTGGGGGAAGAGGTCAACGCCACCACCGCCAGCCTTGTGGTTGCCCAGCTGCTGTATCTGGAGGCCCAAGACCCCGACAAGGACATCCAGCTGTATATCAACAGCCCCGGCGGCTCCGTCACTGACGGCATGGCCATCTACGACACCATGCAGTACGTGAAGTGCGACGTATCCACCATCTGCATCGGCATGGCCGCCAGCATGGGCGCGTTTCTGCTGTCCTCCGGCGCCAAGGGCAAGCGCATTGCTCTGCCCAACGCGGAGATCATGATCCATCAGCCCTCCGCCGGTACCAAGGGCAAGGTGACAGACATGGAGATCGACGTGGAGCACTTCCTGCGGATCAAGAAGAACTTGAATGAGATCCTGGCGAACAACACCGGCAAGACGGCAGGGGAGATCAAGGCGGCCTCGGAGCGGGACCACTGGATGACAGCCCAGGAGGCTTTGGACTTCGGCCTCATCGACAAGATCATCACCAGCAAGAAATAAGCACCAAATTCCAAAACTGAGGTAATACCATGAGTGACGAGAGCAAGAAGGGCCTGCGGTGCTCCTTCTGCGGCAAGCATGAGAGCCAGGTCCACCGGATGATCCAGGGACCCGGTGTGCGCATCTGTGATGAGTGCGTCCAGCTGTGCATGAGCATTTTGAACGATGGGTTTGAGGACACCTCTTCCAGCGCGCTGGAGGACCTGCCTGATCAGCTGCCCACGCCCCGCGAGATCAAGGACGTGCTGGACCAGTACGTCATCGGCCAGGACGAGGCCAAGGTGGCCCTGTCCGTGGCGGTGTACAACCACTACAAACGGATCTACTTCGGCGGGGACGAGGATGTGGAGCTGCAGAAGAGCAACATCCTGCTGCTGGGGCCCACCGGTTCCGGCAAGACGCTGTTCGCCCAGACGCTGGCCCGGATTCTGAAGGTGCCCTTCGCCATTGCGGACGCCACCACCTTGACGGAGGCCGGCTATGTGGGCGACGATGTGGAGAATATCCTGCTGCGGCTGCTCCAGGCCGCGGACTTCGACGTGGAGCGGGCGGAGCACGGCATCATCTATGTGGATGAGATCGACAAGATCGCCCGGAAGAGCGAGAACACCTCCATCACCCGGGACGTATCCGGCGAGGGTGTCCAACAGGCTCTGCTGAAGATCGTGGAGGGGACCGTTGCCAACGTGCCGCCCCAGGGAGGCCGGAAGCATCCCCACCAGGAGTTCATCCAGGTGAACACGAAGAATATTCTCTTCATCTGCGGCGGTGCCTTCGACGGGCTGGAGAAGATTATCGAGCGGCGGCTGGACCAGAAGTCCATCGGCTTCGGCGCCAACGTCCAGGGAAAGAAGGACAAGGACATCAGCAAGATCCTGCACGAGGTCCAGCCCCACGACCTGCTGAAATTCGGCATCATCCCGGAGTTGGTGGGCCGCCTGCCGGTGATCGCGTCTTTGAATGCGTTGAAGCGGGAGGATCTGGTCCGCATCCTGACGGAGCCCAAGAACGCCCTGGTGAAGCAGTACAAGAAGCTGATGGAGTACGACGAGGTGGAGCTGGAGTTCCAGCCGGAGGCCCTGGAGGCCATCGCCGACAAGGCCATCGAGCGGAACATCGGCGCCCGGGGCCTGCGGGCCGTCATGGAGGGTATCCTGACTCCCATGATGTACGACATCCCTTCCGACCCCGCTGTGGTGAAAGCAGTCATCACAAAGGACTGTGTGGAGGGCAGGAGCGGTCCCGAGCTGACCCACGACCCCAAGAAGATCAACTATTCTGTGAAATTGAACACCGGCAAGGGAGAGGGCAGGCCGGCTTCCGGCTCCTCGACCCCCGCGTCGGCGTCTTAATGAAGAGAGGGAGGGACGCTGCCGCGCCCCTCTCTCCTGTTTTACCATCCCCTCAGAAAGGAACAAGCACATGGAACTGACCACTTGGAATCTGCCCGTTCTGGCCCTCCGGGGCCTGACGGTGTTTCCACACATGACACTGACCTTTGACGTGGAGCGGCCGATCTCCATCGCGGCCCTGGAGCGGGCCATGGAGGCCGATCAGGACATCTTCCTGGTGACCCAGCGGGAGATCGGGGTGAACGCGCCGGAGGAAAAGGACCTGTACACCATTGGCACGGTCTCCCACATCACGCAGATCCTGCGGCTGGGCCAGTCCTCTGTCCGAGTGATGGTGGAGGGGCGGCAGCGGGCCCACCTGCGCCGCCTGTGGCAGACGGAGCCCTTCCTCCAGGCCAATGTGGAGGCCATCCCGGAGGAGCCGTCCTCTGAGGCCATGCGGAAGAGCCCCCGGACGGAGGCCCTGCTCCGCCAGACCTACGCCCTGTTCGGCGAGTATGCCGAGCAGGCCAGCGGTGTGCCGGAGGAGGTGGTGGCCACGGTGATGGACAGCCGGGACCCCGGCTTCCTGGCGGACTATATTGCCCAGAACATCGCCCTGCGCTACACCGACAAGCAGGAGATCCTGGAGGAATTCTCCCCCTTCGCCCGGCTGCGGAAGCTCAACGGTTTCCTGGTGCGGGAGAACAACGTGCTGGGCTTTGAGCACGAAATGGAGAGCAAGGTCCGGGACCAGCTGGTCCGCACCCAGCGGGACCAGATCCTCCGCACCCAGATCCGGGTCCTCCAGAACGAGCTGGGGGAGACCGATGACGGCGACGAGGACGAGATTGAATCCTACCGCCAGGAGATCCTGGCCCTGGAGCTGCCGGAGGAGACGGAGCAGCACCTGCTGAAGGAAGTGAACAAGCTGGCCAAGCAGCCCTTCGGCTCCGCCGAGGGTGCGGTGATCCGCAACTATCTGGACGTGTGTCTGGAGATGCCGTGGAACACCACCACAAAGGAGCGGGTCAGTGTGGACGCCGCCCGCAGGGTGCTGGAAAAGGACCACTTCGGCCTGGAAAAGGTGAAGGAGCGGATTCTGGAGACCATCGCCGTCCGGCAGATGAATCCGGACGTCAAGGGGCAGATCCTCTGCCTGGTGGGCCCGCCCGGCGTGGGCAAGACCTCCATTGCCATCAGCGTGGCCAAGGCGCTGAACCGGAAGCTGGCCCGCCTGAGCCTGGGCGGCGTTCGGGACGAGGCGGACATCCGGGGACATCGGAAGACCTACATAGGCTCCATGCCCGGCCGGATCATCGAGGCCATCAGCCGCAGCGGGTCTATGAATCCCCTTCTGCTGCTGGACGAGATCGACAAGTTGGGCAACGACTACCGGGGCGACCCGGCCTCCGCACTGTTGGAGGTGTTGGACAGCGAGCAGAACAGCACCTTCCGGGACCATTTCCTGGAGATCCCGGTGGACCTGTCCAAGATCATGTTCATCACCACCGCCAACACCACAGACACCATTCCCCGGCCCCTGCTGGACCGGATGGAGGTGATCCAGCTCTCCAGCTACACGGATGAGGAGAAGCTGCAGATCGCCAAGCGCCACTTGTTCCCCAAGCAGCTGGCAGAGCACGGACTGAAGAAGAGCGCTGTCCGCATCAGCGACGACGTGTACCGGGCCGTCATCCGGGACTACACCCGGGAATCCGGTGTGCGCCTGCTGGAGCGGCGGCTGGCTGCCATCTGCCGGAAGGCGGATATGCGCCTGCTGGAGGGCACTGTCAAGCGGATTACCGTGACAGAGGAGGAGCTCCCCAAGTTCCTGGACTGCCAGCCCTATCCCCTGATCTCCACACGGACCGGGAGGAGATCGGCGTGGTGAACGGCCTGGCCTGGACTGAGGCGGGCGGCGAGATCCTGGAGGTGGAGGTCAACGTCATGGACGGCTCCGGCAAGCTGGAGCTCACCGGCAACCTGGGAGACGTGATGAAGGAGTCTGCTCAAGCGGCTCTCAGCTGCCTGCGGAGCCGGGCGGCGGTGCTGGGGATTCCAGCGGACTTTTACAAGACGAAGGACATCCACGTCCACTTCCCAGAGGGCGCAGTGCCCAAGGACGGCCCCTCCGCCGGCATCGCCGTCACCACTGCCATGCTCTCGGCCCTGACGGACCGGAAGATCAAGGCGGGCATTGCCATGACCGGCGAAGTCACGCTGCGGGGCCGGGTGCTGCCCATCGGCGGATTGAAGGAGAAGACCATGGCCGCCCTCCGCAGCGGCATCACCACGGTGCTGATTCCCAAGGACAACGTCCGGGATCTGGAGGAGATCGACCAGACCGTCCGGGCTGCCCTGCGGTTCGTGCCGGTGGAAACGGTGGACCAGGTGTTCGCCGCCGCTCTGTGCCCAGAGCGGGATCCCATCCGGGAAGAGGTGGCGGACCATGTGGCGGCCTTTGCCCCGGCGGGGCGTGAGAGCGGCCGTGACGCCGCCGTGCGGCAGTAAAGGAGTGTTTGTATGGCTTTGAATTTTGCCAAGGCGGAGTTTGTCCGCTCTGCCGGACGGCGGGAGGATTTCATTCGGGACGGTCTGCCCCAGTTCGCATTTGCAGGCCGGTCCAATGTGGGAAAGAGTTCTGTCATCAACCGGCTGGTGGGACGGAAGAACCTTGCCTATGTGGGCGCCTCCCCCGGCAAGACCACTCAGGTGAACTACTTCCTCATTGACCGCCGGGCCTATCTGGTGGATCTGCCGGGGTACGGCTATGCCAGGGTCTCCCAGGCGGAGAAGGAGCGGTGGGCGAAGCTGATGGAGAGCTACTTCCAGGAGGAGGCGGACCGGATCACCACCGGCGTGCTGATCGTGGACATCCGCCACAAGCCCACGGCCAACGATCTTGTGATGCACGACTGGTTCCGCCAGACGGGCTGTCCGGAGATCGTGGTGGCCAACAAGCTGGATAAGCTGAAAAAGAGCCAGGTGGAGCCGGCCCTTCAACTGGTCCGGGAGACGCTGGAGCTGACGGAGGCGGATATTCTGCTCCCCTTTTCCGCGGAGAAGGGAATGGGGAAAGAGGACCTGATCCGCCTGCTGGTCCAGACCTGCGGGGGATAATGCGGAAAGAGAGGACCACGGTCCTCTCTTCTTCCTGTCCGCAGGACCTGCTTTTTTGGAAAAACTTTGTCTACCCCCTATGCAAAAGCGGAAAAATACGCTAAAATATCAATGATATTTTGTGAGCAGAACAGACGGAGGTTTTCATCATGGCGAAGCCTGTGTATAAACGGGTCCTGCTGAAGATCAGCGGCGAGGCCCTGGCCGGTGACAAGCATACCGGCCTGGATTTTGAGGTGATTGGTCAGGTCTGCGATGTCATCAAGGAGTGTCTGGACATGGGCGTCCAGGTAGGTCTGGTGGTGGGCGGCGGCAACTTCTGGCGCGGTGCGAAAAACAGCGGCGGCGCCATGGAGCGCACCCGGGCCGACCACATGGGAATGCTGGCCACGGTGATGAACTGCCTGGCTGTGGCGGACGTGTGTGAGCAGAAGGGGATTCCCGTCCGGGTGCAGACCGCCATTGAGATGCGGGCTGTGGCGGAGCCCTACATCCGTTCCCGGGCCATTCGGCACCTGGAGAAGGGCCGGGTGGTGATCTTCGGCGCAGGCACCGGCAATCCCTACTTCTCCACGGACACTGCGGCGGTGCTGCGGGCGGCGGAGATCGACGCCGACGTGATTTTGCTGGCCAAGAACGTGGACGGCGTCTACACGGCCGACCCGGTAAAGGACCCCACTGCGGTGA
This sequence comes from Dysosmobacter welbionis, assembly GCF_005121165.3. Classification (NCBI taxonomy): domain Bacteria; kingdom Bacillati; phylum Bacillota; class Clostridia; order Eubacteriales; family Oscillospiraceae; genus Dysosmobacter; species Dysosmobacter welbionis. The sequence continues at coordinate 202,364 of NZ_CP034413.3, read as the reverse complement.
AGTACGACGTCATCACTTATGACGATGTGCTGGCCCAGCACCTGGCGGTGATGGACTCCACCGCCACGTCCCTGTCCATGGACAACCACATTCCGGTGCTGCTGTTTGCCCTGAAGGACCCGCGGAACATCATCCGGGCCCTGTGCGGTGAGAACGTGGGCACCATCGTCAAGGAATGAGAGCACGCATGCGCGACAGCGCCTCCCCATACACTCAACTGTGAAAGGAAGGACCTATTTATGCTGAAGGAAGATTACAAGATTTATGAGGGCAAGATGAAGAAGAGCATCGACTCCGTGGCCGCGGACTTTGCCTCCGTGCGGGCGGGCCGGGCCAATGCCTCCGTGCTGGACCGGATCATGGTGGACTACTACGGCAGCCCCACCCCCATCCAGCAGATTGCGGCCATCTCTTCCCCCGACGCCCGGACACTGCTGATTTCCCCCTGGGACAAGACGGCGGTGAAGAGCATTGAAAAGGCCATCCAGAACTCCGATCTGGGTATCAACCCCCAGAACGACGGCGCCAGCATCCGGCTGAGCTTCCCCCAGCTGACGGAGGAGCGCCGCAAGGAACTGGTGAAGCAGATTCACAAGTACGCGGAGAACGGCAAGGTGGCCATCCGCAACATCCGCCGGGACGCCATGGAGGCGTTCAAGAAGAAGGAGAAAGCCTCCGAGATCACGGAGGACGATCTGAAGCAGGCGGAGAAGGATCTCCAGAAGCTGACGGACGACAGCTGCAAGGAGCTGGATGCGCTGCTGGCCAAAAAGGAAAAGGAACTGATGGCGGTGTAAAAGCCGCCGGGGCCTCCGGCGGGAGCACGGCTGCCCGCCGGGGGCATTGCACATTTTGTAAGGTGCTGTCACCCTTTCAGGGTCTGTGAGGTGACCTGCGGTCACTCGGGGCCGCCGCCCGGCGGCCGGGGGGATTCTGCTCCCGCCGGAGCCGCTTCCACGGGGGGCCGGTAAAAGAGAAAAAACGCTTCAGAACCGTTCCGGTGCAGCGGCTCTCCGCGCTGACAGGCGCCGGTGTATCAGTGCAAGCGCCGATTTGGGCTGGCCTTTGGGCACACCATGGCTTTCTGCGATTCCCCGACTGCCGTCCTGTGGCGGATGGTGCAGATCTCATCGGGGTGGTCGTCGTATTGGCGTCCTCCTCTGTTCACTGCTGTTGGACCGGCAGCTGCGGAAGTGGAATCTGGGGGTTATTGACTGAAGGAGAGGGGACTATGAAACTGGAACAGAAATGGTATTCGGCAGCCAGGGGAACACTGTTTGCAGCGGTTTTGCTTTTGTGTCTGGCGGGCGGGATCCGGGGCGGACTGGGGTTGGTATTCCTGGCCATGGGAGTTGCTGCGGCAATCGCCTTTAGGGGGATTGAACTGCGCCATCTCCGCTGTCCCAACTGTGGGCGCTTCATCCTGCCCTGGTTTTCCATGGAGGAGACCCAATACTGCCGCGCCTGCGGCTTCCACTTTCCTTGGAAGTTCGACCGCTGGTGGGAAAAGGGGAACTAAGCAGCCGACACATTTCTCCCGATACAAAAAGGAGGAGGTACAAATGTCGTTTGAAGCAGAAGTGATTCCCCTGTTCATCGGAGGTGTGATCGCGGTCAGCGCGATAGAGTTTTTCCTGGGCTGGCGGAGTCTGCGGCATCGGAAGGATCTCCGGGGGCTGTTTGCCGGGCACGTGGTTGCCATGCTGCTGGGATTTTTCTTCTTGATTCGCAGTCTGTTTGCCAACTGGCTGGGGCTCTCTCTGGGTATTGCCTCCATTTCCAACTCTGTGAATATAGGCCTTTTCGGCCTCTGCTGGGCTGTCAGCGCCCTCTGCGTGGCAGTGATGCTTTCCCGCTTGGCGGCTGTACCAAGATATTAATCATCCCGGTGTGCGGTTCTGGCTATCCAGTAAATACCTGTGTTTCTTGCCACAACGCTCGGCCAGTGCGCAGCAGCTGCGCAGTTTTTGGCGGTTCTGCCGCCTTACAGACGCGGCGTACCGCTTGCGGGTAAAGCGGAACGGGCGGAAAGAGCAGCTGGTCAAATGCGGTTTTGCACCCCCGATTTTCATCGGTCTCCCGTAAATACACAGGCACCGTCTCACACCGGCTCCGCTGTATTTTGCACAGTGGGGAGAGGAGGGGCGCAGTTTTGCCGCAGGCGGAAACTGCGTTTAGCGGACTTTGCGATGACGACAATGGGGGAGAGAATGGGCCAGCCATCATCATGGCTGCATTTCCCGTCCAATGGGACAGATCCCCCCAACAATCCATTTTGAAATGAGAGAATTTATCATGCCAGAGAGTATCAACGGTGCGGTGGACCAGCCCTTGGTCCCGCCCCGCCACATTGCGATCATCATGGACGGCAACGGCCGCTGGGCCACGAAGCGGGGCCTGCCCCGCACCGCTGGCCACAAGGCAGGAGCGGAGACGTTCCGCCGCATCGCTACCTACTGCAAGAACATCGGCGTAAAGTACCTGACGGTGTACGCCTTTTCCACGGAAAACTGGAAGCGGTCAGAGGTGGAGGTCTCTGCCATCATGGCCCTGCTGAAGCGGTATCTGCTGGAGGCAGTGGACACCATGGAGAAGGACCACATCCGGCTCCACTTCTTCGGGACATGACCCCTATCGCCCCGGATCTGCGGGCCCTGGCCCGGGAGACGGACGAGATCACGGAGCACCTGTCCAAGGACGATTTCCAGGCCAATGTGTGCCTGAATTACGGCGGGCGAGACGAGATTCTGCGAGCAGCCCGGCGTTTTGCCACCGACTGCGCCGCCGGAAAGAGGCGGCCGGAGGAGTTGGATGATGCCCTGTTCTCCAGCTATCTGGACTCTGCGGGAATCCCGGACCCGGAGCTTATCATCCGGCCCAGCGGAGAGCAGCGGTTGAGCAACTTCCTGCTGTGGCAGTGCGCCTATTCGGAGTTCTATTACACGGATACCCTGTGGCCGGACTTCGACGAAGCGGAGCTAGACCGGGCCATTGCAGCCTACCAACAGAGAGACCGCCGGTTCGGCGGCGTAAAGAAATAAACCTTTACAGAAATTGAGAAAAGGGCTGATCCTATGTTCAAGCGTGTGATGGTGGCCGTAGTGGGCCTGCCGCTCCTGATACTGATCCTGGGCTGGGCCCCGTCCTGGGCCACCATGCTATTGCTGGCGGCCATGTGCGCCATCGGCGCCTGGGAGCTGATGCGCGCGGCGGCGGGAGAGAGGGGCAAGCCCCTGACCCCCTGACAGTGATCGCCGCGGCGGCGGTGCCGGTGTGCGTGTACGGGGAAATGTCCATTGAGAACACGGAGCTGACTGCCCTGCCGGTGCTGCCCTTCGCCGCCCTGTTGGGCGCGGTGTTCATCTTTGCGATCTTTGCCCTGGCTATCCACCGGTATGACGAGGAGCAGGGCATCCCCTTTGCCGCTGTCACCTGCGCTATCTTCGCCGGGCTGGCGTTCCCCTTGATGTTCTCCTGTCTGCTGCGGCTTCGGATGATGCCCGCCATCGGGATGCTGCAGGTGTTTCTGCCCTTGGCCATCTCCTTTGGCAGCGACACCTTCGCGCTCTTTGCCGGAATGCTGTGCGGCAAGCACAAGCTGGCCCCCAAGGTCAGCCCCAAAAAGACTGTGGAAGGAGCCATAGGCGGTCTGCTGGGTGGTGTCATCGGCATGACGGTTTTTAAGCTAGTCGCGGACAGCATGGCACACACCCTGACTGTTTATCCGCCAATCGAGATGGCAGCTGGTCCGCAGATCTCCTGGGGGGCAGTCTTTGCACTGGGTATTATCGGCAGCACCATCAGCCAGATCGGCGACCTGAGTTTCTCCGTCATCAAGCGGGAGTTCGGCGTCAAGGATTATGGCAACCTGCTGCCGGGCCATGGCGGCATCCTGGACCGGTTTGACTCTGTTACCTTCGTGGCGCCCTTCGTGTGGCTGGCCTTACAGCTGCTCTGAACGGGTGATTTGGGAAGATTTAGGATTGTTTTCAGCTGTTTAGAATAGGATAATGCTATGAGCAAGACGATTTCAATTTTAGGTGCCACCGGTTCTATCGGCCGCCAGACATTGGACGTGGCGGAGCAGCTGGGACTGCGTGTGGCCGCCCTTACCGCCCACATGGATGTGGAGCGGCTGGAGGCGCAGGTCCGAAAATTCCGGCCCCGGCTGGCGGTCCTCACCGATGAGGCGGCGGCCCGTGACCTGGCGGTACGCCTGGCCGACATGGACACCAAGGTTTTGGGAGGCCCGGAGGCCCTGCTGGAGGCCGCTGTCTGCCCGGAGGCGGATACGGTCGTCACCGCCGTGGTGGGTATGGTGGGACTGCGTCCCACCCTGGCCGCCATCCGGGAGAGAAAGCGCATCGCCCTGGCCAACAAGGAGACGTTGGTCTGCGCCGGACAGCTGGTGATGGATGCGGCGGATACGCACGGCGCCGAGATCGTGCCTGTGGACTCGGAGCACTCGGCCATCTTCCAGTGCCTTCAGGGCTGCGCCGACCGCCGGGAGATCCGGCGGCTGATCCTGACCTGTTCCGGCGGGCCTTTTTACGGCATGACCTATGAAGAAGTGGGCAAAATGACCAAAGCGGATGCCCTCCGCCACCCCAACTGGACCATGGGACCCAAGATCACCGTAGACTGCGCCACGCTGATGAACAAGGGGCTGGAGGTCATCGAGGCCATGCGCCTCTACCGTCTGCCGCTGGACCAGGTGTCGGTGGTGATCCACCGGCAGAGCATCGTCCACTCCCTGGTGGAGTACCGGGACGGGGCGGTCCTGGCCCAGCTGGGCACACCGGATATGCGCCTGCCCATTCGATATGCCATGACATACCCCGAACGGGTGGAAAGTCCGGCGGAGCCGCTGGACCTGCTGTCCTGCCCGCCCCTGACCTTCGCCCAGCCGGACCGGGATGCATTTCCATGTCTGCAGCTGGCAGAGGCGGCGGCGGCTCAGGGCGGCACCGCCTGCGCTGTTTTGAACGGCGCCAATGAGGAGGCGGTGGGCCTGTTCCTGGCGGGCAGGATCGGCTTCCACGACATTCCCCGCCTGGTGGCGGAGGCCCGGGCAGCTGTGCCGGCGGAGCAGGAACCGGCGCTGGAGGACATTCTGGCGGCGGACCAGGCGGCGCGGCAGGCGGTGCTGGACCGGGCTTGAAGCAAGTTTTTTGACGGGAGTTTTTGCATGACCATTGTGTATATCCTGGCGGCCATTCTGATTTTCGGCGTACTGATCGCCGTCCACGAGCTGGGCCACTTCCTGGCCGCCAAGCTCTGCGGCGTGCGGGTCAACGAGTTTTCCATCGGCATGGGGCCTCTGATCTGGCACAAGGAGACGGAGGAGACCCAGTATTCCCTCCGGTTGCTGCCCATCGGCGGCTTCTGCGCTATGGAGGGGGAGGATGAGGACTCTGGCGACGAGCGGTCTCTGGGCCGTCAGGGCTTCTGGAAAAAGGTGGTGATTTTTGCCGCCGGCTCCTTTATGAATTTCCTGGCGGGGTTCCTCATCATTCTGGCGGTGTATAGCGGTGCCCAGGGATTTCTGATCCCGGCGGCCGCCGGGACCGCGCCGGAGTTTGAGGAGCGGAACGGCCAGACTATCCAGGCCGGAGATATTTTTTATTCCGTCAATGGGGAGCGGGTGTACCTGTACAGTGACGTGTCCCTGCTGATGAGCCTGCACCAGGGCCAGCCCATGGATTTGGTGGTCCTGCGGGACGGCGAGAAGGTGGAGCTGAACGACGTCACATGGGGCACCTACACCGGCACAGAGGGGGAGACCTATCAGGGCTACGGCGTCTATATCGCAAGAGACCAGATTGAGGAGGCCAATCTCTGGACGATCCTGAAGACCAGCTGGCTGAACACCATCGACTTTGTGCGGATCGTGCGGCTGAGCCTGCAGATGCTGGTGACCGGTCAGGCGGGCATGGACGATCTCAGCGGCCCGGTGGGCATCGTCTCCACTATCACCCAGGTGGGCACCGCGTCAGAGACCATTGCCGCCGCGGTGGAGAACATCCTCTACTTCGGCGCCATGCTGGCGGTGAACCTGGCAGTGATGAACATGCTGCCCATCCCGGCTCTGGACGGCGGCAAGATCTTCTTCCTCATCATTGATGAGATCGCCATGAAGCTGTTCCGAAAGAAGATCCCGGAGAAGTATGAGATGGCGGTGAACACCGTGGGCTTTGTGGCCCTGATGGGCTTCATGCTGGTGGTGACATTCAATGATGTGTTCAAACTGTTCGGATAGGAGCGAGTCATGACGGACTTTACCCTGCGGCCCTGGCGGGAGGCAGATGCTGCCTCCATCGCCCGGTACGCGGACAATGCAAAGATCGCCGCCAACCTGCGGGACGTGTTTCCCTGCCCCTATGCCCCACAGGATGCGGCCACGTTTGTGGAGAGCTGCATCCGGCAGGAGGGCCGGGGTCAGATGTGCCGGGCCATTGAGGTGGACGGCGAAGCTGCGGGCAGCATCGGCCTGTTCCTGGGCAGCGATGTATACCGGAGGAGCGCAGAGCTGGGCTACTGGCTGGGAGAGCCCTTCTGGGGCCGCGGGATCATGACCGCCGCTGTGGAAACCATGTGCCGGGAGGGCTTTGCAGCCTGGGACATCGTCCGCATCCACGCTGAGGCATTTGCCAGGAATGCGGCCTCCCGCCGGGTGTTGGAGAAGGCGGGGTTCGCCCTGGAGGGCACTCTGCGGCGGAGCGTGTACAAAAACGGGGAGATGCTGGATTCCTGCATTTACGCCCTGGTGAGGGAGGAAGCGCCATGACAAAGCGTTTGATGGTGGGGGATGTGGCCGTGGGCGGCGGTGCCCCAGTGTCTATTCAATCCATGTGCAATACCAAGACCGACGATGTCCGCGCCACTGTGGAGCAGATCCACGCGCTGGAGGCCGCCGGATGCGAGATCATCCGCATTGCCATTCCGGATCAGGCCGCGGCAGAGGCGGTGGACCGGATCAAGGAACAGATTTCTATCCCCCTGATCGCGGATATCCACTTCAACTACAAGTATGCCTTGGCGTGCGCAGAGCGGGGCATCGACGCCATCCGCATCAATCCCGGCAACATTGGCGGGGAGGAGAAGGTGAAGGCGGTGGCGGACATCTGCCGCCAAAAATCCATCCCCATCCGCATTGGGGTCAACGGCGGATCTCTGGAAAAGGACCTGCGGGCCAAATACGGCGGCGTCACGGCAGAGGCATTGGTGGAGAGCGCCATGGGCCACGTGGCCCTTTTGAACAAGTTCGATTTTGATGACATCTGCATCTCCGTCAAGTGTTCCGATGTGCCCCTGACCATGGCGGCCTACCGGCTGCTCAGCGAGCGGACAGACTACCCTTTGCATCTGGGCGTGACAGAGGCGGGCACCCCTTCCATGGGGCTTGTGAAATCCGCCATGGGAATTGGGGGCCTGCTGTGCCTGGGGATCGGAGATACCATCCGGGTGACGCTGACCGCCGACCCGATCGAGGAGATTTTCGCTGCCAAGAAGATTCTGAAGGCCGCCGGACTCCGTAAGGAGGGCGTGAATCTGATCGCCTGCCCCACCTGTGGTCGCACCCGCATCGACCTGATCCCCATGGCGGAAGAGGTGGAGCGGGGCCTCATGAACTGCACGAAGAACATCACCGTAGCGGTGATGGGCTGTGCCGTCAACGGCCCCGGCGAGGCAGCGGCGGCAGATATCGGCATCGCTGGCGGCAAGGGTGAGGGACTGATTTTCCGCAAAGGAGAAATCCTTTACAAAGTACCGCAGGAGCAGCTGGTGGACAAGCTGATGGAGGAAATTGAAAAACTCCCATGAGGAATGAGAAGTTAGGAATTCGGAATTGTTGTGTTCCGCCTCTGGTGGGACAATGCTCATACGTCCGGCGTTGCCGGACGCCGGAATTCCTCATTCCTAATTTCTGATTTCTCAGCATTTGATTCCTGTTTAACAAGGTGGCGTCTATGTCAAGAGATATACCCTTTTTTGAAATGTTTACTGAGCTGCAGCTCTCCGGAGAGCTGCGGCTTCGTTTGGCCGGCGCAGTGGTGAACGGCGCTTGCATCGACCAGGCCGGCATGTCGCTGGCGCTGCGCCTCACCACCAGGGCGGAGCTGGGAGATGCGGAGCTGGAGGAGCTGAAGCATCTGCTGATGGGCGTATACGGCTTCCGACAGGTGACGACGGAAGTCACCTGCAAGGCTCCTTCTTCCCAGGCCGCAGCCGCAGGGAGCCGCCCGGCTGCTTCGGTCCCGGCGGCCCCCTCCGGCAGTAAGGGCGAGAAGCAGGCCGCAGGCAAGGTCCTGATGGGCAAGCCCATTCGCATCCAGCCGGTGCCCATGAAGATCCTGGACCTGAAGATGGGGAATGCCACCGTGGCGGGGAAGGTGTTCGCCTTCGAGTGCCGGGAGACCCGGCGGCCCGGTATGTGGCGGCTGAGCTTCGACATGACGGACTATACCAACTCCGTCACCGTTCAGAAGAACCTGACGGAGAAGGAGGCTCAGGGACTGGAGAGCGCCATCAAGCCCGGCATGTGGCTGTGCGTCCAGGGCAAGATGGAGCCCACCTGGGACGGGAAGGACATCCAGCTGAACCCCTACCACATCCAGCTGGCGGAGCACACTGAGCGGCAGGATACCGCCCCGGAGAAGCGTGTGGAGCTGCACCTCCACACGAAGATGAGCAATATGGATGCCCTGACGGACACGAAAGAGGTGGTCCAACAGGCTATCCGGTGGGGACATCCCGCCATCGCCATCACGGACCACGGCGTGGCCCAGTCCTTCCCGGACGCTTGGCACGCCGCTGGGGACAAGATCAAGATCCTCTATGGCGTGGAGGGCTACTTTGTCAACAACATCGATGACCGGGTGGTGGTCCACGGCCCTCAGGACTGCTCCCTGGACGGGGAGTTCGTGTGCTTCGACATCGAGACCACGGGCCTCAAGGTGGACCGGGAGGCCATTACGGAGATCGGCGCCGTGGTGCTGAAAAACGGTGAGATTACGGATCGGTTCCAGACCTTCGTCAACCCCAACCGGCGGCTGACGCCGGAGATCATCGGCCTCACCGGCATCACCGATGACATGCTGAAGGACGCCCCTCAACTGAAGGAGGCCCTGGCGGAATTTTTGAAGTTCGTGGACGGCCGCCCCCTGGCGGCCCACAACGCAGAGTTTGACATCGGCTTCATCCGGGCGGGCTGCCGGAAGGTGGGGCTGGACTTCCAGCCCACCTATGTGGACTCCCTGATTCTGGCACAGAACCTGCTGCCGGATCTGGGAAAGTACAAGCTGGACATCGTGGCGGACCGGCTGGAGCTGCCCAACTTCAACCACCACCGGGCCAGCGACGACGCCGCCACCGTGGGCTATATGCTGATCCCCTTCTGGAAGATGCTCCACGAGCGGGGCATCCACACCCTCCAGGCGGTAAACCGCGAGATGGAGAAGCTGCGGCCCCTGGGCAGCAAGACCAACCGCTTCCCCAAGCACATCATTCTGATCGCCCGGAACAAGGTGGGGCTGAAAAACCTGTACCAGATGATCTCCGCCTCCAATCTGAAGTATTTCAAGCGGGTGCCCACCATCCCCAAGAGTCTGCTGCTGGAGCACCGGGAGGGCATCATTGTGGGTTCCGCCTGTGAGGCGGGCGAGCTGTTCCGGGCCGTGGCGGACCACAAGGACTGGGAAGAGCTGAAACGCATCGCCTCTTTCTACGACTATCTGGAGATCCAGCCCCTGTGCAACAACGCCTTCATGTTGCGAAACGGCGACGTCCAGTCGGAGGAGGAGCTGCGGGAGTTCAACCGCACCATCGTCCGGCTGGGAGAGGAGTTGGGCAAGCCTGTCTGCGCCACCGGCGACGTCCACTTCCGGGAGCCGGAGGACGAGGTGTACCGCCACATCCTGCTGGCCTCCAAGAAGTTCCCGGACGCCAACGCCCCGCTGCCCATCTACTTCAAGACCACCGATGAGATGCTGGAGGAGTTCGCTTACCTGGGGAAGGAGAAGGCCTATGAGGTGGTGGTGACCAATACCCAGGCCATCGCCGACCAGGTGGAGACTTTCCCCTTGCTGCCGGAGGAGCTGTTCCCGCCCCGGCTGGAGAACTCCGAGGAGGAGCTGAATTCCCTGGTGTGGAACAAGGTCCATGAGCTGTACGGCGAGGACCCGCCCAAGCTGATTGTGGACCGGCTGAACGTGGAGCTGGGCGGCATTCTGGGCAAGTACGACGTGGTGTACATGTCCGCCCAGAAGCTGGTGCAGCGGTCCCTGGAAAACGGCTACCTGGTGGGCTCCCGAGGCTCCGTAGGCTCGTCCCTGGTGGCCTATATGTCCGGGATCACAGAGGTGAACAGCCTTCCGCCCCACTACCGCTGCCCGAATTGCAAGCATGCGGAGTTCATTCAGGACGGCTCCTACGGCTGCGGCGCGGACATGCCGGACAAGATCTGCCCGGTGTGCGGCACAGAATACATCAAAGACGGCTTCGACATCCCCTTTGAAACCTTCCTGGGCTTCGGCGGCGGCAAGGTGCCGGATATCGACCTGAACTTCTCCGGTGAGTATCAGGCCCGGGCCCACCGCCACGCCATCGAGATGTTCGGAGAGACCCAGGTGTTCCGGGCCGGTACCATCGGTACACTGGCGGAGAAGACCGCTTACGGCTTCGTGAAAAAATACCTGGAGGAGAACGGCATGACTGTGGGCCGGGCAGAGGAGAATCGCCTGACCCTGGGCTGCGTGGGCACCCGCCGGACCACCGGTCAGCACCCCGGCGGCCTGGTGGTCGTTCCCGACGATATGGACATGGAGGACTTCTGCCCGGTCCAGCACCCGGCGGACGCCGACGACTCCGACACCATCACCACTCATTTTGAATACCACTCTATGGAGGCAAACCTCCTGAAGCTGGACATGCTGGGACACGATGACCCCACCATGGTCCGCATGATGGAGGATCTGACCGGTGTCAACGCCCGCCAGATTCCCCTGGATGACCCGGACACCATGTCCATCTTCACCTCCAGCAAAGTGCTGGGATACGAGAACGACGAGATTCTGGGCCCCACCGGCGCCGTGGCGATCCCGGAGTTCAACACCCGATTCACCCGGCAGATGCTGGTGGATACCCAGCCCAAGGACTTCAACACGTTGGTACGGCTCTCCGGCTTCTCCCACGGGACAGACGTGTGGCTGGGCAACGCCCGGGAGCTGATCGTCAGCGGCACCGCCTCCGTTCTGGAGACGGTGGGCTGCCGGGACGATATCATGCTGTACCTGATCTCCAAGGGCCTGGACCCCAAGATGAGCTTCAAGATCATGGAGAAGGTCCGCAAGGGCAAGGTGAAGAAGGGCGGCTTTGACGAGGGCTGGGTGGAGGCCATGCGGGACCACGACGTGCCGGAGTGGTACATCGACTCCCTGGCCAAGATCGGCTACCTGTTCCCCAAGGCCCACGCGGTGGCCTACGTGATGATGGCCTTCCGCATCGCCTGGTTCAAGGTCCATGAGCCCCTGGCATTCTATGCAACCTTTTTCTCCGTCCGGGCCAAGGCCTTTGATGCGGAGTACTGCTGTGCCGGAAAGGATGCGGTGAAGCGGAAGATCCGGGAGATCGAGAACAACAAGGACGCCACGGCGGTGGAGCAGAACCTGCTGACCACCCTGGAGGTGTGCTATGAGTTCTACCTGCGGGGCTTCCACTTCGACACGATCAACATTTATGAGTCCGATGCCACCAAGTTCAAAGTGACGGAGAACGGTCTGCTGCCGCCCTTCACAACGGTCCACGGCCTGGGAGAGGCGGCGGCCATCGACACAGTGGAGAAGCGGAATGGGAAGGAGTTCGTCTCCGTTGAGGAGTTCGCCATGTGCTGCAACAAGCTGTCCAAGACCCATATTGAGCAGCTGAAGGCGCTGGGAGCCTTCGCCGGGATGGCGGAGACCAGCCAGCTGACGCTGTTTTGATCCCCGTGGGAGCGATTTCCCCACGGCACCGCGATAGCAGAAGAAAAGGGAGGACCCATTCCGGGTCCTCCCTTGTTTTGTCCATGTGGAAAGAATTACTTCTTCTCCAGCTTGGCATTGCATTTTGCCAGAAATTTTTCGTTCTTGACGATGGCCCGGGTGTGGGTGCCGCTGCCGATGGGGCCGCTCTCATCCCAGGCTTTCACAGCGAAGTCCACCATTTTGCCGTTTTCCGAAACGGCGGTGATCTCTGCCTCCGCCCACACCTTCATGCCGATGGGAGTGGGAGCGTCGTGGGAGATGTCCAGATGGGTGCCCACACTGCCCTGGCCCTCCTCCAGAAAGCTCTGCAGACAGGTCATGGCGGCATTTTCCATCAGGGCGGACATATAGGGCGTGCCGAACACCGGCAGGGCACCGGAACCCACGTTAGCGGCGGTAAGGGCGTCCGTAACAGTTTGCTCCAGGCGGCATTTTGTTCCAATCAAAATCATGAGAGGATTCCTCCTTGGTAAAATATCTTCCGCCTTTCCAGTGTACAGGAAAGCAGTGGAATGCGCAAGGGAAAAAGAAGCGGCACCGGGTAGTGTTCCGGTGCCGCATTTTACAGCTCAGATACCGAGTTGCGTCCAGAGGTCGTTATAGAGGGTGCGCGTCTCAGCAGGGAGGACCAAGTAGGCCTCACACCGGTCCAGCACCTCCTGGGAGGGGGCCATGATCTCATAGAGAGCGGGATCCAGGGGCTCTCCGTAGGTCTCCTCATAGTAGGCAGGATAGGTCTCCAGCGCCTCAGCGTTGGGAGAGGCGTACCAGATATAGTCCATATTCCGCAGGTTTGCCTCAGTGGAGGCCATAAAGTTGATCCAGGCCTCCGCCTCCTCCTTGTGCTGGGAGGTTTTGAGAACGCACATGGCGTCCACGAACCAGTTGCTGCCCTCCTCGGGCACTACATAGGCGAGATCTTCGTTGTTTTCCAGCATGCTCAGATAGTCACCGGCATAGTAGGTGGCAATGGCGGCGTTGCCGCCCTCCATCTTCTGAAACACCTCGTCCATGACCTTTCCCTGATACACCCCGTTCTTTACGGCGTCGGCGATGAGCTGGTAAGCCTCCTGAATCTCCGCTTCGTCAGTGGTATTCACAGAGTACCCCAGGTACAACAGGGCGATGCCCAGAGCATCCCGGGAGTTGTTGATAAGCAGCACGTTCCCGGCGTACTGGGGATCGAACATGGCGCTCCAGCTGGTAATGGGCTCCTGCACCTTGGCGGTGTTGGAGATGATGCCCAGAGTGCCCCAGGTGTAGGGCACGGTGTACTTGTTCTCCGGATCGTAGGACAGATTCTTGAAGCGGTCGTCGATCTTCTCAAAATTGGGGATGTTATCATAATTGAGCTCGGCCAGCATATCCTCTTCGATCAGCTGGGAGATCATGTAGTCGGAGGGGACGATGACGTCATAGTCCACGCCGCCCATGCTCAGCTGGGAATAGAGGACCTCGTTGCTCTCTGCGGTCTGGTAGTTGACTTTGATGCCGGTCTCTTCTTCAAATTGGTCGATCAGGGACTCGTCGATATATTCACCCCAGCTGCACACGTTGACCACACGGTCCCCGCTGCCGCTGCCGTTACTGCTGCCGGAATTTTCCGAGTCAGAGGTGTCCTTGCGCACGGAGCATCCGGACAGGAACAGGCTCGCCGCCATCAGTAAGGCGAGAGTCAAGGCTACCATTTTTTTCAATTGATCATTCCTCCAGTGTTGATTTGAATGCGTATCTCAAGACCCGCAGGCCGTGGGACCGATAGTCATGCGCGGGCTCGCTCCCGCAGGCGCTCCTGCCGGGATTCCCGGACATTGATGATGATGAGCAGCAGCAGCACAGCGCCGAAGAGCAGCGTGGAAATGGCATTGATCTCCGGGCTGACCCGCTTTTTCGTCATGGAATAGATGGTCATGGCCAAAGTGGACACGCCGGAACCGGCGGTGAAGTAACTGATGATGAAATCGTCGATGCTCATGGTGAAGGCGATCAGTGCGCCGGAGATGATGCCGGGCTTGATCTCCGGGATAATGACCTTCCAGAAGGCCTGCATCCAGGTGCAGCCCAGGTCTTGGGCCGCGTCCACTAGGTTTTTGTCCATCTGGCACAGCTTGGGCATCACTGTCAGGATAACGTGGGGGATGTTGAAGGTCACATGGGCCAGCAGCAGTGTACCGAAGCCAAGATAGATGTTCTCCTCCATCCAGAAGGTATCCTGCGCCTGGTTGAACCAGACGGCAAAGGCCTTCCACAGGCCGAAAAAGGCCACGAACAACAGACACATGGAGACGCCGGTGACGATCTCCGCATTCATGACGGGAATGTTGTTCACCGTCATCAGGGGCGTGCGCCACCGCCGCCGCATACTGGCCAGGCCAATGGCTGCAAAGGTGCCCGCCACAGTGGCAATCAGCGTGGAAAGCACGGATACCAGCAGCGTGGTATAGACACTCTGCATAATGAGGCGGTTCTGGAACAGCTCCGCATACCAGTGCAGGGAGAAGCCCTTCCACACCGCGCTGCTGTTGCCGGCATTGAAGGAGAAGATGATGAGAATGAAAATCGGCGCATACAGGAATACGAATACCAACGCCATGAAGATGCGGTTTCCCAGCAGATGCTTCCGTTTCACAGCATCACCGCCTGTTCCTCACCGTCGCCGAAACGGTTCATCACCAGCATACACACCACCACAATGGCCATCATCACAAGCGCGATAGCCGCCCCGAGCTGGGGATTATAGGCCCCGCCCAGGAACTGCTGTTCGATCAGGTCGCCCAGCATCATCTGGGTGCCGCCGCCCAGCAGACGGGAGATGGCGAAGGTGGACACGGAGGGCACGAACACCATGGTGATGCCGGAGAGCACCCCCGGCAAAGACAGGGGCAGGATGACCTTGCGGAACACCTGCACGCTGCTGGCGCCTAGGTCCCGGGCCGCTTCAATGAGGGAATGGTCCAGCTTTACCAGCACGGAGTAGATGGGCAGGATCATGAAGGGCAGGTAGTTGTACACCATACCCAGCACTACGGCGCCCTGGGTACCGATCATCTGGAAGTGATCGATGGGGACATACGCGGCGGGATCAGATGCAAAGTGCATAGCGATCTGGTTGTAAAGGTCGATCAGGCCGATCTGCTGAAACAGCTGGTTCAAAAGTCCGTTGTTCTCCAGAATGGACATCCAGGAATAGGTCCGCAGCAGAAAATTCATCCACATGGGCAGCATGATGAGCACCATAGCGATGCGCTGCACCTGCGGCCCCTCCTTGGAGAGCATATAGGATACCGGGTATCCGATCAGCAGAGCGATCAGTGTGGCGATGATGGCCAGCTTAAACGAGCGGGTGAACACTGCTGTATAGGTACCCATGCGGGCGAAGTTCTCCAGCGTGAAGTCCCCGGCGGCGGTGCTGAAGGCATAGACCACCATAATGATGATGGGCGCCACCACGAAGATGGACATCCATCCCACATAGGGAACGGCGAACAATGAGAGCTTATTTTTCATCCTCGCTCTCCTCCTCATCCGCCTCCCAGTTGGCGTCGCTCATCTCCTCATATTCTTCCGAGAAGGAGGAGTAATCGCCGAACATCCCGGAATACGGACTCTTTTTCATAATGTGGATGCCGTCGGGATCGATCTTGATGCCGATCCGGGCGCCCACGGGGGAATGGTCTGTGGTTTGGATAAGCCATTTGAAGCCCCGGAAATCCACGATGATGTCGTACTGCATCCCCTTGAAGGTGACAGAGGTGACAGTCCCCACCAGTTGTCCCTGCTCCATGGGGACGATGTCGATGTCCTCGGGCCGGATGACCACGTCCACCGGCTCGTTCTCAGCAAAGCCGCCATCCAGGCAGGGAAACTCCCGGCCGTACATCTTCACCAGCTTGTCCCGGACCATGACGCCGTCAATGATGTTGGACTCACCGATGAAGTCCGCCACAAAGGCGTTCTTGGGCTCGTTATAGATATCCTCCGGCGTGCCGATCTGCTGGATGCAGCCCTTGTCCATCACTACGATGGTGTCGGACATGGTCAGGGCCTCCTCCTGGTCGTGGGTGACGTAGATGAAGGTGATGCCCACCTGCTGCTGGATTTTCTTCAGCTCCAGCTGCATGTCCTTGCGGAGCTTTAGATCCAGAGCGCCCAGGGGCTCGTCCAGCAGCAGCACCTTGGGCCGGTTTACCAGGGCCCGGGCGATGGCCACCCGCTGCTGCTGGCCGCCGGACAGGGCGTCCGGCTTGCGGTTTTCAAAGCCCTTCAGGCTGACAACCTCCAGCATTTCCAGCACACGCTGACGGATCTCCGTCTCCGGGATCTTTACCCGGCGCTTGCCGGAGGGATCCTTCGGGTCCGGCCGCTTCTGCATCCGCAGGCCGAAGGCCACGTTCTCAAACACATTCATGTGGGGAAACAGGGCGTATTTCTGGAACACCGTGTTGATCTGCCGCCGATAGGGCGGAACGTCATTAATCCTCACACCGTCGAACAGGACGTCTCCCGACACAGGGGTCGTGAAGCCGCCAATAATACGCAGCGTTGTGGTCTTGCCGCAGCCGCTGGGTCCAAGCAGTGTGAGGAATTCTTTGTCGTTGATATAGAGGTTTAAATCGTTGAGAACCACTTCGTCGTCAAACGCCATACGGATGTTCCGCAGACGAATCAACTCTTTGGACATGTATCCTCCCCCATTTCATAATAATTTTGATTACAATGAAACGCCTCTTTTCTCTGTTGAGGGGGAACCTTTCTCGTCGAAATTCAGCAATAACAAACTATATCCGATGTGTGGCGAAAAGTCAAGCAAAATCAAAGATTTCGCCGGGGTTTTACGGGAATTTTTTAAGGAGTTTCCGGCGCGGGAAAATACTTGTCCCGGAAGGGCACATCCGCCACGGTGAAGACCCTGCCCCGCAGGTAATTCAGCGCCCCGGCGTCCGTGGGGAAAGGGAAGGCCAGCTGGTAGGAATACAGGGCCTGCCGGGTCTCGCCGTAGCGGCGGTTCACATCCCCCCGGCCGTACTTGCCGTCCCCCAGCAGGGGACAGCCGATCTCCGCCATGGACACCCGGATCTGGTGGGTCCGGCCGGTGAGCAGCCGACACTCTACCAAAGACAGCGGGCCCCGGGTCTCCAGAGTCCGGTACAGGGTCACGGCAGTCTTTCCGCCGGGAATGGGACGGCGATAGAAAGCCACCTGCTTTTTCGCCTCATCTTTTAAAAGAAAGCCCGCAATCTTCCCCTCCACTGGCTTGGGGCGGCCTACGGTGATGCAGAGATAAGACTTCTCCACCTCATGGTTTTTGATCTTCTCATTTATGATCCGCAGGGTCTCCGCGTTCTTGGCGGCAATGACAATGCCGCCGGTGTTCCGGTCGATCCGGTTGCACAGGGCGGGCGCAAAGGCGTTCTCCCATTTGGGATTCCACTCTTTTTTCTGGTACAGGTAGGCCTGAATGTGGTTGATGAGGGTGTTGACCTTCTCCGTCTCATCGGCGTGGACCACCAGCCCCGGCCGCTTGTTCACCAGCAGCAGATTCTCGTCTTCGTACACGATGTCCAGCTGGGGACGGAACACGGTGAGAAAGATGTTTTCCTCAGAGGGCTTGTCAAAGAACTCGTCGTTGATATATAATTGTAAAATATCGCCGGACTCCAGCCGTGTGTCCCGCTTGGCACCCCTGCCGTTGACTTTGATCCGCTTGAGGCGGATGTATTTCTGCAGCAGGGTGGGGGGCAGCAGGGGCAGGCTTTTGGCCACAAAGCGGTCCAGCCGCTGTCCGGCGTCGTTTTTTCCAATGGTGAGTTCCCGCATGGCATCCTCCGATGGGCAAGTATTTGATGCTACCATCATACCTGTTTGCCGGGCGCTTGTAAAGCGGGGAGAGAATTTTTTGAATCGGTTAGGAGAAACTGGACGTATGGCGCAGCATGACGGAAACAAACAGCGGGGCTGGGTGAACTATTTCCGGGTCTTGGCAGGGGGCTACCTGCTGTATCTGGCCTACCAGCTGATGAAGGGCATCTGGGACGGGACCGCCGAAACCGTGGCTCTGAACGCGGCGGCGGGCGCAGTGTTCGCCGCGGCAGGGGCGATGGTGCTTTGGCGGGAGTGGAAGGCGTACCAGTACGCCAAGGCTCACAAGGACGACCCGGATAGCTGGAGCCAGGACGACGCCCTGCCGGAGCAGAAGCGTCCGGCGACACCTGCAGAACAGGTCGGACCCGAAGCGGACCAGAAGGGACGGGACGAGGAATGAAGCTGGAAGAGCTCTGCGCCGCCGTGCAGGAGGCGCGCTATTACAACGAGCGGTTCACCCGCCGGGAGTACACCAGCGCCTTCCGGACCTACACGGAGCGATTCGGACCACTGTACATGGAGGCCGTCCGGGAGACGGCGGAGGACCCTGACGGCCGCCGGGTACTGGCGGAGCAGCTGCTGGACCTGCTGGAGGCAGGGTGGAAACGCCAGCGCCCCTGGAACCGGACCATGGTCCAGGCCCGGGAAAAGCAGATGCTGGTGACGTATCTTTCCCCCATGCTGCTGGGACTGGAGGAGCCCCTGTGCCAAGAGCTGGCGGAGCGGCTGCGGGACGGCTGGAACACCCGCCGGCCCAAGGACATCTACAACATCACCACCTATGCCCGGCTGCAGGAGGGCTTCCGCAATGTGATCCTGGGCATCGACATCACCGGCTGGCAGAAGCGTCGGGAAGAGGAGAGCTGAACAGAGCGCCTGCCCGGAAACGAAAAAATTTGCCCGGAAACGGCAAAAACATGAAAAAATTGTTTGACAACCGGGCACACATCCCTTATAATACTATTCGTGTCATTACGAGGTAGCTTATGCGTTTTGATGTAAGACCCATACTGCATGCCCCTGGCAAGCGCCTGACGTTCCAGTTTTCTCTGGACTTGTCCGACGTGGAATTTGCCGGACGGCATCCCATCAGCCGCCCTGTGGAGGTGGAGGGCGCGGTGAGCAACACCGCGGATCTCCTGGAGCTGGAGCTGACGGCCCGGACCACGCTGGACGCGGTCTGCGACCGGTGCGGCAAGGCGTTTCTTCAGGACAAGACCGTTCCCTTTCGCTGCCTATTGGCGGAAGAGCTCCAGAACGAGGACAACGACGAGATCGTCCTGCTGGAGGATGGGGAAGTGGATGTGGGCGATCTGGCCCGCACGGCGTTCATCCTTGGAATGGACACCAAGACATTGTGTTCGGAAGATTGCAAAGGACTGTGCCCCCGGTGCGGTGCCGACCTGAACCTCGGCCCCTGCTCCTGCGGGAAGGAGACGGATCCCCGTCTGGCGGTCCTGGCAAAGCTTTTAGAGAACAGAGAGAACGAATGAATAAGGCCGGGGGCGACTCCGTTGCCTTTGAAAGATCAAGGAGGTGTCACAATGGCAGTACCTAAGGGAAAAGTATCCAAAGCTAGACGCGACAAGCGCCGCAGCTCCCACTGGAAGCTGGCGGCTCCCGGCCTCGTCAAATGCCCGAAATGCGGTGCGCTGCACCTGCCTCACAGAATGTGCCAGGAGTGCGGTACTTACAACGGCCGCGAGGTCAAGGTTGTCAAGTCCGTGGTGGCGAAATAAGACGTGCCCTGTGGATCGGGAGGGAAGAGCAACATCTTCCCTCCTTTTTCTGCGTCCATACTGTGTAAAAATCGGAGGACGTCTTGCCATTTCGCCGGTCACTGGGTATAATATGACCATGTATGTCTGCTTGATAAAGAAGGGAAGTGAGCGCCGGTGAAACCCATCGTCGCCATCGTGGGCCGGCCCAATGTGGGCAAGTCCATGCTGTTCAACAAACTCATTGGAAAGCGCCTCTCCATTGTGGAGGACACCCCGGGCGTCACCCGGGACCGCATCTATGGGGAGACGGACTGGAACGGCCGGTCCTTCACCCTTATCGACACCGGCGGTATCGAGCCCCGGACCGACGACCAGATCCTGTCCTTCATGCGGGATCAGGCCCAGATCGCCATCGAGAACGCCACTGTCATCATCTTTCTGACGGATGTCCGCACGGGCCTCACCGCCTCTGACCAGGAGGTGGCCAACATGCTGCTGCGCAGCGGCAAGCCCATCGTGCTGGCAGTGAACAAAATGGACTCCACCGGTGTCCCGGACCCGGACTTTTATGAGTTCTACAACCTGGGACTGGGGGATCCCATCGCTGTCTCGGCTGTCCATGGCCACGGCACCGGCGACCTGCTGGACGCCTGTCTCCAGTACTTCCCCCCAGAGGAGGAAGAAGAGGAGGAGGACGACGCCATTAAAGTGGCGGTCATCGGCAAGCCCAACGCAGGCAAGTCCTCCCTGGTGAACAAGATCCTGGGGAGGAGCGGGTCATCGTCTCCAACGTGGCCGGCACCACCCGAGACGCCATCGACTCCTACTTTGAAAACGATCAGGGCAGGTTCGTCTTCATTGACACCGCCGGCATCCGCCGCAAGTCCAAGGTGGAGGAGGACATCGAGAAGTACTCCGTTCTCCGGGCCACCCTGGCCATTGAGCGCAGCGACGTGTGCCTGATCCTGATCGACGCCACCGAAGGCGTCACCGAGCAGGACACCAAGGTGGCGGGCTTGGCCCACGAAGCCGGGAAGGCCAGCATCATCGTGGTCAACAAGTGGGATCTGATCGAAAAGGACGGCAAGACCATGGACAAGATGCGGGAAGAGGTCCGCAACGGCCTGGCCTTCATGACCTACGCCCCCATCCTGTTCATCTCAGCCAAGACCGGCCAGCGGGTGGACCGGCTGTTCGAGCTGATCGACTATGTCTCCAACCAGGCCAGCACCCGGATCACCACCGGTATGCTGAACAGCGTCCTGGCGGATGCCCAGACACGGGTTCAGCCCCCCTCCGACAAGGGCCGCCGGTTGAAGATCTACTACATGACCCAGGTGGGCATCCGGCCGCCCCACTTTGTGGTGTTCTGCAACGACAGCCGCCTGTTCCACTTCTCCTACCAGCGGTATCTGGAGAACTGCCTGCGGAACACCTTTGGCCTGGAGGGCACGCCTATCACCCTCTCCATCCGCCAGCGGGGCGAGAAGGAGGGGTGAGGATGGGCACAGTGGTATGGTTTCTCATTTCCCGGATGGAACTGTGGCTGGTGGCTGCGATCGCCTACTTCTGCGGCTGTTTCAATGGGGCGGTCATTATTTCTAAATACATCCTGCGAGACGATGTTCGCAGGCATGGCAGCGGCAATGCAGGATTAACCAATTTTTACCGTACCTTTGGTGGACCGCTGACTTTTGTGGTAATCTTATGTGATGTCCTTAAAGCCGTAATAGCGGTTCTGATCGCGGCTCACATCGGCGGCGGGTTTGATCCCAGGATGATGCCGGATATGCCGCTGAGTACGGAGATGACGGTCTATTATGTGGTCTTGTTCAAATACTGGGCTGCCCTGTTCTGTTTGCTGGGTCACATGTTCCCCTGCATGTTCCACTTCAAGGGCGGCAAGGGCATCCTCTCCGGCGGCACCATCGTCTGGATGATCGACTGGCGGATCGGCCTGGTGGTCTGGGTGGGATTTCTGCTCTTATTCCTGCTGACGAAGTATGTATCTCTGGGATCTGTCTGGGCTGGGGCCAGCTTCCCTTTTGCCACTTGGTATTTCTATCCGGATCCGGTCATCGTGCTCCTGGCGTTTCTCCTGGGAGCCTTGATTTTGTGGAAGCACCGGAGCAACATCGTCCGCCTTATCCATGGCAACGAGAATAAATTCAGCGTACACCGCAAAAAAAATTAGGAATGCGGCATGGTGCGGTCCGGCAGAGCCGGACAAAATGGAATTGTTCCGCCATAGGCGGAACAGCTCGATTTCTAACTCCGGATTCCTAATTTGAGGGGGAGGAATACAGATGAAAACAGTTGTATTGGGCTCCGGCGGCTGGGGCACGGCCCTCAGCCAGATCCTGTGCGACAACGGACACGAGACCTATCTCTGGTCCCACAGCCCCGCCAAGGCGGCGGAGATGGCCCGGACCCGGGAGAACCCGCTTTTGCAGGGCGTCCATCTGCCGGAATCCCTCCACATCACCGGGGATTTGGACTGCTTGAAGGGCGCCGACCTGGTGGTCAGCGCACCGCCCTCCTTCGCCGTGCGGGAGACAGCAAAAAAAATGGCCCCGTATCTCACGGAGAAGACTGTGGTGGTGTCCGTTTCCAAGGGGATTGAGCGGGACACAAATCTGCGTCTCAGCCAAGTGATCCAGGAGGAGACGGGGAATATCTGTAAAGTAGCAGTTCTTTCTGGCCCTTCCCATGCAGAGGAGGTGGGGATCCGCCTGCCCACCGGCTGCGTGGCCGCCTGCTTGGATGTGGATGCGGCGCGTTTTGTGCAGGACGCCTTCATGAACGACTACTTCCGGGTGTACACCAGCGGCGACGTCGTGGGCGTGGAGTTGGCGGCGGCGCTGAAGAACGTCATTGCCCTCAGCTGCGGTGTGTGCGACGGCTTGGGCTATCAGGACAATACCAAAGCCCTGCTGATGACCCGGGCTATGGCGGAGATTACCCGCTTGGGGGAGAAGCTGGGGGGCTCCCGGCAGACCTTCGGCGGCTTGGCCGGTATGGGGGATCTGATCGTGACCTGCACCTCCATGCACTCCCGGAATCGCCGGGCGGGCATCCTCATTGGCCAAGGCAAAACGCCCCGGGAGGCCATGGAGGAAGTAGGCGCCGTGGTGGAGGGATACTTCGCCGCGGAGAGCATTCACCAGCTCAGTGAGCGGGTAGGCGTGGAAATGCCCATCAGCCGCTGTGCCTACGAAGTCCTCTATCAGGGCAAGCAGATCCGGGGCGTGGTAGCAGAGCTGATGACCCGGGCCAAGAAGGATGAACTGCTGGAGACGGCGTGGCTGTGAGGGGGGGCACCCGGCCATGCGCGTTCCTGCGCAGAGAGAAAGGGTAAGAGACCGGAGGGATCCGGTCTCTTATTGTTTCTGATCGCGGCTCTCAGTTTTGAAGATGAAATGATCCCGGTGAGGCGTCTTGGAGGGCACTCACCGGGATTTTTCAGATTCAAACAGGAAAGCGTACTCTCAGACAATATCCAGCAGCTCCCGCAGGTCCCGGATCTCATAGTCGATCCGCAGGTCCTCCGGCCGGGCCTTTCCAGCAGGATTGTACCAGCAGCAGGGAAGTCCGGCATTGTTGGCGCCCCGGATGTCTGTGGAGAGGGAGTCTCCGATCACGAGACCGTTCTCCGGCGTCAGGCCGGGTATGCGGGAGCGGACATAGGCATAATAAGCCGGGTCCGGCTTGGAGGCTCCGGCGTCCTCGGAAATAAAGGCGTCCGTGATGAGATCTGCGAACACACTGCCCTGCAGGCGGCTGCGCTGGACGGAGGCCACAGCGTTGGTGACGATGTACAGCTTGTGCCCCCGGCGGACCAGTTCCCGGCAGACCGCCTCCGCATGAGGCAGGGGATAGACCCCGGCACCCAGGGCAGTGAGGTAATCCCGGTTGCACTTGTCTGGGTCCCGCGGCAGCTTCAACGCCTGAAAAAAGCGCACAAAACGCTCCAACGTCACATAGTCCTTGGAGACCTCTCCCCGGTCAAAGGCTGCCCACAGCTCCTGGTTGATCCGGTGGTAGAGGGCGCGGGTATCCAGCGTATCCGGAACGCCGTTGCTCCGGCACATGGCGGAAAAGGCACGGGCCGCGGCTTTTGGAAAGTCGAACAGGGTGTCATCCGCGTCAAAGAGCAGATAGGGAAATTTCATGGTGAGAACTCCTTTCGGGAGAGTTTGACCACATGTATCGTATCACATCCAAACAGGAAAGGCAATCACCGCCGCCCCCGCCGTGCATACCATGGCTTGAGGGGGAATGCCGGATGAACAAGACCTTTGGCGTGATCGGCGGAGATCGGCGGCAGGCAGAGCTTGCACGGCTGCTGGCGGAGGAAGGGCGCACGGTCTGGACCAGCGGAGTGGCCGGATGCCCGGATCTGCCTGCGCAGGCAGCGGCGGCGGACGTGGTGATCCTTCCGCTGCCGCTCTGCCGGGAGGACGGGATACTAAACAGTGAGACGGAGGATCTGCCCACCAGTGCGCTGTTCCGCCGTTTCAGTCCCGGCCAGCTGTTGCTGGCAGGGCAGGTTCGTCCCGCCCAGCAGATAGAGGCTGAGAACTGCGGGCTGACGCTGGTGGACTACTTCCAGCGGGAAGAGCTGACCGTTGCCAACGCGGCGGCCACGGCGGAGTCGGCCCTCCAGATCGCTATGGAGCATCTGGACCGGACGCTCCTGGGGATGGAGTGTTTGGTGCTGGGCTTCGGGCGGATCGGAAAGCTGCTGGCCTATCGGCTTCATGGGCTGGGCGCCCATGTTACAGTCACTGCCAGAAAACCGGCGGACCTGGCTTGGATCCGTGCCTATGGCTGGCAGGCGCTGGAGACCGGACGCCTCGATGGTGCGCTGTGTGACTTCGGCGCCGTGTTCAACACGGTCCCCTCGCCCGTCCTGGGCCACCTGCTGCTGGCGCAGCTGCCGAAGGGCTGCCTGTGTGTGGAGCTGGCCTCCGTCCAGGGCATCGACCTAGCTGCTGCAGAGGAGCTGGGACTGCCCCACGTATGGGCCCGCTCCCTGCCGGGGCGGATGGTGCCTGCCGCAGCGGCGGTGGCTATCCGGGACGCAGTCGACTACATTTTAAAAGAACGAGGTGACCCTGTGTGAGAAAAGAACGGGTCGGATTTGCGATGTGCGGCTCCTTCTGCACCCATGAAAAGGTGCTGGCGGAGCTGGAGAAGCTGGTGCAGCTGTATGAGACAGTCATCCCTATCGCGTCGGAGATCTCCGCCTTCACGGATACCCGCTTCGGGACCTCTGATGACCTGATGGAGCGGTTGGAGGATTTGACAGGGCATGAGGTGCTTTGTGACATCCCGTCTGTGGAGCCCATCGGTCCCAAGGGGCTGCTGGATGTTCTGGTGATCGCCCCGGCTACGGGGAATACCATAGCCAAGCTGGCGGCGGGCATCACGGATACGGCGGTTACGATGGCGGCCAAGGCCCATCTGCGGAACGGGAGGCCGGTGGTGATTGCCATGGCCAGCAACGACGGCCTGGCGGCTGGCGCCCGGAATATCGGGGAACTGCTGGTGCGGAAGAACTACTATTTCGTTCCCTTCGGGCAGGACAACGCCCGGGCGAAACCCAGTTCCCTGGTGGCGGACTTCTCCAAAATCCCGGAGACGGTGGAAGCCGCTCTGCGAGGCGAACAGATACAGCCGCTGCTGCTGCGATGAGGGAAGAGACGCGGGAATCAAACCCGCGTCTCTTTTTCGCAGCTTTATTTAAACTGGATAAAATCGACAAAAGAAGCGTGTTAAATCAATATTAACAATAAGTATAACTTATGATAGAAGGAGTCTCATCAGTTTGAGTACTTATTAAGCACGAAAAAGAAGGTGAATCCGGAAAACAAGAGAAAAAAATGAACAAAAGCAGAAGAAGAGGGTTGACTTTTCTGGCAAGCTCTGGTATTCTAACTAAGCTGTCGGGCGTGAGAGTGAAACACCAAAACGCAGAGCTTCAAGAAAAAACTTGAAAAAATGTGTTGACAAAGTAAGAACTTTGTGGTAAAGTAAATCTCACCGCCGGGAACGGCGTGCACCTTGTAAATTAAACAACGTAACGAAAAGGAAGCACCAGAAGGCGAGCTCATTTAGATGAGTTTGCCAAAGGACAAAGCCGTCTCACTGGGTTGAGTCAATTACCGGTGGGATGGAGAAATGAAGCTATGACAAATAGCTCTATGAAGGTTTGAACGGACTACGGTTCGTTTAGATACCATTTTATAGAGAGTTTGATCCTGGCTCAGGACGAACGCTGGCGGCGTGCTTAACACATGCAAGTCGAACGGAGCACCCTTGACTGAGGTTTCGGCCAAATGATAGGAATGCTTAGTGGCGGACTGGTGAGTAACGCGTGAGGAACCTGCCTTCCAGAGGGGGACAACAGTTGGAAACGACTGCTAATACCGCATGACGCATGACCGGGGCATCCCGGGCATGTCAAAGATTTTATCGCTGGAAGATGGCCTCGCGTCTGATTAGCTAGATGGTGGGGTAACGGCCCACCATGGCGACGATCAGTAGCCGGACTGAGAGGTTGACCGGCCACATTGGGACTGAGATACGGCCCAGACTCCTACGGGAGGCAGCAGTGGGGAATATTGGGCAATGGACGCAAGTCTGACCCAGCAACGCCGCGTGAAGGAAGAAGGCTTTCGGGTTGTAAACTTCTTTTGTCAGGGAAGAGTAGAAGACGGTACCTGACGAATAAGCCACGGCTAACTACGTGCCAGCAGCCGCGGTAATACGTAGGTGGCAAGCGTTGTCCGGATTTACTGGGTGTAAAGGGCGTGCAGCCGGGCCGGCAAGTCAGATGTGAAATCTGGAGGCTTAACCTCCAAACTGCATTTGAAACTGTAGGTCTTGAGTACCGGAGAGGTTATCGGAATTCCTTGTGTAGCGGTGAAATGCGTAGATATAAGGAAGAACACCAGTGGCGAAGGCGGATAACTGGACGGCAACTGACGGTGAGGCGCGAAAGCGTGGGGAGCAAACAGGATTAGATACCCTGGTAGTCCACGCTGTAAACGATGGATACTAGGTGTGCGGGGACTGACCCCCTGCGTGCCGCAGTTAACACAATAAGTATCCCACCTGGGGAGTACGATCGCAAGGTTGAAACTCAAAGGAATTGACGGGGGCCCGCACAAGCGGTGGATTATGTGGTTTAATTCGAAGCAACGCGAAGAACCTTACCAGGGCTTGACATCCTACTAACGAAGTAGAGATACATCAGGTGCCCTTCGGGGAAAGTAGAGACAGGTGGTGCATGGTTGTCGTCAGCTCGTGTCGTGAGATGTTGGGTTAAGTCCCGCAACGAGCGCAACCCCTATTGTTAGTTGCTACGCAAGAGCACTCTAGCGAGACTGCCGTTGACAAAACGGAGGAAGGTGGGGACGACGTCAAATCATCATGCCCCTTATGTCCTGGGCTACACACGTAATACAATGGCGGTCAACAGAGGGAGGCAAAGCCGCGAGGCAGAGCAAACCCCCAAAAGCCGTCCCAGTTCGGAT
This sequence comes from Dysosmobacter welbionis, assembly GCF_005121165.3. Taxonomy (NCBI): domain Bacteria; kingdom Bacillati; phylum Bacillota; class Clostridia; order Eubacteriales; family Oscillospiraceae; genus Dysosmobacter; species Dysosmobacter welbionis. The sequence continues at coordinate 175,217 of NZ_CP034413.3, read as the reverse complement.
CGCAGGCTGCAACCCGCCTGCGTGAAGTCGGAATCGCTAGTAATCGCGGATCAGCATGCCGCGGTGAATACGTTCCCGGGCCTTGTACACACCGCCCGTCACACCATGAGAGTCGGGAACACCCGAAGTCCGTAGCCTAACCGCAAGGAGGGCGCGGCCGAAGGTGGGTTCGATAATTGGGGTGAAGTCGTAACAAGGTAGCCGTATCGGAAGGTGCGGCTGGATCACCTCCTTTCTAAGGAGACCTGGGCAGAGCAAGCTCTGCCTGGAATTCCTGGTCAGCTGGAGCGGAAAAAGAGTTACGTTGTTTAATTTAGAGGGCGTACGCCGGGAGATAGAAGGGGATATAGCTCAGCTGGGAGAGCGCCTGCCTTGCAAGCAGGAGGTCGCCGGTTCGAACCCGACTATCTCCACCAAGAGAATAAAGCGTCACCTCGTCCAAGACGAGGGCCCGTAGCTCAGCTGGCTAGAGCGTACGACTGATAATCGTAAGGTCGGTGGTTCGAGCCCACTCGGGCCCACCAGGCGATTTGCCTTTGGATTTGAAGACCTGATCGAAAGATCGGATCTTCAAATCTGACTGCAAAAGCGGTTGGAAGCTGTGCCGGAGACAAGCGAAAGCTTGCGGACGGCGATCTGCACCTTGAAAACTGAACAATGTGACAAAAGCAAGTAAGGCAACAGAGAGGTTTCTCTGTGGAGACACAGAGGAAACAAATTGATTGTGGAACAGCATCCGAAAGGATGCAGGGTGACATACAATTTCGATCTTTGTAAAGCCTGCATAATTCTCAAAGAGAACCAAGAATTCTCTGACAAGTCGCTGTGAGAACGGCGATAGGTCAAGCTGGAAAGAGCGCAAGGGGAATGCCTTGGCATCAGGAGCCGAAGAAGGACGTGACAAGCTGCGAAAAGCCTCGGGGAGGAGCAAATATCCATTGATCCGGGGATATCCGAATGGGGCAACCCGGCTGGACAATATCCAGTCATCCTGCGTTGAACAAAATAGGCGTAGGAAGGGAACCGCCTGAACTGAAACATCTAAGTAGGGCGAGGAAGAGACATCAACCGAGATTCCGCAAGTAGTGGCGAGCGAACGCGGAAGAGGCCAAACCGAGGGATTTATTCCTCGGGGTTGCGGACAGTCATTTAGCGGAAGTTATCTAGGAGAAGGGTCTGGGAAGGCCCGCCATAGAGGGTGAGAGCCCCGTATCCGAAAGAGAAGGCCGTGCGACTGAATCCAGAGTACCGCGGGACACGTGAAACCCCGTGGGAAACAGGGGGGACCACCCTCCAAGCCTAAATACTACCTGATGACCGATAGAGGAGCAGTACCGTGAGGGAAAGGTGAAAAGGACCCCGGGAGGGGAGTGAAAGAGAACCTGAAACCTTGTGCTTACAAGCTGTCAAAGCACGTTAACGTGTGATGGCGTACTTTTTGTAGAACGGTCCGGCGAGTTATAGTAACGAGCGAGCTTAAGGCATTCAGTGCCGGAGGCGAAGCGAGAGCGAGTCTGAATAGGGCGTAAAGTTCGTTGCCATAGACCCGAAACCGGGTGACCTACCCATGAGCAGGTTGAAGTGGGGGTGAAACCCCATGGAGGACCGAACCGACCCCCGTTGCAATGGTGGCGGATGACTTGTGGGTAGCGGTGAAATTCCAATCGAACTCGGAGATAGCTGGTTCTCCCCGAAATAGCTTTAGGGCTAGCGTTATGTTAGATTACCGGAGGTAAAGCACTGAATGGTAGCGGGGCCGATAAGGTTACCAACGCCTATCAAACTAAGAATGCCGGCTAATTGATGCATAGCAGTCAGACAGTGTGAGATAAGTTTCATTGTCAAAAGGGAAACAGCCCAGACCTACAGCTAAGGTCCCGAATAGATGCTAAGTGGAAAACGATGTGGAGTTGCGAAAACAACCAGGATGTTGGCTTAGAAGCAGCCACTCATTAAAAGAGTGCGTAATAGCTCACTGGTCGAGTGACTCTGCGCGGAAAATGTAACGGGGCTAAGCATCTAACCGAAGCTTAGGATTGTCGTAAGACAGTGGTAGGGGAGCGTTCCATGTGGGGTGAAGTCGCAGCGGAAGCAGCGGTGGACTGCATGGAAGTGAGAATGCCGGAATGAGTAGCGAGAATTATGTGGGAATCATAATGGCCGAAAATCTAAGGTTTCTTGGGGAAGGTTCGTCCGCCCAAGGTAAGCCGGGAGCTAAGGCGAGGCCGAAAGGCGTAGTCGATGCACATACGGTAGAAATTCCGTAGCCACCGAACTTTAAGTCAGAGGGACACTTTTGGATAGCGGAACCCGGGCGTTGGTTGACCCGGGCGAAAGGGAGCGAAAATATAGTAGCGAAGTCCGCGATGCTGAGAGGCGAGAAAAGCTCTGATGGATACTAAGGTGCCCGTACCGCAAACCGACACAGGTAGATGAGGAGAGAATCCTAAGGCCAACGGGAGAAGGGTTGTTAAGGAACTCGGCAAGTTGACCCCGTAACTTCGGAATAAGGGGAGCCTCGCAAGAGGCCGCAGTGAAAAGGCCCAAGCAACTGTTTACCAAAAACACAGGTCTATGCTAAATCGAAAGATGACGTATATGGGCTGACGCCTGCCCGGTGCCGGAAGGTTAAGAGGAGATGTCAGCGCAAGCGAAGCATTGAATTGAAGCCCCGGTAAACGGCGGCCGTAACTATAACGGTCCTAAGGTAGCGAAATTCCTTGTCAGGTAAGTTCTGACCCGCACGAAAGGCGTAATGATTTGGGCACTGTCTCAACAGCCCGCCCGGCGAAATTGTAGTACTGGTGAAGATACCAGTTACCCGCAACTAGACGGAAAGACCCCATGGAGCTTTACTGCAGCTTAATACTGGAATTCGGTAACCCATGTACAGGATAGGTGGGAGGCTTGGAAGCAGGGGCGTCAGCTCTTGTGGAGCCGCCGGTGGGATACCACTCTTGGATTGCTGAATTTCTAACCTGCGGCCGTGAATCCGGTCGGGGGACACTGTTAGGCGGGCAGTTTGACTGGGGCGGTCGCCTCCTAAAGAGTAACGGAGGCGCTCAAAGGTTGGCTCAGCACGGACGGAAATCGTGCAGTGAGTGTAAACGTAGAAGCCAGCCTAACTGCGAGACCGACGGGTCGAGCAGTAACGAAAGTTGGAGTTAGTGATCCGGTGGTATGTGAGTGGAAATGCCATCGCTCAACGGATAAAAGCTACCCTGGGGATAACAGGCTGATCTCCCCCAAGCGTCCACAGCGACGGGGAGGTTTGGCACCTCGATGTCGGCTCGTCACATCCTGGGGCTGAATTCGGTCCCAAGGGTTCGGCTGTTCGCCGATTAAAGTGGCACGCGAGCTGGGTTCAGAACGTCGTGAGACAGTTCGGTCCCTATCTGTTGCGGGCGGAAGAGATTTGAAGGGAGCTGTCCTTAGTACGAGAGGACCGGGATGGACGTACCTCTGGTGCACCAGTTGTCCTGCCAAGGGCATAGCTGGGTAGCTAAGTACGGACGAGATAAACGCTGAAAGCATCTAAGCGTGAAACTCCCCCTAAGATGAGATCTCTCACCTCGAAAGAGGGTAAGGGCCCAGGAAGACTACCTGGTAGATAGGCCGGAGGTGGAAGTGCAGTAATGTATGGAGCTGACCGGTACTAATAGCCCGAGGGCTTGACCTACGAGAAAGCAGGCGAGCCTGAAAGCAGCGTCACATTGTTCGGTTTTGAGGGTGCAGGGAAGCATGCTCAAGGGATTTGCACCTTTAGCTCAGTTGGTAGAGCAACTGACTCTTAATCAGTGGGTCCCCGGTTCGAGTCCGTGAAGGTGCACCATGGCCCGTTGGTCAAGTGGTTAAGACAGCGGCCTCTCACGCCGTTAACATCGGTTCGAATCCGGTACGGGTCACCAGACTTTTCAAGGGCGAAAGTTCTTGACAAGGGAAGCGAAATACAATATAATACAGTTTGTTCTCCGGCAAGACCGGATGACATAGAGTTGGTGCTGATTAGGGCGAGGGTCCACCCGTTCCCATTCCGAACACGGCAGTTAAGCTCGTTCCTGCTGACAATACTTGGCTGGTGACGGCCCGGGAAGATAGGTAGCGCCAACACTGAGAGACAGTCAATTGACTGTCTCTTTTTTGTTATTGTTTGTAACAGTTTTGTGAGGATTTATGGGACCGAACACTTTAAAATCGTTTTAGGTTCTGATTTCGTCTTTATTTGCGAACGGTCTGGGAAATAGGGAGGAGGTCCCATGGTAGATCCCAATAATCGACAGCTCTGGCCGCCCATTCACCGCAGCTGGCTGCGTTTGCGTCTGGGAAAACTCTATTACGGCGGACGGCGCCGTCTTCTGTGGATGTCGCCCCGGTTTCACTGGGCCAAACAGCGTCAGACGGAGCGCCTGCCGTATATGCTGATTTCACACGCCACACCCTTGTACCGCCATCTGCGAGGGGAGGATCAGGAACTCCAGGAAAACAAGGTGGCTAATCTCCGGCTTGCAGTGGCCCGGCTGGATGGGATTGTCCTGTATCCCGGCGAGACCTTCAGCTATTGGCGGCTGATCGGAAAGCCCACCCGCCGGAAGGGCTATCGAGACGGGATGGTGCTGTTTCTAGGCCGGATCGGCAGCGATGTGGGAGGCGGGCTGTGCCAGCTCTCCAATCTGATTTTCTGGATGACTCTCCACACGCCGCTGACGGTAGTGGAGCGGTACCGTCACTCTCACGATGTCTTTCCGGATACCAACCGGACCCAGCCCTTCGGCAGCGGCGCCACCTGCGCCTATCCCCACCGGGATCTGATGATCCGCAACGACACGGAACAGCCCTTCCAGCTCTGTGTCCAGGTGGGAAAGCAGGTTCTGAAGGGAGAGTGGCGGGCCCCGGCACCTCCGGTCTGCCGCTATGAGATCGTAGAGAGGAACCACCGGATGGACCAGGCATCCTGGGGCGGATATGTGCGGCATAACGAGCTGTACCGCCGCATCTATGACCTGGAGGGGGGCCTGCTGGAAGAGGAATTCCTCTTTGCAAATGACGCCATCATGATGTACAGCCCGCTTCTGCCGGAGGAGTCCTGACGCGGGCTTGTATTCTTTCCAAAACCGTGGTACACTATGGACAACCCCACTGAACCAAAGAGAGGTGTTTTTATGGATGCAAAAACGACGGGTATTGTCGCTTATATTACCTGGATCGGTCTGGTGATTGCCTTTGTACTGGGCGACCGGGAGGGCGCGAAATTCCATCTGAATCAAGCGCTGGTGATCTGGCTGGCGGGGCTGCTGAGCTTCATTCCATGTATCGGCTGGCTGTGGGGCATTTTTTGCTTCATCTGCGCGGTGATGGGCTTCATCTCCGCTGTCAATGGAGAGGAGAAGGCAGTTCCTCTGCTGGGACAGATCCGGTTGCTGAAGTAAAGGAGAAAGGGCCGCGCGCTGCGCGGCCTTTTTGCTGTTTACAGGGAGGAAATTTTATGCAGAGAGGTTCTATGACAGACCGGGAGGCCTATCCGACCGCCTGGATCACCCTGGCGGTTCTGGTGTTGCTATATCTGCTATGGCGCTTTGCGCTGGGGGCACCCACTGTCAGCCGCTGCTGGGTCTGGGAGCACTGGCATGTCTACTGCCCGGGCTGCGGAGGGACACGGGCGCTGATGGCCCTAGCCCAGGGACGGGTGGGCGCGGCTCTCTGGTACCACACGCCGGTGGTGATCACGCTGGCCCTGGCAGCGATCTATCTGTTTTCTCAAACCGCGTGGCGGCTGCGGGGAAAGCGGGGCTGGGTCCTGCGCTATGACCGCCGCTGGCCGATGGTCCTAGTGGGGCTGTTCCTGGCCAACTGCGTGGTCCGGAACGTCCTGTGGCTGGGCCTCGGCGTCCCGCTGTGAAGCGAATATGAGCCGCCTCATTGCGAGGCGGCTTTTTTGCGAGTACACCGTAACATTTTGCCACGCTGCTGGGTCATACAGGCAGAACAGGAGAAGGGGGGGGAAGGACATGACGCTGCCGGAGCAAGAGCGGGAGCGGTTCTGCCAAGTGCTGCATCACAGCCGGACCAGCCTGTACCGTCTGGCTTTCAGTATCACCCGGAACAGCAGCGATGCCCAGGAGGCGGTGGCAGAGGCAGTCTGCCGGGCCTATGAGCGGTATCCTCAGCTGCGGGAAAAGGAGAAGCTGCCCCGGTGGCTGCTGAAGATCACCGCCAATGAGGCCCGGCGTCTCTGCCAACGGCGAGGCCGGACAGTCTCTTTGGATGATCTGCCCACGGAACCGGCAATACCGGGCCGGGAGACGGGGGACGATACCCTTTGGCAGGCGGTGCAGACCTTGCCACGAGACCAGCGGGAGGCGGTGGTGCTGTTCTACTATGAGGACCTGCCCACAGAGGAGATCGCCCGGATCGTGGGGACGTCCCCGGGGGCGGTGCGGGTCCGGCTGAGCCGGGCACGTGAGAAGCTGCGGAGCATCTTGAAGGAGGGAGACTATGGATGAGCTGGACGCCCGCCTGCGGGCAATGGCAAAGCGGGAGGACTGGGCCCTGCCCGCAGCCTATGAGTCGGCTATGGACGGGCTGGAGGAACAGATCCGCCAGGGGGGCACCCTGGACCGGCCCGGAAAACGGCGGCTGGGGAAGCGGGTGCTGATCCTAGCGGCCATCGTAGCGGTGCTGCTGGCAGCGACGGCGGTGTCCATGGATTTTTGGAATGTCCGGGTGGAAGATGTTCTGGTGGGACAGGAAAGTTCCAGCTATCGGGTAAACGGAGAGATTCCCGTGATCCCTTTGGAGAGCTTTTCGGATGAGGTCGCGTCTGCTATGGAGGATGTTTCACAGAAAATGGAAGAGCAGGATCTCTATTTGAATTCCAGTCCAGGATATTGGCTTCGCACCTTTGACCGCTGGGCAGACTGTGAGGAGTTTATCGGGTTCCCTCTGAACAATCCCTTGGAGAAGTCCAGCCTGCTGGAGACAGCCAACTACTTCGCCATCGCGCAGGATGCGGAGACCCTGAATGAAGAGAGCCAACGCCATTGCGCGGTTGCTTTGCAAGGAAATATTAAAGGCGAGCTGCAGCACGTGACAATAGATACCGGCTATCTCATGGGGCCGATCCGCATTCAAATGACAGTTTCGCTTTATCCGGAGGGAAGCGGCATGGAGCCCGGGACAGGGGGCAGCTGGAACGGGGAAGCGGAATTTGAAATTACCTCCGGTGTGACTGGTGAGGGTATTCCTTATACATTGGTGGTATCCGAGACCCCGGAAAGCGATTACTACAATGACTTTTCTAGTGCAGACGCCTATTTTGTTTTGAAGAACGGGCTTTATACCCTCGATGCCGTATCTCCGGGCAGGGACAGCGGAGCGGACGCGAAAGCTGCCCTGGAAGAGCTCCTGGCCCTCTTCTGAGGAAAGGAAAAACCCGCGGAGGCATTCGCTCTCCCCTCACAGGGGTAACAAGTGATTCCTGGGATACCCCGGCAGGTCATCGTGTTTACGATGCCTGCCGGGGCTTCTCTGTGTCCTGGGTTTGCTGGGGTTCCGGCGCTTCCGGTGCTTCTTCCACATCCTGCCGACCACTGCCGACATAGCCAATGCCGTTGTAGTAGATCTCCACGGTCTGCGGTGCGTGCTTAGACCACTTTACCTCTTTCTCGTGAACCACGATCTTCTCAATAAACAGCCGCAGCAGTTCCAGCGTCAGCTCCGCAATGTCCGTGTACCGCTTTGCCCTATCGAGGAAACCGTCCGTCCCGCTCACCGTTTCTCGCAGGCGTTGGATGTCCATCTCTTTCTGCGGGATACCTGCGGCGATTTGATTCTGCTCTTCCGTATAGCTGCCGGAAAGCATCTGGAACTGCTCTGTGGTGATACGGCCCAGCACGCTATCCTCATACAGCTTCTTGAAGATGGTGTCCAGTTCAGCTTTCCGCTTCCGCATGGCGGCCAGTTCTTTCTCCTGCCTGCGGATCTCCCGCTGAAGTTCGGTGGACTGCCTGCTGCCGATATAGGCGGCAAACTTTTCCGGATGTTCCCGTGCCATGGCCGTTACTCTCCGTAAGTCCTCCAGCACCACCTCATCCAGAACGCACTCCCGGATGTAGTGGCCCGTACAGGCTTCGCCATCTTTCTTGTAGGTGCGGCAGGTAAAGTGATTGTAGCTGGCGGACATGGTATGTGCCCGGTGCAGCACCATGTTGGAGCCGCAGTCAGCACAGAACACAAGACCGGAATACTTGTTTTGTTCTTCCATCTTTGTCAGACGGCGCTTGTTCTTACGGACTCTCTGTACCACGTCCCAGACCTCCCGCGTAATGATGGCGGGATGGGTGTTCTCAAAGACCAGGCATTCCTCTCTTGGATGTTCGACCCTTCGCTTGTCCTTGTAGGATCTGCTGCTGTGCTTCATGTTGATGGTATTGCCCAGATAGATCTCGTTCTCCAGAAGATTGGCAATGGCGCTGTCAGACCAGTTATACGGATGTGCTGTATCCAGACAGGTGTGCGTGATGCCGTACCTGGTGTAGGCGTACATGGTGGGCGTCAGGATCTGCTCTTTCTTGAGAATGCGGGCAATTTGGCTGGGGCCACTGCCGCTGGCGCACATGGCAAAGATCCTGCGGACAATAGCTGCCGCCTCATCATCCACGATTAGTTTTTTTGTGCCTGGGTCCTTTCGGTAGCCGTAAGGCGCTCTGGTCCCCAGCCGTTCGCCCCGTTCCGCTTTGGCCTTCAGCACCGCACGGATCTTCCGGCTGGTGTCCCGAATAAACCACTCGTTGAACAAATTCTTGAACGGCATGAGGTCGTTGCTCTCGCTGCTGTCGGTGTCCACATTGTCATTGATGGCAATGTAGCGGACGCCGAACATGGGGAAGCGTTCCTCGATGTAGAGTCCCGTGTGAAGCTGATTTCTACCGAGGCGACTGAGATCCTTGGTCACAATGATCCCAATCTCGCCGTTTTCCATGTCTGAGATCATCTTCTGGAACGCCGGTCTTTGGAAGGTTCCTCCCGAAAAACCGTCATCCACATAGAAGCAGGGGCTGGGGAAATGGTGATCTTCCGCGAACTTCTGTAAAATGGCTTTTTGATTCTGGATCGAGTTCGAATCGCCCTCTATCCCATCGTCCTGGCTGAGACGGCAGTAAAGAGCGGTTTTCCTGATTTGGTTTGACTGATTCATACAGTCCTCCTTTTCTTTGTCAAACCGTTCAGAGCATTGCGACACCACAATACCCCGAACGGTTTGAATTGTCCAGCACTTTACGCACACAGCTTTCCCTGCTGAAAGTCCAGTTCTGCCAGGGCTTTCAGCTTGTCCTCCACGGTTTCGCTGCCATGCCGGGGAAACACGGAGATGACTTGAATCTCCCGCCCGCAGGCTGTCTGCGTCCGCTCCACGGTGATATGCTCCTTATTGATGGTGATATTGGCTTTTTGCTCCATAGGCTCTCCTTTTTCTATTGTTTACTAAGTTTGCCCACACGCCGCCTGTGGGGCCTCTGCCGGAGGGGATGGGCAAGGACACTGCCCATTACGGAAGAACGCCGCACGGGGCGGCACGGGGCGAACGGGTGAGTGTTTACCAACGGCTTTGAACTTCTAAACCGCTTCCGGCAATGTTGCCGAGAGCGGTTTTCTGTTTTTTCAGATGCCCCCTCACTACCCCTCCCGAAAAAACAGCGTGATGAATACCCCGGAATCAAAAGCTCCTGTAAAAGATTTAAGGTCAAGGGTGTGCAATAGACACCCTCGCCGTCCAACCTTGGGTGTCTTATTGACACCCAAGGTGAAAAAAATTGGCAGACAGGCTGTTGTAAAGTCTGTCTGCCGATGGTAACATACCGCAAATCGAAGAAGGAGGCTCGGAACATGATGTATGCTGTTTTATCATTGGGGCTGGCGCTGCTGGACGGGATCGTCCGTCTGGCACAGGTGCTACGGTTGTCTGCGCCGCTGCTGTACGGTGCACTGGTCATCACGGTATTCCGCCCGTGGTATCTGGCCCATACCGCTCTGGCGGACGGCATTTTCCTTGTGCTGGTGGGTCTTGCGGCGCTGTCATGGGTGGTGACGCTGATTCGAGCGGTGCGGGAGACGATCTGGTAAAGTAAGGGTTGGCAAGATTGCCAACCCTTACTTTCAGACAACCTTGTCAAAAAGTCTGACCGGGTTCGGTGAATTCACCGAACCCGGTTTTCAGCGTCTACCGCTTTTGACAATGTTGTCTGAAGCGCTTTTGAGCGATAGAAACAGGTAAGGAAGGAATGACAATTCTGTCAATCCTTCCTCATATCGACTTTGTCTTTGCGAGCAGATTTCCAGTCATATTGCAGGAAATTCAATCTCTATAGACCTCGTTGCAATCGGGTTTGGCAATATGGCCGAACCCGATTTTATATGCTACTTTCCGGCAATGCTGCCGAAAGGTTTCCGCCCGCAGGCGGCATGGGGGACTGGGGTTTACCCCAGCAAGCGCGTTTGTCATACAAACGCTATGCTTGCGTCAATGCCGCCATAGGCGGCAGGGACTTTCAATGATGTTAGCAATTATGATTCTATAGGACGATTTCTGCCTTGCTCCATGTCACTCTGACAGCGAAGACTTTTTGCGCTGATTGGGCGGTTATTTCATTTCACTGGCTTCAGAATGAATCAGCTACAAGGCTTTTTCTATTATTCAGTGCACATTAAATATGGCCGGAGTCAGATGTCTTGCAGACCCTTCCGCTTACGCATGGATTCTTTTCCGCCAATGATTATGGCGTAGGCATCGTGGACGATTCGGTCGCAGATGGCATCAGCCAGCAGCGGGTCAGACAACTTTTACGGCCAGCCCGGAATGTCAAACTGGGAACAGAAGATCGTGGAGTTTCGCTTGTACCGGGACTCCACGATTTCCAATAAGTCCCTATCTTCCGTTTCTTTCAAAGGGTGCAGAAGCCATTCGTCAATACTCTTCTGTGTGCGCTGGACCGCATCATTGATGAGGCTGCGATTCAAACTGCGGGGCGAGAGCTTCCGCAGGAAAAAGCTGGATACAGTTTCTATACGACTGGCAAAGTAAAGGCCGTTGAGCTGCTGGCTGACCGGCAAAAATAATAATACTTATTTGCTATTTTGGGTTGTTGGTACTATGAAATTCTATCGATTAGCTTCCGGTTTTGCGACAAAAAGCGGTTCGTTGCTCCCGACAAAAAACGGGGGCACGAATTCCCGACACTAACAGTTTTCCTGACGAACGCTAACAAAATTAACAAAACAGGTGGTGAATGTTGACTAATTAACATTAAAATGTTATAATTAGCCATAATTGTATGACTATTGACAGTTGTGGGCGTTGCCACCGTTACTGTTTTGAAAGGACTGTGGGGCGTTCTTTTTTGGAAAAGCGGATTTATGCGTCAGCAAGGATGATTTGTGCCTTTTGACATGAGAATATCCGAGAAATGTTTGAAAAAGTTTGAAGGAATCAGTATTAAACTAGCGTTAGGAGTGCATGAAATATGGACGTTTTGTGTATTGGAGAAACTCTAGTAGATATTATCACCCACCCCGTATCTAACACCTTTTTTAACAACGATAGTACCAATGTACAGGAGATTTTGCTGAAGACCGGCGGTGATGCGCTGAACAATTCTGTAGATCTGGCAGTGATTGGGAACTCCGTAACCTATGTGGGCCGCATTGGGTCGGATGTGTGCGGGAATTATATTATGGATATCTGCACTAGGGCGGGAGTTGATATGAGCCACACAATCCGGTCAGAGACTCCACATGGTAAAATGAATATCCTCATTGACGAGGAGGGAAACCGGGCATTCTATTACTTTCCCGGTGTTTCAAGGGAGTTTACTTCGGCGGATGTGGATCTCTCCCTATTGCGGCAGTGCAAAATTCTCCAACTAAGCAGCACCTTCCATCTGCCCAACTTTGACGGAGCCAACGGGGCCGCTTCGCTGTTGAAAATGGCGCAGGAAATCGGTGTGATTACGTCCATGGATGTGACTAAAGACCCAACAGGACGGTGGAATGAAATATTATCCCCATGTTATCCTTACTTGGATTATTTTCTTCCCAGTGAGGAGCAGGCGATGCTGTTGGCGGGCACGGAAGATGTGGAAGCCATGGCGGATTTCTTCCTGAAGGGCGGCGTGAAATGTGTGGTAATCAAGCTGGGAAGCCGGGGCTGCTTCTGCAAAACGGCGCAGCTGTCCTTTTACTGCGGCTGCTACGATGTTCCGGTAGTGGAGACTACCGGTGCGGGAGACGCGTTTGTGGCAGGCTTTCTCAGCGGCGTCTTGCGGAACGGGTCCATGGAGGACTGTGTTCGCCTGGGGGCCGCTGCTTCCGCGCACGTTATTCAATGTGTCGGTGCCAATACGGGCATTCGGGATCTGAAAACGCTGCTGGCATTTATAGGGACGCATCCTCTTGAGATTCGATATACGGGGAAATGATTCTTTAAAGTTGAGGTTTATTCATGTTAAATGAACGACAAATGTCAATCCTTACCTATATTACGGAGCATGGTGAGGCAAAAAATACGGCGCTGCAGTCTTTGATCGGGGACTGTTCCATGATGACGCTCTGGAGGGATTTGACCAAGCTGGAGCAGGAAGGACGGATCATCCGCGTCCGCGGCGGTGCGATTGCTGCCCAGAGCCCCATGGCCGGACAAGAAGCGAATTTTACCTGCCGCGCAAAGCAGAATGTCTCTGCAAAAGAAGACATTGCCAGGATTGCCGCAGATCTGGTATATCCGGGCCATGCATATTATTTGGACGCGGGGTCCACAATTCTGACGCTGACCTATTTTCTGCATGAGGGCAGCTATACAGTGGTCACCAGCGCGGCCAACACAGCGGCAGAGCTGGCACAGAAGAATCGCTACAATATTACACTTTTAGGGGGACAGGTCAGCGGCGTGACGCTTTCATGCTCCGGACCGCAGGCTGAGCAGATGCTGGATGGCATGAACATTGATGTGGCGATCATGGCTGCCTCCGGCTATTCCTTTAATGGTGGTTTTACAAGCGGTTCATTACAGGAGGCACAGCTGAAGCAGCGGGTGATTCGGAAAGCAGCCTGCACAATGATGCTGATGGATTGTGGAAAGATCGGACGGAGCCATCCCTTCACCTTTGCATCGCTGGACGATGTAGATGTACTGGTGGGGGACAGTATGCTCACGCCTGAATTTGTGAGAGAGGCAGAGGCGCACAATGTCCGTGTATTCAGCGTCAACGATGGATTGACCCCAGAGGAGCGCAGTGCGATCATGAAGGAGCTGTTTGCGCACAAATACAGATAATACTGGTAAAGCCGCGGAACCCGCCAGAGTCTATCTGGCGGGTTTCGTTATAAGCGATGGGAAGCAGTACCGTAATGGGTACTGCTTCCCATCGCTATATGAAAGGAAGAGAAAAATGGTTTGAATTTGGGGAAGAAAATCAGATGCCGTACTTGTTTTCGCGCAGCTGCTCCAGTTCCGTGCAGTTGTGGCTGCAGACATGGCCGGGAAGCGGCAGGATCCGCTCATGGATGGCATCCACGATCCAGGAGGGCTGGGGGAAGAAGCACTCCTCAAGTTCGTGGGCGGGGGTGATCCAGTTCTTCGCACCCACGACGACCGGGGGCGCATCCAGATAATCGAAAGCAAGCTCCGTGATGTTGGATGCCAGATTGCGCATGAAAGAATTGCGTTCACAGGCGTCGCCGGTGACGACGATGCGGCCTGTTTTCTTCACGGATTCGATGACCTTTTCATACTGGAAGGGGACCAGGGAACGGGCATCGATGACCTCGGCGGAAACGCCATACTGATTCTGGAGAATATCGGCGGCCTCTATGGCGCGATACAGTGTTGCTCCAATGGAGAGGATGGTGACGTCCGTGCCGCAGCGTTTTACGTCCGGCTCACCCAGCGTGATTTCGTATTCCTCCTCGGGAACGCCCTCTGGGTGGAAACGTTCGCCCATGTCATAGATCCGCTGGCTTTCCAAAAAGATGACAGGGTCGGTGCCGTTCAGTGCTGACTGCATCATACCCTTGGCGTCATAAGGCGTAGCGGGGAAGACTACCTTCAGGCCGGGGATATGGGCACACAGGGCGGACCAGTCCTGAGAGTGCTGGGCACCGTACTTGGAACCTACACTCATTCGAATCACCACCGGCATCCGCAGCACACCGGCGCTCATACTCTGCCACTTGGACAGTTGGTTGAACAGTTCATCGCCGGCGCGGCCGAGGAAATCAGCGTACATGATCTCCGCTACCACACGACCGCCGCTCATGGCATAGCCAACGGCTGCACCCACAATGGCCGCTTCACTAATGGGAGAGTTGAATAGACGGTGATAGGGAAGTGTTTCCGTGAAGCCGCGGTAGACCGCATAAGCACCGCCCCAGTCCCGAACGTCTTCGCCGAAAGCAATGAGAGTGGGATCCTCGTAAAATTTCTTTAGAATGGGCTCCGCAATGGCATCCCGGATCTGATAGACCTTGTTCTTGCTGACAGGGTTCCCCTTTTCATCCAGCCCCTTGCGGACCTTTTTGGCGATGGCCTGTGCCCGAGGGGATTCCTCATAGGGCAGCAGGGTTTCCGCTTTGCGATTTTCATCCATGGAGCGGACAGTCTGATTGGAGAACATCAGTTCACCGATAGCATTTGGTTTTTTTCCAAACACATCAATGCGGGGGGAAACAGTCTCGTCAATGGCCAGTTTCATATTTCGAAGCATATCCGCCGCCACGCCAGTACGAATAGCCTCTAAGTCTGCCTGCGTGCAAAGACCAGCTTCCATCAGTTGCTTTCCGTAAGCCAGAATAGAATCCTGGGCCTCCCAGGCCTCAATCTCCTCCTTGGTGCGGTAACTGCTGGAGTCGGAGGGGGAGTGGCCGGAAATGCGGTAGGTCACTACATCCAGCAGGGCAGGGCCGTGCTGCTTGATAATGTCCTTTTTCCGGGCATAAGCATCGATAACAGCCAGCGGATTGTAGCCGTCCACACGCTCAGCGTACATCTGGCTGGGCAGCAGGCCGGCGCCGATCCGAGCGGGAGTCTGATAGCCCATGGTCTCACCGTTGGTCTGACCTCCCATACCGTAGCTGTTGTTCCAAATATTGAACAGAATCGGCATACCGGTGAACTCATCGCCCCAGAGGGTGCGGATCTGATCCATGGAGCTGAAGACCATGCCCTCCCAAACGGGACCGCAGGCGGTGGCCGCATCACCAATGTTGCAGACAACGATGCCGTCTTTGTGGTTGGAGAGTTTATAGAGGGCCGCACCGGGCGCGATAGAGCCGGAGCCGCCTACGATAGCATTGTTGGGATAGATGCCGAAGGGGGTGAAGAAAGCGTGCATGCTGCCGCCCAAACCACGGTTAAAGCCGTTTTCCCGGCCAAAGGTCTCACAGGTCATGCCGTAAAGCAGGAAGTCCCGGCCCAGCGCCCGGATATCCAGCTGGCTGTTTCCCAGAACTCTGAGGATTTTTCCACCATCAAAGTCCTCCATAATGGAGCGGAGCTGTTCTTCCGGCAGAGTTTCTACGGCTCGCAGGCCCCGGGCCAAAATTTCGCCGTGGCTCCGGTGAGAGCCAAAGGAGAAGTCGTTAATGGACAGGTGGTAGGCCTGACCTACATAAGCGGCCTCTTGTCCGATACCCAAATGAGCCGGGCCGGGGTGATTGTAGGGAACGCCCTGATACTCACCAGTGGTTTTGATGAGTTGGATCATGGTTTCAAATTCCCGGATATAGCACATATCCCGATAGATTCGGATCAGATCCTCTCTGGGGAAGTTTCCGACTTCGTCCTTAACGGTTTTCTGGTACTGATTTTCCAGAATGTCAGTAAACTCAATTTTGCCGGGTGCCCGCATTTCTCTGGGGTCCACAAATAACTGCTTAGACATCTTTCAGCTCTCCTTCTGCCGTTATGCCGGCTCAATATTTGCAGATGGCTTCCCGCAGGATCTCCGCCACAGTGGGATGCGGGAACACAATTTCCTTCATATCCGCCACAGTCAACTCCAGCTCCATACAGATGCCTGCAGCAATGATGAACTCAGACGAGTAATTTGCCAGCGCCTGGGCACCCAGAAGAGTCTTTGTTCGTTTATCGAAGACCAGCTTGCAGATGCCGTCGCCACCCTGGTTTTCCGCCACATAGCGGCCGCTGTAGCTCATAGGCAGCTTGACAACCTTAACATCGTAGCCCTTCGCTTTGGCGGATTCCTCTGTCTCACCTACGCTGCTGAGCTCCGGCACTGTATATAGGACGCTGGGAATCGCCTGATAGCGCATTCGGTCGCGTTTTCCGAGAATATTGTTGACAGCGACCTCCGCTTCCCGATATGCGGTATGGGCCAGCATGGCTTTGCCATTGGCATCGCCTACGGCATAGATACCAGGTACATTGGTCTGCATCCGCTCGTCTGTGACAATAGCGCCCCGCTCTGTCAGCACACCGACATTTTCAAGGCCAATGCCTGCGGTGTTGGGTTTACGGCCAATGGACAAAAGCACCTTATCAGCAGGGAGTGTGCAGGTTTTTCCTCCTTGCTCATAGATAACGGAGCCCTCCCGGATCTCTGTAACCTTGGCGTTCAGCAGGAAGTGCATGCCCTCTGCCTCACAGTTTTTCTGAAGAATTTTCACCATGTCACGGTCACTGGGGCCGCCGATATGATCCTGCATTTCTACGACTGTCGTGTCTACATCTGCCATGGCGTAATAAGTTGCCATTTCCAGACCGATGACACCGCCGCCAAGCACCACCAGATGTTGAGGAAGCTCCCGCAGTGCCAACATTTCCCGGTTAGTCAGCACGAAGCCGGAGGCAAGTCCTTCCTTCAAGCCGGGAATGGGAGGAACGGCGCAGGAAGACCCAGTGGCAATAATGAGATTCTTAGCTGTATAGGTTTGACCGCCGGCTTCAACAGTACAGCCATCGGCGGTGCGGCCGGTGATGACGCCTTTTGCGTCCACAACATCCACATGACAGGCTTTCAGTGTAGCGCCCACACCGCCCACCAGCGTGCGGATCACCTGCTCTTTTCGGTCAATAACGGCGCTGTGATCCAGTGTAACATCTTTGGCATGGACACCGTAGGCCTGACTGTGCTTGGCATGGGCATACAGTTTGCCGCTATACAGCAGGGTTTTGGTAGGGATGCAGCCCTCATTAAGACAGGTGCCGCCCAAATGGGCCTCTTCGATGCACAGAACCTTTTTTTGGGCCTGTCCCGCCCGCTCAGCGGCCAGATATCCGCCGGGGCCGCCGCCTAAAACAATAATATCATATTCCATCCTATGCACTCCTTAATTCACTCCGCCAGCAGTGCGGAAAAATGTTCCAGAACTGTTTTGAGCTCTTTCAGGAAGCGAGAGGCCGGTGCGCCATCCATGGCTCGGTGGTCATAGGTCAGGGAGAGGCCCATGGCGGGATAAACGGAAATGTGCCCGTCGGCCATACGGACCCGGTCCACCATGCAGTCAACGCCCAGAATGCCGGTTTGGGGAGGATTGATCACAGGGGTGAACATCTCGATATCCAGTGTTCCCAGATTGGATACCGTGAATGTGGCACCGCTCAACAGGTCCGGACTAATGGAGCCTCCCTGGGCGGCAGCAGCCAATTCTTTGGTTTCCTTGGCGATTTCCGCCAGGGACTTGGTATCCGCATTGAAAATCGTGGGAACCAGCAACCCTCTCGGCGTATCCACCGCCATGCCCAGGTGAACGTGGTCAAAGTAACGGATCTTATCATCCATCCAGTGGGCATTCAGAACAGGATGATGCTTCAAAACACGGGAGACTGCATAGAGTATCAGATCATTATAGGTAATGCCGGGAAGCTCCAGAGATTCGGCGGCTTTCAATTCCTTGCGGTATGCGATGATGCTGCTGGCGTCAAAGGAACTATGATGGGTGAGCTGCGCCATGGTAGCCAGAGAATTGTGCATGGAATCCGCAATGATCTTCCGCATGTGGGAGATCTTTTCATCGTGATATCCCAGAACGGAGGATGTCTCGGACGCGACGGCGGCAGGAGCCTGCTGATCGGCCAGCGTGACCCGGCCGCCTAACCCAGTTCCCGGTATACCAGCTGTAGAACCGGCTGCCACTGCGGCAGAGGTACTGCGGCCGGCTGCCAGCACATCCCGCTCCAGAATACGGCCATGAGGACCAGTGGGGGTCACACCGGTCAAATCCACATGGAGCCGCTCTGCGGCCACTCTAGCCCGAGGGATACACCGGCAGCCGCTGTGGGAGCAGTGAGTTGTACGGCCATGGGCGCGGCTGCCACCGCGGGAGTAGCTGCCTGCGCCGTTTCCGGCGCAGCGGGCGACACATCTGCATGAGGACCGAAAGCGGAGATATCCTCTCCGGGGGTGCCGATCACCGCCACTTCAGAAAGGCAAGGCACGTCGTCCTGCTCCTGATAAAATACTGCAAGCAGTGTGCCGTCTACTTTGGCCTCCTCATCGAAGGCGGCTTTGTCAGTTTCGTAACTAAATAGGGTCTCGCCGGTATGAACCGGGTCCCCAACCTTTTTGGCCCAGCTGGTAATGACGCAGCTTTCCACGGATTGTCCCTGCCGGGGCATGATAACTACTGTTGCCATGTTTGCACCCTCCACATGTTGTTATGATTTATGATGATATATATTCCGTTTAGAATTTGTTATATATCATATTTTTGACATGATTATAACAACATACATTGAGCGTGTCAAGATGATTTTGAAAAAACACTTCATTTATGATAAAATAAGACGAGGTCAATTTTATGTTAAGAGCAAGACAATATGGTTAATTTTCTGACAAGTATCTGTATATCCATGGTGCAGATTGTGCAATATAGCCAGCGCAAAAGGGAGCATTTGTGGGGTGAGGCTTGCATTTTACCTTGACAGCAGCAAATGCGGATGTTAAAACAATCATAACAAAAAACGTTATATTTCAAAAGCGCATGGTTTTAATGTATGTTGCCTGTGGTTTTAGTTTTGGTGACTCGAAAAAGGAAAGGATCTATCTGAAAAATGGCTGATTTTGACATCAATAGGCTCCCCGCAAAGCCAACAGAACGGGTTATTAAAGCAAAAGAGATGTTTTTGGAAGAGAATCCAGAAATGTGCTGTCAGAGAGCCATTATTTATACAGAGGTGTACCGAAACCTGTCCGGGAGATGTCCCACGATTTTGCTGAGAGCAAAGGCTTTGTGCAGGACATTGGAAGAACTCCCAATCTTCATTCAGCCCCAGGAGGTCATCGTTGGACACTCAGCTTCTCGTCCACGCTCTGCGGAGGTATTTCCGGAAGTGAATATCAATTTTACGGATGAGATCGACCAGTTTGAAACCCGGAAGTACAATCGGCTACGAGTTAGACCAGAGGTACGGGCGAGCCTGTTGGAAATTGCTCCGTTTTGGAAAGGGAATACACCGCACGATTATTTGATGAGGCAGAGAACAGCGGCAATTCAGAACGCCTACGTCTGCGGACTGTTGTCTGATCCTCATGAGGGGAGCGGTTTTGCGCATGTGGCAATGAATTATCAGCAACTGCTTCAATTTGGAATTAACGGAATGTTGGAAAGGGTGAGAAAACAACGGGATACACTAAACCGATCTGATCCCGCGTATGATGGAAAATTGGCTTTTTATGATGCCGAGGAAGAGGTTTGTGTCGGTGTGCTTGTTTTTGCGGAGCGCTACCGCAGACTGGAGAAGAAAATGGCCGTGCAGGAGAAGGATCCGTGCAGAAAGGTGGAATTGACCGCAATTAGCCGCGTCCTGGCCCGCGTGCCTGCGCAGCCTGCGTCATCTTTCCATGAAGCATTGCAGATGGTTTGGCTAATGCAGTTGATTCCTCAGATCGAATCAAACGGATTCTCTATCAGCCTCGGACGGTTGGACCAGTATTGCTGGCCCTATCTGAAAGCGGATTTGGCAGCAGGCACGATCACATTGGAACAGGCGCAAGAACTCCTTGACCTGCTCTGGCTAAAATTCTGCGAGATTCTGCGGGTGGACAGCAGAGACGCGGCCGAGGTCAACGCGGGCTATTATGTGGCAGGGCAGAATATTGAAGTAGGAGGGGTTGACCGCGGCGGTCATGACTGCACAAATCTTCTGTCTTACCTCTGTCTAAATGCAAACAGACATATCCAACTGCATCAGCCCAATTTTACAATACGACTACACGCGGGGACACCTCAGGAGTTTTTGGATCATGCAGTTGGCAGCATTGCTTGTGGAAATGGAATGCCGCAGGTGCTGAATGATGCAGTCATCATTCAGCACCTGCGGCATTCCTCTTCAGGAGGCACGGGACTATATCGCTGTAGGTTGTGATGAAATCTCTGTGCATGGCCATTGGGCGCGGTGCAATGGCGGCTATATCAACTTGCCGAAAGTTTTAGAGTTGACTCTGGGAAACGGAACGGACCCGAAATCTGGCGTCTCCATGTTCCACCCAGACGATGCAGAGCCGAAATCTTTTCGGCAATTGATGAATCGCTTCTACAGCTATTTCCAACAGGGGATCGCCCTACAGGTTGAAGAGACGAATATCACAGATGGAATTCATAAGGAGCTTTTGCCTCTTCCTTTTGTCAGTCTGTTTTGGGACGATTGCGTTGCCAACGGGCGTGACTGTACGAATGGCGGAGCGCACTATAATACAACTGGATTGGTTGCTGTCGGCACGGCAACGGTAGTGGATTCTTTGGAGGCCGTCCGGCAGTTGGTATACCGAGGCCAAAGATTGACACTGAATGAGTTTGCTCGGATTCTGAAGGATAACTTCCGGGATCGAGAGCCACTGCGGCAATTCATTTTAAACCGTATTCCAAAATTTGGAAACGATGTTGACCGTGTTGACATACTGGCTGTTGAAATTACGGACATGTTTGCAAATCAGTTGGAGCGGTTCGAAAATTCCAAGGGGCAATTCTGGCCAGCACTTTATTCTGTCAGTGCGCAGGTGGGTTGGGCAACGCCTGCGGAGCCACGCCAGATGGATGTCTTGCAGAGCAACTGCTACGGGCGTTTGCGGCTCAGGGCTGCTTCCATTGGCAGTTCAATATTGTGGATAATTCCGTGTTGTTGGCGGCGCGGAAGGATCCGGATTCTTACCGCAGTCTGGTGGTTCGGATGGCCGGTTAGGGTGTCTCCATCGCCGTTTCCTAATATCCTCCCCGGCATCGGTGATGAAGGAATAGTTTAAATTCCCAAGATCATGATACACAGCGCCTCCGCCGGTAGATCTTCGAACCACATGAATCTGATGTGCTTCTACAAAGCTGCGGTTGATTTCCTCTTCGCTATTTTGATTTTGCCCGATGACGATGGTATTGTCATTCTGCCAAAGGATTAGATAGTCTCCCTCCACGCGGTGCGTTAGGACGAATTCTTATGGGTTCTGAGAACCCGTTTTCAAGTAAAATACCGGATGATTCATAATGTTCGCTCCTGCCGCTAAAATTCCACATATTGGTACGGCCCACTCAAGATGGCAACCTTCCCTTGCTCTTGATTCCACCGGTGCAAATTGTGCGATAGCATCGAGCAAATTTGCCACCGGTCATCCTCCTGAAAAGGGATATGATAGACGCAGAGAAGATCTGGCTGCAGTGTGCCCTTAAAAATGTTCCGGTTCGAAGTGCATTGAAAAGAGTGGATTAACAAACGCCGCATTTATGTGAACACACGAAATCTGTTCAAAGGTTTCTATTGTATAATCCACATCAGCTGTCAGCAAGACATGTTTTTCGCCGAAGGAGATCAAATAGCAGCCATGCGGCATATTCCAAAAGGCTTTATCAATATGCCGGGTAAAATAGGGTCGAATAACGGTCCCTCCCGGAATTTGAAAGTCCGCCGTCTGCATCCGTGCTGTAAGCAGAGTCCACTGGATTCTCCGCTCTTCCAAGAATGGCTGCAGGATTTCCCAATGCTGGGGCTCCATAACAGGAAGCACTACCTGTCTGACCGTACGATACCGAAGGTACTGCATCAGGCGCTCCGGGGAAAAGTGATCCGGATGACCGTGGGTAAACAGCAACGTATCCACACCGTCAAAAGGGGGCTCTCCGGCCAGCATTGCGGACCACGCGGCTGGCGGGGGGGCTGAAGGGATCTGTGGTATGGTAGATGGCATCCACCAAAAGCTTCACTTCCCTATATTCCAGCAAAAGACCGGCATTAGAGATCAATGTTGCCCGGACCATATTCTCCACAAACATTCTCCTCGTCCCTGTTCCAGAGGCTTTCGTTCTTCAGCGTTGAATAACGGTACAACTGCCGGTGTTATCTCACATGTACAGTCCGCCGTTGACATTCATATAATCTGAGAGGTCACTGGCATAGAAGAGGACAGCGTTGGCAATGTCTTCCGCTGTCCCGTAACCAGCACATCAGTCTGCACTTGCGCGCGGCTGCAGGCACCGCCCTCGGATTTGCAATGGCGGATAAGGTAAATCTTTGCCATAACCCCTATGTAATTATTAGTAATAGCCATGAGCAAAACTCAAAAAGAGTAGTAACTACAAGGGATTCCAGCCATGATTGAAGCTTGGAATCCCTCATATAATATAGAAAGCGGAGCTTCTTTTAGAAGTAACTTGCAAAGAAAAATTATACAAAGATTACATGAAGTTGGAAACACGGGTCAAATGATCGTACATCAGTTTTTCTGCCAATTGGGCATCCCTACAAATCAATGCACGATAAATCTCATGATGTTCTTCCAAAATGCGTTCATGGTCCATGCGCAGTCCTACAAAATACTCAATATGGCTCAGGCGAAGGTTGCTGATTACTTCATAAAGGGAAATAAACAGAGAATTATTGGTCAGGAGAACAATGTTGCGATGAAATGCTATATCCATTTCAAAGGTCACGGTTCGAATATCGTTTTGATCTTTGATGCTTTCCAAGGACGGAGCGTACTTCTCCAATTCAAATAGCTGCTGATTGGTGGCGGTTTCTGCCACCTTATGCACACAGTATGGCTCAAAAATCTTTCGGAACTCCAACAAGTCCACGATCTGTTCATGAGAAACAGCGTTGCAGGACAAAATGGTTTCCATCGCCTCCAAAGGAGAATTCCCGCACACAAAGGATCCACTGCCTTGGAGAGAACGTACAACCCCAATAGCACGCAGGCGCTGGAGGGCTTCCCGAATAGGGACACGGCTTACGCCAAACTGCTCCGCCAAATCTTTTTCCGAGGGAAGGCGAGTTCCTACCGGCCACTCTCCGGAGATGATATAATGCAGAAGCTGTTCATAGATTTGACTGCTTGCACTGTTGTGATTAACTGGTTTTAACATAATCCTCTCCTAATATCGTTTATTGAGGGTTGAGCAAAACGCAAGCCTTGCAAAATTAAGGTACAATATATAGGGTGCATCTGAAAAGTCATCTTTACTGGGAATCTAATCACGGTCGCTGCCAGCAGCTTCAGGCGTATCTGGACGAGTCTTGTTTCCGCTTCAATTGTAGAAAAACCGGAGATCAGAACTTCATGCGCATGGCAAGAGCCGCCACTGCATTTTGTGTCCGACTGCGTTAAGCTGATAAGTATAGATTGTATTATATATCATTCCCAGTCAAGTTGTCAAATAAGCATACAACTTCTTTGTGTATATTTTCAACAATAAAATGCTTGCTTTTTCCCATAAGAGATGTTATACTTTGACCATGAGCTGTATGACAACATGGCAACATTACAACGCTGATGTCGAAATTCAAAAATGAAAGAGAAAGGATGCAAGGAAAAGCCGATGAAAACCTATCTGGAACGAATCAATGAGCAGACCCCTACTAGAATGTGGGTCAACAATCCGACGCCTTCCGAGGCAAAAAAGGGACTTGAGGCGGGAACTTTTGGAGCAACCTCTAACCCCACCTATCTTTCTCATATGCTTAAAGCGGAGGAGACAAAGGACGCAGCGCTCAGCGCAATCGACCGCTATGTGCGGATGACAGAGGATGATCATCTAGTAGTGGCGTTGGCCTATCAGGAAATGATCGCAAAAATCGCAGAGATTTTCTTGCCGTTGTTTCAGGAGACTGGCGGCGAAAAGGGCTGGGTCGCCATTCAGGGAAATCCCTATCGGGATGACGACATTGACTTTATCCTGCAGGAAGCTCACCGTTTCTATGAAATTTCCCCCAATATTGTTGTCAAGGTTTCAGCAACGCTAGCTGGCATTGCAGCCATGGAAAAGCTGACCAGTGAAGGCAGGTGTGTTTTGGCAACAGCGGGCGTTTCTAATTACTATGCTGTACAGATGTTTGAGGCATATGCCAGAGGAGTACAGATTGCTGGTTCGGCCCCCACGCTGTTTGTGACCACATTGGCGGCTCCTTTTGAAAATTATGCAAAAAAATATGTGGAAGCCAATCACATTTCTATCTCTCCCGACTTGGTTGAGAAGTCAGGGACGGAAATGTCTAAAAAAATCTATCAGATTTGGAAGGAAAAGTATTCTACGCTTAACTGTAAATTGATGGGGGGAGGCGTCCGAGCTGCCAGACATTTCACAGAAATGGTCGGTGGTGATATGCATGTTACCTGCGGTTGGAACTTCATTGATGAGATGAACCGCACAAATCCTGAAATTCTGAGTCGAATCGATGCAATGGCCAGTCCGGAGGAATTGGAAGAGCTTAAAGAAAAAATTCCGGCCTTCCGACGTGCCTATGAAGCAGATGGTCTGGTGGCCGCTGACCTTTCTTCACATCCGGCCTTTGAGCTGTTTCATAATGGCTTCTTGACTGCATGGGACGGGGTTCTGTCTACAGTTCGGGAACGCAGACTGCTTCTGTGCCGATAAAAGGAAGGCTTGTTTCTAAAATATAGGGATGAGCAAAATATTGATTTGCTCATGAGACTATACAATAATGCCACTATCGGGCTTACTAAAGTCTATCTATATATTGTGCATTGGCTTTGCAAAGCTTGCGTTTTGCTCATCCCTATACTAAAACAGGATAGGAGGTGTGTTTATGAAGCTAGCATACCAGGTAGCTATGCCAGACTTGGAATCCAGTCCTTTGCTGACAGCTTATCAGGGAAGTTTGGAGGACTCCTTTCGACACTTAGCGGAAAATGGATACCAAGGAATCGAATTGATGGTTCGCGACCCCCAAAAATTGGATCCCGAACTGCTCAACCGATTGACTAGCACCTATGGTTTGGAAGTTGTCATGTTGGCAACAGGAGAGATATGGGCACAGGATCATATTTCTTTAAGTAGTTCGAATCCTGAAAATCGCCTGCGTTGCATCAAACGATTTAAGGAATTCATCGACTGTGCTGCTCCCTATCATGCCCAAGTCAATATTGGCCGTGTGCGGGGAGAACTAGTACCAGGGATCCCGCCGGAAACGACTCTAGATCTTGCCGTGGATGCCTTTCGCCAGTTGGCCAGTTATGCGGAGGACAAAGGTGTTACAATCGCTTTGGAGCCCGTCAACTTCCTACAGTGCAATTTTATTAATTCTACCGCTGAAGGCCGAGACATCGTAGACCGGGTGGGATATCAAAATTTTCGGATTATGTTGGATGTATTTCACATGAATATCCAGGATGCGGACATTTTCAAAGAAATTCAACGCAGTAAAGGATATTTTTCCTATGTGCATCTGTGTGATAACAATCGCCTATATCCCGGGAACTGCGGATTGGATTTCCCGAAAATCATGCAGTCACTTCATGCGGTGGACTATGAGGACTATGTCAGTGTGGAAGTGTTACAGTTTCCCAGCGGCGACATTGCACTGACTAAATCTGCGCAGTGTCTGCTGCCATTGCTTTGATATACAACGACTGGAAAGATTATTTTCAGGAGGACATTATGAAAAAGAAATTATTTGCTGGATTACTTGCAGCACTTATGCTGTTGCCGATGCTTAGTGCCTGCGGAAGCAATAATGCCAGTGAGAAAGGGTCAGAGGGAAAAAAGCAGGAAGCCACATATGTGTGGAAATGTGCGCTAAATTCCACGGAGGGTGACAACTGTTATGATCAGGCAGTGCTTTTTGCGAAGAAAATTCAGGAACTGACAGGCGGCCAGGTTCAGGTCGACCTTTATGGTGGAGCCAGTCTGGGTAGTACCTCCGAAGTCTTGGAAGGTATGTCTGCCGGCGTGGCAGACATCATATGTGAAGCTCTGGGAGTGCTGGCCCCATTTACAGAACTTGGAAATATTGACGCTATGCCATATATGTACAGCGGAGCTGATCACTTCATGGCAGTATGGTCCAGCGATCTGGGGGATGAAATAAAAGAGGCAGCCGGAGAAGCTTCTGGATTTAAACTGATGGGCGGAGCCTATCGTGGTCCCCGCGTTGTCACAGCTACAAAGAAAATGGAGACCATTGATGATTTCAAAGGTTTCAAACTCAGAGTACCCAATCTGGAGGTTTACCTGAAAACTTGGCAGTGGCTGAATACCTCACCGACTCCTCTGGCTATGAACGAGGTATATACTGCACTGCAGCAGAATACCGTGGAGGGACAGGAAAACCCCTTTGCGGATTCTCTGAACTATTCCTTTGATGAAGTCTGTAAATACTGGATCAAAACCAATCATGTATATAGCTGCAACCTTTTCATGATGGACCGGACCTATTTTAACAGCCTCCCAGAGGAGATTCAGAATGCAGTGATAGAGGCAGCGGAGTACGCTGGTCAGGAAATCAGCGCAGTTCAGAAGCAGAGAGACCAAGAAGCGGAGCAGAAAGTTCTCGATGAGGGCTGTGAGGTCATCGAAGTGGATACAAAAGCGTTTGCAGATTACTTTGAT
Organism: Dysosmobacter welbionis; assembly: GCF_005121165.3. Lineage (NCBI taxonomy): Bacteria > Bacillati > Bacillota > Clostridia > Eubacteriales > Oscillospiraceae > Dysosmobacter > Dysosmobacter welbionis. The sequence continues at coordinate 148,379 of NZ_CP034413.3, read as the reverse complement.
ACCTTTGCAGAGACAAACTTCCCCAACTTGGCGGATTGGGTGGGCCGCATCAAGGCAATGGATCCGGCTAATTCGTAGTTTTCATGTAGCAGGCATTGGTTTGTATCCGCTGGGTCGGCGGCAGCAGGCCCTTGCCGCAACTTGAAATGGACACAAAAGCCCGGCATCTGTCGGGCTTTTTGTTCTAAGTCTCAGCTGTGACAGGAGGCAAAAGAAAAAATGAAGGCATATTCAAAATTTTTAGATATTGTGGAAAAAATAGAAAAAGCGCTGCTATGCATTTCAGTAGCAGTAATGCTGGTTGTCATGATCTATCAGGTTATTTTGCGCTATGTCTTTGCACATGCTACCGCATGGAGCGAGGAACTGGCTCGGTATTTATTTATCTTTCAGGTGATGCTGGCTTCTGCAATTGGTATACGACGAAATAGCCATCTGCAAATCGATGCATTGATTCATCTGCTGAAGCCGCGCTGGAGAATGCTGAGCACAGTTATTTCAACTTTGATAGGTGTGGTTTTCCTCTGCTTTTTACTGGTATATTCTATTGATTTGGTAAAGACTGGAGCAAATAATCTTTCTGTGGGACTAGGCGTTCCTATGTCGATTCCTTATCTGTGTCTGCCGATTGGAACCGTCCTGATGATTTTGACTTCAGTTGAAGTGATTTTCAAGCAAGTCAGGGACTTTCGTAAAGGAGGGAAAGAAGAATGAATGTGGGAGTTGTGGTGATCATCTTCTTGCTGGTCTTATCTTTCCTTGGTGTTCCCATTTTTATTGCCTTGGGAATCGGTACTCTGGTAGCGCTCCATATGGCGGATATGGCGCTGATCGTGTTGCCACAAAAACTCTTTGCTGGCATGAATTCTAGCTCTTTGCTGGCAATTCCTTTTTTTATTTTGGCAGGGAGTCTAATGTCCCGAAGTATTACCGAGAAACTGATCAACATTGCAAATGCGTTGATTGGGCAAATCAAAGGCAGCTTGGGAGTGGTAACTGTTTTGTCCTCTACGCTGTTCGGTGCTATCTCAGGTTCTGGTGTGGCGACGGCCTCTGCCATTGGTGGCATTACGATCCCCGCAATGAAAAAATCGGGATACCCGGATGAATTTGCTACGGCGATTTCTTCTATTTCTTCTATTTTAGGTCCGATCATTCCTCCATCCATCCCCCTTATTGTTTATGCAAGTGTCAGCACAGTCTCTGTGGCGTCACTGTTTATTGGTTCGGTTTTGCCGGGCATTCTCTTAGCGTGTGCCATTGCAGTTTACTGCCTTATTTACGGTCGAAAGCATGATCTCCCGTCTTATCGGAAAAGCAGCCCCATAGAGATCCTGCGGGCTTTCAAGAACGGTATTTGGGCCTTGCTGATGCCAATTATTATTTTGGGAGGCATTTTTGGAGGCATTTTTACGCCGACAGAAGCGGCAGCGGTCTCCGTTGCCTATGCACTCTTTGTCAGTGGATTGATTTACAAAGACCTGACATGGAAGGACATTCCTCAAGTTTTTGTGGAGACATCTATTTCTACTGCGACTATTATGATGTTGGTTGGCTTGTCAAAAGCATCCAGTTATGTGGTGGTCACATCGGGATTGCCTCAGCAAATGCTGGAATTCTTCACCTCTATTACCAGCAGTAAGGCCGTGATTTTGCTGTTGCTGAATCTGCTTTTCTTGATTATTGGTATGTTGATGGAGGCCAGTGCTGCCATTATCATGATGACGCCCCTTCTGACTCCGCTTTTACCGGTTTTTAATATTGATCCTTTGACTTTTGGTGTGATGATGAGTTTTAACCTCTGTATCGGTTTGGTGACACCTCCGGTAGGATTATGTCTGTTGGTCTGTAATCAAATCGGAGAAACCAGTTTGTCCAAGACTATTCGCACAATGATCCCCACGCTGATTATCTCATTGGTGGCATTGATGCTGGTCACATTTATCCCACAATTGACACAGTGGCTCCCTAGCATTTTGTGATGAATACCCCACCCAATTTGAGCAAGTTGATGAGACTTGCCCGAATTGGGTGGGGGTATTTTATGTCTTGATAGCTTTGATCTGACTGGTGTTTTGGAGGTTGTCACGCATGGGGGGTGCTAGCGTTCACCAGGAAACCACTGAGGGGGGTAGTGCCTATCAGGGCTAATAAGGGCGTCAACTTGTATCATGCAAAGCAAGGCCACCGGGTGATTTACGGTGGCCTCATGCTCTACTCATGAACGGTATTTGGTTGATGCCCCTGTGCGGGGGTGCCTTTGCCTCCGCGGGGGTTGTTTTAGTCCTGATAGAGCGGGAACCGCTTGCACAGCTCCGCCACTTCCGCACGGACCTGCTCCGCATGGTCCGCATAGTCCTCTTTTGCCATGAGGCCCATCCACCGGGCGATCTCCGCCATCTCCGGCTCCCGGAAGCCCCGGGTAGTGACGGCGGGAGTGCCCACCCGGATACCGCTGGTGACGAAGGGCTTCTCCGGGTCGTTGGGGATGGTGTTCTTGTTCACCGTGATGCCTACCTCATCCAGCCGGTGCTCATACTCCTTGCCGGTGAGGCCAAAGTGCCGGGTGTCCACCAGAATCAGATGGTTGTCCGTGCCGCCGGAGACCAGCCGGAAGCCCTGCTCGATCAGCTTTTCCGCCAGAACCCCGGCGTTGGCAGCCACCTGCCGCCCATAGGCCCGGAACTCCGGCTTCAGCGCCTCGCCCAAGCACACGGCCTTGGCGGCGATGATATGCTCCAGCGGACCGCCCTGTGTGCCGGGGAACACGGCGGAGTTGATCTTTTTGTACAGGTCGTCGTCATTGCACAGGATCATGCCGCCCCGGGGACCCCGCAATGTCTTGTGGGTGGTGGTGGTCACCACATCGGCGTAGGGGATGGGGGAGGGATGAACACCGGCGGCCACCAGACCCGCAATGTGGGCCATGTCCACCATCAGCCGGGCGCCCACTGCGTCGGCGATCTCCCGGAACTTGGCAAAGTCCAGGGTGCGGGGATAGGCGCTGGCCCCTGCCAGGATCAGCTTGGGGCGGCACTCCTTGGCGATGGCCATCACCTGCTCGTAGTCGATGGTCTCTGTGTCGTCAGACACGCCATAGGGAACGATGCGGAAATATTTGCCGGAGATGTTCACCGGGCTGCCGTGGCTCAGATGGCCGCCATGGGCCAGATTCATACTGAGCACTGTGTCACCGGGCTGCAGCAGGGCAAAGAACGCCGCCAGATTGGCGTTGGCGCCGGAGTGGGGCTGGACATTGGCGTGCGCACAGTCGAACAGCTGACAGGCCCTCTGCCGCGCCAGCTCCTCCGTCACGTCCACGGCATAGCAGCCTCCGTAATACCGCTTTCCAGGATAGCCCTCCGCATACTTATTGGTGAGACAAGTGCCCATGGCCAGCAGGACGGCCTTGCTGACGATGTTCTCGGAGGCGATCAGCTCAATGTTGTGCTGCTCCCGGTCGAATTCCTTCTGAATAGATGCCCCCACCTCGGGGTCGGCCTGGGAGAGAAAGTCCATGATGTCCTGGATCATTGCAGGGGTCCTCCTTCGTGTGATCCGGTCTTCCGGAAAATATAAGCCTTTTCCAGCTTATCAGAGTTCCAGGGACCTGTCAAGGGAACAAGAGGTAATACCCCCACAAAATGTTGTAGAGATAGTGGGAATATTTTGACGATTTTGTGGGAGGCGGACCTTTTCCCAGTCATTCCAGCCGGGATGGCGTGCCGTCCTCAAAAAGTCCGGCTTCTGTCAGCACCCAGGGGATGGGATAGTCGTGGACGCCGAAGGGGATCTCCTGGCGCAGCAGCCGCTCCCGGCACAGCAGAACCGCCGCGCCCCGGTAGTGGGCCAGGAAGCGGTCGTAATAGCCGCCGCCCCGCCCCAGACGGCGGCCCTCCCGGCTGCAGGTGACACAGGGGATCACCGCCAGGTCGATCTGGTCCGGGGAGAGGGCAGGGCTGTCTGCCGGAGGCTCCAGAATGCCGTAGGCGCCGGGGAAGAGCTCCTTCAGGTCGCGGATGGCCCGCAGCTCCATGATGCCATCCGCCACACACAGAGGGACGCACAGCATCTTGCCGTCTGCCAGAGTCTGCTCCAGGATGGGACGGGTGTCGATCTCCCGCCCGGCGGAGACGAAGCAGAACACCGCTCCGGCACTGCGATACTCTGGAAGAGCCAGGAGATGGCGGGCGATGGCCCGGTCCGCTGCTTCCCGGTACCGGAAGGGGAGCTGGGCGCTGAGGCGCCGGATCGTAGCCCGGAGCTGCTGTTTTTCCTCGTCTATTGTCATGGCAGGGGATCCTCCTCTTTCTCTGGACGGGCCGCGCCGTAGGAGATGACGTCGGTCCCGAACTTTCCACGGAGGCGGTCCATAGCCGCCTCCAGCTTTTCCTGTTTTTCTTTTTTGGGCGCCGCCCCAGCTGTGAACAGGTCTACCTGTTCATAGGCGTCCTCCGACCGAACCAGATGGATGGCGGTAACAGTCAGGGCCCGCACGGGAGCCGGGGGTTTCCACAGCTGGCCGGTCAGGTCCATGGCCGCCGCCGTCAGCTCCCGGATCAGGTGGGTGGGGGCGGAGAGCTGCATCTGACGGGAGCGGTCATGGAACTGGGGATCCCGCACCGTCACCTGGACGCCGCCGGCATACAGCCCGCTGTGCCGCAGTCGGGTGGCCACGGAGTCCGCCAGCACGGCGACGCCGCCCCGCACCTGCTCTGCGGTGGTGAGGTTTTTCGGGAAGGTAGTGCCGTTGCCAACGGACTTCACCATCTCCGGCTCGTACCGGGAGCGGACTGGATCGGTGTCCAGCCCGTTGGCATAGTCGTGGAGCTGGACGCCCATTTTGCCCATCAGGGTCTCCAGGGCATCCCGCTTGCAGGCCGCCAACTCTCCGATGGTCTTCACGCCGAACTGGGCCAAAATCTTCCGGGCGGCGCCCCCCACGTACAGCAGCGCCCCACCGGCAGAGGCCAGACCAGCCTCTGCCAGTTCTCCCGGGAGACGACAGTGGTGGCGTCGGGTTTCCGGTAGTCGCTGCCCAGCTTGGCAAACACCTTGTTGAAGGAGACCCCCACTGAGAGGGTCAGTCCCATCTCCTGCTTCATCCGTTGCCGCAGATGGTCTGCCAGGGCCTTGGCATCACCGCCGAAGAGGTGGAGGGTATGGGTGACGTCCAGCCAGCTCTCATCGATGCCGAAGGGCTCCACCAGGTCCGTGTACTGCTCGTAGATGGTGTTGACCTCTTTGGAGACCTGCCGGTACAGTTTGTGGTGGGGTGGCAGCAGCACCAGCTCCGGGCACTTTTTCTTGGCCTGCCAGATGGTTTCCGCCGTCTGGACGCCGAATTTTTTCGCCGGTTCATTCTTGGCCAGGATGATGCCGTGGCGGGAGGTGGGATCTCCGCAGACCGCCACGGGCACGTTCTGCAGGTCTGGTCGGCTCCGCAGCTCCACGGAGGCGTAAAAGCTGTTCAGATCGCAGTGCAGGATGATGCGGTCCATGGCCCCGCCTCCTTTCTCACTTCTATTATAGCACATCTGTTCGTTCCTGAAAAGGGAGAAGGGATGGGAAGGTTTTGACATACCGGCGCAGGGAGGCGGAGGGACGGATATGGGCCGCAGTAAAAGGCGCGGGGACGGTATCCGCCCCCGCGCCTGTGGTGTTCAGATTTACAGAATCCCCATCAGCACCAGGGCCAGCACCACAAAGGTTGCCAGCAGGGCCAGGGAGAACAGGAGGAACCCGGCGCTCAGCTTGCCCTTGCCCTCGACAGGCGCATGGGACTCCGGTACCAGCCGGGCCTTCCGCAGGGCGGTGACCACCGGCTTGTAGAGCAGCAGGATCAGCGCCATGTTCAGGCCGCCCTTCACCAGGTTGAAGGGCAGGAACACCGGGATCAGCATGGGGACCACGATTTCCTCGCGATCCATTCCCATGTAGATGGGCGTGATGAGATAGTTCCACAGCAGCATCACCACGGTGAGGCAAACAGTGCCCAGGGCCAGACCGATGACGGCGCCCTTGCGGGTGTGGAACTTCTTGTAGACGAAGGCGGCGGTGCAGCAGAAGGCGCAGGTAGCCAGCACATTCATGATGCAGCCGATGGGGCCGGTGTCGCTGACGGTGAACATCTCCACCACGGCCACCACGATGGAGATGACGGCGGCGGACAGAGGTCCGAAGAGGAAGGCGCCGATGCAGATGACCGTGTCCTTCAGGTCCATCTGCAGGAAGCCGGACACCTGTGGCAGCATCTTGCTGAGGAGCATCACCACATAGGCGATGGCCGCCAGCATGGCCAGGGAGGTGATGGTTCGGACGTTTGTTGCGGGCCGGGAGGGGTTCTTGATGGCGTTGGCATTGGGTTCGGACATAAAAATACACTCCTTTTCGTTGCTTGAAAACACCCTGGACGCTTTGGCTTCTCCAAGGTGATCCACGCAACGCAGGAGCGCGAACAAACGCGCGGCCACGCCGCACTCATCTTCTTCCATCCAGACTGTAACTGTTGGTCCCGGAGTTTCACCGAGTCAGCGCCTGTGCATACGCGCAGGCGGTCGCGGACTGTACCGCCAGTGGGGAATTTCACCCCGCCCTGAAGACAAAGTATTCAGTTGCTTTCTGGCCATAGTATATGACAGCGCGGAAGAAATTGCAAGTCCCTAAATGAAAAAACGGCAAATTTCCCGTGGGTCTTTACAAACAAGAACGGATGTTCTATACTGAATCAAAGACCAGAAGGAGGGAGGCGGAGACCATGCGGGGGCGGCAGGCGGCCTGCTGCTTTACCGGGCACCGGCCCGGTAAGCTGCCATGGCGGTATAACGAGGAGGACCTGCGCTGCGTGTCGCTCAAGGCCCGCATCGCAGACGCGGTGGAGGCGGCCTATCAGGAGGGATTCCGTCACTTTCTCTGCGGCATGGCCCTGGGCTGTGACCTGTATTTCTGCGAGTGCGTCCTCCGCCTGCGCCAGACGCACCCGGACGTGACGGTGGAGGCGGCCGTCCCATGTCCCTCCCAGGCGGATGCCTGGCCGCCGGACCAGCGGCGGCGGTATGAGCGGCTGGTGGCTGCCTGTGACTTTGAGACCCTGGTGTCCGCCTGCTACACCCCCGCCTGTATGCAGCGGCGGGACCGGTATATGGTGGACCACGCCGCGCTGCTGATCGCCGCCTTTGACGGGTCTCCCGGCGGAACCCGGTACACGGTGGAGTACGCCATGCGCCGGGGGCTGGAGATCGTGGACCTGCCCATTGTGCTGGAGCCCGCCCGATAGGCCGGGGCGCTTGGATGCGGAGACGTCCGGTGCCTTGGTTTTTTCTTGCAATATGGGCCGGAGCCGTTGCGCGGGGAGCCCTGTTGTGGTATGTTGGAGAGGAAGGCAATCTGAGATTGCGGAACTTCCATGCTTGGTTGCTGGTATGCAACCGGGCGGCCTGATAAGCTGAAGGCATCCAAGAGAAGGGAGAATGCCTATGACATTCGGAGAGAAGCTGCAATCCCTCCGGCAGAGAGCCGGCATGAGCCAGGACGCGCTGGCCGAGCGCCTGCAGGTGAGCCGGCAGGCCGTCAGCCGCTGGGAACGGGACGAGACCATGCCGGAGACGGACAAAGTGGTGGCCCTGGCGGATATTTTCGGTGTGACAACAGACTATCTGCTCCGCCTCCAGCTGGAGCAGACGAAGCCGGAGGAGAAGCAGCCGCCGCCCCAGGAACGGAAGGACTGGGTGGAGCGTTTTTTGGCCTTTAGCAAGCGGAAGTGGTACCTGCTGGGATGGGTGCTGATCGCCTGGGGCGTATTGGATCTGGTGCAGCTGGCGCTGTTTTATCTGGCGTACCGGGGGATGCTGGGCGGATTCACGGGTCTGATCGGCTGGGATATGGCGGAGATGGGCGGAGTGAATCTGCTTGACGTGTTCCCGGCAGGTGTGCTGCTGTTCCCGGCCCTGTACGCCGCCGTGAAGATCGCGGCGGGGGTGCTGGTGCTGTATTTCGGAAAAAGGCATGTACAAAAGAAGCGGGAGGAGGAAATGCAGTGAAGGGAATCTTTTGGGGGTTCTTCTTGATCTTTATCAATTTTTATGTGACAATCAACGGACATACACTGAATCTGCTGCCGACCTTTGCGGGTTATATCTTACTCTATCGGGCAGCAGGGGAATTGTTGGGAGAGAGCGGTCGATTCGGGAAACTCCGCCCCTTTGCTGTGGCTGTGGCCATATACACAGGTATCCTGTGGGTGGGAGACTTGCTGGGCGTGACCGGCGCAAACTGGCTGAGTACGCTCCTGGAGCTGGCTGCTCTGGCGGTCGCCCTGTATATTTCCTGGAGCGTGATCCAGGCCATTTTGGAGATGGAGACCCATTATGGGACAGATCTGAACGGCACTTCGGCACGGACCGCCTGGTTTGTCCTGTTGGCGGCACAGATTGCCGGAACGCTGGGCGGCCTGCTGCTGGACGCTTTGGCACTGATGGCCCTGATTGCCCTGCTGGTGGGCATCATCTGGTTTCTCGCGGCACTGTGGAAGTGCGCCGGGCTCTATGACGGCCTGCCGCCCAAGGACGCCGGCCTGGAAAACCTGTGAGAGACCGAGAGGAGAGAGACCGCCATGCGAAAGGTACTGCCCATGTCCCGCATCCGGGAGATGGAGCCCTATATGGACGCCAAGGTGCTGGACTACATCCACGAGGGGCAGATCGAAGCGTTTGAGGGCTTTGAGGACTTCGATCTGATCGCCTTTGACTGGTACGACGTGCGCAGCGAGCGGACGGCAGCATCCCAGATGCTGCTGTATCTGGACCGGGAGGACCTGTTCGTCTTCTGTGAGGACGACGCAGCGGAGGACGCCGCCCAGGCGGCCCTGCTGGTGCCGGAGGAAGAGGCACTGTCCAACGAGCAGGTGCTCCACCGCTTCTTCGTCCGGCTGCTGAGGGGGGATATGGCCCATCTGGACCGGCTGGAGGCGGACATCAGCGATGGGGAGACAGAGGTGCTCACCGGTGCCCATGAGGCGTATCTGGACCGGATCATCGCTTGGCGGCAGGAGCTGCTGCGGCTGAAGCGGTACTACGAGCAGCTGGATTCCATCTTTGACGAGCTGGCGGAGAACGACAACAGCCTGCTGGGCAAGCAGAACACCCGCCGTTTTGCAAACTTGGGCAATCGGATGGAGCGGTATCTGAACGCGGTCCAGTCCCTGCGGGAGTCCGTGGCCCAACTGCGGGAGGCCTATCAGTCCCAGCTGTCCATCCAGCAGAACGACCTGATGAAGATCTTCACCGTGGTGACGGCGGTGTTCCTGCCCCTGACCCTGCTGGTAGGCTGGTATGGGATGAACTTTGTGGGGATGCCGGAGCTCCACTGGAAGTACGGATACCCGGCGGTGATTCTGGTGAGCGTGGGGATCGTGGCGGCGCTGGTGATCTACTTCAAGAAGAAAAAGTGGCTGTGACACAGAAAAACAGCAGGCCGTCCCCATTGGGGGGCGGCCTGCTTTGTGCCTCGCAGCGGTTCAGGTTGCCCGGTCCCGCAGATATCTGTCGATGTCGAAGGCCAGCAGCTTCGTGTCCCCCTTGAGATACAGGGGGTGGTGGGGGTGGCCGGATTTCAGCAGGGGGCCGGCGGTGAACCACCCGGCCCCGGCGGCGCTGGCGTCGGCGGCAAAGTCCCGCATACAATCCATCAGATACCCTCGCTTCTCGATGATGTTCCCCCAGGCGGCCCACAGGGCGGGGGCCGGGGACAGAGAGAGGAGATACCAGAAGGCCCTTCGGTTCTCCGCATGGAGCACCGGGTTGCAGGACCGCTCCATATCGTCGGGCCGGGTGGCCCGCTGGGCGTAGACGTTGAACATCAAAAAGCTGTCGTACCCGTTGGAAAGCGCGATCCGCTGGGCGGACTGGAGGGTGGGGTCCAGAGCGTCCGGCGCGGCGGTGGAGGGGTTGATACCCATGCAGATCAGGGGCTTCCGGCCCCGGGTGCCCAGGATGTACCGGTATTCCGAATAGTGGTTGGGGACGTACAGCCACCGGCTCACATCATAGTCCGGCGACGGCCGGAGGGCAGCGGCCAGGGCGTCGTCGAAGAGCTCCAGCGCCAGGGCGGCTGTGGGGCCTTGGGGAATGTGCATGGGTCAGTCCTCCTCGGAAAATCTTCAAGAAACAGGATAGCACGAATCGGCGGGATATGCTACAATGAATTTTGAAATTGCGCAAAGGAGGTCCCGCCATGCTGACGATCCTGATGGGCCGGGCCAAAACGGGAAAATCGGAACAGGTGCTCCGCCGGATCGGAGAACTGGGGGATTCCAGCCGGCAGATCCTGCTGGTGCCGGAGCACGCCTCCCACCAGGCGGAGGTGGATCTGTGCCGTGCCTGCGGAGACACTGCCAGCCGCCATGCGGAGGTCCTCAGCTTCCGCCGCCTGTGCGACCGGGTGCTGACCATCACCGGCGGCGCCGCTCAGGTGACATTGGATGCCGGCGGCAAGCTGTTGACCCTGCAGAAGGCCCTGGGAGAGGTGGCCCCCTTGCTGAAGGTGTATCGCCGTCCCTCTCAGAAGGCGTCGTTTTTACAGCAGCTGCTGGACCTCTTCGACGAGCTGCGCTGCTACGACGTGTCCCCAGAGCTGCTGGAGAGCCAGGCACGGGAAATCCAGGGCGCCACCCGGGACAAGCTGCTGGACCTGAGCCTGCTGTACGGCGCCTATGAGTCCCGGCTGTACCGCCCCGGCCTTGATGCCCGGGACCGGATGACCAAGCTCTGCGAGGCGCTGGAGTCCTCCCGCTACGCTTTCGGCAAGGACGTGTTTGTGGACGGCTTCACGTACTTCAACGCCCAGGAGCGGCAGGTGCTGGAGAGCATCCTGCGGCAGGCTCGGTCTGTCACTGTCACGCTGCTGGGGGAGCCGGACAGCGCGGAGGAGATGTTTCAGGTCTCTCTCCGCACCCGGGACCAGCTGACGCGGCTGGCGGACCAGGCGGGCTGCCCATGGGAGGTCCGGACGCTCACCAGCGCCGACGACTCCGCCCTGGGATATTTGGAGCATCACTTCTTCGGAGAGGGGGAGCCCTACCAAGGAGACAGCTCCGCCATCCGGGTCCGGGAGGCGGACACCGCTTTTTCCGAGGTGGAGCAGACGGCAGCGGACATCCGCCGCCTGGTAGCGGCGGGGAAGTGCCGCTACCGGGATATCACCGTGGCCGCCCGGAACATGACCGACTACGAGGGCACCATTGAGACGGTATTCGAGCGGTACAGCATCCCCGCCTATCTGAGCCGCCGGAGCAGTATGTTGGAAAAGCCCGTGTGGAGCCTTATCACCGGCGTCCTCTCCGCTCTGGAAAACGGCTTGGAGTACGAGGACATGTTCCGTTGGCTGAAGACCGGCCTGGCGGGCCTGATGCCGGAGGAGTGCGATGAGCTGGAAAACTACGTTCTCACCTGGGAGATCCACGGGAAGATGTGGCTCCGGGATGTGGACTGGACCGACAATCCGGACGGTTATGGCGCACCTTGGGATAAGCGCCGCCAGGCCCGCCTGGACCGGGTGAACGAGCTGCGCCGCCGGGTACGCGCACCTCTTGCGGAGCTGTATGAAGGGCTGAAAGCCGGCGTTACAGCTGGGGAGAAAGTAAATTCCCTTTATAGTTTCCTGGAGCATCTGAATCTCCAGAACGCGCTGGAGGAACAGATGCGGGCCCAGGCGGAGGCAGGGCGCCTCCAGGACGCGGAGGAGACCGCCCAGCTGTGGGAGATCCTCTGCGCCATCCTGGACCAGTTCGTGGAGATCCTGGGGGACGAGCCTATGGGGACCGATGAATTCAGCCGCCTGCTGCGGCAGGTGGCCTCCCAGTACAGCGTGGGCACTATCCCCGTGTCTCTGGACCAGGTGTCCGTCACGGAAATCACCCGAAATGACCGTCACACGGATGCCTACCTGTTTCTGCTGGGGGCCAATGACCATGTGCTGCCCGCTGTGGGACAGAGCGGCGGCATTCTCAACGACGATGACCGGGAGGAATTGGCCCAGCGGGGTATCCGCCTGGCGCCCAGCGGCATGGAACAGATGGGCATTGAGCTCCAGAACCTCTACGCCGCTCTGGTTCAGCCCCGGGAGGGACTGGTGGTCAGCTATCCCACGGCGGACGTGTCCGGTGCAGAGCTGCGGCCTGCCTTTGTAGTGGACCGCCTGCTAACGCTGTTTCCGGAGCTGCGTATCGAGCACGAAGGGACTGATAAGGCTTATCGCCTTACAGCAAGGATCCCTGCCTTGGAGACCGCAGGGACCGCCCCAGGGGGGATCCTGTGGCGGTATTTCGCAGATGACGAGGTCCTGGCGCCCCCCATGGCGGCCATGGAGCGGGCGGCTGCGCTGAAGCGGGGGAGCCTCTCCAGGAGCGCGGTACAATCGCTGTACGGGGAGCGGATCTCCATGTCCGCCTCCCGGGTGGAGCGGCTGCGGAGCTGCCACTTCGCCTACTTTATGGAGTACGGCCTGAAGGCCAAGGCCCGCCGGGCGGCGGCCTTTGACGCCCCCCAGATCGGAACCTTCCTCCACTACCTGCTGGAGCACGTCACAAAGGACGTGCTGGACCGGGGCGGCTTTGCCGCAGTGGGAGAGGAGGACCTCCACGCCTTGGTGCGGCGCTATATTGAGCAGTATGCGGCGGAGGTGCTCCAAAATCTGGAGGGCCGGAACGCCCGGTTCCGGTACCTCTTCGCCCGGCTGCGGAACACCGCTTACGCGGTGGTGGACCAGATCGCCGAGGAGATGCGCTGCTCCGACTTCGTGCCCCTGGCCTTCGAGCTGTCCTTCGGCGAGCGCGGAGAACTGCCGGCGGTGACGGTCAGCGAGCCGGACGCGGAGCTGCGAATCGGCGGCAAGGTGGACCGGGTGGACGGCTGGGTGAAGGACAACAGACTGTATCTCCGGGTAGTGGACTACAAGTCCGGCAAGAAAGCCTTTGACCTGGCCGCCGTCCGGATGGGCCTGGATATCCAGATGCTGCTGTACCTGTTCGCCCTGAAAAAGGAGGGCAAGCAGCGGTTTGGCATGGACATTGAGCCCGCCGGGGTGTTGTATCTCCCTGCCCGGGATGAGATTCTCTCCGCCGAGCGAAATATCACGCCGGAGCAGCTCCAGAGCCAGCGGGAGAAGGAGCTGCGCCGAACGGGCCTGCTGCTCTCTGAACCGGAGGTGCTCCAGGCCATGGAGCACGAGGCTCTGCAAAGTCCCCGGTTCCTACCGGTGCGGGTAAACCGGGAGGGGGACGTGTCCGGCGCCCTGGCCTCCGCCGATCAGCTTGGGCGGCTGGGGCAGTATGTGGAGCGGCTGCTCCACCAGATCGCCCGGGAGGTCCGGGACGGCAACATCGACGCGGACCCCTGCTGCCACAATGAGGACAACAGCTTCTGCAAATACTGCGACTGGGCCGACGCCTGCCACTTCCAGGATGGGCGGGACGGCGACCACCTGCACTACATCCTGCCGGTAAAGCCGGAGGAGTTCTGGCGCCAGGTGGAAGAGGAGACAGAGAGAGGAGGCGGACAGTAACATGGCAAAATTGACCCTGACCCCCCAGCAGCAGGCGGTGGTGGAAAACCGGGGCGGCAGCCTGCTGGTGTCCGCCGCCGCCGGCTCCGGCAAGACAAAGGTACTGGTGGACCGGCTTTTCCGCTATGTGACGGAGGAACGCTGCAATATCGATGATTTCCTCATCATCACCTACACCAAGGCCGCCGCGGCGGAGCTGCGGAGCAAGATCGCCTCCGAGCTGTCCAAGCGGCTGGGCCAGACGCCGGGGGACCAGCAGCTCCGGCGGCAGCTGCTGCGGGTGTATCAGGCGGACATCAAGACCGTGGACGCCTTCTGCACGTCGCTGCTGCGGGAGAACACCCACCTCCTGGCCCGGGAGGGGGACAGCCGGGCCCTGACCCCAGACTTCCGGGTGCTGGACGATAACGAGGCCCAGCTGATCCGCCAGCGGGTGCTCTCCCGGACGCTGGAGGACTTCTATGACCAGCTGGACGAGGGCCGTGGCCTGCTGGCGGACACGCTGGGGGCCGGACGGGACGACAGCCGTCTGGCCGCCCTGGTGCTGGAGCTGTACGACAAGGTCCAGAGCCACGCGGACCCGGCCGGGTGGCTGGCGGAGAACCGGACCGTCTGGGGCGGCTGGGAGGGCGGCTTTGATGACACCCCCTACGCCGCCGAGCTGCTGGCCGCCATCCGCCGGAAGGGGGCCCATTGGGGGGCCCTGCTCCGGTCCGCCTCCGCCCGGACCGAGGGGGACGAGGCGCTGTACCGGGGGTACGGGGAGAAGTTTCTCCAGGTGTCTGTGGCCTTTGACGCCCTGGCCCAGGTCCAGACCTGGGAGGCGGCCCGGCAGACGGAAGCGGCCGTCGCCTTCCCCCGGCTTTCCACCCCCAAAGGACGGAAGGACGAGCCGGGCATTGCCGCGCTGAAACAGGTGTGGGAGCGGTGCAAGGCGGAGGAGAAGAAGCTGGCGGGCCTGTTGTCTGTCTCTGAGGAGGAGGCTATGGAGGACCTGACTGCCGTGGCCCCGGCCATGGTGGCCCTGCTGGAGCTGACGGAGGACTTTGCGGAGCGGTACCGGCAGGAGAAGCTGCGGCTGAACGCTGCCGACTTCTCCGACCAGGAGCACTTGGCCCTGGGCCTGCTGGTGGGTTCCGGCGGTGCCCCCACAGAGCTGGGGGAGCAGGTGGCGGCCCGATACCGGGAGATCCTGGTGGACGAGTACCAGGACACCAACGAGATCCAAAACGCCATCTTCCGGGCGGTGTCCAAAAACGGGCAGAACATCTTCACTGTGGGGGACGTGAAGCAGAGCATCTACCGCTTCCGCCTGGCGGACCCCACCATTTTCCTGGGAAAATACAACCGGTTCAAGTCCTGGCAGGAGGCGGCTGACGGAGAGGAGCGGAAGATCCTGCTGTCCCGCAACTTCCGCTCCCGGCGGGAGATTTTGGAGAGCACCAACTTCATCTTCTCCAACATTTTGTCTGTGGAGATGGGGGAGATGGACTACGGCGAGGACGAGGCCCTCCACTTCGGGGCGGCGTATTACCCGGAGCGGATGGATTGCCAGACAGAGTTCCATCTCATCTCTGCCCACCAGAAGGCGGGGGAGAATGACAAGCCGGTAAAGAAGGTCACCGCCGAGGCCCGGTTCGTGGCGGCGCGCATCCGGAAGCTGCTGGATGAGGGCTATCCCGTCACGGAGAGCGACGGCACCCTGCGCCCCTGCCGGCCGGAGGATATCGTGATCCTGATGCGTTCCCCCGGCAGCCGGTCTGCCGCCTTCGCCGCCGCCCTGGCGGAGCGGGACATCCCCTGTTCTTTCCAGGAGAGCGGGGACTTCTTCCACACCATGGAGATCTCCGTCATGCTGTCCCTGCTGGAGATCGTGGACAACCCCCGGCAGGACGTGCCTCTGATCTCCGTCCTCCGGTCACCCCTGTTCGGCTTCACGGCGGACCGGCTGGCGGAGGTTCGCTCCGCCGCCCCCACCGGGGACTACTACGACGCTGTGACTGCCGATGGGGGAGAGGACTGCAAAGACTTCCTGGCAATCCTCTCGGATCTGCGGCAGGCGGGCCGGGACATGAGTGTCCACCGCCTGGTCTGGCACATCTACAACCGACTGAATGTGCTGGGGGTCTTCGGCGCCATGGATGATGGTGCGGCCCGGCGGGAGAATCTCATCGCCCTGAGCCAGCACGCGGAGAAGTTTGAGAGCAATGGATACCGGGGCCTCTTCGCCTTCGTCACTCAGCTGCGGCGGCTGCTGGAGCAGGACCAGGCTCCCGCCACCCGGGGCCCGGCGGAGGCTGCCGGCGTGCGGCTCATGAGCATCCACAAGTCCAAGGGCCTGGAGTTCCCCATCGTCATCCTGGCAGATCTGGACCACGCGTTCTCCCGGCAGGACTTCGACACGCCGGTGCTGGTGCACCCGGACATGGGCCTGGGGCCCAAGCGCATCGACCTGGAGCGGAAAATCCAGTATCCCACCCTGGCCCGGCTGGCCATTCAGGAAAAGCTGCGGCGGGAGAACCTAGCGGAGGAGCAGCGCATCCTCTACGTGGCCATGACCCGGCCCAAGGAGAAGCTGATCCTGGTGGACGCCCTGTACAACGCCACCGGGCGGCTCCAGAAGCTGGCCGCTGTGGCTGCTTGTCCCGTGCTGCCGGAGACGGTGGCAGAGGGCCGCACCCTGGGGGACTGGGTCCTGCTGCCCCTGCTGTGCCGGCCGGAGGCCGCACCCCTGCGGGCTATGGCGGAGACAGAGATTGACCAGCTATATATTGGAGAGGACAGATCCTGGCAAGTGTTTTTACATGACAGTGAGGACTACCGGGAACGGCCCGCTCGGCCCCAGGCGACGGCGGAGGAGACAGGGGAGACCGCCCTCTTTGACCCGGAGCTGCTGTCTTTCATCTACCCCTACCAGCGGGAGACGGCCCTGCCCGCCAAGGTGACGGCCACCCAGCTGAAGGGCCGCCCTGCGGACCAGGAGATCGCGGAGTATGCCGCCCATACCCCGTACCTCCGGCCCCTGAGCCAGCCGAATTTCCGGCGGGAGCGGCAGGGCCTGACCCCGGCAGAGCGGGGCACTGCCACCCACCTGGTGCTGCAATACCTGGACTTCTCAAACGTTGACGTGGCGGGCCAGATCGAGGCGCTGCGGCAGCGGAGCCTGCTGACGGACCAGCAGGCCGCGGCCGTGGAGACCGCGCCTTTGGAGCGGTTTCTCCGCTCCCCCCTGGCGGAGGAGATCCGCAAAAGCCGAAGCGTCCTGCGGGAGTATCGCTTCACCCTGCTGATGGATGCCCGGGACTACGATCCCGCCGCGGCGGCGGGGGAGGAAATCCTCCTCCAGGGCGTGGTGGACTGTTGCTTCGAGACGGCAGACGGCCTGACCGTGGTGGACTTCAAAACGGACCGTGTGTTCTCGGCATTGGAGGTCCGGCAGCGGGCGGAGCACTACCGCCCCCAGCTGGAGGCATACAGCCGGGCCCTGGAGCGGGTGCTGGAAAAGAAGGTGGTCCGCCGGGCCCTGTATTTCCTGGCTGCAGGCGAGACCATGGAGATTTGAGGAGGAAGGCCAATGGGAAGGGAAATCGTCAGTATAGCCACGGCCCTGGTGCCGTATCCGCCGGAGCGGGTGTGGGCGGTGGTGACGGATCTGGACTGCTGGCAGTGGCGCAGCGATCTGAGCCGTCTGGACCACGTCGGTGAGGACGCCTTTACGGAGTACGACAGAAGCGGCTTTCCCACCCGCTTCACCGTCACGGAACGCCGCCCCCTGTCCCGCTGGGCCTTTGACCTGGACAATGCCAATCTGGCGGGCCGGTGGGCCGGGGAATTCCGGCCGGAGGGCGGCGGCACCCAGGTCACCTTCACCGAGACCATCACCGTAAAAAAGCCCTGGATGCGCTTCTTTGCCAAGGGCTACCTCCGCCGCCAGCAGGCTCGGTATCTGGCGGACCTGGGGCGGGCGCTGGAACAAGAAGGAGGGACCTGAAATGAAGCGCCGTCTTACCAAGCTGACCGCTGCCGGTCTGGCGGTCCTGGCCCTCACCGGCTGCACCGGCGGAGTGCCGGAGGAGGTTTCAGAGGAGCCGCCGGTTCCGAAGAATGTTGAGACAACCTGGACCCTGGTGGTGGGCCAGCCGGAGGGCTCCACCTGCTGGGACGCGGCGGAATCTTTTGCCGAGGCACTGTCCGACGCCACGGAAGGCGCCGTGGCGGTGGAGGTTCAGCCGATGCCCCTCGATAGGGTTACCTCCCTGGAGCAGGCTGCGGCCGGGATCGTGGACCTCTATCTGGACAGCAGTTTCGTATATGGCTCCTACGGCGACGAAGAAGAGTTGGGCAGACCGTTTTTCTCCGTGACCATGCCCTTTCTGTTCCCGGACGCCGAAACGGCGGCGGAGGTCCTGGACAGCACCGGCGGAGAGGCACTGAACGGTGTCCTGGCGGAGCTGGGGCTCCGGGGCTTGGCATACGGGGAGCTGGGCTTCCGGTATCCGACGACTTCTGAAGGCCGTGCGGTGACTGCCCCGGAAGATCTGGAAGGGCTCAAGATCCGCACGGCGGGAATGCTGGAAGTGTCCGTGGCGTATGTGGATTGCTGGGGAGCGGAACTCTACCCCTCCAGTTTTTTAGATGTGATGACGCCTTTGTCTGCGGGATACTATGACGGCCAGGAGAGCACCCTGGCGGAGGCGGACGCGGCGGGCTACCAGACGGTCCAGACGGACGTGACCATCTTCCCGGCATTTTATGAGCCCGCCATCCTCACCATGAACAGTGATCTGTACGACTCCCTCTCCCCGGACCTGCGGGAGGCGGTGGACCGCTGCGGCCGGGAGGCCATGGCGGACCAGCGGCTCCGGAACCGGGAGCAGGAGGCGGAGATCCTGGAGCGGTGGCAGGAAGAGGACGGCATCTCCGTCCATGTTTTGACCGAGGAGCAGTGGAGCGCCTTCCAGGCCCTGACGGACCGGCTCTACGACCCGGAGGACCCGGATCACCAGGACTGGTTTGCGGACTGTACGCCGGAGTGGGTGGAGCAGTTTCGCCCCTCCTGAAAAAATCTCCGGAAAAATGAAAAAAGGTCTTGCAATCTTGACGTCCGTGTGATACACTGATAAACGCCTTTATGGGGTGAAAGCTCCGGCGAGGTAGTCTGGATCAGAAAGAGGTGAACGAGAGCAATGAAGGAAGGAATCCATCCCAATTATCAGCAGACTACGATTACTTGCGCCTGCGGTAATGTGATTGAGACAGGTTCTACCAAGAAGGATATCAAGGTGGAAGTCTGCTCGAAGTGTCACCCCTTCTTCACGGGCAAGCAGAAGCTGGTGGATACCGGCGGACGCGTGGCCAAGTTCAACAAGAAGTTCGGTCTGGACAAGTAAGTCTGACACGTCACAAAAAGGGTCTGCCGGTTGGGCAGGCCCTTTTTTCATTTACTTTTCCGGCAAAAGCGCATATACTGTATGGTATCAATGAAGCGGAAGGAGCGTTTGCATGAAGCTGCATCCTGTGGAGTTGGAGCGTTTGACGCCGGAGATCCTGCATGTTTTCGGACGGCAGCCCCCGCTGCTGACTGCCGGAGACAAGACCGGCCTGAACACCATGACCATCGGCTGGTGCCAGTTGGGCCGGCTGTGGAACCTGCCGGTCTGCACAGTCTACGTGCGGCCCGAGCGATATACCTATCAATTTATGGAGTCCCACGATTATTTCACCGTCTCCATCCTGCCGGAGGAGGCAAAAAAAGTGACCGCCCTCTGCGGCAGCAAGAGCGGCCGGGACGTGGACAAGGTGAAAGCGTGCGGCCTGACGGTCCGCTGGGGGGCCGGGGACGCGCCCTTCTTTGACGAGGCGGAGTGGGTCCTGGTGTGCCGGAAGCTGTACGCCCAGGACATGGACCCTGCCTGCGTGCTGGGGGAGGGGGAGATCCTGCCCTTCTACACGCCGGGGCAGGGCGGCTGGCACCGGATCTATGTGGGCCAAGTCGTGGAGGCCTATCAAAAATAAGGAGTTTGCATGGCAGAGACACAGGAAGTACGAGACAAAGTGGTGCTGGTGGGGTTGAACTCCCCGGTGCTGAAAAAAGAGGAAAACGCCGACGAGGACACCATGGAGGAGCTCTCCGCCCTGGTGGAGACCGCCGGAGGCGAGACCGTGGGGATTGTGCTGCAGAACCGGCCGTCCCCGGACCCCCGGACCTTCATCGGGGAGGGCAAGGTGGCGGAGGTGCAGCTCTACTGCGAGAACACCGGCGCCACCATGGTGATCTTCGACAACGATCTGTCCCCCTCCCAGATGCGGGTGCTGACGGAGCTGCTGGGCGTTCAGGTGCTGGACCGGTGCGGATTGATCCTGGACATCTTCGCCCAGCGGGCCAAGACCAAGGAAGGGCGGCTCCAGGTGGAGCTGGCCCAGTACCAGTATCTGCTGCCCCGGCTGACCGGCATGTGGACCCATCTGGAGCGACAGGCGGGCACCAGCGGCAAGGGGCCCATCGGCTCCAAGGGCCCCGGCGAAACCCAGCTGGAGACGGACCGCCGCCACATCCGCCGGAAGATCGACAAGCTCCGGGAGGACCTGGAGGAGGTCCGCCGGGTGCGCTCCACCCAGCGGCAGCGGCGGCAGAAGAACGAAATCCCGGTGGTGGCCATTGTGGGCTATACCAACGCGGGCAAGTCCACGCTGCTGAACCACCTGACCGGGGCGGGCATCCCCGCCAACAACCGGCTGTTCGACACGCTGGACACCACCAGCCGCCTTCTCACGGTCAGCGACACGCTGGACGTGGTGATCTCCGACACGGTGGGGTTCATCCGCAAGCTGCCCCACCAGCTGGTGGAGGCATTCAAGGCCACGCTGGAGGAGTTGGAGTACGCAGATCTGCTGCTCCACGTCATCGACGTGTCCAACCCGGAGTGGCAGCAGCAGGCGGCGGTGGTGGAGAACCTGATCCGGGAGCTGGGGGCCGGAGAGCTGCCCCGGATCGACGTGTTCAACAAGTCCGACCGGCTGCCCGCCGGAGAGATCATGCCCCACGGGGCGGACATCTGCTCCCTCTCCGCCAAGACCGGCGAGGGTGTGGACAAGCTGTTGGAGATGATCGGGGAACGCCTGGACAGCGGCAGCCGCCGCTGTGTGCTGCACATCCCCTACGACAAGGGCGGCCTGCTGGACCAGCTGTACCGGGAGGCCAAGGTGGAGAACGTGGAGTACGGGGAGACCATCGCGGTCACGGCGGTGTGCACGCCGAAGGTCCTGGGGCAGATGGCGCCGTTCCTTGTGGAATGAGCGCCCCCAGGCCCGCCCCGGTGCGCAGGCCCAGCAGGAAGGCGTGGATGGCGGTGAATTCCAGGGTCTTGTCGAATTCCTCCCGGAATTGATATTCCAAGTCGCTCTCCATCAGGGACAGCCACATCTCATATTCTTCCTGGGGCGCCGCCTCCACATAAGGGCGGATATACCGGGGATAGAGCCATTTCATAAAATCTGTCATCCTAAAAATCACCTCGAATAACATAAAAAATGGCGTGTTTCTAAGTTTAGTATAATACCTAAAATTTGGCGTGTCAAGGGGGACGCATGGAATTTCAGGAAAAATTGCGATCGCTCCGAAAAGAGCGCGGAGAAACCCAGGCCCAGGTTGCCACGGCCATTGGAATTGGAGAACGGCATTACCAGAAATTTGAGTCTGGAAATAATTTGCCTAGTTTCCATAATCTGTGCGCCCTGGCGGACCACTTCGGCGTGTCCATGGACTATCTGGCGGGCCGGACGGACCGGCGGGACGTGTGGAAATGAGCGCGGAGCAGACAGGGAGGACGGCCATGACCACCTATCGGGTGCCCTTTGAAAACGGGGAGAGCGCGTTCACGGAGAAGCGATCCCGCTTCATCAGCCACATCTGGCGGGTGGAGACCGAGGCAGAGGCCCGGGAGCGCATCGAGGAGATGAAGAAGCGCTACTACGACGCCCGCCACAACTGCTGGTGCTATCTGCTGCAGGAGGGCGGCGTGGTCCGCTACTCCGACGACGGGGAGCCCCAGGGCACGGCGGGCCAGCCCATGCTGAACGTGTTCCAGCGGGAGAGCGTCACCAACGTATGCTGCGTGGTGACGAGGTACTTCGGCGGCGTGCTGCTGGGGGCCGGGGGACTGACCCGGGCCTATACCAAGGGAGCCAAGGAAGCCCTGGACGCCGTGGGCATCAGCACCATGAGCCTGTGGACGCTGTGGGACGTGCCCTGCACATATCCCCTCTTCGAGCGGGTGAAGCTGGAGATCACCGCCTGCGGCGGCGTGGTGCGGGACACGGCGTACGGCGCGGACATCCGCCTGCGGGCGGCGTTCCCGGCGGGCGGGGCGGAACAGTTCGTTCCCCGCCTCACGGAGCTCTCCGCGGGGAGTCTGGCTATGGAGGCGGCGGGGGAGGAGTTTCTTCCAGGCCCCGGGAGTCCGCCAACGGAACATAAACAAACCGGGAGCCGGCTTTTTGGCCGGTTCCCGGTTTTGTTATGCGTGTTCCTGCCGGACGTGGTAGCCCAGCGCCTGGATCTTTTCCAGAATGTCCGCCTGCCGGACGCCTGTGGCGTCGTAGTCCACCGCCAGCTGTCCGCCGCTGCTGACACTGACGGAGGTGACGCCCGGCAGGGTGTCCAGCTCCCGCTTCAGCAGCTTCACGTCATGCCGGTCCGCGTTCCGGTCCAGGGAGACGGAAATGCTTGCCATTCGCTTCACCTCCCAGCTGTGGGGAAGAAGTCCGGAGTCCTCACAGGTCCTCCAGGTCTGCCGCCGGAATGTCGTTTTCCACGTTGTCCCGGGCCAGATCGGTGTCCAGCACCGGATAGACGCTGGGGATGGGCTTCTCCTGCTTTCTCCGCCGGGGGAGCTCTACCTTGCGGCTGTCATCATGCATTTAGATCACCTCCGCCCTAGCTTGTCCCGCGCCGGGCCGAACCATGCCGGAAAAAGCCGGAAAACAGCGGCAGGCACATGCCCGGCCTGGACGCAAAAGCGCGGCCGGGCACAAAAACTCCTGGGAAAACTGGGGAGATTGCCGTCCGCATCCGTGGAAAATCCGCGGGATTTTTCATAAATTCCATGGATTTGGACAGGAGGCATCCCCCTGCGGTAAAGTAGGAAAGGAAATCACGCTGTCCTCCCCGAGAGGATGGAAAAAAGGAGCGAGACTGCATGAGCCTCAAGAAATTCAAGACCATGGACGGCAACGAGGCAGCCGCCTATATCTCCTACGCGTTCACGGAAGTGGCGACGATCTACCCCATCACGCCCTCCAGCCCCATGGCAGACCACGTGGATGAGTGGGCCGCCGCCGGCATGAAGAATATCTTCGGCCAGCCTGTGAAGCTGATGGAGCTCCAGGCCGAGTCCGGCGCCTGCGGCGCCATGCACGGCGCGCTGGAGACCGGATCCCTGGCCACCACCTATACCGCCTCCCAGGGCCTGCTGCTGATGATCCCGCCCATGTACCGGATCGCGGGCTCCATGCTGCCCGGTGTCATGCATGTCTCCGCCCGGACGGTGTCCACCCACGGCCTGTCCATCTTCGGCGACCACTCTGACGTCATGGGCTGCCGCCAGACGGGCTTCGCCCAGCTGGCCTCCTCCAGCGTGCAGGAGTGCATGGACCTGGGCGCCGTAGCCCATCTCGCCGCCATCAAGGGCAGCATCCCCTTCCAGCACTTCTTTGAGGGCTTCCGCACCTCCCATGAGATCCAGAAGATCGAGGTGCTGGACTACGACGACATGAGCCGCCTGGTGGACTGGGACGCCGTCCGCCGCTTCAAGGCCCGGGCCCTGAACAGCGAGCATCCCACGGTCCGCAACACCGTCCAGAACCCGGACACCTTCTTCCAGCACCGGGAGGCCTGCAACGGCGCCTATGACCGCCTGCCCGCCATCGTGGAGGAATACATGAAGGCCGTCAGCGACCTGACGGGGCGGGACTACCAGCTGTTCAACTACTACGGCTCGCCGGACGCGGACCGGGTGGTCATCGCCATGGGCAGCGTCTGCGGCACCCTGGGGGAGGTCATCGACTACCTGAACGCCCAGGGCGAAAAGGTGGGCATAATCCAGGTCCATCTGTACCGCCCCTTCTCCGTGTCCCACTTCCTGGCCAAGCTGCCGGATACCGTCCAGACCGTCTCCGTCCTGGACCGGACCAAGGAGCCCGGCGCCATCGGCGAGCCCCTGTATGAGGATGTGTGCACCGCCCTGGCGGAAGCCGGGCGCAGCGGGATCAAGGTGCTGGCCGGCCGGTACGGCCTCAGCTCCAAGGACACCACCCCCGCCCAGATGAAGGCTGTGTACGACAACATGGCCGGCGAGCAGAAAAACCACTTCACCGTGGGCATCGTGGACGATGTGACCCGCCGCTCTCTGGACGTGGGGGAACACATCAGCACCGCCGGCGGCTCCACCATCGAGTGCAAGTTCTGGGGCCTGGGCTCCGACGGCACCGTGGGCGCCAACAAGAACTCCATCAAGATCATCGGCGACAACACGCCCCAGTACGTCCAGGCGTATTTTGAATATGACTCCAAGAAGTCCGGCGGCGTCACCAAAAGCCACCTGCGCTTCGGTAAGGAGTCCATCCGCTCTGCCTACTACGTCACCCAGGCGGACTTCGTGGCCTGCCACAAGCAGAGTTACATCCACTCCTATGACATCGTCCACGAGGTGAAGCCCGGCGGCACCTTCCTGCTGAACACCCTGTGGAAGGGGGAGGAGCTGGAGCGGAATCTGCCCAACCACGTGAAGCGGACGCTGGCCCGGAACCATGTGAAGTTCTATACCATCGACGCCGTGTCCATCGCCCAGGAGCTGGGTCTGGGCAACCGGACCAACACGGTCCTCCAGGCGGCGTTCTTCAAGCTCTCCGGCGTGCTGCCGGTGGATGAGGCCGTCCAGTACATGAAGGACGCCATCACCCACAGCTACTTCAAGAAGGGCGACAAGGTCCTGAACATGAACTACGCCGCTGTGGACCGGGGCCTCCAGTCCGTGGAGGAGATCCGAGTGCCCGACAGCTGGAAGGACCTGCCCGACGAGCCCCTGGAGCAGACTGAGACCGCAGGTGTGCCGGACTACGTCCGGGACGTGCTGATCCCCGTTAACGCCCAGGCCGGCGACAAGATCCCTGTCAGCAAGTTCCTCAGCTTTGCCGACGGCGTGACGGAGGTGGAGACCTCCAAGTACGAAAAGCGCGGCATCGCCGTGGATGTGCCCCAGTGGCTGCCGGACAACTGCATCGGCTGCAACCAGTGCTCTCTGGTGTGCCCCCACGCCGCCATCCGGCCCTTCCTGTTTACCAAGGAGGAGGCGGAGCAGGCCCCGGCCGGCTGCATCACCCACAAGGCCAACGGCAGGGGGATGGAGAATTATACCTTCCGCATCCAGGTGGATCCCCTGGACTGCCAGGGCTGCGGCAGCTGCGCCGACGTGTGCCCCGCCAGGGAGAAGGCCCTGGTGATGAAGCCGCTGGAGTCCCAGATGCCGGAGCAGGACAACTGGAATCACTGCCTGTCCCTCTCCGAGAAGGCCAATCCTCTGGACAAGTTCACCGTCCGGGGCAGCCAGTTCCAGCGGCCGCTGATGGAGTTTTCCGGCGCTTGCGCCGGCTGCGGCGAGACCCCCTACATGAAGTTGATGACCCAACTGTTCGGCGAGCGGATGTACATCGCCAACGCCACCGGCTGCGCCCAGGCCATGTTCCTGTCCGTGCCCTCCATTCCCATGGTGAAGGACTCCGCCGGTCACGGCCCGGCCCTGTCCAACTCCCTCTTCGAGAACAACGCCGAATACTCCCTGGGCATGTGCCTGTCCGTGGACCAGCAGCGCAACCAGGTCAAGACCCACGCCAAGGCCGCCCTGGACACCACCTCCGACGCTGCCCTGAAGGCCGCCCTGGAGAGCTGGCTGCAAGACGGCGACGACGGCGACAAGACCCGGGCCGTGTCCGACGCCCTGATCGCCGCCCTGAACCAGACCGCCGACTCCAGCGCCGACGTGCGGTTCCTGCGGGACAACGCCGACCAGCTGGTGAAAAAGACCATGTGGATGTACGGCGGCGACGGCTGGGCCTATGACATCGGCTACGGCGGCTTGGACCACGTGCTGGCCTCCGGCATCGACGTGAACATCCTGGTGGTGGACAACGAGCTGTACGCCAATACCGGCGGCCAAGCCTCCAAGGCCACGCCCATCGGTGCGGTGGCTCAGTTCGCCGCCAGCGGCAAAAAGACCCCCAAGAAGGACCTGGGCATGATTGCCATGAACTACGGCCATGTCTATGTGGCCCAGGTGTCCATGGGCGCCAACCCCGCCCACGTGGTGAAGGCCCTGAAGGAGGCCGAGGCCCACAAGGGCCCGTCCCTCGTCATCGCTTACGCCCCCTGCATCAACCACGGCATCGCCAAGAGCATGAAGGTGAGCCAGGCGGAGCAGAAGCTGGCGGTGGAGTGCGGCTACTGGCCCCTGTTCCGGTACAGCCCTGAGCTGGCGGCGGAGGGGAAGAACCCCTTCCAGCTGGACAGCAAGGCCCCCAACGGCAAGCTGCGGGAGTTCATGATGGGCGAGGTCCGGTTCTCCGGCCTGACCCGCACCTTCCCTCAGATCGCCGAGCAGCTCTTCGCCGAGGCGGAGGAGCAGTGCGCCGCCCGGTACGCCCAGTACGAGAAGCTGGCGGCCCAGAAATAACTTTGCTGAAATCGACACTCCTATAAACGAAAGCGCCCCAGGGCTTTGCCCTGGGGCGCTTTCGTTCCGCCGTCAGCGGGATCCGGCGGCGTGAAAGGTGCGGTTGATGAGGCAGCGGCTGCAGCAGAAATCGATGTGCCGCTCCATGGCGGAGCGAGCCAGCTCCGGCAGCCCCAGGCCGATGGCGGAGCAGATAGCCACGTGCTGGGAGCCCATGACGATCAGATTGTCCTTTTTCTGTTCCGTGGCAACGAACTCGCAGGAGCGGATAGACAGGTAGTGAAGGGTGCCCTGGAGGGTTTCGAACATGTCGATGAGATACTCGTTCTCTGTGGTCAGCACCAGCTGGTGGTGGAACTCCAGGTCGATCTTGGCCCGCTCGGAGGCGGTGGGGGCGGTATCCAGATCCTTCGCAAAGTCCTGCCAGGCGGACTGGAACTGGTCCGCCAGCTTCTGGAGCCTGGGCAGGTCAATCAGAGTCCGCTTCTGTGCGCAGAGGAAGGCCGCCTCTCCTTCGATGGCCCGCCGGGCCACGAACAGGTCCTCCAGGGACTCGCTGCTGAGGTCAAAGACGAAGTAGCTGCGGTATTTGCTGTCGCTGCTGCGGACGGCGGTCACCAGGCCGTTTTCCTCCAGCCGCTCCACCGCCCGGGTCACCGGGGAGGTGCTGACCCCCATCTGCTCCGCCAGCTTGGAGATGTTCAGCTTGCTCCCCGGCGGGATGGCGGAGGAGAAGATGGCCTTCTCCAGCAGTTCATAGACGATGTCGGAGATCTTGGCAAAGGGATTCTTCTCCTGGGCCGCTGTGATGTTCTGTGCGGTGAATTGGCAGCCGTCCCGCTGTCTGGGATCCTGGGGCATAGGGCACCTCACTTCTGAAAAATATCTGTATCCTATCATAGCGGCCGCGGGCGCGAAAATCAAGCCCGGCGCAGAAAACCGCGCCGGACCGGGAGGGGGCTCCTTCAGTCCCGGAGTTCTTCCTCCAGATTGATTTTGCCGTGGACCTGCTCGAACTCCGTGATACAGCGGCGGATCAGGTAAAGAATCTGCCCGCTGCCTGTTCGTCCTTCATATTCCGCGATATAAAACAGCTTGTCATGTGTCTCCTTATCCATGCGAAATCCAAGATGACTGTCCCGTGGCTTTTTCATAGTAAACTCCATTTCAGTAGAATATAAGTTGATTTTAAGTACAAAACGAGTTACTATGTAAAAAGCGTACTAGAATATAGACACAAAATTTAAGGAGGTGTCAGAATGGACGATCTGGAGACGGCGGAGGCATACAGGCGGGAAGCGGAGTTCTATAAGGAGAAAGCGGAGGAGAACATCCGGTACAAGTACCTCTATCTGCGGCTCGGCGGCGAGATGTATGAGGTCCTGGAGATCCTGCGGCGGACACCCTGCGCCTGCGCCCCGCTTCAGGAGGCGGAGAGCCGTCTCCGCCAGATGCTGGAACAGGCGGATGAGGACGACTGCCAGAAGGGTGTATACGATTTCTTCCGCAAAAAGAAAGGCCGTCCACCCGTTGACAAGCTGTAAAAAATCGGCTAGAATACCTCTTACAGTGATGAAGCGGAGCAGTACCCGGGAAGACCGCCCCCAAGAGAGCCTCTGGTCTGGTGGAAAGAGGCGGGCAGGGCCCGGCGAATACACCGCGGAGCTGGCACCCAAACGGCCTTCGGCCCAGTAGGCGTGCTCCGGGAGCGCCCGTTACAGCGCCGCCGTGTGTTCGCACGGCCTGAGGCGTCTGCCCGCGAGGGCGGCGCGAACAGAGGTGGTACCGCGAGAACTTCTCGCCCTCTGTCCCCTGGGGGACAGAGGGCGTTTTTGATACCTGTCCCAGATTTCACAAACGGACAAAAGGAGAGACAAATCATGCAGATCTACGAGGAACTGAAGGCCCGGGGGCTCATCGCCCAGGTGACGGACGAGGAGGAGATCCGGGAGCTGGTGAACAACGGCAAGGCCACGTTCTATATCGGCTTTGACCCCACGGCGGACAGCCTGCACGTGGGCCACTTCATGGCCCTGTGCCTGATGAAGCGGCTGCAGATGGCGGGCAACCGCCCTATCGCCCTGATCGGCGGCGGCACCGGCTATATCGGCGACCCCTCCGGCCGGACGGACATGCGTTCCATGATGACGCCGGAGACCATCCAGCACAACTGCGACTGCTTCAAGAAGCAGATGGAGCGGTTTATCGAGTTCGGCGAGGGCAAGGCCCTGATGCTGAACAACGCCGACTGGCTGCTGAAGCTGAACTATATCGAGCTGCTGCGGGAGGTGGGCGCCTGCTTCTCCGTCAACAACATGCTGCGGGCCGAGTGCTACAAGCAGCGGATGGAAAAGGGCCTGAGCTTCCTGGAATTTAACTATATGATTATGCAGTCCTATGATTTCTACCACATGTTCCAGACGGTGGGCTGCAACATGCAGTTCGGCGGCGACGACCAGTGGAGCAATATGCTGGGCGGCACGGAGCTGATCCGGCGCAAGCTGGGCAAGGACGCCTATGCCATGACCATCACGCTGCTGATGAACTCCGAGGGCAAGAAGATGGGCAAGACCGCCAGCGGCGCCGTGTGGCTGGACCCCAACAAGACCTCTCCCTACGACTTCTACCAGTACTGGCGGAACGTGGGAGATGCCGATGTGCTCAAGTGCATCCGGATGCTGACCTTCCTGCCGCTGGAGCAGATCGACGAGATGGATACCTGGCAGGGCAGTCAGCTGAACACCGCTAAGGAGATCCTGGCCTTCGAGCTGACCAAGCTGGTTCACGGCGAGGAAGAGGCCGCCAAGGCCCAGGAGGCCGCCCGCGCCCTGTTCGGCGGCGGCGGGGACAGCGCCAACATGCCCTGCACCAAGCTCTGCCGGGAGGATTTCACCGCCGAGGGAGAGATCGACATTCTGACCCTGCTGGTAAAGTGCGGCCTGGCTGCCTCCAAGGGCGAGGCCCGGCGGCTGGTGCAGCAGGGCGGCGTCACGGTCTGCGGCCAGAAGGTGGCCGATATTGAGGCCAGGTTCAGCTGCAAGGACTGCTGCGGCGAGGGCGCGGTCATCAAAAAGGGCAAGAAGGTCTATCACAAGGCCGTGCTGGAAGAGCAGTAAGCGGACATTCGGTCAGCCCGCCGGGATATTCCCGGCGGGCTTTTTGTATGTCCCTGTCAGATGGCAGCCTCATCATTCGTTTTATCAGCAGAACGGCGCCGGCAAAGGAGTTGATTGTACGGAACAAATCACATATACCCGCCCGGAAGCGGAGGAACTGGTAGAGCGGTGGTCGGACACCGTGCTGCGGATCGCCTGGACCTGGACGGGCAGCGTCCACGACGCCCAGGACATCTGTCAGACGGTGCTTTTGAAGCTGCTGACCAGTCCCCGCCGCTTTGCGGAGGAGCGGCTGGAGCGGGCCTGGGTGGTCCGGGTGGCCGTCAACTGCTGCAAGGACTGGAAGAAATCCGCCTGGGTCCGGCGGCGCCTGCCGTTGGAGGCGGCGGCCCACGCGGCGGTCCATCTGCCGGAGCCGGGGGAGAGGCCTGTGCTGGCGGCGGTGCAGGCCCTGCCGGAGCGATACCGCCAGGCGGTGTACCTGCGGTATTACGAGGGATACGAGCCGGCGGAGATCGGGACGTTGATGGGCTGCACGGCCAGTCAGGTCAGCACGTATCTCTACCGGGGCAAGGCAAAATTGCGGAACATGCTGGGAGGCGCTTATGGATAGGAATGCTTATCAGAGTGAGTTGGACCAGGTACAGTTCACGGAAGCGGGGAGGTCCGCCCTGACGGACGCCCTGATGGCGGAGCAGGCCGGACCGCCGGTCCAGCACCGGAGCTTGTGGATGAAACGGGGGATGGCGGCGGTACTGGCAGCAGTGCTGTTGGTGGGCACGGCGGCGGCTGTTACTGCGTCGCTATGGGACAGCTTTTTCGGCAGACTGGACCCGGGGGAGCAGGCGGTGGTGGACACCCTCAGCGGCGGCCTGTCGGGTGCGGTCTCCGCAGGCGGAGCCATGATGACACCTATGGCGGCCTTCGGCATGGATGGGGTATTCTACCTGATGCTGGAGATTCAGGCCCCAGAGGGCACGGTCCTGCCACCCTTGGACGGTGAAAATGAAACCTACCAGCTCTTCGGCGATGATATTTTGAACGGCGAGTGGCTTGAGCTGCGGGAGCCGGACGGCGGGGACCCGGCGATCTCTTATTCCACGGAGTTCACTTGGCTGGAGGACCCGGATCCTGCGGACAACACGCTGACAGTGGTACTCTCCATTCTGGCGGACGGAGACCTGGAGGGAAAGGTCCTCCACATACCAGGGCTGTGGAAGCAGACGGATGGGAAGGCCTATACGGAGATCTTCTCCGGCGATTTTGACTTCGTGCTCTCCGGTGGTCTGGCGGAAGATAGCCTGCTGGCGGTGGATGTCGCCGGTGTCACGGCACAGGCGCCCTGCGGCACCTTGACCATGGATCGTCTGAAGGTCTCTCCTCTGGGGCTCCAGTGGAGCTATCACTACGATGAGAACGCCGTCCAGGCCGCGGCGGCAGAAAACGGCAGAGACGCCGTGGCGCTTGTGACGGCTGACAGCGGAGAGGTAGTGGAATTCTCAGATATAGCTATCCCCGACACAGAACTGCTGCTGGTTTTGAAAGATGGGACGCAGGTGGAGGTTGCCAGCAGCTTCAGCAAGGGCGGCAGCGGCTGGATGGAGCAGAGCGGCTTCTTCGCCCGGCCTGTGGATCTGTCTCAAGCGGACTATCTGCTGTGGGGAGAGACGGAGATCCCCCTCCACTGAGCCTGGCATTGCATCATCGGGGCGGCCAGAGGCCGCCCCGGATTTTTTTGACAAATCCTGAACGGCATGATATGATACAACTCCGATTGTCAAGAGAGAAAGGAAACGAATTATGGAATTTGTCAAAAAAAACGCGCTGGGTATCCTGATCTGTCTGGTAATCGCCGTGCCTGCCTGGCTGCTGGGCCAGCGGTTCGAGGTGGTGGGCGGCCCGGTGTTCGCCATCCTCATCGGCATGGTGATCGCCCTGTTCTGGAAGGATCAGAAAAGTGCCAAAAGCGGCATCACCTACACCTCCAAGAAGGTTTTGCAGCTGGCGGTGGTGCTGCTGGGCTTCGGCATGAATCTCTCCAGCGTGTTACAGGTGGGGGGACAGTCACTGCCCATCATCGTCTCCACCATCGCCACCAGCCTGATCGTGGCCTTCGCCCTCTATAAGGCCCTGCACATGGACAGCAACATCTCCACTCTCATCGGCGTGGGCTCCTCTATCTGCGGCGGCAGCGCCATCGCCGCCACTGCCCCGGTCATCGGCGCGGATGACGAGGAGATCGCCCAGGCCATCTCTGTGATCTTCCTGTTCAACGTCATCGCGGCTCTGATCTTCCCCACTCTGGGAGGTGTGCTGGGCCTCTCCAACGAGGGCTTCGGCCTCTTTGCCGGCACCGCGGTGAACGACACCTCCTCCGTCACTGCGGCGGCCGCCGCCTGGGATGGAATGCATCCCGGCGCCAATACCCTGGACACCGCCGCCATCGTGAAGATGACCCGGACCTTGGCCATTATCCCCATCACGCTGGTGCTGGCCCTGCTGAGGACCCGCCGGGAGGGAAAGCAGGGCGGCGCCCAGGTGGACATCAAGAAAATCTTCCCCTGGTTTGTGCTGCTGTTCCTGCTGGCTTCCATCATCACCACGGTTCTGCCCATCCCTGCGGCTGCGGTGAGCTTCCTGAAAAACGCCAGCAAGTTTTTCATCGTCATGGCCATGGCAGCCATCGGTCTGAACACCGACATCGTGAAGCTGGTGAAGACCGGCGGCAAGCCCATCTTCATGGGCTTCTGCTGCTGGGTGGCCATTGCCGGCGTCAGCCTGCTGGTCCAGCACCTGCTGGGGATCTGGTAAAACACCCTGCCTCATCGCCCGTCGCAGCAGGAACTCCCGCCATAGCACCCGGAGCCTGGCAAAAATCTGGAATCCCCTGGGCCTCAAGGGCTGCAACCTGGAGTTGACAAAGTTCCACCCGCCGCGTTCTTGCCAGGTGCGCGGCGGGTGGCTTATCATAAGGGCATCCAAATGAGAAAGCGAGTGTTCTCCGATGACATTTTCCGAGAAATTGACGGGGCTGCGGCGGAAGTCCGGCATGAGCCAGGAGCAGCTGGCAGACCGCCTGGGGGTCACCCGGCAGTCTGTCAGCAAGTGGGAGGGCGGCACTGCCATGCCGGAACTTGTGAAGTTGATCTCCTTGTCAGAGCTGTTCGGCGTGTCCGTGGACTATCTGGTGAAGGACTGGATGGAGGAGCCGGACAATCCATGCGGCGGAAGCGGGGAAATCTCTTCCAAGCAGGCAGACCGGCTGGAAAAAAAGGTGGACGAGCTGACCAATTATGTGAAGGGCAGGGTCTACCGCTACGACAGCAAGACCCGGATCTTCGGCCTGCCCCTGGTGTCTATCCGGTTCGGCTTCGTCCGGAACGGGAAACTGTCCATGGATAACACGGCCAAGGGCATCATCGCCATCGGCAACTGCGCCATCGGCGTGGTGGCCATCGGCATCGTGGGGGTGGGCCTGTTCACCTTCGGCGTGCTGGCCATGGGAATGCTGTCCCTGGGCATCGTGGCGGGGGATTGGCGGCTTTCGGCGTGGCGGCCCTGGGGTATCTGGCCCTGGGGGTCAGCGCCGTGGGGGTCTATGCCGGCGGCGTGGCGGCCATTGCCGCCAAGATCGCCGTGGCGGTCTCCGCCGTGGCGCCCACCGCCGTGGGGGAGTTCGCCTCCGGCAGCCATGTGCTGCTGTGGGGAGACGGCCTGACGGCCCCGGAGGTCCAGACCTTTCTGCTGGAGCACCACCCGGACCTGTGGCGGCCCCTGCTGCGGCTGCTGACGGAGATCGGCGCCCATATCAAGTAAATCGCTGCCCAGTCTCATGCCGGCGAGCAAACATGGTCAATGTTTGCTCGCCGGCATACGGCTCTTCTCGGCATCAGTGGAGGGGGACAATCTGTGCACCTGTCAAAAGCGCCGGGGGTCCGGCGGTGGGGCATCCTGGGACTTTCCCAGGATCTCCTGCCGGATATATGCAAAGGCCGCGTCCTCGCCCTCATCCCGGAGCTTTAAAAGCATGGTCTCCAAAAGCGCTGCAGTGGCCGGGTGGATCAGCAGCCGCCGGTCCTTGCCCCGGAGATAGAACTGGTAAGGGTCACCGGGATTGAAATCCTTTCCCCGGTAGACCTTGCTGGCGGCCAGACGGTCGCAGAACATCTCCGCCACATATTTTCTCGGCATCTCCACACCTACGATCCCCTCGCCGGTGGGGCTGTAATCCGTCCAATACTCAAAGTGGTGGCGGTTGCGGCCCTTGTGGTGGAGCCAGGAGGCGCTGTATCCATGTTCCTTCCGCTGGGCGTCGTTTGGGCTGTGATCCCCCTGGAAGTATTTCACCCCGGCAAAGAACTCCACAGGGGCGTACTTGGACAGGTCATGGGTCAGGCCCTGCCAGTACAGCCCCAGGCGGAAGCAGTACTTCCGCACCAGTGCCCGGTGGCGGTTTATGGTCCGCAGATGGGCCCAGAAATGCAAGGAGATCACCCCGTTTCCAGTATCTTACGTTCCAGTATAGCACGGCAGGTGCAAAATGACGAGCAAATTTTTTGCATGGAATCCAACCTCCAGCAGACACTAGCCGGGAGGTGTTTTGATGGAGGGAGTTATCTTCTGCTGTCCCCCGGCGTGGAGAAAGCTGCTGCCGCCCGGCGTTCTGGGGGCGGAGCGGGCGGAGGCGCTGGCGGAACAGTATTGGCCACTGCTGGTCCTGACCCGCCGGGGGTGCGGGGAGCTGGGGGATACGGCCGCCCTGTGCCGGGTGCTGCTGGTGCCGGGGGACTGTACCGCGCCGCTGGAGCGCATCACGGCGGAGACGGTGGTCACCTATGGCCTGTCCTCCAGGGACGGTCTCACCCTGTCCAGCCTGGCGGAACCGGTCCTCTGCGTCCAGCGGCAGCTGCCTCGGCCGGGCGGCGGCGTGGTGGAGCCCCAGGAATTTCCCCTGCCGGAACTTCCGGCTCCTGCGGCGGAGCTGCTGCCGCTGCTGGGCCTGCGGCTGTTGCAGCTGCCACAGACAAGTGCCCCTTTGTGTGGTAGACTAAAAACAAAAAGGGGGGCTGCAACATGGCGTGGCATGAGATTCTGGCGACGGGGATCATTCTGGCGGGCACTGCGTTTTACTGTTGGGCGGCGTACAGCCGGAAGAGCGGACCTACCAGCTGCATCGGCTGTGGCAAGTGCGTGGCGGACGGCGTCTGCATTCTGACAGGAAAGAAGGTCCCGGGGATTTCCGGAGGCAAGGGAAAAAACCTGTGATTTTCCCGTTGACAACCGGGCAGAAACGTTTATAATAATTGTGTCTGAAAACAGCGAAAAGCTATGACAAAGCCAGCTTCGCGAGACCGGCCAAGCGAGAGGGGAGACGGTGCGAGCCCCTTGCCCACGCCGCGGAGCAGCCACTTTGGAGCGGCCTGCGGCGAGCGGGACGGCTCATCCCCGTTAGCGGATGACATGAGATGTCCCCATGGGACAGATCAGGGTGGTACCGTGGAAGTTCTTCCGCCCCTGACGTGCGTCAGGGGCGGTTTTTCTGCTTTAGAAAAGAGGGGATATACTGGTGTTCTTTCAGCGAGCCCAATCTCCGCACCCGTCCCGCCTGGGTGGCATCCAGATTTTTTCCGATTCAGAGGGGAGATTCCTTTTGTTTCCGGTGATCCGCAGCCGGAGCGGGCCTTCGCACATTCTTGCAGCGGTAAAGACCCTGTCCCCGCCGCTGACGGCTCCGGAGCTGGGGACGGCACTGCTGGCTCTGTGGGATCGATGGGAGGGCACTCCCTGCTGGGAGGAACTGCCGCCGGAGCTGACGGCGGTTCCCTTCTGGAAGGGAACCGCCCGGTCTTATCGGGCTTTCTTTCGGGCGCACCGGTTGATTGTCGCGGCGTTCGGACATCCGAACCCGGGAGACATCTCCTTGGCTTACTGGCCCCGGCATCTGGAGAACAACATCTGGGGCGTGGTCAAGGGACAGGTGGAGCTGCAGGTACGGCTGGACAGGGAACTGCCGGATCTGCCCCGGAAGATCGGCATGGCGGCCCGGCAGCTGCTGGCCGCGGCGGAGCTGACGGATCCCACCATGCCGGCGACTGGAAATAACAGGCGGTATTGCTTTTATTTATCATATATTATTGAGAATAAAAAGATATTTTTAGGAGGAAGAACATTTATGGCACATCCCACATACGGACTGAACGAGCTACGGGAGATGTTTCTCAAATTCTTTGAGACAAAAGAACACCTGCGGCTGCCCAGCTTTTCCCTGATTCCCCAGAACGACGCCAGCCTGCTGCTGATCAACTCCGGCATGGCGCCCATGAAGCCCTGGTTCACCGGGGAGGAGGAGCCCCCCCGCCACCGGGTCTGCACCTGCCAGAAGTGCATCCGCACCGGCGACATCGAGAACATCGGCAAGACCGCCCGCCACGGCACCTACTTCGAGATGCTGGGCAACTTCTCCTTCGGAGACTACTTCAAGCGGGACGCGATCCACTGGGCCTGGGAGTTCCTGACCTCTCCCGAATGGGTGGGTCTGGAGCCGGACCGGCTGTATCCCTCCGTGTTCGCCGGCAACGAGACCACCCCCGCCGACGATGAGGCCTTCGCCATCTGGCGGGACGAAATCGGCATCCCCGAGGATCGGATCTTCAAGTTCGGCAAGGAGGACAACTTCTGGGAGCACGGCTCCGGCCCCTGCGGCCCCTGCTCCGAGATCTACTATGACCGGGGCCCTGAGTGGGGCTGCGGAAAGCCCGGCTGCACCGTGGGCTGCGACTGCGACCGGTATATCGAGGTCTGGAACGTGGTGTTCTCCCAGTTCGACAACGACGGAGAGGGCCACTACACCGAGCTGAAGCAGAAGAACATCGACACTGGCATGGGCCTGGAGCGTTTGGCCTGCGTCAGCCAGAACGTGGCCAGTCTGTTCGACGTGGACACCGTCATGAACATCACCAACAAGGTCAGCGAGATCACCGGCGCCAAGTACGAGCAGAGCGACAAGATCGACGTCTCCCTGCGGGTCATCACCGACCATATCCGCTCCGCCACCTTCATGATCTGTGACGGTGTTCTGCCCAGCAACGAGGGCCGGGGCTATGTGCTGCGCCGCCTGCTGCGCCGGGCCGCCCGGCACGGCAAGCTGCTGGGAGTGAACCATCCCTTCTTATATGAGGTGTGCGACACCGTGGTCCATGAGAACGAGGGCCACTATCCCGAGCTGCGGGAGCGGCAAGCCTATATCACCAAGGTCATCCGCACGGAGGAGGAGAACTTCGCCAAGACCCTGGACGCCGGCATGAAGATCTATGACGATATGCTCTCCGCCCACAAGGCCCAGGGGGAGACCGTGTTCTCCGGCGCTGACGCCTTCAAGCTGTACGACACCTACGGCTTCCCCATCGACCTGACCGTGGAGATGGCGGAGGAGGCCGGCATGACCGTGGACCAGGAGGGCTTCAAGGCTCTGATGGAAGAGCAGAAGGTCCGCGCCCGCAAGGCCCGGGAGGCCCTGGGCGACCTGGGCTGGGCAGGCATCGAGTTCGGCAAGGACATGCCCGCCACGGAGTTCGTAGGCTATGATCGCTCCAGCGAGCAGGGCAGAGTCCTGGCCCTGGTGGCCGACGGGGAACTGCGGGACGAGCTGGCTCAGGGCGTGGAGGGCATCCTGGTGCTGGACCAGACGCCGTTCTATGCCGAGATGGGCGGCCAGGTGGGAGACCACGGCACCATTCAGGGACCCAACGGCACCTTCCAGGTGACGGATGTTCAGAAGAACAAGGGCGGCAAGTTCATGCACTCCGGCAAGGTGGTCTCCGGCACCCTCAGCGTGGGGGAGACCGTCACCGCATCCATCGACATGGAGCGCCGGAAGGCCATCATGCGGGCTCACAGCGCCACGCATCTGCTGGACGCTGCCCTGAAGAAGGTCCTGGGCGACCATGTGCATCAGGCGGGCTCCCTGGTGGAGCCGGACCGGCTGCGCTTTGACTTTACGCACTTTGAGGCTATCACCCCGGAGCAGCTGGCTCAGATCGACAAGCTGGTGAACGACGCCATCCTGGAGGGCTACCCCGTAGCGACGGAGGTGCTGCCCATCGAGGAGGCCAAAAAGAAGGGCGCCGTGGCCATGTTCGGTGAGAAGTACGGCGATATCGTCCGCGTGGTGGAGATGGGCGACTTCTCCATGGAGTTCTGCGGCGGCACCCATCTGGACAACACCGCCAAGGCCGGTCCCTTCCGCATCAAGTCCGAGGGCTCCGTCGCCTCGGGCGTCCGCCGGATCGAGGCCACGGTGGGCCGACTGAGCCTGGACACCATGAACCGGAATCAGGAGCTGCTGTTCCACGCCGCTCAAGTGCTGAAGACAACACCTGGTGAGCTGGCCGCCAAGGCGGAGCAGCAGGCAGCGGAGATGAAGGAGCTGCGCCATGAGCTGGAGAAGTTCAAGTCCGAGGCGTCCCTGGGCGAGGCCCGGCAATTCCTGACCGCCGCCAAGAACGTGGGCGGCCTGAAGGTCCTGACCGCTATCCGTAACGGCATGGATGCGAACGCCCTGCGGCAGATGGGCGATTTCCTGCGGGACAAGGCCCCGGATGTTGTGGCAGTGCTGGCTTCTGCCAATGGGGAGAAGATCACCTTCCTGGCAGTCTGCGGTCCCGAGGCGGTGAAGCGCGGCATCAAGGCCGGCGACCTGGTGAAGAGTGTCTGCGCCATCTGCGGCGGCAAGGGCGGCGGCAAGCCTGATAGCGCCATGGGCGGCGGCAGTGACCTGCTGAAGCTGGATGATGCACTGGCCACCGTGGATGATTTTGTGGCGGAAAAGCTGAAGTAAGCTGTAGATGACACCTTCCCCGGGGCCTCGCCGGGCAAAGGCCTGGCGGGAGCAGAGTGGAGTGGGAGAACTTTATGTCAACTCGAGAGGACGTCAAGACGTTTTTCGGCCTGCCTCTGGACTTCTCCATGCTGGAGCTGGAACCGGAGACAGACGCCGACCCGGTACGGTATTTCTGTACCCCGGAAAATGCCGAGATCATTGGCTGGGGCAGTTGCGGGACGCACTTCGTCCTCCTGCCGGGGGATGAGGCGGTGTACTGCGTGGAGCCGGAGCTGGCAGAAGAGGGCACCTTTGTGCTGCCGGTGGGGGCGGACTTCCGGGAGTTCCTTTCCCATCTGTTCTACTGCAAATGTACCAGTCCTCTGGCGCAGATCTTCATGCTGGACGCGACCCGGTTCCGGAAGCTTCTGGAGGACAACGATGCCAACACCTGGCCGGGCTGCGAGGAGGACTTCAAGAGCCGGGACGCATCCCTGGACCTGTTGGCGGAGACATTCCACATCCGGTCCCGGGACCCATTCCAGCGGGTGAAGGAGCTCCAGACGGGCTTTGACCCGTCGGTCCTGAATTTCTCCGACGCATATTATGACACACTGGGGTTAGAGAAGCCCAAGCGGGGGATGCAGAGGAAGGAAAAGCCCCTGTTTGAATTTCCACCTATCACATTTGATCTTTACCAGGAGGACGATCCATGAAAAAAGTCAAGATCACCGTCTTGAAAACCACCCTGGATGAAGAGCTGGCGGCGGAATACGGCGCTGAAGGGCTGGGCCCCTGCCCCATGCTGCGGGAAGGCCAGGTGTTCTACGCCGACTACGCCAAGCCGGATGGCCTCTGTGACGAGGCCTGGAAGGCTATCTATCAGTATGTGTTCGCCCTGGCCCACGGGGCGGGAGAGGGTCTGTTCTATTACGGCGACTGGATCCGCAGGCCCGGCGTGGCCATCTGCTCCTGCAACGATGGGCTCCGCCCCGTGATCTTCAAGCTGGAGACCACAGAGGAGGAAGCATCCGTCAACTACACACCCGTGCGGTAAAATTATTTACTTTCAGAATATCGCAAGTATTTTCCCTTTACAGAGAAAGGGGGCTGCCATGCTGCTGCCCAAGGACCCCTACATTCTTCTGAGCTTCCTCAACGCCCGCCTCCGGGACCAGTATGCGGACCTGGAGGATCTGTGCGCGTCCCTGGATGCGGACGAGCAGTCCCTGCGGGAGACGCTGGCGGGGGTTGACTATCGCTACGATCCCGTTTATCATCAGTTTATACCGATCACATCAAAGGAGGTTTGAAAATGTCCGATTGCCTATTCTGCAAGATCGTTGCCGGGGAGATCCCCAGCAGCAAGGTCTACGAGGACGACGTGTGCTACGCCTTCAATGACATTGATCCCCAGGCGCCCACCCACTTCCTGGTGGTACCCAAGGCCCACATTGGCTCTGTGTCTGAGATCACCGCGGACAACAGCACAGTGGTGGCTCATATCTTCGAGGTCATTGCCAAGCTGACAAAGGAAAAGGGGCTGGACAGCTACCGGGTGGTCTCCAACATCGGCGAGCAGGCGGGACAGAGCGTGTTTCATCTGCACTTCCATGTACTGAGCGGCAGAGATATGACGTGGCCTCCGGGCTGATGCCTGGGAGCCACGGCCCCGGCGGGGCCGCACGCGAGAGCGCGTGCAAGCGTTTTGCGAAGCAAAACCTTGGAGCGGGCGGGCTTTGCCTGCCCGCTCAAGTTTTATCCGGG
Organism: Dysosmobacter welbionis; assembly: GCF_005121165.3. Classification (NCBI taxonomy): domain Bacteria; kingdom Bacillati; phylum Bacillota; class Clostridia; order Eubacteriales; family Oscillospiraceae; genus Dysosmobacter; species Dysosmobacter welbionis. The sequence continues at coordinate 108,396 of NZ_CP034413.3, read as the reverse complement.
GCCCCCACCGGGCTTGGCCAGGTGGGGAATGCAGGCGGGGCAGAGCGTGTTTCATCTGCACTTCCACGTACTGAGCGGCAGAGATATGACGTGGCCTCCGGGCTGATGCGGCCTTCGAGAGGGGCGGCTGTACCGCTGAGGCAAAATGATTTCAATTTCCTGATTTGCCGTCCGTTGGAGCATAAGAGAGCGCCGCGAGCTTTGCTCGCGGCGCTCTCTTACTGAATTAGAAGGGGGGGTTACAGCTCACCGCCGGAGAGGACCGGGGTCAGGTCCTCAAAGTTGGAGAAGCTGGGATAAGAGATGCGCACATCATCGCCGGTGGCGTTGACATCCATCTGCATATCCATCTGGAGCTTGGCAGTAATCTGCGCATTTTCGGTCTCCGTGACAGGCAGGCCCAGCACCAGATCCAGGTCGAAGTCCGCGGTGCAGGACTCCAGCTCTCCGTCGGAACCGACGGTGTAGACGTATGTGCAGCTCTGCAGATCTGCGGTGAGGTCCACCGGGCTCTCCATGGCGGCAAGCTCTTCCTGCAAGGCCGTCAGCAGATCCTCCAGAAGGCTGTTCAGGCTGTCATCCATCTTCATGGTGTATACGGTGCGGGAGCCCGTGCGGGAGACGTCGATGGAGTCGATCATGGGCAGCATCATGCTGTTCATCTGGCCGCTGATCTGCAGCATCTCCTGGTAAAACTCCGCGAACCCGTCCATGTTGCCAACCGGATATTTGTACCGGTCTGTGGTTCCGTCCATCTCCTCCTGGATATAGACCCAGCCGTCCTGCATCCACTCCTGAACAGAGACTTGATCCTGCATGGTCACATCGGGGCCGGCGCCTGCCGTGTTGGATTCCATGTTCATGTTCATGGAAATGGCCAGCTGGAGCGGGTCTTTCAGAATCATCTGGATGCGGCCGTTTCCGGAGACGGCCACGGACATGGTTTCGTGGATGGTCTCGGTCCCATCGGAGCCGTCAACGGCAATGTCCATCCCCATATTCATGGTATAGTCCGCGTCGATGCCGGTGGAGGAGGCCTGGCTGGCGGCGGTCAGGGCCCGGTAGGCCTCGATTTTCTCGGTAATGGGCCGGGCGGCCTCGGCGTCAATGGCGCCGCTCTCCACCAGGCTGGCCAGCAGATAGGTGCTGCCGTCCTTGAGATCAGCGCCCAGGGCCTGGTAGGTGACGGCAGCCAGATCGTCCCGCAGGAAGGGGGCGGCGTCCAGCATGGAGAGGTTGAACAGGCCGTGGAGCATGGCGAAGTCCAGCGTGTCTGCGTACAGGAAGTCCACGCCGTCCTCATAGCCTAGTGCCCGCAGCAGGAAGGCGCAATACATTTTTGCGCTGCACGGACTGGATGCGCCGAAAGTGGTGGCGGAGGTGCCGTTGGTGATGCCTTGGCTGTACAGCCAGGCGACGGAGGGGGCCGCGGTTTCGCTCACGTCGGTGAAGGGCATGGAGATCTCTCCCGCCTCATAGGCGGCTTTGGCCTCGTCCTCGGCGCCGTAGAGCCGCACCAGCATGATGGCGGCCTCGGAACGGGTAGGGGCGCGGTCCAGCTCAAAGCCGCCGGCGGTGCCCCGGAACACGCCGATGGCGGACAATTCCTCCGCAACGGAGTCGTAGGAAGAGGCGGAGGCGGTCCCGGCCATTGCCGCAGTCAGCAACAAGGTCGCGGCCAGTATGGTCAGAATGCGTTTCATGGTCAACGCTCCTCTCTTTTTTGGTGGAAGAATTTCCACTGATTACTGCTATCTTACGCCGGGCGGAGAGAGCCGTCAAGAGCAGGGAACATGATTTATGGAAAAAGGGCTGGTATTTCCCGCCGGTTCCCGGTATAATGTACCCAAATGGTTTCTCTTTCCCCATTTTTCCAAACAGCTGTGATCGGCTGGGGCGAGGCGGGAAAGCAGAATCATTGGGAGAAAGCGCGTCCGGCCAAAGGGCTGACACGGGGCAACGGAGCAGGTGCCGTGAATCCCGGCGGCCTATGCATGGATCCGGCGGAGAGAGCAAAATTGCGGCTCTTTTGCAGCCTGCCCGCTGTTCTGGGCAGCCGCTGGACGAGCTGTTTGGCAGGATGGAAAAGAGGAGAGACCATGCGCAAGCTGGCCGCGTTCACCGTGTCCTTCGCTCTGGGGATCTGTCTGGCCCAGTATCTGCTGCCGGAGAGGCTTCTTCTGCCCGTGGCGGCAGTTTTCTTTGCCGCGGCCTGCCTCGCCTTGCTGCTGCCGGGACTTTGGCGGAAGCGGGTGTTGCTGGTGGGCACGGGGCTGGCCCTGGCCCTGGGGTGGAACTGGCTGTACAGCTATGCTGTACGGGCGCCTCTTGCGGCCCTGTCCGGCAGCGAGGGCACCGCTTCCATGACTCTTTTGGAGTACGCCGTCCCCACGGACTACGGCGCCAAGGTGACAGTGAAGCTGGAGGGGGTTCCCCTGGGCAAGGTGGTCTGCTACGGCGGGGCGGACCTGCTGGACCTGGAGCCGGGCCAGACGGTGGCGGCACAGGTGAAATTTCAGGATTCCGCCCGGCTTCGGGAGGATACCATTACCAACTTCACCGCTCAGGGAGTGTTCCTGCTGGCCTACCAGCGGGGAGACGAGGCCGTCTACGGTGAGGGATCCGCCGGCTCGCCACGGTGGTGGCCCGCCCATGCGGCCCGGGCCATGCAGAACCGGGTGACGGCGCTGTTTGACGGAGATGAGGCCGCGTTCCTCAGCGCCATCCTCACCGGGGACACGTCCGGATTGTCGGAAGAAGCCCGGTCCGACCTGTCGGAGGCGGGACTCAGCCACATCCTGGCCGTGTCCGGGTTGCACTGCGGCTTTCTGATGACGCTGATTCTGCTGCTCACAGGACGGCACCGGCACCGTCTGGCGGCGGCGCTGGCGCTGCCCGTCCTGATGTTCTATACGCTGTTGACCGGGGCCAGTCCCTCGGTGGTCCGGGCCTGCATCATGGTGGTGTTCGTGCTGGCGGCACCCCTGTTTCAGCGGGACAGCGACCCGCCCACCACGCTGTCCGCCGCCCTGTTTTTGATCCTGCTGGCGAACCCCTTTGCGGCGGCCTCCATCAGTCTGCAGCTGTCCTTCGGAGCCATGGCGGGGCTTCTCTGGCTGACGCCGAAGCTCCAGGACCTGCTGTTGGGGGAGAGACCGAGTGGGAAGGTCTGCCGACTGCTGGTTTCCAGCCTGTCGGCCACCGTGGGGGCCATGGCATTCACGGTGCCCTTGTGCGCTGTCTACTTCGGGTCGCTGGTACTGATCTCTCCGGTAAGCAACCTGCTGTGCCTGACAGCCTCCAGCCTTGTGTTCACGCTGGGGCTTGGGGCAGTCCTGGCGAGCTTCCTCTGGGTGCCTCTGGGGACGGTGATCGGCTTCGTGCCGGCTTTGCTGACCCGGTATATCCTCTGGATATCCGGGGTTCTGGCGTCTGTCCCCCACCACGCCCTGTACTTCACCAACCCGTATCTGAAATACTGGCTGGTATTTCTGTATGTCCTCTTCGCCGCGGCCTTTTTCCTGCGGCCCAAGGCCCGGCGGAAGTATGCCGTGGCGGGTGTGCTGGCGGCGGTATCCCTGGCGGTGACGGTGCGGCTGGGCGCGCCCCACTACACCCGGGGCGGCCTGGACGCCTATGTGCTGGACGTGGGGCAGGGGGAGAGCGTGCTGCTGACCTCCGGCGGGAAATTTGCCCTGGTGGACTGCGGCAGCCGCAACAGCTGGTACGACGCCGGCGGCATCGCGGCGGATCACCTGGCCACCATGGGCTGCGGGACGCTGGACTATCTGATTCTGACCCACTATGACTACGATCACATCTCCGGCGTGGCGGAGCTGCTGGCAAGAGCGCGGGTGGACACTCTGCTCCTGCCGGACGTGTCCGACGATGCAGGGGCGCGGTTCCGGGTGGAGCTGGCCGCCCGGAACCACGGCGTGGACATTCAATACGTGGAGGCGGAGACGGTTTACACCCTGGGGGAGAGCAGCCTCACCATCTACCCGCCGGGGGACGTGGAGGGCGACAACGAACAGGGGCTGGCCGTCCTGTGCACCTATGGCGACTACGACCTGCTGATTACCGGGGACCGGAACATGGCGGCGGAGCGGCAGCTGATCGCCGACCATGATCTGCCCGACATCGAGGCCCTGGTAGTAGGCCACCACGGCTCCAAATCCTCCACCTCGAAGGAGTTGCTGGAGGCCCTGACGCCGGAGACGGGCATCATCAGCGTGGGGGACAACAGCTACGGCCACCCCACGGAGGACGCCCTCCGCCGCCTGGTGCTGGCAGACGTGGAGATCTACCGGACGGACAAGCAGGGTACCGTCCATCTATCTGTGAATTGAGGAGACACCATGGCATACGCGAAAAAGACATCCAAGGCCAACGAGGCCTTTCAGAAACTGAAAAACGACCTGGCCGCGGGAACGGCGGGGAACGCCTACATCTTCTACGGGGAGGAGACGTATCTCCGGGAGTACTATCTCAAAGAGCTGCGGAAGAAGCTGGTCCCCGCCGGGTTTGAGGAGTTCAACTACCACACCCTGGAGGGGAAGGACCTGACGGTCCAGACCCTGGCAGAGACGGCGGAGGCCATGCCCATGATGGCGGAGCGGACGCTGATTGTGGTGTCGGACTTCGACCTGTTCAAGCTGAACGAGGAGCAGCGGGAAAAGCTGATCGCCTTTTTGGAGGATGTGCCGCCCTACTGCTGCGTGGTGTTCCTCTACGACACGGTGGAATACAAGCCCAACCGCACCATGAAGAAGCTGTACAAGGCCGTCACCGACCACGTGGAAGCGGTGGAGTTCCGTCCGGCGGACAACAGCGACCTGGTGGTGTGGATCGCCCGGCGGTTCAAGGCCCTGGGGAAGGAGATCGACCGTCAGACGGCGGAGTACCTGATCTTCACCTGCGGCGGTCTGATGACGGGGCTGGTGCCGGAGATCGCAAAGATCGGCGCCTATGCCAAAGGCAGGGCCATCACCCAGAAGGACATCGACGCTGTGGCGGATCCGGTGCTGTCGGCGGAGGTGTTCCGCCTGTCCGACGCGGTGCTCCAGGGGAATTACGACGGGGCGGCCCGCATCCTGGGGGATCTGCTGAAAATGCAGACAGAGCCCATCATGATCCTGGCGGCTTTGGGCAGCCAGCTCCGGCGCATCTATACCGCCCGGATGGCCATTGACAGCGGCAAGGACAAGTACTGGCTCATGGAGCTGTGGGAGATGAAGAGCGACTATCCGGCCAAACTCCTGCTCTCCGCCGCCAAAAAGACCACGGCCGCCTGGTGCGCCGACGCGGTGCAGATGTGCCAGGTGCTGGACCGGCGGATGAAGAGCGAGAAGGGCGTGGACGCCGTGGGCGAGCTGAAGCTGCTGCTGGTGCGTCTGGGGGCGCAGCGGCGATGAAGAAAGCGATCCGAGAGGTCATTGTGGTAGAGGGCCGCTACGACAAAAACGCCCTCAGTCAGGTGGTGGACGCTACCATCATCACACTGGGCGGCTTCGCCGTGTTCAACGACCGGGAGAAGCTGGCCTTTCTCCGCCGCCTGGCGGAGCAGAGGGGGCTCATCGTGCTGACGGACAGCGATGGGGCAGGGTTCGTCATCCGGAACTATCTGAAGGGTGCCCTCCCACAGGATCGGGTGAAGCAGGCATATATCCCGGACATCCCAGGCAAGGAGCGCCGCAAGCGGACCCCCGGCAAAGAGGGCAAGCTGGGCGTGGAGGGTATGAGGCCCGCCGTGCTGCTGGAGGCCCTGCGCCGGGCGGGCGCCACCTTCGCCGACGAGGGGGCGACGGAGTGTCCGGGAGACCCTATCACCAAGGCGGATCTGTTCGCCCTGGGCCTCACCGGCGGAACCGACAGCGCCGCGAAGCGCCGGGCGCTGCTGAAGCAGCTGGACCTGCCGGAGCACCTGACGCCCAACGGCATGTTAGAGGCGTTGAACCTGTTATACAGCCGGGAGGAGTTCCTTTCCCGAATGGTGAAAACTCAGTAAAAAGCGGGAGGAAGCCGGGCCATCGACAGGGTTCGACAGCATTCCCCCAAACGGCAGTGCTACAATTTTTTTGTTCGTGTGTGACAACAGACAGAAGGAGGAAATCGAGGTGCGGGCCTTCCTGGTAGGAAGAAGGCCGTGCCGCGGCGTACCGGTGGACTACTTTCTGCTGGTGGAGGAGTGGGACGCCCTCTGGGAGTGCTACGGCATCCGCGTGGAGAGCGGCGGGGAGCGGACGGAGATCCCGGGGATCACCGCCTCGCAGTCTGGGATCCTGTCGCTGCTGTCCAAGCTGATGCGGGGGAGCGTGACGCCCGTCGCGGCGCGGGATGTGGTGGAGGACTGGTTGCTGGAATAGCGTGCAGTCCGGCCGTAAAAAGGAGTCCGGAGAGGATGCAGGGTGTGCATTCTCTCCGGACTCTTTTTACAAATTTCAGGGCGCTTTTGCCAACGCCGCCAGAACGGCGGACAGGAGCGGGCACAGGACCAGTCCCGCCGCCAGCAGCCGTCCCCGGCGGGAAGCGAACGTCACGCCCTTCCGTCCCGCCCGTTCCGCCAGCAGCCCCATGGGGAGGGACAGCAGATAGATGCATCCCCAGAAGGCCCAGCCGTAGTGCCCGTGTCCCATGGCCGCTCCCGGCGGGTGGGGCCCCAGAACCAGCCCCATCAAAAATCCGATGAGAAAATAGGCGCAGGTGGTGCAGGAGAGCCGGTACCACCCCAGCAGCGCCGTCAGGGCGGAGAGGGCCATGGCCCACCAGAAGAGACCGCTGCTGAGGAGCCAGCCGTAGAGATAGCTCTCCCCGCCGCTGGGCCGCTCCCACAGCAGCCAGCCCAGCAGGGAGCTGTCCTCCAGGGGGCACCAGAGGATGCGGCCCAGCAGGTAAAAGACAAGATACCCCGCAGTCACCGCCAGAGCCGCCAGGACCCGGGGACGCCAGCGGATCCGGGACCACAGGGGTGGAGGTGCCTCTGCCGCCGGAGCGTCCGCCCCCTCTGATGGGAGCAGCAGGTCCACCGTGGTGCCGAAGAGCTCCGCCAGGCGGAAGAGGTTCTCCGTGCTGGGGGCGCTCTGGCCGGACTCCCATTTGGTAACCGCCTGGCGGCTGACATCCATCCGGCGGGCCAGAGCCTCCTGGGACAAGCCTGCCCGTCGGCGGTGTTCCCTGATCCGCTGACCCAGCGTGGTCATGGACACACCTCCTTTCAGACTTTATGCTACCAGAATTCAACTCCTTTGACCACCAACTATCCGGCAACAATCGGTTGCGGCGGCGGAAAAGGGCAGCTTTACCGCTTCAGCAGCCGCCGTAGAGAAGCGGCGTCCAGCAGGTTCACCGTCTGGAAGGCACCGCCGTAAAACACGGCGTAGTTGTTGAACACGCAGGGAAGGGCCTTGGCCTTCTCCAATGTGTCCACAGGCACCAGAGAATACGGAGCCCCGGCCTCTCCACACACCTGCCGGATGATCTCCAGGCTGTTGACCGCATAGGGACACTGGTCACTGTAATAAATCGTCAGCGCCTTTTCCTCGATGGTCCCCGCCCTGGCTTGGTCCGTAAAGCGGGGGAGGGTACCGTCGAAGGATCGGGCCAGCAGGGTGTAGCCATAGCCCGTTTCATCCACCGTCTCAAAGCCGTACTTCCGGGCGAAGGACTGGTCGGAGAGCCAGGCCTTCTGTTTTTCCGCCCCCAGCATGCAGATGCCGGATTTTCCCCGGTCCCGGGCGTCCGCCAGGCAGTGCTCCATCAGCGCCCGGCCGTACCCCTTGCCCTTGTATGCACCGGCCACCCAGAGGCAGTAGAGGTACAGATAGTTGTCCCCCTCTACAGGGACCCAGGCGGTCTCCAAAGGGGCGTACTCGATAAAGACCTTTTCCTTGACATCCAGTTTCCGGAAGACGTGCCCCTCCGGCAGGCGGTCCACCAGCCATCGGCGTTTAGCCTCCACGCCGGGGTGGGGCTTTTTGCTGCGGATGATGCAGCACAGGTGCTGATCGGCGATGTTTTCCGCCGTCAGATCGATGAATCCCGGTTCCATACAGACGCTCTCTTTCCGCCGGAGACGCCGGCCTTTTTTTCGTATCGTACCAGATCCGGCGAAAGAACGCAACTGTCCTGCCGGTTCGCCAAAGGCGCTGCCAGCGGCAGGTTTATCTTAATGATACGGTGCCGGCGCATCCCGCTTTTGGGCATTGAGGAGAGGTCAATCTCCGTTTTGTGAATATGTGATCGCTTTTGACATATTCCCGCATACAGACAAGTTTTTGCTGTCCCCATGCCGCCAATGGCCGTCTAAAACAACGTATTGCATTTCCCCGTCAGATTTTGTATAATAAATATCCTAACGTGTACGCATACCAACGATACACTGCGCGAGAGGGAGGAATGACAGCGCATGGCAGAGGAGATCAAGCTGACGCAGGACGAGGCGCCGGAGAGCCGGAACTTTATCCACGCTTTCATCGAGGAGGACATCGGCCCCGGCGGCCAGTTCGAGGGGATGACCGTCCACACCCGGTTCCCGCCGGAGCCCAACGGCTACCTGCACATCGGGCACTGCAAGGCGCTGACCATCGACTTCGGCACGGCGGAGAAGTTCGGCGGCCTGTGCAACCTGCGGATGGATGACACGAACCCCACCAAGGAGGACGAGGAATTCGTAGACGCCATTCAGCAGGACATTCACTGGCTGGGCTTTGACTGGGGCGACCGGTTCTTCTACGGCTCGGATTACTTTGACGAGGATTATCGTCAGGCGGTGGGCCTCATCAAGAAGGGCCTGGCTTATGTCTGCGAGCTGACGCCGGAGCAGTTCAAGGAGTACCGGGGAGATACCACCACTCCGGCCCGCTCCCCCTGGCGGGACCGGCCCATCGAGGAGAGCCTGGACCTGTTCGAGCGGATGAAGAACGGCGAGTTCCCGGAGGGCAAGTACACCCTGCGGGCCAAGATCGACCTGGCCAGCGGCAACTTCAATATGCGGGACCCGGTGCTCTACCGGATCAACTACCTGCCCCATCACCGACAGGGGAACAAGTGGTGCATCTATCCCATGTACGACTTCGCCCACCCCATTCAGGACGCGCTGGAGGGCATCACCCACTCCCTCTGCTCCCTGGAGTTTGAAAACCACCGCCCCCTATACAACTGGGTGGTAGAGCACTGTGACCTGCCCAGCCATCCCCGGCAGATCGAGTTCGCCCGCCTGGGCATCGACCACACGGTGCTCTCCAAGCGCAAGCTCCGCAAGCTGGTGGAGGAGGGGAGGGTCTCCGGCTGGGACGATCCCCGGATGCCCACGCTCTGCGGCCTGCGCCGCCGGGGCTATACGCCCCGGTCTATCCGGAACTTCTGTGAGCGCATCGGTGTGGCAAAGTCTGCCAACGTGGTGGAATACGGCTTCCTGGAGCACTGCCTGCGGGAGGACCTGAACGAGACCGCCCAGCGGACCATGGCGGTGATCCGGCCCATCAGGCTGACCATCACCAACTATCCGGAGGGGAAAAGTGAGACTGTTACCGTGGAGAACAACCCCCTGGACCCCGCCGCCGGCACCCGGGAGATCGCCTTCTCCCGCAACCTCTGGATCGAGTCCGACGATTTCCTGGAGACCCCGGTGCCCAAGTACAAGCGGCTCTACCCCAATGGACCGGAGTGCCGCCTGAAAGGGGCCTATCTCATCCGCTGCACCGGCTGCGTGAAGGACGAGAACGGCAGCGTCACCGAGGTGCTGGCGGAGTACGACCCGGAGAGCCGGGGCGGCGACCCCGCTGACGGCCGGAAGGTGAGGGGTGCCACCATCCATTGGGTGGATGCCGCCACCGCCATCGACGCGGAGGTGCGGCTGTACGACAACCTGTTCACCGACGCGGACCCGGACGCGGCCGACAAGAACTTCCTGGAGTGCCTGAACCCCAACTCCCTGGAGGTCCTCACCGGCTGCAAGGTGGAGCCTTCCCTGGCGGATGCCGCAGCTCCCGCCAGCTTCCAGTTCATGCGCCTGGGCTACTTCTGCCTGGACAGCAAGGACTCCAAGCCCGGCCATCTGGTGTTCAACCGATCTGTGAGCTTGAAGGACAGCTTCAAGAAATAAGCATACAAAAAGACCGCCGAAGGGCGGTCTTTTTGTATGCGCTTCTCACAGCGGGATCTCCCGGTCCAGCTTGTAGAAGGTGAAGGATCCGTTCCCCAGCAGCGTCCCCGCCTGGTCCCGGATCTCCACCTCGTAAAAGCAGAGAGTTCGGCCGGGCTTGGTCTCCCGGGCCTCTGCCACCAGATGGTCCCCCAGCTTGGCGCTGCGGAGAAAGTTGTAGGAGGCGTTCACCGTCACGGCATAATATCCGTGGGAGGCCATGGCGGAGCCGCAGGCCGTGTCTGCCAGGGAGAAGTAGCAGCCCCCGTGGGCAACCCCCACAGGGTTGGCGTCCTCCGCCGTGATGTCCTTTACCGCCCGGGCGTAGCCGGGGCCGATCTCCTCCACAAAGATCCCCAGCCGCTGGGCGAAGGGGTTGGAGCTGTTCCGGGTGTCTCTGAGCTTTTTGTAGTCCATGTGTGCGGTCTCCTCGTTTTTGATGACTTGCTTTCAGCTTACTCCGAACTTGTGAAAAGGTCAATTTTTTTCCTCCTTTTTTCAGTGGAAATTCAGAAATCCATGATAGACTGCCTCCATCTTGACGGAAAGGATTTGCTGCAATGAAACGAATTGCTTCTCTCTTGCTGGGGCTGGCGATGGCTGCGGCCGCGCTTTCTGGCTGCGGCGCGCAGGGCCGCGAGACGGCCGCGCAGGAATTTCCGGACGCTGTTTCCATCGTCCTCTCGGATGACGGCATTATTGTGGACGGGAAGGCGGTCTCCACAGACGAGTCAGCCGCCGTCCACACGGCCCATGACATTGTCTGCTATGAATCCGGCCGCGACTTCACCTACGGCGAGGGCACGGAGGCCGACGAACACACCGCCGAAGAGGCGGAGGCCCACACGGTGGTCCACATCACACAACCCGGCACCTACGCCCTCAGCGGCACCCTGTCCGCAGGACAGATCGCTGTGGACCTGGGGGAGGACGCGGAGGACGACCCGGCGGCAGTGGTGACGCTGATCCTGAACGGCGTGGACATCACCTGCACTGTGGCCCCGGCGGTGATTTTCTATAACGTCTATGAGTGCGGCAGCACAGACGAGGACACCGCCTCGGAGACCGTGGACACCTCCGCCGCCGGTGCCAACGTGCTGATTGCTGACGGTACTATCAACAACGTCACCGGCTCCTATGTGGCCCGGATCTACGACCCGGACAGCGTGGTGCTCAGCGAGGACGGAATGACCGTGGAGGACAGCGAGAAGCTCCACAAATACGACGGCGCATTTTACTCCAAGATGTCCATGAATGTGGACGGGGGTGAGGCCGGCACTGGTGTGCTGAACATCACCGCCGACAATGAGGGGCTGGACACGGAGCTGCACCTCACCATCAACGGCGGCACCATCAACATCACCTCCGGCAATGACGGCATCAACACCAATGAGGACAATGTATCCGTCACCACTGTCAACGGCGGTTCCGTGAACATTCAGGTCGCCGGCGAGACCGGCGAAGGCGACAGCATCGACTCCAACGGCTGGCTGGTAATCAACGGCGGCGCCGTCACCGCCGCGGCCTGCTCCGACAGCGGGGACGCGGGTATCGACGCCACCATGGGCATCACCATCAACGGCGGCACAGTAGCGGCCTCCGGCAATATGTATGACCAAATCGACGGCGGGGCCCAGAACTATGTGGTGTTCTCCTTTGCATCCCGGCAGAACGGCGGCCAGACCTATACCCTGCAAAACGCCGACGGGGAGACTGTGGGCACCTGGACGCCGGCAAACGACTTCACCTGTCTGGTGGTGTCCTCCCCGGACCTGACGGCAGGGGACTACACCCTGTGGCAGGGAGACACCCAACTGGCCGGCACCATGTCCGACGGCGTGGGCAGCCCCGGCGGCGGTCGGCACATGGGCGGTGAGGCGCCTCCCGCGGACTTGGATCCCTGGCAGGCGCCGGAGGGCGAGGTGCCGGAGAACGCTGGCAGTGAAGTTCCGGACGATCCCCCTGAGCGCCCGGATGGGGAAATGGAGCCTGACGGTAGGGAATCTCCCGCAGGCGGCCGCGGCCCCGGCGGCGGAGAGGGCGGCCAGAGCGCCGCGGGCCTGTCCAAGACATTCACTTTGTCGGATGGCGGGAGCTTCTTTAACGGGCTCTCACCGACGGAGACAACAGAAGCCTCTGAGACGTAAAGACAGCGGGGCCGGTTTCCCGGCCCCGCCTGCTCATATATTTTTTTTGATGGTGTTGATGGCGCCCTTCTCCAGCCGGCTCACCTGAGCCTGGGAGATGCCGACCTCCGCGCTGACCTCCATCTGGGTCTTTCCCTCGTAGAACCGCAGGGAGAGGATGCGCCGCTCCCGGTCATCCAGCCGCTTCATGGCCTCTTTCAGGGCGATGCGGTCCGTCCAGGCCTCGTCGGTGTTCCGGGTGTCGCTGACCTGGTCCATGACGCAGATGGCGTCGCCGCCGTCGGAGTATACCGGCTCGTACAGCGACACGGGATCCACGATGGCGTCCATGGCGAAGACCACTTCCTCCCGGGGGATGCCCAGCTCCTGGGCGATCTGTTCCACCGTGGGCTCCCGCTGGTTTTCCGCCAGGTACTTGTCCCGGACCTGCAGGACTTTATAGGCCGTGTCCCGCATGGAGCGGGACACCCGGATGGCGCTGTTGTCCCGGAGATATCGGCGGATCTCGCCGATGATCATGGGCACGCCGTAGGTGGAAAACCGCACCGGCTGATTGATGTCAAAGTTATCGATGGCCTTGATGAGCCCCACGCAGCCCACCTGAAACAGGTCGTCGGCGTTCTCGCCCCGGCCGGCGAAGCGCTGGATGACGGAGAGCACCAGCCGCAGATTTCCCTCGATCAGTTCCCGGCGGGCCTCCTGGTCCCCGGCCTTGGTGCGGCGCAGGAGTTCCATGGTCTCCTCGTTTTTCAACACCTTCAGCTTTGCCGTGTTGACGCCCGCGATCTCCACCTTGCCCTGCATGGCTGTGCCCCCTCAAACCCTGAAACTTCATGAGTTCAGTATGGCCGGAGGGCTTTTTTCCTATACTGGAAGCTTTTGTCGCTTTCTGCCCGTCTGCATAAAACAGTGTTGGGACATTCCGTCCACTGCATAGTCTCAAGGCAGGGGGTGAGCGCGGTGCAGTGCAGGATCCGGGATTTCCGGTGCAAGGAGGTCATCAACGTCTGCGACGGCTGCCGCCTGGGCTACGTGTCGGACCTGGACGTGCGGGTGCCGGAGGGGCAGGTGGTAGCCATCATCGTCTACGGCCCGGGCCGCTTTTTCGGCCTGTTCGGCAGGGGGGAGGAGTTCTACATCCCCTGGGAGTGCATCCAGCGGATCGGAGACGACATCATCCTCATCGACAAGCCCTTTCAGCGGCGGGATCCCCGCCTGGAGCGGAAGCGGCGCAAGCGTTGCTGACAAATGCCCCCGCGGCTTTCACCGCGGGGGCATTTGCGTATGCCGGCGGAGCGGTCACGGCTCCTCCGGATAGCTGATCTTCAGCGTCATGCCGTCGTGCCAGACACCGGCGCTGCGGGAGATGGGCAGATACTGCCCCTCGGTAAAGCCGATGGTCTCCCCGTCGTGGAAGGTGACATCCTCCTCCAATACATAGCTGGCCAGATCCAACAGGAAGCTGTGCAGGTCACCCGGGGCAGCCTGGGTGTCCAGAACCTCTATCTCCTCCTTGCCGAAGGCCGCAAGGCCGTCAGTGTAGCCGCACAGGCCCTCTTCCCGGCGGTAGAGGCCCATCCACACCAGATCCAGCAGGGGCAGCTCCCCGTCCTCCATGGGTTGAGACGCGTTAAGATAGAACTCCGGCTGGTACACGGTGCCGTTGGCGTAGACACCCAGCGTTCCGCGCTGGCGGCAGGCGGCACACACCAGCTTCACCTGGAGTATGGCCGCCTCTCGGACGGATTCCTCCCGGGGCAGGACGGTCACCAACAGCTGGCCCCGGTGGCGGGCAGCAGATTCCGCTGCCTCCGGCCACAGGTAGTTGTGGGCGGCGTTTTCCTCCGCCTCGCCGTGGGGCACAGGGAATGGGTATAGGCAGACCGCCGCCAGCATTCCACTGACCTCAAAGGTCAGGGTGCTGCCGCCGTCTTCAGATTCCTCCGCCTCTGTGAGGCAGGGGATGCCGTACAGATCCCGCAGATCCCGGCGGAACTGGTCCGGGTCCCAGGCAGGCGCTTCCAGTAGGACAAAGGCCAGGAAGGCGCCGCCCTCCGGCCGGGTCAGGGCGGGCTGCCGGTCCTCGCTGCAAAGGGAGAAATCCCTGTCGAACAGGACCATCTGCTGGTCCTGCCCCCGGATGTAACACAGGCGCATCGTCCGGTCCGGATGGACCGCGAACCATTCCAGGGATAGTCCCTCCGTTCCCAGCCCCGCCTGGGCGGCCAGGAAGGTTCGGCCCCGGCGGTCCAGCTCCGGCAGCCGGCGCACAAACTCACGGACCCAGGAGAGGGGAAACTTGGACAGCGCCGCCTCGTTCATGAAGAAACGCCCCAGCAGGCTGCCGTTCTGATAGGGCAGCCGGAAAGTGCAGTAGGGGGCGTCCGCCTCCCACTCCGTGGGGGAGAGGGCGGTCTTGATGGCGGCGAGGTTCTCCGGATCGCAGCAGATCCCGGCGATGGACAGCCGCTTTTCCGCCTCGTTTTCGTCTCCGCCGGCCTGCAGAACCGCGTCGCACTCCGGATCGATCCAGTGGAACTCCATCTCCTCCAGAGTCCGGCCCTCCTGGATCTCCCGACGGAGGGTGGTGAACTCGTAGTCCCCAGGCACCAGAGCCAGCCCCCGGTCCACCGCCTCCAGAGCACCGGACGCATCGCCGAAGTGAGCCCGGAGCTTGGCGGTCTCCAGCCAGCCCCAGGGATACTCCGGGTCCAGGGACACGCCGGTCTCCGCATAATGCCGGGCCTCCTCCAAGCGGCCGCAGTACATCAGGGCGCAGGCGTAGCGATAGTACCAGATCCCGCTCCCGGCCGCCTCCGCCGCCGGTTCCGAGGCGGGCATCCACTGGGCAGCTTTATAATAGTAGTCATAGTCGTCGATGTTGTTGCAGGCATAGGCGTACCACAGGGCAAGATCCAGATCGCCCCGGGCCTGCTCCTCCGTGAACTCTCCCTGACGCACACCGTCCCGGACCCGCTGGTCTAGGTAGTCCAGCATTTTGTAAAAGTAGCCGGAGACGTCTCCGCACAGTTCCTCCAGTGCCGCCACATCCTCCGCCATCAGGACCGGCGGAACCTTTTCACCGGGAACCGTTCCACCCGGAGATGATTTCTGCTTTTCAGTGTCCATCCATGTGCTCCTTTCTGATCTGCCGCGTTTTTATATAAACTGAAAATGGGATTTTGGTCATTATAGCAGACAGACAGGCGCGGCGCAACAACAAATGGGGGGCTGCTGGGGAACTCGGACAAATTCGGACAAAACCGGGAATTTTACACGGCTTTTGGGAAAAAATACTTGCATTGCACACTGGATTGTGATACTATATTTCAGCATTCCGCACGGTGCGTCGACTTTCTGTCTGTGCCCGGGGCCCAAAACGGCCGGGTTGGCAGGGGGGATGAAACCGCCGGAGGACCAACTAAATTGAAATTGGAGGAACACACAACTATGGCAAATTCTAGCGTCGTATCCATGAAGGCCCTGCTGGAGGCGGGCGTCCACTTCGGTCACCAGACCCGCCGTTGGAACCCCAAGATGGCTCCCTATATCTACACGGAGCGCAACGGCATCTATATCGTGGACCTGCAGAAGACCGTCCGCAAGCTGGAGGAGGCATACAGCTTCGTCCGTCAGCTGTCTGAGAGCGGCCAGTCCCTGCTGTTCGTGGGCACCAAGAAGCAGGCGCAGGAGGCCATCCGCGAGGAGGCCACCCGTTGCGGCCAGTTCTATGTGAATGCCCGGTGGCTGGGCGGCATGATGACCAACTTCAAGACCATGCGCACCCGTGTGGACCGGCTGAACCAGCTGAAGACCATGCAGGAGGACGGCACCTTCGACATGCTGCCCAAGAAGGAAGTCATGAAGCACCTGGGCGAGATCGCCAAGCTGGAGAAGTACCTGGGCGGCGTGAAGGAAATGAAGAAGCTGCCCGGCGCCCTGTTCATCGTGGACACCCGCAAGGAGCGCAACGCCATCGCCGAGGCCCACAAGCTGGGTATTCCCGTGGTGGCCATCGCCGATACCAACTGCGATCCCGATGAGATCGATTATGTGATCCCCGGCAACGACGACGCCATCCGCGCCATCAAGCTGATCTCCTCCATCATGGCCAACGCCGTGCTGGAGGGCAAGCAGGGTGAGCAGACCGCTGAGGCCGCCTCTGAAGAGGCTGCTGCCGACGCTGAGTAATCTGCGCCTGCATTTGCGCGTATATACCAAAACTGTTTGGAGGAATTCAAAATGGCTTTTACCGCAGCTGATGTAAAGAACCTGCGCGAGATGACCGGCGTGGGCATGATGGATTGCAAGAAGGCGCTGACCGCCTCCGACGGCGATATGGACAAGGCCGTGGAGTGGCTGCGCGAGAAGGGCATGGCCGCCTCCGCCAAGAAGGCCGGCCGCATTGCCGCCGAGGGTATGGCCTATGCCGCCGTCATCGACGGCGTGGGCGTGGTGGTCGAGGTCAACGCCGAGACCGACTTCGTGGGCAAGAACGAGAAGTTCGTGGACTTCGTCAAGGGCGTGGCCGCCACTGTGGCCAAGGAGGCTCCCGCCGACCTGGACGCGCTGATGGAGTGCAAGTACGTCGGCACCGACCTGACCGTCACCCAGCAGCAGCAGGAGATGGTGCTGGTGATCGGCGAGAACATCAAGGTCCGCCGCTTCGCCCGCTTCGCCGAGAACGTCTCCGTGCCCTATGTGCACGCCGGCGGCAAGATCGGTGTGCTGGTGAACCTGGAGTCCGACCTGCCCGCTGAGAAGGTGGAGGAGATCGGCAAGGACGTGGCCATGCAGATTGCCGCTCTGAACCCCCGCTTCTGGGACAAGTCTCAGGTGGGCCAGGACGTCCTGGACGAGGAGAAGAAGATCATGATGGTCCAGATGGAGAACGATCCCAAGATGGCCTCCAAGCCCGAGGCCGTGCGGGAGAAGATCGTCATGGGCAAGCTGAACAAGTTCTACTCCGAGAACTGCCTGCTGCAGCAGGAGTTCGTGAAGGACAACTCCATGAGCGTGGAGCAGTATATCGCCTCCGCCGCCAAGGCCGCAGGCGGAAAGGTGACCTTCAAGGACGCCATCCGCTTTGAGAAGGGCGAGGGCATCGAGAAGAAGCAGGAGAACTTCGCTGAGGAGATCGCCTCCATGGTGAAGGGCTGATTATTAAGCCAGCTGAATCAGGAGCGGGTGCGAAAGCACCCGCTCCGCTTGTTTCCGCCTGAAAGCCCTTTGAATTCCGGTGATTTTCCTTGTATTGCGGGGGGAAAACTGGTATAATACTCCTATCTTTTGGGTTATCATCACAGGGAGACGAATATGCTGCACTATTTACAGGGATTGCTTTCCGCGCTGGACCTGACTTCACTGCTGGACGCGGTGTTGCGGGTGGCCGCGATTTTTCTCTGCCTGACAGTCCACGAGACTTGCCACGGTCTGGCGGCCCTGGCTCTTGGGGACCCCACGGCCAAATCCATGCACCGCCTGAGTCTGAATCCTCTGCGGCACATCGACTGGATCGGCCTGCTGATGATGTTCGTGGCAGGATTCGGCTGGGCCAAGCCGGTGCCGGTGGACCCCCGGTACTTCCGAAAGCCCAAGCAGGGCATGGCATTGACCGCCCTGGCGGGACCCGTCTCCAACTTTGTGCTGGCGGTTTTGGCAATGCTTATCAGTAAGGTGATTTACCTTTACGCCCCTTATTCTGCGGCGATGGACGTGGTGTTCAGCTTCTGCCTGTACACGCTGGCGCCTCTGTCCATCGGTCTGGGGTTGTTCAATTTGATTCCCATCCCGCCGCTGGATGGGTCCAAGGTGCTGGCGGCGTTTCTGCCGGACCGGCAGTACATCACGCTGATGCGGTATGAGCGGTACGGCATTGTCGTGCTGTTGGTGTTGTCCTTTGTGGGCATCGGCAGCAGTTTGATCTCCCGGGGCATCCTGGGCATTTACAGTGCCCTGTTGTCCCTGATTTTTGGTTGAGGTGAACGGTTTGCAAAACCCCGTATTCAAGCTGGAAAAGGTGGTCCGCAGCAAATCCGAGGAAGAGATGCAGGACTTTGAGGGCCCTCTGGACCTGATTCTATATCTGCTGGGCAAGAACAAAATGGAGATCCAGGACATCTCCATCTCCCTGATCTGCGACCAGTACATGGCGTGGCTGGCCCGGCGGCAGGAGATGGATCTGGAGGTGGCCAGCGAGTTCGTCACCATGGCCTCCCAACTGGTGTACATCAAGACCCGGATGCTTCTCTCCATTGAAGATGAGGAGGCCCAGAGCGAGATGGATGCCCTGATCGCCTCTCTGGAGGAGCGGAAGCGCAACGAGAACTACGCCAAGGTGAAGTCCATGGCCGCCCGGCTGGAGCCCATGGGAGAATTCGGACGGAATATCCTCACCCGTCCGCCGGAGCCGGTGAAGCGGGGAAAGATCTACGAGTACGACCAGACACCGGCGGACCTGGTCTTGGCCATGGCCGAGATCCAGGGCCGGGCGGAGCGGTCCCTGCCGCCGCCCCGCTCCGCCTTCCAGAGCATCGTCCAGCACGAGCCCTATCCCGTGGAGAGCAAGGCCCGGGAGATTCTGAGCCGGCTAAGGACTCACGGCGTCACTCGGTTTCTGCTGCTGTTTCGGGGCAGCCGCAGCCGCAGCGAGGTGGTGGCCACCTTTCTGGCGGTGCTGGAGCTGTGCCGGGCCCACATCCTGCATCTGGCAGGGAGTGAGACGGACTGCACTGTCCGGCAGGAGCGGGAGTTGCCCCAGGATCTGAAACTGTGAGAGAGGACCGTTCCAAGATGGAGATGAAAGAGATCGAATCGGCAGTGGAGGGTATCCTGTTTGCCTCTGGGGAGCCGGTGCAGACCGACCGGATCTGCGTGGCCCTGGAGATGGACCGCCCCACGGTGGAGCAGGTGCTCCAGAAGCTGATGGACTACTATGCCTACGAGCGCCGGGGCATCCGGCTGCTGCGCATGGAGGATACCTGGCAGCTGTGTTCCGCGCCGGACTACGCGGATGTGATCCGAAAAGCCTTTGAGATCCGCAAGCCCGCCAAGCTCAGCCAGCCGGCGCTGGAGGTGCTGACCATCATCGCCTACTACCAGCCCACCACCCGGGCCTATGTGGATCAGATCCGGGGTGTGGACAGCGCCTATACCATCGGCCTGCTGCTGGACCGGAAGCTCATCGAGGAGTGCGGCCGCCTGCAGGTACCCGGAAGGCCCCGCCTGTACCGGACCACCAAACAGTTTCTCCGGGCCTTCCATCTGACCAGCCTGGATGACCTGCCGGAGCTGCCGGACCTTGGCGGCGAGGGACAGATGCGGATCGGCGAGGACGGACAGATCATGGACCCGGCGGACACGGCAGAGATCACCGGAGCCGACACGCCGGAGACGGCCGGCGCCATGGAGGAAGAGGCGCCTTGAGAATCCGCTCCGCCAGAGCGGTCAGGGGGGTGATGGACGTTGCTGGGACTTTGGATCACGTTGGCGGTGCTGCTGGCACTTGCGATTTTTCTGTGGCGGCTGCGGCTGGGACTGTATGTGGTCTTCGGCAGGGGGCAGGCCGCGGCGGATTTGACGATTGGTCCCTTCCGGGTCCGGCTGGTACCGTCCAAAGAGACAAAAAAAACGCCGCAGGAAACCAAAAAAACGGGAAAGCCTAAAAAGGAGCCGAAGGACCTGGCAGAGGCGGCAAAAAAAATCCCGAAGCCCAAACTGGAAGATCTTCAGGACGCCGCAAGGACGCTGTGGCCCGCCGCCAAAAAGGCTCTGCGCCGCACCCGGCGGGGTATCCGCGTAGACCCGCTGCGCCTGTCCGCCACCCTGGGCGGGGCGGAGGACCCGGCGGCAGCCGCAGAGTTGTACGGTGGACTCCACGCCCTGGTCTGGACCGGGATGCCGGCTCTGGAGAAGCTGGTGGTGATCCGGGATCCCGGGATTCATCTCGGAATTGATTTTGACGCGCAGGAGACCCGGGCGGAAGGAGAGCTTGGCATCTCCATCCGGCTGGGGACGCTGATCGCCGTGGGAACGCAGCTGGCGGTCCCGGCCATCGGCTGGCTCCGGCGGTTCATGAAGCGGCGGCGGATGCCGCCCGCATCCAAAGCAGCAGACAACAAGGCGGCAGAACACCCCGCCGCGTGACGAGAAAGGATGGCATCCATGGACGAGACAATGGACAAGAAGAGACCCCTCAGCGATTTGATGCGTTCCACGATGGACAAGATCCGGGAGATGGCGGACACCAACACCATCGTGGGGCAGCCCATCACCACGCCTGACGGCGTGACTCTGATCCCCATTTCCCGGGTCAGTATGGGCTTCGGCTGCGGCGGCGCCGACTACGGTAAGACCCAGCCCAAGGACTTCGGCGGCGGCAGCGGCGCAGGCGTGAAGATTGAGCCTGTGGCGTTCCTGGTGATCCGGGAGGGAACGACCCGGGTGCTGCCGGTGGCGATGCCGCCCATGACCACGCTGGACCGGGTGGTGGAGATGATGCCGGATCTGGTGGACAAAGTGGAAAAATATTTCGACAAGAAGGAAGAAAAAGAACCCGTCTGAACGGGGTATACTACCATCACCAAACAAATGAGGTGATGGCATTTGCAAACCCTGCTCCGGCGGCTTGCCGCTTTGGGGATCGCTCTGGCGGCCCTGTTCAGTCTTTTTCCTTGTCAGACGCACGCGGTCAGTACGTCTGCCTCCTCCGCTATTTTGATGGACGTGGACAGCGGCCGGGTGTTGTATGAGCAGAACGCCGACGCGAAAATGCTGATCGCCAGCACTACCAAGATTCTGACGGCCCTGGTGGCTATCCGGGAGGGAGACCTGAACGATGTGGTCACAGTCTCCCGGGAGGCGGCGTATACAGAGGGCTCCTCCATGTATCTGAAGGTGGGGGAGAAGCTGACGCTGGAGACACTGCTGTATGGACTGTTGCTCTGCTCCGGCAACGATGCGGCCGTGGCCATTGCCGAGCACATCAGCGGCAGCCAGGAGGACTTTGCAAAGCTCATGAATGCAACGGCCCGGGAGATCGGCATGGAGCACTCCTCCTTCGCCAACCCTAACGGGCTGGACCATGAGGACCATTACTCCACGGCCCGGGACATGGCGCGTCTTGCCTGCGCGGCGGTGGAAAATGAGACTCTGGTACGGATGGCCTCCACCCGC
Source organism: Dysosmobacter welbionis (assembly GCF_005121165.3). Lineage (NCBI taxonomy): Bacteria > Bacillati > Bacillota > Clostridia > Eubacteriales > Oscillospiraceae > Dysosmobacter > Dysosmobacter welbionis. The sequence continues at coordinate 86,934 of NZ_CP034413.3, read as the reverse complement.
AGCGTCACCATTGGCGGGCGGACCATGACCAACCACAACAAGCTGTTGAACCAGATAGAGGGGTGTATCGGCCTGAAGACCGGCTATACCATGGCGGCAGGCCGGACGCTGGTGAGCTGTGTGGAGCGAAACGGCCAGCGGCTGGTGGCGGTGACTCTCCAGGACGGCAACGACTGGGCGGACCACGCGGCCCTGTATGACTACGGTTTTTCCACCTATCCCGCCAAGCTGGGGGCCTCTCTGGGCCAGACAATCCAGCGGGTCCAGGTGGAAAACGGCATGAGCGCCACGGTGCCCCTGGTGGCGGCGGACAGCTTCGCCTGGCCGCTGGCGGAGGGGGAGTCCCTGGAGCTGGACGTGGAGCTGGCCGGATCTCTGCGGGCCCCCATCCGGGCCGGCCGGCGGGCCGGGGAGGCGGTTTTCTCGGTCAATGGAAAAGAGGTGGGCCGGGTGGCGCTGCTGTATGGCGCCGACGTGGCGCCCCGGATGGAGAGCGCCCTGAGCATTCTGAAGCAGGGGTTGCCGGGATAGAGAGAGGACAACATGGAAGAACGACTGCAGAAGCTGCTGTCCGCCGCGGGGGTTTGCTCCCGGCGGACGGCAGAGACATATTTGATCGCCGGAAGGGTGACGGTGAACGGCCAGACCGCCCATCTGGGCCAGCGTGCAGACCCGGATCGGGACGAGATCCTGGTGGACGGCCGTCCCCTGGCGCCCCGGGCGGAGGCCGTGTACATCCTGCTGAACAAGCCGCGGGGCTATGTCTCTACCCTCTCGGACGAGCGGGGGCGGCGGACAGTGGCGGAGCTGGTAGCGGACTGCGGGAGCCGGGTTTATCCCGTGGGACGGCTGGACCTGGATTCCGAGGGCCTGCTGCTGCTGACCAACGACGGTGCCTGGGCCCAGCACCTGCTGCATCCAAAGCACGAGGTGGAAAAGACGTATCACGTCTCCGTATTCGGACCGGTGGCCGGCGCGGCGGCCCGGCTGGCAGCCGTTACCGACCTGGAGGGGGAGCCCATCCGCCCCGCCCGGGTGGAGGTGCTGCGGGAAACTCCCGGAACCGCGGTGCTGGCAGTGACCATTCATGAGGGGAAGAACCGGCAGGTCCGCCGGATGTGTGCCCAGTGCGGCCTGACGGTGAAGCGGCTGCGCCGGGTCCGGGAGGGAGCTCTGGAGCTGGGCGATCTGCCGCCGGGAAAGTGGCGGTATTTGACACAGGACGAGGCTGGGGCGCTGGGAGTCACCCCTGACTGAAAAGCGGAAGGCGCCGCCCTGAATGGGGCGGCGTCTTTTCCATTCCGGCGGCGAGACGGAAAAATCCCGCAAAGCGGTTTGAATTTTGAAAAAACTGTGCTACAATAGACCGCGGAACGTCCGGCGGGCCAGCGGAGCTGCCGGGCAAGATCAAGAACGGCCCCCTGCAGGCGGCCGACGGAGGAAACAGCAGTGGCTAAGAGCATCCTACATACCATCGAGCGCAATATGCCCACCTTTTCCAAGGGACAGAAGCGGATTGCCGACTACATCCTGCAGAATTACGACAAGGCCGCCTTCATGACTGCCAGCAAGCTGGGGAAGCTCTCCGGCGTCAGCGAGTCCACAGTGGTACGCTTCGCATCGGAGCTGGGGTACGACGGCTATCCCAGTATGCAGCGGGCACTGCAGGAGATGATCCGCAGCCGCCTCACTTCCACCCAGCGCATCCAGGCGGCGGACAATCTGTTCGGCGGACAGGATGTGCTGTCCGCCGTGATCCAGTCCGATATGGACAAGCTGCGGATGGTGGCGGAAGAGGCGGACAGGACTGAGTTCAACAAGGTGGTGGACCTGATCCTGGGCGCCGGGCACCTGTACATCCTGGGGGTGCGGACCTCCTCCTTTGTGGCGGGGTATCTGAACTTCTACCTGCACCTGCTGTCCGAGAACGTGACGCTGGTGCAGTCCAACGCCGCAGGGGAGATCTTCGAGCAGCTGCTGCGGATCGGCCCCGGGGATGTGATGATCGCCATCAGCTTCCCTCGGTACTCCAAGGTCACTATGAACACAGTGAAGTTTGCCCAGGACCGGGGGGCTACCATCGTGGCCATTACAGACAATGAGCTGTCCCCCGTCTACCAGATGGCGGAGGCTGCTCTGCTGGCTCCCAGTGAGATGATCTCCTTTGTGGACTCCATGGTGGCGCCTCTGTCCCTCATCAACGCGCTGCTGATCGCCGTGGGCTCCCGGATGCGGTCGGACGTGTCCCGCACCTTTGCGGAGCTGGAGGACATCTGGAACGCCTACGGCGTGTTCGGGAAGATGGACGATGAGTAAGGGGCTGGTAGTGATCGGCGGGGGAGCCGCCGGGATGATGGCCGCTGTCTCCGCGGCGGAGCGGGGCGCACGGGTGACGCTGCTGGAGCCCAATGAGCGGCTGGGAAAGAAGCTGAACATCACCGGCAAGGGCCGGTGCAACGTCACCAACAACGCCGATGTACAGACCTTGCTGGCCAACGTGCCCCGGAACGGCAAGTTTTTGTACAGCGCCTTTTCCCGGTTCGACGGCCGGGACACCATGGCGTTCTTTGCGTCCATCGGCGTGCCGCTGAAGACCGAGCGGGGGAATCGGGTGTTTCCCGTCAGTGACCGGGCCTTTGACGTCAGCGCCGCTTTGGAGCGGCGGCTGAAGGCGCTGAAGGTCTCTCTGGCCCGGGACCGGGCGACGGAGCTGGAGATCACCTCCGGCGCCGTCACAGGTGTCCGGGGAGAGCGGGGACATACCCTGCCGGGGCGGTAGTCCTTGCCACCGGCGGCGTCAGTTACCCCGCCACCGGCTCCACAGGAGAGGGGCACCGAATGGCCCGGGAAGCGGGGCATACGGTGACGGACCTTCAGGGCTCTTTGGTGCCGCTGCGGGATTACGGCCTGGGCCGGGAGCTCCAGGGCCTGAGCCTGCGGAATGTGGGGCTGGCGGTGTTTGAGGACCGGAAGAAGATCTACACGGACTTCGGGGAGATGCTGTTCACCCACTTCGGTGTCAGCGGGCCCCTGGTGCTGTCGGCCTCCGCCCACATGCGGCACTTCGGCAAAAAGACCTACCGGCTGGAGATTGACTTGAAGCCCGCCCTGGATGAGCAGGCCCTGGACAAGCGGCTGCTGCGGGACTTTGAGAAGTACGCCAACCACGACTTCTGCAACGCGCTGGACGATCTGCTGCCCCAGAAGCTGATTCCGGTGGCAGTGGAGCGGTCGGGCATCCCGCCCCATCAAAAGGTCCATGACCTGACGCGAGAGCAGAGGCGGGAACTGGTCCAGGGCCTCAAGCATTTTTCTGTGGAGATTGCCGGACCCTGCCCGGTAACGGACGCCATCGTCACTTCCGGCGGCATAAAGATCAGTGAAATTGACCCAAAGACAATGGAATCAAAACTTGTAAAGGGATTATACTTTTCGGGAGAAATCATGGATGTGGACGCCTATACCGGCGGATTCAACCTGCAGATCGCCTGGGCCACAGGCCGGGCGGCGGGACAGGCTGCGGCGGAGGCGCTGAGACAAGGGGAAGAGAACGCATGAGTGAGAACATTCGCGTGGCCATCGACGGGCCCTCCGGCGCGGGGAAGAGCACCCTGGCCAGGAGCGTGGCCGCCAGACTGAACTTTTTATACGTGGACACAGGTGCCATCTACCGCACCATCGGCTATGCCGTGTGGCGGAAGGGGATCGATCCCCGGGACCGCTCCGCCGTGGTGGCGGTGCTGCCGGACCTGGAGATTTGCCTGACCTATGGGACGGACGGCCTGCAGCACATGGAGCTGAATGGAATGGATGTGACGGCGGAGATCCGCCTGCCGGAGGTGTCCCGCTACGCCTCTCTGGTATCCGCCTATCCGGAGGTTCGGGCGTACCTGCTGGAGATGCAGCGCCAGCTGGCCCGGGAGAACAGCGTGGTGATGGACGGCCGGGATATCGGCACGGTGGTGCTGCCGGATGCGGAGGTGAAGGTGTTTCTCACCGCTTCCGCGGAGGAGCGGGCCCGCCGCCGGATGCTGGAGCTGGAGGAGCGGGGGACGCCGGAGCCTTATGCGGCTATCCTCCGTGCCATTCAGGAACGGGACTGGAACGATACCCACCGTGACGCCGCACCCCTGCGTCAGGCGGAGGACGCGGTGCTGCTGGACACCACGGCTCTGGATTTTGTCCAGAGCGAAGACGCGCTGCTGCACATTATCCGGGAGAGGACGGGACTATGAGCGAAAAGAGGCCGTTGAATGGATTTTTCGTATGCATCTACTATCTGGTAAACTTGGTGGCGGGGATTCTTCACCCGGTCACCATCATCGGGCGGGAGAACCTGCCGGAGCACGGCGCCCTGCTGTGTCCCAACCACAACAGCAACTGGGACCCGGTGCTGGTGGCGCTGAAGGTTCCGGTGAACTACCGGCTCCACATCATGGCCAAGAAGGAGCTGTTCTGCAACAAGGTCTTTGACTGGGTACTGCGGAAGCTGGGCGCCTTCCCTGTTGACCGGGGCGAGGGGGACATCGAGGCGGTGAAAACCGCCCTGAAGGCTATCAAGAGCGGGGACAACCTGCTGATATTCCCGGAGGGAACCCGGGTGGAACACGAGGGGGCTCTGCCCGCCAAGGGTGGTGTGGCCGTCATCGGCATCCGTTCCGGGGCGCAGTTCGTGCCGGTGTACGTGGAGGGGAACAAACGCCTCTTTCGCCGGACCCGCATCATCTTCGGCCAGGCATACCGGCCGGAGGCCACCAGCCGTCGGCCTTCACCGGAGGAGGTCCAGGCCATCGCCGACGAGGTGCTCCGCCGCTCCTACGCCCTGGGGAAGGAGGCGCGATGAAGGTCCTTTTGGCCAAGAGCGCCGGATTCTGCTACGGCGTGAAGCGGGCGGTGGAGTTGGCGGCAAAGACCGGGGAGGAGACCGGCGGATGCTGGATGCTGGGAGACCTGATCCACAACTCCCACGTGGTGGAGGATCTGGCCCGCCGGGGTGTCCGGAAGACCGAGGACCCGGCTGGCCTGGCGGCGGGGGACACGGTGGTGATCCGATCCCATGGAGAATTGAAATCCGTGCTGGACGATCTGGAGGCCCGGGGCGTCCGGTGCGTCAATGCCACCTGTCCCAATGTGATCCGCATCCAGCGCCTAGTGGCCCAGGCGGAGGCGGAGGGCCGTCGTCCGGTGATCATCGGCGAACCCCTGCACCCGGAGGTGATGGGGGTGGCCAGCTGGTGCCGCCAGCCCCTGGTGTTCGACGGGCCGGAGGCCGTGGAGGCCTGGCTGGACGGGGATGAGAAAAGTCGGGAAATCCCTGTTACCGTAGTAGCGCAGACCACCTGCATCCGAAAACTTTTTGAAACTTCTTGGAAAATCATAAAAAAACAGTGTACAAACGTAAAAATCTTTGATACAATATGTAATGCTACGCATGAACGTCAGTCTGAGGCGGCAGAAATCGCCGGCAAAGCAGACGTGATGGTCGTGGTGGGAGACCGTAAAAGCGCCAACACCAAACATCTGACGGAAATTTGCCTGAGGAGATGCCCCCGCGTGGTCCAGATTGAACGCGCGGACGAGCTCTCGCCGGATTTTTTCAATGGTTGTACTGTTGCGGGCCTTACGGCTGGTGCCTCCACGCCTGCGGGCATCATTAAGGAGGTATATGCAACGATGAGCGAAGAAATCAAGGCGGCCGAGGGCAAAGAGGAGTCCTTCGAGGAATTACTGAATCAGTCTTTTAAAACTTTAAATAACGGTGACCGGGTCACCGGCATCGTTACCGCCATCACCCCCACCGAAGTGCAGGTGGACGTGGGCGCCAAGCAGGCGGCCTACATCAAGCTCAGCGAGCTGAGCGACGACCCCAATGTCAAGGCGGAGGACATCATCCACGTGGGCGACCAGATCGAGACCTATGTGGTCCGCGTCAACGACGTGGAGGGCTACGCAGAGCTGTCCAAGAAGCGTCTGGACGCTGCCAAGGTCTGGGAGAACATCGAGCAGGCCGTGGAGGAGAAGACCGTTCTGGAGGGCACTGTCACCGAGGAGAACAAGGGCGGCATCGTGGTGTCCGTCAAGGGTGTGCGGGTATTCGTCCCCGCCTCTCAGAGCGGTCAGCCCCGCGGCGCCGATCTGTCTGCCATGGTGAAGCAGAAGGTCCAGCTGCGAATCACCGAGGTCAACCGCGCCCGCCGGCGCGTGGTGGGCTCCATCCGCTCCGTCACTGAGGAGGCCCGGAAGGCCGCCCAGGCGGAGGTGTGGGCCAACATCGAAGTGGGCAAGCACTACACCGGCACCGTCAAGTCCATGACCAGCTACGGCGTGTTCGTGGACATCGGCGGCGTGGACGGCATGGTACATATCTCCGAGCTCAGCTGGAGCCGGATCAAGACCCCCGCCGAGGTCTGCAAGGTGGGCGATACCATGGACGTGTACGTCATCTCCTTCGATCCCGAGAAGAAGAAGATCTCCCTGGGCGTGAAGGATCACAGCATCGATCCCTGGCAGGTGTTCATGGACAAGTACCAGGTGGGCGACGTGGCCTCTGTCCGCATCGTCAAGCTGATGACCTTCGGCGCCTTTGCCGAGGTCGTGCCCGGCGTGGACGGCCTGATCCATATTTCCCAGATTGCTGACCGGCGCATCGACAAGCCTGAGGATGTCCTCTCCGAGGGCCAGATTGTGGACGCCAAGATCACGGCCATCGACGAGGAGAAGCAGAAGATCTCCCTGTCCATCCGCGCCCTGCTGACTCCCGCGGCTGAGGAGGAAGAAGCTCCTGTGGAGGAGTAATCCGCACGGATTTCCAGACCTAAAAAAGACAGGCTCCGGTGAGGGGCCTGCCTTTTTTTGAAAATTTTGTGATTTTTTTCACGGTATGGATTGCTTTTCAAGGGCTGGTATGTTATACTCTTGACAATCAATGTAAGACAACACCGATGACATCATACAACAAACGGGAATTACAGGAGGAAGATCAACATGAGCTACCAGGAAGTGTACAAACAGAAGCTGACAACGGCCGACGAGGCGGTCAAGGCCGTCAAGTCCGGCGACTGGGTGGATTACGGCTGGAGCGTCTGCTCGGCGGATGCCTTGGATAAGGCGCTGGCCCGGCGGATGGGCGAGCTGACCGACGTGAAGATCCGGGGCGGTATCCTGACCCACAAGCCCGCCATTTTCGATGTGCCCAATGCGGCGGAGCATTTCTGCTGGAACTCCTGGCACATGGGCGGCATCGAGCGCAAGGCCGTGAGCGAGGGCTTCTCCTATTACATCCCCTGCGGTATTCTGAGCTGCCGGGGTATTACCGCAACTGCATCAAGAGCCTGGACGTGGCCATGTTCCAGGTGGCCCCCATGGACGAGCACGGCTGGTTCAATTTCGGTCCCGGCGGCTCCCACCTGAAGGCTGTGTGCGAGTGCGCCAAGACCGTCATCGTGGAGGTCAACAAGAACATGCCCGTGTGCTTGGGCGGGTTTGAGAACTGCATCCACATCGACGACGTGGACATGATCGTGGAGGGAGAGAACCCTGCTTTGGATGAACTGGGCGGCGGCGGAGCCGCCAGTGAGGTGGACATGGCGGTGGCCAAACTGGTGGTGCCGGAGATCTGTGACGGTGCCTGCCTGCAGTTGGGCATCGGCTCTATGCCCAACGCCATCGGCAAGATGATCGCCGAGAGCGACTTGAAGGATTTGGGCGTGCACACCGAGATGTACGTGGACGCCTTCGTGGACATGTCCATAGCCGGTCGCATCACGGGCCTGCGCAAGCCCTTTGACCGGGGCCGGCAGACCTATGCCTTCGCGGCGGGCACACAGAAGCTGTATGACTTCATCGACAACAACCCTGAGTGCATGGCTGCTCCCGTCAGCTATGTGAACGACATTGCCCGGGTGTCTCAGATCGACAACTTCATCTCCATCAACGGCGCCGTGGATATCGACCTGTACGGCCAGGTGTCCTCTGAGTCCTCTGGAATTCACCATATCTCCGGTGCCGGCGGCCAGCAGGACTTCGTCATGGGCGCGTACCTGTCCAAGGGTGGCAAGAGCTTCATCTGCTGCTCCTCCTCCTACATGGACAAAAAAAGCGGCCAGCTGAAGTCCCGTATCCGGCCCACGCTGCTGGAGGGGTCCGTGGTCACCGCCACCCGCACCAACCTCCACTATGTAGTGACGGAGTACGGCAAGTTCAACGCCAAGGGCAAGTCCACTTGGGAGCGGGCCGAGGGCCTGATTGCCATCGCCCATCCTCAGTTCCGCGAGGAGCTGATCGCCGAGGCGGAGAAGATGCACATCTGGCGCCGTTCCAACAAGAGATAACAAAATCCTCCGGAGCCGGGCGGCATATCTGCCGTCCGGCTCTTTTGTACAGGGGGGACCTGTGTCTGGAGGAGCTGATGCCCTTGCCGCGGGTGGATGATTCTCTGCGGAAAGTGTAAGGCACTGGAAAAGATAGTAAAAAAATTTCAAAATAAGCTTGTAAAGCTGCTGAAAAGCCGGTATAATGAAATTTATGAAAACAGAAAAGTGGAAATAGAGAGAGCGGGTTCCAGTCACCGCCCGGCGGAAATGGGAAGGAGTTTACCATGTTCAGCGTTGGGGATCTGGTCGTTCATCCAATGCATGGGGCCGGCGTGATCGACGCCATCGTTCAGGAAAAGGTCGCGGGGAGTACACAGGACTACTATGTGTTCAAAATGCCGGTGGGTGGACTGCTGTTGAAGATCCCCACCGCCAACAGCCAGACGATTGGAGTCCGCTCGGTCATCCAGCGGCCGGAGGCGGAAGCCCTGATTGCCGCTATCCCGTCTTTGGCGGTGGAGGAGAGCAGCAACTGGAACAAGCGGTACCGGGAAAATCTGCTGCGGATGAAGAGCGGGGATCTGTACGAGGTGGCACGTGTGATTAAGGGGCTGATGTTCCGGGAACGGAAGCGGGGCCTCTCCAATGGGGAGCGGAAGATGCTTCATACGGCCCGCCAGATCCTGCTGTCGGAGCTGGTGCTGGCAGAGGACAGCGGCTATGAAGAGGTGGAGCGGCGTGTGGAGCAGGCCATGCTCCAGACACCGGAGATCCAGAGATAACGTGTTCGCGGACCATGTCCGCGAACATTCTGCTGTTTCAGGAGAAATTTCCAGGGAGGTCGGATCATGGCATTTTTCAAAAAATTCCGGGATGCCCAGCGCCCTTGCTGCGCCGCGCTGGTGGCGGCGGCAGGCAGTTCTTCCCGCATGGGCGGGGTGAACAAGCTGCTGCAGCCCCTGGACGGCATTCCTGTACTGGCCCGGACACTGACGGCCCTGCAGATGGCCCGGCGGATCGACGAGATCGTGGTAGCCGCCCGGGAGGAGGACTTTCTGGAGATCTCCCAGCTGTGCAGGACCTACGGCATCACCAAATGCACCAAGGTGATCCGGGGTGGGGAGAGCCGGGCCCACTCGGTGCTTCTGGCAGCACTGGAGGCCGGGGAGGGCATGGAGCTGCTGGCGGTGCAGGACGGCGCCCGCCCCTTGGTGACGCCGGAGCTCATCGACGATGTGGCGGAGCAGGCCGCCCGCTGCGGGGCGGCGGCCCCGGCGGTGGCGGTGAAGGACACCATCAAAGCCGTCCGGGACGACGGCACGGTGGCGGAGACGCTGGACCGGGCGGCCCTGCGGGCTGTGCAGACACCCCAGATCTTCGAGAGCGCGCTGCTGAAAGCCGCGCTTCAGGCGGCTGTTGAGGGGGCATCCCCATAACGGATGACTGCTCCGCCGTGGAGCGGCTGGGCAAGCGGGTCTATCTGGTGGAGGGGGACGAGGAAAACCTGAAGATCACCACTCCGGTAGACCTGATTTTGGCGGAGGCTATTCTGCAGGCCAGGGAGGATCGGATATGACGAATCTGCGGATCGGACATGGATATGACGTCCACCGGCTGACGGAGAGGCGGCGGCTGGTGCTGGGGGGCGTGGAGATCCCCTGGGACTGTGGGCTGCTGGGCCACTCCGACGCGGACGTGCTGACCCACGCGGTAATGGACGCCCTCTGCGGCGCCGCCAAGCTGGGGGACATCGGCAAGCTGTTCCCGGACAGCGATCCCCGCTACGCCGGTATTTCCAGCCTGGAGCTGCTGCGGCAGGTGGCAGCGCTGCTGCAGGAGAGAGGATGGGCCGTGGTGAACATCGACGCCACCCTCATCGCCCAGGCCCCCAAGGTGGGCCCCTACCGCCCGGAGATGGAGGCGAACCTCTCCGCAGCTCTTGGGACGGATGCGGACCGGGTGAATGTGAAGGCCACCACAGAGGAGCATCTGGGCTTTACTGGGGACAGCTCCGGCATGGCGGCCCATGCGGTGGCGCTGCTGGAACGGCTCCCCTGAAAAAAGGACGTGCCTCGGGCGCGTCCTTTTCGCACGTCCGCGCCTCCCGACCATAGAATGGGTAGAGAGGAGGAGTGTCTGTGGAGCACTATTTGATTATCGCCCGCTCGGTGACCTATGCCCAGCGGATGCAGCGGGCGCTGGCCCGGTCGGGGATCCGAAGCCGGATCTTCCGGGCCCCCCGGGACCTGACGGACCGGGGCTGCGCCTACGCCGTGCAGATCGCGGACTCCGACCTGACGGCTGCCCTGACGGCCCTTCACAGGGAATCTTTGGACCCTGTTCAGATATTCTTGACTCAGCGGGGGACGTTCCGGGAGGTGAGACCGTGATCTATTTTGACAGCGCGGCCACCACCTTCCAGAAGCCCCGGACTGTGGCGGACGCCATGCGGAACGCCATGGCCACCATGAGCTCTCCCGGCCGCGGCGGATACCCCGCCGCCATGCGTGCGGCGGAGGCTGCCTTCGACTGCCGGACAGAGCTGGCGGAGCTGTACCATCTGGAGAACCCGGAGCAGGTGGCCTTCACCATGAACGCCACCCACGGCCTGAACATTGCCATCAAGAGCCTGGTGCCCCCCGGCGGGAAAGCCGTGATCTCCGGATATGAGCACAACGCTGTCACCCGGCCCCTGGCGGCCCTGGGGGCCCAGGTGTCCGTGGCGGCGGCGCCCCTGTTTCAGCCTGCAGCGGTGACGGCGGCCTTTGACCGCCTGATCGTGCCCGGCACGGACGCGGTGATCTGCAACCACGTGTCCAACGTATTCGGCTTCGTCCAGCCGGTGGAGGCTATCGCCGCTATCTGCCGGGAGCGGGAGGTACCCTTCATCATCGACGCGTCCCAGTCCGCCGGGATGCTGACCCTGGACATGACGGCCCTGGGGGCGGCCTTCATCGCCATGCCGGGCCACAAGGGCCTGTACGGCCCCCAGGGAACCGGCGTACTGCTGTGCGGGAAGGACGTCCCCGTCCGCACACTGCTGGAGGGCGGCACCGGCAGCATCTCTATCCAGCAGGAGATGCCGGACTTCCTGCCGGATCGGCTGGAGGCGGGCACCCACAATATGCCCGGCATCGCAGGGCTGCTGGCGGGGGTCCGATTCGTCCGCCAGCTGGGGCCGGAGGCCATCTGCGCCGGAGAGCGGCAGCTGACCTTCCAGGCGGCGGAGGGCCTGAGGCGGCTCCCTGGACTGCAGGTGTTTGCCCTGCCAGACCTGGCGGCCCAGGCGGGGGTGCTTTCCATTGTCCCGGAGCACATGGACGCAGAGGCATTGGGCGCGGCCCTGGCAGACCGGGGCATCGCCGTGCGGGCGGGCCTTCACTGCGCGCCCCTGGCCCACCGCACCGCCGGGACGCTGGACACCGGCACCGTCCGGCTGAGTTTTTCCCACTGGAACACGCGGGAGGAAGTATCCCGTTTCCTAGTGGCTATGGGGGAGATCCTGAGGTGACTTTCTGAACAGACCGTGAATTTTAGCTTGGTTTGCCTTGCATTCTACAGGCAGATTTTATATAATCTAGATATTCATGGCCTGAAAGGGATGATGACGTCCAATGGAATTTGTCACGCTCTCCACACTGCCCGGGATCATCGGCCGGTATCTGATGATGCTGAAGGTCACGGACATTTTGGATATAGCGATTATGGTGTTTGTGTTTTACAAGGCTCTGACGCTGATTCAGAGCACCCGGGCCGCCAGCCTGCTCAAGGGCGTGCTGGTGTTTCTGGCGGCGCTGATGCTGTCCATGGTCCTGAATATGAACAGCATCAACTTTATCATGAACCAGCTGGTGAGGTGGGGCGTGGTGGCGCTGATCGTCCTCTTCCAGCCCGAGATCCGACGCATCCTGGAGGAGGTGGGCAGCCGCCGCTTCATCGCCTTCTTCTCCCGGGCGGAGGCCGGCACCGCCGTGGAACAGGCCATCGACCAGACGGTGCTGGCCTGCACCGAGATGTCCCAGTCCCGCACCGGCGCCCTGATCGTGTTCGAGCGGGAAAACCTGCTGGACGACATGGTCCGCAGCGGCACGGTGCTGGACGCGGCGGTCTCCAGCGAATTGCTGAAAAACATCTTCTTTGTAAAGGCTCCCATGCATGACGGCGCCGTCATCGTCCGGAACGGGCGGGTGCTTGGCGCCGGATGCATGCTGCCTCTCAGCAAGAACGTGAACCTCTCCCGGGAGCTGGGGATGCGCCACCGGGCCGGTATCGGCATGAGCGAGAACGCCGACGCCGTGGTGGTCATCGTCTCCGAGGAGACCGGGTCCATCTCCGTGGCCATCGGGGGAATGCTCAAGCGGCACCTCAAGCCGGAGACGCTGGCCAATATCCTGCGGAACGAGTTGCTTCCGCAGGAGGCCGGGGAGGACAAGCCCAAGTTCAGCCTGATGAATCTGCTGCGGGCCGGAAGCACGGGAGGCGACAACCATGAAAAGTAATCCCAAGCAGAAGGCGGTGTATCTCGCCCTGTGCATCCTGGCGGCCATCGTGGTGTGGATCTTCGTGGACAACTTCGGAAACAACGGCGGTGCGGTGATGCATACCAAGTGGTTCCGGGATGTGCCCATCACCTACACTGGGGAGACGGTCCTTACAGAGCGGGGCTTCATGCTGCTGGACGAGGATACCGTCAGCACCGTGGATTTGGAGATGGAAGGGACCGCGTTTGACCTGGCTCTGCTGGACAAAGACTATATCCGGGTGACAGTGGATCTCTCCAACGTGAGCCGGACAGGGGTGCAGACGGTGACCTCGGTGATTTACGGCTATACGGAAGAGTATTTCCGGCAGAATATTACGGTGAGCGACCGGACGCCCTCCGTCATCACCATCAACGTGGCGGAGCTGTACCACAAGACGGTGGATGTCCGGTGCGAGATCTCCGGCAATGTGGCAGAGGGTTACTCCGCCGGAGAGCTGCAGGTCAGCCCCACGGAGATCGAGGTCCGGGGCGATCAGGAGGATGTGGATGCCGTCAGCTATGCCAAGGTGACCCTGGATCTGGGAGAGGACGCCACCTCCACGGTCACGGGAGAGCTGCCCATCCAGTTCTATGACGCAAACGACCAGCTGCTGGAGAACACCAGCCTCCAGACCACAGAGGAGACCATTCAGGTGACGCTGCCGGTATATGTCACCCGGGAGCTGCAGCTGACCATGAACTTCGTGGAGTCCGCCGGCGCCCGCATGTACAACGTGGACTGGGGGATCGAGCCGTCCACCATCTTGGTGTCCGGCCCGGCAGATGTGCTGAACAGCATGGACAGCATCGTTCTGGACGATTTCAATCTGGCGGAGCTGGGCAGCACCACCAATTACAGCTATGCCATTCCCATCCCGGAGGGATGCGAGAATCTCAGCGGCGTCACACGCGCCACGCTGCGCATCTCCTTCAAGGATATGCAGCGCACCACGGTGACGGCCACCAACTTCATTCTGGAGAACGCGCCGGAGGACCGGACCGTAGACCTGCTGACAGAGCAGCTGGCCGTGTCCATCTTCGGCACCAGCGGGGATGTGGGGGCCATTACCTCGGACAACATTCTGGTGACGGTGGATCTGGCGGACTTCGGCTCCGCCGTGGGCACCTACACTGTCCCCGCGGAGGTGACGGTGGTGGGGCACGACGTGGGCGTCTCCGGCGGGACGTATCAGGTGCGTGTCACCATTTCTGAACAGACATCCGATCAGCCGGCGGAGCCTGATACGCCCGCCGGAGAGACCCCAGATACAGGAGACGAGACAACATGACGCAGATCGCAACAGTTGAACGAATTTTAGATGCGGACCACGCGGAGATTTCCGTACCCCGGAAATCCGCCTGCGGACACGACTGCGAGGAGTGCGCCGGCTGCGGCGTCACCGGCGCGGCGGTCCACGCCCGGGCCAGCAACCCCATCGGCGCCCGGCCCGGACAGAAGGTGGTTGTGGAGAGCAGCACCAAGAATATGCTGCGGATCGTGGTACTGGTGTACCTGATCCCGGTGGTGCTCTTCCTGGCGGGGTATGTCATCATGTCCCTGCTGACGGACAGCGTGGCGGCGCAGTACGCGGTGGCTGCGGCCGGATTCGCGGCGGGCATCGTCTTTGCCATCTTCTATGACCGCAGGCTGCGGGCCAGGGGCGGCCTGACCTTCAACATCGTCCGGGTGTTCTGAGGCGGTGTTCGGCTATGTACGCCCCCGCTGGAGATCCTGCCTCAGGAGGAGGCAGACCGGTTCCGGCGGGCATACTGCGGGCTGTGCCACACCTTGGGGGAGCGGTACGGCCCGGCGGCCCGGATGATCCTGAACTACGACTTCACCTATCTGGCCATCCTGCTGTCGGATCCGGAAGAAGCTGCACCCTGCCGGAGGCGGTGCGTGTCCAGCCCCGTCCGGCTCCGGGCGTACCAGCCCGCAACCGCGGCTCTGGAGCTGGCGGCGGATGAGAGCGTGATTCTGGCCTACTGGCAGCTGCGGGACGGCGTGGAGGACCACGGCCTCTGGAAGGGGTTGGGCTACCGGGTCTCCGCCGCCGCACTGCGGGGCGGCTATCGAAAGGCTGCCGCGGCCCGGCCGGGGTTTGACGGCCGGGTGCGGGAACAGCTGGCGGCTCTGAGCCGCTTGGAGGGGGAGTGTTGTCCCTCCATGGATCAGGCGGCAGATACCTTTGCCCAGCTGCTGGCGGCAGCGGCTGCCGGGGTGGAGGACCCGGTGCGGCGGCGGGTGCTGGAGCAGATGCTCTACCACCTGGGCCGGTGGGTGTATCTGATCGACGCGGCGGACGACCTGCAAAAAGACGCCGTCTCCGGGAATTATAATCCCGTGGCCCTGCGCTATGGCCTGCGGGACGGCAAATGGGACGAGGAGAGCCGCCGGGCCTTTGCCAGAACGCTGGACCACTCCATCCACATGATCGCCACGGCCTTTGAGCTGTGGGACTTCGGCGTCTGGCGCCCCCTGCTGGAGAGTACGGTGTACACCGGGCTTTTTGCCGTGGGCCGGGCCGTGCTGGAGGGCACCTTCCACAAAATGCCCCCCAGGGAACAGAGAAAGAAACACAAGAAGGCTGAGGAGACCACATGAACGATCCCTATCAGATACTGGGTGTGTCGGAGAACGCCTCCGACGAGGAGATCAAAAAAGCATATCGGGAGCTGGCCCGGAAGTACCACCCGGATAACTACCACGACAATCCGCTGGCGGATCTGGCGCAGGAGAAGATGAAAGAGATCAACGCCGCCTACGAGCAGATCACCAAGGAGCGGGCCTCCGGCAAGCGGGGGAGTGGCTCCGGCGGGGCCTCTTACGGCGCTTCCGGCTACGGCGGATACGGCGGCTATCAGGGCTACGGCGGATATGGGGGCTCCCAGAGTTACAGCGGTCAGAGCTCCGTGCTCCAGCAGGCCCGCATCGCCATCAACACCGGCAACATCAGCCGGGCGGAGGCGCTGCTGGCCAATTACAGCGACCACAATGCGGAGTGGAACTTCCTGAAGGGGGCGGTCTGCTACCGCCGGGGCTGGCTGGACGAGGCGCTGCGGTACTACCGGACCGCCTGCCAGATGGACCCCACCAACGCCGAGTACCGGCAGGCGCTGGAGTATATGGAGGGCACGGACGACACGGCATACCGCCCCGGCGGCGGGAGTTTCGGCACCTTTTGCGGCGGAAATCCCTGTATGAGCCTGTGCTGTCTCTGGGCGCTCTGCAATGGCGGCGGCTATTGGTTCTGCTGCTGAGAGACCACAAGAGAGGAAGTAGGGATCACATGATTAAGAGCATGACCGGCTACGGCCGGGCAAGACAGGAGCTGCACAAGCGGGACATCACGGTGGAGGTCCGCTCCGTCAACAACCGGTATCTGGACTGCACCGTGAAGATGCCCCGGATGTATGCCTTTGCGGAGGACGCGGTGAAAAAGCACGTCCAGCAGGCGGTGTCCCGGGGAAAGGTGGACGTGTTCATCACCGTGGACGCCACTGCCGCGGATGTGGTCAAGGTTGCGGTGAACCGGGAGCTGGCGGCCCAGTATGCCGCCGCCCTGGGGGAGCTGTCGGACGTCTGCGGCACAGCGGACTATCGGCCCGCGCCGGAGACGCTGGCCCGGTTCCCGGACGTCCTTACCGTCACGAAGGCGGATGAGGACCTGGAGACCGTCAGCGCCGACCTCTGCGCGGTCTTGGACGAGGCGCTGGCCGCGTACAATGACATGCGGGCCGTAGAGGGGCAGAAGCTGGCGGAGGACATCTCCAACCGGCTGGACGCCATTGAGCGCTACACCGGACAGGTGGAGATGCGGTCGCCGGAGACGGTGGCGGAGTACCGCGCCAAGCTCACCGCCCGGATGGAGGAGGTGCTGCAGAGCACCACCGTCGACGAGCAGCGGATCCTGATGGAGGCCGCCATCTACGCGGACAAGGTGGCTGTGGACGAGGAGACCGTCCGCCTGCGGAGCCACGTGGCCCAGCTGCGTACCATGCTGGCAAGCGACGAGCCCATGGGCCGGAAGATGGACTTCCTGATCCAGGAGGTCAACCGGGAGTCCAACACCATCGGCTCCAAGTGCAACGATGTGGCCATTGCCAATGTAGTGGTGGGGCTGAAGGCGGAAGTGGAGAAGATGCGGGAGCAGGTCCAGAATGTGGAGTGATGGAAGATGAAGCTCATCAACATCGGATTCGGCAATCTGGTCTCCGCTGACCGGCTGGTGGCTGTGGTGGGGCCGGACTCGGCCCCCATCAAGCGCATGGTGCAGGAGTCCCGGGAGCGGGGAATGCTGATCGACGCCACCTACGGCCGCAAGACCGCGTCCATTTTTATCATGGACAGTGACCACGTGGTACTGTCGGCCCTGCCGCCGGAGCGGTTCGCACCGAAGGAAGAGAGAGAGAACGAAGAATAGGAGCGTGTGTATATGAGAAAGGGGAGGACCTTTGTGGTCTCCGGCCCCTCCGGCGTGGGGAAGAGCACGGTGCTCAAGGCCCTGCTGGAGTCCCGGAAGAATCTGTATTTTTCTGTGTCGGCCACCACGCGGGACCCGCGTCCCGGAGAGCTGGACGGCATCCACTACCACTTCATGGACGTGGAGTCCTTCCGGAAGTGGATCGCCATGGACCAATTCCTGGAGTACGCGGAGTATGTGGGGAACTTCTACGGCACACCCAAGAAGTTTGTGGACGATGCCATGGAGGCCGGGAAGGACGTGATCCTGGATATTGAGATCCAGGGCGCCATCCAGGTGTGCAGCAAGCGGCCGGACACGGTGCGCATCTTCATCGCCCCTCCCAGCTGGGCGGAGCTGGAGCGCCGCCTGACAGAGCGGGGCACCGACAGCCCCGAGAAGATCCAGAAGCGGCTGCTGCGGGCCAAAGTGGAGTTTCAGACGGCCCACACCTATGATTACTTTGTCATCAACGACACCGTGGAGAATGCGGTGGGGGAGCTGAACGCCATTATCACGGCGGAGCACTGCAAGCCCCAGGAGCGCATGGAGATCATCAGCGGACGCTGAGACGCCCGCTTTGTCCATAAATAAATTTACGCCTGCAAGGCAGATAGGAAGTTGATCCATTATGATGCTGTATCCCGCAATGAACAAGCTGACCGGCTATATCCCCAACCGCTATATGCTGGTGGACGTGGTGGCCCGCCGGGCCCGGCAGATCGCCGACGAGGCGGAGGAGACTGGCGAGCATCTGACGGAGAAGCCCGTCACCCTGGCCATCCAGGAAGTGGCGGACGGCAAGCTGGACGCCAGAAACATGGACCTGACCATTGAGGAACCGGAGGATCTACAGCCGGCGGAGGAAGAGGCACAGTAACAACAGGAGGGGCGAGGCATGGAAACCGCTGAGATCGTGAAAATCGCGGTGAGCGCCGCGCCCTATTCCATTGACAAGCCCTATGACTACTTGGTTCCCCCGGAGCTGCTGGAAACGGCGGTACCCGGCGTCCGGGTCACCGTGCCCTTCGGCCGGGGCAACCGCACCAGTGAGGGCATTATTCTGGCCCGGACGCCAGGTGAAAAGATGCAGGGGCTCAAACCCCTGCTGTCGGTCCTGGACCGAGGGCCGGTACTGGACGGCGATGGCATCGCCCTGGCATTGTGGCTGCGGCAGCGGTACTTCTGCACGCTGTTTGAAGCGGTGAAGGCCATCCTGCCCGCCGGACTCTGGTACCAGATCCGGGAGGTCTGGCATGTGGCAGAGGGCATGGACCGCTGCGCGGCCGACGGCGCGGCCACCGGCATCCGACGGGCCGCCCCGGTGCTGGACGCCTTGTTTGCCGCCGGAGGCTCCGCAGAGCTGTCAGTGCTGGAGGAGGCCTGCGGCAAGGAGGCTGGCACTGTGCTGCGGGCACTGCAGAAGGCCGGGGTCACGGTCTGCGAGACTGCGGCCCGCCGGAGGATCGGCGACAAGTCCCGTCGGATGGTGGAACTGGCCGTCAGCGCCGAGGAGGCCGCATCTCTGACGGAAAAGCGATCCTCCCCCAGCGGCGGGAGGCGGTGCGTCTCCTGGCGGCAGAGGGGCGGATGAGCGCGGCGGAGGTATGCTACTTCACAGGCGTCTCCATGGCCGCCCTCCGGGGGATGGAGAAGGCGGGGATCGTGGCTTTTTCAGCGGAAGAGGAGCTGCGGCTGCCGGACCTGACGGCGGTGGAACCCAGCGGTCCTATCGTCCTCAATGAGGAACAGGAGGCGGCCTTTCAGTGTATCCGGACCCTGACGAAGACCGGGAAGCCGGAGGCGGTGCTGCTCCAGGGCGTCACCGGCAGCGGCAAGACCCAGGTCTATCTCCGTCTGGTTCAGGAAATACTGAGCCGGGGGAGGCGGGCCATGGTCCTGGTGCCGGAGATCGTGCTGACGCCCCAGATGATGCGGCGGTTCTCCGCCTGTTTTGGGGACCAGGTGGCCATGCTCCACAGCTCCCTGCGGATGACGGAGCGCTACGACCAGTGGAAGCGTATCCGCCGGGGCGAGGTCCAGGTGGTGCTGGGCACCCGGTCCGCCATCTTCGCCCCGCTGAAAAACGTGGGCCTGATCGTCCTGGACGAGGAGCAGGAGAGCAGCTATCAGTCGGAAAACCCGCCCCGGTATCACACCCGGGACGTGGCCAAATACCTCTGCGCCCGGGACAAGTCCACCTTGGTCCTGGGGTCTGCCACTCCGGCGGTGGAGACCGCCTGGAACGCGGAGCATGGGATCTATCACAAGGCGCTGCTGCGCCGGCGATATAACCGGCAGGCATTGCCGGAGGTGCTGGTGGCGGACCTGAAACAGGAAATCCGGGCGGGCAACGCCGGGATGGTGGGGCAGGTCCTCCGCACTGAGCTGGAGGAAAACTTGCGGCGGGGAGAGCAGAGCATCCTGCTGCTGAACCGCCGGGGCAGCAACAGGTATCTGCTGTGCGGGGAGTGCGGCCATGTGCCGGAGTGTCCCCGCTGCAGCGTGGCGCTGACGTATCACTCCGCCAATGGACGGCTGATGTGCCACTACTGCGGCCACTCGGAGCGATCCAGCGACACCTGCCCCGTCTGCGGCGGCATCATGAAGCACGTGGGCACCGGCACTCAGAAGGTGGAGGAGGAGCTCCACGATCTGTTCCCGGGTACGGAGGTGCTGCGGATGGACGCAGACACCGCCGCGGGCCGTCATGAGCAGCTGCTGGACAAGTTTGAGCGGGAGCAGATTCCCATCCTCCTGGGCACCCAGATGGTGGCCAAGGGGCTGGACTTTCCCCAGGTGACACTGGTGGGGGTTCTGGCTGCGGATCTGTCCCTGTATGTAGACAACTACCGGGCCGCCGAGCGGACCTTCAGCCTGCTGACCCAGGTGGTGGGCCGGGCGGGCCGGGGCGGCAGTGCCGGCCGGGCGGTGATCCAGACCTACACCCCGGAAAACGATGTGATCCAGTGCGCGGCTCGGCAGGATTACCAGGGGTTTTATGAGCGGGAGATCCGGATGCGGCGATTGCGGCGGTTTCCGCCATTTGCAGACCTCTTCACCTTCACCGTCTCCGGTACCGAGGAGGGCGCCGTCCTCCGGGCCGCCGTCGCAGTGCGGGAAGAGCTGCGCCGCCTCTGCGCCCTGCCGGAGCTGGCGGCCGGAGAACCGGAGGTGCTGGGTCCCGCCCCTGCGCCGGTGATGAAGCTGAATAACCGCTACCGCTACCGCTGCCTGCTGGTGGGAAAGAACGACAGGCCCACCCGAGAGGCGGTGAGCTGGCTGCTGAAGGCATTTGCAAACGACCGCGCCAACCGCGGGATGAATCTATTTGTGGACTGCAACTCCATGGAGTGAGCAGCGTTTTGAAGGAGGTCAAGGACTTATGGCTTTACGGAAGATCGTGGTGCAGGGAGAGGAGTGCCTGACAAAGGTGTGCCGCCCTGTGACGGAGTTCAACCCTCACCTGCACCAGTTGCTGGACGATATGCTGGAAACACTGGAGGATGCCAATGGCGCTGGGCTGGCTGCTCCCCAGGTGGGAGTGCTGCGCCGGGTGTGCGTGGTGCTGGACGAGGACTCTGAGGAGTATATCGAACTGGTGAACCCGGAGATCGTGGCTCAGAGCGGCGAGCAGACCGGGCTGGAGGGCTGCCTCAGCGTGCCCGGCAAATGGGGCATCGTCACCCGGCCGGACGTGGTCCGGGTCCGGGCCCAGGACCGGTATGGCGACTGGTTCGAGGTGGAGGGCGAGGGCCTGACGGCCCGAGCCTTCTGCCACGAGATCGAGCATCTGGACGGCCATCTGTTTGTGGAGCACATCGACCACTTCCTCTCTGATGAGGAGCTTCGGGACTATCTGGAGCAGGAAGAGCGGGAGGCCCGTGAGGCCGCAGAAGCTCAGGAAGGGGAGTGAGCCCATGCGGATCCTGTTCATGGGCACGCCGGACTTCGCCGTGGCGTCCTTGCGGCGGCTGGTGGCCGACGGCCATGAGGTCTGCGGCGTGTTCACGCAGCCGGACAAGCCCAAAAACCGGGGACATAAGCTGGTGCCAACGCCTGTAAAGGAATTTGCTTTGACAGAAAATATTCCCGTCTATCAGCCTTTGAAGATGCGGGACGGCACGGCGCTGGAGCTGGTGCAGTCCCTGGCACCGGAGCTGACGGTGGTGGCGGCCTACGGCCGCATCCTGCCGGAGGACATTCTGGAGGTGCCCAGATACGGCTCTATCAACGTCCACTCGTCTCTGCTGCCCAAGTATCGGGGGCGGCCCCCATCAACTGGGCCATCCTGAACGGGGAGGAGACTACCGGCGTCTCCATCATGTATATGGCGAAGGAGCTGGACGCAGGGGACGTGATCCTGCAGAAGGAGACTCCCATCGGCCCGGACGAGGACGCCCAGGCCCTGACGGTGCGCCTGGCGGACCTGGGGGCAGAGGCCCTCAGCGAGGCGGTGGCGGCCATCGGAAACGGCACAGCCGCCCGGACACCCCAGGATGAGAGCCGTCAGACCTACGCCTCCATGCTGACAAAAGAGATGTCCCCCATCGACTGGACCCGCTCCGCCCGGGAGATCGACTGTCAGGTCCGGGGACTGATTCCCTGGCCCTGCGCGGCCTGCGATCTGGCAGGGCAGCGGTTCAAGGTCTACCGCACCGCCCCCGGCGAACAGACCGGCGCGGCGCCCGGTACAGTGCTCTCCGCCGGGAAGCAGGGCATCCAGGTGGCCTGCGGCAGGGGAGAGAGCCTGTATCTCACGGAGATCCAGGCGGAGGGCGGCAAGCGCATGGCTGCGGCGTCCTATCTGCTGGGCCACCCGTTGGAGGTCTGAGCTCCGCCAGTTTCACAATTCGGGAGGTTTTTATGCCCTATTACGGTCATATCTATTACGGTTATGGCGACTTTCTTGCAAATAATCTGTACGTCCTGCTGCTGATCCCAGTGCTGCTGCTGTCCCTGTGGGCCCAGTTCCAGGTGTCCGGCAGCTTCCGGCGGTACAATGCCGTGAACAACCGGCGCCGCATCACCGGTGCCCAGGCGGCGGAAGCGGTGCTGCGGGCTCACGGGGTATTCGGTGTGCCTGTCCGGCCCTGCCGGGGAAATCTGACAGACCACTACGACCCCCGGGACAATACCATCTACCTGTCTGAGACAGTCTACGACGCCCCCACCATCGCGGCGGTGGGCGTGGCGGCCCACGAGGCGGGCCACGCTGTCCAGTACGCGGAAAACTACGGGCCTGTGCGGCTGCGCACGGCCATCATCCCCGCCACGCGGATCGGTTCCAGCCTGTCCTTCATCCTGTTGCTGGTGGGGCTGGTGCTGTACAACCAGTCTCTGTTCTTCATCGGCATCGTGCTGTTTTCCTTCACCACGCTGTTCCAGCTGGTGACGCTGCCGGTGGAGTTCAACGCCTCCGCCCGGGCCATCGCCACCATCGACGGGGCAGGCCTGCTGGATGAGGATGAGCTGCCCGGCGCCAAAAAGGTGCTGCGGGCCGCGGCGTTGACCTATGTGGCGGCGCTGCTGATGAGCCTGCTGCAGCTGATGCGGTTTGTGCTGATCTTTATCGGCCGCGGCGGCCGCGATCAGGGAGGCAGCCAATGAGGGCCCCTAATGCCCGGGACACCGCCCTGCGCGTCCTGGTGAGCTGCCGCACGGCCGGGGCCTGGGCGGATGCGGCCCTGAGGGTCCAGCTCCGCCGGGACGGCCTGTCCGGACCAGAGGCGGCGCTGTGCAGCCGCATCGTCTACGGCGTGATGCAGAACCGGCTGCTGCTGGACTTCTACCTGGGTGCCTACTGCTCCCAAAAGGCCGACCACTTGCAGCCGCCGTTGCTGGAAATTCTGCGGATTGGGGCTTATCAAATTCTGTTTCTGGATAAAATTCCCCACAGCGCCGCTGTCAATCAGGCGGTGGAGCAGGCCAAGGACAACGGCCGGGCCAAGGCAGCCGGACTGGTGAACGCGGTGCTGCGGCAGCTCTCCCGGAACAAGGTGCACCTGCCGAGGATCCCGGACCAGGATGCACTGCACAGCCTCTCCATCCGGTACAGCCATCCCAAGTGGCTGGTGAAACGCCTCCAGGCCATTCTGGGGCCGGAGACGGAAGCCTGCCTTGCGGCCGACAACGCTCCGGCGCCGCTGACGATTCAGGTGAATCCGCTGAAAGCTGCTGCGGAGGAGCTGACGGCGGAGCTGGTGGCATCCGGCGTGATTGTCCGGCCCCATCCTTGGGTGTCCGGATGCCTAGAGCTGGACCACGCCGGGGACCTGACGGCGCTGGAGCCCTTCCGAACGGGAAAATTCCTGGTCCAGGACCCGGCGGCTCGGTTGGTATCCCAAATCGCCGGGGTGGGGCCGGGAATGCGGGTGCTGGACGTGTGCGCCGCACCGGGAGGCAAGTCTTTCTCCGCCGCCTTCGCGATGGAGGACCAGGGGGAGATTTTGGCCTGCGACCTTCACGAGAACAAGCTGAAGCGCATCCGGGAGGGAGCGGACCGGCTGGGACTCGCCTGCATCCGGGCAGAAGCCGCCGACGGCCGGACATTCCGGCCGGAGTGGGAGGCGCGGTTCGATGTGGTGCTGGTAGACGCCCCCTGCTCGGGTTTCGGCATCATCCGGAAGAAGCCGGATGTCCGGTACAAAAAGCCTGACGACCTGTTCGCCCTGCCGGTGATCCAGCGGGCGATCTTGGACAACGCCGCCCGGTACGTGAGGCCCGGCGGCACGCTGGTGTACTCCACCTGCACGATCCTGCCGGAGGAGAACGAGGGTGTATCCGACAGCTTCCTGGCAGAGCACCCGGACTTTTGCCGCACGCCCTTCTCCCTGTCCGGACCGGTGGGGGAGACCGAGGGCCAGGTGACTCTGTGGCCCCACCGCCACGGCACCGACGGCTTTTACATCTGCCGCATGACGCGGAATTGAGGAACGATCCATGACCGATTTGAAATCACTGACCCTGCCGGAGATGACGGCCTTCCTCCAGTCCCTGGGGGAGCCGGCCTTCCGGGGCAGGCAGGTGTTCACCTGGCTCCACCGGGGGGTGACGGACTTCGATGGGATGACCAATCTCTCCAAGTCCCTGCGGGAAAAGCTGAAGGAGACCTGTTTCATCACCGCCCCCAGGTGGCCCGCAAGCAGGTGTCCCGGTTGGACGGGACCATCAAATACCTCTGGGAGCTGTCCGACGGCAACTGCATCGAGACAGTGCTCATGCAGTACCACCACGGCAACACCGTGTGCATCTCCTCCCAGGTGGGGTGCCGGATGGGGTGCGCCTTCTGTGCCTCCACCATCGCCGGCAAGGTCCGGGACCTGACCCCGGCGGAGATGCTGGACCAGGTGCTGTTCACCCAAAAAGACTCCGGCCTGCCCGTCTCCAACATCGTGCTGATGGGTATCGGCGAGCCGCTGGACAACCTGGACACGGTGCTGAAATTCCTGGAGCTGGTGAACCACCCCGACGGGATGAACATCGGGATGCGGCATATCTCCCTCTCCACCTGCGGCATCGTGCCGGGCATCCGGCGGCTGGCGGAGCTTGAACTTCAGCTGACTCTCTCTGTGTCCCTCCATGCGCCGGACAGCGAGACCCGATCCAAGATCATGCCCATCAACCGGGCCTATGACGTGGAGGAGCTGTTCCGGGCCTGCCACGACTACTTCGACAAGACCGGCCGCCGCATCTCCTTTGAGTACGCCATGATCGACGGGGTCAACGACCACGACTGGCAGGCGGACCTGATCGCCAGGAAGCTCCGGGGGATGCCGGGCCACGTGAACCTGATTCCCCTGAACGACGTGGTGGAGAGCCCCTACAAGCCCTCCCGCCGGATCGGGGCCTTTCAAAAACGGCTGGAATCCCACGGCATCACCGCCACCGTGCGGCGGAGCCTGGGTGGAGATATCGACGCCTCCTGCGGACAGCTCCGCCGGAAGGCCATGGAAGAAGCGCAGAAAGGGGAGTGTTCCCAATGAACCAAATGAACGTCTGGGGCATGACCGACATCGGCCTTGTCCGGAAGGAGAACCAGGACGCCTACGTCACGGCGCAGCACACGGCCTCCGGCCGCACGGTGGGCGTGGTGTGCGACGGCATGGGCGGCCCCGCCGGGGGCCGTGTGGCCAGCCAGATCGCCGTCTCCGTCTATCTGGAGGAGCTGGAGAAGCTCCTGACGGCGGATCAGACCCCTCAGCAGCTGCTGGAGGCATCCGCCCAGGCGGCAGCCCTGGCCAATCAGGCCATTCAGGCGGAGGCAGAGCGCCGGGAGGAATGCCGGAACATGGGCACTACCCTGGTGTCCGCCATCTCCTATGACGGCGGCGTGGTGGTCACCAACGTGGGGGACAGCCGGGCTTATCACATCACGGAGGACGGCATCACCCGCATCACCAAGGACCACTCCCTGGTGGAAAGCATGGTAGACCGGGGAGACATCACCGCTGAGGAGGCCCGCCGCCACCCCAGCCGCAATCTCATCACCCGGGCCCTGGGACCGGACATCTCCGCCGACTGTGACGGGTACATATGCCCGATGAACGCCGGGGAGTACCTGCTACTGTGTTCCGACGGACTGGTGAACACCGTCACCGATCAGGAGATGCTCTTCGAGGTCATCCACGGGACGGGCCGGACACCTGCCTGGACCGGCTGCTCGCCATCGCCAAGCGCCAGGGCGCGCCGGACAATGTCACGGCCGTCCTGATGCAAAAACAGTAAAGGGGGAGACACATGGAACACAAGGACCCGTATATTGGAAAAATGCTGGACAACCGCTATGAGATTCTGGAGCGTATCGGCACCGGGGGCATGGCGATTGTGTACAAGGCCAAGTGCCACCGGCTGAACCGCCTGGTGGCCGTCAAGATTCTCAAGAGCGACCTGGCCCAGGACGAGGACTTCCGCCGCCGGTTCAACGCAGAATCCCAGGCAGTCGCCCAACTGTCTCACCCCAACATCGTATCGGTGTACGACGTGTCCAAGGGCGGCGATATCGAGTATATCGTCATGGAGCTGATCGACGGCATCACGCTGAAGCAGTACATGGAGAAGCGGGGGCAGCTGAACTGGCGGGAGTCGCTGCACTTCATTACACAGATCATGCGGGGCCTCAGCCACGCCCACAGCCGGGGCATCGTCCACCGGGATATCAAGCCCCAGAACGTGATGGTGCTGCGGGACGGCAGCGTGAAGGTAGCCGACTTCGGCATCGCCTGCCTGGAGAACGCCGCCCAGACCCTGACCCAGGAGGCTCTGGGCTCCGTCCACTACATCTCTCCGGAGCAGGCCCGCGGGGACCGCACCGACGCCCGCAGCGACATCTATTCCGCCGGCGTGGTGCTGTATGAGATGCTCACCGGCCGCCTGCCCTTTGAGGGGGACAGCGCCGTATCCGTGGCCATCCAGCACCTGAGCTCCGTGCCCCTGGCTCCCCGGGAGGTGAATCCGGACATCCCCGAGCAGCTGGAGCTGATCTGCATGAAGGCCATGGCACCGGATCTGGAGAAGCGCTACCCCTCCGCAGACGCGATGATCGCAGATCTGGAGGCCTTTCGGAAGAACCCCGGCGTGAATCTGGACTTCGAGCTGTCCGACCTGCGGCCGGAGGAGACCGACGAGCCCACTCAGAAGCTCCGCTCCGCTGTGCCGCCCCAGCTCCACCGGCAGGGCCGGGAGCCCTCCTATGAGCGGGGACGCCGGTGGGAGGAGGATCGCTACGAGGACGAACAGCCCTCCCGCCTCAGCGGCGGCAAGAAGATCGCGTTGATCGGCGGCGGTGCCGTAGTGGTCGTGGTGGTCCTGTTCTTCCTGTTCCGGGCCATCTTCGCCTCCTTTGTCCCGGCGGCGCCGGACACCTACACCGTACCCAAGCTGGTGGGCATGACGGAGGAGCAGGCCAACGAGCAGGCCAGTGTGGCGGACGGCACCTTCCAGGTGGTGGTGGCGGGCACCGAGGCCAGCGACGCCGCCGTGGGTGAAATCGTCCGCCAGGACCCGGAGCCGGACACGGAGAAGAAGGGTGAGCTGCCCATCACCATCAACGTCTGGGTCAGCGCCGGTGAGGACGTGGGCACCATGCCGGACCTGACCACCAAGCCCATGACCTATGACCAGGCCATGACCATCCTGCAGGATCTGGTGGCGGAATATGAACTGAACGTCCAGCCCTATGAGGAGACCCAGAAGGAGTACGATGACGAGCTGGCCGTTGACGTCATCAAGTCCACCACCCCGGCGGCGAATGAAGAACTCCACAAGGGGGACACCATCACCTTTGTCCTCAGCCGGGGACCCCAGACCGTGCCGCTGATCGATTTCACGAATAGGGAACGTGCCTGGGCGGAGGACCAGCTGAAGAACGTGCTGGGCCTGGAGGTCGAGGTCCATGAGGAGGCCAACGACACTGTGGAAGCGGGTCTGGTTATCCGTCAGAACCCGACGGCTACCACGCAGGTGCCTGCCGGCAGCACAGTGGAGCTGTGGGTCAGCACCGGCCCGGAGAGCGGCGGCAATGAAGACCTGCAAATGGAACCGCTGATTATCGCCCTGCCCACAGACCGGGAGACAGCAGAAGTTCAGATCGTGGTGGACGGAGTGATCAAGGTCAACGAGTCGGTCCCCTGCCGAGATGGCAACTATGTCTATGAGCTGTACGGCACCGGAACGGTCTCCGTGGAGGTGTACGTGGACGGCGTGATGGATGTGAACAATACCCGTGAGGTGACCTTCGGTGAGTGAGGGACGGATCCGAAAGGCCCTCAGCGGCTTCTACTATGTGGACACCGGCAGCGAGGTGCTCACCTGCCGGGCCCGGGGCAAGTTTCGGAAGGAGGGCATCTCCCCTCTGGTGGGGGACCGGGTGGAGGTCCGGGAGCTGGGGAACGGCGAGGGCTTTGTGGAGGCCATCCTGCCCCGGAAGAACGCATTTTCCCGGCCGGCGGTGGCCAACATCGACCAGCTGGTGGTCATCGCCTCCGGTGCCATCCCCAAAACAGACCCGTTCCTCATTGACCGGGTGGCGGCCATCGCAGCACTGAAAGGATGCAGCGTGATGGTGCTGCTGAACAAATGCGATCTGGACTGTGCCGATGCGCTGTACGCCATTTACGCAGCCGCCGGATTTCCAACTCTGCGGGTCAGCGCGGAGACCGGGGAGGGGATCGAGGAATTGAAGCCCCTGATCGCCGGGAAGCTGTCTGCCTTTACAGGGAATTCCGGTGTGGGAAAGTCCAGCATCCTGAATGCCCTGGATCCGGCGTTTCAGCTCCAGGTGGGGGATGTGAGCCAGGCGCTGGGCCGGGGACGCCACACCACCCGGCACGTGGAGCTGTTCCACCTGAGCTGCGGGGCGGACGTTGTGGACTCCCCGGGCTTCTCCTCCTTTGAGACCGATGAGCTGAATCTGGAGCTGAAGCACCGCCTGCCGGAGACCTTTGTGGAGTTCCGGCCTTATCTGGACCAGTGCCGCTTCGTGGGGTGCAGCCACACCAAGGAGAAGGGCTGCGCCGTGCTGGAGGCGGTGCGCGCTGGCAAGATCCAACGGAGCCGCCACGCCAGCTATGTGCGCCTGTATGAGGAGCTGAAGCCCCTCCAGGACTGGCAGGAGCGGAAGAAGTGAATCGCGCGGAAGAGGCGGGCATCTGCCCGCCTCTTTTTGTGTGCCCTGCCTTTTGTACCAGGACAGGCAGCGGCGTATATAATGGGAGTGAGAAAGGGGCGTGGGGCGTATGTTTCGGAGAGGCGGCGGATGCTGGATACTGGGCGTCTGTGCGGTGGCGCTGGGGGCCGGGATCCTGATTGCGGCGATCTTTCCGGTAGGGGCGCTGATGTTTTTGGTGGCGGTCCTGCTGATTGCGTGCGGCTGCGCCTGCTGCAGGCGTTAGAAAGGAGCAAATATCATGCGAATTGTAGTGTGGAAGTCCCCCAAAGCCCTCAGCGGCATTCTGCGGAAGCTGTTCAAGATTTCGGAATAAGCAGTCCCGGCCGGGCATACAGTGTCAGCAGAGCGAGACTCCGTGGACAACATGGCGGCGCACAGGGGCGGGAGAGCGGCCGCTGGCGGCCCCTCCCGCCCCGTACCGTTTTCCAGGCGGCGGGAAACGGCTGCGCCGTCCATCGGAGGACCAACGGCCGGAAAGGAAGGGCGAACCATGGAACTGGAATTGAAAAAGGCCTGCTTCGACGCCTATGAGGCGGCGGGAGAGCTGACATTGACTCAGGAGGAGACAGCGGAGACCATCGTGCCGGACTACTGTCCGGACATTGCGCGGATCATCGAGACCACGGGCAAGGTGTTCCTGCACAGCCGGGAGATGCGGGACGGCAGGGCAGAGATCTCCGGCACCGTCCGGGTGACGGTGCTGTACACGCCGGAGGGGGAGGGGGGCATCCGGACCCTGGAATTTGCCATGCCCTTCACGGTGGAGACCGACGGACGCAGTCTGCCGGACTGCGCGGCGCTGCTGGCGGACACGGAGCCGGAGCTTCTGGAGACCCGGATGCTGAACCCCCGCAAGGTCTTCACCCACTGCAAGCTGGTGACGCGGCTGACAGGCTATCAGCGCAGGCCCTTATGCTTCTGCACGGATGCAGAGGCGGGGCCGGAACTGTGCATCGAAAAAAAGCAGGAGCAGCAGCACGCCATCGTCCTGACCCACATTGCGGAGAAGGACTTCACCTTCTCCGAACAGATGGACCTGTCCCCGGGCAGAGAGGGAGCGGCGGAGATCCTCACCAGCCGGGTGAACAGCACTGTGACGGAGACGAAGATCGTGGGCAGCAAGCTGCTGTTCAAGGGTATCTTCACCGTCAGCCTCCTGTACCGGACGGCGGACGGCCGCTGCTGCGCCGCGTCCGGAGAGCTGCCGTTCTCTCAGATCCTGGAGGTGGAAGGCGCCCCGGAGGGCGCGGAGCCATCGGTGCGCCTCCAGTTCACCGGCGCGGATCTGCAGGTCGACGGCGCCGACGCCGAGGGCCGGGAGATCGCGGTGACGCTGTACCTCCACGCCACAGCTCTGCTGCGCCAGACCCAGGAACTGACGCTCCTCAGTGACCTCTACTCCACTGCCTATGATCTGACTTATGACGCCGCGCCTCTGGAACTCACCAGCTTTCGAGAACAGTTCACCCGCCGTCAGACGGTGCGGGAGGTGCTGGAGATCGGTGTGGTGGCGGATTCCATCCTGGCCCTCTCCGTCACCTGCGGAGCTGTTTCCGTCAGCCGGGAGGGGGCGGGCGTGGTCCTGCGGACCGGGGCGTCTGTCCGGGCACTGTATCTGGACGAGGGGGGCGTGCCTCTGGTGGCGGAGCGGAGCATCGACGTCAGCTGCCAACTGGAGCTGCCGGAGGACTGCCGGGTCGCTGCCCGGGCCGTCTGCCCGGAAGAGGTCCAGGGCAGCCTGACGGACCGGGGCATCGAGGTCCGGTTCCCGGTGGACTTCCGGGCGGAGGCGGCCCAGCGTGTGAAACGGGTGTGCGTGTCCGCAGGAAAGATCAATACAGACGCGCCTAAGGAGACCACCGGCGCGCCGTCCCTGGTGCTGCGTTGCCTGGGGAAGCAGGAGACCGCCTGGGATCTGGCGAAACGGTACAACACCACCATCGGCGTGATCCTGGCAGCCAATCAACTGGAGACGGAAGGAGATATCTCCCGGGACCAGCTGCTGCTGATCCCCCGGAAGCGGACCTGAGTCACCCTTGACGGGTCCGGCAGCCCATGGTAGACTGGAAAAAACGGGTATTCGGTCTGTTTCGTCTGCCCTCTGGGAAGTGGAGGTGCCTATGCCGGACTTTGCGGTGCGTGTTCGGGGAGCCAAGGGGAGGAGCTGGCGGTCCCCGAGGCGGCTGGTAGCGGTTTACCTGGGACTCTGGGTTTTTGCCCTGGTGGTGTTCTTGTTGATGGACCCCACGGACGCCATGGGGTACGCCCTTTTATTCCACTGGCTGCTCCTGCCCATCGCCGCCTTTGTGATCTCCCTGCGGATTGGGGAACTGGTCCGCAGGGATGGGCGCATGTGGCTGCTGCCTCTGGCCCTGGGACTTTTGTATATGCTGGCGGACTTTCTCACCTTCCGGCTCGCCAATATGTTGGCCTTTGACAAGATCAACCTGCCTCAGTGGGACCTGTTTTTCATCGGGGCGGCCATCTCTGCCTTGGGCCTTCTCATCGGGCGATTGCTGGGCCGCCGGAGATCCAAACCTGCCTGATTGACGGAGTTTCCCGTTGCCCCGTCTTAACAAGACGGCACAAGATAACAAAAGAGCGGAGCATCAGCTCCGCTCTTTTTCTGTTCCGTTTTATCCCTCGGAATATCGGGCGAGGAACTGACGGGTCCGTTCCTCCCTGGGGTGCTCAATGACTTGGTGGGCGTCACCCTGCTCCACGATGACGCCGCCGTCCATGAAGATCACCTGGTCTGCCACATCCCGGGCAAAGGCCATCTCATGGGTGACGATAATCATGGTGGTCCGCTGTTCCGCCAGCTCCCGAATGACCCGAAGCACCTCGCCGGTGAGTTCCGGGTCCAGGGCGGAGGTGGGCTCGTCAAAGCAGAGGATGTCCGGGTGCAAGGCCAGGGCCCGGGCGATGGCCACCCGCTGCTGCTGTCCGCCGGAGAGCTGGCTGGGGTAGTGATTTGCCCGCTCACTGAGGCCCATCTTCGCCAGCAGCTCCCGGCCGTCCGCTTGGATCTCCTCCAGGATTTGCTTTTTGTTCTGCTTGAAGTCCGGCTGCTCCTGGGCCAGCAGCTCCCGGGCCAGGGTGACGTTCTTCAGCGCCGTGTATTGGGGGAACAGATTGAAGGACTGAAACACCAGCCCGAAGTGGAGCCGCTTCTTCCGCACCTCGCTCTCCCGCTGGGTGGCGGGATCAGCGGCGTCAAAAATCAGATTACCCGCCACAGAGATGGTACCCTGCTCCGGCTTCTCCAGGAAATTCAGGCACCGCAGCAGGGTGGTTTTGCCGGAGCCGGAGGAGCCGATGATGGCCAGGGCCTGGCCCTGCTCCAGATCAAAGCTGATGTCCTCCAGCACCCGGGTGGCGCCGAAATGCTTTTCAATGTGATGTACTTCCAGAATTGCCATAAATCGGTTCCCTCCTTACTGAAAGAAGTCCAGCTTTTTTTCAAGCTTGCCCAGCAGCACCGTGACGATGCCGCTGAAGATCAGATAGTAGACAGCGGTGAAGAACAGGGGCCACACCAGGCCCGCAATGCCGGAGTTGCCCTTCATAAAGGACTCGCCCATCCAGATGACCTCCTGCAATGCGATGACCCGGGCCAGGGAGGTGTCCTTCACCAACGTGATGATCTCGTTGGAGATGGGGGGGACGATTCGCTTGATCATCTGCAGCAGGGTGATGTGGCGGAAGATCTGGGCTTTGGTCATGCCCAAGACCTGGCCTGCCTCCTGCTGGCCCTTCGGCACTCCCTGGATGCCGCCCCGGTAGATCTCGGAGAAGTAGCAGGCGTAATTAATGATGAAGGCCACACACACGGCCATCATCCGCCCGGACTCACCGCTGGGCCAGTTGAACCACTTCTGGATGCCGGGCACATAGAACAGTGCAATGATTTGCAGCACCAGAGGCGTGCCCCGGATGACCCAGACCACCAGGCGGGTCAGCCACCGCAGGGGAGGAAAGCGGCTCATGGAACCGAAGCTGATAACCAAGCCCAGGGGCAGTGCCCCGATCAGGGTGATGAAAAACAGCTGAAGGGTCTTGAGAAATCCGCTGTTCAGGGCCGACAGCACGGTCCGGAATGTGCTGGAGGTAAAAAATTCAATCATGGTATCGTCCTCTCAAGGTCAGTGTGGTAGAGGGGGAAAGCCGCCGAAAAGCAGAGCGCGCACTGCGCACTCTGCTTTTGGAAGATCCGCAGGGGAAGAAGCTCACTCCAGGATCACGGCGTCCTGCAGGCCGTAGGTGGTAGCCACCTCCAGCACGGTGCCGTCAGCCGTCTTCTCCGCCAGGAAGGTGTTGAAGGCGTCCACCAAGTCGGACCCCTGCCGGAAGCCCACGCCATATTCCTCGGAGGGCAGGTCCTGGGCCTCATTCAGGTTCAGGCTGTAGATCAGATCGGCGTAGCTGGTGCCCTCGCCGGTCATCTCAGCGGCCATCAGCACGTCGATGACGGCGGCGTCGGACGTGCCGGCGGCAACCTCCATCAGGGCGTTGGACTGGGCCTGGACCGGCACGGTGGTGGCACCCAAGGCCACGGCGGCATCCTCACCGGCGGAGCCGGACTCCACAGCGATGTTCAGGCCCTCCAGAGAGGTCAGGCCCTCGAACTCAGCGGCCCGGTCGGCAGGATAGACCAGAGTCTGGTAGTTGGTGCAGTATGGGTTGGACGTACCCATAGCAGCCAGAACGTCGTCGGTGAGAGTCATACCATTCCACACGCAGTCGATGGCCCGGGAGTCCAGCTCTTCCACCTTGTAGTCCCAGGTGATCTCCTGGAACTCCACGGAGACGCCCAGGCTCTCGGCAAACAGCTTGGCCAGGTCGGCGTCAAAGCCGATCCACTCATCGCTGCCCTCTTCCTTGTAGTCCATGGGGGCAAAGTAGGTAATGCCCACCACCAGGGTGCCCTTATCCTGGATATAGGCCA
Source organism: Dysosmobacter welbionis (assembly GCF_005121165.3). Taxonomy (NCBI): domain Bacteria; kingdom Bacillati; phylum Bacillota; class Clostridia; order Eubacteriales; family Oscillospiraceae; genus Dysosmobacter; species Dysosmobacter welbionis. The sequence goes on along the minus strand of NZ_CP034413.3, from coordinate 53,021 downwards.
CGTCGCTCTCGGGAGCGGTGTCACCGGAGACTTCTTCCCCTGTGGGCTGGTCATCAGTGGCGGCGTCCTCGTCAGAGGTTCCGCCGCAGGCGGCCAGAGAGAAGGTCATGGCCAGGGCCAGCAGCGCTGCCCACAGCTTCTTCATGTTTTTCATCGTCAATCCTCCAAATCTCTGGACGGAGATACCGTCCGTTTCATTACATTAGCAGTTTACCACACTAAATTATCCGTGTAAAGCCGCAAAATCAGCCAAGAACGGAGAAGGCCGGCTCCTGAATTTGTGCATCTTCTCCAAAACAAGACGGGCTGTCATACTTCGCAGCAGCCGGACATAGAGTGGAACAAGACTATGGAGCGGAAAAAGGACGGGATGCTATGAATACCAGTATCTATCAGAATATCGCCACCCGCACCGCTGGGGATATCTACATCGGCGTGGTGGGCCCCGTGCGCACCGGGAAGTCCACCTTCATCAAGCGGTTCATGGAGACCCAGGTGATCCCCAACATCGACAACGTCTACCGCAAGGAGCGGGCCCGGGATGAGCTGCCTCAGAGCGGCTCTGGCCGGACCATCATGACCGCCGAGCCCAAGTTCGTCCCGGAGGAGGCTGCCCAGATCCAGCTGCCGGACGGGGCGAGCTTTTCCGTGCGGCTGATCGACTGTGTGGGATACATGGTGAAGGGCGCCATCGGCCAGATGGAGGACGACACCCCCCGGATGGTCACCACCCCCTGGTACGACCATGAGATCCCCATGACCGAGGCGGCGGAGATCGGCACCCGGAAGGTGATCGCCGAGCACTCCACCATCGGCATCGTCATCACTACCGACGGCACCATCTCCGACATCCCCCGGGAGGACTACCTGGAAGCGGAGGAGCGGGTGATCCGGGAGCTGCAGGAGCTGGGGAAGCCCTTCATCGTCCTGCTGAACTCCGCAGACCCCCGGGGCGACCGGGCCCAAGCCATCGCCAAGGACATCTCCTCCCGGTATGAGGTGAACTGCATGGCCGTCAACTGCCTGGAGCTGGACGAGGACGCCGTGGCCGCCATCCTGAAGGCGGTGCTCTACGAGTTCCCCATGCAGGAGCTGGACCTGTTCCTGCCCCCCTGGGTGGATGCCTTGCCGGCGGACCATCCTATCAAAGCGGGCCTGTATGACGCCATCCGTCAGAACACCGCCCAGCTCCGCCACATCCGGGAGGTGGAGGGCGTCATCGCCGCCCTGGGGGAGAGCGAGCACATCAGTGAGGCCAGAATCTCAGCCATCGACCTGGGCACCGGCGTGGCCGCCGCACGGCTGGCCTTGCCCCGGGAGCTGTTCTACAAGACCCTGTCGGAGCAGTCCGGCTTTGAGGTGGGGGATGATGGGGATCTGATGAGCCTGCTGACGAAGCTGGCGGCGGTGAAGGCGGAGTACGACAAGGTAGCCGGCGCCCTCCACGACGTCCGAGAGACGGGCTACGGCATCGTGGTCCCCGGCATCGACGAGCTGAAGCTGGAGGAGCCGGAGATCATGAAGCAGGGCGGCCGGTACGGCGTGCGGCTGAAGGCCAGCGCCCCCAGCATCCACATGATCCGGGCGGACATCGAGACTGCCGTCAGCCCCATCGTGGGCAACGAGAAGCAGTCCGAGGACATGGTGAACTACCTGCTGCAGGAGTTTGAAGGGGATACCAGCAAGATCTGGCAGTCCAACATCTTCGGACGCAGCTTCCACGAGCTGGTGAACGAGGATCTGCAGGCAAAGCTCAAGCGGATGCCGGAGGACGCCCGGCGGAAGCTCCAGGAGACCCTGACCCGCATCATTAATGAGGGCAGCGGGGGACTCATCTGCATCATTCTGTGACGCAGACATCATAGAAAGGGCGCCGGAGGAATCCGGCGCCCTTTCTTACTATTCCAGCCTGTCCCGGAGGGAGCTGGGAAAAGGCCGACTCGCCCGGTATACGTGAGACCGACCACCACAAAGGGAACCAAAAGACGCCGAACAGCGCAAGGATTGGGGGATTCCTGTTCAGATGTCCCAAAGGCATCCCTGAAGAAGAAATTTCCTCCGATGCCCTCACCGCTTCATCCGGGGATCGCAGGTGCCGAACCGCCGGACATTTTCCCGCCCCTGGGACAGGGTCAGCCCATGATTTTCGTCGCTGGGCTCGTTGTCGGAGGAAATGAACACGTCGTTCTCCCACCAGCATACCGGGCAGATGTAAGCCACCGCCTCCTCCGGCGGGACCGGGAGGGTGATCTGCCCACAGCAGGGACAGGGATAGCGCCCGGGCCGATCCTGAGCTGCCGGAATCGGAGGCTCCGGCGGCCCATAGCCGTTGAACGCCTTCGGCGCGTAAAACATCTTTTTTCGTGTGTGCGCCATGGAGACCACCTGCGTCTCACAGCGCCGTGCCACGAGTGGGGACATACAGCCCGGTCATGTCCACGCCCTCCAGCTCCAGCAAGAACTGCTTGTTGGCCACGCCTCCGGCGTAGCCTGTCAGACTTCCGTCGCTGCCCACAACCCGGTGACAGGGGATCAGAATGGAGATGGGGTTGTGGCCCACGGCGCCGCCCACTGCCTGGGCCGCGGCAGAAATCCCCTGGCCCCGGAGCGTCCGGGCCAGGGCGCCGTATGTGGTGACCGTGCCGTAGGGGATCTCCAGCAGCAGGCGCCACACCGCCTGGCGGAAGGGGCTGCCCTGGGGGGCCAGAGGCGGCAGAGCCGGAAGGGGAGCCTTGGCAAAATAGGCGTCCAGCCAGGCGGAGACCTGCTCAAATACCGGCAGGTCATTTTCCTTTACAGCATTTGGGAGTCCAGCACCAAAGTATTTCTGCCCATCCAGCCACAGCCCTGTGAGGGCTGTGCCGTCCGAGGAGAGGGTCAGCATTCCCACCGGGGAGGGCTTATGAAAGATCATCCACATACAATTACACCTCAAATCAGGATCAGAGTGATGGAGCGATTGCAAACGAATGTAAGTCGTTCAACAGGGACCGCTTGATTTGTCCGGCGCGGAATGGGCGCTCCGGCGGTACGCCAGCGGGGACTGTCCTGTGCCGGACCGGAAGGCCCGGTAAAAGGCGGAGAGACTGTCAAATCCGGCCTCCCCGGCTATTTGGGCAACGGGCTGGTCCGTCTCCCGCAGCAGGCGGCAGGCTTCGGTTACCCGAAGCGTTCCCAGGCAGCCGTGGAGGGTGGTGCCGTAGGCTGCATGGAACAGATCGGCCAACCTCCGGCGGGAGAGTCCCAGGCCGTTCAGCGCGGCTGACAAGTCCGCCTGATCCCGGAAGTGGCGATGCAGCAGCGCCATGGCCTCCGCAGCAACGTCTTGGCCCGGGGAAAAATCGGTCAGGTCCGGGCGGCAGCGCTTGCAGGGGCGGAACCCCGCCGCCAGTGCAGCGTCCGCCGTGGGGAAGAACCGCACCCGGTCCCGCCGCGGCGGTCGGGAGGGGCAGGAGGGACGGCAGAAGATGCCTGTGGAGGCTACGCCGTAGAAAAATGTGCCATCATACCGGCGGTCGTTGTCCAGGACCGCCTGCCAGCGCTGCCGGTCTGTCATGTGTGCCGCCCCCGTTTTTTGTCCGGTTTCCGTCCGGCGCCAGGGTCCGTCAGCTCCGGCAGGGCGCCGCAGGCGATGGCCCAGAGGTACAGGCTGGCAGTGGTGCCGTAGGGGCTGTACCGCTTCTGCAGGCGCTGGAAGGTCCTCTGGTCGATGGACCGCTTTCGGTACAGCATCCGCATCCCCCGGAGGATGGCCAAGTCGCCCCAGCTGACCACATCCGGCCGCCGGAGGCCGAAGATCAGCAGCATCTCCGCTGTCCAAGGCCCCACACCCCGCAGGGAGGTGAGGCGGGCCAGCACCTCACGGTCCTCCATTTCCGCCAGGGCGTCTAGATCAAAATCCCCGGAGGCCGCTTTCCGGGCAAATTCCAGGATGTACAGCGCCCGGCGGCGGGTCATGCCCAGGGCCTGGAGCGCCTCGGCCGGCATGGCCGCGACCGTCTCCGGCACAAGCGTCCCGGCCGCTGCCTGGAGCCGCTGCCACACTGTCCGCTGGGCAGCCATGGATACCTGCTGGCCGATGATGTGATGGATTACGGAGGAGAAGAGGTCCGGGTCCACCTCCCGATGGATGGGGCTGATCCGGTCCATGGCCGCGCCCAGTTTCAGGTCTCTGGCACGCAGATAGGCAATCTCCGTTTCACCATAGGGAAAATCCATGGCGCCTCCTCCTTTCGCGTGTGTTCAACAAAAGTATAGCAGATCCGGCGGCAGATTTCTTCCCGTTTTCGGACGTTTCATCGAAAAATTTTCCCTCTGTCCCGGCCTTGCATCCGGCGGCAAGGCGTGATACCATAGAACACGATCAAGATCAGAAGAAAAAAGGAGAGAGGCTTATGCTGCTGGCCATTGATGTAGGAAACTCCAACACCTCTGTGGGGCTGTTTGACAGGGACAAGCAGCTGCGGTTTCTGGCATCCCTGGACACGGACAGCCGCAAGACCGCAGACCAGATCAGCATCGACCTGATGAACCTGTTCGCCCTGTATCACTTCCGGTTTGAGGATGTGACGGGGGCGATCCTGTGCAGCGTGGTCCCCCCCTGAACTTCATGATGGAGAAGGCTCTGGCCCGGCTGCTGGGCAAGCCGCCCATGGTGGTGGGGCCCGGTGTGCGGACGGGGCTGAACATCCGGCTGGCGGTCCAGTCCCAGGTAGGGGCGGACATCGTGGCCGACGCGGTGGCGGCGCTGGAGAAATTCGAGCCTCCTATCGTCACCATCGACATGGGCACCGCCACCACCATCGGCGTCATCTCCGAGGGCCGGAATTACGAGGGCGGGATGCTGCTGCCGGGGGTCAACGTGTCCCTGGAGGCCCTGAGCCGCCGGGCGGCCCAGCTGCCCGCCATCTCCCTCCAGCACCCCAAGGTGTTGATTGGCAAGACGACGGAGGACTGTATGCGCTCCGGCATCGTCTACGGCACCGCCGGGATGCTGGACGGCGTCATCGACCGCATCCGGGAGCAGTTCTCAGGACGGACACTCAGCGTGGTGGCCACCGGCGGCAATGCCCCGGTGATCGTGAAATACTGCCGGAACAAGATCGTCTACGACAAGTACCTGCTGATGGACGGGCTGTGGGCGATCTATCAGAAGAACAAGTGAGAACAATGACATTGGGGGCAAGCAGTCCTGTGGTTTTCGAGACAGAACGTCTGGCTTTCAGAGAAATGAATCAGGATGATTTTCTTGATTTGGCGGAGATGCTGCAAAATCCGAAGGTGATGTATGCCTATGAACATGATTTTTCCAACTCGGATGTCCAACAATGGCTTGACCGGCAGATCGGACGATATCGGGACTATGGATTTGGCCTGTGGGCGGTCATATCGAAAACCAGTGGTGTCATGGTTGGGCAGGCAGGCCTTACTATGCAGCCATATCGAAATAAAGACGTGCTTGAAATCGGATATCTGCTCAAGAAGGAGTTCTGGCACTGCGGGTATGCAAGAGAGGCAGCTGAAGGCTGTAAACGATATGCGTTTGAACAACTGAAGCGGGACCGGGTATCGTCCATCATCAAATCGGATAACCTTGCGTCAATCAGGGTGGCGGAGAGCATCGGCATGCGCAAGGAAGATACGTTTCTCACCCGATATTACAGCGGAGAAATGCTTCATTTCTTGTACTCTGTCTACCGAGAGACACGGTGCTGAAGAAAAAGAGATCACCCAAAGCGGGTGATCTCTTTCCTGTTCTGGGGTTTCGCTGCCGCTTACTTCACCAGCACCTTTTTCAGCTTGGCGAAGCGGGGCAGGGAGTCCTCCTTGGGCAGCTTGGGCTCGCCCTGGATCAGGGGCAGCACATAGTCGATGAAGGGCTTCTCCACGCCGTTGTGGGCAGCGTTGATCCACTCGATGGGCACCTTCTTCTCGGTGTTGGCCACATCGGTCAGGGGCAGCAGCTTGGTCTTGCAGACGTACTGGCCGTCCTCATAGCTGCGCTCGAAGCCCACCATCTTGTCGGTGATACCATTGACGGCGTTCTCCACAGCGGCCATGCCGCTCATGACGGCCTCCTCGATATCGGTCTCGGACGCCAGGTGGGCACCGCACCGCTGGAGGAGGGAGAGCTCGATGCCCCGGACCTTGGCGCCGGTCTTCTCCTTGACTACCTGGGCCAGCAGGGAGGCCAGGCCGCCCAGCTGGGCGTGGCCGAAGCCGTCGGTGGCAGAGGTCTTGGCCTCGGAGACGAAGGAGCCGTCGGCGTAGTGGATGCCCTCGGAGACGGCCACCATGCAGTTGCCCTTCTCCTTGTAGATGCGCTCCACGTCGGCCAGGAACTGATCCATGTCGAAGTCCACCTCGGGCAGGTACACCAGATCGGGGCCGGCGCCGTAGGCGGTGGCCAGGGCGGCGGCGCCAGCCAGCCAGCCGGCGTGGCGGCCCATGATCTCGATGATGCAGACCATGCCGGTGTCATACACTCGGGCATCCTGATAGACCTCCATGCAGCTGGTGGCAATATACTTGGCGGCGGAGGCGAAGCCGGGGCAGTGGTCGGTTCCAAACAGGTCGTTGTCGATGGTCTTGGGCACGCCCATCACGCGGCACTCATAGCCGACCTTCTGCATGTACTTGCTGATCTTGTTGCAGGTGTCCATAGAGTCGTTGCCGCCGTTGTAGAAGAAGTAGCGGACGTCATACTTCTTGAAGATCTCCAGAATCCGCTTGTAGTCGGTGTCATCCACATCCGGGTCCGCCATCTTGTACCGGCAGGAGCCCAGGGCAGAGGAGGGGGTGTATTTCAGCAGCTCCAGCTCTGCCGGGTCCTCCTGGCCCATATCAAACAGCCGGTCGTTCAAAACGCCCTTGATGCCGTGCTCCGCGCCCAGGACGCGGGTGATGCTGGGGTTCTTCAATGCCGTGGCGATGACGCCGTAGGCACTAGCGTTGATGACGGAAGTAGGGCCGCCGGACTGGCCGAAAATGCAGGCGCCTTTCAGTTCACTCATGGAAAAATCCTCCTCAGATTTGGTTTCGGGATGCTTTCTTTCATCATATCATTCAAAAAAAGAATTGTAAATACTTGCATTTTAAAAATCTTGTGATATTATCATAAGGGAAAATCGTTTTCGTTCTTTTGAATCGGCGTTTTTTGACAACCGGGATCGGACCTGTCGGCCGATGTGGGAGAGCGGGACAAATAAATGAACAGGAGTTGATCTTATGGCACTGGTTACCACGACCGAAATGTTCAAAAAAGCCTACGACGGCGGCTATGCCATCGGCGCGTTCAACGTCAACAATATGGAGATCGTCCAGGGCATCACCGAGGCCGCCCGGGATCTGGAGGCTCCCCTGATTCTCCAGGTGTCCAAGGGCGCCCGGGCCTACGCCAACCACACCTATCTGGTGAAGCTGGTGGAGGCGGCCGTCATCGAGTGCCCCAACATCCCCATCGCCCTGCATCTGGACCACGGCCCTGACTTTGAGACCTGCAAGAGCTGCATCGACGGCGGCTTTACCTCCGTCATGATCGACGCCTCCAGCAAGCCCTTTGCTGAGAACATTGAAATCACCAAGAAGGTGGTTGAGTACGCCCACGACCACGGCGTGGTTGTGGAGGCCGAGCTGGGCGCTCTGGCCGGCATCGAGGATGACGTGAAGGTCTCTGCCGAGGAGTCCCACTACACTCATCCCGAGGAGGTCCAGGAGTTCGTGGAGAAGACCGGCTGCGACTCCCTGGCTATCGCCATCGGCACCAGCCACGGCGCTTACAAGTTCACTGCCGCCCAGTGCACCCGCAACGAGAAGGGCGAGCTGGTTCCGCCTCCCCTGCGCTTTGATATCCTGGACGAGGTCGTGAAGCGCCTGCCCGGATTCCCCATTGTGCTTCATGGCTCCTCTTCCGTGCCCCAGGAGTTCGTCCGTATGGTCAACGAATTCGGCGGTAAGATGCCTGATGCCGTGGGCATTCCCGAGGAACAGCTGCGCAAGGCTGCCCGTAGCGCCGTGTGCAAGATCAACATTGACTCCGACCTGCGTCTGGCCATGACCGGCACCATCCGCAAGTTCATGGCGGAGCACCCCGACAAGTTCGATCCCCGCGAGTACCTGAAGCCCGCCCGCGCCGCCATCAAGGAGCTGGTGTCCCACAAGATCGTGGACGTGCTGGGCTGCGACCACAAGGCCTGAGCCTGCCCCGGACCCTGTTTTTGAAAAGAAGGCGGAGGGAGCGCGATGCGCTCCCTCCGTTTTTCTGTCCGGGGTCAGCTACTGTTTATCAGAGGCGGCCATCTCCGCCTCCCGCTCCAGCACCCGTCGGGCGAAGGCCGCCATGGTACAATCCTCCACTGTCTCCCCGGGTCGGATCACCAGATTGAAAAAGCAGCTGGGGATCTCGCCTTTGCGCAGCTCTTTCTGAATGCACAGATCGCACCCCTGGCTATGGTTGGAGGGATGGCAGCGGCAGGCGGTGTTTTGGCAGGTACAGAAATGCGTCATGGCAGTTCTCCTTTTTCAATCGGGTAGGACTCGCTGACGGCCAGGCGTTTCAACAGGGCGTGGGTCACCTGGGCTGCGATTTCAGAAGCCCGGCGGCAGTTTTCCTCAAAGCAGGCGGCGGCGGATCGGTCGGCCGAATCGGTGATGGTGCGAATGGAGAGGAATGGGATGCCGTTTGCATGGCAGACATGGGCAACGGCCGCGGATTCCATATCCGCGCAAAGGGGGTGAAATGCGGACCGCACGGCCTCTGTCCCAGGGCCAGAGAGAAAGGCTTCTCCGGTCACCATCCGCCCGAAGCGGACGGGGCGGCCGGAGTCCTGGGCCGCCTGGGTGGCCAAGGAGAGCAGGAAGGGGTCCCCGGGAACCAGATGGAGTCCATCCAGGGATGGAACTCCGTGAGAATATCCTCAGCTACATCGTGATAGGCGGTCTCTGTGCTGATGACGGTATCAAAGATGGAGATGGATGGGTCGATGCCTCCTGCTGTGCCCGCATTGATGATGGCTTCCACCCGGCAGCTGTCAATGAGGACCTGGGCAGCGATGGCCGCATTGACCTTGCAGACACCACTGTACAGAGCGGCGGCAGGAACGCTGGAGATCCATCCCTCGTGGATCGTGAGCATGGCCTGCCGGCGGACGGAGCGCCTGTCCAGAAGAGGCAGGAACGGCGCGAGCTCGTCATCTCCGGCGCACAGGATTCCGATTTTGGGGAGCACGTCCCATCCCTCCTCTTTGCAGAGCAGCTGCGGTTATGGGGGTATTGTAACACGCAACGTCTGGGAGCGCAATCAAAGATTGCACAGAATAATGTTGTATGGTATAATATAATAGTTATCTCGATATAAGGAAAACCGGCCGCCATCCGGCAGAGATGCCTGGCAGCTTGAGTATTTGAGGTGGATACAAAATGGAAAACGAAGTACAGAAAAAACGAATCCTGAGCGGCATCCAGCCCTCCGGCGACCTGACCCTGGGTTCCTATCTGGGGGCCATCAAGAACTGGGCGGCTCTGGCTGACGAATATGACTGCTACTACATGCTGGCAGACATGCACACCATCACAGTGCGGCAGGTGCCCGCTGAGCTGCGGCGGCATACCCTGACCCAGGTGGCGGCCTACATTGCCAGCGGCCTGGACCCGGAGAAAAACGTGCTGTTCGTCCAGTCCCACGTGCCTGCCCACGCCCAGCTGGGCTGGGTACTGGACTGCTACACCATGTTCGGCGAGCTCAGCCGCATGACCCAGTTCAAGGACAAGTCCGCCAAGAACGCCGACAACATCAACGCCGGCCTCTTCACCTATCCGGCCCTGATGGCCGCCGACATCCTGCTGTACCAGGCAGACCTGGTGCCGGTGGGCGGCGACCAGAAGCAGCACGTGGAGATCTGCCGGGACATCGCCACCCGGTTCAACGGGATCTACGGTGATACCTTTAAGCTGCCGGATCCCTATATCCCACAGGTGGGCGCCAGGGTCATGAGCCTCACCAGCCCGGAAAAGAAGATGAGCAAATCCGACAAGGACCCCAACGGCTGCGTCTACATGCTGGAAAAGCCGGAGGACATCCTGCGCAAGTTCAAGAAGGCCGTGACGGACTCCGAGGCCTGCGTCCGCTTTGACCCGGCCGACAAGCCCGGTGTGTCCAACCTGATGCAGATCTACGCCGTGGCCACCGGCAAGAGCTTTGAGACCATCGAGCAGGAGTTCGCCGGCCATGGCTACGGCGACTTCAAGCAGGCGGTGGGTGAGTCCGTGGTGGAGCTGCTGCGGCCCATCCGGGAGGAGACGGAGCGCCTGCTGGCGGACAAGAGCTATCTGGAGAGCGTCTACCGCGCCGGTGCGGAGAAGGCGGCCTATGTAGCCAACCGGACCCTGAACAAGGTCTATAAAAAGGTGGGCTTCCTGCCCCGGTGATGGAGGAGACATCATGTTGATCGAAAACCGGCTGATCGCCTATACGCTGCTGGCGCTGCTGGTGGCGCTGGTCGTCAGCTTTCTGATGACGCCCATCGTCAAGACTTTTGCTTACAAGGTGGGGGCCATCGACGTACCCAAGGACGCCCGCCGGATGCACAAGACTCCCATCCCCCGGCTGGGGGGACTGGCCATCTTTATCGGCTTCATGGTCAGCATCCTGCTGTTTGTGGAGATCACGGCCGAGATGCGCAGCATCCTGCTGGGAGCCGTTATCATCGTGGTGCTGGGCGTGGTGGACGACATCATGGCCCTGCCGGCGCTGCTGAAATTTGTGGTGCAGATCGTGGCCGCCCTGATCCCCGCCACCCACGGCGTGGTGATCCAGGCGTTTTCCAACCCCAACGTCTTTTCGGACAATCCCTATTGGGTGCTGGGAAATCTCTCCGTGCCCCTGACGGTGCTTTGGATTGTTGCCATCACCAACGCGGTGAACCTGATCGACGGCCTGGACGGCCTGGCCAACGGCGTCTCCGCCATCTCCGCCACCACAGTGCTGGTGATCGCCCTCATTGGCGGGCAGTTTCAGGTGGCTGTGGTGATGGCGGCCCTGGTGGGGGCCTGCGTGGGCTTCATGCCCTACAACATGAACCCCGCCAAGATGTTTATGGGCGACACCGGCGCCACCTTCCTGGGCTACATTTTGGCCACCATGTCCATCCAGGGCCTGTTCAAGTTCTATGCCATCATCTCCTTTGCGGTGCCATTCCTGATTCTGGGACTGCCCATCTTTGACACCGCCTTTGCCTTCATCCGCCGCATCGCCCACGGCCAGAGCCCCATGCACGCCGACCGGAGCCACATCCACCACCGGCTCATCGACATGGGCCTGAACCAGAAGCAGGCGGTGGCTACTCTGTACGTGATCTCTGCCATCCTGGGCTTGAGCGCCGTGGTGCTGACTACCAGCGGGGAGGGCCGGGCCATGCTGCTGTTCCTGGTGCTGTGCATCGTGGCAGTGGTGGCCGCCCGGGTGGTGTTCCCCAAGGAGGTCAAGGAGGAGCTGCACGAAGAGTTGGAGGAGCTGAAGGAGCACGGCCACCACGGCCATCATCCAGCGGACAAGCCGGAGGATGATGGAAAGACGGAGGAGAAGTAAATGGAAAAGCTGCGGATCATGAGCGTCTTCGGCACCCGGCCGGAGGCCATCAAGATGTGCCCCCTGGTGCAGGAGCTGGCGAATCGGGAGGGGATCGAGAGCCTCTGCTGCGTCACCGCCCAGCACCGGCAGATGCTGGACAGCGTGCTGGAGGTCTTTCAGGTGAAGCCGGACTGGGATCTGGACATCATGACCCCCCGGCAGACGCTGTCCACCATCACCAGCAAGTGCCTCACCGGCATGGACGAGGCCATCGACGCCCTGAAGCCGGATATGATCCTGGTTCACGGGGACACCTCCACCACCTTTGCCGGTGCCCTGTCAGCCTTTTACCATCAGGTGTCCGTTGGGCACGTGGAGGCAGGATTGCGAACCTATGACAAGTATTCTCCCTTTCCAGAGGAGATGAACCGGAAGCTGGTGTCCGCCATTGCGGACCTGTATTTCTGTCCCACCGCCAACAATCGGGCCAACCTGGAGCGGGAGGGTATTACCAAGGGGCTGTTCGTCACCGGCAACACGGTCATCGACGCTTTGAAGACCACAGTCCGGCCGGACTACCGCTTTTCCACAGAGGAGCTGAATCAGCTGCCCTATGGGGAGAAGAAGATCGTTCTTGTTACCTGCCACCGGCGGGAGAATTATGGCGAGCCGATGAAGAACATCATGCTGGCCCTGCGGCAGATCGCCGAGGAGAACCGGGACGTGGAGCTGGTGTACCCGGTGCACCTGAGCCCGGTGGTGCGGGAAGCAGTGGACACCTATCTTCGGGGCGCGCCCCGGGTCCATCTCATCGACCCGCTGCCGGCGGACGAGATGCATAACCTTATGGCCCGGTCTTATCTGGTGCTGACAGACTCCGGTGGTCTCCAGGAGGAGGCCCCTGCCCTGGGCAAGCCGGTGCTGGTGATGCGCCGGGAGACGGAGCGGCCGGAGGCGGTAGAGGCCGGGACCGTGAAGCTCTGCGGCGTGGTACAGGATGACATCGTCACCATGGCGGAGCGGCTGATCCGGGACAAGAGCGCCTACGACGCCATGGCCCACGCGGTGAATCCTTACGGTGACGGCCATGCCTGCCGCCGGATTGCCGATGCCATCGAGTGGAAGTTCGGCCTGCGGCGGGATCGGCCGGCAGAATTCGGCGTCTGACCTGCCGCGGACGGCACCCTGAGAGAGGAGGGCGGAGATGGAGAAACGGAAGCTGAACCGGATCACCGCGGGCTTTATTGTCCTGGTGGTGATGGTTCTGATCCTGATGTTCAGCAACAGTCTGCGCCGCTCCTCCCATATCACGCTGCCGGAGGAGGGGAGCTCCCCCGGACAGGCAGAGGATACCAATGCCTCCGGCGGTGACGCCCTGACAGTGATCGCGGTGACGCCGGAGACGGTGCAGACCGCCATTGAGACGCTGACCCGCCCGCGGCAGTACAGCCGGGTGATCCGGGTGGAGCAGCTGTGGGACGGCGGCAGCGGTTCCTTTGAGACCACCGTCACGGTCAGCGGCCGCTGGACACGGACAGACCGCTCCCTGTCGGACGGACAGGTTCGCCACACCATCACCGACGGGGAGATCACTTATATCTGGTATGGCAGCGAGAGCAGCGTTTACAGCGCCCCTGCGGGGGACATCACCCCGGATGACGAGCAGGCCATCCCCACCTATGAGACCATCCTGGACCTGCCGGTGGAGGATATCGCCGCCGCGGATTACCGCAGCGTCTCCGATGTGAACTGCATTTACGTGGAGACGGTCCAGGATCCGGAGGGTTACACCCAACGGTACTGGGTCAGCGTGGAGACAGGCTTACTGGTAGCGTCGGAACGGCTGTTGGAGGGGGAGACCATCTACCGCATGGCATCCCTGACGGCAGATCTGAGCACCCCCTCCACAGACCGGTTTATCCTGCCGGACGGCACGGTGCTGCTGGACACATGAGGCGAACCCCCACCGGAGACAGCCGGCGGGGGTTCTTTTCAGCAAGGCCCCGGCGGAACATTCCGCCGGGGCCGTTTTACCGACAATATGGGGTATGTCAGCGGCGGGCGCTGCGGCAGGCACCGCCGCAGCGGTCACAGCAGCCATCACAGCCGCCGCAGCCCTTTCCTCTGCGGCGGAGGCAGGAACGGAGGGCAAGCGCCAGCCAGACGCCCAGGGCCGCCAGGATCAAAACTTCCAGCATGGCAGCCTCCTCTATCCCAGCAGCAGCGCCGCGATGTGGTAGACCAGGAAGGCCACCATCCAGGCAATCACGCACTGGCTCAACGCCACACCGGCGGCCTTCCAGCCGGAGCCCAGCTCCCGCTTCACTGCGGAGATAGCGGCCACGCAGGGGGTGTACAGCAGGGTGAAGGCAAGGAACCCGGCGGCAGTGACAGGGGTGAACAGCGTCCCCAGGGCGGCGGTGCTGACATCCGCGCCGGACCCGGTAAGGATTCCAAGGGTGGAGATGACGGACTCCTTTGCGATGAACCCGGTGATGAGGGCAGTGGAGACCCGCCAATCGGCAAAGCCCAGAGGAGCGAAGAGCGGGGCGATCCAGGCACCCACGGTGGCCAGCAGACTGTCGGCGCTGTCATCCACCAGGTTCAGCCGGGTGTCAAAGGTCTGGAGGAACCAGACGATGATGGTGGCCACGAAGATGATGGTGAAGGCTCGGGTCAGAAAATCCTTGGCCTTGTCCCAGCACAGCTGCCACACGCTTTTGGCGGAGGGGAAGCGGTAGTTGGGCAGCTCCATGACGAAGGGCACGGGGTTGCCCTTGTAGACTGTGGTGCCCAGCACCTTGGCCGCCACGATGCCCACCAGGATACCCAGGATGTACAGCCCGATCATCACCAGGGCGGCATGATTCGGGAAAAAGGCGGCGGAAAACACGCCGTAGATAGGGATCTTGGCAGAGCAGCTCATGAAGGGCGTCAGCAGGATGGTCATCCGCCGGTCCCGCTCCGAGGCCAGTGTCCGGGTGGACATGATGGCGGGCACTGAGCAACCGAAGCCCACCAGCATGGGGACAATGCTCCGGCCGGAGAGACCGATCTTCCGCAGCAGCTGGTCCATGACGAAGGCCACACGGGCCATGTAGCCCGTGTCCTCCAAAATGGAGAGGAAGAAGAACAGCACCACGATGATGGGCAGAAAGCTCAGTACACTGCCCACTCCCGCGAACACGCCGTCGATCACCAGACTGTGGACCACGGGGTTCAATCCATAGGCGGCGAGGCCGCTGTCCACCGCCGCGGTGAGGGCATCGATCCCCGCGGCCAGCAGATCCGACAGGAAGGCGCCGATGACTTCAAAGGTCAGGAAGAAGATGCCCAGCATGATGGCGAAGAACAGTGGCAGGGCCAGGTATTTGTTGGTCACCACCCGATCGATGGCCTCGCTGCGGGCCCGCTCCCGGGACTCCCGGCACTTCACCACCGTGCCGGAGCAGATGGTTTCGATGAAGGTGTAGCGCATATCCGCCAGTGCGGCATTGCGGTCCATGCCGCACTCGTCCTCCATCTCCTTGACGCTGTGCTCAATGAGCTCCAGCTCGTTCTGGTCCAGGGCCAGGCGGGTCACGATGTCCTCGTCTCCCTCAATGAGCTTGGTGGCGGCGAATCGGACGGGAAGGCCCGCAGCCTCCGCGTGATCCTCGATCTGGTGGACCACCGCGTGGATGCACCGGTGGACCGGTCCGGGGGAGCAGAAGTCGTACACCGTAGGCAGCGTCTTGGTCCGGGCAGTCTGGACGGCAACCTTCACAAGCTCGTCCACGCCCTGGTTTTTCACAGCGGAGATGGGCACCACCGGGATGCCCAATGCCTGGGACATTCCCTTCACGTCGATGGTGCCGCCGCCGGCGGTGACCTCATCCATCATGTTTAGGGCCAGTACCATGGGAATACGCATCTCCATCAGCTGGAGCGTCAGGTACAGGTTCCGCTCGATATTGGTGGCGTCCACGATATTAATGAGGCCGTCGGGCTTTTGGTTCAGGATGAAATCCCGGGTGACAATCTCCTCCGGCGTATAGGGCCGGATGGAGTAGATGCCCGGCAGGTCGACCACCGTGCAGTCCTTTTCCCCCCGGATGGCGCCAGACTTCTGATCCACCGTCACGCCGGGGAAATTGCCCACGTGCTGGTTGGAGCCGGTGAGCTGGTTGAACAGCGTGGTCTTGCCGCAGTTTTGGTTGCCGGCCAGTGCGAAAATCATGTCCCGGCCACCTCCACTTCGATTTTCCCGGCGTCCTCCTTCCGCAGGGACAGGGAGTACCCCCGCACCCGCAGCTCCAACGGGTCGCCCAGGGGTGCGACCTTCTCCACCCGCACGCGGGTCTTCGGGATCAGCCCCATATCCAGCAGGCGGCAGCGCAGGGCGCCCTCGCCGCCCACAGCCGTGATGACGGCCTCCTGCCCCAGGGGCAGCTTGTCCAGTGTCATCGGAACGTTCCTCCTCAAAAGTTAGCATTGTCTAACAATTAGAAGTTTATCATCGTGCACTTTAGGAGGCAACTATAAAACAAGCCAAAAGCCGACAAATTTTTCTCTGGAAATTGTATAACATGGATAAAAAGAAGAAGCGGCGGGCAGGGTTTGGAAAGGGCCTTGCCCCGGAGGGGGCAGAAATGCTATACTGAACCCAAACCAAGCCGGAGGCAGAGGGCCCCCGGCGATCAGGAGGAGCTTATGCTGACATTCAATCACTTCAATTTCAATGTAGCGGATTTGGACAAATCTCTTGCGTTCTACAAGGAGGCCCTGGGCCTGGAGCCGGTGGGGGAGCGGAAGGCGGCGGCCGACGGCAGCTTCATCATCGTCTACCTGGGGGATGGAAAAACGGACTTCCGCCTGGAGCTGACATGGCTGCGGGACCATCCCCAGAAGTATGACCTGGGGGAGTGCGAATTCCATCTGGCCCTCCGGGCAGAGGACTATGAGGCGGCCCACGCCAAGCATGCCGCCATGGGCTGCATCTGCTTTGAGAATCCTGCCATGGGGATCTATTTTGTGACAGATCCCGACGGATACTGGATCGAGATCATCCCCACCCGATAAAGGTGCACAAAGGGAAGCCCCCGCGCTGAGAAAAATTTTTTTGAACGGCAGTTGCGCCCGGCTGGGCGCCATGGTACACTGAGATTGGTCGTGGGGCGTTCTGCCGGGGGCGGCGGAGGCCCGGATCTATTTTTTGGCAAGGGAGAGAGTGAAATGAAACAGAGACTGTTTGCATTGGCGGCGGCTGTGGTGATGGCACTGGGGCTGACCGCCTGCGGCGGAAGCGGCTCCAGCGAGGGCCGCACCGGCGACACCATGGAGACCTACTTCTTTGATTTCACAGTCAACAGCGCATACCTTACCAGCGACTACGCGGGCCGTACCCCTGGGGAGGGGAACGTACTGCTGGTGGCGGACATCACCGTAAAGAACACCTTCGAGCAGAGCATTGAGATGTATGACACTGATTTCCAGGTCCAGTGGGACGACGGCGATGACGCCTATGCCTATCCCATCACCACAGACATGGAGACCTATACGGAAGTGGAGCCGGTGGGGGAGAACCAGCTGCCCGGTACATATCCCATGGCCGTGGACGAGGAGCGCAGCGGCGAACTGGTCTATGAGGTACCCTCCGGTTTTACGGACTTCTCCATCGCTTATCTGGAGCAGTTTGTGGATGACTCCGGGGAGGAGAGCACCGGCGAGACTTTCTTCGTCTACTTCACTGCTGAAGACCAGACAGGTGCCTCCGCCTGACAAAAACAGAAAAAGCGCCACCGCTCCTGCGGTGGCGCTTTTGATTTTGATCCGTTGCTGCGGGACTGGGCGGTTTCCTCACCAGACCAATGTGCGGAAATAGTCCTCCGGCGTCTCCGCCCGGCGGATCAGCTCCACGGAGCCGTCCTCCTTCAGCAGCAGCTCGGCGGAGCGGAGCTTGCCATTGTAGTTGTAGCCCATGGAGAAGCCGTGGGCGCCGGTGTCGTGGATCACCAGCAGGTCCCCCATGTCGATCTTGGGCAGCATCCGGTCCACGGCGAACTTGTCATTGTTCTCGCAGAGGCTGCCGGCGATGTCATACTTATGGTCGCAGAGCTGGTCCTCCTTGCCCATCACGGTGATATGGTGGTAGGACCCGTACATGGCCGGACGCATCAGGTTGCAGGCACAGGCATCCACGCCGATGTACTCCTTATAGATGTGCTTTTCGTGGATGGCCCGGGTGACCAGATGCCCGTACGGACCGGTCATGAAGCGGCCCAGCTCGGTATACAGGGCCACGTCACCCATCCCGGCGGGCACCAGCACCTCCTCATAGGCCCGGCGGACTCCCTCGCCGATGACGGCGATATCATTGGCAGGCTGCTCCGGACGGTAGGGGATCCCCACGCCGCCGGAGAGGTTGATGAAGGTGATATGGACGCCGGTCTCCGCCTTCAGCTCCGCTGCCAGCTGGAAGAGAATGCGGGCGAGGGCGGGGTAGTAGTCGTTAGACAGGGTGTTGGAGGCCAGGAAGGCGTGGATGCCGAACTCCTTGGCGCCCATGGCGGAAAGGCGGGTAAATGCCTCCGCGATCTGGGCGCGGGTCATGCCGTACTTGGCGTCGCCGGGATTGTCCATCACCTGGAAGCCCTCCCGGGTCTCGCCCAGGGTGAACACGCCGCCGGGATTGTAGCGGCAGCAGATTTTCTCCGGCACATGGCCGATGGACCGCTCCAGATAGTCCACCAGCGTCAGATCGTCCAGGTTGATGATGGCGCCCAGCCGGTCCGCCATCTGGAATTCCTCCGCCGGGGTATCGTTGGAGGAGAACATGATGTTCTCACCGGTGATGCCGCACCGCTCCGAGATTATCAGCTCCGTCATGGAGGAACAGTCGCAGCCGCAGCCCTCCTCGTGCAGCAGCTTCAGCAGGGCAGGGGTGGGAGCGGCCTTCACGGCGAAATACTCCCGGTAGCCGGGATTCCAGGCAAATGCCTTCCGCAGGCGGCGGGCATTCTCCCGGATGCCCTGCTCATCATAGATGTGGAACGGGGTGGGGTACTGGGCGGCGATGGCCTCCAGCTGGTCCTTTGTGACAAAGGGGGTCTTCATATCAACAGCCTCAAATCTTCATAAACTCTACCGCGTCGAATTTTGCGGTGCTATAGATGTGTCCTATTTTACGAGCACATCCATGTCTCTGTCAAGAAATTTGCCCAAAAAACGGAAAAACAGTCCTTGATTTTCCCAAACAGACAGGCAGAGCGATGTTCTTTTCAAAAAACATCCCTTGCTTTTCCAGGAAAGAGACGATACAATGGCCGTAGAGTGCCGTCCCGCCTAGAAGGAGCGGCAACCGCTCCGCAGCGGAACTGTCCCTGCCGGTCCGGATGATGATTCTGTGCGCGCGGGCAGCGTTAGGCTGGTGGTCGAGCGGTATGCGGCCGGAAAGATCGCCTGGGGACGGGCTCTAAATCCTCCGTCCTGCCGCAGGCGAACGGATAAAACACACAGCCGCCGAGGGGCGGGGAGAGGAGAACAAGATGAAAACTGTGATCGTGGACGCTGTGGGGGAGCCGTGCCCCGTTCCGGTGGTGAAGGCCACGAAAGCCCTGCGGGAGCTGGGAGAGCCGGGAACGCTGGAGGTCCGGGTGGACAATGAGATCGCGGTGCAGAACCTGACCCGCATGGCGGCGGGGAACCACCTGCCGGTCCAGGCGGAGAAGAAGGGAGAGCACCTGTTTGTGGTGACCATGGAAGTGGCGGAGCCGGTGGGAGATGCCCCGGCGGAGGAACCTGCTCTGACCTGTGTTCCGGACGCCCGGGGCGACTTGGTGGTGGCCGTGGATTCAGAGACTATGGGACGGGGCAGCGACGAACTGGGGAAGCTGCTGATGAAGAGCTTCCTTTTTGCCGTGAGCCAGCTGCCCCGGCTGCCCAGGACCGTCCTGTTCTATAACGGCGGTGCCAAGCTGACGGTGGAGGGTTCCGAATCTCTGGAGGACCTGCGGAATATGGAGGCCCAGGGAGTGGAGATCCTCACCTGCGGCACCTGCCTGAACTTTTACGGTCTGGCGGAGAAGCTGGCTGTGGGCGGCGTCACGAATATGTACGCCATTGTGGAGGCCCTGGCCAATGCCGGGAAGGTCATCAAGCCATGATCTACCTGGACAACGCCGCCACCACCCGGCCCAAGCCTCCCAGTGTGGCAGAGGCGGTGGCCGCGGCCATGAATGACTACGGCAACAGCGGCCGGGGCACCCATCCGGAGGCCCTGGAGGCGGCCCGGAGCATCTACGGCGTCCGTCAGGCGCTGGCGGCTCTCTTCGGCTGTTCCCGGGCGGACCGTGTGGCCTTCACGCCCAATTCCACCATGGCGCTGAACATCGCCATCTCCGGCCTGCTGGGGGCGGGGGACCATGTGATCTCCACAGATCTGGAGCATAACTCGGTTCTGCGTCCGCTGTACAGACTGCGGGCGCAGGGAGGGGCGGTGGACTTCGTCCCGGCAGACCGGCAGGGGCGGATTGACTACGAGGACTTTGAGCGGCTCCTGCGGCCGAATACAAAGGCAGTGGTGTGCACCCACGGCTCCAACCTGACGGGGGATCTGATGGACATCCAGCGGGTGGGGAACTTCTGCCAGAAGCACAGGCTTCTGTTCATTCTGGATGCCTCCCAGACCGCAGGGGTATTTCCCATTGACATGGAACGGCAGCACATCAGCGTGGTGTGCTTCACCGGCCACAAAAGCCTGATGGGCCCCCAGGGCACCGGCGGGCTCTGTGTGGGAGCGGGGGTGGAGATTCGCCCCTTTGCCGTGGGCGGCACCGGCGTCCAGAGCTACTCTGAGACCCAGCCGGAGGCCTATCCCACCCGGCTGGAGGCGGGGACCCTCAACAGCCATGGTATTGCCGGCCTGGGAGCATCTTTGGCGTTTCTGAAGCGTACCGGTTGGGACGCAGTCCGCATGCACGAGTCCGTCCTGTCCCGGCGGTTCTATGAAACCGTTAGAACCATTCCTGGCGTAAAAGTGTATGGGAATTTTGCTGTACAGCTCCGGGCGCCTATCGTGTCCCTGAATATCGCTGATCTGGACTCCTCGGAGGTGGCGGACGAGCTGGCGGAGCGGTTTGAGATCGCCACCCGGCCCGGCGCCCACTGCGCCCCCCGGCTCCACCGGGCGCTGGGGACCGAGGACCAGGGCGCGGTGCGGTTCTCCTGGTCCTATTTCAATACAGAGGCAGAGACCGACGCGGCTGCAGAGGCGGTCCGTATCCTGGCGGCGGAGGCAGTCTGACCATGCGGAAAAAAGAGGAGCGGTTCGTGGTAACTTTCGCCACCACCACCGGGGCCATGGCCATGGAGCGGGCCTGCCAGGCGGCGGGGCTGCCGGGGCGGCTGATTCCGGTGCCCCGGAGCATCACCGCCGGCTGCGGGATGTGCTGGTCTGCGCCGCCGTCGGCCCGGGCGGATCTGGAGGCCCTGGTGATCCGGGAAAGACTGGACGTGGACGGCCTGTACGCCGTCCTGCTGTGAGGAGGAGAGAGCATGTCGGCAAATTGCGAGGAGTGTGTCTACTACGACTACGACGAGGAACTGGCGGCTTACGTCTGCGAAGCGGACCTGGACGAGGACGAAATGGAGCGGTTTCTCCGTGGCGGCACACGGGACTGTCCCTTCTACCGGCCCGGCGACGATTACCGCACGGCCAGACGGCAGTGAGCACGACGAACCATGACAAAACAGCGCCTTGGACAGATACGATGTCCAAGGCGTCGTTTGCATATATACGATGGCTCACTGGGCGGAGAGCCAGTCCACGTATTCCTCCAGGCACAGGTCAAGCTCCGTCATCTCCCGGGCGGCTTCCCGGCCCACATAGCGGTAGTGCCAGGGCTCATAGATAATGCCTGTGATCTCGCTTTTGGCGTTGGGATAGCGCAGGACAAAACCGTATTCCCAGCTGTGCTCGATCAGCCACTGCTGGACCAGGGTGTCCTCCTGCCCCTGGTCCAAAATCTGATAGGAGGCGTCTACAATGTCCAGGGCCAGGCCCGTCTGGTGCTCACTGGTGCCCGGTACGGCTACCACAGTTCCAGCCTCCGTGACGGCGTTTTCGTATGAATATCCCTCTTCTATCAAACGCTGGAGCTTGTTTTCGTACAGCTCCTGCTGCTTGGCCTGTGTCCGGTAGGACGAGCAGATCACCGGGTCCAATCCCGCTGCCCGGCAGTCGTCCATCATCTCCTGCAGATCCGGGTATGCTCTGGAATCCACCGAGTGGCCATACTTCAGCTTTGTCCGTTCAAACGTGTATCCATCGGGCAAAGGGTTCCAGCGGTTCACCAGCAGGATCTGCCAGTCATCCGGAGTAACGGCGCCGGACTGGGGGGCCGGATTCAGCTCGACCGGCGGCAGGGCATCGGGTTCCTGCAGCGAAGACTCCGGGTGCTGCTCCGTCAGTTGTTCCGCAGGCTCCAACGCAGACATGGGGGCGGAAAAGGATCTCACTGTGCGTATAGTCAAAACCACGGCAGACAATACCAGACACATGCAGAAAAGCTTCAAAGGCCAGCGCAGTCTGCGGGAGCGCTTTCTACGCCGCCCTTTTGAGCTATGTACGTCTGCGGCTCTATCATTTGTATAAACCATGGGAGTCCTCCTCGGGAGCCTATGTGATCTGTTGCTTTTGGTTCTGCTCTACCTAATAGACGCCGGTTTGTCGAAAAAAGTTTCAAAATGGGGAAATCTTTAGATGGCCGGTCATGGCATGCAATCTCCGGACAGCTAGGTCGGCAGCGGAAGAGCAGGGGGGACTGCGAATCAGAAGACGCCCGCCGCAATCTGTACAACATGGATGCTGTGTTTGTTTCCGCCGGTATATTCTGAACAATAAGGCCGCACACATTGCCGAGCGGGCAATGTGTGCGGCCAGTCACAAACAAGCCAGGGGAGATGTCGGTGAAAGTAAAAAAAATCGAAGCATCCAAATTGGATGCTTCGATTGGTCCGAGTGGCGAGACTTGAACTCACGGCCTCTTGACCCCCAGTCAAGCGCGCTACCAACTGCGCCACACCCGGAAATGTGCTGCTCGAAGTCAGCTCAGTTATAATAGCATACTGTTTCTGGAAATGCAACCCCTAAAATGAAAAAAATTAAAAAAATAAAAATGGGAGCAGATTGTTGACAAATCGCCAATCGATATAGTATAATAATCAGGCGTCCGACGGATGGCGCCTTTCCATGATGGAGAGATGTCCGAGCGGTTGAAGGAACCGGTCTTGAAAACCGGCGACGCGCAAGCGTCCGTGGGTTCGAATCCCACTCTCTCCGCCACATCTTTAATCAGTGAATATCGTATCTGCAGAAGTACCCAAGAGGCCGAAGGGGCTCCCCTGCTAAGGGAGTAGGGTGTCTAAAAAACGCCGCGAGGGTTCAAATCCCTCCTTCTGCGCCACACGCCGCAAGCACAGAATGCTTGCGGCGTGTTTTTTCTGTCATTTACAAGATCAGCAGCAGGCCCAGGGCCACCAGCAGCTCTTCATCCGCGCCCTCCCGGAAGAGGAAGAAGAGGATGGCCAACAGCAGCAGGTCCCCGGAATCCACACTGCTCAGGTGAAACTGGTCCAGCAGATGCCGGAGCAGGCTGCTGAGGCTGTCCGGCCCATTCTCGCCGGAGGGGGGAGGATCAGGGCGGGGCGGGGGGGCGCTGTCCCAATGGGGAGGCTGCTGCCCGCCGCCGGATGGCGGGTGTTCCGGCTGACCGGAAGGGGAGGTGCCGCCCTGTGTATGCCGGGGCTCCTCCTCCGGGATACGGGTGTAGGTGCCCTGGTCGTTGCGGATGTAGCGGTTATACATGTCTCACCCCTCCCATCCAGCCAGAAATTTCCGGCCCAGGTGGAACAGGCGCGCCAGCTGGAGAGCCCGTTCCACCTTCTCCTGCCGCTCCGGCTTGAGATAGGGCCGCAGTGCGTACAGCAGCTGCCGGGCGTTGGAGTCCCGTGCTCCTCCCAGCTCCTGGATCAGGGGCAGGAACCGCAGGAGCAGCTGCGGATCCAGCCCACCGGCCAGGGCGGAGAGAGGATCGCCGCCGGATGGCGGCGGAGTCTGCGGCTGCTGGCCCCAGCCGGGAGAAGAACCGCCCGGCTGGGACGGGGGAGGGGGCGGCGCATTGGCGGCGTTGTTTCCTCCGGTCCCACCGGAGAGAGACTGGGCCAGTTGCATGATCTGTGCCATGGCGTCCGGGTTGGAGAGAATGCTGTTCAGTTTATCGTCGAATTCCGCCACCGCCGGTCCGCCCCCTTTCTGTACTTGCCGTTACCGGCCGTTCATGGTCTTGTTGATGCGGTCGATCAAAGCTGCGCCGTCCGGGCTCTGCATCAGCTGGTTCACCATGCGGACCATCTCCGCCGGGTTGCCCTTGGCGGCGGACTGGGCCGCCCGCTGGAGAGATGCTCCACGGTCTCCCCCGGAGAGCATCTGCATCAGCGCCTGCCCGTCCCGGGACTGCATCAGCGCCTGGAGCATGGCGGGGTTGCTTTTCAGCTGTTGGATCATACGGGCCGTCTGTTCGTCCATAGTGCCTCCTTGTGCCGTCTGTCGGATGGATTTCATCTCAGTATATGAGGGAAGACAAAAAAACGTGCCTGCGCATTGCGCAGACACGTGAAGTTCCAGAGTGATTCCAATGCTGTCAGCCCCGTCTGGCGGCTTTGGCGGTGTCGCAGTCCTTTGCCAGGGGGCAGCCCTCGCACTTGGGGGAGCGGGCGGTGCAGGTATCCCGGCCGAAGAGCACCATCCGGTGGCAGAAGTTGTTGGACTCCTTGGGAGGGATCCGCTCCCGCAGCTGCCGCTCCACCTGAAGGGGATCTTTGGAGCCGTCGGTGATCCCCAGCCGTCCCGTGATGCGGATGCAGTGGGTGTCGCAGACATAGGCGGGCTGGCCGAACACGTCCCCCAGAATCAGATTGGCGGTCTTGCGCCCCACGCCGGGAAGGCCGGTCAGTTCTTCCATGGTGCCGGGGACTCTGCCGCCGTATTCATTCACCAGCTTCTGGGCACAGGCCACGATGTCCCGGGCCTTGCCGTTGTAAAAGCCGCAGGAGTGGATGTATTCTCCCACCTCCGCCGGATCCGCCTCGGCAAAACTTTCCAGGGTAGGGAAGCGGGCGTACAGCGCCGGGGTCACCTTGTTCACCCGCTCGTCTGTGCACTGGGCGGACAGGCGCACCGCAAACAGCAACTCGTAGTCCTTTTTATATTGTAAGGAGCACAGCCCGTCCGGGTAAATGCCCTTCAGTGTCTCAATGATGCGGTTCACCGCAGCCTTGGATGTCATGTCGCTCACCTCGGGGACAGGATACCACAGATTTCGACAAAAAGCCAGAGAAAAATTGCCGCGTCCGGATGCCGGCGCATACGCCGGACGGGATACAACTTGACATTATTCCCCTGAAAGAGTAAAATCTCTTTATTATTCTATTGTGTGAGGAGAAGGAGAATATATGACTTACATTGTTGCGATCAGCGCCTATCTGGTGCTGCTCACGATCTTCGGGCTGATCGTGGCCCGGAAGAAAGTCAAGACCTCGGATGACATGGTGACCGGCGGCCACCGGATCCCCTTCATCATCCTGGTGGGCACACTGCTTGCTACTTGGTGCGGCGGCGGCGGAATCACCGGCTCCGCCAGCGTGGTGTACACCGGCGGCCCCTGGGTGGGTCTCATCACCTTTGCGGCGCCGCCCATCGGCATCATCCTGCTGTATTTCATCGCCGGCAAGGTCCGCAAGTCCAACAAGGTCACGGTGCCGGAGATCATGGGCGCCCGTTACGGCAAGGCCGCCAGCATCATCGCCGCCCTGTGCGTCATGCTGGCCTATGTGGGCGTGCTGGCCACCCAGCTGAAGGCTGCGGCGGACATCATCGTGCTGCTGTGCGCTTCCAGCGGGATTGAGATCTCCCACGGCTTGGCCCTGACCATCTGCACAGCCCTGATCGCCATCATCACCGTGGGCGGCGGTCTGGTGTCTGTGGCCTATTCCGACGCCATCAGCGCCCTGCTGATGATCGGCGGCTTCTTCCTGGCGATTCCCTTCCTGATCGGCGTGGCCAACTCTCAGGGCGCCACTCTGCCTCCGGAGAAGATGACCATTACCGGCGGTATGTCCGGCTGGGAGCTGCTGGGCTACTTCCTGCCCTCCCTGGCCCTGATGCTGGGCGACCAGAACATGCTGCAGCGGTTCGCCTCTGCCAAAAACAGCGACGAGGCCAAGAAGTCCAACATCGGCATGTTCATCGGCGAGATCCTGGTCATCATCAGCATTGTCCTGGTAGTCACCCAGGCAGCCAAGCTGTATCCCACCCTGGACGTTCCCTCCAATGTGATCTTCCAGGTAGCGGTGGACTACCTGCCTCTGGCCTTCGGTGCGCTGGTGATGTGCGCCTGCATGGCCTTCATCGTCACCACGGCGGACAGCTATCTGCTCTCCTCTGCCACCAACCTGACCAACGACATCTATGTAAAGTACATCCGCAAGGATGCCACCGACAAGCAGAAGATGCTGGTCCTCCGGGGTACCATCATTGTGTTCAGCTTCATCGCTGTGGCGCTGACGCTGTATTTCCCCACTGTGCTGTCCCTGCAGATGACGGCCTACACCATGTACGGCGCCGCCATCACCCCGGCGATCCTGTTCGCCCTCTTCTCCAAGAAGGTGACGCCCGCCGGCGGCATGGCCGGTATCCTGGTGGGCGGTCTGGTCACGATCATCTGGACGCTGATGGGCACGCCCTACGGCATCCAGTGCGCCATTGTGGCGGTGCCTGCCTCGGTGATTGCCATACTGATCGTCAGCGCCGTGACCCGCTGCAACGATCCCAAGCGGTCTCTGGAAGCCCTGTACCAGGACAACTGATTCCAGGCGGGGCAGAAGAGATGCTCTTCTGCCCCGTTTTTTCTGTGCGGTGACGCGCAAGGACTGAAAGGAAAGAGAGGAACCACCATGGAAGATCCCCGTATCCGCAAATTCGCCCAGTTCCTGATCCGCAGCGCTGTGGGCCTGGAGAAGGGCGAGAAGATCCTGATTGAGCTCCACGGCAGTGAGACCGGATTGATGAAGTCCCTGGTCCAGGAAGCCTATGCTGTGGGCGGCAAGCCCTTTGTCCACATCTTCGACTACGCCGTGGAGGGTGCCCTGGTCCAGGGAGCCGACGCGGAGCACATGGAGGAGATCGCCTCCTACGAGCTGGAGCGGATGCGGGACATGGACGCCTATATCGACATTCGGGCCACCACCAATATCAGCATGTGGCACAACGTCAGCGACGAGGCCCAGAAGCGCTACCGCCAGTATTACTGGGGCCCCATCCATCTGGCGGAGCGGTGCAACCATACCAAGTGGTCCGTGCTCCGGTACCCCAACGATGCCATGGCCCAGCTGGCGGGCGTTTCCACGGAAGAGTATGAGGACTTCTATTTCCGGGCCTGCCTGGTGGACTACGACAAGATGGGCCGGGCCATGCAGCCCCTCCAGGACCTGATGGCCAGGACTGACAAGGTTCGCATCGTCGCTCCCGGCACGGACATCTCCTTCTCCATCAAGGGCATCCCCAGCTTCGGGATGCACGGCAACCGGAACATCCCCGACGGCGAGATCTACACCTCGCCCGTGAAGAACTCCGTCAACGGGCACATCACCTACAACGTGCCGTCCCCCTATGACGGCTTTTTGTTCCGGGACGTGTATCTGGAGTTCAAGGACGGCAAGATCGTCAAGGCCACCAGCAACAACACGGACTATATGAACGAGATCCTGGACATCGACGAGGGCGCCCGGTACATCGGCGAGTTCGCCTTCGGTGTGAACCCGGAGATCAACCACCCCATCGGGGACATTCTGTTCGACGAGAAGATCGCCGGCAGCTTCCACCTGACCCCCGGCAACAGCTACGACAATGCCTCCAACGGCAACCATTCCGCCGTCCATTGGGACCTGATCCAGATCCAGACGCCGGAGTACGGCGGGGGCGAGATCTGGTTCGATGACGTGCTGATCCGCAAGGACGGCCTCTTCGTGCTGGACGAATTGAAATGCCTGAATCCGGAGAATCTGCTCTCCAAGGAAGAATAAGGAGGAATCTAGAACATGGATACCGTTGTTGACCGCCTGATCCGCTACGCCAAGGTGTACAGCGAGAGTGACTACCACGCCGGCCGCACTGTCACCCCCAGCACGGACCGCCAGTTCGACATGGCCAAGCTGCTGGTAGAGGAGCTCCACGGCCTTGGCATCGAAAACGCCCGGTACGATGACAAGTGCTACGTCTACGCCACCCTGGATGCCACGCCGGGGTGCGAACAGCTGCCCGCCATCGGCCTGATCGCCCACATGGACACCACCCCGGACATGACCGGCAAGGACGTGAAACCCCAGATCATCCACTACACCGGCGGGGACGTGGTGCTGAACCGGGAGCAGAACATCGTCATGGAGGCCGCCCAGTTCCCGGAGCTGCAGAAATTCGTGGGTCAGGAGCTGGTCTGCACCGATGGCACCACCCTGCTGGGGGCGGATGACAAGGCGGGCATCGCCATCATCCTTCAGGCGGTGGAGGAGCTGCTGGCAGAGAAGGCTCCCCACGGCAAAATCTGCCTGGGCTTCACCCCGGACGAGGAGATCGGCATGGGCGCCAGCTTCTTCGATGTATCCGGCTTCGGCGCGGACTTTGCCTATACCCTGGACGGCGGCGATATCACCGACTATGAGTACGAGACCTTCAACGCCGCCAAGACCGTGGTGACCATCAACGGCTTCAGCATCCACCCGGGCACCTCCAAGGACAAGATGCGCAACGCCCTGTTGATCGCCATGGAGTACAACGCCCTGCTGCCGGCGCTGGAGACCCCCGCCCACACGGAGGGGTACGAGGGCTTCTTCCATCTGCAGGAGATGCACGGCAAGGCGGAGAAGGCCACGATGGAGTATATCGTCCGGGACCACGACATGAAGCGGTTTCAGGAGCGCAAGGCCATGATGGACAAGGCCGCGGAGCAGATCAACCGCCGCTGGGGCGACGGCACCGCGGTGGTGGACACCCACGACCAGTACTACAATATGTACGAGGTGCTGAAGGACCACATGGAGATTCTGGAGCTGGCAGAGTCCGCCATGAAGGCCGCCGGCATTGAGCACCCCACCCATTCTCCCATCCGGGGCGGCACTGACGGCAGTGTGCTGACCTACAAGGGCCTGCTGTGCCCCAACCTGCCCAGCGCGGGCCACAACGCCCACGGCCGGTACGAGTATGCGCCGGTAGAGTCCCTGAAAACCGGCGTCAAGACCGTAAAGGCTCTGGTCTCTCCGGAGCTGGTGGAGACCATTATCGGAAAAAAAGAGGGGTGACATCATGTATCAGGAGCGAATCAGCCGCGTACTGGCCGCCATGGAACGGATGGGCCTGGAGCAGATGCTCGTGTCCGATCCGGACAGCATCTGGTATCTGACAGGGTACGATGTGTTCCCGTTTGAACGGCTGTACGCCTTTTACCTGCGGAAGGACGGACAGCACAAGTTATTTCTGAACAAACTGTTCCCGGTGCCGGAGGCACCCTATGAGCAGGTGTGGTTCTCCGACACGGACGACTATCTCGCCATTCTGGCAAATGCCGTGGACGGGGAAAAAGACATGGGCGTGGACAAGGACTGGCCCGCCCGGTTTCTGCTGCCCCTGATGGCCCACAATCCCAGCTGCAAGTATGTGCTGGCCTCCGACTGCGTGGACGACGCCCGGGCCTGCAAGGACGCGGTGGAGCGGGACCTGATGCGGGAGGCCTCCCGCATCAACGACGTGGTGATGGAGCGGGCTGCCGCCTACATGAAAGAGGGCATGACCGAGCGGGAGGTGGCCGACTACATCGTGGCCCAGTATGCCGCCGAGGGCTGTGACTCCACTGCGTTCCTGCCCATCGTCTCCTACGGCGCCCACGCCGCGGACCCCCACCACGAGGCGGACCAGACCCGCCTGAAGGCTGGGGACTGCATCGTCATTGACATGGGCTGCCGGAAGAACCGCTACTGCTCCGACATGACCCGGACCTTCTTCTGCAGGGCGGCGGATCCCAAGTACGCCGCCATCCACGACCTGGTGCGGGAGGCCAACGAGCTGGCGGAGTCCATGCTGCGGCCCGGCGTGCCCCTGTGCGACCTGGACAAGGCCGCACGGGACCACATCTCCGCCGCCGGATACGGAGAATACTTCACCCACCGGCTGGGCCACTTCATCGGCCAGACGGAGCATGAGAAGGGCGACGTCAGCGCCACCAACACCACCCTGGCCAAGCCGGGTATGATCTTCTCCATTGAGCCCGGCGTGTATCTGCCCGGCGAATTCGGTGTCCGGGTGGAGGACCTAGTGCTGGTGACGGAGGACGGCTGCGAGATTTTGAACCACGTGGACAAGCACTGGAAGACCGTTGGCTGAGTTTACAGGCCGAAAGCCGGGAGGACGGACTGTCTTCCCGGCTTTTTGGCGTTTTCCCGGTGGAAATTTCCAATGGGCCATGCTATAATGAATGTTCCGAGATCAACAGGGAAGGGGGTGCCGCCATGCAGCGGCCTCTTGCGGATGAGATCCGCCCCAAAACATTGGACGAGGTGGTGGGCCAGCGGCATCTGCTCTCCCCCGGCGCCGTGCTCCGGCGGCTGATCGACAGCGGCACGGAGGCGAATATGGTGTTCTACGGCCCCTCCGGCACCGGAAAGACCACCATCGCCAACATCATCGCCCGGCAGACCAATAAGACCCTCCACCGGCTCAACGCCACCACCGCATCCTTGCAGGACGTGAAGGACATCATTGCCGACGTGGGGACGCTGCTGGCCCCAGGGGGCATTCTGCTGTACCTGGACGAGATTCAGTACTTCAATAAGAAGCAGCAGCAGAGCCTGCTGGAATTCATGGAGAACGGCTCTTTGACCCTCATCGCCTCCACCACGGAGAACCCGTACTTTTATGTGTACGGAGCCCTGCTGTCCCGCAGCACGGTGTTTGAGTTCAAGGCCGTGTCGCCGGAGGAGGTGGAACCCGCTGTCCTGCGGGCACTGAAGATCGAGCAGGACCGTTCGCCTCTGCCCCTGGACTGGGAGCAGGATGTGCCCCGGCAGATCGCCACCGCTTGCGGCGGCGACGTCCGCAAGGCCATCAATGCGGTGGAACTTCTGTGCCGGGCAGCCATGCCCAGAGATGGGAAGCTGATGCTGACCCTGGACGACGTGGAGCAGGTGGCCCAGCGCAGCGCCATGCGGTACGACAGAGGCGGCGACGCCATGTACGACGCCGCCTCCGCCCTGATGAAGTCCCTCCGGGGCAGCGACCCGGATGCGGCGCTCCACTACCTGGCCCGCTTTCTGGAGGCGGGGGACCTCATCACCCCCTGCCGGCGGCTGCTGTGCTCCGCCAGCGAGGATGTGGGGATGGCGTACCCCCAGGCGGTCTCCATTGTGAAGGCATGTGTGGATACTGCCATGCAGCTGGGGCTGCCGGAGGCCCAGCTGCCCCTGGCCCAGGCGGCTATCCTGCTGGCCACGGCCCCCAAGTCCAACAGCGTGACAGCCGGTATCGGCAGGGCCTGGGCAGACGTGAGGGCAGGCCGCACCGGGGACGTGCCCCGGGAACTGCAGAACGTTCACGCGGACTCCGCCGGTATGGAGCGGGAGCAGGGCTACCTGTACCCCCACGACTTTCCCCGCCACTGGGTACAGCAGCAGTATCTGCCCGATGCCCTGAAGGGTGTCCATTACTACGAATACGGCGATAACAAGACGGAGCAGGCCGCCAAGCACTACTGGGACGAGATCAAGGGTCCTCAGCCGTGAACACCGTCTCCACGGCCGGCTTCTCATACCCGGCAGGGGAGTAGACCCACCGGTCCAGTACCCCGTCGGTGATCTGATAGCGCAGCGGCTCCGGCTCTGCCAAGGGCGGCAGCTTTTCGATCACCTGGAGCTTGATCTTCATCCGCTCCGGACGGATGGACTTGATGTAGACAGAGACGCCGTCCCCCGGGCGCAGGTCCTCCCGGGCGTCTGCCAGGCCGGAGAGGTTGGGGGCCAGCTCGATGAAGCTGCCGTACTCCTTCACGCTGCGGACCTCGCCCCGGACTGTCTCGCCGGGATGAAACCAGCTGGCATTCTCCATCCAGGTGCCCAGCAGCTCCTTGTGAGTCATGGTGATCCGGCGCTTCTCCCGGTCTATGGACCGGACGGCTGCCAGAATCTTCTGCCCGGGCCGGAACCGCTCCTTCGGATGGGAAATGCGGGAGACGGAGATGTGCTCGATGGGCAGCATAGCCACGATGCCGCAGCCGATATCCAAAAAAGCGCCGAAGGACTCCAGATGCGTCACCACCGCAGTGACCACGGAGCCTGGGCGCAGGTGCTCCAGGAAGAAGTCCATGGCCCGCTCCTGAACGGCCCGGCGGGAGAGCAGTGCCGTGGGCGCGCCCTTTTCATCGGCCCGGAGGGCCGTCACGAGAAAACAGGCGGGCTTTCCCACCCGGGAGAGGACGGCGATGTCCCGCTGGGCCCCGCTGATCCAGGGGGAGAGGACCTCCTCCCGGGGAATGCGGGCCTGGATGCCTCCCAGGGAGAGAAGCAGGTTGTGTCCGGCATCACACCGGAGGACCCGATCCTCCAGCACCGTGTTCTGCTCCATGGCCTCCCGCAGGCTCTGGAGCGTGAAAGAAGAGGGAGGGCGCAGGCCCTCCGGCGGATACAGCTTGTTTTCCGGCATATTGTAATCGCATCCTATCTGCCGCAACGGCGGCGTGTTGTTCCATACCGTTACTATATGCAGCCCGGGAGGCTGCTTTGACAAGGAGGCCAATATGGACCTGCATCTGCATGACAAAGTGGAGCTGAAGAAAGCCCATCCCTGCGGCAGCACCCAGTGGGAGATTCTGCGGGTGGGCATGGACATCAAGCTCAAGTGCCTGGGCTGCGGGCATGAGCTGATGCTGCCCCGCAGCAAGGCGGAAAAGAGCATCCGCAAGATCCTGACGGAGGAGGGAAACAAGTGAGCAACAAGCACAGACTGTTTGCCGCGATCCTGGTGGTCATTCTGGTGATTTCCATGCTGGCATCGCTGATTGTTCCGTATTTATCATTGCTGTAAAGTTATTTCCCATCACAGTATTTCCATGCCGCCGGAGCCGCAGCATTTGTGCTGCGGCCCCAATCGGCTGCCGGGGGGACGCACCTTTTTACAGGGCGCGTCCCCCTTTTGCGACCGTATTTCTCTGCGGTCTGCCCTATAATAGTCCCACGGAACGGAAGGGAGGCGGATCGCTTGACCGTGGTGTATGTGGACAGCGTGTTTGTGCTGAACGCGCTGATGGACTATCTGCTGGTGCTCTGCGCCGCGCGTCTGGCGGGCATTCCCCTCCGGCGGAGACGCTACCTTCTGGCGGGCCTGCTGGGGGGCGCCTATGCCGTGGCGGTATTTCTGCCGGGGCTGGGCTTTCTCTCCGCAACGCCGGTGAAGCTGGCGGCAGGCATACTGCTGGCGCTGGCGGCCTATGGAGGAGAGGCAAAGCTGCTGCGGCTGACGCTGCTACTGTTCGCCGTCTCCTGTGCCATGGCCGGGTGCGTGCTGGCCCTGGGCCTGGTGGCGGGGGGCGGCGTGCCGATGGTGAACGGCGTGTTCTACACGGACGTGGATGCAAAGGTGCTGCTGACCGCTGCGGCCGCGGCCTATCTGGTTCTGACAGTGGTGTTTCGTGCGGCGGCGGGAAAGGGCGTCCGGGGCGAGCTGGTGCGGGCACAGGTGTGTCTGGCCGGGCGGACCACGGCGTTTACCGCTTTCTGCGACACGGGAAACGCCCTGCGGGATCCGGTCTCCGGAGCGCCGGTGCTGGTGGTGTCTCCGGGGCGGCTGGACGGTGCGCTTCCAAGAGAGGTCCGCTCTCTGCTGGACCGCGGAGCGCTGGAGCGTCCCGCAGAGCTGCTGGAGCCCATGATGCGGGCGGCGCCGGAGCTGCGGTTCCGTCTGATCCCCTACCACGCGGTGGGAGTGGCGGGCGGACTGCTGCTGGCGGTGCGCAGCGACTGGACGGAGGTGGCGGGGAGCGGTATGCCGGACTGCCGGTTGCCTTTTCCCCCACAGAGCTGGGGACGGGATACAGCGCCCTGTGGGGCGGCACGGCTGGAAGGAGAAGAAACCATGAAGGACTGGATGAAACAATGGCGGCGGCTGCTGGTGCGGGTGGGGCTGCTGCCGCCGGCGGAGCTGCACTACATCGGGGGCAGCGACACCCTGCCACCGCCCCTGAGCCGGGAGCGGGAGGCGGAGCTGCTGGAGCGCATCGGGGAGGAGGACGCCCGCAAGGAGCTGATCGAACATAATCTGCGGCTGGTGGTGTACATTGCCCGGCGGTTCGAGAACACGGGAGTGGGGATCGAGGACCTGATTTCCATCGGCACCATCGGGCTCATCAAGGCGGTGGGCACCTACCGGACGGACAAGAACATCAAGCTGGCCACCTATGCCTCCCGGTGCATCGAGAACGAGATTTTGATGTACCTGCGCAAAAATGCCGGGCGGAAGGGGGAGGTGTCCTTCGACGAGCCGCTGAACACCGACTGGGACGGCAATGAGCTGCTGCTCTCCGACGTGCTGGGGACTGAGGCGGACGTGGTGATGCGCCCCATCGAAGAGGATGTGGAGCGGGACCTGCTGGCGGCGGCCATCAACGTTCTCTCGCCCCGGGAAAAGCAGATCATCACGCTGCGGTTCGGCCTGGGGGGCGGAAAAGAGCAGACCCAGAAAGAGGTGGCGGACCAGCTGGGCATCTCGCAGAGCTACATCTCCCGGCTGGAAAAGCGCATCATCTCCCGGCTGAAGAAGGAGATCCTGCGGCTGAGCTGACGCTTGACAATCGAACCGGGGTATACTATACTAAAATAAAATATGGCAAACTGCGAGGAAGGGAAGCAGTATCCGGTGGGCAGCGGCCAAGAGAGAGAACGGTTGGTGTGAGTTCTCCCAAAGCCGCCGGAGAAGTCGTCCCGGAGCACCGGAGCCGAAGCATCAGTAAGCCCCGGCGGAGGCCCACCGTTGACAGGGCAGGCGCAAATGCGCCGCAGAGTGCGGGTTTTCCCGAATCCAGGTGGTACCACGGACATTTGTTCGCCCTGAGCCGAAAGGCCCAGGGCGTTTTTGCTGTGTAAGCGCGCATAAAGCATTCCGCTGGAGCTGAGCTGCGATCTGGTGAACGGCAGGGCGGTGCGGACCGGCGCCCCAGTCATGACAAAAAGGACGAAAGTTCAGAGAATAGGAGAGATCGAACGTATGATGAAAGAACTGCCCAAGGTGTATGAACCCCAACAGGTGGAGTCCCGTATCTACCAGATGTGGGAGGACAACGACTGCTTTAACGGGGATCCGGATCCCAAGAAGAAGCCCTTCTCCATCGTCATGCCGCCACCCAACGTCACGGGCCAGCTCCACATGGGCCACGCCCTGGACTGCACATTGCAGGACATCCTGACCCGCTTCAAGCGGATGCAGGGCTACTCCACGCTGTGGGTCCCCGGCACCGACCATGCCGGCATCGCCACTCAGATCAAGGTGGAGGAGGAACTGCGCGTCAAGGAGGGCCTGACCCGCTATGATCTGGGCCGGGAGAAGTTCCTCCAGCGGGTGTGGAAGTGGAAGGAGGAGTATGGCAACCGCATCGTGGAGCAGCAGAAGAAGATGGGCGTCTCCTGCGACTGGAGCCGCTCCCGCTTCACCATGGATGAGGGCTGCTCCAAGGCTGTGCGGGAGACCTTCTGCGAGCTGTATGACAAGGGCCTGATCTACAAGGGAAGCCGCATCATCAACTGGTGCCCCCACTGCATCACCGCCCTGTCCGACGCCGAGGTGGAGTATGTGGACAAGCCCGGCCACCTGTGGTATATCCGCTATCCCCTGGCCGACGGCAGCGGCGATCTGGTGGTGGCCACCACCCGTCCCGAGACCATGATGGGCGACACCGGCGTGGCTGTGAATCCGGAGGACGAGCGGTTCCGTGATCTGGTGGGCAAGACCTGCATCCTGCCCATCATGAACCGGGAGATCCCCATTGTGGCGGACGACTACGTGGAGCTGGGCTTCGGCACCGGCGCCGTGAAGATGACTCCCGCCCATGACCCCAACGACTTCGAGGTGGGCCTGCGCCATAACCTGGAGGTCATCCGCTGCATCGGCGACGACGGCAGGATCAACGAGAACGGCGGCCCCTACAATGGGATGGACCGGTACGAGTGCCGCAAGCAGATCGTCAAGGACCTGGAGGAGCAGGGCTATCTCGTCAAGACCGAGCCCTACAACCACAATGTGGGCACCTGCTACCGCTGTCACAATGACGTGGAGCCCCTGATCTCCGCCCAGTGGTTCGTGAAGATGGAGCCCCTGGCCAAGGAGGCCCTGCGGGTGGTCCGGGAGGGCGAGGTGAAGTTCGTGCCCGAGCGGTTCGCCAAGACCTACACCAACTGGATGGAGAACGTCCATGACTGGTGCATCTCCCGCCAGCTGTGGTGGGGCCACCAGATCCCCGCCTGGACCTGCGACGACTGCGGCCACATCAACGTCTCCCGGGAGGACCCCACCAAGTGCGAAAAGTGCGGCTCCACCCATCTGACCCGGGACCCGGACGTGCTGGACACCTGGTTCTCCAGCGCCCTGTGGCCCTTCTCCACCCTGGGCTGGCCGGAAAAGACCGCTGATCTGGACTTCTACTATCCCACCAGCGTCATGGTCACCGGCTATGACATCATCTTCTTCTGGGTGGCCCGGATGATCTTCTCCGGCTGTGAGCAGATGCACCAGATCCCCTTCCACACCGTGCTGATCCACGGTCTGGTGCGGGACGACAAGGGCCGCAAGATGTCCAAGTCCCTGGGCAACGGCATCGATCCGCTGGAGATGGCGGAGAAGTATGGTGCCGACGCGCTGCGCTTCAACCTCATCACCGGCAACTCCCCGGGCAACGACACCCGGTTCTACACCGAGAAGTGCGAGGCCATGCGGAACTTCGCCAACAAGATCTGGAACGCCAGCCGGTTCGTGATGATGAACCTCACCATCGACAAGTGTGAACTCCCTGCGGCGGACGCCCTGGCGCCGGAGGACAAGTGGGTCCTCTCCAAGCTGAACACCCTGGTGAAGGAGGTCACGGAGAACCTGGACGCCTACGAGATCGGCGTGGCCTCCGCCAAGGTCTACGACTTCCTGTGGGATACCTACTGCGACTGGTATATCGAGCTCACCAAGACCCGCCTCCAGGGAGAGGACGAGGGGGCCAAGCTGGCGGCCCAGAATGTGCTCTGCTTTGTGCTAACGGAGCTTTTGAAGCTGCTGCACCCCTTCATGCCTTTCATCACGGAGGAGATCTATCAGGCCCTGCCCCACGAGGAACAATTCATCATGACCTCCCGGTGGCCTGAGTACCGGGCGGACCTGGCCTTCCCGGAGGAAGAAGCCGCAATGGAGGCCGTCATGGACACCATCAAGGCCATCCGGGCCCGCCGGGCGGAGATGAACGTGCCCCCTTCCCGGAAGGCGGAGGTGCTGATCGTCACCGCCACCCCGGACGTCTACGCCCAGGGCAGGCACTTCATCCAGCGGCTGGCCTATGCCAGTGAGGTGAAGTTCGCGGACGCCGCCCCGGCGGATGTGTCCGGCATGGTGACTGCCGTCACCCACAATGCCACGGCTTATCTGCCCCTCAGTGAGCTGGTGGACATCGCCGCGGAACTGGAGCGGATCCGCAAGGAGATCGAGAAAGCCCAGAACGGCCTGCGGGGCGTCGAGCAGAAGCTCTCCAACGAGAAGTTCGTCTCCCGGGCCCCGGAGGCGGTGGTGAACGCCGAGCGGGAGAAGGCCGCCAAGTACAAAGAGCTGATCGCCAAGCTGGAGGAATCCGCCAAGGCCATGCAGGCGTAAGTCCCGGCTGAAGGAGAACGTACCCCCCACGTTCCAAAACAGAATGCAGGGGCGGCGGGCAGAGCCCGGACCAAAGGCCCGGCTCTGACCGCCGCCCCTTTCTTGCAGTCGGGGGTTGCAGTTATCTGCGGATAAACGCCTCATCCTGAGAGGTTGTTGGCGTCTCATCGGACAGATATCGCTCCACCCGCATGTGCAGGTCGTACTGCTCCCGAAGCCGGGCGATCTGCGCCATCATGGGGGAGGCGTGGTGGGTGTCCAAAGCCTGCTGATCTCGCCAGCTGTCGATCAGCAGCACAGTCTCCGGGTCCTCCATGGGGAAGAAATAGGCATACCGCAGGTTCCCTGCCTCTGCCCGGATCGCATCCACGACGCCGCTGACGGTCATCTCCTCTGCGAATTTCCGGGCAGCTCCGCGGTTGCCCGTGTAATAGATATTGACAGTGATTGCCATCGCAGAATCCTCCCTGTATGGTTTTTTCAATTTTATCATAGAGCAAGGGTGCTGTCCAGACGGCCGTCAGGCCCGGCAGCACAATCCGTTTCAAGAAAGGGCTGATCTTGTGAAGCTGAAAAATCCCCTGCTGGCAGTCCGGGACATGGAGCGGTCCAAGACCTTTTACCGGGAGGTCCTGGGGCTTCATGTGGTGATGGATTTCGGTGCCAACGTGACCCTCACCGGCGGCCTGTGCCTCCAAACACTGGATACCTGGACGGATTTCCTTGGAAAAGAGGCGGAGGAGATCCGCTTTGGTGCAAATGACAGCGAGGTCTACTTTGAGGAGGACGACTTCGACGGCTTCCTGGCGCACCTGGTTGGGTGCGCGGATGTGGTGTACGTCCGCCCGCCCCTGGAGCATCGCTGGGGGCAGCGGGTGGTGCGGCTCTATGACCCGGACCGCCACATCATTGAGGTGGGTGAGAATATGAAGTCCGTCTGCCGTCGGTTCCGGGACCAGGGCATGACGCCGGAGCAGATCGCCGCGCGGATGGAGGTGCCCTTGAAGTTCGTCACCGGCTGTCTGCGCTGAGATGTCTGAGAGGCTGAGAAAGGGGAAGTCCCCGCCGATGAAAGGAGAGACGGGATGTTTACCGACGGAAGGAGCAGGCGTGTGGTGTTTCTGGCCCACTGCCTGCTGAATCAGAACGCCATTTCCGACGGCACGGCGGAGGTGCCTGCCGCCCACCGGGAGATTTTGCGGCTGATTCTGGATGCTCAGGTAAGCGTGGCTCAAATGCCGTGCCCGGAGCTGTGCTGTCTGGGGCTGGACCGGGGAGATCCCAAAGGAGGGGAACGACCAGTGGAGGCAGAGAACACCCGCATCCGCCGGGCCATGGGCCAGCCGGAGGCATCTGCCCGGCTGCGGGAGCTGACGGATCAGGTGGTTTGGCAGATTCGGGAGTACCAGAAGCACGGATTTGCCGTGCTGGGCATCGTAGGTATGGACCGCTCCCCCTGCTGCGGGGTGAACACCACCTCGGACCAGGACCGGGAACTGCCCGGCCGGGGCGTGTTTATCGCATCTCTCCGGGCGGCACTGGAGTCGGCAGGGCTGACCGTACCCGTGATCGGCATCAAGCCGTCGGCGCCGGAGGCGCTGGACCGGGTACGGTCCCTTCTGGGGGAATGAGGTGTGCGATGGAGATTCGACGCATACAGGGTGGCGAGCTTCCGGCGGCCATGGACCTGTGCTGGCGGGTGTTCCTTGAATTTGAGGCGCCGGAGTATCCGCCGGAGGGCGTGGAGGCATTTCGTGCTTATCTTTCAGATATTGAACAGGTAAATCACTTGACACTATTTGGCGCTTGGGAGGGGCAGGAGCTCCTGGGAGTCCTGGCGGCGGAGGGGAGCCACATCGCCCTGTTTTTCGTAGACCCGGCGTTTCACCGCCAGGGCATCGGCCGCCTCCTGTTCCAGGCATATCTGGCGGAGGGCGGCCGCGGGCGGATCACGGTTCACAGCTCCCCCTATGCAGTGGAGGTCTACCGCCATCTGGGCTTTTCTCCCACGGCAGAGGAACAGCTGTCCCCGGACGGCATCCGATACACGCCCATGGTGTGGGAGCAAACATGAAAGAGCCCTAAATACAGCAAAGCCCCCGGAGGGAAATCCCCTCCGGGGGCTTTCGCGCTTCAGCGGATGAAGTTGGTCCGGGCCTCGCTCTCCGCCTGGGGCGGCTGGAGTCCAGCGGCCTTTCCCGCCTGGATGCACTGGACCATCCAGAGCAGGTTTCGGGCCAAATTCCGCATGGTCTGCATTCCCTCCGCGTCCTGGCGCACCTCCTCCGGCGTGTTGCCGTGGACCATGTTCCAGTAGGTAGAGGAAACTACCGGCATCTGGGCGATGGTGAAATATTTGTCCAGCACATCTACAGAGGCCGTAGTGCCCGCCCTGCGGGCGGAGGCAACAGCCGCGCCGGGCTTGTGGGCGAAGGCGTCTTTTCCGGCGTAGAACACCCGGTCCAGCACGGAGAGGATGCGACCGGAGGGGTGGGCGTAATAGACCGGCGTACCGAACACGAAGCCGTCCGCCTCCCGGGCCTTCTCAATGATTGGGTTCACCATATCGTCATCGAACACGCAGCGGCCCGGCGTCTTCTGACAGGTCCGGCAGGCGGTGCAGTCCCGGACGGGGCCGCTGCCCAGAAAGAGGATTTCCGTCTCCGCGCCGCCGGATTCCAGCGTATCAGCAATCTCCCGCAGGGCTGTGTAGGTGCAGCCGTTGGGCCGGGAGCTGCCATTAATCAGCAAAATTTTCATGTATATGCCTGCCTTCCCTTGAGATACCTTCATGATACCCCGCCGCAGGTGCCGATGCAAGCGGAGAAATGGGAAGATTTTGCGGCGGGGTGTGATTCCGACAAAAAAGAATGGGCCGTTTCCTTATAATGGGAGGAAAAACGGGGTACCCTGTATCTTGGTACACAAACGACAAGGAAGAAGGGAACTTTATGGAGATCGAAGCCACAAGCGCGGACCGGAATCTGCTGCTGGAGATGAAGGGGGAGCTGGACCACCACGGGGCCCGGAACGCCCTCCGGGAGCTGGAGCTGTCCATCGACGCGGCGCTGCCGAAAAAACTGGTGCTGGACCTGGCGGGCGTGACGTTCATGGACAGCTCCGGCATCGCGCTGATCCTGCGGGCCCAGCAGCGGATGCAGCTGCTGGACGGGAGCCTGCTGGTGCGGAACGTGCCTCAGCAGGCACGGCGGGTCCTGGATGCCGCCGGCATCGGCCGGCTGGTGACGATACGATAAAAGGGGGAGTACATACCATGAAGACCAAGGCCAACAACGAAGTCACGCTGGCATTTCCCAGCCGCAGCAGCAACGAGGGGTTCGCCCGGGCAGCCGTGTCCTGTTTCGCCGCCCAGATGGATCCCACCCTCAACGAGCTGGAGGACATCAAGACCGCCGTCAGCGAGGCGGTGACCAACGCCATCGTCCACGCCTATCCGGATTCCATCGGCCAGGTGGTGGTGAAAGTCCGCATCTGCCCGGACCAGGTGCTGGAGGTGACGGTGCGGGACCACGGCCGGGGCATCCCGGACATCGAGAAGGCCCGCCAGCCCATGTTCACCACCGGCGGGGAGGAGCGCAGCGGTATGGGCTTCACCATTATGGAGAGCTTTATGGACAGGCTGGTGGTCCGCTCCACGCCGGGCCGGGGCACCACCGTGGTGATGCGCAAGCGGCTGGCACCCCGGATGCAGGGCACAAAATGAGCGCCACGCTGGAGCTGCTGCGGGCGGCCCAGGAGGGGGACCGGGATGCCTGCGAGCAGGCGGTGATTGAGAACAACGGCCTGATCTGGAGCGTGGTGCGGCGGTATTACGGCCGGGGCGTGGACCCGGAGGACCTGTACCAGCTGGGGTGCCTGGGGTTTCTGAAGGCGGTGCAGGGATTCGACTTTGACTACGGCACCTGCTTCTCCACCTACGCCGTGCCCAAAATCGCCGGGGAGATTCGTCGCTTTCTCCGGGACGACGGCGCGGTAAAAGTGGGGCGCACCATGCGGGAGCAGGCTCAAACACTTTACACCATTCGGGAGCGGCTGCGGCAGGAGCTGGGCCGGGAGCCGGTGCTCAGCGAGCTCTCCGAGGCCTCCGGCCTGACGCCGGAGGAGATCGCCCAGGTGGAGATCGCCACGGACACGCCGGAGTCCCTCCAGCGGGAGACCGCAGACGGCCTCACCCTGGAGGGGATGCTGGGCACGGACGCCCCGGAGGAGGGCATGGTGGAGCGGATCGCCCTGCGGGAGTCCATCGATCAGCTGCCGGAGAAGGAGCGGATGACCATTCTTCTCCGCTACTTCAAGGGACTGACCCAGGAACAGACTGCCCGGATCCTGGGGGTGTCTCAGGTGCAGGTATCCCGGCTGGAGCGCCGGGGCCTGAAACGGTTGCGGGAGTTCCTCTCGCCCTGAAATGCGCTTCCCCCTGGAATTCCGTCATGGTGCCCCAGTACCGCTTGGGCATGTGGGTCATGCGGCAGCGGGGGTTTTCCCGCTCCCGGATGGCGATGGTGTCGTAGAATCGCTTCCACAGCAGGCGGTAGCGGGCCTCCGCCTCATCCGGCGGGGCCATCTGGAAGTGCTCCAGGGGCCGGACGGCAGAGCGGCCCTCGGCGTAGAACAGGGCCTCCTGGTGGGTACGGTCGTAGAGGAAGAACCGTTCGTTCCGGTAGCGGTCGCAGAAGTGACGGCGCAGCAGGGGCAGGACCCGGTTTTTCGGCTCGATTTCGCCCCCCAGTACGCCCCCCAGGTCGGAGAAGCGGACGAAGCCCTTGTACTGGTGGACCTCACCGTTCAGGTGGCGCACCGCCCGCAGAATGGGATACAGCGTCTCATCGGACAGATCCCGGAGGAACCGGGGCCCCTCCTCCAGCAGCTTCACCACCAGACGGTACAGGTGCATTTCCCGGTCCGGCAGGCAGGTGAGAAAGCCGCGGCGCAGCAGGTCCGCCGCCTCCGGCGACAGCTTGACCACCTTCCGATATACCCGTGCGGCGTGGTCCCGGTCCGTCAGGACGGTCCGCACAGGGAACAACGTGAATGGAATGTCCTCACCGCAGCTGATGGCGGTGAGGACTTCTTTTTGGGCGTAGCTCTCAAAGATGCAGGTGAGGAATCCCTCAAAGCTGCCGTCGTATTCATAAATCATCTCGGTCATGGGGAACCTCCCTCACACAGGGGCAAACAGGGACATCTGCTCCAGCTCCGGTTGGGGCAGGGAGGGCCGCTCCGCCGCGATCAGATTCCGCAGCAGGCTGTCCGGTGTGAACCGCAGGCCGTCTGCCATGCGGCCGGAGGCGGTGAGAAAATACTGGGCCCGCTTCATCACCACCCCCAGCTTGGGCAGATCCTCGATCCGCAGCTTCCGGGCCCGGCGGGACACCAGAATGCGCTTGGCGGAGACCACGCCCACGCCGGGGATCCGCAGCAGGGCCTCGTAGTCCGCCCGGTTCACCTCCACCGGGAAGAAGTCCAGGTGCCGGAGGGCCCAACTGCACTTGGGATCCACCTGGGGGTTGAAGTCCGGATGGCTTGCATCCAGCAGCTCCTCCGCCCGGAAGCCGTAAAACCGCAGCAGCCAGTCCGCCTGATACAGCCGGTGCTCCCGCAGCAGGGGCGGCTTCGTGTCCTTGGCGGGCAACAGGGCGTGCTCCACCACCGGCACGTAGGCGGAGTAGAACACCCGTTTGAGTTGGTAGCGGTCATACAGCCCCTGGGTCAGCCGCAGGATGTGGAAGTCCGTGTCCGCCGTGGCCCCCACGATCAGCTGGGTGCTCTGCCCGGCAGGGGCGAACCTGGGGGCGTGGCGGTACTTCACCAGCTCCTCCCGGCTCTGCTGTCCCCGCACCCGAATCTGCCCCATGGGAGCCAGGATGGCCTGCTTCGTCTTGTCCGGGGCCAGGGTCCGAAGTCCCGCCTCTGACGGCAGCTCGATATTGACGCTGAGCCGGTCCGCCAGGAACCCCATCTGCTCCACCAGCTCCGGAGCCGTGCCGGGGATGGCCTTGGCGTGGATGTAGCCGTTGAAGCGGTACTCTTCCCGCAAGATCCGCAGCGCCCGGATCATCAGTTCCGTGGTATAGTCCGGGGAGCGGTACACGCCGGAGGAGAGGAACAGCCCCTCGATGTAGTTCCGGCGGTAGAACTGGATGGTGAGGTCCGCCAGCTCCTCCGGGGTGAACATGGCCCGCTTCGCCTCATTGCTGCGGCGGTTGACGCAGTATTTGCAGTCATACACGCACCGGTTGGTCATCAGCACCTTCAAAA
This sequence comes from Dysosmobacter welbionis, assembly GCF_005121165.3. Taxonomy (NCBI): domain Bacteria; kingdom Bacillati; phylum Bacillota; class Clostridia; order Eubacteriales; family Oscillospiraceae; genus Dysosmobacter; species Dysosmobacter welbionis. The sequence continues at coordinate 9,204 of NZ_CP034413.3, read as the reverse complement.
GGGTCACGCATCGCCCGTCGGCGGAGAAGGAGTGGCAGCACCCGGCGATAGAGGAGGTGGTATTGCCGATATACCCCGCCTTGGCCCTCCGGTTCCCACCGCTGGAGGTGCAGGCCGCATCGTATTTGGCCGCGTCCGTCAGGATGGTGAGCTTTTCCAGAACGTCCATCTCACCGCAGGGCTGTCCGCCGCCGGTCATGCCGCCGGTTGGGACGCTCGATGGCGTCGATGACCCGGAAGAGCTGAGAGGTCAGAAAGACCACGCCTACCAGAATAAAAAAGAAAGTCCAGCCGCTCATGGAAAAAACCTCCTTGATCGAACTTTTGTTCTAATTGCATTGTAACTCGAACAAACGTTTCTGTCAAGCAGAAATCGAACAAAAGCACGAGAGAGTTTGACAGCTCCCATGGGCCAGCAGAGCGGGAAGCACCACACAAAAAGGGACCGCCTGTTTGGCGGTCCCTTGGATGTTCAGCACCCGGCCAGGTCCCTGAGGAAGTCCTCCACCGCCGTCTCCGGCGTGGCCCAGCTGGTCACCAGACGGATGCAGGTGTGGTTCGCATCCACCGGGTGGTCGGTCTCAAATTCATAGCCCATCTCCTGGAGCTTTGCCACCGTCTCATTGGGCAGTACCGGGAACTGCTGATTGGAGGGGGAGGCCACCGGGAAGGGATATCCCAGGGCCGCGACGCCGTCCCGGAGCCGGAAGGCCAGCTCGTTGGCGCGGCGGGCCAGGTCGAAGTAGAGCCCGTCCTCCAGCAGGGCCTGGAACTGGAGTCCCAGCAGCCGGCCCTTGGCCAGCACGGCGCCCCGCTGCTTCATGTGCCAGCGGAAGTGAGGCATGGGACGGGTGAGCACCAGCGCCTCCCCGAAGAGGGCGCCGTTTTTCGTGCCGCCGATGGTGAAGGCGTGGGTGAGGGCGGCCAGGTCCGGCAATGTCAGGTCGTTGTCGGGGGAGGTGAGGGCGGAGCCCAGCCGGGCGCCGTCCAGATAGAGGAACAGGCCGTGAACATCGCAGCACTGCCGCAGGGCGGCCAGCTCCGCCCGGGTGTAGACCGTGCCGATCTCCGTGGTGTCGGAGATGTACACCATTCGGGGCAGCACCATGTGCTCCGTGCCGTTGTGGCCCGCCAGAACGGACTCGACCAGGGCTGGGGTCAGCTTGCCGTCGGGACTCTCCACGGTGCAGACCTTGTGTCCGGTGGCCTCGATGGCGCCGGTCTCATGGGTGCTGACGTGGCCGGTCTGGGCGGCAACCACCGCCTCATAGGACTGCAGAAACGCGTCGATGGTAACGAGGTTCACCTGCGTCCCGCCCACCAGGAAGTGAACCGCCGCATCCGGCGCGGCGCAGAGGCGGCGGATGGTATCCGCCGCGGCTTGGCAGCAGGGATCCATGCCGTAGCCCACGGTCTGCCGGAGGTTGGTGTCCGCCAGGGCCTGGAGGACCTTGGGATGGGCGCCCTCGCTGTAATCGTTTCGGAAACTGTACATTGTGATCTCCCGCCTTTTTCCTTGTGATAGAGCCATGATACCGCCTCCGGCGGAGAATTGCAAGGGCAGGGCGGATGGGATGGTAAAAGAAAAAAAATTGGAAATACTGGCGGTGAGAGGGAACTTTTCAGCGGAGAGGTCCGTCTGTATTCCCCGAGAACATTCAGAAAGGAAATCAATACACCATGAAGAAATTTTTGACCCTGGCGCTGTCGGCGCTGCTGACGATGGGCCTGCTGACCGCCTGCGGCGGCAAGACTACGGACAAGACTGTGGATCTGACGGCCTTTTACAACACCCTGGCGGAGGAGTACGGCTGGGCGGAGGACGCCGCCTCCAGCGGCGAAGAGGACATCATGATGATGAACTTGGAGGGCGACATGCTGGAGGGCTCCTATCCCGGCCTGGCCGATGTGGCCACCAAGCAGCTGATCGCCAAAGCCCCTATGATCAGCGCCGTGGTGAATGAGATCGTGCTGGCGGAGTGCGGGACGGAGGAGGACGCTGCCACCGCCGCCTCCATCCTGCAGGACCGGGTGGACGCCCAGGCAGAGGGCGGCGCCTGGTACCCGGAGTCCATGGAGACCTGGTCCAACGCACAGGTAGTCCAGAATGGAACCTATGTGGCCATGATTGCCACGGCAGACCATCAGGAGGAGATCGCGGAGCAGTTCAATGCGCTCTTTGCGTAAGGAGGCAGCCAGCCGCGGCACCGCCGCGGCTGGCTGTGTGAAACGGAGAAGAGGGGAGGGGCGCCGGTGGTCTTCAGCAGCCTGACATTTTTATTTCTCTACCTGCCGCTGACGCTGCTGGTGTACTTTCTCTCGCCGCTGAGGTGGCGGAACTTCGTGCTGCTGGTGGTGAGCCTGCTCTTCTACGGCTGGGGAGAACCGGTGTACATTGTCATCATGTTCCTCTCCATCATCATCGACTACACCCACGGTCTGCTGGTGGAGAAGTTCCGCAGTGATGACAAAAAGGCCCGGTGGTTCGTGGCCCAGTCGGTGATCTTCAACCTGGCTCTGCTGGGCTTTTTCAAGTACTGGGACTTCATCGCAGCCAATCTGTCCCTGATCCCGGGCATTGATCTGCCCCAGCTGGGCATCCCGCTGCCCATCGGCATCTCTTTCTATACCTTCCAGACCATGAGCTATACCATCGACGTGTACCGGAAGGACGCACCGGTCCAGCGCAACATGGTGGACTTCGGCGCCTTCGTCACCATGTTCCCCCAGCTGATCGCCGGACCCATCGTCCAGTACAAAACGGTGGCAGCGGACCTGCGGCACCGGCTCCACACGTCGGAGAACTTCGCTCTGGGGGCCCGGCGGTTCTGCGTGGGACTTGCCAAGAAGGTGCTGCTGGCCAACTCCATCGGCGCCCTGTGGGAGGACTGCCTCGCCGCTCAGGGGGCCGGGACGCTGACGGTGCTGGGGGGCTGGCTGGGCCTCGCCGCCTATGGCTTCCAGATCTACTTCGATTTCTCCGGCTACTCCGACATGGCCATCGGCCTGGGGCGGATCTTCGGCTTCCGGTTCAACGAGAACTTTGACCACCCCTACTGCGCCGACTCCGTGGGCACCTTCTGGCGGCGGTGGCACATGTCCCTGACCTCCTGGTTCCGGGACTATTTGTATATCCCCCTGGGAGGCAACCGGGGCGGCACCGCCAGGACCATCCGGAACCTCCTGATCGTCTGGTTCTGCACGGGCTTCTGGCACGGGGCCAGCTGGAATTTCATCCTGTGGGGACTGTACTTCGCCGCCTGGCTGATCTTGGAGCGGTACGTCCTTCGGGGCGTACTGGAGAAGACCCCGGCGATCCTCAAGCACCTCTACACCCTCATCGTGGTGTTCGTGGGCTGGGGCCTCTTTGCCATGGTGGACCTGGGCGTGTGCGGGGACTACCTTGCCGCCTGTTTCGGCGGTGCGCCGCTCTGGAGCGGGGCGGACCTGTTCCGGCTGCGGAGCTACGCCGTGACACTGGCGGTACTGGTGCTGGCTTCCACCGCTCTGGGCCAGCGGCTGTGGGCGAAGCTGCCCCGGCAGGCAGAACAGCTGGCCACCCCGGTGCTCATGGGCCTTTCCCTGGTGGTCTGCACGGCCTATCTGGTGGACGGCAGCTACAACCCCTTCCTGTATTTCCGGTTCTGAGAGGAGGCAGAGACCTTGTCCAAACGATACGCAAGATTTCTCACAGCGGTGTTCTGCCTCTTTCTGGGGGGCTGATGGTGTGGCAGATGCTCCTGCCGGACCGGGAGCGGTCCGACGTGGAGAACCGCACCCTCCAGCAGCGGCCGGCACTGACTCTGTCCAGCGTGCTGGACGGCAGCTATATGGAGGACGTGGAGGCCTACGTCCAGGACCAGTTTCCCCTGCGGGACCAGTGGACGGGCCTGAAGGCCCGGACGGAGCAGCTGATCGGCAAACGGCTGTTCAACAACATCTATCTCTGTGAAGGCGAAACATTGATCTCCAAGGTGGACGCCCCTGCGGACGGCCTGGAGAAGGCGAACCTGAATTACGTCTCCCAGCTGGCGGAGAAGTCGGACATCCCCATGTATCTGGGGCTGATCCCCTCCGCGGCGGAGGTGTGGCGGGACAAACTGCCGGAGGGCGCGGAGTCCTGGGACCAGAACGCTTACCTCTCCCAGGCGGCGGGCCTGGGGCTGCCCATGATCGACTTCTCCGCCGCCCTGACCGCTCACGCCGACGAGCCCATCTTCTACCGCACAGACCACCACTGGACGTCCCTCGGGGCCTTCTATGGGGCCAATGCTCTGCTGGAAGTCCTGGGAAGAGAATCATTAAAGCAGGAAAGCTTTACACCAGAGATTGCCAGTACCAGCTTCAATGGCACGCTGTACTCCCAGTCCGGCATCCACTGGCTGACGCCGGACACCATGGAATTCTGGGTCAAAGAGGACGGCCTCATGGTCACCTCCTGGCGCACCGGCTCTCCGGAACCCGGCATACTGTACGACCGGAGCTATTTGACCGAGAAGGACAAATACGCCTCCTTCCTGGGCGGCAACCAACCCCTGTGCGTCATCCAGAATGAGAACGCCCGAGACGGCGGCAAGCTCCTGCTGATCCGGGATTCCTACTCCGACGCCCTGGCACCCTTCCTGGCCCAGAGCTTTGCCGAGGTCCACCTGCTGGACCCGCGGTATTACCGGATGCCCCCCGCCCAGTACGCGGCGGAGAACGGCATCGACGCCATCTGCGTCGTGTATAGTATCCCCAACTTCATCACGGACCGGAACCTGGTGTTCCTGGCCCAGTGAGCGCAGAAAAGAGCGGCCGGAGTTTCGGCCGCTCTCTTTTTTGATCCGAATTCACGGGCCGGTGCCGGTGCCGTCGCACCGCCAGCCCTCATCCGTCAGGTAGAGGACCCCACCTGGAAATTCTCATAGGCGCCCTCCGGGGCCTCGCCGTACCTGCCGTCGTACTCCACGGTGTTGCCGGCCATCTGCCAGCTGCGGGCCGCCTCATTCTCCGGTACAAAGATGCGCCGGTAGGAGAACCAGAACCGCTCGTGCCCCTCCGATTGCTCCGGATAGGAGGTCTCCGGCATATCTGCCCAGCTATCCACATCGGCCACAGTCCGCACATAGGTGCAGGCGAAGATGCTGCCGTCTGTGACCTCCAGGGCGGGCTGCGTATCCGCATCGGCCCAGGCCTGGGCGATCTCCAGATGGCTCTGTCCCCGGTCCGGGATGATGATGCCCTCCCGCAGGGCCTCCCATTCTACTTCGTCATAAATCTGGCGCAAGGCTGCAAAGACCGTGCCGTTGAAGACTGCGTCCGCCGTCACCGGCGGGGCGTAGAACCACTGTGTCACGCCGCTCCGGGTGCAGCGGACCAGGGAGCTGCCCTCCCAGCACTGGAGGGCGGCGCTGCCGTCCTCTGCGGTGAGGGTCAGGGAGGCCAGGCCCGCCGGGGGCGAGCCCGCCTCCGCGGGGTACCAGAGGAAATTCTCCGGCATCCGGGAGATGGCCGCCGCCATATCCAGCGGCAGTATATAGCTTCCGCCGCCGGACCCACCAGGGGCGGGGGAGAGGGTCAGGGAGAAGGCACCGGGGGCCAAAATCCCGTCCATCGCCGCCTGAACAGCAGCCTTGGCCGCCTCGTTCACCTCCGGCCGCCCCGAAGCTTCGGGGCCCACATAGCACCCGTCGGCGTCCGGGCAGTCCGGGTTGGGGGTGATACCGTTGCGGAAGAAGAAGCCCTCGATTACCGTCTGGGACTGATTCCGCAGCAGCTCATACTGGGCCATACTGGTGGGGTCCTCCACCAGGAACTGCACGTCCGTGGGGGTGGAGAGCAGATAGATGTAGGCGTCGTCAGAGCCGATCACATAGCTGGAAGCCCCTAAAATCTCCGACCAGTCCGCGTCCCCAAAGGCGGCCTGGAACTGGGCACGGGTGAGGGCCCGGACATTCCAGACCAGACCTGTATCGGGATTTGATATGTGGGCAAGTCGCTCATAGACGTCGAACCCCGGCACAGATTCTCCGAACCAGACAGCGTCCTCAGCGGTGACCGCCGCCATGTCTGCCCAGCCCTCCGGCACCCACAGGGAGAGGCCGCCGCTCTCATAGACCGTGCCATCTCCCGCCGCTGTCCAGATGGACAGGGCAGACTGGAGCGCCTGCCACGCGGCCCGACCGCCGTCTGTCAGATCATCGGAGAAGATTTCCATATAATGGGCAATGCTGTCATAGATCTCCTGAGTGCCGGGATCGTCTCCGGCGGCGACACAGGCCGCCATGGCGGCAAGGGCCTGGGACTGCTCCGAGAGGTTCGTCTCCGACAGCGTGTTGAAGAAGTGGACTGGCTGACTGCAGCTGATATCCAGCAGCTCCCGCCCCGTCAGGTCATAGAAGGACAGCAGCCCCATCTCCCGGAGCTGGTAGGCCATGCCTGAGAAAAACAGCTCTGTTCCGGGGACGCAGTCGTTCTCCATGCGGTGATACAGATAGGTGCGGGTTCCGCCCTCGTCCAGTTGGAAGTAGAAGTAGTCACACCCGGGGTAACCGGGGCTGACCCAGCAGTCCTCGGTCATGTACGTTCCGCCGGCCAAAATGACGCTCTCCGGCGTGGTGGTGTGCAGTTCATAGTTCATGCTCCAGATGGCAAAATCCAGGCCGCCCACGGATACATAGGAGGGGCCCTCGATGGACTCAATCCGCCAGTCGTCATATTCCAGCGGGGCGGGGACAAAGTCGCCGCCCTCCACGAACAGCAACCCCTCATGGTCGCCGGTGTACTGCTCCTGCACGTAGTCCCGCAGGACCGCCATTACGTCCTCCGGCGCTTCCGCGCCCTCCATCAAGTGGTCCGCCGTGGCACGGCCGTCCCGGTACACCAGCAGGTTTTCTCCATCAAAGTACAGCCACCGGTCGGCGGTGCCGTCCTGGGGACTGTCGGGAATGGGGACGAATGCCCACAGGGCCAGATTCCGGCGGCTCACGTCCCAACGGTTGAAGCTCAAGTACTCCGCGTCCGGCCAAGCCTGTTTCAAATCCTCGTCGATGTCCGCCTCATAGATCCGCCCATCCCGCTGGAAAAAGATCTGTGCGGTGTTTGCCGAAGAGGCACACAACTCGTCTGCGCCGTTGCCATCCAGGTCGAACTGGGCGGTGTCACCGTAGACCCGGGCCAGGAGGACGGGATTTCCCTCGGTGTCGAAATAGTAATAGTCGTGGAAGGTGGCGCCTGTATGTTCGTCCAGCTCGCCGGAGTAACGGATGACCAGCCCATCATGGCCGAACAGATCGGAGAAGGAGTCCATGGAGACGGCGTAGCCGCCGGAATCGCTGTAACTCAGCGTGTTATGCTCCGGGAAGGTGAAGAAGCAGCCCACATCCCATGTGCGCATCCCGTCCCGGCCCGCCGCCTCGTCATAAATCACGGCGGCGTAGAGATTGCCGTCGGTGGAGAGATAGGTGCGGACAGAGAGTTCATCGCCGTCCTCGGTGTGCATGATATAGCCAGTGCCACGCTCGGCGCAGTCATTCCGGTGCCGAATGGCCTCCATGGTCTCCGGCTCATAGGGTGTGAGGTCTGTCAGCGGAATGGTCAGCACCGGCTCCCCTCCGGGTACACGGTAGGGATGGCGGGCCGCTCACTGGGCTGGTTGGAGACAAACCAGTAGGAGCCGTCGGCCTGTTCTTCCAGTGTCACGCACTTCCAGCCGTCAACATGGAACGTGTCGTCGTAGTAGAGCCGGATGGTATCGCCCACCCGCTCCCCGGCAGTGATGTTGACGCCCGAGAAGTAGTTGGTATCCCCGTGGCTGTGATAGTAGGCATCATACTCCGGGAGGTACTGGAAGTAGTCCATCCCGATCCGCCCCGTCTCCTCCAGCGTGAGGCCGGTGTTCTCCAGCAGCACCTGGTTGATGGCCTCCACGGACATCTTGTCCACAGGGCAGATCAGCTCCCCTGCGGTGTCAAAGCTGCCCACCTGCCGCAGCTCCTCATCGGTCATAGGCGCGTCGATCCCCGTGCCGCAATAGAACAGCTCAAAGAGGTCGATGTCCTCCGGCTTCTCGTACAGGGAGTTCAAAAATTGGTTGCGGATGCTGTAAGTACCCTCCTGATTGAAGAACTCCTCATTAAAATACGCCAGCTCGTCGCCGGTGAGGGAGCGGACACCGCCGGTTTCCCCATCCGCCTTGGCCCCGGTGAAGGTGACGGCGCAGACGCCCGCTGCCAGCGCCAGAACCAGAAACAAAGCCGCTGCCCGGGTCTGTTGTCCCTGGGCGATGCGGGTGATCCGGTCCTTCAGCTGCCGCTTATCTGCCGTCATGGTGGTGGCGGACAGCAGGGGAGAGCCGGGACCCGTCCGCACCGGAATCAGGGACAGCAGCGTTTTGCCGTAGGGGATGCGTTCGCCCTCTCCCAGGGCCTGGATGGCGGCCTCGTCGCAGGCCAGCTCCCCGTCGGCCTTGGAGACGGCGGCGGCGATCCACACCAGAGGGTCGAACCAGTACACCGCGAGGCACACGCTCCGCAGCAGCGACCACAACGGGTCCAGATGGCGGGCGTGGGCGGTCTCATGGGCCAGCACATGCCGCAGCCGCTCCGGAGAGGTGACAACGGCGGGGGTAAGATAAATGGCGGGCCGGAACAGCCCGAACAGGCAGGGGGAGGGGAGACCTGCCTCCACCAGATAGACGGGATACCTGCAGTTCTCCGCGGCATAGGGCGCCCTCGTCCTCCGGAGCTTTTGCCAGAAGCGCAGGTTGGTCACCAGAAACCACACCGCCATGGCGGCGATGCCGATCAGCCAGAGGACCGTCAGCAGGTCCGCCGCCGTCACCACCCGCTCCCGGATGACCGGGTAAGAAAAGGCTTCCTCCCCGCCGGAGGGCGCGGCCGCCTCCCCCGAGGGGGAGCCGCCTCCCTCTATCTGAGGTGCGGGGGATGTGACCTGGGGCGCTGTCCCCATGGGAGAGGGGGCCAGCGGCACTCTGTAAATTTCCCGCTGTTCCAGCCGTTCCGTCACTGTCCGGCCCACCGGCTCCGCCGCCGACAGGACGGAGAAGTCCGCTCCCGGCAGGCTCACCGGCACCAGCAGCCGCACCAGCACCAGCGCCCACAGGACATACTGGGCCCGGCGGGAAATCCGGTCCCGGAAGGCCCGCCGCAACAGCAGGACCGCCAGGATCAGCACGGAAGATGTCAACAGGATCTCACGCAT